>SMNH02000001.1 GCA_006383075.2 Kordia sp. TARA_039_SRF
ACATTACCGAAGAAATACACGTTTTACTCGTTGAGAGACTGCTGTTAAGATTTCATACGAAATACTATTTACTTTTCTAGCCAATTCTTCAGCACTTTGTCCTTCGCCAAAAATGATGACTTCATCACCTTCGTTGAAACGAATTCCTGTAATATTGACCATTAACATGTCCATACATACATTGCCCACAATTGGTGCGAGTTTTCCATTGATAACTACACTTCCAACACCATTTCCAAATTGTCGACTAATGCCGTCTGCATGTCCGAGTGGAATGGTGGCAATAGTTGTATAATCGTCCGCAACAAACGCGCGATTGTAACCAACACTTTCGCCTTTTTCGATACGGTGAATTTGTGAAATGACCGATTTTAACGAAGCTACAGGTTGTAAGTGTTTGTCGTATTTTGGGTCGTTTCCAAAACCATACAGTCCAATTCCTGTGCGAACCATGTCAAAATGTGCTTCAGGATAGTTTAAAATTCCTGAAGTATTGGTCATGTGCAATATCGGTTTGTAATTAAGTTCTTTTTGAAATTGTTCGCTTATTTCCTTAAAAGTCTGGATTTGATTTTGTGTAAATTCTTTTTCGTCTAAATCTTCCGACGCTGCTAAATGTGAAAAAATAGAAACAGCTTTTATCTGCGAAAGTGTTTTTAGCTTTTTAATGACGAAGTCTGTATCGGTGTGAAAAAAGCCTAAACGATTGAGTCCTGTATTGAACTTTATATGTACAGGATAATCTTTTTTTCCTTGTTTTGCCGCTTCTTTGGCAAACGCCGTAAAAATACGATCGTTGTACAAGCTTGGTTCTAAATTGTACGCAATGGCGTGTTTTAAGTTTCCAATTTGCGGATGCAGTACTAAAATAGGCGTTGTGATTCCTGCCGCTCGTAAATACGCGCCTTCACGAATATACGCCACGGCAAAATAATCAATATTGAGTTCGTCTTGCAGAAACTTTGCAATTTCAGTAGCGTCGCTTCCGTAGCCGTATGCTTTTACAACGGCTAAAATTTTAGTACCCGCTTTGGTTTTGGATTTAAGAAACTCGAAGTTTTGTTTGAGTGCTTTAAAATTAATTTCTAAAACAGATTCTTGTATATGTAGCATTATGGTAGTTTGTCTGGTTGTTGTTTTGGAATGATTTCTTCCGCATCATCAACTTCAATCTCCTTCACAGATTCTTTGAGCATTGCTTTGTAATAAGCGCCGCGACTTAACGGTTCGTATTCATCCGTTTCCCCTAGCAATACCAAGTCGTCACTTTTAGATTTTCTAAAACTGTATTGAGCTAGGTTTCCTGTTCGTGTACAAACGGCATGTACTTTCGTCACATATTCAGCCGTTGCCATAAGGGAAGGCATTGGTCCAAAAGGATTTCCTTTAAAGTCCATATCCAAACCAGCGACAATCACGCGAATACCTTTATTGGCTAAGTCGTTACATACAGCAACGATACCATCGTCAAAAAATTGTGCTTCGTCAATTCCTACAACATCACAATTGTCGGCTAATAATCGTATGTTGGCGGCGGCGGGAACAGGTGTGGAACGAATTTCGTTTGCGTCGTGAGAAACTACCATTTCCTCATCATAACGAACATCTACAGCAGGTTTGAAGATTTCTACTTTTTGTTTGGCAAATTGCGCTCTTTTGAGTCTTCGGATGAGTTCTTCGGTTTTTCCAGAGAACATTGAACCACAAATAACTTCAATCCAACCAAATTGTTCTTTATGATTTACTGTATTTTCGAGAAACATTTTGTAATTTTCAAGTCGAAAACGAATTTATACTCGTTTTTGTAAAGGTGGAACAAATTTATTAAAAAACCAAAGGTTATACAACGACATTAGTTTAAAAATTATGAAGAAAAAATTAGAAGGAGATTTGATAAGTATTGCACATAGAATCCTTAAATTAAAAGGCAAAGAAGATGTAGTTGCATTACACAAAGAAGCGAAAGAAGTTTTTGAAAAATTGTCTGTACTCTTGTTTTTTGAAGAGCAATTTAAAGACTCTGTTCCCAATTATGCAGACTCGTCTTTTTTCCAAACATTAGAAAATGTGTACAATCACGATAAGGTTGAAAAAAATGCCGAAGACGATACCATTACGCGTCATTATTTGGTAAGTGAAGATCCTGAGCAAGACGAATTGGTAGAGCCGTTGATGGAAACCATTAAAAATATGGTTGCTGAAATGCCAGAAGATGAGCAAGAAGAAGACACCATTCTAGCGGAAGCTCAAGAAACAGAAGTGCCAAAGCAAGAAACTTTAGAAGACATTTTAGCAGATGTGTTGCCACAACCAACATTTGTTAAAAGTGAAGAAGTGGCGACCAAAGATGAAGAAAAAGCTCCGAAAGAAGCCGAAACAGTTACCAAAGAAGTCACAGCACGAATTCAGGTAGAAGCGAAAGTGACGAAAACAGAAAACAAACCAAAATCGTTAAACGACCGATTGAACACAGGAATTTCTATCGGATTGAATGATCGTATTGCGTTTACAAAGCATTTGTTTGATGGCAATCAAGAAGATTACAACCGTGTGATTTCACAATTGAATACGATTGAAAGCGAAACGGAAGCAAAAGACTTTATCTACGACATGATTAAGCCTGATTATAACAATTGGGAAGGCAAAGAAGAATACGAAACGCGCTTTATGGAAATTGTGGAGCGTAAGTTTGCGTAATATATGTGTTTGGTGTTAGGTCTTGGGTTTTAGGTTTTGGAACGCTTTATTTCGACGGGCTCAATATGACGCTTTTTGGTTTAAAGCTTTGCTAAAGATTGTTATAACGTCAAGCTGAACTTGATTCAGCTTCTCACAAGCTAAAGTTATAGTTCTAAATTCTAATAGCGAAAGCAGTCTAACAGCGAAGCGTTCTGAACATCAATAACTCAAATACACCCAACCTGTTTTTTCAATGGTATTTCCTTGTAATTTTAAAACATAGAAATACGTGCCAACGGGCAAACGTCCGCCACTGTTGAACAATACCGTATTTTGATTGGCTTCTCCGTTCCAGTTGTTGGCGTAGTTTCGTGTTTTGTACACAATAGTTCCATAACGATTGAAAATTGTCAATTCGTTATCAGAATAGTTGTCCAAACAGCGAATTTCCCAAAAGTCATTGAATAAATCGTTGTTAGGCGAAAATCCACTTGGAATTTCAATACAATCTGGAAATGTTTCCGCACTTGCGCTATTATTGTCTAAATTTTCATCAATTGGTGACTGATTGATAATTTCTACCACATTTAAATAATCACTTCCATCAACCACAGTGACGGTCAGTGTCAGCGTGGCAGAACCTCCCGCTGCAAGCGAATCGATTGTCCATAATTGTGAGCTTTCATCGTAGGTTCCTGCACTTGCTATGTGTGAATCATATTCGTAACCATCGGGCAGCATTTCTTCTACAATAATATTGCTAGCATCATTGGTACTATTATTTGTGATGGTAATCGTAAAATTGACAGTTTCACCGATAGAAGGCATTTCTATATCAACTACTTTTTCTATGCTTACATCCGCCGTTGGTGGAATTGGAAGCACATTCAGTGTGGCAAATATGGTACTTGCATCAATATTGGTGAGATTTGAAAAATTGATAAATTCATTCGTGTAAAATCCGCTTGTATCTGAAGTTACCAATACAGCAAACGAGCAACTCGCAACACCATCTGGAATGACTAAATTGGCAACTCCTACAAAATCATCATTGGTTGCACCGACAAAATCTGCCGTAGCGCCATTATTTTCCACCCAAAAAGGTTCGCCAGCTAACACAATTCCCGAAGGTAAATTATCTGTAAAAGAAATGCCAGATTGCGCTAAGTTTCCAGGAATATTTTCAATGGTAAAAGTCAATAGAGATGTTTCCAAAGCGGTTATTTCTTCTGGAGAAAAAGCTTTTGTCAATGTTGGAGATAACACTTGTACGCTCGAAATAGAAACATTGGTACTTGGGTCTGCTTCTGTGTTGTTAGAAGGATTGGGCTGAATTTCAGCAATATTGGTAAACGAACCACCAAAATTGGGCGCTGTAACTGGAATGATAATTTGTATGGTAGCATCCGGATCGAGTAGTGGAATAACGCCAGAAACTTCATTCGTAGTCGTATCCACTGTAAACGACGTAATACACGTTGCATTTCCGCTCGTCACAGTACATGTCGGTGTTCCTGAAATGGTAAACGCAGGATTGATAGCCGTAGAAAAAAGAGCGTCAGTCGCTGTAGAACTTGCAATACTATTGGTAATATCCACAATCCAATTGAAAGTAGAATTTACCGGTGTTGTTGCTTGCGACGGATAGGTTTGTATAATTAAATCTACACAAGAAGTTAAGTAACTTGTTTCCTCCACAGTAATGGTGGAATTAGGCAAACCGATAATGTCGGTAGATACCGTATTGGTTACAGGCACGACTAAACTTGAACATTGTGGATTCCAATTGACAACCACTTCAAATGTGATAGAACTTTGTGCAGGAAGCACCCAGTTTTCGGCTTCTGTAATTTCCCAAAATATTTCGTCCATCATGGTCAATTCGACACCAATATTTGTATTCGGTGTCGGAATACATGCTGCGGTTCCCGTCGTTTCAATACAGGTTACTGATTGTAAAATTCCGGTTGCAACCGTATCTCCACCATAAAAATCAACCAAAGTCAGCGGAATTTCATTCAGGTTATTGTTGGCAACAGTAATATGATAGGTAATATCGCCCCACGGAATCGGATTGTCTTCAGAACTTCCCAATGGTAACACTGGATCTACTTGTGTTTTGGTAAGAATTACGTTAGAAGAGGTTACACAATCAACCGTTCCTGCTGCTTGTGGCAAGATGATAGAATCAAAATCATTATTGTTTCCTTCATCACAATCAATATGTTGTAACATGTTGACTGTTGTTCTGTAGGGTGAATCAATCACATCATCTGTGGGACAAATAGGCTCACTATACGCAACTGTCGTTTCAATGACAATAACCGCTCCCGCGGGAATAAAAAAGTTATCCACTTCCCAAAAAAGATTATCAATCTCAAAATTGATATCATTACAAGTAACGCCGCCTGTTGCACTAACGCAGTTTATAGAAACAAATTCCCAATTGATTCCTAAGTTTTGAAAAAAGAATTGAATCGTTGTATCTAATGGTCCGTTATTGGTCAATACTGTTTGATACGTGACTTGGTCGCCGTAATTGGGAATGGTTCCAATTGCAGGAACTATTTGGTCAGTTGCAATAGTAACATCTGTACATGGACATATTGTAGAATCTAGCAAATCGGTTATTTCTATATTGGATTGGTCGGAATTGGTATTCGGTTCCGTTAAAGTAACTTCTGCAAAACTCTGAATACGAATCAATTCTGATTCAATTCCGCAGTCACCTTCCGTATATTCAAAAACCGCACGAAACGTTAAACTAGCTTGTGATGGAAAGATAATTTCTTGATCGTATTGATAAATTTCTTGAATAGGCACAATTCCAATAGTAGTCCCTGGAATGCCCGCAAAATTTGTGGGACACACCACGCCGTTGGTTGCTGTAATACAATTTAAAGACAATAATTGTAGTGTTGCTGAACCGTTTACAGAGTTGGAAGCCAAACCTTGAAACAATCCAAAATCGTCAATTGGATATTGAATAGCACTGTTGTTGGTAATGGTAAATTCAAACGTAACTTGGTCGCCCCAAGCAGAAATTCCCGTACCAGAAGCTGGATTTACTTGTTGATAGGTAACAGAAAAATCCAACGGTGTATAGGTAACATCCATAGAAATGACGGACGTATTTCCGCTAGGTGACGTATCGGTCGTTCCGTCGGGTGGCGTTACGGCTGCTGTGGTAGAAATTCCCCCAGAAAACTTTGGTGCTCTCACCAAAATGCGTATTTCTACACTCGACGCGTTTGGTAAATTTGGTACTAAAGCCGTAACAGTATCCGTATCAGCATTGTATACAAAATTGGTAGCATCAGCCGCGCCACCAACTGCGTTTTGACTTTCAATGGACAACACCACAACACTTGGTGCCAGTTGTTGAGAAAAAGTAACATTGCTCACGTCGTCGCCAGAGTTACTAATCGTCGTCACATAATAAAACTCTTGAAAAATAATAATATTGGAAATCGGTGTTCCGTTGAGGTCTGTAGCTTCAAGACTTGCAGAAATATCAGTGGTTTGACTCCAGCCGAAATAACAACAAAGCAAGAAAAGGATGGTTAGGTATTTTTTTCTCATAATCATGATAAAGATGAGAAAAATCTCAAAAGGTTGCGTTATCTTTCCAATTAATAATTAATGAGCACTCTTTTTTTAACTCGGAATCATTACTTTTGGATTGAAAAATAGACAGGAAATTTCACCGTCAAAACTGTATGTATGAAGCTATTTATTGTGCCAACTCCTATCGGAAATTTACAAGATATGACCTTTAGAGCTATTGAAGTTTTAAAAAGTGTCGATCTGATTTTGGCAGAAGATACACGTACGAGTGGAAAGTTGTTGAAGCATTTTGAAATTGCGACTCCAATGCAAAGTCATCACATGCACAACGAACACAAAACAACAGAAGCATTGGTACAACGCATGAAAGCTGGAGAAACTTTTGCCCTCATCAGTGATGCTGGAACGCCTGCTATTTCTGATCCTGGATTTTTGTTGACGCGTGAATGTATTGCAAAAAATATTCTTGTAGAGTGTCTGCCTGGCGCGACTGCTTTTGTGCCTGCGCTAGTCAATAGTGGTTTGCCGAATGATAAATTTGTCTTTGAAGGATTCTTACCTGTCAAAAAAGGACGTCAAACACGCTTAAAACTTCTAGCCGAGGAAACTCGCACGATGATTTTTTACGAATCGCCACACAAATTGGTTAAAACGTTGGGACATTTCTGTGAATATTTCGGCGAAGACCGACAAATTTCTGTTTCCAGAGAATTGACAAAGTTATACGAAGAAACCATTCGAGGCACAGCAAAAGAAGTATTAGCACATTATCAAAACAAACCGCCAAAAGGGGAAATTGTGGTGGTTGTGGAAGGGTTGAAGTAGTATTGAGATATTAGTATTGAGAATTGAGGTTTTTTTGTACGCTTTTACCAATATTCTCCAACAAAAACACATTCTTATACGGCAATCGCTTTAGGTTGGTGAAGAAATGCTTTAGTTGCTTTTTATCTTGATGTATAACGTGCAACAGGTTTTTTATTGTTGCGTACGTAAATTCTTGAACACAAATAACATGCGTTACGTTTGCTGCGCTGTGTAAGTAGCGAATTCCAGCTTTTATAGCAGCTGCATGACCACGATTTTTCTTAATCTCCACAATCGAAATTTGACAATTAACCTCTTCCTGAATTTCTTTTAAAGATGACAACGTATCATCCGAACTTCCATTATGTACAAAACACAGATGAAGCTTCGTATTTTTAGAAAATAAATCAACATATTTAGCTACGTCAAAGGCGTTTTCATTCGTTGGAAATATCAACACTATTCCAATTTTCATAAGTAGGGTAAAGTTTAGGGGAATCTATTTTTTTGTGATTGATTTTAACTGAACTATTTTTATGAAATACTTATACCATTTCTAAATCAGCGTTGGAAGCACTTTTCTTTTTGCCGCGATACGACCATGCAATTTGTCCTAACTGACCAATGATTTTGATAGAATCTTTCATAGACAATTTTGAACCATCAGCGTGAATCCAACGTTTCAAAGGCTTTTCACACATCATCGATTTTGCCCTTTCCAAGCCAAAATGCAATCGCATGCGCATAAAAATCTCCACATCAAACAACCATTTGGTGATGAATTTTTTATCAAAAGAAATAGGAATCACATCTTTATGAAAAATCTTGGCGCCACATTGTGTGTCTTTAAAATTCATCGATAAAATGGTACGAATGATTAAATTGATAGTCATGCTAATCACTTTACGCGCCGATTCTTTGGTAATATTTGCGCCCATTCGGCTAATTCTTGAGCCGCTTACAATCTTAAAATCGGAGTTTTCTATCGTAGACACCAAATCGTCAAAATCTGCCAAATCCGTAGACAAATCCGCATCTAAAAATCCTATATAATCCAAGTCCGTTCGTGCTGCCATGTGCAACATTCCCAATCGCACAGCTTCTGCTTTTCCGCCGTTTTTTTTACAGTCGTACACGGTTATGTAATTTTCTCTTCCTTTCTGTAAATTTTGCAAAACTTCCAATGTGTTGTCTTTACTTCCATCGTTCACAAAACACAAATGATAGCCTGAATTTCTATCAATAAACTCAATAAATTCAGTACTTAACAAACGCTCAGCTTCGTTGTAACACGGAATTACCACACCAACACAACGCTGCTGAATCATCACAGTTTCTGTATGTGCTGTTGCGGTATTTTTAGGAACACCAATCAAACGTTTGACACGCGCACAAACTTCATTCAAACTCAGCGGTTTTTTCATATAATCATTCACGCCTAAATCAAAACCTTTGGTAATCATATCATCATCGGTATTTCCAGATAATATCATAATAGGTGTTTGTTCTGCTTTATCTCTTCGAATATGTTGCACGATTTCCATGCCAGAAACCGTTGGCATGTTCATATCTACAATCACCAAATCTGGTTGAAAAGTATCATACGCTTCTACACCTTTTAACGCGTTGGTTTCTATTTGGACTTCGTATCCCAATTCCTGCAATCTGCTTTCTAAAGGAATCAATACTAATTTCTGATCGTCAATAGCTAAAATTTTCATCGGTATGTATTTTAAAATGTGACTACTATGTTTTGTAAGCTTCTGTCAAAGTTGTGTTGTTTCTGAATGACTTACAGGTCAAAAGTAGGATGGATTTGCAGCGTATTTTGCCGAAAACACCTTAAGCGAAATTATCCTTAGACGAAATGCAATTTCCTTTAGTCCAATTAAAAATTGCACCGTTTATCTTTGATTTCATCGAAAAGTACATTTTACAAATCAGATATTTTGTAAGTAAATGACTATATTCGGTTTGAAGGCAGAAACATTCCTTTATGAAAAAAACGACTAACAAATTATTACTACTAGCGCTACTTCTCGGAGTTGTGTTTCATGGTACGTCTATTTTTTTCACGCTCGAAACTACCTATGACGCATTAATTCACTTATTTTTTGCAGATCATTACGCCGAAAGTTGGTTTGAGCCTTGGAATTACAAATGGTACACAGGATTTACCGTGATGAGTTATCCGCCGCTCGTTCATCAATCCATTGGTGCGTTGTCGTTTATTGGCGGATTGAAATTTGGCTTGTTTACCGTTGCTATTATTGCGGTAATACTCTTTATAACTGGCGTATATCGCTTTTCGTTACTAATGACAGGCAATAAAAGAGTAGCAGGTTATGCGGCTATTTTGGCTGTTTTTTCGTCTTCATTTGTGGAAACTTTACACATCTTTGGACAATTGCCAAGTATTGTGGGAATTTCAGTGTTGATGCACGCGTTACCCGAAATCTATCTTTGGCTAAAAACAGGCAAGTACAAATATCTTTTTACCTCGCTTTCGCTGATTGCTGTAACGGTGACATCGCATCATGTAACGCCTATTTTCGGAATGGTTTTCTTTATTTTTCCGTTAATCGGGATGGTACTCATGGATGCTTCTCGCGAACGTGTACACAATATGAAAGAAGTCACCTTTCTCGTATTCTGGAAAACGTTTCGCAGACTTTTCAAGCGAATTGTGATGTTTGGAACGTTTTCTTTGGTGATTATTGTAAGCTGTATCTTACCGTATTGGATTAACTCTAAAAACAATCCGATTACGCAAGTTCCGATACCACACGGTTCACGTGATCATTTTCTGGAAATCACTTCGTCAGGATTGGTGTTTTTTCTAATTCCGTGGGGAGTTTTACTGTTTCTATTACCCTATATTTTTTATAGATATTACAGCAAACGCTATCTCTTCTTTGGTTTATCCATTACCTTATTATTTGTATTAGGAACTGGCGGAACAACGCCTATTCCACGCATGATTTTGGGAGAAACGGCTTTCAATATCTTAACCTTAGACCGTTTTACACTTTGGGCTTCCATTATGTCGTTGCCGTTGTTTGGCGAATTTGTCTATCGTTTCGCTGATGCTGATTTAAAAAGACATTTTCAGCAAAAATTTGGCGCTATGTATCATCGAATCGTTGGTGGCGGATTGGCGGCATTGTTTGTTTTCATGACAATTTTTACGATGAGTTTAGGGTATTTTCGACCATCGCAACCGCAAAAAATCAAGATGTTGCCCATTGTCAATTTTCTCAATCAAGACCAACACGACCAATGGCGTTATTTAACTCTAGGTTTTGGTGACCAAATGGCGTGGTTGTCCGCACAAACCAATGCGTTAACCGTAGATGGAAACTATCATTCAGCACGTCGTTTGCCAGAACTAACCACGCGACCAATTGAACGCTTGGAAAACTCAAAATTCAAAGGTGTTGCAGGCATCGGTTCGTTACAACAATTCTTGACAACACCCGAAAAATACAACCTGAAATACATTTTTTCCAACGATAAATTTTATGATCCAATTCTCTATTTCTGTGGTTGGCAGCGTTTATCACCATTGGAAAATGGCATCATGGTTTGGGAAAAATTAAATGTGCCGCCGTTGTCATCTATCTTACCAAAAGATGAGGTGGCAACGTGGCAAAAATTAGCTTGGGGAACCATACCGTTTCTCACTGTGATGTTGGCGTTGTTGTTCAACATTCAACCTATTTTTTTAAGATACATTCAGCGAAAGCGAACCGATTCGCAAACATATCTGCAATATGACAAAGGCTACACAAAATTTTCAAGCAAACTCGTTCGTATCAATCATATTTGGGCGATTATGTTGGTGGGAATTATAACATTTGGAAGCTATCAATTCTATATAAAAAATGATGCGCAGCGTTCGCCTGAAAATGTCGTAAAAGCCTATTATGACGCGCTCGATTTTAAAGAATTTGAAAAAGCACACAGCTATATCAATCCGAAAAATAATTTGACGATAGCCCAATACATGCTCGAAATTTCGTCTACGGACGGATTGCTAAGTTCGTATGCAAAATTAGATGCCATTGAAACTGTTATCACTAAAAAAACAGATAGATTGGCAACGGTAACAGTACACACCAAATGGATTACGCCGTTGGAAAAAATTGAAAAAACAGCCTATAAAACGGTGGTCAAGCGCAACAACAAATGGTTTTTAGAAGCGGAAACTCCAGAAGCCGATTTGCCGCCAGACCAACTATTCACAGCAAATAAAACGACCTATTTCAATCACGGAAGAAGACGTATTACCACTGAGCAAACCTACCATGAAGATGTGTTGAAACAGCCTGTATTGGAAATCATTTCGGCAACATTGGTACAGCGAAATGGTCATTATGCCATTGTGGGCGAAGTGCAAAATATTGACAATGTGCCTGCAGATGTGGTGTTAAAAGGAACGTTGTACAACGATGAAAATGTAGCATTGGCAACGTATAATGCCAAATATCACATGAAGCACAAACTGATGCCGAAGGAAAAAACGCCGTTTCGTATCAATTTTGAAGGTATTGCCTGGTCAAAAACACAGGATTCCATTCCGAAAACCTTCAATCCTGATGAGTTTACGCCAGTGGATTTTACAGAAGCGCCCACAAAATTCAATCTGCAAGCGGCAGGCAATGTTTCGGGTTCGGATTTGTATAAAAATATGGTCTTGAGTAATGTGCAAGTGACTTCGGAAACGATTAATGGAAACCTGTTCAATAGCGGATTGCAGGAAATTACGGTTCCGCAGTTATTGGTATCGTATTACAATGATCATCAGCAACTTTTGTGGGTAGACCATCAGTTTCTGGATGAAGGAATTCGTCAGCAACGCCAGCAAGCATTTCGGTATACAATCTTGCAAAATGACACCATAAAAGTCATCAGTACTGACATGAAAAACTGTTTTGTCAATGGTTTGCCGAACGAAGATATTTCGAGAAAAATCATTCCAGAACGGAAAAATTACCAGCAATTACAACCGATTCAAAATTCGGTGTACAGCTTTATAAATATTGAATTAAACGCCTATATCGGAAATCCAAAATGATGAAATTAAACTCTTTTTTATATTACCTATTCATATTTGCGTCAAGCGCGAATGTACTTTTGGCGAATACTTCCGAAGGCATTCAACTAGAAACAACACAACAACAATTCACCGCTGGCGAAACCATTATATTGACATTTTCTGGAACGCAAGATGCAACTATCCAATTATACTGCTCAAACAGTTACGGAACAACATTGCTATCGCCAAAAGTTGTGGAAAATCGACTGGAATACACTTTTCCAAAACAAATTTCAAGCAAAACAGGAATCGTCAATTGGAAGCTATTGACAAAAAAAATAGCACTTTCGGGAACATTTACCATCATTCCACAAACTACGCCAACTTCTTTAGAAACCTATCTCGGTCCGCCAAGTATAGAAGCTGGCGAAAAAGACTATGCGATGTTGGTAGTGATTCCAACTGATGCGCTGGACAATCCTGTACAATCACAAACACAAGTCACAATACAAAAGCAATTTCTAGCCGATGTACAACAAGAAACCGTTCAAACCAACAATTTAATTGCGTATCAACGTATCTATTCACCCAAAAAAAATGGTAGAATGTTACTAGCGACGGAATGTCTCGGCATCAATTCGGAAGAATACACACTTAACATAACACCTGCAATTGCTACAAATTTTGACATTTTCACCAAACGCGCACACGAATACGCAGATGGCAATCAAATTACGACGTTTACGACTTCCATCATCAAAGACAAAAACAACAATGTGGTGAGCGATGGCACCTACGTGGAATTTTTCATCACAAACAGCAAAGGAAGTGTGTTAAAAACTTCTGGAATGACGATTGAAGGCGTTGCCACAGCGCAAATGCTGCATCCAGATTATGAAGAAACATGGACTGTTAAAGCACACGTAGCAGGAATTTCGGAAAGCAATTCTATGTCGCTTTCGTACACAAAAGTCATGGACGATTTTGCTATTTCATTCTCGAAAAACAATCGAAATATTAACGTTGGTCCGTTGCGAAGCTTTATGAATCAACGTATTCCAGACGGTTTGCAAGTCACGCTACGCATTTCTCAACACGGAAAAACAAAAGAAATCTATGTAAAAGAATCGCGTGACGGATTTGTCCATTTTGAGCTCAATCCGAACATTTTTATCAACGGAATCTACGATGTAGAAATCACTGCGGCAGGAATCACGAAAACGAAAAAAGCACTTCAACTATGGTAAAAACTGATAAAAATATCATGCGCGGATTTTTGGTGTTGACGTACATAGTCATCATTTCCATGCTCGTTTTTCTGATAAGCAGTGCGTTTACCTATTTGAATACGGGCGCGGACAGAAGTCGCATGTTGCATACCGAAGTCGCCAAAGAAACGCTCTATCTTCCAAAGATGAATTGGGCAACACTGCGCAATGAAGGAAGAAAAATGGACAGCCAAACCTTACTCAAAATTGAACAGGATTATTTGAACGCTTGGTATGTAAAACAGCGTGCGTACAAAACCCATCAAACGACAGGAATTGACGATTATTACACGGAAAATGCGCGCAAAAACATCTTGGATTTTGTCGCGCAACAGCAACAGCAAAACGTATTTGTAAACGCAACGACACTTTCGCATCAACCAACGGTGGAATTTTTTAGCGAAGATGGACAATTAGTGGTGTTGACAGACAACAATGTAGTGGAATACAAGCAAGTCTATCAAGGAGAAACGTTTGTGGTGGAAACGACGGAAAAAGCAGATTATAAAATAGTGTTATTGTTGGAAGATGGTTTTTGGCGCATTCGTCATTTGGTGAAAGAATCGGTGGAAACGGTTGAAGATGCTGTCGAAACAAAAACTTTAGAAGCACTGCATTTCAGAGGCATCAATTACTATCCGCAAGCGACGCCGTGGGACATGTTTGGTGATAAATTTGACATAGAAATCATCAAAACGGACTTTACGATTCTTAAAAATGCCAATTTGAATACCATCCGAATTTTTATTCCGTATGAAGATTTTGGAGCAGCGACGGTGACAACAGAAAAGCTCAAAAAATTACAGCAAGTTTTAGACGCTGCCGAACAACAAGAACTCAAAGTAATTGTCACGTTATTTGACTTTTATGGAAACTACGACGTGTTGAATTGGACATTGACGCAGCGACATGCGGAAACCATTGTATCCACTTTTAAAAATCACAAGGCTATTTTGGCGTGGGACATCAAAAACGAACCGAATTTGGACTTTGAAACGCGCGGACAACAAAACGTGTTGGCGTGGTTGGAAACCATGATTTCACTCGTCAAATCGATTGACGAACGACATTTGGTGACCGTTGGTTGGTCCAATACGGAAAGCGCGCATGTATTGCAAGAGAAGGTAGATTTTGTGTCGTTTCACTATTATGACGCTGCTGCAGATTTTTCTAAGAACTATGCCAATTTGAAAGCTAAAATCAACGAGAAACCCATTGTTTTGGGAGAATTTGGGCAATCTTCCTATGGCGGATTTTGGAAGCCATTTGCAGGTTCAGAGAAAAAACAAGCCAACTATTTCAAAGAAATGCGAGTAGCGTTAGATGCTGAAAACATTTCATATCTAGCTTGGACATTGTATGATTTTGAAGACATTCCAAGTAAAGTTGTAGGCAACAGACCGTGGCGCACCAATCCACAGAAAAAGTTTGGGATTTTGGATAAAGATGGGAAACGGAAGTTGGCTTTTGAGGTTTTTGTGGAGTAGTGTGTTAATTTGAAAATTTGCTGATTTAAAAATGGACTTTCAAACTTCATGCTGAACTTGATTCAGCATCCCACAAAAAGCTAAAAATCATCAATCAAAAATCGGCAATCGTACATCAAATAGATTCCTACCTTTGCAGGAATAATAAAGAAAATATAGTCAACTACTTCGAGGCACGCCCGCGAAGCAATCTGAAGTATCAAGATTCTTCAAGAGATTGTCGCTTGATATCTTCGGTCAAATCCAATTCACGCAACGGTTTGTTAAAGAATCCTGTCGCAAATACAGTTAATAACGTCATCGTTCCACCAAAAACAACTGCTGGAACAACACCCATTAATTTAGCGGTAGCACCACTTTCAAAAGAACCTAATTCATTAGAAGATCCTACAAAAATAGAATTTACTGATGCCACACGTCCGCGCATTTCATCTGGCGTTCGCAATTGTAAAATGGTTTGACGAATGACCATAGAAACACCATCTGCCAATCCACTTATAAATAATGCAAGTAACGATAGCCAAAATGATGTTGAGATACCAAAAACGATGATACAAAGTCCAAATACAAAGATGGACGTCAGCAATTTCATTCCTGCATTTGTAGATACAGGAATATAGGCTGTAATTAACATGGTAATTAATGCTCCTATAGAAGCCGCTGCACTTAAAATTCCGAAACCAAGTGCTCCAACATTTAAAATACTTTTTGCAAATATTGGTAGTAACGCAACTGCTCCTCCTAATAAAACCGCAATCATATCTAGCGTCAATGCACCTAAAATTACTTTTTCATTCTTAACAAAAGTGATACCTTCTTTAAGACTTTTCCAGACATTTTCTCCAATATTTGGATTCATAATAGGTTTCTTCGGAATCATCATTAACAAGACTAAAGAAATCATCACCATTATAAAAACCATACCTAAAGAGATTTGTTCGCCAAACCAATAAATTGCCAATCCTCCAAAAGCTTTTCCCAAAATCCCAGAAGCTTGCCATGTAGAACTGCTCCAAGTAGCAGCGTTTGGATATGTTTTTTTAGGAACAATTAATGCGATTAGCGAAAAGATAGTTGGTCCAAAAAAGGAACGCAATATTCCTCCAAAAAAGATAAAAGCATAAATACTATATAAAACAGGTTCAAGCTTCCACTTTCCTGTGATTTCTGGCGTTGCAATAAGAAACAATCCTAAGCTCATCAGAGAAAACAACACTATACAAATAGCTAACAGATTTCGTTTTTCCCGTTGATCTACAATATGTCCCGCAAATAATGCCATTCCTACGGCAGGAATTACCTCCATTAATCCTACCAAACCTAGTGACCAAGGATCGTCATCTGTTATTTCACTGATAATCCAAATAATTACAATAAACTGCATCGACCAGCCAAATACCAAAAAGAATCGCACTAATAAAAAAATGTTGAATTCTCTAAATCGTAAGGCTTCGTATGGATCTTGTTTTTGCACGCAGTGTAATTTCTTGACAAAAATACATTATAAAATGGAATTTACCGTGAATGAAAACTTTCTCAGTGACGTGTTTTTTGTTTAGGAGTTTATTCGTTTAAATCTTTATGTGTGATTTTCTCACTGTTATGCGAAGTTGAATTAAGTTCAACTTGACGAAATACATCATCAATCTTAGAAAATCATTGATATATTAAAAAACCGTCACTTCGAGTGGCGAATCTGTGATTCGTTGTATCGAGAAGTACTTTGATAATCTGAGTTTCATAGTACTTCTCGATACAAATTTGCTTCATTGCGACAGGCTCAATGAGCAGCAAATTCACTCGAAGTGACGTTTTGTAGCTAAAATTATTTTTTCATAAAACTAATTGCCGTTCCGCCACCTGCAGCGAGTTGTAATGTAAGCTTTGTTTCCGCAGTAACTTCCATCGTTTCAATTTCAATCGCCGTTGGATTGTCGTTCCAATGTGCGTCTTTTCCATCTTTATAAATCGTCGCTGTATATGTTGTATTTGGCGCTAAAAAGTCCAAAGAAACTTCAATAGTACGAGCGTTTTCATCTGTGATACTTCCTAAAAACCAATTGCCTGTGTTGCGTTCTTCGCGAGCAATCGTAACAAAATCGCCTACTTCTCCATTTAGTACGTTGGTTTGTTTCCAATCGACACCAACATCGCGGATGAATTGTAAGGCTGGATTTCCTTCGTAATGTTCTATCAAATCGGCTGCCATTTGAATCGGACTGTAAATCACAACGTACAATGCCAATTGTTGTGCAATGGTCGTATTCACCTGATTTTCCTCTTTGTAGGGTAACAATTTGATGTTGAAAATACCAGGTGTATAATCTATCGGACCTGCCAACATACGCGTAAATGCTACGATTGGTAAATGTTCTGGTGGATTTCCGCCATCGGATGCCCACGCGTTGAATTCTTGTCCACGCAATCCTTCTCGGGAAATAATATTCGGATAGGTTCTGCGTAATCCTGTGGCTTTGATAGGTTCGTGCACGTTCACGGCTACTTCATATTCGGCTGCTTTCATGGCTGCGTTGTTGTAATGATTCACCATCCATTGTCCGTGATGATATTCGCCTTTCGGGATGATTTTACCCACGTAACCAGACTTCACGGAATGAATTCCCAAGTCTTTCATCAATTGATACGCTTTGTCCATTTGTTTATTATACGTGCCAATCGCTGCTGAGGTTTCATGGTGCATGATGATTTCCACACCTTTTTCCTTTGCATAACGCACTACTTCTTGTAAATCGTAATCGTCGTACGGTGTTACGAAATCGAATACACCTTCGCGATCTTCAAAACCAATCCAATGTTCCCAACCTGTATTCCAACCTTCTACCAACACACCTTTAATATTGTTTTTAGCAGAGAAATCGATAAAAGCTTTGGCGTTTTCCGTTGTTGCTCCGTGTTTTCCTGCAGCTTTGTCCCACGAAGATTTTCCTAAGTGCATTTCCCACCAAATTCCGGTGTATTTCATCGGTGTAAACCAAGAAACATCATCTATTTTTGAAGGTTCATTCAAGTTGACAATTAATTTTGATTCAATAAGTTCTGTAGCTTTTTCCACAATTTGAATCGTTCGCCAAGGTGTGGTGAATGGTGTCGTACGTTTTACTTTATAATCTGTTCGTTCTGAGCCTACCAATTCACTTTGCAATGTTAAGTTTTTGGTGTCTACTTTTAAGGTCATTCCCGAATAATCTAGCAATGCGGCTTCATGAAAACTAAGATGCAAACCGTCTTTTGTTCGCATAGTAACGGGCGTATTCACAGCATTTTCTGGAATGTGTGTTTGCGCTAAATTTGCGTGATTTGCTTTGCTCAACGCATCAATTTCAGACACTTTGGTTGTTGTATACAAATGTTCGTAAATATCCCAATCGCCAGGAATCCACCATGTGGTATGATCGCCCGTAAGTTGAAATTCTGTATTTTCATCCGTAATGAGTACTTCTGTTAAATGCTCTTGTTTTGGGAATTCATAGCGAAATCCGATACCATCGTCATACACTTTAAAAACGATGTTCAATTTTCGTTGCAGCGAATCTTTTTCTTGTAATTCAATCGTCAATTCGTTGTAATGATTGCGCACAGCTTCTTGTTCGCCCCAAGGCATATTCCACGTTTCATCAGCGGTATTGGTAGCTGTTCTTACAATTTTAAAATTATCCTGTAAAGATGGCGCATCTTTTAAGTCGAAACCAATTGCAGACGTGTCAATCACTGTCTGATTTTTGTGTGCAATGGTGTAGTGAGGTGTTCCATCATCCGACAGGAAAAAAGAAATAGCAATATCGCTATTTGGAGAGAAAATTGACACCTTTTTTTCTTCTGTTGAACAAGAATAAACGCTAAAAATTCCAGCAAGAAGAATAATTTTAAAGACAGTTTTCATAATGATTACGATTGATTAGTTTTTAAAAATACAGTTTTCAACGCAAAAAAACCTACGCAACCGTTTTCGTGTTGATAAAATTTAGGAAGTAAAGTTAAATTTCAATCTAAAAAAATGATTATTTCCTCAAAAATACATTTACAAATTATCTAAATTTAGTTTCCTTTTTTCATTTTCTTTGCTCGCCCAAAGAAAACGAAACAAAAGAAATGGCGCTTTTCCAGAGGTGTTTTTAGTTTTTCTTTAAGAAAAACTAAAACCGTGCTAATTTTTTCTGAATTACTGTTTAAATATGCTCTATTTTAGTTAAATAGCTTGCAAATTGCGTTGTAAGTTTATTTGAATTTCCATGCGAAAAAATCATCACTACACTGCGGAAAAGATAAAAACTTTTTCAAATAAAAAAAGCTCAAGAAAAAGTGAATTTTCAAATCAACACATTTCCAAATTTTCAAATTCACTATCGAATATCGCGCAAGCGTAGTTGCAGTTTGGTTTCGCCATTCCATGTGTTTTCGTCGATGGAGAAAACGGCGTCAAATGGTTTTTTTCCTTTTACTTTACTGAGTTTGTCACCTAAATTGAATCCGATGCCATCCATTCGTGGTGATTTTCGTTGTACGGCGGTGAGTTTGATATGTGCTTCGTCTGAACCTACACATTTTGCCCAACCTGTGTCTTGTAATTGTTTACTCATAAAGATTGGACTCATGTTTTGCGGTCCAAATGGCGCAAATTGTTTGATAATGCGATAGAATTTAGGCGTGATTTCTTGTAGCGTGATTTCTTTGTCAATCAGAATTTCGGGTGTGAGCAATTTTTTGTCAATCGTATTTTTGACGACTTCTTCAAACGCTTCTTTAAATGCTGGATAGTTTTCTTCTTTCAAGGTCAATCCTGCTGCGTATTTGTGTCCGCCAAATTGTATGAGATGTTCTTTGCATTGTTCCAACGCATCATACACATCAAAACCTTTCACAGAACGTGCAGAAGCGGCAAGTTTGTCACCACTTTTGGTAAAAACCAACGTTGGGCGATAATAGGTTTCAATTAATCGAGATGCCACAATTCCGATGACGCCTTTGTGCCAATGTTCGTTGTAGACAACCGTTGTAAATCGTTCTTGCTCGCCTAGTTTTTCAATTTGTTGAAAGGCTTCTTGCGTAATTTCTTGATCCAACGCACGACGTTCCGAATTGAATTCTTCGATGTCTGAAGCATATTGTTTTGCAGTATCAAAATTGGTTTCTGTGAGCAATTCCACCGCATGCAATCCGTGACTCATACGTCCCGCCGCATTAATTCGTGGCGCAACAATAAAAACCACATCGGTAATGGTGAGTTCTTGTTTTTTGAGTTGATGAATAATCGCTTTGATACCTGCTCTCGGTGCTGAATTGATAACTTGCAACCCAAAATATGTCAGCGTTCTGTTTTCACCAGTAAGCGGAACAATATCGGCGGCAATGGCAGTCGCTACCAAGTCCAAGTACGGGAATAAATCTGCTATGGTTTGTCCTCTTTTGGAAGCCAAAGCTTGAATCAGTTTGAAACCTACGCCACAACCGCATAATTCATCGTACGGATAGGTACAATCGTCACGTTTTGGGTCTAAGACAGCCACTGCTTTTGGCAATTCGTTGCCTGGACGGTGATGATCGCAGATGATGATATCAATTCCTTTTTCGGTTGCATAGGCTACTTTTTCAACAGCTTTAATGCCACAATCGAGTGTGATGATTAAGGAAATATCATTGTCAGATGCATAGTCAATTCCTTGAAACGACAGTCCGTATCCTTCTTCATATCTGTCTGGAATATAGGTCGCTATGTTTGGATAAATTGTTTTCAGATACGATGACACCAACGCTACAGATGTAGTTCCATCTACATCATAATCGCCATATACCAATATATTTTCATCATTTGCAATCGCGTTGTCAATTCGCGCCACAGCGACATCCATATCTTTCATCAAAAACGGATTGTGAATGTGTTCAATAGACGGGCGAAAGAAGTTTTTGGCGTCTTCAAAAGTTTCGATACCGCGTTGCAATAAGAGTGTTGCTACAATTTCGTCTACGTGCAACACGTCCATGAGGTGTTGTATTTTGTGTGTTTCAGGTTTTGGTTTTAACGTCCAGCGCATGTGTGATGTGTTTAGATTTTATGATACTTTTCGTTTCTGAGTACTTTTCGATACTATTTCTGTCGAAAATCACTCGAAGTGACTTTGACAGTATCAAAATCTAATTTTATGGTTGGTTTGTTATTCTACAGTTTTGTTTTCAAAGCACTTCTCGATACTTTTTCCTTCGGAAAACACTCAAAGTGACGTTGTTGCTTCTTTTATATTCTGAACGTCTGTTCGAGTGGAAAATGCATCGCATTTTTTGTATCGAGAACTACTTGTTTACTCTAAATTTCTTTTTTGCTAAATTAGGTAATGCCTCATATTCATCATTAATTAAAGCTTCTTTTTTTACTCGTGACCATTTTTTTATTTGTTTTTCAGTATCGATTGCTATATTGATATCTGAAAAAGTTGCATAGAAAACTAATGAAATTGGTCTTCGTAAGTATGTGTAACAACTTTTGTAAAATCCGTTTTGGTGTTGTTCAAAACGTTTTTCTAGATTGGATGTAATTCCTGTGTAATATGAATTGTCTTTGCATAGTAAAATGTACACATACGATAATTTCATTTTCCCATTTCGTTTTAGTTTCAAAGTACTTCTCGATACTATTTTCTGTCGAAAATCACTCGAAGTGACGTTGTTGCTTCTTTTATGTTCTGAACGTCTGTTCGAGTGGAATTCTGAAAGAATTTTGTATCGAGAACTGCTTGTTTTCTCAATATTTTTTATTTCAGAATACTTCTCAATACAAATTTGCTGCGCAAATTCACTCGAAGTGACGACTTTAAAGTATAAAAATGAGGAAAATGATTCTACGGAATTAAGAACTATGAAAATACGTATTGGTTTTGACTTTTGCAAAACGACGGAACATTTCCATAACACCGCAATAGGTTTCTACAGATAAATCTACGGCGCGTTGAATTTTTTTTTGGTTCAAGTCTTTTCCGTAAAAATGATAGTCAAGCGTTACGGAATGGTAATATTTGGGATGTTCTTCCGTCAATTCGCCCGTTGCTTCCATTCTAAAATCTTCTACCTCAACTTTCATTTTTTTAAGGATAGAAACCACATCTAAACCCGAACAACCTGCGAGTGATGATAACATTAGTGCTTTAGGTGTCAAACCTTCGTTAGTTCCGCCATTTTCAGGCGATGTGTCTATGAAAGCCGTTTTTCCGCTCGGATTGTCCGTTTCAAATAACATATTTCCTTTCCATTGCGTAGTAACTTTATGTGCCATAGTGTCGATTCTTTTTTGTTTATAATTCCTTACATTCGCATGAGTTAGCTAAATATATTTTCAATAACTAAAATTCAATTTCTTATTTTCTTTTCTTTGCTCGCCCAAATAAAAGAAACAAAAGAAAAGACGCTTTTCCAGAGGTGTTTTTAATTTTTCTTCTTTAGAGAGAAAAATTAAAACTGCGCTGATTTTTCTAAATTTCTTCCAAGGTTTCAGAAATTTTAACGAAAAATCCTCGCTACACTGCGGAAAAGACCAAACTCACTATGATATTTTCTTTTAATTGATATAAATTAGCTCGCTTTCACACAAAAATAATCTCAAAAATACAAATACTAATTTTAAAAATATACGAATATGCCATTAGTAACACCACTGAGTCCAGAACACGATTTGGAAACCAAAGAGTTAGCCGAATTTTTTAATGAAACGCTCGGATTTTGCCCAAATTCAGTATTAACTATGCAGCGCAGACCTGCCATTTCCAAAGCATTTATCAACCTCAACAAAGCGGTAATGGCAAATGAAGGTCGTGTAACTTCTGCTTTGAAGCGTATGATTGCTTGGGTAAGTAGCAATGCTACAGGTTGTCGTTACTGCCAAGCACACGCTATTAGAGCAGCAGAACGTTATGGTGCAGAACAAGAACAGTTAGACAATATTTGGGAATACAAAACACATCCTGCGTTTTCAGATGCTGAACGTGCTGCGTTGGACTTTTCATTAGCAGCTTCTATCATTCCAAATGCGGTAGATGCTAAAATTAAAGAGGAATTGTATAAATATTGGGACGAAGGCGAAATTGTGGAAATGTTAGGTGTAATTTCGTTGTTCGGATATTTGAATCGTTGGAATGACAGTATGGGAACTTCTATTGAAGATGGCGCTGTGGAAAGCGGCGAACAGTATTTAGGAAAACACGGTTGGGAAAAAGGAAAACACGTATAATTGATGGAAGCAAACAATCTTATGTGTCCGAATTGCAACGAGGAAGTTTCGAAGATTTCCGTGTATTGTGAAAATTGTAAATTTCCTTTAAGTGGAACCGATAAAGAAAAAGCAATTTTTATCGGACAGCAAACGTTGAATAAATCGAAAATTGACAATTCTGAAAGTGTCATTAAAAGAACTCAAATCATTTTGTACGTGGTTGTTGGATTTCAGGTTTTAAATGCCTTTTTGGTGTATTATAATTTTGAAAGCGTGATTGATACGGTGTTTTATCTGGTTATTGGTTTGATTTTAGGTGTATTTGCCTTTTTATTACCTAAAAAACCAATTGTTTTTATCATTTCCGCGCTTGCGGTGATTTTAGGATATTATTTACTGTTATTTTTAGCAAACCCATTTTTATTGTATAATGGTATTTTGTGGAAATGTATCATTGTCATGGCGCTTTTATATGCGTTATACACCGTAGTGGAAAGTCAGAAAATTAAAAAGAAATTTAATTTATAAAAAACATAAAACCCTTACTATTAGCTTCGTAAGGGTTTTTGCTTTTTGTAGATAAATTCTCAAAAAAGAGGAATCGCTAAAAATTTTCATCTACACTTTTTTGCATTTCGTCTACACTTATTCTTCACTAAACTGCATTCGCGTTTTACTTATTTTTTATACTGTAACATTGTATATCAATTGCTGAATACACGAAAATGAAAAATACATTAAACGTACTATTAATCGAAGATAACATGATTGAAATCATGAAGATGAATCGGACAGTTTCGTTGTTAAAAGCCAAGCATGAAATTAGAGAAGCTAAAAATGCAGAAGAGGCTTTAGCAATATTAGAAACGAAAGAAAATTTACCCGATATCATTCTCCTCGATTTGAACATGCCAAAGATTAACGGAATCGAGTTTTTAACTATCTTAAAAAATGATCCTGACTTACGACACATTCCGACTATCATTTTAACAACTTCTGACAACAGAAAAGATATCTTAGAATGTTACCGCATTGGAATTTCTGGCTATATTTTAAAGCCGTTGAAATATGAAGAATACGTGTCTAAAATTGAAATAGCACTTTCCTATTGGTCCATTAATGAACTAAAAAGTGCGTAACTTTACAAAACACTTTTAAAAACCCCAACTTAAAAGTGAACTTAACCTAAATGTGCTATGAAAGGAATCGTCTTTACAGAATTTTTAGATTTGGTAGAAGATACTTTCGGATTGGAAATGGTGGACCAAATCATTTCAGAATCCGAATTGCCATCTGAAGGTGCGTACACCGCAATTGGCACGTACAGCTTTTCGGAAATGTTGCAACTCATCCAAAATTTGAGCAAGCATACCAACATTTCCATTGATGATTTATTACTTACCTATGGCGAACACTTTTTTAGTGTTATTGAAACCAATTACGCTGGACTTTTAGCCACCTACAAAAACCCGATAGAAATGTTGTCTTCTATTGAAAATCACATTCATGTAGAAGTCCAGAAAATATATCCTGACGCTGAATTGCCAACTTTTATTGTACAAGAAAAAACAGCTACTACGTTGATTATGATTTACAAATCGAGTAGAGCTATGCATCATTTTGGACTGGGCTTAATGAACAAAACATTTGAGCATTTTAACAGTTCGGCTGAAATTATTCTTGAAAAGATAAAAGACGACGGAACCGAAGTAAAATTTATCATTACCAAGCATTAATGCATGAGTCAGGAAAAAATTGACATATTAGAACGCGCCCTAAAACGAGAAAAAGCAGCACGACGAGCCGCCGAGAAAATTTTGGAAGACAAGTCGAGAGAACTTTACTTGTTATCCGAGCAACTCAAAGTTTCTAACGCAAAACTCGAAGCATCTGTTAGTGAGACCTCTTCTCAATTGGCAGGTGTTTTTGAAAATATAATAGATGCGTATTTAGTGATGGACTTATCAGGAAATGTGCTAAAAATGAACGATGCAGCGTCTGAACTTTTTGGATACAATCTTGACGAAGAGGCGCTGAATGTTTCCAAATTGGTGTATCCAGAAGACAGCAAATACGCATACGATTCGTTCAATGAGTTGATTGAAAAAGGAACGTTTTCAAACTATACAGCACGTGTGTATCGAAAAAATAAAGAAGTTCGTTGGGTTCAAATCAATGCGAGTCTTATTTATGATAAAACTGAAAAACCAATTGCCGCACAAGGAATTATCCGCGATATTACCGATCAAAAAGCGTTTGACGACAAGTTGATTGAATCTGAAAACCGTCTGTCAACGCTCATTCTCAATTTAGACAGTGCCATTTTATTAGAAGATGAAGATCGAAAAATTGTATTGACTAATCAAAAATTCTGTGAAATCTTTAAAATTCCTGTTGAGCCACAATTTTTAACAGGACAAGATTGCTCGCAAGCCGCCGAAGAAAGTAAAAAACTATTCAAAGAGCCTGAAGCCTTTATCAAAATTATCAATCAAATTTTACACGAAAAAAAGCAAGTTATTGGCAAAGAATTGGTCATGGCAGACGGCACAATTTTAGAATTGGATTTTATTCCAATCTTAAAAGGAAAAACCTATAAAGGGCATTTGTGGACGTACAGAGATATTACGCTCAACAGACAATACCGCAAAAGTTTAGAGGCTCAAAAAGAAAAATACAGCAGTATTATTGCCAATATGAATCTTGGATTGGTAGAAGTTGACAATGATGATAAAATTTTGATGGTGAATCAAAGTTTCTGCGAAATATCAGGCTATGAGGAAGAAGAACTGATTGGAAAAGTTGGTGGAAAATTATTTCCGATTGTAGCAGATCAAAATGTAATTGTTGAAGAAAACAAAAAACGATTGCAAGGTGAGTCCAATTCCTATGAAATTAAGGTTACCAACAAGAAAGGTGAAGCTCGGAATTGGTTGATTAGTGGCGCTCCAAACTATAATTTAAAAGGGGAAGTTATTGGCTCTATCGGAGTTCATTTAGACATTACTGAACTAAAAAATTTGGAAAAACAAAAGGAAGCCATCTTAAAAGAACTCGAAAAAAGCAACAAAGAATTATACGAATACGCACACATTGTTTCGCACGATTTAAAATCGCCGCTGCGCAGTATTGATGCCTTAATTTCTTGGATTAAATCTGACAACGAAGGAAAACTAGACGAAGAAACACTGCAAAATTTCAGCATGATTGAAAGCACGCTACAAACAATGGAAAATTTAATTTCTGACATTCTAGCCTACTCGAGTGCAGGTGCAGAAACAGGAAAAATGGAAACTGTAGACTTGAACAAAACAATGGACGATTTGAAACGTTTGTTGTTTGTTCCTGAGCATATTACGATACACATTCCCGAAAAAATGCCCATAATAAAAGGAGATGCTACCAAATTTCAACAACTATTTCAAAACTTAATGAGCAACGCCATTAAATTCTGTGATAAGGAAAATGGTATCGTCGAAATTGATTTTACTGAAGAAGCTTCATTCTATCAGTTTTCGGTGCGTGACAACGGTATTGGAATTGAAAAAAAGTTTCATGATCGCATCTTTAAAATCTTTCATTCGCTCAACAAAAGCAAAGAATCAACAGGAATCGGTTTGTCGATAGTGAAAAAAATTGTAGATGTATACGAAGGAACTATTTGGCTAGAAAGTGAACCTGGCGAAGGCACAACCTTCTTTTTCACCTTAAAAAAATAGCGGATGAAAACGGTACAACTTAAAAAAACAATACACACACAATGGGAATATGTAAGCGAAAAACTCACGCTGCAAAAGCCGTTGGTGTTGGTGTTTGGAAATCGGTTCATGTTAGAAGATAAAGAACTGTATGCCGAAATTCGTGCGTTGTTTCCTGATGGTGAATTTGTTTTTGGTTCGAGTGCTGGCGATATTACATCGCACTATGTAGATGACGAAAGTATTACGATAACCGCTATTGAATTTGAGAAAAGTTCATACGTCATTAAAACAGCAAACATGCTTGAAAATGAGGTAAAAAAAGACAGTTTTGAAACAGGAAAACACCTTATTGAGCAATTTGATACCCAAGGATTGAAACATGTATTCGTTTTTTCGGAAGGAAGTTTTGTCAACGGAAGTCAATTAACACTTGGCATGAACGCTGCCACCAAAAACAATGTACTAATTACTGGCGGATTATGTGGCGATGCAGCACGCTTTGAAAAAACCCTAGCTTCCTACAATGAGCTTCCAAAACCTGGAGAAATTGTGGCAATTGGTCTGTATGGCGAAACCCTTGAAGTAAGTTTTGCCATTAAAGGAGGTTGGATTCCTTTTGGTCCAGAACGTGTTGTTACCAAATCAAGCTCCAATATTTTATATGAATTGGATAACAAACCTGCGTTAGATTTATACAAAAAATACCTAGGCGAAAAATCGAAAGAATTGCCCGCAGCAGCCTTGTTATATCCGCTCAAAGTAAAATCGACCAACGAAAAACAATCAATTGTACGCACTATTTTAAATATTGACGAACAGGAAAACTCCATGATTTTAGCAGGAGATATTCTTGAAAATTCGCGTGTACAATTAATGATGACCAATGTAGATACCATTGTAGATGCTTCTGAAAAAGCGGCAACTACGGCACTACAATATAGAGAACATACGCCAGAACTTGCGATATTGGTAAGTTGTATTGGTAGAAAATTAGTATTAGATCAACGTGTAGAAGAAGAAGTAGAAGAAGTCATTGAGGTAATAGGAGCAACCACCACAGTTTGCGGATTGTATTCGTACGGAGAAATTGCCCCTTTTATTGGTGAAAACAACTGTCAATTGCACAACCAAACGATGACGATTACACTTATAAGTGAATAAGCTGATGAATCCCTTACTAAAACGACAATTGCGAAAATATATCTCTCAAGATTTGCAAAATCATCCTGAGATGGAGCGGTTTTTAGATGCTGTAAATCGTTCCTACAATAATTCTGAAGAACAATTTTCGATGTTGCAACGCGCTACGGCGATTAGCTCAGAAGAACTTTTTGAGGCAAATCAGCAATTGCGAAATGAATCGGATGCGCAAAAGGAAATTATTGAAAAACTAAAAAGTGTTATTGATACGCTTAAATCGTATGGCTTGACCGATGGTGAAACCACTGAAAATGTAGCATCAGATTCGTTGAGTTTGGTTGATTTAATCGATAATCAAACCAAAGAAATATTACAAATTAATCAGCAGCGCGATAAATTACTTGCCAATTTGGAACGTCAAAATCAAGAGTTGAACAATTACACACATTTAGTTTCACACGATTTAAAATCGCCCTTGCAAAGTATTGATGCGCTCACTACTTGGCTCAAAGAAGATTACAACGAGTTACTTGACGACAACGGAAAGCAAACCATCAAACTGATTGAGAACAATGTAGAAAAGATGGACAAACTCGTCAAAGGCATCTTAAAATATTCTACTATTGGGGCGATTGGACATCAGTTTTACGATGTGGATTTACAGCAAACTGTTCAAAAAATTATTGATTTTATGGACATTCCTGCGCACTTTACGATTTCCATCCCGCAAAAATTGCCGATTATTAAAGGAGATAATTTCCGCATGGAAGAATTGTTTCGAAATTTGCTTCGAAATGCTATCAAATTCAACGACAAACCCAAAGGAGAAATCACGATTGGCTATACTGACAACAATGATTTTTGGGAATTTTACATTCAAGATAACGGCAAAGGAATTGAAGAAAAGTATTTTGAAAAGGTATTTGTTGCCTTTCAAAAACTGGAAAATAATTATAAATCTTCAGGTATTGGACTCTCCATTGTCAAGAAAATTGTAGAATTGTATGGTGGTGCTATTTGGATACAATCGACTCCAAGTGAAGGAACTACATTTTATTTTACACTAAAAAAATAAATTATGGAGCAACCAAACTTAACCTACGTAGATCAATTAGCACGCGGCGATGAAAAAATTCGACAAACGCTTATTGATGTTATTAAAACAGAGTTTCCAGAAGAAGAAAAAGAATATTATACTGTTTTAGCGAAAAAAGATTACAAAAAAATAGAGGAAAGCGTACACAAAATTAAGCATAAAATTAGTATTTTGGGACTTGAGAAAAGCTATGAACTCGCAAACACATACGAACACAATCTACGAGAGCATCGAATGGAAGGTGAAACAGATTTTGAAGAAATTTTGAACACTATTTCGGCGTACCTAAAAACAATATAAGCTATGAATTGTATTATTATTGATGATGAAAAATTGGCAAGAACCATACTAAAAACTTTGTGTGATGATGTAGATTCATTGCAGGTTGTGGGCGAATTTCCAAATGCCATGCAAGCCATCAAATATCTCAATGAAAACGAAGTTGATTTGATTTTCTTGGACATTCACATGCCCGATTTTACAGGATTTGACTTTGTAAAAACGCTCAAAAATCCGCCGAGTATTGTATTGACGACTTCCGATTCGCAATTTGCCATTGAAGCTTTTCAATATGAATGTATTGTTGATTATTTGCTAAAACCTATTGCCGCTGAACGATTTAAAACTGCCGTTACTAAAGCTAAAAAACATCAGTTAATTTCGGCAAAAACGGAAGAACAAAACGCTGAAAAAACATACGAAAATGATTTTTACATCAATATTGATCGCCGTTTGATTAAAATTGACATTCCTAGCATTTATTTGGTAGAAGCGAAAGGCGATTATATTCACATTAAAACGGAAGACAAAAATTACACCGTACATTCTACGTTAAAGAAGATTGAGGAAAAATTACCTGAATCCTTATTCTTAAAAATTCACCGTTCATACATCATCAACTTAAAGAAAATCATTGATATTGAAGACAATAGCGTGTTGATTAAGAAAGATGTAATTCCTGTAAGTCGTTCCAAGCGTCCGGAATTGATGAAGCGTTTGGATTTACTTTGATACTAGACCGCTTCGCTTTTTAGACACGTTTTTCACTTACGCGAAAATCTTTAGATATTTTAGATGTAATTCCTTTGGATTTACTTTTAGATTTTTTCTTTTCTTCTATTATGTGATGCTGAATCAAGTTCAGCATGACGTAAAAACAATCTAAAAGTCTAACACGTCTAAGTCCGTCTAACCTTCTAACAAATCTAAAAAGTCTCATAAACAGTAGTCACAATCACACCTTTTCCGTTTTTTGGCATAACTGATACCAATTCTGTTGCTTTTTTTACTTTAAAATTGAATGGCGCTTCAAGCAGATTTATGCCACTATTTTTCTTTAAACGAATGCCTTGCCCTGAAATGATATCTTTATTAGGAATAAAATCACCTGACGGAATATGCTCTGTAAGAATGATATATGGATACTTTTCCAGCTTTCGCACAATTTGCAAAACCTCAGCGTTAGATAGGTGTTGCAGTACTTGTCGTACCAAAGCGCAATCGCCCGTTGGCAATTTGTCTGTTGCCAAATCTAAACACTGAAACACTAAATTTTCAGCTGAAAAGGTTTGTTTATTTCGTTCTATTAAATCGGGAACGATATCAATAGCGATATACTGTTTTGCGTACGAAACCAATTCTTTTCCCACATTAAAATCGCCACAACCCAAATCGCACACGATTAATTTTTCCGAAAAAGACGTTAAAAACGAGCGTACTTTTTCCACATAAGAATTCACTAGAGTTTCCTCGTGCGAACCTTCTCCGGAATAAAAATCATCGCCATTTGTTCCCCACAAATTCAATTCATAAATCTGTTCCATGGCTTTCTTGGTTGCCCATGGCTTTTTGATACGTTTTGCGTTGTTCTTTCCCGATTCCACAGTTCAAAAATATACTTTTCTTACTATCGATGAAAAAATTTGTCTAAAGCATTTTGCATTTCGTCTACACTTTTTCCAATCGTGCCGACGTAAGCGATTTTCCCTTTTTTCACACTGTAGATTTGTGATATAAAACAAAACGCCATGAAGCAATTACTACTTTTTATAAGCATCGCTTTTGCCACAGTAGCAAACGCACAGAATTATCAATATTTAGGAAATTACACTTCCAACGGAACACCTTTGTATTTGGAAACTCCTGGCGATATTGTGTCAGTAGAAACTCTTGAATTGATTAGCAATTCACTTCCTGAAAGTTATCCAGTTCCCGATTACAATCCACATTATATCTCATCAGGTTACGACACTGATGTGATTATTACAGAAACTGCCGATGTTTGGGTAACATTTGTCAGTGAAGGCGCAGGCTACCGAAATGTGCTAGGTTTTTATACCTACGATGTAAACAATCCGTCAGCAACAGCGCCACAACCAGAAGACATTACCATTATTTTTCCAAATGCTTCCGCACTCGGAAGTGGTGGCGGATTGCAAGTTGGTGATAAGGTAAAAATTGGAACTTTTCAACCAGGAACGGGAATTGGTTGGGTTTTGTTGGCGAATGCTTGGGATTCTAATAATAGCACAGTTGGACATGGTTTGTGGAAATTATTTTCCAACCCAGATTACAATCCAGAAGCCCAAGAAGAATTACGTTACCACAATGTATTGCTCAACGATTCAAGAAATGAGCGTATTATTTTAGGTTTTGAAGATATTCGTCGCGATTACAGTTCGTGTGATAATGATTTTAATGATGCTGTTTTTTATATCACGGCAAATCCGCATACTGCATTGAAAACTACCAATTACGCAGACGTAGAAAGTGCCACAGATGTAACTTCTGCCAACGACGGCGGATTGGAAAGTAACGGTAATTTAGCAAGTCTGATTGCAAAGCGTAATTTACGCAGAACACAAACAAAAAATATTCACAATAAGAAGCAATATCAAACGCTATTTGACAAAAAGACATTTACTTCAAAAAGTACTGAAAACAGTACGAGTTTGGATATGTATTTGCCGCAAACGGGCATGTTTGGAACGGAAACTGCGTATGTTTCGAGTCCCACAGATTTGATAGGTATTACCAATGCTTCTGAGATATTTGCTTTAGACATGTATCAAGACAATTCGCGCGTTTCTGCGGTATTGGCTACGGCAACACAAGGCAGTATTTATGACCATTCCAAAGTAATTTGTGATCGTTTAAACAATTCTTCCTTAAAAGATATCAGAACCGTAATGGTACGCGGACATCAGTTGATTAGTGCCAAAATAGAACGCGCTTCGGGCGAAATTGAATACACTTTGAGTTTTTCAGTAAAATTGGGCGAAACAGCAAATGAATTGTTTAGTTTCTGGAATATTGCACAATATCCTGACGGCGATTATTATAATTTTCAAATTTGGGGAAGTTCCTTTTCGCAGGTGTTTACTATTGGAAATCATATTATTGATACGCTTACGCTGGAAAAGCCACTGAATAGTCAAATCGTAAGTGATGTAATTCCGCCAGTATTTGTGAGTTCTGGGTATTATGAAAACGGAAATATTCATCTACAAATTATCAATAAAGCAAATGCCACTTCCGTATTGTTTGATGCCAATATTGCTGCAACTGAAGTTCCCAATGCTACTTCCATGACGCAGAATATAGCACTATCAGGCGATTGGAATGAATCACTCACTATTGCAACAGGACAATTGTTTGATATCGGTTTTTCGCTAAGTACTGCTGTTTCTGCACAACAAGATGCTTTATACTTGGCAGACGGTCCTTGGGGAATTGATTTTCAAGAAAATACAGTTGTTGTCGATAGTTTTCTAGTAGAAAACACAAATACACAAAACCAAGGTGATACATACGAAATTGAACGACAAGCCAGTGTTTCTGGACAAGTACAAGAAACCATCAATCTTTTTAGACATGTATTACCTGGCGATCAAACTTTGGATGTGAGTATGTATGACACATTTCAATTTAGCATCACCAATTCGCAACCTGTAGAAGTAATTTTAGTACAAGAAGGTTTGACTGACTGGAATAATCGTTATCGTAAAGTCATTTCACAAAACAATACCGAAACCTTATATCGAATTCCTTTTGACGAATTTGAAGACGGCAACGGAAATGTAGCGACACTTACCGATATCAAAACCGTTATTTTTTCCATACAAGGCGATTATCAAAACTTTACTCCTTTCAACATTCAAGTTACCAATGCTCGTTTTGGCATGGAAAATACCTTAGACGTCGCAGAATTTGAACAAGAAACACCCACAAATACTGTTTTGGCAATTCCAAATCCGATGACAACACACACTCAATTACAATTTACAGCAAAGCAATCCGGGAACGCGCAATTGTTTGTTTATGACCAAGTAGGTAAAGTAGTTTATACGATAAAGGTTAAAACCGAAGTTGGTCAGAACAACATCCCCCTAAACCGCAATAACCTGCGTCCCGGGTTGTATTTCTGTAGCATACAAAACAATACACAAACTTATAAAACGGCAAAGTTGCTGGTTAAATAGCAGTTTTTTTATTCATGTTAATTTTATTTTGGTTGATTGAAAAGGCAAAAAGGATGTAGTGTTCTTTTTGTCTTTTTTTGATTTATAAATAGGTATATTTATTGTACGTAGAATAATCAGTCAAAAAGCAATTATATGAGAATAGAAGATATTCTAAAAAACCCCATTAAAAACTATCTCTATAATAAATCACTTGAGTATAAAAATAATGAATTAGCAAGAAACTTTAGGAAAGAATTTCCTGTGGCAATAGATGAAATTTTACTAGATAAACATAGGTATAAAGTTGATGGTTCTGCTGGAAAAGGAAAGTGGACAGAATGCCCATGGATAGCTATTTTTGATATTTTAGTTACTGATAGTGCACAAAGAGGTTTTTATCCTGTATTCTTGTTCAAATCTGACATGAGTGGTGTTTACTTATCTCTAAATCAAGGAGTAACTAAAGTCGTTGAAGATTATAAAAAAGATGCTAAATCAATTTTAAAACTCAGGGCAGAAAACTACAGAGCAAAAATAGATATTAAAAAACCCGAACTTTTAACTCAAATAAATCTTGATTCCGGTGTTAGTAATGCCAAGAATTATGAAGCTGGAAATATTATTGCAAAATATTATCCCAAAGAAAATCTACCTGATTCTAATGCACTTAAGAAAGATATCTATATGTTTCTAGAGTTATACAACAATTTAGTTTATTTAGATAATTCTTTTGATGAATTGAATTATAACAAGGTCTTTGAGAGGAAGCGAATTAGGCTTCATAAGCGAATAGAAAGAAACTCCTCTATATCTAAGAAAGTGAAGAGACTAAAAGGATATAAATGTGAATGTTGTGAAATGAAGTTTAAGGATACTTATGGAGAATTAGGAGAAAAATTTATTGAAGCTCATCATCTACAACCTATTTCTGAATTGGATATTGGCCAGTTCAAAGTTGATTTAAAAAATGATTTTGCTGTTTTATGTAGTAATTGTCACAGGATGATTCATAAATTAGATGATCCTAGTAATTTGGATATTTTAAGAAATATTATACAAAAAAACAAGTCTACCTTTTAACCCTAAAAATATCTCCAAAAACCCATCGAAACCGCAACCCAACTTCCGTAAAGGTAAACCCAGCAGCAGTGGCTGATGCAATATTACTGCGTGTTCCAAATACGTTTAGTAAGCAATTATTGGAGAATTTATATCCCAATTTTCCTTGAAAACGATAGGTGCTTTGACGCTCTTGATTTTCAATGAATTGAAAACCTGTTGCCGCCGTGAGCTCGTAAAACCATTCGTTGGATTTTGTGATGTTTTCGTCTTTGATGAGATTTAAAAAAAGTTCGCCAGCGTTGAATTTCTCAGGACTGAAATAGATAGCTGGCACTTGCTTTTCAAAAGTAATGTACTGATAGTTCAATCCGACTTTTAACGACGGTTTGCTCAAAAGGTTGTAGTATAATGATGTAAACAACAAATGCCTAGAATTGTCATCGTTTTGCGCCGTGTAATAGTATTGCGTAAACCAGCCGAGATTGAAATTGGTACTCACGTTGTAATTCGCGTAGAAATGATTTTGCACAATTGCTCTGTCTAACAAATCGGCATTAAAGCTCTGCAATTCACGCTTGTAACCAACATCCAAGGTTTGCAATTTAAAAGGTTGTACGTTCAAGGAAAAATCTGCTAGCAACTGCGTATAATTTGTAGTTTTCGCCGTTGCGGATGTGATTCCTAAAGTTCCTTTGAAAATGATTTTCGGAGCGAATTGATATGCCAAACCTGCTGAAATTGCATGTGAATTTGCGTTGTTTTGGGTAACCGAATTGATAGTAGTTCTAAATTGATACTTTCCAAGCAGTTTCAAACGTGTCGAAAACGGAACTTCAACCGTATTTTCAACCGAAAACGCTTCGTTATTGCCATTATCAAACGAATACGAAGCTTTTCCATCATAAAAAGCGGAAAATTTAGTGTCTAATTCGTTGATAAAGTTTGTGGCGTCTTTCTGATTGTTATAAAATGTCAGCGTTTTTTCTGCAGCAGCATACGCTTCGTCATAACGTCCTAAAGCTTTTAACACATTGGCTTTTCCCAAATTTCCATCAAACGACGTGGAATCGTTAGCGAGAATTTGTTCGTAATCTGCCAAGCTTTCTTTAAAATTACTTTTATAAACATTTAAAGTGGCGCGCAATGCCAAAACCCAGTTTTCGTTGGGTTCTTTTGTAATTAATTCATCAATACATTTTTGAGCTTTTGTGTATTTTTTATTCCAAATTAATGCCTGAATATAGCGCTCGGTTGTTTGTTGAAGGATTTTTGAATTGAATTGTTTTCGCAAACGATGATACGCAGTTTCGCTCGTTTGCAACGCTTTCTTTTCCTTTCCTTTCAAATGAAGCACTAATGACAAACCGTTCAATGCGGAAATGGTATCTTCATAGGTTTTCGAAGTATCAAACAAGGTTTTATAGGTCATTTCAGCCTTTTCCAATTCGTTCATGATTAGGTACAAATTTGCCAAATTCAACAGTACATCTCTATCATTCGCGAAAAGCGACAAACATTCTTGCAACAACCGCTCCGCCGCTTCATACTGTTGCAATTGCTGCTGTTGATAGGCATGTCCCAAATAGATATACTTTTTTGAAATCAACGCGTTTGGGTTTTCGGGCGACACTTGCAATGCTTTGTTCACATAAATTAATGCTTCTTTATATTCTTTTAGGTTCGATAAAGTGTTCGCAAATCCTAACAAGGCTGGAAAACTGTTCGCGTCTTCTGCAACTAATTTTTGGTAGTACGCTTTCGCGAGATGAAACTCTTTATTCCACAATAATGATTCGCCGTAATTCAGCTTCACTTCAAAATCGTTTGGATACTCGTTTACCAATTGTGTGAATAGTTGTTTCGCTTCCGCAGAATTGCCACGCAATCCCACAGCGCGACCGTAACACAAGCGAGCTGTTTTGTTCGTTGGATATTCTTCTAAAATCGCTTTAAAAAATGTTTCGGCAGCTTGATACTTTCCTGTTTCTAAATAAGAAAAGCCTTCTTTCATATTTTGTGAAAAACTCAAAAAAGTCATGAATAGACTTAAAAAAAGGAGTTGAAATTTTGTGTGCATAACGCTTGTTTTTAGACAATTGTAAGTTAAGCACAACCTATCAATCATTCATCGCAAGAAAATTGAATCTCACCGACAACGACGCTTTTTTGGTAGCATTTCGGAGATATTTGTAGCAAGTTTAATCACTAAAACACATAAAAATGGCTTTACAAATCACACAACAAAACGGAACATTTTTACTAACTGGAAAGTTAAACACAACAACTACACGCTCGTTTATTATTCACTTCGAATACATCATTGAGCAATGTCAAAACGTCGTAGTAAACATTGATGAAGTTACCGAGATAGATCATGATGGTTTGGAAGGAATCAAAACGTTGACGGCAATTGCTTTGCAAAACCACACACTATTTTCAGTCATCGGAAATGGTTGTAAGGATATTTATCAAGATTGGAATTGCTCGCAAGTTGCTTGATTAGTAGTGAGTATTGAGGTGTTAGTATTGAGATACCTTCTTATTTAAATTATGACAAACATAATCGAGCCTAGCGGCTCTGAAAAACAACAATAATGATTGCAATTACAAAAAAAATCAAAAGGAGTTTTACCTCAGCACACGTTTTTATGCTCAGTGTGCTGTTGGTCAACGGTGGAAATTATGTGTATAATTTACTCTTGGGACGATTTTTAGGTCCCGAAAAATTTGCTGATGCCGCCGTATTGGTTACTTTTTTATTGGTATTTTCGTTTATCGCGATGACATTTCAGTTGGTCACGGCAAAATTTGCTGTTGTGTTTGAAGACAGCATTTTCAGAGCGTTTATTGCTAAAATGTATAAAAATTGCATTACAGCAGGACTCGTTTTTGGCTGTTTCATTGTTGGTTTTGCTTCTGAATTGCAAACTTTTTTCAACACGTCATCTTCCACAATGTTTGTAGTTTTTGGTTTGGGAATTCCGTTATATTTCATCATGAGTGTCAATCGCGGAATTTTTCAAGGGAAACAACAATTGGTATCACTTTCGGTTACCTATCAGGCAGAAATGTTGAGTCGTTTGGTATTGACGTTGGCATTTTTATACTTTCTACAAACTGATAGTTCGCTACTAATTTCCTTCGGAATTTTAGCATCCTTTTGCTTCGGATTGTTTCCGTTGCACGTTAAAAATAGTACGCTTAAAAACACTTTTTCCTTATCCAAAACGCAGGCAAAATTGGTGCGTAACTTTTTTATCATCACCGCTTTTTACGAACTCACACAAATCATCATTAACAACAGTGATATTTTGTTGGTAAAGCATTACTTTTCGTCCTATGATGCAGGATTGTATGCATCGTTGGCGTTAATTGGTCGCGTCGTATATTTTATGGCATGGATGTTTGTGATGTTGCTATTGCCAACCGTTGTCAAATTAAAAAAAGAAGGAAAAGCAACCGCTCCTATTCTACTGAAATACGTAAGTTATATTGCTGGAATTGCAGCTGTAATCATCGTTGGATGCGTACTGTTTCCAACGCAAATCATTCACATTTTATTTGGTGAAAACTATTTAGAAATCACGCCATTGTTATGGAAATATGCGCTTGCAACAGGAATTTTCGCGCTGTCCAACATCTTCGCGTATTACTATTTATCCTTAGACAAATACATTCCCGTAGTACTTTCAGGAATCTTCGGAATGTTGCAAGTGGTTTTAATTGTATTCTTCCACGAAAACTTAGCACAAGTCGTTAACGTACAAATCTTTTCGATGGTTTTTTTGTTGCTGGTGCAGTTGTCTTTTTTCTTAAGGAATCGATAGCTATTTTAGACTGCTGACGCTTTTAGAAACGCTTTGCTTTAGACTTTTTAGATCAATAGTAAAGTTTAGTATTCAAAGTACTTCTCGATACATTTTTCCTTCATTTCGACAGGCTCAATGTGTGGAAAAACACTCGAAGGGACGGTTTTTGATTAACGATTTAGGATTGTTGATGTTAGATGTTGAATCTTTCAATCAAAAAGAACAATAAAGAAAAGTAATCTTGATTCTAATAGCAAAGTGGTCTTACAATCTAAAAGCGTCAGCAGTCTAGAGCAAAGCGTTTCTAAAAGAAATCCAAACATAATCTCCTTTCGTCTAAACATACTTGCATTTCGGCACAGCGTGTCCATTTTTCAGAGTTTGAAAACAGACATTTGTATATCATTAAAAACTAAAAATCATGAAGTTAGCTATTGTCACTGCGTATCCGCCAAGTAAAGTCACGTTAAACGAATATGCCTTTCATTTGGTAAAAAGCTTTCGCCAGAAAGAACGCATTACAGAAATCATTTTATTGACAGATACAACGCCAGAAGCCAAAGATTTGAACTTTTCGGAAGCTGGTTGTAACATCACGGTGAAAGAATGCTGGAAATTTAACAGCTATACAAACATCTTTTCTGTGACCAAAGCTATCAATCAAACACAACCTGATGCAGTGTTGTTCAATTTGCAATTCATGAAGTTTGGAGATAAAAAAGTTGCTGCTGCGTTAGGTTTGATGCTTCCGTGGATATGTTCACTCAAAAACATTCCAAACATTGTGCTATTACACAATATTTTGGAAGAAGTCGATTTGGCAAGTGCTGGTTTTACGTCTAACAAATTGTTACAAAAAGCCTATAACTTCATCGGAACTAGCTTGACAAAATTACTTTTAAAAGCAAACAAAGTAGCTGTGACTATGCACAAATATGTAGACATTTTAGAGCAAAAATACCTGGCTGACAATATTATACAAATTCCACACGGAACTTTTGAAATTGCTGAAAAACCTACCTACGAACTACCAAAAGGTCCGTTGAAAATCATGACGTTTGGAAAATTCGGAACGTATAAAAAAGTAGAACACATGATTGAAGCCGTGGAAAAAGTACGAACATCTACTGGACTCAATTTAGAAATCGTCATCGCAGGAACCGACAATCCAAATGTGCCTGGCTATTTGGCAAACGTACAAGAGCAGTACAAACACGTACCACAATTAATGTTTACAGGCTATGTCGCCGAAGAAGATGTGGCAACTTTATTCAACGAAAGTGCTGTTGTGGTATTTCCATACACGTCAACCACAGGAAGTTCGGGCGTGTTGCACCAAGCGGGAAGTTACGGAAAAGCTGTTGTGATGCCCGATTTGGGCGATTTGGCTTTGTTGGTAAAAGACGAAGGTTATCAAGGTGAATTTTTTGAACCGACAAGCGTAGACAGCTTGGCAAACGCCATCAAAGCGATTGTCACCAACGACGCTTACAGAGTTGCACTTGGAAACGCCAATTACAAAGCTGCCACTGCTTTTCCTATGAGTCGAATTACAGATATGTATTTGGAGGCATTTGAAGGAATAATTGCGGAGAAGAATGTGAGAGGGTTAAAATCGCTTCGCTCTTAGATCTGTTCCTGCGTAGGCGGGAACGTCTTAGAAATGCTTCTAAAAATCAAACTTTAACTGCACTGAAAAACGCTGCTTTTCTTCCGTTTTTTGTTCTTTTTTCTTGTCCTTATCGGTGTTCAAATTACTCAATGAAATTCCCAATAAACGCACGGAATCTTTCAATTTTTCTTGATACAATAACTCTTTGGCAGTTTCTAAAATCAAGCTTTTATCAGAAATATAATAGGCAATCGTTTTGCTGCGGGTTTGTGTGGTGAAATCGCTATACTTAATTTTTAGCGTCACTGTTTTTCCCGAAACATCATAGCGTTTTAAGCGTTTTTCTAATTCTTTGGCGATGTTTTCTAACTTCTCTAGCATAAAAATCTCGCTGGTCAAATTGTCTGAAAACGTTCGTTCTGCACCAACCGATTTCGCAATCCGATTTGGTTTTACAGCACTCAAATGTATACCGCGAACCACGTTGTAGTAAAAACGTCCCGATTTGCCAAAATGCTCCGTTAAAAAATCAACATCTTTCGCTTTTAAATCTTTTCCTGTAAAAATTCCCAACTGATACATGCGTTCCGCTGTGACTTTTCCAACGCCATAAAACTTCCGAATGTCCAAATTTTCTAAAAATGCCAACACTTCTTCTGGCGGCACCGTTTTTTGTCCGTTAGGCTTGTTATAATCGCTAGCAACTTTGGCAATAAACTTATTAATGGAAATTCCTGCGGAAGCGGTCAAACCGACTTTTTCTAAAATTTTCGCACGAATTTCTTCTGCAATCAACGATGCGCTTGGATTTCCTTTTTTATTTTGTGTAACGTCTAAATAGGCTTCATCCAATGACAACGGCTCTACCAAATCGGTATATTCGTAAAAAATAGCTCGAATTTGTTGTGAAATCTCTTTATAGCGATCAAATCGTGGACGTACAAAAATCAACTCTGGGCATCTTTTTTTAGCCAAAAATCCGCTCATGGCACTTCGCACGCCAAACTTTCTTGCTTCATAGCTCGCCGCACTGACTACGCCACGTTTCGCTCCGCCACCAACAGCCAATGGTTTTCCTTTCAGTTCAGGATTGTCCAATTGTTCTACAGACGCATAAAACGCGTCCATATCCACGTGAATAATTTTTCGCAAAGGGAAATTGAAATCCATATTCAAAATTATAATATCTTTAGCAGTCTATAACGATATCTATGCAAGAAATAGAACGAAAATTTCTCGTTAACAGTTTACAATTTAAAGAAGAAGCGACGAATGCTTTCGAAATTGCGCAAGGTTTCCTCAACACACATCCTGAACGTACAGTGCGTGTGCGCATCAAAGGACAGCAAGGATTTTTAACTGTCAAAGGGAAATCGAACGAAAGTGGCACCAGTCGTTTTGAGTGGGAAACTGAAATTTCTGTGGCAGAAGCAAAGCAATTATTGTCACTTTGCGAAAAAGGTATTATCGAAAAAAAACGCTATCATATTCCACAAGGAAAGCATATTTTTGAAGTCGATGAGTTTTTTGGAGATAATGAAGGACTCATCGTTGCAGAAGTCGAACTGCAACAGGAAAATGAAGTATTTTCCACACCAACGTGGCTTGGAAAAGAAGTCACGGGCGACATAAAATATTACAACTCACAACTCAGTAAAAAACCGTATAAAACCTGGCATCATGAATAAATATATCTATTTCATTCTTATCGGAATCTTGAGTGTTTCATGCAATGATTCAACCGAAAAACCAACAAAAACTCCAACGGAAACAACCACTAAAACAACCGTTGAACCGTCAAAAGATGTTAAAAAATATTCAAGAGAATATATCCAAAAACTCATCAATAAAGGTCATAAAATCATTGAAATGACTGATCCAAAAACGAAAGACACCATTTTAATGCAAGAATACTTCATTGCGTTTCTTAAAAAAGGAGAAAATCGTTCGCAAACCAAACAAGAAGCAGACAGTTTACAGCGTTTACACATTTTACATCTCAACAAAATGTACGACCTAGGCTATGCTGACATTTCAGGCCCTTTTGGCGAATTGGATGGTGATATTCGTGGTATTACCATTTACAATGTACCAACGCTCGAAATGGCAGATAGTTTGGCAAATTCCGATCCATCGGTAAAAGCGGGACGACTCAAAATTGAAATGCATCCTTGGTGGGCTGGAAAAGGCTATTATTTACGATAAATTCATTCCTGTGACAGCGGGAATTTGCTATGAAATTTAAAACGTACTTTACAAAATCACTACAAATTTTCTTGTGTATTGCACTTTTGATACACTTCACGATTAAAGACACGTTTTACCTTTCTTCTTTGCTATTTTACACAACGCCGCTTCCGCTGATTGCTCTCGGATTGTTGTTTTTATTGCTGTTTGTAAAGGCTTCCGCCAGAAAATACTATGTAATAGTTGCGGTTGTTGTAGGCGCAATTTGGTTCAATAGAAGCTACACATCTTCGGCTGAAGTTACTATTGAAAATGCTACAGAAGTTGTATTGTGGAATGCCTATCGACGTGCTAATTTTGAAGATGCTTTTTCGGAAAGCAATTCCATTCCTGATGTGTTGGTGATGATTGAAGCAGACAAAGAAAACTATCAAAAAATTCGAGAAAACTATCCAAATTATCACTTTGAATTGACGGAGAGAGGCATCGGAATTTTTTCCAAAACGCCCATACAAATTCACTCCAATATCAAATCCGAACAGCATGTTGTAGTAGTTCATTTTAGCACAAAAAACACAAATTTTTACGTCATAGATGTTTCCGCAGACTTGCGATTTTTTCGAAAAACCATGCTTCAAAGTGTACTTTCTGAAATAAAAACTAATGAAAAAAACATCATTTTGGGTGACTTTAATACGCCTTTTGAGTCACTTTTCTTTGAAAATTTCAAAAAAAAGTATCAGCATGCATTCACAGAAAAAGGCAACGGATTTCGTGAAACGTGGTTTTGGAATCTTCCGCTCTTATCACTAGATCATATCTGGGTTTCCCGCGATTTAGAAATTCTCAAAACTGAAAAAATTTCTACGTGGAAATCCGATCATTCCATGTTGAAAACGTACCTCAAAAACGAGTCCGCCAAAAAATAAATTTGGAAATATAAAAAATGATATTCTATATTTGCAATCGTCGAAAAGCGACAGAAATTAATTAGAAACAAAAACGAAAAAGTGCAAAACGTAAAATTTACATATCGAAACAGTGTTGGAAACATTCCGATGCGCGACTTGGGTTTTACCAGTTGTACATTTCAATAGAAATATAACTTATTAATAAAAACCCGAGTCCAACAAAGGCTCGGGTTTTTTAATGCTCATTTTTAAAAATATGCTCGCAAAAGCTACAAAACATATCGTAACAAACACTGTGAATGCACAGTTATTGTTCATTTTAGAACCAAACTATTCTTTGGGTTAAAAGAATATATACAAAAAGTATCAAAGCTCGGTTCTATGGCAGAATCGGGCTTTTTGTTTTTAAGAGCTAAAAAATAAAAGCTAAAAATCGTACAGTAACACAAAAAAGAACGATGAATTTAATCAAACAAATGGAGCGACTGTAAACTCGGGAGTGTGTTTTCAGTGCTAACAAAAAAGAATTTTTAATCAAAAAAACAAACGATGCGACAACAAAGACAAACACGCAGATTTAAAATTTTCACTGAAAATAACACTCAAAAAATACAGTCATGGAAACACAACATATACATCGAAAGCATATTTCGAAATCCCGACGATTAAAGGAAAAATTAGCCGCAAAAGCAAAGGAAGCAGCATTACAAGAAAGCTTACAAAAACATAACAAAGCCAAAAAAGTACTGTTTGCAGCATTGGTTGAAAAGATTTATGAAGGCAGAGAACGACTTGAATATGAAAGTGGTTCGTTAGCCCACATCTTGACAAATCAATTTGGCGGGTTTCACAAGAAAAAGCAGTCCGGTAGACGTAAAGCGTTCAAAGAAATCCTCTTGCATCTGTACAAAAAGCGTTGTACAAAGTTGCTGAGAGATGAGCATTACATACGAGTACTTTCGTTAGTCGCTTGGTTTAGCACAGCAGCAGTTCGCGATATTAGTACTTGGAAACGTAACAGTCACAATGCAGACAAGCAACTGAAGAGTATCATTACACACTGTTTCGTAGCCTATAAAGTTCCTGCGTTTATGTACGAAGCATGGTTCGATTTCAATCGCAAACACATTTCTTGGTTTATCGATTTAGGACGTGGGCAAAGTGTAAAAACACTCACAAAAATGCCTGTCCGATTAACGAAAAAAGGAGCACATCATTTTTTACAAGCTCCTGCTGAATATACCATCGAAATGGCATTGCGAAGAGCGCAAGCCTTGGCTTTTGGAAACGATGAATTGCTAGCAGGACGCATTGCATGTACAAGATTGAGTAGAAATCGCTTTCGACACGAAACTTTCTGGGAAACGGTAATTCAGTTCTTGATGAAACAAACGATGTTGGATTTTAATAAGATGGAGGAAATCATCGATTACTTAAACGATTGTATTCGTAATAATCCTGACTATTCCATCAAAGGACGCACCATTACATCGCTTACCAGACAATCGGATGCTTGGCACATAGAGCAAGCAATACACAATACCAATAGGGTGGAAAAATTTACATGGAAACCTACGCTTGATACGTCTTTTATCGTCACAAAAAAGAATGGAAGTGATGTTAAAAAATATCGCTTATTCGAATTGTGTTCTTCGGAAGAATTGATTCGAGAAGGACGAAAAATGAACCATTGTGTAGCGTCGTATGCGCGCTCGTGCTGCGTAAAAGTAGCGGCGATATTTACGCTACGATGCATTAGTTTTTCAAAAGGACAAGAAATTTTAGCGACGATTGAAGTTGATATCAAGTCGCGAACTATTGTGCAAGCAAAAGCACGATTTAATCAGCCAATTTCTCCTATTGCCCAAAAAATAATGACAGATTGGGCAATGGAACACGAATTAAAAATCGGGAAATGGCTTTAAAATTTAAAAGATGGCAAAATTAAAATTAAGAGGCAAAGACCTCATAGAGATAGGATATCCACAAAAGGGAAAAGCAATTAGCATCGCTATAGATGTCATGCTGAAAAACTTTAGACGCGAACGAAAAGACAAAGTAATACAGCGATTAAAAACGATTCTGAAAAATCCTGAAAAGTATCTAGGTGACGGAATTGTAGGGAGAATAGCAGAAGAATTGACAACTCCTGTAGAGGTGGAAGCACAACAACTAGCAACAACACGTGCACCTTTTACCATTTTTGGTGAAAACGGAATTGCAGACGAAGCAAAGCATCAGTTGTACACAGCGTTAAAACTACCCATTGCAAAAGCTGGCGCCTTAATGCCTGACGGACATGCAGGGTACGGTTTACCAATTGGCGGTGTTTTGGCAGCAAAAGATGCGGTAATTCCGTATGGTGTTGGCGTGGATATTGGTTGCAGAATGTGTTTATCAATGTATGATATTCCTGCAAGTTACATAGACGGACATCGCGATAAGTATGTAAATATGTTACAAGAGCATACCAAATTTGGAAGTTACGAAACGCACAAGCGCATCAATGACCATGAAATTTTTGAGCGTTCGGAATTCAAAGACATTCCAACGGTAAAAAAACTGTTCAAAAAAGCGTATTCACAATTGGGTTCGTCAGGTGGTGGAAATCATTTTGTAGAATTTGGAATCGTAAAAATTTCTGATGAACACAACGAATTCAACGTGCCTGTAGGAACATATTTGGGCATTCTGTCGCACAGCGGTTCACGTGGTTTAGGCGCGAACATTGCCAAGCATTACACAAAATTGGCAATGCAACAAACGCCGTTACCTGGAGAAGCAAAAAATTTAGCTTGGCTCGATTTGAATACGCACGACGGACAAGAATACTGGCTCGCAATGAATTTAGCGGGCGATTACGCTTCGGCATGTCATCATGATATTCACAAGCGATTGGGAAAAGCTTTAGGTGCTAGACCAATAGCGATGGTGGAGAATCATCACAATTTCGCTTGGAAAGAAATGGTCGACGGAGAAGAATTGGTTGTACATCGAAAAGGAGCAACACCAGCACAAAAAGGAGTGTTAGGTATCATTCCAGGATCGATGACAGCACCAGGATTTATTGTCAGAGGCACGGGAAACAAACACGCGTTGCAATCGGCTTCACACGGAGCAGGACGACAATTGTCCCGACGAAAAGCCAAACAAACCATCACGCAAAGTGACATTAAAAAGCAATTAAAAGATTGTGGAGTTACGTTGATTGGTGGTGGCATTGACGAAGCGCCAATGGCATACAAAAACATTCACCAAGTCATGAGCAATCAAACGGAATTGGTGGAAGTTGTTGGAACCTTTACGCCAAAAATTGTGCGTATGGAATAGTACACTTCGACAGGCTCAGTGTACGCTAGTTTAGTTATACTTAGCTTGTAGAAGTAGAGTTGCGTCTTCACAAACATACTAGGGAAACTGCGGTTCTCAAGGTTTCTCTAGTATTTCAAAAGAAGACCTAAGGTAATTATTGAAATAATAAAAAGAAATTTTAAACAAAATGGCAACATATACCAACGATATATTATTCATGCAAGCTTTGGATAGCTATTCGTATGACTTGGAGCAATGTGTGCAAAAATTGCAATACATTTTGGGCGGAGAAGACCACGCAGGTGCGAATTATTTAATGGGAAGAATTTACCACGAGCAAATGCACGATTACCCAAAAGCAAAAGAATATTATTTGCGTGCCTTGTGTATTGACCATGAATATGTGCAAACGTATTATTACTATCCGTTTTTATTGATTGACTTGTGCGATTATAAAGAAGCGGAACACGTGTTAGAAGTTGCTTTTTCATTACCACAAACCGACAAAGCAAGTTTGCATTATGCACAAGCATGTATTCATGAAAAATTAACACAATTCAAACAAGCTAAAAAAAGTTTGAAAGCGTCTAAACATAAGGCTTTGAATAATAATTTTAGATACTTTATTGACGAACAATTACGACGTATTGAAGAAAAAATAAACGTTGGAAAGCAGTCAAAAAAGAAGAAAGCTAAACGGAAAAATAAAACAACTACTAAGGTGAAATTTAATTCCATGTTAGATTGATTTTCGTTTGCTGTACGAGTTTAGAGTCTAGAATCTAGATTCTAGACTCTTTTTGTTTCTTTTTTATTTCTCAGCAATCCAACAAATATCTTCTCCAACATAAATCATTGTTGGACAAAACATGGTGATTAAAGTTACTGTAGTTGTTGGCGCAACACCGCCTGTAGCTTGCTTAGCGTTTAACCTTGAAATAGAACGCTTCTTTAAGTGCATTTTTTTGATACTTTTCTTCATTTTATTTTTCGTTTTTGGTTAGAAATATTGCCTACATACCTGACTTAGCATCGTAAAGTATCTAAAGTATTGAGTGGCAAAATATTTTCTATAGAAAACTTTACGCAGAAAAGAAATTGATGTGACATTTTAAAACATGAGGAAAGCAATAGTTGCATCACTTTCCTCACGATTGAAATTTATTTTGCGTTAGAAAGACAAACATCTTCGCCGCCTTGCATAAAAGATTTTGCCGTAATGGTCAATAGTGAAGTTGTACCTATCGTGGTAGTGGCAATTCCACCTTTTACATTGTGCGCGTTTAATGTAGAAATTGAGCGCTTCTTTAACTGAATTTTTTTTGAACTTTTTTTCATCTGTTGATTTTTATTTGGTTAATACATTCTCTATCTAAAAAGATTTACCTAAAATCACATCATCAGCAACAAAAAATAATACTGCTTTCTAGTTGTAAATCAAGCAGTAAGGTACTTTATTATTTTCTGAAAAGAATGACCAATTCCTGACAAAACTGCCAGCAACTCAATGAAAAAAATAGTGTTTAAAATAATGATTACAATCGACAAACTACTCTTGCCATTCTGCAATAAACAAATTGGTGTCTCTTCCACCGCCGTTATTTCGGTTGGATGAAAAAGCCAATTTCTTTCCGTCGTTTGAAAATACAGGAAAGGCATCAAACGTTTCTCCGTGTGTGATGCGCTCCAAGCCAGTTCCGTCAATATTAATCATGTATAAATTAAAAGGAAATCCACGCTCACTTTCATGATTGGATGAAAAGATAATTTTCTCTCCAGAAGGATGAAAAAATGGACTCCAATTGGCGTTTCCTAAGTCGGTTAACTGTCGCAAATCGCTTCCGTCTGCATTGCAAATGTACAACTCCATTTGTGTTGGTTGTACCAAACCTTCTGCCAAAAGCTCTTTATATTCTTTAATTTCTTCTTTGGTTCTCGGGCGCGATGAACGGAAGATAATTTTAGTTCCATCTGGTGAAAAGAAAGCACCGCCGTCGTAACCCAATTCATTCGTAATTTGCTTAACGTCCGAACCGTCTAAATTCATGGTGTACAATTCCAAATCGCCACTTCGCGTTGAGGTAAATACAATTTTATCCCCTTTTGGCGATACGGTTGGCTCTGCATCATAGCCTACTTCATTCGTCAATTGCTTTACGATATTTCCTTCCAAATCTGCCACAAAAATGTCAAACGAATCGTATACAGGCCAAATATACTTTCCGTTTTTGCGCAATGGCACATCAGGACATTTTTCATCTACCAAATGCGTTGAAGCGTAAATAATATGTTTATTATCTGGTAAAAAATACGAACATGTAGTTCGTCCTTTTCCTGTACTTACCATGGGTGGCATGTTATCTTTAAAGGTATCGTCAATATTCATCAAAAACATTTGGTCACAAGACACATTCCATTTTGCATTGTTTGATTGAAACACCAATTGTTGGTCGTCAAAACTCCAATACGCTTCAGCATTATCGCCACCAAACGTCACCTGACGGATGTCTTTAAAATATTTTTCTTCAGGATAAATTAGAGGATTATCAGATTTTTTTTGTGTAGTTTCTTCCGATTTATTCGTTGTAGCTGTCTTTTCTTTTGAAGCTTCTTTACAGGAAAAAACAACCAAGCATACCACTAAAACAAAAATACGTGTCATAAGTACTTAATATTTTGATAATTTTGCACAAAAATAATGTCTTATGTCTAACAAACCAGTATTTATAATTCTTTTTTTAGCATTTCTAATAGCTTGTAAAACAGAACGTACAATTGAAAACCGTATCAAAGAAGATATTCAGGTATTAGCAAACGATTCTTTGCAAGGAAGAGCCACAGGATCGGAAGGGGAAATTTTAGCAGCCTCGTACATCGCGAATCGATTTAAAAAATTGAACATTCAGCCAAAAGGAACAAACGAATACATTCAGGCATTTACATTTACACCAAAAACAGATCCACACGCGGAAATCAACTACGGAGAAGGGAGTAGTGAAACTTCTATTACGGGAAGAAACGTTATCGGATTCATCGATAATAAAGCAGAAAACACCATTGTCATTGGCGCGCACTACGACCATTTGGGCATGGGACAAGATGGCTCATTGCACAGAGGCGAACCAGCAATACATAATGGCGCGGACGACAATGCAAGCGGTGTAGCTGTGATGCTGTATTTGGCTGACAAATTACAAGAAAACAATACCAATAATAATTACCTATTCATCGCTTTTTCGGGAGAAGAAATGGGCTTGTTAGGTTCTAATTATTTTGTAAAAAATCCGACGATTGACCTTTCTAAAGTGAATTATATGGTAAATATGGACATGGTAGGTCGTTTAAAGAAAAACAAATCGTTGGCAATTTATGGAACAGGAACATCACCTATTTGGGAAGAAACGATTGCTAAGGCAAACTCACAAGAAACATTTAAACTAAAACTAGATGCTTCTGGTGTTGGTCCGTCAGATCATACGTCGTTTTATTTGCAAGACATTCCTGTGTTGCACTTGTTTACTGGACAACATGTAGATTATCACAAACCTTCCGACGATTCTGAAAAGTTGAATTATGACGGAATGGTACAAATTGCCAATTACATTTACGATATCATTTCAGACGTCAATTCGAAAGGAAAAATTGAATTTACCAAAACGGTCAATGAATCGGATGATACACCGCGATTTAAAGTTACGTTAGGTGTCGTTCCCGATTATTTATTTGACGGAAAAGGAATGCGTATTGATGGCGTGAGCGAAAATCGTCCTGCACAAAAAGCAGGCTTGCAAAAAGGTGATGTCGTAGTACAATTGGGCGATTTTGAAGTTACGGATATGAAAAGCTATATGAAAGCTCTTTCAGGATTTGAAAAAGGAGATACTACAACAGTAAAAGTGGATAGAAATGGGAAAACGATAGCCGCTGAAATTATCTTTTTTAAAAAATAAATAAAAGTTAAAACTTTCAAAAACAATCATCCTTTTCTGTATTTTTTGTTATTTTAAAAGCTAACCAAAAATTAAATATCATGAAAAAACAAATCTTACAAGTAAAAGGAGCTGTAAAACTCACGAAAAAAGAGCAGCAATTTATCAACGGAGGAAATCCAGTTGGTGTATGCGACGGGAACGGAAGTTGTCCTCCAGGATATATATGTATTGGTTATTTGTGTTACGCTGAAGGTGGCGGAAATCCAAATCCAGGAGGTGGTTGTAATGAGCCAAGACGTATATGCGAACTTCCAGAAACAGGTTGTGGCTGTGTTTATTTATAAATCCCACTTAAAAATTATATTAAAGAGGCTTTGTGCCTCTTTTTTTATTCTTGAATCTCAATGATTCGAGTCGCTTCATTTCCCAATGCATCCACTACAGTAATTTTGTGAACTCCTGCGTTGGGTTTTACTTCCATTTCGTGAATGGTTTCGGTTTCACCTAAAAAGGTTTCATCCAAATACCAAAACACTTTAGTATCGGGAATGGAATGTGCCAATCGCAACACAACACCGTTGATGTTTCCGTCAAAATCTTTTGGGAGAAATACTTTGGTGTTCTTTTCTGGATAGATAAAATCCATCGTTTTTTGAAAAGCACTGGTGCAATCGTTTCTGAATGGAGGTAAGGTTTTATACAACGGATTTTTGTGTTGATAATAATATTCCATCAACGGCGGCAATACAAACCAACTTTTATGCACCATTTGATTCAACGGCTGACATGAAGAATTGACTTGATACTGTTCGTTAGCATCTAAATGTACCAAAATGTGATACGGACAAGGTTTTGTTTTGAGTCCGCTAATTGGAATGAATTGTTGTTGTTTTTCAACGCATAAATCTGAAGCTCTGTAACCGCTTTGCGCGCAAACGTCTACTTCTACCAATTCATCATACGGAATGTCAAACCATTCACTTTTGGGTAGCATGTCAAAAACATCAAACAGTATTGGTGCGGCAGTCACTGTACCAATCAATCCTGGACGACCTTCGCCATCAGCATTTCCTACCCAAACGCCAACTACATAATCTTTCGTGGTGCCAATTGCCCACGCATCTCGAAAACCAAAACTAGTACCTGTTTTCCAAGCAATTTGTTTGCTGGAATCAAAAAACTCCCAATTTTCTTCGCCTTCTGGACGATTCACGTCTTTTAAAGATTCATAGGTTTTATAAATAGCGCCTGCATCAAAAATGGTTTTTTCTGCCGTAAGCGTTCCAAAATCCACAGTTGTTTCGTTCAAAAACGAAGGTTCACAAAATTCATTCGTAAAATATTGACTCGAATTTTCACCAAAATGTGTCAAGGTTGATGAAAAGCCAGCGTACGTTCTACACAAATCCCACAAGTTGCTTTCTGCGCCACCCAATATTAGAGAAAGTCCATAATGATCGGCATGTTGCGATATATCTTTTAGTTGTAATTTTTGTAAATAATAATGAAATTTTTCCAAGCCATATTGTCGCAACATACGCACCGCTGGCACATTTAACGAACGCGATAATGCACGTTTTGCAGTCACAGCGCCATCATACGTTTCTTTAAAGTTTTTTGGGTTGTAATTGCCAATTTGTGTCGGAACATCCACAACGAGTGTGTTTGGAAGTAAATCACCTGCATCAAGCATAGCGGCGTATAAAAACGGCTTCATAATGCTTCCTGTACTTCTCGGTTTGTGAATGATATTGACATCTTTTTGATGCGATTTGTCCGTCGGCGTATTGCCCACATACGCCAATACTTTTCTAGTTTTTATATCCAATACCAACACCGCAGCGTTGTAAATTTGATTTTGTTGCAACTCATTATAATGTCGGGCAACAATCGCATTGGTTTCTTGCTGTAAAAAGGAGTTTACCGAAGTTTCTACACGTTGTCCTTTGTGCGTTTCCGCAACTTTATTCAATAAATGTGTTGCTGTTTGTGGCAGTGCAAATGGTTTTTGTGGTAAGGGTTCTTCAATCGCTAATTCGTAGGTAAGTTGATCAATAATTTCTTCATCGAGTAGCTTCTTTAACAAGCGATTGCGTTTATTTTTTAAGCGAATTTGATTCTTTCCAGGATAAATTAAACTTGGCGCATTCGGTAATACAGCAAGTGTTGCGTTTTCTGCCCACGAGAGTTCTTGCGGTCTTCTTCCAAAATAACGCCAAGCAGCAGCATCCAAACCGACCACATTTCCACCAAAAGGTGCATGTGAAGCGTATAGTTTTAAAATCTCATCTTTGGAAAGTCGAAACTCCAATCGTGTTGCTAAAACAAGTTCTATAGCTTTTTCAAAATACGTGCGTTTTTTTCCTTTTCGGGATAGGCGAATGACTTGTTGTGTGAGTGTACTTCCGCCACGTTGCACTTCGCCCGAAGTTATGTTTTGCCACAACGCTTTGGCAATAGAAACAGGATTAAATCCAGGATGACTGTAAAAATACGCGTCTTCAAACTGAATGATACAGGTTTTAAATTTTTCAGGAACAGAATCCAATTGTGGAAAACGCCATTGTCCGTCATCGGCAATTTTTGCACCTAATAAAAGTCCTTCGCGACTCTCAATCACGGTAGATGTAGGAACATCGAACAATATTTTTGGTAGACAGAAATAGTAGGTGATTAAAAAAATTACCAGAATAACCGTCTTGATTTTATTGTTTTGAATCTTACGGATTATTCTGGTAATCATTTTTGATTTTAGTTTTCGTTGTGAGGAGAAACAACAATGTTTCCTGCTCCATAATTTGTGTTTGGATAGCTAGTTCCAGTCCATACGCCATCTTCTGCATTCCATACATAATACATATTGTCATCAGAAGCTTTAAAAATAAAGTTTCCGTTAGATGCTGTTATTGAACTAGCTCCGTAAGCCGTATTTGTATAACTTACGGACGACCATGTTCCTGTATGTGCGCTCCATGCATAAATTTTGTTTTCATCACTAGATTTAAATGCGAAATTTCCTTCTGAAGCAGTTAAATTATTAGGTCCATACGCTGTATTTACATAAGAAACAGAAGACCAAACACCTGTCTTACCATTAAATACAAAATATTTATTATCATCAGAAGCTTTAAAAATAAAATTTCCTTTGGAAGCTGTTATTGAACTAGCTCCGTAAGCCGTATTTGTATAATCTACACTTGTCCAATTGTACGTTACAAAACTCCACGCATACATTTTATTATCATCATTTGCTTTAAAGGCAAAGTTACCGTTAGAAGCAATTAGACTTCCAGCTCCATACGCTGTATTTGTGTAACTTACAGACGACCAACTTCCTTGATTGCTCCATGCATATACTTTATTTTCGTCAGATGATTTGAATGCAAAACTTGTATTATTGTTTAGGTTGAGTGGATTGTTCGTATTAGTGCTACCGCTTCCTTCCACACTTCCAGCAGTTTTTGCATACAACGCATACGGAACGCTTAGTAATTGACTTGTCCCAGTAATAGTATAATTAGTTCCTCCTGCGACGTCAGTTTCGGTTTTAATAAAATACGGTCCATTACTCCAATCAATTGTTGAAAAATCATCAGAAGAAGTTCCGCCACCAATCATAATTGTCACCAAACCATTGGTATTGGTAGAAGCAGTATGTGTTTCTGTATATACGGCTGTTCCTGTAGCGTTTGTTTGTAAAATGCTTACGCGCATTCCTATGTTGGAATCTTGTACCAAATTACCATCTGAATTTCTAATAATAGCCTGATAATTAATAAAATCTGGTGCCTGCGCAAATGTCATTAAGGTTATACAAAAGGCAATGAGTGTAATAATTTTTTTATTCATGTTAGATGTTTAATAAATATTGGCATTGCCAGATTAATTGTAATATTGATACGTGAAAGAGCAATTAAAATTCACATTTAGTCGTATTGCAGTTGCAGAAGCAGGTGTCGTAATTGATTCACCATTATGCTCTAACGATAAATCACTTAGGTTGTCTCCATAAATTTGTCCTCCAATGTAAAAACTTCCTGTCTGAGAAGTGTTGTTTGGTAAAAGTGCAAATGGAAAAAAATCGACTCCGTCAGATCCATAGGTCAACGCTGTGCCATTGAACGAAATATTTATGGAATCAATAACATAACTGACGACACCTCCACCGGTAGGAAAAACTTGAATTCGGTATAATCCATTATTAGGAATAGTTAATGCGTTTCCATTTTCAACAAAATCTCCATTGGAAAACCCAGTTCCCCCATACACAACGCTTTCGTTTTGAGCAGCTAAAAATTTAATTTCGGTTCCTGCATCAAAATAACGCATACCAACAAAATTACTATATGGGTCGACGTTGTTCCCAAATTCTAATGCTGTTGAAGCATCCCAATTGTTAAAACTTCCATATAAATATAAACTTGTAGGGGTTGAAGAAGATGTATTCGATGTTGGTACAGATAATTGTCCATTATCATTTATTCCTAATTCATATACTGTTCCGTCAGGAGAAGTCAATTTTATAGTTGCGCCAGGTTGAGTTAATGTAATGTTGCCACCATCATATTCCAAACCATCAGCAGCATCAGTAAATTTTGAACCATTTTTGGCATACAACGCATAAGGAACACTTAGTAGCTGACTTGTTCCTGTGATTGTGTAGTTAGTTCCGCCAGTGACGTCCGTTTCTGTTTTGATAAAATAGGTTCCGTTGCCCCAATCGATAGTTGCAAAATCATCAGAAGACGTTCCGCCACCAATCATTACTGTTACCAATCCGTTAGTATTAGTAGTTGTAGTATGTGTTTCTGTATAGACAGCAGTTCCAGTAGCTGAACTTTGTAAAATACTTATTTGCATTCCGATTGGAGACTCCGTTACTAGGTTTCCTTCCGAATTTCTGATAATCGCCTGGTAGTTAATCAACTCAGGAGATTGCGCAAATGTAGTAAGGGTAATAAATAGGGTGATTAGTGAAAGTATAGTTTTTTTCATGAATTATTTTTTTATGATTTTAAATGTTTTAATTTCTTTATTTCCTTGAAGAATTTTAAAGAGATAAATTCCACTTTTGTATGCACCTAAAGAAATTTGTTTCGTAGAAATATTGACTTGTTTCGTAATTAATTTTCCATGAATATCATAAATAAAGACACTTAAATCCTGGTGATTTCCCACGTTAATTCTAACAACATCGGTTGTTGGATTGGGATATGCTCGTAAGCTAACATTGTTAAATTGCGAATCGTTAATGCTTAGTATTTGTGTAACCTCCAAAGGAATTTGTATTCCTTGGCTTACACTTCCTTCTGCACCTTCAAGGGTTTTGATGGAAATTAGGCCAACAGAATAGGTAACACTTCCATTACTTCCTGTACTTTCATTGGCAGAAGATACAGGTGTTTCTTGAGCAGTGGCAAAGCTAGCAAAGCAAAGAGCTAGTAATAAAATAGATTTTTTAATCATAAATAGTATATTAAAATTTGTGTAAAGTTCTTTAAAAATAGCTATGCAAGCAAAAAAACTTTACAAACGTTAAAAATTATAAATAAGCGTTGTTAATTTTTTTCAAAACCATACTCACGCTCTACTTTACAAATTTTCACATGGTAATACGCATACCAATTTTGCATGCCTTTTTGTTGGGCAATCACATGTTCCGTATGCTGTTTCCACTGCTGAATGGCTTCCAAACTTTCCCAATAACTTACGGTAATTCCAATAGTATTTCGGGCGCTTTCTATTCCGAGAAAGCCCTTTTGCTGTTTTGCTAAAGTTTCCATTTGCTGCGCCATTTCTGCATATCCTTCCAAGGTTGAGGTTTGGATAGATGTAAAAATAACGGCGTAATACGGTTTAAAATTTTCGTTCATTATTGTACTACTTCAATCCATTGTCCTTTGGTGCGTACAAAGAAATCGTTGTCATACATGGCTTCTGCTTGTACGCCTGGCAAATAGTATTTTCCCAAATAGGAAGCATTCAACAACACATTGAAAGTTTTGGCTTTTCCGCGCGGTAAATCAAAATAGAAATTCACCCTGTCATCGCGAATATCGGTATGTCTGGCTTCGCTGGAAGGTGTATTTCCGTAATCGGTAAAACGCGTATTCACAATTTCCCAACCTGAAGGGAAAATTTCGGTCAACGCAATATCGCCTACAAACTCAGGTTTGTCGTTGGAAACTGTTACTGTTGCCATAAAATCTGTTCCTTGCGTTAATTTAGTCACATCAATAGCATTTCCAGCTTTGTCTTTATACGTAATGCGAATGCTGAGGTTACGCTTTTCAGCCAATTCTTCGCCCAAAGGTAATTTTCCAGTATTCAATACACGTACAAAAAGTACATTGTCTTCTTGGTTGGTGATTTGAAGCGAATTGGTACCTTTTTGAATGCTTAAATCGCGTTGTGCAATCGCTTTGGTTGTTTGTATGTTTTGCTGATTTTTTCCGTTTAGCGTGAATGCCATTTTTACATTCTTACCGCCATTTTGCAATACCATTTTGCCCATTGCCAACAAACAATATGCGGTAGTTTGTGTGCTCATCCAGTCATTTGATGATAATTCTTTCGCGATGGTTTTTGCTACATCAATTGCTTTGGAATCTTGCATGATGACTAAAGTTTCCATTGCCATTGCACGATTTCTATTGACAGAACCATACGTATAATCATAACGTGTGTTGGAAGGCGTAAAGTTGATAGTTGCTGTTTTAGCAATTTGCGTTGCTGCTTCTTTTTGCGAAGCCAATGCGTACGCAGCCGCTAATCGCCATTTGGCATCGTTTGATAGGTTTGCCGTTTCGCGCAATCGGTTCATTGACGCTAAATCTGGATAACCAGCCAATGCCAATGTGTACAAACGATAGGCTTGCGTAACATCTGAATGGTATCTGTCACCAGTTCGCCATGTTCGTGCAGCATTTTGTTGATATTTTATCCAATTGCTCATAAAGGTCAATGGCAAAATGTATCCTTTCTTTTCGGCTTCAATCATAAAATGACCAGCGTAATTGGTTCCCCAATCATCTACTGCATTTTCACCAATCCAATAGCTGAGCCCGCCATTTGGTCGTTGGAAATGTGCCAAACGCTTGATGCCTTTTTCTATATTTCGGTTGATGTCTCCTTTCTTTAAAGCTGTCAAATCGAAAATATCTGCCAAATACAATTGTGGAAATACACTCGATGTTGTTTGCTCAACACAACCGTGCGGATAACGAATCAAATATTCCAAACGCGCGGTGAAATCCATTGGTGGCAAGGTAGAAAACTCAACCGTTGCCGCGTTGGTTCCTGCTACGCCAAAAGTATCAAACGAAAGCGTTTCTGTTCCTTTTCCTTGTAGCGTAATTTCGTGAATTTTCTTAGAAATCGGATTTGGATTTTCTACGTCCAATTCAACTTCATACGATGCTTTTTCGCCATTTCCAGACGCTACAACTTCGATGGTTTGAATGCCTTTTACTTCGCCAACTTCCAAATCGAAATACACCATTTTTTCGTCAGGTTTGCTAAAGTTGATTGATTTTGTATTGCTTCCCAGGACGGAGATTCCGTTTTGTAATTTCAGCGAAAGCGATACATTTTTCACCTTACTTTCCATGGCAAAAACCGTGACAGGCAACGTGACTTTTTCGCCTGGACTGAGTTTTCTCGGTGCTGTTGCCAAAACCATTAACGGTTTTTTCACTTGCGATGATTGTTCGGCGTTTCCGTAGGCTTCTGTTTTCGGATTTCCAGCTACGACCATTGTACGCACGGCACCAATATAATTTGGCATGTCAATTTCGTGCGACTTGGTTTGTCCAGCCTTCAATTCAAAAGGTCCTAAATACTTTACCACAGGTTTGAAACGATTGGCTTTTTTGTTTTTAGCACCATTTCCGCCATCGCCACCACCAATGGCAAATACTTGATCAATATCGCCACTGAATGCACCAATAATGTCATCGTAAATATCCCACGTACGTACGCCCAATGCTTGTCGTTGGTAGAATACATCCCACGGATTTGGTGTTTTGAAGCGTGTTAAATCTAACAATCCTTCATCCACAACAGCAATGGTATAGGTCATTGCTTTTTTGTTTTCTTCGCTAACTTTTACAGTAAATGATTGTTCTGGGCGAAGTGTTTCTGGTACTGAAATCTTCGGTTTTAGAATGGTCACAGGATTTTCAACCATGATTGGAATGACACCGTAGAGGCGAATTGGTAAATCGTTGGAAACATTGTCGTGTTTTTGCACTAATGAAATGTTCACAAATACATTTGGCGCCATTTCTTCTGTGATTGGAATAGTGGTCGTTGTTTGTTCTTGCGATGTTTTTACCCATTTTGTGCTCAGTACTTCCGTACCGTTTTCCACACTTACCAATGCGCGTCCGCCTTTTCCTGACGGGAAAGTGATAGTTGCTTGTTCACCAACATTGTAGGTTTCTTTGTCTGCTGCAAAAATTAGCATTTTAGCAGATTCAGCATTGCCATCATTGCTTCTGCGCCACCAATTTTTGTAGAAATACGCTGTTCGTCCCGTAGCATGTCCGCTCACAGGATCGGAAATGTGAATTAAGTAACGTCCGCGGTCTTCATCAGGAATGTTAATTTTAAAACTTCCTTTTCCGTTGGCGTCCGTATTGATGGTAAAAGTGCGATAGCGTTCGTGATAGTTGTTTCCTGTGTACGACGATAAATCTTCATACGACGAACTCCACCACCAACGCCAATTGATTTCATAGATTTTCACTTTTAATCCGTTGCGTTTGATTAGATTTCCGCGATCGTCCACCGTCACAATTTCAAAAGTATTGTCTTCATCTGTGTAAAATGAACCGTATTGTTTTGGTGTTGGCGATTGCAATCCGACAAAGGATGTATATGGCGCAAAATCTTTTGAGAAGGCATCAATAGAGAAATCGCCACCATTTTCAAATACACGCGTTAGGAACGAAGCACGCAACATGCCTGGCGCTTGTTTTTCCACGTTGATTTTCTTTGAAATGTCAACAACACCTTCTTCATTGAGTTGTCCTTTAAACATTACAAATTCTTCCGCGTTGAATCTTCGGGTTGGATCGTTGAATTCGTAGTTTGGATATTTTTTGAACGATGTTTTTGTGCTGGTCAATCGTACGTTGACTTCAGCTTTTAGGTTTTTCGCTGGCGCGCCGTGCAGCCAATTTGCTTTCAGCGTTCCTTCAATCGGGCGAGAATTGGCTAAGATTTCATCTTCAAAGTCAATATTAATTTTTAAGCGATTTGGTTTTACCGTTTCAACTTTGAGCGTTTTATAGAAGTTAACGCCGCCGACACTTACATTGGCTTCCCAATTTCCGGTAGGTGCTTCTCTATCGGTCGCAACCGTAAATTTGTAAAAGTTATTGACACCTTGCGTTTGGATGTTTTTATACACCAATTTACCACGCGCATCGGTAACTTCCATTTTTACAGGATGATTTTCTGGAAGCGGATTTCCAGCATCATTCAACACAAAAGCTAAGTGTAACGAGTCGCCAGGGCGCCAAACACCGCGTTCCCCGTAAATGTAACCGTTGATTCCTTTTTTGATTCGTTTTCCAGCAACGTCAAATTTGCTCATGGAAAGTGAGCTGTTGTCGTTGAGTTTTACATACGTAATTTGATTGCCTTTAGAAACTGTGGCAAAGTATGCGTATTTGTTAGCATCAATCGTTGTTAAACCTTCGCTATCTGTTTGTTTGGAAGCAATTTCTTGTTGCTGAAAGTTGTAGAGCGTGACTTTAGCGTTGCCCACAGGATTGGTGGAAAGAATGTTACTTACTGCAAAGTAATACGATTTGTTTTCGCCACTTTTTACAATCACACCCAAATCAGATGCTAAGATATTTGTGGTCAAAAAACGGTTTGGCTGATAATACGATTCCGTACATGGATTGTCGCGCTCTCTCCAGTTGTAGCGATAGTTTCGGAAGCCATAAATTCTATTGTCCCAGTAGTCTTCTTCATTTTCGTCTTCATCTTCTCGGTTTTGATAATAATTGCTACGCGAACGAGAAGTATCTGCCGAAGCAACATCACCAGCTTCACAGGTGTAGAGCGAATATTCTTTTTTAAAGCTTATTTCTACTTGATAGATAGCGCCAGGTTCTGCCGTGAAGAATTTGGACAAATCAATTCCATAGGTTTTCCATTGTCCGTCATTTTCGTTTTTGTTTTCAATCAGGTTAATGGTTTTTTTGGCAATACGTCTTCCGACTCTTCGAATGCTGTATCTATCTATATCGCCAAGATTATTGTCTTGTAAAAACTGCAACACATTGTCTTGATAAATTTTTATGATTCGCACATCTACCGAATGCAAGTTCATCGCTTGAAAGTTGTACGTTAGGTTTTTTGAGTTTGGCAGAATGATTCCTTTGCTTACCGCACGAATTTGCGGTTTTTGCTGTTCAAACGTGATGCTTTTGGTAAGTCCTTTTTTGAGTTTGAAATCTTCTTTGTTTTTGATGCCAGGAAATATTTCGAGCGTAGTAGAGCCTTTGATTCTGTTTTTTGGATAGATGTTTAAAATGTTGCCATCAGTAGCGTAGGTAATGTCTTTTTGATTTTTGATAGTCACCAATCCTGCAAAGTTTTGATTTTTAAGTAGCGGATCGGTAAAGTTGATGCTTACTTTTTGCTCAGGATTTTGAGAAACGGTGACGTCTAGTATGGAAAAGTTGTTTTTTCCGGGAATGATATAATCGGTTGATCCTTTTGCTTTTGCGCTGATGGGTGTTCCTGTCCAACTAATTTTTATTTCTGAATCTTCTTCCTGTCGGTTGATGCTGTCAATCGTAAATTCATACGATGTACTGCTGAGTAATGATTTTTCCCATTTGACGCTGAGTGCTTTTCCGTTTTGCGTAGCTGAGAGTAATTCTGAGAGTTTTTCTGAAGGAATGACATCTGAGGCGCGCAACGTTCCGTTTAAATATTGCCATTCTTTTGAATACGATTGTAAATCGTTCGTTGTAATTGAAAAATTCGGTTCTACCGTTTTAAAGACGAAGGTGTATGTGTGAAATTCTTTTGGCACATCTTCATATAAGTCTTTGAGGTTTACCGTTACCGAATATTCTGTATCTGGTTGCAAATTGCCTTCTGGTTGAAAACGCAAGGTTTTGTTGTTTTGCACCAACAATTTTCCATTGACTTTTGGACTGATAGTTAATACATCTTTGTTGATTTCGCCAGCATCGCCTGTGTCGGGCAATTGTTTTTGAAGTCCGATAAGAATTGGCTCAGTCACAGAAACTGTTCCTGCAGTTGTTTGATAAATATAGTCTTTGAATTCGAAAATATTGTCTGCTTCCGAGCTTCCCGAATTACAAGAAACGAAGCTGAGAATTACTCCAAAAAGAATAAAAAAAGTACAGTTGCGCATGATGGTTTTTGAGGGAATGTAGACAGATTTTCTCATAATTTAGGTGTTGTTTGCGTATTCGTTGTGGTGTATTTAGTATTCGTGTACTCTCAACTAGGATTCGTTTTACTCGTCTTTATAAATTCCGATGGTTACCGTTCCTTTTTCGTCTACCATAGCTCTGTACATGCCTGGTGTATTGAATTCGGCAACCAAATTTCCTTTTGCATCTATGGCAATGATTCCGCCATCGCCACCCATGTTTTTGAGTTTGTTTTGTATAACTTCTTTGGCAGCATCTTGCAACGACATGTTTTTATATTCCATCATAGCAGAAATGTCGTGCGCTACAGCAGCTCTGATAAAATATTCACCATGTCCTGTCGCTGATACTGCACAGGTTTTGTTATTGGCATAAGTTCCTGCACCAATGATTGGCGAATCTCCAATACGATTCCACTTTTTGTTGGTCATTCCGCCTGTAGATGTTCCTGCGGCAATATTTCCATCTTTGTCTAACGCCACACAACCCACAGTTCCGTATTTGTAATCTTTGATATACGGATCAATGTAAGCAGCTTTGTCTTTGTCTCCTTCTTTGGCTCTTTGAAGCGATTTGTATCGTGCTTCCGTATAGAAATAACTAGTGTCCACAACTTCCAAACCTTGTGTTGCGGCAAATTCTTCTGCACCTTTTCGCGCTAGCAATACATGGTCGGAGTTTTCCATGACTTTCCGAGCAGCAGAGATTGGATTTTTAAGATTGGTCACGCCCGCAACCGCACCAGCATTGAGCGTTTTTCCCTCCATAATAGAAGCATCCAATTCGTTTTTCCCATTATTTGCAAATACGGCTCCTTTTCCCGCATTGAACAACGGCGAGTTTTCCAGAATATGAATGGTTTGCTCTACAGCATCCAAACTAGAGCCGCCATTGTTTAAAATTTCATACCCTTTTTTTGCTGCTTTTTCAAGCATGGCTTTGTATTCGGCTTCTCTTTCGGGCGTCATGTTTTTCTTTAAAATAGTTCCTGCACCACCGTGTATTACCAATCCAATACTATTTACAGGAGTTTCATCAGTTGTTGTAATTTTTTCTTTCGATGGAGTGTCAGCGCAGTTGTAAAATAGAAAGGCAACTGCGAAGAAGACGAGGGTTATTTTTTTCATTTGAGAAAGGGATTGATTTAAGTGCTTTAAAAGTACATAATTTAGCGAAGGAAAACAGCTTGTTTTTCAGATATTTATTCACAAATACCCATAAAAAATGCTCCAAAATTAACCTTTGGAGCATTGAAATTATCTTTTTAAAAAGATGTGGTATTTTATATTGGACAAGGAATGTCAATTGATTGTTGACAACCTAAATCCCAAGACGGCTCACATTCGCAAGCGGTATATAGTTCACTGTACCAAGTACAATCTCTGATATTGCGCGTAAAGACACAATCTCTAATATTTCTAGTTAATGGAACAGGAATAGGTTCTTGCGCACCACCACTCAATCTGGAGATGGATGCTTTTTTAAGTTTTAATGTTTTTAGATTCTTTTTTTTCATGATTATATGTGTTTAAAGTTATGCTTCACAAGGAATATCAATAGATAATTGACAAGGGTTTAAGAACGATTGATTGCAATCAAAATCTTGTGTTGGCGGACAACATGCCGTGTTCAATTCACTAATCCAAGTTGTAGTACATTGCGTGTTATTGATAGTAAATGCACACTCTCTTATTTGTCTTGTTAACTCAATTGGAGTTGGTGCGCCACCGTTTAGTTTTGAAACAGATGCTTTTTTGAGTACTAATGATTTAAGTTTTAGATTCTTTTTTTTCATGATTGGTAGTTTTTAATATTAAGCTTCACAGATATAGTTTGAATCTGGTGAACATCCTGGTTGTTTTGTGTATTCGCATGGGAAATCAATGGATGCGCCACAATTTCCATCCCAAGACGGATCACATTCACAAGCAGTATACAATTCGCTATACCACGTACATGTTTTTACAAATTGACTTGTGCAATTTCCACCACCTACAGTACATGAAATATGTGATGCTACGGCTGCGCCACCTTGCACACTGTCGAGCTTAGAAATCTGTTTTTTGCCTAAGTCTAGCTTTTTTCCGAATTTCTTTTTTTTCATGATTATTATGTTTATAGTTAATGAGAAAAAAGATAGTTAATAATACAATCAACAAATTACGGTTTTACCTTACTTAACACTTACACAACTAGACTTGAGTCTGATTAAATAGCTGAGTAATTTCTTGTAGTGTAGACTTTCGTGGGAATAGGGAAAGTAGCTCATAAAAAATGCGTAATTTTAAGTTTTAAAATTTTAAAGAATCATGGCAATACAAAAACCTTTCAATCTTAATCAATGGATTGAAGAAAATAGAGATTTATTAAAACCACCTGTAGCAAACAAAAATTTATATAAAGACGCTGGCGATTATATTGTAATGATTGTGGGTGGACCGAATGCGAGAAAGGATTATCACTATAACGAAACAGAAGAATTATTTTATCAATTAGAAGGAAATATTGAAGTACATGTTCAAGAAGATGGCGAAAAGAAAACTATGAAACTAGGTCCTGGTGATATGTATTTACATCCAGCAGGCGTACCGCATTCTCCTGTACGCTTTGAAAATTCTATCGGTTTGGTAGTAGAGCGCAAACGAAAAGGAACTGATTTGATGGATGGCTTACAGTGGTATTGCGACAATTGCAATCATAAATTATACGAAGTTCGATTTCCACTAAACGATGTTGAAGTAGACTTTTTAAAACACTTTAAACATTTCTATTCTTCTAAAGAGTTGTTAACGTGTGATAATTGCGGACATGTAATGCCTGTTGATAAACGATTTATTGCTGATGAAGATTCATAAGAGCTGGGTTTACATTCTTTGTATTATTTTTTTCTTTTCGTGTGAATCTGACCTTACGGGAGAAATGATTGTTGAAAAAGTACTTGAAAACGCACACGGCGGAAAAGAAGCTTGGCAAAATGTAAAAACAATCATATACGAGAAAACAACTATGTTTTATGATAGTTTGGGAAATGAAGAACGTACACTTGTGCAAACATTTCACAATACATTTTCGCCAGAGTTTCTATCGATAGTTACGTGGACAGAAAACGGAATTAGAAAAAAGATAATAACTAATGAAGAAACAACGAATGTTTTTGAAAATGGTGAACTGCAACTCGATGCAGCCATCATTCAAAAAGCAAGAAGTGACATTCATGCTGCACACTACGCTTTTTGGCAACCGTACAAACTTATCACAGATGAGGTCGCATTAACGTTTGACAGAAAAGTGCGATTAGAAGACGGAACCAAAGCGTACGCTGTTAAAGCAACGTATCAAAATAGTGACGATGAATGGTGGTATTACTTTGATGTGAACACAGGGCTTTTTGTAGAAGCACTCGTAAAACATGGAGAAACGTACAGTCAAATAAAAAACGTAGAGCACGAAACAGCCACAGGACTAAAATTGCACAAAGAACGAAAAAGCTATTTTGTAGATCTTGTAAAAGATCAAAAATACCTACGAGCACATTATTTTTATAAGATTATTGATCTTAATTGAGAAAGCATACAAGGAAAATAGAAGATTGACATAATTATCTTATCTTCGCAGAAATTTAACAAAAGAACTAAAAAAAGTTATAAATATATGGAAGCAGTGACTACTGATTTTGGAATCAAAGAAGCTTTGGCAACGCTAGGCTTACAAGATATTAATGAAGGAACATCCACAGGATCCAACAATTTTTCAAACGGAGAATTGATTGAATCGTATTCGCCAGTAGACGGGCAGTTGATTGGAAAAGTAAAATCAACTACCAAAGAAGATTACGAAAAAGTGATGGAAGCTGCTACTTCCGCTTTCAAAACTTGGCGTATAATGCCTGCACCACAACGTGGGGAAATTGTACGTCAGTTTGGAGATAAATTAAGAGAAAAGAAAGAAGCACTTGGAAAATTGGTTTCCTACGAAATGGGAAAATCATACCAAGAAGGTTTGGGAGAAGTTCAAGAAATGATTGATATCTGTGATTTCGCAGTAGGTTTATCGCGTCAATTACACGGATTAACGATGCACTCTGAGCGTCCTGGACACAGAATGTACGAACAATACCATCCATTAGGTGTTGTGGGAATCATTTCTGCCTTTAACTTTCCTGTAGCGGTTTGGTCGTGGAACACGGCGTTGGCTTGGATTTGTGGTGATGTATGCGTGTGGAAACCTTCTGAAAAAACACCTTTATGTGGTGTGGCTTGTCAAAATATTGCAGCAGAAGTATTTGCTAAAAACAACTTGCCAGAAGGAATTTCTTGCTTGGTAAATGGCGATTATAAAGTGGGAGAATTTTTATCAAAAGATACCCGAATTCCATTGGTTTCTGCAACAGGATCCACTCGTATGGGGAAAATCGTTGCGAAAGAAGTAGCAGGTCGTTTAGGAAAATCTTTATTAGAATTAGGTGGAAACAACGCCATTATCGTTACACCTGATGCAGACATTAAAATGACCGTAATCGGTGCTGTTTTCGGCGCGGTTGGTACGGCAGGACAACGTTGTACATCTACCAGAAGATTGATTATTCACGATTCTATTTATGATAAAGTAAAAGATGCAGTTGTAGCTGCATACAAACAGTTACGCATTGGAAATCCGTTAGATGAAAACAATCACGTAGGACCAGTAATTGACAAAGATGCTGTAAAAATGTACGAAGCTGCGTTAGAAAAAGTGGTTTCTGAAGGTGGAAATATTGTGGTTGAAGGCGGCGTATTAGAAGGCGAAGGATATGAAAGCGGTTGCTACGTAAAACCAGCAATTGCTGAGGCTGACAATTCGTTTGAAATCGTACAACATGAAACATTTGCACCAGTATTATATTTGTTAAAATACAGCGGCGATGTTACGAATGCAATTGAATTACAAAACGGTGTAGCGCAAGGATTATCGTCTGCAATTATGACCAACAATTTGCGTGAAGCAGAACGTTTCTTAAGTCATGGAGGTTCTGATTGTGGAATTGCCAATGTAAACATTGGAACGTCTGGAGCAGAAATTGGAGGAGCTTTCGGTGGTGAAAAAGAAACAGGTGGCGGACGCGAATCTGGTTCAGATGCTTGGAAAGTGTACATGCGTAGACAAACCAATACCATTAATTACACTACAGAATTGCCATTAGCGCAAGGAATTAAGTTTGACCTATAGTTTATTATAAAAATTAGATAGAAAAATCCGCTTTTATTACGAAGCGGATTTTTTTGTTTTTATAGTAGATTTTAAGACTTACTTAGAATTCTAGAAAGGTTGGCGCGAGTTTTAAACTCGCGCTGTATGATGATAATTATTTTATTTTCTGCAGTTCAAATTCTGTTTCGTTTATCCAATAAACCTTGTAAACTCCTCCACCTTCATCAATTTCGATTGCTTTAAAGTCAAATGATTTTAGAAACATTGTTAATCCTGTAATTCCACCGTAAGGATATCCAAAAGCATAAAATTCAAGTCTTGCTCTGCCATTTCCGTAGTTTTTACATTCTAAAAACTCAATTTCAATATTTTCAACAAGATGTTCTATCATTGAATAAAAATGCCAAGTTCCGCCTTCCGCTTTACTTGTTATAAATTCAGGTTTTAAATCAGAGTCAGCAAAATAATAATGTTTCAAGGTATAGTTAGGAAACGTATCCAACCAATATTTGTCAGACTTATAATCTCCACTTTTTTTTGATGTCGAAATGAAGTCCAAAAGTTTTAGTAAGTCATTAAACTTATCGTTGTCGTTCATTTCAAATTCTATATATTCGTTTTTTCTCAATGTGATTTTTTTGTAAATGCCAATTTTCTTAGTAATGAATAACGCTAGAAAAGCGTGCAGTCGAATCGGTTTTAAATGTAGCAATTATTTAAGTTTTGGAATAGAGGTATTCATACGTTCCCGAATTTCCTGTAACGATTGTTCTTTAACCAATGTTCCATCCTCAAAAATTGTTTGTAGCAAACCTTCATTTTCTTCTTCCAAGGAACATTCGTCTTTAAAAGTTACTTTTCCTTTTTCAGTATATACTTGTATCAAGCCTTTTGCTGATTTTTTAGTGCCATCATCCGTAATCGGATTTTTAAAAATAGCACGATCTTCTCCGTTAATTTCTACATACGTTGCTTTCATCGCGAAGCCAAACGTATCGCGTGTGTTGTATTGGTAGGTAAAACTACCAATTCCTAAAACGACATTGGTAGAAGCAAAGCCTTTTTGTTTCAAGCGTTTACAAATTTGTGTTGCTCTGTCAATGGTAATGCTATCACCATAAATTGCGCCAATTTTAGGATGCAATACTTTGTAGCCTTGCGAATTGACTGTTCCGCCAAATTCATCCCATAATAATTCAACAACACCTTTTGCAATAACAGGATTTTCATGTTCGCATCCGCAGATAATATCTACAGGATTTCCAGAATCGGGGCGAATTACTAGTTTGCCGTTACGCTCTAAGATTTCAGATTTCAGTTTCGGCAAATATTCCGTAAGCACTTTCCATAAATCCCACGTATCAGAAACGACTGAGAGAATTCCCGTTGGATAGGTTTTTAACAAACGTCTAAACGTTTCTATTTCGTCTTTTTTACTTCCTGCACACATCACGCTATGTTCGGTTGCATTGACGCTTCCGATGACGATTTCTTTTGTGACATCTGCATTATAAAATTTTTCCAAGTTTAGCGCAACAGGCAACGTGTCGCTTCCCGTAAAGGACAACGCATGTCCCATTCCGCTTAGGATAGAAGATTCGACACCAGACATTCCCCGCATGGAAAAATCGTGTCCTTGCCAGTTGATAAAGTCCAAGTTTTCGATGTCGGTTTCTCGTGCGAATTGGGTTAAAATAGTTTTGTATTGCTTCGCAATTGTAGCCGAAGTACACGGTTGCCAAATGATGTTGGAGAGCAATGTTTCTAAATAATTGGTAATCCAAAAAAACTCAGGCAACGTATTGACTATGGTGAACATTGGAACGCGAACGGGCACTTCGGTTCCTTCGGGTAAAGCTTTGATTTTAATAGGTAAGTAGCCCAAATCGTGCAGCGCTTCTATGTGTGAAACATCGGTATTTACACCTAGATAGTTATCAACATATTTTTTGTATTCTGATACAACAAGTTCTTTGGGTTGATTAAAAAACGCAGCATTGAACTGTTTGATGAGGTATTCTTTGATGAAGTATTGCAATCCGAAAAAGACAATCGTATTAATACCATTTATTCTACTTTTTCGTGGTGTCCAATTGGAATATACTTTTGTAGTATTTGGTGGATATTGTTCTCGGTGTCCAAGTTTGTAACCGTCTGTAAGCAATAAAGGATTCATAAAATATTATTTTGCGTTATTTGTACGCAAATATAAATTGTTTTTTTAGAATGACCATAAAATTGCGTGTTATTTTGATAAAATAATGTGTTCTTAGTTTCAAAGTGTTAGAGCGAGTTTTAAACTCGTCCTAACTATTACTTACTTCTCAATGACGTTTGATTTCGTCCTTTTTCTGTTGGATACAACTCTGGAAGCGCATCACTTTGCCAAAATTCTTTGGTGTCAATATCGAGAATTGAAAGTTTTCCTGTAAAAGCGGCACCTGTGTCTACATCCCATAAATTGTGAGCTTTCATCGGAACATGACAATCATAGCGAATGGTTGGTGTATGACCAATGTAAATTTCTTTGTAGTGACGTAAACGTTCAGGCGCATATCGAGCGTGACTGAGGTTTTCAATACCAATTTGCTCGGCTAGAATGGCAGATTCAATGAGTGTTCTGTCAAAATAAAAATTCTTTGGATAATGTTCTTTTAGTACACCATGCATTGAGGTAAACCCTGCATGTAGAAACAACCGATTTTGATTGTCAATGTAGAAGTTTTGTAAGTTTTCGTAAAATTCTAAATGTTGTTCTTTATCATAATCCACGCGAGCGTAACTTTCCAACGTTTCCTTTCCGCCATGCATGTACCAAACATCAGGAATATGTCCGTCTAACAGCCATTCATGACACCAAACATCATGATTCCCACGAATAAAAATACATTTCTGTTTGGTGTTTAGTTGTATCAAAAATTCTATCAATTCTGCAGATTCACTCCAGCCATCAACATAATCGCCTAAAAAAATGAGTGTATCATCTGTAGTAACATTAGCGCGTTTTAATACTTGTGTTAAGGCTTTAAATCCTCCGTGTATGTCTCCGATAGCGAGTGTTCTCATAAATCAATTTTTCTCTAAATTACTGTAAAAATTTAGCAAAAGCATATCAATTTGTATTTGATAACTTATTGATATTATTTTGTGCTAGTATTTGATGAAACTCGCTCAGAAATTCATCGCTAGTCGTTCGGAAAGGAATGGCTCTTTTTTTACCTTCAATAAGTCGTGTAATATTGTTGTTTTCTAAGTTGATATCCAATACATAACCACCATATTTTAAGGTTTGTTTTACCAATTCTAAAGGAAGTGTGGTTGCTCCAGAAGTTCCAATAACAACCAAAATTCCCGTGTTTTTAGCAATTCGCATGGTTGAATCTATTTTGTACAAACGCTCATTGTAATACTCGTCAAACCATAAAATATTTGGGCGAAGCAATCCGCCACATTTTGGACATTCCAATGCTTCCCAAATATCGTCTGTCAACTCTTCATCGATGCGCTCTAAGGCAATATTGTTAGGATATGGATATACCGATTTTGAACATTCTAAAGAACAACGAACCGATCTCATATTTCCATGTATTTCAAAAATTTTAGTGTCTGAGTTTCCTGCTCGGTGATGCAATCCGTCAATATTTTGTGTGATGATTGAAAAATATTCAGGGATAAGTTCTTCAATCTGAACCAAAAGTTTGTGCGATTCGTTCGGTTGCGCTTTTTCAAACATTCCTTTTCTAAACAAGTTAAATTGCCAAACTTCTTCTTGGTTTTTGCTAAAGTATTTGAATGTTCCGAATTCTTCTGGCTTATGATATTTTGTGCCTTTTACCCAAATTCCATCAGTACTTCGATATGTTGGAATTCCGCTTGCAGCTGATAAACCGGCGCCTGTTAAAAAGGTAATATTATTTCTTTTTTCTTTTTGAAAGTTTTCTTTCAGTATCGCTTTTAAATTTTCCATGGGTACTTATTTTGTGATGCTACATTTTGTATACTCAAAGAGTAGCATCAAAATTCTATAAACGTTGCAGGCACTTTATCTGTTAACCAAACACCATTTTCTGATTGATAAAAGGAAAAACCTTCCTGATTCATATTTCCACTTTTTATTGTTAGAATAAATGGCTTTCCTCGTCTGCTTCCTACATTGCTGGCGGTTTCCTTATCTGTACTCAAATGTACGTGTTGCCGCGTGCCTTTTATCAACCCTTTTTCCTTGATTGATTTGACAAATTTTTCAACCGTTCCGTGATACAAATATTCTGGTGGTTGTTTGGGTTGCAATGCCAAATCGATATTAACAGAGTGTCCTTGATTGGCGCGAATCATGGTTTTATCTTCATTAAAGGCAAATCGTTTTTTATTGTTTGTAGCTACAACTTCTTCTAGCTCAGTCATTGTCAACGAATATGGTTCTGCGTTTATTTTTTCTAATAAAAAGTTTACGGAAGTCCAACCATTTTTATCTAGTGCAATTCCCAATTTATCAGGATGATGCCTAAGTACATAACTTAGAAATTTGCTTATATTTTTAGTCTTTTTGTTCATGTAATTGTAATTTTTCAACAACCTCTGAAGTATTGAAGTATGCACTTTTTAGTTTCAGTGTTATTGGCATTTCTTTGTCTGTAATATTTGAGAGCACCAATTCTTCTTCAAAATAATCTTCTAATGACTTCTCTTCAATTTTTGAGATTGCTATATAACGGTCAATTTGCTTCTCTGTAAAATTATAGGAAAGCAACTCGATACGTTTTTCAGTTTCTTCTATTTTATTATTTTTTCTTGCCTCTCTTAGTTCTTCTAAGATAGGTTCTAATTCATCAAAGGTCATTTTTCCAACAATCAAACCTCTATCTGCAAAAAAGTGTTTGTGAAAATCATTGACCTTTTTGCTTAAAGCCTCAATTGTTGATTTATTTGGAGAGTTGGAAACCTCGCAATTGTTGAGTCTTCTCCATAAAACATTTCCAATGATTCCTTCTCCATGTTCACCTCTATGTGCATCAGCATATGTATATTCTCGAGTGGATTGTTGCAACGTTTCATTTTTTGGATAAAAAAATAGATTTCGCAAGAACATATTAATTCCAAAATGATTGTTTATGCTTCTTTTAATTGGCTTTAAAGGTGTTTCATCTTGAATTTTTTGAATATACTTTTCAGTCAAACATTCTTTTATTAAAAAGTCAACAGCTTCATCAACGGAATTTATTTTAGAAGCCTTATCCCTCAGTAATTCAAAATCACCTTTTACGATACTTTCTGAACGGTCTTCTTCATCAGAATTTTGATTAAAATAACTGTAAGGCAGTATTTTTCGCGATTTTGTTTCTAGAAAATGATAAAGTCTTGATTTGTGAATACTGACTTCATCATCAAGTAGTCCGAGTATATTCTTGTTTGTCAATTGAGTAAACTTTTCACCAATAAACACTTTTATAATCTTGATTTTTCCAGCAATAGCGTCATTAAATTCCGTTAACTTTTCAGCAGGAACCCATAATTCATTATGATGACTCGCACCCACATTTTGAATTTTATATTTGTTGAATTCCTCATCCGTAATGTCAAATTCAGTCACAAAACCCAAATAGTTACCAAATTCATCTTTCGTATTCCATCTAGAAGCAATTTCAACGGCATAGTGTTCATTCAATACAGGATAAAAAATAGGTTGCCATTCCAATCGTTGTGGAAATTTTTTAAAACCACTTTCCGCAATTAGAATTAATTGTTTTTCTCCAATCGGTCTATATAAAGTTTTCATCGTTTAGTAACTTCTGATAAATCTCATAATTCCCCTGATCGAAACAGCAGAAATATAGTTCATCTATGTTGTTTTTATGTTGATACGCTGAAACCGTTTGTATGGCAATTTCAGCAGCTAATTGTTTGGGAAATCTATAAATTCCCGTACTAATGTTTGGAAACGCAATGGTTTTGATGTTGTTCTCAACTGCCAAATCCAAACTGTTTTTGTAGCAATTTGCCAGAAGCTCTTTTTTATTGTCTCCACCAGAATTCCAGACGGGTCCCACGGTGTGAATGACCTGTTTGGAAGGTAATTTTCCAGCGACAGTGATGACGGCTTCTCCCGTTTTGCATTTTCCTTGCGTTGCTCTAATTTTTTTGCAAGCTTCCAAAATCTCTACTCCACCTTTTCTATGAATGGCTCCATCGACACCGCCGCCACCTAACAATGAGGAATTAGCAGCATTGACAATAGCATCTACGTTCAATGTGGTGATATCTGCTTGTATGATTTGTATTTTCATTTTTCTTCTTTTAATCGCTCACGAACCTTCATCAAAGCGAAACCTAAAAGATTTTGTCCTTTCCAAAGATTCGGATTGCGTACATTTTCATCATTTTCACTCATGCCAATACCCCAAACTTTGTCTCTCGGACTGGCTTCTGCTAAAATTCTATTTTTTGTATTCAATAGAAATAGTTTTAAAGCTTCGTGTTGAGAAAATTTATGATAATTCCCTTTTACAACAATTTCAAATTTATGCGCATCCCAAATTGCTGGGTTAAAGTTTTTTACAGCTCTGCCAAGTTGTTTTGCTTCATGTGGGTGATGTACGGTTAAAATTTTCTGTCTAATTTCTTCATCATTAAAAATACGCGCTTTTTCTGCCATCATCCAGTGTTCTGCAGTTTTATACACTTGATTGTCTATAACGAAATCTATTTCAAACCATTGACTGAAGCAGCTTTTAGTGATATTTCCATCATTGGACGGTAAGTGTTTCCAAAAGAAAAGAAATCGTAATTTTTCCTGTTCATTAAAGCGTTGTTGTATATGTTGTACTGTATATTTCATTGTATTATAAACTTTCGTGGAAACGATTAATTAGATTATAAATGTCATCATATCGTGCTAATTGAAATTTCCACGTTTCTGGAATAGCATTAAATCCATAGTACAATCCAGCCAATCCGCCAGCAATAGCCGCAGTAGTATCAGTATCTTCTCCTAAATTTACCGCTTTTAACACACATTCTTCGTATGTGTCTGTTGTTAAAAAACACCATAAAGTGGCTTCTAAAGAATGTAACACATAACCGCCTCCACTGATGTGTTCTGGATTTTGTTGGGAAATGTTTTGGTGTAAAATTTTATGATACAGACCAACTTCTTTTTCATTAAAATCATGTGCTTTTGCAAAATCATTGACTATTTTTTTGACTTGAGAATATGCGTTAAATTTCTCAGTTCCTTTCAACAATAACAATCCAAACTCAACATAGATAAAACATGCAAAAACCGATCTGAAATGTGCATGTGTCATGGAAGAAACGTCTTTTGTTATTTGATAGCGTTCTTCAATATCTTCTTCATTTCTTAAGAAATAGACCAACGGTAAAATTCGCATTAACGAACCATTTCCATTGTCATATTCGCCCATACCACCACAAATTTCAGGGACATGACCTTGCTCTAATCTGTCAATAGCTTGACGTGTTGTGATTCCAATATCAAATACACTTCCGTGAGACGTCCAATATGCTCGGTCATACCAAGCAATAAATTTTTGTGCAATGACTTTGGCATTGTATCCAGAAAGCAGTCCTTCCATTAAGCAAAATGTTAGTGAACTATCATCTGACCAAGTTCCCAAAGGTTGATTGTGAGTTCCATGTCCAATCATGTCCGTAGCGGGAAATTTCTTCATGCGTTCTTTACTTGAAAACTCATACGGAACGCCCAAAGCATCACCAGTGGCAACTCCGAAAATTCCTCCTTGTAAGCGTTCTATAAAGTTCATACTTAATAAATTTTAAATTTTGTTGCTATATCTTAATTTGTACTACATTTTCATGTGTCACATCTCTAAAAGAATTTGTGGTGAAAATGGTTTTGTATATCTCTTTTAATTTGTCAAAGCCTTTGCTAAATATTCCGTGACTTACAATTAAATGCATCTCTCCAGCATCTTTTTCTTGCAATGCTTTTCCCAATCCTAAAAATGTGCCACCGCCATCGCAAATATCATCAACGACAATAGCCGTTTTTTTGTGTAAACTGTCTGCGTAAACCGTAAAACCTGATAATTTTCCTGTTTTTACATCACGTTTTTTAGAGCATTCTATGACTTCAATTCCGCCCAAATATTGCGAAAGTTTGTATATTTTTTTCAACGCGCCGCCATCAGGAGAAATTAGAACAAATTCACCTTGTACCGACTGTAAACACCGCTGCACATATTCATGATTGTTGATTATTTCTACATTATTTAATAAGGCTGATGTCACTTCCGAATGCGGGTCAAAAATTGTGACTTTTGAAAAGTTTTGACTATTGATAATATCAGCATATACCTTGATGCTTAACGGTTCGCCAGAAACCATGACTCGATCTTGTCGCGCCGCAGGAACATACGGAATGAATAAATTAATTTCCTGTACGTGCATTCTTCGTAACGCGTCCGTTGCGAGTAAAATCATGCCCAAATCGTTAAAAGATTGAATGCGATGTGTAATGGTAATTGCTTCTTTAACGTCTTCTTTGATTTTAATATGCGGTTCACCACCTGAAAAGGTAAACGATTCAAAATCAATCGATGTTCCAAAAGGTGTAAAGTCCGAATCCAAATGCAAGTAGTTCATATTAGCGTTATTTGTACGCAAATATAGAGCACTTTTTTAGTTTTGCAAATTATTTTGTGTAATTTTTACGTTAATTAAAGAATTTAAAGATTAAATGATTGAAATATTACTGTAATGAATCCTCTATTTAATATCAAACAGAAACCCTTCTTTTTGAAGTTTGAAGTATTGTTTTTTATTGAATTTGAACAAATTGGCAGGTCGTCCGCGTCCTTCAGATACTTTTTCGTCAAGTTCTTCTAAAATACCAAAACTCAATATTTTTTTACGAAAGTTTCTACGATCAATTTTTTTCTCTAAGATGGTCATGTAGAGTTTTTCCAAATCAGAGAATAGGAATTTGGTAGATAGCAAGTCAAAGCCAATCGGTTCATAGGTCAATTTGTTCCGCAAACGCGTTTTGGCTTTGTTTAAAATTACATCGTGGTCAAAAGCAAGTTCGGGCAATTCATTGATAGAGAACCAAGCAACATCTTGCGCATCTGTATCTGCTTTTATGGTATGATGAGAAGGTTTTACCAAGGCAAAATACGTTACGGAAATCACACGATTTCGCGGATCGCGATTGGGTTCACCAAAAGAATATAACTGCTCTAAATAATCAATAGTAACGTTGGTTTCTTCCTGTAATTCGCGTTCTACGGCAGTTTCTAAACTTTCATTTTCCATCACCAATCCGCCAGGCAATGCCCACGAACCTTGAAACGGCGCAACTTTTCTTTTGATTAAAAGCACGTTCAGTTGCTGGTCTTTATATCCAAATACAACGGCGTCTACGGCTACACGAATGTTTTGCTTCATGTGGTAAAAATACTAATTACTTTCAAATGATATTAATCTTTGTGGGATGGAGATAGCGTAAAAACAAGAATCGTTAGTACGAATACCAATAAGATAATTTCAATAATTCCTGCCAAACCTACGCCACCAACATTCATCACAATGTATGGATGTATAAAAAAGAGGAATACAACAAACAATACTAAGGAACCAAAAAATATAAGGTATCTGTACGATTTTTTCATATTTTAAAATTAGTAATTACTCCTAAGAAAACATCTAACTATATTTTATCTTCCGTAAAATACGAATAGTTGCTTTGTACAATTCGTAAATGTCTTTGTCATAGCTTTTTAATAAATGTCTGGCTTCGTCCAGTTTGTTGCGCGCTTCGTGAAAACCGTTTAAATAGCAAATCATATACGTTGCTGGCAAATTGCGCAAATCGTGGTCTTCATTTTCTGTGATGGAAATGTTTTTCTTTAGTTTTTCTAAAATCACATTATTGGTATTGTAAATATGATGCAAGGTTTTTTTGTCGAATTGCGGCGCTTCAAAAATCAAATTACTATCAATAGCATACATTCCGTTGGGTTGGAAGGTAATTGTCACCTTTTCTAGCGGATAATATTTGTACTTGTTTTGCAGTCCGAGCGGTACATATTCCACAATAGTAAAAGCGTTATCGTCATAGGTGATTTCTACCTGATCCAGCGCCGAATAGAACAGTTTTACTTGCTCATTAATCAGTTCAATATCAACGCGCGAATAGAACGTTTTATCTCTCTTTTTTTGCTTAATTCCTGCCCAACATACTACAAATTGCTCCTTAAAAACTTGGTAATGCGATTCTAGATTGGCATGTTCGTTATTGATAAAATTAATTACGCTGTCCAACGTCAGTTTGATGTTATTTCGCGCACTTTTTTCAATCGTTTTTACAATTTCTGAATTGACATCTTTTATTTTAATATCAAACACTTTTGGCATGGAAATGCTGCCATCACGCAGAAAAACAGAGCCACCGTAATACTTCCAAATATTTTTCCGCAACGAGGTAATTTCCCCATTCGGACGAATTGTTACCAAACCGACGACTTTTCCTTTGGGCAAATGCGGAAAGTAGATGTTTTCATACTGTACAATTGGTGGATTCGTCAAATACGCATTGATGAGGTTTTGAATTTTGCTGTCGTCAAAAAAATCCACGCCGACAATTTTGTTGTCTTCATCTTCCACGCCAATCACGATGTATGAATTGTTTTTCGGATTGCTATTGGAGAGTGCACAAATATGCTTGAGAAACTTTGCTTTGCCTTCTTTTTCGCCAATATTCAACTTTCGCTTTTTATCATAAAAACTATTCTCATCGTTGTGAGCGAGTAAGTTTTTAATCAAAAGGCGTTTATTGATCATAACAAAGTGAGTTCTTTTTGAATATTTTCTCTAGCTTTTGCTTCCCACAAATCGCGGTATTTTTGGGTGTGATAAATTTGTGGACGTTCTAGAAAATGCTGCAATACTTTCTTTCTTCCTTTTTTATATAGAAAATCTGGAAACATGGAATATTCTTTCCTAATTTTCTTTGTGTAAGATAAGTATTCTTTCCAAGAAGTTGCTAAAATTGCCAAATCCAAATCAAGGAAAACATGTCGAAAGTTTTCATGAATGGTATTTGTTGTATGACTTTTAGAAGCAATGATAGCTTGTCTAATATTTTCACAAGATTTAACTCCAAAACCTAATTCTCTACATCGGTCTATGGCAATATCTCCACTTTTCACTTCATTGTCACTTCGCTTGGGTTTGTATACAATATCATGGTACCAAATAGCTAACCGAAGTTTGTCGTAGTCCATTGAATCATTATCATGCTCTTTAGCTAATGATAGCATATTATTGATATGTTCTAAGTTGTGATAGTGACGCTTTTTTGATGAATATCTACTGTAAATTTCATCCCATAAAGTTTCTATGAGTGTCTCATCATTTCGATATTTAGATGCTATATCAACCCACTCTTTTTTTAACTTTTCAACCATTAGTCTTTCTTTACAATCGTACTCGAAGCTTGTGCCGTACACATCACCATCAAATCTGCAATATTTACATGTGAAGGTCGTGAAACAATGAAATACGCAATTTCCGCCACATCTTTCGGCGTTAATGGTTGATAGCCTTGATACACTTTCTCAGCGCGTTCGGTATCACCTTTAAATCGGACATCGCTAAACTCTGTTTCCACCAAGCCAGGATTTATCGCGCCGACGCGAATTCCGTGCGCATTTAAGTCAATTCGCATTCCTTGATTCAGCGCATCTACCGCGTGTTTGCTGGCACAATACACATTGCCGTTCGGATAGACTTCTTTTCCTGCGGTAGAACCAATATTGAGAATATGACCTGAATTTCGCGCCACCATTTGCGGAATAATAGCGTTACTCACATACAACAATCCTTTTACATTAATGTCCAACATCGCGTCCCAATCGTTCAAACTTCCTTTTTGAATTGGGTCTAAACCGTGTGCGTTTCCAGCATTATTCACCAAAATATCAATAGTTTGAAAAGTTGAAGGTAACGAAGCCACCGCAGCTGCGACTTTTTCCTTGTCACGTACGTCAAAGTTTAACGTGTGAACTTCGGTATGCACACTTAATTCTTTCTGTAATTCGTTCAAACGTTCTTGTCTACGTCCGCACAAAATTAAACGTATATGGTGTGTAGCAAATTCACGCGCAATCTCACGTCCAATACCACTAGTAGCACCTGTAATAAAAGCTGTTTTTGTCATATTTCATTTCCCACGAAAGTGGGAATCTTTAAAAGTTAAACCAAAAAATCTCAATTCTCAATACTAATATCTCACAACTAAAAAATCACGGAACTTTATGTCCTTGACTTTCCACCAACAACGTAAACCAATCTTGCAAATCCAGTTCAATTTCGGCAGCTTTTGCGGCATTGGTAATTCGCTCAGGCGTCGTCGTTCCAATCACAGGATGTATGTCTGACGGATGTTTTAAAATCCACGCCAACACCAATTGATCTTTGGTTGCGTTGTATTTTTCTGTAAGTGTATCTAAAACTTTGTGAATTCGTTGTGTTTGCTCAGTTTCTTCTCTAAAAATACTGCCAAGCGGTTGCCACGCCATTGGTAAAATGGAATTCGTAATCATATAATCCAGCGTTCCGTTGTGCATGGCGTCAAAATCGGTTACGGAAAACTGAATTTGATTCGCTGAGATATAATTTTTAGTACCAATCATTGTCATTTGTGATGGCGTAAAGTTAGAAACTCCAAAATTTTTGATTTTCCCTTGTGTTTTCAATTTATCAATTGCTTTGAAAACTTCTTCGGGATGCATGAGCGGACTTGGTCTGTGCAATAACAACAAATCCAAATAGTCTGTTTGCAAATTCTTAAGCGAAGTTTCTACAGACCAAATAATATAATCGGAAGAATAATCGTAATGCTTAATTCTATTTTCACGTGTTTCCGCTTCATGTTGAATGCCACATTTGGTAATCAGTTCTATGCTTTCGCGATTGATTTTGCTTTCGGTCAAAGCTTTTCCAAAATCAGCTTCTGTAGTATAACCACCATAAATATCCGCGTGATCGAATGTAGTAATTCCTTCCGAGATGCAATGCTGCATCAAGTCAATCATTTGTGAAGTATTTAGTTGTTTTCCCCAAACGCCCCAAGTCATGGTACCCGCAATAATTCTTGAATAATTTGTATTCACAGTATAGATAAGTTTTACCGTAAAAATACGAATTAGAAAATTAGACTGGCTTAGATTTTTAGACTTTTAGATGTAATTACTAGTTAAAACTCGCGATGTGCTGTAAATAATAATTGACATGGATTCCTGCTTTACTTCGGCAGGCTAAGTACAAATCACAGGAATGACATTTCAAATCTATCTAAGAGCGATAGCCATCTAAAGCAACGCGTGTTTAACATTCTAAAAAAAGTCTATATTAAAATACAGACGCTCGAATCTTTTTCCAAAGTTGTATTAAAATGACTCCTGAAATCACAACAATTCCCGTTAAAATCATGGCTAAGGTAGTTTTGCCATAAATCCAGTTTCCTGTAGCAAACATTGTACTGTAGATAAACACTATACCTACAACCATTGCTAAAATTCCCGAAGGAACATTCCAAGGTTTTGTATCTGTAACTATTTCAATATTGTCAGCATTGGCATCCGCAATGGTTTTTTTCCAGCCAGGACCGCCAGGTTGAATCTTTTTGTAGAAATTGAATAGCGTTTCTTTCGTTTCGGGCTGTGTTAAGAAAGTTACGGTAAGCCAAATTATTGTTGTTAAAAGGACTACGATTGGAAATTTTGCATACCCAGGCAATAAACCTTCTACGATATTTCCTGATGCATCTTTAGTAGTAAACAGGAAACTTTCAACAGATTTAATACTAAAAATCAACGAGATAATTCCCGAAGAAAACATGGCAGAAATTTCACTCCAAGCGTTAATTCGCCACCAAAACCAGCGGAGAATAAAAATCAATCCGGTTCCTGCACCAAACATGATGATAAACTTAAAAATTTGTAATGCATCTTGTAGAAATAACGCCAAACCTGCACTAAGTACCATCAATATTACAGTAGAAATACGTCCTACTGCAACCAATTCTTTTTCAGAAGCTTCTTTGTTAATATTTTGCTTGTAAAAATCATTTACAATATAGGATGATCCCCAATTCAAATGCGTGGAAATTGTAGACATATAGGCTGCTACTAGTGAAGCTAACACCAAACCTAACAAGCCACTTGGTAATTTGGTCAACATTGCTGAATAGGCAACATCATGTCCAAGTTTGTCATCGGTTATGGTTGGAAACGCTTCTCGAATACTTTCCAAATCTGGAAAAACCACTAGTGAAGCCAATGCTACCAAAATCCATGGCCATGGACGTAAGGCGTAGTGCATAATATTAAAAAAGAAAGTAGCTCCAATCGCATGATTTTCATCTTTGGCAGCTAACATACGTTGTGCAATATAGCCACCACCGCCAGGCTCAGCGCCTGGAAACCACGAACTCCACCATTGTACTGCTAACGGAATAATAATTAAAGTTGCCAACGCTTCTGTATCGCTAAAATCCGGAAAAATATTGAGTTTGTTGGCTACATTTTCATGCGTAATTAAATTTCCCAGTCCTCCAACTTCAGGTAGATTTACACAATAATACGCAGCACCGACAGCACCAGCCATTGCTACAAAAAACAGCAAAAAATCTGTGTAGACTACACCTTTAAATCCGCCAATGGCACTAAATACAACTGTGATAACTCCTGCATACACTACGGTTTCCCAAGGTTGCAATCCGAGCATCACGCCTCCAATTTTTATCGCGGCAAGCGTAACGCCACCCATAATGAGAACGTTAAAAATAACACCTAAGTACAACGAACGAAAACCTCTTAAAAAGCGTGCAGGTTTTCCGCCGTAGCGCATTTCATAAAATTCTAAATCGGTAGCAACATTCGATTTTCGCCACAACTTGGCATACACAAAAACGGTCAACAACCCTGTGATTAAGAATGCCCACCATTCCCAATTGGCAGAAACACCTTTTTCTCGTACCAAATTGGTTACAAAGTTTGGTGTATCGGTGGAAAATGTGGTGGCTACCATGGAAATTCCCAAAATCCACCAAGGCATATTGCGTCCTGATAAAAAATATTCAGTACTATTTTTTCCAGAAGTTTTCGAAACATAAATTCCGATTCCCAAAACAATGGTGAAAAATCCAATAATAAGGCTGTAATCTAATCCAGTTAATTCCATAAAATACAATTCAAAAAAGAGCAATTTAATTGACAAACCGAACAACAGTAAGGCTTTGAGTTATCAACAAAAAAATGAGTGCTTTACAAATGGCACATGCTTTTGAGTTTAAAGGCTTCAATATATAAATATCCTAAATATTTTAACCAATTATTAACAGCAATAAACGAATAATTTTAACAATTTGCATCGGTAAAATGTGATTAGTAAATTCACGCCTCAAAAAAGAACGTACATGGAAGAGACAATAGATATTAGAGCCATTAATGAAAAAATTGAAAAAGAAAGTGCTTTTATCGATTTGCTAACAATGGAAATCAACAAAATCATCGTTGGACAAAAGCACATGGTTGAACGCTTATTAATTGGATTGCTCGGAAAAGGGCATATCCTATTAGAAGGTGTTCCTGGACTGGCAAAAACATTGGCGATTAATACCTTGAGTAAAGCAGTACAAGGAAGCTTTAGCAGAATTCAGTTTACGCCCGATTTGCTTCCAGCCGATGTTGTGGGAACGCTTATTTACAACATGAAGGAGAACGATTTCTCTATTAAAAAAGGACCTATTTTTGCCAACTTCGTTTTGGCGGATGAGATAAACCGTGCGCCAGCCAAAGTACAATCGGCACTGTTAGAAGCTATGCAGGAGAAGCAAGTTACGATTGGTGATGAAACGTTTATACTTGACAAACCATTTTTAGTAATGGCAACACAAAACCCTGTAGAGCAAGAAGGAACGTATCCGTTGCCAGAAGCACAAGTTGACCGTTTTATGTTGAAAGTGGTAATTGATTATCCTAAAATGGATGAAGAACAACTCATCATGCGTGCCAACTTAAAAGGAAGTTTTGAAAAAGTAAGTTCAGTCGTAACTGTAGACCAAATCATTCAAGCGCAAGAAGCGGTGAAAGAGGTGTACATGGACGAAAAAATTGAAAAATATATCTTGGATATCATCTTTGCGACACGTTATCCAGAAAAATACAACTTAGAAGACTTAAAACCATTGATCAGTTTTGGAGCGTCACCACGTGGTAGTATCAATCTTGCTACGGCTGCAAAATGTTATGCATTTATCAAACGAAGAGGATATGTAATTCCTGAAGATGTCCGTGCAGTAGTACACGATGTATTGCGTCACCGTATCGGAATTACCTATGAAGCAGAAGCTGAAAATATCACTTCCGAAGAAATCATCAATAAGATTGTAAACGAAATTGAAGTACCATAGGTTGGTAGTGAGATGTTAGTAGTGAGTAGTGAGTTTTTCCGTGAGAAAAACTTATAACTGCCAACTGAATACCGAGTACTGAAGACTGAAAACAATGGATACGAAAGAGTTACTAAAAAAAGTACGGAAAATAGAAATTAAAACGCGCCGACTGAGCGACCACATTTTTGGTGGAGAATATCACTCTACTTTCAAAGGTCGTGGAATGACGTTTAGTGAAGTGCGTCAGTATCAGTTTGGTGACGATGTTCGTAATATTGATTGGAATGTAACGGCACGCTACAACGAACCGTATATCAAAGTATTCGAAGAAGAGCGCGAACTCACCATGATGTTGATGGTAGACGTGTCAGGCTCAGAACTTTTTGGAACAAATTCGCAATTTAAAAACGAAACCATCACGGAAATTTCGGCAACCTTGGCGTTTTCGGCAATGCAAAATAACGACAAAGTCGGATTGATTCTATTTTCAGATGACATCGAATTGTTTATTCCGCCGAAAAAAGGGAAATCACACGTATTGCGTATTATTCGTGAGTTGTTAGAATTTACTCCAAAAAGTACCAAAACAGACGTCTCACAAGCATTACGATTCTTATCGAGCGTAATGAAGAAAAAAGCAATTGTATTTATTCTTTCAGACTTTATCACGGACGAATACGAACAAACCTTAAAAATTGCCGCAAAAAAGCATGACTTAACAGGAATTCGCATCTACGATCAGCGTGAAGAAACCATTCCAAATTTAGGAATTGTACAAATGCTCGATAGTGAAACGGGCGAAACCATGTTGGTCAACACAGGCTCAAAAACGGTCAGAAACAATTACACAAAATTCTACCGAAGTAAAGTCAAATACTTTGAAGAATTATTCTCAAGAAGCGGCGCAGGAACGATTAGCGCTAGCGTAGACGAGAGTTATGTAAAAAAATTATTAGGCTACTTTAAAAGAAGAGGCTAAGCAAACTATGCAAAAAGAAGAAAAAAATATGAATACAAAACTACAACGTATCAAACGTATCAAAGCTGCAAAAGCGTTCTTGGGAATGCGTGCGCTTTGGGTAGTTTTCTTTTTTCTAAGTACCGCAACCACCTTTGCACAACGTGTGGAAGCTGAGGTCGATTCTACCGAAATCAAAATTGGCGAAGAAATCAAATTGTCGCTCATCGTGGAAGCTGATACTACAGCAAAAGTGGTTTTTCCAGAAGGCAATAACAGCTTTTTACCGTTGGAATTGCTTGAAGCGTATGATGCAGATACGGTTCAAAAAGATGCCAAATACAATCTCATCAAAAAATACGGAATTACGCAATACGACTCTGGTTCGTATTACATTCCAAAGCTAAAAATACTCATTGACGACAAACCATTTTATACGGATTCTATTCGTGTCGCTGTGGCGGATGTGGTCGTTGATACACTCAAACAGAAAATGTTTGACATCAAAAAAATTACTTCAGTTGAAAAAGGCAGCAGTTCGTGGTGGATGTATCTTTTAATCGTCTTAGGATTGATTATTTTATTTGGTGCATACTTTTACTTTTTTGTATTTCAATTGAAAGAAAAAAAGCGCAAAAAGAAAAAAGCAGACATTCCTCCGTACGATCGTGCGTTGTTACAATTGAACGAATTGGATAAATCTAAATTATTGCTCAATTCGGAATACAAAAATTACTATTCAGAATTGACAAATATTGTGCGACAATATATTGAAGAAGAAGTACGAATTGATGCATTGGAAAGTACCACTGCCGAACTCATCCGAAAAATAGAAGCACAAAAAGATGCAGGATATTTAGATTTAAAAGATGAAACCATCAAAAATCTGAAAAATGTGTTGCAAACTGCCGATTTGGTAAAATTCGCAAAATCCAAACCAGATGATGCCGTGGTAAAAGCAGATCGTAATTTGGTGGAAAATATTGTTGTGGAGACCAAAGAAGCGATTCCCGAAATCTCCGAAGAAGAATTACGTAAAGACGAAGAATACCAATTGCGATTGATAGAAGAACAACGCAAAAAACAACGCTTTAGAAACACGGTTATTGGAGTTGTTGCCATGATTATCGCTTTTGGCGGATTGATTGGCTACGCAACATTACAATATGTAAAAGAAAACACATACATCGGACACTCTATGGGCGATTTATTGGAAGACGAATGGATAACCAGTAGATACGGAACGGCTGGTTTTACCATTTCCACGCCGCAAGTGTTAAAACGTATGACGCCGATAAAAATCAAAGATTCTGTCGAAACCACTTCCGAAACCGATTTGTACAGCTATCAAAGTCACTTAGCACCATTTTCTATTGACTTTGCGGTGACAACTTTCAAGCAAAAACCAGAAATTACGCTAGATGATATCGCGGAGCAAATCCTGAAAAAATTAGAAGCTGACGGCGCAGAAAAACTCATCGTAAAATATGACGAATACGAGTCGCCAACAGGCATTAAAGGACTCAAAATGTATGGTACAGGAATATTTGTTGACAATCTAAGTCCGTTCAGCAGTACGCAAGAACGCGAATACGAAACGTACATTTTTGAAGAAGGTCGCGGCATACAAACACTGACGATGATGTATGCGGAAGATGATGAAGACGGAAAAGAACTCGTGAAGCGAATTTTAAGTTCCATCACGCTAATAGAAGAGCAGAACAATGATAGATAATTATACATTTGCACATCCACAATTTTTTTGGTTGTTACTGTTCATTCCAGTAGCAATTGCATGGTACGTGTGGAAAAAACCAAAGCAGTTGGCAGATGTAAAAATGTCCAGTCTTAAAGGTTTCAAAGCCACGCAAAGCATTTTACCAAAACTAAAACCGATACTTTTTGTATTGCGCATGTTGGCAGTTGCTGCATTAACAGTAGCACTCGCGCGTCCACAAACCAAAGAAGTATCTACCCGAATCAAAACCAACAAAGGAATTGATATTGTTATGGCAATTGACGTGTCGGCGAGTATGTTGTCGAGAGATTTAAAACCAAATCGTTTAGCGGCTTTAAAAAGAGTGGCTTCTGAATTTATCAACGGAAGACCAAGTGACCGTATCGGATTGGTAGTGTATGCGGGAGAAAGTTTTACTAAAACGCCGATTACAACGGATAAAAACATCATTCAAAACGCGTTAAAAGGTATTACGTACAAGCACGGCGAATTGACAGGAGGAACGGCGATTGGAATGGGATTGGCAACGGCAGTCAATCGCTTAAAAGACAGTAAAGCCAAAAGTAAGGTCATTATTTTGTTGACCGATGGTGAAAACAATGCAGGTTTCATTGAACCACAAATTGCTTCCGAATTGGCGGCGGAATATGGTATCAAAACTTACACTATCGGAATTGGAACCAACGGAATGGCATCAACACCTGTTGCCATCAATCCTGACGGAACCTTTTTATTTCGAAACATGCAAGTAAAAATAGACGAAGCGCTGTTACAGCAAATCGCGAAAACTACGGGCGGAAAATACTTTAGAGCCACCAATAGTAAAAAACTGGAAGGTATCTATGAAGAAATCAACAAGCTGGAAAAGACAGAAATTGAAGAATTTCGATACACCAATTACGAAGAAAAATTCAGGATATTTGTCTTTCTTGCGGGCATATTATTACTGTTAGAAATAGTATTGCGCAACACATTATTTAGAAGTTTTATCTAAAACGAACTATGTTAGAAGAAAAAAAATATTTTTACTTACTAATCATCATCCCAATTGTGGTGTTGGTTTTCATACTATTGCAGCTATGGAAACGCAATGCGCAGCGTAAATTTGCCAACAAACAATTGCTAGAGCGATTGAGTCCACAAAAATCTACCTTCAAGCCAATTTTAAAATTGGTGATATGGTGTTTGGCGATTGCTTCTTTGACAGTAGCGTTGGTCAATCCGAAAATTGGTACGAAATTGGAAACCGTAAAGCGCGAAGGTGTAGATATTGTATTTGCGGTAGATGTGTCTAAAAGTATGTTGGCGGAAGATATTTCTCCTAGCCGATTGGACAAAGCAAAACGAATTGTTTCAGAAATCATCAACAACTTAGGAAGTGACCGCATCGGAATCATCGCGTATGCGGGAAGAGCCGTGCCACAATTGCCAATAACAACCGATTTTTCAGCAGCAAAAATGTTTTTGGCAAATCTAAATACAGACATGCTTTCCTCGCAAGGAACAGCTATTGACGATGCCATTCGTTTGGCAAAAACCTACTATGACGATGTAGAGCAAACCAATCGCGTATTAGTCATTATTTCTGATGGAGAAGATCATACTGGCGGCGCAGGAAAACTCGCGGAAGAAGCGACTAAAGAAGGTATCAAAACCTATACTATTGGTGTTGGAACGACAAAAGGTGGACGCATTCCGTTAAAAAGGCGTGGTATTGTAGAATCGTACAAACGTGATTTACAAGGAGAAGTAGTCATCACGCGACTCAATGAAAATACCTTAAAAAGCATTGCCTCAGAAGGCGATGGAGAATATATTGACGGAACGGTAACGGAAGATGCGGTAAGCTTCATCACAGACCGACTGTCAACAATGAACAAAACAGAATTTGAAGCTAAAAAATTCTCAGAATACCAAGACCAATTTCAGTGGTTTCTCGGTTTGGGAATCTTCTTATTACTGTTAGATGTTTTTCTATTAGAACGAAAAACAGCATGGTTACAAAAGTTAAACTTATTTAATGAAAAAGAATCATGAAGAACATCGTAAACGTATTCGCAATGTTATTGACGATTTCAGTAACATTCGCACAAAACAAAGATGCAGCAGCATTTAAAAACGAATCGAAAAACTACACGTATAAAGCCAATACAGCGGTAAAAGACAGTAGTTATGCCGATGCCGAAGCTGAATATCGCAAAGCCATTTCTAAAGATGGCGAAAACGTAGCGGCAAAATACAACTTAGGAAACGTGTATTACGAAAACGAAAGTTACGAAGAAGCGTTCAACCGTTACAAACAAGCGGCAGAAGTTGCAACTACCAAAGCAGAAAAACACAAAGCGTATCACAATATGGGCAATGTGTTTATGAACAATAAAGAATATGAAAAAGCAGTTGCAGCGTATAAAAAAGCTTTGCGAAACAATCCGTCAGACGATGAAACGCGTTACAATTTTGCCTTAGCGAAAGAGATGCTCGAGAAAAATCCGCCACAGGACGACGATAAGGACAAAAAAGACAAAGACAAAAAAGAACAGGAAAAGGAGCAGGATAAGAAAGATCAAGATAAAAACGATCAAAAAGACAAAAACGAAGACAAAGGCGATAAGGAGAAAGACGAAGGCGGAAAGGACGACAAAAATAAAGACGGCAAAGGCAACGAAGAGAAAGAAAAACAGAAAAAAGATAACAAAGAAGGCGACGGAAAAGCAGATCAAAAAGACGATAAAAAACAACAAGAAAAGCAACAGCCAAGACCTAACCAATTATCGCCTCAGCAAGTAAAAAGTTTGTTACAAGCTATGAATAAAGCTGAAAAGAAAACACAAGACAAACTCAACGAGAAAAAGGCAAAAGGCGTTAAAGTAAAAGCTGAAAAAGATTGGTAGTTCTTAATTTTTTGGATAATTAGCGCAAGAGCGCCTTTTCTTTTGTTGAAGCTTGTGCTGAACTTGATTCAGTATTCTTTGGGCGAGCAAAGTAAAAGAAAATAAGAATGAAAAAATATACTATTTTTTTGTTTGTGAATTAGATAAATGCAGAATGCACATTGAAAAAATTAATAAAGTTCATTCAATTAGTTATTAAAATATAAACGGTGAAAATTAAAATTTACATATCAACAATCATCCTCTTGCTTTTTGCAGGATTCCTCAACGCGCAAGTTACTTTTGAAACGAAAGTGAGTAAAAAGAAACTAGGCGTTAATGAGCGTTTGAAAGTTGATTTTGAAATGGACAGAGACGGCGATAATTTTACCGCGCCAAGTTTTGCAGGATTTCGTGTGGTTGGTGGACCGATTCAATCCATGAGCCATGTGTGGAACAATGGACAACGCTCGTTCTCAAAAACCTATACCTACTTTTTGCAACCTACGGCAGAAGGAACATTTACCATCAAACAAGCGAAAGTTGAAATTGATGGACAAATTTATAAAACGTTGCCTGTTAAAGTAACTGTCACCAAAGCAGTTGACAAGCCAAAAAACAGCAACAATCCCGATTATGTCATTTCAGAAGGCTTGCATTTAGTAACGGAAATTTCCAAAGGCGATCCGTTTTTGAACGAGCCTGTAACGGTTTCCTATAAACTTTATGTAAAGCCAGGTATTATTGTCAACGATTATCGTGAATTGGGCAAACCAACATTCAACAACTTTTGGAGTCAGAACATTCAAACGCAAATGCGTCGTGCTGAGCGAACTACATATAAAGGCGAAGATTATTCGTATGTAACGTTGAAACGCTTTGTGTTGTATCCACAAAAAACAGGAAAACAAGTCATAGAGCCGTTTTCTATCGATTTGCAAATATCGGTGCCTACAAACCGTAGAGACGTATTTGGAAGACGTTATGAAACTGTACATAAAACCATCTCTTCTGCGCGAAGAACAGTCAACGTAAAAAACTTGCCTGAAGCTGGAAAACCAGAAGACTTTTCAGGTGCGGTGGGCGATTTTAATTTTAAAGTGACCACGAGTAAAAACTCGTTAAATGCTTCTGAATCATTACAAGCAAAAATTGAAGTATCTGGAGAAGGAAATTTGAAGCTTTTTGAATTGCCAAAACTAAAATTACCAAGTTCGTTAGAAGTATACGATCCTGAATTTTCAGAACGTGTTACCACTAGAATCTCAGGCATGCAAGGACGAATTTCTGACAGTTACACCGTAGTTCCGCAATACAAAGGAAAATATCCAATACCAAGTGTATCGTTCTCGTATTTTGATCCTTCTGACGAAAAATACAAAACCTTGCGCTCGGACGAAATTATTATTGATGTAGTTGAAGGTCCTGTAAATACAGCTACGGCTGAAAATACGCAGAATGAAAATTCAACCCAAAAACAACTAGTCACAACCAACGGGTCACAATTCAGATTCTTAAAAACAGATGCCAATTTGGAACCTGTGGAAACAGAAGATTTCTTCAAATCGAATCTGTTTTACGGGTTGTTGTTTGGACCTTTCCTTTTCATTCCTATCATTTTACTTGTGAGAAGAAAGAAACGCGCGTATGATAATGATATTGAAGGAAGCAAAACGCGAAGAGCCAATCGTTTGGCGAAAAAATATTTATCAGAAGCTAAAAAGAAACTCAACGACAAAGAAGCGTTTTATGAAGTGTTGGAAAGAGCGTTGCACAATTATTTACGTGCAAAACTGAGCATAGAAACGTCCGAATTTAGCAAGGAAAAAATCAGTCAACTGTTGACAGAACGCAGTGTGAAAGAAGAAACCGTTCACGATTTTATATCGTTATTGGAAAGTTGTGAATTCGCGCGATATACGCCAGCATCTGACGTTGCCATCAACAAAGATTATGAGAAATCGGTTCAAACCATATCGCAAATCGACAAACAATTAAAATAATTAGAGATGAAAGCAAAACTTATATATGTATTTTTCGTGTTCATTTCTAGTACATTACTAGCGTTTGGACAAGAGAACACCGCAATTTTTGACGCAGCCAACAAAGCCTACAACGAAGGAAATTATGCGGAAGCCATTACACAATACAAAGCAATTTTAGAAACAGGACAACATTCTGCCGCTATTTATTACAACTTGGGGAATTCGTATTACAAAAGCAACGAAATTGGTCCAAGCATTTATTATTTCGAAAAAGCGTTGCAGTTATCGCCAGATGACAAAGATATTCTGAACAACTTGGCATTTGCCAAAAACATGACGATTGACGCCATTGAGCCATTGCCAAAAACGCAGCTTTCAAAATTTGTAAATAACATTACAGGAACGTTTACGTACAATCAATGGGCGTGGATTGCAGTTATTTTTGGGTTTTTATGTGTGATTTCATTTTTGCTGTATCAATTCTCATATCAAACACTTAAAAAGCGACTTTACTTTATCATTAGTTTTATTGCATTTCTCCTTATTTTGGGAACGGTTGCTATTGCGTATCAACAATACGGAAAAGCACAAGCAAATCGTCCTGCGATTGTATTTGCTGCGGAAAGTGCTGTAAAATCAGAGCCAAACTTACGCAGCAATGAGGTATTTGTGCTCCACGAAGGCACCAAAGTACAAGTGTTAGACACGGTAAACAATTGGAAAAAAATTCAACTCATCGATGGAAAAATCGGTTGGATTGTTGCAGAAGATGTGAAGGAGTTGTGATATAAATTAAAAAAAGTGAACGCAAAAAATGGCTCTTCACTTTAAAATATACTTGCAATAATATCCCAAACAAAATCAAAAACACTATAAATAATGTAGATAATAAGCGCTAATACTACGAAGAATAGTGCCAAACAAAAGCCGCAGCCTTTTTGTCCGCCTTTGATAGTGGTTTGAAATGTACTTTGATTTTGTGGATTAGGTTGCTCGTATTCTTCGTATTCCGCGAGTTGATTTTCAGGTAAAAAATAGCCTTGCCAATCGTCTTCAGGAACAGATAAAACCCAATCAGTTCCACAATAGGAACATTGAAAGGTAGTTTCTCCCGCATTTTGTGCAATTTGATTTGGATTTACGAGACGAACAAATGTACCGTCGACAAGTTTCTTTCCCAAAGCTTTTTCAAAAGCAGCAAAATCTTCATCCGAAAAAAAGCGTTCTGTAGCAAAACGCGAGCAATGTTGACACATAAAGAGAATGTAATTTTTTGTATACGTAGTTGTTTTTAAGCTTTTGTTACTTTTCTAGCTCGATAATCGAGATTAAAAATTTTCCGACGCTTATGTCGAAATGGTTCAATTGTTTCTACGGGATGCTTCGTGGGCTTGCTCCGAAGTAGTTGATTTCTTTTTCAGCGTTTTTGTCTTCAACTTGTTTTGCAAAGGTTGAATGTTTTTCTCATCTGGCAAATGCTGAATATTGGGCGACACACATTTTTCACACATAGCTATTAATTTTCGTTTTCTTCAATTTCTTTTAAATCTTCTTCCTGCGCTTCTTTTTCTTTTTTCAATTGTTCGGCAGTATCTGTCTTAAAAGAATCCAACGTGCCATTTTTGTCCGTTTCTTCAAGAACGTACGCAAAAACAAATCCGCCTACATCTTTTACAGGTTCGTACAACGCTGAATCGTCAATTTTGTCTTCTTCTATAAACGCCATAGTATTATTGGTTCGTTCAAAAAACACCAATGCCGCTCCTACAATCACTGCCATTTTTAATCCGCCAAAAACACCGCCTAAAATTTTGTTCAAAATACCAAGTGCAGCAAAATCAGCAATCTTAGTTAATAACTTTCCAGCCATTGTTACAGCGATTAAAATTACGATAAAAGTAATGGCAAAAGCGGCTAAATTGACATATTTTTCCTCCCAAGACGGGAAATTCTCCACTAAAAAGTCGCCCGCAAAGTAGGAAAAGTGAATCGCGCCATACAATCCAGCCACGAGCGCCACTAGTGAAGCGACTTCCACAAAAAGTCCTTTCATAAGTCCGCGCGCAAAACCAAATACAATAACGCCGCCCAAAATAATGTCAATAAAATTCATGCGTGTCGAGTTTTAACAAATATAGAACTTTTATTGGAAGAGTTTTATTGTGGGATGAATTGTAGAATTTGTATCACAATGTCTAAAAACTAAGTACCTTTGCACTGGAAAAGAAAGAACTTATGGCAAGAGATGAAGTATTGAAACAGCGATGGAATACCGTGGTTGAAAAATTGACCAATCAGTTTGCAGAAGGTGATACGCTCGATTTGGATTCTATTATTTATTTAATTGGTGTTCAAGAACTTGGACAAATTCATCGTACGTTTAAAAAAGACGACAAAGTTAATTTGATGCATATCGCCATTTGTCGTTTGCTAGAACCGTATGGCTACTATGAATTTGATTATTTTGATGAAGATGGCTGGCCGCATTATATATTTAAAGAAGAATTACCAATATTAAAAGCTGGTGAACAAACCGTTTTGATGAAAGAAGCCATTGTCAACTACTTTTTAGAGAAGGAATACATTGAATAAGCTACTTTTTTCTAAATTTGCAAGCTAAATCAAGATATCGTCATGATAGATAAGATCAAGGAACATATTGCTGAGGTTGAAAAATTTACAGCACAGGCAAAAGAAGAAATTGAAAATTTCAGAATAAAATACTTAGGAAGAAACGGATTGTTGAACGAGTTTTTTGCTGAGTTTAAGAATGTTCCGAATGAACAAAAGAAAGAATTTGGGCAAACCATCAATAAATTAAAAACAGTTGCGCAAGAAAAAGTCAACGCACTGAAAGATGCTTTAGAAAATTCAGCAGAAGAAAAAGGTGTGTATGGCGATTTAACGCGTCCGGCACAACCGATTGAAATTGGAGCGCGTCATCCGATTTCTTTGGTAAAAAATCAAATTACAGAAATCTTTTCTCGTATCGGTTTTGATGTGTCTGAAGGACCAGAAATTGAAGACGATTGGCATAATTTTACCGCGTTGAATCTTCCAGAATATCATCCAGCGCGCGATATGCAGGATACGTTCTTCATTCAAACCAATCCAGATATTTTATTGCGTACGCACACAAGTTCGGTGCAAGTGCGTTATATGGAAAATAACAAACCGCCAATTCGTACCATTTCTCCAGGAAGAGTGTATCGTAATGAGGCGATTTCGGCACGCTCTCACTGCTTTTTCCATCAAGTGGAAGGTTTGTATATTGACAAAGAAGTTAGTTTTGCAGATTTAAAACAAACGCTACAACACTTTACCAAAGAACTCTTTGGAAAGTCTAAAATTCGTTTGCGTCCGTCGTATTTCCCGTTTACGGAGCCAAGTGCAGAAATTGACGTGTATTGGGGATTGGAAACGGAAACTGATTATAAAATCACGAAAGGAACAGGTTGGTTGGAAATAGGTGGTTGCGGTATGGTAGATCCGAACGTTTTGACCAATTGCGGTATTGACCCAGAAGCATATTCAGGATTTGCGTTTGGTGTGGGAATTGATCGTATTGCGATGTTGTTGTACCAAATTGGCGACATTCGTTTGTTGAGCGAAAATGATGTTCGTTTCTTAGAGCAATTCAAGTCAGCATTGTAATTTATCATGAAAAAAGACATTGAAATTCCAAAAGTGGAAGGCGTGTATATGGCAGTTGTACAAGAATACAACGACATTTACAAAACAGACGATTGGAACGCGTACATTATTAACGACACCGATAAAGAGTTGGAAATGGTATTGGTGGTTTCTCGCGGTTACGATGCAGAGAGAGAAACGTCAATTATGCGTCATAAATTGGACAAATTACCTGCAAAATCGTACGCCAAAGCGGAATGGATGCAAGAAGATGTATTTGAACTAAACAACGAATTTCGCGTGACTTTTTTTCTAGAAAACAAGATGTATGATAAAAAGTACATTTTCAAGAAAAATTCCATCAATACTAAGGCTTTTCAGCCGATTCCATTGATGAATACAAAAGGTGTTCTAGTGAAATAGATGTGTTAGAAGACCAGACGCACTTTGCTTTTAGACTGCTTTCGCTGTTAGATAATATATGTTGACATGTCTTTGCGAGAATTTCATAGAAATTAGTAGCAATTAGTTTCTTTTTATTTTTCGTAAAAATATTCATTTACAATATGTTACAATGTTAACTCTAATAAAGACTTCGTATATACGTCACTAGTTTTTTTACATTTTCCTCATTGTGGAGTTTTATTTTTTCTTTTTCTATAAATGCTATAATTTTTTCAGCTCTTTTCGGAAATATAGTAACTATATGTTTTTTCTTTTTGGAAAGCTTTAAAGCAATTCCGTTTTTTTCTTTTTCAATATAAAATTCTGGTTTCATCTCCCTAAACTCAACAATATAGCCATTGGTATTGGCATGCCCGTAACTGTTATCTTTTCTGCTTCTAGTTTTTTTATAGTTTCTTTTGTAGAGTGTAATTTTTTGATCATCATCCAACATCATAAAATATCCGAGTCTTCTTGACTTTTTTCCAAATTTCGAATATAAAATCTTATATGTCTTATCATTATCTAGTTGTATTGTATACGAAGTTATTGCTTTATTAATAATTAATGTATCTCTTCCCTGAATGGCTTCCATTTCATCTAATTCTGCATTATATCTAACTAAAAACCTTTCATTTAAAGGTGATATCGTTGCCATGACAAAATCATCTTCATAGTAAGGTGATCCTACAAATCTTGACTTGTATTTTTTTCTTGCATTATTAGCCATGGCAGTTTCTAGCTTTCTGTCAAAAAAGTGCGTTTCTGCTGTCGCTGTTTTTTGACCTCTTTGCGATTGGGTTTGAGCGTTTACTTTTAAATTTACTACAAAAATTAAGGCTATTGAGTAGTACAAATAGTGTTTGGGAAATACTTTAATAAATATGTCTTGAACCTTCATCTTAAAAAAAATAATAGTTATTTCTATTGATATAGACGTCACTATTTTTAAAAAGGTTCCTGAACGGAAAACATTTTTTTAATGCGATTCTCCAAAAAATCCTATGTATTATCTTTTGAGATTTACTACTTTATTACATAGAATTACCTAAATCTGTAAAGTGACTTTAGTTAAAAAATATAAAGGCAGTATAGTAACAAATCAACATCAGCCTAGTTTCACATTGAAGAGTACATGTTTTTAGCAGTTGAATTATTGAGGGAATCGTAATTTTCAAATTAACACATCAATCCAGCTTCTCCGTTAATTTTTTAAATACTTTTTTAGGATTTTTATTTTGATATAGAATGGCGTATACAGCGCTAATGATAGGAATTTGCGTTTTTTTCTCGTTCTTTTGATTGAGTTCGTAGGCACTTTTGGTGGCGTAATATCCTTCGGCAACCATGTTCATTTCCATTTGTGCAGACTTGACCGTGTAGCCTTTTCCAACCATGTTTCCAAACATTCGGTTTCGTGAAAATACGGAATAGCCCGTTACTAATAAATCGCCCAAATATGCAGAGTTATTAATATTTCGCTTCATCTTGTGAACTTTCTTAATAAAACGCTTCATCTCACGAATGGCATTGCTCATCAATACGCTTTGGAAATTATCTCCATAACCCAATCCGTGCGCAATTCCTGCAGCGATAGCGTAGATATTTTTTAGCATCACAGCGTATTCTGTACCAATCACATCATCGCTGATTTTTGTTTTGATATAATCGCTCGATAACGTATCTGCAATGGTTTGTGCTTTTTGCTGGTCGGCGCAGGAAATCGTTAAATACGACAAACGCTCAAGCGCGACTTCTTCTGCGTGACACGGTCCGGCAATGACGGCAATATTCTCAAACGGAATGTGGTAAATATCATGAAAATGCTCTCCAACCAACAATCCCGATTCAGGAATGATTCCTTTTACGGCAGAAACTATAATTTTATCCGTAATATCAACGGTGAGTTTTTGCAATTCGCCATAAATAAACGCAGACGGAATCACAAAAATCAACACATCAGCATAGTCTGCAATCTCGTCAATATCGTTGCTTAATTTTAGCTTTTCAGTATGAAATTCTACGGAACTTAAATAGCTTGGGTTGTGTTGTTCTTTCAGTAAATGCTCTTTTGTATACACACTTCGCATGTACCAGCCAATTTCGTCTAAATTTTCACTAAGCATCTTTACAATGGCAGTTGCCCAACTTCCAGCTCCAAAAACGGCATATTTTAGTTTGTTGTCCATAAAAGGTGAATCTATGATTCAAAAATACATAAAATATCGCTCTTACGCTTGTCTTGTCTTTCAGGTACTTAACATTTTGGCATGTGTTTTGAAAGTAATTAAAATAGTAACAACAAAACGATTGGCTTATGAAGACTATAAAATTACTTTTCGCAATTACCTTATTTAGTTTTACAATGAGTTCTTGTTATACAGAAGTTATTGTAGAAGACCCAATTATTGACGAGCCAGGGATTTCGTTAAATCAGTTACTAAGCTCGTATGAATTGTGGTATGTAAACATTAATCAGACAACAGGAAATGGAGAAGTTCCTTTTTTACAGCGAGCATTTACCGTTTCTTTTTTAAACGGCGTGATGTATGCAAACAATAACATTTCGGGCATTGGAAACAACGGAAACGGATTCGGAATTGATGTTGGTGTGTACAGTACAGATTTCGATTTTGTAGACATTGATCATGATATTGACGGCTATTATCCGCTGCAAGTATTTCAAATTAGTCCAAACAGAATTCGCATGTACGATGCATCTAGTAATACCAGTTATTATTTGACAGGCTATCAGCGTTCTAATTTTGATTACGACTTTGTATTCTATGATAACATTCACTATTTGTTGCAAGAATTTACCACGTGGAAAAAAATCTATACAAGTCAGGAAGGTATGTTGAACGAGTTTGACAATGAAAACTTTCTCACCTTTTTAGCAGGAGGAAATGATGACACGTTCTTGTCCTCTACAGACCCTGAAGATACACCAGTGGCGAATATAGTATACGATTACGAAGGAATTTATACAGTGTATGATGTACAAGGCGATCCATATTCAAAAGTTTTAACATTAGATTATGATTACTTGGACAATGAATACTTTGAACTCAACGTTATTAATGACGAAACTATCGAGTTATTTCACCCAGATTCGGGAACGACATACGAGTTTCAAGGAAGAGGTTTCATCCAATATTTGCGTTCTTCTGATACCACAGGAAACGGAAAAGCGGCGAAACAAACAGGAAAAAAACGTAAAAAAATCATCAATAAAATATTCAATAAAGATGATTTTAAGAAATAAGATATAAAGACTTTGGTTGGTTATTTAGTTTAGAAACAGTCTTTGCATTCGTGTAAAGGCTGTTTCTTTTTTATTGCTGCAAATTACAATTTCGCCAAAAGGTATATTTTTTCAGACCAAACAAACAAATTCTCAGTGTTTAAAACCTAAAAAGGGGAAAAATCCCCTTGTGCGATACCTTGTAAACTTCCTAATATTGCGTACTAAATAATCAATGTCATGAGAAGTTACCGACCGCTAATCATAATTCCACTTTCTGTAGTGTTAATCATTTTGATGGTGATTACTTCTTTTACAACACCTAAAAAACAGATTGTTGGTGCTTGGGTTTCTCAAGAAAACCCTACGAATAAAATTGAGTTTCTGCAAAATGGAATTGCCAAATCATATTCTGAAACCGCTGAAAGCAAACCACTGTATTATACAATTACTACAGAATGCAATCACCATGAATCGAATGCATCTTTGTGTGTGAAAATTATTGACGATGAAGCCAATTTGTTCAAATGTTACGAACTAAAAGATGTGGAAGCGAAAGATGATAATGTCTTAGTATTGGTAGATGCGGATACGAATGAAGAACATTTCTACACGAAAGTGTATTAGGTTTATTGAAAGATTAAAGGATTGAAGAATTCAATGATTAAAAAGCTTTAGAGCGAAGCACTCTAAAACTCTAAAAGCAAAAGCAGTCTACAGCAAAGCAAGTCTAAAAATCGAAGAGGTCTAATCAAGTCTAAAAAACTTACTTCTTATAAAAATTCATCTCATCAATATACGTCCAAACTTCCTTTGGTAACAACGGCTTGATATTTTTTTGCTCTTTAATAGCATTTCGAATAAATGTAGAAGAAATCTCCATAATTGGAGCAGAAACGCGGTGAATTTTTGGATGATTTTCAAATTGATGTTCTATTGTTCCTTCTGAAATTCGAGGATAGACATACACTTCATGATTTGCTAAAATAACTTCGTAGTTTTTCCACTTGTGCAAACTCTTCAAATTATCCTCGCCCATAATGAGGCAAAACTCATGTTCAGGATATTTTTCTTGTAAATGTGCTAGCGTATGTACAGTATAATTCGGTTGTGGTAAGTCAAACTCAATCTTGCTAGGCTTGATTTTTGGATAGTTTTCCGTAGCAATCATGACCATTTCATAACGATGATGATTTGCTAATAGCGAACTTTTCTTTTTAAACGGATTGTGCGGCGTTACTACCATCCAAATGGCATCCAAATCGCTGTATTCTGCCATATGATTGGCAATTGCCAAATGTCCAATATGAATAGGATTAAACGTCCCAAAATACAAACCGACCTTCATACTGCTTACAAATTTTCAATTCCTAAAAACTCAGCAACTACACGAACGGCTTCGGCTTTTGCCTTGTCCAAATCATCGTTCATAATGCGAACATCAAATTGTGGTGCGGTTGCCATTTCTGCAGGCGCTTTGGCAATGCGCATGTTGATTTTCTCTTGATTCTCGGTTTTTCTGCCTTTTAAACGTTTAATCAATTCGTTGATGTTTGGCGGTTCTACAAAAACCGTCAATGTTTCTTCTGGGAATTTTCGCTTAATTCGCAATGCGCCAACCACATCAATATCAAAAATCACGTTGCGTCCAGCATCACAAATACGATCGACTTCGGTTTGTAGTGTTCCGTAATAATTTTCAGGATACACTTCTTCCCACTCTAAAAACGCTTTATTTTTAATTTTTTGTTTAAAATCTTTCGGAGATAAAAAATAATAATCCTTTCCATCGACTTCATTTCCGCGCTTTTCGCGAGAAGCTGCCGAAATGGAAAATTCTAAATTCAATTCAGGAACACCTAACAAATGTCGAACAATAGTAGTTTTTCCAGCGCCAGATGGAGCCGCAAATACAATCAATTTTCCTCTTTTCATTACAAAACGTTTAGCAATTGTTCTTTAATTTTTTCCAATTCGTCTTTCATTTGAACCACTAATTGCTGCATCGGCGCATAATTAGATTTAGAACCTATGGTGTTGATTTCTCGTCCAATTTCTTGGGAGATAAAACCAAGTTTTTTTCCGTTAGAATTGGAAGATCGTAACGATTTTGAGAAATAATCTAAATGATTTGCCAAACGCACTTTTTCTTCTGTGATGTCAAATTTTTCTAGGTAATAAATCAACTCTTGTTCGAAACGATTCTCGTCTACTTGCTCTTTCAAATCGTCTAAAGCTTTTCGCAAACGGACTTTTACAGAAGCCATACGTTCATCGTCCATATCAGTTACTTTTTGAAGCAACTCAGCAATATTGTTGATGCGCAAAGTAAAATCTTCTTCCAGTACTTTTCCTTCCGTAATTCGGTATTCATCTAGTTGTTCAATAGCGTGTTGCAGTGCATTTTGAATCACTTCAAACTCTTTTTCATCAATCTCTTCGCGTTCTGTTTTTAATGAATCTGGCATTCGCACGACCATTTTCAACAAATCAACAGCATCTACGTCGGGTTGAATTTCACGAAGCTGACGCATATATTCGTTTACCACAGCTTTATTAATCACTGTAGACGTTTCTTCAGCAGTCATTTCCAAATACAGCGAAAAATCGACTTTTCCACGCAATAAAGTCTTTGCAATTATTTTGCGCATGCTCAATTCTTTTTCTCGATAATACGAGGGAATACGCGCGTTTAAATCTAAGCTCTTACTATTGAGTGATTTTAATTCAATCGTTATTTTTTTGGATGGAAGTTGTTCAACAGCCTTCCCAAATCCGGTCATAGACTTTATCATACCGCAAAAATAGTAAAATTAGCGACAACGCTTGCTATTCTGTACATTTTCAAACATATTCCTAAAATCAATAACAAGCTTTCACTAAAAAATTCCATTTAAAACTAGATGAGTTCTGAATAAAAATCGATAGCAATTTTCTCTTTTCCGCAGTGTAGTAGGATTTTTTCGTTAAAAATTTCTGAAGCCTTGGAAGAAATTTAGAAAAAATCATGCGGTTTTGCTTTTCTCACTAAAGAGAAAGCAAAAACACCTCTGGAAAAGTGCCCTTTCTTTTGTTTCTTTTCTTTGGGCAAGCAAAGAATAAGAAAATAGACAACTAATTTTCGGTTTCTTAAAATTTATTTCATTGAGAAGAAACAATTTTATTTGAATAAAACTTGTATCGAACTGATGTTAAACCCCTAAAAATCCTTCATAATATCTGTTGTTTTTATATTTTTGAGAAAATTAACGAATGCCACTATTATTACTATCCATTGCGCCCGCGCTTTTGATTATTTTTTACATTTATTACAGTGATAAATATGACAAAGAGCCGCGACATCTCCTTGTAATTTGCTTTTTGCTTGGAGCTGTAGGTAGTATTTTAATTTCTACAGGTACTAATGAGGTAATTTCTACGTATTATCCTGAGCTAAAACTCAAAGTGTGGTGGATTCAATTTTGCAAAGCCTTTTTTGTAGTCGCGTTGGTGGAAGAATTCAGTAAATACATTTTCGTTCGTTATTTTGCACAGCGACATAGAGAATTTGACGAACCTTACGACGGAATTATGTATGCGATTATGGTTTCTATGGGTTTTGCGGTGACTGAAAATTTAGCCTATGTATTTGAAAGTGGTATTGAAGCAGCTATCTACAGAGCTTTTACAGCAGTTCCAGCGCATGCAACGTTCGGAATTATTATGGGATATTATATGGGAAAGGCGAAATTTTCCCGAAATCGTGTCAAATACAATCTCTTAGGATTGGGATTGGCAACAGTCTTTCACGGAACGTATGATTTTTTTCTGTTTATTGAATACATTCCAGGAATTTCTATAGGTGCTTTTATGTCGTTAGCAGTAGGGATTTTGCTTTCGCAGAAGGCAATTCGAATTCATCAGCAGAATTCACACTTTAAGCCAAAGTAGCAAAGTCAAACGCTCTTTTTTCATTGTAATACACTTCACCGCCATCAAAAAAGCCTACATGTCCGCCATATTTTGGCATTTCAAAATAAAAATTTTCATTCTGTTCTGCTTCTTCTATCGGGTAACAACATTTGGATAAAAAAGAATCATTTTTAGCGTTTATCAATAATGTCGGAATTTTAATAGTTGGAATAAACTGTCTGGACGAACACTTGTCGTAATAATCTTGCGCATCTTCAAAACCGTGCGCTTTGGACGTATACAAGTTGTCAATTTGAAACATAGACTTTGCTTTTTCAATCTCTTCCAAACTAATCAAACTTGGAAAAGCAGCGTGTTTTTCTAGTAACTTTCTTCGCAAATACTTAATAAACATCTTATTATATAAATAATTTTCTGCACGACGCATTTGCTTCAAAGAGCCATCTAGTCGACACGGAACTGAAACGGCGATAGCTGCTTTTACTTCTTTCGGAACGCGAATGGGTTCGCCTAAATATTTCAACAACAAATTTCCACCCAAACTAAACCCTTTCATCACAATATGTCCGTATTGTGGATAGTGAGTTAAAATATATGTCATCACTTCTCGTAAATCTTCTGTAGCGCCAGCGGTATACGCTCTAAACAAACGATTCTGTTCGCCGCTGCAACTTCTATAATTCATTGCAACTGCATCATAACCATTTCGATTAAAAACCTTAGCAGTTCCTTTAATGTACGCACGTTGCGCGTTACCTTCCAAACCGTGTAAAATCACAATTAGTTTGGAAACATTTTTATGATGCGCGGCATAACTCCAATCCAAATCTATAAAATCGTTATCGCTTAAGGTAATGCGTTCTCTTCTTTGATACACACCATCAACTTTTCTGTACAAACCAGCATAAATTGTAGAAAAATGCCCGTTTTTAAAAATATGTGGCGGATTGTAATTGCTTTTAATTATTGGCATGTTATTTTTGGTACTGAAAAATAAAAATTAAATATAATGTATTTTAAAGAATTTGACATTCGTTGGAGTGATTTAGATGCAAATCGCCACTTAGCCAACTCAGCATATATCAATTTCATGAGTCATACACGTATGGGATTTTTGATTGAAAATGGCTTTACACAAAAAGAATTAGCCAAAAACAACATTGGTCCGGTCGTATTTTATGAACACATGTATTACTTTAAAGAAGCCTTTCCAGGAAAACCTGTACGTGTTTCTTTAGAAATAGCAGGTTTAAGCGAAGACGGAATGTTCTTTGAATTTCTTCATAATTTTTACGATACGAATGGAAAAAACTTTGCCAGCTGCGAAATGATGGGCGCTTGGATTGATTTGCAAACACGCCAACTTATCGGTTTACCAGCACAATTTAACGATGCGATACGCAATGTACCACGCGCAAAAAACTTCAAAATCTTAACCAAAGAAGATACACGTCGTTTCGGGAAAAAACCTGAAAACTTACAGTAACTATTTGATTGTTAGTTAAAAAAAAGTACATTTAGTTACACCTTAACAAAAAACTTTAATAACTAACGTAAGTTCGACATAAAAAACCAACAGTAGTGTCTTCTTTTCCGCAGTGTAGCAAGGATTTTTCGTTAAAAATTTCTGAAGCCTTGGAAGAAATTTAGAAAAATCATTGCGATTTTGTTTTTCTCCCTAAAGAGAAAAGCAAAAACACCTCTGGAAAAGTGCCTTTTCTTTTGTTTCTTTTCTTTGGGCAAGCAAAGAACAAGAAAATAAACAGCTGATTTTTAGTTTTTTAAAAATTAGTTTAATGAGAAGGAGCAATTTTATTTGAATGAAATTTATATCGAGCTGACATTAACTAACACTCACTAATTATGGAAAACGTAAATTGGATTGCACTCATTGTGGCTGCACTATCAACACTCGTCATCGGATTTATTTGGTACGGACCTTTATTTGGAAAAGCTTGGATGAAAGAAACAGGCATCACAGAAGCTCAAGCACAAAAAGGAATGCCGTTGCGCTTTGGACTCAGCGTAGTTTTGGCGTTTGCAGCCGTATTTTTTATTTACATGATTTCTGTCGTTTCTGGAGGAGAACCAGGCGATCCACACGGACAAGAAAAATATTTAACTTTTGGTCACGGAGCAGCTCATGGAGCTTTTGTGGCACTTTTTATTGCCATGCCAGTTCTAGCGACAAATGCACTTTTTGAACAAAAATCATTCAAATACATTCTCATCAACGTCGGCTATTGGGTAGTCACGTTTGCCATTATGGGCGGAATTGTGAATGCTTGGACATAACGGTTAGATAGAAATTCTGAATTTTAATAGAAAAAAATGTCAAATCGAGCGCAGTCGAGATTCATTAGAAACCTAATTCTCTTAGATTTTCGACTGCTCTTAAATCGTTTTGATTAAATCACCCTTTCCAAACAGAATGATTCAAACCAATAATAAACGGAACTCCACGATACACGGCAATATCCAAGGCTTTTCCGCCACCGCGATGTTCATACCAGCGATTCAAACGGTGATAAAAAATTCCGTTATTCACACCAATAACCCAAACGGTTCCATTGCGGTCACACGCAATTTTTTGACCAATTCCGCCACCGCGCAATTGTAACCAACCCATACCATTTCCGCGCCAAATACTACCATCTTCCGCAATAATATACGGAATGCCATTACTAGCAGCAATATCTACGGCTTTTCCGCCGCCAGGATACAAATTCCAATTGCGTCCATCAAAGGAAAAAATATTATTATTCAAGCCAATCAACCATAATTGACCGTTATCGCTGTAAATACGCTTACCGAGTCCATTACCAGGCATCGGAACCCAACCAGAACCAGTTCCTTTCCAAATTCCGTTATTCAATCCAATAATATAAGGTGTTCCGTTGTGTACCGCAATATCTTTGGCTTTTCCATTGCCTGGATATTCTCTCCATAAGCGACCATTATATGAAAAAATACTATTTCCCATACCAATTACCCAAAGCGTTCCATTGTCGTTATAAATGGCTTGTCCCTTTCCACCGCCAGGAAGTTGTTTCCAAATTTGCGCATCTGCGGAAGTGATACAAAACAGTAGTAAAGTGAATATGCAGGTAATTTTTTTCATGGTGATTGAATTAATGATTCTCTCTAAAAATACAAATTTAATGCCATTTGATTGAAAAAAAACACTTTGTATCCTTCATTTTAAAATCAATACTATTTTTTTAAAAAATATTTAAAAATTGAAACAAAAAGAAAACGTTTTCGCAAAAATGAGCTCAGTTTTGTAAAAAATACACAATTGAAAATTTCGCAAAAAACAGACTTCAAATTATCAAATTCGTATTTAAAAAGTCCTGAATTACAGATTTCGGAAAAATTCAATAACGGCTTTTATATCAATGACTTGACTTTTATCTTAGTAAATTCCATACGATTAAAAATCTCCAAAAAAATTGATGATGCTGAAACAACAAGGACTCTATTTACCCGAATTTGAACACGACAATTGTGGCGCTGGATTTATATGTAGCCTAACAGGCAAACGCTCCAATGATATCATTCATAAAGCACTCGAAATTTTGGTAAAACTAGAACATCGCGGTGCGGTAAGTGCAGATGGCGTTACGGGTGATGGTGCCGGAATTTTAATCGACATTCCGCATGAATTCTTTAAAAAATCATGCGATTTCAAACTGCCAAAAGCAGGCGAATATGCAGTCAGTAATGTGTTTCTTCCGAAAAAAGACAATCAGCGACAATACTGTATGGAGGTTTTTGAAAAAGAAATAGCAACTCAAGGATTGCAACTTATCGGTTGGCGCGATGTGCCTGTAAATAGTGATATTTTGGGTGAAATTGCCAAAGAAACGGAGCCATTTGTAAAACAATTATTTGTTGGGAAATCTACAGCGTCACAAAGCAACCGTGAGTTCAATGTAAAACTATTTGCCGCTCGAAAAATTACGGAACACATCATTTACAACTCAAAACTTTCACAACATAAATTCTTCTACGTTCCGAGTTTGTCCACCAAAATCATCATATTCAAAGGCTTGCTCAAACCAGAACACATCAACGAATACTATTTGGACTTATTCGATGCTGATTTGGACACGCGCTTAGCGTTGGTGCATCAGCGATTTTCGACCAACACCTTTCCTACGTGGGATTTGGCGCAACCATTCCGCTATATCTGTCATAACGGTGAAATCAATACCCTTCGCGGGAATGTTTCTCGGATGTTTTCACGCGAAGAAATCATGGAAAGTCCATTATTCGGAGAAGACATCAAACGCATTTTACCAACTATTCTCAAAGGAAAATCCGATTCAGCAACCTTAGATATGGTCGTGGAATTATTACTCATATCAGGACGTTCACTGCCAGAAGCTATGATGATGTTAGTGCCAGAAGCTTGGGAGAAAAACCCAAATATGTCTGACACCAAAAGAGCATTTTACGAATACAATTCCTGCGTCATGGAACCGTGGGACGGACCTGCGTCGATTCCGTTTACAGATGGAAACTACATTGGTGCGGTGTTGGACAGAAACGGATTGCGTCCGTCGCGATATACCGTGACGAAAAACGGAAATGTCATCATGTCGTCAGAAACGGGCGTTGTGGACATCAAACCAGAAAACGTAGCATTTCATGGACGGTTAGAGCCAGGAAAAATGTTTTTGGTAAATATGAATGAAGGACGAATTGTCAATGACGAAGAAATCAAAGAAACGATTGCTGCAAAACATCCGTACCGAAAATGGTTGAATGAAAACTTAGTACACTTACGCGATATTTCTGCTAAAAAAGGACCGATTCAATATGACGAAATTGACCTTAAAAAGCGTGAAATCGTCTTTGGCTACACACAAGAAGATTTAAACACCATCATTCGCCCCATGGCACAACTGGCAAAAGAACCAATTGGTTCTATGGGAAGCGATACACCAATTGCAATTCTTTCAGAAAAGCCACAACTCATTTACAACTACTTCAAACAGTTGTTTGCGCAAGTAACGAATCCGCCGTTGGATGGTGTTCGCGAAGAATTAATTACAGATATCAGTCTCACATTGGGAAGCGATGTCAATCTTTTTGACATCAGTCCGGAGCATTGTAAAAAGTTAAAAATTCAAAATCCGGTTATTTCGAAGCACGATTTGGATAAAATTCGAAACTACGATAGCAATCCAAACTTTAAAGTGGCGTCTATTTCAATGTTGTATAAAGTGAATCGCGGTTTAAACGAACTAGAAATCGCTTTAGAAAACCTGATGCACAAAGCATCCAAAGCGATTGATAACGGCGCAAATATCATCATTCTATCCGATAGATATGTAGACGAAAAACATGCGCCAATTCCAGCATTATTAGCATGTTCGTACGTCAATCACGCATTGCACAAACTCCAAAAACGCTCTAAAATAAGCCTGATTATTGAATCTGCAGAACCACGCGAAGTGCATCATTTTGCCCTCTTATTCGGTTTTGGTGCGAGTGCAGTCAATCCATATATCGTGAATGAAATTGTGGAAAAACAAGTCATCAATGGTGATATCACCGAATTAGAATACTTAAAAGCCATCAAAAATTACAACAAAGCTATTGGAAAAGGCATTCTAAAAGTAATGAATAAAATCGGGATTTCAACGTTGAACTCCTATCGCGGTTCGCAACTATTTGAATGTATCGGAATCAATTCGACCACAGTCAAAAAATACTTTCCCAACACACCCACACGCATTCAAGGAATTGGCTTGCGCGAAATAGAACAAGAAATTGTAAAACGACACAAAAAAGCTTTTCAAGTCAATGAAGTGAGCGCAGATATTGAAGTTGGCGGCGAATATCGTTGGCGACGCGGACAAGAAAAACACGTATTTAATCCGTTGACGGTTGCCAAATTGCAAGAATCTGTCAGAACGAACAAAGCTTCCACGTTCAAAGAATATTCCGAGTTGGTCAACAATCAATCCAAAAGTCTCATGACCATTCGTGGCTTGTTTGAATTTGATCAATTTGACCCAATTCCAATCGAAGAAGTAGAACCGTGGACGGAAATTGTAAAACGCTTCAAAACAGGTGCCATGTCGTATGGTTCCATCAGCAAAGAAGCGCACGAAAACCTAGCCATCGCTATGAACAGAATCGGTGGAAAATCGAATTCTGGTGAAGGCGGCGAAGACCAAGAACGCTTCTATAAAAATGCGCAAGGAGACTGGAAAAACTCGGCTATCAAGCAAGTTGCTTCTGGGCGTTTTGGCGTGACGTCAAATTATTTGACAAGCGCGAACGAAATTCAAATCAAAATTGCACAAGGTGCCAAACCAGGTGAAGGCGGACAATTGCCAGGACCAAAAGTAAATCCTGAAATTGCCAAAACACGAAACTCCACGCCTTATGTCGGACTCATTTCGCCGCCGCCGCATCACGATATCTATTCCATAGAAGATTTATCACAGCTTATTTACGACGTCAAAGCAGCCAATCGCGAAGCTAGAATCAATGTAAAATTGGTTTCTGAAATTGGCGTAGGAACTGTCGCTGCGGGAGTTGCCAAAGCAAAAGCCGATGTCATTCTCATTTCTGGATTTGATGGCGGAACAGGCGCTTCTCCATTAACATCTTTAAAACACGCAGGATTGCCGTGGGAATTGGGAATTGCAGAAGCACAACAAACCTTGGTGATGAACAATCTCCGAAATCGTGTGGTGTTGGAATGTGACGGACAACTAAAAACAGGTCGCGATGTTGCGATTGCTTGTTTATTAGGTGCGGAAGAATTCGGTTTTGCTACCGCGCCGTTAGTGGCTTCAGGTTGTATTATGATGCGTGTATGTCACTTAAATACTTGTCCTGTCGGAATTGCCACGCAAAATCCTGAATTGCGGAAAAAATTCAAAGGAAAACCAGAACACGTCGTGAATTATATGTATTTCGTAGCGCAGGAATTGCGAGAAATCATGGCAAAACTTGGATTTAAAACTGTGAACGAAATGGTGGGACAAGTCCAAAAACTCAATCGAAACAAAGCCATTGAGCATTATAAAGCCTCTGGAATTGATTTGACGCCGATTCTTCACAAAGTAGCAGTTTCCGATGAGGTAAAATTGCACAATACAGAAACGCAAGAACACAATTTAGAAACACATCTAGACTTTAACATCATCAAACAAGCGCATCAAGCACTATTTAGAAGACAACGAACCGATTTACAATTCAATATCACCAATATTGACAGAGCTGTCGGTGCAATTATCAGCAATGAAATCTCAAAAATTTACGGCGCAGAAGGTTTGCCAGAAGACACTATCAACATAGACTTTAAAGGTGCTGCGGGACAAAGTTTTGGAGCGTTTACTACGAAAGGAATTCGCATGACGGTTCACGGAAACACCAATGATTACTTAGGAAAAGGCTTATCAGGCGGAAAACTCATCGTAAAAGTTCCAAAAGAATCCACGATTATTCCAGAAGACAATGTCATCACAGGAAATGTAACCTTGTACGGTGCCACTTCGGGCGAAGTGTATATTAACGGAAAAGCAGGCGAGCGTTTTTGTGTGCGAAATTCTGGCGCGAAAGCTGTTGTGGAAGGAATTGGCGATCACGGTTGTGAATACATGACGGGCGGTGTGGCAGTTATTCTTGGGAAAATTGGACGCAATTTTGGTGCAGGAATGAGCGGCGGAATCGCGTATATATTAGATATGGACAACACGTTTTTTGTGCAAAACTGTAATTCGGAAAGTCTAAATATTGATCCGATTAGGTCGAAAGAAGACGAACTACAACTCAAACAACTCATCCAAAATCACTATCAAGCTACAGAAAGTCCATTAGCAAAACGAATTTTAGACGATTGGCAACACTACCTGCCAAAATTCTTAAAAATATTACCAGAAGAATACAGACAAGCTTTGGTACGATTACAAAAAGAACAATTGCAAACAGCGTAAGACATGGGAAAAACAACAGGATTTATGGAGTACAAACGCCAAGATGAAGCGTATAAAGCTCCAGCAAAACGTATCAAAAATTATAAAGAATTTACCATTGCACTAGAAAAATCAACACTAGAAGAACAAGGTGCACGCTGTATGGATTGTGGCATTCCGTTTTGTCACAGCGGTTGTCCGCTCGGAAACTTAATTCCCGATTTCAATGACAAAGTCTATCGTGGCAAATGGAAAGAAGCGGCTGAAATATTGCACGCAACGAACAACTTTCCAGAATTTACAGGTCGTTTATGTCCTGCGCCTTGCGAAGAAGCCTGCGTGTTAGGAATCAACGAAGATCCCGTAAGTATTGAAAATATTGAGAAAAATATTGTCGAAACCGCTTTTGCGGAAGGTTGGATTGTTCCAAAACCACCGAAAGTACGTACCGGAAAATCGGTTGCTATTGTCGGTTCTGGTCCTGCAGGATTGGCGGCGGCACAACAACTCAATCGAGCAGGTCATTCTGTGACTGTTTTTGAACGTGATGAAAAAGTAGGCGGATTATTGCGCTACGGAATTCCAGATTTTAAAATGGAAAAACACGTTATCGATCGTCGTTTGGCGATTTTAGAAGCAGAAGGTATCACGTTTACAACCAACGCACATGTTGGTGTTACCGTAGATACGAGTCAGCTCGAAGAAGATTTTGATGCGATACTATTGTGTGGTGGCGCAACAGTAAGAAGAAACATTCCGATTGACGGCGCAGATGCCAAAGGCGTTCACCAAGCGATGGATTTTCTAAAACTGAACAATCAATATGTAGATGGTTTGGTAGATTTTGAAGACATCATTTCCGCGAAAGACAAAAAAGTCATTGTCATTGGCGGTGGCGATACAGGTTCGGATTGCATTGGAACGAGCAATCGCCATGGCGCGAAATCGGTTACCAATTTTGAAATTTTAAGCAAACCAACAGTTGGTAGACCAGCACATCAACCGTGGCCGTATTGGCCGATGAAGCTTAAAGAAACATCGTCACATCAAGAAGGAGTAGAACGTCATTTTAGCATTTCAACCGAAAAATTCATCAAAGATGCCAACGGAAACCTCACGGGATTAAAAACGGTAGAAGTTGAATGGTTTTTTGAAGAAGATAAACGTCCAACTCTCAAAAAAATTCCAAACACAGAAAAAACGTGGGAATGCGATTTGGTATTATTAGCATTAGGTTTTACAGGCGCTGAAAAAACACTAGCAGAAGCATTTGACCTAGAAATGGATTTCAGAACCAACATCAAAGCAACGACCAAAAACTACACCACCAACAAAGACGGAATCTTCGTAGCGGGCGACATGCGCAGAGGACAATCGCTCATTGTTTGGGCAATTTCCGAAGGTCGCCAAGCAGCACATCATGTAGATGCGTATTTAATGGGAAGTTCCAATTTACCGTTAAAAGATGAGAATGATTTGCCGCGTATTTAATGAAATAGTAGTTAAGAGAGTATTTTTGAAGTAAAATAAAAGTTGCTTTATTCATGATTTTGTTTGATTCTTTAAATGACAATCTTCAGAAATAAAGAGTGAAAAGTGGAATTGCGATGCGTAGCATCAAGCATGGAGCGCATGAACGAATGGTGCGTAGCAATTTCCTATAGATTGTCTTGACTTTTTTGGCTCGTTTTTGTGTCAAGACAAAAATGAGCGTTACCAAAAAGGTTCTTGTGTTGTCTAAAATATAGTATCAATTTAAAGACTTTTCCTTGCAAACACAGGAAAAATCCAACATTTTTTCAAAAACGATTAGGAATCTTAAAAAACTTTTTCAATATTTGATACAACAAATGAACAAACAAACACAAAATATCATTGTCATTAACATTATTGTGATTCAGTCACAACGATGAGGAATGCAATGCTATTTTCACTATAAAAATTACAAAGCCTTCCTATATCGGGAAGGCTTTTTTTATTTAGTGAAACTCAGTTTTAAGAAGCCAGAATGGCGAACATAAAACTGTAAGTTGAACTAATCCCGCTGAAGAGCGGGATCTCAAAACATGAAGTCAAAATTTCGTCAAGCCAAACTCTTGTGCTGAACTTGATTCAGTATGATTCGGTTTCGCATAAAAAAGAGAAATAAAAATAACAAGATTCTGAATCAAGTTCAGAATGACATTTAAAAACAAAACACAAATAACAAAAGACGAAATACAAAGAACTATTAGTCAAGAGTTAAGACAAATACACGAATAAACAAATTGACAAATCAACAACAAGAAAAAATGAACAAAACAATCAGCATCATCGTCATTATTATTATGAACTCAACTTGAGTTGATACGATGTGCTGTATAAAACAAAAGCCTGTATCAACTGCGATACAGGCTTTTGTTTTTTAACTAACCAATTAATAAAAACGACGAAAAACAAAGAACACTTCGGCTAGCTCAGCGTAAACAAAGAATAAAATATATCAAGTTGAACATTGTAGTAAAAAAATCATAAAAAACTGAAAAACAGATAATTAACAAAAATAAAGAACAATTGATTTTAGGCTAATCACTAAAACCAATCACACAAAAAAGTAGGAATACAACTAATTTCGAATCATAATCACACTAAAAATGTATTATACAAACGACAGTATCATCTATCACAACGGCGCGTTTCTGCATCCTGAAACGGCGTCGGCAAACTTGTACAGTCAAACCTTACACTACGGAAATGGCGTATTTGAAGGCATCCGTTCGTACAAAACCAAATTCGGCGCAAAAATCTTTAAAGCACACGAACATTACGAGCGACTCAAATTCGGCGCAAGCGTTATGGGAATTCCGTGTAACCATACTACGGAAGAATTGGTAGACACCACGTATCAATTACTAGAAAAAAACAAGCTCGAAGACGCGTACATCAGACCTATTTTGACCACAGGCGCCAATATGGGTTTGTTAACGTCTGACGAATCCATCCTAACCATCCAATGCTGGGAATGGGGAAAATATATGGGCGACAAGCTCTTACGCGTAAAAACTTCTCGCTTCGAGCGTCCCAATCCAAAATCGTGCTTTGTAGAAGCAAAAATCACGGGACATTATACCAACTCCATTCTATCCACAAACGAAGCCAAAAACGAAGGTTTTGACGAAGCATTATTGTTAGATATGAACGGAAACGTAGCAGAATGTTCGGGCGCGAATGTATTTATGGAAAAAGATGGCAAACTCTACACGCCAAAACGCGGACACATCATGCCTGGCATTACGCGTTCTACCATCATCGACATTTGTAAAGAAGTTGGTATTTCTGTAGAAGAAACCAGCTTTACACTATCCGAACTCAAACAAGCAGACAGTGCCTTTTTTACAGGAACTGCCGCAGAAGTAGTTGGTTTACAATCGTTGGACGACTATGTATTTCCACTTTCGTGGGAAGCGTCTCTCGGCTACAAATTGATGCAACTATACAAACAAGAAGTACTGTGCGAACGCAACAGCAAACTCTCTGAAGCAATTTAAAAATGAACAATCTCAATAAATACAGCAAAACCGTTACACAAGATCCTACGCAACCTGCGGCACAAGCCATGCTACACGCGATTGGATTGACCAAAGAAGACTTTTTCAAACCAATTGTCGGCATTGCCAGTACAGGCTACGAAGGGAATCCGTGTAACATGCACTTAAACGATTTGGCAAAACTCGCCAAACAAGGAACGCAAAACTCAGCTATTGTCGGACTCATATTTAACACGATTGGTGTGAGCGATGGAATCTCCATGGGAACACCTGGAATGCGCTATTCCTTACCATCACGCGATATCATTGCCGATTCTATGGAAACGGTGGTGCAAGCCATGAGTTACGACGGACTCATCACAGTAGTAGGTTGCGACAAAAATATGCCTGGTGCGTTAATGGCAATGATTCGTTTAAATCGCCCAAGCATTTTAGTCTATGGCGGTACGATTGATTCGGGTTGTCACAACGGAAAAAAACTCGATGTAGTTTCTGCTTTTGAAGCTTGGGGAAGCAAAGTAGCAGGCACAATGGACGAAACCGAATACCAAAACATTGTTGAAAAAGCCTGTCCAGGCGCAGGTGCTTGCGGTGGAATGTACACAGCAAACACAATGGCGTCTGCCATAGAAGCGCTGGGAATGGCATTACCGTTCAATTCGTCAAATCCTGCGTTGAGCGATGCTAAAAAGCAAGAATCGGTTGCGGCTGGTGAAGCAATCCGTGTTTTACTCGAAAAAGACATCAAACCGTCTGATATCATCACGAGAAAATCATTAGAAAATGCGGTACGTTTGGTGACTATTTTGGGCGGATCAACCAATGCAGTATTACACTTTCTCGCGATTGCCAGAGCGGCACAAATTGAATTTACACTAGAAGACTTTCAAAAAATAAGCGATACCACTCCGTTTCTAGCTGACTTAAAGCCAAGTGGGAAATATTTAATGGAAGATGTACATGCTGTTGGCGGAATTCCTGCAGTCTTAAAATATTTACTCAAAAAAGGACTATTACACGGCGATTGTTTAACCGTAACGGGAAAAACCATGGCAGAAAACTTACTAGATGTTGACGATTTAACAGAAGGGCAAGATGTAATAAAACCTGTAGAAAAACCAATCAAAGTTTCAGGGCATTTACGCATGTTATACGGAAACTTAGCGAGCGAAGGAAGCGTAGCAAAAATTACAGGAAAAGAAGGATTAAAATTTACAGGAAAAGCCAAAGTCTTTGAAGGCGAATACGAAGCCAACGACGGAATCCGCGATGGAAAAGTAGCAAAAGGAGATGTTGTAGTCATCCGTTATGAAGGACCAAAAGGTGGCCCAGGAATGCCAGAAATGCTCAAACCAACGGCAGCCATCATGGGAGCAGGATTGGGAAAAGAAGTAGCGCTTATTACTGACGGACGCTTTTCAGGCGGAACACACGGTTTTGTCGTAGGTCACATCACTCCGGAAGCACAAGAAGGCGGTACAATAGCACTTGTAAAAGACGGTGATATCATCACGATTGATGCCGAAACGAACACGATTCAACTAGAAGTTTCAGACGAAGAACTTTTAGAACGAAAAAAACAATGGACAGCACCCGAACTCAAATTTGAACGCGGGGTTTTATACAAATATGCAAAAACAGTGTCTTCCGCATCCAAAGGTTGCGTTACAGATGAATTCTAAAAAGAATTCCTTTGTCACATCGAGCGCAGTCGAGATGTATTTGAAACAAAAACTAAGGCATTTTCAAAATGGATTCTGCATCAAGTGCGGAATGACAATAAAAAATTAGAATTATGGATACAAAAACCATACAAAAACAACTAGAAACACAAACAAAAACGGAACGACTCACAGGAAGTGAAGCCATCGTTCGCTGTTTGTTGGCAGAAGGTATAAAAACGCTTTACGGGTATCCTGGCGGCGCTATTATGCCATTGTATGACGAATTATATAAATACCAAGATAAAATTCATCATGTATTAACGCGTCATGAACAAGGCGCAACGCATGCTGCACAAGGATATGCACGAATTTCAGGAGAAGTTGGAGTTGCCATCGCTACTTCAGGACCTGGTGCCACCAATCTCATCACAGGAATTGCCGATGCACAAATCGATTCGACGCCGTTGGTATGTATTACGGGACAAGTCGCGTCGCATTTGTTAGGAAGTGATGCATTTCAAGAAACGGATATTGTGGGCATTTCTACGCCTGTGACCAAATGGAATCATCAAATTACGAAAGCTTCTGAAATTCCAGAAGTGATGGCAAAAGCATTTTACATAGCAAAAAGTGGTCGTCCAGGTCCTGTGTTGATTGATATTACGAAAGATGCACAATTTGAAGAATTCGATTTTTCATATCAAAAATGTACGGCAGTTCGCAGTTACAAAGCGGTGCCAGAAGTAGATGAAACCTCGTTAAATGCTGCTGCGGATTTGATTAATTCAGCAAAAAAACCATTGGTAGTTTGGGGACAAGGCGTGATTTTAGGAAAAGCTGAAGCTGAATTTAAAGCCTTTATCGAAAAAGCAGGAATTCCGTCTGCGTGGACCATTATGGGCGTTTCAGCCATTCCAACCGAACATCCACTCAATGTGGGAATGGTAGGAATGCATGGAAACTATGCCCCAAACAAACTCACTAATGAATGTGATGTGCTCATCGCGATTGGAATGCGTTTCGATGACCGTGTTACAGGAAATTTAGCCACATACGCCAAACAAGCAAAAGTCATTCACTTTGAAATTGATCCAGCGGAAGTGGATAAAAATGTAAAAACAGATGTAGCAGTTTTAGGCGATGCCAAAGTGAATCTGGCAAAAATTTTACCGCTTATCCAGCAAAAAGAACACTCAATTTGGCGACGCGCTTTTGACGATTTGTACGCGATTGAATATGAAAAAGTCATCAAAAATGATTTGCATCCTACTAAAGAAGGATTAACGATGGGCGAAGTGTTGAAGGAAATCAACAAGCAAAGCAACGGTGAAGCCGCGATTGTATCGGATGTTGGGCAACACCAAATGGTTGCTTGCCGATATGCCAATTTCAAGCAGACAAAAAGTAACATTACTTCTGGCGGATTGGGAACGATGGGATTTGGCTTACCAGCTGCCATTGGAGCAAAAATGGCAGCGCCAGAACGTGAAGTCGTATGCATTTGTGGTGACGGCGGTTACCAAATGACCATTCAAGAATTGGGAACGATTTTTCAGCAAAAAACAGCTGTAAAAATTGTGGTGTTAAACAATGATTTCTTGGGAATGGTGCGACAGTGGCAACAATTGTTTTTTGACAAACGCTACGCATCTACCGAAATGACCAATCCTGATTTTGTAGCGATTGCGAAAGGCTATCATTTGAATGCAAGACGCGTGGTAAAACGAGAAGATCTCGCGGAAGCGGTACAAGAAATGATGGAAAGTAAAGAGGCGTACTTTTTAGAAGTATGCGTAGAAAAAGAAGATAACGTCTTCCCAATGATTCCAACAGGAGCATCGGTTTCAGACATAAGATTAGCGTAATATGGAACAAGAAAGCAAACTATTTACGGTTTCGGTGTATACTGAAAATAACATCGGATTATTGAACAGGATTTCTGCGATTTTTCAACGAAGACACATCAATATTGAAAGTATCAACTCGTCGGTTTCTGAAATTGAAAACGTATCCAAATGGACAATTGTGGTTTATCTCGCGGAAGCGCAAATGAAAAAAATCATCGGGCAAATAGAAAAGCAAGTTGAGGTCATTAAAGCGTATTATCACACGGAAGAAGAAATCATTTATCAAGAATCGTGCATTTTCAAGATGAAATCAGATTTGTTGTTTGATGAGCGACAAATTCAAAACATCATCAAAGACAGCAATGCACGAATCGTCACGGTAAATAAACAATTTTTTGTCATCGAAAAATCGGGACGCAAAGAAGAAATAGAACTTTTATACAGAGAATTAAGTGTATTCGGAATTATGCAATTCACACGTTCAGGACGTATTGCGGTTTCGAAAGAAGAAATGAAGATTTCGAAATTGCTTGCGGTATTTCAATAATGATAGAACCAAGAGTCTAGAGTCAAGATTCTAGACGAAACAAAACACAAACAACAAAGAATCAAGAACCAAGAGTCAGGATTCAAGATAAAATCATAAAAAAATTTAAAAACATAAGAGTAAAAAAAGTCTAGGCTCTAAAAATCTAGACTCTAGATTCTAAAAAAACAAAACCATGTCAAACTACTTCAACACTTTACCATTACGAGAACAGTTAGCGCAATTAGGAAAATGTAGATTTATGGAAGCTTCCGAATTTACAGACGGCGTAAATGCACTAAAAGACAAAAAAATAGTCATCGTTGGCTGCGGTGCTCAAGGACTCAATCAAGGACTCAACATGCGCGATTCTGGCTTGGATATTTCGTACGCACTTCGCCAAGCTGCTATTGATGAAGAACGCACTTCGTACATAAATGCAACAACACACGGTTTTAAAATAGGAACTTACAAACAACTCATTCCGGAAGCAGATTTGGTCTTAAATCTTACGCCAGATAAGCAACACACAAACGTAGTCAAAGCCGTGATGCCATTGATGAAAAAAGGCGCTACGTTGAGTTATTCGCACGGTTTCAATATTGTGGAAGAAGGCACTAAAATTCGGGAAGATATTACTGTAATTATGGTCGCACCAAAATGTCCTGGAACGGAAGTTCGTGAAGAATACAAACGCGGATTTGGTGTACCAACGTTGATTGCGGTGCATCCAGAAAATGATCCTGAAAACAAAGGTTGGGCGCAGGCAAAAGCGTATGCAGTCGCTACAGGCGGGCACCGAGCTGGCGTGTTGGAATCGTCGTTTATTGCGGAAGTAAAAAGTGATTTAATGGGCGAACAAACCATTTTGTGCGGCGTATTGCAAACTGGTTCTATTTTGGCATTCGATAAAATGGTTGCAGAAGGAATTGATGCGAATTATGCTGCAAAACTCATTCAATTAGGTTGGGAAACTATCACGGAAGCCTTGAAACATGGTGGAATTACGAATATGATGGATCGTTTGTCAAACCCAGCAAAAATAAAGGCGTTTGAACTGTCAGAACAGTTAAAAGTCATTCTAAAACCATTATTTGAGAAACATATGGACGATATTATTTCGGGACATTTCTCTAAAACGATGATGGAAGATTGGGCAAATGATGACAAAAATCTGTTGAAATGGCGTGAAGCGACTGGCGAAACTGCGTTTGAAAAAACAAGTTTAACCACCGACCATATTTCAGAGCAAGAATACTTTGATCACGGAACGTTGTTGGTAGCTTTTGTAAAATCGGGAGTCGAATTGGCGTTTGAAACCATGGTGAGCGCAGGAATCATTGAAGATTCTGCCTATTACGAATCGCTACACGAATTGCCGTTGATTGCAAACACCATCGCACGTAAAAAACTATTTGAAATGAATCGTGTCATTTCCGATACGGCAGAATACGGTTGTTACCTATTTGATCACGCTGCAAAACCATTGCTAAAAGACTTTATGAAAACCGTTGATAGTGCTGTAATTGGAAAACCATTTTCAGCGTCTAATGCTGTTGATAATGTAGAACTAATCGCTGTAAACGATGCCATTCGAAATCATCCAATAGAAGCAGTAGGAAAACGACTCAGAGCGGCAATGACTGCAATGAAAACGATTAAAACGGAAGCGAAAAAAGAAAAGCCGGTTACGGTGTAGAAGTTACATTGTCATTCCTGCAAAGGCAGGAATCCATCAGATTTTGAAGTGGATTCCACAAAGATACTGAATCAAGTTCAGCACATGGTGCGGAATGACAACTATAGTTTCTAAACCGTCAGTTCGAGTGATTTTCGACAGAAAATAGTATCGAGAACAGCTTTGAAGTTACTGAATAACTACGATTCGTCATTACGAGGAAGTATGACGAAGTAATCTGTTTATGTAGAACCAATAGTGTTCTTTGAAGTAACAGATTGCTTCACTACGTTCGCAATGACGTATCAAAAAATAATAGATTCCTGCCTTCGCAGGAATGACAAATGATTATAAATATATTTTGCAATCAACTACAAAAACATACGCTCCAACGTTAGCAGCTGTCAAAGCAGCTGCGAAAACACTCAAAGGCATTGCCTCGGTGACGCCTTTGAGTTATAATGATTATTATTCCAAGCTATACAATTGTAATCTGTACTTGAAACGAGAAGATTTACAGCAAGTGCGTTCGTATAAAATTCGTGGCGCGTACAACAAAATTGCTTCGTTGACCGAAACGCAAATTGAAAATGAAATTGTGTGTGCCAGCGCTGGAAATCACGCGCAAGGAGTGGCGTTATCGTGTAAATTGTTGCAAATAAAAGGCACGATTTTTATGCCAACGCCAACGCCCAAACAAAAAATTGAGCAAGTCAATATGTTTGGCGAAAACTTTGTGGAAGTGGTGTTGGTTGGAGATACGTTTGATGACGCCTATCATGCAGCGATGGAGCAATCGGAGCAGTTAAACAAAACCTTTATTCATCCGTTTAATGACGAAAAAGTGATTGAAGGACAAGCTACTATCGGATTGGAAATCTTGAAGCAGTTAGAAACGCCGATTGATTATGTGTTTGTGCCTGTTGGCGGTGGCGGATTGTCTGCGGGATTGTCTTCCGTATTCAAAATGTTGTCTCCCAATACCAAAATTATTGGTGTGGAGCCGAAAGGTGCGTCTTCCATGTCAACTTCGATTGAAAATAACCGAAATACAACATTAAAAAATATTGAAAACTTTGTCGATGGTGCGGCTGTCAAACGTGTGGGCGATTTGAATTTTCACATCTGCAAAGAAAATTTACACCAAATGATGACGGTGGACGAAGGCGAAGTGTGTCAAACCATTTTAGATTTATACAACAAACAAGCAATTGTCGTTGAGCCTGCAGGTGCATTAAGTTTATGTGCTTTATCGCAATATAAAGATGAAATAAAAGATAAAAATGTAGTGTGTGTCATTAGCGGAAGTAATAACGATATTACCCGAACTGCTGAAATTAAAGAACGTGCGTTGCTGTATGCAAATTTAAAACACTACTTCATTATCAAATTTCCACAGCGTGCAGGTGCTTTGCGAGAATTTGTGGCTGAAATTCTCGGTCCGACAGATGATATCACGCATTTTGAATACACCAAAAAGACCAATCGTGAAAATGGCGCTGCTGTAGTTGGATTGGAATTAAAAAATGCAGCCGACTTAGAAACGTTGATTACCAAAATGAAATTGCGTAACTTTTATGGCGATTATCTCAATGATAAACCTGATTTATTTCAGTTTTTAGTCTAAAAATTACTCGAAAAAGAAACTCTATGAACATTCCCGAAAAGTATCAAATCAAAGAAACAATTATCCAAGATACCTATCTCGTCAATGGCGAATTGAAAAAATGGACAGGGCAAACTTCCGAAGTCTATTCTACCATTTCTTCCACTTCAACCTATCAAAAAACCTTGTTGGGAACTATTCCGACCTTAGGTGAAACGGAAGCGTTGGAAGCGTTAAATTCTGCGGTGGCTGCGTATGACAAAGGACAAGGATTGTGGCCAACGATGAAAGTGGTGGACAGAATTGCGTGCATGGAAAAATTTGTGGAACAAATGAAAACCAAGCGCGAAGAAGTTGTCAAATTATTGATGTGGGAAATTGGTAAAAACTTAGCAGATTCTGAAAAAGAATTCGATAGAACCGTTGAATATATTTACGATACCATTGAAGATTACACACAAATGGATCGCGATAGTGCAAAGTTTGAAAAACACGATGGTGTCAATGCACATATTCGTCGTGGACCGTTGGGCGTTGTACTGTGTTTAGGTCCGTACAACTATCCGCTGAACGAAACCTTTGCCTTGTTAATTCCCGCGATTATTATGGGAAATACAACCATATTTAAACCTGCAAAATTTGGGGTTTTATTGTTATCTCCATTGTTGGAAGCCTTTCAAAATAGTTTCCCAAAAGGCGTGGTAAATATTATCTACGGACGTGGACGCACAGTGGCTTCTCCGATTATGAAAGATGGTCGAGTAGATGTGTTGGCGTTGATTGGAAATAGTAAATCTGCAAACGCTTTGCAAAGTGTACACCCTAAAAGTAACCGTTTGCGAATGGTATTAGGTTTGGAAGCGAAAAATCCTGCGATTGTATTAAAAGATGCAGACTTGGATTTGGCAATTAGCGAATGTATTGCAGGAACGACGTCGTTTAACGGACAACGCTGTACGGCGTTAAAAGTATTGTACGTTCATTCAGCTATCATTGAAGAATTCAACAAGCGATTTTCTGAAAAAGTAGATGCGCTCAAATTTGGAAATCCTTGGGAAGAAGGCGCAAAGCTGACACCGTTACCAGAACCTGATAAACCTGCATATATTCAAGAATTGATTGATGACGCCTTGGAAAAAGGTGCAAAAATCATCAATACAAAAGGTGGTGAAACTACGGAAAATTATATTTTTCCAGCAGTGCTATATCCTGTTTCTAAAGACATGCGTGTGTATAAAGAAGAGCAATTTGGTCCTGTAATTCCTGTGATATCTTTTTCAGATATTGAGCAACCGTTAGACGATATGGCGGAATCCAATTATGGACAGCAAGTGAGTCTGTTTGGAAAAGATATCAAAACACTCGCACCATTGATTGATACGTTGGTAAACTTAGTCTGTCGTGTGAATTTGAACAGCTCGTGTCAGCGTGGACCAGACGTATATCCGTTTACGGGACGAAAAGATTCTGCCGTAGCAACCTTGAGTGTGCATGATGCGTTGCGCTCGTTTTCTATTAGAACGTTTGTCGCTTCGAAGGATAACGAGTATAACAATGCTATATTAACGGAGTTACTGCAAAGTAGAGCTTCTAATTTTGTGAGTACGGATTATATTTTATAGAGGTGTTAGGTTTTGGGTGTTGGAGCGCTTCGCTTTTGGGCTGTTTTCTTTTTGATGCTAAATATTGAATTAAATTTAGCAAAAAAAATAATCTAAATTCTAACAGCGAAGTATGTCTAAAAATCTAAGTAATGGATTCCTGCCTACGCAGGAATGACAAGTTCTGAAAAAAAATCTTGAAGTAAGCAAAGCGAAAAAATTCTAATCAATCTGCTCTTTAAACGGCGAATGCTCTTTAAACGACTTTATCTTAATGTTTTTGATGAAAGGCTTTATCAAACTGTTTAAGAATGCCCGTTTGTGACGAATGTAGCAAGTTAAATCCTGTGGTTTGGCGCCCAATGTGCTTTTGATTTCAGAAGCAGTTCGTCCTAAGTTGATGCGTTTTGCTCCGTGCAAAATTCCCAAACGGACATAATCGTTTAAGATGCGCGGATAAATGGCGTAGGTTTTATTCAAGGCATAATTCAATCCGATAAAATGAGCGTCCAGATTTTCACCATTTTTCATCGCAGATAAAAATCCGACAAGTGTATTTTCTAAAAAATAACCTCTGACCACAAATTGATTTCCGAATGTTTTTTTGAGTAAAATATACGTATCCAAATCTAATACTTGCGCATTAAAATTGGCGTTTGCAATCGTGTTTTCATACAAGGCTTGCAATTCACTTTTGTATGTATCTACTTCTTGATAGCTAAAATCTTTTACCGTGAGCGATTTACTTTTGCTATCCGCTTTATTGGCTTTAACTCTGTATTTTGATTTGAGCGCGTCTTTGTACTCATCAAACGAAGTCCATTCGGGTTGTAGCGAAATAATCATATTCGGTTCTACTTTCATGGAAGCAAATCCGTAGTTTTTCAATTGATCCGTAAGTTGCAGTGAACTTTCTTGAAAATCTTTCACAAAAACACCATGCAATCGTTTTGTATTTTTCATCAAGAGTTGCAATGCGGAAACCAACTCGTGAAACAACACGTTGACATCTTCTTCTTTCTTAATAAAAGTACCATATTCGCCACTCAAAAAAACATTTCCACAAAACATAATTCGCAGTGAACTGTTGCAAAACAACCGATTAATAACAGCTTTAATAGCCGAAGAAATTTTAATATTTTTGGTAATTGTCTTAATCGAAATGGTCACTACTTGCGTCGCTGCAAAGGCAACCGCTTCACTTTTAGCATTCAAAATAACTACATATCGAAATACAATATCGTCATTGGCAAGTTCGTATGCACGTAGAAATTCGGGCGTGTAATAGGTGTTTTTCTCGCAGCCTAATTGCTCCCAATACGCTACAGGAATATCTCTGATATTATCATAAAAAACGGGCGATGCCAAACTCATCTACGTGCTTTGTCTTTGTTTAAAGTAACCAGATAAACGCCAGAAAAAATCAAAATAGCAGCTACAATTTTAATCATATCCAGCGAATCGCTGCCTACAATAACGGCAAAAATTCCTGCAATTACAGGTTGTAAGTACAAAAATGTAGTTACGGTTGATGCTCTTAACTGTCGCAATGCTAACGGATTTAACAGATACGTCGCAAAAGTAGCACCTACAATTACAAATCCTACTTCAAAAAATATGTACGGTGAAAACGCTGACCAATCGACTGCTTTTAATTGTTCAACACCGAATGGCAATACCAAAAACGTTCCGAATAAAAATAACCATTTAATAAAGGTCATCGGATGGTATTTGTACGTCAGTTTTTTGATGATAATGATGTAAATACTATAGGAAACTGCGTTGATAAATACCAGCAAGTTTCCGAGTGGAATATTGGTAGAATCTGCGGTGGCTTTTCCGTACATGCTTAAAATTACCGCGCCAGAAAGTCCTAATACAATACCAATGATTTTGGTCGGAATGATTTTTTCCTTGAGAAATATAGCAGATAAAATCAGTACAATAATCGGGACAACCACCATAATCACCGAAGCGTGAATCGGCGTGGTATATTCAAAACCTTTGAAAAAACATAGCATGTTGATGGCAATTCCGAAAACGGCACCTAAAAAGAACGTTTTATAATCTTTGCGGTCTATTTTTTCTTTCGGACCTAAAAAGCTAAACAACCAAAATAGCAATCCAGCGCCAGCGACACGCAACAAAATAAATCCAAACGGTTGTATATAACCACCTTTAATGACATCAGACGCAAATGTAAACGTAACGCCATAAAACACCTGAACCGCAAAAGCAGCGATAAAGGCAAAAGATCTTTTTGATAACATTAAGCAAGTGCTTCTTTAGCTGCTGCAACTGTTTTAGCAGCATTTCCGATAAAAATTTGATTGTCAACCAACATCACAGGTCGCTTTAAAAACGTATAGTGTTCTAAAATGTAGTTTTTAAAATCGTCCTCGGTTAGGTTTTGATTCTTTAAACCTTTTTCTCGGTACAAGCGTGCACGTTTGCTAAACAAGGCTTCGTAACTTCCAGAAAGTGCTTTCATTGCTTCCAATTGCTGTGCTGTAATCGCTTCTTCTTTAATATCTTGCAACACAACATCGTCCGACGGTTGTAACTCTTTTAAAATACGTTGGCAAGTATTGCATGTGCTGAGGTGATAAATTTTTTTCACGAGATTCAGATTTTTTAAAAAATATTGGTGAATAACTTTTGCAAAGAAAATTCATTTCGGGGAAAAAGTGTAATTTTAAAGCAACTTATGTTAGAATTTAAAAAATATTCTTTAAGTTATCGCCATGAGAAAACTTTTTAAAAACCTAGTTATTTGACGCATCGACCTTTAACAATATTTTTAGAAAGTATCTGCATTTTAAAACGACTCATAACACCTTAAAAAAATCTAATTGCTGTATATTTACCAGCAATAAAACTTAGGAAAAAGACTTTATGGAAAGCAACACATTGCTCACGTATATAAAAAATGTTTTACGAAATAAACCTTCCAATTGGACGCGATTAACAACGCATCGACTTGATATTTACACTGAAAAACTAGCAAAAGTTGAATTTTTAGAACAGTTTGAAAATTTATACTTAGCCAACGATTTTTCGGCACATACACTTAATGAATTGCCAACAGCTTACGATTATATTCGCTTAGGGCATCCGTTGTCATGTGTATTGGAATGGACAATTGCAAAGTTGAATGATTTAAAACCTGAACATGTCATCAGTTTTCAATCGGATACAGTTCCTGTATTGGCGATTTTAAGAAAAAATTTGTTAGCCAATACCAAAACGAGAATTGTGTACACGAACGAATTGCCTGCTATTTTTGATGCGGAAACCATCAAACGTGTGTATGGATATGAGTTTGAATTGCAACAGGTAAATTCTTTAGAAGATATTTCTTCATTTGATGGAAGCACTGTTTTGATTGCACAAAAAGATACACTTCAATCTGTTGAATTTACTGAAAATATTGATTTTATCGTAAACATACATTCTAAATTAGGAAGTGTGTTGATTGCGAGTAACGAGCAAGATGATAGTTATGTTTCTGAAATTCAGCACGTGCGCCGTCGAGAAACCGTTGCCATGACACCAGCGAATTGTTTGGTAGCGTTGAACGAAATTGTAGATGAATCTTTTGAGGAAACTTCATATAATGTTACGACTGATAAAAAGTTGGTTAGGGAAACCATTCAAAAGGTAAATGACGTAGATACAAAAGCGTTGGTTGGCTCTAGCGGATTGTCAATTCAATACGCCATCATGATGGGATTGATTGACGATGCACTTGAACATCACGTTGGAAAAGACATTAAATTCATCGTGCCAACCAACTGTTACGGCGGCACAAACGACCAAGCACGACGTGTAGCGGCTTGTTTGAAACATGTTGAAATCGTTGATTTGTTAGTAGACGGCGATAACGATATGGTAAAAAGTTTGAATACGGTTTTGGATAAGATTGCTAGTGAAGATGCAGTTCCGTATATCATTGCGGAAATTCCGACAAATCCACGTGTGGAAGTTCCCGATTTGCAAGCGTTGAAAGAAACATTACACAAAAAAAGAACGACAGCTTCTGGCGAAACAGCTATTGAGCCTGTTTTTATTTTAGATCAAACTTTTTGTCCGAATGTTCACTTTTTAGGCGAAGGGAAAACATTGTCAACCGTTCGCGCGATATCGTATTCGAGCGGTTCTAAATTTCCAAGTGGCGGATTATGCACGGCTGGATACTGTATTGGAAACGAGAAAGCGGTGAATCTAGTTGAAAAGATAGAAAAACACTTAACACTTTGCGATAACGAAGCCACGCCGTTACAATATGAAATTTTAGCGCAACAAATGCCTTCTATGATTGAGCGAATTGCGGATGCGTACACTAATACGCGTGCGTTTGTCAATTTTATAGAAGAGGTATTACCTGCCGCAAAAATCAATTTTGTTTCTGAGGAATTAGCGGCTGAAGGTTTCACGCCTTCGGTATTTTCATTAGATCTTCCGACCAAAGGTGCTACAGAAGAAGAACGTGAAACGTACAAGCGAAAACTCAATCACAAACTCATCCAAAAGATGATTACCGAAATTCCTGATGAAAGTAAATATTGTGTGAGTTACGGTCAGTTACAAGGTTGTTATTGGACAATTCCAGCAACGTCAACACAAGGAACGACCAAAGAAGGCGACAAAGATTATATTGCGCGTGTAGCCTTATCTCCAAATATGGATTTGGAATTGCACAAACAAGTTTTCGCAGATTTTGTAAAAGAAGAAATATAAACTTATAATATTTAAAAAAGCTCCTTTTAAGAGCACATTTATAAATCACACCAATTCTGGGCTTTTATGTTCTAGTATGCTTTGAGCGAATTATTTTCTGAATGCGCCGATTATCGATTTAGAAAAAGTCTAACAATCCAATAGCGAAGCAATCTAATAGTTTAAAAAGCGTCAGCGATGTTAAGAAGTATACTTCTTTAAAGACAGTGTTTTCCCGTCAAATTCTCCGTAGGTATAGTATTGAATCCAATCGCCTAAGTTTACATAGCGACTGTTCTCGTTGAGATCAATTTCTAAAGGTAAATGACGGTGTCCGAAGACAAAATAATCGTAGTGTTTGGTTTCCAATTTGCGCTTACAGTATTGTACCAACCATTCGTTTTCTTCTCCTAGAAATTTGGCATCTTCATCACCCGAAATCAATTTATTTTTAACTGACATGTATTGTCCCAATCGAACTCCCAAATCGGGATGCAACCAGCGAAAACACCATTGAAAAAACTTGTTGGTAAACACCTTTTTCATACGTTTATAGCCTTTATCGCCCGGACCCAATCCGTCACCGTGACCGATTAAAAAAGTGGTGTCGTTAAAAGTGAATTCTTGTGGTTTTCGGTATACAGGAATGTTGAGTTCTTTCTCAAAATAATCGTTCATCCACAAATCGTGATTTCCCACAAAAAAATAAATCGGAATGCCTTTGTCGCTCAAATCTGCCAGTTTTCCTAGCACACGCACAAATCCTTTTGGAACTACGGTTTTGTATTCAAACCAAAAATCAAACAAATCGCCCAACAAGAAAATCGCAGCGGCATCGTGCTCAATTTCGTTCAACCATGCCACAAACTTTTTCTCTCTCGGAAAACTAGCTTCCGCCGTGGGCGCGCCCAAATGATTGTCGGAAGAGAAATATATTTTTTTTCCTTCGGGAATGTTCATATTGTAAATATAAGAAAGCGCTTTGAATTGGTTGACGCCGTTTCTTTTTTATTCGTTATCGCTGGCAAACCATTCTGCACAAGACGAATCGGTTTCTTGCAATCGTAGCGAGAACAGTTGAATTTCTCTAGGAAGTCTGTTTTTAATTTTTTCGGCAAAATCAATCACCATATTTTCACTTGTCGGTTGGTAATCTGCCAAAATCACATTGTGACCTTCTTCGCGCATGGTCATTGCCAAACTCAAATGTGGTGTGTTTTTGTTGAATACGATTGCGTGATCAAACACATCTACGACTTCTTCTTTGACAATTTTTTTCAAATCACTAAAGTCAATCACCATTCCCCATTTTACATTCGAATTGTCTGTAATAGGCGTTCCAATCACGGTTACCGAAAGTTTATAACTATGTCCGTGTACATTTTTACATTTCCCGTCGTAACCGTATAAAGCGTGACCGGTTTCAAAATTAAATTGCTTTGTAATGCGAATTTTGCTCATGTTCCTTCTCAATTATGCGGCAAAGATAGTTTTTTTTGGTTTTAGGTGTTGGGTTTTGGGGTTTAGGTTCTATTTTTTTGTGTTTTTGTGATGATTTTGATTTTTGGAATCAGGAATTGGGATGTTTGACTTTTGTTTCAAAGTAGTTCTCGATACAATTTTTCCACGAAAAATCACTCGAACGGACGCGCAGTAACTCTAATAACAAAATCCCGCATCATTCTGAATCAAGTTCAGCACATGAGTTCGGAGCTACAAAAGACAAATAATAAAAACCAACAACTATTTTCGAAACTTCGCCAATGCATTCTTCGTAAAGTCAGACAATACCAACGTTCCTGATAATTCAGCTCTTTCTGCCAATAATTTATCCCAGTTTTCGGTATCTTCCCAAAGAATTTTTTTCATGCCTACCAACGCATCTGGATTGTAAGATGCGAGTTTTTCTGCGAATAACTCTACTTCTTTGTCCAATTCTGCTTGGGTTTCAAAGACTTTTGCATATAAACCTTTTTCTTTTGCCCAATATGCGGTTTTCCATTCGGTTGGTGCTAGACTTAACTCTGAAAATCCGGCTTTTCCAATTCTATTTTGTACTGCTGGTGCAATCACAAACGGACCAATTCCGATGGTTAATTCTGAGAGTTTGATGGAAGCTGCTTCGGTTGCCAAGGCATAATCACAGGCAGAGATTAATCCCACACCGCCGCCAACAGCTTTTCCTTGCACGCGGCCAATAATCAATTTTCCACAGGTTCGCATCGCATTGATGACATTGGCAAATCCGCTAAAAAATGTTTTTCCGTCTTCCAAATTGTCAATCGCGACGAGTTCGTCAAAGGAAGCACCTGCACAAAACGCACGGTTGCCTTCACTTTTAAGAACAATCACATGCACAGTATCATTTTCTGCCAGTTTTTTCAATTCGTTGGTCAATCGGTCTAGTAATTCACCAGGAAACGAGTTACTCGCAGGATGTCCAAATTCGATTGTTGCAATGTTGTTTTGTATGCTGGTATATAAACTTCCGTTTGGGCGTGTTGTGGTCATTTTTTTGATTTTAGATTTGAATTTTTATTCATTCAAATGTAGTGAAATCTTTTTTTTGAGTTAGGAATCAGGATGGTTGTTTTTTTGTTTCAAAGTAGTTCTCGATACAATTTTTCTACGAAAAATCACTCGAACTGACGCGTTGTGATTCAAAGAGATTCCTGCCTTACTTCGATAAGCTCAGTGCAAGTTGCGGGAATAATATTGTGGTTTCACAGCAACGTATAATTAAAAGCGAAGCTGAAATAATCTTGTACTTTAAACTATAAAACGTTATACAACAAAAAGACTGCCACGTCGCATACTCCTCGCAGAGACGATTTTAAAGAGCTAACATGTCTAACAACTCTAAAAAATCTAAAGATTCTGCGCATTCGCTTTGGGAACGAATTCTTTTCTAAAGAGATACACCAGCGGAAATCCGCGTGCAATCATCCACAATGTAAAAGCTATCCACACTGCGTAGAGTTTTATATTGAACCAATCTAATAGTAAAATTGTTGGTACAAATACCAAAAAGGTTGAAAATAACAGCACGTTTCGCAGCATTGCCATTTTTCCCAATCCTTTAAAGATTCCGTCAAAAATAAAGGCAATGGCACAAATTGGCTGCATTGCCAATACGAGCCAAAAAACGGCGTAGAATTCGCGCAATACTTCGGCTTCTTGCGTAAATATTCTTCCGATAGGAAAGTATAGAATTCCACCAACAATACACATTGCTACGCCAATAATGATAGCATACTTTATCAATCGTTGGCTGAGTTGTACCATTTCAACATAGTTTTGTTCTCCGTAGAGTTTTCCCGATAATATGTTTCCCGCACTGGAATATCCGTCAATGACAAATGCACCAAATAGCCAAATATTGAGTAAAACCGTGTACGCTGCGCTGTACGCCGCACCGTATTTTGTCGCGAACGCTGTCCCGAAATATAACGCTGTATTTAGCGCAATGGTTCTAATGACCAGATTAAGAATCATGCCTGCCATTCTTGGCAATTCTTTGTGAAAAGGCAGATATATTCTCAATGGAATTTGTGTTTTTCTGAGTAATAGAGTTACGGACAATACAGCCATAAATATTTGTGCAATGACACTCGCATACGCCGCGCCTTCTACATGCATGGCAGGAATGATGTTTGGAATTCCGTACACGAATGCAAAATCCAACCCGATGTTTAATAAGGTTCCCAAAATGGCAATCACCATAGGAATTAGCGTGTTTTGCAAACCTCGAAAGACACCAAAAATGGCAAAGGTTAATAGTGTAAACGGCAACCCAAAGATGCGAATTTGGAAGTATGAAAAGCTGTAACCGAGCGTAATGCCTTTTGCATTGTAGAATCGTAAAATGTATTCTGCAAACGGATAACTGATTGCAATTACGATAAAACTGATAAGTAAAATAATAGCAATGGCTTGTGCTGGCAAGGTTTTGATATCGTCTAGTTTGTTGGCACCTAAGTATTGTGAAACCAATGCGGAAATGGCACTTCGAGTTTGCCCAAAAACCCACACAAGCATTGAGATGAATGCTCCTGCAATTCCGACAGCTGCTAAGGCTTCTGTTGCATCCAAATCGACGTTTCCTACAACGGCGGTATCTGTGATGGACAATAGCGGTTCGGCAACTCCTGAAATTAATGCAGGAATTGCGAGTTTGTTAACGAGTGATGTAGTGATTTTTGTTTTCAAAGAATGCGTTCGTAACAGTGAAACGGATATACGCTTTGTTTGGGAAAGTATATATCGTCTAGTTTTTTATATCCGCGAAGTTCGTAAAACTTTTGGTTTCTAAGGTTCTTGCTAAACGTGTCTAATCTTATAGAATGATAATTATTTTTTATCGCGTAGTTTTCGGCAAAATCCATTAAAAATTGCGCATAGCCTTTTCCTTGTGCTTTTGGATGAATTGCCAAGCGGTGAATGTATAGATTGTTTCCATCTGGCGAAAGCCAATGTACTGCTTTATATTCTTCATCCATCAAGGTAGAAATGACAATGCAACCTATAATTTCGTTCGTTTCTAACAATACATACAGTTCCTTTCGTGCAACATCTTGCTCAAAAGCGGCGCGATTTGGGTAGTGTTCATTCCATTGAAAAATCTTCTTTTCAATCATGTGTTGCGCACAAGCTTTGGTAATGATTAACAAGGAATCAATGTCTTGAGAAGTGGCATTGCGAATGTGTAAACTCATAAACTTTAGTTGCTTCAATTTAATAGCTAAAGATATTTTAAAAATACGAAAGACAATCTTTGAATTAAAATAATGATTACTTTTGCAAAAAGTAAAGACCATGAATCATATTTTAGTTCCTATCGGAGAATCTACAAATGCTAAGAATACGTTACAGTATGCCATTGACTTTGCGAAAGCTATGGATGCAAAAGTATTTGTGTTTAGAGCGTTTAAAATACCTTCTAAAGCAGGAACCATTTTGAATGTTGACGAAATCGTAAGTCGCGAAACAACTACGTATGTAAAGGAAGTTGTGGAAAGTGTAGACTTAAAAGGTGTAGATGTGTCTGTGATTTCTGCAAAAGGAAATGTGATTGACAGCATTAATTCGATAGATAAAGAGTTAGGAATCGACTTGATAATTCTTGGACCAAGAAGCAATTCTATTAAAGAAGAAATGTTTTTAGGAAGTACTTCGGGCAGCATTATAAAACAAACTGATATTTCGGTGTTGATAGTGCCAGAAGGATATGTGTTTAAGCCGATTAAAAAGGTATTGACAGCTATTAAATCAGGCGTTATCAAACGCAAAAATATATTGCAACCGTTGGAAACTATTTTGGAAGTTTTTGATGCAAAAATGCGCTTGTTACAGATAAAAACACCAAATTTTTTACCTGAAGATTTAGAGTTTCACTCAGAACTAGCAGCCATTACTTCTGGTTATAAAAGCTCTGAAAATTCAACATTGTTTCAAGGAGTTTTGGAGCATTTAAACGCAAATAGTCCAGATATGATTTGTGTATTTAGACGCAAACGCGGATTTTTCCAGAAACTTTGGGAGCAAAATTCTATTAAAAAAATAGATTTTGAAAGTCGTTTGCCTTTGTTGGTTTTAAAAGGAACAGAATAAAAATAATTCACTTTATAATATATCAAAGCTGCTCAATGTTTTCATTTAGCAGCTTTTTTTATGATTAGCCATTAAAAATTGTAAGTTTTTTATTTAATAAATAATTATATTTATATACAATTTTGTAATTATAAATCTAAAATATCAGTAGTATGAAAAAACATATCCACTTTCCTGAGCTATCCAAAACAAGAATTTGGAGTTTTAACAACATGTATGTGAGCGATAAAAATTCGAATGATAGACACAGTTGCGATAAAAAAACCTGTGACAAGCAAACTTGTGTATATACTTGTAAAAACACATGTGAAACTTGTGAAAATACGCATTGTCCAGGAAATACAGAGAAAGTTTGCTGTGCGTAATAAAATCTTTTTTAAAGTACATTTTATGCTATTCATGTGTTTTTATATTCATAATCAGTGCTTTTTACCTTTGCTTTTGTAACTTTAAGAATTAACCAAAAACTTTTACATTATGAAAAAAAGAAATTTAAAAAATTTACAACTGCGTAAAAAAGTAATTAGTAGTTTAAAGGAAGAAGCTTTAAAAGGGCAATTTAGAAGAGGTTCTGACAATCCAGATTGTAGTGGTGATACCGCAATTGTATATACTTGTCATGATACATGTCATAAACAAGAAGAGTAAAAAGTAAGATACAAAACAAGCGAGTTGAACGACTCGCTTGTTTTATGCTTTGATAAACTCGATTGTAGTTTGTACGACTTCTGCTAAGTCGTTTGGCAATTCTGTTTTTTTCCACGGATGATGTGCACCAAAAACATGATTGCCATTTTCAATAAGATATAACTCACTTTTTGGATTCCACGTGTGTAAATTTTTAGCTTCTTCAACTGAAACTGCGGCATCTGTTGTTCCGTGAATAATTAAGTGTGGAATTTGTATTTTTTTTGTTGCGCGTTCAATATTTAAACGATTAGAATTCTCTTGAAAATCCTCAAAAAACTGGTAATAATGTGGCATTTCTTGCTTTGTTCTGCCATTGATGACATGATATTCGCCTGAATTTTTCCAAGCTTCCAACGCTTCTCCTTGCGGGAATCGTGATGCGTAATCGGAAACGCCAGCCCAAGAAATTACCTTGGAAATATTTGTTGCTTCTGAAGCTTTTATCGTAACAATTCCGCCGCCGCGAGAATGTCCAATAAGTGAAATAGCGTGCGAATCAATTTCTGATGAAAATTCAAAGTCAGCTTTCGTTACATCATCCAACACATATTGCAAATCGTTCAACTCCTTGGTATAATTATTTTCTCCAAACGCTTCCAAATCGGGAAAATCGATAGGTTGTTCCATCGTTCCGCCGTTGTGTGAAAAATTGAATTTTACAAAGAAAAACCCCGCTTCTGCAAATGCTTCTGCCACCAAATTCCACGCGCCCCAATCTTTAAAACCTTTGTAACCATGACAAAAAACGACCAAAGGCTTCGGCTGATTGTTCTTTTTGAAAAAATAATCAATCAGTATGTTTTTATCGGTTGAGCGCGTTAAAATGTTGTTTGTAAGCTTCTGCATCATATTTATACTTCTTTTTCTGTGAATGGAATGTCCAAATTGCAAATTTCGAGAATGAGTTGTTTGAGTTCTACCAAGAAATCATCGAGCGTTTCAGTGGTTACCAATTGATTTTTGTTACGCGCTCTGGCTGAAGTTTTCGTTCCGAATTTTAAAAATCCACTTTGTAAATTTTTAAACGAAATAATGCCTGCTTCCGTATCGCTTGAAAATCCTTGTTGTTGGTAAATCATGTACGCATACGCCAATACTTGAAAGCTTTTGCTGAATTTATAATCTTGCGTAAGCAAATCCCAATCGACAATTTCCACATCGCCTTGCAACACTTTTCCTGTTTTATAATCGATAATTCGCAGCACGCCATCCAATTCGTCTACACGATCTACTTTTCCGCCAATATATACAGGGAAATCTAGTTCTGGAATTTCCACTTTTGCTTGCAAAGTCTGCTCTATTTGTAGAATTCGCAATATTTTTCCGCTTTTTAGCGTTTGCAATTCTTGTTGTAAAAAGTTGGTTACGTAGCGTTTGGCAACATTGAAAATGATGAGGTTTTTTCCGCGATGAATGGTGCCTTCTCCGTAGGTTTTCTTAAAGTTTTTTATCACCAATTCTTCCACTTTTGCAAACATCGCTTTGATGTCTTTGGAGGTAATTGTTTTTCCTTCAAACGGTTTGTATAACAATTCGAGCGTGTCGTGTACAACCGTTCCGAGCGTATTGGCAGCCACCGTTTCTTCTACCGCTTCGTATTCGTTGATTCCTAGAATTTTTTGGTAATAAAAATCAATCGGATTTCGAATGTAAGATGTCAGCGCCGATGGTGAAAATCCTTTGTTGGCAATATCTTTCAGTCGTTCCATCACAGAAGCTTCTTTTTTCACAACTTGCATTGCGTGTTCAATTTTGGGCACTTTAGGCGTCACTACATGTTGCGTTACGGTGTGATTTGGCAAAGCATATGTTTCCAACTGCATTAAAAATCGACTTCGCTCGCCACCGCTGAGTCCTTCAGCTTCCGTATTGTAGAGTAAAAACACGTTTTCAGCTCTGTGTAGCAATCGGTAGAAGTGATAGGTATAAATGGCGTCTTTTTCTTTGTAAGTTGGCAGCTTGAACTGCTTTTTTAAGTCAAACGGAATAAACGAATTGTTGCTTTTTCCCGACGGTAAAATTCCTTCATTAACAGACGATAAAATCACGGTTTTGAAATCGAGTACACGTGTTTCCAACATTCCCATCAACTGCAAGCCTTGTAGCGGTTCTCCTTTAAAATCGAGCGTTTCCGTGCTGATGATTTCCTTGTACAATGCTAGTAAAGACTTAATATCTGTGATGTGATTGTGCTGTTTGGTCAACAATTGTAATTGATTGAAAACTTCATTGAAACGATATAAATATTCCAACGCCAATAAGTGTTGCTCGCGTTCTTCAATCAATGCTGCTTTTAAATGTCGAATGAGTGTTATACAATTCTTAATGGCGATTTTTGGTTTATCATTCCAATAGGTAAATAACAATTGTGCAATTTCCTGAGTTTCTTTCGGAAAACGTGCTACAATGACTTCGGTTGAAACATAAATAATATTATTAGATTGTATATACTCAATGATATCCGCAGCAATATTTTGGTCTTTTTGTTGAAATAACGGACGCAAATTGGTGTCCGACAACACATTGATGATGTTTTTATAGTAAAACGCATCATTTCTGTGATGCTCTTGCAGTAAATAAAGGTTGTTAAATGTTGTTGCCAATGGAATGTCTTTCAGCGGAAATCCCATCGTAATGTTGAGGCGTTCAATTTCTTGAGGAAGCGAATTTAGGCAGGGAATAAGCAGTTGTTCATCGCCCAAAACTACCGCAACATCTTGAAGCGTTTCGTCTTCTTGTTGTAATTTTTGAAGAATTTCTCCAATATATTTTGCTTGCGTAATGTTTTTAGGAACGCCGATAATTTCAATATTTTTTTCGGATGAGAAATTATCGGCAATCCAAGAAAAATCATGCTTCTGAAAATACTTCCACTCATAGCGATGACGACGTAAAAACAAGCTTGCATCGTGTTCTGGATCATCAAAAAAGACGTGGTCGGTATCCCATAAAATTTCTGCCAATCCAACTTCCAAAAACTCTTGAATGATTTTTTCTTCAGCAGTATTAAGTGCATTGAAACCGATAAAATAGTGTTTTTTGTCTTCGTTTTTCTGCAAATAAAACTCCAAACTATCAACGGCTTCTCTATAAACAAGTCCTTGATAGGCAATTCCTTTTTGGGTAATTTTTTCTGTCAACGCATCATAATAATGCTCCAATTTATCCCAAAACTTTAAGTAATTATTCATTAAATCGCTCGGTTCTTTGTCTGGCGACCATTGTTGAATTCGCTGAATAGCACTTAAATAATTAAAAATTTCTTTGTGATTGATGAGGTAGCGATCAATTTCATTAAAATCTTGCAGCAGTATTTGCGCCCATTTGGAAAAAGAATCAAACGGTTCTTGCGCATCTTTGGGAGTTAATTCTTTATAAATACTGTAAAATTCAAAAAGTAATTCTGTATTACTTACGGAAGTATAACCTGAAATTTGCTCTACCAATTCTTCGATACTTACAATATCAGGCGCAAAGGAAGTTTGTTGAATTTGTTGAGAAAGCTCATGTTTTAAGAAGACACCAGCTCTTTTGCTTGGCAATACTAACGTGAGATTGCTAATATTGGTATTTGAATTTAAAATATATTCAACAACATGCGACAGGAATGACTTCATGTTGTAAAAATAAAAAAACGCCTCGATATTTCGAGGCGTTTCTTATAATGTTATGTGAGTTTGAAAATTAGTTTCTAACTAATTTGATTTCTACTCTTCTGTTTTGAGCTCTTCCTGATCTAGTTTTGTTAGATGCAATTGGCTCTCTTTCACCGTATCCGATAGAAGTAAACTTGTTAGGTAACTTAGACTCTAAGTAAGTTTTAACTGCATTAGCTCTCTTTTCAGATAATTTTTGGTTTAATTTTTCAGAACCTACGCTATCAGTATGTCCACCGATAGTGAATTCTTCTTTAGGGAAACCTTTCAATAACTCAACAATTTTGTTTAAGATTTCGTAAGTTTCTTGCTTGAAAGAATCTTTTCCAGAGTTGAAGTATACTGTTCTAGCTAAGTTGTCTAACTCAGTGATTTCAGTAACCGTCATTCTTGCGATTGGAGGACATCCGTCATTTTCAGCAACACCAGCTACTTCTGGACATCTGTCATCTTTGTCTAATACTCCGTCACCATCTTTATCAGTCCATGGGCATCCTTTGTTTGCAGATGGACCAGCTTCGTTAGGACAATTATCTTTAGCATCAGCAATTCCATCACTATCAGCATCAGGACATCCATTTAATGCAGCTAAACCTGCAGTATCAGGACAGTCATCTTTACTATCAGCAATTCCGTCACCGTCACTATCAGGACATCCGTTGAATTCTGGTAAACCTTTTACGTCTGGACAAGCATCGTCTTTGTCATAAATTCCATCTTCATCAGTATCTTTTCCACCAAATTTGATAGCGATACCAGCTAAGTGTTGGAAGTGAGGAGCTAAATAATCCTCAAATGAGTGCTTGTACGTAGTTTGAAAGTTTAATGCGATATTGTCAGAAAACCAGTAGTTAAGACCTAAACCTCCGTTTACAGTACCTGCTCCGATATCGTCAACCCACGTGTAACCACCACCAACTTCTACATAAGGATCAAATTTTCCTAAGTCAACTAATTCGTTGATGTTGTACTTGATAAGTGCGTCGAAACCGTAGTATGTTAAATCTTCTACTTTTTGTGTTCCAAACTTCTCAATTCTATTAACAGAACCTCTTGCTCCTACAGAAAATCCGTCTCCAACATATTTAGAAACGCTAATTGCTGAAAGTGTTGGTAGGATGTTCCAGTGGTCTCCAACGTTGAAATATTCGTCGAACCACTTCCCTGTAACTCCTGCTGCTTCCATATCATTTGTTGGATAGAAGTCAACAGCATTAACGCTAACGTTAATCTGCCAAGGATTATTTGAGTCTTGAGCTTTTACGTTGCTGAATCCTACTACAAGCAACAAAGCAACTAAAAATCTGCTAAGATGTTTCATGTTTTAATTATTTAATTTTAAGTGTTAATTAAAGGACAAATGTAAGTTGTTAATACTTATTAACAAAGACAAATATATTAATTTTTTTAGAATCCATTAAGAAATATGCATATTTAAACTTTTAAATCACATTTAATTCTTTCCCAATTTCGGTAAAAGCAGCAATTGCTTTATCCAAATGTTCTTTGGTATGTGCTGCTGAAAGCTGTACGCGTATTCTAGCTTTTTCTTTTGGAACTACAGGATAGAAGAATCCAATTACATAAATTCCTTTTTCCAATAATTTGTCAGCCATGATTTGCGATAACTTGGCATCATACAACATCACAGGCACAATTGCAGAGTCGCCATCAACAATATCAAAACCTGCATTTTTGATTCCTTTTTTGAAATATTCGGTATTGTCCATAAGCTTATCACGCAAGGTTGTATCGTTTTCCAACATTTCAAATACTTTGATAGAAGCTCCTACAATAGCAGGTGCTAGTGAGTTGGAAAATAAATACGGTCGTGAACGCTGACGCAATATTTCAATGATTTCTTTTTTTCCTGTTGTATAACCGCCCATGGCGCCGCCCATCGCTTTTCCAAGTGTTCCTGTAATGATGTCAATTTTTCCCATTACATTTTTATCTTCCAGCGTTCCGCGTCCCGTTTCGCCGATAAATCCTGTGGCGTGGCATTCGTCAATCATTACCATAGCGTCGTATTTTTCCGCCAAAGCGACAATTTCATCCAACGGAGCTACCAATCCGTCCATAGAGAAAACACCGTCGGTCACTACAATTTTAAATCGTGCACCATCGGCATTGGCTTGTTGCAATTGCTTCTCCAAGTCTGCCATGTCATTGTTTTGATAACGATAACGCGCCGCTTTACACAAACGCACACCGTCAATAATAGAGGCATGGTTGAGCGAATCGGAAATGATTGCATCTTCTTTTGTGAGTAAAGGTTCAAAAACACCGCCGTTTGCATCAAACGCTGCAGCATATAATATGGTGTCTTCAGTTCCGTAGAAGTCTGCGATTTTTTGTTCTAATTTTTTGTGAATATCCTGCGTTCCGCAAATAAATCGTACTGAAGACATTCCAAAACCGTGCGTATCCATCGTGTCTTTGGCAGCTTGAATTACTTCCGGATGCGACGATAATCCCAAATAATTATTCGCACAAAAATTAATAACCGTTTCACCAGTATTGATAGTAATTTCCGCTCCTTGCGCAGAGGTAATGATACGTTCTTTTTTATAAAGTCCAGCTTCTTCTATTTCTTGAAGCTCTTTTTGTAAGTGTTGTTGTATGCTTCCGTACATGTTTTGTTAGTTATGTAAGTTTGATTCAAATAAAATTTTAATTATCAAAATAACAGTCGTGTAAAGAGCTGATATTTAGATTCATATTTTCATTTTAGTTCATTTTGTTCCTATTTTTAGTTAATAGGTATTCATGAATCTTCGATTTCTTTGCTTGCCCAACATTTCGACTGCGCTCAATGTGACACTGGAAAATAAAAATACTTTTTCTAATTTTTTGGTAAACTTCTGTTGAGTTTCCACAAAAATAACGACGATTTTTGAGTTTTGCACGGTTTATATTGAATTTATCGTAACAATCGTGTCTTTTTCGGGTTGATTTTTAGGATATTTTCAAAATCATCGCATCACACGTACTTCACAATGATTTCTTCGTTGATGTATAATAGTATTTTTTTGGTGACGGAAAAGCCCATTTCGGTCAACGTGTCTGCATATTCGTATATTTTTTCAACATAAAACGGATCGTGCATTCCTGTTTTATAATCTATAATCACCGTTTCGCCGTTGGGATTGACCACAATTCTGTCAGGACGCAAAATTTTTCCAGCTTTGGAAATGATGTCTTTTTCGTTGTAAACCGTAGTATCTTGATGAAAATAACTGCTAATTTCTGGATGATTCACAACATCACCAATACTTTCTTCCAGCCTTTCGCGCTGTTGTTCGTCAATAATTCCTTTGTGAATGTATTCATCCAACACAAATTCCACATCTGACGGATATTTTATCTGTGCCAACACATCGTGCATTAAATTTCCTTTTTCAATTGCCGCTTCTTGCGACGTATCCCACAACAATCCTTGTTTGGTCATTAAATGTAAGTTGTGCTCTTCTTTGGCAGTGCTGATAAATCCTTTTTGGACTTCTGTTTGAATGGTTTCCTGTATTTCCGCTTTCGCAAGATTTTCCTCAACAGTGCCAAACGAGTATTGCAATAGTTCATCGTTCCAGCGTTCTTTTGTCTTAAGATAGTTGATAAACATGCCCGAAAATGTCTGTAAACGCTCATTTCTGTTGCGGTCAACATCTTTTTTGGCAATAACGTGCAATTGCTGTACAGGTCGCGTAAAAGCCACGTACAGAATGTTAAAATTGTCCAACTCCAACTGCGATTGTCGTTCTGCATACAGCATTTCGCCCAATTCGCCGTATTCTTGAATGGAGCTGTTTAAGTTCAAATACGCTTCTTCAAAACCGTTAAAATCATCTTGATTGATGGGAAACCAAATTTTTGGCTCTACTTCTTTGTAAATATCCGTATTGGCAAATGGAAAAATTACCACAGGAAACTCCAAACCTTTCGATTTGTGAATTGTCATGATTTGCACCGCATTTTCTGAACCCGAAGCCATGATGCTCAAATGATTTTTTTTCTTTTCCCAGTGTTCTAAAAAGCCAGCAAAGCCGAGTTGTTTCTTTTGTGTGTATTCCAATACAAAATCTAAAAAGAATTGAATATACGCGTCCGATTCATCGGTTAGTTGAAAAGCGCGCACGCAATATTCCACCGCTTCATACAACGATAATTGCAAGAAATAGGTAAAATCGAAATCAAAGTCGATCAAGGCTTCAAAGAGTTCCTCAGGTGCCAGCGCGACATAGGTTTTTAAGAAAGTATGCTTTTGTGGTAGTTGCAGTTTTTCAGTCGCCAAATAGTTTAATAAATGCAGCTTGACTTCATTATTTTTCGGCTGTATCGCCAATTGTAAGACATCGGTGATAAATTGAACTTCCTGTGAGCGCTTGATTAGTAAAGTTTCCGACGAAATGATAGGAATTTCTTTTGAAGACAACTCATCTGCAATGGCAATTCCTTCGCTTTTACGGCGCGTGAGTACGCAAATATCTTTATACGTAAAACCTTTTTGGAGCAATTCTTCAATTTTGGTGATGACTTTTTCAGGAATGACTTCAAATTCTTCTTCTACCGAATTGGCTTCTACAAAATCGAAGCTGACCAAACCACCTTTTTTGTTGTTGGTTTCTTGTGTACTGCCGTTTTTGTAAATGTCTTTAAATTCTTCTTGATGAAAAAACTGCGAAATATGTTGAAAGAAATCGTTGTTAAAATTGATGATTTCGTCAAAACTGCGATAGTTTCTCGGAAGATTCTCTGTTTTTTTCTCTACAAAAAAAGGATTCGTGTCTGCGTTCAATCCGATGAATTGCTCTGCTTTTCCGCCGCGCCAGCGGTAAATAGACTGTTTGGCGTCGCCCACAATGGTCAACGAACCGCTTTTTGCACCCAAGGCTTCGGTTTGTAATTTATTGGCAATGAGCGGAATTAAATTTTGCCATTGCATTTCAGACGTATCTTGAAATTCGTCAATAAAATAATGCTTGTATTTTTCGCCCAAACGCTCGTAAATAAAAGGCGCAGGTTCATCTTTGATGGTTTCGCTGATTAAGGTATTGAATTCGGAAATCAACAATAAATTTTGTTCTTCCTTAATGGTTTCCAGCTCTTGCTGAATGGCGTTTAGTACCGAAAGCGGCGTGATGTTTTTATAGAAATTTTTTAAAAAACTGAGTTCGTACACATTTTGCTTGCAACTGTAATACAATTCCGTGAGTTGCGGCAGCAAACCATCAATGGTGGCAGCTTTGTCAGCATCGAGTGTTTTTTTGTACACAGCTCCGTCCGCTAAATTTTCTGCTAATTTATTTCCGTAGAGACTTTTTTCGTTAAAGTCTTTTTCGGCAATTTTTTTAAAGTGATTGGGAAGTGTTTTGCGTAAAAAATCTTCGAATTCCAATCCTGCGTTGTTCAATAAATCTAAAACACTTTGTCCAGCGTTGGAAAGTTCGTTGGAAATGGTGTCTATTTTTTGTTGTAAAATTTCTTTTAAAGCTTTAAAATCTTCTAGCGTCTTATTTTTTAGCTTCCGCAGATGTGGCTTTTCGTTTTCGTTTAAAAGCAACTTTGCAATTTTATTCAAATCGAACGCAATGTCCCAACTTTTGTCATCATCAGCTTTTTCAAGCGCATATGCTATCAACACATCAGAAATAAGTTGGTCTTCGCCTGCTTTTGAGATTAATTGATCAACTGCTTCATTAAGTAATGCGTCCGTGTCCAATTCCACTTCAAAGTTCAATGGAAGTTTCAAATCGTACGCAAAAGTTCGGATAACGCTGTGTGTAAATTTATCAATCGTAGCGACTTCAAAAAACGCGTAGTTGTGCAAAATGCTTTTCAGCACTTCTTTGGCTTTTTGCTGCAATTGCGCAGGATGCAATTTTAAATCGCTTGCCAATTCTTGAAACATCGGTGAATTTTCCGCAGCTTCATCAAACGCAAATATATTAAGGTTTTGAATGATGCGCGCTTTCATTTCAGCCACAGCTTTATTGGTAAACGTAACCGCTAAAATTTGCTTATATGCATCTTTCTGAACGGAAGAAAGCAAAATACGCAAGTAGTCTTTTACCAGCGTATAAGTTTTTCCAGAACCTGCAGAAGCATTGTAAATAATGAAAGGTGTAGACACAGAAGTTGGTTTAACGATTTACAAAGATACTTTAAAAATCTACTTTTCTTTTGGATAAAAAAAATCCAGCTTCATGACAAAGCTGGACTTTTTAATTTTATAATTGAGTTTTTAACAAACATATCCTGGACAAGAAATTCCGCCCGACGGATTGCAATTATTTGTGCCACAATTATTCGTGCCGCAACCATTTGTTGGACAATTAACTGAGCAATTGGCAAATGTGTAGTCGTTACAATCAGAATAGTTTGTACAATTTACCGTCAATCCGCAACCTTCAATACAGGTTTCTGCCACCGATAAATCAATTGGTTCGCAAACGTATCTTGAATTACCACCAACAATTTGGTCTTTTTTTAAGTTTGATACTTGCGTCTTTTTTAACTGTAACTTTTTAATTAAATTCTTTTTTTTCATGATTTTAAAGTTTTGGTTACTAAATGTATTTATAAAGATTGCTAGCTGGTTAGACTAAAAATCTTCTTTAAAGATAGCGAAAAGTATTTCAAAAGAATACGTGCAAGACAATGAAGTCTTTACGATTTGCAAATTGCATACGCTGTCAGTTGTTATTTTTCAGAATCGAAACTTTTATGCGGAATGCTGCTCAAACTTAAAATTTAGCATAGATTAACTTTATGTGAATATTATCATAATCTTTCCGGACAGCTTTATTTTGTTGATTGTTATGATTAAATTTGTAAACATAAAAACAAATGTTTAACCAAAAAAAACAAAAATAATGGCTTTTGAATTACCGAAATTACCATATGCATACGATGCTTTAGAACCAAATATTGACGCAAGAACGATGGAAATCCATCATTCAAAACATCATAACGGATATACAAATAAATTAAACGCTGCGATTGAAGGAACTGATTTAGAAGGAAAATCAATTGAAGACATTTTAGCGAACTTAGACATGAATAACAAAGGAGTTCGTAACAATGGTGGAGGATTTTACAATCACAGTCTTTTTTGGGATGTGATGAATCCAGAAGACAGAGGATATCTTTCAGGAGAATTAAAAGATGCTATTGAAGCAGAATTTGGTTCAAAAGATGCATTTATTGAAGCATTTAGCAATGCAGCAGCAACACAATTTGGATCAGGTTGGGCTTGGCTTTGTGTACACAAAGGAGGAAAAGTAGAAGTATGTTCTACACCAAATCAAGACAATCCTTTAATGCCAGGAGTTGGTTGTGGCGGAACGCCAATTTTAGGATTGGATGTATGGGAACATGCATATTACTTAAATTACCAAAACAGACGTCCAGATTATATTAAAGCATTTTTTAACGTTATCAACTGGAACGAAGTTGAAAGACGTTATGCAGAAGCAAAATAAGAAGACAACTTCTTAACAATATTCAGAAAGGCGAACAGCGATGTTCGTCTTTTTTTTGTTCTTTATTTTTTGGAATCAAGAGTCAGGAGTCAGGATTCAAGATATTTTGTGATGTCATTCCTGCGTAGGCAGGAATCCATGATTTTCAAAATAAATTAATGGTGAAATGTAATCTAAAAAGTCGTGTCAGGCTAAACCTAGCTCTATTTAGTGTTTCAAAGTAGATTCCGCATCACGTGCGGAATGACAGTTTGTAAAAAGAAAATCACGTCAAACTGAACTTGATTCAGTTTCTCATAAGAGTGAGAGACCATTAAAAAAAAGCGAAGCAAAAAATATCAGAGTAAGCAATCTAAAAATCTAAAAGCGAAAGCGGTCTAAAAGCGTTTACACTGAGCTTGCCGAAGTGAAGCAATCTAATTTCACAATAAAACATAAAAAAAGGTGGAAAAAACCACCTTTTTTTGCCCCAAATCTTACCATGAACTTAACCTACTTATGCTATGGCATTGCTAATGTAAGTAGACTCGTTAGAAAAGCACTAATAAATCAGACCAAATACCTTTTTTTTAGACTAAGTGTATGATTTAACTTTTATTTAAGAGCTGAAAAGCTAATTAAAGAAAATTCTTTCAAAAAATATGCTGTTTTTTGAAGCGTCTTTTGTGCTTAATATGCACGCTCTTTATTTCCTTCATAAAAGTTAATAAAAGCTCTGTTAACCACACGATTTCCACCATTGGTTGGGTAGTTTCCAGTAAAGTACCAATCGCCTAAATTTTTAGGGCAGGCTTCGTTCAAATTGGCTACTTTTTGGAAAATAACATCCACTTCCGCTTTTACTGAATCACTTTTGATAAGTTCACTAATTTTTTCTGATATTTCTTCGTCTGTAAAAGGTGCGTAAATTTCTTTTACAAAGTTTTGTACATCCACATCTTTTAAGTTTTCTTGCAATTTACATTTGCGATATACTTCTTCGACCAAATCGTACTGATTGCGCTCTTTTAACAGCTCTAAAGCAGCTCTAAACGCAATTAAATCTTCCATACGCGCCATGTCAATTCCGTAACAATCTGGATAACGAATTTGCGGCGCAGAAGAAACTACTACAATTTTCTTTGGATGCAAACGATCCATCATTTTGATGATACTTTTCTTCAACGTTGTTCCACGTACAATACTGTCATCAATAATAACCAAATTGTCTTCTGGTTTTATCACGCCATACGTAACGTCGTATACGTGCGCAACTAAGTCGTCGCGACTGCTATCTTCGGTAATAAACGTACGAAGTTTTACATCTTTAATGGCAATTTTTTCAACTCTTGGTCGCTCGTTGAGAATTTCTTTTACTTTTTCTGCCGATAAGGAACGTTGCCCGTTTAAAATTTCGTTGGTTTTACGCTCATTCAAATATTCTTCTACAGCTTCTGTGAGTCCGAAAAAGGAAGTTTCTGCCGTATTTGGAATAAAGGAAAATACCGTATTTTTAATATCGTCATCAATTGACTTTAATACTTTTGGAAGTAATAATTTCCCAAGTTTTTTTCGCTCTTGATAGATTTCTGCGTCGCTTCCGCGGGAAAAATAAATACGCTCAAACGAACAGGCTTTACGAACCAAAGGCTTCAAAATTTCCTTTGTATGCACCGAACCATCTTTTTTGATGATTAATGCGTTTCCAGGCTCAATTTCTTGCACATTGTCAAAATCTACATTGAATACGGTTTGAATCACAGGGCGTTCTGACGCAACCACCACAATTTCATCATCTTTGTAATAATACGCTGGACGAATTCCCGCAGGATCGCGTAATACAAACGAATCTCCATGACCTAACAATCCTGCCATGGCATAACCGCCGTCCCAGTCTTTTGCCGATTTACGTAAGATTTTGGCAATATTCAAACGTTCCGCGATTAACGGAGACGCTTCTTGCTTGTTATAGCCTTCTGCTTTGAGTTTTTTGTAAATTTTTGCCACAGCATCATCCAAAAAATGCCCGATTTTTTCCATAATGGTAATCGTATCAGCCTTTTCTTTTGGATGCTGTCCTAAGCTAATCAACTTCTCAAAAAGCTGATTTACGTTGGTCATGTTAAAGTTTCCAGCGACAATCAAATTACGATGCATCCAGTTGTTTTGTCTTAAAAACGGATGCACACTTTCAATACTATTTTTACCAAAAGTCCCGTAACGAACGTGTCCCAAAAACAATTCACCCAAATATGGCAATTCTTTCTTTTGACGTGCTACATCAGTGTTCATTGCTGGAATTTCCTCAAGAACTGAATTGATACGCTCGTTGATTTGCGCAAAAATATCTTGTATCGGTTGCTGCTGATTGGAACGAATTCTGCTAATATAACGTTCACCAGGATTCATATCGAGTTTAATACTGGCAAGTCCAGCGCCATCTTGTCCTCTATTGTGTTGTTTTTCCATTAGTAAGTACATTTTATTGATGCCATAAAATGCCGTACCATATTTTTCTTTGTAGTACTCTAATGGTTTTAAAAGCCTTAATAGTGCAATACCGCACTCGTGTTTCAAAGCGTCACTCATTATATCGTTTGTGTTGTTGTGTGTATTGTAATAAAAAAGCGCTCAATAATTGAGCGCGTTTCTTTAATTTACTTCTATTTCAAATTGCGTTAGTTGTTTAAACTGCTGCAAGCGTTCTATAATTTCTTCGTCTGTGAGCGATTCCATGCGTTCTGTTCCAAATTTCTCTACACAGAAAGAAGCTAGATTAGAACCATAAATAATCGCGTTTTTCATGCTTTCAAATGAAATGTCTTCATGTTTTGCCAAATATCCTGAAAATCCGCCTGCAAACGTATCTCCAGCACCTGTTGGGTCAAAAACTTCTTCTAAAGGCAATGCTGGTGCAAAGAAAATATTGTCGTCGTTAAAAATCAACGCGCCGTGTTCTCCTTTTTTAATCACTACATATTCAGGTCCCATTTCATGAATTTTCTGCGCAGCTTTTACCAATGAATATTCGCCTGATAATTGACGCGCTTCTTCATCGTTAATCGTAATAACGTCTACTTTTTTGATGACAGCTAACAAATCGTCCCAAGCGCAATCCATCCAAAAGTTCATCGTATCTAATACAATGAGTTTTGGCTTTTTTGTCATTTGATTGATAACACTCATTTGGACGCCAGGGTGCAAGTTTCCTAACATTACAATTTCAGAGTCTTTGTAATTTTCAGGAACAACAGGATTAAAATCTGCCAACACATTAAGTTCAGTCACCAACGTATCTCTAGAATTCATATCGTTGTGATATTTTCCGCTCCAGAAAAATGTTTTTCCGCCTTTTACCACTTCGATTCCTGAAATATCAATATTTCTAGCTTTCAACATATCAAGATATTCCTGAGGAAAATCTTCTCCTACTACTGATACAATTGCTGAATCTACATTAAAATTTGCTGCGGATAATCCGATATATGTAGCCGCGCCACCTAAGATTTTATCTGTTTTTCCAAAAGGCGTTTCAATAGCATCAAAAGCAACCGTTCCTACAATTAATAATTTGCTCATCTTTAGAATTAAAATTTTTTGCAAACTTACATAAAATTTTCCCAAGAAAATAGCTCGCTCGCTCAGATGTCAGTTTTGTGTTTTTTTTAATAAAAAATAGGTATGTAGGTGTTATTCAACACGTTCTTTTAGTGCGATAAAATTGTGGTAAGGTGCACGAGTAAGAGTGCTATTGACAAACCAATCTGGAAGATTTCCGCCAGGATCGCCATACATTTGATGCGTAACTTTAATGCCATCATCGAGTTGTTGTAGCAACCAGAATCCTTCAAAGGTAGTAATGCGCAAATACTCGTCCTTTTCAGGATAACGATTGGACGCTGACGAAATTTCAATTTTTATCATATCGTCCGTTATTCGCAGTAATTTACAGGCAATCACCACATCTCTATTGCGTACTGGCCAAGGCAAATCGAGCGCCATCCATAACAAATATTCATCGTCTAGCGATTTGTTTAAGAGTTTGCTATCTAGTGCTTTGTAATTCCAATCTTTGAGAGTATCGCCATCCAAAATTACGTTCAGTAGCGTATCTAATGAACTTTGTACGGTCATTTCTGCTTTGAAAAGTTTTAAATTGCTGTTTTTTTGGGATTTGACATAAATTTTAATGTCGTCCTTGTCTTTTTTTAACTTCCAATCTTTTTGGGCAAAAGCGGAAGAAAAAACTAAAAAACCAACAAGAGCAATACAAATTTTCATCTTCGATTTGAGAATTTTTGATGAGCAAAAATACAAATTAATCTAGGGAAACCATGATTTACAGTAGTTTACTGCTCTCGCTTTCGAAAAACGTATCAATTTTCAGCTTTTCTTTTTTGGAAGCTTCCACCGCTAAAAAGTCGCAACGTTCATTTTGCGGATGATTGTTATGACCTTTAATCCATTGAAAACGGACAATATGTTTTCGGTAAATTTTTAAAAAGCGAATCCATAAATCAGTATTCTTTTTCCCTGAAAAGCCTTTTTTTTCCCAGCCAAAAACCCACTTTTTCTCTACAGAATCGACCACATATTTGGAATCTGTGAATACTTTAACGTCGGTGTGCATAAATTTTAACTTTTCCAGCGCCACAATCACTGCTAGCAATTCCATACGATTGTTGGTCGTTTTTCGATAGCCTTCTGAAAATTCTTTATGATACGGTTTTCCAACCCATTCCATCACAATACCATAACCGCCAGGGCCTGGATTTCCTCTTGATGAGCCATCGGTGTAAATATGTACATCTGCCATTAGTGTGCGTTTGTCAGGATGTTTTCAACAACTTCAGGAAAGTGCTTGTATTCCAATTGATGAATTTTTTGTGCAAGTGTTTCTGGTGTGTCTTGTTCAGTTACTTCGGTTGTTGCCTGAAAAATAATAGCGCCTTCATCATAGTGTTCATTTACATAATGAATCGTAATGCCGCTTTCTTTTTCTTTATTTTCAATGACTGCATTGTGTACATGTGCGCCGTACATGCCTTTTCCTCCATACTTTGGAAGCAATGCAGGATGGATGTTTACAACCTTGTTTGGAAACGCTGTTAAAATATGCACTGGAAATTTCCATAAAAAACCAGCCAACACAATTAAATCAATTTGAGCACTTTTTAGCAAATTTAATACATCATCACTGCGATACAAAGCAGTACGATTAAAGCTTAAACCGCTGATTTTGTGATTTTTAGCTCTATCTAAAACTTTGGCATGCTGATTGTTAGTCAGAATTTGAATGACGGAAGCTGTATTTCGTTCTTGAAAATATCGAATCATATTTTCAGCATTTGTTCCGGAACCTGAAGCAAAAATCGCGATACGCTTCATAAAAAGAATGAAATTTAGTGACGGTTGTTTCGACAAAAAAAAGAATAATTATTAACAAAATGAAGGCAATTGCAAATTACTTGTCCTAAAAATTTAGTAAATTAGAACACATTTTTTGCACAAAACGTTGTTTTAAACCAAAGTTTTTTATTTTTGCCAACAATTAAATTTTAAAAACTATAAGATTATGTCAGACATTGCATCAAGAGTAAAAGCGATTATCGTAGACAAATTAGGTGTAGATGAGAACGAAGTTGTTCAAGAAGCTAGCTTCACAAATGACTTAGGAGCAGATTCATTGGATACTGTGGAATTAATAATGGAATTCGAAAAAGAATTCGATATCCAAATTCCAGACGATCAAGCAGAGAACATTGCAACTGTAGGTCAAGCGATTTCTTACATTGAAGAAGCAAAAAAGTAAGAAAAGAATAAATTTTCTATATTAAATCACATTAGAATGCATAATTATGTGCATTCTAATGTTTTGTTAGAAGGAATTTCTTCTTAATTTTTTAAACGAACTTATCAAAGATGGAATTAAAGCGAGTTGTAGTTACAGGTTTAGGAGCATTGACTCCAATCGGAAATACAGTAGAAGAATATTGGAATGGGCTAATTACAGGAAAAAGTGGTGCTGCTCCAGTTACGTATTTTGATGCTGAAAAATTCAAAACAAAATTCGCCTGTGAAGTCAAAAACTTTGAAGTAACAGACTTTATCCATCGAAGAGAAGCGAGAAGAATGGATAAGTTTTCGCAATATGCAATGGTAGCTTCTGATGAAGCAATTGCAGATGCGAAATTAGACATGGACAGCATCAACAAACTACGTGTTGGTGTCGTTTGGGGCGCTGGAATTGGTGGCTTGGAAACGTTTCAAGAAGAAGTGATGAACTTTGCCAATGGTGACGGAACTCCAAAATTCAATCCGTTCTTTATTCCTAAAATGATTGCAGATATTGCGCCTGGAAACATTTCCATCAAACATGGATTTATGGGGCCAAACTACACAACAGTATCTGCGTGTGCATCATCAGCAAACGCGATGATTGATGCCTTAAATTATATTCGATTAGGACATTGTGACGTCATTGTTACAGGTGGAAGTGAAGCTGCTGTTACCATTGCAGGTATGGGCGGATTCAACGCTATGCACGCCATGTCTACACGAAACGATGATCCAGAAACAGCTTCAAGACCATTTGATGCAAATCGTGATGGTTTTGTATTAGGAGAAGGCGCTGGTGCGATTATCTTAGAAGAATATGAGCACGCCAAAGCTAGAGGCGCAAAAATATACGCTGAAGTTGTTGGTGGCGGATTGTCATCAGATGCGTATCACATGACAGCTCCGCATCCTGATGGAATTGGAGTGATGGCAGTAATGCGTAACTGTCTTGAAAACGCAGGAATGCAGCCAGAAGAAGTAGATCATATCAACACACATGGTACTTCAACACCGCTTGGTGATGTTGCTGAACTAAAAGCAATTTCTGAAGTATTTGGTGATCATGCTAAAAACATAAATATCAACTCTACCAAGTCCATGACAGGACACTTGTTGGGAGCGGCTGGTGCTATTGAAGCAATTGCTTCTATTTTATCTATTGAACATGGAATTGTGCCACCAACCATCAACCATTCTACGGTAGATGAAAATATTGATCCGAGTCTTAACTTAACGCTGAACGAAGCACAAAAACGAACAGTAAAAGTTGCTATGAGCAACACGTTTGGTTTTGGCGGACACAACGCGTGTGTACTATTTAAAAAGTTAAACTAGCCAATGAACTTTGTTCGCAAAATATTAAATTCCCGCTCTGAGCAAGATGGGGATTTTTTTGTTGAACTTGAAGATATTCTCGGATTTAAAACCAAAAGAAAAAAAATTTACAAGAAAGCGTTTACGCATCGCTCGATGAATCAGAAGGACTCGAAAGGAAATTCTGTAAATTATGAGCGCTTGGAGTTTTTGGGAGATGCTATGTTGAGCAGTGTTATTTCTGCGTATCTCTTTAACGAAGTTCCATCGGGAAACGAAGGATATTTGACCAAAATGCGCTCTAAAATTGTAAGTCGCGAGCATCTAAACGAATTGGGACGCGATTTAAAACTGATTGATTTGGTGCGTTCTCGCATTCCGAAAGACAATTTTGGAGAGAATATTCACGGAAACTTATTTGAAGCGTTAATTGGCGCTATATTTCTTGATAAAGGCTATAAATATTGCGAGCGTTTTATTCACTTACGTGTGATTTCTCCGTATGTAGATATTGAGCGTTTGGAAGGAAAAATTATCAGTTACAAAAGTTTGCTCATAGAGTGGTGTCAAAAAGAAAAGAAAAACTTCAAATACGACGTGTACGAAGACACCGGAAATGACGAATTGAAGCATTTTGCGGTTAAGTTATTTATTGACAATCGTGTCGTGGCAAAAGCACGAGCTACTTCTAAAAAGAAAGCCGAAGAAAAAGCATCCAAACGTGCATTTTTTGCCTTCCAAAAGCAAATTACAAGCTAAAATTTACAGCAAATTAGCAGTATATTTTCTAAAATTCGGAACATATTCAAGCCAATTTTACGATTTCGAAAAAAGAAACGGCAAACGATAACGTTTTCGTTATGAAATCTTCACAAACATTACTAAAAATTAACCTTTATCTAGTCATTATATCCTATATTTACATTCGTTAATTATAAGATTTATGGCAATTCATAAACTCTTTGAAGATGATTTTGAAGAAGATACTTATACGTTAATTGCAATTCATTGTTCAGCGGAAGATTATCGATTGGCGTATCTGTTAAATAGCAATTTGAATCTACGATTAGCACGAAAACAAGAAGATTTGGATTATAATTACATGGAAGCTTCTTTTTCAATTTACGAATGGAATGATGAAAAGAACTTTGTCAAATGGAATTTGGTCGCAAACACAAGCAAAAAGGAAGTAGAGCAAACTTCTAGTGCAGGTTCCTTATTTTCTGAACAAACAGGAAAAAGAACGGTTTCTAAGTATTTGATTCCAGAGCAAAAAAAAGTAGATTATTTTGTGAAAATATCTAGCGAAAGCCATATAAAATCCCCTAAAATAATAGTGTCTAAAATAAATGCCATTGCTGAAGTTATTACGGCATATATGGTAGACGCTAACCAACTAAAATCTAAGAACCATTTAATTTTTGAGTAATGCCAAAAAGAAAAAAGACGAAAATAGTAGCTACACTTGGACCAGCATCCGGATCAAGAGAAGTCATGAAAGAAATGATAGAGCAAGGCGTAGATGTATTTCGCATCAACTTTTCGCATGCTAATTATGAAGACGTAAAAGAGCGTATTGCTATCATTCGCGAACTCAGTGAAGAATACGGATTTAACACGTCCATCTTAGCCGATTTACAAGGCCCAAAATTGCGCGTAGGCATCATGTCAGAAGATGTGATTGTAGAGCCTGGCGATCATATAAAATTCTGTACAGGAGAAGAATTTAAAGGAACTTCGGAGAAAGTGTATATGAACTATCAAAACTTTCCGCGCGATGTAAAATCTGGAGAACGCATTCTTTTGGATGATGGAAAACTCATCTTTGAAGTTGTTGATACAGATGGCAAACAAGAAGTGACGGCAAAAGTAATTCAAGGTGGACCGTTAAAGTCCAAAAAAGGTGTGAATCTACCAAATACAAACATTTCATTGCCTGCATTGACAGAAAAAGATGTAAAAGATGCCATTTTTGCTATTGGACAAGAAGTGGATTGGATTGCACTATCATTTGTGCGTCACAGTCAAGATTTGATGGATTTGCAAGCAATTATCAACGAACATTCTGAGCATAAAATTCCAATCATTGCAAAAATAGAAAAGCCAGAAGCTGTAGAAAATATTGATAAAATTGTTGCCTATTGTGATGGTTTAATGGTAGCACGAGGCGATTTGGGAGTAGAAGTTCCAGCGCAAGAAGTACCTTTAATTCAAAAACAGTTGGTATTGCGCGCCAAAAAAGCCAGAATTCCTGTAATTATTGCCACACAAATGATGGAAACCATGATTACAAGTCTTACACCAACAAGAGCTGAGGTAAACGACGTTGCCAATTCAGTAATGGATGGTGCCGACGCCGTGATGCTTTCTGGAGAAACTTCTGTGGGGAAATATCCTGTGCAAGTTATTCAGCAAATGACACGCATCATTAAAAGTGTGGAAGATTCGCCGTTGATTCAAGTGCCGCATTCGCCACCGCACATTCGTACCAAAAGATACATTACCAAATCGGTATGTTACCATGCATCGCACATGGCAAATGAAATTAAAGCGAAAGCCATTTGTACGTTGACGAATAGTGGATACACAGCATTCCAAATTTCGGCGTGGCGACCAGCATCACACATTTTGGTATTTACATCGAACAAGCGAATTCTGTCACAACTCAATCTACTTTGGGGCGTAAAAGCATTTTACTATGACAAATTTGTAAGTACAGATGATACGGTGGAAGATGTAAACCAAATTGCGAAAGAGAAAAAGTTCGTAAAAAAAGGTGATATGCTTATCAATTTGGCTGCTATGCCAATTACGGACAAAGGAATGGTAAACACCTTGCGCGTTTCATTAATTGAATAAGTCACAAAAAAAATTATATATTGCCATATGCTTCTTTACAAACTTTGTATAGAAGCATATTTTTTAACCAAACAAAATTTCCCTTATGAATGAAGACTTTTTAGACGAAGTCGGAAAAGACCCGCGAAAAACTTCTAATAACTCAAACAATTCTTCTAAAGAACCACAAAATCAACATGATGAGCAGCCTCCAAAAAAAGATAACAAAAAGAAATGGTATATCGGTTGTGGGTGTGTAACAGTCATCCTTCTTGGAATTGCTGCGTTTGTTTGGTGGGCAATAGCTTTTAATTTAGAAGAAGAAGCGAGAGATATTCGTCTCAAATATTTACGACAAGATGTGGAGCGCTTAAGTACATTTATTTCTGATGATAATATGTATAGCAATTTGGCAAAAATGTGTATTGACTCCAGCATTTATCTTGAAAACGGAGAAAAAATTGACAAAAGTGGTATCAAATACTTCACGCGACGCAACGACGATAAGTTACTTGTCATCCTAAAAGTTGATAACTTGAAGAAAGTAGAACCTTCTTCCAGACGTGCTTTTGTAGATGCCTTACGAGAGTGTTTTTCGTATGTGGAAGAAGAAACAGGCGTGGAAAAATACTATATTTCCATCAAAGGATTTTGGAATACCTTAATGGTGGCAACACCAAATGGCTCCGACCTTGACGGCAAATTTGCTGACGACAAATATTTATTGCCTTTTTATAACGAATATGTAAAAGATAGTTTGCCTGATTTGGGCGATTAAACCAATAAAAATGATGTTACCAGAACTACAACAAAACATTGAAAAACTAACACAGAATTTCGATACGATTTCGGACGACAGAAAAGCACAATTAGAAACCTTATCGGAGTATATCCAGAAAAAATATCAGGCTCAAAAAACGCCCAAACTAATCGTTATTTGTACGCACAATTCCAGAAGAAGTCACTTGGGACAATTGTGGTTGGCGGCTGCGGCAGATTATTACAAGTTGCCAAGCGTAGAAACCTATTCTGGTGGAACAGAAGCAACAGCCTTTAATCCGAATGCAGTAGCAGCTTTAGAACGAATTGGTTTTCAAATTTCCAAATTGGTAGCAGCAGAAAATCCTATTTACAAAGTGCAGTGGCAAGAGGAGCAAGATGCGTACCATGCGTTTTCGAAACGTTTTGAAGAGGCTCCAAATCCAACACAAGAATTTGCTGCAATTATGGTATGTTCGGAAGCAGATGAAGGTTGTCCGTTTGTACTAGGAACTGATTTCAGAATCGCGTTGCCGTTTGAAGATCCAAAAGCCTTTGATGGAACACCACAAGAAGCTGAAAAATACGACGAACGCTGTCAACAAATCGGAGCAGAAATGTTGTACGTACTATCAAAGGTTTCGAAATAAACGCAAGGATTGAAAATTGAAGTAACAAAAGCTATTGACACATTTTCAAATTAGCACATTGGGCGTATTGAGAAAATATGCAAAGCCTTGTAAATACTAGTATTTCTTTGTAAATTAAAGAAACATAAAACCCCGAAAATGACTGATATGGTTCAAAAACGGGGTTTTCTTTTCTAGTTATATATGAAATTACGAAGAATTAGTGGTTTCAGCACAAATTTTCATTTTTATCTTCTTAGGCTAAAACTACCCTTGTAAGACTTTCCATTTTGTCTTTCTACTAGAAACCAATAATCTGTTGACGGCATTGGGTTTCCTCGGTAATTTCCATCCCAACCAAAATCAGTTGGTTTTAATTCTTTAAGAATTTTTCCAAAGCGATCAAATATGTAGATTTTATTGAACGGCTCTTTTGATGAATTTAATAATTGCCACGTATCATTGTATCCATCGCCATTGGGAGTAAAAAAGTTTGGATAATATAACAGATATACTTCTTCCGTGACAATTCCACACCCGTTTTTGTCCCTTACGTATATTAAATAATCATTTATAAGCAGATTAGAGAATGTATTTTCATCTTGATAATTAACACCATCAATCGAATATTCATAATCACCATCGCCTTCTACTTGAATAGTGATAGAGTTATTATTTTGTGACCAATCTGTTTTTACTATTTCTATTATTGTAGCTATGGTAGATTCGTATACTATAATCGATTTAGTAGTTTCGCACCTTATTCCACCTTGTTCATTAGCAACTATAACTTCATAGGTTCCAGCCTCACTAACACTAATTGTTTGGGTTGTATCTCCAGTCGACCACAGATATTCATCAAACCCACCATCTGCAGTAATTTCAATAGATTCGCCTTCACATATTGTCCATGTATCATCCATTAATAAAACGGGTTGTGTTATAACATTTATTGTAAAAGATGTTGTTGTAAAGCATTCAGGATGATTATCATTTTCTAATCTAGCATATATAATTTGAGGATTTTCGGTATTTTCATACAATGTAGTCAAATTGTTTGTGCCGTTTTCAGCATCAAGTGCGCTTGAATGATATGTAATATTGTTTTCTGTAGCTGATTGACCATTTAGGATAGTCGTATTTTGATCTGATAAGTTAATTAAGACAATTTCATCATTTTCTTCTTCATCACATAGAAATATATTATCTGGTTGATTTGCAATAGGAAAAAATGTAATTCCAATTTGAAATGATGTAATATTATAGCAATCAATATTATTTCGGTTATGTATTCTTACATAAATGGTTTGTACACTCGTATTTAGTATATAGTTTTCAGCTAGCGAATTGACATTATTTTCAGCATCTGTCATATTTTCAAAATACAAAACATCAAAATCATTACCTGATTGACCATTTAATACTTGAGAATCATAATTTGATAGGATGAATGTTGCTTCTCCATCATTTGATATATCATCACATATAATATCATCTTCAACCGTAAAAGCAGTTGGAGTTTCATAGGCTATGAATTCTACTGAAGTTTCATCAAAACAAATTGGATTTAAAGGATTTTCAACTCTCACAGTTATTGTCTGAGATACAGTTGTAAATGGATTTGGCAATGGGCTAGGCAATACATTTCCACTTTCATCAGTATAAGTTACGATCATTTCTGTTTGTCCATTTAAAACAGTTGTTTCAATATTTGAAGTGTCAAATACTCCCATACCATCTGAATCATTATCACAAATGGATAGTTGTGAAATAGGATTTGCTATAGCGGCAGCTTCTACATTAAAAGTAATTGAAGTTTCGTCGTAGCAAGCGCCATCAGCGTCAAGAGAATTGGTGTTTGTTACTCTCGCAATTATGGTTTGAGAAGAAGTTGTAAATGGGTTTGGAAGTGGATTTGGTAGTGAATTTCCACTCTCATCAGTATAGGTTACAGTAACATTCGTTTGACCATTTAGAAGTACATTTTCTATATTAGAGGTGTCAAATTCATACATGCCATCTCCATCAGTATCACATTGATCAGGAATTATAACCGTATTTGCCTCAGGAACGGTTTCCACATGTAATGTAATATGATGACCTAAGCCTAGGCAATCATTATCTAAAGCACTATCAACACGAATATAAATATTTTGAGTTGTTGGATATCCAGTGTTTCTGTAATTTGAAATATTAATGATAGCATTTTGTTCTGTTAGTGCATCTGCTTGGTTACGATAATAAGAAATTAATAGCTGTTGTCCTGCTGGAAATAATGCTTCTATTTCAGTATTTACAATTGAAAAATCAAAAGCACTAATCCCATCTGAAGTTGTCCCATTGACAGCATCATCACATTCATAAAAATCTCGAGAAAATGTACTTGGTATTTGTGTTGTGGAAACGATAAGGTTGACTTGACTTATCCTAAAACAGCCGTTATTATTTTCTACTCTTGCCCAGACAGTATCTGTACTAACGATTTCGTTGATGTAAGCATCTGCGTTATTAATTGGATTAGTTTCATTTTCTGCCTCAATCTCAGATTCATAAAAAGTTATCATTTCATTTGAAGCATTTATTGAAATTTCATTAATAACTTCATTTAAGTTAAAAACACTAAATCCATCAAGATTATCATCACATTGTTTAAGTTCAACTATATTGTTCACAGATGGTAACTCATAAAGTTCTATTGTAAATGAGGCATCTGTAACACAATTTGATGCAAGATTGTTATTTTCGACCAATACATAAATTGTTTCTACCGAATTTATATTTTGATATGTAGTAGGTGAAGTAATTTGATTGGTAAAGGCAGCATCCGTGTAATATGAAACAGTAAAATCCGCGGCAGACTGACCATTTAGAATTGAGGTTTCATTTTGTGTCAAATCAAACAAAATAATTCCATCGCTATCGCTTCCAAAAGATGTATCATCACAAGCTGAAATGTTTGGAACATTTTGATTTGGTGTGGGAGATTCCAATACTTGAATCGAAAAAGTAGTTGAATCTTCACATTCATTATTATTTACATTACGAACACTAGCGATAATAGTTTCTGTTGCGTAAGAAGTTGTGTTTATATAGTTTTCCGGGGTTTCAATTGGATTTTGATTAGTATAATCATTCATGGAAGCATAATACAAAACTTCAAAAGTCAATTCGCTTTGTCCATTAAGAATGAATGAATTCTGAGTTGTTAAATCGAAATTATAAAACCCATCATTGTTGTCATCACAGACTAAAATATTTGTTGGCTGATTGGCGGTAGGCTGCTCATATATTATTACTTCCGCTGTATCTGATGTTGTTTCTGTTCCTGATGTTACAGTTAAGGTTACGATGTAAGTCCCTGCATTGGAATACGTATGAGAAGGTGTTTGTAGGGTAGAAGTGTTACCATCGCCAAAATCCCATAGTATAGAATCGAAGGATTCAGAAATGTTTGCTTGAAATTGAGTTGCATTCCCCAAGCAATTATTTTCTGTTGTAATACCTACTTGGAAAAATGATTGTATGAATGGAGGTAGTCCTGATTGTGCTATGCCAGTACCTAAAGAGACTGTATCCAATTGAAAATCGCAGCCTACTCCTAAAACATCAGGATTATTAATCACACTTAATGAATTAATATTAGGGGTATTATCATTAGCTCTTCTAGTTATATAAATTTTTCCATCAGGAGCTAGTTGCAATGCGCCCCAGTCGCTATTTGCTATATCATTAGACAAGAAAGTAACACTTGATAAAATTTGGAAAGCGTCATTCAATGTAATATCAAATTGAGCTAGACCACCAGAGCCAGATCCTGCTACATATAAAATATCACTTGATGGCGAAAATTCTATACCATAAGGTGTTGCAGCACCAGGAACATCGTATACATTTATATGATTGGAGATAATACCAGACGTATTGTCAAAATCAAATAATTGCAGCCCATTGGTAAATCTAGGAAATGCCATAGCTAATCTTTGTCCATTAGGTGATGCTTTCATATATCCTGCATTTTCATCAAAAAAAGGACCACTGTAACTAAATCCAATATCAGTAACTACGGGAGCTTGAATTCCAGTATTTGTTACTAAATATGCGTAGAATTCTGCACTTCCGTTTCTATGAGCGATTACCCAAATGTCATTCCCATTGGCATGATTTACGGCTGTCAATTTTTCTAATACAGGGGTAAGCAATAATATATTTTTATTGCTTGTAATTGCCCCTAAACCACCATCCAAATTCATATCGACTTCGGAATATTGTAAGCCATTACTTTGTCCTTGGAAATCTACGGTGAAAATATAGTATATGTTAGATGAATTTGGTTTGGGGACAATAATAGCAGATTGTGTACTTGAAAAATTTCCATTAAGTCCAGTGCCATTACTCATGATGGTATGATTTCTATTCCATACAGTAGTACCATCCGTATAAAACCTAAGAACACCATTAGTGTCCGCAATGCTAGCACAGCCTTCTTGAGTTGCCATTTGTCCATCTGTCAGAGCAATGGGATTTCCACTATTGAAGTCTAATCCAGCATTGTTACCAAAATACCAAATATTGGCTTCGTTTTGAGCGAAGCTAATATTAAGAAATAAGAATATTATTGAAAAAAATGTATGTTTAATTAAGAATTCAATATGATAATTAAATAAAAATATTTTGAATTTATAGAACATATCTTCATATTTTTAAAATAGAGTTTCTTTTTTTTAATAAAATTCCTAAACAAAATTATATAGCTTTTACTAGTTTTTGATGTCAGTTGGAAAATTCTTAGGTTTCAACCAAAGAGACAAAAACTCTCCTCTATCACTAATAAATGCTACACAATTATTTATAAATTCAACACCTTTCCCTTTTTTATTAGTATTCCCGATACAGACCCAACCTGTTTGAGAATTAAATTGGACGGGGAATTCTTCGTTACTGATATCATAGATAAATCCAGATTCAAGTTCATGTTCAACAATTAGGAATCCTTTCCCATAAATAGGAATTTCAATATTAGAATACATTTCCTTAGTTAAACCGCAAAAACCACTTAGTTGAATTACTTTATCATCTACTACTGACATTGTTAATTTGTTGAATGCTAACTCTAAGTCTATTGAATGGTTTCTAGGATTCATATCAAAAGAATGTTCTTCTTCTCTATAGATTAGTGTTCTATTCTCAATATTTTCTGTATAATTAATTTTAAATATCATAATGGTTTGAATAAAAAATGGTAAATCACGTTTGTTTCAGGATTGATGCCTAGCTCCCAAACACCTTGTTTCCCTCTAAATGTTCCAGGTACTTTCCAATTCCTACCTCCTTTAAATGCAGCATCTGGAATTCCTTTACCAGCAGACATAATTTCTTGGATAGTTAAAGGTGAGTTCATATAAGGTCTAGCTGCTTTTCCTTTATACCATCCACTTTTTTTCACTATATCATCAAAATGATTAGCTGCAGTTTTTGTATAGGAAAATCCTTTTCCTAAACCTCCAAATAATTCACTCCCCCCAAAAATACTATATGCCTTTCCATTGCTAAGAGCCATATTAGATAAAGGAGAAATAGTTCTTTTTAGAGACCCAAAATATCTAGATCCTTGTACTAATTGTTTTAAACCTCTTATTCCTAATCCCCATTGAGAACCAATTCCTAATGTACCAAAATGTAGTATAATCCCTAAAGTATCTGTCGGAGCTACTAATTCTCTAACTCTATTATCGGATCTCTCGCCAATATGAGCCATTCTGTTTTTATCAATCTGCCTTCTAATTCTCCTTCTTACTTTCGGGTCTTCTGTCAGAAGATAATCTATTTCTAAATTATTAATAAAAGATTCAAACCTTAATTCACTATAAGATTTTCCTTCTAAGGTTCCTCCGCTAAAAAACTGTAAAGGTATATTAAAACTAGAACCCGATAAGGGATCAATAGTTAAATTTGTAAATGTATTAAATTCAATTGAGTTGGATTTTCGTTTTTTCCCTCCAAATATACGTCTTAAAAATCTTCCTGCTTCTCTGAAACCGTTTGCAATATCTCTACCGATACTTTTAATGTTCGTGCCTAGCCAGTCGCCTACAGAATTCCAATCAACTAATTCACCTAAACTTGCCAATGTTGCTCCTAAACCAATTTGTTGTCCATTGGTAAGTCCTCCAGGGTCTTCTGTCATTTCTCCACTAGGGTCTATATACATTAGTGGATTATTTAATACATATCCATAACGATTAAAGTTTTGCGTATTCGATATATCTTGTATAAAATTATCAGGAGACAAAAAACGTTTTAAGTTGGGGTCGTATAAACGACCGTTCATGTGTATTAACTTTACACCTTGTAAGTGTTCGTGTCCTGTATATCCTCTATCTAAGAATGTTAGTTTTTCTAATGGAATATCATTTCCATCAGTTAATTGTACAATATTTCCCCAAGCATCAAAATGACGTTTTTCTTTTGCATTTCCATTGCTATCAGTAATAAGTAAGACACTACCTAAATAATCACGATGCAAATAATAGTAATTATTATCCGTAGAGGAATTAGTTTGTTCTGACCTCCATATCGTTGGAGCTGTGTACGGGTTGCCTCCTATATAAGTAACAAAAAGTGTTGTATCACTAGCTGTATCGTAACTGATTTCCATACTATTATCAAAAGAATAGTGCTTTCGCTTATCTCGTTGATAAATATCGTCTTCAATACCTCCATAGAACATATGCGATCGTCCCATGAAAGCATTATATTGAAATCCTATCTTTTCTTTTCCTTCTTCATTAATCTCAAAAGGCTTTTTAAAAGCATTAAATTTTACTTGTTGCAACGAATTTTGTTGATAATATAAATCTCCTTGATTATTTAAATCGATTGTCGAAACTTGGTAGGAGGTCCCAGAATAATTATAATCTCCAATCTTATTATTTGATGTAATTCTCCCTAAGTCGTCATAACTAAGACTATTGTCTCCCTTATTATCGTTAAACGTAATCAATCTATCTAAATTGTCATATCCAAACGTTTCTGACCATGAGAACATGCTATTAGTTCTACTATTTAAAGTTCCTCTTTGTGCGTCAAAACTTGTTCCTAAGTTCATTATAATTTGAGAAGACGACCCTGTACTTGTAGAAACAATTTTATTTGTTATGTATCCGTAGGTGTCATATGAATTACTCTTTTGTATATTATTTCCAACGGTGGATGAGGTTATTTGACCTCTCGCATTAACTCCTGTTAAATTCCAAATAGCTTCATTGGTAGCGACATCTGTAATCATTTTTAGTCCGCCATTTTGATAGTCATATTTGACTTTTTTACTGCTAATTTTATTATTGAGTAATAATTTGGCATCATACTGTTCTGTATCAACTCTCCCAAAAGAATCATACGTATATTTTTTTGTAAAATTCGCATGTGGATTCAACTCAGACATAACAGTGACTCTTTGATGTGAATCATAAGTATAATCATATATGCTATTATTTCCATCAGAGCTCGTTAATGTAATATTACTTATCATCTTATTTACTGGGTGATATGAATATTGTATCAACATGTCAGTGTTATTATCTCCTGTTATGTGTTTGTCAAGAAGTTTTCCAATCGGAGAATATGTATAATCTACAGCTCCTTTGGGATTGGTTTCATTAATGACCTCTCCATAACCATTATAAGTATATTCATAAATACCAGCGGATGGATCAGTTAATTTTGTTTTACGACCCCAACCGTCTTGCTCCATAGAAACTAATACACCATTATTATCAGCAGATTTCAAATTTCCATTTCCATAATACGTGTAGTTTATAGTGCCTCCAGGATCAGTTACACTTAAGGTATTACCCATGCCATCTCTGTTAGATGTTATTGTTTTTACTCCATCATCAACGGTAACAGATGTTCCATTATAGCTAATATTTATAACTCTTCCTGTATGTAAAGTTTGTGTGATTGGGCGACCGTAAAAATCGTATGTAATTTCATTCCATTGAGATGGGTTACTTCCAGTATAAGGTTCACTTTCTCTTGCAATTCTATCAAACTTATCATATTCATAACTTTTGCTAATCCATTGCCCAAGGATATCTTTTTGCTGAATTTTTGTGATTCGCTCCAATGGATCATAGAATACTTTGGATTCACTCCCGTCATCATTTAAATTGGAAACGATGTAAGAATAGCCAGGTTCTTCATAAGAAGAATTAATTTGATTCCCTAAGTAATCAGTTACCTTGATAGGTCGCTCCCAGTTATCATACATAAATGAGGTTTCTTGACCGAATGGATTTATTTCTTTCTTTAATGAACCTGTTAATGTAGATGTATTATATTCATACATAGTTTCTAAACCTTCCACATCTATAGTTTTCAGCAAAAAGCGTCCTGATGAATCATACTCAAAGCTTACTTCTCTTGAGTTTTCTCCATTTGGAGTAGTCGTAATTTTTGTTATATTTCCGAATACATCATATTCATAGGCTTCTATATCAAATGGAGTTCCATTTCCTTTAGTCTTCTTTTGCGTTATAAAATTTCCTGTATATACAAATTGTTCTTCTGAATTGAAAGTATTACCTCCTATTGTAGATGTATGCGCAACCGTAATAGGTCTTCCTATATAATAATTTATTCCAGTGCTATTATCATAAGTAATACTCCTTGAAGAGCTTCCCCCAACATAGTTTGTAGTTACTAGTGTTGGATTATTAAATGAATCATATTGGTACATAGTATTTGTATATGTACCATCTAAATTATTTTGTGAAAGTACAGAAGTCGTAGATAATTTAAATACTTTATTAGCTGCTAACGATGAGTTATATTGATATGTGGTTTTAGAAATATAATATGAGGTTGGTATTGTAAACGTATAATAATTTGCTTGTGAATATGATGCTATCATTGCTCCTCTTAGTAATGGGTCATATTTTGATACTGTGTATATTCTATCCGAACTCCCAGTATGCCAATTACTGACCGCAACTCCTTGAAACCCTAAAAAACCTAATCCTTCAACATTGTATACAGCTCCTTCATAAGCATACTTTTTTGTAAGTGTAGGAGTTCCAGAAACTATTCTTTGCAACGAACTTACTACTTTAGTACTTGGAGCAGTTTTTATATCTACGTTAGGGTATGTACTAGTATTTAGAGCACTATACGTTTGAGAACTCCCTAAAGAATTAAGGGACTCATATTCTATTTCATATTTTACACCATTGTTGACAACTGAACGTAGCAATACATCCTCTCGATGATCTTGAGTAAATGAAAAGGAAGTGATCCACTGGTTACTAATGGTAGCAAAATCTAAATTCTTATTAGGTTGATTGGATGTTAAAAATATTGGGATTGGAAAGTGTTCTGTATTGCCATTTTTTGTAGTTGTTCCTCCAAATACAAACCGTACTTCTGCGTTTGAGTAATTGCTAGATTGCCCTTGATTATTATAAATCTTTACTGTTTGAACACCATTTAATCCATTATTATAAGTTGTTGTATTGTATTCAATAATATCTGTTTTCCCATCTCCATTCACATCCAAAGGAACTAGGTTATAACCATAGAAAGCCGAATAGTTTGAAATTGGATGAGGTTGATATGTAGTTTTTTGGTATTTAAATGGTTGATTTTTAGTTTCCTGCACAAAAGTAGTTCCGGTAGAAAGAAATGTTCTAAAAGAATAGCTACCGTTAGCTACGGGATCTAAAAAATCTGTTTTCCCATCACCATTAAAATCTCCAAATAACAACGGATCGCTCGTAGTAATTCCTAGATCGTTTACAGACCATAGTAAACTTAATTGATTATTATTATTGTTTAGTGTGTAAATGTTTAATTTTCCATTAGTTATATGAACTAAGTCTGATTTTCCGTCACCATTAAAGTCTCCTGTTAATAATTTATCTTCATTACCTATTGTATCCAATAAATAACCAACTTGATTTGCGAAATTAATAGTAATATTTCTGTTTAAATCTATTAGATATACAGTGCTATTTCTAACAGTAGTATTATTACAACTGCAACAAGTTCCATTACTACCTCCCGGATTAGGGTCTAATTCATCTGGTTCGTTGGAAATTTCTCCAAAAGAACCTCCTTCACCACAATCATATTCATTACAATATTGCGTAACGTATGGTTTTCCTACAGCTAACACATCAGTTAATCCATCTCCGTTAAAGTCTCCTGAGATATATTCTTTAGGAATTTCTCTTTGTGTTGAATTGTTACAATCAGATTGATATGTATAAGTGCCAGAATTCCATGTTTTTGTGTAATTTAGGGTCATAGGTTGAATAGTACTATTTGAATAAACATTAAAATGTACTGTTCCACTATTCCCTTTTTTTACTATTGTGACGCCTTGTCCCTCAACTACTTTATTTTCGTGATTAATCCATTTAGTTGGAAAAATTGTTTCAAAAGCACCAGTATTAATTATTGACGGAGAATTATTTGTCCCACTTTGAATATCTTTAAATAGCCAAAATTTTGTTTTATCATTCTTTGGGTACACTAGAAAATCCATTTTTCCATTCCCAGTAAAGTCCATACTAACCGTTTCTGCATTTCTCTGTTCAATATTCACAAGTCCTAAATCTGTAGTAATATCATTAACAGTTACAGAAGTACTTGATTTGGTATAGTCGAAAAATATTGCAGCGTGTGCGTCCTGAAAATCTCCTGTACGCTCTTTTAAATATAAAAGTCTATCGTATCCTAAATAACTTGGGTCATAACCTAGCGAATAAGACCTTACACGGTTATTATTCGTATAAACTTCTACGCTTCTCAGTACATCTTTACGTGTCAACGGGATATTACCTACATAAGATTTCTCCCACCTATTTCTTTCAGTTGAAGAATAATATAAAAATCGAATTTCATTAATAGGAGCAGTTGTATTCGTATGACCATACTTAATTTTACTTATAGATTGGCTATTATTACTACTTGAATATTCGTAATCGATTCTAATACCTTGAGAATTTTCCCAATATGTTATAGCATATCCAGTATGAGTTCTTGAGTCACCACTATTCCCATAATATGCTTTCGCTCCATTGGGATAATGTACTATAAAATATGCTGGTCCATAATTAGCGCCATAAGGAGAAACTCCATGTGATACAATTTTAAGATTAGAAAAATTTTCTGTTTCATACTGAGCTCCATTTGCTCCATAAGTTCCGCTTTTAAGCATTAAACGTTGTCCATCAAGAACAAAACGATCTAAATTATTAAAATCTACTCCATCTATTTCTCCATCATGATATTTCGTTGCAGATGTTCTAGAAATCATTGAAATCCCACTAATATTCCAACCATATCCTGCAATACCATTTCCTCCTTGACTATTGTATGATAAAGCAATCTTAGGGGATATATTGTTGATTCCTGGAGGAACGAGAAAAGGAACGGTATAATTAGCAGCTCCAGTTAGGGAAACTGATAAACTCCCTACTGTTTCTCCAATTCCAGTATTAGAATTTTCTTTAATAATATTAATATTGTCTTTAGAAGAAACTCCTTCTAGGGGAATGGTTTGTAGTTTACTATCAACAACATCTATTTTTTTAAAAGTAAACTTACTTTCATTCTTTTCTTTAGGATTAATTTCATTGTTAGTTTGACTGTAAAGACTTAAAGCAGTCAATAATAAGAAGTATAGAAGTATTATTTTTTTCATTCTTTATATATTTAATATTTTCATAAATACAATGGCTCTTTATGAATCCTACTGTATTAGAAAAACTAATTTTCTTTATTTTACTTTTTTATAATTTTTCTTGTTACCGCATTTCCATTAGAGAAATGCAGATGGATAAAATAAATCCCTGTAGGCATTTCAGAAATATCTACTTCCAATAAAGTAGTTTCTTTATCAAGATAAGTTTGCTTTACCAATGAGCCTTGTACATTGTAAATATTAATACTATGGGAGAATTTACTGTTTATTCCATTTGACTGAATAGTTAATTTTCCTTCCGTTGGATTTGGATACAATTGAACATTACTAACGGTAGCTTCATCTAAATTTTCAATTTTTTCACTGTCAGTTATGTCTATTGCTGTGTTGGATCTTCCAATTGGAGGAGTTGGAGTTATGCATGATGCATTTCTACAATAAAAACGTTGTTTTTGACTACCAGCATTATCATATGCAAAAAATAATGAAGAATTCTCATTTATACTTAGTAGGAAATTTATAGTTGACTCACTTCCATTGACTTCTTCTATAGTTGGATTGAAATAATATTGTCTATCATCCGAATTTGAATCATGCGCCAGAAATGAACGACTTCTAATATTTGTAGCAGATGAAGTAAATTTAAAATCAGTTAAAGTTTGAACTTCTTCACCAGTTTCTCCATCATAGATTCTGCCCAAACTTATATTTGAAGAATGGTTACTATCATGAACATATCCAACTAGTAGATACCATTTATTTAACTCAGGTAAATCTCCAACAAAAAAATATGGACTACTAATTGAAGAATCATTAAGTCTTAATGTTTGAAATTGTCCATTAGCATAACTGTTACAACCAAAGTATGAACTTCCTTCATTAGAATTGGTTTTTTTTATCCATACAGAAAAACGATATGTCTTTGTATGATCAATTGTAACATATGAGGAAAAAAAACCTCCATCTTGAATACTTGTATTATCTGGAATTGATTTCCATACGATGACTTCATGACCAATATGATTTAAACTTAATTCTCTGTAATTCTTTTCAGTAGTTCCGTAGATACTAAAACCGGTTACATTACCTGTACCTACAGTCCAAGTTGTAGTACTTAATAAATTCTGTGAGTAGATATTTATAATATTACATGTTAAAAATAGTAATATGAGTTTTACTTTCATTTTGTAAGTTATTTATTAATTGAATGCGAAAATATCATTTCAGAAGTAATAAATAAAATATATTTTATAAGCGTCGAATTTTAAAAATAAGCGTTGAATTTTGTATTTATTTTTAAGGATATACGTGTTAATAAAAAGTTAATAAAAATTTTTGTCCCTAAAATATTTAATGCAAACATCAAAAATCACGTTAATATTTATATGAGATTTTAAATCGTAATTGTAGTTACAGGAGAATTATGTTTTGATACTGTTCTTTACAGACTCAAAAGAACGCATCATTGTTACTAGATGAAAAGGTCAATCGAATAAAGCTCATATATAGCATGAGTTTAAGAAGCATATTGATGAGGAAAGGAATAAAGTTCTATACGTAATTAAGTAATCAGTAGGTGCATATTTCTCTAGGTTTATGCAGCGAATGATATATATTCTCTAATTCTCCGATAATAGGTACAACAGCCAGTGGCGATATTTTATAGTGTACATAAAGGCGTTTGGGTTAAGTCAATGTCTTTTGCTTGAAGTCTACTCATCTCGATATTATGCAAAAAAAGCATACGACATAAACTGCATAAATACATATAAATACGGGTCGTTATTGTAAAGTTATTCTCTGATAGCAATGATTTGTTCTTTTTAGGCTTGGTTTTGATGTTCTTTATCTTTTCTACAAGGTTGTACGGAATATTCTCATCATCTATCTTCTAATTGAGAAAATAAAATAGATAGGGTTGTCTTGTAGTTATTTTTGTTTTTGGAGAAACTACCTCGATAGGAGTATTTGCAAACTTTTGTTTTTGGTTTATGATTTCTTAAGGGTGTTTAAAAACAGACCCACATGGCGTTTTTTAAGTTCGCTGATGTCATGAGATGATAGTTTATTGACTTCAAGCTACTGCATGAACTTATTGTAATATCCTGTAAAGGTAGAAGCTGTTTTTGTGCAAGAGCGAATTCCATCACTTGTTTTACTGTATAGATTTGATGTTAGCTTCTTCGTAAATAGGTGGCTGCCTTTCTAATTTTCCCGTTGCAGGATTTCGGAATGAGAAATACACGTACCAACGTTTAGAAAGGTCGTCTTTTCCTGTATAGATTTTTGGTTCTTAAAATTGCTTTAATTTTTCAAATCGTATGCAGTTTCGTATTCATTTTTTTAATTAACTCTAAAATAGGCATAAAATTGTGCTTTAAATAGACTGAATACAAAGTAAATACAGTACTTTTACCTTAAAATCTTATTTTTCTAAGATAGCGCGGGCTTGAAACTTGCACTAACTTTTTCTAAAAAATCTTAGAAGAAAGTATCTTCCAGTTGATGAATTCTAAAGTTTTTAAAATAGGCATTTTTAATAGTATAGGGCTTTATTTTATTATAAGACCGATATTATTTATTACATTAATAGATTTTGTGGTAATATTTTGTGTGAAAATGTATTATGACATGACCGTAGATCAAATTAAAGTAGTTGTTTTCGGCTTACTTCTTTTAAGCGTCATTTTTTATGTATTGCCCTTAATAATCTTACTTTTAAATTATTTCATCAAAAACAAAGGTGCTTCAATAAAAATAATATATTCTAATAATTCAGTATGCAGAGCCGAATACTCAAGGGCTGGAAAAAAAATTGAGCTTAATACAGCTGAAATAAATAAAATTGAGTGTAATTTCTCAGTAACATCCTTTGAGAATAGAATGAAATTCTTTTTTTGGGATGAATACTTTTATTATGTTATAATTCTGAAGGATAATTCTAAAGTATTTATACCATGTATTTTATGTGATCAAATTGAAGAAATATTCACATCAATTAAGTTCATAAGAATTAAAAGATATTTCCCTTTTTATTAGATGCTTAAGAGTTTGTAGCTCGTGCTAACGTTCCAAACCATTGTCATCGCATCAAAAAATAAAGCAACTAAACACTATTTTTGTTTAACATTTTTTATTAAATTGTAAACAAAAAAATATTATGAAAATCAATGCAATGTTTTTATTAGGTCTTACGACGCTAATACTTATTACTGTGACTGTTTTTTCCACCATGAATATGCCGTTTGGTCTCGTATTCTTTTTGGTTGTACTTGGTCAAGCACTTTTAATTTTTACAGTATATAAAGTCTTAAAAGATGATTATACTACAGATAAAACTTTCGAAGATTTTTATGAAGACCGTCCAGACTTGGGTAGAAATTACAGATAGTCAGCATGACGAAGTAAATACGAATCATGGCTTTTTATAAAAACCTGAAATTGAAACGTTTATAGATAATCTAAAAAACCTAAATCATTCTGCTTCTTCAATCGTTACGTAAAAATTCGGATTCAATTCTACGGTTGTAACTTCTTTTGAAAGTTTCTTCGTTTGCCATTTGGTAGTTGGTGATAGCCAAACCAATTCTCCATTGAGCGCCATTTGTGCCTTCATATCAAAATCGTCCACCGCATTTTCCCAGCGATACACAAATTTGTTTCCGTCTTTTTTATAACGTAGTATTGGAATATCGGTAGTGCGTAAATATTGGTCAAAGACTGACGACAAATCAATTCCCGATTTTTCACTGATGTAACTTTCAATCTGTTGTGTATGTACAGTTTGATGGTAAAAATCTCTATTCAAACCGCGCAAAATACTTCGCCATTTTTCGTCATCGCCAATCAGCTGACGAATGGTGTGTAGCATGTTGGCACCTTTGTAATACATATCGCCCGAACCTTCATGGTTTACATTGTAAATTCCGATAATCGGACGGTCGTTGCTCACACTTCCGCGTGTTCCAATGACATATTCGGAGCCTGCTTTTTTTCCATAGAAATAATCCAAAAATAAATTTTCAGAATACGCCGTAAAACTCTCGTGAATCCACATATCAGCAATGTCGATATTGGTAATATTATTGGCAAACCATTCGTGTCCCGATTCGTGTACAATGATAAAATCGAACTTCATTCCCCAGCCTGTTCTGCTCAAATCAAAACCTCTGTAACCGTTGGTATAACCGTTTCCGTATGTCACCGAACTTTGATGTTCCATGCCCAAATACGGCGCTTCCACAAGCTTATAACTGTCTTCATAAAACGGATACGGTCCAAACCAATGCTCAAACGCTTCCATTGTACGAGCGGCATCTTTAAATTGCTCTTTGGCTTTGTCCAAATTATCACGCAGTACATAATAATCCATGTCCAATGTACCTTTTTCGCCTTCATACGTTTCGCCAAAATGTACATAATCGCCAATATTAATATTTACACCGTAATTATTAATCGGATTCACCACATTCCAATGATAGGTTTTAGTATCGTTGTCTTTTTCTTCAATCTTCACCAAGCGTCCGTTGGAAACATTCATTAAATTTTTAGGCACATTCACGCTAATTTTCATGCTATCCACTTCATCATACATGTGATCTTTACACGGCCACCAAACACTCGCGCCCAATCCTTGACAAGAAGAAGCAATAAATGGCAATCCGTTTTTGTCTTTTTTCCAAGTAATTCCGCCGTCCCAAGGTGGTCTTTTGGCAACTTTTGGCTTTCCTTCGTAAAAAACTTCTACAGCATATACCTTGCCTAATCGTTGTTTTTGAGTAAGATGGATAAAATGCGCGTTTCCTTCATGTGTAATTTCTAGTTCTTTACCATTTTGGATAGCTTTTGTCATGCGCAATGGCGATTGCAAATCAACTTGAAGTACTTTTTGCCCTTTTTCTACTACTTTATATTGAATGGTATTGCTTCCCGCGATAGTTCTTTCGGAAGGATTCACTGTAATATCTAAATGATAATGTGTCAAATCCCACCAAGCTCGTTCTGGCGTGATAGAGCCGCGCAACGTATCTTGTTTTGTGAAATTTTGAGAGAAAGCGTGTGCGCTCCACAAAAAACAGATTAAAAATAGATATGTAAAGAAGTTGTTATTTTTATACATCATTTCAGTAAAAAAGTTATGGACAGCTAAAGGTACGTCGATAATCTGAAAACTAATAAATGAAATGGTAAATTTGTAAAGAACCAAGAGGAGAAATGAATAAGAGTATCTTAATTTCTTCCACAGAAAAGAAACGTATCATGAAATTCAATACCAAAACCATACACGGCGGACAACAACCGGACAAAGCCTACGGCGCTGTGATGCCTCCAATTTATCAAACGTCTACGTTTGCGCAGCGTTCGCCTGGCGAACATCAAGGATATGAATATGCACGTTCTAAAAACCCAACGCGAACAGCATTGGAAAATGCGTTGGCAAGTTTGGAAAATGGCAACTACGGATTGGCGTTTGGCTCAGGGTTGGCTGCTATTGATGCGGTTTTAAAACTTTTAAAATCAGGTGATGAGGTTATTGCTACGAATGATTTGTATGGCGGAAGTTATCGGTTATTTACAAAAGTGTTTGAAGATTTCGGCATCAAATTTCATTTTGTAAACATGGAAAAGGCTACCAATATTGAAGCATATATTACTAAAAACACAAAGCTGATTTGGATAGAAACTCCCACCAATCCGATGATGAATATTATTGATATTGAAGCGGTTTCTGTCGTTGCGAAAGCCCACAATTTATTATTAGCCGTTGACAATACGTTTGCCACACCGTATTTGCAACGTCCGTTAGATGTAGGAGCTGACATTGTGATGCATTCTGTTACCAAATATATTGGCGGGCACAGCGATTTGGTCATGGGCGCGTTGGTTGTAAATGATAAGGAATTGGCGGATAAATTATATTTTATTCAAAATGCAAGTGGTGCTATTTGCGGTCCGATGGATTGTTTTTTGGCATTGCGAGGCATCAAAACCTTACACGTTCGCATGCAGCGTCATTGCGAAAATGGCAAAGCTATTGCAGAGTATTTGGCAAATCATCCGAAAATTTCAAAAGTTTATTGGCCAGGATTCGAAACACATCCCAATCACGACATTGCTAAAAAGCAGATGGACGATTTTGGCGGCATGATTTCGTTTGTGACCAACGGAAACGATTACCATCAAGCCATTAAAATTATTGAAAATTTAAAAATATTTACGCTGGCAGAATCACTCGGTGGTGTAGAATCCTTAGCTGGTCATCCTGCAAGTATGACACATGCAAGCATTCCCAAAGAAGAAAGGGAAAAAACAGGTATTGTTGATGCTTTAATTCGTTTAAGTGTTGGTATTGAAGATGTTGATGATCTTATTGCTGATTTGGAACAAGCACTTTCTGCATAAAAAATAGCCAAAAAAAGCCATTTCGTTACAAAATGGCTTTGGTGTATGTTGATACGTTTCTTAAAAGTCTAAATAATAAATATATCCAAAACTAATTACAAAACTCCAGTCGTTTGCTTTGTTTTCTGGATATAAATTTTCATCAGGATTCAATCCGTCTACCCAGTTTGAAAAATAATATCTCCAACGCAAGTCAAATAATAAATCGGATACTTCGGTGAGTTTGTAACGCGTTCCCACACTAGCAACAATAGACCATGTGGAACTGGATTCGTTTCGGTATGCGTCTTGATATTTTATAGGCAATACGCCAGGATCTGTCAATCGTCCTAAGCTCGATTCAACGGTTGGTGTGTAATAATGATATTGTGCTCCCAATGCAGCATACGGTGCTAATAAATAGCCGCCGCTTTCAAACTCACGAATACTTCTTGGGAAAAATTCTAATTGCGTTCCTAAGTTGATGACACGCGTATTTCCGCTCATCGCACGTAATTGATTCGCTGTTTCAGATACTTTATCATCTCCCACATATCGCCCAAAATGTTCCAAATTAACCGTAGTATAGGTCAATTCATTTCGAACTTTAAAGTGGTCATTGAAATAAGTATATCTTGTAAAACAGTTACATTCTGCTCGATACGAGAAATTTAAATAATGAACAATACCAAATTCGGCACCGACATTTCCAATATTCGTATCAAAGTCGTTACGCTCCCCATAATCTGACTGGAATGCGTTCGGTCCAATAACAAATCCGATTTCGTGGGAAAAACCAAATTGGGCATAGGTAACTCCTACACACATAAGCATGAAAAGTAGGAAGATAGGGCGGATTCTATTTAACATGTTATAAACCAGTATTAATATGAGGCTATACAGCAAATATATAAAAACCCGTAAAACAAAAAAACAAAAAGTGTATTAACTACTATTTGTTAATATACTCTTGTAACAAAAGGATGATTTAAAGGGATGCTATTCGAAAACGTTTGAAGATTATCAAATTATAAAAAAAACACTGTTTTTTTTTAATTAAACGTATATTTGCACCGTCAAATAATGATTTAAATAAAAATGTGTTAATCAAACTTCGTTTATGGAAGCAAAAGTAAAAGACTTTTTAGACTTGGTAAAGCAGACTAACGGACATGAACCTGAATTTTTACAGGCGGTTCAAGAAGTTGCGGAAGCTGTAATCCCTTATATTGAAGGTAAGGAAAAATATAATGGGACAAAGATACTTGAAAGAATGGTAGAACCTGAGCGTGTGATTATGTTCAGAGTTCAGTGGGTTGATGACAATGGAGAAATTCAAGTAAATCGTGGATATAGAGTTCAAATGAATTCTGCTATTGGACCTTACAAAGGTGGTTTGCGTTTTCATCCAAGTGTAAACTTGAGCATTCTTAAATTCTTGGCGTTTGAGCAAGTTTTTAAAAATAGCTTAACAACACTTCCGATGGGCGGAGGAAAAGGAGGATCTGATTTCAACCCGAAAGGAAAGTCGGATGTAGAAATCATGCGTTTTTGTCAAGCATTTATGTCTGAATTGTTTAGACATATTGGGCCAGATACAGATGTTCCTGCGGGAGATATTGGTGTTGGTGGACGCGAAATAGGATACCTTTTCGGAATGTACAAGAAGTTGCGAAACGAATTCACAGGTGTATTAACTGGAAAAGGAAGAACATGGGGCGGATCGTTAATTCGTCCAGAAGCAACAGGATATGGAAACGTATACTTTGCACAAAGTATGTTAGAAACTAGAGGCGAATCGTTTGAAGGAAAAACGGTAACCGTTTCTGGTTCTGGAAATGTGGCGCAATACGCTGTTGAAAAAGCAACACAATTTGGAGCAAAAGTAGTAACAATGTCTGATTCTTCAGGATTTATTCATGATGAAGATGGAATTGACGCTGATAAGTTAGCATTCATCATGGAGCTTAAAAATGTGAAAAGAGGACGCATCAAAGAATATCTTGATAAATATCCTTCTGCAACCTATCATGAAGGAGAACGACCATGGAGCATTGCATGTGACGTAGCGTTGCCATGCGCAACTCAAAATGAATTGAATGAAGAAGAAGCACAAACATTAGTAGATAATGGATGTATTTGTGTGAGCGAAGGAGCTAACATGCCTTCTACGCCAGAAGCTATTGAAGTATTCTTAAATAAGAAAATACTATTCGCGCCAGGAAAAGCATCTAATGCAGGTGGTGTGGCAACTTCAGGCTTGGAAATGACACAAAACTCATTGCGTTATAGCTGGACTCGTGAAGAAGTAGATGAAAAGCTACAAAATATCATGAAAGATATTCACGCGGCTTGCGAAGAATACGGAAAAGATGAAAATGGTTTTATCGATTACGTAAAAGGAGCAAATATTGCAGGTTTTGTAAAAGTTGCAGACGCTATGATTGCACAAGGAGTTATCTAAACAATCAAATAAATACAATTAAAAGCTTTCTACAATTTTAACGTGGAAAGCTTTTTTTTATGCAATAATATATGATAAGCAATTTAGTTACGTTATTATTAAATATATTTGGTGAAATATTACAATAAAAGCTGTCTTAACATATTCTGTAAAAGGCATTTTCTATAAAAACCGTATAAAAATAAGACGAATGAGGAAACGTTTGTATTGGTTATTACTTATCTGTTATGTAACAGTATATAGTCAATCCGCCAACAATTCTTGGTTAGGTCACTATTCATATAACAAAATTGTAAACATATCGCAAAGTGCTGATAAAATTTATGGTGCTTCTGAAAATTCGTTCTTTACGTACGACTTGCAAGCCAATGAAATCACAAAATTTTCAACGGTTAATGGACTTTCAGGAGAAGAAATAAGTACGGCGTTTTACAGTCAATCTGCTGATAAATATGTGTTGGGTTATGGCAATGGACTGTTAGAAGTTTTTGATCCGTTTTCGGAAGAAATCAACAAAGTAGTTGATATTGTTGACAAACCAACTATTCCGCCAAATCAAAAAGCCATCAACCATATTTTAGAATACAACAATACGCTTTACTTATCTACCGATTTTGGAATTTCTTTATACGACATCAATGCCTTAGAATTTGGAGATACGTATTTTATTGGTCCTAATGGAAGTCAGGTAGAAGTTCGTCAAACGGCAATCTTAGGTGAATTTATTTACGCAGCCACCAATTCAGGGATATACAGAGCCACAGTTGATAATGACAATTTAATTGATTTTCAAGAATGGCAACGCTTAATTACGTCTAATTGGAGTGCAATTACGGCTTTTGGAGAAGATTTATATGCAGTAAACTTTAACAACAGAAGACTCTATAAGTTCAACGGAACTGGTTTTGGGGTAGAAACTACGGTATCACAATTTGCAACACGAGTAGAAGACTTAAAAGCAACAGATAATTACATGGTTGTTGTGCATAATTCCCAAGTACATATATATGATACGCAACTCAATGAAATTATAAACATTCAAAATTTTGAAGAATTCCCTTCATTGGCATTTAATGCAGCATTGCTTTTAGGAGAAAACCTATATATTGGTACCGAAACTGAAGGAATACTACAAACATCATTTTCAATGCCATTAACGGCAAACCAAATATTGCCAGATGGTCCTTTATTAAACAACACCTTTTCCATCACAGCAATTCCAAACGAATTGTGGGTAGTTTATGGTGATTATACAGCAGGCTACAATCCGTATCCTTTAGACAGGAGAGGTGTAAGTCACATGCAAGATATGGCTTGGACGAACATTCCGTACACACCTGATTTTGATGCGAGAAGTATTGTACACGCTACCGTAAATCCGTCAAATACGAGTGAAGTATTTTTAAGCTCTTTTTTCTCAGGAATTTTAAAAGTAGAAGACAATACACCTATCGAAATTTTAAACACTACCAACAGTGGATTGGAATCATTAGATATTGGAGTGCCAACGTACATTGACATACGAATTGGAGAAACAAAATTTGATGAAAACGGTGATCTTTGGGTATTAAACTCTAAAGTAGATAATGGAATCAAAGTTTTACGAAGCAACGGGCAGTGGGAATCTTTTTCAGTAACTGAAGCCATTAGTGATCCTTTTGGAGCAGAAAACGGACTCTCTAAAATAGAAATCACAGATGGTGGTGTAAAATTTATCTCAACACAAAATCACGGAGTATTAGCTTTTGACGAAACACGAAGCGCAGGCTCTCGTTTCACATCTATCAGTGAAGACGAATCAGGAAATTTACCAAGCACAGATGTACGAGCTGTTCGTATAGACAATTCTGGAAATCTGTGGATTGGGACAGTAAAAGGAATTCGTGTGTATTTTGGCGCAGACGGTATTTTTGATGATAGCAATCCGCAATCAAACGATATAATTATTGTCGATGAAGATGGCGTACCGAAAGAATTACTCTTTGAGCAAACCGTAACCGATATAGAAGTAGACGGCTCCAATAACAAATGGATTGCTACTTCAGCTTCTGGAGTATTCTACATGTCGCCAGATGCCACAGAAACCTTAGCACATTTCACCAAAGACAATTCACCGTTACCTACAAACACCATCAACAATATTGAAATTGATGAAGAAAATGGGCGAGTATACATGGCTACGGCGAAAGGATTATTATCTTTCCAAGGAACGGCAACCGCACCAAAAGAAACATTAGAAAACGTATATGCGTATCCAAACCCTGTACGACCAGGCTATAATGGCGATTTAACCATTACAGGACTCACCAATAACGCCAACGTAAAAATTACGGATATTGAAGGAAACTTGGTATTTGAAGCCACTACAGAAGGCGGAACGTTGCTTTGGGATACTACTGCTTTTGGCAGACACAAAGTCGCATCAGGTGTATACCTTATCTTAATTGCCAGTGAAGACGGTTCTGAAACCAAAGTTACCAAAGTGATGATTATTCGCTAAATGTTAGTCACTACCAAAGCCATTGTCATTGCTACCATAAAATATGGTGATTCCAGCGTTATTGTCAAATGTTTTACGGCTTCTGACGGAATTAAAAGTTACTTGTTGCGCGGTATTCTTAAATCAAAAAAGGGAAAATTAAAAATCGCGTACTTTCAACCACTGACACAGCTTGAAATTGTTGCCAATCATAAAAACAAAGGCAGTTTAGAATACATAAAAGATGTCAAAACGGTATATCCGTATGCGACCATTCACACGCAAATAACCAAAAGTGCTATTGCATTATTCTTATCAGAAATACTTAACTATTCCATTCAAGAAGAAGAAAAAAACGAGGCATTATTCGAATTTATAGAAAATGCGCTACAATGGCTCGATATGAATGATGAAATAGCGAACTTTCATTTGGTATTTTTAACAAACTTAACCAAGTATTTCGGCTTCTTTCCAGAAACCAAAAACATACATCGCGCATACTTTGACTTGCAAGAAGGACAATTCTTTGATAACAGCACGCTGAATCAATGTGTTTCAGGAGAAAATTTAACATGTCTAAAACAGTTATTAGGCATAAAATTTGATACACAAAACACCATAAAGCTATCTTCACAAAGAAGAAATGAACTCCTTGCAATATTCATTCAATATTTTAAATTACATTTGCAGGGATTTAGGCAACCAAAATCAATGGAAGTGTTACATGAAGTATTCAAATAAAATAAAAGATATTGTCGTATTCATCTCTTTTATTTTTTCGCAAGCTCTTTTTGGTCAAGAAATTCAAGTAAAAGACATCGTTAACAACAGAAATATATCTAATGTTAACGTGTACAATGCCAATCAATCCAAAGGTGGTATCACCAATGCTCGTGGTAAAATGGACATTTCTATCTTTACCGATGACGAAAAAATTACATTTCGACACATTTCCTACTTGCCAGCAACGTATACCAAAAAACAAATTCTCGCAAACAAAAACATTGTTTACTTAGTAAAAGAAACGGCTGAATTGTCTAAAATTGTCATTTCGGTTTCCAAATGGCAACAAAACAAAAAAGAAATTCCTCAAAAAATAGTGAGCATAGATAGTAAAGAGATTGTCTATACGACGCCACAAACTGCCGCCGATTTACTAGAAAGAAGCGGAAAAGTATTTGTTCAAAAAAGTCAACTTGGTGGCGGAAGTCCTATGATTAGAGGATTTTCTACAAACAGACTTTTACTTTCAGTAGATGGTGTTCGAATGAACAATGCTATATTTCGTGGTGGGAATATTCAAAACGTAATATCGATTGACCCTTTCAATGTAAAAAACACAGAAGTGATTCTCGGACCAGGCTCTGTAATCTACGGAAGTGACGCAATTGGTGGCGTAATGAATTTTTACACAAAAACACCCAAACTCTCTTGGAGTGAAAAAACGTTGGTTTCAGGAAACGCCAATATACGTTATGCTTCGGCTAACAGAGAAAAAACAGGGCACTTTGATATCAATATCGGACTGAAAAAATGGGCGTTTTTAACGAGTGTAAGTTACAGTGATTTTGACGATTTACGCATGGGAGAAAATGGTAGAGACGAATACCTGCGTCCAGAATTTGTAACCTCTATGAACGGACAAGATGTAGTTGTTAACAATGCCAATCCGCTAAATCAGCGATTCACGGGATACAGCCAACTCAACATAGCGCAACGTGCAAAACTAGTTTCAGATGATATTTGGGAATTTGACTTAGGATTGCATTATTCTACAACTTCAGACTATCCTCGATACGATCGTTTAATTCAATATCGCAACGAAGCACTTCGTTTTGGTGATTGGTATTACGGACCACAACGCTGGTTTATGGCAAACTTTCAAACTCAAAAAAAAGGAAACAATACCTATTATGACAATGTAAAGTTTACCAATGCTTATCAACGATTTGAAGAAAGTAGAAACAGTCGAAGCTTTCAAGATGTTACTCTAAATGTAACCGAAGAAAAAGTAGATGCAATATCGTCAAGTTTAGACTTTGAAAAAAGATTCAATCCCAAAATAAAAACCTTTTACGGACTGGAATACGTGTACAACAAAGTACATTCTGACGGATACGACAAAAACATCACTACAGACGAAATAACCGATGCAGCTTCTCGATATCCTGATGGTGCTACATGGCAATCGATGGCGGCGTATGCAAGTTTAGAATACAAACCCAATGCAAAATTTACCTTACAATCGGGCTTGCGGTACAATCATATCTTAATTGATGCTGATTTTGATACCACGTTCTTTCCGTTTCCGTTTACAGAAGCCAAAACGAATACAGGTGCTTTTACAGGAAGTATCGGATTTAGTTGGTTGCCAAACAAATGGCAAATTACCGCAAATATTGGTACAGCTTTCAGAGCGCCAAACATTGATGACATCGGAAAAGTGTTCGATTCTGAGCCTGGCTCAGTCATTGTGCCCAATCCAAACTTAGCACCAGAACATGCATATAGTGCAGAATTTGGAATTCAAAAGAAAATAGGAAGCAGATTTGATATCAACTTCACGGCTTTTTACACGTTATTGGATGATGCTTTAATTCGAAAAGACTTCAATCTCAATGGAGCTACAGAAATTATATACAATGGAGAATTGAGCAATGTACAAGCCATTCAAAATGCTTCAAAAGTATATACTTACGGATTTGAATTTGGCTTTGCTGCAAAATTTGACAAGCGTACCAAAATTACAGCCGACATTACAATTCCGAGAGGAGAAGAAGAACAGGCAGACGGAACTAGTGTGCCTTTGCGACATGTATCGCCTATTTTCGGAAATGTACATCTTATCTATAAAAATGAACGCTTTAAATTTGACGTCTTTACAAACTTTAACAGTTCTATCACATACGAAAACCTTGCTCCTTCAGAACGCAACAAAGCTTATCTATATGCAATTGATGAAAACGGAAACCCTTTTTCGCCTTCATGGCTTACGTTCAATGCAAAATCAAATTTTGAAATCAACGAAAAAATAAACGTAACTGCTGCAGTTGAAAATATCACCGATCAGCGTTACAGAGTATACTCTTCTGGAATTTCTGCGCCAGGAAGGAATTTAATCCTAAGCTTGAATTATACTTTTTAGTTCGTAAACAAAAAGAAAAAGACTACAAAACTTGTCTGACTTATAATTTTTTCAAAAATTATATCGAAAAATTCGTGTTTTTCATCTAAATTGATGAATTAAAATGCCTGCCAAATCACAAAAGAAAGTTTAGATTTATTAAATTTACTCTGCCTTAATACTTTATAATATGAAAAAAACCTACTCATTTATAGCATTATTGCTATGCTTTTCAATTGCACATGCACAATATTGTGCTTCAACAGGTCTTGATGCTGCTGGAGAACACATTAGTAGAGTGCAGTTAAATACAATGGATAACAATCAAGGAATCTCTGCTCCTGCATCTGGATATACTGACTTTACGGGCTCTGTTACACCAACCGATTTGGAAGTGGGAACCAACTACAATATTACCATTACCAAAACATGGACAAGTACAGTTTATAATGAAGCCCTTGCCGTATGGATTGATTACAATCAGGATGGAGACTTTTTTGATGCTGGCGAATCTGTTTTTTCAGATGCAGCAGCGAATACAACAACTCCCGTAACTATAAACTTCACAATACCATTATCAGCTCTTACAGGAAATACCAGAATGCGTATTCAAATGAAAGGAGATGATCCTGTTTTAAACGCTTGTGAAACGTTTAATTTTGGAGAAGTTGAAGATTATACCGTTAATATTACCAATTCAGCACTGCCGCCAGACATCACTGTTACGGGTAATGCTGTTGAAATAGTAGATGGCTCTGTCAATGTGCCATCAACGGCTGACCATACTGATTTTGGAAATGTTTACCTTTCGGGAGGATTTTTTGAAAGAACCTTCATCATTACCAACTCTGGAACTACTACCGATTTAACATTAACGCCAAACCCAGTGAGTTTTGCATCAGGTTCAAGTGCAGACTTTTCGGTTGTTACACAACCAACCGATTTGGTATTATCGGCAGGTGAGTCTACAACATTTATAATACGATATACGCCAACAGTAGCTGGAGCTGCCACAGCAGAAATAGAAATCTCCAATGACGATCCTGATCCGTCAGAGCAAACGTTCTCTTTCAATATTGGAGGGAATGGAGTTGTGCCCATTCCAAGTCCAGGAAATATTTCTACAAACTTGCAATTATGGCTGAAAGCAAATGCAGGAACTTCACTCACAGGAACGGATGTAGATAGCTGGACAGACCAATCACCAAACGGTTTTACAGCAACTTCTGAAGGAGCAACAGATGCACAATTGGTAAGCGACGGACTCAACTTTAATCCAACATTACGCTTTACAGGAGGACAATTTTTAAACCTTGGAAACCCTGCTGCACTAGATTTGCAACCGTTAACAGATGAAATGACCATCATTACAGTGGTGCAAACAAACAGTTTTGGAACCGTTGTATCTAAAGGAGATGAATTTGACCGTAACTATCAAGTTTGGTTTGGAGTAACCGATCAGGTATTGCATCATACACTAGGAAGAAATAATGCCGATGCGCCTAACACATCAGTTCGCTTTGGAACAGTCTACGGACGTGTTGAACCTAAAATCACAGCGGGAGTTATATCAGATACAGGAGTAAGCTCAACAAGACTCTCTCCGTACATGAATGGAGTTTCAGACCCTGCCGCAACCAACGAAGGCATTTCCAACGGTTCTATTGCATCCGATGTTTTAATTGGTGCTCGAAGAGCTAGTGTAAACACAGGAAGTGGTTTCCGATTCAATGGTGACATTGCAGAAGTAATAATGTACGATAGAGACTTGACAACTGCTGAAATGGAAAGAGTAGAGTCGTATCTTGCATTGAAATATGGAATTACATTAGGATCTAATGAATTTAATTGGACTACAGGTTCTGGAACATCCGCATTCGGATATAGCGGAACTAGTAAAGACTACGTAGATTCAAATGGAACCGTAATATGGGATGGTACTGCTAATGCAGGATATGGATACAATATTTTCGGAATTGTGCGTGATGATAACTCACTATTTGAACAAACGCAATCAAGCAGTGTAAACAGAGGTCCTGAAGACATACTAACAATGACAAAGGAATCAGGTTCTTTTCCATCCAACCTAACCTATTTAATTATAGGAAATAATGGACTAGGAGAAACTATCCAAACAACAACATTGCCAGAAAGAACAAGCAGAATGCTGAACAAAGTTTGGCATGCTCATGAAAGTACAACTGACGCAGGAACTGTTGAATTGGTATTTGACTTGAGTAGTAGTGGAATTGCTAATATTGATGATTTAGAACTATACATTGCTGACACAGATACGTTTGCAGCTTTTGAAAACTATCAAGGAACCAATGTAGGTGGTGTTGTTACCTTTACAGGTGTAAACTTGGAAGACGGACAGTTTTTTACATTGGCTGACCCTGATACGGTTACTGGAACAAATGCACTGTTCTTTGACGGGATAGATGATTATGTAGAAGACAAATCGCCAACCTCTGTTTCACTAACAGATTATACAATTATGGGTTGGGTGCGAAATCCTGGGCAATCTTCACCAACTGCAAATAGAACAATTCTAGGGGTTCAAGGACAATTCAGATTTTATTTAAGTGGAGGTTTACTTGCCATACAAGAAGGACAAACAGGTGGAACACCAAGAGCAGGTACAGGTACTTTAACAGATTGGGTACACTTTGCTATTGTGGTGAATACATCTACAGGAACCGCTCGTAACTATCTTAACGGTTTCCTTATTGGAGGTGGAGGAATTGATCCATTGCCTTCCAATACGAATCCATTTCGTATGGGAACCTTTAATAATATTAACTTTTTTACAGGATACATTGATGAAGTCCGAATATTTGACGTAGCGCTTACCGAAGACCAACTTCGAGAAATGGTACATCAAGAAATTGTACAAAATGGAAGCAACGTTCGCGGTTCTGTTATTCCAAAAGATATTGAAGATTTTACCTCAGGAGCCAACGTAGCTTGGTCATCTTTGGTAGGATACTATAACATGTCATCTGTAACTGGAAATCGTATTGAAGACCTTACCGGAAATGACAATACACTATTCATGAAAAACATGTCAGGATTAGTGCCGCAAACAGCGCCAATGCCATATGTAAGTGTTGCAGACGGAAACTGGATAGACGATGCTACTTGGGAGCACGGAACAATTTGGGATACACCATCAGCAAACAGCATCAACTGGTCAATTGTAGACATTCGAAATGATGTAGTTGCAAGTGCTAACTATTCAACTCTAGGATTAATAGTAGATTCAGGCGCTTCGCTAACCATGACAGGAACCAATCCTGTAGTAACAAATACCGCACCATTAACGGTAACCAATGGAACAGGATTTGAGCTTATCAATACATGGTATACAGAATTAGATGGAGTGATAGATCTTAACGGAGAAAGTCAATTCCGTCAAACTGAACGTAGTGATTTAGATGTTACAAGCGCAGGATATGTTGAAAGAGATCAGCAAGGAACGGCAAGTCTATACACATACAATTATTGGTCGTCGCCAGTAAGTGATATCAATACCACGGCAAACAATCAAGATTTTACGCTCGGCGATGTTCTTTTAGACGGAACGACTCCGAGTGCGCCAGGAGCAATTACTTGGACAACAGCTGATGATGGAAATACATCACCGTTAACCATCAGCTCTGAATGGATTTTTAAATATGTCAACGGTGCTGACGAGGATTACAATGCTTGGCAATTTGTCAGAAATACAGGCAATATCTCTCCAGGTGAAGGATATACAATGAAAGGTGTATCATCTACTGCAGATGAATTGGAAGAGCAAAACTATGTATTTAGAGGAAAGCCAAACAATGGCGTAATCACAGTAGGTCCATTAGATGATGGAAATCTCTATTTAGTTGGAAACCCATACCTATCTGCGCTTGACGCAAACGAATTTATCAACGATAACCTAGCTAATGATGCTACATCAGGAACCATATTTTTATGGGAACATTGGGGCGGAGGCACACACAACCTTCTCGACTATCAAGGAGGATATGCTACCTACACACTAAGTGGAGGAACACCAGCACTATCGCATCCATCGGTAAGTCAAACAGGCTCAGGAACAAAAACACCGAGACGCTTCATTCCTGTTGGACAAGGATTCTTTGTACAAGGTGACTCAAATGCTGGAAATGGTGTAACCACTACGGTAGAATTCAACAATTCGCAACGTGGAAACTCTGCAGGACTTGTTATCGAAAACCCAGCCTCTATACTTTCGCTCTTTACAAGAGGAACAGCTGATGAAACGGGTGACACTGGAATGTTTGAAAACTCAGCAAACAGACCAGCATCCACGGATGAAACGATAACTACAGAATTTGATACAGAGCCTACACCAGCAAGTATTCGTGAAGACAAACGTCAAAAAATTCGTTTAGGATATAAAAACCCAGAAGGATACCATCGTCAAATCTTGCTAACGTTTGATAGAAATGCAACGGACGGATTCGACTTAGGATATGAAGGAAAATCGATTGGAGTTGTTGAAAATGATATGTACTGGGCGCTAGAAGGTGAAAAATATGTAATTCAGGCAGTTCCAAATATTTACAATGACAGAGTCGTGCCTCTAGGTTTGGTGTCAGAAACCAACGGAGGTGGATTAATCAAGTTAGACGCTGTTGAAAATATTAGCGAAGACATTGGTATTTACATAAGAAATAATTACTCAGGAGCAACTCACAATTTGCGCGAAAGCGATTTCCAAGTCACTATTCCTGTAGGAGAAACCAATGACAAATACTCACTAGTATTTAAGCCTGAAAGTGTATTAAGTACCAATGAAGCTATTTTGGAAGAAGGTATCATCATGTATACGGATACTAAAACAGAGGAATTGGTTATTACCAACAACACCAATTTCAAGCTTGAAAACATTGAAATGCACACCATTTTAGGACAGCAAATCAAAACCATCAACGAAGGAATTCAAGAAAATGTCATTCGAATTCCAATACACGATGTAGCCAGTGGTATTTATGTGATAAGTATATATTCTGAAGCCGGAAAAATTAGTAAAAAACTAGTCATTCAATAATCAGAATCACACACAAACTAAAAGACCACTTGCAAACCAAGTGGTCTTTTTTTATTTAAACCATTACAATTCAATGAAATTCATTAATTTCGCAAATTCAATACAGAGCAGAAAAAATGGCTAATAAATTTACAGAATATAAAGGGCTAAACTTGCCCGCAGTAGCAGAAGAAATACTCAACTATTGGGAAGAAGAAAATATCTTTGAAAAAAGTATCACTTCGCGTGAAGGTGCCGAATCTTTCGTATTTTTTGAAGGACCGCCATCCGCAAACGGATTGCCTGGAATTCATCACGTATTAGCTAGAGCCATTAAAGATATTTTTTGTCGTTACAAAACACTCAAAGGATATCAGGTAAAACGTAAAGCAGGTTGGGATACACACGGACTTCCGGTAGAACTTAAAGTAGAATCTGAACTCAATATCACGAAAGAAGATATCGGAAAAAAAGTATCTGTAGACGAATACAATGAAGCCTGCAAAGAAGCGGTAATGCGCTATACAGACATCTGGAATGATATGACCAGAAAAGCAGGTTATTGGGTAGATATGGACAATCCATACATTACCTACAAGCCAAAATACATGGAAAGTGTATGGTGGTTGCTCAAACAAATCTATGACAAAGGATTGATGTACAAAGGCTACACCATCCAACCATACTCACCAAAAGCAGGAACTGGGCTAAGCTCGCACGAATTAAATCAGCCAGGAACCTATCAAGATGTAACGGATACTACGGTAGTAGCACAATTTAAAGCCATCAAAGAAACCTTGCCAGCAGCGTTGCAAAACGTAGATGGCGATATACATTTCTTAGCGTGGACGACAACTCCTTGGACGTTGCCGTCAAACACAGCATTAACCGTTGGGCCAAAAATAGATTATGTTGTAGTACAAACTTACAATCAATATACATTCGAGCCAATAAACGTTGTCGTAGCTAAAAGTTTAGTAGGGAAGCAATTCACAGGAAAATTCACGAAAGTAGAATCACAAGAAGAAGTAGCGGCCTACCAACAAGGCGATAAAAAAATACCATACTTCATCACTAGTGAACACAAAGGAAGTGATTTAGTTGGCATCAAATACGAGCAATTATTGACGTATGCATTACCATATGAAAATGCTGAAAATGCCTTTAGAATCATCTCAGGTGATTTCGTTACAACGGAAGACGGAACAGGAATCGTACACACGGCGCCAACATTTGGAGCAGACGATGCGAAAGTTGCCAAAGAAGCAACTCCAGAAATTCCACCACTATTGGTAAAAGATGAAAACGACAACTTAGTACCATTGGTAGATTTACAAGGACGTTTCCGACCAGAATTGGGTGAATTCGGTGGGAAATATGTAAAAAATGAATACTATGCCGATGGTGAAGCTCCTGAAAAATCGATTGATGTCGAATTAGCCATCAAACTAAAAACAGAAAATAAAGCCTTTAAGGTTGAAAAATACGTTCACAGTTATCCAAACTGCTGGCGTACCGACAAACCAATTTTATACTATCCGTTAGATTCGTGGTTTATCAAAATTACGGATGTAAAAGATAGAATGTACGACCTAAACCAAACCATCAACTGGAAACCAAAATCAACTGGAGAAGGTCGTTTTGGAAACTGGATTGCAAGTGCAAACGATTGGAACTTATCACGTTCACGTTATTGGGGAATTCCTTTGCCAATATGGCGTACGGAAGATGGTAAAGAAGAATTAATTGTAGGCTCGCTGGCAGAATTAAAAGCTGAAATCCAAAAAGCCATCGATGCTGGTGTAGAAACCAACGATGTCTATGCCGATTTTGAAGTCGGGAATATGTCAGAGGAAAACTATAACAAAGTAGACTTACACAAACACATCGTAGATCAAATTACGTTGGTGTCGCCTTCTGGAAAGCCAATGAAGCGCGAAAGTGACTTAATTGACGTATGGTTCGATTCTGGTTCTATGCCGTATGCGCAATGGCATTATCCGTTTGAAAACAAGGAATTAATAGACAACAACGAAAGCTATCCTGCAAACTTTATCGCCGAAGGTGTCGACCAAACGCGCGGATGGTTTTATACGCTTCACGCGATAGGAACGATGGTATTTGATTCGGTAGCGTATAAAAATGTAGTATCTAACGGTTTGGTGCTTGATAAAAATGGACAAAAAATGTCCAAACGTCTTGGAAATGCGGTAGATCCATTCACAACGCTTGATAAATACGGACCAGATGCTACGCGTTGGTATATGATTGCAAATGCCAATCCTTGGGACAACTTAAAATTTGACTTGGACGGAATTGCAGAAGTGCGTCGTAAATTCTTCGGAACGCTTTACAACACGTACTCGTTCTTCTGTTTATATGCGAATATTGACAACTTTACCTATAGCGAAGACGAAATTCCAGTAGCAGAACGTCCAGAAATTGATCGTTGGATTCTTTCGGAGTTGCACACACTCATCAAACTAGTTGATGAAAGTTATGCGGATTACGAACCGACAAAAGCTGCGAGAGCGATTTCAGAATTCGTTCAAGAAAACCTAAGTAACTGGTTTGTGCGTTTAAGCCGAAGAAGATACTGGAAAGGAGACTATCAACACGACAAAATATCGGCGTATCAAACATTATATACCTGTATGTTGACGGTTGCAAAATTGGGCGCACCAATTGCACCGTTCTACATGGATCGACTTTACAAAGATTTAACGCAGGCAACAAACAAAGAAAACTTTGAAAGTGTACATTTGGCAGAGTTTCCAAAATTCGATGAAACGTTCATTGACAAATCATTAGAGCGAAAAATGGAAAACGCGCAAACAATATCTTCCTTAGTATTATCGTTAAGAGCTAAAGAAAAGATAAAAGTACGTCAGCCATTACAACGCATCATGATTCCTGTATTGGATGCACAAACGAAGGCAGAAATTATGGCTGTTGCCGAATTAATCAAATCGGAAGTAAACGTTAAAGAAATTGAATTGTTAGACGATGCTTCTGGCATATTAGTAAAGCAAATAAAGCCAAATTTTAAGCTCTTAGGACCTAAATTTGGAAAGGATATGAAAGCCGCTGCGGCAGCAATTATGCAGTTCGGACAAGAGGAAATTGCAGAAATTGAAAAAACAGGAAAAATATCCGTAGAAATTAACGGAAAAAATAGTACATTAGACATAACAGAAGTAGAAATTACTTCGCAAGATATTGAAGGTTGGTTAGTAGCCAATTCGGGAGGAATAACGGTAGCGTTAGACGTGACCATCACTGACGAGTTACGAAAAGAAGGAATCACAAGAGAACTGGTAAACAGAATTCAAAACGAGCGTAAAGATTCAGGATTTGAAGTCACCGATAAAATTCATGTAACGCTACAAAAAGATGAACAATTGGTAGCTGCTATCAATCATAATTTGGACTATTTAACAACAGAAACACTAACTGCCAAATTAGAATTTGTAGAACAGCTAGAAAATGGAACAGAAATTGCTTTCGATGACGTAAACACCGTATTGTTGATAAAAAAAGTATAGACCATGGAAGATACTAAAATTAGATATTCAGACAAGCAGCTTGCAGAATTCAAGAAGATTATTCAAGATAAAATTGATCAGGCTCAAAAAGATTTAGCACTGTTAAAAAGTGCGTATATGAACGACCACGACAATGGAACGGATGATACTTCACCAACGTTTAAAGCGTTTGAAGAAGGCTCCACAACCATGTCGAAAGAGAAGAACATGCAATTGGCAATTCGTCAAGAGAAATTTATCCGCGATTTAAAAAATGCCATCATTCGTATTGAAAACAAAACCTATGGTATTTGCAGAGTCACAGGTAAATTGATCAATCCTGAACGTCTAAAATTAGTACCTCACGCTACACTAAGTATTGAAGCAAAAAACATGCAAAAATAAACTACATTTATATTTCAAAAAGAGCGCTCATTGGGCGCTCTTTTTATTTATGAGTTGAGAAGTTTAGCTATTATTTTGAAATTTTACATGTACAAAATTCATTATATCTCATATCTTTTTTTATTGGTTTCGACAGTAAGCTATGCGCAAAAAACCACGCAGCAAGCGTTAAATGTCAACGATATTGAGGAAATTCGCATCAATACGAATAAAATATTTCAACTCAACATTTACAGTACGGACACAAATATTCTTCGTGTAGAAACACACATGGAAGGCGAATACTATCGCGACGTCAACGTGATTACGGCTACCAAAAACAAAAAACTACAACTCTCTTGCGAATTGGTAGAAGATTTTGTGTTGCCCAATGACAAACTCAGTGCGCATAAGGTTTTTGCCATAACGATGAACATTCACATTCCCCAAAAACTCAACGTACAGCTAGAAGGCGACGAAACCCAAGTATATGTAGAAGGAAGCTACAAAAAACTGTGGGCGGTATTAATTTCAGGAAATTTCAATATAAACGAACTCAACGCAGAAGCCATCATTCAAACCAAAAAAGGGAACATTCACTATAACAAAAAGCCGTTACCTACGTTTGAAACAGCATCTGATCGACAAATTATATTCTACGAAAACGGAAAAAAAGTAGAATTAAAGGCAGACAATGGAAAGATTATATATTCTGCCAATAAAGAATAAAATATTCTTATTTTTGCGAACTATTAGGGAAATATACCACAGATGTCATTAAAAAAAGCCATTGGAATCATTGTTTTGATCTTACTCATTGATCAAATCAGTAAAATATACATCAAAACCAATTTCAAACTAGGCGAAAGCGTAGAAGTTTTTGGATGGTTTAAAATTCTATTTGTAGAAAACCGAGGCATGGCTTGGGGCGTGGAGTTGCCAGGAAGTTATGGAAAACTCTTCCTAACCTTATTCCGTTTATTTGCCATCACAGCCATTGGATATTGGTTATACGATGCGGTAAAGAAAAACAGCTCACGAATTCTCATTGTATCTATCGCGCTCATCTTTGCAGGTGCTTTTGGAAACATCATCGATTCGGTATTTTATGGAATACTTTTCAACGGAAGCGAAGGACAATTAGCAACCTTCTTACCAGAAGAAGGCGGTTATGCACCTGTATTTTACGGAAGAGTGGTAGATATGTTGCATTTTCCACTCATAGACACCACGTGGCCCGAATGGATGCCGTGGATTGGTGGTGACCGATTGACCTTTTTCGATCCGGTATTCAACATCGCAGACTCAGCAATCACGGTTGGAGTTGCCTTATTAATTATCTTCAACAAAAAAGCATTTCCTAAAAAGAAAGCACAAGAAGTTACACAAAGAAAGAGAGAAGTTGTCAAAGAAGTGGTTGAGGTTACTTCAGAGGAAAAGGCATAATTTTTTACACTTTTATTTAGCGCAGTTTAAATTTTGTAAATAAGGAGGAATGATTTTTTGATTTCTTGACCGACTCTTAATATCAAATTTTTTTTGGAAACTATCTGACAATCTTCAGAAATAATGAACGAAAAGCGAAATTGCGAAGCGTAGCTTCAAGCATGAAGCGCATGAGAGAATGGTGCGTAGCAATTTCCTATAGATTGTCTTGACTTTTTTGGTTCGTTTTTGTGTCAAGACAAAAATGAACGTTACTCAGATGAGCTGTGATTACACAAATTCCATTTAGAAATAAAATGATTAAAACTCAAAAACCTTTTCAGGCGTTACACAAAAATCTAACGAAACATCGTTGGTGTCAATCTCAAATTCGGTAGTTTCTGGTGGAAAAAAAGAAAGCCCAATTGTAATCACATCGTCCTTACATTCCGCTAAAAACCGATCGTAAAATCCTTTGCCATAACCAATGCGATTTCCTTTGGTATCATACGCCAACAAAGGCACAAAAACCACGTCAATTTTGTTGGAAGGCACTTCAATTCCGTCCACAGGTTCAGGAATATTATACGCGTTTTTTTTCAGCACTGTCGTATCTGTTAGCAAAAAATGTGTGAGCGAATTATCAGTAAAATTACTTTTGGAAAGAATAATATCTTTATCTTTTCCTGCGAGAATATTCAAAATAAATTCGGTATCCACTTCTTTCTGTTCGGCAATGGTCAGAAACAAATGATAATAACGTTTTTCCCATATAGGAAGTTGCAACAAATGATTGGCGATTGCAATGCTAAAATCGTCAATCTGTATATCAGAAAGCGCATTTCGCATAACTTTATATTGCTTCCGCAAGGCAGATTTTGACATAATCAAAAAGGTTTCTGTAAAAATAAAAAATTGTACCTTAGTTACGCGTTTGTTTTTGGCAGAATTGCATGTAACTTTGTTAGCACGAATTGTTTTATGGAAGAATTAAAAAAGGCGGTAGACCTTAAAAAAGAACTAGACTCATTACGACCTATTGATGCTGAAACTGAAGCAATCATCATGCAAAAATTTCGCTTAGATTGGAATTACCACTCCAATCATTTAGAAGGAAATACGCTGACATATGGAGAAACAAAAGCGTTATTACTTTTTAATATCACTGCACAAGGCAAACCACTCAAAGACCATATCGAAGTTACGGGACACAACGAAGCCATTAATTGGGTGTTGGATATGGTGAAAGGAGACCGTCCGTTAACAGAAAATTTTATTCGGCAAATTCACACGCTTTTACTCAAAAAACCGTATGAGGTTGATGCTATCACGCCAGAAGGCAAACCAACCAAAAAGAAAGTGCATGTGGGTGAATACAAAAAAACACCCAATCACGTAAAAACAGTCACAGGAGAAATCTTCCGTTTTGCTACGCCAGAAGAAACACCTGCAAAAATGACGGATTTGCTCAATTGGTACAATGAAAAAATTGAAGATGAAGATGTAAATCCAATATTGCTAGCGGCAGAATTTCACTATAAATTTATCCGAATTCATCCGTTTGATGATGGAAATGGTCGTACTGCACGTATCATTATGAATTTTGTATTGATGAAATATGGTTTTCCACCAACCATCATCAAAACCCAAGACAAAGAAAATTACTTCGCCGCTTTGCGCCTAGCGGATGCTGGGAATATTGAAGCGTTTATCCATTACATTACACAAAACTTAGTGCATTCTTTAGAGTTAATGATTGCTGGCGCGAAAGGAGAAAACATTGAGGAAGAGGATGATATTGAAAAGGAGGTAGCTTTGTTAAAAAGTAAATTTGAAACAGTAAATGAAAACAAATATATAACCAAAAATAATTCGATAACTAGAAAAATCATCTTAGAGCTTCTTTTTCCCTTAAGCAAGAAAATATTTTCAAATCAAGAAAAACTATTTACTTCTTTTTATGAAGAATCAAGATTAATTTATACTATAGACTCAAGAACAGTGAATAATTTATTTGTTGACGATAAATTACATGAGGGTAGTAATTATACTATTGAACATTATTTTTCATATTTAAAGATTATTGGATTTGAGAGGAGTTTTGTTACCTACTTAAAATTATCTTTAAAAAGGTCAAGTTATGAATTAAATATTAATACTAGCAATGGATATGAATACGAAATTAATATACCCTATGGAGAATTTTTAATAAAAACACAAACTGATTTTATAATTCGAGAACTAGCGAATAATCATAGGAACTTTATTGAAAAAATTGTCAAGTTAAAGGAAAACTCAAAAAAATAAATTCCAGCAACCAAAAACAAACAACTACCAAAAAAAATGACCGAATCCCTAGAAGTACAACTCAAAACACTACCTACCAATCCTGGTGTATATCAATACTACGATAAGGATGGGAAATTGTTGTATGTGGGAAAGGCAAAAAACCTAAAAAAACGTGTCACTTCGTATTTTACCAAGAAGCATGAATACGGAAAAACACGCGTGCTGGTCAAAAAAATTGCGAACATTAAACATATTGTGGTGGCTACGGAAACGGATGCGTTGTTACTGGAAAACAATCTCATCAAAAAATACCAACCGCGTTACAATGTGATGTTGAAAGATGACAAATCGTATCCTTGGATTTGCATCAAAAACGAACGTTTTCCACGCGTATTTCCAACACGAAAAATGATCAAAGACGGTTCGGAATATTTTGGTCCATATACCAGTATGAAAACGGTTCGAACGCTCTTAGACCTAATCAAAGGACTCTATCCGTTGCGAACGTGCAATTACGATTTATCACACGAAAAAATAAACGCAGGCAAATATAAAGTCTGTCTCGAATATCACTTGGGCAATTGCATTGGTCCGTGCGAAGGCTATCAAACTGTACAAAGTTATGACGAGCAAATTGTCGCGATTCGAGAAATCATCAAAGGAAACTTTAAAGATTCGCTGAATCAGTTCAAAACGCAAATGAAAGCACATGCCGAAGCCATGGAATTTGAGCAAGCGCAAAAAGTCAAAGAAAAAATAGAAATTCTGGAAAACTATCAGGCAAAATCTACCATTGTCAATCCAAAAATCAACAATGTGGATGTCTTTTCTATCATTTCAGATGAAAGCTTCGGTTATATCAACTTTCTGCAATTGTCGTTGGGTTCTATAGTACGTTCGCATACGCTGGAAATTAAGAAAAAACTGGACGAAACAGACAAAGAATTACTCGAATTGGCAATCACGGAAATTCACCAACGTTTCAAAACCAATTCCAAAGAAATCTATGTACCTTTTAAAGTCGAAGTTGGCGAAAATTTCAAAGTCACAGTTCCAAAATTAGGAGATAAAAAACGAATTCTAGACTTGTCGTTGCGAAACGCAAAATACTTCCGACAAGAACGATTTAAGCAGATAAAACTAACCGATCCAGACAAACACGTCAATCGTATCATGTCGCAAATGCAGAAAGATTTACGTCTTTCCGAAGAACCGCGACACATAGAATGTTTTGACAACTCCAACATTCAAGGAACCAATCCTGTAGCGGCTTGCGTAGTATTTAAAAATGGAAAACCAAGCAAAAAAGAATACCGTCATTTCAACATCAAAACGGTTGAAGGTCCCGACGATTTTGCATCGATGGAAGAAGTGGTATATCGCAGATACAAACGTTTGCTAGACGAAGAAGAGCCACTGCCACAACTCATTGTCATTGACGGTGGAAAAGGACAATTATCATCAGCACTTAAAAGTTTAGATGCCTTAGGATTGCGAGGAAAAATTGCCATCATCGGTATTGCAAAACGCTTGGAAGAAATTTATTATCCAGGTGATTCCATTCCGTTGTATTTAGACAAAAAAAGCGAAACGCTCAAAATTATACAGCATTTGCGAAACGAAGCGCACCGATTCGGAATTACATTTCACCGTAACAAACGAAGCAGTAGTGCACTCAATTCTGAACTGGAAACCATTCCTGGAATTGGCGAAAAAACCATTGTAGAACTCTTAAAAAAGTTCAAATCGGTCAAGCGAATTTCGGCAGCTTCTCAAGAAGAACTTGCGGCAGTTGTAGGAAACAGCAGAGCAAAAAAAATATACGATAACTTTCAAAAAAACAAGGCAACCTCATGAAACAATGGATTTTCATTTGCATAGCATTTCTAAGCTGTATCACAATTTCTGCGCAAGAAACAAGAGAAACGCAAGAAAAGAAAGATGTCAAAGTCGGTTTGGTATTGAGTGGCGGCGGTGCAAAAGGATTGGCACATATTGGCGCACTCAAAATGATTGACAGTCTGGGAATTCGCGTTGATTATGTGGGAGGAACGAGTATGGGCGCAATTGTCGGTTCGTTGTACGCCTCAGGATATACAGGAAAACAAATCGATTCCATATTTCAAAAAACAAATTTTGATGTGTTAATTCAGGATGAATTGCCACGCTCGGCGAAAACATTCTACGAAAAAGAAGATGCCGAACGTTATGCTATCACTTTGCCGTTTGATGATTTTAAAGTAAGTTTTCCATCGTCTATCTCCAAAGGGCAAAACGTATATAACAAACTAGCAGAATTGCTGTTACACGTAGAAAAAGTAGACGATTTTAGCAAACTTCCCATTCCGTTTCTCTGCATCGCTACCGATATTGAAAAAGGAGAACAAATCATACTAGAAAAAGGATATTTGCCAGATGCTATTACCGCAAGTGGTGCGTTTCCGTCACTTTTTGAACCCATTCCAATGGGCGAACGCTTGCTAATTGATGGTGGCGTTACCAACAATTATCCTGTAGATGAAATAAAGGCAAAAGGCGTTGATATCATTATTGGAGTTGATGTGCAAGATGGTTTGGCGGATAGAGAAAAACTGCAATCGGCACCGAGTATTTTGACGCAAATCAATAATTTTCGTACGATAAATGACATGAAAATTAAAAGTAAAAAAACCGATGTGTACATTCGTCCAAACATTGAAGGTTTTTCAGTAATTGCTTTTGACAAAGGTCGTGAATTGATTAACAGAGGTGAAATTGCAGGAAGAAAGCAATTAGCAGCGTTACAAGCCATTGCCGCGCAACAACAACAAAAACGGTCAATTGCTCCTGTAAAAGCCAAAGACTCTATTTCAATAAATTACATTCACTTGCGTGGAACAGAAAACTTTCCGCGTTCGTATGTGCTTGGGAAACTCCGTTTTAAAACGCCAAAAAAAATACCGTTTAAAAAATTAACGGAAGGTATTGGAAACTTAGCGGCAACAGGAAATTTTTCAGGAATTCGGTATCGAAGATTGAAAGATGAAAACGGTTCTGAAGACATCATTATCAACTTGAGAGAAAGACCGAGTACTACATTTTTGCGATTAGCGGCACATTACGATGATGTATATAAAACAGCGGGATTGATTAACGTAACCAAGAAAAAACTCTTCTTCAACAACGATGTGGCTTCGCTCGATTTTATCATCGGAGATAACATTCGGTACAACTTTGAATACTACATTGACAAAGGCTATTATTGGAGTATCGGAATCAAATCGCGATTCAATACGTTTGAACGTGGTGTCAATTATGACCTGATTTCTGATGACACGTCCAATCCAAACCTAAACCGAATTGATGTAGAAGTTGCCGATTTTACCAATCAACTATACATTCAAACGGTTTTGCGTGAGGAATTTGTATTTGGTGTTGGCGCAGAACACAAGCGTTTGCGAATAGACTCCGAAACGATTAGTGACGACAATCAAGATGAAACTATTTTTGAACGAAGTGATTTTCTCAGTTCGTTCGGATTTCTAAAACTTGATACCTACGACAACAAATATTTTCCGTCGGACGGATTGTTCTTTTCAGGAGACTTTCACTGGTATCTCTACTCTTCAGATTTCAACAAAAACTTTGAACCCTTCTCGCTGGCACGGGCAAAAATTGGCTATGCAACGCCTTTGTTTGGGAATGTTTCCCTTAACATCACTTCGGAAGGTGGTTTTAAAATTGGTGATACAAGCTTAAATTCGTTAGACTATGTTTTAGGTGGATTCGGAAACAATTTTATCAACAATTATATTTCCTTTTTAGGCTATGATTTTCTCAGTTTTGCGGGAGATAGTTTTGTAAAAGGAACCGTTACATTGGATTATAACTTTCTCTCTAAGCATCATCTAAATTTCACGGCAAACTATGCAAATGCAGGAAACAATATCTTTGATAATGGCGAATGGTTTACCAAACCCGATTTTAACGGATATGCTTTCGGATATGGCTTTGAAACCTTCTTCGGACCATTGCAAGTCAAATATTCATGGACGCCCGATATTGAGGAAGATCAACTCTATTTTAGTATCGGATTTTGGTTTTGATGCGGAAAATTAAGCGCAAACCTGACATCAATCATTAAAAATCGCTAAATAATTACGATATTTGTGTCAAATGATAAAAAATATCTGCTAAATTAGTAAGAGTGAAACCTTTTTGGAACGACTTATTAGCACATTTACACTATCTTATCAAGAGAAATCCTGAATAAGACAGCGTTATTTTTTTGCCAAATGTGACCTCTTTTTTCACATTTTTCTATATCTTATTACAACACTATAACGATTACAAAAAAATAACTATATGCCTTTTTATCATAAATTAGGAAATATTCCACCAAAACGTCATACCATTTTTAGAAAGCCGAATGGCGATTTATACTATGAACAACTTTTTGGAACCATCGGTTTTGACGGAATGTCTACCAATAGCTATCACGAACACCGACCAACGCAAGTCAAGGAAATACGCAAGCAGTACAGCGTAGTCCCTAAAATTGCAAAAGCAAATAATATGCAGTCGTATCGCTTCCGCGGATTTCAAGTGCCGCCCGAAGCAGACTATTTGGAAAGCAGAAAAGTGGTATTAACCAACAGCGATTGCCACATCATTTTAGCAGCGCCACAAGAATCTACGCGTGATTATTTTTATAAAAACACCGACGCGGACGAATTAATTTTTATCCATAAAGGAACAGGAAAACTCCGCACAATGCTCGGAAATCTCGATTTTAAATACGGAGATTATCTCTTAATTCCACGCGGAGTCATCTACAAACTTGATTTTGATACAAACGACAACCGATTGTTCATTGTAGAATCGCGAAGACCGATTTACACACCAAAACGCTATCGAAATTGGTTTGGACAATTATTAGAACATTCGCCTTTTTGCGAACGAGACATTAGAAGACCATACGAACTGGAAACCAACGATGAAAAAGGTGATTTCCTTATCAAAGTAAAAAAGCAAGGCGACATTTTTGAAATGATTTACGCAACGCATCCGTTTGATGTGGTGGGTTATGACGGTTACAACTATCCGTATGCGTTTTCCATTCACGATTTTGAACCAATTACAGGACGCATTCACCAACCGCCACCAGTGCATCAAACCTTCGAAACAGACGCATTCGTCGTTTGTTCGTTTGTGCCAAGACTCTACGATTATCATCCAGATGCAATTCCAGCACCGTACAATCACAGTAATATTGACAGTGATGAGGTATTGTATTATGTGGATGGCGATTTTATGAGTAGAAACGATATTGACGCGGGACACATTTCATTGCATCCAGCAGGAATTCCGCACGGACCGCATCCTGGCGCTGTAGAACGCAGTATTGGGCAAACCGAAACAGAAGAACTGGCAGTCATGGTAGATACTTTCAAGCCTTTACAAGTAACCGAAGAAGCCATGAAAATTGCCGATGAAGATTATTATAAATCTTGGTTAGAATAATCGGTCATGAAACAACAAACAACAACTATTGCAACGCATATTCGTGCCATGTGGTAAATAGTACAACTATTTCAAAACATATAAAAACGAATTAGTAATGCATTAAAAAAACAACAAAATGGCAACAGAAATTAAAAACTTACGAGATTTACAAAATACAGAATACGGACTCAAAAAACTATTCCAAGAAGCTGAAGACTTTCTTCCGCTTTTAGGAACAGATTATGTAGAATTATATGTGGGGAATGCCAAACAATCGGCACATTTCTATAAAACCGCTTTTGGGTTTCAATCAGAAGCCTATGCAGGGTTGGAAACAGGATTGAAAGATAGAGTTTCGTATGTCCTCAAGCAAGATAAAATTCGCTTAGTATTAACAACGCCACTAAATAAAGGAGGCGAAATCAATGAGCATATCAATTTACATGGTGATGGCGTAAAAGTAGTGGCGCTTTGGGTAGAAGATGCCACAAAAGCCTTTGAGGAAACGACCAAAAGAGGCGCAAAACCATACATGGAGCCTACAAAAGAAGAAGATGAACACGGTTATGTTGTTCGCTCTGGAATTTACACGTACGGAGAAACAGTGCACCTTTTTGTAGAACGAAAAAACTACAACGGAATCTTTCTGCCAGGCTATAAAAAGTGGGAATCACACTATAATCCAGCACCAGTTGGATTAAAATTTATCGACCACATGGTTGGAAACGTAGATTGGGGCGAAATGAAAGATTGGTGTGAATTTTATGATAAAGTAATGGGCTTTGCACAAATTATTTCCTTTACGGATGATGATATTTCTACGGATTATACTGCGCTGATGAGTAAAGTGATGAGTAACGGAAACGGTCGAATCAAATTTCCAATCAATGAGCCAGCGGAAGGAAAAAAGAAGTCACAAATTGAAGAGTATTTAGATTTTTACAACGGTCCAGGCGTACAGCACATCGCCGTTGCCACAGATAATATTATTGAAACCGTATCGCAAATGCGCGAACGTGGTGTGGAATTTTTATATGTTCCAGATACCTATTATGATGATTTATTAGAACGCGTTGGCGATATTGATGAAGATGTAGAAGAACTCAAAAAACACGGAATCTTAATTGACCGTGATGAAGAAGGCTACTTATTACAGTTGTTTACCAAAACTATTGTGGACAGACCAACAATGTTCTTTGAAATCATTCAACGAAAAGGCGCACAATCATTTGGCGTAGGAAACTTTAAAGCACTCTTTGAAGCTATTGAAAGAGAGCAAGCCGCACGCGGAACATTGTAAATTGAAACAAATAAGATAACATCATTGTCAAATCGAGCGCAGTCGAGATTCTTAAAAAGCATCTTGAAAATAGTATTTCTCGACTGTGCTCGAAAAGACAAACGTAATTTCAATATTCAAGCTTTTCTCTCCCTAAAAACAACAACATGACTAGAGAAGAATTACTCGCTGCCATAGACAAAAAATACTTGGATATGGGGCAAGATCCTGACGTACACCTTTCGGGATTATTACATGCGGAACCCATGAAATACTGGGATTTCATTCAAGTAGATGCACTCTTAGGATTGCAAACACAGCGTACGCAATTGCCTGACGAAATGGTATTTATCATGTATCATCAGGTAAACGAATTGGTGTTTAAGATGATTTTGTGGGAAATGCAACAAATAGCACATACCGAAAACATTCTCCCAGAAAAATTTGTCATGCATTTAATGCGTATCAGTCGTTATTTTGACTTGTTATCAAATTCATTTGAAATTATGGGCGACGGTATGGAAGTGGAACAATACATGAAATTCCGCGATACTTTAACGCCCGCCAGCGGTTTTCAATCGGGACAATACCGAAAAATCGAAATTGCTTCTACCGAACTTATCAATTTAATCGATTACAGATTCCGAGAAACGATTGACCGCGAAACGCCGTACGAACATGCGTATAACAATATGTATTGGCAAGTAGCTGGAAACGACCATAAAACAGGAAAACGAAGCAAATTAATGGTCAATTTTGATGAGAAATATAAAAAGGAACTCATTGCTTGGATGAAAGAATACAACACGATTAATTTGTGGACAAAATTCAAGCAGTTGCCAGAAGCCTATCAACAAAATACAGCATTAATCAATGCGATGCGTCATTACGACCATACGGTAAATATCAGTTGGGTAATGCATCATTATCACGCGGCGGCAAAATATATCAATTCTGAAAAAGGCAATCCAAAAGCAACTGGCGGAAGCGATTGGCAGAAGTATATGCATCCAAAATATCAAAAAAGAATCTTTTTTCCAGCACTTTGGAGCGAAGAAGAACTCAAAAACTGGGGAATTACCAACTTAGAAGGCTATAAAATCTTAAAATAAACCAAAAAACCGAAACAAGGAAAAGTTAAAAATCATAAATTATTATCAGTAAAATAAAGCATTCATTGAAAACTTTTTAAAAACCATCGATGAAATGCGTTTCTGGTTGCAAAAATTGTGTTAAAGTCAACTACTGTGCTTGCATAACATAATTCTCGTTTTATATTTGCAGTGCAAAAGCGAGTGGTTTCCTTTTGCAACTTTAAGAAGAGAGATTTTCATAATTTAAAGTTTTGGTTGGTTAATAAATAAAAAAAGCTCGATTGAACAATCGGGCTTTTTTATTGCCTCATTTTCAGGGAGAAACGATAAAATTTTGAAGAATTTTCAAAAAATAAAATCATTTACTGAAAACTCAGCAATGAAAAAGAATAAACAGCAATATACTACATAAAAATACTGTTAAAGTAAAATGCTATGCTTGCATAATAAAAAGTCTGTTCTATATTTGCAATGCAAAAGCGAGTGGTTTCCTTTTGCAACTTTAAGAAGAGAGATTTTCATAATTTAAAGTTTTGGTTGGTTAAAAAAAAGAGAAAGCTCAATCGTATGATTGGGCTTCTTTTTTTTCTGATTATCAACATGTTACTCTTTTAAAGAAATAATCACGACATTAAAAAAAGACTGCCACATACGGACAGTCTTTTACAATCATTCAATCTTCGTTATACATTCATTATACAGGCAACTGAATTGTTGGACAAATAAATGTAGGTTCAGAACCTGAACCACAAGTATTTGTTGCGCAATCGCACGTGTTTGCACAAGTTTGTACACAAGTATTGGCACATGTTGCCGCTTCTGTAGGACAACACGAATGTCCGTGACACGTATGCGTGCCGCCACCTTTTACTGCATCTTGTGTGAGTTGAGAAACAGTTGATTTGTTAATTCCCAACTTTTGAATTTTTCGTTTTTTCATGATGATAATTTTTAAAATATTCCTACTCTAATAAAAGCTTTTCGGATGCCGCTTTTTGTTTTTTGATGTGATGATGACGCGGTGTTAAAAAGTACATTGATTGGCAGCATTGCTACATTCGGTAGAAATTCCGGCCAAGCGTCTTTCAAACTCTGGAGAACTTCCAATAGCTCTTGCTACGTAGTTTAATCCTCTAGCGCGTAATTGATTTGTCCAGTACGTTCCGCCATTCACATCTGGTTCACGCAATAGCAAACCTTGATATGCGATGTATACTTTTTTGTCAATTTGATAACTTGTTAAATTATTTCTGTTTAAAAAATGGTGATAACGTGAATTCCATCGTTGACTTGCTTCTGGCGAAGAAATAAATCCGACTGCAACACCTTCAAAACCTTGCGAATTAAAAATATTTGTCCAATAGCCAACTACACCAGCATTTTCAGGACAACGTTCTAAATAGGATAAATATGCCAGGCGAACAACACAATGCACGTCGATGGACGGATTTGGAATGTTTGGTGGAATAAAGTCTGGATCAAGCGGAATTCGTTTGCTTGTAATTGTTTCCATTTCTGGATTATCTTCTGTAGCAATGTCTTCTGATTGACAACCAATGAAGCATAATGATACAATAAGTAATGAAAGTGCAATCACTAAATGACGTGATGTAAATATGAATTTTTTCATGATAATTGATGAATTTGTAATTAGTTCCTACTCTGTTATGGTTTTTCGGATACGACCTGTCTCGATCAAGAACAAATCAAAGTTAGGTAGCGGTTTTGCTGGAAACAAACGAAGTATTTTCAGATTTATAAAATTGAAGAAATCGTAAAAAAGAGCATAAAAAAAACGCCTGTTGTGAAAGTCTAAATTCCGTCAAACCGAACTTGATTCGGTTTCTCATAACAGTGAGAAATCAAAATGATAAGATTCTGAATCAAGTTCAGAATGACGTTGGATACACTTTTTAAAAACAGACGCTAGGTATTCAATCAAAAAACTATTTAATTCTTCAAAAATGGTTTGGTATAGCTTTTTCCGCCACGTTTCAGTTGATAAAAATATCTTCCTTTCTGCAACTGCGAAATATCTAATACATACTGTGCTTTTTTGTTTTCAAGTTTTGCGTTTAATGTGTGTTGACTCAATTCATTTCCATTATCATCAAACAGTGTCACTTCAATCGGCAATAGTTTGGTTTTTTTTGAGGTTTCAATAATTGTTGGAAATTGAAAAATAAGCTGATTAGCACTTGGATTTGGATACGTACGAAACATATTTCCATGTCGCGCTGCTTGATCAAAAGTAACAGTTCTAATGATAAAGGTAAAAGGAGGAAATGGAATAAAATTATAATTGTTGCTATTGTAATCTTGTTGCGAATCGTATTTTACCAAGTTCATTTTTATTTCGTAATCAGCATCGCCAAGAGCAGTATCATCTAATATTTTAAAAGGATACTCTTCTAGCGCTTTTACGGTATTTCTTGTTTTGGTTTTACGTGCAGGCGGAATCAAAACAGGAACGGTAACTCCTTTTACAAACGTTCTGTCAAATCCGTTAGGCGCTATTTTGTAAATGATGTACTGAATACCAAAATAGCCAGCAAAATCTAACTCAGAGCGATAATCAAGAGAAATTTTAAACGTGATGGGAATGCCTGAATTCATGTCGTATGACGACTTCCCTGGACTCAACACATATTGTATGTCTTGAATGTCATCAGCAATTAAAAATCGAATGTCAGCTGTATTTTCTACAGTAGTGTTGGTAACTTGTGCGGTAGTGCTCAAACAAAAAAACAGTAAGAGCGCGGTACGTGTGAAATGTTTTAAATTCATAACAATAAAAGTTTTAAGTTATACGTACTTTCAAAGTATGAATATTTCAATGTTTGCTACAACAGAAGCGTGTTCATATTTATAAATTTAAACAAAATAAGCTACCTAACTGTCAATTTTTTTGATATAGTACGAAGGATTTAAGCCTGTTTTGTTTTTAAACTCCTTGATAAATGTTGTGGCGCTTTTATAACCGATTTCTTTGGAAATGGCATGAATGGTATACGAACGAAACACTGCATCTTCTTTCAATCGAACCAACACATAATCAATTCGGAGTTTGTTTACATATTGACTAAAACTTTGTTTTTTAACTGTGTTTAACGCTTTTGATAAATAGCTCGTATTCGTGTTGAGAAGTTTAGCGGTATTATGCAAACTGGCATCTTCCGAAAGATAAAAATAGGTGGCTTCCAAAGCACTCAATTCTTCCAAAATAGCTTGTGACTTTTCATCTTCCACAGCAGAAGTTGTAATTTCTTTTTGAGGTTTTTTAGATGTTTTGGTAGAAATATCGTCGATGATGGCTAAAAACTTTTGCTCTTTCAGTTTGGCTTTTCTGTAAAAAAATAAAAATGCTAGTAATAGTAAGGAAACCAATACAATTGAAATAACGGTAATGACTTTTTTATCGGCTAAATTTTCGGTGTTTTCATTCGTTAACTTTTCATTTTCTAATTCGTAGGCTTTCATATCATCTTCATACAATAAATCTTTAGCAGCGAGTTGCTTTTCAGTCAATTTTTTGATGATATTTTGCGATTCACGTAAATAGAAAAGCTCTTTTTCTTTTTGTTGCTGAATTTTTGAAATTTCAATCGCCAACGCATACATCTCTTCAATTCTATCCGTGTAGGTGTCTTCACCAGCACGTTTAAAAATATCATCTAATAAGCGAATTGCTTCGTCGTATTGTTTCAATTTGGCTAAATTCTGCGCAATGTAAAAATCGGTAATGTATAAGTTATTTTGCAATCCGGCTTCTTTCAATACTTTTTTCCCTTCTCGCAAAAATCCCAACGATTTAAAATATTCACCTTTTTCATAATACACTTTCCCTAAATTCACATTAAAACGACTTTTAAAAATCTCAAAATCATTTTCTTCGGCAATTACAACACCTTTTGTGTAGGTTGCTTCGGCTTCTTCAAAACGTTTCAATTCGGCAAGACATAACACTTTTCCCAAAAGTGAACTTAATAGCGTAGCCGTATCTTGAACAGAAAGCGGTTGCTCTTTTGTATCAAGAATTGCCAAAATGGAATTATAACTATCGAGTGCATTTTCATATCTATTTAGCTTGGCGCGAATGTTCGCAATATTCGTCAAACAAATAATTTCATACGATGTATTTTGGGTATCTGTAGAAAATTCTTTGGCAATCAAATAGGGTTTTAAAGCTTCATCGTACGCGCCCAAAACATACCAACTGCTTCCCAACAACACATTGCTGCTAATACTGTTAATGGTATCTTTCATGCGTTCGGCAATGCGCGCAGAGATGTAAGAGCGTTTTAAAGCTTCTTTATAATTGGGCTGATAAAAAGAAATATACGCCATTTGAAAATTGGCAAAAAACTGTATGCTATCATCGGCGGCTTTTCTACCTCTTTCCAAATATAATTGACAATACGCCAAACCAGAAACCGTATCTTGTTCAATAGCAAACGTGTTTTGAATCATTTCTTCAACAGCGTCCAAAGTGTTTGAAGTGGTAATAAACATGCGCTTTTCTTCAGAAACTAAAGTGCCTTTTATGGCATAGTTTTCCTGTGCCATTGAAACATAAGAAAACAGGACACAAAAAAGACGAATGTATTGTGTTTTAGTCAACATATATGGTAGCGTGCAAACAAAATGCTTCATTGTAATGTAGGTTTGTAAGAAGTAGGCTTATAAGCGCATCAGAAATATACAATATAAAATTGAATACAAAAGATGTGTCGTGGCTTAATTTTAATCGTTACAATGTAGTATGAAATCTTAAACTATCGTAAAGTAAAAAGTTACTAAAAGAAGCTTTTACAATAGTGCTACTAAGGTGAAACTATATTTTTTGGAATAGTAATTGTAATGCTAACATAAATTAACAAAATGGTAATAACTATTTTAGTATTTTTACAAACCTTTATGTCAAAAATGAAACGTATACTTACTATATTCTGCCTACTTACATGCTTTCTATCGCAAGCGCAACAAAAAGACGCCGCCTTTGAAACAGGCGAGTGGTTCAAATTCCGTATTCACTACGGATTCATCAACGCGAGCTATGCGACCTTGGAAGTAAAAGACGATTACCTAAATGGAAAAAGCGTCTATCATGTAGTAGGAAAAGGAAAAACAACAGGATTTGCCAGCATCTTTTTTAAAGTAGACGACAATTACGAAAGTTACTTTGACAAAGACACAGGGAAACCATACAAGTTTATTCGTCAAATTGATGAAGGCGGACATACCAAAGACATAGAAATAGATTTCAATCATAAAAAAGAAAAAGCGCTTGTCAACAATAAAAAGCACAAAACAAAAGAAGAAATCGACATTGAAAAGAATGTACAAGACATGGTTTCGGCTTTTTATTATTTGCGAAACAACTATGACGTTTCTTCCATTAAAGAAGGTGATGAAGTTGTGTTGAATATGTTTTTTGACAAAGAAAACTTCAAATTCAAATTGAAATTCTTAGGAAGAGAAACGATGCGTACCAAATTTGGAAAAGTTCCATGTCTCAAATTTCGCCCGTATGTACAAGCAGGACGCGTATTTAAAGAAAGTGAAAGCTTAACTTTGTGGGTTTCGGATGATGACAACAAAATTCCAATTCGCATCAAAGCAAAATTAGTGGTTGGCTCACTAAAAGCAGATTTAGATGCGTTTAAAGGATTAAAACATCCTTTCAAAATACTTGTTGACTAATTATTCCATCGAGCAACAAAAGCTTAAATAACACAACAGATGAAAATTTCTCCTGAAATTGCAGCACGAATTGAAAAACTAGAACGAAAATATACCAATTCTGGGCAAGATTTGGGCTCTTATCTCGACGGATTACTACATCAACGCTATCTTACCTATTGGGAATACATTCACTTAGACACGTTGTTGAGTCTGCAAATTCCGCGTACGTTTTTTCCAGATGAAGAAATATTCATCATGTATCATCAAATTACGGAATTGTACTTTAAGCTCATCATTCACGAGCAAAAACAAATCATTGATGACAAAGGACAAACGGCAGAATTTTTCACACAGCGCATTCACCGAATCAACAATTACTTTAAGGCACTCATTTCCTCGTTTGAAATCATGATTAATGGTATGGAGCGAGAACAATTTCTCAACTACCGAATGTCTTTATTGCCTGCGAGCGGATTTCAATCGGCACAATATCGCATGATTGAGTTGTACGCTACACCCATGGAAAACTTGGTGCATTATACCGTACGCGATCAATTTTCATCAAAAGACAGTTTGGACGACCTTTACGAAAATATTTACTGGAAAAAAGGCGCTACTGATAGCAAAACAGGCGAAAAAACACTCACACTCAAACAATTTGAATACCGTTATACGCCGCGTTTTATGCGTATTGCGAATGAAGTACAACAAAGTACCATATACCATCGTTATTTAGCTTTGCCTGAAGAAGTAAGGAAAAATAAAAATCTAATCGAAGCCTTAAAAAAGCTCGATTTGAATGCAAATGTCAATTGGCCACTCATGCACATGGGTTCTGCATATCGTTATTTACGACGCGAAAATTCAGCTATTGAAGCCACTGGTGGTACCAATTGGAGAGAATACTTGCCTCCAAGTTTTCAAAAAGTGATCTTTTTTCCCGAAATTTGGAGCGAAAATGAAAAAAATGAATGGGGAAAAGAATGGGTAGACCATATTTTCAACACAGAAAGGAAACAATGAGAATAGGGAAATTTGTATTGCTCACACTAGTGTCTATAGGCTTTTACGCGTGTGGCGAAGAAAAAAAAGAAGTAAAAAAAACTGTAGAAATTGAAGCACCAGCTCCTGATCCAATGGAGTTTGGATTCAACCTTAATGACTATGTGGTTATTAAAGATACGGTGCGAAAAGGAGATAGTTTTGGTGAAATACTACAAAAAAATAACATCGGCTACTCTAAAATTTTTCAAATTGCTGAAAAAACAAAAGATACTTTTGACATTCGAAAACTAGTAGCAGGAAAACCATATACCCTACTTTGCACGAAAGATGATTCATTGCAACGACCAGAATGTTTTATTTATCAAGAAAATAGTGTTGACTATGTCGTGATAAATTTTAAAGATTCTATCAATGCATACACAGAAAGTAAGCCTGTAAAAATTGTAGAAAAGGAGGCTTCGGGCGTTATCATGAGTTCATTGTCGGCTTCGTTGGACGAAGCTGGGTTGAGTCAGCGTTTGGCGTATGACATGTCAGATATTTACGCGTGGACAATTGACTTTTTTAGACTGCAAAAAGGCGATGAATTTAAATTAATTTACACTGAAAAATATATAAACGATACCACTTTCGTGGGAATTGACAATATAAAAGCGGCATATTTTAAACATAACGGAGAACCGTTTTACGCATTTGAGTTTGAAACTGACAGCATCAAGCAAATTATCGATTACTACGATGAAAATGCTAAAAACTTACGTCGTGCTTTCCTAAAAGCGCCCGTGCGTTACAAACAAGTACGTATCTCATCGCGTTACAACTTACGAAGACGCATCAAACTATACGGAAATCGTATTCGTCCACACAAAGGAACCGACTTTGCAGCACCAATTGGCACACCTATTATCTCTACAGCCAATGGTGTTGTGGTAGAATCTGCCCGAAGAGGCGGCAACGGAAATTATGTCAAAGTAAAACACAACAGTACATACACCACGCAATATTTGCACATGAAAAAACGAAAAGTAAAAGTGGGCGAATTTGTAAAACAAGGAGACGTAATTGGTTGGGTTGGAATGACAGGAAACACTTCTGGACCACACGTGTGTTATCGTTTTTGGAAAAACGGTCGTCAAGTTGATCCATTCAAACAAAAACTACCAGACGCCGATCCGATTAATCCAACATTAAAAGAATCGTATTTAAAATACATTGCGCCATTAAAAACACAAATTGATGGCATTGAAATACAGCTTCCACAAGAAGAAGCTCCCATAACTGCAATAAACTAAGAAATCATGTTAACAAACATAAACCCTACAGAAACTGAAGCTTGGAAAAAACTTCAGGAGCATTTCTATGCAACGAAATCGTTTGCGATAAAAGACTATTTTTCAACAGATTCAGAAAGAGCCAATCGTTTTTCTATTCAGTGGAAAGACTTTTATGTGGATTATTCTAAGAATAAAATCTCACCAGAAACAATGGAACTACTCTTGGCATTGGCTGATGAGGTGCATCTTAAAGAAAACATTGAAAAATATTTCGGTGGTGACATCATTAATGAAACCGAAGGAAGAGCCGTATTGCACACAGCCTTACGCGAAAAAGAAACGGGCGAAGTTTTTGTAAATGGTAAAAATGTAATTCCTGAAGTATACAAAGTCAAGCAACAAATCAGAGAATTCTCAGAAGCGGTTATTTCGGGTACAAAAACAGGGTACACAGGAAAAGCGTTTACAGATATTGTAAATATTGGAATTGGCGGTTCTGACTTAGGACCTGTGATGGTGACAGAAGCGTTACAATATTATAAAAACCATTTGAATGTACATTTTGTGTCAAATGTAGATGGCGATCATGTGCAGGAAGTCATCAAAAACCTTAATCCAGAAACAACGTTATTTGTGATTGTTTCCAAATCGTTCACAACGCAAGAAACCTTAACAAACGCATTGACGATTCGCAAATGGTTTTTGACACATGCAAACGAAGAAGCCATTGAGCAACACTTTGTAGCTGTATCGACCAACTTGGAAAAAATCAACGAATTTGGAATTGCATCAAAAAATGTATTTCCAATGCGCGATTGGGTTGGTGGACGTTTTTCTTTATGGAGTGCAGTTGGTTTGTCCATTGCTTTGTCCATAGGTTATGACAACTTTGACAAATTACAAGCTGGAGCACATGCGATGGATACACACTTTAGAACTACAGATTTTAATCAAAACATTCCTGTAGTTTTGGCATTGTTAAGCGTTTGGTATAATAATTTTTACGGCGCTGAAAGTGAAGCCATCATTCCATATACACAATACTTACACCAATTTGCTGCGTATTTGCAACAAGGAATCATGGAAAGTAATGGTAAAAGTGTCGATAGAGGTGGAAATCGTGTCAACTACCAAACAGGAACTTTAATTTGGGGCGAACCTGGTACCAACTCACAACATGCCTTCTTTCAACTCATTCATCAAGGAACCAAGTTGATTCCTGCTGATTTTATTGGCTATGTAGAATCTTTACACGGAAACAATGAGCATCACGATAAATTAATGGCAAACTTCTTTGCACAAACAGAAGCCTTACTTAACGGAAAAACAGAAGCTGAAGTAGTGGAAGAACTTTCAGCTAAAGGAATGGATGCTTCCCAAATAGAAAAATTACTTCCATTCAAAATATTTGAAGGCAACAAGCCAACCAATACTATTTTAATTGACAAACTTACGCCAGAAAGCTTAGGTTCTTTAATAGCCTTATATGAACACAAAATATTTGTGCAAGGTGTTATTTGGAATATCTTTAGTTATGATCAGTGGGGCGTTGAACTTGGAAAACAACTCGCCACAAAAATTTTAACAGACATCCACAGCGAAGAAATTACAAAACATGACGCGTCAACTACAAATCTTTTAAAACACTTCAAAAAAAGTAAAAAATAACTGTTAATAATTCGGTTTATATCTTAATTAACTGTAAAACAACTAAATAGGTTAAAAATGTATTTTTGTTAAAATGTTAAAACATTTAACATTCGCTTAATATATGCATGCACAATAAATACGATTTTTGCGGCATTAAATAAACTAATAAAACTTATGAAAACGTTTAACAATGTATTTTTAGCAGTAGCGATGTTTTTTATAACATCTGTTGCTTTTTCCCAAGGGACAATTACTGGTAAAGTAACTGACGATGCTGGACCATTACCAGGAGCAAACATCGTTCAGAAAGGAACATCTAATGGAGTTTCTACAAATTTCAACGGAGAATTCACATTAAATGTAACGGCTTCTGCTGGAACTATTGAAATTTCTTATGTTGGATTTACCACAAAATCAATTCCATTTAATCTCAATGGAGGAAAACAAGATTTAGGGACAATTACCTTAGTTGCAGACAATTCATTAGATGAAGTTGTTATTGTTGGTGTAGTTGATATCGCTAAAGAACGTGAAACACCTGTTGCAGTATCTACAATCAAAGCAGAGGAAATTGTTGAAAGATTAGGAAACCAAGAACTTCCAGAATTATTAAACGCTACGCCTTCTGTATATGCTACAAAGTCTGGTGGTGGTTTTGGGGATTCAAGAATTAACATTCGTGGATTTGACCAAGTAAACACTGCTGTATTAGTAAACGGTGTACCAGTAAATGATATGGAGAATGGAGCTGTATATTGGAGTAACTGGACAGGGTTAGCTGATGTAGCTTCTGCAATCCAAGTGCAAAGAGGGTTGGGTTCTTCTAAACTAGCAATTTCTTCTGTAGGAGGTACATTGAACATTGTAACAAAAACAACAGACAGAAACGAAGGTGGATTTGTAGGAACTACATTAGGTAACGATAATTACTTAAAAACAATCGCTTCGTACTCTACTGGTAGAATGGAAAATGGTTTTGCCTTTACAGGATTATTCAGCAGAACAGCTGGAGATGGTTACATCAATGGAACTGCTTTTGAAGGTTATAACTATTTCTTAGGATTTGGGTGGACTGACGAAGACAGAACACACGACCTTCAATTTACTGTGACTGGTGCGCCACAGGTACACAACCAAAGAACGACAAGTTTCTTTAATGCGGCAACCATTGCACAATATTTACAATATGGTGATAAGTACAACTTTAACCATGGTACATTAAATGGTGAGGAGTTTAACTGGAGAAGAAACTTTTATCACAAGCCAGTATTGTCATTAAACTGGGATTGGAATATCTCTGATCAAACGAAATTATCATCTGTAGCATACGCTTCATTTGGTCGTGGTGGAGGAACTGGAGATATTGGAAGATTACCAGGATTCAACTTTGCCTCTAGCTCAATTTTTAGAAATCAGCAAACTGGAGAAGTATTGTGGGATAGAATTGTTCAATACAACAGTGGACAAGCGGTAACATTCTCTGATGGAAACGTATACCAAAGAACAGATGAAGAAAACGGACAATTCATCAATGATAGTAGAGATAATGGTTTATCAAGAAGAGCTTCAATTAACTCTCACAACTGGTTTGGATTGTTGGCAAACTTAAATACACAATTAAACGAAAACTTAACATTAGACGTAGGTGTAGATGCAAGAACTTACAAAGGATTCCACTACAGAAGATTGGATAACCTATTAGGAGCAGATGCATATAGAGATAATGACGATGTAAACAATCCTGATAGAATATTAACAAACACCTACTCTTCTGATTTTGGTTCAATCGTAAATGTATTTAAAGATATCGATGATGAAGATAAAATTGACTATTACAATATAGGATATGTACGTTGGTTAGGGATTTTTGGTCAATTAGAATATAAAAAGGATGATATTTCTGCATTTGTACAATTCTCTGGTTCTAACCAAGGATTTAGTAGAGAAGATTTATTCTTAGTAACACCTGCAGAAGGACAACGAACAGACTGGGAGAACATCTTAGGAGGAACTATCAAAGGTGGATTGAACTACAACATCGATGAAAATCATAACGTATTTGGTAACGTTGGATACTATTCAAAGCAACCTTTATTTGATGCAGTATATCTAAACAATACAAATGAGTTGAATTCTGACTACAGAAATGAAAAAGTATTCGGTGCAGAATTAGGATATGGATACAAGTCTGAAAAGTTAAACGTAAACCTGAACTTATATAGAACTTCTTGGAAAGACAGATATATCAATCTTACAGGAACATTTGATGTAAACAATACACCAATGGATTCTAGTGATGATGTACAAGGGGTAACTAACTTAGTAGGTTTAGAGCAAATTCACTCAGGAGTTGAATTAGAGTTTACATACCGTCCATTAGACTTCTTAACGTTCAATGGAATGGCATCTGTCGGTAACTGGAAATACGCAGGAACAGTATCTGGACCAGCTTTTAATGTAAACGATGCGAACGAAGTAGTTGGTCAAAATACATTATACTTAGACGATGTTAAAGTTGGTAACTCTGCACAAACAACCATGCGTTTAGCTGCCATTGTAGAGCCAGTTGAAAACTTAAAGTTTGACATCGCTTGGTTTAGAGCTGATGATTTATATGCTGACATCAACGCAGAAGATTTTGATGAAGCCGATAACAGAGGTTCATTACAATTACCTGCGTACAATTTATTTGATGGAGGAATGTCTTTCAAATGGTTAGTTGGAGAAGAAAAAGATAAAACAATCAACTTCCGATTAAATATCAATAACTTGTTCAACACAACTTACATCGCAGAATCACAAACAAACATTTTTGCAAATCCAGGGGATGATACTTACGATGGTATCAACACTGCTAATAAAGCATTCTTTGGATTTGGAAGAACTTGGAACTTTAGTATTCGTTACGATTTCTAAGAAAAGAATTAAAAATCAACACATAAAATCAAAGCCGCTTCAAAATTTTGAAGCGGCTTTTTTTAATGAAAATTTATATTTTAAGTATCAAGTAGACCAAGTAGAATCACATCCATTTGTAGAATAATCATAATCATTGCATCTTACATATCTTTCTAAGTAAGGATCCCATTCACAGGTTTTACCAGAAGCTCCACCTTTCACTTTTTCTAAGTCTAATTCTAAAAGTTGGGAAACTTTAGTTTTGTTTAATTTTAAATGCTTTGTTTCTTTCTTTTTCATGATATAACTAAATTTTAATTAATAATCCTTTTCTTTGAATAAAAGTAAGTTAAGTATTTTAATGGACAAGCGTATTTATAATTATATTAACACTTGGAAAACTCAAAAAAATGTTATTGGGATATTAGTCTGTGGAAGCCATGCCACTAAACTCAGTAGACCAGACTCTGATGTTGATTTGAGAATTCTTTATTCTGAAAACCAGGAAAACAGTCGAAAAAAAGGAGTAAAAACCTTTGAAAACCTATCATTTTCGTATTTAACAGGTACCGTTAGAGATTATCTAACAACTCTTCATAATCAGTTTTTTAGGCAATCTAAGTTTGAAGCACGAATGTTTGCCTTAGGAGTCATACTTTTCGATTCAGAAGATGAGTTAAAAAAACTTTCGAAAAAAGCAAATTCACTATTAGAGTTAGCTTATGAAGCTCCCTCAGAAAATTTACTGCTATTAAAGAAATACATGCTTTCCAATCACTATAACTTTTTCATTAAGCTACACAAAGACGCTCCATTGTGGAAATATCATTACTTTCAGTTTATAGACCATATATTTAAAGCTTACAGTTTTTTCATAGGTTTTGAAACACCTTCTGTTGAAAAACTGAATAGAGTATTGTTTGATGATACTTACAATAAAGTCAATAATTTTGAAGAATATCCAGATAGTACTTTTTTAGAACTATGGCAGAAGGCCATCAATAGCGAAACAGAAAAATTCATAATACATGTAGAATTACTTTATGCACATGTGCAAAAAAAATGGGGACAATTCAATCCAAATGATTTTGAAGCTTACATCTAACAGATTAACAACTAGAGAATTCTATAAATCCTTCACCTGTAAAAGCTTAATAATAAAATAACACAATCTTTTGTAATAATAACTTTTTTATTCAGTCTCGTTAATTTGTTAAAAAAAACTTAATTACTATGAAGTAAAGTGTAAAATTTAAATATAAAACTTAGTACATTTGCACGACTTTATAAACTTATATTAGTACAATGAAAAAAACTTACAATGTATTTTTAGCAGTAGCGATGTTTTTTATTACATCGGTTGCCTTTTCACAAGGAACCATTACTGGTAAAGTAGTAGATGAAGCGGGACCGTTGCCTGGTGCAAGTGTTCTAGTAAAGGGAACAACTAACGGAACTTCCACAAATTTTAATGGAGAATTCACGTTGAACGTATCAACTTCGACAGGAACTGTTGAAATTTCGTATGTAGGATTTGCTACGAAATCAATTCAATTCAACGTTTCTGGAGGAACACAAAACTTAGGATCCATTACACTTAATGCTGATAACTCTTTAGACGAAGTAGTTATTGTAGGTGTGGTTGATATTGCAAAAGAACGAGAAACTCCTGTAGCCGTTTCTACTATTAAAGCACAAGAAATAGTAGAACGCTTAGGAAACCAAGAACTTCCTGAGTTACTAAATGCAACACCTTCTGTATATGCTACAAAATCAGGTGGTGGATTTGGAGATTCAAGAATTAACATTCGTGGATTTGATCAAAGAAACACAGCCGTATTGGTAAATGGTGTTCCTGTGAACGACATGGAAAATGGAGCTGTTTACTGGAGTAACTGGACAGGTTTAGCAGACGTAGCTTCTGCCATTCAAGTACAAAGAGGTTTAGGTTCTTCTAAATTAGCCATCTCTTCAGTTGGTGGAACGTTAAACATTGTAACAAAAACTACCGACAGAAACGAAGGTGGATTTGTGGCAACAACAGTAGGTAACGATAACTACCTTAAAACTATCGCTTCGTATTCTACAGGAAGAATGGAGAATGGTTTTGCCTTTACAGGATTGTTTAGCAGAGTTGCAGGTGACGGATATATTGACGGAACTGCGTTTGAAGGATATAACTACTTCTTAGGTTTTGGTTGGTCAAACGAAAAAAGAACACACGATATTCAGTTTACTTTAACAGGTGCGCCACAAGTACACAACCAAAGAACAACAAGCTTCTTTAACGCTGCAACATTGGCTCAATATTTACAATACGGAGACAAGTACAACTACAACAACGGTACGTTAAACGGAGAAGAGTTTAACTGGAGAAGAAACTTTTATCACAAGCCAGTATTATCATTAAACTGGGATTGGAATATCTCTGACAAAACAAAATTATCATCGGTTGCGTATGCGTCTTTCGGTCGTGGTGGTGGAACTGGTGACATTGGTCGTGGTAGAACCGGTGGCGGAAGTTCAGCTTTTGCTTCTGACTTAGCTTTTAGAGATGCTGCTACTGGATTGGTGAAGTTTGACGAAATCACACAGTGGAATGCTGGACAAGCAACATCCTTTACAGGAACTGGTGACAATGACATTTTATTAAATCAGCCAGATGCAAACGGAAATAACTTTGTACAGGCAAGAAGCAACGGTATTGTTCGTAGAGCTTCTATCAACTCGCACAACTGGTTTGGGTTGTTAGCAAACTTAAACACACAATTAAACGACAACTTAACTTTAGATATCGGATTTGATGCAAGAACCTACAAAGGTTTCCACTACAGACGTTTGGACAATCTTTTAGGAGCAGATGGTTATGTTGATAATGGAAACGTAAACAATCCAAACATTGCATTGACAAACACGTATTCGTCTGATTTTTCTTCTATCGTAAATGCATTTAAAGACATTGATAACGAAGACAAAATTGACTATTACAACATCGGATATGTACGTTGGTTAGGAATCTTTGGTCAATTAGAATACAAAAAAGATGATATCTCTGCATTCGTACAATTCTCAGGTGCAAATCAAGGATACAGTAGAGAAGATTTATTCTTACTAACGCCAGCTGAAGGACAGCGCACAGATTGGGAAAACATCTTAGGAGGAACTATCAAAGGTGGATTGAACTACAACATCAACGAAAACCACAATGTGTTTGCCAATGCAGGATATTACTCAAAGCAACCATTATTTGATGCAGTATATTTGAACAATACCAACGAATTGAACGAAGACATTCGTAACGAAAAAGTATTTGGTGTTGAACTTGGATATGGTTATCAATCTGAAAAATTATCAGCAAACCTTAACTTATACAGAACTTCTTGGAAAGACAGATTCCAAACTATCTTTGGTACATTCCCTGATCCAGACGATCCAATGGAAACAGTACAAGGACGTACAAACGTAGTAGGAATTGAGCAAGTACACATGGGAGTTGAGTTAGAAACAACCTATCGCCCACTAGATTTCTTAACTTTCAGAGGAATGTTATCTGTTGGTAATTGGGAATATGGTGGAACTGTTTCAGGTCCTGCTTTCGATACTAACGACCAAAACCGTGTAGTTGGAGAAAATACGTTGTTCTTAGACAATGTAAAGGTTGGAAACGCAGCACAAACTACCATGCGTTTGGCAGGAATTGTTGAACCAATTGAAAACTTAAAGTTCGACATTGCTTGGTTTAGAGCGGACAACTTATATGCTGATATTAGAGCAGAAGACTTTGATGTAGCAGATAACAGAGGTTCTTTACAATTGCCAGCTTACAACTTATTTGACGGAGGAATCTCGTATCGTTGGTTGGTTGGAAAAGAAAAGCAAGACAGAATCAATTTCAGATTAAACGTCAATAACTTGTTCAATACAACGTACATCGTAGAATCACAAACAAACATTTTTGCAGATCCAGGAGATGATACGTTTGACGGAATCAACACAGCTAACAAAGCATTCTTTGGTTTCGGTAGAACATGGAACTTTAGTGTACGTTACACATTCTAATTTTTAGAGCAATACATATAAATACAGAGAGCCTGCATTTTGCAGGCTTTTTTTATGTGCTAACGAAATAGTATTGCAAATAAAAAAAATCAACTCATACGCATGTTTAACTTCATAACACATTCAAAAAAATAAGTACCTTTGTGTATCAACTAAAAATCAACTCATGTACGACGCAATTAAAACTCTACACTCATACTTTGCCTATTTTGTATTATTGATGTTAATCGTGGCAGTAGCCAATGCAATTATAGGATTTACAACTAACAAAAAATTTACAGCCAAAGACTTACGCATTTCATTATTTGCGCTCATCTTTACACATTTACAACTTGTAGTAGGAATCATTCTCTATTTTGTTTCTTTAAAAGGATTTAACATGATTCAACAAAACGGAATGAAACTAGACAGTGCCTCACGCTTATTAGCTTTAGAACATCCTTTGGTAGGAATTTTGGCGATAGTTTTCATCACAATTGGTTGGTCCAAACACAAAAAGCAAGAAACCGCTAAAAGAGCCTTTGGAAAAATAGCGCTTTTCTACGGAATCGGATTGTTATTAATCCTTTCAAGATTACCATGGAAAGAGTGGTGGAATCTGTATTAAAAGATTGAAACAGTTTAAAATCACAACAAAGATTATATTCAAACAAAAAATCCTTATCAATTACGATAAGGATTTTTTTATTTCGTCATTCCCGCAAAGGCGAAAAGTAATTTTCAAATAAACATCGAGCAAAGCGATGATGCACAATAATGCTGCGCAAGCAGAAAACAATTGGAGAAATCAACTAATTTTCAAATTAAAGACATTTTCAAATTAAAGACATTTTCAAATCTTCAAATTAAAAATTGCTACATTGGTACATCAAACAATTGTTACATTAAAACATTATTCTGCTTCTTTAATCAAATGTACATACACAGGAAAATGGTCACTGTAACCACCTGTATAGGTTCCATTGGCAAAACTTCTAAACGGATAGCCTTTATAGCGTCCACGTTTGTTAGATAAATAGGTCTTGTTGTAAATTCCAGCTTTATAATAACGATATTCTGAAAAATCTTTCTCTAACAACGGTGCAGACATCACAATTTGATCAAACAAATTCCAGCCGTCTCTGTAGGCAAGTGTTCCACTTCCGTTACGCGCCATGCCTTCCATTGGATTGAACAAGTCCTTTCCTTTGACGTCATCACGATTTTCCTTTGCTTTCAACACTTCTTTCAGGCTTACATTAAAAGGATCATCGTTTAAATCGCCCATGGTAAAAATCTTAGCATTCTTATCAACATTTTGAAGTGAATCGATAATGCGTTTGTTCAATTCGGCAGCCTTTACACGTTTTGGTCTGCTTCGCGCTTCTCCACCACTACGTGATGGCCAGTGATTAACGATGATGTGTATTTCGTCACCATCTAATACTCCAGAAACCAACAATTGGTCTCTTGTGTATACGCGTCGGTCGCCATCATAAATATACAAAGGATGTTTTGAAAAGCTGTGTGGTTGAAAAATACCTTGCTTATAGAGCAATCCAACATCAATACCTCGTTTGTCAGGCGAATCGAAGTGGATAATGGCATAATCTTCATCTTTCAATTTAGGGTCTTTAATCAAATCTTCCAACACTTGTCTATTTTCTACTTCGGCAACGCCCAAAATTGCTGGTGATGTTCTAGAAACATCGTAACCAATATCAGAAATTACGCGAGCAAGTTTTGAAATTTTGTCTTCATAAATCTTTGAGCGATCACTTTGAATTTCCATAATTGGACTCTTCTCGTCATCTTTCAGCGGATCATTAATCGTATCAAACAAGTTTTCTACATTATAAAAAGCGATGGTTTGTACTCTATACTGCTTCTTTTTTTGTGCCCAAGTATGGGTAAATGCAAGCAAAAAAGCCAGTATTACTAGGGATTTAAGGTTTTTCATTTATTGAATGTTATGTTATCTTAAACAATCTATACAAAAGATAGACCAAAAGTAGTTATTAATTATAAAAAATGTACATTTGCGCGTCGTTATTAAAGATTTTTTAAACTCGAATAATAATTAATTGCAAATTACAGTATGAAAAAACTTATTTTCTTATTTGGATTGCTATCAGTTTGGTTTGTCAGCGGACAAAACTCAATTACGGGAATCGTACTTGATGCCAATACAGATGACGCACTCCAAAATGTTACAGTTTCAGTTGCAGGAAATAACAACATAGAAGTTGTTACGGATGCATCAGGAACTTTTAAGTTAACAAATGTTGCGGCAGGTACAGTGGATGTAGTATTCACAAAAGATGGGTATTCAATTTTAAGAATGCCAGTTACCATTGCCGATGGTCAAGCAATTGACTTAGGAACAGTGTTGTTAAAAAAATTCATTCAAGAAGATGTAACCCTTATTACATTAACAGATGATGAATTGAATGACGATTCAACAGCAGCAGACAACATCTCAGGATTACTACAATCGTCAAGAGATGTATTTTTACGTACCGCAGCTTTTGAATTTGGTCAAACGTTCTTTAGAGTTAGAGGATTAGACTCCGAAAACGGAACCGTACTTATTAACGGTATTGAAATGAACAAATCCTTCAACGGAAGACCACAATGGAGTAACTGGGGAGGATTGAATGATGTAGTAAGAAACCAAACATTAACAAATGGTTTAAGTGCTTCTGATTATACTTTTGGAGGTATCTTAGGAACTACAAACATCAATACAAGAGCTTCTCAATACAGAGAAGGCGGAAGAGTAACGTATTCATCTTCAGACAGAAGTTATACGAACAGAATTATGGCAACCTATTCTTCTGGATTACTTGAAAATGGATGGGCATATACAATCTCAGCAGGAAGAAGATGGGGAGAAGAAGGATTTAACGACGCTACTTTCTACGACGCAAATTCTTTATTCGTTTCAGTTGAAAAACAATTAAACGACAAGCACAGTCTTAACTTTACAGGAATTTACGCGCCAAACAGAAGAGGTTTATCTTCTGCAAATACGCAAGAAGTATACGATTTAAAAGGAATTCGCTACAACGAATTTTGGGGATACCAAGATGGAGAAAAGCGTAACTCAAGAGTACGTAGAGTAGTAGAACCTATTTTAATGTTGAATCATTACTGGGATATCTCAGAAAACACAACCTTAAATACCAACGTTGCGTATCAATTTGGTGAACAAGGAAGAAGTCGTTTAGACTTTGGAGGAACGGACATTGACCCAGGAAGTGGTTTCCCAATTGGAAACGCTGCAAACCCTAGTCCGACGTACTACCAAAAATTACCAAGTTATTTCCGTAGAAATTTCCCAGACAATCCATTATTAGCTTTTCAAGCGCAAGAAGCGTTTGTGAATGACGGACAAATTGACTGGCAATCATTATACATTGCCAACCAAAACAACTTAGTGGCTGGTGGAAATGCTATCAATATTGTATACGAAGACAGAACGGACGACAGACAGTTTACGGCTAACTCAATCTTAAACACCGTAATTAATGATAACATCACTGTAAACGGAAGTGTAAACTTTACGTCATTAGTTTCTGAAAACTTTGCTGAACTTACAGACTTATTAGGAGCTCGCGCTTATTTAGATGTTGATCCTTTTGCAAGTGATTTGGTTAATAATCCAGGTGCAGTACAAAATGATATAAACAATCCAAATCGTTTAATAACAGAAGGAGATCGTTTCCGTTACAATTTCGAAATTCGTTCCAATACTATTGGAGGTTTTGCACAAGCGCAATTCAAATACAAAAAAGTAGATTTCTTCTTAGCAGGTAGCGTTAAAAACACAACCTATCAGCGTGAAGGATTGTATAGAAACGGTGGTTTCCCAGATAATTCATTCGGTAAAGGAGAAAAATTATCATTTACAGGATTTGGAGCAAAAGGTGGATTGACCTACAAGTTAACAGGTCGTCACTTATTTGATTTCAATGCTGGATATGTAACTAGAGCACCATCTATCCGTAACACGTTTTCAAACTCAAGAGAAAACAACAACATAGTGCCAGGCATTACAGAAGAAAAAATCACATCGTTTGATGCAAGTTATATCTACAGATCGCCAATCATAAAAGCGAGATTAACTGGATATTACACAAAAATGGAAGACGCGAACGAAATCTCGTTTTTCTATGCAGATGGAGTTTTTGCAAGTTTTGATGGACAAAATGCCAATACGAACCTTAATGGTCAGGCTTTTATTCAAGAAGTTTTACAAGGAGTTGACAAAAGACACATTGGTGGAGAATTAGGAATTGAAGCACAAGTAACATCTACTATTAAATTGAAAGGTGTAGCTTCTGTAGGTCAATTTACGTATGATAACAATCCTAACTTATATATTTCTTCTGAAAACTTTGCAGAAATTACAAGTGAAGCAGGACGAGGTGTTGTTCCTTTAGGACAAACCAACTTAAAAGATTATAAAGTTGCGGGTGGTCCACAACGAGCATTTTCTTTAGGATTTGAATATAGAGATCCAGATTACTGGTGGTTTGGAGCTTCAAGTAACTTCTTCTCAAATGCGTATATTGACATAAGCCCATTACAAAGAAGTAGCAACTTCTACACTGACTTTACCGATGGTCAAGTTTTCAATGATTACGATCCAGAATTGGCGCGTGAATTGCTAAGACAAGAGCAATTTGACGATTATATGCTAGTAAACCTTATCGGGGGAAAATCTTGGAAGTTTGGTGATTATTATGTAGGTTTCTTTGCAAGTATCAACAACGTATTTGACAAAGAATACAAAACTGGAGGTTTTGAGCAAGGACGTAATGCCAACTTCAGAGAATTAAGAGACGATTCTGCCCTTGAAACAAGAGTATTTGGAAACAGATACTGGTATGGTAGAGGAAGAACCTATTTCTTAAACGTATATTTTAGATTCTAAAACAAACAAAAAATAAAGATTGCGTATCTTTAAGATATGCAGAAAAATAAAAGTAAAAAGATGAAAGCAAATAAAATTTTTAGTTTAATAGCTGTCTTAGGAATTATGGGCGCAGTTATTACTTCTTGTGTTCAAGACGATGAATTTGCAATTCCTAACGGAACAACGGCAGTTGATCCTGGATTAACAGCAAACGCTACTTTCCAAAATATGGTAGCAAGATACCAACAAGCAGTATCTAACGGAGATAATATTGCTACAATTGCACTAGATGAAGAAGAAATCATCATTGAAGGATATGTAGTATCTAGTGACCAAGCTGGAAACTTCTTTGAAGAATTGGTAATTCAAAACAAAAGAGACGCGTCAAACCCAGATTCAGACCCGAGATTAGGTTTCCGTGTTGACATCAACCAATCTGCATTATTCAATACGTATGAATTTGGTAGAAAAGTATATATCAAAATGAATGGTTTAGCTATTGGTGTTGAAAACGGTGTGTATGCAATTGGAAAGCCAAATGGAAACGATATCGATCAAATTCAACCATTTGAATTGGATGACTTTGTAGTACGTGGTACACAAGTAGCCGAAATTACACCAAAAGAAACAACAATTGCTGAATTGACAGAAGCGGATGAGAACACATTCATTCAATTAACAGATGTTCAATTTGTAAGAAACGATTTAGGATTAACATATGCTGGAGAAGCTTCCGATAGCTTTGACGGATTCAGAACTATTGAAGAATGTGCAGATACTGGTGGAAGTATTGCATTACAAACAAGTACGTTTGCAGACTTTAAATCATTAACAATTGATGAAAACAGAGGAAGCATTCAAGGAGTATTTACAAGAGATTTTGGAGATGATGCAAATGTTTTAGTAATCAATACATTAGCAGATGTAGATTTTACAGATGCTGTACGTTGCGATCCAAACCTTTTAGAGTGTGAAGGACCAGTTTCTTCTGCGGTAACTGTATTTAACCAAGATTTTGAAACTATCACAAATGAAGCACAATTAGATGCTTTAGGATGGACAAACGTAAACGTATCAGGTGGTTCTGAGCGTTTTGAAGATGGTTCTTTCGGTGGAGACAGATACATGATTATCTCTGCTTTCGGAACAGGAGAAAACCCGTTAGAAGCATGGTTGGTAACGCCAGCAATCAACTTAGACGGAACAACGCAAGAAGAATTAACATTCAATGTTTCTGCAAACTTTGAAACAGGTCAAATTTTACAAGCGTTTATTACAGAAGACTTTACAGGTGACCCAACAACTACTGAGTGGACGTTGTTAGATGCTAACATTCCAATTGGACCTAGCGGATTTGGAAGCTTTGTGCCTTCAAATATTAACATCTCTTGTTTAAGCGGTGATGTACACGTAGCATTCAAATACTTAGGTGCTGCTGGTGGTGCAGAAACAAGATACCATATTGACGATATCAAAGTAACAGGAATGTAAGATTCTAGTTATTACATAACATATATCATAGAAAAAGAGTGCTGTTTACAGCGCTCTTTTTTGTTTATAGTATTGAGATATGATTACTGAGAAGCTTCAAAAGCTATAAAGTGTAATGGCAGAATGTGCTAGTTTCTTTTTCTGTATGTAAGTTTAAAATTCAATTGTAGAAACGCCGAAAAACAAAAAACGAACAACCAGCAACCCAAAACCGAACACCCAACACCTAAAAAGATTACTCCACCTGATACTTCTCACTTCCCGTTTGCCATAATGCAAACGAAATAATATCTGCCAATTCTTCGCGCTTGCTCTTCTGTGTTCTGTCAAAACCGTGACCTTCCGAAAAATTTACAGACAATAAAATTGGGTTATCAGAACTTGTAGCTGCTTGTAAACGTGCGGCAAACTTTGCAGGTTGCCAAGCCGCGACTCTCGAATCATTAATGCCCGAAGTCAAAAACATTGCAGGATACGCTACATTATTCTCAATATGATGATAGGCGTCCATAGCATACAGCGCTTCAAATCCGAGCGAATCCTTTACGGTGCCAAATTCCTTTACATTATTCTGCCCGTTGGGCGCAATTTCAGAGCGTAACGTATTCAACAATCCAACTCTAATAATCACGGCAGCATACAAATCTGGGCGTTCGGTAACGGCACGTCCAATAGTGACTCCGCCAGCGCTTCCGCCCCAAACGGCAAACTTTTCTGATGAAGTATAGCCTTCATCAATCAAAAATTCGGTACACGCTATAAAATCCTTCCACGAATTGGGTTTGGTCGTTTTATAGCCTGCTTTGTGCCATTGCTCGCCTTTTTCGCCACCACCACGAACATGCGCTACCGCATAAATACCACCTTCGCCAAGCCAGTACAGCAAATACGGATACAGCATAGGCGTATTAATCCAATTATAACAACCATAGCCATTCAACAGCATACGATTGTTACCATTTTTCCGCATTCCTTTTTTGTAAATGATAGATAGTGGCACTTGTACACCGTCGTGAGAAGTGATTTCTATCTCTTCTACTACGACATCTTGCAATTCTGGATAACTTACTACAGACGTCACATTTTCAGTCGTAAACTGGCTCTTTTCGGCTTCATACCGATATCTGTGTCTGTGACTCGTCCAACCTTCCGTTTCTACCCACAAATCAGGGAATTCAGTTCCGATACTTGATAAGGAAATACTGCCCGAAGCTTTGGGCAAAACGATGTTTTCAATATTGTTGTCGCGTAATTGATATAAATTCGCTAACACGCCATTTTTGGTAGTGGTAAAAAACAATCCGTTTGAGGTAATAGTAAAATCTTTTAAAATTTTATCGCTATAGGCGGGAACAATCTCAGTAGGTTTGTCAAAATTCAAACTGTCTAGTGAAGTTTTATAAATGCCAAAATTGGAAGCTTTTTGTGCGCTTAAAAAATAAATATCATTCTGATAGGGCAGAAACTTTTCTACCTTGTGCTTCTTTTTAAAAAGCGGTTTCCACGTCACTTTTTCCTTTCCCAATTCAGAAATAGGCGCATAGTAATAATCTTTAAAACCGATGCCGCCAACACGTCCAAACATATAATTTGGATGTTGTCCAAACATATTGACAATTGGAAAATCTTCAGGATTTAATTCAAGTTCAGGATGTGTTTTTCGGGAAAAAAGTATGTGTAAGTCTTTCGGGTTGCTTCCTAAACGATACAAAACGGTAGCGGTATCTAAAATATAGTTGGAAGACGTCGTATCAATATCTGGAATGTGTAAGTAGGTAAATCCGGAATTGTCAGCCAACCAATGAATTCCGCCCAATTCTGACGGCCAGCAATGGTCTATTACTTCTTTATGAAACGTTTTGGAAGGTACATCATAAATGACAATTTCTGAGAATTCTTCATCATTTTTGGTAAAGCCAATCGCTATTTTTTGGCCGTTCCAGCTTGGCTGAAAATAATTGATGATATACGTGTTTTTGGTATCTGATTTATAATCTTGAGAATTGAAAATAGCAGTTTCTTCACCGTCAATTCCTTTTTTAAAATACAACACATTGGCTTCGTGGTTTTCTGCATATTTCAGATAATAATACGCATCTGACGAAAGCACTTTTACATCAAAAACAGCATCAGCACGCATTTTATCATAGGTTTCAATTTTTTCTAACAGTTGTTGGCGTCCTGAAATTTTTTTAAGGGTTTCTTTTGTGTGAGCATCCTGTGTTTTCAACCACGAAAGCACTGCAGCATCTTTTACATTTTCTAAATATCGATAGGGATCTTCAACAGTAGTTGAAAAATAGGTATTTTGTATAGATAATTGATTAGCATCTTTATCGGTGATACATTGCGTTAGCCATACTAAGGATAAAAAATAATATATAAATTGTGATTTCATAAGCTGGTAGGGATGCTATAAAAAGTGTAAAATGCTACAACAGACTATTAAAAAATAACTGAAATAGCACTTTACGTATATAGAGAAATATAAAACTATCCTTGTGTGTCGATAGTATCTCCTCCACAATCGTATGTACACGTGTCTTGTGATGGGCAATTCTCAGTTTCTTCAGGAATGGATCCTCCATATAAGCTATGGATGTCTCCAACTTTAGCGATTTTTAATTTTGATAAATTCAATTTTCCTAAGTTTCTTTTGTTCATTTTCATGGTTAATTATGTTTTCTGGTTACGGTGCTAAATTATGGCAAAACTCACACCTATTATAATGAAGTATCGTGATATTTATAAATATCACGATAAAAAATATTTTGTAAAAACTTGTAAATCAGAAAGTTTAGTCTATTTTTTGATTTTCAAGCTGTTTTAAGAAGTACGACGGATTTATGCCGGTTTTTTTGTGAAAAGCGATAGAAAATGACTGTGCATTGTTGAATCCAACCTCTAAAGCGATGGCCTTAATCGTGTATGATCGGAAACGTTTATCTTCTTTCAATCGAGTAATGGCATAATCGATTCGTATCTCATTCATATACTTCGCAAAGTTCATTCCTTTGGTCACATTAATGATTTTTGAGAGATACGTACTATTTGTGTCTAGCTCTTTTGCCAGTTTGGTAAGCGTATAATTTTTCTTAGTGAAGCGATGTGTGTCTTCAAACTTTTCTAACTTTTGTAAAATAGCATCTACAATATCTTGCGGCAAACCAATAGATTCTTCTTGCGAAGCAGCAAGTTTGGTTTTCTCTTCTGTAGTAGCTTCTTTGGGAGCGGTTTTTTCCTTTTCTTTTTGAATTTTTTTCTGCTCGTAATCTTCCATCAACGCCGCAAAACGTTTTTTGTACACTTTATTTCTTCTAAAAAAGTATATAATGAACGCCAATAAGATGACGGAAATAATAATCAACGCAATGACAACTCTTTGTGAAAAAAAGTTTTCATCCTGCAATTGATTGATGAGTTCTTCCTTTTCACTCAGCAGTTCTTCTTTTTCAGAAATCATCAAAGGAGTTTCGTATTTCTGAACAATCTCTTTCCCCAAGTTTTGGTATTGTTCCGTCATAATATCATCTACAGCTAACAATTTTTCAATCGTGGCAAGTCGCGCTTCCGCATTATTAGACGCTTTATATTCTGTATTTAAAAACTCGTAGGCTTCTTTTGCCTGAAAAATAACTTTGGGTTTTTGTTCATAAATAGAATCTACCTTTACTAAATACGCAATACCTTCTGTGTTCTTTTTTTGTGCTTTTAAACATTGATACACATATAAATAATTAGAACACAAGGCTTTTTCATTGTTCGACAAAAACTGTGTGGCTTTCAACAAACTATCAATTGCAGGCGTATAGTTTTCTTTGTAATACGACATTACGCCGTAAGACGTTAAAAAGAAAGGATACAAATATTGATTGTGATGTTGCAAACTGGCTTTGATACCGCGTTGGTGTACCACTTCGGCAGAATCCAACACTTTATTCTTATTATAAGAATCTGCCAACGCCAGTAAAGATTTCAAATACTGCTCAGGATCTTTCTTCTCGTATGCGTTCTTTCGGATGAATTCAATATTCTCCTCAAAAATCCGTAAGGCTTCTGCGCGTTCTTCGGGTTCTTTGCTCACATTTTTAAGCAAACCAATATAATGTTTGATGGAAATTTGCTGTGCAATATTATTGGTTTTCAAAGCCAACGTATTTGCCAAAGCAAAATTGGTCAACGCATCGTTGTATTTTGACTGATAGTATAATTGAATTCCTTTTAATAAATATCCTTTAGCAAGATAGTTTTCCAGTTTGCTATCTTTTGTCAGTGAGATAATACTATCTGTATATGAAATCGCTGTTGGTGAATGACTATAGTGGCTGACGAATAATTCATAAGCTGTACTAATTTCGGCAATGTCATTAGCTTCTTTTGCTTTCGCGAGATAGTTGGTAGCAATTTCTAGTGCTTTTTCAGGACTTTTAGAAGCATAGAAATCTGATTTCATATCTTCAAATGAGCCAGCATCTAGCTGAGAAAATGCAGAAGAAGTGTAGAAAAACAACAATAAAATGACACAAAATTGTGCTAAACATATCTTTTTACACAAAAGAGCACGCTGAACAGCCCTAAAAAAGGTTGGTAAGTAGGTCGGTTTTTTCACTTTTTCTTCAGGTTTTGTCTTTAGTTGGACTTTTTACGTACGAAAAACAAAAGTTTTCACGCTAAAATCTATCAAATTTAAAAGTAAAAACGCACAAAACCATCCGAAAAGACAAAATATTCAAAGATTATAATTCTTTACAAGGATAAAAACCACGCTTTTACGCGAAAAAAACAGCAGTTATTGCTGAGGTAAGCACTCACAAGACTTCCCACCAAAAAACGACACATGATATTTATAAATCTGTAGCGTGATATTTATAAACGTCAGCAGTAACCACTTGATTTGCAGTAAATAAAGCCATTATTTAGCACTGTGATTCTGTTGCAACAATCATATAGGCGGAAACTGAAAAGCCTTTAAATTTTAAAAAAAGAGTAAGTATCAAAATCAAATTATTTAAAACAAATTATAACTATTAAAATTTTTAATTATGAAAACTAAAATCTTTTTACCAGTACTAGCAATGTTAAGCTTAATGTTATTTTCTTTTACAACAACTACACAAGAAGGTTCTGTAAGACAATTAGCTGATGGAAACTACCTTTTAGATAATGTATTATTAGAAGACCAAGACTTGTTTAGAATTGATGAAATGACAGAGCGTATTAGCTTTAGTGGAGAAATTAACGAAGAAACTGCTGCTCGTGGAATTTGGATTTTCCGTAACAAAACGCATGATGACAATAAGTTTACACAAAAGACTTTCATCGGATCAAGCGCACATGAACTTATGAATGCAGAAGATGTTCAAGTTGCTGAGCAATTTAGAGGAGAATTGGACGAAATGATGCACAGATACATGAACAGATAAACAATACAAATGTTTAGTATCATGAATCCGTTCAAAAATACCTTTGTGTGTATTACGTTAGTTTCAATTCAATTGTTCAGCATCATCACCGTCAATGTTGAAGGTTTGTTGGGCGACTACGAAATGATGTCTGACAAAGAAGACACACAGGTAGAAAAGGATGTAAAAATAGGGTCTGCTTTACGTAGCAGCCCTATTTTTAAAACCTATGCCAATTACACAGGAACCGACACAAGTTATGGTTTCTTCTCACCAAATGTAGGAAGCGAATTTGTACTATCGTTTGCAGTTTTAGACTCTGACGGAAAGTTACTCGGAGAACACCAAACTCCAACAAGCTTACAACAAAAAGAAAGCAAAGTACGCTTCAACCTCTGTACATTTCCTATGATGGACAAAATTATGATGGAAGAACCAAACGAACTATTTGATGATTATTTTGAAGTAATGATGCATCAAATAGCAGAAAACATCAAAAAGTCGTATAAAACAGGATATAAAGTTGTTTCTGAAATTTACATTCACCAACCAGCAACCATTGAACAAACGTTGGAAGGAAAAACAGAAAAACTCATCCTATTAGAACGCTACACATTTCGATTTTAAAAAATACCATAACCACAAGCCATGAACATCTCACGCAAAACCATCGCATCAAAAATACAGTTGTTTTTCTTTCAAGAAGACAATACCAAAGGCACATTTATTGCTTTTTTCAGAATAGGGACGAGTGTTTTTATCTTAATTCACCTGTTGAGTATTATTCTTGATTTTACCAAACTATTCGGTAAATATGGCATTATACCGTATGATATTCGAGAGTTTATACTGCCAGAAGAAATGGTGTCTTTTACGCAAATCATTACCTTTTTTGAAGGCTATGGAATACCCGAAGGCATCACAATTACCTGTCTTCTCACACTATTCATAGTATCCGTAATTGCGTTAATGATAGGATTTTGCACACGATTTTCAGCACTTACAACACTCATCCTGTACAAATCAATTTACGCAGGAACTTACATTTACGGAATTGACGGATTTGTGGTAACGTCGTTATTTTATCTTGTAATTTTCCCTTCAGGATACTATTTATCCGTAGACAATCTTCTTTTCAAAAAAAGAAGTCGCAAAAACTTAAACGCAACACTCTTTAAACGCTTATTACAAATCAACGTATGCTTGGTGTATTTCTTTGCAGGAATATCGAAAGCGACAGGAATTACATGGTGGAATGGTGAAGCCATGTGGAAGTCGATCAACTTATGGAGTGCCAACAACGTTTTTAATTTTGACTTTACTTGGCTTGCCGAAAACTCATACATACTTGTCATATTAGGTTGGGGCGTATTAGCAATTGAAATCCTCTATCCAGTTTTTATCTGGAGCAAAAAAACTAGAAAATTTTGGTTAATGGGAACCTTGCTCATGCACATTGGTATCGGAATTCTGTTAGAACTATACTTCTTTGCTGCCTTTATGATGTTTTGGAACATCACCGCATTTTACATAGACAAACCAATTGATATAAAACAATTAGTGGCAGGATTTACCTTTTCCAAACCGAAACCAAAAATTTCACAAGTGCCTGTTGAAGTGTAGCATATAAACAATTCGGTGTATTGCATTACAAAACTGGAGTCAACCCTTCAGTTTCAACAATCAAAAAATAAAAAACTCAAATAGTAGTATGTAAGCAACTGCCCATATACACTATGGATAACCAAGAATATCACCTCTTTTACTCAGAGTGATACAGACACTATATTGATCAAAAACAAAGAAAACCATACAGGCGGAAACTGAAAAGCCTTAATATTTAAAATAGAGTAGGTACCAAAAACAAATAATAACCAATAAATCTTTAATTATGAAAACAAAAATCTTTTTACCAGTAGTAGCGATGTTTTGCTTAATGCTAACATCTTTTACAGCACAAGCAAATTCCAAAGTTGACTCTACAGCGGAAAATACTTCTTACCATCAAGAAGTACAAAACACAGAAAATGCAATCTTTACTGACACCGTAGCAAATGCAAATGAACTAGACTCAGAAGATGCGCTTAGAATTAGAATTACTATTAGATTTAGAAGAATAGAAATAGTAATTGAGATTGGCTTCTTTAGCATGGATGGTGGTTCAGGTGATGTAGAAGCTTTAGAAAACAGCCAATTAGATGGAAATATTGAAGGAAACAATTTAATAGTGAATGGCTTCGAAGGTGTAGATGGATCAATTATAGAGGTGTCTGAAAATCAGCCTTTTGAAACAGAAACAGGAGTCGTTGAGATTTTGCCAGGAGTTTATGAAATTAATGAAGGTAGAGCTGTTTTTAACGTACATCAAATGGGAGAGTAATACATAGCTCTCTACTATTCAATAATAAAGCTAGATACTCTGAATTTGAAGTAAAGACTTTCAATCATATTGTATCTCAAACTAGAAGTATCTGGCTTTATTTTTCTATAAAATCTTGTAAACAAAGTAAAAAATAGAAGCCAATAAATAAGCTAGCAGAATCAACTTAATAAAAAGTCAGTGCTGAACAACAAAAAATAGCAAACGCTCTTTTTCGAGGTTTTGCATGCCAAATTCTAGCTAAAAAAAGAATTCAACAAATAGAAAAAACACAAAAAAATAACACGATTCCACATGAAAAAAAGTATGCTCATATTATACTTTTTGCTATTCGCTGCTACAACCATGGCGCAAAACATCGCCTTTGAAATAAAAGGTGCGGTTAGCGGCGTAATGGATAGCATTCCGTTGGAATCTGCCACGATATATCTACAAAACAACAAAGACAATTCGCTGATAAAATACACAACTTCCAATCGTAAAGGCGAATTTACACTGAGCGGAAACACAGCCTACAAAGAAGCCACGCTGTTTGTGTCGTATGTTGGAAGTAAAACCTTTTCCAAGAAAATTTCACTGCAATCTAAAATCAGCCTAAAACCTATTTATTTAGAAAATAGTTCTATGCTCGATGCCGTGATGATTGAATCTACTTTACCAGTGACCATCAAACAAGACACGCTCGAATTTGACCCAAAATCATTCAAAACCAAACGAAATGCAAGTGTGGAAGATTTCATCAAAAAACTTCCAGGCGTTCAAGTCGATTTTGATGGAAACATCACCGTTAACGGCGTGCGCGTGAATAAAATATTGGTCAACGGACGCCCTTTTTTCCCCAACGATCCTACGATGGCAACACAAAATTTGACCAAAGAAATCATTGAAAAATTGCAAATTACCGACTCCAAATCAAACTCAGAAATCTTCACAGGAGAAATGGCAAGCGGCGATGCAAAAACCATCAATTTGGTCATCAAAGAAGAAAACAACAAAGGTGCTTTTGGAAAACTTTCCGCGGGTATGGGCGATACTGGTCGTTATGAATTGGCAGGAAATTACAATCGCTTTAACAATCAGCGGAATCTCAGTTTTATGGGAACAGGCAACAACATCAATGCGCCCAATGTGGGTTTTGGAACGAAAGGAATCCGGACTTCACAAAAAATGGGTGTTTCTTACAATGAAGACTTAGGGAAATTCAGCTCATTATCGGTAAATTACATGTATGCAGATGCAGAACTCGAAAACAGAAAAACTCAATTTACTGAATACATTGTCCCCGAAGCTCCGTACTTTTCAAATCTCAGCAATCGTTCTATTACGGAAAACCGAAGTCATAATATTGACCTAGAATATCAAACGCTTTTAGGAGAAACTTTTCACCTGAATTTGCAATCAAGTTTTGCCAGTTTGCCCAGCGAAAGTAATTACAATAGCAATGCTGAAACTTTTGACGAATTTGATGAATTGATTAACACTTCAACAGTTAATTCTACGGATAAAGTCGCTCAAAAAGAATTTCGAAACACACTACATCTCACCAAAAAAATAGGCGAGCAAGGAGCTTTTGTAAAGCTTACGCTGAATCAAAATTTACGAAATCTTGATAGCGATGCCTTTGTGGCGTCCGAATTGTTATTTCTCAACTCAAACTCAGATGATATCCTGCGAAATCAATTCACAGATACAGATGATATGAATCTTAGTTTTGACACAGGAATCACGTTTAGAGTTCCCATTTTTAAGAAAAAAATCTTTGTCGATGTCAACTACAATTATTTCTCTCAAAAAGACGAAAGTGATAAAGCCGTTTTTGACTTCAACAGCAATCAGCAAACGTTTAGCGACTTTAACAATATGTTGAGTTCGGACTTTACCAACCGAAATATCGCCTCTGTTCCGAGCGTGAAATTTAACTATAGAAACAAAAAAATAAATGCCTTTTTCAACCTTGATTACACGTTTAGAACTTTAGAAAATGAAGACCAATTGCGACCCGAACTCAATATAAAACGGAGCTTTGATATTTTTACCTATTCTGGAGGATTTCGCTATCGTGTCAATCGACGTTCGGTGTTCAATGCTGGCGTGCAATTAAGCAACATGATTCCGTCGTTATCACAACTGCAAACCTTTACCGATGTTACAGATCCGTTGAATATTGTACGAGGAAATCCAAACCTGCAACCGCAAAATCGCTATGCGTTTCATGTAGATTACCGCACGAATAATTTTAAAAAAGGATACGGACTTTTTGGGAAACTAAAAATGACCTTAGACAACAATCGTGTTGTGTCTAGGTATACGATTAATGACGATTTGGTACGTGAAACGACTTTTGTCAATATTGACGGAAATTACAATTATTACGGCTATGTGGATGTGTACAAACAATTAAAATTGAGTGAATCAAGCGCTATGCGAATACGCTTGAACGGTTCTGTAAATCATAGCAAACGCATTAATTTCAACAACGATATTCGGTACGATGTCAAAACCACGATGTACACGCCGTCTCTTGGTGTGGATTTTGAGTGGCAACAATACTTTGATATCAACGCAGATTACAATCTCAACTTTTCGCAAACGCGTTATTCTTTAGACGGTTTCAACGATGAGGAAATTACCATGCACGAGTTGAATTTATTTTCAGAAATACAAATTTTTGAGCGATTGTATTGGGAAAACAGGGTTAGATACCTCTACAATCCGAACGTTTCGGGCGATTTTGACAACTATGCTTGGTCGTGGAATAGTGGAGTTTCATACAGTTTTTGGGACGATACAGCTAGCGTATCACTTCGAATGTACGATGTGCTCGATCAAAATATAAACACACGACGTATTGTGACAACCGACTTTATTCAAAACACGCAAAGTCTCGTATTACAACGTTTCTTTATGCTTACGTTTGATTGGCGATTCAATTCGTTAAAGAAAAAACTACCCAAACCCAAGTGATTGATTAACGATTACTTCAACTTATCTGCAAACAGCTTGCGAAGTTTTGTTAGCTTGGGCGTAATCACATAACTGCAATAACCTTGCTGTGTGTGTTGTCTGTAATAATTTTGATGTTCAGCTTCGGCCTTATAAAAAGTTTCTGCCGCAGCTAATTCGGTTACAATTGGATCATCATAATATTCAGAAAGCTCATTGATAACAGCTTCCGCTGTTTGCTTTTGTTCTTCATCATGATAAAAAATAGCCGAACGATACTGCGTGCCGACATCCGCACCTTGACGATTCAACGTGGTAGGATCGTGTGTTGCCATAAAAATGATTAAAATTTCTTTAAAAGAAATCACAGTAGTATCAAACGTCAACTGAATTGCTTCTGCATGCCCTGTTAGTCCAGAGCAAACTTCTCTATAAGTTGGTGTTCCAGGAACAGTTCCGCCAATATATCCAGACACTATCGTTTCGACACCTTTTACTTCCTGAAAAACGGCTTCTGTACACCAAAAACAACCGCCAGCAATGGTAGCTGTTTGTATATTTTTTTGTTCCATGAGGTTTTCTTTTTCAAACAAGAACACAAAGATACTGATAAAACTTTTTTCAATACGCTAAATAACACCACTGAAAATGACGAAAAGCTGTTATTTATGTACTGTTTTGTAGCCTTTTTTCTAGCCTAAAAGAAACAAAAATAAAAAAAATTAACAGTAATTTGTCAGCAGTATTTACATTCATCTACAAAAACTATTCATTCATCGAAGTATTCTAAGTTATTGTCTAATATATAGGGTTTTGTGGAATAGAGGTGTTATATTTGGACTTAACTTTTTTTCATGGTTAAAGTAATTTATTGGTTATAAATTATTTCCCTTATTACCCTAAGACCCCAAATAAGTATAACCAATTTTTGGTAAGAGAAAAGAGCCTTCGTAAGAAGGCTCTTTTTGTTGTTTATATGTTTGCTTTTGCGAGATGAAATCTCACCTTATGTTGTTACAATTTGAAAAAATCATACAACTAAAAAAACTGTTTTAAAAAAGCTTTTTTCAGTTACGTCATGCTGAACTTGATTCAGCATCCCATCAAACTTTACAATTGTTATGGGAAACCGAATCAAGTTCGGCTTGACGCGTTTTGAGCTTTCTAAAACAGTTTTATATAAAATTTTTACAACAAGAATGGCTTACTCCGCAATCAAAATCACATACTGCCACGGTTGTAACGCCACATCTTGTCCTTCTCTAAATAGTACAGTTCCATCCGTAAGATAATCGGTGAAACTTCCTGTCAAGTCAATTTTGGTGATGACAGCTTCGTCCGATAAGTTTCCGATGTAATACACTTTTTTACCTTCTTTTTCACGTTTAAATGCCAATACTTTATCAGCTTCGCTTGTGGTTAGTTTCGTGTACGAAGCTGCATTTTTTCCACCGTGTAAAGCAACATTGGTGTTTTTAAGTGTTCCCAATTTGGCTAACAACGGCCACATTTCGCCTTTTTCTTTCGGAATTTCATCTTTTTCGAAAAACTTCAAACGATGTTTCATATCGTATTCCTGTCCCGAATATACCAATGGCATTCCTGGCGCAGCGTAAATCAACGCAGTAAAAGCTGGACTCGCTTCGCCCATACGCTCTTCAATAGTACCATTCCAAGAGTTTTCATCGTGATTGGTGACGAAATTCATTAAAATATCATCTGCTTCATACAAGGAATCAATTTGCTGCATGCGTGCATCCCATTTGGCAACTGTTGCTTCTCCTTGCGCTACATGATTCATTACATGATGTGTGTCCCAACCATACGCCATATCAAATAAATTTCCTTTCATCAATTCAGGTTCCCAAGCTTCTGCTAGCATAAAAAGATTTTTCGTTGCACGCAATTGCGGAATCGCTTCTTCCCAAAAATCTGTCGGAACCGAACCTGCTACATCACAACGGAAACCGTCAACACCTTCTTCTGCAATCCAATATTGCATGTCTTTTATCATTTCTTTGCGTAGTTCTTTGTTGTCGTAATTCAAATCGGCAACATCTGCCCAACCTACAGGTGTTCCGTCTTCGTTTAATGGGTCAGTAATTTCACCTTTGTCATTTTTGGTGTAGAATTCAGGATTGGTTTTTATCCACGTATGATCCCAACCTGTGTGATTTGGAACCCAATCCAAAATCACGTAAATACCGTTGTCGTGTGCTGTTTTTACCAATTCTCTAAAATCTTCAATCGTTCCAAATTCTGGATTGATTTTGGTAAAATCAGACACTGCGTAGTAACTTCCTAAATATTTTTTGCGTTCTTCTTCGTCTTCAATTTCGCTGGCAAACTTATCGCCTGTAGCTTTTCGTTTGGTTTCTGAAATTGGGAAAATTGGCATTAACCAAATTACTTTTACGCCCAATTGCTTCAGTTGTGGAATGTCTTTCGTAAATGCGTCAAACGAACCTTCTTTGGAGTATTGACGAATGTTAGCTTCGTAAATAACAGCGCTTTCCATCATATCAGCAGAAACCGCTGCGATGGTCGTTTCTTTTTCTTCTTTTGGTGTGGTATCAGCTTCTTTCTTTTTCGTTTCGCACGAGAAAAGAAATACTACTGACATACAGAGTAGACTTAGTTTTTTCATTGGTATTTGTGTTAATTTCTATAGTTTAATCGTAATTTCACGTTCTTTTTTGGTATTCCAAGTTACCGTAAAACGAACCGTTTTTTGTGTGGCATTCCAGTCAAATTTTACACGTCTGCCACGGAATTTTATTTTTCTAGGTTTTTTATCGATGTTGTGAACAATCACGTCAATTTCTTTGGTTGTGGCTGAAAAGTTTTCGCCAATTTCTGCTTCTAGTTCAATCTCTAAGCGATTGTTTTCAAATTCACTTTCAAACTCTAACAATTCATACATCCCTTTTTCAAACGCATTTTTAGTTTCGCCATCATCATTATACAGCATGCGTTCACTTTCGACAATAGTTTCATCGTGATAGTAATGCAATTCCAAACGATTGGCGTTGTAATCTGCCGTAGTTTGCATTGGTTTCGCCATCGGAATAAACGCACCACCACGAACGTAAGTAGGAATGGAATTTTCTTTAGTTTTTATAATTTTCGTGCGTCCGCCCGCAATTTTTTCTCCAGTGTAAAAATTGAACCACGCATTACCTTTTGGAAAGTAGATTTCTTTGGTGTCTACGCTATCTTTCATAATTGGCGTCACTAAAAAATCATGTCCCCACAAATAGGTGGAAGCATTGGTATATAATTTTTTGTTATCGGTTTCTTCAAAAAACAACGGACGCATGAGAGGCGTACCTTTTTGGTTGTTTTCAAAAGCCAACGTGTAATTGTATGGTAATAATTTATAGCGTAATTGAATGGCTTGTTTGGCTAATTTTTTCGCTCTTGCGGAACGAAATACAGGCTCACTCGGTACTTCTTCTTGCGCATGCGGTCTGTAAATTGGTTGAAACACGCCGTATTGCAACCATCGGATGTATAAATTATCATTCAAATTGGCGCCTGCAAAACCGCCCAAATCAGAGTGCATATAACTCAAACCTTGCATACTCATCTGCAACGCAATTTCAGGCTGTGATTGTAATCCGCCCCAAGTTCTATTCACATCGCCTGACCATGGAATCAATCCATAACGCTGCGAACCTGAATAGCCAGCGCGCATCAAAATAAACGGTCGCACATTTGAGAAATCGCGTGCGTAACCTTCATAGACCAATCGCGCCCAATCATGTCCGTAAATATTGTGTACTTCATTGGCAGTTCCTGTATGGTGGATGAGTTTTTCAGGATGTACTTCGGGTTCGCCCAAATCGCCCCAAACACCTGCAACGCCTAGTTCTGCTAATTCTTTGTAAATATTCCAAAACCACGCTTCGCCTTTTGGATTGTAAATATCAATCAAGCCCGTATTTCCAAAATAGAAATCGAATTTGAATGGATTTCCGATTGAATCTTTTGCCAAAATTCCCAAATTAGACGCTTCATACCAACGTTTAGACGTTGTTAAAATAAACGGTTCGGTGATAAAAACCGTTTTTACACCTTTGTCGTTCAAATTTTGAGTCATTTGTTTGACATTCGGAAAAGAGTCTTTGTACACTTGCAGATTTCCCATCGTACCTTTGATATCTTTTCCAAACCAATACAAGTCCAGAATAATAGCATCCACAGGAATTTGTTCTTCTTTAAATTTTGCAATGGTAGCTTCAGTTTCTGCTTGCGAATGATAGCCAAATCGGCTCGAAAAATTTCCCAATGCCCAACGTGGTGGTAAGGGTTGTTTTCCTGTCAAATTAGTGTAGTTGTCTAAAACCGCTTCCCAAGAATCGCCCGCAATCACTTGATAGGTTTTACGTCCCGAAATGGTTTCGTAGGTTAGCGTGTTGTCTTTCTTGCTGTCCAAATCTAAATAACCGATGGGCGCGTTGTCAAAATGCAACATGTATTTGTTGGACGAGAGGACTATCGGCATGGTATAATTCATCAATTCTGAATGCGTTTCGTATCCGTAATGCGCTCGATTGTATAGTTTTAAGCGATTTCCGCGACGATTCATGCCTAACGCACGCGCACCGCCACCGTATAATATTTCATTATCTGTCAAATTGAACTGAATTGCTTCTCCGTCAGGAAGTTTTTGGTAGCCGTTTTTTTCAGAGATAATTGGTTTTCCTTTGTATTTGTATGAGATTTGAAACGGCGATTTTTGTATGTGCACCGAAATTCCGTCAGAGATTAAATCGACGGAAGTGTCAGACTCTTTAACCGACGATATTTTCTGAATATTTTTTAAAATAACGGCATGACTTTTTGAGGTAATTTTTTGTCCTTTCGGGAGAAATGTTGTGCCGACCATATCATCACTTATAAAGCGAATATAATAGCGTCCGTCTGAGACATCAATGGCGTGTACATTGACACTTTCACTATATTGAATGAACTTTCGTTCTGCATTCTGCGCCAGCGAGAACGAAAACCAAAGACAAGATATGAATAGAATATTACGTATTTTCATTACTATTTATTTAAAAATAATTTTTGATAATCGGTCTCAAGTGCCCATTTTGGGTCTAAAAACAAAAACATAAACGGAATGTGCAATCGTTTTTGCCAAGAGTTTTCGGAATGATCAGCTCCTTCAAACTTTTTATTTAAAAAATTTATACTACCGTCACGATATCCTTTTTTCTTAAAAATAACATCCACTTTTGGTGCGTATTGTGGATAGTGTTGATCTAGCGTTTCGGTGCCGTAATCAAAATAGAAACGATGTGTATTTGGCGATGGTACATTGGCATCCATATAGGCAAAAAAGGCATCCGGAAGTGGATTGTTTTCCATTGGTCGCGCACCAACCCAATGTGTAGAAATACACGCTGCGGCACTAAAAACTTCTGGATATTCACACATTGCATACATCGAAATCAAGCCGCCCATACTTGAACCAGCAACGAACGTATGTTCGCGTTCGGTTTTTACGGAATAGGTTGCGTCGATATACGGTTTTACTTCTTCCACCAAGAATTTTAAATAGTTGTCTGCATTAAATTGTAGTGAAAAATTGTTCTTTTCTGCTTCTTCCCGAAATTTCTTCTGAACAGCTGCATCCAAGTAGTCAAATGCTTTTTGTGGATAGTAGTCCTGCCAGCGAATTTCAGAGATATTCCATGGCGATACGACAATGAAATCTCTCACTGTTCCTTCGCGCATTAGTTTTGTGGCAACTTCGTCTACTTTCCATTCTTGTTTGTTCCACGTAGTAGAGGCATCGTATAGCATTTGCCCGTCGTGCATGTACAATACATTGTATTTTTTGTCTGATGAATAGTTTTCAGGCAACCAAACATCTAAGTTTCTAGGCACAATATAGTTGGATGGAAAATCGACAACACGCATCAGTTTTCCAGCGTACAGTTTTGCGGTGGTTACTTCTGTTGTTTCAATTTTTTCGCTTGGTTGTTTTTTTACATCTTCAGAAAATAGAAAAAGTAGCGCATCTTTAAGTTCACTTCGCCAAAAAACTTCACTGTGCACACCTTCGGGAGAAAGTACGGCTGCATAGTTTTCGTTTGGAAAATTATTTTTCTCTAAGAGTTTGATCATCTTATCCAGATTTTCAACCATGTCATCACCTTCTTTTTCGCCCATTAAGTAATATAATTTTGAGTTTTTGGCTTTCGCCAGATGGTTTTTCGTGAATGAAAAAAGCTCTTCTGAAAACCAAAACGAAGGTGAGAAGATACCTGCTTTTCCAAACACATCTGGATGCGCAAATGCGGCGTAATGTGAAATCAATCCGCCCATAGAACTTCCCATAATTGCGGTGTTTTGAGCGTCTTTTTTAGTTCTGTAGGTTGCGTCAATAGCTGGTTTTAGTGTTTTTGCGATGAATTCGACATATTCTTTTCCTTTCGGTGTTCCGTAACGGTCATTTTCCCAAGCGGTATATTCTTGCATACGTTCTTCACTGTTGTCAATAGCCACTACAATGACATCCAAACCGTGTGAGTTGTGTAGTTTGTTCAATGTTTCATCCACTTCCCATTCGCCTGAATACGAGGTCGCTTTGTCAAATACATTTTGTCCGTCGTGCATGTACACTACAGGATAGGATTCTTTTGAATTTTCATAATTCGGCGGCAAATACACCATGATTTTCCGTGTGGTGTTGAGTTGCGGCATTTCAAAAGCTTCTGCAAAAGTGGTGACGTTTGGTTGTTTGGTAGAAACCGTTTTGTTGTTACTGCCATCGGACCACGCACCAATGGAAACTTGAATCATTTCCGGATGTTCTTTGAAAGTATAGGTTCGGTTTTCAATATTTTGCTGTTGCGCGTCGAGTTCGACTGTTTCCCAACTTCCTAGGGTAAATTTGAAATTGATAGTTTCCCGATGGTTTGGAAGCGTTATTTTGTAGTACGTACTGTCCTTTTTTTCTAGTTTCAACTTAGGTCGTCCGCCAGACCAACCTTCAAAGTCACCCGAAATGTAGATGTCTTTAGAAAAATCATGATTCGCAGGCAAATTGGTCACAACAAACGTCACAGATTTTTTGCCGTCTGTATTGTCGTCTTTCTTTTGTCCTTTGCAGGAGAAGAAAAGGAGAATAATTATAAGTAAAGTTGGTTTTAATTTCATAAAATATTTAACTATTAAAGTATCTCTAGAGCTACGCTCGGTATCTACGATAATGCTCGATATGACAATTTTATTTTTAGATTAGTATTGAGACACATTACTTATAGATTCCTGCCTACGCAGGAATGACAGCTGATTTCAAAAAAATCTCACTACTCACTACCTTTACACTGAGCTTGTCGAAGTGAACATCTAATCCAACTTCGTTGTCAAAATAATACTTCCTTTTTCTTTGAATTCCATGTCATCGCCCCACGTCATTTGCTCGCCTGTGATTACATTTTTGAGTGTTTTTCCTTTGAGATTCATTTCCGCATAGCGTTTTAAATCTATTGTAATAGGTTGCTCATTTTTGTTAATGATGTGTACAATAGTTTCGTCACCTGATGTTCTGAACAAGAAATATGTTCCTAAGAACGGCGCAAAATGCACTGTTTTTCCTTCGTGAATGGTGTTGTTATTTTTGCGGAAATTCAATAGCTTTTTGAGATAAGTTTGCATGTCTTTTTGCTCATCCGTCAAACCTTCTCCTGTAAAGGCGTTTGTTGAATCACCTTGCCAGCCGCCTGGAAAATCTGTTCGTATCAATCCATGGTCGCCAGGTTTTTCAAAGTCGTTCATCAAAATTTCTGTTCCGTAATAGATTTGTGGAATTCTCGGCAACATCAATTGATAACTCAGCGCCATTTTTGTATTGGCAATATCTCCTTTGAGCTGTGTAAAGATGCGACTCATATCGTGATTGTCTGGAAAAATCATCACATCTTTTGGTTTGGCATAGTAAAAATCGTTTGCCAAGCCTTCATAAATTTTTACCAATCCTTTGTCCCAAGCTTCTTCTTCGTTCAATGCTTGAACCGTATTGCTTTGCATCGCAAAATCCATGGTTGAGGTGAGATTGCTTTGGTAGCTGTCTTTATTTTTTGCGCCTTTTTGCCAATAGCCAATTAGTAGCGGATTGTAACTCCATTCTTCGCCCACAATGGAAAAGTTAGGATATTCCGTCATAATCGCGCCTGCCCAATTGCTCATAAATTCTTTGTCAGGATACGGATAGGTATCTTGGCGAATTCCGCTCAAACCTAAGGATTCAATCCACCAAATACTGTTTTGAATGATGTAGTTTGCCATGTATGGATTGCGCTGATTCAAATCGGGCATTGTGGACACAAACCAACCGTTGCTCATGCCTTTTTTGTCGCTTTGCGAAGCATAGATATCTTGGTTTGTTGTACGTCTGTGATTGGAAAAGGTTGTTTTTTCGCCATTTTCAAAGTTTTTTTGATAGTTTACCCAATCGCTGAATGGCAAATCTTTCATCCACCAATGCTCCAAACCACAATGATTGGCAACTTGATCCATGATTAGTTTCATACCACGTTCGCTTGCTTTATCTGCCAATTCTTTGTATTCGTCAAACGTTCCGAATCGTGGATCGACTTGGTAGTAATCGGTGATGGCATATCCGTGATATGAACCGCTTTTCATGTCGTTGGTGAGTAATGGACAGGACCAAATTGCGGTAAATCCTAAGTCGTCAATGTAGTTTAAGTGCGTTGTAATTCCTTTGATATCGCCACCATGTCGTGCATAATCATCATCGCGATTGATAGTAGTTTCGTTCATGTTGTCAAACACATCATTTTCAGGTATTGCATTTGCGAATCGGTCTGGCGTAATGAGATAGATAGCGTCAGAGCTATCAAATCCGATGTAGTCGTCGGCAGCTTTTGTGCGTTCTTTAAGTTCGTAGGTTTGCGTGAGTGTTTCTCCGTTTTCTTGTTTGAATTTGATATTGAATTTGCTGGCTGTTGCCTTCGCGATATCCAAATCAATGAAAAGATAGTTAGGACTGTCACCTTTTTGTACTTTTTCTATTGCGATGTTGCTGTTTGCAATGCTTGGCGTCGCTTTGGCGATGTTTGGATGTTTGACTAAGAGTTGGAGTTTGGTGTTTTTAAAACCTGTCCACCAATGTGGCGGTTCTACACGTTCAAGGTCGTTTTTGACTTCTGTTACAGGTTCAGATGAAGTGTTGACGGTTGTTTTTTCTTCGGATTGTTTGCATGAGAAACAACTTATGAGTGTGAGGAGTATGAGTAGTTTTTTCATCTGATTGGTTTTTTTATATGGTATTGAGATGTGAGTATTGAGAATTGAGATGCTTTTGTTTGATTGCTTTGTATTTTAAAGTACTTCTCGATATTATTTTTGAGTACACTTCGACAGGCTCAGTGTGCTCAAAAATCACTCGAAGTGACGGTTTGTTAATGTAGCAATTTGATAATTTGAAAATGTACCAATGTTGGTATTGCTTCAATCACAAATATTGCTATGATTTATGCTTCTTGATTTCAAAGTACTTCTCGATACTATTTTCTTTCAGAAAATCACTCGAAGTGACGTTTAGGTTTTTGCACAATGTCATTCCTGCGTAGGCAGGAATCCATAGAATATCCTAGTGGATTCCGCAAAGATACTGAATCAAGTTCAGCACATGGTGCGGAATGACATTTAGAATAAAAATCTCAATACTAACATCTCAATTCTCACCACTATATTCACTATATTTGGTATGAAACGTTATCGTTTCTAATTTAGCCCTGATTGCAGTGGCATCCTTTTTTTGCTTTGATAAGTGGCAAAAAAAGATACAACGGAAAGCAGGAAATAGCTTCTTATATTCAAACCGTTACCAAATCGTTTGGCGAAACGGCTACTTTTTTCCCATCGACCAAAATCACTAAATCGTCGCCTTTTTCTAGCTCGAAAGCGGTTCCGTTTTGTGTGACGTTGATTTTGAGAATGTGATTTCTATAGTTTACTTTGAACGAATACGCGTTCCATTGCTCAGGAATACGCGGTTCAAAGGAAAGCGTGTCGTTTTTCATACGCATGCCACCAAAACCTTCTACAATGCTCATCCAAGTTCCTGCCATAGAGGTGATGTGTAAACCTTCTTCCACTTCTTTGTTGTAATCGTCCAAATCGAGTCGCGAAGTTCTTAGGTAGAACGTGTACGCCATGTCCATTTTGTCCAGTTTTGCTGCTTGAATGCTGTGAACGCAAGGAGAAAGCGACGATTCGTGCACTGTAAATGGTTCGTAGAAATTGAAGTGCTTTTCTAATTCCTCTTGTGTAAAATGGTCTTCAAAAAAGTAGAAACCTTGTAAAGTATCTGCTTGTTTGATGTATGGCGAACGTAGAATTCTGTCCCAACTCCATTTTTGGTTGATTGGTCGCTGCGAATTGTCTAAATCGGCAACGCTGACCAAGTCTTTATCCAAGAAACCATCTTGTTGTAAGTACACGCCGTACTGCTCACTGTATGGGAAATACATATTGTTAGCAACTTCCATCCACGAAGAGATTTCTTGTTCGGATAAACGAACTTTTTGCATGATACGTTCGTAATCTGCTGTGTATTCTTGCTTTACTTTTTCAATGTGTTCGTTAGCAAATTTGATGCACCATTGCGCAATATAGTTGGTATACCAGTTGTTGTTGACGTTGTTTTCGTATTCGTTTGGTCCTGTAACGCCCAAAATAACGTATTTGTTTTTTGCCGTAGAGAAGCTTGCTCTTTGATGCCAAAAACGCGCGATTCCAATCATGACTTCCAAGCCCATTTCTGGAATGTAGCTGTAGTCGCCTGTGTAACGCGTGTAGTTGTAGATGGCAAAAGCAATGGCTCCGTTTCGGTGAATTTCTTCAAAGGTGATTTCCCACTCGTTGTGACATTCTTCTCCGTTCATGGTTACCATTGGATAGAGTGCTGCGCCATTGTTGAACCCGAGTTTTTGTGCGTTTTCAATCGCTTTTTCTAAGTGATTGTAACGGTATTGCAACAGATTTCGCGCTACTTGCTGGTCTTTCGTCGTCATGTAAAACGGAATGCAATAGGCTTCTGTATCCCAATAGGTACTTCCTCCGTATTTTTCGCCTGTAAATCCTTTTGGTCCAATGTTGAGTCGTGAATCTTTTCCTAAATAAGTTTGATTCAGTTGAAAGATGTTGAAACGAATTCCTTGTTGTGCTTTTACATCACCTTCAATGGTAATGTCTGCCATTTCCCAAATTTTAGCCCATGCTTCTTTTTGGTTTTCTAGCAATGCTTCAAATCCTAATGAGGTAGCATTGTGCAAGGCTTTTTTAGCAGCTGTAATGAGTTCGTCTTTATCGTGATTCATGCACACGGTGTATCCACCAAATTTGTGAATGGTCAACGTTTCGTTGGCTTTTACTTGTTGTGTATAGTGGAATGCTATTTCTGTAGCTTTTTCAGAAACTTTTGTTGGTAGCTGTAGCTTTTTACCATTTAAAAACAATTCATTTTGCATGAAGGTACACGCATGAAACTCCGTTTTAAATGTTTTAGCAACGATAAATGCTTGGTTGTTTTCTTCTTTGACTTGAAGAGTTTCCCAGAATTTTTCTTCCCAATTGGCATCTTCATTTTTGATTCCAGCATCCAAATACGGCGTAAATTTAATCGTAGCATCGCTGTTGAGTGGTTTTACGCTATACGCGATAGCACCAACTTCGTCAATGTTTAAGCTTAAAAATCGTTTGGCAGATACTTCAATTTCGATATCATTTTTTAAAGTTGCGACAAAAGAACGCTCGTACCAACCTTCTTTCATGTTGAGTTCGCGGCGGAAATTGGCTACTTTTTTACACGTAAATAAATCCAGCGTTTCATCGTTGATTTGTACGTTGATACCAATCCAGCTTGGTGCGTTGAGTACTTTGGCGAAGTATTCTGGATAGCCATTTTTCCACCAACCTACTTTTGTTTTGTCTGGATAATATACTCCAGCAATATAACTTCCTTGAAAAGTAGGTCCGGAATAGTATTCTTCAAAATTAGCTCGTTGTCCCATGGCACCGTTTCCGATGCTAAAGAGACTTTCGGAAGATTTGACGCTTTCCGTATCAAATCCTTCTTCGATAATCGACCAGTTGTCTGGTTGTATATAATTCTGATTCATTTCTTATTGGGTGTTTGGTTTTGGGTTTTCACTTCGATAAACTCAGTGTGGCAGGTTTTGGGTGTTGCTTACAACTTATCCCTAATCCTTAGTCCCTAATCCCTCATCTTTTTATTAATTCTTCTATAAAACTTGTTTGTATTTCGGTAAAATCTTTGAAAACATAATCAGCGTGTCCCAACGTTTCTTCAGAACCGATTCCGATAGAAATCATTTCTGCGGTGTTGGCAGCGGTGACACCTGCTACGGAGTCTTCAAATACAATACAGTTTTTGGGTGCGATTTTTAGTTTTTTGGCAGCAATGAGAAATACTTCTGGGTCTGGTTTTGCTTTGCTCACGTCATTTCCGTCTACAATAGCTTCAAACACATTAAATAGTCCTACTTTTTGTAGAATTTTGCGTGCATTTTTACTGGCAGAACCCAATGCAATTCCTTGCTGTATTTCTTGTAAATAGTTTAGTGTTTTAGGGACATCTGGCAGAATTTCTCCAGCGTCCATTTGTGCGATGTGTGATAAATAGTTATCATTTTTCTCCGCCATGTATTTCATGAACTCTTCTTCAGAGAGCGTCACATTTCCCCAGCCAAGAATAATTTCAAGGGAGCGTACTCTGCTAACACCTTTGAGTTGTTCATTTTGTTCGAGCGTGATGTCAAAACCTAGCTCGTTGGCAAGTTGTTTCCAAGCGAGGTAATGGTATTTAGCAGTATCTACAATGACACCATCTAAATCGAATATAAATCCTTTTTTATTCATTCGTACGTTTATGATTCTTCTTCAGTTTGGTAACTAATAGCATTTTTGTCTGTAATTAAGAAATTACAAAGTCCCGCAATAATCAAACTCACTCCCGCGAGTATCATTGCGTTAATGGCACCTTCTCCAAATAATCCAGAAATAAAGTTGATTCCGCCCAAAGCGGCAATAATTTGAGGAATTACAATAAACATATTGAAGATTCCCATGATGACGCCCATTTTTTTAGGATCAACGGAACTTGATAGCATAGCATACGGCATGGAGAGAATGCTTCCCCAAGCAAATCCAATAAGCACAAAGCTTGCAATCAAATATTCAGGAGACGGCACAAAATACATCAAGATAAATCCGATTCCTCCCATAATTAGTGAAGCCATGTGTACATATTTTCGATTGATTCTTCTTCGAGAAGTGTATACTACAAGAATGAGCGCAAATAACATAGACGATAAACCGTATGTTCCCATGTATGAACCAACTAGGTTGGACGATTTTTGGAACTTGTCATTGTTTACCCAATACCATGTTTTTTGGTCTTCAAATGAATCTGTAATGGTGTTTAAGTAACTTGCCCTTTCTGTAGGCTCTGGAATTGCGTAATATGCTGCTTCATATTTCTTACCCAAAGCCAAATCTTTTACAAGCGTATCTTTGATAGCATTTTTTATTAGTAAACTATCAGCTTTTGCTAGTGCTAAGAAGGCTTTTTTGTTGTTATCTTTAAACGCCTGATTTTTTTCAACAGTATTGTAAATTTCTTTTGTTGGATTTGGCGTATTGAAAACATGTTCTGTCAAGGCAGGATTTGCCATACTCCACATGGTAAAGAAAGCAAACCAGCTAAAAAATTGGATGACGCCTAAACGCTTCATGGTTGTAGGCATGCTGCCAATATTTTCAAGAATGTCAGGGATGAATCTGTTTTTTTGCTTTTTCTCTCTTTCAAACTCTTCCATATCCTCAGGAGGATATTCTGAAGTTGTAAAAATGGTGTATAGGATACTTGTTAAAAAAACAAATGCTCCAATAGCAAAAGCCACTTTTACAGACATTGGAACAACGCCACTTGCAGCGGCATCACTAATACCGAGTTTCGAAATTAACCAAGGTAAGTTACTAGCAACCCACGTACCAATTCCGATGATAAGTGTTTGTACCACAAAACCATACGAACGTTGCGATTTTGGAAGTTTATCAGCTACCAATGCTCTAAATGGTTCCATAGAAACATTAATTGAAGCGTCTAAAATCCAGAGAAAACCAGCCGCCATCCATAAAACTGGAGAGTGTGGAACAAAGAATAATGCAAGCGAACTCAGAATTGCACCTATAAGAAAATAAGGTCTACGTCTTCCCAAACGTGGATGCCACGTACGGTCACTTAAATATCCAATGATTGGCTGTACCAACAAACCTGTGAGTGGTGCGGCAATCCAAAGCATTGGAATGTCGTCTTTAGAGGCACCAAGAGTTTGAAATATTCTAGACATGAATCCGCCTTGCAGGGCAAATCCGAATTGAATTCCTAAGAAACCGAAACTCATGTTCCATATTTCCCAGAAACTTAATTTACGCTTTTCCATTATCGTAATGTATTAGTTAGTACTATGTTACGATAAGCGCTATGACTTATCAAAACTTACTTTTTGGGTGAGAGATAAAAATATAAGTCTTGATATTTATGGTGTAAATATAGTTGTTTTTTTGAAACAGTCACTAAGAAATTGAAAATCTGAACCGTAATTCGTTGAAAATTTAACAATTTGGCGACTGAAAATCACGAATTTATTAAAAATGATGTCTTGTTTGTATGCTGTTGTTCTTTCTGCTTTTGTGTGTAATTTTTAAAACCTATTCTATTTTGTGGTATCGCGTTCAATCAATGTCGTATTGATGACTTCTGTTTGATATTTTTCTTCTTCAACTAATTCTTCTAGCTTGTCAATTAACATGGTAGCGGACTTTTTTCCCATTTCTAGTGCGTGCTGGCTAATGGTACTCAGTGCTGGAATGGAATGTTTGGAAAGCACACCATCTGTAAACGCAATGATAGACAAGTCTTCAGGAATTTTATACCCTTTTTGAATGGCGATTTTCATAGCAGAAATTGCATAGAGTTCATTTACAGCAAAAATGCCGTCAATCGATTTTTCTTTTTCTAGTAAAGCTGAAATTTCTTTTTCGAGGGTTTCAATCTCAACTTCTTTGTCTTTATTTTCTTCTACCTTAATAATTAAAGAAGCTTTTGGTGCAATTTTATGTTCTTCTAACGCTTCCAAATAGCCTTGCGTTCGGAGTTTTCCAACGTTTACATAATCTTTCGTGCTAATAAGCGCAATGTTTTTACAACCACTGTCAATCAATTTAGAAACGGCTTTTTTGGAGCCTAGTTTATCATCAACTACGACTTTATCGCAAGCGATTTCGTTGACGACTCTATCAAACATCACAATAGGCATTCCTTGATTGATGGTTTCGTAAAAGTGATGATAATCCTGTAACAGCAAGGTTTCTTTCGCTACCGACAAGATAAATCCGTCAATACTTCCGTTGGCGAGCATTTCAATGTTAATGACTTCTTTATCAAACGATTCGTTCGATAGTCCAATAATTACATTATAGCCTCTATTATTCGCTTCTTGTTCAATTCCGCTAATTACTTTTGAGAAAAAATGATGCACAATTTCAGGAATAATGACGCCAATTGTTTTTGTTCGTTTATTTTTTAAGCTTAATGCAATATTATTTGGTCGGTAATTATACAGTTTTGCAAACGCCTGAACCTTTGTTCGGGTATCCAAACTTATCTCTTTACTATTTCTTAATGCTTTCGAAACAGTTGATACAGAAACATCTAATTCTTTGGCTATTTGTTTAAGAGTTACTTTTCGCTTCATGAGGGTTTTTTAAGATATCAATAATTAAAGCTACGAAATTTTATTTTTTTGTTAAAAATACACCCTTTTAAATGGTTAAATCCCAATGTTTATAAAAGTTTTCAACACGAAAACGTTTGCGTTAAATCAAAAGTTGTGCCTAGATTTTGAATTGTTCAAATTTTACATAGTTTTAACATCGAGAGGTAAAAATATAAAGTATTTAATCAAAAATATCACGGATTTTGTCAAGAAAATTCGAGAGAAAAACAGAAAATATTCGTGATTATTTTACGACAATTTTGAAAATAAAAAACTAAACAAATGAAGAAAATGCAAAAATTTATTTTGTTTTTGGCTTTTTTGATTCCCATTGGAATGTTTGCCCAAACAAAAGTAACAGGTGTTGTTACTGAAAAATCTACAGGAACTCCATTATTGGGAGTAAATGTAGTGATTAAAGGCACAACCACTGGAACTACCACCGATTTTGATGGTAAGTATCAAATTAGTGCCAATGATGGCCAAATCATTGTATTTACGTATGTAGGCTATAAAAACCAAGAAATAGCGTATACAGGTCAAGCAACCATTGATGTTGCCTTGGAGGAAGACGCATCCACACTTGACGAAGTTGTCGTTGTAGGATACGGTTCTGCTGTTAAAAAAGATGTAACAGGAGCAGTTGAGTCTGTAACATCAGAAGACTTTAACGGAGGAGCCATCGTTTCTCCAGAACAATTAATTGCCGGTAAAACTGCTGGTGTACAAGTAACACCACCAAGTGGAGCGCCAGGTTCGGGTTCTGCTATTAAGATTAGAGGTGGAGTTTCTTCATTATCTGCAAGTTCAGCACCATTAATTGTAGTAGACGGAGTTCCTTTAGATCAAGGAAGTGCAGGATTAAACTACATTAACGCTAACGATATTGAATCATTCACCGTATTAAAAGACGCTTCTGCAGCATCTATCTACGGGTCAAGAGCAACAGGTGGTGTTATCTTAATTACAACAAAAACTGGAAAATCAGGTCAGTTAAATGTAAATGTAAATCACTTTACTTCTGTAGGTAGTAATGTAAACGAAGTAGATGTATTATCATCTACTCAATTTAGAGATTTGGTAATGGCAAATGGAAATGCGAACCAAATAGATGATTTAGGAAACGCAAGCACAAACTGGCAAGATGAAATTTACAGAGGTTCATTAACTCATGATACCAATGTAACTGTTTCAGGAGGTTTTGATAATTCATCATACCGAGCTTCTGTAGGTTTTGTAACGCAAGAAGGAACCTTACGTACTTCAGAAGTTGATCGTTGGACAGGTTCTTTAAAGTTTATTCAACGTTTACTAAATGATGACTTACGAATTGAAGCAAATGTATTAGGAGCTATTTTGGACGATCAATTCGGAAATCAAGGTGCTATTGGAGCAGCAGTTTCATTTGATCCTACGCAAACTGTTTTTGATCCAAACAGTCCGTTCAACGGATATACCGAAAACGTTAACAATGACGGAACTATCAATACCATTGCAGTTCGAAATCCAGTAGGTTTAATAGAGCAGAATGATAGTACGGCTGAAACAAAAAGAAGCACGGGAAGCTTAAAGATTGATTATACCTTACCATTTTTCAGAGATTTAAAATTAACGGTTAAAGGAGGTTATGATTATAATGAAGTAGACGGAAGATTTGTAATTCCAGATGGGGCCGCTTCAAACGAAGTTACTGATGGATTATTCGGAACCAACAACACCTTAAACAGAACACAATTACTAGATGTATTTGCATTCTATAAAAAAGATATTGAAAGTATCAACACCACCATTGACGTTACAGCAGGTCACTCTTTCCAAAATTTTTATAGATCAAACAGATTCTTAAACGTTGACGGATTAGATCAAGTGAACTCAAATGTATTCAAAACTGAAAATGCCTTAGAATCTTACTTTGGTAGAGCTAATATTTCGATTGCTGATAAATACTTAATTACGTTAAACCTTAGAAATGATATTTCGTCTCGTTTAAATCCAGATGATCGTTCTGATATTTTTGGAGGTGTTTCTTTAGGATGGAATATTATGGGTGAAAAATTCATGGAAAACTCAAAAGTATTCTCGCAATTAAAATTAAGAGCAGGATACGGAGAAACAGGTCAGCAAGAATTCGGTCAAGATTACGGATATATTCCACGTTATACCACAGGTGATGGACGAGTTCAGTACCAATTCGGATACAATCCTGACGGTTCGCCTCGTTTCGTAACAACGATTCGTCCAGAAGAATATGACGAAAACTTACGTTGGGAGCGTTCTAAAACAATCAACTTAGGATTGGATTTCGGATTCTTAAATGATCGTATTACAGGTTCGGTAGAAGTATACGAGCGTAAAGTAGAAGACTTAATCAACTTTATTTCTGTTCCTGCAGGAACAAATTTATCCAATATGTTATTTACAAACGTAGGTAACTTGGAAAACAGAGGGTTGGAAGTAAATCTTAATACATTGATAGTTGATACCGAAAAATTCTCATGGAATACCAACTTCAACGTTTCGTTTTTTGACAATGAAATCACGAAGTTATTTTTAACAGATGACCCAACTACTCCAGGGAGTCCTACTGGTGGAATTGCAGGTGGAGTTGGAAACACGATTCAAATCAACTCTGTAGGATTTGAAGCAAACTCGTTCTATGTATTTAAGCAAATCTATGATGCAAACGGAGCACCAATTGAAGGAGCGTATGTAGATATCAATGGTGACGGAGTTGTTGACATTGATGATAGATACCGTTACAAAAGCCCTAATGCAGACGCAGTTTTAGGTTTCAATTCAAACATGCAATACGGAAACTTCGACTTCAGTTTTACTATGAGAGCAAGTTTAGGTAACTTTGCATATAATAACGTAGCATCTAACACTGGAAATATACAATCTCTATTTGGTGCAAACTCTATCAACAACGTTAATGCATCAATTTTAGACACAGGTTTCCAAAATCAGCAATTATTCTCTGATTACTATGTGCAAGATGCTTCATTCTTAAAGTTAGACAACTTGACAATAGGATATACGTTTCAAGAAGCGTTCAAAAACACACGCTTACGCGTATATGCAACAGGACAAAATTTATTCGTAATTACAGATTATGACGGATTAGATCCTGAAATTGATGGCGGAATTGACAACAACTTCTATCCAAGATCAAGAAACATATTAATGGGAATTAACTTAAATTTATAATAAAGTAATACCAAATATACACACAATGATGAAAACAATTAGAAAACAATCAAATCGTATAGGTATTGCACTACTAGTATTGGTAGCCAGCATCGGATTTACTTCTTGTGAAGACCAGCTGGATTTAGAGCCAATAGTAGAGCAGTCGGCGGCGAATGTGTTTGACCAACCTGGTGCACCAGAAGCATTCCTAGCTAGAATTTACGCAGGTTTTGTGGTGAGCGGACAACAAGGTCCAGCAGGTAATCCTGATATTACAGGAATTGATGAAGGATTCTCAAACTATTTGAGACAATACTGGAAACACCAACAATTAACAACCGATGAAGCGTTAATTGCTTGGAATGATGGAACAATTCATGACCTTAACTGGCAAGTTTGGACGCCAGCCAATGAATTTATCACAGCAATGTATAATAGAATTTATTTCCAAATTTCAATTTCAAATGAATTCTTAAGAGCTACGGCTAGTTTTCCAATATCAGAAGAATTTCCAGAAGCATTTAGAGCAGAAGTTCGTTTCTTAAGAGCATTAAGTTATTGGCATGCAATTGACATGTTTGGAAACGTTCCTTTTGTAACTGAACAAGACCCAATTGGAGCATTCTTGCCAGTGCAAGGAAGTAGAGCAGAAGTTTTTGACTTTATCGTTTCTGAATTAATGGCAATTGAGCCAACGATGATTGATGCACGTCAAAATGTATACGGAAGAGCTGACAAAGCTGCTGTATGGATGTTATTAGCAAAATTATATCTTAATGCAGAAGTGTACACAGGTACTGACCAAAGTGCACAGGCAATTCCATACTTGGAAAATATTATCTCAGCGGGATATACGTTACACACAGATTATGACGAATTATTCTTAGCAGATAATAATACGAATGGAGCGCAAAACGAAATGATTTTCTCTTTTAATTCTGATGGTTTAAATACACAAGGATTTGGAGCGATGACGTTCTTAGTACATGCGCCAGTCGGCGGAAACATGAGCGCAGCAGCTTTCGGTATCAACGGAGGTTGGGGCGGAATTAGAACGACAAAAGCACTCGTGAATCAGTTCCCTAATGGAGCAATGTCAGTAGATGATAGAGCTAACTTCTTTACAGACGGACAAGAATTAGAAATTGCAGACGTATTCAACTTCAACGACGGATATGCAGTAGAAAAGTTTAAAAACGTTACGAGCGACGGGGTTCCAGGATCAGATGCTTCAGGTGACTTTATCGATACGGATTTCCCTGTATTTCGCTTGGCAGATGCGTACTTAATGTATGCGGAAGCAGTAAAAAGAAGCGGACAAGGCGACCAAGGATTGGCAGTACAATATGTGAACTTAGTAAGACAACGTTCAAACGCTACGCCAATTGGAGGTTTCTCTGAAATTACAGATGAATTCTTATTATCAGAGCGTTCAAGAGAATTACACTGGGAAGCGCACAGAAGAACCGATTTAATTCGTTTCGGGCAATTCTCAGACCAAGGTGTATGGCCATGGAAAGGAAATGTTGAAAATGGAACAACAACTGAAGCATTCAGAGACTTATTCCCAATTCCTGCTACAGACATTACCGCAAACCCTAACTTAACTCAAAACCCAGGTTACTAAAAAATTATTCAAATGAAAAAAATAAACAAAATAGCGACAGGCTTTTTAGCAATTGTAGCCTTTGTTGGATTCAACGCATGTAGCGACGATGACAACCTAATCATTGCTTCTCCTCAAGGTGGACCAGAATTACGAACTCCTGCATCAGGAACTGCTTTAATCTTAAATGCTGATAGCGCTCAAGATGTAGCAACTACACTTGTGTGGGATGATGCAGATTACGACACGCAAACTGCTGTAACGTATGATGTAGAAATCGCTTTAGGCGGAACAGAATTCGCAGCACCAGTAAATGCAGGTTCTACAAACGAAAGATTTCTTTCTTGGACACACACGGAGTTAAATGAAGATGTAATCGGATTAGGATTAAGTCCATTTGTAGCAGGAGATGTAGATATTCGTATCGTTTCTTCAATCGGAACACAAGAGGCACAACAACAAGTTTCGGAAGTACTTACAATCAACGTAACACCATACACAACTTCATTGCCAAAAATTGCTGTACCTGGAGATCACCAAGGTTGGGATCCTGCAACAGCACCAAGATTAGCGGCTTCTGATTTTGGAGCTTCTGATTATGAAGGATATGTTTGGTTAGAAAGTGAATACAAATTTGTAGCACCAGATGATACAGGAAACTTTGCATGGGGAAATACAGATTGGGGAGATGATGGAAGCTTTTCAGGAGTCCTTGCAGAAGATGGAGAAGTAAATGTACCAGCAACACCAGGATACTATCTTTTACAAGTAGATACTGAAAACTTAACATACAGTGCGACACAATACTCAAACTGGGGATTAATCGGATCAGGAACACCAACAGGTTGGGATAGTGATAACGATATGACGTACGACCCAGCTACGCAAACATTCTCAATTACGATTGATTTGACAGCAGACGAAATTAAGTTTAGAGCAAACGATGCTTGGGACTGGAACTACGGAGATACTGGAGCGGACGGACAATTAAATCCAGGAGGAGATAACATTGCCGTACCAGCAGCAGGAAACTACACAGTTGTGTTAGACTTAAGTAATCCTAGAGAGTACACATACACGTTAACACAAAACTAGAAATCATTTAAAAAGGCTGTAACAATCATTGTTACAGCCTTTTTTGTCTTTACCATAAGCAATCAAAATAATAGCTATGAAATATGTTGTGAGAAATACTATCTGACAACAAATTCCATCTGACAAAAAAAAGAAACAGATGCAAAAAAAATTACACATATTACTATGTTTACTGTTTGCAAGTATTGCGTTTGGGCAAGTGACGATCACGCCCAATCCTTTTGAGGTAAACCAATCTATTACCATTACAGTAGACATTAACAGCACAGCAACGGATTGTGACGGACTCACTAGTCCGAACAAAGTATACTTACACTCAGGTGTAGGAACTGATGCCAATCCATGGACCTATGTTGTTGGAAACTGGGGACAAGATGACGGCGTTGGAGAAATGACCGATATGGGCGGCGGATTATGGCAAATCACCATTACACCAGAAACCTATTACGGTTTAAACGCAACACAAGCAGCCAGCATTACCAAAATGGGAATGGTGTTTAGAAACGAAACTGGTACGCAAGAATTAAAAGCCACAGGATGTTCCGATTTCTTTTTTGATGTAGGAGCTTTTCAAACAACACTAGTAACGCCAAACAGCGGAAGTACAACCATTTTAGCGTCAGGTGCTAACCTTACAATTACTGCAAACAACACAGGTGGAAGCGCTACATACGTACTAAAAGCTAACGGAAGTACCATCAACTCAAACAGTGGAACTTCGTACTCGTACACAGATACAAACATTACGGAAAATAAAAGCTATGCGTTGGAAGTAACGCTCGGCGGAACAACGATTACACGAACATTTAGTGTAGTTATCAATCCGGGAACGGTAACTGAAAATCTTCCAGCAGGATTGGAAGACGGAATCAACTACGATGCTGATACTTCCAAAGCAACGTTGGTTTTAGACGCTCCTAACAAAGACTTTGTATACATTGCAGGAAGTTTCAATAACTGGCAACCAGACGGAAGCTACGCGATGAAAAAAGACGGAACAACTGGAAAATTCTGGTTAGAAATCACAGGATTAACGCCTGGACAAAACTATACCTATCAATATTGGGTAGTAGACGAGACACCAATTGCCAACTCTCCGGCGTTGGTAAAAACGGCAGATCCATACTCTACTTTAGTATTATCGCCATTTGACGATCCGTTTATTCCAGCGACAACGTATCCAAACCTTCCAACATATCCTGCGGGACAAGAACGCGAAGTAACGGTATTGCAAACGGGACAAACACCATACAACTGGCAAGTAACCAACTTTGTAAAGCCTAAAAAAGAAGACTTAATCATTTACGAAGTATTGATTCGCGATTTTGATGCGGATAGAAACTATCAAGACCTTATTGATCGTATTGATTACTTTAAAGACTTAAATGTGAATGCCATTCAATTGATGCCAATCATGGAATTTGAGGGCAATGAAAGTTGGGGATACAATACGTCATTTCACATGGCTTTGGATAAATATTACGGAACGGCAGACAAATTCAAAGAGTTTGTAGATTTATGTCATCAAAACGGAATTGCGGTTATTTTAGATATTGCTTTAAATCACGCATTTGGTAGAAACCCAATGGTGCGCATGTGGATGAATGATCCAGATGGCGACGGTTGGGGCGATCCAAGTTCTGAAAACCCTTACTTTAACCAAGTAGCAACCCACAGTTATAGTGTAGGTTCTGACTTTAATCATCAACAAGCTAGAACACAGTATTATACCGAGCGTGTTGTAAAACACTGGATTGAAGAATTTAATATTGATGGTTTCCGTTGGGATTTAACCAAAGGATTCACGCAAGAATGTACCGCAAGTGATGAAGGTTGCACCAACGGTTACAGAAACGACCGTGTTGCTATTTTAAAGCAATACGCAGATTATTCGTGGTCGCTAGACGATACGCACTATGTCATCTTTGAGCATTTAGGACAAGATAATGAAGAAAAAGAATGGGCAGATTATCGTTTAAACGAAGGAAAAGGAATCATGTTGTGGGGAAAAATGACCAATGAATACAACCAATTAACGATGGGATTTGCTTCCAGCGCAAATATCAACCGAATGGGACATACGAGTAGAGGTTTCAACGGGAAACGCTTGATTGGGTATGCTGAAAGTCATGACGAAGAACGATTGATGTACAGAAACCTCCAATTTGGAAATACGGCACTATCGTCTCACAATGTACAGGATTTAAACACGGCATTATCAAGAATGTCTGCTCTAGGAGCTGCTTCATTGACAATTCCTGGGCCAAAAATGATTTGGCACTTTGGCGCGTTGGGAATGGAGAATTCTATCTTTACTTGCAACAACGGAACGGTAAACACACCAAGCGATCCAGCACCAGGCGATTGTAAATTAGACACCAAACCACAGCCACAATGGACAGATAACTGGTTGGGTGATCCAAATAGAGCAAAAATTTATGATGATTGGGCACGATTGATTCAACTCAAAATAGACGAACCTGTATTTGAAGGAGATTATGCGATTAGTCCGTATATCAACGACATTCGTCAGCGAATCTATATTTTTGATAATTCGCTTCCTGCTACAGATTTAAAGAATGTAGTCATCTTATGTAATTTCTCTGTGGCAGATTTGACCATCGTTCCAGACTTTCCATACACGGGAACTTGGTACGATTTGATGGACGAAACAGGAAACACAAGCATCAACGTAACCAATACGGCAGATCCAATTGCGATTCCTGCGGGACAGTTTAGAATCTTTGGAAATCAACAATCGATTTTGAGTACGGAAGAATTCCAAAACGCATCAAACACGCTTTCTTTATATCCAAATCCAGCTTCTGACAGCTTCAAACTAGACAAGCAAGTAGAAGAAGTTCAGATTTATGATATTGCAGGAAGACAGCTCAAAACTTTTAAAGGAGGTTTTGATGCAGGATATTCGTTTGATGTTTCTGAATTAACAAATGCATTATACTTAGTAAAAATCGTTTCCAATCAAGGAACGGCAACTAAGAGATTACTCATAGAATAACATTTTTTTCTGATTCGTGAATCAGCTATCATTATTTGACTAAACTTGTTCGTAGCTAGTGTGTTATTACAACGAAAAAAAGTAAGAAGAAAATGTTTTAAAAAGATCGCTTCACGGCGGTCTTTTTTTTGGATTGAACTTAAAGTTGGCAAAATACACGGTAATTCTGGGTAACGTTTTCAAAAAATCTGAACATTCAAATATTAACTTTAAATTTTTTTATTATGAAAAAAAGAAATTTGAATGCGTTACGACTCAACAAAAAGTCTATCGCAACACTTCGTTTATTGGGCGGAAGACCACCAAAAACTCATGGTTGTGGAGGTTCTGACGTTCCAAGTGATGATCCTGTAGAATGGTTTACAGACGCTGCAGAGCGCGCTTGTGAAACCTTTGATGGAACAGGTTGCTTCTAAATGAAGAAGTTAATCGGTAAAGCGGACTTCGGTTCGCTTTATTTGTTTTTATTTAATTGGTTGTACGTTAAAGTTTTTTGGAGTTACTTTTTGTTATATATTATTACATGTGGATTTTATAATAAGTGATATCCAGCAAAATGTATTTTGTAAATAAGTTTTGCATTTGATTGATTAAAACGAATCCAATTATTCTCCACTTTCGTTAATACTAAATCCATATTAGTTTTTAATGAGTTTTCGCCTATCATGTCTGCTTCGTCAATGCTATCAAAAAAGTCAAAAGGCTTGGTCTTTGCCATTATTTTTATGTAATAGTCTAATTCTGTTGAATGTATAAATGTATTCACCGATTTTAAATAACTCACTGTGCGTTTATTTTTATCAATCTTCGAAACTTCGTGTACTATTTCTTCTTTAAGACGTTCGCTTTTTTCTTTGGTACTTTTTAATAATTGAATTGTATTTTGAACGTCAACGATTTTTCCCTTTTTGTTTTGCGAGTTTTTAAAAGCCTCAAGAAGCAACAGCATCCATTCGTAATTTAATTTCCAAATGAGCTTTAGTATATCAATTTCGGAGTTTGTTTTCATTTGGTAGAATGATTTAATCGATTTTGGCTATAAGTAGTTTTATGCTAACTTTTACAATTACATAATGAACTAAAAATTCAAGAAAATTTTCAGAAGTGTGCTGAAAGCAGTTGTTGTAATTATCTTTTTAATTTAATTTCTCCTATTTCAAATATTTCGGGCAAATTTTCAAAATCCTTTTCTGAGATTAAATATTCACCAGCAAAATCATCGTCAAATATGATTTTATATTTTTTGATTGAGTATGAAAAACCAACATCTAAAAAATCAGCCCCTTCTGGTCGTATCGTGTTTGAAAACGAACCATAGTTGTTTAATTCTATTCCTTCAGTTAGTTGTTCTTTTAACTCCGCAAACTCTTTACCTTGGGGTTTTATTCCTCCTAGCGTTTGAGAGTATCCTCCATTTTTATTACTAGTTCTGTTGGATTTATTATGAATCAACTGTTCTAAAATAAGATATTGTTGACCGTCAAATTCTGTTTTTCTTAACCAAAGTCCATTTTCCATTGGAAGTTTCGGAAGAACATTTACTTCAATGGTTTCTGTAGTGTACTTTTTGCCATTAAATTCAAAATCAAAAGGACCAATTTTATATTTTTTAGCTTTTTTGAAGATAATCACTCTTTCTAAATCATCTGATTGCATTCCATAAATTGGGATGGAACGAGTGAATTCAATATTTCTGTCCAATTCTTTTTTGAAATAATCGGTTAAAAAGTCAATATTTATAGAAAAAGTAACATTTTGTCCAACTCTTGGTTCCGGATTATCAATTTCGATTTTGAGTTGCTTTTGCCCTAGTACATTCAACGAACAAAAGATAAATAGTAAGAATGTGATTTTTTTCATAAGTATAATTTCCAATTAGAATCTGCTTTAAAGCCGTGTTCTGGTTCAACAATTTTTTTTATTTCTTTTCCATCTTTTACTAATTCAGCATAAAATTCAGATTGTTTTGACGTAAGATACGCAACTTTATCTTTGTGTATTTCGTCATTCCAAGCAATAGTTTCGCAAACGATACATGTCTGTTCTCTTACCGTGACAATTCCACAAACTCCACAGGGTTTCAAGGAATCTATAAATTCTGCTACATATTTAAAATCAAAATTTTCAAATGTTGAAGGTACATTTTGAATAAATTCGTACCATCCAATGTTGCTATTTCTTAATATGATTTGTCTGCCCAAATATTCAACAATAACTTCATTATAATTATCTGAAAACCGAATACTTCTTACATCTTTCCAATGATATAATTTGAGTTTTGCTTCAAAAGGTCGATTAACCGAAAAACCATACTCAACCAAACTGATTCTCGTTAATTCGAAAGTCTGTTTTTTATAAAATACGTTTCGCATTAAATAACCAATCATTTGTTATTCGCGTATTACCTGATTAAATCCACTAATCTCTGCAATAGCTAGGAAAACGTCATCTTGATCCGACTTTTTATTCCAGCCTTTTTGAGCCAGTTCCGCTCTAATCTCACTTTCTGGCTTTTCCATTTCAAAGAGGTAAATAGTGTACTCAAGTACTGCATCAGGAATTTTTTCTATAATCCTTTTTCCAGAAGAAATAGCCACTTTACTAATCGCTAAAAAGTAAGGAAATACAATTTGAAGAATCCAACTCAAAATAAGACCAATCCAACCTGTATTTAAGTCATTTATAGTTAGGCCATTTTCAATTCGTATTTTCATAAACTCAAAAAAAGTAAGTCCAGAAATATCGTTATTAGTAATCATTAGTTGATACTGCGTAAATTGATTGGTTAGGAACATTACAACCATAATGGCTCCAACCATAACTTGTATAGAGCGAAATTCATTAAAATTTGTGGCTTTTAAGACTTGACTGAATAAAAAACCAATCACTAATCCAATTCCTAGTTCATAGACACCAATCAAATAAGTGAAATTTACGGTAAGAAAACCGACGATAACACCAACTAAAAAAGCAATGATAAGTCCGCCAATTATTGAAAAAGTCAAATTTGGTTGTCTAGTTACTTTTGGTTTTGGTAATTCTGACGGAATTACATAATCTGCCCAACTATTTTCCTTCTCAAGTTCCGTCTCCAGTTTGTTGAGCTTGCCACTGTGTTGATATTCAGAAGCTAACTGTTTAAAAAGAGCAATGAATAATCCTGTTCTCATAGAGTTTTTTCCAAAATCGATAAAATTTCCCTCAATGGTTTTGCTATGAACGTCAATTCTTCCGGATGTTTTTTTCGTAACTGTTATTTTTTCAGTTAGTTTATTCCAATTTCCTTTTCTTTTTGCTTCAACAGACTTTTCATCACGGTAAACAATTACCCAATCCAGTTTTTCAAATACTTCAATAGTAAGTGGAATTATTTGACTGTCTTTTATTTCTGTTTTGAACGATTCTGAAAATTCAGGCTTGTATTTAAAACTGTATTTTCTTTTAATAGTAGATTGTAGATTTTCGTATTGTATGCTCATTCGGTATTACTTGAAACGTCACTTATAAACATCCAATATAGTGCTTTTATCGTTAGTATATGAAATTTCATTGAGTGTTTACAATTCAAAAAGAAACACATCAATCTATCCCTTAAACAAGCGAAGTTCACTGTCAATTTTTACATCAGGAATGCCGTTGTATTTGCCTTCGAGGTAGTCTTTCTCAAAAGAAGCATCTTTGCGAATTTTTTTGTCGTATAACGATTCCATCGTGGTGACGCCAAATGAATCTTTTTCGGTAATGATAATTTGGTCGCGGCGAAACAAACGACGTTTTGAGTTAATCAACGATGGATTGTGCGAAGCAAAAATCAATTGAGCGCCGTTCGGATTGTTTTCTGCGGAATTGAAAAATTCTACAATGGCTTTGCTTAAATGTGGATGCAATTGTGCGTCAAACTCATCAATAATAAGCGTTTTTCCATGAATTAATGCATCAATAATAGGTCCAGAAAGTGCTACATATTTTCCAGTTCCTAATGATTCACTCACAAACAAATTAAAATAAATGCTGTCCACTTCTTCGTTATTTTCATCATAAATAACGTGTTTGGTGCTTACAACTACATTTTCTTCATCCGATTCTAAAATCATCTTCCGAATCTCTTTCGGAACATTTCCTTTTTCCAAAATTTCTTCGGTCAGTTTAAAACGCTCTACTTTGGTTTCGGTAAATCCTAAATCAGCATTTGCAATAAAATTGTCAATATATTTCTTTTTTTCAGGGTCGTCCATCATGTCAATGGTGAAATTGACCGTATAACGATCTTGCATTCCCGAAATATAATGAATGCCGCTTAATGCCTTTAAAATCGCCATTCCCGTAGGAATATTGAATTGCGCACAAACAGACAAAAATAGCGCATTTTTCCTTGTGATAGAGGTCAAATTGCTACTCGCGGCATCATATTTTTTAGTAATCGTAATCTCTTGAAAATCTCGCTCAAACAACAGCTGTTCCTTGTTTTTTGTGGTCATATACAACCATTCTTTATGAATTTCAGTATCGTCCACTAAAAATCCATAACGATATTTGGCAGCTTCATGAATAAATACCAACTCAAAAAAACTAGGTTTCTCCAGTGTTTCCGTTGACAAGCAAAACGGTTGTACTTCAATCGGTTCGTCCGATTGCGAATCTTTGGAAGAATTCAAAATAAACTTGCGCGCAAACTTAATTGCTTTAAACAAGTTACTCTTTCCGTTGGAGTTGGCGCCATAAATAATCATGCTCTTCAACAACGTCACATTTTTTAAGTCAGTTTGATGCAAATTGGTATCTCGCAATTCCGTAAGTGAAGTCGCTGTGAAATCAATAGACGTTCTATTTTTAAAAGACAAATAGTTTTCTACTGTGAATTTTACGAGCATTTGGATGATTTTTAGAAATTATTCAGCACAAATATATCACTTTATACGAAAATATCGTACAAAAAGGTAAATTTTGTTTTGCGTGAATGAAATAAAAGTATATATTTGTGCGTGTTTTTCTCATAAAAGACAATTTTTCAAAAGAAAAACAATTAAAATTCACGAAAAAATCGCAAATGTCGTACAGATTATTAGAAAATGCGAAAAAGGAAGATTGATTTTTACGTACAAACATTAAAATTATAAATTACTTTAGAAAGAAAGTTAATGATAAAGAGAGATTTTCCCTTTTACCGACAGTTAGATCAAATGGATTGTGGACCAACGTGTTTGCGCATGGTGGCAAAACATTTTGGGCGTGCTTACGCAATTGACTTTCTACGAAAGAAAGCCAACATAACCAGAGAAGGCGTTTCCTTAGGTGGAATTGCCGAAGCTGCGGAAGAAATCGGATTGCATACGTTAGCTGTAAGTGTTGATTTCAAAACCTTAGTAGATGATGTACCATATCCGTGTATTGCACACTGGCGTCAGCGTCATTTCGTAGTTGTTTATAAAATAAAAAGAAATACCGTTTATGTTGCCGATCCAGCGCATGGTTTGGTAAAATATTCTAAAGAAGACTTTATAAAAGGTTGGATTGGTTCTACTGCCGATCCTGAATCTGCGGAAGGATATTTATTATTGCTAGAACCGACTCCAGAGTTTTACGAAATGGAGAAGGAAGAAAAGAAAGAGTATGGTTTTAAATTCCTGTTTTGGTACTTTAAGCCATATAAAAAGTACATTGTTCAGCTGATTTTAGGATTACTGGTCGGGAGTTTGCTGCAATTGATATTTCCGTTTTTAACGCAATCCGTAGTGGATTATGGTATTAATTATCAGAATAAAAACTTCGTCTTTCTCATCTTAATTGCACAATTAACACTATTTATTTCGCAAACGACTGTGGAATTGATTCGAGGTTGGATTCTGCTCCACATGACGAGCCGGATTAACATCAACCTGATTTCCGATTTCTTAATCAAGTTGATGCGCTTGCCGATTGCCTTTTTCGATTCTAAAAATACAGGAGATATTATTCAGCGTATTTACGACCACAACCGAATTCAGAGCTTCTTGTCGTCTACAACCTTAAATACGTTGTTTTCTGCATTTAATATGTTCATTTTTGGTGGAGTTTTGGCGTATTATAACATGCCAATTTTTATCGTTTTCTTTGTGGGATCGGCATTGTATATTGGTTGGACACTTTTATTTATGAAAAAACGTGCGGAACTCGATTACAAACGATTTGATCAATCATCCGACAACCAAAGTAGTTTGTATCAGTTGATTTCTGGAATGCAGGAAATTAAATTGAACGGTTCTGAACGAAGAAGACGTTGGGAATGGGAAGCAATTCAGGTGCGATTGTTTAAAATTTCCATCAAAGGTTTAGCACTTTCGCAAACACAAAATACAGGTGGACGATTCATCAACGAGTTGAAAAATATCATCATTACCTACATTGCGGCGACTTCTGTTATTGACGATCCGATGTTTACGTTGGGTATGATGCTTTCGGTACAATATATCATCGGACAGTTAAACTTACCAATCAACAACTTTATCACGTTTATTCAGTCGGGACAAGATGCGAAAATCAGTTTGGAGCGTTTGTCTGAAATTCACAATAAAGAGGATGAAGAAGATCGTTTTGAAGAAAATATCAAAGAATTACCAGAAGATAAAACTATTAAAATTGAAAATGCGAGCTTCCGCTATGGAGGAAAAAGTTCACCGTTAATTTTAGACGATATTACGGTTGACATTCCAGAAGGAAAAGTAACGGCAATTGTAGGTGCCAGCGGAAGTGGAAAAACTACTTTAATCAAGTTATTACTTAAATTTTACGAATTTAACGAAGGAACACTGCGCATTGGTCCACACAAACTCGGCGATATTAGTACCAAAACATGGCGTAGAGCTTGTGGTTCAGTAATGCAAGATGGTTTCTTATTTGGTGATACGATTGCGAGAAATATTACCGAATCCGATTCCGAAGGAATTATTGATAAACAACGTTTGATTCACGCCGTAAAAGTGGCAAATATTGAAGAATTTATCGAAGAATTACCATCTGGATATAATACTAAAATTGGTTCGAGTGGTGTAAATGTTTCGGGTGGACAGAAACAGCGAATTTTGATTGCGCGTTCTGTGTACAAAGATCCAAAATATATTTTCTTTGACGAAGCAACCAGTGCCCTTGATGCGAACAATGAAAAGGTTATTATGGAGAATTTACAAGAATTCTACAAAGGAAAAACCGTTGTTGTTGTAGCGCATCGTTTGAGTACGGTAAAAAATGCAGACCAAATTATCGTGTTGGATAAAGGAAAAATTATCGAATTAGGAAATCACGAAGAATTAACCGCAAAACGCGGAGCATATTATACATTAGTAAAAAATCAATTAGAGCTAGGAAACTAATATGGCTAAGAAGAAAGACAAAAAACCAGAAGAAAAGAAGGAAGAGAGACGCAAGAAAATCAATGATCTTGACGAACGTTCCGATCAGGTCAAGGAAATTCTTGGTCAGGCTCCAAATTGGGTTATTCAGTGGGGAATTTCCGTTGTGTTTATTATCATTATTCTCTTTTTGGTAGGGTCGGCGTTGTTGAGTTACAACGATATTATTCCTGCAAGAGTGACGATTACCTCTGAAAATCCGCCAGCACACTTAACCGCAAAAGCATCTGGAAAATTGACTAGTATTTTTGTGGAAGCTGGACAAAAAGTAGAAGCTGATGAAGTGTTAGCTGTGATTGAAAACACAGCAAATTTTGACGATGTACAATTGCTCAAAAAAAAGCTGAAAGAGTTTATTCCGAATAATAACGATTTTGATTCCTTGAATTTCCGTTTTCCAACAGAATTGAAATTGGGACCTATTCAAGCTACGTACAATCAGTTTAGAGCGCAATATTTGTCATATTTAAACTATACAATTTTCAACAACGAAAAAAATCAAGCAGCCAATATTCGTTTACAGTTGAGCAGAGTTCGTAACCGATTGCGAAATAGTAAAAATCAGCTTGAATATCAAAAATTAGAAGTTGCCAACACCAAAAAACGATATGAAAAGTTCAAGCGTTTGTATGCAAATAGAAGTGTTTCTGAGCGAGAATTTAAAGATCAAGAAAATTTATATTACGCTGCAAAACGCGCTTACGAAGGCACCTTGTCCAGTATAGAAAACGATCAAAACTCTATCATTACGCTCGAAGGGAATTTACGCCAAGCGTCTGTAGGCGATAGAAGTTCAGAGATTTCTACGGATCAAAATTTGGAACAAGCCAAGCAAGATTTGGAGAATCAAATTTTACAATGGGAACAACAATTTGTGCTCAAGTCGCCTATAAAAGGAGAAGTTACCGTTTTTGATATTTGGTCAAAATACCAAAATGTAAATGTGGGACAAGATTTGTTTACCGTGATTCCTGATGAGATAGAAGGTATTATTGGACGTGTTTCGTTTCCTGTGGCAAATTCAGGGAAAATTGAAGTTGGACAGCGTGTAATTATTAAGCTTGACAGTTATCCGTATCAAGAATGGGGAAGTTTGTCGGGAGAAATCATCAATATTTCAGGTGTTCCGCAATTGAGTACGCAAGGCGGTCCGCCAATGTATGTAGCGTATTTGCGAGTAGACTCGTTGACGAGTTCGTATGAAAAGGATATCAATTTTAAACAAGAAATGGAAGGAACGGCAGAGATTGTCGTAGAAGAATTGACAGTAATGCAACGTATTTTTTATCAATTGCGTGAAGTATTTAGCCGAAAATAAACATCTTATTTTTTCATGATTATATAGAAAAAGCCTCAACAGTATTTTGTTGAGGCTTTTGTGGTTTTTAGCATGCGTATAAGCAAGACAAGATTGCTTGTGTATTGCATGTAGGATCGTTGGTACCGCAGTTATTGGTTTCACAACCATTAGAACCACCAGGGCAATTTGCTGAAACAACACATCCTGTAACAGGACCTGTAAAAATACAGTTTGGAGCGGTTGATTCTCCATTTCCTCCAGTAATACTTGATGAATTCAATTCTGCAATTCTTGATTTTGTCAAGCTTAATTTGTTGATTCCTAATTTTTGTTTTTTCATGATTTTGGTATTAAGGTTTAAAATAGTAATGAGGAATAGGGGAATACATTATCTTTTTAAATACTTATTAGCAAGCTTCGTAGCAAGAAATAATTTCTCGTGTTTGTGTCGGATTGCAGTTATTGGTACATCCGTTTGTTTGACAACCGTTATTGGTGTTTCCACAATGGTCTGCGGTATTGCAATTGGTTGTAACATCACATCCGTCATACGGACCTGTTGCGATACATTGTGGATTTGTAGATACAGTTCCATTACCACCTTTTAGATTGGCAGTATTTAATTCTGCAATTCTTGACTTCGTTAATGCTAGTTTGTGTACTCCTAATTTTTGTTTTTTCATGATTTAATTTTTTTAGTTAATAAAAAAAATACATGCATTAGGAATTTCGGGAAAACGATATAAGATACGATTTGAGTGTAAAAATATATCTAAAGAATTGTTAATTAACAAAAAAAGGTCTTTAACAAGCTGCCAAAGACCTTTAAAAAATGGTTTGTAAATTTATTCTAACCTCCAAGACCATCACAGGTGTTTGTGTGTTGATATGGGTCGGTTCTTAGACTTCCTGTAGTATTTGTTACGGTCTCGCAATCTGTGTCTTTAGGATCTCTGGTCTTACAATATAAATCATTTGTGTATGCAGGATTACAAGCTTGTTCTTGGGTTTCTGTTGTAGCTCCTCCAAATAGGATATGGGTATTTCCTATGCTTGAAATTTTTACTTTTTTCAGTTTTAGTGATTTCATAATAATCTTCGTTTTAGTTATACTTACGTAAAAGTCTTAAAAAAAAGACAAATATTTAAAACATACTATTGATGTTTTATAAAGCATCAATTATGTAACTTTTTGTTTTTCAAGACTTTTAATATAATAGGATGGCAGCATGTTGGTTTGAGCTTTAAAGGCTTTTGAAAAGGTTTCTGCACGCTTAAAACCAAACTCTTCAGCAATAGCTTTGATAGTGTACGAACGTAATTTTGAATCGTTTTTGAGTTGTATCAACGCATCATTGATACGTAATTCGGAGAGATACGATTTGAATGATTTTTCTTTGTACGTGTTGATGACATTGGACAAATAGGTTGTATTTGTTTTTAATTTCTTCGCTACATTCCCTAATGTACAATCTTGTTTCAGGTATAATTTCTTTTCTTCAAATATTTCCAAATCCTTTAAAATTTGCAATACATTTTCGTCGGTAATACTCGTTGACGTTTCTTTTTCAATAGTTTCGTTTTTTTCTTTTTCTAGTTTTTTAATGGTAACTAGTAATTCTTGAAAACGCTTTTTATTTCGTTTTTGCTTGCGTCGATACCAAAGATAGAAACCAACCAACAATGCCAACATAATGGCAGAAGCTGTGTACAAATATTTCGTGTTTTTATCTAAAGATTCAATTTCTTCTTGTAGTGGAATAATATCGTGTTCTTTATGAATTCGATTGTTCAATGACATAGCTAGACTGTCATTCTTCTTACCCAATTCTTTATATTTTTTAAAATTTTCAGCAATCTTTTCTTTATCGCCAATTTCTATATATGATAAATGTAAATACTCATGAGCTTTTTCTTTTTCAGGAAAGTCTATGTTGAATTTATCAGAAATCTCAATGGCTTTTTCTAGGTATTCTACAGCTTGTTCAAACCTTTTTAGTTGAAAGGAATTTCTGCCAATATAATAGTAAGGAGTTGCCAAATTTGCTTGTTTGTTTGCTTTGATATAGTAGGATTCCACTTTTTTACAGAGCTCTATACTTTTTATAAAATTTTTATTTTGGTATTCGATAATCCCTGTATTTAGCAAACTATAGTGATATACTGTTGGATTTTCTTTTTCAGAGCATTGTTGTAATACTAAATTATTATAATAATCAGCTTTATGAGGTTGCTCAATTCTAAGATAAGTATCTGTAAGTTGAGATAAAATAATACGCTTGCTAGTTAATTTTTTTTCATCTTCACTGCCATTTTTTTCAATAAACTTTAAGTTTTCCAATAACACATTTATGGCTTCTTCATAGTCTTTGTGAAATTTTTTAATCAATGCTATATTAACGGCAATTTTGGATAGGTGTACTGGGTCTTGAGTGATTTTAGCATATTCTCTAGCTTTAATATATTGATTTAAACCCTCACTATCTCTGTTGAGATCGCATAGTATATTGCCTTTTAAGGAATAACTTTTATAGAGTAAAACATTGTCATTTAATTCTGTAGCGATACGAATGACTTCCTCTAAATCTTCCATAGACGCTTCGTACTTCAATAAGTTATACTTGGCACGTGCTACATTATATTTCGCTAGTGCCATTTCTGCTTTCTTATCTTCTTTTTTAGCGAGCTCGTAAGCTGCTATCGCATACGTTCTTGCTTGGGAAGTGTTTTTATAAAAAATAGCATCATACAATCCTATTAACTCCTCATACGATTTTCCTTGAAGGGAATCGGTTTGTGCATTCAGCGAAAGTGAACAGAAAAGAATGATAACAGGTAGAAGATACAGTTGTAAAGAAGAAAGTTTTTTAAGATGCATTCTCAAAATATTTGGTTGAATCGGTCTATACAAGTATAGCAGTTTTTATTCGGAGAAAAAAATACGTAACAGGAAAGAAATTTTTAGACAAAAAACAAGCACAAAAAAAAGCCATCTCAAATTGTGAGATAGCCTTTTTATCAACGATATGTCATGTAGTTAATCGCCCGAATTGTTCATGTTAATACTTACGTTGTTTTCAATAGGTGTTCCAATGGTTCGCAATGTTCCACCATTGGTTCCTGGAATACAGGAGTCATCATATTTTGTATCTAAAGTATAAGTTTCTGGACGATAAGGCTCTTGAGCTGATTGTCCAGCAGCACCGTTAGCTCCTCCCAATATCAAGTGCAAGTTTGTGACTCTAGAAATTTTTACTTTCTTAAGCTTTAACGATTTCATAAGTATGTGTGTTTAGTTAACAGTATGAATATCCGAAATTTTTAGGAAAATAATAGCTTTTATGAGTGAGTTTTTATAAAATGTCACTACTTATTTTTTTGATTTTCAAGACTTTTTATATAATCTGAAGGATACATTTCGGTATGTGCTTTAAACACTCTTGAGAAGGTTTCAGAGCGCTTAAAACCAAACTCATTTGCAATGGCTTTGATAGTATACGAACGTAATTTATCATCATTTTTAAGCTTTATCAATGCTGCATTAATTCGCAATTCTGAAAGGTACGATCGAAATGGTTTTTCTTTATACGTATTGATGACATTTGACAAATACGAAGTATTGGTTTTTAATTTTTTGGCAACGTAACTCAGTGTACAATCTTGCCGTAAATACAATTCTTTTTCTTCAAAGGCTTCCAGTCCTTTTAAAATTTGAAGTACATTTTCGTCGGTGACAGGATTGGTATTTTCTTTGGAAGTCACTTCTGGTGTCACGCTTTCTTTTTTCTGTTGTTCCAGCGTATCAATTTTGACCAAAAGCTTTTGAAAACGAAGTTTGTTTTGTCCTTGTTTTCGTTTAAACCACATAAAGAAGCCCACAAAAATGATCACTAAAAACGCCAATGAAATGTATAAATACTTGGTAAGTTTTCGTTGTTTTTGGTTATTACTATCCAAAAGTGCTACCTCATCTTGAAGCGGAACAATATCATACTTTTTGTGAATAGTATTGTTGAGTTGCATGTTGATACTGTCATTCTTAACATCCAACGTGCTGTAGTGATTAAAATTTTCTTTTGCTTTTTCTGTATTCCCTAGTTCAGTATATGCTTGGTACAATATTTTATGAGCTTCTTTTTGGTCGGTAAAGGCAACGTCTTTGTCAATACTCAATTGTATGGCTTTCTCAATATTTTCTATGGCTTTTTCATATTCTTTTTTCTTGTAAAAACTCTTTCCTAAGTAAAAATAAGGTGTCACCGCCATATTTTCACTTTTTAACATTAGAAAGCTATTTTTTACTTCAGTACTGATTTCAATAGCTTTATCATACTCTTGTTTTTGATACTTGATAATGGCGTCATTCATTAAAATAACAACACAAGCCGTATTGAGCTTGTCATTTTTACAAGAATTCATAGCGATGTCATTGTAACGAGCCGCTTCTGTAGGATTATTTATACGCAAGTACGTATCTGCAATATTCATTAATAAAATACGCTCATAAAGCTGTTTTCTAGGATGGTTTTCAGGTATTTTTTCGACTTGAATCAAGTTTTCTTTTAATATTTCTAAGGCTTCTTGATGGTCGTAATGAAGTTTTTTTAAATAGGCTATGTTGACAGAAATGGTGATGATATTGATAGGTTCTTGCAACAAATCAGCATATTTTTTTGCCAGAAGATATTGGTCTAATGCCTTAAATTCTTCTTTTAAATTAGAATATGCATTTCCTTCCAAAGTGTAATTGTCAAAAAGTAATTTGTTATTCTCGATTGCTTTTGCAATTCGCAACGACTTATCAGTATATTGCAGCGTTTCCTCATATTTTCCCAAGTAATACTTGGAAGCTGCTATGCTATACAACGCAGTTCCTGTTTTTTTCTGGTCTTTTAAAATATTAGCTTTTTGATATGCTTCTTTCGCATATATTTCAGCACTTGTAGCATTGGTATGCATGGTAGCTTCAAATAGCGTTATCAACTCCTCATACGATTTCCCTTGTAGTGAATCGACTTGTGCATTCAGCGAAAGCGAACACAGTAATACAAACACACAAATTAGCGAGAAAATGGTTTTAGGGTTTTGCATGAAAGAGGAATTAATGACTAGCAACTAGTACAATAATAACGGTTTTATGTCAAGAAAAAAAATAAGTAAGACAAACGGTAGTTTCTTTAATGTCAATGTTTTTACAAAAAAAAGTCTAGCAATTAGCTAGACTCTTTATCCTTGATGCATTATGAATTATGCATTATCACCTCCGCCTTCAATGACACTTGTTGTACGTTGTCCGGTAATACTATTCGTTCCTCCCTTAATGCTATTAGTTCTTAATGTAGAAATTACTTTTTTTGCTAAACGCAATTTTGACTTTTGTTTTTTCATAATATGTAAAGTTTTAATTGGTAACTATAACGTAGTTTAAAACTCAAGTATTGTTACTTTTCTTATAATTTCTTGTTAAAAACTTACTTCTTTTTATTCTTGTTCATGTGCTTTTTACGCGCAATCATAGAACGATAGTAACGATACAAGAAATCGTAACATACCATTTCATGAATACGGTTTTTCGATTTGAACAAACGATTCATCAACATGTGCAAATAACTTCCCATCAAATCGTTGAGAGGCATCATGAGCGTTTCCTCTTCTTTGTGCTTGATGATGGCAGCTGCCGTTTCCGCAATGCCTTCTTCTTTTTCTTGTAATACATCCAAAATTGGCGAATAATCTGGATTTTCCTCAGCGGTAAATACCATAAATTCTTCAATTTTTTTACGCTCGGCTCTAAATTTATCGTCTAATTGCTTTTTCAACGGTCGCGCCATGCCAAATTCGTTTCCAAATCCTGTTTTTAAGCGGTCCATAATTTCTAGCTTTTCATCATCGGTATAGCCGTAACTTGACAAATGTGAGTCCATTGCTCGTAATGAAAACAACCAACGCAATTCTTCGCCTTCGTCACCTTCAATCATGTCTACAAAGTCCACAATCATTTTACTATCGTGATAAAACAACGTTTCCGCCAATTCCATCGTGTTCGCGCCATAGCGTTCTATTTCGCGCTGATAGGTATCAATTTGAATCTTATAAATCAAGTCTTGATCAATAAATTCTTTAAATTTTGGATACAATCCGTTAATGATGAATCCTACATTTTCTGGTTTTGTATAGTGAAAACGCACGCGCGCATGATGTTTAGGATCGGCGTAGCGAATAAAAAACCATTTGTCTATAATTCCGTGTGCGATTAATTGCTCTGCAACAGGCTTGATAATTTCCGTTAACACAGCATCACAGGTTTTTGGTCCTGTATAAATTTTATAATACAGCCAACTGTCTCCTAGGATAAAATTTCTTTGTATTTCGTTACTCATTGCTCTGCTTGCTTTGTGTTAATTTTTGTTCGTTATAAAATGAAATTACGACTTGGTTGGTGTAATATTCATCTCCTTCTTTTACAACTCCGCGTTCGCTAAATAGGAACTCGGTTAGTTTGAATGAACCTCGTTTACTTACGGTATCTAATAACATGCGTACCGAAGTAAGATTTCCAAAGTTTACAAGCAATTCATTATCACCATCGGCAAGCATCACGTATTGCGGAATTTTTAAACTATCGCGCAATGTTTGTATGGCTTGCGTGAGTTTGTCGTTGTCATTTTTGACTTTTAGTAAAGGCTCAATATGACTTTTCTTTAAGTTCCAAGTAGCATCATGCAGAATTAAATTTTTGTATTCTACTCGTGGTAAAAAGGCAAATTCATTGGCAAATGGGCCCAATCCGAAACCAACACCACTACGAATTCCTTGTGTTTGCATATCTGCTAAAAAGTGATAGATAGGTAAGGAATTGTGTGAATAGTTGTGTGCATTTGTTAAATGTGGTACCACTTCTTTGTTGTTCTTTTTAGAGCGAAGCAATACTTTGCTCATACCTCTTACCGATACCATTAAATCGTCAATTGGCAATTGGTCTTCTTCGTCTTTAATCGATTTTGCTAAGTATGGAATTTCGTATTTACGTAGATCTGGACGCATTAAAATGTTTCCAACTCTCGATTCTGGCAAATGCACAATTTCCGCCAAGATTTTATCTTTGTTCATCTCCGCTTCCATATCGACCATTTCTTGCGTGTACGCGAATAATTCTTCATCACCATGACAAAAACGTCCAAGCAAGTTGGCAGCACTTGATCCGCCACCGCCGCTGAATTTAATTTTGTGTTCGCCGTTGGCATCTTCTAAAATTTCAATCATGCACGAAAGCGTATCTGGCAAATCGTTCCAGTTCAAATCGTATTGTTCAAAATCTTTATCGTCAATTTTGATAACGTAATCGTCGTTTTTAAAAGCTTCAATCAGTTTGTTTTGAAAGTAGCTGTTTAGTGAAGACCAACGAACTTCCATCATTGGGTTTTTGGCTTGTCTGCCAGGAATCACAATATTATCTACCAACGGATTTACGTCTCCAGCACCTTGATCTTGCTTGTAGCCAATTCCGATTTCTACGTCTAGCGCGGTAGATAATGGTACTTCGCGCTCTTCGAAACGCTCGTGAAAGGCATCTCTAAATTTGGTAAGCGTGGTGGTATTTTGTGGAAACGTCATTCGATTCAATAAGGCAAATCCTTTTTGGATGTCTTCTACAACCGTACTATCGAGTATGTTTTTGGTGTTTTGTAGTACCATGTCCGTTTGGAACATAAACTTCAATTCAAAGTCTGTGTCCAATTGTTGTAAAAATTCGCTTAATTCTAAATATACTTGCGGATTGTTTCCAATAGATTGGTCAATTTTGTTGATTTTTTTGTCCGCTTCTTTCAGTGCCGCTAAAATACCTTCAACACCTTCCAAACGTTCTAATACTGAACAAATTTGCTCTAAGAATTCTGGTCCAGAAACAGAAGGTTCCAATTCGCTAATGAGCAACTGACTCGATACTAATTCTTCTATAAATTCTGTAGATTCTTCAATCGTGATTTCATCGTCTACTAACAATTCCGCCAATTCAGACAATAAGGCTCCGTGTGATGCTTTTTCGAGCACGAGCGCTAAATATTCGGTATCATCAACCGCAACAATATGGTGATGACGTCTACTGTTAAAATATTTATATTCGATGTAACGCAATTGCGGTCCGGCTTTGTAGATACTAGAGTTTGGATAGAAACGCAATTGTTCTCTAATTCGCTTATTGCGAACTAAATCTTGCGAAAGCGCTACCAAATAGTTCATGTCCAAACGTGTATGACGTTTGTTTTGTGACGAACCTTTGAGTTGAATGTCGGTTTCTTCGCCAAATTCACCTACGGAACATCCTGCAAAGAGTCCAAATGGTGTACATCGTGAAGACATTCTGGAAATATATTTTAAGATGGAATATTTTAGTTTTTCCTCTTTTTTAGGATCATCTTTTTCGCCTTCTAACCAACGATTCATTTCTTCAAATAACGATGGTGAGGCTAAAAATAAAGCTTCTCTCACAACAGGATTTTCACAAACCGTTTTAAAATCTTCATCGGAGATTTCTTGGTTTTTGGTCAAATCTTGGTAGGAACTGAATGAGAAAAGCGGCGTTCGTAATATGTATTTTGAAAAATTCTTATATGGATTATTACTCATGTGTTGTTAGCTTATCATTAAACATTCATCCCAATTGGTGTCGTAGTCTGCCAAGTAATCAAGAATGGTCAAACCGATACCAGCAACACCTTCTAATACAGACACTTCTGGCGACCAACTTTTGTCAACACCTTTCCATTGTTTGTATCCTGCGTAGCCGTCTTCAAAAGTGGCTCTGTCAATTCCGTCTTGCATCCAAAATTCAAATGCATCTTTAAAGTCTTGGTCACCCGTTTCTTTGTACATTCTGTAGAACATTTGCGCATTTCCGTACGAGCCGTGACAAACACCAGCATCGCGTACTAAACTGTCTTCTACTTTGGTTCTTTTTGCCGAATGTTTTAATACTTCTAACGCCGTTTTTCCGAGAGCTTCGTCGTTGAGTGTTTTGGAAGCATACCAAAAACGCATTGCCACACCTAAGTCACCATAACACCAAGCCAGGCGACTTTGTGAGTTTTGATCTTCTTTGTTGTCGGTTACCCAACTTGGGAAGATAGAGAATGGATTTTCTTCTTCGCTTTTAAAGCTTAGAATGTATTTTACAGCTCCTTTGAGCATTGGTTCTGCCTTTTCTTTGAAAGCGTCGTGTTCGTGGAGTTTTGTTAAGATTCCTACAATGCTCGACATTCCGTGCGATAGACTTAAATTGTATCCTCTTTCTTTGGTTTCAATACTTAACTCCGATTCCCAACGCACTTTTCCGTCGCCAGCATCTTCTGATAAGCCTTCGAGCAAGTCTAAAAATTCAACTAAAAAGCCTTTATATTTTTCTTTCAATTCGTCCGATTTGGTGTTTCGGTATCGATTTAGGAAGTAAAACGCATATCCAATAGCGCCGTGAAGAAAGTCGTAGTTACCATTCTTCATATCGGTCACCATAAAGGTGTAAATGTATTGATCGAGCTCAGGCAATAAATCGTCATTATCGGCATCCATGAACTCTTCTTGTTCCAAATGGTCTAATACCCAACCAGCACCTGCAATTCCAGTACAGAATGTAGGGTAACTGTAGCCTTCATTGATTTTGTCGATACAATCGGTTAGCATTTCTACGCCGATATCAGCGTGGTCATCAATATCTAAATATTTAGAATAATAAAACTCAAATAAAGAGATTCCTGCTAATCCTGCTAGCACTCCAATTTGAGTTTCTTCTTTGTATTTTGATTTAATGATTTGGTCAATTTCTTTTAACTTTTTTTCTAATAGTTCCTTATTCATAATTTTTCAAATGATTCAAGTTTTGGTCTACCTCAAATTAAAGGCTTTTTTTATTCTATTACAAGAATAAGCAATAGGAATCGCCAAGAAAATTGGAAATATGTTATCGAAATTTATAAAAAAGAGGAAGAAGAATGTATTATTCTAATTTTTTTAGCAATTCTATAGCTTTTTCATAATTGTAGTTGCTTGTATCTTGGACTAAAGTTTGCAAAACTTTCTTTGCGTTTTCCGCATTGTTTTGTTTTAAATAGACAAGTGCCGTGTACCAATACGCTTTGTGATTGTCGAGCGTATTGCTGTTGCGCAATTTGTCAAATGTTTGAATGGCTTCGCGATAGTTTTCTAATTCCAAATAACACACGCCAATATATAGTTGGGTTTTTGGGTCGTATATTGCATCTTTTGCAGTTTCCATAAAAATGCTTAGTGCTTCTTGATAGTTTCCGTCTTGAAACAACGTTTGTGCTTTCACACGATTGTCATCGGTAGTACCTTTTTCAACAAAAGAAGGCAACGTATTCCAGTTGTGATATTGCTCAAAAGCGTCACTCGCGGTAATGGATTGCATAAACGAGAAATACAACAACGTCATTACAGCGGCAATGGCAACCGCAGAAGAAATTACGTAAAAGTAGGATTTGTTCCTTTTTTTAGGAATGGATGATTTTTGTTGTTGAATGTTGCGTATTTTTTGTGATAATGCCACAACATCATCTGCGCGAAACTCATTGGCAAGTGCTTTAATTTCTGTAACAGAAGCATTGGCTTTTACATTCCACGTATGTTCATTGTACACACTTTCGAGCGATGTTAACGTGTTAACAAATGCTGCAAGTTCGGTATCCTTTTCTAGCAGCTCTTCAAAAGCTGTTCTTTCGGCGTCGTTCATTTGATTGTCAATATACAAGCCTATTTTCTCGTATGTGTTGTCATCAAAACTCATAGGTTCTTTATTTTAGAAAACGTTTTGTCTTCCTGTATTAACTTGGTTAATTTCGTTTTGCATTTAAAAACACGTTGTCGGGCAACTACTTTAGACGCGTATGAAAACGTTTTAACAATATCATCATACGAAGTGCCATTAAACAAAAGCGTCAATACTTTTCTACAATTTTCAGAGAGTAATTGAAATTTTTGAATATATAATTCCCATTGTTCTTGTTCTAATAATGCAACGGCGTTTTCGGTTTCTTTATCTTCAAGTTCAATAACCTTTGAATCTGTTACCCGTTTTTTATTTAATTCTCGTCGCCAAAGATTTTTACAAGTGGTAAAAAGGTACGCTTCAAAAGAAGATTTTATGGTCAACTCTCTATTTTTGAGTCGGATGTATAATTGAATTAATGCGTTGTGAAAAATATCTTCTGCATCAGATACAGCGCCTTTATTTTGCAATACAAATATCTTCACCTTTATAAAAAAGCAATCATATATTTCTTCCAATACAGTTTGTTCTCCGGTACGCAGACCTTCAATAAAATAAGCATCATTTGACATAAAATAGGGATCACTATAAAGCTGTACTAAAAATAATGAAATAAATCGGGTAACAAAATTTCTGGCTTGTAACTATCTAATGAATCGATTCATTCAATAGGTGGAATCCGAAAAACCTTGAAAAAATAGAGTAGGAAATAATCGTTTAATCAACATATTTTGAACATGAAAAAAAGTATACACCTCACAGCAATTATGTTGCTATTAATGTCTTTCAGCTTACAGGCACAAAAAGCAGAAGATAGTAACAAGATATCAATAAATGACCAGTTCGTAATCTCGTTACAAGAAAAAAGTATCGATCAAGTATCAGATTATTATGAAATAGATTTTTCTGAATTCAATTTTGCATCAGAAAAAGACATGAAACAATTTTGTGAGTTTTCTTCTGGCGGCTTCCATACGTTTAAAGCAAATTTTGATGCCAAAATTATAGAAGTTCACTTTAACACAGAAATGCTTGGAAAAAGTAATATGACCATTGCTAGTTTGAATCAATATTTAGTTGATGTATCAAGAAAATTAAAAAGCACATACAATGCTATAAAATCTGAGTAATTATGGAAAAACAAGGAAAATTTCTTGATAAACTGATCAAACATGTAGGTTTGAATAACAGAAATATGAAACAGATTTTATGTGTCATAACTTTTTTAATCACAGCAAATAGTTTTGCACAAGCTCCGGGTTGTCCAAATGTACATGCGGGTGATGATGTTGTGATGTCCTGTGATGAAGATTGTACAGATTTGTCAGCAACATTTTTGCAAACAGGAGAAACAACTAGTTACTCAGTTACACCTATACCTTTTAGTCCGCCATTTCCAGCTACTGGAGGAAATCCTGTTTCTGTTAATATGGATGATAGATGGTCTGATGCAATTGATTTACCATTTAATTTTTGTTTTTATGGACAAAATTATACACAAATGCTTGTGGGTTCAAATGGTGTAGTGACGTTTGATTTAAGTAGTAATAGTCCAGGAGGACTCTGTCAGTGGTCATTTACGGATACATTGCCTAGCCCTAATTTATTCTCAGCTACTATTTTTGGGCCTTATATGGACATTGATCCTTCTGTACAAGGTTCAGGAATCATCAATTGGACAGTATTTGGAACTGCTCCATGTAGAACAATGGTTGTAAACTATAACGACATTCCATACTATAGTGCAAATTGTAATCAATATACAATGACAACTCAAATTGTGATGTATGAAACTACGAATGTAGTAGAGATTTATTTGACAGATAGAACGAACCAATGTACTACATGGAATAATGGAAATGCTGTTTTAGGAATTCAAAATCAAGGAGGAACGCAGGCAACGGTTGCTCCAGGAAGAAATACAGGAAACTGGGTTACTTCTAGTGAAGCATGGCGTTTTACTCCAAATGGAGCTTCAAATGTACAATTCACTTGGCTAAATAGTTTGGGACAATCTATTGGAAACTCGCCAAATATTACAGTTTGTCCTGAAGAAGGCGAAACTACCTATACAGCTAGAGCTGTTTATACAAATTGCGACGGAAATGCAATTACTGTATCTGATACGGTAACAGTTAAAAATACAGCTGGAGATTCTGTAGATTTTCATTTAGAAGATGTTAATCAAGTAGAGCAAACTGAGTTCAATTTATGTGAAGATGTATTTTTAGACGGAAGCGCAACTCTTAATACAGGAAGTTATTATTTAGACATTTGGAGAGTAAATGCAGACAATTCACTTAGTTGGTTGTCGGCACAAGATCCAAGCCCTGGATTATCAAGTGGTTGGAGAACAGGAAGTCCAGTAAATATAAATATTACGGAACGGTTTGTAAATGATATGAATAATCCAGTAACATTTGAAGCAGGTGTTACTTACGAAGTAAAATTAGCCATAAACGATCCAGAATGCGGATGGGTTTCTGAAGTAAGAAGATTTACCTATGTAGAAGGTGAAATGTCATCAAACTTTACTATAGTTAACTATTATTGCCATGATGGAGTTTACGATGTCACTGTAACCGCAGAAGATATAGATCCGAGTCAATGGTGGGGACTTTATGAAACAAGTGTGGAAGGCTCTACAAGTGATGCAAATACCATCTTTCCTCTTATTGAAACACAATTGGGAATCACTACAGCAACATTTACGAATTTAGATCCTTATAAATTCTATTACATCAAGCATGGAGTATGGACGGAAAATTGTCCTTGGCAAGAAACAAGAAAACCATTGGATCGTGATTGTTGTACTGACAATCCTTATATAGAGCCATATTGGGAATTCTGCGCTTCAGAAAATGTATGTGAGTTGGATTCATGGCCAATAAGAGTTTTAGATGCTCAAGGAAATCATGTGCAGTTATCTGATGGAGTAACTTTTTCATGGTCAAGCTCTTCAGGTGATACTAGTTCTAGTGATGTAGTATATGCAGAACCTTTTGAAGAATGGGAGCTGACAGTTACTTATCCAGATGGATGTATCTACAGAATGACGTATAAGCAAATATGTTGTGAAGAAGATATTCATATAGAAATAGATGAATGTCCAAATGATGAACTTATAGCTAACTTACAATCAAACATAAAAGCTAAGAACGCAAGTATATCAAACGAAAACTATGAAAAATACTTGAAGTTAATCGATACGTACAATGAAAACATTGACAAAAGTCAAAAAGAAGATTGTGATCCTTGTGAAATAGGTTTAGTAGTCTTACGAGTGGTTGATGGACAAGGTAATTTAGTCACAGATTTTGAAAGTATAGTTTGGGGAGATGGATTGGCAACGGATGAAAATATCCGATTAGGAACGGTCAATACAACATATACTGTAACTGTGGTTCAAAAAGTAAATGAAGGAATGGACGAATGTGTATACACAGATACGTTTATATATGAATGTCCTGAACCTTGTGGGGCAACTACAGGCTTACGTTATGATTGTAGATCGAATATATTAAGTTGGAATGCCATAGCTGATGTAAGTAATTATATTGTTGAGGTTACTTGGGACGACCCAAGATGTTGTAGATCGGACGTAGGATCAGGGCCAAATTACTGGAATGTTTCAGGAACTTCTTTCCAATTACCATATATCAATCTCTCAGGATGCTTTAGTTGGAGAATCGGTACGGTATGTCCAGAAGAAGGCGTGATATGGACAGATTACGCATGTAGCGATTGTATATCATTCCCAACAGAACCAACACCGTCAGATGTGAAAACGGAAGCTAAAATTTCACCAAATCCAAACGACGGTCATATGAATATCGAAATTTCAGGAGCAGACAAAACGAATTTTACACTCAAAGTATATCGCTTTGACGGAATCCTTATCAAGACTTTCGATACAAATCGTATAGAAAATAACAAAACAATTTTAACGTGGAACGGAAAATCTGTATTAGCACCAGGAATGTACTTCTTTGTGATTACGACAGACACAGAAACCATCACCAAAAAAGTTGTCATAAAATAACAATAATAATGCAAGAGAATTCCAGTCAATTTCGATTGGCTGGAATTTTAATAATACCTAAACCAATCATTATTATTTATCTTATTACTAATTTAAACTAAAAGAAATATGAAAAAAGTAACAGTATATTGTTTTGCTTTGCTTTTGATGACTCTTGTAGGTTGTCAAAAAGAAACCCTGAACAGTGAAGAAACTGACATTGCAAAAGAACCAGCAATCACACAAAAAAGCGGTACTTCAAACGCTACCGATAGTGATGGAAACGAGCTTATCATCTTATATCCAGATGGAACTACCGAAGCAGAAAAAATTATAAAAAGAGCAGAATATGAAGTGATTGATTATAAAAAATGCGAATGTGCCGATCCGAACTTAGAACTTTGGATTTTTGAAAAAGACGATCCTACAAACACAGGAAGCGACATCGAAGATAAAAAAGTAACCGCCAAATCTGATGAAGAATTAGAAGGTGCCGAATACAACCCAAATATTAGAATACAAGAAAATCAATTTATAGACTTTGCAGGCGTAGGAAGTGTCAACGATGGAATTCTTAGGCGTGTTGCTTCAAATCAAGGCGTTACGGTTGCGGTATTAGATACAGGCATCATGTACGACTATCCTGATTTTACCAATCCATTTTTATACAACAGTTCAGCAAATAGTTGCAGCGATAATGGTTATCAAGAAGAATTTGGCTGGAATTTCGTCGATCAAAACAACAATCCGTATGACGACCATCACGGAAGACATGGAACTATTGTAACCAAACTCATTACTTCAAAGCTAGACGCAGCGAGTGTTAGCTATCAAATTTTACCTGTCAAAGTAGCCAATCGTCAAGGTAATATTCGCTACTTCGATGCTTTATGTGGTTTTCAATATGCTGCTAACAAAGGTGATGTAGATGTAATTAACATGAGTTTTGGTTGGACATACCATGAACGCGAATTATTACAATATTTTATAGAAGAAGCGGAGGATATATTAGTCGTCACTTCTGCAGGAAATACGGGGCAAAATAACGACGTAGCGCCACATTTTCCATCTTCATACGAATCAGATAACGTATTAGCTGTAGCAGCTTTGGCCTCGCAAAACTCATCAGGAAATAATGTAGATCTTTTTATGCAAGGAGGAATCATTGGCTTTAATGGTGGAACTTCTGGAAGTACAACGTTAGCAGATTTTTCAAACAGAGGTGTCATTTCCGTTGACATTGCAGCACCAGGTGAGTACTTGCCTTTTACTTATAATAATGAAGTATTTTACATTAGTGGAACTTCCTATTCTGCAGCACTAACCTCTGGGTATGGAGGCGTTTTGCATACCAACGGAATGACAGGACTAATGCTAAAAAATACCATTATTCAAAACTCCATTTACAATTCAGACCTATCTGAAATACAATATTCTAAACACATTCCAGATTAATACATAGTTTAAATTAGGTTTAGGTAATCTTGCATTTAGACTATAAAAAGAGGAGCCTCGTCAACTCCTCTTTTGTTTTATTTTTTAAATTGTATACAGCTTTAAAGTTTTCCCTGTAAAGTAAAAAATTCCGCACATAAGTCTTAAAAAATTACGTTCTTTTGTGCTGATTTTTAATCTTTTACCCAATAAGCGCATACTTTTTGCTGATGATTATAATGTTATGAAAAACCCTAAACCGTATATTTTTTCTTTCTTTCTTTTCTTTTTCTGTTTGATGCAAGCACAACAAATAGAATTGAGTGATTATTTTCATCACGAAGTAGAAAAAAAAGAACTTTCACAACATCAGAAAGAACAGCTACTAGATAGTTTATTACAGCAAAACAGAATTAAAATAGATACGCTACAGTTGATAAAAATCTATCGCAGTTTTGTGTTGGACATAGGATTTTCTAATCTTCAAAAATCAATTCATTATGCTGAGCAAATCGAAAAAATAGCCAGTTTGTCTCAAAAATTTGCTCATGAAGACGTCCAAAAAAATCATCGAAATTGGATGATTCTCTTATATAAAGATCAACAATTTTACCAAGCAATACAGGTTGGGGAAACATACTTGCAAAGATATCCTGAAAAAAATAAATATTTAGGAATAGTATATCGTCAACTAGGCAATACGTATAGTGATTTAGGAGATTTTCAAAAAGCTATCGCCAATTATGACAAGTCTTTATACATATCCAAACTCTTTAATAATGATAAAGATTTACTAAGAACATATATCTGTAAATTGGAGACACTTGTAGATTTATACGATGAAAGTAACTCAAAAAAAATATTAGAAATAGAGGCAAAGCTAAAAGAACTCAAAGAAACGGAAAACCTTAGCTACACAAACGAATTTGCGTTGAGTTTAAACTTAGGTGTTTTTTATGACTATCGGAAGGAATATGAAACCGCAATTTCCGAATACAAAAAAGCGTATGAACTCAGTAAAAAAAATAACGATACCTTAGATATGGCTGGAAGCTTGCTGAATTTGAGCAGTATTCACAAAAACAATGGCAACATACAAGAAAGTAAAGCGTATATTCAAGAAGTTTCCAAACTTATTGATGATGACTATGAATTAAATGCAGTTATGGCAAATAATTTAGCCGACATCTATCAACTAGAAAATAATCACCAGCAAGCGCTTATTCAGTACCAAAAAGCCATCACACAAGCACTGAAAATTGAAACATTAGACTATCAAACATTACCAAATTTTGAAGCAATTGAATTCTCACCAAACAAACTGGATATTTTAGGCTATTTAATCGACAAAGCCAACGGCTGGATTGCTTATCACGAAGCTGAAAATAATGATACATATCTACAATACGCACTAGAAACATTTACATTGGCAGACAAATTAATTGATGTCATATACGTGGAAAGTCGCGAAGACTTATCGAAACTATTTTGGCGTAAAAAAAGTGCAACATTCTACCCAAAAGCAGTAGAAGTATGTTACCGTTTGCAACAACCGGAAAAAGCCTTCTTCTTCATGGAAAAAAACAAAGCCATGCTATTGCTTGAAAACATGACCGATGCGACTGCCAAACGACTTTCCAAATTGCCAGAAAACGTACTAATTCGTGAGCAAAACCTCATCAAAGAAATCAAAACCCTAGAATCGGAAATACAAGCGACAAGCAATACAAAAAGCGCAGCAATAACAACATTAAAAAACAAGGTGTTCAATCGCAAAAATGAGTATAGCGCTTTTATAGATTCGCTAGAAATCAATTATCCAAAATATTACACATACAAGAAAAACATCAACATCGTTGCTCTTTCTGATGTGCAAAAACAATTACAAAAAGACGAACTTATTTTACAATACATTGTTGGAAAAGAAAACGGTTTTGTTGCGCTCATTACTGCTGATAACATTCAATTGCAACAATTGCCGCAAACGGAAATATTACACAACAGGATTGAGACCTACAAAAAAGCTGTTTCCAAACCGCAAGTCAATACATCAGACAAAAAAGAATATGAAAAAAGTGCTTGGCAACTCTATCAACAACTCATTCCGTTTGCGAAAGAAACAACCATTGAAAACAAAAAAATCACCATCATTCCTGACGGAATGTTGCAATACATTCCATTTGAAGCGCTGTTAATTGATTCGAAAAAATATCTCATCGAAAAAGCGCAAATTCAGTACAACTATTCCTTGTCTTCCGCGGCACAATCACAGCAAAACAATACCAAAATCAGTAAAAACTTTATTGCAATTGCGCCCACAACCTTCAAAAATGAGCAATTCTATACGCTAGAAACAAGCTCCGAAGAACTCAAAAAACTAGCAAACATCTTTGATGCAAACCACTTTCAGCACGAAAAAGCAAATAAAGCGCAATTCACATCAGCATATGGTAATTACAAAATCATACACTTATCCACGCACGGCGGCATTGACAATACGGTTCCTTGGATGGCTTTTTATGACGAAAAACTAACGTTAGATGAATTGTATTTTACAAAAAATCAAGCTGATTTGGTTGTGTTAAGTGCCTGCAAAACTTCCGACGGAGAACTCAAAAAAGGAGAAGGCGTGATGAGTTTGGCAAGAGGATTTTTCAATGCAGGCGCCAAAAGTGTCGTTTCGTCTTTGTGGGATATCAACGAAAAAGCAAGTACGGAAATCATTCAAGAGTTCTACAAAAATATTGTGGCTGGCAATACAAAATCGGAAGCCTTGCAAAAAGCAAAAATTGCCTATCTCCAAAACCATAAAAATACCAGCGAAGCATCGCCATATTATTGGAGCGCACTCACACTCACAGGAGACGAAACTCCAATCAAAATTCCGAAAAACTCCTACGTATATTACATTTTAGGCGGAATCCTACTCTCAGGAATAATTGTTTTTATTCGATTTAGGAAAAAGTATAAGAAACGCACTGAACAAACGCCCAAGACATACGAGTGAGTTCAATCTTTTCCGCAGTGTAGTAATGATTGTTCGCTAATTATTAAAAATTTTTGAGAAATGTTACGTATGAGCTGCGCAACCAAAAATAGAGCACGATATCTTAAAATTTCAGAAAAAATCATTGCGGTTTTAGTATTTTCAAAAAAATACTAAAAACACCTCTGGAAAAGTGCCCTTTCTTTTGTTTCTTTTCTTTGGGCAAGCAAAGAAAACGAAAGTAAGAAGCTAAATTTTAGTTATTTAAAGAGAATGTTAAAAGATTGAAGTAAATATTAAATTTCAACAACTTACACTAATTCTCGTTGTAAATTCGTAATCATTTCAGAAACCATCGCTTTCATATCAAATGTGTGTGACCAATTCCAATCGGCAGTTGCGGTAGCATCATCAATACTTTCTGGCCACGAATCTGCAATCTTTTGTCTAGAATCTGGCGCGTATGCAATGGTAAAATTTGGAATAAACTCTTGAATCGCTTCCGCCAATTCTTTTGGTGTAAAACTCAACGCAGCAATATTATACGAAGAACGAATTTTAACGCTTTCAGCATCTGCATTCATAATATCAATAGTAGCGCGTACGGCATCGTCCATAAACATCATTGGAAGCGAAGTATCTTCTTTTAAGAAACACGTATACGAACCTTTTTGAACGGCTTCATGAAAAATCTCAACAGCATAATCAGTGGTGCCACCACCAGGATTTGCCTTCCAGCTAATCAATCCAGGATAGCGAATGCTACGTACATCAACACCGTGATTTTTATGGTAATATTCACACCAACGCTCACCAGCTAACTTGCTAATTCCGTACACGGTAGAAGGTTCCATAATCGTATGCTGAGGTGTATTTTTCTTAGGAGAATTTTCACCAAAAACCGCAATAGAACTTGGCCAAAATACTTTTTGAATGACTTTTTCCTTTGCCAAATTCAACACATTAAACAATGAGTTCATGTTCAAATCCCATGCAAAATCAGGTTGTTTTTCAGCAGTGGCAGACAATAAAGCTGCCATCAAATACACATCGGTAATCTCATACTTTTCCACACATGCTTTAATTGCATCTTTATTGCGTGCATCTAACACTTCAAATGCTCCTTGATTAAAAACTTCGTTGTCGCTTTTTCGAATATCCGAAGCGACTACATTCGAAAAACCATACGTTTTTCGCAGCGCAGTTGTCAACTCTGTACCAATCTGCCCGCAGGCACCAATAATTAAAACTTTTGTGCTCATTCAAAAAATTGCTGATAGGAAGACAAATATAAAGAATTCTAATTCGTGAAAATGTGAAAAATTAAAGAAAAGCATCAAAATCTTGATAAATTCATAAAATACAACGCCTTAGCATGGTAAACTTTGTTAAAAACACATACAGACTTAAAAAACTGCCTATATTTGTTTCTGTTTGTCACAAAAATTGACAGTCTTGAAATTCATGAAGAAAATCATACTATCCCTTCTCATTGGCGCTACGCTTTTCGCTTGTAAAAAAGAACAAGAAGCAACGCGGACTGCCGAAACGCAAAGTCAAGAAGAATACTTAGAAAAAAATAAATTAAACATTCCCGCAAAGGAAAAATTAAAAGCCATTACGCCGAGTCAAAAAAAACTGGTGCAAGATTGGTTAGAATTCACGGCAATTCATGAAAACATGAAGCTGATTAACGCTAGTACACGTTTTTCTATTATAGAAGACTTAGGACAACTTGCGTCGAATATTGAAGTACTTCAAAACAAAAAATTCCCAAAAGGATTAGACGTCATGCAAATTCGCAGTCGCTTATTAGTGCTCAAAACCAAAGCACTCAAATTACAAGACGATGCTACAGACGACAGTGTTTCTAACGAAACTATTGAAAAAGAAATCGTAGAAATGAACAAAGCATTTTCGGCTATTTTATATCAAATAGAGCAAACAACGGCACGTGACATGAAGCCTGAAGAAATACTTGGCGATGTATATAAAACTGCAGACAGTATTGCGGCTGCCGAAAAAGCAACACTTGAAAAAGAAGTCAAGACGACACCAAAGGCAAAAAAAGAAAAATTACCCAAAAAGCCTTTTCAAGAAGTAGATCCAGAAAACCAATAGACTTTGAAAAAAATAATCCTATATCTCGTTATTATTGCGTGTATTTCGTGTAATACGGAAAAAGCACGCCAAAAAGTAGATGAATTTCGCATTGCACAAAGCAAAACCGCTATCAATTCGGTATTAGATGCTTGGCATGAAGCTGCCGCTGATGCAAAATTTGATGCGTATTTTTCTAAAATGACCGATGACGCCATTTTCATTGGAACAGATGCTACCGAAAACTGGCAAAATGCCGAATTTAAAGCATTCTCAAAACCGTATTTTGACAAAGGAAAAGCGTGGAGTTTTACAGCGTTAGAGCGTAATATTTTTGTGTCTGAATATGGCGATATGGCTTGGTTTGACGAATTGCTCGATACCCAAATGGAATTGTGCAGAGGTTCTGGCGTTGTTAAAAAAGTAGGCGATGAGTGGAAAATTGCACATTATGTACTTTCTATTGCTGTTCCAAATGACAATGTAAAGGAAGTGGTGGCAATGAAAAAACAAAATGACTCCATTGTAAAATCGAAACTGTAAATTGTCATAAATAAATGTTAATGCTTCATATTTTATGTAACATTGGCGTTGCTTTGAATACTATAACTCGAAACTAAAATTAAACAAAAACCAAAAAATGAAGACTAACACTCTAAAACTTGCATTATGCTTTACAGCAAGTGCGCTTCTTTTTTCGTGTGCAGGCGAAAAAAAGGAAGATAAAGAAAAGGAAGTGGCACAAGTTCCCGGAATCAATCTGGAATACATGGACACTTCTGTACGCCCAAACGATGATTTTTACAAATATGTGAACGGAAAATGGCTGGAAACGGCAAAAATTCCTGACGACAGAACTTCTTGGGGCGGATTTCAAGTATTGCGCAAAAAAACGGATGCTGACGTACTAGAAATTATCGACGAAGCAACAAAAAGTGGAAAATACGCAGAAGATACCGATCAAGCGAAAGCCTTGATGATTTTCAATTCTATTTTAGATACGGTTGCTAGAAATGAAGCAGGCATCAAGCCGTTGCAACCAGCGTTGGACAAAATTGCAAGCATCAATTCTATTGAAGATATGCAAACTGTTTTGGCGAAAAATCCAGTAACCATTTCAGCGCCTTTTATGGGATTATCTGCTTTCGCGAATTTAAGTGATAGTAGCATGAACGCAGGATATGTTGGTGCAGGCGATTTAGGATTGCCAGAAAGAGATTATTACTTGGATCAAGATGAAAAATCGAAAGAAATTCGTGAAAAATATGTAGATCATATTACACGTATGCTACAGTTTTTAGGTGACGAACCTGCAAAAGCAAGAAAAGATGCAGAAACAATTTTAGCATTGGAAACAAAACTTGCTGAGCCGCGTTTGGACAAAGTACAAAGTAGAGATGCGCGTAACTTTAACAATCCAAGAACCATTGAGCAATTAGCCGAAATGACACCAGTTATTGATTGGAGAAAGTTTATGGCTGATATGGAAATGAAGCCAATTGACACGGTAATCGTTACTCAGCCAAAATATATGATGGCGTTGCAAGATATCTTAAAAAATGAAAGCATTGAAGATATCAAAACCTTAATGCGTTGGTCAACGTTAAATAGCAATACAGGATATTTAACAACAGAAATTGACAAAGCGAACTGGGAATTTTACGCGAAAGAATTAAATGGAGCTAAAAAACAACGCGATCCAAAAGAAAGAGCGTTGGCAACAGTAAACAATACCGTAGGAGAAGCGATCGGACAATTATATGTAGATGCAAAATTTCCGCCAGAAGCGAAAGAAAAAGCAGAAAAAATGATCATGAATGTCATTGCTGCGTATAAAGACAGAATCATGGCGTTGGATTGGATGAGTCCAGAAACTAAAGAAAAAGCGGTTGAAAAATTAGATAAATTCACCGTAAAAATTGGCTATCCTGACAAATGGGAAGACTATTCGAACTTGGAAGTAAACAAAGGAAATTCTTACTATGAAAACATGGTAGCAATTGGAAATTGGTCATTCAAAAAAAACTTGGATAAAATTAATGAGCCAGTTGACAAAACAGAATGGGGAATGTCGCCACAAACGGTAAATGCGTATTTCAATCCTTTAAACAACGAAATTGTATTCCCAGCGGCAATTTTACAACCACCTTTCTATAACTATCAAGCGGATGATGCTGTGAATTATGGCGGAATCGGTGCGGTGATTGGACACGAAATTTCACACGCGTTTGACGATTCTGGAGCACGTTTTGATGCCAATGGAAACTTGACAAACTGGTGGACAGAAGAAGATTTAAAACAATTCACTGAAAGAGGAAACAAATTAGCAGACCAATACAGCGCAATTGAAGTATTGCCAGATGTGTATATCAACGGTAAATATACCTTAGGTGAAAATATTGGAGATTTAGGTGGTGTTTTAGGTGCGTACGACGGATTACAGCGTCACATGAAAGAAAATGGACGTCCGGATAAAATTGACGGATTCACACCAGAACAACGTTTCTTTATGTCGTGGGCAACGGTTTGGAGAACTAAAATGAGAGACGAAGCCTTGCGTACAAAGGTAAAAACGGATACGCATTCGCCAGGACAATACAGAGCATTTGTTCCATTACAAAACATTGATGCTTTTTACACAGCATTCAATATTAAAGAAGGAGATAAAATGTACATCGCTCCTGAAGAAAGAGTTCGTATTTGGTAAGAACCAAATTTTTATAAAACTAAGAAAGCCTGAATATGTATGCATTCAGGCTTTTTTTATGATTAAATCTATAAGGAAATCTTCTTTTTCACAATTACCGCATCGTTGAGTACAAAAGGAGTTGGCATCATGTTTTTGGCTCTTTTTGGGATGGAAAACAACGGATTTTCCATCAAATCAAAAGAAGCTTCATACAACATCAATTCAGGAGTTACACTTGGCGCTACGGTAAATTCGAGTTCTAAAGGTTCATTATTTGACACATAATAACTCGTCAAGCGATTCCATCTATTATTTGGGTATTTTAGCGGCAAGCCATTCACTTTTACAGAAGTAAATTTGGTGTTATTACTAAATACTTCCATACGATTTACCGTTCGCTGTGGAGTGATTTTAAGATGTACACGGCGTAAATTAGCAAAAGTGGTATCTGTAATCGTTTCTACCAGTGGCATCGGAATTGGTTTTACAGGTGCTTCTTGCGTGTAGGTGAAGGCAGATTTGTACTTGCTATCCATGACTGCTTCTGAAGTGGAAGCTTTTTCTTCTTTGATATAATTTCGTGTCCAATCGTCCAAAAACAAATCATACGTGTTCCAACTTGCTTTTTGCGCATCAGCATTTAAAATATAAACCAAACTATTCGGTTTTTGGCGTTCTTCCGTAAAATCCGATTGCGAATGCGCCACAAAAAAGGCGATAATTGTCAACACGAAAAACAGATAAGCCGTCCATTTTTTACGTTGATACAATCCAAAAACAGGCGTGATTAATCCTAAAATTAGTACAATCAATAACGGAACAACCACTAGAATTTTCAAGCCCAATCCGACAGGAAATAATTTTATAAACGGACTGAGTATAAATATCGCGGGCAATGCTAAAATTGTATAAATAACGGTTGTAGGTGAGCTTTTTTGTTTGATTAAAATTAGTATCGAAACCAACATGAACAACACTGGAATCACAAAGAAACTTGCGCCTTTTAGATAAATTCCTAAGGCTATACAAATTACAATCCAGAAAAACGCTGGCGCAATGGACAGATTGGCTGGTGTTATTTTTTTGCCGAATTTGTGATAGGAATAAAAGGAAATTCCCAACGATAAAAAGGCAAATAATAGAATATAAGTATAGCCGTTGTAGGTAAATCCGTGTAACATTTCTCGATAATGCGGATATAGCCATTTTATAAACATCCAACCTAAAATAGTGACGCCACAACTCACAACAAGTGAAATTAAAAATGGAAGAAATCCTTGCAAAATCCCCTTTGTTGATAGCATGTTTTCTTTAAATCCATATAAGAGTACTGCAATAAACAACAAGAACATCAAAATGAGCGAAGGAATAATCCAGCTAAATGGATAGGTGTGAAAACCGATAGGCGTATTGAAATAAATCAAATCATCATCGGTGGTAATTTGGGTTAAATCTTGTTTAGAAAAATAATCAAGCAAGGTCGTCATGTACATTCCTTGATGCGTCAATGTATTAAAATCTAAATTTTCAGGCGTGTCATTTTGTGTGTGGTAATCGTAATGATCGTCAATAAACGCAAAATTAAATCCTTGAATATTGCCATCTCTTCTAAAAACGGTTAAATCCGTATCGTTCGGCATCATTTTATACACGCTATACGCAAGCGAATTCCCTACAGGGTATGGCAATCCCGCATTTTGAAATCCTTTGATGAGCTTGGCATTTCCATTATTGGTTTCAAGCAGCATGATGCCTGGTCCGCCGCTTCCACGTGCTTCAAAATTGAGCACCAATCCCACATCTTTTGCCCACGGATGCTCATTGACAAACAATTCTGCACCATTCAACCCAAGTTCTTCGCCATCAGACAGTAAAATAATGATATCATTCTCAGGTTGTTCACCTTTGGCTAAAAACGCTCGAATTCCTTCCAAAATCGTAGCAACACCACTGGCAGCATCACTTGCACCAATGGCAGAATGCGGATCGCTGTCGTAATGCGATAATACCAATAAAGCTTTCGTCGGGTTTTTTCCTGAAATGCGCGCCAACACATTTTTAGGTTTTGACATGTTTCCAGAATTATCCAACGTAAATCCTTCTTGCACACTTGGGTTTAAGCCCAATTTTTGAAGCTCTGCGATAAGATACGCACGCACTTCCGCATGTGCTTTCGAGCCCACATAATGTGGTTCTTTTGCCATTTCATTCACATGCGCAAACGCACGAACGGTTGAAAATTCTTCTGTAGGAATTTTTTCTTCGGAAAGTGCTTGCGGCATATCGCTGTGAAAACTATAATAAACCGCTGCGGCAAGTAATAAAAATGATAGAAATGTATAACGTGCTTTTGGTGTAGTCATTTGGATTGGTTGAATGGTTGCTTTAAAAATAGTAAAAAAGCGTACAAAACATGTTAAGAAATAGGTGTTTTAGTTTTTTCAAATTTTGAGTTGTCAAAAAATAAAAAAAAGTTTTCGTGTAGCGGTTTTTAAAATTGAATCAAAGTAGTATAAATAGATAGGTAAAAACAAGAGTTTAAATAAAATGTGTATCTTATTTCTATAAATGTAATGTTTATCAGTGTCCAAACTACGAGCCAATGGAATATGAAGAGTTTTTGCCGAGCAAATCCTTAGCGGAAATCGTTCAAAATTACTGGACTTTCTATGTCCCTGAAAGTGAAAATTTAAATTTCCCTATTGAACACGAAACGCTTCCCGAAAGTTGTGTTTCTATCGTTTTTATACAACAACCTTACTACAAGGGAATTCGTATGTTGGGTCCTAGAACTACAAAATTCCATCAATCGGTATTCCCAAAGTCGATTTATTTTGGCATTCGATTGCACCCTTGGTTGCGTTTTCAACCGGATATTTTCCGTAAAGATGATATCATTAATCAAACAACAGAAGTTCCCGATATAATTGGTGATTATTTTTCTATTGACATTGATGTAAAGCAATATAGTACTTCTCTTGATTGGGTTGAAAAAGACCTTACTTCATTTTTTAACACTATAATAATTCAGCAGGATGATTTGGTAAAATTTATCTGTTTAGAATTGACTCAAGGAACTCCAATCAGTACCATTGTAGAAAAACTTCCATTTTCCGTTCGTGTCATTCAAAAAAGATTTAAAAATGTCGTTGGAATCTCCATGAGGCAATTTGCTAGCAATAATAAACAACGAAACTTATGGATAGATTTGTTGGAAAATCAACATAAAAAAACGGACGTGATTTATAAATATAATTATTTTGATCAATCACATTTTATCAATGAATTCAAACGAAAAATGCAACGCTCGGCATCAGATTACGAAGCGTATTTGAAAACAATCAATATTTCATTGGTAAAAAACTGACGCTTTTTTACAATTACATATGTTTCTTATAAATTAATTTTATCCAAACTAAAAAAATATGAGAACACTACTTTTAATTTGTATTTCGCTTTTCGGTATTTCCTGTTTTGGACAAGAAGTTGCCCAAGACTCGTTAAAAACAATTGACCAACTTAATTTTATGCAAGGAACTTGGAAAGGAGAAGGTTGGATTTATATTAATAGAGTAAAAAAACAATTTACACAAACAGAAACCATAACACCCAAAGTTGATAATACTTTATTGATGATTGATGGTTTGGGACATGACAAAGAAGATAAAAATAAAGTGATACATAATGCTTTTGGTGTAATATCGTACAACCAAAAAATGAAGGCAATGACGATGCTTTCATTTTCTTCAACAGGTGGAAAAATGGAAAATAACATGCGGCTTATTGGAGAAAAAAAGCTAGAATGGTCATTTAAAAATGAACAAGGTGGCACGATTCGGTTTCGAGAAGATTTTTCGGAAGACGGCGTTTGGAGTGAAAAAGGAGAATATTCTGCTGATGGAAAAAATTGGTTTCCTTTTTTTGAAATGCGTTTGGTGAAACAAGCAGAATAATTCAACTGAAATACTACGCTAGTGGAGTTATATTTTATTGAGTAAAAATAATTTCCGAGCAGTTTTGTGTTAACTAATTAAAAATGAGTAACTTTAAGAGAACCTAAAAAAACCTGAGTCATGGCAGTAAAAAATTTTCAAGGCGCTCGAAAGTCACAATTGAGTAATGCCGGAAAGGCAGAAGCATTTAAAGTAAGTGATTATATGACCCGAAAGTTAATCACGTTTAAACCTGAACAAACGGTTGAGGAAGTCATTCAAAAACTGATTCAACATAAAATTTCGGGCGGTCCTGTTGTGAATGACCAAAACGAATTGGTCGGGATTATTTCAGAAGGAGATTGCATCAAACAAATTTCGGACAGTCGCTATTACAACATGCCATTTGAGCATAATAAAATAGAAGCACACATGGCAAAAAATGTAGAAACGATTGATGGTGATATGAATATTTTTGATGCCGCCGATAAATTTATTCAATCCAAAATACGCCGTTTTCCGATTGTTGAAAATGGTAGATTGGTCGGTCAAATCAGTCAAAAAGACATTTTAAAAGCCGCAATGAAATTGAAAGGGCAGAGTTGGAAGTAGCCACTACAATTTTATGAATTTTTCTTCACCAACAAATAGAAATCATTTTCCAATGCTAAATAGCCTTGGTCATATACATAATAGTAGGTAGAATTTGATTTTGTTACATAAATAGACGTGAAATAACCAAAGTCGAATCCTTTTTCAATGAGTTTGGATTTGGTCGTTTTGGTTTTTCCGTTAACATTCAGTTCTTCCAAAATACGCCAATTTTTACGCAAGCGATTGTTGATATTTCGAATCAAGTTTTTTCCGTCTTTATTCAGTCGGTTGTTGTATGCGTTTCTACAATAATCGCTGCAAAACTTTTTATCGACCCGACCTTTAAACGAATCGTTACATTCTAAACATTTTTTCTCCATAATCAATTTGGATTTTTGAGTTGATACCAACGCAGTTGCATATTTTCAGGGTCATAATAGAAGTCTTCCACATAGTTAAGTCCAATTTTCAACAACACACGATGCGACGCTTCATTGTTGCGTTCTGTGATTCCGTAAATCGTATCTAATTTCAACACATCCCAAGCATATTGCAAACACGCTTTTGATGCTTCGGTGGCATATCCTTTTCCCCAAAACTCTTGACGTAAGCGATATCCGATATCATAAAAATTTATGTGATTGTTAAACGTATAATCGTTGTACAGTCGGAAGCCACACCAACCGATGAATTCGCCAGTATCTTTCAATTCCACTGCCCAACGTCCGATGCTACGTTCTGCATATTGCTTTTGTACATCGTTGATATATTGTAATGCTTCCGCTTTGTTTTTGATAGGTTTCTTGCCCAAATAGCGATGCACTTCGGGATTGGAATCGAGCGCAAACATACCGTCGAGGTCCTGTGTAGTAAGGTCTCGAATGATGAGTCGCTCAGTTTTTATGTGAATATTCATGGGAAACTTCTAAACGACTAAGATAGTAAATTTTATCCATTTACAAACGACTACAAATATTTGTAAACGAAAGTAAGCGCGTTGTAACCGAATAAAATTTGCGGGTCGTTTCATATTTGCACTGTTAAATCATCACAACGATTTCAACACAAACACATATAATAACTTTTAAATCATATACATTATGAACACATTACGTAATAGAGTACAATTAATCGGAAATTTAGGAAACGACCCAGAAATCATCAATTTAGAAGATGGTAAAAAAATTGCCAAGTTTTCAATCGCCACCAACGAAAAATATAAGAATGCACAGGGAGACAAGATTGAAAACACGTATTGGCATTCCCTAATTGCGTGGAACAAAACAGCCGAAATTGTTGAAAAATATTTATTAAAAGGCAAAGAAATCGCGATTGAAGGGAAACTTACGAATCGTTCGTATGAAACTGAAGAAGGCGAAAAGAAATATGTAACCGAAGTTTTGGTAAACGAAATTTTAATGTTAGGCAGATAGATTTGGGAGTCTATTGCTCATCTGTAAAGAGGCTGGTTCTGGGGAGAATCAGCCTCTTTTTTTAACTATCTATTTCAAATTCTTTGAAAATGAGTCTTAGCCTTTTTTCTCATCAACTCAATAAGCCTATATAGAGCATGATTTATTTTCTTCTGCATTGCCTCTTCAAAAGTTACTAACCAGCTTTCTAAAACACTTGCTTCTAGTTCTCTAAATTTGACACGTATTTTAAATTTCATGACTCCTAATCATCCAAATCTTCATCAATCAAATAGTTTACAAACTCTGTCCAAGAATTAGCAATTTTCTGTGGTTCACCATAACTAAACATATGATAAATACTTCCTATTTCATCTTCTGCCAAAGACATCATTAAAATACCTCCAGACGATGCTCCAATATCAATTCCTTTAGAAATATATCTTGCACCACCTCTACTAGCTTGCTCATCTAGAGAACCTTCTCCATTATCTAAATAATTGAAGCTATATAAATGAATGTCTTCGCTAACCATGATACTAGCACTATCAGCATCAAAAATCACATAATCACCTATAGGAGATCCCCCATTGTACTTTAGTATGTGAGAACGATAATCTTCAGGTAAGCGTATCTTTAATGCCTCTTCAAAAGTTACTAACCAGCTTTCTAAAATACTTGCGTCTAGTTCTCTAAATTTGACACGCATTTTAAATTTCATCTATTTTTAATTTCATTAGTGCAAGTTTTATTAAAAAATCAGCATTGTTTAAATATAGTTAGCATGGACATTTTTTTCATGGCTTAATTTGGCTAATTCCATCTTCCTGCTTCATATTCTTCTAAAAAATATTCTTCTGGAGCATAAGTGCCGAATTCTATAATTTTTCCAGATTCTTTTTCTACTAAAAAAGGTGCGTTTCCTAACAAATCATGTTTTCCACTTTTTGTTAAGTATGCTTCTTTACTTGTATAACTGTATACATTACCATATAGTTTTTTTATAATGTTTTCAGGAATAATTATAAGAGGAATTTCTACTTCTTTTTCAATCTCTAAAACATAATTTTCTGCTATTTTTAGTATTTCTTTGTCTGTTAGCATAGCTCAGTTTTAATATTTTTAGAATTCACATACGATAAGAATTATGCGGAAGCAAGAGCATTATATCTAAACTTCTTTTTAATATATGACTCTTTTTTGGTTCACATAAATTGTAAATCCTTCTTTAGTAGCTTCAATACGTTCAATGGGACTATCAGTAACATGATAAGTTACTTGCTGCTCACCTTCTTTAGTATATGACTTATCCTTTAATTCTGTTTCTATCCATGTAAATACATTAGGCTGTACTTGCTTAAAATGAACAGCTACTTTTTCAATACCCATATAATCATCTTCTTTTACTATTAGAGGTTCTATGTCTTGTAATTTACGGGTGTTTATATCCTCAAATTCTGGAACGCCTTCATTATCCAAGCCCCACATAGAAGCTTCTATGCTCGAAAACTCTAAAGGATATCGATCTCTAAAAATCCATACCAATGTACCTACAAAATCGTCTAAATCACTTTCTCTTATTTGATTGCAAAATATTTTTTTATTAGGAAAACGTAATTCTAACCATTTTTCATCATCCCATTCGTCTGCACCGACTGCATATCTATTAATACTTTTGTAAAAAAGCCACTCTGTTTTACTTCTGTCTATCATAAATTTGCATTGAAAAAAATAAGTTTTTATTTTACCATATTAAAAAGCAAAGAGTTCCATATACTTTCAACTATTATTTTTTGGCTTTTTTATGGTTGTTAACAACGGAGGTCTAAATCTTTCTGCTATATAATCTCGAATCTCTTTTTTTTCATAATCATTTAATTTTGAATTGAATTCAATTTTATCTGGGAAAAGTGTGAAAATTTCAGAAATTTCTGGGCATAAATCAAAAAACCTTTTATTCTTTTTATAAATGGTATCGCTTAGCTCTTTGTTAAAAATATATCTATCAATGAAGTATTTATCTAAGTCCAATAATCCTTTAGATATTGTCCTATTCCATTGAAGAATAAAAAAAACTGTTGAACTGAAATCATTTACCTCAAGAGTGTCACCTGCCTTCTTAAGTACCTTCAGTTTAGAACGATTACCAAATGATAACATTTCATCTAATATTATTTTTATTTGTAATTTCATTTGTCTTAGTATTATTAATATTGTAAATATTCAAAAATTTGTTCATAAGGAACTTCCATTCCTTCATATCCTACTTCTATATGTTCTAACATTTTATCAATTGTTTCAAAATCTACTTCATTAAATCCAGCAGCTTCTTGATAAGCTCTTTCATGAAAATAAGCTCTTTTTTCGAAAGATTCCATATCTCCCATAATTGATTTTATTTCACTTTTTGTTTTTCCTAAGTTTAGGAGTTCTTCAATTCTTGCTATATCATAAGCATGTGTTCCTTCATGTATAATTTCCCCCATAAATCGTTCTAATCCAGCTGAGGAACGAAAATAAATTTCAAATCCCTGTGCAGCAGCAGCAGTTCCTTTTATTTTGTCTTCTCCATGACCTGAATTTCTCAACATATTATCAAATTCAATATCATCAAGAATGTTTATCTCTATTTTACCACTCTCTATCATACTGGCAACCCTGTTACCTTGGGGTGTAAAACCTTTTAAATTAATTATTATTCTTTCTAATGGGACTTCTCTAATATTTTTCTTCCCCCATGTTTTTATGAATTCTTTAAATAGTATTTTCTTAAAAATTGGGATTGAATTAACAACTTCATCCAAATGCCTAACAGCTTCCAAAACTTCCTCAGCTTCTAGTACTTCTTTACTTTTCTTACCCGCGCCAGTATTGTCAGCTTTTTTTATAATTTCCTCAGCTTGCTTTTTTATTTTAGGAAGCTCAGGATGTTCTATGACTTCTTTGGCAGCTTTTGATAAGGAAGTACGAAGTGCCACACTTATCTCTCCCGAGAGACTTATGATTTCTAAGAAAAATAAATATTTAGCAACAGACTGCCCAAAAGGCGTATCTCGTAATCCCAATAATTTTAAAAGACCGTTTCCTGCCCCAGAAGTAATTTCAACAGCACCAGCAAAAGATTTAGCTATAGTAATTGCTTTAGTGGCTGATTTTGTTCTTCCTACTAAACTATGTCCTGCTTTTAATACTTTAAATAGTCGCCCTGCTTTTAAGATATTCAAAACTCCAGAAACAGTAGTAACGACATCTATAGCATATTCTGCACCAACAATTACATTGTGCCAAAAGGCTTTCTGGTCATTCGCAAGAATTACAAATGCAGGCAGTGTAGCAAATTTAGCATTTTTATTACTTTCATCATCTTTGAATATAAAATGAGGATTATCTTCTTCAAAAATTACGACAGGTGCAAATGGGTCATAGAATAATGTTTGTTCTTGTGTTGTATGGAATGGTATGTAAACGTCTTTTTTACCTAATCTTCTTTTAACTTGCTTAACTACTTTAGTAGAAAGGTCAATTTGAATCTTATTTGATTCTTCAAGGTATTGTATAGTGGCATTATCATGATGAAACCCTATAGTCATGTCGGATTTGTAATTTAATATAGTTTCACCTTCACTGGTAATTTTAGGGTTTTCTTTTGTAATATCTTTATAGATAGTATTTTTCCAAACACTCCATATAAATCTGACATATTTATCAAAATTACTTGTATTCATTTTATCATATAGCGCATAAAAATAAGTGGTATTGTCATTTATTCTCCTAAGGAGTAATTCATCTATGAACAATTTTGGATTTTTTATTTTACCTTCAATAGCAATAAGCAGTTTCAGAACAATATCTTCTTTATCTAAACCAAAATTGGTTACTTTCCCTTTTAAGGATTTACCTAAAATATTCCAAAGCATATTCAGTGGTAAATGCTTTATAAAGACTTCAGGAGTGTAGTAAAATATTTCTAAAACTTTTTCTAGTTTACTTTTGTAAAAGTCAAGTTCTCTAGTGATGTAGGTAATATATTGATCAATAAATAGCTGTCTAATTCCTTCTTTATTTAGAGCGCTATTTGCATTAGGAATTAGTTTTGCAATGATATCATTAGTAAATTCATATAGGTCCAAATATTTCTTTTTATCAATACTTTCAATGCTATTATCATAAAAAATAGTTTTATTAATAAAGTGTAAAAAAGTCCCAAGATATTTGATTTTAATTTTAATAGCACTTGGTTGATTCTTAATATCAAATCTTGAGAATTTTTCTAAAGTGTATTTGTATTCCAATATAACGCCATCATTAAGTCTTTGAATGGTTGGAAATAGGTATACCTTTCCTTTTGTATTTGTAATCTCAACTTCTATGTTTCTATCAGTATAATTACTTGGAGGTCTTCTAAATTTAAATTTTTTTGGATTAAAATCTCTTTCAGTAACTCTTGTTGCTTTTCCTTTATGATTGACATATTTTAAAATATACCGACCATTTGTTAGCCCAACATCCTTAGGGTTGAACGTGAAGGTGTCAGAAAAGGCGAAAACAGGATTAGCAATATCATCAAATAGAACTCTATTGATTTCGCTATTGTAATAATATTTATAGCGACTCCTGTTTAATGGAATAAGTATAAAATCTGAATCATCCAAACTTACCCAATTAGGGTTTGTTAGACTTTTGTATGCAACAATCGGATTATTTGAATCAGGTAAATATACACGTTTTAAATAGTATGTTATGCTATCACGCTCATCTGCTGTATCATTAACTTTAATCGCTAAATGATCTGCACTTCCAAATGGGAATTCGTATTGTAAAGGATTATATATGCTAATGTCTGATAATTCAGAAGCTAATACTTCTATATCTTTATTATCAATCGGGTTGTTATAATCAAAGTTTTGATCAACAACATATACAAATTTCTTGGAATTTATGTTTTGACTTTCTTCAACACGTCTATTTATTTTAAGGTAATCGACCAAAGGCATTATACTACCTTTATATTGACTCCTATAATGAGTCATTACTTCTTTTATCATAAAATGTTTTTGTAAATAGATTCTACAAATTCACTATTGGGAAACAGCTCTTTTAATTCTTTTCGATATGTTACTATTTTAGCAGCTTGTTGCTGGCTAATAATAGTAAGATCGATATGATAGTTTTTAGCAGTAGTCCAAATATGTGTATTTATGATTGGGAATTTACATACCATGATAATGTCCCAATCTTTTCCAGCTAATTGATGCCAGTTGTGTAAAGGAGTTTTGGCTCGGCTACCGTATAGATAAATTTGATATATAGGCGAAGTCCTTTCAACAATCTGTTTCAATTCGTTTAGAATATATGGCAACACTTGTTTGTGTTGCCATATCATTTCTAATTGTACGGCACTCATTATTGGAATCTGGCCAATGGAAGTACAACTTCTAATTCTCCATCAGTTAGAGCTGTTGCATAACGATCCTGTACACGATTGACATATTTTGTAGGCGAGCTTACAACAACACCATCTGAGCTTACTTGTAACTTCAATAGGTCATGTTCAGCATCATTTACAGGACTTTCTAAATCTGGTTTTTCAAATGTAAATGTTGACACAAGACCATAATCAATATGGAATTGTAAGCCAAGTGGATTTCCTGAATCATCAAATACTTGATATGCTTTGACACCAGAAATTAACGAAATCTTTTTTGCTAATTCTTGATAGATTACTCCAGCACTATCTTGTATGTCCCAATTGGCATCACGTTGAATCACAATTTCTTGATCCATGCATTTATAGGTAATAGGAAACAATTCTGCATCATCAAAATCTCCTACTTTTTGCGGTTGTGTTCCAGCATTATTAAAGAATGAAATTTGAATTTCCTTTTTAGTTACTGTTGTATCTCCTACTTGTAGATTATCAAAAATGCTTGCATCATTCACGATAGCACTACTGCATTCGGTCTGATCGGATAGAATAAAATCTTCAATATCATCACATTCACATGGTAATGCTTTCTCTACTTGTAAGCCTAAACTATCAGCTTGTAAGATGGTTAACGAGGTAGGCACTTTTGTTTTCCATGCTTTTCCTTCTTTTACGCCTAATGGTTTTTTTAATTCGTCAACAATAGAACGGTATAATGGATTATCTAATAGCGGTAATTCACCACCATTCCAAATACTACCTGTCGCCATGTAATGTAATACCGCTTCTTCAAACCCTGGACGAACAGTTACAACAACTCTAGCTAATCCTGCTTGCATAAAGCTTCTAAATAATGGATCGTTGTTTTCAAATGAATAGAGCTTATTCCATTCTTTTCGATTTCCCCAATAAAATGGATAGAAATTATATGACATGATTTCCCATTCAAAAGCTTGTTCTAAGAATTTAGCAAATGATGCATAATCATCTAATGATGCTGTAACATTGGTTTTATAAGTATCAATTTCATCTCCAGAATACATTTTTTTACCATAGGTGCGTACAGCAGTTGGTGATTGATCCATTAAGTATGACAAACAGTTTTTGCGTAATACCGTTTGTTCAATCTGACGATAGAATAATGGATTGGAATCTTTCATAGTTGCAACTTTCTCTTCTTCCTGTTCTTTTTGAGAAATAAAGGCAGCTAATTGTTCTTCATAAGCTTCAACAATGGCATTAAATGTTTCCAACTGCCAAGCTACATAGGTTTCTGGCAATCTTCTTAATTTTATATTAATATTTGAGTTTCCTGATAAATGTGTTAATGATGAAAATGAAACTGGAATCTTCCCAACAAATTTTGATAAATCCTCAGAAATTCCTTGTAGAATTTTTACACCACCAACAATAATATGTGTGCGTCCGATTCCAGAGTCCTCACTATCCACCCATTCTGCGGTAGCACTTACAGTGTAGTAGCCTTCAGGAATTTCTAATTCTGCATGTTCTCCGAAACGTTCATTGGTATCACCAATTACTTCTCCAGCTTTGTATGAAAATGCTTTTCCGATATGCATTTCTTTAACTGGTGGATTGCTAATCTTAGCATTATATTTTGCAGCAAGTTTTTTATAATTCGTATCATTAATAGCAGAAGCATCACTCATGATAACGTTATTAATAACTACCTTTCTTGGGTCTAATGGTTCTGAAAGAATCATAGTTTCACTATCTGTTTCTTCTGTCATTGCAGTCATGGCAATACGATGCAATTTTGAAGGTTGCGGAATGGCAAATTCATACATCAATCTACGACCATAGTTATAGATTTGATTTTTATAGATTTTATCAATCCAACGATATACACCTACTATATGTTTGTCTCCTTTTCGATTGTCATACCCGTGTGAATTATTTTCTTCAAATTCTTCAATGATTTTGCTAATACGTTCTTCCTTTACACGTTGTACCACACGATCCATAGCTCTTTCTGTAATTTCTTGAGCTTCTGTCATTGCTTGATTGATACTTTCTTCATTAGAAGTATGTGTCGCAAAATTGGCACCTCCATTTATACCGAAGCTATACGTTCCGTTATTATACCCAAAATTTGAATTTACAAAACTAGAATTGTCTTGTGATTCCGCCATTACTTGCGAAATTTCATGTTGCATTTCAAAACGATCCGTTGTAGTTGTATCTGTGAGACGTTCTTTTTCACTTTCTGAACTTGTTGAAGTTGTGTTTTCGGAAGAACGTAATCTACGAGTAGATTTCTCTTTATATTCACGCGCCATCACATTTTCAATATGTGAAACTTCCCCTTCCATATAACAATGTACGCTTTGTTCTACCTTTCTGTAATCGGCAATACCTAATTGGCGCATTCCGAAACCAGATGGAATAAAGTTTTGATTGACTCCTACAGGTACTTCATCTTTAATGATTGTACCCAATGCACATGTATTTGGTCTTAAAATTTGATCATATGAAAATGTAGTGCCATCAATTAGCGTTACAGATGCTTTAAGACGAAGGTTTGCATGCTGTGCTGCTGATATTGTAGTTATATCGCTCAATAAGATTACTTTTATATTGTTCATAGTACTATCGATGACTGCAAACGAAGTGCTACTGTGCAATAAATTATTAGACATATCATAGACTTCAGAATTTACAGATTGTACTGCAAATGAAGTATCTTGTATTGGGTTTATGATATCTACAAAAAATTGCCAATATGAGATGTTCGTATTTATATTGATACGTCTTCGCGAACAAAAAGAAGCGATTACTTTGCTAGGGTCGAAATCTTTTTGAAGAGAAAGTATTGTTCCGTTAACACTTACAGATTTTTCATGAAACTTTGTGTTTTCGAATATTGTAGTCGTAACAGTTTCTATCTCGTCAGCTAATAATTCTTTAGCCTTTGCAAATGTTTTTATATCCTCTATAGGAGACAATTGTACTAAAGTGTCATAGGCAAGAGTAGAAAATGTATTTCTCGCATCTTTAGTGTCAATCTCATCTCTAAAAGAAAAAGAAAAAACAGGTAAATCTGGATACTTTACCGGTACAGGTTGATCGCAGGGATTGATATTTGTAGCATCATATGTCTTATCACCTCTAGTGGTACACCATGCTTCTTTGGCATTTTGGACTTCTGTTTGATAAGTACTTAATATAGCTTGCACATCATCATTATGCGTAGCTTTTGCAGTTTTGTAGGCAGTGTTATATTCCTCTTGGAATTGTGTATGCAGTTTTTCAACTTCAAGAGTAACTTTTTGTAAGTTTTGTAACTCTTGAGTTGCAATACTTGCTTTTAAATCTTTTGGTAATGAAGTAGCTTGATAAGAAATTTCGGATTTTATAGCTTTATCTCCTGTTACAGAATCATTTGATAAATCAAATAATTCACTAGGTAGGATTACTTTAGCAAACACAAGACTATGTATAATTTCCTTTTTGGTATCTGCATCCAATTCTTTGTTTGTAGGGAAGTTGGCAATAACATGATTTGCTTTTAATAAGTGAATAATACTTTCTTTAGCGTAAAAATCTTCTTCCGTAACAAATTGGTAAAATAAATTGTCCCATAAAGTTGTATCATTATTTAATGTTGTTACTCCTGCAAATTTTGCTTCTATTTCTTCAACACTTGCTGTACTTCTGTTTTTAGCCAACCATTCTGAAAATTCAAAAAGCTTGCTATCTAAATCTTTGATTTCTGATTTACTGGCACTTCTAAATTCACCAGCAGTATCTTGTAATGCTTGCCATTTAGATACTGAAGGTTCTCTTCCCGTTACTGCGTCATAAAAAGTTCCGCTTTTTCCCGATTCTGATATGAAGATAAAACGTAATTGCTTATTAGTTTCTTCACTTAATTCAGGACTTCTTAGGCTTATAAAGCGAAATAATGTTTGTGAAATTGTTTCTTTCATGAATAAAATGTTTAATTAAAATTTGTTCTCTAAATTTTTGGACATACCTGTCCTGTTTCCAAGCAAGTCTAGCTTGCTTAGAGCACTGTTACTGGTATTATTTTGGGTTTGGTGTGGGAAGTAATTGATTGAAACTATCAAATGCTTTTTTAAATTCCTAGAACAAATTCATAAGCGTCAAGCTTTTTTTATAAGCGTAACATTTTACCTAAAATTTAAGTTAATTTTTTAGGCTTATTTAACATTTGATAGTTGCAATACAGTTCAGTTTTAAAAAGTGAGCATCAGGGGGATTCTATCAATTATAGTATTTTTTTTACAGAAAAAAAACGTGATTTTCATACTGAAAAAAGAATATTTTAAAAGTTACGCCTGTAGTTGCAGTTGCAGTATTGTCTTATCCTTCTGTAAAAAGACATAAGAATATTGTAATCTTTCGTTAAGTTAAAGTCATAAAATGTTTTAAAACTAGAGAAGAAGTCCAGAACATTTATGTAAATAAGCTGGTTTTGGGGAGAATCAGTCTCTTTTTTTAGCTTTTTTGATGCTATATAAAACGACATTTTTATGACTATTGGTAATTTGAAAATTGATGCTTTTGTACAAACATTATCTCAATCCTTCCAAGAAGCTTTCAATGAAAAACTATTGGAGTTTTGCTTCTAAAAAAATAAATTCACAGAATATTCCCTATCTTCCCCACCATGAAACCCACCAAAACATACCTGCAAGGAAAATCGGTTTTTATGATATCGCTGATGATGATTGTGGTTACAGCACTTACGGTGTATTTTTCAGGAGTCCATTACAATCGTAGTATTACGACCAACTTTTATATTTCGTTAGGAATTATTGCCGTAGCACTTTTCGTGTTTTTGAGTTACGGACTCTACAAAGGCATCGAAATGGAAGATGATTATCCTTCTCTAAAAGGTTTTGATTTTAAAAAGAGTATCAAAGAAAAGCTAGCTACGGGCGATTTTGTTTCAGGCGCAGGAGATGTGTCAGGTGATGGAATTAGCGGTATTATCTTTTCAATTGTGCTGTGGATTGTCTTTTCAATTGTCCTCACCTTTCTTTTGATTGTACTACAAACCGTCGTTTGGTTTTCCATTTTGCTAATGCTCGCCATGCTATATTGGGTATTTTTTAGAGCGATGCGCTTGGTGTTTTCCAAAGGCACAGAAACAATTCGTAATTTGCAAAAGTCTATCATATATGCGTTTGGGTACACCATTTTCTATGTCGGATGGTTGTTTGGAATTGTATATTTGACGACACTTTTTAAATAAATTATCACATGCAACCACGCGTAACTATCATCGGCTTAGGTGTGAAAAATCTAAAAGCTGCTACTACATTTTACCAAGAAAAATTTGGCTGGAAGCTAACTGCTGCAAGCAACGAACATATTTCTTTTTTTCAACTGAATGGAATTTTATTGTCGCTCTATCCAAGAGAAAAACTCGCAGAAGATGCTACTGTACATCATGAAGGAACTGGATTTAAAGGTTTTACACTCGCCTACAACACACGCACAAAAGAGGAAGTTGATGAAATTTTTGCCGATTTAACTAGCAAAAATGTAAAAATCATCAAACAACCTGAACAGGTATTTTGGGGTGGCTATAGCGGTTATGTTGCCGATTTGGACGATAATTTATGGGAAATCGCTTATAATCCTTTTATGGAATTGGACGAAGAGGGAAATGTGATAAAATAATTATAGCTGCAACAACAAATTCGGATCTGGGCAATTTTTTTGATAAAAGGTAACATCTTTTTGCGAAGCCACACCTGGATAATCACCCGAATAATCTTGTATGTCTTTGATGATTTGAAAGTGTAAATGCGGTGCGTAATCTCCGTTAACACTCGCATCGCCTAAAGTAGCAATCTGTTCGCCTTTTTGTATAATTTGACCAACGTGAATAGTTTCGATAGAAGCCAAACTTAAATGACCGTACAAGGTGTAAAATTCAACCGCATTGAGTACGTGTTTTAAAATAATCGTCGGACCGTAATCGCCAAAATTGGTGTTGTTTTGAAAACTATGTACTTCGCCTGCTAACGGAGCGTAAATTGGCGTTTCTGCTTCAATCCACAAATCCAAGCCTAAATGAATAGTACGTTCGGTTTCTAGATTTTGCTGATTAAAATACGCACTTCGATTGTAAATTCCACGCTTTTCCAAATAACCGCCATATGCTACTTTTCCATTATTTATCGCAATGTGGCGATTAATATATTCGCCTAATTTAGAAGCAGAAGAAACATCTACTTTTTGTAACTCTTCGTTCGTCACCGATAAATCCAATGGCACATACGCAGACTTCGGAATGTTTCTATCTAACACATACAAAGATTCGTTTCCCAAATCTGTTAACAATTGCTGAAAAGAGGTCATTTTTAGTAGATTTTGTTTCAAAAATACAGCATTTAACCCAAATTCGATATAAGAAATTACTTGTCACTTCGAGCGCAGTCGAGAACACTTAGAAAAATAAAATTTCGATTGAATCTCGACTGCGCTCGATTTGACATTTAGTGTAAACAACTCGTAGTCTACTATATATTAAAATTAATATGTCGAACTTATGGCATTTCCACCCAAAAAAGAAAGTCCAAATTCTTGACTCTTGATTCAAAAAAAACTACCAATTCATCTCAGCCATTTGCGCTCTTGCCTTTTCTTGTGAATGGATGCTCTTTTTATCCGTAGGAACGTATTTGTTTTTTTGTTTGGCATCAATAATTCTCGCCTTTACGGAATCGTTTAACTGCCATCCAACAAATGTTCGCAGTTGTTCGTGCATTTCTTTGTCTAAAATTGGCGTAATCACTTCAATACGATGATCCAAATTTCGTGTCATCCAATCGGCAGAACCTATATACATCTTTTCGTTGCCGCCATTGGCAAAAATATACACACGCGCATGCTCTAAAAACTGTCCCAACACACTTTTAATACGAATATGCTCGCTTTGTCCTTCAATACCTGGCACCAAACAGCAAATTCCGCGAATCACTAAGTCAATTTGTACGCCTGCATTGTTGGCTTCGTACAGCGCCTCAATCATTCGTTTGTCTTGTAGGCTGTTCATTTTTAGCATAATATATGCTTCCTTTCCTGCTTTGGCATTTTTTATTTCCTCGTCTACCAATTCTAAAAAAGTACTTCGTGTGGTAAATGGAGAAATCAGTAGTTTTTTTGTTTTTGGGATGATAATTTCGCGCTCTAATACTTGAAATACTTGCACCAATTCAGACGTAATTTTCTCTCGCTTGGTCATCAAGCAGAAATCTGTATAAACGGTAGCTGTTTTTTCGTTGAAATTTCCTGTGCCAATATAGCCGTAATGCACCGACTGATTGTTCTCTACACGCTCAATACAAAGCACTTTGGAATGCACTTTAATCCCTGGATAACTATAGATTACCTTTGCGCCGTTTTCCTCTAAAATTTTTCCCCATTTGATGTTGTTCTGCTCGTCAAAACGTGCTTTGGTTTCCATAAAAACCGTGACTTCTTTTCCCTTTTTCGTTGCCTCAATCAACGCATTGGTGACGCGTGATTCTTTCGCAATTCGGTACAACGTAATTTTAATCTTAGTCACCTTATCATCTGCAGCAGCTTCTTCCAGCAATTCCGATACATGGTCGTAGGATTCGTATGGAAAATAGAGCAATCTATCTTTGTCGGTAATGGCAGCAAACATGCTATCATACGCACTTAACGCTTTGTTTCGTGCTGGTACTATTTCGGGCAATGACAAGTCTTTTCCTGTAGGATTTGGAAAGCCGAAAAAGTCTTTAAAATTATGATACATTCCGCCCAAAACGACATCTGTATCGTTGACGTTCAATTCGTCTTTTAATTCATCTAATAAATCGTCGGAAGCAGCTTGGTCAATCAACATGCGCGTTACTTGTCCTGTGATTCGATTGCTGAGTGAGTTTTTAATTTTTTCCAGTAAATTGCCTGAATATTCGTTTTCAATATACAATTCGGCATCACGGGAAACTTTTAACGAATGAAAAGTTGTTTCAGGATATATTTCCGTAAAATGATGCTTTAAAATATCATCCACAAACGTGATGTAATGCAAATCATTTTCTGAAGGAAACACCACAAATCGTCCCGCAGCTACAGGCACTTTAAACACTACTAATTCTCCATTGTAGAGCGCTGCCAAATAGGATTTTTCATTCTCAATAAAAAGCTCTTCGCGATTTTCTGTATTGATTTGAAGTGCCAATTTTGACGCCAAATTTTCCTCAAAATATGTCTTTGCGAATTGTTTTTGACTTTCTGAAAACTGTGTGTAATTAATAAGCAAAACACCTTCTTTTTCCAATTCGGGAATGATGTCTTCTCTAAAAATACGCCCAAATTCCTCTTGTTGTGAATGGACTTCTTTTTTTATTTTTCGAAGTAATTTGTTAGGCTTTGTGATTAATTTTTTACGCAGATTTTTCTCCAACGTTTTGATTTGACGAATGGCAGACACGCGCACTTTAAAGAATTCGTCCAAATTGGAAGAAAAAATCGCCAAAAACTTGATGCGTTCGTACAGAGGATTTCGTTTGTCGGCAGCTTCTTGCAACACGCGATGATTGAAACGCAACCACGATAAATCTCTGTTGTAAAATTTGGTTGAAGTCAAAGACATTCTAAGGTGTTTTGGTGTAATTTTTTGCGAAAATAGCTATTATTTTGCGCATTAAACATATTTTTAAAAAAGGCTTAACAATATGGTAATAAACGATTTGAAAAATACTAAGAAATGGCTTTACAACCGCCTTAAAATCTTCAAACATGACATAAATCATATATTGCCTGCTGCTAGATACCTAATTTTGAACTATAAGAAATTTAGGTATGTGCAATTTAGTAAATAAATACAATGTAGCGGGACCGCGCTACACTAGTTATCCTACAGTTCCGTATTGGAATATGGAAACGTTTTCCGTGAATACATGGAAAGATTCCGTTCAAAAATCATTCAAGGAAAGTAACGCTACAGAAGGCATTAGTTTGTATATACATTTGCCGTTCTGTGAAAGTTTGTGTACATTCTGTGGATGCAATAAGCGTATTACAAAACGTCATGAAGTAGAGAAACCATATATTAAAACCTTGCTGAAAGAATGGGCATTGTATTGTGAATTTTTTGAGGAGAAGCCAATCATTAAAGAAATTCATTTGGGCGGCGGAACACCAACGTTTTTTTCACCAGAAAATTTACAAACCTTGATGGAAGGTATTTTGTTTCATGCCAAGGTCGCTGATGAACATGAGTTTAGCTTTGAAGGACATCCAAATAATACCACCGAAGCACATTTACAAACATTGTACAATCTCGGATTTAGACGCGTGTGTTTTGGTGTGCAAGATTATAATGAAACGGTGCAAAAAGCAATTCACAGAGTGCAACCGTTTGAAAATGTACAACGCGTTACCGAACTCGCAAGAGAAATTGGCTATACCTCTGTGGGACATGATATTATCTTCGGATTGCCGTTTCAAACTACAGCACATGTGGAAGAAACCATCGCAAAAACAACCCTTTTAAAACCAGATAGAATTGCATTTTATAGTTACGCACACGTTCCTTGGATTAAAGGAAATGGACAACGCGGTTATAAAAATGAAGATTTGCCAACGGCAGCGGAAAAAACAGCGCAGTACAATTTGGGTAAAAAATTATTGCAAGAAGCCGATTATACGGATATCGGAATGGATCATTTTGCGTTGCCAACTGATGCTTTGTACACATCCATGATTGAAGATCGTTTGCATCGAAATTTTATGGGCTATACAGCGCAAAAAACGCAACTAATGATTGGTTTGGGCGTATCTTCTATTGGCGATAGTTGGTATGGATTTGCTCAAAATGTAAAGAATTTGGAAACTTATCATCATTTGGTCAACGAAGGCATGCTTCCGTTGGGAAAAGGACATATTTTAAATGAAGAAGATTTGTTAATTCGCAAGCATATTTTAAACTTAATGTGTACTTTTAAAACTTCATGGACGGCAGAAACGACACAGATACCTGAATTGGCAAACATCACTGAAAAATTAACCGAATTTGAACGCGACGAACTAATTCAGATACAACATAATACACTTAGCATCACCAAAAAAGGAAAACCATTTGTGCGCAATATTTGCATGGCGTTTGATGTGTTATTACAACGAAAAAAGCCAGAAACACAATTGTTTTCTATGACTATTTAACTTTAAACTTCTAAAATTATGATACAAAAAATTATTGTCCCAATAGATTTTTCAAAACATTCTGAATATGCATTGGAAGCAGCAGCTACCATAGCACAAAAACACAATGCAGAAATTTTAGCATTGCACATGTTGGAATTGTCCAACGCGCTTATTTCCGAAACTGACAATTCCAAACAAGCGGAAGCAGTTTTCTACTTGAAATTGGCAGAGCAAAAGTTTATGGATTTCTTGGACAAACCTTTTCTAAAAGAGGTAAAAGTAACACCGATTGTAAAGCATTTTAAAGTCTTTAAAGAAGTAAACGACGTAGCGCAAGAACACAATGCCGATTTGATTGTAATGGGCTCACATGGAACGAGCGGATTTAAAGAATTATTTGTCGGATCAAATACAGAAAAAGTAGTGCGTTATGCCGAAATTCCTGTGCTGGTGATTAAACATCATCCTATTTTGACCGATTTTGAAAAGGTAGTTTTTGCGTGTGATTTCTCGCGAGAAGCTATCAAACCATACATCAACGCATCGCATTTATTTAAGTCGCTTGGCGCGAAATTACACTTAGTGTATGTCAATTTACCAGGAACAGGATTTAGCAGTTCTACCGAAATGGAAACCAAAGTAAGTGACTTTTTAAAGACGGCTGACGGAAATTTGGACAATCTGGAAAATGTGCATTACGTCAACGATTATTCCATTGAGCAAGGTGTCTTAAACTTTGCTAACAACAAAGGCGCTGACTTAATTGCTGTAGCGACACACGGTCGTAAAGGGTTGGCACATTTCTTTGAAGGAAGCATTTCGGAAGATATTGCCAATCACTCAGCATTGCCCGTGATGACATTTAAAATATAGGCGATTTTTGAAGAAAATTGTGTAGTAATCGTAAAGCAGGAAATTTTTAGGGTTTCCTGCTTTTTTTAGACTATAATTTCTCTTAATACGAATAATTTAACTTGGGAAAAGATTCTCCTAAGGATGCACCACCAACAACGGTCGCTTTAAGGTTTTGCTAATTGCTGTTGTAGACGAATGCTTGAATAAACGCTCAAAGACGGATTCTTTCTGTACAATCAATCCAATCATATCGATTTCGTGCATTTGCACGTATGTAGCTTTTACATGATCTAACGGAACATTTTCAATAACGTGATAGGTGTAATTGATGTCTTTGCAATGTTTCATTAAAAACGATTCGTCGTAACGATTACCCGAAAATCCTTTTTCATACACGCGGATAACATGCGCATGAATATTTCGATGTTTGGCAACCGCAAGAATTTTTTGAAAAGCGTCACTTTCAATATCATCTTTCGCATCAAGCGGAACTAAAATGTTTTTTGGACGGTGAAATTGTACATCTTCAGGAATGACCAAAGTATTGCAATTGATTCTTCTAATGATGCTGAGTGTGTGACTTCCAAAGAGAATTTCGGCAGCATTAGATACACCGTTAAAACCTGCAACGAGCAAGTCAATATTTTTTTCTTCAATAACCTTGTGTGTTGCGTCAACAAAGCTATTGTAATCTAAAATAACTTCAAATGAATGGTGTTCGTACGCCGAACTTTCCAATTCATCTTGCAGCTTTTGCAAACGCTCTTTTTCCGCTTTTAATACACTTTCATACACATTAGCAGTAGCGGAAGACATTAAATCATCTAGTGTAAAGCTTCCCGATTTATGCACGTGCATCACATAAAAACAACAGGCTTGGTCTTTCAAGAAATTTGTAGCGTATTGTATGGCATTACGCGAACATGTTGAGAAATCGGTTAACACTAAAATATTTTTCATCTGGTATAGCTTTATAATGAGTTCCGCTACTGCGTCAGTAATTTTTAAAATTGATCCAAAAGATAATTAATTAAATCGGTAGTTGTCAAAATTCCGACTAATTTTCCATCGTCTACTACAGGCAACGCGTGAAATTCTTTTTGTGCTAAAATTTCAGCCGCTTCTTTAATAGTGGTATCCGAACGAACACTTACCAAATTTTTTGCCATCACTTGCTCAATGGTAAACATGTTGTATACAATCGTTTCTACAGATTCTTCCTCTTCAAAAGCAGCATCGGCAAAACTGATACGAAGTAAATCGGTGTAACTCAACATTCCTTTAATTTCATCGCCACTCACAACAGGAATGTGACGAATGTTATTTGCTTTAAATAAACGCTCTGCGGTTTCTAAATTGTCTGTATGATTTAACGTAATGACATTAGCCGTCATAATTGTAGATACTGGAGTTCTTTTTTTCATCTTATGTGTGTTTTAAATTCTAGTATAAAGGTAACCACAAAGTGAAAAAACGACTATGATATTTATCATGTTACAAGCTAAAATATAATGGTATTTTTAAGCTATCAACACCTTATAAATTATGGGATCACAATTAGTTAAAGCAATTGATTCAGACGAATTGCAAAGAGAATTTACCAAACAATTATTGTACGATATTGAAGCCTTGTCTACCATGATTGAAAACAACGATTTTGAACAAGGAATTCAACGTATTGGCGCCGAACAAGAAGTGTGCATTGTAGATGATTTTTATAGACCCTCTTTTAATGCGTTGGAAATTTTACAAGAAATCAACGATGCCCATTTTACAACAGAATTAGGCTTGTTTAATATGGAAGCCAATTTGGATCCTATTGTTTTAAAAGGTAATTGCTTTTCACAACTTGAACACGATTTAACTTCACTACTAGAAAAAGCACAAAAAGCGGCTGCGAAAATAAAAAATAACAAAATTGTCCTCGCAGGTATTTTACCAACATTTAAACGAAGCGATTTGGTGTTTGAAAACATGACGCCACACAAACGTTATAAAACGCTGAATGATATTATGAAGACAATCAAAGGAAACGATTTTAAACTGCAAATTAGAGGTGTTGACGAACTTATTTTGCATCATGAATCTATTTTGTTTGAAGCGTGTAACACGAGTTTTCAAGTGCATTTACAAATTGGTTTGGATGAAATTATTGATAAGTACAATTGGTCACAAGCCATTGCAGGACCTGTATTGTCTGCCATGACGAACGCGCCTATGTTGTTGGGAAGAGAGTTGTGGAGCGAAACACGTATTGCACTTTTTCAACAAAGTATTGACTTGCGAAATACGTCACACTTATTGCGAGAACAAAAACCACGAGTTTCCTTTGGGAATGATTGGGCGCGAAATTCTATTTTAGAACTATTTACAGACGATATTACACGTTATAAAGCACTCGTTACTACCGAATTTGAAGGAAATTCTATGGACGATTTGGCCAATGATATCAAACCGAAATTGAAAGCGCTGAATTTACACAACGGAACCTTGTACAAATGGAATAGAGTCTGCTACGGCGTTGCCAAAAATATAGCACATTTGCGCATTGAAAATCGTTATATTCCTGCAGGACCAAGTATCAAAGATGAAATTGCCAATGCGCTGTTTTGGGTTGGTGTAATGCAAGGAATGCCAGACGATTATAAAAATATTTGGGAGAAAATGGATTTTAAAGACGCGCGTGGTAACTTTATCAAAGCAGCTCGTACCGGAATTGACTCCTATTTTAATTGGTTTGGCGAAGGAATTTCTGCAAAAGAATTGATACTAACAAAATTGATTCCGATGGCAAAAGAAGGATTAAAAAAATCGAACGTAAGTGATGCTGATAGCGATTACTATTTAAATATGATTGCAGAACGCATCCAGAAAAATACGACAGGAAGCAAGTGGCAAGTCCGCAGTTCTCGAAAGTTAAAAGCGGAAGTTGCTTCTGAAGAAGCGAATATAGTATTGACACATCATTTGTATAAAAATCAACAAAAAAATATTCCTGTTCACGAGTGGGAATTGGCGTCTACGCTTTGCGAAGAAGAAACCTATTCGCGCAATAAAGTGTATAAAGTAATGACGAAAGAAGTATATGTAGTCAACGAAAATGATTTGATGTTGCTGATTGAAAAAATAATGCAGTGGAAAAATATTCATCACATTCCGGTTGTGAATGCTGCTAATAAAATTGTTGGTATAGTGTCTAGCAATAATTTGGATAAAAACCTGTCGCAAGATGCTTCTGTAAAAGACGTGATGCAACCGAATATCATTACAGGAACTCCTGAAATGACCATTGCAGAAGCGGAAGAGCTCATGTCGTTACATACCATTGCGTGTTTGCCTATTTTAGACAACGATTATTTAGTGGGAATTTTTACAAAGAATGACCTTTTAAAAATTCAGAAGAACAATTAATTTAATTTTGGAATTAGAAATATGCCAAACGCTATTTTAGAGCTCAATCGTATTATTTATCAACAAATCAATCCAGAAGCAACCACCACCTTAATTTTTATCGGCGGCATTCACGGCAACGAACCTGCTGGAATTCTTGGTCTGCATCGTGTTATTGAAACAATTCGCAATCGCGACTTAACATTGCACGGAAATTTTTATGCCTTAGCGGGAAATTTGAATGCGATTCAAAAAAATATTCGTTACGAATCTACCGACCTTAACCGACTTTGGACGCATGAGAATATTCAAAAAATAACTACACAAGCGACGTTCAATTCGCAAGAAGAAAAAGAATTGGCAGAATTGCATCAGTGTATAAACGACATTTTAAATACACATTCTGGACCGTTTATTTTTATAGATTTACATACGACTTCGGCAGACACCATTCCATTTGTCACTATTAGCGATTCGTTAAAAAATAGAGATTTTGTGTCTAATTTTCAACTGCCCATCATTTTAGGAATTGAAGAATATTTGGAAGGACCTTTGTTGACTTATATCAACGAATTTGGTCACGTCGCTTTAGGATTTGAAGCAGGACAACACGAAGAAATGCAAGCTATTGAAAATTGCGAAACATTTATTTGGCAAACACTTGTAGCGGCCAAAGTGATTTCTAAAAAAACTATTGAGCAGTTAGATGTGCGTTTAGAAACCTTTCAAACATTAGACTCTAACAGTAATTTTTATCAAATCAGTCATCGTTATCAATTGGAAAAAGAGGAAAATTTCATCATGAAACCTGGTTTTGTCAATTTTGATACCATTCAAAAATCAGAAGTGTTGGCTACCAGTAATTCGGAAGCTGTAAAAGCCAGTGTTGGCGGGAAAATATTTATGCCTTTATACCAAAAACAAGGCGACGATGGTTTTTTTATTATTACTAAAATTTCAATGTTTTGGCTGAAACTTTCTAGCAGTATTCGAAAATTACGATTACATCACGTTTTACGAATATTACCAGGCGTTCGGAAAGACAAATTAAACAGTAATGCCTTGTTTGTCAATCCTAAAATTGCTGCTTTTTTAACAACAAAGATTTTCCACTTGTTTGGCTACCGAAAAAAAGTTTTGAAAGCAAATCAATGGTATTTTATTAAAAGAGATTAGTTATACATCTCTTTTTCTTTTAGTGACAATTCATCGTATTAGTCACCATGCCAGCGTTGGGTTTTGGAGAAATATATGGAATGCCCAACCCTAATCCGCGAAGAATAAACAACATCCCGATAATCACCACAAATACAGGAATAGCTCTCTGAATGCGACGTTTGATAGAGCTATTTAAGAATTTTCCAATGTAAATTGCGGTTGTCATCAGTGGAATGGTTCCCATGCCAAAAAAGAGCATGTAAATACTTCCTTGCCACATGCTTCCTGTTGCCACAGCGCCAAAAACCGCCATATAGACCAATCCGCAAGGTAAAAAGCCGTTTAAAAATCCGATGGTAAAAAAAGTGTCTAAGGTTTTCTTTTTAAACTGTTTCCCCAAACTCGATTTCACTTTGGAGATAAGTCGATACATTGGTTTTGAAAAGTTATACTTGTTGAAAGTTTTGTACGGAATCAGAATCACCACAATCATCAAAATACCAATAGCAATAGACAATCGTTGTTGCATTCCGAAGATGTACAGACTTTTTCCGAGCAGTCCGAAAATAAATCCAATCGTTGCATACGACAACAAACGACCTGCATGATACAGCAAAATTTGCGCTGCTTTTTTGTAGGTATTTGAGCGATCAACAGGCAACATAAAAGCAATAGGACCGCACATTCCCACACAGTGAAAACTTCCTAATAAACCTAATATAAAACCTGCTGCAATCATTACAAAATTTATTTTTGTTATTCCGCACTTGATGCGGAATCTACTGAACATTCTATACGATTAATATCTAATTTCTTTTTTAAACAAATATTCTGTCGTGCCATCATTCCAATCGATGGTTATGTTCCAACGACCACCCAACAAACGATTGTCAGGTATGAGCAATGTGTGGTGAGACAACGAAATAGGAATTTCGAAATCAAATTGTTTGTTTGATGGTCGATATAGGAACACTTTTCCTTTTATTTTGCTGCTGTCAAAGGTTTTTGGAAATTGAATTTCAATTCCTGATTTGGTTTGTGTCAAGCGTACGTTTTCTGGTAGTTTTTTTGCGTTGCGCTCTTTGTTGATATCTGATTGATATTTCAATTCTGCTTCATAATAGTTGTCTGTCACCAAGTCGTGATCGTACTTTTCTTGAACATTCATATTTACCACAAAATACATGATAAAACTGATAAACGCTACAAACGCGATGACGATTCCTGTTCCCCAATTTATTTTCATTTGTTCTATTTTTTTGGCATTTCCACCATTTTGATGGTGGTCGGGCTTTTGGCAGTCGCTTTTGTTCGTTATGCTGAATCAAGTTCAGCATCTCACAAAGAGCTCCAACAATGCCGCAATCCCTAATGCAGTTTCATATTTATATTGTTTCAAACACCCAACACCTAAAACCTAACACCCAATTAATTATAACTCGATGGTCCTCTAAAATTTACCGAGGTAGTTTCTATTAACTTATCCTCACTGTACACGTCAATCGTTAGCTTTTTAGAGCCGTTTTCAATTTGATGTTCTGGTATTTCAATAAAGAGCGTTCCTTCTGCAATTCCTTGTTTTGGAATAATAAATTCGTTTGATGTGGACACTAATTTGATGGTTCCAGGTACTTTTCTGATTTTGAATTGTACATGTGGAATTTCTTCAGTGGTTTTATTGACTACTTTGTATGTAAATACATTGCTAATAATGTCGTTTGCCTTCTTTTCATATACTTGTCCACGTAATCGTAAAATATTAGCTTCTACATCATTTCGTAACAACAACATTCCTATTAGTACCGCAATTAAAATTCCTAAAACTGCCGTATATCCTTTTAATCGTGGTGTAAACTTGAATTTTTCTTTCTTTTCAATTCCAGCTTCACTTGCATAGCGAATCAAGCCTTTTGGCAGATTGACTTTTTCCATGATGGTATCACATTCGTCAATACATGCTGTACAGTTGACACATTCTAGCTGTGTTCCGTTTCGGATGTCAATTCCTGTAGGACATACATGTACACACTGAAAACAGTCAATACAATCGCCAAAACCAAGTTCAGCTCTATCTTCGTTTTTACGGAATTTTTTACGTCCATTTTCACCTTCTCCACGTTTATGGTCATACGCAACTACGATTGATTTGTCATCTAGTAATACACCTTGTAATCTTCCGTAAGGACATGCAATAACACATACTTGCTCACGAAACCACGCAAAGACAAAGTAGAATACTGCTGTAAAAATGAGCAATGGAAATAAGGTTCCTAAGTGCTTTTGCGGTCCGTCTAAAATATCTTGAATAAGTTCATCGCCACCTATTAGATACGCTAAAAATACATTGGCAATGATGAACGAGATTAACAAGAATACTGACCATTTTAAGACTCTTTTTTTAATTTTTTCTGCATTCCACGGTTGTTTGTCAAGGCGCATTTGTTTACCGCGATCACCTTCAATCCAGTATTCAATTCGTCGAAAGACCATTTCCATGAAAATGGTTTGCGGGCAAATCCAACCACAAAATATACGTCCGAACGCCACCGTAAATAATGTCACAAATATGACTCCGATAATCATGGAAATAACTACCATGTGGAAGTCTTGTGGCCAAAACGGGAATCCGAAGATATTGAAACGGCGTTCTAGTACATTGAACAGTAAAAATTGATTGCCGTTAATTTTAACAAAAGGAGCAGCAAATAGGAAGAGTAGCAGGATATAACTAACAATTTTTCGCCACTCATAGTATTTGCCGCTTGGCTTTTTTGGATACACCCAAGCACGTTTTCCTTCCTCATTGATAGTTCCGATAGAATCTCTGAATCTTTCGTTTTCTGGTGTTTCCACAATCGTTGTATTTACAGATTATTTTATTTGTTCTTTTTGTAATTGAATCGTATCAATAATTTTGATGGTATCAATCAACTTTTCACCTTTTACGTGGTCTTCTGGTACTACCCAAATTTCTCCTTCAGCTGGCTTTGCATTGGGTCCTGGTGTTGTTCCTTGAAATGTAAGCACATAACTTGCTACTTGTTGTATTTGAGAAGCTTTCAGTCCTTTTCGTGTCCAAGATTCCATTCCTTTTCCTGGTCGTCCACCTTGTGAAATGGTTTTGAATACATTTTTAATTCCACCACCTAAAATCCAGTATTCGTCCGTTAGGTTGGCTCCAATTCCACCACCACCATCAATTCTGTGACAAGACACACAGTTTTTAACAAAAATCTGTTTCCCTGAACTAATATCAGAAGCATCTGTAAGCAATTCAACGGCATCGAAATCGATGACTTCTTTATCTTTATTAAGTGCTTTGTATCTATCAATTTTTACTTGCGCTTCTGCATATTGTTGTTTTAGTTCAACCAATTGTCCGTCACCATCAAACACATGATATTTAAACATATAGATAACTCCAAAGATGATACTTGCATAGAATCCATACAACCACCAAGGCGGCAAGTTGTTGTCTAATTCTTTAATTCCGTCATAGTTGTGATCAAGAATAATTTCTCCTTCTTCCTCAACAGGTTTAGAATCGACAAGTTTATGATATATCTTTTTAAGCTTTGTAAACTTAGGTGCTTTTGCTTTATTTTCCAGATAGCGTTCTTTTCCTTTTTCATCCAAGCTATTGAATAACACATTTTCAACAGCAGCGACAATTCCTTCAATAGCAATTAAGAAGAGTAACACTAGTAATAGGAACAGCATAATCATAGGATTTTCTATAAATGCAGGTCTATCGCCAGATTCGATGAACAATTCAATTCCTATCATAATTAGGAAAAAGACGACGAGTACGCGTACCCAAGATGGAATAGTATTTTTCATGGTGTTTGGTTATTTTTAGGATTATCTAATGGGATGTTACTCACCTTCGTGATGTATTCTTTTTTGGCAGTTAAAACCCACCAAAACAACACCACAAAAAAGGTAAAGAAGATGACAAGGGAAATCAGCGGGTAAATTTCTATACCCGTGATAGTTTCCATATGATTTTTTACAAATTTCAACATGATGATTACTTTTTAGTTTGTGATGCTACTTCTTTTGAATCTTTTACTTGGATATCTGTTCCTAATCGTTGTAAGTACGCAATGAGTGCTACAATTTCACGATTTTTGATTTCGACAAATTCTCTTCCTTCATCAGCAGCTATTTTTCTACCTTTTTCAAACGACGCTAATAAGTCTGGGTCTTGTTTTAGGTTTTCAACAATTCCGATAGCTTGCTCGTCCATGTATTGCAATGCGTCTGCAATTTCTTGCTCTGTGTACGGCACACCAAGTGTTACCATAGCGCGCATTTTATCTTGTGTTCCAGACTTATCAAGTTCGTCTCGAATTAGCCATGGATATGCAGGCATGATAGACTTTTCTTCAATACCTCTTGGATTGTACATGTGTTTGTAATGCCAAGCATCGTTTTTCTTCAAATCATCTGTTCCTTCACGGTGCAAGTCAGGTCCTGTACGTTTACTTCCCCAAAGGAATGGATGGTCGTATACAAATTCTCCTGCTTTTGAGTATTCTCCGTAGCGTTCTACCTCACTTCTAAATGGACGTACCATTTGCGAGTGACAGCTTACACAACCTTCTCGGATGTAGATGTCTCTACCTTCCAACTCTAGCGGTGTATATGGTTTTACTTCCGTAATGGTTGGAATGTTAGAATCAATCATAATGGTAGGTACAATTTGTACAATTCCTCCAATTAGAATAGCAATGGTAGCATAGATGGTTAATTTAATTGGTTTACGCTCCAACCATGTATGCCATCCTTCACCTTTTACACGTCTTTTAGAAACACGTTGTAACGCTGGTGCTTCTGCTAATTCGTCTGTTACTTTATTTCTAGATCTAGCAATGGTAACAACAATATTGTAGGCTAGTAATAACATTCCTACTACATATAGTGAACCTCCGATGGCACGCATCCAATACATTGGAATAATTTCCGTCACTGTTTCAATGAAGTTTGGATATAATAAGTCTTCGCCACTTGGCTCAAATTGTTTCCACATAAAGGCTTGTGTAAATCCTGCTACGTACATTGGCAGTGCATACATTACAATTCCCAACGTTCCTATCCAGAAGTGTGCATTTGCCAAACCTCTTGAGTATAGTTTTGTTTTGAATAGTCGTGGTACTAACCAATACACCATACCAAAGGTTAAGAATCCGTTCCAAGCCAAAGCTCCTACGTGAACGTGTGCAATAATCCAATCGGTAAAATGCGCAATGGCGTTTACATTTTTTAATGAAAGCATTGGTCCTTCAAAGGTTGCCATACCATATCCTGTGATTGCTACTACCATAAATTTCAACACAGGATCGGTTCGTACTTTATCCCACGCACCACGCAAGGTGAGCAATCCGTTAATCATTCCTCCCCAAGAAGGCATGATTAACATTACAGAGAAGGCAACACCTAAGTTTTGTGCCCATTCTGGCAATGCTGTATATAATAAGTGGTGTGGACCTGCCCAAATGTAGATAAAGATTAATGACCAGAAGTGGACAATAGATAGTCTATAGGAGTAAACAGGTCTGTTTGCTGCTTTTGGCACAAAGTAGTACATCAATCCTAAGAATGGTGTGGTAAGGAAGAAGGCTACCGCGTTGTGTCCGTACCACCATTGCACTAAGGCATCTTGTACACCTGCGTATACAGAGTAACTTTTTAATGCACTTACAGGCAATTCTAAACTGTTAAAGATGTGTAATACCGCAACAGTAACAAAAGTTGCCAAGTAGAACCAAATAGCAACATATAAATGACGCTGTCTTCTTTTTAATATAGTCCAAATCATATTGGCACCGAAGGCTACCCAAACTAAAGCAATGGCAATATCGAAAGGCCATTCGAGCTCTGCGTATTCTTTGGATGTGGTGTATCCTAATGGTAACGTTAGTGCGGCTCCTACAATGATAATTTGCCATCCCCAAAAGTTAACTTTACTTAAAAAGTCACTTGCCATTCTCGCTTTCAACAAACGTTGCAGTGAGTAGTAGACTCCTGCAAAAATGGCGTTTCCTACAAAGGCGAAAATCACGGCGTTGGTGTGCAATGGACGTAAACGACCAAAACTCAGCCAAGAAATTCCTTCTCCAAATGTTGGAAACATGAATAAGAATGCCAATAACAATCCTACTAACATTCCTACAATACCCCAAACTATGGTTGCATAGATGAAGTTTCTAACGATTTTATTATCGTAATAAAATTGTTGCATTTCCATAATAAACTATTTATTTGTCTTATTAGTTAGTTTAATTTTTGATTTTTCTTTCACCAATTCATCCTCAAATAGCATGCGCACTGATGGCGTATAACTATCGTCAAATTGTCCGTTTTTTACCGCCATGATAAAGGCGACAAAGAAGAGTATTGCGACCACAATACTAATGGTTAGTAAAACATATATAACACTCATACCTATTGAAGTTATGATTCAAAAGTACTGTGACACGTGTTGCCAAAAAATGACTTTTGTCATGTTTAGTACTTATTTTTGATTGGAATTTAGTTTAGAATGATTCTTTGCTTACCTTGTTTAATCTTTTTCCTAAAAACGTTGTACAAACCGTCGTAAACACTACAATACTGATAGAACTCAACGGCATTAAAATAGCCGCAATGACAGGCGCTAATTGTCCAGTAACTGCAAAGTACAATCCGATAGTGTTATAGATAAACGACAACACAAAACTCCATTTGATAATTTTAATTGCTGATTTGGTAGCGTTCATAAACTTGTCGAGCTGATTAAATTTTGAAGCGTCCAAAATAGCATCGCAGGCAGGCGAAAACACATTCACATTTTCTGAGAGAGCAATACCCACATTGCTTTGCGCTAAAGCGCCTGCATCGTTCAATCCGTCACCGACCATGAGTACTTTGGCACCTTCTTTTTGATGATATTCTATATATTCAAGCTTGTCATGCGGCTTCTGATTGAAGATGAGTTTCGTTTTTGCTGGCAATAGCTTTTTCAAATTTTCACGTTCGCCTTCATTATCTCCCGAAAGGATTGCCAAATCAAAGTTCTTTTTTAAATTGTTGAAGAGCTTTGAGAGTCCTTTTCGATAGCTATTATAGAAGGTATATTTTCCTTTATAGGAATTATTCGCGCTAATGTGAACCGTTGTATTGAGAACTTTTGCATCTTCTTGATGTCCAACAAAAGTTGCCGCACCGACTTTGATATTGTTGTTATGATAACGCGCCGTCATGCCTTTTCCGATGTGTTCTTCAAAGTGGTCAAGCGTTACGATATTTTGTTCGTCTAAAATGTCATACAACGTTCTACTTAACGGATGGTTGGAACCGCGCAAGGTACTTTTGAGTAAAGCGGATTCTTCCGAAGTCAGTTGTTCTCCTTCGTAATTTGCGGTACTTTTTTTGTTGGATGTAATCGTTCCTGTTTTGTCAAAAATGATGGTGTTGATATGCGCTAATTGTTCTAAAACGCTGGCATTTTTCACATAAAATTTTAACTTTCCAAAAATTCGCAATAGGTTTCCAAAGGTAAATGGTGCTGCTAAAGCAATCGCGCACGGACACGCAATAATGAGTACTGCCGTAAAGACATTCATCGCTTTGGAAGCATCTACAAATAGCCAGAAAGTGGTTGCAATTACTGCGATGGTTAATACTGTAATGGTAAAGTGTTTACTAATTTTATTGGTGAGATTGGTAAAGCCTTCTTCTTTGTTTTTTTCGAATACGTCATTGCTCCACAATTGAGTTAAGTAACTTTGCTCCACCGATTTGATGGCTTCTATTTCGATGATTCCTGAAGTTTGCTTTCCGCCAGCAAATACTTTATCGCCCGATTGTTTTTGAACCGTTTCCGATTCGCCTGTCACAAAACTGTAATCAATCGCGGCATTTCCATTGATGAGGATTCCATCTACAGGAATAAGTTCTTCGTTTCGAATGAGCAAACGATCACCTTTTTCGATATCGTAGACTTGAATTGGTGTTTCTTTTCCTTTCCAGATTTTGGTAACAGCAATAGGAAAGTACGATTTGTAATCGCGCTCAAAAGACAAGAATGTGTATGTTTTTTGCTGGAAAAATTTCCCGAGTAATAGAAAAAAGACCAATCCCGTAAGGCTATCAAAAAATCCTGAACCTAGGTCAAAGATGATTTCCACAGAACTTCTTACAAATAAAACCAATATTCCCAACGCTATGGGCACATCAATGTTGAGGAGTTTTGCGCGTAAACCTTTGTAAGCAGAGATAAAATAATCTTGCGCCGCGTAGAAAACCACAGGAAGTGAAAAGGCAAACATCAGCCAACGGAAGACGACTTTGTATTGTTCAATCCAAAAACCACTGACTTGAAAGTATTCAGGAAACGAGAGAAACATCACATTTCCAAAGGCAAAACCTGCAATTCCTAGTTTGTAAATTAGTGAGCGATTGACATTGCGATTTCCCGTTGTATAATCTTCCAAACTGATGTACGGTTCGTAGCCAATTCTACTCAACAACAACACCACTTCTTTGAGTGAAAAATTGCTAGCATCGTAGGTGATGCGTACTGTTTTTTTTCCAAAATTTACTTGCGAATCGGTTATTTCAGCTTTGAGTTTGTGCAAGTTTTCCAAAATCCAAATACAGGAACTGCAATGAATGTGTGGAATGTATAAAGTTACTATTTGCTTGTTATCATCGTTAAATTCCAATAATTTATCAATGATGTTTTGCTGTGTTAAAAAGTCGTATTTCCCTTCTATTTCTTTTGGCGTAGCGCCTGGCGCAGTTTCTAAGTCGTAATAGCACGCCAAATCGTTTTCCGAAAATAGTTCGTAAACCGTTTTGCATCCGTGACAACAAAAATATTTTTCGTCATGCTGAATGATTTCGTCACAGACATCACCACAGTGAAAACATGTAGTTTCGTTCATAATATTGCTCATTTATACCTGTAACAAAGGTTGCAAACGATTCCGATTTAAAATATGATATTTGTCATAGTTTAAGTACCTTTATCAACACCTAATTTTCCACTATGAGCAATTGTGAACAGTGTATTGTAAGACAGTTTAATTCTTTGAAATCTTTGACGAAAGAAGAACTGATTCGGATTTCTGGCTGTAAAACTTCTAAAACGATTAAAAAAGGGCAATTGATTTTTGACGAAGGCGAAAACGTAAATGGTGTGTATTGCATTCGTGAAGGTATTTGCAAGTTGACGAAGTTGAGTGCAAATGGTCGCGATCAAATTGTGAAATTGGTGGTAAAAGGAGATTTGATGGGACAACGCTCGTTGGTGAGTGAAGAAGTCACAAATTTAAGCGCTACCGCGTTGAGCGAGATGGAAGTGTGTTTTATTCCGAAGCATGAAATTATGGCGGATTTACACAAAAATTCCAACTTTACTTTTGATGTTTTACAACACATGGCAAAAGATTTACGAGAAGCCGATAACGTGATTGTGAACATGGCGCAAAAATCGGTACGCCAACGTTTGGCAGAAGCTTTGATTTATATTCATCGTACTTTTGGCACTACAGACGAAGGCATGTTGCGCGTGATTCTTTCGCGAGAAGATTACGCCAATATTGTTGGAACGGCAACAGAATCGGTAATTCGAATTTTATCGCAGTTTAAAAAAGACAACTTGATTACGACCAAAGGCAAACAAATTAGGATTGAAGATTTGGAGGCGTTAAAACATGTTTCTTAAAAAATAGAAAGCCAGCAAATCTGTTTTTGCTGACTTTTTTAATTTTTACCTTTTTATAGAATCGTGACTATAAAGTTTCAGGAATACAAGGTCCCATTTGTCCAGGATCTAATGTATGTGGATCGTCTGGCCAATCTGGGCAATCATTAAGTAGTCTAGTTCTAAGAATACAACCTAATCCTTCTGAATGACAATAATACCAAGAACCATCGTCTGGTGCAGTAGTCTCAGCTCCCGCTTTTATACTGTTCAAGTTTGAGATTGTCTTTTTTTTAAGATTTAAATTTTTTAAACTCTTTTTTTTCATGATGTGGTAGATTTTGTTTTAAGCTAATACATTATATAAATGTAAATAAAAAAGTATATCTGTTTAAAAAAATTAACATAAAACTTGCTAAGTATCAGGGATTTTCAATCTTTTCGTTACCTTTAGTCCGACCAACCTAACCGCAAATCAGTATGGAAGCTGTTCAAAAGCAAAAATTAAAGGAAACTATTAGCATTATTGTAGTCGTTGTGATTTTAACTGCGATTGGTATTTTCTTTTTACGCAAACACGCCAACAAACAAGGAAAAGAATTGATGAGTTCTATGGACGAAGTGAGTCGTATTTATGAAGAAGAAGGGATTAAAAATTGCGTTAATCTTACGGAAGTCCAATCCAAGCGCTTGTTTATTTTAAATAAAAGCCTACAGAAGTATAAAGAGCAGCACGAAATTACTTTTTTAAAGTTGTACACCTATCATTTTACGTCTACAACGTTGTTTTTATTTTTCTCGATTCTTTCCGCACTGACCATTTTTATAATTACGCAAGAAGGTTGGAAAGGAACGTCACAAACGGTAAAAGTATTGTTTTTAGTCTTTACCGCACTTTCGTCTTTTTTCGGCTTGTCGGCAAGTACGTTTGACCAAGAAACAAGCATTCATCGAAATGGAAAAGCGTATATTAATTACGATAATTTACAGAAGAAATTAGGGAATTTTTGCGCAACTGGTTTGACCATTACGGGCGATTCTATCTCGTTTAATGAACTACATTCAGAAATCATGAAAAAAGCTACCGAACTGCATGATTTTTATTTGGAATTTGACGAGCAGAACTTAGATACACAAGGTATTTTTAAATTGATGAAAGAGGAAAAAGAAGAAGCTTCTGAAGAATAAAAATATAAAAGAAATCTCAAGAAAGAGACTTCTTTCCTGAGATTTTTACAGTATAAATTATATATCGTGCTTTTCTAAAACACGTACTTATTTTTTCTTTTTCTTAGCTTGCGATACTAAAGAAGGTCCTTTTTTATTGGACTTTGTCACGACAGCTTTTGCCTTCGCGTCTCTTACGGCTTTCTTTTTAGCTTTTAATGCTTCTGCCTTTTTCTTTGCATCGTTTGATTTGCTAATTTTTGCTACTCCCATTGTATGTTTGTTTTAATTGTTGGTTTAAATAATTTTTGTTTCAATTGTAATCTTATGACACCAAAAAATAAAAAGGTCACATCAAAAGATTATTTTTTTTGAAAATTTTTTTACTGTTTGTTACTTTAATGATTATCAGATTTTTAAATCTAGTTTGAATTTAAATCATGGTGCTTTCTATTCTAATTTTCTTGGTGATGATTGATCAAAAATTTATCTTTTTTGCGTAAATTCAATTCAGCGTAAAGTCGCGTGTTATGAAAAAAATACTCCTCTTATTTAGTGCAACTCTTGGAAAGGATAAAAAGTCATTATCTGATGAAGAATTGGTGCAATTGATTGTTGAAACGAACGATTCTGCTCTTTTTGGAATTTTGTATGATCGGTACGGGAAAAAAATTTACAACAAATGCTATAGTTTTGTAAAAGACAAAGACGAAACTCAGGATTTGACACAAGATATTTTCCTAAAATTATTCATGCAACTTCACAAATACCAAGGGCGTGCAAAGTTTTCAACTTGGTTGTATTCGTTTACCTATAACTTTTTAGTCAATTATAAAAAAAGAGATGCGAGCAAAAAACTGGGCGAACGCTGGGAAAATTTAAACAAAAATGAAAAGCACTTAACGCAAGTTGAAGACGTAGAAGAGGAAGATTTTTTTGAATTAAAAGTCTCAGGATTGGAAAAAGCCATTGATCTTATTGAACCTGCAGATAAAGCGTTATTATTGCTCAAATATCAAGATGATGTTTCTGTGAAAGATTTACAAACTCTTTTACACATCAACGAAAGTGCTGTAAAAATGCGGTTGAAAAGAGCGCGTATCAAACTGATTTCAGTATATCAAAAACTACAAGAAAATGAGTGAGCAAAATCCTTTTAAAGAAATAGAACCTGAAATAAAACTTCCCGAAGAATTGAAAGAGGACATTCTTCAAGAAATCAAGGAAATTGTGGAAGAGCAACAAGATGATGCTTCTACAACTACATCTAATTGACTTTTAAATTTGACAAAGTGACGCAATCTTATATTTCGTGTCTTATCATTGTAATGATTAATTTGAGCTACATGAAGCATAAGAATCCTTTTAAATGTATAGGAAAGCCGCTAAAAGAAGTCCCAGAAAACCTAAAACATGAAGTCATGACCAAAATTCACTGTGTTATGACATCAATTGACGCTTCTCTATTTGAAAATGACAAAGAGCGTTTTACTAAACAATAGCTCTTTATAAATTACTTCCTGTATTCTCTTTTCTCTGTTGTGAACATAATTTAGATTAAAAAAGTGACCTTACTACCATTTTGGTGTCCTAATTATTGCTTTTGAAAAGCATTGAATTTAAAACCATATACACAACAAAACTTTTAAATTAAGAACAATGAAAAAATTAAAATTAGTACCGTTATTTCTTTTTGCTTTTTTTGTAAGCTCCTACACATGTATCGCACAGGAAACTGAAGAAGCCGTTGAAGAAATAGAAGTAGATGAAGAGCCAGCTGTAATTATGGCAACGTACATTAGTATGGAAGATACCTCTTTTGTATTTACCTACATTGATGAAGATGATGAAGAAAGTGAAATCACGTTTGAAAAAATAGCTCCTGAAGTGAAAAAATCATTCAATTTGGCGGATAAATCAATGATAGGAAAGAAATTCAAAATCACGTATACTACTGAAAACATTACAGATGACGATGATGAAGATTCGTTAGTTAGCATTCGTGTCATCATTGCTTTGGAAAAGTTATAGTCCATAGACTTACTTTATAAAATTTAGAGAATTTATTAAAAGAGAGAGCCGTTTCAGCATAGAGTGAAGCGGCTTTTCTTATAGCGACAATTATCTTCTTAGGATTAAAATCTAATTCAACCACTTCAATAATTTGATTTTGAATTTTCAGCTGACATTAGTTAAACAATCACTTTCTTGTTTTACCAGTACCTTTACATTGAGAGCATTTAATCTTTCGATAATAATTGTCAGTTGTTTTTTTTGTTTTCTTATATAAGTAGATATCATCTTCCGAATATTCGACATAGGTATTGTTAACTTTTTTTGAGGTGTAAACGTGTCCATAACCTGCACATTTAGGACACTTTTTGGCTTTTTTAGCGCCAGCCCACGCTTTGTCTGTTTCTCTCTTGAGCGAATCTTGAAATCGTTTTATTTTAGCTTTTTCACTAGCAGTTAAAGTTCTTTTAGATTTTGAAGAGTTAGAAGAGAAAATATTGACATCCGTATAGGTATCTTTCTTTGGTTTTTGGTTCGATTTAATTTTCGATACCTCTATTCCTTTCACAATCTTAAGGGAATCTATATAATTGATTCCAAGTCGAAAATCTTCTTTGGTAAACTTTTCTTGTAAACAAGTTATAATTTCATTAAGCATTTGTACATGCGACTCCATCTGTGGCTTGCTAAGAAATTTTTTAGGTTTGTAGTAAATAGCTGCTCGTGAGGTAAATTGAGGCATCGTTGTTTTTTTTGAAGACCAATAAACATCACTTTCATTTCCATCAATCTGTATCTCTAAATATGTGTATTCTTTCTTTAAATTTACGTGAATACGATCGACAGGAAATCGAAAAACCTCACCATGTTTATTCTTAAAAAATAATAAGTTCTTTTCTATCCAGAAACTCCCCGCTTCATCTTTTAAAGTCATATCCATTTCTTTGTTAAAGCTATCAATCAACGATTCGCAATATTTTACTTTATTGATAGCTAAACTATTAATTTGACTAAATAGTGCTATTGGAATAAAAACAAATAAGAAAGTGATGATTCTGATTTTCATGTTCTTAAGAATTAAATATTATTTTTTAAATATAACGGAAATATTTTTTAGCCTATGAAGAACAGACTTAACTTATACCGTATTCGCTACAATTTTTACGTACTTAAATCCGTTTGATCCCAACTTACTCCTTTGGATAGCATCCATGTTAAAGAATGTCTTCGTTCGTGAATTACTCCGCCATTTACCATTGGATCAAAACTACTTGGCACAGTATCTCTTCCTAATTGAGCACTTCTGACTGCATTATGTAGGCAATAAAACAAATCTTCCTTTTCCATTACGATTTCTTCAGAAATAGTTTGTTTGTCTTTTACCCAATCTTCAATTTTTTCATCTAAAGGACAACTAAAATCTTGTAAGATTTCTTGCATCTGTTCTCCAGGCATCATTTGACCAGAGATTTCAGGTTCTTTATACCCAAAATACCAAGCTAATGACCAAGCATTTTCAAATTTCCAGCCAATAGAACTTCTTGCTTGCTCGTCGTCTCTAGGCATATTTAGAATTTCTTTTTCTTCTTCACTCATAAAGTCTTTAAGGTCATTTGTGTCAATAAAATTTAGAATCTTATTTGTTTCTAAATTTTCTTCAGGAATCATTAACCAAAAAATAAGAGATTTGATTGCGTTCAGCCTCTGAGCAATTTCAACGGCTGGACGCAATTGTCTTTCAAATTCTGTCGGTAAAGAACTTACAGGTCTGAATCCTGCATCAAGACAAATGGAAATATTTTTAAGTCTTAAATCCGTCATCCAAGGCACTTTTTTAAAAGGCTCTAAACTAGTTTTACTTGTGGCTCTTTGTTCAGATTTCTGTTCATTTTTAGAACCAAATATTTTCTTAAAAAAACTCATTATTATTTCTTTTTTATTGTAACCAACGGTCTATCATAACCGTCAGTTATGGACTAAATTAACGATTATTTTCAGATTAAACGCTCACTTTAGCAAATCCAGATAGTTTTAGGTGTAGTCGAATCTGCCATAATTGGAATAATTATATATTGTTGGCTTTGTTTTTTTCTAATGTCACGTTCAACTTCTTCTTCACAAAATCTATTGTATGTTTTGTATGTTTTTCGCCTTGACATTTCGCAACAATAATATAGTTATTTAATAATTCCTCCAAACGTTCAATAACTTTTTCAAGAATTTCAACCTCTAAATCAACTCCTAGTCCTAATTCAGCGGCGAGATTATGTGTCAAATCTGATGCTTCTTCATCCAAGCAATGAATTAAGGCAAGACAATAAACTCTATTTTGTAAAACATAATCCAAGCTTTTCGACTTGTATTCCACAATTACTATTGCTAATCGATGTAGAATCTCAGATGCCCATAAATCTATGTTTTTCTCGAAATAATTCCAATCCTCGTCTTTTAGTTTGTCTATATGTTTTCCAAATGTTTCTAAAACGTAGTATTGAGAGTAAGTGAAGGCATTCCAGTCAAAATCATCAACTAAGTAGTTATATAATTCTTGTATCTTTCGATTTTTGAAATTGTGCATCAAATTAAAGCTAACATTTGTATATTAGGAATTCCCGTTTTTATCCTAAATAAGGTAAATAACGGAAGCTAAATTACAAACAACTTTCCATTATTTCCTCATAAATGGAAACTAAACATAACAAACATACAATGCGATTTCCCCTTACAGCGTAAAAAGTCTTTTAATCTAAACAATCACTAAAAAAGCAAATCTTCACTCAGAAGTTTTTGATAGAAAAACCAAATAAAAAATTTGCACTAGTAAAAGCAAAAAAGGAATTCCCGAGAGTATTGATAAAATCCTGATATCTTCTTCACTAATCAAGACAGTACTTATATATGACACTAACAATAGTACGACTCCAATGATGGTACGCCGCTGTGTTTTTGATGTATGTTTAAAGAATATACTTGAAAGAAGCAGTATTTTTCCGAAAACTGAGCTGAATATAGTGATAGGAATTAAACTAGTATCGTAATTAAATCGCAATTCTCCCGAAAGGAAATACACAGGAAAGAAAACATCCAACATTCCCATAATACCATATCCGTGTCCGCCTGCAATAATTATAAATGCATGGAAGAATATAACGAAAATCTTGGCGTAGAGCAGTTGCTTCATTAAAGGATTCAATTAAGCATTTGGCAACACATACGCATACACACTTACAAAGTGAAAAATACTTCCAGCCAACACAAACAAATGAAAAATAGCATGGTTTAACGGTAGTTTTTGAATGCTGTACAACACCGCGCCAATAGTGTAGGCAACGCCACCCGCGAGTAACCAAAATAAACCTTCACTTGAAAGATTATCAATCAATGGTTTCATGGCAATGACAATCATCCAGCCCATACACACATACATTGCTGTAGACAGTTTGTCATATCGTCCTGTAAAGAAGAGTTTTAAGATGATACCAATTAACGCAAATCCCCAAACGAGACCAAAAACAGTCCAGCCCCAAGCGCCTTCCAACGTCACTAAGGTAAAAGGTGTATACGTTCCTGCGATTAAAACATAAATAGCCGCATGATCAAAAATACGGAGACGTTTCCGAGCTTTTGGTTTCTTTGCTAAATGATACAAAGTAGACGCCAAGTACAATACAATAATACTTGTACCGTAAATGCTAAAACTCACAATATGTGAAGCAGTACCATTTTGCGACGCATGAATCACCAAAAATACCAATGCTGCAATTCCTAAAACGACACCAATGGCATGCGAAATCACGTTGAGTTTTTCTTCAAAAGGAGAGTAGTAAAATGGAGTGTTTTCTGGTGTCATAGAAAGTTTCAATTTTGTCATTCCTGCGACTTGTACTGAGTTTATCGAAGTAAGTCAGGAATCCTTTGTGTATAATATCAATACAATTTTAGCATAATAATGTGTAAAGATACAATTTCAAAATACCACAATCGATGACAAACGGTATTAAGGTTTTGCTAATTTTTTAATTAGGCGATTTGAAAAGGGGTGCTTTCGTAAATCTATTGAAACTTAGATAATTCAAGTGTGATGGATTCCTGCCTACGCAGGAATGACAGAATGCATCATAAAACCCTTATTCCGAAGGAATAAAAAATCTAAACCCCAAAAGCAACACTGAGGCTAGCCAAAGTAAACAATCCAGATTCTAATAGCGAAGCGGTCTAAATCCTAATACAACACTCTAAACTTAATCGTATGCTCCACATTTCGCAATGCAGACATCACTTTCTTATTATATTCCTTGTTCACGTCCACAATGACATAACCCACTTTGCTATCGGTAGATAAATATTGTCCAGTCACGTTCAATTCGTATTTGGCGAGGACTTTGTTGACTTTCGCCATGATGCCAGGCACGTTTTTGTGAATGTGCAAGAAACGATGCGCATTGGTTTGTCGCGGCAAGCGAATATTCGGGAAATTGACGGCATCAACCGTGTTTCCAGAGTTGACATATGCCATAATTTTGTTTGGAACGAAATCGGCAATATCGCGTTGTGCTTCTTCTGTGCTTCCGCCTACATGTGGAGTGAGAATGACGTTGTTTAATCCTTTTAGCGGCGTTTCAAATGCTCCGTTAGCTCTAGGCTCTACAGGATATACATCAACGGCAGCACCTGCAATTTTTCCGCTTTCTAGCGCAGCTTTCAACGCTTCAATGTCTACCACAAAACCTCTGGCTAAATTGACCAACAACGCGCCATCTTTCATTTGAGCGAATTGTTCTGCTCCGAAGAAATTCTTGTTTGCAGGATTGTCATCTACGTGTAAAGAAACCACATCTGAAATCGCTAATAATTCTTCAAGTGAATTGCATTTTTGCGCATTTCCAAGTGCGAGCCTATCTTCAATATCGTGATAAAAAACCTTCATTCCCATCGCTTCGGCTAAGACAGATAATTGCTTTCCGATGTTTCCATACCCGACGATTCCCAAGTTTTTTCCACGCACTTCTCGTGAGCCTTTAGCGGTTTTATTCCACTGTCCGCTGTGCAATTCGGTACTTCTTGGAAACACACTTCGCATCAGCATGATAATTTCACCAATTGCCAATTCTACCACCGAACGCGTATTGCTGTACGGTGCGTTAAACACCACAATTCCGTGTTCTTTACAGGTTTCTAAGTCAATTTGTTTGGTTCCGATACAAAACGCGCCAACTACCAATAATTTTTTAGCAGCAGCAATCACTTTTGGTGTCACTTGTGTTTTGGAACGAATTCCCAGTACGTGAATGTCTTTTACTTTTTCGATTAAATCTTCTTCAGAAAGACTATGCGAGAGCATTTCCACACTAAAACCATCATCTGCCAAACGATCAAACGCGTCGGAGTGAATATTTTCTAGGAGGAGAATTTTAATTCTATTTTTTGGGTATGAAATGTTTCTCGGTAATTTGTTGACAAACAGAAACTCATCTAAATTCGGCGTCACGTGGTCTGCTTTGGTTATGGCTTTTTCACGTTCAACGTTTTCTGTAAACGCGAAAAATTTATCTGCTACACCAGCTTCACGCGTTACGTAATCACTGTATCCATCGCCAATTACTTGAATTTCACCTTCCAAGTTCATGTCTTTAATACACTGAATTTTCCCGTTGTGTTGCGAAAGGACATTTTCCGAGTCAAATCCGACAATATAGCCTTCATTATCAAATACAAACGTATTGGCATATACGCGATTGGCAGGAATATTATACGCTTCCACAATTGGATCAATAAATTCTTTAAATCCGCACGAAACCACATAAATATCTTGTGAAAACTTTTCAAAAAACTCTTTATTACTTTCAATGGAAGACGATACTTGCAAGCGCAATTTTGCAATCAATTCTTCCAAATTGGACTGATGCGCATTGAGCAATGTAATACGTCGCTCCAACGATTCCGTAAAAGAAATTTCACCGTCAATTCCCAAATTCGTAATCTCTTGAATTTCATCAATAATAGCGTCTTTTTTAGGATTATTTGCCAACGTAATCTCTGCCAAAACATCCAAGGCTTCTACACTTGTCAGCGTGCTATCAAAATCGAAAATATAGTTTTTCTGAATCGTTTCCATGTTGTCATTTAAATGTCAAAAATAATTAAAATCATTCTATAATTGCTATGAAAAACAGTGGATTCCATTAACAATTCTAACAGTTTTGTTGATAAAATATTTTTTAGCGTTTGGGTTAAAAGTTAATTTATTATTTGAGACTTCTTTTAAGTTTTGAAGGATCCTGTCTATTATCAAAAAAAGCTATAATAAAGATTGTTTTTGCATCAAATTTATAAAACAGGGTTGTTTGTTTTGTTACAACACATTTATAAATTTTTGCATTCTTTTTTATTTCTGGAAACATCAAAGGATTAGAACGAATAAGGTTTATGGATGAATTAAGTTTTTTTATAAAATTTAATTGAACTTTTTTCGACCAATTCTCGATTAGGTAAATTAGGAGATTCTTAAGTTTTTCTTCGGCATTTTCTGAGATTTTTACTTCTCTACTCATTCCCTATATTTTGCTATAAATGAATCATAATCGGTAAAATTCCCATTTTCTACATTAGCAATTCCAAGTTGTATTTCTTCCTTCTCATCTTCAGTTAAATTATCCCAAATAGAAGATTCTTCTTTTTCAAAGACTTGTTTGATTGATTGAATAATCTCAGGGTTGTTAGTATCTAACAATAACTTTAATAATGCTATTTTTTCTGCTTGAATGTTCATTATCAATCTTTTATTTACACAAAAATAGAAAATCTTTTTTTCAGTTTGATAAAAGTTTATTAGAAAAAATTCCCTTTCCTATGCAGTGAAAGGGAATGTAAGCACTCTAAAACACTAAATAATAGTAGATTGTCCAACTCGAATATTGCCCGAGTTGATGTGCAAGGCATCTACATTTTCAATAAATTCTTCAATAAATGTTCCTACGTTTTGGGTTGAATATCCTCCGTTTGCATTTAAATCAGGCGTACAAATTTCCAAATCAATAGCGCGTTCTACCGCTTCGCGAACTGTTTCTGCTTCTTCCGCTAATCCAAAATGATCGAGCAACATGGCTGCCGATAGGATAGAAGCAATCGGATTGGCAATACCTTTTCCTGTTGCTTGTGGATACGAACCGTGAATAGGCTCAAAAAGCGCATATTTTTCCCCAACAGAAGCAGAAGCCAACAATCCAATGGAGCCGCCAATAACACTAGCTTCGTCCGAAATGATGTCACCAAACATATTTTCAGTCAAAATCACGTCAAATTGGCTTGGATTGAGTACCATTTGCATGGCAGCATTATCTACAAATAAAAAGTCGAGTGCAACGTCTGGATATTGTGAAGCCATCGCCGTGACTACTTTTCGCCACAAACGCGAAGTTTCCAACACATTGGCTTTGTCTACCAACGTAAGTTTTTTGCGTCTAGTTTGTGCCGCTTTGAATGCCAAATGCGCTACACGCTCAATTTCTTCTTGGCTGTACGCACATAAATCGGACGCCGAAGTACCATCTTCGCTCTGCGTTTTTTTCCCAAAATAAATTCCGCCTGTCAATTCACGATAAATAGCGATGTCTGTATTTTTAATGATGTGTTTTTTGAGTGGTGATTTATCCAATAACGTGTCATACGCTTTTACAGGACGAATGTTGGCAAACAATCCCAACGATTTGCGCAACGCCAACAATCCTTGCTCTGGGCGCACTTTGGCGTCTGGATTGTTATCGTATTTTGGATCGCCAATCGCACCGAATAAAACCGCATCCGCTTCCAAACATAGGTCTAATGTTTTTTGTGGCAACGGATTTCCAGTTTCGTCAATAGCAATTGCGCCTACGAGTGCATTTTCAAAGGTAAATGTATGTTGGAATTTTTCTGCAATCGCAGTTAATATTTTTATAGATTGCTCCGTGACTTCGGGACCAATTCCATCGCCTGAAAGGACTGCAATGTGTAAGTTCATAGCTAATTTCTAGTATATATGTTGTTGTTCAAATGCTTCAATTTTGGATAAATTACTGACTAAAAAGTCAATGTCGTCATATCCTTTTTGCAAGCACATTTTTTTATATGGATTAATGTCAAACGATGCTTTTTCATCTTCAAAAGCAATGGTTTGTGCTCCTAAATTGACTTCAATGTGTGTGTTTGGATTGTGTTGAATGGTTTGTAAAAGTTTCGCTAAAAATTCAGGAGAAACTTGAATCGGTAATACATGATTGTTTAACGCATTTCCTTTAAAAATATCAGCAAAAAAGCTAGAAACTATCACGTTAAAACCAAAGTCTTTCAAAGCCCAAGCCGCATGTTCACGACTCGATCCACAACCAAAATTATGTCCCGCTACCAAGATAGAACCACTATATTTTTCTTGATTTAAGACAAATTCTGAATGCACGTTTCCATCTTTGCGAAAGCGCCAATCTCTAAATAAATTTTCACCAAATCCTGCTCTGCTCGTCGCTTTTAAAAAACGCGCTGGAATAATTTGATCGGTATCTATATTTTCTACAGGCAACGGATATGCCGTAGATTTGAATGTGTTGAATGTACTCATAACTAAACTTCTTCTAAGATTGGAACATTGACATCGACTATTTTTCCTGCAATGGCAGTCGCGGCTGCAACTAACGGACTCGCCAATAGCGTGCGCGAACCTTGTCCTTGGCGACCTTCAAAGTTTCTGTTGGATGTAGAAACGCAGTATTCGCCATCAGGGATTTTATCATCGTTCATAGCCAAACATGCCGAACAACCTGGTTGACGTAGCTTGAAACCTGCTGCTTCAAATATTTTGTCCAATCCTTCTTCTTCAATTTGTTTTACGACTAGTTGTGAACCTGGCACCAACCAAGCATTGATGTTTGGAGCTTTTTGCTTGCCTTTTACATAGTTGGCTGCGACTCTAAAATCTTCAATACGTGAATTGGTACAACTTCCGATAAAGACATAATTTACTTGTTGTCCAATCAACGACGCGCCTTTTTCAAAGTTCATGTATTGCAATGATTTTTCAAGATTGGCGTCGTTTGCTGTCGGAATTTGCTCGTTGAGTGAAATTCCCATGCCTGGATTCGTTCCAAACGTAATCATCGGAGAAATATCTGCCGCGTCAAAAAAGTATTCTTTGTCAAATTCCGCACCAGCGTCCGATTGTAAGGTCTTCCAATAGGCAACTTTTTTGTCAAAATCAGCTTCTTTTGGCGCAAATTTTCGTCCTTTAATGTAGTTGAAAGTGGTTTCATCTGGCGCAATCATTCCGCCACGCGCGCCCATTTCAATACTCATATTACAAACCGTCATACGACCTTCCATCGACATATTTTCAAACACATCGCCTGCAAATTCAATAAAATGCTCTGTGCCGCTATCGGTTCCCAATTGAGAAATGATGTACAGAATGACATCTTTAGGCAATACGTTTTGTCCTAGCGTTCCGTTTACGGTAATGCGCATTTTTTTCGGTTTGGTCAATAGCAACGATTGACTTGCAAAGACTTGCGCTACTTGACTGGTTCCGATTCCGAAAGCAATGGCTCCAAAAGCACCATGCGTTGAGGTATGACTATCGCCACAAACCATCGTCATTCCAGGTTGCGTGATGCCTAATTCGGGTGCCATTACGTGCACAATTCCGTTGTATTGATGACCAAGTGCATAGAGTTCAATATGGTGTTCGTCACAGTTTTGTTGAAGTTGTTGTAGTTGGTTTCGTGACAATTCATCTTTTACTGGCAAGTGCTGATTTACCGTTGGTGTATTATGGTCAGCAGTTGCTACAATTTGCTTTGGTCTGAAAACAGGAATGTTTCGTTTTTTTAATTCATTGAAGGCTTGCGGACTTGTGACTTCATGAATTAAATGTTTGTCTATATATAAAATTTGTGGTCCGTTAGGAATGCTATCCACCACATGCGCGTCCCACACTTTATCAAATAAGGTCTTTTTCATCTTTTTTAGTTTTGCTGCGGTTATGCATACATAGGTTTTGCAGTAGTGCTCATTTTTACGATGTGATGAATGTCTGTATCGGTTACTTCTTTATGCTTGTCAGCAAAGTTTAAGAAATCGCTGTACACAGAATCCAATTCGCGTTTGGTGAGATTGTACCCAACATTTTTAGCTCGGTATGCCAACGCTGCACGTCCGCTTCTTGCCGTCAACACAATGGAAGAAGTTTCTGCACCGACATCTTTCGGATTCATGATTTCGTAGGTTTCTCTGTTTTTGATGACACCATCTTGGTGAATTCCAGAGCTGTGTGCAAAGGCGTTGGTTCCTACAATGGCTTTGTTAGGTTGCACAGGCATTCCCATGGTTTCAGATACCAACTGACTCATTTCTGTCAACATTTTGGAGTTGATGTTGGTGTTTAAGTCCAAATATGGATGCTGTTTTAGAATCATGGTCACTTCTTCCAACGACGTATTTCCAGCACGTTCGCCAATTCCGTTGATGGTACATTCTATTTGTCGCGCGCCGTTTAGGACACCTGCAATGGAGTTTGCTGTTGCCAAGCCTAAGTCGTTGTGACAATGGCAGGAAAGAATCGCTTTGTCGATTCCTGTGACGTTTTCTTTGAGATATTTTATTTTCTGTCCGTATTCTTCTGGTAAGCAATAGCCTGTCGTATCTGGAATATTCAACACAGTTGCGCCTGCTTTGATGACTGCTTCGCAGACTTTCGCTAAAAATTCATTGTCGCTTCGTCCTGCATCTTCTGCGTAAAATTCTACATCTTCAACAAACGATTTTGCATATGTTACAGCAGCAACTGCTCGTTCAATAATTTGCTCAGGCGTTGCTTTAAATTTATATTTCATGTGCGATTCTGACGTTCCAATTCCTGTGTGGATTCGTGGGCGTTTTGCGTATCGCAAGGCTTCTGCCGCTACTTTGATGTCGTTTTGTACTGCTCTGGTTAATCCGCAAACGGTAGCATTTTTTACCAGTTTTGCAATCGCTTCTACCGATTGGAAATCGCCCGGACTTGACACGGGAAATCCAGCTTCAATCACATCTACGCCTAAAATGTCTAATTTGGCAGCAATCATCAGCTTTTCTTCCGTATTGAGTTTGCAGCCTGGAACTTGCTCTCCGTCTCGCAATGTTGTATCAAAAATATAGACTCGATTTGAACTCATATATTAAAAATTTGAGTGTTTATTTCTTTTTATTCTTACGAATGTATACTTTGTATTTCCCAAAACGAATGATGAAGCGTTGTTTTTTACAGTGCTAACTGTGTTTATTTTTGGTATAATTATTTGATAGTAAGTTAGTTATGCAATAATTTTTTACAATGTCAAACTCGCAAAAGGAATCTTTATTTGTATTGATTAAATCGTTGTCAAAATCTGAAAAACGACAGTTTAAGTTGTATGTTGGACGATTTGAAGGGAACGTAAATTCAAAATTTTTGGCATTGTTTACCTTTTTAGACAAGAGTCAAACTTATGACGAAGAAGCGATTTTGAAGAAGAAAATCGTGACCAAACGGCAATTGTCCAACTTAAAAGCGAATTTATACAAGCAGATTTTAAAGAGTTTACGCTTAAATCCCGCACAACACAACATCCGAATTACGATTAGAGAACAACTCGATTACGCTACTATTTTGTACAATAAAGGCTTGTACACGCAGAGTTTGAAATTGCTCGATAAAGCCAAAATCCTTGCCTTGGAACACGAAGAGAAAAATGTGGCGTACGAAATTGTGGAACTAGAGAAAATTATTGAAACACAGTATATTACAAGAAGTATGTCGAGCCGAGCAGATGAACTTTCTGCGGAAGCGAAAATACTCAGCGAACAAAACGCCTTGGCGAGTAAATTATCGAATTTATCGCTAGAATTGTATGGTTTGCTATTGAAAGTTGGCTATGTAAAGAATGAAGAAGATTTTAATGAGGTCACGTCGTATTTTAATGAGCGTTTGCCAGTTGTTGATTTGAACGAGTTAGGATTTCGGGAAAAGCTATGGTTTTACAAAGCACATTTGTGGTATAGTTTTTTGACGCAAGATTTTTTATCGAGTTATAAGTATTCTTCAAAATGGGTGGAATTGTTCAATCAGACTCCGAAAATGAAGGAGATTCATCCTGTTTTTTACTTGAAAGGCAGTCATTATTTATTGGAATCGCTGTTTTACATTAAACATGAAGTAAAATTTAAAGAAGTATTGCAACAATTAGAATACGATATTGAAAACGAATTGGTGCCGCAAAATGATAATACGCAGGTATTGAGCTTTTTGTACGTGTATATGAACAAGTTGAATTATCACTTTTTAACAGGAACGTTTAGCGAAGGTTTGTATTTGATTGATGAAGTAAATACCCGAATTGAATTGTTTGAAAATCGAATTGACGAGCATCATGTGATGATTTTTTACTATAAAATCGCGTCCTTGTATTTTGGCGCAGGTGATAATCGAAATTGTATTGCATATTTACAGAAAATCATTCGAAATAAGTCGTTGAAAGTGCGTGAAGATTTGTTGTGCTTTTCGCGAATTTTGAATTTGGTAGCGCATTACGAATTGGGCTTGGATTATCATTTAGAAACTCAGCTAAAAAGTACGTACAAGTATTTGCTAAAGATGGACGATTTGCACGAAGTTCAGAAGGAATTTATCAAGTTTTTACGAGGTTTGGGCAACATTTATCCGCATCAAGTAAAGAAAGCTTTTGAAACATTACACGCCAAATTAAAACCTTTTGAGGACGATCCGTACGAACGCAGAGCGTTTTTGTATTTAGATATTTTGTCGTGGCTAGAAAGCAAGATAGAGAACAAGCCTGTTGCAGAGATTATTCATGCGAAGGCGAAGTTGTTGGTGAGATAAGACTCGCTGACGCTCTTGGAATGTTAGTCACGCTTCACTTTTGTCGATTTGTCTAGACTCTTGACTCTTCATTTGAAACTCTTGTCATTCCGCACTTGATGCGGAATCTATTTTGAAGTAGAATGGATTCCTGCCTATACTTCAACACGCTCAGTAAACACGCAGGAATGACAAAATGCAACAATAAAAAAAGCGACTGAAATATTTCCAATCGCTCTTCGTGTTTTGAGCTAGTTTGTGTTATAATTACTCAGTAATATTGGTAGAGGCTTGTACGGTGATTGCTTGTACATCTCTGTCAAACAAGTACAATCCACCTTTGTCATCGCCAATCAGGTTGATTTTGTCTAAAATGGTACGTGCGAGTGCTTCTTCTTCAATTTGCTCAGCTACATACCATTGTAAAAAGTTGTGTGTAGCGTAATCTTGTTCTTGCAAACTGATGTGAACCAAGTCGTTGATACTTTTAGAAACTTTTACTTCGTGTTCAAAGAGTTTTTGAAACATTTCACGAAACGAACCAAATTCTTTTGGTGGCTCATTTAGTTCAGAAATCGTAGCATGTCCGCCGCGTTCGTTTACATACTTAATCAGTTTTAACATGTGCATACGCTCTTCATCAGAGTGCGAATACATAAACGAAGATACACCTTCAAAACCTTGCACTTCGGCAAAACTTGCCATGGCTAAATATACCTGTGAAGATTCTGCTTCTACTCGAATTTGTGCATTGAGAGCACTTTCCATATTTTTTGATAACATAGCGTTTTTCTTTTTTTATTAGTTAAAAAGTTTAAACAACTTTTATGTAAAAATACGGATAAAGCTTGAGTTTTAGCTGAACTCGGGGTAATTTTAATTTATTCTAACTAAAGGAATATTGATGAGTTGATATCGAACGACTTACTTTTTCAATTCATAAACAATATTAGTAGTATTGTCTGCATCTTTTTTACCTTCAACTAACCTAAATCCATTTCTTTTAAGGAGTGTTTTTGAACTTTCGTTTTGATAATGTGTATAGGCTTCAATTAGGTCTAAATTCAAATTTTGGAATCCAAACGCGATTACATTTTGCAAAGCTTCACTCATAATGCCTTTTCCCTGATATTTTGGACTTAAATCGTATCCGACTTCGGCAGCTTTACGATCTTTAGAAAAGTTCCATAAGCTGATAGCGCCAATCATTGTTGCGTTGCCTTTTTCTGTTATTTTCCAGTAATATGAATCTTGATTTTCTATATTTTTATGAATTCTTTCAATGAATTGTAGCGCCTTTTCTTTGGTTTCTGCCGTTGGTCTTTGGATGAATTTATTCACGTTTTCATCGGTCCGCAAGAAAGAAACCATTTCCCAATCAGTCTTTTGCAACTTTGCTAGTAAGAGTCGTTCTGTTGCAATTTCTATAAAATTAGTTTTAGACATTTTTTAGTTTGAAGCTACGTTTCTATGAAAGTACTTAGTTAATCGTTTCCCCATTCATCACACCAGCTTCATCAGGATTGACAAAGACGAGTTTTCCGTCTGGTAATTCGGTCATTAAAATCATTCCTTGACTTTCCACTTTGGCAATCACTCTCGGTGCTAAGTTGGCTAGAACCGTTACTTTTTTTCCAATGATTTCTTCTGGCGAAAAACTTTCTGCAATTCCAGAAACAATAGTGCGTTTGTCCAAACCAGTGTCTACCAACAATTTTAAAAGCTTTTTCGTTTTACGAACTTTTTCAGCTTCCAAAATAGTTCCTACGCGTAAGTCTAATTTCGTAAAATCTTCAAACGTAGCGGTTTCTTTTTGTGGTGCTGGTTGTTTGTTCGCTGCTTCGTTGGCTTTTTTGGTAGCTTCTAGCTTGTCTAATTGTGCCTGAATTTCCTTGTCGTCAATTTTTGCAAAGAGCAATTCCGCTTTGTTGATGGTATGATGTGTCGGAATTAAAATGTCTTTGGTTGAAATGTCACTCCAGCTCAAATTTCCTTCTAACGCTAAAATATGTTTTAATTTTTTTGCCGTGAATGGTAAAAATGGTTCTGACAATACTGCAATAGCCGCGGCAATTTGCAACGCCACATACATAATGCCTTTTACAGTTTCTGGCTCTTCCTTAATTTTTTTCCAAGGTTCGTTCGCCTGTAAAAATTGATTTCCTAAACGTGCCAAGTTCATCAATTCCTGACTTGCCTCACGGAAACGGTAACGCTCGATTGAACTTCCAATCACACTAGGAAAATGCTTTACTTGCTCCAATTCTTCATAGTTTCCTGTGTATTCAGGAACCACGCCATTGTAATATTTATGCGTCAATACCACTACACGATTGATAAAGTTTCCTAAAATCGCAACCAATTCACTGTTGTTTCGCGTTTGGAAATCTTTCCACGTAAAATCATTATCCTTGGTTTCTGGTGCATTTGCTGTTAATGCATAGCGCAATACGTCTTCTTTTCCAGAAAAATCTTGCAAATATTCGTGCAGCCAAACTGCCCAGTTTTTAGATGTGGAAAGTTTGTTGCCTTCTAAGTTTAAAAATTCGTTTGCTGGTACGTTGTCTGGCAAAATAAAATCGCCGTGTGCTTTTAGCATTGACGGGAAAATGATGCAGTGAAACACAATATTATCTTTCCCGATAAAGTGAACTAATTTTGTGTCTTTATCTTTCCAATACGGTTCCCAATCTTTTCCTTCGCGTGACGCCCATTCTTTCGTAGCTGAAATATATCCAATAGGCGCATCAAACCACACATAGAGTACTTTTCCTTCGGCGCCTTCAACGGGCACAGGAATTCCCCAATCCAAATCGCGCGTCACGGCACGCGGACGCAAACCGTCATCAATCCACGATTTTACTTGTCCGTACACATTCGGTTTCCAATCATTTTTATGACCTTCTACAATCCATTCGTTCAAGAAATCGCTGTATTTGTCTAAAGGTAAAAACCAGTGCTTTGTTTGTTTGAGAGTTGGTGTATTTCCTGTAATAGCCGATTTCGGATTGATTAATTCAGTTCCACTCAAAGAAGTTCCGCAGTTTTCACACTGATCGCCGTACGCTTCTTCGTAATTACATTTTGGACACGTTCCAATCACGAAACGATCTGCCAAAAACTGATTAGCTTCTTCATCGTACAATTGCTCAGTCACTTCTTCAACAAATTCGCCTGCTTCATATAGCTTTTTAAAGAAATCGGAGGCGGTTTGGTGATGAATTTCCGCAGAAGTTCTAGAATAGTTATCAAAAGAAATTCCAAAATCTTCAAACGATTTTTTGATGATTCCGTGGTATTTATCAATGATATCTTGTGGCGACACACCTTCTTTTTTGGCACGCATCGGAATGGCAACACCATGTTCGTCGCTTCCACACATAAACGCAACATCGTTGCCTGTTAATCGTAAATAACGTGCATAAATATCAGCAGGAACATACACGCCAGCCAAATGTCCAATATGAATAGGTCCGTTGGTATATGGCAATGCGGCGGTGATGGTATATCGTTGTGGGTGTTGACTCATTTTTGTTTTTCTTTAATAAATCGTTCTAGCTTGCAAAAATAGTTATTTAACATGAGCTCGACATAAATTTATTTCAAATTAAATATTGATATTCCTTTGATACTTTACAAAAAATAGAAAATTCTAGCTTCTTATTTTCGTTTTCTTTGCTCGCCCAAAGAAAAGAAACAAAAGAAAAGGCGCTTTTCCAGAGGTGTTTTTAGTTTTTCTTTTTTGGAAAAACTAAAACCGTACTAATTTTTCGAAACTCTGTATTCATCAAGCTCTGTTTTTTAGTTTCAAAAAATAGAAAGTAATATTTCTCAAAAGGCTGAACATATTTCAACGAAAAATTAATACTACACTGCGGAAAAGAATAACTCACTCTACTGTTTTCGTATATTTAGCAGTAGTATTTACAGTTATGATTCACAAAAACGATGATTTTTGCAACTTGTCTAAAAATGGATTTTGTTTTTCTTGAAAATGAAATACTGTATTTTTTCTATTATTTTTAAGTTATGAAACCACCAAAACCACTTCAAAAAGGTTCCACTGTAGGGATATTGTCTACCGCGCGAAAGATTTCGATTCCCGAAGTTGAAGCTGCGATTGAATTGTTGCACAGTTGGGATTTGAAAGTTGTTCTCGGCACTACAATTGCCCTAGAGGCTCATCAGTTTGCAGGAGATGATGCCGCACGAATTGAAAATTTTCAACAGTTTTTGGATGATGACGGAATTGATGCTATTTGGTGTGCGCGTGGTGGTTACGGAACGATTCGTATGATTGATGGCATAGATTTTTCAAAATTTACACAACAACCCAAATGGATTATTGGCTATTCGGATGTTACGGTATTGCATAGCAAAGCACAACAATTACAAGTTGAAAGTCTGCACGCTACTATGCCGATTAATGTTCCGAAAAATAGTACGGCTTCGTTGGAAAGTTTACGAAAAGTGCTTTTTGGGGAAAGTTTACAATATCTAATTCCATCTGTAAGTTATAACAGAAAAGGTGTAGCTTCGGGCGAATTGGTTGGTGGAAATTTGAGCATGTTATATAGCATGTTGGGTTCTGATTTGAGTTTGCAAACGAATGGAAAGATTCTGTTTTTAGAAGATTTAGACGAGTATTTGTATCATGTTGACCGAATGTTGATGAACTTGAAACGCAATGGATATCTTGACAATCTAGCAGGTTTGATTGTTGGCGGTATGACCGATATGCACGATAATACGATTCCGTTTGGCAAAAATGCACATGAAATTATTTTGGAAATCACCTCCGAGTACGATTTTCCAATTTGTTTTAACTTTCCTGCGGGACATTTGGATGACAATCGCGCGTTGATTTTTGGTAGAAACGTAAGTTTACAAATAACTTCTGAGGTACAACTGAGTTTTTAATGTTCAATACATTTCTATTTCGCTCAATCAATCATTGCGTAGTATATTTCTAAAATTAGTGGGAGTTTGATGTTATAATTCCAATATTTATGACTGTAAGTAAATTACGCTAAATGTCAAATCGAGCGCAGTCGAGATTCAATTGAAACTTTAGTTTTTCTAAGTGTTCTCGACTGCGCTCGACCTGACAAGTATTTGTTTGCAAGTGATTTAAGTGTAAAATAGAAATCTCTTATATCGAATCCGCGTTAAATTTATACTTCTTTTTGACTTAACAAAAACAGGTAATCACCTTTGCGGTTTTCGTAGCTTTTGATGATGTTGTCAATTTCTCCAGAAGCGATATCTTTTTCGAGCATTTTCAAGCCTTTTTGGACTTCTTCTTGATGTGCTAAGTGCGAAAAAGAGGAAATTCCGTTGCGAATGGAAGCATCTAAATATTTACGAGCATCGTGTTTGCCAACATATAAAAAATGATCTTTTAAATCGGGTTGAATAAAGTAACGTTCCAAATACACATCGGGAAATCCAGCAGCACTCATCGCTTTGGTGATGTTTTCCAGTGAAGGCATTTGCTCAATAGACGCTTCCATCATTTTTGGAAAATAGTGATTGAGCCAATAGCCTTTCATTTGCTCAGGAGTTGCAGTGAAAAATACCACATTCGTATAATTTTTCATCACGCGAAATAGTTCAGAAAACCCTTTTTCCAAATCGCTCCAATGATGCAAGGTTAGCGTTCCAACAACGCCTTCCACACTGTTATTTTCTAGCGGAATGTTTTCTGCTGTTCCTAGTTTCCATGTAATCTCTGGATAGGAATTTTGTGCTTTTTTAAGCATTTTTTCGGAAGGATCAATGCCAATAAAGTTTGCTTCTTTTGTATGTAGTTTGGATGTGTAATTTCCGGTGCCGCAACCAATGTCTAAATACCAACCTTTGTGAATCGGATTTAGATGATAGTATAAGCGCTCAAGCAAGTATGGGTCTGCTGTTCGCGTATCGTTATATCCTTTTCCAATGGCGTCGTACTTGGCGTTCATTTGTTGAAGATTTTAGGTGTTTTTGGTTGATTTGTAAATTTAAGATACGTATTTTATGTGAAATTTTACAAGCAACTGCATGGCAACACACAACGAATTGGGTATTGAAGGCGAAAAATTAGCCGTTTCACATCTTACCAAAAAAGGATATACCATCTTGGAAACCAACTACCGATTTCAAAAAGCAGAAGTCGATATCATTGCTCAAAAAGCGCAAACTCTAGTCGTTGTAGAAGTAAAAACGAGAACGTCTGCTGATTTTGGAAATCCTGAAGAATTTGTGAGTAAAAAGAAGATTCAGTTGTTGGTGAAAGCAGTTGATTATTACATCACTGAAAATGATTTGGACGTTGAAGTTCGCTTTGATGTTATTGCCATTTTAACTCAAAAAGCTAACATGTCTTTAAATCACATAAAAGACGCTTTTTATCATTTTTAAAAACCTATGTTATAATTATAACAATTTGTTTTGAAAATATATTTTGTGTTTGTACTTTTGCAACGTTTATTAAATAATAGCGTTCATGAAAACCATTTCATCTATTGTAGAAGAGTACATTAAAACCAAGCCATTTTTGTCGAGTGCTTTGTCGCAAGGTATTATCAATTTAACATCTTTATCACGATTAATTAAGCCTGAAATAGAGCATCAATTGGGGAAAGAAGTGAAAAATGGTGCTATTGTAATGGCGTTAAAACGATTGTCATCAGAATTGGAGTTTCGTGTAACACATCGTGTGTTGAAATTTGTGCGCAATATTGGAGAAATTACCGTGCGTTCTTCACTAAATGATTATACGTTTAAAGTTTCAGAAACTTTATTGAAAAATCAGGCAAGTTTTATGTCGCAAATAGAAGGATTGAACACGGTTTTTTATACGTCTTCGCGTGGCGTGAACGAATCAAATATTGTAGTGAGCAGTGAGGTTGCCGAATTGGTAGCTTCTGCGTTTAAGAATGAAATTTTACTCGAAAAACAAGAAAATTTATCCTCTATCACAGTCAAGCTTCCTAAAGACAATGTGAATGTACCTGGCATTTATTATTTTATTTTTCAGCGACTTTCTTGGGAAGGTGTCAATATTTATGAAGTTATTTCTACTACCAACGAATTTACTATTTTAGTCAACGACGAACAGATTGACAAGGCATTTACGGTCATAAAAAATCTGAAATCACTTTAAGAGAATCCAATTAAAATCTCACAGACCTTTATAATTCACCAAAAAACAGGTGTTTTTACGCTGTTTTGGGTCAATTTTAATTCAGAAGTTTGTTTTGTAGTTGTATAATTTTGTACTTTGTATGTAAGTTTAACAGCGTAGCCACTGTTTAAAATACAATTTACAAGTGTACAACTGCACTTTGTGTTACCCCTAACCATCACCTTATCATCGATTCTTTAAGAGAATCATTATAGAAGACAAATTACATTTCGGATTGCATTTACGCAGGCATTTTTCAGTGCTTTGTATATGGCATGCAGATACTAACATACTGTATTGACAGTATGTATAATAATATATAAAAGTTTGCGTGGAAGAATTGACAATTTCTGTTTAGTAGGCAGATGCATCTTAGGGCAATTTCTTTATGAAAATTAGATGTATCAGTATTGAAATTAAACTTCTTTGCGTAATTTTAGTTTTACGAGAAATCCCGCTCCTTATCAGAGCGGGATTTTATATATGTACAGGTTGGTTTTTAGTGAAATAACCCATTCAAAAAAGTTATTACATTCCTATACATAGAGAGAAAATTGTAATGCAATACCTAGAAAGTACTTTTACGATGAAAAAAATATGCGAGCTCTGCCCGCATACCTTTTATTATCTTTTTTATGATTAATTAACCAGAAACAGGTTCGCAATCAGGACCTACTTTCGTGATAAAGTCACAAGATGCACCTCCATGGGCTCTTGAACAATCACGTGTACAATTTGTTTTAGTGCAGTTCCAATACGATCCAAAAATACCGCATCCGTCTGTACAACCACCTGTTGCGGCAGCACCTTTAACGGCTTCTGGATTTAATTCTGAAATGGATTGTTTGTTAAGCTTTAAGCTTATGAGATTCTTTTTTTTCATAATATAATATAGTTTTAAGGTTACTATTTGGTTAACAAGTACAGCTATTTAAAAGACCTGTATATGGTCCACAAGTAGCTCTGGAAGTACAATCTTGCGAACAATTTTCTCTTGTGCAGTTGAGCCATGTTTGAAAAATACCGCATCCATCAGAGCATCCGCCACTGTAGGCTCCACCAGCAATAGCTTCATGATTCAGTTCTGAAATTGTATGCTTGTGTAGTGTGAGATTTTTAATTTTTTGTTTTTTCATTCGTATCTTGTTTTTAGTTATCAGGTCTAATACATGGTGGCTGTCCACAAATTGTAACTGTTTTAGGACAGTAAAAAGTTTGCATAATTGTTGGAACCCAACAATCTCCATCTTGTTTTGTGTCTTTGTAGCATAAAGGGCCAGTTGCGCCTCCATGCATAGATGTTTTTCCTAAATCAGAAATTGATTTCTTGTTAAGCTTTAGGCTTTTTAAATTCTTTTTTTTCATACATAATCAGTTTTAATGAGTATTAAGTTTTTTGTAATTATGATTACACCAACAAATCAATGATTAAATTGAGTATCAGTCAACTAAAGCAATTGATGATTCCATGAATTGTAATCGTAATTCCGTGAATTGTGGGAAAGCTTGTAGTAAAAACGAATAGGTTCAAGATGCTTTTCGGTTATATTTGTGGAAATTCCTTTATATATGAAGAAACGTTTAGTGCATATTTATTTGTTTATTTTCAGCGTTTTTGCCTTTGCGCAACAGCAAGAAAATCTGCTAGAAGCGTTTAAAACACTTAGAATTCAACTTCGAGACACAAGTGTAAGTTCGGAGAAAGCAAAACTACTTGCGTTGGAATACTTGAAAAAAGCGAAGAAAACCAATGATAAAAAGTTAATAGGACGCGGATATTATTTAATTGCTGCAAAAAACTTTGCTTATGAGGAACGACTTCATTATTTGGATAGTGCTGTAATGCTTACAGAAAATCTTGAGAATGACGCTCTGTTTCCGTTGCTACCATATATGATGAGAGCTAGTACTTTTTACAAGCTAAGAAATTACCCTGAAGCTTTAAATAATTATTTGTTGGCGGAATCTGTTGCCAAATCAAAAGGAAATATCACCTACGAATACGATATGAAGAATAATATTGCGGTGTTAAAACGTATTTCTGGCGATTATGAAGAAGCCGCGGAACTCTTAAAAGAGTGTCTGGTCCATGAAAAACAACGAGAAACATTTCGCGTAAACATTTATTTATACACTTTACTTCAATTGTCGTCGGTATATTATGAATCTGAACAGACAAAAAAAGCAGCTTCTACCAATAAAGAAGGCATTCAGTTAGCGTTGCAATATAATAAAGAAAAATTGTACTATCATTTTTTAGTGAATGAAGGAATCAATCAAAATGTAAAAGGAAACTATCAAAAATCTATTGATAGTATTACAAAAGGATTTCCTCATTTGGAAAAGAATGATCAATTGGTGGCTGAATTTTATTTGGGAAAAAACTATTATGCTTTAAATGACAAACCGAAAGCTATTGACTATTTTAAGAAGATTGATAATTTTTATAATGAAAATAAAGATTTATTTCCGCCTTTGCGAGAAGCATATGTGTATCTCATCAATTATTACAGAGCAAAAGATAACCCTAAAAAGGAACTGAAATATACCAAGCAACTTTTAGAAATTGATAGTACCATACACGCAGATTATAGATATTTATCCAAAAATATTACCAAGAAATATGACATTCCAGCGTATGTTGCTAGTAAAGAAAGGTTGATAGATAAATTACAAGGTCAAAAACAACAAATAATTAGCGAACGAAACTGGATTATCATAGGAAGTGGCGCTATCAGTTTGGTTGGTGTTTTTATGTTGGTTTATTATTACAGACAGAAAAAATCATACGAAAAACGTTATCATGAGATTATGTCAAAATCTACTGCTAGTGTTGAAGAAAAAATTTCTGTTCAAGATGCGCAACATCGACCAATATCTTTAGAAATAGATTCAACAATTGTGGAAGAAGTTTTACAATCGTTAGAATCATTTGAAGCGAGTAATGCATATTTGGAAAATCAAATTTCGCTAAAAGATGTCGCCAAACTTGTCAACACAAATTCAAAGTATTTATCTAAAATTGTGAACTCGTACAAAGAGAAAAATTTTACTACGTATATCAATGATATGCGAATTGAGTATTTAATCAATCATCTACAGACGGAAACCAAATATCAAAAATATACCATTCGTGCTATTGCAGAAGAAATTGGCTTTTCAAATCCAGAAGGATTTTCACGTGCTTTTCAAAAGAAAACAGGATTAAAACCTTCTTATTTTATTAAAAAAGTGAGAGAAGCTACTCAAAAAAAACAATAATTCACGGAATTGTAGTTTTTATAATATTGATTTTCAGTGCATTTTAAAAATCAATTCATAGGTTTGAACACATTCAATATTTTAAAAATTTAGTAAAGATGAGAGAACAAAAAAAAGTATTACGGTTGAAAAAATTCAAAGTAGCAAAATTGAATTCAAACTATATTATTGGTGGTACAGGTGATCCAGTAAATAACACAGACACTACAACAGGAACGCATCGACAAACAGAAACGCAACAAGATTATTATTGTCCTAGTGTACCACAAATAACTTGTACAACTATAAGCGAAGTAAGAACAGAACTTAAGAACGGATGCACGGATGGATTTGATAATGCTACGCAATTGGGTAATCCAACAGAACAAAACTGTCCGTAATAGTTAACTACTTTGGGGCAAGCCCACGAAGCATCAAGTAAATTGAAATCACAAAAAAACTATCTAAAAAATGATTGAAGTGTCCTCTTTTTTAGATAGCTTTTTTATATTCTAATAGTACTTATTTCTGCAAATAAAACTCTTTCAACTCCTTTACACCATACGGTTTTGCAATGATGCGTTTGTCTTTATCTAACACAAAAAATGTTGGAGTTGATGAAACATCGTATAAATTTCCAATCTCATTGTCCCACTTATCCAATCCTAAAATGTGGATGAACTCTGGATAGAATGAACTTTCATTCGCCCAACTTTCGCGTTCGTCTTCCAAACCAATAGCAATAACTTTAAGCATTCCTTTTTCTTTCGAATTGACAAAGGTTTTAAGTTTTGGCATTTCCATCAAACAATGCGAACATCCGCTACTCCAAAACACAACAATATAGTTTTCTGCGGAATTGAGCTCGCTTAATTTGTATGTTTTATTGTCTTTTGTCCACGAAATTTCAGGTGCTTTTTGTCCAATAGCCAATCGCTCGTACACGTTCACTCTTTCCACAATCACCTCATCGTTGAGTTGTTTGGCAATTGGTTTTAAATAGGTATTTCCGATGTGAATGGCAACTTCTTGATTTTCCACAATCACCATTTGTTCCCACAACACGTACAATAAGGTTTTTTTGTAATCTGCAGGAACGGCTTGCATTTTTTCAACAACAGTAGCAATATTTTCTTTGTACAAAGCAACCAATTCCGCTCCTGTAAACTCTTTCATCGGCAATGCTGTAAACACATAATTGGATACTTTTTCAGAAATAAAATCAGAGTTTTGCAACACAGGATTGGTAAAATCTACGTGGTCAAAATAGTGTTTTTTAATATTGGCAACCATCGTTTGCGGCGTTTCATAACTTGTTGGAATGTATGTGCGACTCGCTTTGATAAAGTTGTATGCAATAGTTCCTTTAGCTTCTTTCTCAAAGGTTTCTTGCAGTGTATTGATGGATTTAAAAATCTCTAAAAACGATTCTTTATTTGTGTCACCACTTTGGTAATAGGCATTAATCATGCGTTTTGCTTCGTTGATATTGGTGAAATACGAAGTATATAATTTATTCTCTTTGGAAGCGGTAAAATTGAGTTGCTCATCAGTAAAATTAAACACAATATCTTCTTCACCGTTGTAGATAAAATCAAAGTTTTTTTCTTCCTGTGGCAAACCGTACACCAAACGATACATGCCTTTTTCGGCAGTAGGTTTAAAAGTATGTTGGAGCTTTCCTTCGGTAATTTTACCATTCGCAACATATTCTTGGCGCGTTGTTTTAAGCTTATAGATAATATACCACTTAAAATCTTCAGCAGGAGCAAATGTCCCAGTCATGGTTTTTTGCGCTTGCAAGCACAACGGAATTAAGAAGAGAAAACAAAGTATTTTTTTTATCATAATGTTTTTTTTCTGTGTCTGTCCAATAATTAAGCCAAAGCAAATTACACTATTTTTTCCAATGCTTGTAGTGCCTTTTTTGCTGAGGTAATTTTCTCAAAAGTAAGCAATAAGCGCAAGCCATTACGTGTTTGCTTTTCTTTCATTTTACAAAGATGTGGGTTTTTTTGCACAAATTGTAAGACTCTAGTAAAGTTTTCACTTTGGTAGAATGCCGATTGTTGGTCGGAAATAAAATAGCACACCATTTTGCCTTTCTTCATGATGATTTTCTCCAAGCCAAATCGTGTTGCGATCCATTTGATACGAACTGAATCTAACAATGCAACGGCTGGTTTTGGCAACGAACCAAATCTGTCAATCAGTTCTTTTTCAAAAGTTTGGAGTTCTTCTTCTGTTTTAAGGTCGCTCAGTTTGTTATACAATACCAAACGTTCTGTAACCGTGTTGATGTAGGCATCAGGGAACAACAATTCAAAATCACTATCAATCTGTGTTTCTTTTAAAAACACCTTATCTTTCTTACTTTCTTGCGATTCATACAAGTCCTTAAACTCGTTTTCTTTGAGTTCTTCAATAGTTTCGTTCAAGATTTTTTGATAGGTATCAAAACCAATTTCATTGATAAATCCGCTCTGTTCACCGCCTAACAAATCACCAGCGCCACGAATTTCCAAATCTTTCATCGCAATATTAAATCCGCTTCCCAACGCAGAAAATTGCACCAATGCATTGATACGTTTGCGCGCATCTTGTGTCATGACTGAATCTGGCGGCGTAATGAAATAGCAAAAGGCTTTTTTGTTGCTTCGTCCTACACGACCGCGCATTTGGTGTAAATCGCTCAGTCCAAAATTATTAGCGTTGTTGATAAAAATGGTATTTGCATTCGGCACATCCAAACCACTTTCAATAATAGTGGTAGAAACTAACACGTCAAATTCACCATTCATAAACGACAACATGAGTTTTTCCAGTTTCTTTCCGTCCATTTGTCCGTGACCGATTCCGATTTTGGCATCTGGCACCAAACGCTGAATCATCCCCGCAACTTCTTTGATGTTTTCTATGCGATTGTGAATAAAAAACACTTGCCCACCACGCTGAATTTCATAACTCACCGCATCACGAATGGTTTCTTCTTGAAAACGAATTACATGCGATTCAATTGGATACCGATTTGGCGGTGGCGTAGTAATTACAGATAAATCGCGCGCTGCCATCAAACTGAATTGTAATGTTCGCGGAATGGGTGTTGCTGTCAATGTCAGTGTATCTACATTCTCTTTGATGGTTTTTAGCTTGTCTTTTACTGCAACGCCAAATTTCTGTTCTTCATCAACAATCAGTAAGCCCAAATCTTTAAACTTCACGGCTTTGTTTACCAATTGATGTGTTCCAATAACGATGTCTACACTTCCGTTTTCCAGTCCTTTCAACACTTCATTGCGTTGTTTGGTCGTTCGGAAACGATTCAAATAATCTACCGTTACAGGCATATCTTCCAAACGCTCGCTAAAGGTTTTAAAATGTTGAAACGCCAAAATGGTGGTTGGTACCAACACCGCCACTTGTTTTCCATTGTCCACTGCTTTAAATGCAGCTCTGATGGCGACTTCCGTTTTTCCAAAACCAACATCACCACACACCAATCTATCCATTGGTCGCTCGCTTTCCATATCAGCTTTAACATCTTGTGTCGCTTTCGATTGGTCGGGCGTATCTTCATAAATAAACGAAGCTTCCAACTCGTGTTGCATGTACGTATCTGGTCCGTACTGAATGCCTTTTTGCATGCGTCGTTTTGCGTATAATTCAATTAAATTATAAGCAATATGCTTCACGCGCGCTTTGGTTTTTTGCTTTAATTTTTTCCAAGCTCCTGAACCAAGTTTGTATATTTTTGGTGGTTTTCCGTCTTTTCCGTTGTATTTTGAAATTTTATGTAGCGAATGAATGCTGAGGTATAAAATATCGCGTTCGCCGTAAATCAGTTTGATAGCTTCTTGCTTTTTGCCTTCTACATCAATCTTTTTTAAACCACCAAATTTCCCAATTCCGTGATCGATATGCGTTACGTAATCGCCAATTTCTAAATTGGTCAATTCTTTCAGCGTGATGGCTTGCTTTTTGGCATAGCCATTCTTTAAGTGAAACTTGTGATAACGCTCAAAAATTTGATGATCGGTGTAGCACACGATTTTCTGTTGATGATCCACAAAACCCTGATAGAGTGGAAGTACGACAGTTTCATAATGCACTTTTTGCCCTACATCTTTAAAAATATCGTCAAAGCGTTTGGCTTGTTGTTCGCTGGTACACGTGATGTAATTGGTATAACCGTTTTCACGATTTTCATCTAAATTTTCAATCAGCAAATCAAATTGGCGATTGAATGATGGTTGCGGCGTTGTGTTAAAATTGATAAATGTATCTGCTTTCAACAACGGATTCGCGGTCATTTCCACCATTGTATATTCTGAAAATTGCTGTTGCAAAAGGTGTTTTGTGCAGAATAATTCTTCTGGCGTGTTGTGTTTGATGTCTTCCGATAATTCCGCGAAAGCGTCCGTAGCTTTTTTAAATAATTTATCAATTCGCGCTAAGAGCAACTCCGTATTTTTCGCTAAGACAATCGTTTTTCCTGGAATGTATTTTAAGAAGCTTTCGCGCGATTCTTGCAATGCTTTGTTTTCTACATTTGGAATGATGCTAATCTTTTTTACCTTTTCGGTAGAAAGTTGCGTTTCCACATCAAACGTACGAATGCTGTCTACTTCATCACCAAAAAACTCAATTCGGTACGGTTCGTCGTTGGAGAAGGAATACACATCTACAATACCACCACGCACTGAAAATTCGCCTGGTTCTGTGACAAAATCTACGCGATGAAAGTTATATTCAAACAAGGTTTCGTTGACAAAATCAATCGATAATTTATCGTTGAGCGAGATTTTTAGGGTATTTTTTTCCAATTCTTTTCGCGTCACTACTTTTTCAAACAACGCATCAGGATAGGTGACTATCAACGATGGTTTTTTTCGCGAATTGATACGGTTTAATACTTCTGCGCGAAGCAACACATTAGCATTGTCCGTTTCCTCAATTTGATACGGTCGGCGATAGCTTCCAGGATAAAAAAGCACGTCTTTATCATTCAGCAAATGTTCTAAATCGTTCAAATGATACGCGGCTTCTTCTTTATCGTCCAAAATAAGTAAAAAAGGCAAATCGCTTTGTTTGAATGTTTCTGAAATAACAAATGAAACACTAGAGCCTGTTAAGCCTTTAAGATGTATTTTTTCTTGATTTTTGACAATAGCTTCCCGCAATTTCCCGAGTTCGGGAGATTGTGAAAAATGCTGCGAGATTTTGGATATACTCACGGTAGTAAAAAATTTAGTTGCAAATATACTGAACTCCAAAGAATCCCTAGAAAATCACGCGAAAATTTTGTTTAAAAAGACAACAGAATAACTATATTTGCAGGACAAAATATTAAGAAATGTCTATATCAGATTTATATTCAAGTGGATTTCGCGAAAGAAATCAAGACCACTTTGCAGCCATTGTTCGTGTGGCAATGAGTGACGGCGTTATAACAGACGAAGAAAAAGCTTTTTTAGATAGAATGGCAAATAATTTGGATATCTCCGAAAGCGATTATAAAGAGATTTTGAAAGATTACAAATCGCATCCAATTAATCCACCAACTATGTACAGCGAGCGTTTGGATCGTTTGTACGATTTGACACGTATGGTATATGCAGACCACGAATTGGGACCAAAGCAAACGGTTATGTTAGAACGTTTGGGCATCGGATTAGGATTTTCTCCTGAAAATGTTGCGTACATCGTACATAAAGCATTAATGCTAGTTGGAAAAGGTGTCGACAGCGAAGATTTTAAAGATGAGATTAGAAATATGAATCGTTAGTTTGAAACGATTTTGTAAGTAATAGAAAAACCGAACTTTTTTGAGTTCGGTTTTTTTGGTTTATGAGATAAGATTATAGAAATAATGTCATTTTGCGTAAAGAGTAAATATTGGATTCCTGCCTACGCTGGAATGACATTTGAAACTAAGAAAGAAAGTACTCAGAGTTCAAAAATCAGCCATCTAAAATCGTCAATCGTATATCAAAAATATCATATCGAGCGCAGCTCAAGAGATAACTTCAAATTCGAGTTCAGATTCAATTTCAAGATCGTAAAGTTTATTTCAAATACTTGTACACTTTTTTCAACAACGTACTTTCGTCAAATGGTTTTTCGATGATGTCGGTCATACCCATTTTTTTGTAGCGTTTTTTGTCTGTGTCGTATAAATTCGCGGTCAACGCCAAAATTGGAATGGTTTTGCAATTGTCTACCGGCAACGAGCGAATCATTTTGGTAAGTTCGTCACCGTGCGTTCCTGGCATGCGGATGTCCATCAAAATTAGGTCGTATTCGTTGTGAATAACGCTTTCAATTACATCTTCGCCATTGGTAATAATGTCTAAAAAGAAATTTCCTTCTTGTGCTAAAATCTTCAAAACTGCCATTTGCGCCAATTCCGAATCTTCCGCGAGTAACACACTGTATTTTTCTTTGGAGAGAAAGTTTTTCTTTTCAATTTCTGATTTTTTATCTAAAGACGTCTGCTCTTGATTGATAGGATATTTCAAATTCATGTTGATTTTGAAAGTAGTTCCTTTTCCTTCGTCACTTTCTACAACAATTTTTCCATCCATCAATTCCACCAATCCTTTTACAATAGACAAACCAAGTCCTGTACCTTTGAATTTTTTTGAATTGTTGAGTTGGGTGAAACTGTGAAAAATCACATCGAGTTTGTCGGCAGGAATTCCAATTCCCGTATCTTTAATGGTAATATTTACATTTACTTTGCGCGCTCTTTTTTGATTGGCTTGCATAGAAAACGTGACTTTTCCTGAGCTTGTAAATTTCAGCGCATTTTCAATCAGGTTTTCCAATATTTGCTTGATGCGTGTTTTGTCAGCTTCAATATATTTTGGAATTTTTTTGTCAAAATCGACTTCAAATTCTAAATTTTTCTGCTTGGCTTTTACGCTATAGGTAAACTCCAACATTTCAATAAGTTCATGAAAGTTGAAGAGTTCTTCGTTGAGTGCTAATTTCCCAACTTCAATTTTGGATACTTCCAAAATATCGCCAATCATGTTTTTTAAATGATCTGCGGACGATTTGATGACTTCTACATAATCTTGCTGCTCTAGCGTCATGTCCGTTTTTTGCAATACCGAACAAAAAGCCGTTACGCCTGTTAGCGGATTGCGCAATTCGTGACTAAAATTTGCGATGAACGTATTTTTAAAATCTTCTTTTTCTTTAAGATATTTATTCTTTAACTCTAAAATTTGCGAGTTGATCACTGATTCATTTCTGCTCTGTGCAACTTCTTGATAGTATTTGTAATGATCGGAAAAATCGTGAATAATAATCAGCGTTGGTTTGGTAGCATCTGCAAAGGTTTTAAATTCAATATCGCAAGTATATTCGCGTTTGTTTTGATCTTCCAGATGTACACAGGTAAACTTGATATCGTTGTCTTCTTCCGCTTCAAAATACGCAGAAAGACCTTCAAAAAAAGCACTAATAGTGCTGATATCTTCTCCTTTCGTTACAGGAAAAAGAATATCATCGCTTTCAAGGACATTTCCTGATGCATCAATAGTTATAAATTGCGTTCTCGGATGAAAATAAGTTCCTCTATAGGTTTCTAACATCATAATTATTTCACAAGTTCTTTAGCAAGGGCGATGAACATATCGTCTACTTTATCACCTGTTTTTGCACTTGTAAAAAAGTCAGGCGCCACAGCAAACATGTCTTTGTTTTCTTTTAAATACGTTTTGGTAACCAAGTCAGCTTTGTTTCCCACAATTTTTAGTGGCGTGTTGGCGTATTGGTTGGTTAGGTAGGTTATGTCGTCTTTCAGATTTTCGAAGGTTGCGGGGCGCGTTACGTCAAACACATAAATAAAACCGTGTGTACCTAGTAGGTAGGAGGCTCTGGTTTTTCTAATGTCATCGTATCCTTCTAAATCCCAAATAATTAGTGAAACGGTTTCTTCTGGCGAAATTTTCACTTCTTTTTTTAGGATATGAACTCCAATAGTAACTTTGTAATCGGTTGTAAAAGTATTTTCCACAAACTGTCGTATCAAGGATGATTTCCCGACACCAAAGTGACCTAATAGGATTATTTTTTTAGAGGCTTTCTTCATTCGTACTAAAGTAGAATTCTAATTCGTTAGTAATATCTTCTTCTTTAATTTCATTTAAATCGCTAAATAAACTTAAAAAGTTATCGGTAAAATTAAAGATTATATCTTGTATTTTATTCTTAAAGATAAGATTATATTCTCCAGAAATAACAACTGCCACGTAATAAGATACAAAGCTTTGAATATGAATATGATACAATTCGTACTCAATCAATTCTAAGTTTTGACTTTTCCCCTGAAAGGCATCTTCTACAAAACTTTTTATAGCAGTTAACATTCCAGAAACCATATCTTTGTCTATAGTTTCCGTTTTGGCGTATTGTCCAATCAGTACACCAGAATTTTTTTCTACAACCAGCACTTGTTCTACTTGCGAAATAGAGGATAATTGACTCAGTAGCAATTCTTCTTCACGAACGCCGCCAAACCACGACCTGAATTTTCGCTTCCAGCTTTTGGCAGAAAAACTATCTTCCAATTGCTTGTTGATGCGCTCTGTAAGCAAGTTAATTTCCTGCGAAATATACTTCTTAATCATCTTTCCCATAATGGGATACAACGCTTCCACCACTTGGTCTTTAGAATTTTTAATCTGCTCCGCTAACGCTTCTGTAATGGTAGGACCGAGCGTTTCTGGAATTTCTTCAATAAATTCTTCCAATCGCTCATCAATAATAGGATCAACCTTGTTGGAAAGCTTTTTTTGCTCATTGATAATTGCTTCGAGCGCCTCGATTTTTTTGTGTATAGATTCCGCATACGCACGATCGTCCGTGAGTAATAAATCTTTTAATAACGTTAATTTATCAGCTTCCGTCATAAATACACATAAGAAAAATGTAGCGGGTTATTCTTTCCCAATCTTCTCACCAAGGTTGATGAGTAACTGCCCTAATTGTCTACGATCGACTTTCTTTTCGTCCAAATCGTCCAACTTGTTTTCCATATTCGTTTCCAATTCGGTAATGCGAATATTTAAGTCAGTGCTCAGATTGTCAATGTTTTGAATCAATTCTGAACGCACTTCTTCAATCAAATTTTCAAGTGCTTGTTTTTTGGCAAGGATATCATTTTTGATGTTGTCAAACTCAGAATTGTAGGCTTGAATATTCTCTCCAAAAATTAAATTCTTAATCGCCTCAATCTTAGTAGATGGATCGGTCATGCTAGGATTTGCTTGACCAGCATCACTATTGGTATTTTCACCTTTTGTAGCCATGTAGAAGTTATTTAGTGTTCTTCAGTAAGCACAAATGTAGTAATTTTTGGCAAAGTGCATACCTTTCCTACGAGTTCTTCATAAACTCTTCTGCTTTTTCTACCATTTTACGACTTCCACAAAAGATAGGAACGCGTTGATGTAGCGCTGTCGGATGAATGTCCATAATACGTTGAAAACCATCAGAAGCCAATCCGTTAGCTTGCTCGGCTAAAAATGCCATCGGATTACATTCGTATAACAAACGTAGTTTTCCATTGGGCGCTTTGGAAGTTTGCGGATATATGTAAATACCACCTTTAATTAAATTTCTATGGAAGTCAGAAACCAACGAACCAATATAACGTGATGTGTACGGACGATCTTCTTTTTCTTCCTGACAATATTTGATATAACTTTTTACGCCTTGCGGGAAATGCGCATAATTCCCTTCGTTAATGGAATAAATATTTCCTGTTTCGGGAAATTGCATAATAGGATGCGATAAGTAAAACGTCCCAATAGCAGGATTTAGCGTAAAACCATTCACACCGTGTCCTGTTGTGTACACTAACATGGTTGAGGTTCCGTAAATCACATAACCTGCGGCTACTTGCTTGTTGCCTTCTTGCAGGAAATCATCAATCGTTACTGGTGTTCCCACAGGCGTCACTCTACGGTAGATTGAAAAAATAGTTCCCACAGAAACATTCACATCAATATTAGAAGAACCATCAAGCGGATCAATCAGCACCACATATTTATTTTGATTGTTTTCGTCCAAACTATTAATCGCGATAAAATCATCGTTCTCTTCAGAGCCAATTCCGCACACAATATTACGATTGCTCAAGGTTTGGATAAACTTTTCATTGGCATACACATCAAGCTTTTGCTGGTCTTCTCCTTGAATATTAGTATCGCCAGCAGCTCCGATAATATCTACCAATCCCGCTTTATTTACTTCGTGATTTACCACCTTTGCGGCGAGTCGGATAGAATTGATCAATCGGGAAAGTTCTCCAGAAGAATATTTGAATTCAGCTTGGTTTTCAATAATAAATTCTCCTAAAGTTTGATTTTTTTTAGCCATGTTGTCCTGAGTTGTTTCTGAAATCACAAATATCGATAATTTTGTAAAACTATAACGTTTTCGTAAAAAATATAATTTTTGGCTTGTTACCTTTGTGTAAATATTTTGAAGCTTATGAATTTTACCATCCGAAAAGCCGTTGCAACCGATGTTGATGCTATTTTTAGACTTATCAACGAATTGGCAATTTTTGAAAAAGAAGCTGATGCCGTCATCATTACGCCAGAAGATTTACGAAAAGATGGTTTTGGCACGCATCCAAAATTTCATTGCTTTGTAGCAGAAACCACCGAAGAAGTGCTCGGCATTGCGTTGGTGTACATGCGTTATTCTACTTGGAAAGGTGAAGTATTGCATTTGGAAGATTTAATCGTGAGCGAAAAAGCACGAGGCAAAGGAATTGGCGGCGCACTGTTAACCGAAGTTATTAAGTTTGGAAACGACTTAGGCGTAAAACGAATTAGTTGGGAAGTGTTGGATTGGAACACGCCTGCGATAGAATTTTACGAACACATCGGAGCCAATGTCATGCGCGATTGGCATGTAGTACAGTTAGATGAAGCGGGAATTGCGGAGTATTTAGCGAATAAGTTGTGATTTGAGATTTTATTGAATTCAAAGCTGTTCTCGATACACCAAATCACAGATTTGGCACTCGAACTGACGTTTGATGTTTCAAGTTCAATTTCAAAACCGTCACTTCGAGTGATTTTTCGTGTCATTGAGCTTGCCGAAATGCAGAAAAATAGTATCGAGAAGTGCTGTGAAACTAAACATTAAAAATCATACGTCGTAAATCAAAAATTAACAATCGAAAATAATATAGATTCCTGCCTTCGCAGGAATGACAAAGAAAATAGAATTACATGAAAATATTCAAATTTGGTGGTGCGTCTGTAAAAGATGCCAATGGAGTGAAAAACTTGGTGAATGTACTGCAACAAGTAGGGTATGACAATACGCTAATTGTGATTTCTGCGATGGGAAAAACCACAAACGCCATTGAAGTTGTCATCAAAAACTATTTTGAGAAAAATGACGAATTGCAAGCGTCGATTCAAGAAATTGCGAAATACCACAATGAAATTCTGTTGGAGTTGTTTCCCAACGAAAGTCATCCAATTTTTGGAAAAGTAAAGCAGTTTTTTGAAGAAATGCAAGGCTTTTTAGGACGTAACAAATCGCCAGATTATAACTATGTGTACGACCAATTGGTGTCGTATGGAGAACTGATTTCCACCACAATTGTCAGTACATATTTAAACAGTGTTTCTATTGAAAACTCATGGTTGGATGCTCGTGAAATGATCAAAACTGATACATACTATCGCGATGCCAAAGTCGATTGGGAATTGACGCAGGAAAACATTAAACAGAAAGTAAATCGCAACAAACTCAACATTACACAAGGATTTATTGGAAGCGATCCAAACAACTTTACCACAACACTCGGACGAGAAGGTTCGGATTATACAGCAGCTATTTTTGCGTATTGCTTAAATGCTGAAAGCGTGACGATTTGGAAAGATGTGCCTGGCGTACTAAATGCCGATCCGCGTTATTTTGAAAATGCGCAATTATTACATCATATTTCATACAGGGAAGCGATTGAGCTGGCATTTTATGGCGCATCAGTAATTCACCCAAAAACATTACAGCCGTTGCAACGAAAGGAAATTCCGTTGTATGTAAAATCATTTTTAAACCCGAAAGCGGATGGAACTGCGGTAAAAAAAGGTGCTGGAATCACGCCAAATGTGCCGTGTTTTATTGTGAAAAAAAATCAGGTGTTGATTTCCTTGTCTTCGTTAGATTTCTCATTTTTTGTAGAAAATAACATTAGCGAAATCTTCAAATTGTTGCACGATTACAAAATGAAAGTAGACGTAATTCAAAACTCAGCGATTAGTTTTTCGGTGTGTATCGATAATAAGTTTAATAATTTAGAAAAATTACTCAAAACATTGCGTTCAAAATTTAAGGTAACACACCATGAAAACGTGTCTTTATATACCATTCGGCACTTTACAGAAGCGGCGATTGAAGGTTTGCAAAAAGACAAAGAAATTTTATTAGAACAACGTGCCGATCAAACGATTCAGCTAGTTGTGAAATAAATGGTTTAAATTAAGGTTGTTTTCCTATATTTGTAATTCGCGTTAAAGTAAGTATATGGGATTGGTAACTGCAAAAGAAGTTGCAAAAGCGATCAAACTAGATAAATACGGCTTCATCGGAACCTTTATAGGTTGGATATTGATGAAGGTTTTGCGTATCTCTGATTTGAATAAAATTTACGACAAACACAAACATTTAGACGATCTTGAATTTCTAAATGCATTGTTGGACGAATTTCAAATTAAGTTTGAGATTCCTGAGGAAGATTTAAAGCGTCTTCCCAAAGATGGCGCGTACGTCACTATTTCCAATCATCCTTTGGGCGGAATTGACGGTATTTTGCTATTGAAACTCATGATTGAGCAACGCCCAGATTATAAAATCATTGCCAACTTCTTATTACACAGAATTGATCCGTTAAAACCATACGTAATGCCCGTGAATCCTTTTGAAGATCACAAAGAAGCAAAATCGAGCATTGCAGGTTTTAAACAATCTATTAAACACTTACGTGAAGGAAAACCTTTAGGGATTTTCCCTGCGGGAGAAGTGTCAACCTATAAAGATGGGCGCTTAATTGTAGACAAACCTTGGGAAGAAGCTGCAATGAAACTGGTGCAAAAAGCCAAAGTGCCTGTTGTTCCCATTTATTTTCACGCTAAAAACAGTCGTATCTTTTATCGTTTATCTCGAATCAGTGACACATTTCGTACGGCAAAATTACCTTCTGAACTATTAACACAAAAAAATAGAGTCATTAAAGTGCGCATCGGGAAACCAATTCCTGTAAAAGCGCAAGATGAACATGAGAGTCTGGCAGACTTTACCGAATTTTTACGCAAAAAAACATACATGTTGTCCAACACGTATGAAAAGAAAAACTTATTGAGCAAAGTAAGCAAAGTGCCTACATCGCTCAAAATTCCGAAGTCACCGAAGGAGATTATAACGCCTGTTTCGCAAAACGTATTAGAAGAAGAAGTTGCCAATCTAACCAAAAAACACCATTTACTTACCAGTAAAAACTATCAGGTGTTTTTGGCAGAAGCTACTGAAATTCCAAATATTTTACGTGAATTAGGACGCTTGCGCGAGATTACTTTTCGCGAAATTGGTGAAGGAACCAACAAAGCCATCGATTTAGATACGTTTGATCACTATTATCATCACATGTTTTTGTGGGATAGTGATGCAAAATGTATTGTAGGCGCATACCGAATGGGCTTAGGAAATCAAATTTTTGCCAATCACGGAATTGACGGTTTTTATCTGCAAGATTTATTCCGATTTGAGCCAGAATTACACAAAATGATGAGCGAATCTATTGAAATGGGAAGAGCGTTCATCATCAAAGAATATCAGCAAAAACCAATGCCATTATTCCTCTTGTGGAAAGGAATTGTACATACAACGCTGCGTTATCCAGAACACAAATATTTAATTGGTGGCGTAAGTATCAGTAATCAGTTTTCAAACTTTTCCAAATCGTTGATGATTGAGTTTATGAAATCGCATTACTACGATCCGTATGTTGCGCAATACATTCATCCGAAAAAAGAATTCAAAGTCAAGCTAAAAGATGCGGATAAAGACTTTATTTTTGACGAAACGGAAGCAGATTTAAACAAATTTGATAAAATCATTGACGAGCTCGAACCAGGAAGTTTGCGTTTACCAGTTTTAATTAAAAAATACGTAAAGCAAAATGCCAAAGTGGTAGCGTTTAATGTAGATCCGTTATTTAATAATTCTGTGGATGGTTTAATGTACATTCGCATTGCTGATTTGCCAGAAAGCACGGTAAAACCTGTGATGGAAGAATTTCAAGCAGAACTTGAGCGCCAACTGAACAATACTGAAGAAGAATAAAAATATTTGATGTGAATTCTATTCTGTAAGAAATCACAAAAAAAACAATCTAGAGGTCAAAAAATTAAATATATGTCAATTCGAGCGCAGTCGAGAATATTCAATAAACTATAACTTCAATTGAATCTCGACTGCACTTGATTTGACATCACTCAAATTACATGAAAATAATATCGTATAACGTAAACGGAATTCGCGCCGCCATCAAAAAAGGATTTCTTGAATGGCTGCAACAAGCAAATCCCGACGTACTTTGCATTCAAGAAACAAAAGCACACAAAGAACAACTCGATTTGGAAGCGTTTGAAGAAGCGGGTTATCCATACCACTATTGGTTCAGCGCACAAAAAAAAGGCTATAGTGGCGTGGCAATTCTCTGTAAAGAAAAACCCAATCATGTAGCATACGGAACAGGCATTGAAACGATGGATTTTGAAGGTCGTAATTTGCGTGTCGATTATGACAATATCTCAGTCATGAGTATGTATTTGCCATCGGGAACCAACGATGCTCGATTGAGTTTTAAATTTCAATACATGGACGAAATCAAGGAATATTTGACCAATTTACGCAAAGAAATTCCAAACTTGGTCGTGTGCGGCGATTACAATATCTGTCATCAAGAAATTGACATTCACAACCCAAAAATGAAAGGTGTTTCAGGATTTTTACCCGAAGAACGCGAATGGATTGGAAGTTTTATTGACAGCGGATTTATTGATTCGTTTCGTCACTTAAACAAAGAGCCGCATCATTACAGTTGGTGGAGTTATCGTGCCAATGCGCGTGCCAACAACAAAGGTTGGCGCATTGATTACAATATGGTTGGTGAAGCCTTAAAAGATAACATTACCAGAGCAACTATTCTGCCAGAAGCCAAACATTCTGACCATTGTCCGATTTTGGTAGAAATCGACACATAATTTGTCATTTCTGCAAAGGCAGGAATCCAAAAGAAAAAAGATTGAAGTTTATAATATAAGTAATTCTAGGGCATTTCCTTCGACAAATCGAAGGTCAGGCTTTCACTACTCGCTTTTTTAAAACTGTCATTCCTGCGAAGGCAGGAATCCATTTTTAAAAAGAGCTCAAACAAACCGTTCAATCCTTAATGCAATATCAAATAAAAGCTAAAGATTAAAAAACCGAAAAAGAAAACTATGAAATACTCTAAAATTCCACATACCGATATAGAAGTCAGCAAAATTTGCTTAGGAACCATGACTTGGGGAAATCAAAATAGCGAAGCCGAAGGTCATGAACAAATGGATTATGCATTGGAACAAGGTGTGAACTTTTTTGATACTGCCGAATTGTATCCTGTGCCTGCAACTGCAGAAACTTATGCAGAAACCGAACGAATTATCGGAACATGGTTTAAAAAAACTGGAAATCGTGATAAGGTTGTATTAGCGACTAAAATTGCAGGGCCAGGGGATTATACAGCACACATCAGAACCAATGGTTTTGCGCCAGCTGCTATTAAAGATGCGGTGGAAAACAGCTTAAAACGCTTACAAACCGATTATATAGATTTATATCAATTGCACTGGCCAGAACGTACCACAAATACCTTTGGGCAGCGTATTTACCAACACAATCCGAACGATGCTTGGGAATACAATTTCCATGAAATTTTAGCCACGTTGGACGAATTAATCAAAGAAGGGAAAATTCGCCAAGTGGGAATTTCCAATGAAACACCTTGGGGAACCATGCGTTATTTGGAAGAAGCTAAAAAAGGCGCACCACGCATGGTCACGATTCAAAATGCGTATTCGTTACTATGTAGAGGTTTTGATTCAGGATTGTCCGAAATCGCAATGCACGAAGGCGTTGGATTATTAGCGTATTCACCAATGGCGTTTGGTGTGTTATCTGGAAAATATCTAGGCGGAAAATCACCAAAAGATGCACGTTTAACTTTATTTCCAAGATTTGCTCGTTACAGTAGTGAAGAAGCAACAAAAGCCACTGAAAAGTACTTAGCATTGGCTCAAAAATACGGTTTAAGCTTGGCGCAAATGTCCTTAGCATTCGTCAATCAGCAGCCATTTGTCACGGGAAATATCATCGGAGCAACCAAAATGGAGCAACTCAAAGAAAACATTGCCAGTATTGATGTAGAGTTATCACAAGAAATTTTGGACGAGATTAACGCAATTCATAACAGTATTCCGAATCCAGCGTCTTAGATTTTTAGACCGCTTCGTTACTAGAGCCTAGCTTGCTTACGTTACTAGAATATAGACTTTTGCTAAACGTTAGCGTGAGTTTACAACTCTTGCTAACGTTGTAATTTTTGTTGCTTTATGGGAAGCTGAATCGAGTTCAGCTTGACGAACATATATTAACAAATTGATACATTGAAAAAAGCGTCAGTTCGAGTGAAATTCTGAAAGAATTTTGTATCGAGAACAGCTATGATTTCAAAGCTATTCTCGATACAATTTTCCAAACGTTGGCGCGAGTTTCCAACCCGCGCTATTTAGAAAAGTAAGATTTTAAGCATTTTAGGGTACAATCCGTGTATTTACTTTGTATTCAGCTCTATTTAAAGCACAATTTTATGCATATTTTAGAGTTAATTAAAAAAAATGAATACGAAACTGCATACGATTTGAAAAAATTAAAGCAATTTTCAGAACCGAAAATCTACACAGGAAAAGGCGACCTTTCTAAACGTTGGTACGTGTATTTCTCCTACCGAAATCCTGCAACGGGAAAATTAGAAAGGCAGCCACCTATTTACGGAGAAGCCAACAAACTGAAAAACAAAACCGATAGGCTTTCGTACTTATCCACCATCCGTAAAGTTCTCCACCGAATGCTCAATGAAGGCTACAGTCCTTTTGAGGATGCAAAGGAAACCGATAAACGATTGGCAGAAGAATCCAAAGCAGCGTCTACAAAAAAGCAGTCCAATAAGCGCGTTCAAAGTCAACATCAAAGCTATACGGTAAAACAAGCGATGGAATTCGCTCTTGCTCAAAAACAGCCTAGCTGGTCGAAAAAAACCGCTTCTACCTTTACAGGGCATTACAATAAGTTTATGCAGTGGCTTGAAGCCAACAAACTATCATCGCTTGATATCAGCGAACTTAAAAACGTGATGTGAGTTTGTTTTTAAACACGCTTAAAAAATCACAAACCAAAAAGGAAAAACTTGCAAATGCTCCTATCAAGGTCGTTTCTCCTAAAACACGTAACAATACTAAAGCAACCCTGTCTATTTTATTTTCTCAATTGGAAGATGATGAGATTATTCCGTACAATTTTGTGGAAAAGATAAAGAACGTTAAAACCAAGCCTAAAAAGAACAAACCCTTTTCTAAAGAACAAATCATTGCCATCAGAGAATACCTTGACAAGCATGACCCGTACTTGCGCGTATTTATGCAGTTTATGTCCTATGCTTTTTTGCGTAATATCGAGGTGTGTAGACTCCAAGTAAAAGACATTGACTTAAAAGCCAAACGCCTTTATGTGCGTTCCAAAACATCGCCACTAGCTGTTGTACCCATCATCGGAGAATTAGAGCATATCATTCGCCGTATAAACCTAGAGAAGTATGCGCCTACAGATTATCTAATTACCCGAAAAAATGAACCTTTTGCATGGGATATTGACGAGAATACCAAAACCAAGCATTTTGCAGCACGATTTAGAAAGGTGAAAAAAGCATTGGGATTGAGTGCAGATTACACGCTGTATTCTACGCGACACACCGCAGCGACCAATTTATACAACCATCTGTTGTCGGAAGGAAATTCAGAAGAAGAAGCACTGATGAAACTCATGCAAATTACCCGTCACAAATCAAAAGGCGGATTGAAAAACTATCTTCGTGAAATAGGCGCAACGCTTCCAAAGGATTACGGCGCTATGTACACCATCGAGTTTTAAAACAAAAAAATGTAAGACAATCAAGGGGGAGATTTTCGTTGTAAGTTTACAAGGAAAAACCCCTTTAACAGATATTTATAGAAAACGTCACAATAAATTCTTTTAAGGCTTAGTTACTTTTGGTACAAAGTCTGTTTAGATAAACAATTAGTAAAAATTAGGATTCCCCACGATTGCAAAAATTGTATCACATTAAAACCAAGAGATTTTAAAAAATGAAGCATGATAAAAGGAAACAGAATAATCGACACGAAGCCTTTGCCGATAGTTTATTACAATCAATTGTAGAAGAAAAAAAACAAGCAACTGAAAAAGACCAAGAAATACAAAAGCTTCTTTCAAAGCTGGGTACTACCAAGAACATTTCTGCCAAAGAAATTGTGCGTGTAATCAAAGAAGAGTTAAAAGGGTAAAGCTGTAGTTACCCTCCTATGTGATTAATTCACTAGAAATAGCACTGACATCTACGTTTTGTATCAATTCTTTTAAGTCGGTAGTTTCTTTTTCACTGCCCTGTTGTGCCTTAATCATCACCTTTAGTACTTCGATTAAAACTAATTTTCGAAACGATTCTCGCTGTTTTAAAGCTTCCCAATTCTGCTGAACCTCTTCTTCCAGTCTATCCAAAAATACATCGCTATCATCTTCTTTGGTAACTTCAATATCTTCTTTGACAAACTCAATCAGCGCGATTTTATTTTTCTCCTGTGGCTGTGTTTTWTGTWMSAAYATTCTAYYRCCTAAGTAAATATACTACTTTCTACTATTAAAAAGTCAAACGTGCTTATAAATTATGGAATACTAAATACGCTTATGCGTAACCAATGATATTCTGTTGAAGTTTCTACAATACTTCCAGATATATCAACACCAATATGATGCCTAAGTTATTCATGTAACGCTTCTTTCGAATTGAAATTAATTTCACTCGTTTCATCTGTCGGCAAATGATGGTATTTCATGGAAAGTGATTCCGAAGTTTTTTCTATTTGTGTGATGCTGATGGTTTTTACGAAAAACCGATCCATAATAACATCAACCTCAGGATTGCCAATACCAGCAGTTTTGTGGAAGTGCATGATAGACGCAGCATGTAAGGCGCTTTTTTGTTGAAAATCTGAAAACCAATCGCGGCGCAACTGTTTCATGTCTTCGGAATACAACATTGAAGACGACCAAATATGCGGTGTTTCTAACGATAGTTTTTGAAAGTGTTTGTGCGTTCCATCCCAAACCAATTCAAAAAGTTGTACTGATTCATTCCAATCGACCATCACTATTGTAAATGGTTCAATTTTATCAAAATTATAATCTGCAACAGTTTTTTCAATATGTGCACTTGCTAAAAAATCTTTCACCACAATTCCACGACTGTGCCGATATTCTTGCAAACGCTCATGTGCAGTAAATCCGCCATTTAACAAACAAACCACTCGTTTTTGATTACTCATTCCAATCCAAGTGCCGCCACCGACTTCATCTTTTGGAAAAATCATTTTAGTATTTGCTACGGAATACACTGCTGGTTTTTCAGTTTTGCGAACAGGCGATTCATCACGATTTGACGTGAGCACAAACGCATCATTTCCTTTGTAAATAAAACTAACAGTACACATAATTATGTGGGTCTTTCTTTAGGGAAGCAACTTACAAAATTTTCATTAGAAACAGGTAAAAACTGTGAATTCTGCAATTCTTTAAAAAATAACATCCTATTTATTGCAAAACCCTAAAAAATGACTAAAAACGTATATTCCCATAAAGGTGCTTTTTTTTTGTATCTTTGCAGCTTAAAATTCTAATCAAAACACAAATAAAAATAACACCTATGGGAAAAGGATTTTTTCAAGTTCCAACAGCCATTAATGAACCTGTAAAATCGTACGCGCCAGGCAGTCCTGAAAGAGCTGCTGTTATCGCACAATACGAAGCGTATTTTAATGGAAATGTTGATGTGCCAATGTACATTGGAAACGAAGAGATAACAACTGGAAACACCAACAATATGACACCTCCGCACGACCATCAACAAGTTGTGGGAACGTATCATTTAGCAGAAAAAAAGCACGTAACACAAGCTATTGATGCGGCTTTAGAAGCTAGAGAAAAATGGGCACAGTTAACTTGGGAACAACGTGCAGCTATCTTTTTAAAGGCTGCTGAATTAATCGCTGGACCTTACAGAGCAAAAATCAACGCGGCTACTATGATTGCGCAATCAAAAACGGTACATCAAGCAGAAATTGATGCAGCGTGTGAAACGGTTGACTTTTTACGTTTTAATGTAGAATTTATGTCGCAAATCTACGAAGAGCAACCAGATTCAGCAGAAGGTATTTGGAACCGTGTTGAGTACAGACCGCTAGAAGGATTTGTATACGCAATTACACCTTTTAACTTTACAGCAATTGCGGCAAACTTACCAGCAAGTGCGGCAATGATGGGAAATACCGTAGTTTGGAAACCAAGTGATAGCCAAATTTTCTCAGCAAAAGTAATTGTTGATATTTTTAAAGAAGCTGGTGTGCCAGATGGTGTAATCAATGTAGTATATGGTGATCCTGTGATGATTACGGATACTGTTTTAGCAAGTCCAGATTTTTCAGGAGTTCACTTTACAGGTTCTACACATGTATTTAAAGGTCTTTGGAAGAAAATTGGAGACAACATTCACACGTATAAAACATATCCAAGAATTGTTGGTGAAACTGGAGGAAAAGATTTTATCGTTGCGCATCCAAGTGCGAATCCTAAGCAAGTTGCTACCGGAATTTCGCGTGGTGCTTTTGAATTCCAAGGACAAAAATGTAGTGCTGCTTCACGCGTGTACTTACCAAAATCTATTGCGAATGAAGTATTGGATTTTGTAAAAGAAGATATTGCTTCTTTCAAAATGGGTTCTCCTGCTGATTTAAGCAATTTCATCACAGCTGTAATTCACGAAGGTTCTTTTGATAAATTGGCTAAATATATTGACCAAGCAAAGGCAGATGCTGATGCAGAAATTATTGCTGGAGGAAATTACGATAAATCGAAAGGTTATTTTGTGGAGCCAACTGTGATTTTAACCACAAATCCAAAATATACTACAATGGAGACAGAATTATTTGGTCCTGTAGTTACAGTATATGTATATGAAGATGCAGATTGGTCAGAGACTTTGAAATTGGTTGATGAAACGTCTGAATATGCTTTAACAGGAGCTGTATTTTCTGGAGACCGTTATGCAATTGACGAAGCGACCAAAGCATTGGAAAACTGTGCTGGAAACTTCTATATTAATGACAAGCCAACAGGTGCCGTTGTAGGACAACAACCTTTTGGTGGTGCAAGAGCTTCTGGAACAAACGACAAAGCAGGTTCTGCACAAAACTTATTGCGTTGGGTTTCTCCACGATTGATTAAAGAAACATTTGTAACTCCAACAGATTATAGATATCCATTTTTAGGCTAATATTTTCACATACTTATAACAAAAAGCCAGCGATTAGCTGGCTTTTTGCTTCTTTAGTTATTGGTATTATTGGCTAATATTTTAGCCATACGTAAAAAGCTATACAAATAGCATTTTTAAAATATTATTATTTAGCGACAGAAATACGAAATACACACATAATTGCCATCGTCGTCAATGTACCACTGTTTTGTTAAATCTGTTGATCCCATTTGTCCTTTTACTTTTTCTATATCAAATTTTGAAATCACTTTTTTATTCAACTCTAAATTTGACAATTTTGCTTTTTTCATAATTCAATAGTTTTTTGGTTAATGATTAAAACTACTAAGAAAAAACCACGATTTAGTAAGGTTTTACCTTATAAAACAAAAAGACAGCTACGAGAGCTGTCTTTTTTATAAGAATTAAATATGATAATTCTAGCTAATTAGAATCACATATTAGTTGAAATCTTTGTCTACTCCTACGTGACCTCCATTAGATGCTACAATTTCAAAGTTATTACCAATAATCATCGCCACAACAGATATCTCATCTGGATTATCTATATTATTAGGAATAGGAACATCAAATATTTGTGTGTACTTTTGACCTGCCACAGTATTTTCTGAAGGAATAACATCTCCAAGCACAGCTGTAAGTGAACTTCTTAATGTATGATTGTGTGTAAAACCATCTGCTGCAGTAAGTGGATTAACTCCTCCATAATAACTCGTACCATTTACTTGAGGAGAGTCAATTCCACTTTCAAGAACATACACTGCTAATTTAGCGTCTGGCATACTTGCTGCAAATGCTGCACTCACATACACTTTTAAGTTATTCCCAACTACTAGGGAGTTTACAGATAACCCACTAGACGTTGTTCCTGTAGCTAAATTAGTTACCTGTTCAACATTGTTAGGTTCTGGAAATGTCCAATCAATAGTACCATTAAGTATGGCTGTTGGATAATTTCCTGATGGATTAATTTGAGACACTAAAGTCTGACTAGCAGTATTTTGCATCACATCACCACTATGTGCCGCTATAATAAATGCTTTATCTGTAGCCGCTTCTACTAATTCTATTCCGTAAGATACTCTAGGACAAAATTGACACCATGTTCCAGTAGCATCTATAACAGTAACTGTTTTTTGAAATACTCCTGGGGCTGTTTCTTCACTTGCAGTAACAGTAATCGGGTCAGAAGTTAATTGATTAAGAGAAGCCGTAATTACCATACTGCCTATAGTAGTAGCCATTAATTTATTTCCTACTAATGGAGTTCCGTCAACAGATAGTGAAGCACTTTCTGTAACCACATAATCATTATTACTAGTATTGGTTCCTATTACTGTGAATTCTGCCGTATCCCCTACTTTTATATTAGTATTTATAGTTTCTACACGTAATGCTACAATAACAGGCGGTGTTACCTCAATAGTAATAGTACTACTTGTCAACCCGTCATACGTTGCTTTAATTTCAAAATTTCCTGTTGCTGACGGAGTGTAAGTATCTCCTTGAATAGAACTATTATTTACTAAAATAGTTGCGTTTGCTGTAATATTTGATCCGTCATTTCCAGTTACTGTAAATGTTACAGTATTTCCAATTTCAAAAGATTGTGAACTCGCCGTTACCATAATTGAAGTCAATCCTGATTGTCCACCTGAACCTGATGGGGTATCTGAATCGCTGTCAGAATCACTACTACACGAGTACATAAATAATGCTGCAACAACAAGCAAGTATTGTAAAATATTTTTTGTTTTCATAAGATTTTTTTGGTTTATATAGTTTGGTTTATGGTATAATTGGCGTCTAATTTATATTAATTTTTTGTTAAAAAAAAGGAAAATATAAGAAACAGTAAATCAGCAAAATAACCTATAATTTATATAGAGAATGTGGAGAAACTATCAAAAATGATTTATTTTATTTTTCTTGTTTTTTTAACGTTAGCTTTTATATATTTACAAAATTCTCACTATTAAACTAAAAAAATATGAAGCCAATTATGAGTTTTGTCGCGGTATTTCTACTGTTTACAATACAAGCTGCTGCTCAAAAAGAAATCCCGAATATTGAAGTCAAAAATTTAGACGGAACTTCGTTAGACATGAATCAAATTACGCAAGAAAAAGGAGTGAAAATTCTCAGTTTCTGGGCAACTTGGTGTGTGCCTTGCATTAATGAATTGGATGCTATTAATGAAGTGTATGAAGATTGGCAAGATGAAACGAATGTAGAATTAATTGCCATTGCCACAGACGATGCAAGAACTAAAAAAAGAATCAAGCCGTTAATAAATGGTAAAGGATGGGAATACAAAATTCTCTTGGATGAGAATCAAGATTTGCAACGTGCTTTAAATATTACTACCATTCCACATGTAATTGTTATTAAGGATGGAAAAATTGTTTTTCGTCATACAGGATATTTTCCAGGTGCAGAAGACCAATTGTATGATGCTGTAAAGAAAAACACCAAGTAAAAAAACTTGTATCCATCAACCTAACACTTAACTAACTATATATTTACATGAAAAAACTACTATGCCTTTCTTTGGTATTAGCTTGTTCTGTTGCATTTGCTCAAAATCAAGATGAAGAAGACAAAAAAGACTGGGGAACACTTACTGGCGGATTTGAATCAATTTTTCAATGGTATAATGATGATACTGGTCTTGGGAAATTCGCCGAAGACGAACACGTACGATCTAATAATTATCTAAAATTAGACTATAATTATGGAAATTGGTTTGCAGGAATCCAAGTAGAATCATATGCACCAATGCCTTTACTAAACTATTCTCCAAAATTAGATGATACAGGCATTGCACAATATTATGCAATGTATAAAACTAAAAAACTTGAAGTAACTGCAGGTTATTTTTATGAGCAGTTTGGAAGCGGACTTATTTTACGTGGATGGGAAAACAGACCGCTAGGCATCAATAATTCTTTTAGAGGTGGACGCATAAAGTACGAACCATCAAACTCATTATCATTTACAGCATTGTACGCAAGACAACGTGATGGTTTTGAAGTGTCAGAGGGTGAAATTTTTGGATTTAATTCTGAAATTGATCTTACAAATGTATTCAAATTAGAAGCTTCATCACTGTCTGCTGGATTTAGTTATGTTGGAAGAAAAGAAGATATTCCCGAACAAGTTCAAAATACTGGCTTTGATGAGATGACGAACGCGTTTTCAGCACGACTTGATTATTCAGGAAACTCATTTTATTCTGGAATAGAATATATTATTAAAAGTAAAGATGCCGTTGTAAATACCCAACGATACATAGAAAATTTTGTAGAACCAGGAAACGGCTTTTTAATAAACTTCGGATATTTTCAAAAAGGATTAGGAGTAGATGTAACATTAAGAAGATTGGAAAATATGAGTTTCTTTTCTGAAAGAGAAGCTTCTGGGAATGTATTCAATGAAAATATCATGAATTATTTACCAGGATTGACAAAACAACACGATTATTTATTAACAAATATATATGTGTATCAAGCGCAACCAACTATTTCAGTTCCAGATCCATCTTTGTTAAAGTACGGTGAAATTGGAGGACAGGTTGATGTTTTTTACAACTTTAAGAAAGGAACACCGCTTGGAGGAAGGTACGGAACAAAAATTGCTTTAAATGCTGCATACTGGGCCGGATTAAGAGGAGATTTTAATTTTACCGATCGAAAAGCAGATATAGATTATTTTGGTTTTGGCGAAAAGTATTTCTCTGAATTCAGTTTAGAAGTTCGTAAAAAATGGAATCGTAAGTGGCAAAGTATATTTTACTATGTAAATCAATATTACAACGAGCGTTATATAGTAGACAAACTTGGTGTGGTAAACTCAAATATCGGTGTGGTAGAATCTACCTATAGAATCAACTCCAGACAATCGGTTCGAGCAGAATTACAACATTTATGGACGCAGGATGACAACGGAAGTTGGGCTGGAGCAACCTTAGAATTTAACGTAACACCAAGATTATCATTCTACGTAAATGATATTTACAATTACGGAAACGATGTGGAAGACGAGCAAATTCACTTTTACAATGCAGGAGGAAGTTATGCCAGAGGTGCTACACGATTTGCTATCAATTACGGAAGACAACGTGGCGGATTGATTTGTGTAGGAGGAGTTTGTCGTTTTGTACCGCAAAGTACAGGATTGACTGTAAACATTACCACAGCATTTTAAAAAATCACACACAACCCAACCAACTAACTACTTAAATACGAGGCTGTTTTTAAAAGTATTTCTAACGTCATTCTGAGCTTGACTCAGAATCCCATCACACTGATTTCTCACTGTTATGAGAAACCGAATCAAGTTCGGTTTGACGAAGAATTGGACTTTTAAAAACAGCCTCATTAATTTTATACCTATTTAACTTTAAGATGCGACTTTAGAAGCGAAGTTGCATTTTATGGTTGAATTGGTATTATGGCTTATATTTTAACGGAAGATGTACCACTTTTTTAGTTTCAAAGAAATCTTCTTCAAAAAAATCGGAGATAGTATACAATGTTGCTTTTGGAAAATCTTGTAACTCTTCGGTTAAGTCGCCACCTTTTAAATATAAAATTCCGTTTTTCAATTCGTGTTGCTGTTTTTTGGCTACTTTTTTACGAACCCATTTTACAAAATCAGGCATATTGGTTACAGCTCTACTTACGATAAAATCAAATTCACCTTTGACTTTCTCTGCACGCTGATGATGTGCAGAAACATTGGTCAAACCAACACTATCTGCAACTGCTTGCACGACTTTTATCTTCTTTCCAATGGCATCCACCAATACAAATTCCACTTCTGGAAACAAAATCGCTAACGGAATTCCTGGAAATCCGCCACCTGTTCCTACGTCTAATATTTTTGAGCCCTTAGCAAACGGTTGTACTTTTGCAATAGCCAACGCGTGGAGCACATGACGCACATACAATTCGTCAATATCCTTACGAGAAATCACGTTAATCTGTGCATTCCATTCCTTATATAAATCTTCCAACTGCGCAAATTGTTCGATTTGAGTAGCTGTTAAATCTGTAAAATATTTTTGTATAATTTCCATAATTAAGGCAAAACTACTCTTTATTTGCGATTTAATAAATTTATTGTTTTCAAATTGCAAATTTTACAATATATTGTACCAATTTTACTTCAAATACCGATTAAATAGCTTTTTATATGTCGAAAAAAAATGTAGATCAAGAAATTAAAGAAGCATTGAAAAACTGGAGATCTATCGTCTCCAAATACAGAAAAAAAAGTACCAAAAAAGCCATCGGGCAAATGGCATCCTCCTTTTTACCATTTATTGCTGTTTGGGTACTGATGTATTTCACCCTTGAATTTTCACTAACACTGACCATTTTATTAGGAATTTTAAATGCCTTCTTTTTGGTGCGAATTTTTATCATTCAGCACGATTGCGGACACGGTTCGTTTATAAAATCGCAAAAAGCCAGCGACATTATTGGATATGTTTGCAGCGTATTTAGCTTTTTGCCGTTTAAGTATTGGGCAGTAACGCACACATTTCATCACGGACATAACGGACAGCTAGAAACCAGACAAGTTGGTGACATGCCAACATTGACGGTAGAAGAATTCCGTGCCAAAAACTGGTGGGGACGCTTTAAATACAAAGTCTTTAGAAGTCCCATCGTAATTTTTGTGATTGCGCCAGCATACTATCTAATTGTCACGACCAAATATCCGTTTTTGCAATTCAACAAATGGAAAAAAATCACTTTGACACTCTTAAAAGACAACCTCATCATTATTGTTCCATATTTAATTATTGGATATTTTGTAGGTTGGGCAAACTTTTTTGCAGTGCAATTTATCATCTTATTCTTCTTCGGAATCATTGCGTTTTGGTTCTTCTACATTCAGCACCAACACGAGTTTTCGTATAAAAAGTGGAAAAAGGATTGGGATTTCTTGCTATCTGCCATCAAAGGAAGTACGTATTTAAAATTGCCACGAGTAATGGAATGGTTTACAGGTCACATCGGCATTCACCACATTCACCATTTAAACAGTAGAATTCCAAATTACAATCTAAAAAAGTGTATCACAGAAAATAAAGTTTTATCAAAATACGTAACTACGTTATCTTTTAAAGACGGATTGAAAATGATGTTTTTAAAATTATGGGATGAAGAACAACAACGCATGATTACGTTTAGAGAATACTACAGACTTGAAAAAGTCCGATTCTCAAACTAAAAAACTCAATATCACTTACAAAAAGTCTGCAAAATGCAGACTTTTTTTGATTTTCATAACAATCTGATTCAAATTCATGAAGTTTTTCTATAAACTAAAACACATTCAAAAAAACCAAACAATTAGTCAAAACTTTGTTTCTTGTTAAAGTATAAAATACCTAATTTCGCAACGTTCAGTAATTTAAAATCTAACAACACACAACCATGGCATTATTATCTGAAAGAGTTTTAAATATGTCTACTTCTGCTACATTAGCAATGGCGGCGAAAGCACGAGAATTAAAAAACGAAGGAAAAAATATTATTGGTTTAAGTTTGGGCGAACCCGACTTTAACACTCCTGATTTTATCAAAGAAGCTGCCATACAAGCCATTAATGATAATTACAATAGTTACACACCTGTAGATGGATATGCAGAGTTGAAAGATGCTGTTATTCAAAAATTTAAGCGTGATAACAACTTAACATACACACCAAATCAGATTGTAGTTTCCACAGGAGCAAAACAATCACTTGCAAACGTAGCAATGGTGTTACTGAACGATGGTGATGAAGTAATTCTTCCGGCGCCTTTTTGGGTAAGTTATAGCGATATTGTAAAATTGGCAGAAGGTGTGCCTGTACAGGTATCGACTTCGATAGAAACCGATTTTAAAATGACGCCAGAGCAATTGGAAGCTGCCATTACACCAAAAACAAAAATGATTTGGTTTAGTTCGCCATGCAATCCAAGTGGTTCTGTATATAGTGAAGCAGAATTAAAAGCCTTAGCCGCAGTCTTGGAAAAACACCCAAATATTTATGTGGTTTCTGATGAAATTTACGAACATATCAACTTTACAAAAGAGCATTTTAGCATTGCACGAATTCCGTCCATGTACGACCGAACCATTACGGTAAATGGTGTTTCCAAAGCCTTTGCAATGACAGGTTGGCGAATTGGATATATTGGTGCTCCTGAAAAAATAGCCAGAGCTTGCAATAAAATTCAAGGACAAGTAACCAGCGGAGCCAATTGTATTGCACAACGCGCTACCATTGCGGCTTTAAAAGCTTCTACAGATAAAATTCAATACATGATAGATGAATTCTTAAAGCGTAGAGATATCGTTTTAGAATTACTCCAAGAAATTGAAGGATTCAATGTCAATGTTCCTGAAGGTGCTTTTTATGTATTTCCAGATATTTCTTCATTCTTTGGAAAAATCTTGCGTGGAAAAACAATCAATAATGCAACGGACTTTTCTACGTATTTGTTAGAAGAAGCCTTGGTTGCAACGGTAACAGGAGAAGCATTTGGAAATCCAAACTGCATTCGAATTTCGTACGCTGCTTCTGAAGCTGAACTACGTCAAGCCATTCAACAAATTAAAGAAGCGTTACAATAACACATTACTATAACTATAAATTAGAAGCTGTTTTTTTTAGAAGAAATAGCTTTTTTATGTGTAAGAATCAGAAAGTCAATTATAAAACTTGTAAGCAACAAACAGATTACCGCAAATTTCTGCGAAATTTTCGCAAAGATGTATCAAAAAAAACTCGAATCATTGAATTGAGCAAAGCGAAATAAGCAAACCAAAAATAGCGAAGCAAAAAAAGAAAAACCTTAAATCGTTGAATCTTTAAATCCTTGAATTGAGCGAAGCGAAAAAACAAATGAGCCAAAAAATGTGTGATAAGTACATTTTTTGGCTCGGTTGAGATTAACTAAATAATATTAAGTATTAAAAGTGAAATTGTCAAAATAGCACCACTAAACATGATAATGGTGTTGGGAAACTTTCGTTCGTAACGCCAAAAAAACTCTTTGATTCCAAAGAATAAAAAAGTATTAAAGGCATAAAAAATAACAATACAATACGTTAGATCTATTCCAAAGAGTGTCCTTACTGGCGCTACAGTTTCTGCGGAAATATCTGCATTGATAAAAATCGTAATAACCGTACTCGTTAGCAATATTACAGTAGCCAACCAACAGAATTCCAAAAAATTAAACTTCTTTAGCATTCGTTCTCTTAACTTTTGTTTCACAAGGTAAATTTCTAAAAAACTTTAAAAATTCAAAAGGGGTTTTTTCCCCTTTTTTGTTGGAAAACTCCGAGTAGAATACTGAAATTGCTGCATAAAGTATACATCTCAACGCTTCAATTCTTTTAAAAGCATAAAAAAACCGTTTCAAAATAATTTGAAACGGTTATATATTGTTTGAGATTAAGTATCGCTTACAGAAAAGCAATAGCATAAGCGATAACGAAAATGGATACTTTTAAAATAGCTCCTGCAGCTGGCGTAAATCGATGTTGATTTGTGCGGATGCGTTGTTTTAATCCAAATAAAGAGCTAGATTCTACATTACGAAAGTTCTCTTTTGCTTTTTCTTTGTAATTAGAAGTTAAAATACCTACATATCCTAAATCTTCTGTTCTTTCGATGGGTTCTGTGCGAACCAGCATTGTGTGTGTTAAATTTGTTGTTGTCATGATGATTGTTTTTTTGATTGATACAAGTATGACGAAGCAACGAATATTTTGTTACACCTAGCAGTAAAAAAATTTTAAGAAATCACTTTTTAAAACTCTAGAAACTAACGGTTTCGCCAGAAAATTGGCGTCAAGAGGATTAATACAGTAAATAATTCCAATCGTCCTAAAAGCATTAAAAACGCGCACCACCATTTTCCAAAAGAAGGTATGGAATTGTAGTTTTCAAGCGGATTTAAATCGCCCAATGCGGGACCGACATTTCCTAAAGAAGAAGCCGCGCCACCAATGGCAGATTCAAAATCCAATCCGACAAATCCTAAAACCAACGCACCAATAATGAACAACAACATATAGAGAATAAAAAATCCTAAGATATTGTACACAATGTGTTCTGAAACTGATTTGTTGTTGTATCGTACAGGAATAATCGCGCGTGGATGGAGTGTTCGTTTAAATTCTAACAAGCCATTTTTAATCATCAATAAATGCCGGACGACTTTTACACCACCCGAAGTAGAACCTGCGGAACCACCGAGAAACATCAATCCGAAGAAGAAAATCGTTAAAAAGGTAGTCCAACCTGTAAAATCGGCGGTGACAAATCCTGTAGTGGTAATGACGGCGACGACAGAAAACAAGGAATGTCGAAAGTCACTTTCCAACTCGCCCATCACCATCGGATGATAATCAGACGGTTCTACATTTACCTGCGTGTACACGATTACAGTTGCTATCAAAGTAAATACGATGACAAAAATTGCGTAAAATCGAAATTCTTCATCGCGAAATACTTTTTGTATTTTTCCTTTAAACGCGAAGTAACTCAATACAAAGTTGGTTCCTGCCAAAAACATAAAGAAAATAATGATGTATTGAATCAACGGATTGTCATTCCAATACGCAACACTCGCGTCTTTGGTAGAGAATCCTCCTGTTGACAAAGTACATAACGCGTGATTTATCGCATCAAAAAAGGACATTCCTGCTACTTGCAATAAAATGGTTTCTGCAATGGTATATCCTACATAAATCAGCCATAAACGCTTTGCTGTGTCTGTTATTCGCGGATGTAATTTATCGGCACTCGGACCAGGAGCTTCCGCGGCAAATAACTGCATTCCTCCTATTCCCAGCAATGGTAGAATAGCAATGGCTAATACAATAATTCCCATACCGCCAATCCAGTGTGTCATGCTTCGCCAAAATAGAATTCCTTCTGGTAAACCTTCAATTTTTTCTAAAATCGTGGCGCCTGTAGTCGTGTAGCCAGACATGGTTTCAAAGAAGGCATTGGTAAATTTTGGGATGGTTTTGGTGAATAGATACGGAAATGTTCCCGAAAGGGACATAAAAATCCAGCCGAATGTCACTACAATATATCCTTCTCGCTTTTTAATTTCTTTTTTGTGATCTCTGGTCGTCAGCATAAAAAGCGCGCCCGCAATAATGGTGACTAGTCCTGCTAAAAAGAGCTTAAACGTAACGCCATCTTCATACAGAAAACTGACCAAAGTAGCTAGTAACATAAATCCGCCGTTGCAAATTAACAGCAGTCCCATTAAATGAAATATGATTTTGTAGTTGACTTTCATTTTCAATGATTAGAGAAACATGCGTTCTACTTTGTTGATGGATTGCGGCAAACTACAAACCACGATTCGGTCACCCGATTTGATATGGAAATCGCCCAAAGCAATCAATCCTTCACCTTCACGAATCACACCGCCAATGATGGCTGAACGAGGAAAATCGAGGTCTTTAATTTTTTTATCGCATACGCGAGAAGTAGGCTTTACAACAAACTCTAACAACTCTGCATTCAGGTTGTTTACACGCGTCATATCGACCACATCACCTTTACGAATGTGACGGAATATATTGTTTGCGGCTAGTAATTTTTTATTGATGAGCGTATCAATTCCAATAGATTGTGAGAGTTGGAAATAGTCCATATTTTCCACCAACGCAATGGTTTTTCGGATGTTTTTGGTTTTGGCTACCAAACACGACATGATATTGGTTTCAGAGTTTCCTGTCACTGCGATAAACGCGTCCATATCGTACACGCCTTCTTCTTCTAACAATTCTACATTACGTCCGTCACCTTGAATAACCATGGCATTTGGCAATTCGTCCGCCAATTCAAAAGCCTTGTCTTTGTCTTTTTCGATTAATTTTACTTTGAAACGGTTTTTACAAAGGTCTCTAGCCGTTTTATAACCGATATTACTTCCACCGAGAATCATCACATTTTTAATATCTTCTCGTTGTTTTCCAATCAATTTATACAATTCTTCCACACCTTCTTTTGAGGTAATAAAATACACCTGATCGCCTTCTTTAAAAAGCGTATCTCCACGTGGAATGAGCGTGTATTGCGTTCCAAATCGTTGAATTGCAATTGGCACAAAATGTAATTCTGGAAAAATTCGTGCAGCTTCTTTCACACTTTTCCCTACAAAAGGTGCAGTACGTTGTAAAATGGTTCCCACCATAGTAAGTGCGCCTTCTTCGAACTCGTAACTATCATTAAAAGCTGATTGATCTAACAATAGTTTTATTTCGGCAGCTGCTAATTTTTCAGGAGAAATTAACTCATCAATTCCCAAATCTGACAATTGGAGTTCTTCCTGATAATTAATAAACTCTGTATTGGAAATTCGCGCAATGGTTCGCCTACAACCTAATTGTTTGGCAAGTACGCAAATAGTAATATTTGTAGTTTCGGAAGACGTTACCGTGATTACTAAATCGGCTGAAGAAACTCTCGCTTCTTTTAAAATGCGAATAGACGTTGCATCTCCTTTTATCACACGAATATCCAAATGTGTATCTGCGTAATCTAAGTTTTCTTTATTGCAATCTATCAGCGTTATATCTTGTGATTCGTAAGAAAGTAGTTTTGCTAAATGATATCCTACTTCACCAGCTCCCGCAATTATAATTTTCATCGATTCAACTTATTGAAAAAGTATACAAATATAACGCAAAAAAGCGATTATTTACTAATACTTTTCATGTTGAATATCAGTTTTGTATATCCACAGCAAATTATAAGCATTGCAATACGACATTGCCAATAGGATTGAGTATATTTGCCAAAATTTCCTATATGTCGAAAAATGTAACACCATATAAAGAGTCCGACCGCGGCAAGAAAGAGCAAGTTACAGAGATGTTTGATACCATTTCGAAGAATTACGACGGCTTAAATCGTATAATTTCTTTTGGTATTGATGTAAAATGGAGAAAAAAAGTGGTAAAACTTGTGGGAGATACCAATCCTAAAACAGTTTTAGATATTGCCACAGGAACTGCTGACTTAGCCATTAATTTAGCAAAAACCAGTGCTGAACGCATTGTTGGCTTAGACATTTCACCTGGTATGTTGGAAGTCGGGAAGCAAAAAATCAAGAAAAAAGAGTTAGACAGTAAAATTGAAATGGTTTTGGGTGATGGCGAAAAATTACCTTTTGAAGACAATTCTTTTGATGCGATTACCGTAGCTTTTGGCGTGCGAAACTTTGAAAATTTAGAGCAAGGGTTGCAGGAAATTTACAGAGTGTTAAAACCGAAAGGAATTTTTGTGGTGTTGGAAACTTCCGTACCAACCAAAACGCCGTACAAACAGTTTTATCGTCTCTATTCTGGGAGAATTTTACCTGTGATTGGAAAGCTCTTTTCTAAAGATAATGCTGCGTATGGATATTTGTCAGAATCGGCAGCCGCTTTTCCTTTCGGAGAAAACTTCAACAATATTTTACGAAAAATTGGGTTTATAAATGTGAAAGATAAACCACAAACGTTTGGTGTAGCGAGTATTTACACCGCAACAAAGTAGATTTTATGAGGAAGATTTTGTTCATCATCTGTTGTATGTTTGCGTTTCAGTCTGCGCATTCTCAATTGTTTAGCAAGAAAAAAGTACAAAATGACGCCAGTGGCGGAAACGGTCAAATAGACAATAATACGCTTACTTGGGGTTATTTTTTAGGATTTAATAGCTACGATTTTAAGTTTACCTATAACCAAAATCCTGATGCCATTCAGCTAAAACCGCAATTGGGTTTTAATGTGGGATTGGTCGGTGATGTAAAACTGAACAACTACATGAATTTGCGTTTGGAGCCAGGAATTTACTTCACCACACGTAATATTGAATATCCTGAAAGTTACGGTTTGACGAATCCTGTAGACAGAATGCGCGAAATAAAATCAAGTTATGTGCATATTCCGTTGTTGTTAAAAATTGGCACGAAACGTATCAACAACTTTAAGCCGTTTATTGTCGGCGGATTTTCTACCTCGATTAACTTATCGAGCAACGAAAAAAATCCAGATGACAATAGCAACAATCAGTTTCGTATGAAGCAACGAACGTTTTACTACGAATTAGGTTTTGGTGTTGATTTTTATTTGTACTACTTTAAATTCACACCTTCCATTCGAGGCGTATTTGCATTAAATGACGAATTAGTTCGCGACGTTGACCCAAACAGTCCGTGGACGAGCAATATTCAGAAAATGCAAACCCGTGGAATTTTTATCAATTTTACGTTTCAGTAGCATCTCAGCTGCGCTCGATGTGACATATTTTGACTTACGATTGTAGATATACGATTTTGGATTTGCTTGATTTTTGATAATGCAAACGTCAATAAACATGAAACGTCCTTGCGAGAGTTTTGAAAAAACTTGTGGCAATCTGTTTCTTTCATATTAAAATTGAAATTTGATACGAACAGATTACTTCGTCATACTTCCTCGTAATGACGTGCTAAAAACATTGATACATTTTCAAATTTCCAAATTAACACATTAAAAACCTCCGCGCTTAAACTCATTCAATAAAATTCCTGTTGCCATCGCAACGTTTAGGCTTTCGGTTTGTTGCAAATCGCCAAAACGTGGAATCGCTATTTTTTCTGTGATAAATGTTGAGATTTCTTCAGAAACACCATTAGCTTCGTTGCCCATAACAAGAATTCCGTCTGTTGGCAAATTGGTCTTGTATACATTAGTTCCATCCATAAAGGCTCCGAAAATTGGCAAGTTAGTTTCTGATAAATATCTTGATAAATCTGTATACACAACTTGCACACGCGTCAACGAACCCATGGTTGCTTGAATTACTTTTGGGTTGTAGCAATCGACCGTAGTTTCAGAACATACGAGTTGTTTTACGCCAAACCAATCGCACAAACGAATGATAGTTCCTAAGTTTCCTGGATCACGGATTGCATCAAGCGCAACGATTAATCCTTCCTGTTTCAAAAAAGCTTCCTCACAAATTTTGAAAAGCGCCAAAGCTTTGTTCGGTGTTTTTAAAAAGCTGATTTTTTTCAATTCCGCTTCCGAAAGCACAATTGTGTCCACATTTTTTTCAAACAAAAATGCATCTGTCGTAAACAACGTTTCCAACTCAAAATTAGAATTTAGAAACTCTTCAATCACCTTTTTTCCTTCTGCTACGAAAAGTCCCGTTGATTTTCGGTACTTTTTTTGATGTAGACTCGTTATTATTTTTATTTGTCTTTTGCTAATCATCCAAATAGTTTAATTTTGAATTTGAAAAACACCTCTTATTGAAATCCTTTTTAGCAAAAATATCATTATTTATTATAATTAGCGTGTACGTTACTTCTTGTAATTCTATCAAATATGTAAAGGAGGATGAATTACTGTTGACGAAGAACGAATTGAAAGTAAACGGAGAAGGATCTAACGATCCAGACGCGTTGAGTCAAATGTACCAAAAACCGAACAGTCGACTTTTGAATTTTCCGCTGCGATTGCACATTTATAATTTGTCTGAAAAAAATGCAGATTCTACCTATGAAGCTTGGCTCGATAGGAATCCAAAACGCCGCCAACGCTTGAATAATGCACTTTCTAAAAAGCAAGTTCAAGAACTTGGAAATTACAAAACAGGATTCAACAAATGGTTACAAAAAACGGGAGAAGCGCCTGTAATTATTGATCAAAAGAAAACCAAAAAAACGACTAAAAGACTCAAAGTATATTATCAAAACAAAGGCTATTTTAATGCAAATGCCGATTTTGAGGTTGTTCCTTCTGAAAAAGAACGCCAAGCAAGTATTGAATATCGTGTCGACACAGGAAATCCGTATTTTGTAGATAGCATTCAAGTCGCTATCAAATCGCCCGATTTAGATTCTATTTACAATTTACACAAAGACGCATCATTCTTAAAACAAGGAAAACAGTACAATACAGGCGATTTTTACAACGAACGCGAACGCTTGACGGTACTTTTTAGGAATTCGGGAATTTATAATTTTCAGTTGAACTCTATCAAACCTACTGTCGGAATTGATTCTACAGGAAACGATTATAAGTTGCCTGTTTTATTGAAGATTAATAATTTGAATCAACGCAAAGGCGATAGTATTGTAGAGAAAGAATACAAAGTGCATCGCATTAAAAAAGTGAATATTTATACAGATTACACGTTTGCCAATTCGCGCTCTAAATTTATTGACACGGTTCAGTATGAAGATTTTACAATTTATTCAAATGATAAATTGCGTTTTCGTCCAAAAGCAATTACAGATGCCGTATTTATGCATGCTGGTGATATTTATCGCGATAATGACCGAACGCTTACGTACAAGCACATCAACAATCTACGTACGTTTAAATATCCGAATATTCAGTACGAATATGCGAATGATAGTCTAACGGATTTAATTGCGAATATTTATTTGCAACCGCGAAAGAAATTCTCCTTAGGTTTTGATATTGACATTACACATTCCAATATTCAAGATTACGGTTTTTCGTTTAGCACATCGCTTATTAGTCGAAATATTTTCCGCGGTGCAGAAACGTTAGAAATTGCTGCAAGAGGAACTTTAGGAGCTTCAAGAGATGTTGCCGATTCGGAAGACCAGTTTTTTAATATTGCAGAGATTGGCGTCGATTTTCGATTGAATTTCCCGCGATTTTTCTTCCCGTTCAACACCGAAAAAATAATTCCAAAATATATGCTGCCGACCACAGTTTTGTCGCTCGGAACAAGCAATCAGCAGAATATTGGACTCGACAGACAAACCTTTACAGGATTTATTCGTTACAACTGGCAACCCAGTAAAAAGAATACGTTTAACTTAGAATTGTTCAATGTACAATTCATCCGAAATTTGAATACGAGCAACTATTTTAATGTATACACGAGTTCTTACGACCGACTGAATACAGTAGCGCAAAACTCTGATTATATTGATAGTGACGAATCGTTGAATATTGCTTCTGGGCAAGCCGATCAGTTTCTCGAAGACGTTATTTCTGACAACTTTGAAGTCACGCCAAATCAACTTTCTACCGTTTTAAGTGTGAATCAGCGAAAATTCCGATTGACGCAAGACAACTTAATTCTTGCATCTAAAATCAACTTTTTACACAATAGCAAAGAAAACATTGCTGACAATACGTTCTTTCAATTTAGAACCGAATTGGAATTGGCAGGAAACTTTTTATCAGCAATTGCTGGAGTGGCAAATTTGGAAAAAGACAGCAGAGGAAAATACGAGCTTTTTGGTGTTCCATTTACGCAATATGTAAAAACGGAATTCGATTACATAAAACACTGGGAATTATCGCGAAAAGAAGATGTATTGGCATTTCGAACCTTTTTCGGAATTGCAATTCCGTATGGAAACTCTGAAAACATTCCGTTTGCGCGAAGTTATTTTGGTGGTGGTTCTAATGACAATCGCGCGTGGGCAGCGTATCAGTTAGGTCCTGGACGTTCGGCGAGTTTGCTCGATTTTAACGAAGCCAATTTAAAACTGACTACTAATTTGGAATATCGTTTTGATTTGTTCGGAAGTTTTAAAGGTGCGCTTTTCGCGGATGCTGGGAACATTTGGAATGTATTTGATGATATAGAAGACGAAGACCAAAAGTTCAACGGATTTGATTCGCTTCGCGATATTGCCCTAGGAACTGGTTTCGGTTTGCGTTACGATTTTAGCTTCTTTGTATTGCGTTTTGATATCGGTTTTAAAACCTACGATCCAGCCTATCCGATTGGCAATCGCTGGTTTAATGATTACAATTTTGGAAACGCTGTGTATAATATTGGGATTAATTATCCTTTTTAATTGGGTGTTGGGTGTTGGGTTTTGGGTGTTAGGTCGCTTCGCTGCTGGTTGCTGGTAAATTACTTTTCATTTAATATTTTGCGGTTTTACATTTTAAATTGTGTCTCATTTGTTGTCAGTTGGTCGCCGCGCTCCGTTTTGGGTTTTTATATAACCCTACTTGTTGTTTTAAAGCCTAAACTTATAGACCTATAAACTTTTAAACTTCCACCAAAAACCCAAAACCTAAGACCTAAAACCTAGAAACAAAAAAACTAAAACGTTTGCGCCCACAAACAACTAAAAATGAACGTGAAACTGCATAAAAACTCATCACAATTTTATTACATTTGTAATCCAAACAAAAAAACCAAAGACGATGAGTCATAATATCAAACCAGGAGTTGCAACCGGAGACGAAGTGCAAGAAATCTTTAAACTAGCCAAAGAAAAAGGCTTTGCGTTGCCAGCCGTAAATGTGGTAGGTTCTAACTCTATCAACGGAGTATTAGAAACTGCGGCAGAGTTGAATTCTCCTGTAATCATACAATTTTCAAACGGAGGTGCACAATTCAACGCTGGAAAAGGATTGAGCAACGAAAATCAAAAAGCAGCAATTGCTGGTGCCATTGCTGGTGCAAAACACGTACACGAAATGGCAGTTGCCTATGGTGTTCCTGTGATTTTACATACAGACCATTGTGCAAAAAAATTATTGCCTTGGATTGATGGATTGTTAGATGCCAGCGAAAAGCATTTTGCAGAAACTGGAAAGCCATTATACAGCTCACACATGATTGATCTTTCAGAAGAACCAATCGAAGAAAATATCGAAATTTGTAAAGAATACCTAACGCGCATGAGCAAAATGGGTATGACGTTGGAAATTGAATTAGGAATTACAGGCGGTGAAGAAGATGGTGTAGACAACAGCGATGTAGACGATTCAAAATTATACACACAACCAGAAGAAGTAGCGTATGCATATGAAGAGTTGATGAAAGTTAGCCCTAAATTTACAGTGGCTGCTGCTTTTGGAAACGTTCATGGTGTATACAAACCTGGAAACGTAAAGTTGACGCCAAAAATCTTGAAAAATTCACAAGAATATATTTCTGAAAAATACAATGTAGGACACAACCATATTGACTTTGTTTTTCACGGTGGATCAGGTTCTACACTGGAAGAAATCAGAGAAGCAATTGGTTATGGTGTGATTAAAATGAACATCGATACCGATTTACAATTTGCGTTCATGTCTGGAATTCGAGATTATATGTTGGACAAAAAGGATTATTTAATGACACAAATTGGAAATCCTGATGGAGACGACATTCCAAACAAGAAAAACTACGACCCAAGAAAATGGTTGCGCGAAGGTGAATTGACCTTTAAAACACGTTTAAAGCAAGCATTTGAAGACTTAAATAACGTAAATACGTTGTAATACAATTTGGGCGTTACCCTCCAATCGAGTTGGAGGTCGGGCTTTCGGCAGTCGCTTTTCACAAACTGTCATTCCTGCGACTTGTACTGAGATTTTCGAAGTAAGGCAGGAATCCATTTTGCGAAAGAGCTCCAACAAAGCCTCAATCCCTAACGCAAAACTTCTCACGAAAGTAAAAAACTTCAAAACAGAAACCTCGCTAATATTGAAAAACAAAATATTAACGAGGTTTTTTACTAAAAATACATTTAAAAGACACAAATGGCAGTATTTTTCGGTATGATTATCGTATTCCCAATAATGCTTACGTTAATTATAATGTCATATCTCACTAAGAAAAAAATCTTTCTTTACATTCCCTTAGGAATTGCGGTGCTGCTTTTAGCTGCTTATCTATACCGCTCTTACTACAAAAAACCGAATTTAGAAAAAGAAGATTACTACGGTTCTTATGTGATTGATAGAAACTATTTTTCAGGACAACAAGCCGATTGGCAATACAATACATTTCGATTTGAAATAAAGGAAAACGATTCTATCTATTTTTATGTGACTGAAAAAGAAGAAATAATTAAAGTGTACAAAGGAACAATTTCAACCGTTACTCCTTACAATTCTGCGCGACTCATTATCGACATGGAACAACCCGCGCATCACGTAATGAAATACAATCCAACTACTTATCGCGAAATTCGCAATTATTTCTTGGTTTTTAAATCTCCAAAATTTAACAATATGTATTTTAGAAAAGGAACTTGGAAAGAAATTAAGAAAACTGGTAATCCACTTACTTACAGCGATTAACAATCGAAAAACTGTTAAAAATCATCTTGTAAAACAACTATTCATCAGCAAGTACCAATCAAATTTTGAGTTTCCACAATAAAAACAGTAATTTTGTCGACTAACTAAAAAGAAAAACTAACTTTTGATTGTACGATACAGATTGTAATAAAATCTAACATTGTAAATCGTAATTCACAAATCATTATGGCTTGGTTTAAAAGAAAAGAAAAAGGTATCCAAACCTCCACAGAGGAAAAAAGAGATACGCCCAAAGGACTTTGGTACAAATCACCCACAGGAAAAATTGTAGATTCGGAAGAATTGGCAAAAAACTTTTACGTAAGTCCTGAAGATGGATACCACGTTCGCATTGGAAGCAAAGAATATTTTGAAATATTATTCGACGAAGGAAAATTCAAAGAACTCGATAAAAACTTATCCTCTAAAGATCCACTAAAATTCGAAGACAGTAAGAAATACACGGATCGATTGAAAGACGCCAAAGAAAAAACAGGCTTAAAAGACGCTGTTCGTACGGCGGTTGGAAAATCGAAAGGTAAAGATTTAGTCATTGCGTGTATGGACTTTAAATTTATCGGTGGTTCTATGGGAAGTGTTGTGGGAGAAAAAATTGCACGCGCTGCAGATTATTCCCTAAAAAACAACATTCCATTTATGATTATTTCCAAATCAGGTGGTGCTCGTATGATGGAAGCCGCATTATCATTAATGCAATTGGCAAAAACTTCAGCAAAATTAGCACAACTAGCAGAAGCTGGAATTCCTTATATTTCATTATGTACTGACCCAACAACTGGTGGAACTACAGCATCATTTGCGATGTTAGGAGACATCAATGTAGCAGAACCTGGAGCGTTAATCGGTTTTGCAGGTCCGCGTGTAGTTCGTGACACCACAGGAAAAGATTTACCCGAAGGTTTCCAAACATCTGAATTCTTACTAGAACACGGATTCCTAGATTTTATCTCACACAGAAAAGAACTTAAAAACAAAATCAACTTGTATATCGACTTGATTCAAAATCAGCCAATACGCGCGTAGGTTTGTTAAAAAATAACATAAAAAAAGGCTTCCAAATTGGAAGCCTTTTTTGTTGCCTAAAACTACTCCGTTTGCTAATCTAAAATAATGGTTATAGTGTTCCCATTTGGTCCTGTCCACGTAGCTTCTCCATCGCAACTTCCGTCGCCGTAAGCTAGCGTTCCTGTGTTGTTATTTCGAGACAATTCCACTACGCCACTTACAATAAAAGCACAAACCGCTTCTCTACGCAATGGTGTTGTTATATTTGCTGAATGTGTATTTCCTAAAGGCCCTGTAGTAGTACCGTTTCCTGTAATAGAAAATACATTGTCTGTCCAAGTGCCTGTATTAACCCCTTCAATCCATTCGCGAACACGTGTTGCTTGGCGAGTATAAGTTGCTCCATTTGGCCATGTTACTTGCATGTCTACTTCAGCAGTCGATTGTGGATTTCCATTTTCGTTTGACAATACACGTGTTACACTACGTGTTCCATCAACCAATACGCCATTGCGTGTAAAATTGTTAAACGTCACTTGAATGACTCTACTCGCCAATTCTGCATTCACATCTTGACTCATCATGATGATTCCGCTAACAATGTTGCCATTTGGCAATTGGCAACCGTCACCAAAATCGAGGGTAAGTTGACTAAATCCGCCACTAACTTCTGTAGAAATCGTTACACACGACGGTAAAAAGGAAGGAGCTGATTCAAATTCCTGTGAAGCATCATCGACAATCAATCCGATATCATCTGAAATCAAGTCAATTTCTGCACTTCGTTGTGCTAGTTGGTCACTTATCGCTTCTTCTTCAACAGTAACTGCTTCGTTTTCATCTTGACAGGCTGTTATTAGAAAAAGACTCATCAATACTAATAAAATTCCTCGTTGCTTTTTGAATGTGGTTTTCATCTTTTTGTTTTTTTAAGTTTTTAATGTTGTGAGGTGGAAAATGTTTATATTCAAACAGTTTGGCGCCAACCTATTGTAAATGCATATTCTAATTAACATTTTTTAACATTTCATGACTTTAAGACTGAGCTGAAACACAAAGGTTTAATTATCAGTTAAAAAATTACGATATTCAAAAATTCACGGCACAACAATCTTTCTATTTTTCTAGTCAGATTCTAAAAAATAATAGTATATTTGCGGCTTGATACGATACACGTATCTATACATAAAAATTATTAAAATAATATTGGCATGTACTTAACTAAAGAAGCTAAAGAAGAAATCTTCGCAAAGCACGGAAAATCTGCACAAGATACAGGTTCGTCAGAAGGTCAAATCGCGTTATTTACGCACAGAATTAATCACTTAACGGAGCACTTAAAGAGAAATCGTAAAGATTATAACACTGAGCGTTCTCTAGTAAAATTGGTAGGTAAAAGAAGAAGCCTACTAGATTACTTAAAAAAGAAAGATATCAACAGATATCGTGCAATCGTAAAAGAATTAGGATTAAGAAAATAACAGAAAAAAGAGGCTTCGTGCCTCTTTTTTTAATTATATAAACACATATTTCTTTCCTTTGAAAGAAATTATAAAAAGCTATAATTACTGGTTTTTCATTGGGTCAATACAACAACTACACACAACAACACAACGACCTTTGTTTAATTAGAATTAAAGAAAATTTATGATTCCAAAAGTTTTTAAAGAGGTCATTGACCTTGGTGACGGAAGAGAAATCTCTCTCGAAACCGGAAAATTAGCGAAGCAAGCACACGGTAGTGTTGTGGTACAATCAGGAAAATGTATGCTCTTATGTACAGTTGTTTCCAACTATCACCAATCTGATGTTGACTTTTTACCTTTAACAGTAGATTACCGTGAAAAATTTGCAGCAGCAGGTCGTTATCCTGGTGGTTTTTTCAAAAGAGAAGCCAGACCAAGTGACGGAGAAGTGTTAACCATGCGTTTGGTAGACCGTGTATTGCGTCCATTATTCCCAAAAGATTATCACGCAGAAACACAAGTGATGATTCAATTGATGTCGCACGATCCAGATGTAATGCCAGATGCGATGGCAGGATTGGCAGCGTCAGCAGCAATTCAGTTGTCTGACATTCCATTTGAAACCGCAATTTCTGAAGTGCGTGTAGGACGAATTAATGGTGAATTTATCATCAATCCAACGCTATCTCAATTAGCAGAGTCTGATATTGACATGGTCATTGGTGCTTCCGCAGATTCTGTAATGATGGTGGAAGGTGAAATGAAAGAGATTTCAGAAGAAGAAATGACCGAGGCTATCAAAGTTGCGCATGAAGCTATTAAAAAACAGTGTGAAGCGCAATTACGTTTAGCAGAGGCTGTTGGTAAAAAAGAAACACGTGAGTACGAACCAGAAGCAGAAGATGAAGAGTTAGCTGCAAAAATTCATGAGATGGTGTATGACAAAACATACGCTATCGCCAAAGCAGGTTCATCTAAGCACGAGCGCGGACAAGCGTTGAGCGAGTTAAAAGAAGAAGTATTTGAATCGTTTACCGAAGAAGAACAAGAAGAACTAGGAAAACTCATCCACAAATACGTTGCAAAAGCACAAAAATCAGCCATTCGTAACTTAACTTTAGACGAAGGATTGCGTTTGGATGGTCGTCAAACAACAGACATCCGACCAATTTGGTGTGAGGTAGATTATTTACCATCTACACACGGTTCGGCTATTTTTACACGTGGAGAAACACAGGCGTTGGCTACCGTTACTTTAGGAACATCAAGAGAAGCTAATGTGGTAGACATGCCATCTTTTGAAGGTGAAGAGCGTTTCTACTTACACTACAACTTCCCTCCTTTTTCAACAGGAGAAGCACGCCCAATTCGTGGAACATCACGTCGTGAAGTTGGACACGGAAACTTAGCACAACGCGCCTTAAAAGGTATGGTGCCAGAAGATTGTCCATACACGGTACGTGTCGTTTCGGAAGTATTAGAATCAAACGGTTCGTCTTCTATGGCAACGGTTTGTTCAGGAACAATGGCATTAATGGATGCTGGTGTACAAATGATAAAGCCTGTTTCCGGTATTGCAATGGGATTAATTTCAGATGCAGAAACTGGAAAATACGCGGTATTGTCAGACATTTTAGGTGATGAAGATCACTTAGGAGATATGGACTTTAAAGTGACAGGAACAGCTGACGGAATTACGGCATGTCAAATGGATATCAAAATCAAAGGATTGTCGTATGAAGTGTTGGTAAAAGCGTTGAAGCAAGCACGTGACGGACGTTTACATATTTTAGGAAAACTTACAGACACGATTGCAACGCCAAACTCAACTGTAAAAGCTCATGCTCCAAAAATGATTACCAGAACGATTCCTGGAGAATATATTGGCGCATTGATTGGTCCTGGTGGAAAAGTAATTCAAGAGTTACAAAAAGAAACCAATACTACCATTGTTATCAATGAAGATCCTGTAACAGAAGAAGGAATTGTAGAAATTCTAGGAACTGACCAAGAAGGCATTGACAAAGTGTTGGATAAAATCAACGCGATTACATTCAAACCAGAAAAAGGAAGCATTTACGAGGTAAAAGTAGTAAAAATGCTCGATTTCGGAGCGGTAGTAGAATATACTGAAGCACCTGGAAACGAAGTATTATTACACATTTCTGAATTGGCTTGGGAACGCACCAACAACGTAAGTGATGTTGTAAACATGGGCGATATTATTGATGTGAAATATTTTGGAGTGGATCCAAAAACTCGCAAAGAAAAAGTATCGCGCAAAGCATTATTACCAAGACCTCCAAGAGAGGAACGCAAACCACGCGAAGACCGTAAACCAAGAGAAGATAAAAAGTAATCTTTTTGAAATATAGTTTAAACGCCTCAGCAATTGTTGAGGCGTTTTTTTATGACTTTTTTACTGGTCTAAAAATATATACTTTCAAAAAAATCAAACTTATCAACGCTGTCGATAGTAAACAAATTCCCCAAACCCATCGGTGATGAAGGTGAACTACTTCCACCAAAAACAAATGTAAAACTGCACTAAAAACCAACGCGCCAATATCCACCATAAACGCTTTGTACAAACTTTTAACATACGAGCCTTTGTGTGAAAAGGTGAAATATCGGTGCAACGCATGTTGTCGCACAATTCCAATCACGAAAGCTATCATCCAACTCAGCGTAGCTTTGGGTGAAAACGGGTTGAAATAGTAAATGACTTCATAGGTCAAAAATCCTAAGACGACACCGATTCCAGCAATAATCAACATTCGAAATATTTCAGATTGTTTGTTGGTCAAGGTTTTGTTTTTTTGTTATTCGTTGTTTGGGAATTAAAAAATTGAAAGATTAAAAACCCAATACCAATATCTCAATACTCACTACTAAATTCTCACTACTCCCGAAAAACCCAATACAAACCTTTCGCGTCGGTTTTCATTTCCTTTGAAGTCAGTAAAATGATGAGTTCTTCTATATGTGAAATGTATCCTAAAATCATTGCGGCGTAAAACAAATATTCGTTGTAACTCCACGCAAACAACACAAAAATGAAGAACCCTTGTACGTAACCGCCAATTTTTGTGGTGTATAAATGTAATGTTGGATATTGCTTGAATTTGAGAAACGACACCAACAATCCCAAAAAGAAGAAGCCGATAAATACCCAAAGCATCCAGATGGCTTGTGACATTTCGTGAAATTTAAACACAAAGATTCCCAAAAAAGCGGCGATAAACGTTCCGTTGTCGGCGAGCGAATCGAGTTTTGCACCAAATTTGGTTTGTAAATTGAAACTTCGCGCAATCAAACCGTCTAAAATGTCTGTGACGAGATTTACACATAAAAATGTGGCAAACAAACTTTCTTTTCCTGCAAACACAAACCATACAATCAATGGAAAAGTCAGCAATCTGTAAAAACTCAAAAAGTTGGGAACGTTGTAAATATGTTCTTTTTGCATGTTAAAATGATTTTTTAAGGTGTAATTGAACTAAAAGATAACTCATACCAATGTGCAAACTGCTTGAAATCGCAAACAACAGAAGTGCGTCGGGAAACGTGATGAATCCCAAAAGGAAATACACCAAATTGACACCAAAAGCAGAATCCGTTTTGTCAATCAGCATAAACAAAAAGCTGTTTTTGCGAGCTTTTGCGCCCGATGCAATTCCGAGTCGGCGTTTCATATACGAATTTGGCAACTCAAACAACATATAAGAAAATCCAAGAACAACACCGAGCAGAAATGCTTTTGATAAGTAAAATGAACAGCATAAATTGATTACATACAACAACAATCCGTTGACTAAAGAAACCACCAAAAATCCGCGCCACGTTTTGTTACTGCCAAATAATTTTTGTGAAATTGGACGCTTTATAGTTGAAAAAATAGCTGTCTTAATAATAATCATGTGCAGCACATTTGACAGAAGCAACGGCAACAAAACGATGGCAATATGTTGTGAAAAACTATACATCTTCTTCCAAAAATTTGAGCATTTGCAACGCCGTTTGCAACACGCGTTTTGAAAAATCATAGGCAACCAAAATGCTGGAAACTTCGTAAAAGGAAAGTCGCGTAGTAATGTACACTTTCAACGAATATTGGGTCGCTTGCAACCATTCTTGCCACGTTACGTCATTGTACAACTCAAAATGTTCTTTTAAATACATGTAAAAAGTTGCTTTGCTAAAATTTTCAGGCAATACAAAACTCAGAAACTCTACAATATCACGCTGCGGAACATCAATTACAGCCAATTCCCAATCGTAAATTGCAGGTGTTCCGTTTTTTCGAATCGCGATGTTTCTCGGATTACAATCGTTGTGAATGATGGTTTTTGCTATCGAAATTTCATTGGCTTCACTTTCCAAATTGTCAATATCATTGAGCAAGTTTTGCAACGCAGACCTATTTTCCGCTGTAGCACATTCTGTAATCAACAATTGCATCATTTTTTTATACAATTCGGCAGCTTTCCAAGGTTGAAAAACTTCTACATGCGTAAAATCTTCCACAGAAACTTCTTGATGAAACTGCGTCATTGCTTTAATCACCGACGAAATATGTTGTTTTTCCCAATGTGTTGGATGATTCTCTGCGTTTATAAATTGCATGTTTTCAACAGGTAAAAACTCTTGAATCAACATAAAAATTTCACGTTTCGGATTGACGTGTTTCCCGAAATATTTTGGCATAAACTCAAATCCACTTTTGTGTAAATACGTATAGATTTCAATTTCTTTCAAATGGCAATTATGGTATTCCAACTGTCGTTTGTGGGTTTTTAACAAATCTGACAATGTTGTATCAATGGAAGCCGCGATTGTGTGTAACCCTTTCATCACTTCATCGTCCAACGGTTTGGATTTTATGAGTACGTCTTTGATTTTTTGCTGTCCGTTTTTGGTAGTGTATGCAATTTGAAACGGTAAAAAACCAATGATTTTTTTGTTGACTTTGGAGGCGATATTCGTCAAAATTCCATTCTCCAATAATGCATGTGTTTTTGGTTGAATGTCTTGAATTTGCTTGTCTTCAAAAAAACCATTCAAACTCGATTGTACAAAATTTTGTGTCAATTCTGACGGCAAAAGCCACGAAACAGGCTTATTTCTCCCTAATTTTTCATGTGCTTTCGCGAATTCTCCACTGACAATTGCTGCGTAAGTTGAAATTTCCAAACCCAACGCAAATCCTGCAATCAATTTAGCAAAGCGCGTCACTTTTCCACTTCCGCGACACTTCATGATTTCCAGTGCTTGTGCTTGCCGTGGTAAGGAAGTTCCGCCGCCAACGGTTCCGATGACTAAATTTGGCAATGTCAACTGAACATGCAACCCGTTTTCTTTTTTTGATAAATGCAATTGTCCCACACTCGATTCGTGAATCGAAGCCAAATCTTGCCCTGTTGCTACAAAAATGGCAGCAATCGTATTCGCAACATTGATATTATAGCCAATCATGCCGTCTTTTTTTGCTAATTTTTTGGACGGATAAAAACATTGCAACAGCTTTTCAGAAGTCGTACGCAATACTTTTTGAATAGTTTCTTCTGAAAGTGTACATTCAGCCACCACATGAATACCTCTCCCCGATTCCATATTGTAGCGAGACACTTTTTTATCGCACGCTCCATTGCCTTCAATTACAAAATCTACAGGTTTGCTATTGGTTGCTTTAAAAAACGCTTCTACCAAAAACAACATCGCGTGCCACGTACAGGTTGTCGTCATATTTTGTCCCGAAGCATCGCCAGTTGTATAGGTGAATTTTGTGTGAATGATGTGTTCTTGTTGAATACTTTCTATCTGAAGTAAGGTTGCATGATTGGAATGCGCTTCTGCTACGTTTTTAATCTCTTGAAATGTATTTGTGACAAATTGCTTGAAAATACTCGCTTCTTTTTCATTCGTGAAAATAAACATTGGTGAACGCGTCATTTTTTGCCATTTCACTTCCGCAGAAAAACCATTGCTTTTGCTGATGACTTTTGCACCACGATTCATACTTGCCACCAACGCGCCTTCCAACGTTCCTGCGGGAGCGTATACTAATTCTTGTGTTCCGTTATCGTTAAAAAGTAACGGACCGACAATTCCGAGTGGAATTTCAGTGCTTCCGACATACGATTCTATATTTCCGCGAATGTCATGAAACTCCAGTTTGGATTGTGAAATCTCGTTGGTTTTGATGTTTTGCTGTTTTAAAAAGTCCAAACGCAAGTTGGTTGCTGTGTTTGTAACTAGTCCTCTTCCTGGAATAATCGGTATTTCCATAGTTTCTACATTTTTTATCACTTCAAAATTATTGTTATAATCACAGTTGAAATCATAGAAAACTCAAACTCATAAATTATTTTTTGTGATTTTCGCAAAAACATATATTAAAATCATTCACCATCAGTTAGGTTTGCCACTCCGAAAGGAAACCTTTAATTTTGCAGTCTATTTTATGTAGTATGGTTAAGCTGAAAATTGCGAATTTGGACGGAAAGCCTGAAATTTTCCACTCCATTCAAGGAGAAGGGAAAAACATGGGACAACCCAGCGTGTTTATTAGAACATCGCTTTGCAATTTGCATTGTATTTGGTGTGATACCGATTATACGTGGAATTGGGAAAAGACACGTTTTGCGCACGTAAAAGATGCCGATCCTACGTATACAAAGTATAAAATGGACGAGATGATTATTTCGCTTACGCTGGAAGAAATCTATGTGGAAGTCGCGAAAACAGGTTGTAAAAATATTGTATTGACGGGCGGCGAACCGATGATGCAACTGCAAGAACTTTCCGCCTTAATCGAATATTTCAACACAAAAGCTGACGATTATTTTTTTGAGATTGAAACCAACGGAACATTATTACCTGATACAACTTTTGAAGCGTTAATTGATCAATATAATGTATCGCCAAAATTAGAAAATTCCAACAATCCGAAGAAATTACGCGAAAAACCTGAAGTCTACCGTTATTTTGCTGCGAACGAAAAGGCTGTTTTTAAGTTTGTAATTGCGTCTGAGAATGATCTCACGGAAGTGTTAACCATCTGCAAAAACTATCAAATTCCCAACGAAAAAGTGTATTTAATGCCCGAAGGAACCAATCCTGAAGCACTTCAACAAAAGCAACAATGGCTGATTGAAGTCTGCAAAAAACACCAATTTAACTACACTGACCGCTTACACGTACATATTTATGGCGACAAAAGAGGCGTTTAACCTACTGACTTACAGTGTGAAACAAAAATATTCAAACTTTATTTTAAATAATTCTTATGTTTTTGTAACATTTTTATCATTCCATACGTATAACTAATTGCGTAAGCACAAGATTAAAATCCCAAGCACATTACATGAGACAACTTAAAATTACCAAGCAGGTTACCAACAGGGAAACCGCGTCATTAGACAAATATCTTCAAGAAATCGGTAAAGTTGACCTTATTACAGCAGACGAAGAAGTAGAATTAGCACAAAGAATCAAGGCTGGCGATCAAATAGCGCTAGAAAAATTAACAAAGGCTAACCTTCGTTTCGTAGTATCGGTTGCAAAACAGTATCAAAATCAAGGATTGACACTTCCTGATTTGATTAATGAAGGGAATTTGGGACTTATCAAAGCCGCGCAGCGTTTCGATGAAACTCGTGGTTTTAAATTTATTTCGTATGCGGTATGGTGGATTCGTCAATCTATCTTACAAGCATTAGCAGAACAATCGCGTATTGTTCGTTTACCTTTGAACAAAATTGGTTCAATTAACAAGATTAATAAAACTTTTGCGTATCTTGAGCAAAGTCATGAAAGAGTACCTTCTGCTGAAGAAATTGCAAAGGAATTGGACATGACCGTGAACGATGTGAAAGAGTCTATGAAAAACTCTGGACGCCACGTATCTATGGATGCGCCGTTGGTTGAAGGAGAAGATTCTAACTTATATGATGTATTGAATTCTGGTGAATCGCCAAATCCTGATAAAGAGTTATTACATGAGTCTTTAAAAACAGAGATTGAGCGTGCGCTAGAAACTTTGACGCCAAGAGAAGCAGACGTAATTCGTTTGTATTTCGGATTAGGAAACCAACATCCAATGACCTTGGAAGAAATTGGTGAAACCTTCGATTTAACCCGCGAGCGTGTACGTCAGATTAAAGAAAAAGCGATTCGTCGCTTGAAGCACACTTCACGTAGTAAAATATTAAAGACATATTTAGGATAAAAGTTCCTATAAACCGTACAGCAGTTTAGTTTTTATAACATAACTGTTCGTTTTTTGATTGATGAATGACGCTCTCGCATTGCGAGAGCGTTTATTTTATACTACTTTTGTCAACAAATAACAACACACTACAATTATGTCTACAAAACGAATTGCGCCATCTATTCTGGCGGCTGATTTTGCCAATTTACAACGCGATATTGAACTGGTAAACCAAAGTGAAGCCGATTGGTTTCATATTGATATTATGGACGGCGTTTTTGTGCCGAATATTTCCTTTGGAATGCCTGTTTTAAAAGCGATTAGCCAACACGCTACCAAAACAATTGATGTACATTTAATGATTGTTGATCCTGACCGTTATATCCAAACTTTTGCCGATTTAGGCGCTGATATTTTAACGGTTCACTATGAAGCTTGTACACATTTACATAGAACGCTACAAGCGATAAAAGCAGCTGGAATGAAAGCTGGCGTTGCGTTGAATCCACATACCAATGTGAGTCTGTTAGAAGATGTAATTCAAGATATTGATTTGGTGTGTTTGATGAGCGTAAATCCTGGTTTTGGCGGTCAATCTTTCATTGAGAATACGTACGCAAAAGTCAAAAAACTAAAAGCATTAATTACTGAAAAAGGAGCTGCTACAGAAATTGAAATCGACGGTGGTGTGAATGATAAAAATGCCAAAGCGTTGGTGGATGCTGGTGCAGATGTATTGGTGGCAGGAAGTTTTGTATTTCGCTCTGAAAATCCAACAAAGACCATTCAAAATTTAAAGACAATCATTTCTTAAAATTAACGTGAGTTCGACATAACCATTTCATTATACAACTGATTACCAATAGATTACAATCAATGTCAAATCGAGCGCAGTCGAGATTCCTTTGAAATTACCAATTTTTAGCTGTTCTCGACTGCGCTCGAACTGACAATTATTTATTTCTCAGTGAATTATGAATTACATAGTGATTTCTAAAGTCGAACTCGCGTTAAGATTGTTTCAAACATTATATTTTTAGCAAAAAAGTCATCTTAAAGATGACTTTTTTTGTGACTTGTGGAGTGTAAATCGCATCAAAAAAATCTTTTTTTATTTTAAAATTTCTACGTTTTTTTCAGAAAAATATACGTTCTAAAAAAGACTTTTTACAGACAAAAAACAGCTTTTTCAGTGTCAATTCCGTGAATTTTACACCCTTTTTTGTTTTTTTTGTAAAAAATAATTTAATTCATTTAAAATCAGTATTTTAAATAAAAATTTAGTGTTCTGTTTTCCGTGAATATAGACTCGAAATTCGGGAAAACTGGCAAAATGCTGTTGCCAGTTGCTTGCAACAATTGTACTTTTACTTACACCTATTTGATAAAAATCCCTAAAAGCCGACACGAAAATGTTAACTCTAAAAAATTGTTGAATGTCATCAAATGAATTATCGTTACGCTACGATCTTTTAAATTCCCAAATGAATCCGCATTTTATCAACAATGCCATCCAAAGTATCTGTAATGCTATGACCAAAGGAAATGTGAATCAGTCAATCAATTGGCTCAATAAACTCTCACATTTATATCGTCTTGTTCAAAAATCGACAAAATCTAAATTAATTGATTTACAAGACGAAATTGAAATTTCAAAATTATACATCGAATTGCAACGCGATCTTTTTGACAAAGGTTTTTCGTATAGTATTATTATTGATGAAGCGTTGCAAGAAGATTTGGAATATACCAAAGTGCCTCCTTTAATTTTTCAGCCTTTAATTGAAAACGCAATTTTACACGGCTTGAAAGATATGAAACGAAACGGAAAAGGTGCGTTAAAAATTACCATCACTCTAGAAAAAGAAATGCTATATGTTTGTATTACAGACAACGGTAATGGCATTACCAAAACAGAAAAAGAACTGAATGAAAGCTCAGGAATTTCCTTAGAAAATATCAACGAGCGTTTAAAAATTATCAACGGTAGCACAAATGAAAAGAAGCTTCTCGACGTACGAACATTGCGCAGTGATGATGGAATTATTTCGGGAACACAAAGCTGCTTGCGAGTTCCGCTCATCCAAATTTAAAAATCAGCCACCTTCATATTCAACATGCGCTTTACACTAAAATACATGTTTGGCAGTTTGGCTCGAAACTCTTCTGGCGTTTCAAAAAAATGCTCTATCAACACAGATAAAAATTCATATTGATTCTCAAAAGCATACTCGCGTAAGTAATTTACTTTTATCAAACGCTTTTGGGCGTCTTTATCTGTGAGTGCTGCTAGCAATCGTTTATAATTTCGCAAAAATTGTCGTGCCGTGTACGTACGCTCTGTCAAAAAACTAAAATGCAACGCGTGCGTAAGTTCGTGAATTCCAAGATTTAGATTGTCATCTTCAATTTTGATACCTTCTTCAAAATCTTCCCACGAAAATACCAAGGTTTTATACTTCGGATTGGCTTCTCCTTTGTGCAATTGCTGCGTAACATTAGAGAAATAATGTTGTGGATAGACCAAAATCGTTTCAAATCGCGAAAGCAAATACCGACGAAATCCAAAAGTAATCATCACCGCAGTAGCTGAAATTAACAACTGCATGCGTTCTGTTACCAACAAATCTTCCCGTCCTACAAAGGTGTGACATCGCATAAAACGTAACACTCTGTGTTCAAAAACACGTTTTTCTTTTGCGGTCAATTTATGGTAAAAAGACACTTCACTTGCAACAATAGTTCGCTGACGCTCCGTAAATGCTTCTGGAAACAAAACAAAATGATGTAAATTGGTGTTTTTATATAAAAAAGCTTTCAGGTAATCTAGTGGCAATGCGGATAATTTAAGGAATACACGTAAATAGTTACTTGGTATGAGTTATACTTCAATTCGCTTGCTAAAATAGAAATTCTAGGTTGATAACAAATATCTGCCCGTTAAATTTTAACCCATTTTGTGAAGTGATAGACAGCGTAACAACTCAAAAAACGTATAAAATTGAAAGAAAATGACGAAACTTCTGCATTTTCATATTGAATTTATAGGAGAATTATATATTTTTAGCGTACTAATCAAAGCTATGATGAAACATTTTTATAAAGTAAAATATGCCGTTTGCGCACTATTACTTGCCTTTGCAAGTTGCGCTGAAGATGATTCTGTAATTATTACACCAGAAGGCGGAGAAAATCCAAACCCAAATCCTGAACCAGTAGTGTTAGCTCCAGAAGTAGAAGTATATGACGAAGATAGAGTGCATAACAATCTGACATTGGTTGTAAATGCTGGAAAAGATTCTGCTTTTCTGTTAAATAAAACTGGACAAAAAGTACACGAATTTACGTTTGAAACACCATTAGGTAATGACTTAGAAATTTTACCAAACGGAAAAATGTTAGGCGTTTTTAAAGATCCGAATGCGCAAATTAATTTTGGTGGTTATGGTGGAATTGTAAAAATTCTAGATTTCAACGGAAATGTGGAATGGGAATATACCCTAAGCAATGCAGATTTTAATATTCATCACGATGTGGAAATGTTACCGAATGGGAATGTTTTATTGCTAGTTTGGGAACGTATTCCAGAAGCAGATGCTGCTATGCAAGGTTCTGCAAATCCTGGGGATATTTACCCAGAAACTTTAATGGAAGTTAATCCTAATACGAACTCTATTGTTTGGCAATGGAGAAGTTACGATCATATCATTCAAGATGATGATGCCTCACTTCCTAATTATGGAATTGTGAGTCAAAACCCTCGTAAAATCAACATCAATTACAACCCAATTGCCAATGGTGACATTATGCACGCCAACGGAATTGATTATGATGCCAATAAAGATGTCATCTATTTAAGTGTGAACTTTTTTAGTGAAGTTTGGGTAATTGACCACAGTACAACCACCGCAGAAGCTGCCACAGGCTCAGGTGGAAATTATGGAACAGGTGGCGATTTGGTATGGCGATTTGGAAATCCGCGCGCGTATGACAATATGATGGGCGAAGTTCGTGGCGATAGGAATCACTATCCAAATTTATTGGAAGATGGCGTTCAAGGAGAAGGAAATATGTTATTGTACGTCAACGGTTTTGCAGAAGGTGTTTCTACCGTATACGAATTGGAAATGCCAGCAACATTTTCGTTACTTCCAGATACAGACAATGAACCGAATGTGGTTTGGTTTTATAAAAACGATGAAATATTCTCAAGTAAAATCTCAGGTGCAGAACGCTTAGACAACGGAAATACACTAATCTGTGAAGGTGATTTTGGCTTTTGGGAAGTTACACCTGAAAAAGAATTGGTGTGGAAGTACAACGGTGGCGTAGGCTCGTTCTTTTGGAGAGCGTATGATTATGAAGTAGACGACCCTATATTGGCAAGTTTCGGATTGTAAACCATTTATGTAAATTTATAGGAAAAACTGTCTAGGAAGTTTGAATTTCGTCAAACCGAACTCGATTCGGTTTCACATAAAGTATTGAAATTAATACAAAAAGATTCTGAATCAAGTTCAGAATGACGCTTCAAACTACTTCCCAGACAGTTTTTTTATTTTAATTTTTTTCAAAAGAAAAATACATATTGATGTAACAAATATGGAAACGTGTTGACTAATTTGGCGAAGCCAATTCAAAAACAATTCACTATGCAAACACTTCACAACTATCAGCTACGTTTTGCAAAATTCTTAATTCCATTAGCACTTTTTACAGCAACCTATTTTCTAATAAAATCGCCGTATTTTTTAGAAAACCCTGACACACTTTCCTTTGCTGTTTCTGCAGATTTATTAATCACGATTCCCATTATTTATTTTCTACTGATTCGAAAAACAAACATTCCAAAAACGACGGTAGTTCCTATCATGCTAATTGGTTTAGCAATTGGATTTTTCACGCTTCCAGAAGCAAACCAAGAGTATTTACAATTGTTTAAAACATGGTGCGTACCCGTAATTGAAATCACGGTTGTGTCGTTCATCATTTACAAGGTTCGAAAAGCGATTCTATTCCACAAAAAACAACAAACTTCGTTAGACTTTTTTACAGCGTTGAAAAAAACATGTGCAGAAATATTACCAAAACCTGTCGTAGTTCCGTTTGCTACAGAAATAGCCGTATTTTATTACGGATTTGTGTATTGGAAACGAAGAAAACTAGCCGAAAATGAATTTAGTTATCACAAAGAAAGTAGCTCTTTAGCGTTATTTTTTGGACTACTTTTAATTGCAGCAATTGAAATTGTACCAATTCACATACTCCTAGCAAAATGGAGTGAACTCGCTGCTTGGATTTTGACAGGATTGAGCACCTATTCTGGAATACAAATCTTTGGGTATGCAAAATCATTGATGAAACGCCCAATTACGATTGAAAATAATCGTTTACTATTGCGCTACGGCATCATGCGAGAAGCTGAAATTCCATTATCCAACATCAAAAAAATTACGCTAACAAGCAAAGAACTTGACAAAGAAGAAGATATCACACGATTTTCTTTACTAGGCGAATTAGAAGATCACAATGTAATCATTGAAACACATAATGAACAAAAGTTACGCGGTTTATTCGGCAAGAAAAAGGCATTTACAAAAATTGCGCTGTTTGTAGATACACCTGCTAAATTCAGGAATTTTATAGAAGCATCTTTACAAGATTAGCTATTGTATCAAAGACTTCTCGATACAAATTCGCTTCATTTCGACAAGCTCAATGAGCTGCGAATCCACTCGAAGTGACGGCTTTTAATGTGCAGATTTGATAATTTGAAAATGTACCAATGGTTTTTGTTTAGAATTGAAAATATATTTAGTCAAGCTGAACTCGAAATTGAAATCGAAACAAATCGTTCCTTCGAGTGAAATTTCGGAGAAATTTAGTATCGAGAAGTACTTTGAAAACCAATATTTTCTTTTCAAAAATTCAACACCCTTTACACTGAGCTTGCCGAAGTGAACACCAAAAAAACTAATCTTCAACAACTTCCCACATTTTATCGGCATTCAAGCGAAATGTTTTTACATAATCAAAACTACACTGATTTGGCGCAATAATCGATAAAAACGGTTGTTGCTGCTTATCGCGATACAAATGGTAAGTTTCACCCACAATCGGTTCAAAGTTAAATTTCGCATTGTAAATCAGGTTGTTGTATTCAAACTTTTCCATCAATGCGTCGTATTCTGCTTTCAATTCATCATACCGCGCTTTGACTTGCTTGTTGACTTTATCTATATTTACATTTTTCCACGTAATCGTATCAGGCGTTTCAATACGAGGCGCACCAACATTGGTTGCATACGGTTTTAAACCAGCATTATAGCTATTGCTTTCTTCATCAAATACCACATTATCGGGTCTTTTATCTTCCTTTTCTTGCATACCTTTCGTTTCTTCTTTTTTTAATACTTATCTGGGTTTTTGATAATTGCCTGCGCTCTTTCTTTCAAAGCAGACAGTTTATCTTTGTCCATCTTATCCAACATGCTCATCATCATATTCATACGTTGATTGTCTTTAAAATGTTCGCGTTTATCATCTAAAAAATTCCAATACAACGAATTGAACGGACACGCATCTTCAGTTTCTTTTTTAGAAATTTTATACGCACAATCTTTACAATAATTGCTCATTTTATTGATATAGCTTCCGCTAGAAACGTACGGCTTTGTGGCGACCAATCCGCCATCCGCAAATTGACTCATGCCGCGCGTATTCGTGATTTCAACCCACTCAATCGCGTCAATATAAATTCCCAAATACCATTTATCAACCTCATCAGGATGCATTTGCGTGAGCAAGGCAAAATTTCCTGTAATCATCAATCGTTGAATGTGATGCGCATACGCGTGATTCAAACTTTGTGAAATAGCATGTTTTAAACAATTCATTTTCGTGTCTCCCGTCCAGAAAAAGTCAGGAAGTTTGTTAGAATTGTCTAATTTGTTCAAAGTTCTGTAATTTGGCATTTCTTTCCAATACATTCCGCGCATATATTCGCGCCAACCTAAAATTTGTCGTACAAAACCTTCTACTTGCGAAATATCAATATCATCTTTGTGATTGCGCCAATACGAAATTACAGTTTCTATGACTTCTTTCGGATGCAGCATTTTGGAATTCATAGCAAACGACAAACGACTGTGAAATAGGAAGTGTTCGTCCGTGTGCATCGCATCTTGATAATCACCAAAATATTGCAATAAATTTTTACAGAAATAATTCAACACATCCAAACACGCATAACGATTGGTTGGCCAATGAAAGTTGTCAACATCTATGTTTCCAATGGTTTCTACTTCTGCTTCTTGAATCATTTCGTAAATATCTTCTACAGAATTTTCTAATTGTTTTTCGGTGGGAATTTCAGGTTCGCCTTTCCACTTTTTACGATTGCTTTGGTCAAAATTCCATTTACCACCTTCTGGGTCTTTTTCGTTCAGCATCATAATGTCATACTTCTTTCGCATATCACGATAAAAATATTCCATCACCATTTGCTTCTTCCCTTCGTAAAAATCTGTAAAATCGGTTCGTGAGGTCAAAAAATGTTCGGTGTCAAACGCTTCCGTTTCAATGTCCAATTCTTCGCAAAAATTTGTTAATTGCTCGTCCAAACGATATTCGTCGGGCAATTGGTATTCAAACTTTTCAATACTGTGTTCATTCATCAATTGCTTCAAATTCTCAACCAAATCCTGCTGATTTTTTTTATCATCCAATTGATAATACACCACTTCATGCTTTTCATCTTGAAGCCAATCCGCAAACGAGCGCATGCTTTTAAAAAACGCTACTACTTTCTGTATATGATGTGTTACATAATCCGTTTCTTGACGCATTTCCGCCATAAAATATACAACGTCATCATTCGTATCTTCATACCATGAATGCTGCTGGTTTAGCTGATCGCCCAAAATAAGTCGTAGTGTTTTCATATAGTTTTAAAATAAGCTCGGTTGTAGCCAAAGGTTTTGAAATCGGTTATTGCTATCGTAGCGTTCGGCCTGTAATTTTACATTGAAAGTTCGGTTACGCGGATCATTTCCAACGCCCGATACATACTGCCAATTTCCATAATTGCTATGCACATCATAATCGAGTAAAATAGATTCAAAATACGCCGCGCCAATTCGCCAATCCAATTGCAAAGTTTTGGCAAAATACGAAGCTACATTTTGTCTTCCGCGATTGCTCATCCAGCCTGTGTGTTTGAGTTCGAGCATATTTGCTTTGACAAACGGTTCCGCCGTTTCGCCGTTAATCCATTGTTGAATTAATTTTTGATCATCATTCCATTCGTATGATTCGTGCAGAATTCCTTCTAGTTTAAAAAGATGATTTCCATGTTTTAGCGAAACATATTTAAAAAAGTCGCGCCAAATCAATTCAAAAATCATCCAATAGGTAGATTGGTTCTTCTCAATTTCGGACTCGTATTTTTTAACTTCGTGATAGATTTTTCGAGGCGACAGACTTCCATTTGCCAACCACGCAGAAAATTTAGAACTATAATCTTTACCCACCAATCCATTACGCGTTTTTTTATAGTATGATAACTTTTTGGTGTTCCATGCATATTCTTGTAAACGTTGCAATCCGGCTGTTTCGCCGCCTTTAAAGGGAAATGCAGTTCGCGAATCGCGTTCAAAAGTTAACAATCCTAAATCTTTCAATGTTGGGACTTTCGTCAGATGTGCCACGCGGTTTTTTTCAGGCATTTTCGAAATAGTTTCCATCGAACGAACGCTTGCATATTTTTCACACTTTTTTCGAAATACCGTAAACACTTTCGGAATTTGATTAATGGACATTGGAATGTCTTCCGGATGAAACAAAAACTGGTCATAATTTTCAACCCAATTCGTCTGCTCAGGAAGCGCATTTCGCACTTTTTCAGTAACTGAAACTTCTTCGGAAGTCCATTCTTTTTGCAAATACACCGAAGTCACATTGTGAATCTCTACATATTCTTTAATGACTTTTTCAGGATAATCCACATGCACAAACAACGGGATATTCAATTCGTTGAGTTGTTGTTGTAAATCTTCAACTGTTTCTATCAAAAACTGTGCGCGGTATTTGCCTGTTTTTACAAATCCGAAACTATCGTTTTCAAAATGACGCGGATCAAAACAATACACTGCCATTACAAAACTATTTTCCTGTGCGGCTTTTACCAACGAAATTTGATCGTGCACACGCAAATCATTTCGAAACCAAACCAATCCTGTTTTAGTCATTTTTTCTGTTTTTATTTCTGCGACAACGCTCACTGCAGTATTGCACTTCGTCCCACACACGCTCCCATTTTTTGCGCCACGTAAACGGACGTTCGCAAACTTTGCAGATTTTTGTAGGAAGGTGTGCTTTTTTCATTTCACTATTTTGTTTAACAAATATACAAAATGATGAAACAAAAATAGTTTTGTGACTCAAAATTGTATCTTTAAACGCTAATTTGAAATGATTATGAATATTAAATATACGCTTGGCGCGATGATTTCCATTCCGCTGTTGCCGATACTTTATTTTCAAGGAAAGAAAATTGAACGTACCATTCCCAAACTGCCAGAAGCGACCGATATTGAAGGAACGTCTGTAGCGGACAGTGCGCAATCGTTTCAAATAGTAGCCATTGGCGAAAGTACTATTGCAGGTGTTGGCGCCAACTCTCACGCTACGGGGTTTATAGGAACGTTGGCAAACGAATTAGCCTCTCAAATTCCAGCGACAATTTCATGGAAAGTGTATGCAAAAAGTGGTTATACGGCAAAATGTGTCACGCAAAAAATCATTCCAACAATTGAAGAACAACACGTAGATATGATTGTGATTGGTTTGGGCGGAAATGATAGTTTTGAACTTCGCACACCCAAACGCTGGAATAAACATATCAATGATTTAATAAAAACCATTCGCTCAAAATATCCCAAAACTCCGATTGTTTTTGCCAATATGCCACCGATTAAAGAGTTTACGGCATTCTCAGGAACGTTTAAGTTTGTCATTGGCAATTTGGTATTACACCTCGGAAAAGAGCTAGAAAAAGTTGTGAAGCATCATGAAAACGTATATTTCAACGCGCGAAATTTAGAATATGACGATTTGATAGCACGCATGAACTTAGACGCAACTCCCGAAGATTTTTTTAGCGATGGCGTGCACCCATCAGAATTGGCATATCAAATATGGGCAAAAGATATGGCGGAGTTTATGGTGAAAAACCTTGAATTCGCATCAAATGCATCGTAAATCATACAAAATATAGTAAGCATCGAAGTCATCTCGACTGCGCTCGATGTGACTTCATGCAAAATTCTAACAAGAAAAATTAGTTCTAAAAAAATATGACAGAAGCTAAGCTAAAAGACATTATACAACATTACAAACAACATCGAGCGGCGCATCCAGAATCGTGGATTTCACATTGCGCACAACAAGATTCGCTTGAAGAAGCAATTTATTACGCTGCAATTGCTCGAAATCATGAAGGAAAAAAGAACAAACACCAATGGCGATTGAAAAATATTGACCTGGAAAAATTTGCTGTGCAATTAATTGATAAAGCGGATGACATTAAAAACTGTACTTCGTTTGAAGAATTACTTAAAAAGATAGAACTCTATAAAACTCACGGTATTGGCACATTAGCAGTGTATGACACCGCAGAACGAATTGGCGCGTATTTGGAATTGTACCCTGAAAAAGTGTATTTGCACGCAGGTGTGAAAGTGGGTGCAGAAAAGATTTTAGGAAAAAAGTTGAGTGAAAAATTTCTTCGGAAAGAAGACTTACCCGAAGTGTTTCAACAAAGCGATTTGCATTGTGGCGCTATTGAAGATATTTTGTGCATGTATAAAGAAAGTTTTGACGATGGCAACGAAGCGTTTTTACCTCGATTTTTTCCGCATAGTGGATTTCAAAAGAAAAAGCATTCTTGCTAGCAGAAATTTACAGCGTATTTTACAACTTATTTTCCAAAGTTTTGCTACTTTAGAAACCTCAAATTTTGAAAATATATTTTATGAATTTTAGATATCTTTTACTTCTTCTTACAATAGGAATTGTTACGATTTCATGTGCTGATGATAGCAAAAAAGAAAACAAATCAACCAATAACGCTACCACTACTGAACAACCTAAAAATACAGGAAATGCTGCAGAAAGTGTTGTATTGGTCACGTCGTTTGTGGACGCTCGTAATAGTTACGACACGGAAAAACTAGCCGCGATGACACCGAAAAACTATCAAGAAGCATTTGACAATAAAATTGTAGAAATAAAAAGTCAAGAAGATTTCTTAGCACAAATCGGTTGGGCAAAAGTAATGGATTCTAAAACTACTATTGAAAAGGTAATTTCAAAAAATGATGCTGCCGTGGTTGTTATTGAAACCAGTAGTAATTTTATCAATAACGCATTGGAATTGAAGCCGCAAAAATTCAAAACAAAATATTACCTAAAGGACGGTAAAATTGTCAGACAAAGCTTTAATTATCCGCCAGATGAAAAAATTGATACGAAAAAGAACGATATTATATATGGAAACTTTGAGCGTTACTGCAAAGTGAGAAATATTCCAGTTTCTTGGGAAGCAACACCAGAAGACGGAAAAATTCTACGAAAAGCCTTAGAAGCATATAAAAATCGTGAAAGAGAGAAAAAACAATAAGCGACTTTAAAGCTGTATGTTTTAATTTTTTGCCGTAGTTGATTATCGAAAAAAAATAATCCATCAAAGAATTACGTAGTTTTACGCTAAACTCTTTGCCAGAATACTTGTAATTTCATGGAAAACTTTATTCCATGGATATTTCAAACTTACCAGAACAGCCAGACATCATCTTAATCATTACTGATCAAGAACGTGCAACACAAAATTTCCCTGAAAATTGGGAGACAGACAATTTAAAAACCATGACTTTTTTAAAAGACAATGGTTTTACGTTTAACAAAGCATTTTGCAACTCGTGTATGTGCTCTCCGAGTAGAACCACCTTATTTACAGGTGTATATCCAGCACAACATGGCGTAACGCAAACACTTACTTTTGGTGGTCGTTATTCGGATGCAGAAACACAATTAGATCCTAAAATATACAACATGGCACGCATGCTTTCAGGCGAAGGTTATGATGTGCAATACAGAGGGAAATGGCATTTAAGCAAAGGCGAAACTGAAGAAGGTTTAACAGCTTCCGAAATTGCACTAACAGGTTTTAGAGGTTGGATTGCTCCTGATGCGGGCGAAGATGTAAAACCGCAAAACTTTGGTGGCGGCTACGCCAATCATGATGAAATGTACATACAACAAGGCATTGACTTTCTACGCGAAGTCAGAACCGCTAGAGAAAAAGGACAAAAGCGAGTTCCTTTTTGTTTGGTACTTTCACTAGTAAATCCACATGATGTATTGGCATATCCAAATGGCGTTGATTTTGGGTATACCGAAAGTGATTGGTCTGGCAGAAGTGTCGGTTTGCCGTATTCGGTAAATGAAGATTTGCTCAAAAACAAAAAACCGATGGCGCAATTTCAAATTGTGAAATCGGCAAATATATTACTTGGCGCTTTACCAACTGATGAAGAAAAACTAAACTATATCAATTTTTACGCGAATACATTAACAAAAATAGACCATCAAATTGGTGAATTTATAGACGAACTATATCAGGTGAATAATGCTGGAAATCGTATGGCAGATGAAGCGTTGGTGATTCGTATTTCAGATCATGGTGAAATGGGCTTAGCACACGGTGGCATGCGACAAAAAGCATTCAATGTATATGAAGAAACGCTCAATGTTCCGATGGTATTCTCGAATCCGATTCTTTTCCCTAGCAAAGACGAAAACGGAAACCCAATCGCGCAACGTAGTTCTAACGAATTGGCGTCTTTAATTGACATTATGCCAACGATTGCTGCGATTGCCCATGTGGCAAATCCGTCCAAAGCATTGCAAGGAAATAACTTATTACCGATTATCACGGAAGGAAAAAGCGTTCAAGACGAAATCTTGTTTACGTTTGATGACACCAAAGCGAGTTCGGCAGATTATCCTTCTGCAGTATTAGCAACCAATCGTATTCGTTGCATTCGCACCAAAGAATGGAAATTTGCATACTATTTTCATGCTTTGGGAAGTTATCCGACAGTGTACGAATTGTATCGCTTGACAGCTAATGAAGATAACGAAATGGAAAATTTAGCGTACAATCCCGAATACAAAGACATCAGAGATCAACTCGCTAAAAAATTACAAGAAGCCGAAGAGCGACTCTTACGACGCAAAGCAGTTACGGATGGACCTATCGCGCTAAGCAGACAATAATTGACTTTTGGAAAAGACTATCTTAAAAGTACCTATTTCGTCAAACCGAACTTGATTCGGTTTCCCACAACAGTTGAAAATCAATATAATGAGATTCTGAGTCAAGCTCAGAATGATGTTAGTTACAACTTTTAAGACAGTCTTTTTTTATAAAACTTTTTCTTCCTTATTACAGGAAACACTTGAAGTTTGTGTATCTTGGAAACTATACTTAAAATTCATGCGTAAAGTTTTATGAAACGTCTCCTTTCAGAAATTTTTCAAATTTGTATCGGAATTCTATTGGCGAGTGTTGGACTGAAAATGTTCTTGCTGCCCAATGGCTTTTTAGATGGCGGCGTTACAGGAATTGCCATTTTATTAGGCGAACTTTTTGGATTAAATGTTTCTATAGTATTGCTTATTACCAGCATTCCGTTTTTAGTTTTAGCGTGGTTTACATTGACAAAACGCATCTTTATAAAATCGGTACTTTCTATTATCGGATTGGCTATTTTTATTCAGATTGAAAACTTTTCTGTCGTTACTGAAGACAAACTTCTCATTGCTATTTTTGGCGGGTTATCGCTTGGCGCGGGAATTGGTATTACGATAAAAAATGGTGCGGTATTAGACGGTTCTGAAATTTTAGGAATCTTTATCAACGAACGTTTAGGTATTAGTATTGGCAAAGTTATTTTAGCGTTTAACGCGATATTATTCAGCTTAACGGCGTTGCTCCTTTCGGTAGAAATTGCCATGTATTCTATTTTAACATTCTTGGTCACGGCTAAAATCATTGACTTGATGATTGAAGGTTTTGAAGACTTTGTCGGATTGATGATTGTCTCTGAAAATTATATCGAAATAGAAGAAGAACTCATCAAAGTGGTCGGTACAGGCATGACCTTGTACAAATCGGCGCGTGGTTATGGAAAACGTGGAACACAGACAGAAAAGGACATCATTCACACCGTCATCAACCGAATTGACATTCGCCGAACGTACAATTTGATTGAAAAAATTGATCCAGATGCGTTTATTATCGAATTTGACGTTAACCGAATCAAAGGCGGCATTTTGACCAAATATCTCACCACAGACGGACTCAAAAAGTTATCGCCAGCGTTGTACAAACAAGAAGATGACGAACTCAAAAATGATTCAAAGAAAATATCAAAAAAGGTAAAAAAATAGCTTTCCGCAGGCTAAACACATGAAATACACTACATTTGCGGAAAATTAACACTTATGGCAACTTTTCAAGATTTTGACCTTACCAAACAATTACACTACGCCATTGACGATTTGGGTTTTACCACGCCAACGCCGATTCAAGAGCAATCGTTTTCTGTAATTCGTTCTGGAAAAGACGTGGTGGGAATTGCGCAAACAGGAACGGGAAAAACCTTTGCCTATATGTTGCCATTGCTGCGCGATTTAAAATTCTCAAAGCAAGTCAATCCACGAATTTTAGTCTTAGTTCCAACGCGGGAATTGGTGATTCAAGTCGTGGAACAAATTGAGTTATTTGCTAAATACATCAACGTTCGAATTGTAGGCGTGTACGGCGGTGTGAACATGAATACACAAGCTCAAAGTTTGCAACAAGGCGCTGATATTGTAGTTGCTACGCCAGGTCGTTTGTACGATTTGGTATTGAGTCGCGCTTTGCAATTGAAAGCCATTAAAAAGTTGGTCATTGACGAAGTAGATGTGATGTTGGATTTAGGATTTCGCTATCAAATCACGAATATTTTTGAATTGCTTCCTGAACAACGTCAAAACATTATGTTTTCAGCAACAATGACGGATGATGTAAACGTTTTGATTGACGATTTTTTCATTGCGCCGCATACCATTTCGATTGCTGTAAGCGGAACACCGTTGGACAATATTTCACAAACCTGTTACGCAGTTCCTAACTTTTACACGAAAGTCAATCTGCTAAAATACCTTCTCAAAGATGCTGAAACGTATAGCAAAGTCTTAATTTTCATCACCAACAAACGTTTGGCAGACCGATTGTTTGAATCGCTGCAGCGCGAATTTGGTGAGGAAGTTGCGGTGATTCATTCCAACAAAACACAAAACTACCGAATTCGTTCTATTGAAAATTTCAACGCAGGTGAAAACCGAATTCTAGTCGCAACCGATGTGATGGCGCGTGGTTTGGATTTGGAGATGATTACGCATGTTTTCAACTTTAACACGCCCAACTATCCTGAAAATTACATGCACAGAATCGGTCGTGCAGGTCGCGCGAAAGCCAAAGGAAACGCTATTTTATTCTACACCGAAAAAGAAAAAGAAGACAAAGACGCGATTGAAACTTTGATGAATTACGAAATTCCGCAATTGGAAATTCCAGCAGCAGTTGTGATTTCAACCGAATTGGCTCCTGAAGAACAAACCCGCATTCGCGAGCGCAACAATCCTTCAAAAACAGAAGGTTTGGAAGCTGGTTTTCACGAAAAGAAAGAAAAGAACAAGAAAACCAATCAAGGTGGTTCGTATCGAAGAGAAATCGCGAAAAAATACAAAAAACCTAAAACGAGAGGTGATAAAAATTACAATCGTCGGAATAAGAAACGGAAATAATGTACCGATGTAGCATTTTTTTAATGTAACAATGGTTTGATTTGAAAATTTTCTTTAGTGACAAAATTGCTTCTTAAAAACGACAAAAAACGAAGAACAAAGAACGAGTTGACAAATCCACAAAAAACAAAAGACAAACAACAAACCACAAAAAATCGTATCTTTTCTTCATGAAAAAACTCCTTCTTCTTCTCGCGCTTTTTACAATGCAATTTGGTTTCAGTCAGAAAACTGTAGAAACCATTAATAAAGAAAATCGAAAATGTCTCGAAAACGCCATGCCTACTACATTTGGAAGTGTCAAATGTGAAAAAGCAGCGTTGGCATCTTGGAAAAAATTGATGGACAAAACCTTGCAACAACTAAAAGAACATCCGGAAACAGCATCTACAAGTTTACTATTTGATTCGCAAACACATTGGCTTAAATTTCAAAAAGCAGACTTGGCTTTTTACGGAGCATTTTACCACAAATTATACGAAGGCGGCACCATGACAATGGCAGCAGTAGCAACGCATGAAAAACAACAATTCCGCAAACGCACCATGTATTTACTGGAGTTTTTGGAAATTTTGAATGAAAAATAATCACATACGTTTCAAAGCACATCTCGATACAATTTTCTGTCGAAAATCACTCGATGTGACGTTTCTTTTAATGTGCTAATTTAATGATTTGAAAATTTGGTGATTTTCTTTTTCTTTTTCTTTTTTGCTTCGCAAAATTGTTTTTGATTCTTTGTTTGGCACATAACAAAACTGTCATTCCTGCGTAGGCAGGAATCTACCGTTGGAAATAAGAATACGCTATAGAAAACTTCAGACAACAAAATTTTCAAACAACTTGGATTCGTCTTTGTGAAAGTTTTATAAAAACTTGTGGCAATCTGTTTCTTTTCAAAGTACAATTAAAGTACAATTATGGTATGATACAAACAGACTGCCACGTCATACTTCCTCGCAGTGACGTTTCTTTTCAATGTGCTAATTTGATGATTTGAAAATTTGATAATGTTTTTTTCGCTATTAATCTTTAAAATTGAATTTTCTGTAATATCTACTCAAATAGCAACTTAAAAAAGAAAAATTGCGCCAGCAATTCAAAAAAATCTAATCATCTAAAAGCAAAGCCGTCTAAAAAGTCCAACAATCCAAGCAAGTGCAAAGCACGACAATAAAAAATTTTCAAATTGACACATTTCCAAATTGATAGATTGGTACATTAAAAAATCCTGTAGTTTCAAACATTTGCTTTTATTTGTAGCATTTAATACTTATGTTTGTAGTAACGTAGATTATAAACACCAATGCTATGCGAAATATTCAAAAGAACATCAAGCATTTACGCTCGTTGAAAGGGTTTTCACAGGAACGTTTTGCAGAAGATTTAGGCTGGTCGCGCTCGATGGTTGGTTCGTATGAAGAAGGTCGTTCGGAACCGCCGATTGATCGCTTGATTGATTTGTCCGACTATTTCAAATTACCGATTGATATTTTAGTCAAAAACGATCTCACACAAGCCAAAGACAGCTCGTTTATGCAGGTCGGAAACCAGCGATTGCTCTTCCCGATTACGGTAAACGAAGACGATGAAGAACTCATTGAAATCATTCCCACACAAGCTTCTGCGGGATATTTGGCTGGTTATGCCGATCCAGAATATATTGAACAATTGCAAAAAATAAAGTTGCCGTTTTTACCCACAGGAACGCACAGAGCGTTTCCGATAAAAGGCGATTCCATGTTGCCTGTAAAAGACGGTTCGTATATTGTCGCAAAATTCGTGGACGACATCAACGACATTAGAGACGGGCGCACGTATGTGGTGCTGACCAAAAATGACGGTTTGGTGTACAAACGTGTGTCGCGACATTTTACAGGACAAGGTTTGTTATTGAGTAGCGATAACAAAGCCTACGAGCCGTTTGTGGTGCCGAATGAAGATGTGTTGGAACTTTGGGAATTTACCTGTTGCATCAATACGCAAGAATATGACGAAAAAGAGTTGAAACTCAGCAGTATCATGGCGATGTTTCGCGAATTGCAAGTCGAATTGGAAGCGGTGAAACGAATGTCATAACTATGTCAACAAACCAAATTTATACGATTATTGACGTTGAAACGACTGGACGTACAAATAAAATCACGGAGATTGCTATTTTTCGTTTGGACGGAAATGAAATTGTGGATGAATTCACCTCGTTGGTCAATCCGAACGCGCTCATTCCGACACATATTACAGCATTGACAGGCATTGACAACGAAATGGTAGCCGATGCACCAACATTTTCAGAAATTGCGCAAGACGTGTTGCGAATTACGAAAGACAGCATTTTTGTAGCACATAATGTCAATTTTGACTACAACGTGATTCGCAATGAATTTAAGGAATTGGAGATAGACTTTCGTCGGAAGAAACTCTGTTCGGTTCGCTTGTCGCGAAAACTCATTCCAGGATTGCCTTCGTATAGCTTGGGAAAATTGTGCAAATCGCTCAACATTCATATTTCTGATAGACACAGAGCGCGTGGCGATGCTGCAGCGACGGTTGTATTATTTCAGCTCTTACGCTCCAAAGAAACTGCCGAAGAAACCTTTCAGCAATTTTTAAAGAAAACTTCGAAAGAAGCTACGCTGCCACCACATTTGCCTAGCAAAATTTTTGACGAATTACCCAACAAACCTGGCATCTACTATTTTAAAAACAAGCGTGGGAAAGTCATTTATGTCGGAAAGGCAAAAAACATTCAAAAACGCGTGTTGGGACATTTTTATCACAAGTCCAAAAAAGAACTCGATTTGTGCAGAGAAACTGCCGATATCGATTACGAATTATCAGGAAGCGAATTGATTGCTTTATTGATGGAAGATGCAGCCATAAAGCACTATTATCCGCGTTACAATGTGGCTTCCAAGCGCATGCCGAAACGCTTTGCCATTTTTGAATATGCTGATCGACGTGGTGTACGGCATTTAGCGATTAATGATGCAAAAGTCATTCAAAATCCGTTGCTTGTTTTTTACAATATCCGCGATTGCAGAACGTATTTGGAGCGTTTGTGCATGCAGTTTGAGTTGTGTCCGAAATACTGTCATTTGCAAGAAAACGTTCAAGAATGTTCACACTTTATGATTCAATCGTGTAAAGGTATTTGCAAAAACGAAGAAGCCATTGAAGCGTACAACGAACGTGTAAAACAAGCTATTGATTACAGCAAAGAATCTTCTCAAAATCTAGTCATCAAGCAAAAAGGCAGAAACACCAATGAAGAAGCTTTTGTTTTGGTCAAAAATGGTTTGTATCTCGGATATGGTTTTATTGACAACGAAGTACAAATCACACACGCTGACGAATTAGAACATCACCTCATCAAACAAAAAGACAATATGGATGTACAACGGATATTGCGAAAAGTGTTGTTGGATGTGAATGTAAGGCGTGGGTTGGTTTTGTAATATTTTGAACAGAAACTGATTATGAGTAAATGTAAATATGACGTTAAAACAGCACTTGAAGAATACTTTCCAAGTTTATTGAAACTAATTGAAAATAGGGAAATTTCATGGAAACAAATAAATTCAGGTACTGAAAAGCATCTTTCATTTTACAAAGAAAAACTTATGGAATCGAAAGAAAGTAAAATTATTATAGATTGTACTTTTTATAGCTTCATCATAGGTAATAAATATAGAAATTCTAAAACTATTCCCATGTCTGATTTCTTTAATAGAACATTTATTGAGTTACATTCAAGATTGTCTAATCAGGAATTGGATCTTCTGTCCCAAATCATAAAAAAAGTATTAACAAATTTTGATTATAAGTATTTGAATTTCATCGGTGAATTGGCAACTTTGAACGCGTACAAAACCACAGGAAAATATCTACTTCTTAATGTGGAAGAAAAGATATTTTCTACTAAAAAAAGTAAAAAAGCTGATTTTTCTTTTAGAAGAAATGATGATGGTTATGAATTTCTTGTAGAAGTTAGAAATATTCATTTGCAGCAAAGAAATCTGGATAGTGCTTTGAAAATTAAGAATCATATTGAAAATAAGTTGAGAGAAAAAATTGAAGAAAAAAAACTCAATCTTCCACATAAAAAAGATGTTTATATTCAGCCAGTTGTGTGGGTTGAATCTGAGTACCAAATTGAAATTATTTCTAAATTATATACAGATGGAAGAATGACGTTTAAAAACATCTTTGTTCCTATGACTTATGTAACTTACAGAATAAATGGTAGAGCGTTTGAGCACAGATTTGAATATGTAACCACTATTCTTAATGATTAAACGAGCTAAAATTTATTTCATATTTTCATAAAACCGTTGCCTATATCATACCAAACTTTCAATTCACCACTAATGATTTTTAAAATTTGTATTTGATGCGTTTTTGGTGTAAATTTACACCAAATAAATATTATGGCAAGACAAAGTATCACATTTACAGAACCTAATGACGAGTGGTTAAAAGCACAAGTGGAAAGTCAAGAATACACTAGCAAAAGTGAGTTAATCAATGATTTGATTCGCCAAGCGCGAAAACAGCAAACCCAAATTGACTGGATTCGTGCAAAATTAGAAAAAGCTGAAAACAGTGGTTTTACGAAAGATAGCCAACAAGAAATTTTAGCGCAATCGAAGTCTTTGTTGCATGGCTAAATATAGATTGAGTAACGAAGCCAAAAATGATTTGATTCGCATTCACCAATATAGAGTCAAAAAATTTGGAATGGCACAAGCGGACAATTATTTCAATGCTTTTTTTATCTGTTTTGACAATATCTCCCAAAGACCTTTTTCATACGAAGCTGTCGATTATATCAAAAAAGGCTACCGACGTTGTGTTTGTGGCGTTGATGCAATTTATTTTAAAATAAATGAAGATATCATTGATATTATGGCGATTGTAGGCAGACAAGACGCACACACTATCATTCACTAAAAAAACTCCTTAAAAACATACATTTTTCAAGGAGTTTTATAACAAAGTTGAGCAAAGTCTCTCGACTGAACTCACAACTTAGCACCTAATTTCAAAATAATAACGCCTACAACGCATTATCCATAATATCCTGCACAACCTCAGGATTCAACAACGTACTCGTATCACCTAAATTGCTGGTATCTTTTCCTGCAATTTTTCGTAAAATACGACGCATGATTTTCCCTGAACGCGTTTTTGGTAAACCGTTGGTGAATTGTATTTTATCCAACTTCGCAATCGGGCCAATTTGCTCCGTAATGATTTGATTGATTTCCTTGCGGAGATTGTTTTGGTTTCTGCTTTCGCCCGTTTCTTTCAGCGTTACATATCCATACAAGGCATTTCCTTTGATATCGTGTGGGAAACCGACAATTGCCGATTCCGCCACCGCAGGATGTTCGTTGATGGCATCTTCAATTGGAGCTGTTCCTAAATTGTGTCCCGAAACAATGATGACATCATCTACTCTACCCGTAATTCGATAATACCCGACTTCATCGCGCAACGCGCCATCACCTGTAAAATATTTGTTCTCGTATGCTGAAAAATACGTGTCTTTGTATCGCTGGTGATTTCCCCAAATCGTTCGTGCCATACTTGGCCAAGGAAATTTGATACACAAACGTCCATCTACTTGATTTCCTTTGATTTCGTTACCGTTTTCGTCCATCAACGCAGGTTGAATTCCGATAAAAGGCAAGGTTGCGTAGGTTGGTTTGGTGGGTGTTGCAAACGGAATTGGCGTAATCATGATACCGCCTGTTTCAGTTTGCCACCACGTATCTACAATCGGCGCTTTTCGTTTTCCGACATTATCATCATACCAATGCCATGCTTCTTCGTTAATCGGTTCGCCAACCGTTCCTAATACTTTGAGAGATGATAAATCGTGTTTTTCCAAATGTTCTACACCTTCTTTTGCCAACGCACGAATGGCAGTTGGTGCCGTATAAAATTGATTGACTTTGTGTTTTTCTACAATTTCCCAAAAACGTCCAAAATCTGGATAACTTGGCACGCCTTCAAACATTACGGTAGTCGCACCATTACACAACGGACCGTACACAATATAACTATGCCCTGTAATCCAACCGATATCGGCGGTACACCAATACACATCTTCTTCTCGGTATTGGAAAACATTTTTAAACGTATATGCGCTATACACCATATATCCTGCAGTAGAATGCACCATTCCTTTTGGTTTCCCTGTAGAACCTGAAGTATACAAAATAAACAACGGATCTTCCGCTTCCATGACTTCTGGCACACAATCGTGATAGGCTTCGTCTAGCAACGGTTGTAGCCAATGGTCGCGCCCAGCTTCCATGTGAATTTCTGTGTTGATTCTTTTGGCAACTAATACCGTTTCTACACATGCACATTCTTTCAATGCTTCATCTACAATTCCTTTTAAATCGATGGTTTTTGCGCCACGATACGAACCATCGCTCGTAATGACCATTTTACAAGTAGCATCGTTGATTCTAGTCGCTAAAGCGGAAGAGGAAAATCCTGCAAAAACTACGGAATGTATCGCTCCGATTCGCGCACACGCTAAGACAGAAATTGCCAATTCAGGAATCATCGGTAAATAAATACACACACGATCACCTTTTTGAATGCCTTGCTCTTTTAAGACATTGGCAAAACGACAAACTTTGTCGTGTAAATCGCGATAACTGATATGTTGCGCTTCTTCTTCTGGATTGTTAGGTTCAAAAATAATGGCGGTTTTATCGCCTCGAATGTGCAAATGTCTGTCAATACAATTTTCAGTGATATTGAGTTGCGCGCCTTCAAACCATTTAACTTCTGGTTTGGTAAAATCCCAACTCAGTACATTGTCCCACTTTTTGCGCCACATAAAATGCTCTTCGGCGATTTCTTCCCAAAATACTTCGGGATTTCGAACAGATTTTCGATATACTTGATAGTATTCTTCTAAATGTTTGATATGATAATTACTCATGGTTGTTTAATTTTTATTTGTGAATGCCAATACGATGATTTTTGTAAATGGCTTGAATTTCGTTTATAATATTGGTGTCGTCTATAGTTGATGGAATTTTATATTCGTTTTCATCCGCAATATTGCGTAGTAATTTACGCAGAATTTTTCCACTTCGTGTTTTTGGCAAACGTTGCACTACCAAAACATCTTTAAACGATGCCACCGCACCGATTTCGTGACGCACGTTTTGCACTATTTCTTTTTGGATAAAATCTTCTGTTAACTGTTCTCCAGATTTTAAGACAATCAATCCCAACGGTTTTTGTCCTTTGATGTCGCAATGCACGCCAAATACGGCGCATTCTGCTACAGATTTATGTGACGCTACAACTTCTTCCATTTCTGCTGTAGACAAACGATGTCCCGCCACATTAATGATATCATCAACGCGACCTGTGATAAACACATAACCGTCTTCATCTTTATATCCGCCATCGCCAGAAAAATAATAGCCAGGAAAACGCTCTAAATATCCTTTTTGAAAGCGTTCTGGATTGCCCCACAGATTTTGCAAAGTTCCTGGAGGCAATGGTAATTTGGCAACAACATAACCTTCTGCATTAGCTGGAACATGCTCACCAGCTTCGTTTACAATTTGAATGTCATATCCGCACACGGGAAAACTTGCCGAACCTGCTTTTACATCTTGTAATCCTACACCAACCATATTGGCTAACATCGGCCAGCCGCTTTCGGTTTGCCACCAATGATCTATTACAGGAACGTTTAATTTTTCTTCCGTCCAACGCAAAGTGGCTACATCACAACGTTCGCCTGCTAGGAATTGATATTTGAGACACGACATGTCAAACTGCGCTATTAATTCACCGTTTGGATCTTCTTTTTTAATTGCTCTAATCGCAGTTGGCGCCGTAAACATCACTTTTACCTTGTGTTCGCTAATAACGCGCCAAAAGGTAGAAGCATCCGGTGTTTTGATAGGTTTTCCTTCGAAAAGAATCGTTGTATTTCGATGTAGCAACGGAGCGTAGACAATATAACTGTGTCCCACTACCCAACCAACATCACTAGCAGCCCAATAGGTATCACCTTCTTCCACGCCGTACACGTATTTCATGGAAAATTTGAGCGCGGTTGCATAACCGCCAGTATCGCGAATGATTCCTTTGGGAGTTCCTGTGGTTCCTGAAGTGTATAAAATGTAGGAAGGATGTGTCGCTTCTAGCGGAATGGCTTCTGCGGGCGACGCATTTTCTACAAAAGAAGTATAATCAATATCGTAGTTTTTTTGTGGAATTTCTACACCTAGTTTTCTATCAAAAACAATGACATTTTTTGGTTTGTGAACTGCTTTTTCAATGGCTTCATCTACAAAAGGTTTGTAAGGAATGATACGATTGATTTCAATTCCGTTCGATGCTGTAATGATGGCTTTTGGCTTACAATCGTCAATGCGAATCGCTAATTCGTGCGGTGCAAATCCTCCAAAAACTACCGAATGAATGACGCCAATTCGCACACATGCTAACATCGCATAGATGGCTTGCGGAATCATAGGCATGTAGATGATGCACGTGTCACCCTTTTCCAATCCTAATTGCTGTAAAGCGCCTGCCAATTTGGAAACTTCCGTATGGAGTTCATTAAAGGGAATGTGCTGTTTTTTTCCAGTTACTGGAGAATCGTAAATGATGGCATTTTGAGTACCAAAACCATCATTGATATGTTTGTCTATGCAGAGATAGCTCAGGTTGAGTTTGCCATCTTCAAACCATTGATAATAGTCGTTTTTATTTTTGGAAAGAATAGTTTTTGGCGGTGTATGCCAATCTAAATTTTGCGCTTGTTCTTGCCAAAAAACTGCAGGTTGTTCTATGCTTTTTTGATAGAATTCTTGATAGTTCATGACTTTGATTTTTTGGGATTGAAGAGTCCGAACCAATTCGGATTGAGTACTTTAAGCTTTATCAAAGCCCAAATAATCACTACAAAGCAAGCCCCCATAACTAAAGAATTTGTGGTGCTAATAGCAGCTTCGCTTTCAAACTTAAATCGAAGGAAAAGCGTCACGACAACATACAAACTGATAATAATATCTGACGCTAAAGGATTGATACGTAATTTCATGTCTTCAAAATTTTAATTAAATATTGCTTGTTTGCACACAAAACCAATATTTACTAAGACTTAGAAGACTTCTAAGTTACTAATTCCAGAATTTCTGAAATTATTTTTTTTACTGAAAAAGGTTTTGTTAAATATTTATCCGCTCCAAGTTGTAATCCTTTTTCAATGTCTGAAGCTTTATTTTTTGCAGTTAAAAATACCACTTTGGTATGTTTTAAACTGTCGTTTTCTCTAATTTTTGTCAACGTTTGATATCCATCTACATTTGGCATCATAATGTCTAACAAGACCACATCTGGAATTTGATGTTGTAAAATTTCCAAGGCTTCACTTCCATCTCTGGCTATAAATACTTCAAAATGTTGCTTTTTAAAAGCATATTCCAACGACATTACGATATTAGGTTCATCGTCAACAATTAATATTTTCTTCATCATTTTTTAGCTGAAACTAAATTAGTCAAAAGGTAGCGTAAAAACAAGCGTTGCGCCATTTTTTCTCCCTTTTTGTGCCCAAATTTTTCCACCGTGTTTTTCCACAATTTGTTTCGTAATCGCTAAGCCCAATCCACTGCCCTGCGGTTTGATGGTGTTTTGATGTTTAGATTGGTAAAATTTGTCAAAAATATAGTCATGATCTTCTGCTGGAATCCCTTTTCCGTTATCCTTCACCATTACCTCAACCTCGCCATTTCCTAAGGTTGTATCAACGATTACTGTTCCTCCTTTTTCTGGACAAAATTTGAGCGCGTTTGACAGCAAGTTAGTCAAGACTTGTAATATGCGATCTTCATCATATTTTAACGTGATGGCATGTGCGGTTTTGTTGTTGATTTTTATATTTTTTTTGGAAGCAATGTGTTCAATACTGCTAACAGCTTTTTCAATGGTTTTTTGTAAATCGTTTGCTTGTACTTCTAGATTCAAACGACCTGTTTCTAGTTTTTCAAAATCTAAAATATTATTTATCAATCGCGCCAAACGGTCAGAATCTTGTAGAATGTTTTTCAGAAATTGATTTTTCATTTCTTTTGGCATGTCATCGTCATCGTCCATCAGCAATTCCGTAGCGGCTCTGATTCCTGTGATGGGCGTTTTGAGTTCGTGCGCTACAGTGTCTAAAAATTCATCTTTCTGTTTGTCTTTTGTGATGAGTTCTTCATTTGCATCTTTTAATTGAGAGGAAAGCTGTGATAATTCTTCGGATTTTTCACGTAATATTTTGTTATTAACGATATTTTCTTTGGATTCTTCTAATATTTTCAACACTTCCACCAAACTAATCTGCTCTTCTTTTACCACACTAGCAATGAGGATTTTAGCAGAAGCACCACCAATACTTCCTGTGAGCAGTTTTTCTGAGAAATTAATCAGTCGTGCATCCGCGAGTTGTGTGTTTGGTGATAGATTGTATTTCGTAAAAAAGATTTTTAACGCACGTGTTGCGCGATGTTCACCCAAGAAGCGAACCAACACATTTTTAATATCTGCCACATAGGCTTCTCCTTTCCAAACCAACGCACTGTCTTGCAACGTTGAAAAGTTACGACTGTCTACAAACATTTCCGCATAGTTTCGTTCGCGGTAGTTTCCTTTTGAGGTAAGCGAAAAGGTTAAATAGCATATTATGTTACAACTCATACTCCAAAAGAAGGCATGTGCTGGCGGACTTAGAAAATCGATTCCGAAAAGCGCATACGGTTTTGTCCATTCCATGCCGTTGATTCCGTGTTGAATAAAATCGTCGGTTCCTGTGTAGGCTTGTAATATGAATGGAAGAATTAAGGTGTAAATCGCGATAAGTATTCCCACTACAATTCCGATGATTGCTGCTTTTGATGCACCACGATTCCAAAATAAGCCAATGAAAAAGGAAGGTGCTAATTGTGAAATGATGACAAATGAAATCAATCCGATGGAATACAGTGATAATTCTTTGGAGAACGAAACATAAAAGAAATACGCACCAATGATGATAAAAAAGATGGAAATTCTACGAATGTTTTTGATGTATTTAGAGTTTCGCTCTGTTTGGTTTTTGATGAATTTGTCTAAGAAGCCATACGGAATTACCAAGTTGTTACTCACCATCGTTGAAAGTGCCAACGTAGAAACAATCACCATTGAAATGACCGCTGAAAATCCTCCTAAAAACACTAAGGTTGCTAGAAACGAATTGCCATTTTCTAACGGAAGTAATAAGGTGTAATATTCTGCATTTTGGGTGTCGCCAAACGTGAGTTTTCCCGCCCAAGCGATAAAAATCACAAAGAAATTAAACAGCAATAAGTACAGCGGAAATAACCAAATTGCTTTTTTTAAGTGCTTTTCGCGTGTGTTTTCTATGACAGAAACTTGAAATTGTCTCGGTAAGAGGAAAATTGCGATGAATGCTAGTGCAATCATAAAAAACCAATTGAATCCATTTTCCACACTTCCTAAAGTGATGAGTTCTTTAAAGTTTTCCATACTTGCCGCCATCTGATTGTAGATATCTGTGGTACCATCAAACAAGTAAAAAGTGATGTAGACACCAACTATCAAGAAGAACACTAATTTTATGACAGATTCAAACGCCACAGACATGATGATTCCTTTGTGTTTTTCCGACGCATCGGTATTTTGTGTTCCAAAGAAGGTTGCGAAAATTGCCAATAATAATGCCACATAAAAGGTAGAATCGTCAAAAACTGTAGTAGATACGTAACTGGTTTCATCCGCCATAATTTCAAAGGTTTCTGAAACCGCTTTGAGCTGTAGTGAAATATATGGCAACGTTCCCATTAAACAGACAATAGTGACTAACGCGCCTAAAAATCGGTTGTTTCCATATCGGAGCGAGATAAAATCTGCAATGGACGATATTTTGTGTTGTTTGGAGATGCGAATGATTTTCCGCAATACGATAATCCACAACGGTGCTGCAATGACAGGTCCGAGATAGATTGGCAAGAAATTGATTCCTGAGTTTGCGGCAATTCCGATGCTTCCGTAATACGTCCACGCCGAACAGTACACTGCTAGCGACAAGGTATATACATACGGATTGTTTACCCACTTGCTTTGCCGTCTTTTTTCCGCCAAAAACGCCATGTAAAAAAGCACTGCTAAGTAACTTATGATGATAAAAACGAGCGTGTAATTATTCATAGTGACGTTTTAAAACGATATAGGAAACAACGACAGACAACAACCAAACCGAAAAGATGGAAAAATAAAACGTAGGAATTCCCAAAAACGCACCTTCTAAATTAAATATCAGCACAAAAGGCACATTGAATAGTAAAAACAACGCGATAGCGAGGACAACTAATTTTTGTTCGTGTCGTTTTTTCATAGGTTGGTTTGTATTTTTTAAAAATAAGAAAAAATCAACACTACAAAAATGTAGTGCTGATTTTGAACTAACGGAATATAGTTATAAAAGAATTTTAATGTGCTGAAGCTTCGCCTGCTCCAGATGGAATTCTGATATTTTCTACCAATTCTTGTACATCTTTTGGTGGCGCTGGTGTTAATCGGGAAACGACTACTGAAACCACCACATTTACAATCATGGCAATAGTTCCGAATCCTTCTGGCGATGTCCCAAACCACCATTCGCTTTTTGGCAACGGATCCATTACGCCGATGAGTCCAGTTTTGTAGCGAATCATGTAATATAGCATGAGTAAGATTCCGACCACCATTCCAGCTACCGCACCTTCTTTGTTCATTCGCTTGTCAAATATTCCCAAAATAATTGCTGGGAAGAACGACGCGGCGGCGAGTCCGAATGCCAAGGCGACGACGGCGGCGACAAATCCTGGAGGATAAATTCCGAAGAGTCCTGCCACTACTACTGCAATTACGATAGAGATTCTTGCCCATTTTAATTCTCCTTTGTCAGAGATTTTAGGGTTGATTTGCTTTTTTATTAAATCGTGAGAGATCGATGTTGAGATTACTAATAATAATCCTGCAGCTGTTGATAATGCTGCTGCCAATCCACCTGCAGCAACCAATGCGATTACCCAGTTTGGCAAGTTTGCAATTTCAGGATTTGCCAATACCATGATATCTCTGTCTACATATAATTCGTTCATTTCTGCTTCATTGGCATTCGATACCAAACGTTCTCCGTAAACTCCTCTAATATTTTCTCCATCAGCATCTCTTTGGAAATTAGGTTTTCCTTTTAAGGCATCTCCAGCAACATATTGAATTTTTCCATCACCGTTTTTATCTGCCCATGCGATTAATCCTGTGTTTTCCCAGTTTTTAAACCATGCTGGAATTTCTTGGTATTCTTTTTCGCTTACCGTTTCAATTAAGTTTGTTCTAGAGAATACTGCAATTGCTGGTGCTGTGGTGTATAAAATTGCGATGAATAATAATGCTAATCCTGCAGATTTACGTGCGTCTTTTACTTTTGGAACAGTAAAGAAACGTACGATTACGTGTGGCAATCCTGCAGTTCCTACCATTAATGCTAAGGTAATTGCGAAGACATCCCACGTTGATTTGGTTCCGCTGGTATATTCGTTGAAACCTAGTTTTGTGTGTAATTGATCTAAGTGGTCAAGCAACGGAATTCCTTCTGCAACTTCTCCTCCCATTCCAACTTGTGGAATGATGTTTCCTGTCATTTGCATCGAGATAAAAAATGCTGGCACCATGAACGCAAAGATGAGTACACAGTATTGTGCTACTTGCGTATAGGTGATTCCTTTCATTCCTCCTAAGAAGGCAAACGTTAATACTACTGCCATTCCGATGACAACTCCGAGATTGATATCTACTTGTAAGAATTGTGAAAAAACAATTCCCACACCACGCATTTGTCCCGCTACATAGGTAAATGACACAATTAATGCACAGATAACGGCTACCGTTCTTGCGATGTTTGAGTAGTATCTGTCACCAATAAAATCGGGTACGGTAAATTTTCCAAATTTTCGCAGATACGGTGCTAATAACAAGGCTAGTAACACATATCCACCTGTCCATCCCATCAAATACACAGAACCGTCATATCCCATAAAGGAGATAATTCCTGCCATTCCAATAAACGAAGCGGCACTCATCCAATCGGCTGCGGTTGCCATTCCGTTGGCTAGTGGAGAAACGCCTCCGCCAGCTACATAAAATTCTTTTGTTGAGCCTGCTCTTGCCCAAATTGCTATTCCAAAATAGAGGGCAAAAGTTATCCCTACTAAGATCCAAGTCCACGTTTGTACACTCATAATTTTTTATTTTTTTAGAATACTATTTCTAGTTTGAAATTGCTTAGGTAAAACACAGCTATTTTTTGATTGTGCGAAAAAGAAAATTTCAGCATAGCCATAGCTACGGTTTAATTTTATTTTGAAGCATTAGTGAAAAAGAGCAAATTTTAGCGAGTGATTTCAAGCTAGATATAGTATTGGTTAGGGTTACTCGTCGAAACCGTATTTTTTGTCTAATTTGTTCATTAATCGCACGTATATGAAGATGAGAACTACAAATACGTATATAGAGCCTTGTTGTGCAAACCAGAAGCCTAGTTTGAATCCGCCAAGTCTAAATTGATTGAGTTCTTCTCGAAATAGAATCCCACAACCGTAAGAAACTATAAACCATATTGATAGTAGGATGAGAAGATATTTTAGATTTTCTTTCCAGTACGCTCTTGCGCGTTTTTTTTGATCGCTCATATTTGGTTGGTTTTTATAGGTAAATCATAGCTTGAAGCGTGAGTGTTCCCACCGCATCAGCATTTCCGTATTTTGTATTGAAGTATTCTAAACTTAATTTTGAGTGATGTCCACTTAGGTAGGTATTGACTCCTATTCCGAAGGAAGTGGCATTGTCGTCAATTGCGTCTATTTGTCTGCTGTCAAATTGAATATACGGTTGAAATTTTGTCGATTTTTCTGTTGGAAGCACATACCCTACATGTCCGTGTAGTAACGAACCTGTTTCGTAGGTTCTACCCAACGTGTAGTTTCTACCGTAATCGCTAAATTGTGCTAACGCATACGCAGTGATAGCACCTCCTTTTTTGCCCATTGGCGCATCGTAAAAAGCATCTACTGCAAAGATTGATACATCTTCTCCTGCCAGTTCTCCAGCAGAATTTGCAATGACAGATCCTTTTGGGTGAAAGAAGAATCCTGCTCCCACATTAAAGACTTTTTTTCCGCCTAAATACGTTCCCACTTTGTATGGTAAAAAGTTAGATTCTTGGTCTAAAAAGTTGTAATCGAAATATCCTGCGTACGTTCTGCCTGCATCTTTTGAGCCTAGCAAACGTCTTCCTGCGTATACTGCAGCGTCGTCTGGTGTTGGCGTTGCTGCTTCTTGTAAGTTGTTAGTAACTGCATCGTTGATGGAAACTCGATATTGTAATTTTCCGAATTTTCCTTTTAGGTATACTCCCATGTGACGTGCAAATTGATCGGACAAACCGATAGTTGCCCATGCTTGTCGCTGGTTGTCGAGTGTCATCATATTGAGCGTACTTTGATTGTTGGCTCTGGAGATTCCGTTCCAATAGTGCAATCCGCCACCGATGGCATGATTGTTTGTAATGGTGAATTGTCCCCAAACATCGTGAAAGAAGAGTTGCGAACTTTCTCCTTTTCCTGTTGGTGAAAGATTATTTCCGTTAAGACTGTTGAGTCCAAAATGTGTAAGGATTAGGAAACGTTTGTTTAATTGTGCGTACATAAGGACACGTGCTCTACGCAAGCTAAAGTTTAAATCGCTTTGTTCGTTTCCGTTGGCGTCTAATGGTCTGTCGGAATTGTGTTGCGCCCAAATTTGTGCCCAAGAGATGATTCGAAAGTATTTGGAACCATCTTCGTTGAGTTTAACTTTCATTCCACCTTGGTAATCCGGTGCGCCTTGAGCGCTGGTGTTTTGGAATGATAGTATCAACAATCCGACCAATAATAGTGTTAGTTTTCTCATTGTTGTTAAGGTTAGTTTTTAGGTATTATACTGGTTTTGTGTGCAATGCTAAACTCTAAAAAACAATGAGATAAATAAAAATGAGTATATATTTTTGGTAATTTACTATATTAATCTTTGAAGCGCTCCCATTTTATCAACATAAACTTATCACCTAGCTCTGTCACAATTACTCCAGCTCCTTTGATATTTTTAGCATCTTTGAAGTAATTTCCAAGCTCATCGGCATTCAAAATTTTATAAGTAGGATGATAATCAGAATTGTATGGACGTTTGATGTTATACTTTTTTACCCAATTCATAATACTAACATGCGAGATTCCTAAGATTCGCTCAATTTCACGATAGGTCAATCCTTCTAAATACAGCTGAAGCGATTTGTTTACGTAGTAATCATCAATCTTCTTCCCTATTTTATTTACAGAAAAAAAGTAGCTACATTTTTTACATTTATACCGTTGGCGATTGTTAACAATTCCACTCTTAATGTATTGCTCTGAACCACAGTTAGGACACGATTGAATTTTCATATATATTAATTTAGCATAAATATATCAATTTAGCAATAATTAGTTTTAAAACTATAGTATATTATCTACTAATTGGCTTGATTTTTGAAATTATGTATCAAAACATATATTTAAACGACTTAAAAATTTATCAACATGAGAATCATTTTTGTTTTATTATTTACGCTAAGCATAGGAAACGTTTTTGCTCAAGAAGCAAAAGATACTATTCCGCCTCCTGACACTGAGCATTTGAAATATTCTTGCGAAAGCGGCAAAAAACAAGCTGAACTGGATTTTGAGAATGGAGAGTACAATTGCTTTTCATACGGATTGATGAGAAAGGAAGACTACGATTTTGAACGATTTTATTCTGCTTATCTACACAAGAACTATAAAATTAACAATACAAATATGGGCTGCGTTGTTACTGACTACGACATGTGCTATTCTGACACTATGACTAAACTTGTAAAAGAAAAATTTGGAAAAGATATTTTCAAGAAGTCCAGAGAGGAAGCCAAGAAAATATACAAAAAGCAATAAGCCTTTGAAACAGAAAAAAGGTGTTTATCCCTATGCATAATAGGTGTAAAACTTACAAAATTTCATAAGGAAGTGATTATTTTTAAGATATGCTTTGCTACCTAAAAATGCTTCTTCTATGAAAACTACCATGACACCACAAAAAACGCCGTCTAAAAAATCATCAAAGACCTCGTTTATACAACCTAAAAAGTCACGTATTTTTTATGAATCGTCGCAAGAAACACCTTTTATTCAAGCAAAACTAGCAATTGGTCAGTCCAATGACCGCTATGAAAGAGAAGCAGATGCCATGGCGGATAAGATTGTTCGTAAAAGTAACTCAAATGTTTCCATTTCTGCTGCCAAAATCTCATCGCAAAAAAATAATTCCGTACAGCGAAAAATTGAAAAAGAGGACGAAATTAGTCAAGTACAACTACAAACTTCAAATACTGCAAAAACACCTTCTTCTTCTTTTGAGTCTAAATTAAAAACTTCCAAAGGTAGCGGAAGCCCTATGACAAATTCTGTAAAGACAGAAATGGAAACAGGATTTGGTCAAAATTTTAGCAATGTTCGCATTCATACAGGAAATCACGCCATTCAAATGAGTCGTGATATTGGCGCAAAAGCGTTTACCAACGGCAACAATATTTATTTTAATAGCAGCAACTACAATCCAACTTCAACTACAGGAAAACGATTGCTCGCACACGAACTCACGCATGTAGTGCAACAAAAAAGTAGTAGTTCTGTGATTCAAAAAGATAGCAATCCTACAGCAACCACAACTACTCCTAATACAGCAGAAACACAAGCAACAGTAAGCGCTGTACCGAGTTTGGGAGGACAAATGGTAATGACAACGCCATTTCTCTCTACCAAAGTTGGACCACCAGGACGCTTTGAAGATGCTTTTTTGATTATTGGACCGACAACAAAAATCAGCGATATTGGTCGTGTATTGTTACCGCTTTGGAATACCGCAACACCTTTTACACCCGAAGGTTCCACAACACCAAATATCACCACACCGCTCACAGCTGACGAATTAGCAAAAGGACTTTTTGTGTACAATCGTTACAAATTGGCAATTCCGCCAGCTGCCGTTCCTCCTACTATGACTTATTGGAAAATTGGTATGCGTTTTCCATTACCAATTCGAGTAGAACTTGGTTCAACGGAAGGAATTTTACATCCGCTCATCATCCGAAGTTTAGCAGGCACTTTTGATGCTGCTTGGGAACCTTTACTGAATGAATTGCCAGATCTCATTGCAAATACAACACCAATTGATGTGCGACAGCAAGCGCAAGATTTCTTAGCTGATAATACCAGTTACAGAGGGTTGGCATTAATGGCAAGAGCGACTCAAAACGCGGTAGCAAATGAACAATGGATTTTGGAAGTGTTCAATCAAGTTGGAAGTGGCGCTTTTGACTTGGCATTAGACTTTATGTCATCTACGGTTAACCGAAATATTTCATTACTACAGCATCAAGAAGCTGGCGCTCGAATTTTGGCTAGAATATCTACTTTATTAGCAACGCCACCAACAAGCATTAGTGCAGAACAGCAAGTAAATTTAGATAGAGCTTTGCATATGTTAGGCTTGGTAAATACAATAGAACCACAACGCTTAACTACTTGGGAAGCAACAACAAGAGATGAGCGCTCAGTGTATGTAATGCGTGTATTAATTGAAAATTATAATTTCCCAGTAAATGGTGCCGCTGGTTTGGTGGGTAATTTATATAGTGAATCTGGTATTTTACCAAACAGGGTTGAAGGAAATAGAGATTTATCAAATCCGATGCGAGCTAGAGATTACAGAGGTAGAATGACTGACTTTACACCTGAACAAATTATGAACAGGCAATACAGACGATCAGGTCCTGCCAAACCTGGAATTGGACTCGCACAGTGGACAAGTTCTAATAGACGTGAAGGACTTTTTGAACATAGTTTTAGAGGAAGAGAAGACGGCGCTAATATCGTGTACAATATGGAAGCGCAAATTGATTATCTCGTTACAGAATTAATGGGCACTTATAGAGGTGTGTATGACGTTATTACTGCCAATGATGTTTCTGTACACGATGCAAGTGATGAAGTGATTTATAATTTTGAAATTCCAGGTTCTATATTATCTGGTGGGTCAAAATTACCGCGCACCAATGCGCAAGTACAAACTGCTTTTGGACATAGACGCAGCAATGGAGACAGAGCTTTGCGTGCGTATAACGAATCGCAAGGAAATGCTGAGGAATAATTATAACATAGAAATTTTACACATAAAAGCAATACTTTTTTTTAAAATGAAAGTAATACTATCAATCTTGTGTTAAATACAATTATAAATGTCATTGGTTTGAGTATTTTTGTTGAGCAAAAAAGTTAAAATCAAACATTTATGAAAAAAACACTACTGTTACTTCTTTTTATTGCATTTACGAGCACACTTACGGCACAATCACCAGATGAAGACCAACTTGGCGCTTGGTATATGTATTTTTACAACGTTGACTTTAAAGAATCAAATTGGGGATTTCAGGGCGATTTTCAATACCGTGACTGGCGCGGATTGGGTGATAGAGAACAATTATTGTTACGCTCAGGAATCACTTATACTCCGAAAGATTCTGGAGTAAAATTCACATTTGGATTTGCTAATATCACCACAGGACAATTTGGAAGCGACATAGACAATCCTGTCTCTGAAAATCGTATCTATCAAGAGGCGTTATTTTCCAATACACTTTTAAAGAGAGTTTTATTAACACATCGTATTCGCTATGAGCAGCGTTGGGTTGAAAACCAAGATTTTAGAACACGCTATCGTTACAATTTATTCGTAAATATTCCTTTTAATAATACCAAATTGGCAAAAAACACCTATTACTTCGCGTTTTACAATGAGATTTTCCTCAACGGTCAACGTGCTATCGGAAATGGCAGAAGTGTACAGTTTTTTGATAGAAATCGTACGTATTTAGGTTTGGGATATGCCATTACCAACAAACTCAGATGTCAACTCGGTTGGATGGAACAAACTACCGCAAACTGGCAGAAAGGTCAGTTACAATTTAGCATTCATCATTCGCTTTAGAGAAATTGAGTAAAATTTAAATTAGAATACCTATCTTGTAAATTATGCAAGAATATTTACAACCAACCTTCTATTTTGACTATGAAAGTCCAGAAATTCAACAATTAATTTCAAACTTTCAGCATCTTTCAGAATTGGAAAGAATTACACAACTTTACATTCACGTTCGTGACCATTGGCGATACAATCCGTACACCATTGGACTGACTGAAAATCATTTTAAAGCAAGTACTATTTACAACAAAAAACAGGCGCATTGCATAGACAAATCCATTCTTTATATTGCAGGATTGCGTGCGTTGGGAATTCCTGCGCGCTTGCGTTTGGCTAAAGTTTCCAATCATATTGCGGTTGAGCGTTTGGAACAAAAATTAGGTTCTAACGAGTTAGCGCCGCATGGTTTGGTTGACGTGTATTCGGATGGAAATTGGGTGAAATGCTCGCCCGTTTTCAATAAAGAATTGTGCGACATGTATAATGTAGCGACATTGGATTTTGATGGAAAGACCAATGCTGTTCTTCAAGAATATAACAGAGACCAAGTAAAATTTATGGAATATTTGGAAGATTATGGAAACTTTGCCGATGTTCCGCTCGATTTTATCAAAGAAACTTTTAAAAATCATTATCCCGCATTATACCAGCAATTCAAAGATTCAGAAGAAGCCAATATTTTTTAATTTCGAATCTACTTCTTTCAAACAACTGATTTTGAAATAACTAAAATTTATTTTACATTTATTTAAAACTTAGTTGCGGAAGCCGAAAAGCATATAGAGTAGGCAATACCAATTCACTTTATAATTATGAAAAAATTAAAACTAAACGAATCAAAATTAAAGCTTCACAAAGAAAAAATCACGAAACTTAACGCAAAAGAGAATTTACAAATTAAAGGTGGTGCGACAGATTGGCCAGATACTGCAAAATACTGCGAGCCAATTCGTATTACACAAGGAGATTGTGACATTCCAACCATTGGTCATGATGACGGACCAAACTGTTTAAGTGCTACTGATTGGGGATGGTGCTGGTGTCACGGAATTTAATATTCTAAAAAACATATTTTAATATAAACAATGGCGATTCGTAAAAAAATCGCCATATTTATTATTTTCTCAATTATCATGTCGTACAAAATTCAACCAGAAAATCCTCTTTACAATCCTTCCAAACAACTTCTTGAGCAATTATTTGCGACTACTTCTAGAGTAAAACCATCTAGCGATAGTATTCTTTATGATTTAGGAATTATTGTGTTTACGGCGATGTATCATCATCATTTTGGAAATGAAAAAAGTAAAGTTATTCTTGAAGATCAAGTTACAATTTTTGAAGAAGCACTCAACGAATATTCGGTTGAAAATCCTGCAAAACAAACATTAGTAGGTGGTTATTTATCGTTTGGATTGGTGTATCATTTTCTCAAGAAATATGCTAAAATGGAAGCGTCGCCTTATTTTGAAGAGAATTTGAATGACATTGCTTTTGCAGCTTTGGAATTTCAGCTAGACATTGGCAATCTAGACTTTTTATACGGAGCCACAGGAATTTTACACTACATGCTTCTGTACACAAAAGACAAAAACACACGCAACAAAGCTATTTCGCTATATCTTACACATTTACAAAAAACAAAGCTTCATTTAAAAGGCGGTATTACCTGGGAAGATTATTATTTTAGACATCGAGAGGGCAAGGTTGGTATTAATTTGGGACTCGCGCATGGCGTTCCTGGAATTTTAAAGGTTTTATTGTCAATTCACGCGTACGCTGAACTGGAACCACAAAAAAATGGTATTAAAAAGATTATTCAAGGTGTCGTTTCTTTTTTAAAAAATGTAGTGTTTGAGCAACATGAAATCGCTTATTCCTATTTTTTTATTCCTGATGTAGAACAAGATGTTTCTTCTGTTAATACGCGATTGGGGTGGTGTTACGGCGATTTGAGCAATGCACTCATCCTATTCCAAGCTGGAAAAGTGATTGAAGATGACGCTACGATACAATTTGCCAATGAAATTCTACAGAAATCGTGTAAACGCACACTACAAAGCAGCACAAAAATTAGGGACGCTGGACTTTGTCATGGAACCGCTGGTTTGCAGCACATGTATCAAATAGCATATAACTACACACAAACAGAAGATTTACTGAATACTTCTCAGCATTGGCTTCAAGAAACCTTTGAACAATGCAATCCTTTTATAAACAAAAGAACGTATAAAAAATTCAATCCTATTGAAAAAAAGTACGAAATCGACAACGGCTTTTTAGAAGGTGCAGCTGGTATCGGATTATCTTTAATAACCTTGTTAACAGGCGACAGTAGCTGGAATGAATTGTTGCTTTTGAATGATGTGTAGTTGTGTGGAGTAGCTATAACATTCGTTTATTTGAATTGTGCTGGCACAAGATTTTTTTCGTTTGTTGTAACCGCGAGCCTTCAAGGTTCGAACTTTTTTAGTGGAGGATTTGCGGGGGATTTATTGTTTTGCGAACAAAACAAAAAGCCTTATTCATTACGAATAAGGCTTAAGCTAAACACAAGTTGATTTGAGGTAATAAATTATGAACATGATTACTGTTTGATAAATCGTTTTGTGCTATTTTTTTTGTTTGATGTTACTTGAAGTATATACATTCCCGCTTGTAAGCTGCGAACATCAATTGTTGTTGCATTGTTTCTTAAAATCTGCTTTCCAGTTATATCAAAAATTGTTATGGTTTGAATGTTCTCAGTTGTTTGAATGTGTAAGGTAGCTTTCGCTGGATTTGGATAAATAGTAAAATCTAGCAGTCTTGAAGACACTTCTTCCGTGCTTAACGTCGGATCAAATTCGTATGCGCCCATATCAATAGTTCCTCCTACAATTCGAGTATTTCCGTTCAAATCTTCTGTGATTGCCGCTGGAAACAATGTATTATCTCCTGCATCAATTGCTGGCGAACCTGTTATCAATGTATAACGACCTGCACTTGGATCTGAAAACATTGGATTGGTAGTTTGAATGTTAGAAATGGTTGTCCAATTTGAAAATCCATCAGGAGCTAAACTATTGGCAATCGTAACCGAATTTGGAGCTGTTTGTGTACCAAATCTATTTACACTTACTTGTTCGTTTCCATTGGTTAGTGTGTTATCCCAAATAATGGTATTGTACATTTCTAAATTTGCAGTTCCGCTATTTCTTGATATTGAAACTACTCCGGCTGTAGTAGTTGAAGTTGCGCTTAGCGAATTATTAGCTATGGTTGAGTTGATAAATATAGCTTCTTGAGTTGTCGCTAAATCTGTTCTAAACCAAAATAGTGCGTTTGTACCTGCATCAGAGCCTGAAAGATCCGCAACAACATTCTCATAAAAAGCACAATTGATAAAAGTAGACGTAAGTGTACCATTTGTTCGAGGATTTTCACCATAAACTAGCGAAGCAAAACGCCCTAAATTATTGGTAAATGTACAATTGGTAAATGTGTAATTGTAGTTTCCAGATTGTGCACCTGTATGTGCATAATACACAACACCGCCACGTTCCACACGATTATTTGTAAATAGTACATCATTTATAGTAACACTTTTACACGATTCTATAATTCGTATAGCTGCTCCCGATTTTAAAGAATTATTTCCACCATTTGCGTTTCCTCCTGAAAGAGTAATACCATCTATAACTACATTATTTTGAGTGATTTGTAAAATTCTTTGCGAATTATCTGAATAAGTTGCATTTCCAAAAGTCAAAACACCATCATCATTTCCTAAAAGATCTCCTGATAAAATAGTGACATTTATTTCAGGATCACGTTGACTTAACATCGTTTCCGTTCCGTTAAAACCTCCGTACAAAGACTGATCTGCCGTGAGTGTAAAAATGTCCGTTCTGTTACTTCCTGGAAGATACGTTCCTGCTTTTATCCAGAAATCTGAAATCGGATTATTGTCCAAAGCATCTCTTAGAGAAGTATAAGCATCTGCCCAGCTTGTTCCATCGTTGGCTCCTGTAGCGTTTGCATCTACAAATACACGGTTTTTCAAGTAATTTGCAGTAATCGTTTTATCGCCATCCATGATAATCGTCAACGGATTTGCATTTCCAGAAGCATCGCCACTCCAACTGTCAAACATAAAACCTGTGTTTGGAGTTACTGTAATCGTAACGGTCGTTCCATTATCGTAAGTTCCGTTTACAGGAGTTGGATTTGTTGTAATTGTCCCACCAGTTGAATTTATAGTCAGTGTACGCTGAATTGGTGTAAAAGTAGCTGTAACTGCTTTATTACTATCCATTAAAAGTTGTTCGTTTACATCATTTCCTGAAAGATCGCCTGACCAACCTGTAAATTCAAAACCTGCATTAGGAATTGGCGTTAATTGTACTGTTTGATTAAAATCATATCCGCCATTGGAAGGATTTGGATTGGTGGTAACACTTCCGTCAGTAGCAAGAATATTTAAAACAGGTCTAAATGTAGTTGCGCCAAATTCGTATGCGCCCATATCAACATGAACGTTAAAAATTCTGCTATTTCCTGCCAAATCTACATTGAGTGGCGTTGGCAATTTTGAATTGTCTCCAAAATCGATTGCCGGTGAAGTAGCTTGTAGTGTAAAATCGGTTGCACTTGTAAACAACGGATCTGCATTACTTGTATTTACTTTACTTCCAGCAGCGATATTTGCAAAATCGTCATTAGAAATACTGTCCGAGATTAAAATGGTTCCTATGTTTGATGAATTTCCTCCTGAAACTGCTCGTGACGAATTTCCACCAGTAGTGGTGTTGTTCCAAATAATCGTATTGGAAATATCTGTAACCATGGTAGAACCGTTTTCACCAACCATAATTGGCGAACGTGTAAAGTTGTTTAAACTACTATTTGTTCCCAAATCTTGATTGTTTACGGCTGTACAATTAATCATATTCAAAGTAATCGTCAATCGTGCTGGAACACTGTTGGAAACTGCCCAAACGACACTTCCTGCAAAACCTGCTGTTCCAGGTCTGTCTTTTACTACATTATCTTTAAACAAACAGTTGTACAAAGTTCCAATCGTATTTTCAGCATTTGCTGCGCGAAAGTTGATTGTTCCAAAACGACTTAAATTATTTTCAACTACAGTATTTGAAATCTCTACGTTTCTAGTACCATTCAAATATGCACTCTGACTTGAAAATGTGAAGAAAGCACCATTATCAGCGACATTGTTTTTAATGATACAATTATTTACGGTAAAACCTAACGGATTGGAAACTGAAATAAAAATTGCCGCACCAGCTTCGTTGGAAGCGCCCATTGTATGTCCATCACTAATCGTAAAACCATCAATGGTGGTATTGTGTGCGTTCAATCGTATGATGTGTTGTGTATTATCTGATCGAGTTGATTCGCCAAAGTCAATAACATTATTGTCATTATTCATTAAATCTCCTGAGAGAATCGTCTCGTTATTGGCAACATCTCTTTGTGAAATAGACGTTTCCGTTCCTGCAAAACCGCCATATAATTTTACATTGTTAGCATTTACGGTAAATGATTGTGTTCTGTCGGTTGCGTTTGCTGTATACGTTCCGCTAGCAACCCAAATTTCTTCATTTGCGTTTACTACAGCCAATGCATCTTGTAATGAAGTATAAGCATTTGCCCAAGATGAACCATCATTTAAACCTGTTGCGTTTACGTTTACGAATAAAGGGCCTTTTGTTCGGAATGTAGCAGGAAGTGACCATCCAGAAGCAGGATTGTACGTCGTGTTTCCGTTACATTTTTTTCGGTAACGAACGGTGTATTCTGATGAAAGGTCTAAGTTGTTTACAAATACATTTCCGTTTACATCAGTGATAATAGTGTGTGTGTTGAATGGTTGTGAAGACAATCCGTAAGCAATGTCATAAGTATCTGTTTGTGGCAATACTAAGGTTGCTGTGTTTTCTGTGATATTTGAAGTGCTAAAATCTGCAATGTCTGGTGTTTCACAAACCGTGTAATTATTATCTAAGGTAATTTGTGAAACTTCAGATGCTGTTAATACGCTGTTGTAAATGTAAATATCATCAATAGTATCTTGATACGTTTGTGTTGCGGTAAGCATTCCGTTACTGATGTTTGCAATTTTTAAATCTACAGGTCTGTCTAAATCTCGTCCTGTGAAGATGCCCCCAACTTGTACATTTTCTGTGGAGGTTTGACTCAGCGTATTATCTACGTAAAAATTATACGTATACGGATACGTATTTCTTCCAGATGAAGTATTGAATTGCGTAGCTTCTTTTTTGATGGTAATTACGATATGTTTCCATGTTCCATCTGCGACGAATTCAGAGAAAAATCGATCTCCCAAAAAATTACCTTGTGCTTGTGTGTTATTATTAAAAACAACTCTCCTACTACTTTTAAAGCCGATTCTACCATCTTTGAGATATATGAAAAATCCATTTTTAAAATCATTAGCGGAAGAAAAATTTGCAGAAGTACGTTCACTTTTATCAAAAATGGTTCTTTCATTGCTATCAATGACGTCGGTTTTGATCCAAAAAGCAATGGAAATATCGGTAAAAGAAAATGTGGCACTGTTTAGGAAATCTCCATTGAGTTGAATACTATTTGATGAAGTTCCAAACCGATCGATATCAACAACTAAGTTGGTTCCGTTTTGAGTAAAGTTGGCTCCGTTTGCGCCATCGGCGAGACTTCCGTTGGCGAAGTCGTACGCGCGTTGCAGACTATTTGTGGGAATTTGTCCGAATGCAATGGAACAGAATAATAGGAATACTGAGAGTAATCGTGAGTTCATAATGTGAATTTTGTGTTTTACGTTACAAAAGTCATTGCGAAATAGGTGTCTTTTGGAGTTTTATTGCTGAACTGTTTGATTTTTTTGCTGAATCGTTTTTGGATTCGCTTTGTTTTTAGATCGCTTAGCTTTTAGATATTAGATCGGCTGCGCCTTTTAGATTGCTTTGCTTATAGACTTGGCTTCGCCTTTTAGAATTTTAGTATCGCTATCGCTGTTAGCATGTTCGTATTTTAGTTTGAATTCCCAAATACTCTTAGAACTTGACTAATACCTAAAAGCGAAGCGACCCAAAAGCTAATACCTATCTAGCCCTGATAGAACGGCATGTCTGAAATCCTTTTTTGACGCTTTTCGCGGAAGAAAAAGATTGAGTAGTGATAGCAGGAAATAGCTTCTAATTTTTAAAATATTTCAGCAATGACTTGCATGAAAGTGTCTTTTTTGTCGCGCGAAATTGGAATGGTTTTGTTGTTTTCCATGATGAGGTGAAAACCATCTTTTTTGGAGAGTTCTTTGATGTGTTTGAGGTTGATAAGATAGGAGCGATGCGGTTTGTAAAAGATAGGTTTGTGCACCAATTGATCGGCAAAATGCTTTAAAGGTTTGCAGATGAATTCGGTACGATTTCCTTGCAAATATACTTTTGTATACATTCCATCAGCTTCAAAATAGTAAATATCGTCTTCGGCAGCAAAGATGATTCCTTTTGGAATTTCGAGCGCAATTTTACTAACAGCCATTTGTTTGAAAGCTAATTTTAAGTCGTGAATTTGCGTGTTGATGTTTTGGTCGTTGATGATTTTTTCGGCTTTGCTGACTGCATGCGTAAGTTCGGAAACATCAATAGGTTTTAACAGATAATCGACTGCGGCAAGTTTGAATGCATCTACGGCAAATTCGTTGTACGCCGTGACAAAAATAATTTGAAAATCGATGGTTTCGTTTTCAAAGAACTCCAAGATTTGCAAACCAGAATGTTGTGGCATGTCAATGTCTAAGAATACGATTTTTGGTTTTTTTTCCCTGATTGTTTTGACACCTTCGAGCAAGTTTGAAGCTTTGTCAATTGTAGAAAGTTGCTGACAATTTTGTTGCAATAATGCTTCGAGTAGGTTTTGCGCTTTTCGCTCATCGTCTATGATTAGTACATTCATGCTTATTTTTTTAAAGGAATTCGGATGCTGACGCAAGTTCCTGAAGGTTGTTGTTTTTCGTCGGTTAAATCGCTAATAATTACTTCTATTTTTTGCAGACGATCTTTGTTAATGAGCTCTACACGTTCTGTATTGGCGCGTGTTGCAAAAGATTTGTAGTAGTTTATTTGACTGTTCTTCAGTTTTTGTGCTGCTTCACGACCAATGCCATTATCAGTAATACTACAGATTAATTGCTCGTTTTGTTTTTGGAAAGAAACTTCTAATTTCCGGTTGCTAATTTTGTGATGCAAACCATGTTTGATAGCATTTTCAATATATGGTTGAATGAAAAGTGATGGAATTTTGATGGTTTCCAACGCTAAGTTTTTATCTACTAAAATCTCGTAAGTGAGTTCTTCTTCAAAACGTACTTTTTCTAATTCGAGGTATAAGTGTAATGCTTTGAGTTCTTGATCGAGCGTGATTTCTTTTTCCTGACTTTGTTCAAGATACGTTCGAATTAAACGAGAAAATTTTACCAAATATGTGCTCGCTAAGTTTTGTTGATTGAGTACAATGTATTCTTGAATGGAGTTGAGCGCATTGAAAATAAAATGCGGATTCATCTGCGATCGTAAGTTTTCTAAACGTAAGTTTACCAGTTGTTTGTCGATCTCTAATTGTTGCAATTCTTTGTTTTTTTGTTTTTCGCGAATGCGGATTTTTCTTCTGAAATAGAGAATGACAATTACCAATATAGCAAGCATTACACATATTAAAAACCAAGCTTGTTTGTAAAAAGGAAGCGTGACGTTGAGTTGCAGGCTTTTTACAGCCGAATAGTTTTGATCTCTTAAATTTCGGGCACGTAGATTGAATGTAAATTTTCCCGCAGGTAAGGTGTTGAATTTTACATATTGTTGCCCTTTGTCAACCGAATTCCATGAATCGTTGAAACCTTTGAGTTGATATTCATACGCAACAAACGTATCCGATTGAAATCCTTTGGAGTTGAATCGAATTTCAATTTCACTTTCTTGTTGTTTGAGTGTGTATGTTGATTGCAACGGAACTTCTTTTTCTTCCAAAATTGTTGCTGTGATATATACTTCTGGAGTTTCCCAATTTTTAAAAACGGAACGTTTGTCAAATCGGAAAAGTCCAATATTTGAGCTAAATAGTACATCGTTTCCAAACGTTTCAATACCGTTGATGTTATATGAAAGCAAACCATCACGTTTGTTAATGGTTTTAAAGGTTTTTGTGGTTGTATTGTAGTATTGAAATCCGTTGTCGGTTACAATCCAAAGATGTTCGCCATCGGTTTTGATCTTGTTGATTGCTTTAGAAGCTAGTCCATTTTTAAGCGATAATACCTCAACAACTTTATCATCTTTTACGTTGAGGACTCCATTGTCATAAGTAGCTACCCAAATGCTTCCATTGGACGCTTCTTCGATATCGAATGTGTAGATAGGTTTGTTGTTAAAAGAAATACTTTTTTCAAAATTGAAGGCAGAATCGTACAGTAGAAGTCCATTAGTCGTAGCAACATATGCTTTTTTATATTTCTTTGAATATATAGATTCATAAGAACGCTTGTTACTGATTTTAATAGCTTCTTTGCCGTTTCCATAGAATGTACCGTGCGCAAAACTTTTTAGATAGAAGTCATTTTTGATATGAGAAATTGACTTTGCAGCATGAAAATTATCAAACGAGATGATTTTTTTTTGACCTACGTGATATCGTATATTCTTTTCGTCTGAATTGTAATATAAAATGTCTGTGTTCGGATTATAATTTAGTGTCTGTATTTCTGAAACATCAGTAAAATTGAATGTTTCTTTCACAATTCCATCAAGTGTAAGAATGCTAAGAGCACCATTTTTATTACCTGTAAAAAACGTGGAATCTGTATACTTTTCGATTACATTCGTTTTTTTGTCAGTATTGATGAGTTGTAAACTTTCATTTGGAATGATAAAAATACCATTATTCAATGTTGTAATCCATAAGTTTTGTTGAAAATCTTTGATGACTTCCGTGGTAAAATAGTTTTTTAAATAATTTGAAATAACACGAATTTTATTTTTAATATGTTGCGTGACAACGACTCCTTTCTTTGTAGAAAAGTACAGTTTGTCATCATATTCTTGAATAGTAAATATAGTATTATTAAGTAAGGCTTCTGGGAGCTTTACAGCTATTAGTTGTTTATTTTTACAAAGGAATAGTGAATTTTTTTCTCCGGTTTTATTTTGAAATAATACTAAATATCCTTTTGATGTTTTGTGGAAACGTGTAAAGCCTGGTAATGATTCTCTATCAGGATATTGCTGTTTTACAGCAGGCTCAATTTCTTTGGTTTTAATATCTTGAGATAAAAGCTCTTTTTTAAAATTTAAAAAATAATAATGATTGTTTTGAACAAAGCCAATACTTGTACCACCTAAATTTTCAGTTTCGTGAACTATTTTTTTTGTTTTACGGTCAATCCAAAGTGTTGAACGTAGAGAATAAATGAGTAAGTAGTTCTCAGTAATAAGATAATCGGAGAGCTTTCCATTTAGAATTTCTTGTAGATCCTTAAATAGTATTACATTGTCATTTTCTATATAAAAATACTGTCCTGCAATATTGGTAAACCATAATCTTCCTTTTTCATCGAGTTTAAGATTGAAAAAAGAACGACCGCGTTTTTCAGAATGTGAATATACTTTGAATTCTTTTCCATCATAACGAAATAATCCTTTGTTACCCGCGAGCCATATATAGCCTTCTGCATCTTCGATACTGTCATAAAACTCAATATCGGGCAAACCATTTGCTTCTGTTAAATGGATGCTCACAGGTTCTTGTGCCCAAATGGCAAAGCTTAAAAGAAAAAAAAATATGAAGAATTGTACTTGTCGCAAGTGATAAAGTTTTCATAAAAGTACTATAAAATCTAAAAACCAAATTGCTTCCTTTCTGAAATGCATGAGTTTTTTGCTGAACTACGTGTTTAGGGAAACAAATTATAAACAAAGTTTTTTGACTTCAATAGTTTTATTTCTTTGAATCCTCATTCTTAGTAATGAGAATGTGTTACAACAAAAAGAGCAACTATATTTAGTTGCTCTTTTTAATCTTAAGAAATTTCTGTAGTGACCCCGAACCTTCAAAGTTCGAACTTTTTGATGGAAGATTTGAGGGAGATTGGGTTGTATGTAAAGTAATAGACCTTTTAAAAAACTCTATTTAAAATATTACTAATTATCTTCTAAATATGAAAGCTTTAAAGTTTTTTTCTTTTTTTTGTATTTCATACAAACTATAAATCTATTATGAAAAAAGTTTTACTCTTTACTTTATTATTTTCTATAAGCTTTTACAGTCATGCGCAAATTGGATTTGCTGATATTGAAATAGTAGGAGAAAATGATGAAATGTTATTCTCTAAAGCACTTACCTCTGGTGATTTAGATGGTGACGGAGACTTAGATATTATTGCTAGAGGAGGTAAAAGATTAGGTTGGTATAAAAACTTAGACGGTCAAGCTAAATATGGAAAATTACAAGTTATCGAAGAAAGCCCCATCAGTTCCAATAATCTCCTATTTATTCTTGATGTAGATGATGATGGAGACAATGATATTATTAGTAGTGGAAATAATGCAAATACTCTTACATGGTATGAAAATATTGATAGCAATGGTCAGTTTGGAAGTCCTATTTTAATTGATACTACTACAAACATACTTGAATTTGATATGGGAGACATTAATAATGATGGAAATGAAGACATTATTATTACAGGAAATTTAAATGGAAGTTCCGTATTTTGGTATGAAAACGATGGAATATCAGGTTTTCTCAGTGCACAAATTGTAGATAATAATAGCGTCCCTAGTTCAAAACGATCTATAAAGTTGAGAGATATGGATAATGACGGCGATTTAGATATTTTATTTTCTTATGGTAGCTTGCTAGATCCTGGAGAAATAAGTTGGTATGAAAACACTGATGGTCAAGGCTCTTTTTCATCAAGAAACAATATAGGTTCAATCATAGATAATAATTATGCAGAATTGGACGCTGGAGATACAGATAATGATGGAAATATGGACATTGTTATTCAACATGATAACACAGAAATTGCCTTATATAATGATGACAATGGAGACGGGACTTTTTCCCCATCTACTCTTATTCCTTTAGACATTACAACAAGGGTTAGGTCTATAGAATTAGTTGATATAGACAATGATAATGATTTGGACATTTTGACTCTTTTACAAGGAAGCGGAAGTTTTGGAACAGTTTATGGCTGGTATGAAAATATAGACGGATTAGGCTCTTACAGCACTTTAAGAAATATAGAATCATATACGTATGGTACTAACCCTTCTGGATTTGTGACAAGTAATATTCTTCACTGTAGCGATTTAAACAATGATGGGGAAAAAGATGTAGTATTGGCGTTTTCCATAAGTGGTAGAGGTGAGATTATTACCTATTTAAATGATGGTGCAGAAAATTACACCAATACTAAAACCATTATTTCGGGATATTCAGAAAGTGCTAGGTCAATAATCATGGCAGATGTGGATGGCGACAACGATCTAGATATTGTAACTGGCTCATATCGTATTCATTGGTATGAAAATGTGAATGGATTAGGATATTGCATCAGGAATGGATTAAAGTCTGATTTTAATGGCGATACTAATATTGGATATATTTTGTCAATAACAGCAACCGATGTAGATGATGATAATGATGTGGATATTATTGCAACGACCACAAATAGCATTTATTGGTATGAAAATATTGATGGACTTGGGACTTTTTCTAATGGTGAACTAATTGATAGTCATGGTTCTTTTTCAGAAATTGCAACTGTAGACGCCAAGGATGTTGACAATGACGGAGATAATGATATTATAGTAGGAGATAGAGGAGAAAACAGTATATATATGTACTTCAACACAAATGGTCTAGGAGCTTTTAGCGCTGCACAAGTTATTACAAATCAAGTTAATTATGTTTCTTCAGTTAAATTTGTTGATGTCAACAATGATGGGAATTTAGATATTTTATCAGCATCTGTTTCTGATGATAAAATTGCATGGTTTGAAAATTTAGATGGTCTTGGTAGTTTTGGTGCAGAAAATATAGTGAGTACTACCATTAATGGAGCATTTTATTCTACTATGGGAGATATTGATAATGACGGGCTTAAAGATATTGTAGCTTCTTCTCTTATTGATGACAAAATAATCTGGTTTAAAGGACTCGATGGATTAGGGAATTTTAGTAATGAAAACCCAGTAGCCTCATCTATTGATAATGCCAGAAAAGTAGACGTGAAAGATATGGATAATGACGGGGATTTAGATGTAGTATATTTATCTAGAAATAACAATCAACTATTATGGTCTGAAAATATTGATGGTCAAGGTACTTTTGGAACACCAATAGTTATCAATGATAATTTTTTTACATCAGATTTCATTACTTCTGAACTTTTTGACGTAAATGATTTGGACAATAATGGGATGCTAGATATCATAACACTATCAACTATCCCTGGAAATGGAAATGGTACAAGAAGGATCGTATTTCATAAAAATTTAGGTATATTTTCCAATAATATCTCTGGAAGAGTTAGCTTAGATGCGAATGCAAACGGTTGTGACATTTCTGATGAAGGCATTCCAAATTTGTTGGTAATTTCCAATAACGGAAATAATAGTTTCTCAACTTTTACGGATACCTATGGCTTCTATAGCATATCTGCTAATGACAATGTTTTCAACGTTGCTATATCTTCAGAATTACCAAATTATTATGTAAGTAATCCTCTTAATCATATGATAGATTTCACAAATCAAAATAATACTAACAACACTGCAAATTTTTGTGTTCAAGCAAACCAAGCAATAAATGATTTGGTTATCAGTTTATATGCATCAATTGATGAACCTCGACCGGGTTTTGATACTACTTATCGCATTGTATGTAAAAATACAGGGACGACTCCTTTAAGTGGAGACATAACTTTTGAATTTGATAGTACTAAAGTACAATTCTTAAATGCAAGTGAAACTATTAATACTCAAACTGCTAATACCCTTACATTCAATTATTCAAATCTAAATCCCTTTGAAACTAGAACTATAGATTTAGAATTTAATGTATTTGCACCGCCGACAACAAATATTGGTGATATTCTAGTTTCAACAGCAACTATAAATCCAATTTCCGGAGATAATACCGAAGAAGATAACGTATTTGAGTTAGAACAAACTGTTGTTGGTTCTTATGATCCAAACGATATTTCTGTTGTAGAAGGAGAAGAAATATTAATTGAAGATGCTGATAAGTATTTACACTATCTAATTCGTTTTCAAAATACAGGAACAGCTTCTGCAATCAATGTAAACATTGAAAATATATTGGATACTAATTTAGATTGGACAACAATGCAATTGGAAAGTTTAAGTCATTCAGGAAGAGTGGAAATCACTGATGGAAATATGGTGAAATTTATCTTTGAAGACATTTATTTACCTGATAGCACCTCTGATGAACCAAATTCACATGGTTATATAGCTTATAAAATTAAACCCAAAAGCACGGTTACTGTTGGAGATATCATGTATAACACTGCTGATATTTTCTTTGATTTCAATCCACCTATTACCACAAACACAGTTTCTACTGAAATTGTAGAGCCGCTGTCTGTAGGAGAGTTTGAGAATAATAGATTTTCAATCTATCCCAATCCGACAAAAGATATTATTCATGTCAATGGAAAGGAAGAAATCAAAAAGCTATCTATTCTTGATCTCAATGGCAGATTACTAAATGAAATTAATTATGCACGTTCTCAAACAACTGCTCAAATATCTATGAGTGATTATCAGGTTGGATTGTATTTTCTTTCCATAGAGACAGAAAAAAGCATTTACACACATAAGATTATTAAACAGTAATATTACTTTTATATAAAACCTTATATTCAAAAAGCGCAATCAAATTGATTGCGCTTTTTGCTTAGAAGAAATTTCCGTAGTGACCCCGAACCTTCAAAGTTCGAACTTTTTGATGGAAGATTTGAGGGAGATTGGGTTGTTTTTAAAAGAACATTCTATTTTATTTTACTAGTTATTGATTTTGATTTACATTATAATTCCTTTAGATTTAGTAAAATCTAGTTTTATGTGTAAATATTGAAGTTTTATAATAATTGAAATAAAAAAAAGTTTCTCTCATCTATACATTGCGTAACATTATGAAATATATAGTAGACGAATCCGTAATAATTGATTACCCAGAAATATTTTTTGATAAAAGTAGTATAAATAGCTACTATACTTCAAGACATATTCATCACTCAAGAACATACGTTTCTGGATATGGAAGATTTCATTCAATTCCCAAAAATCATTTTATATATTCTGAATTAATTAGTAAAAACAAAATAAAATTGATCGGTGAATTTGTTTCAAATGTATTTGCTAGACCATCACGAAAAGAAATTATTAATTCAATAATTTCTCTAATTCAAAACAATAAAGATTTTATTGTGATTACAAACGATATATATTTAGTTAAGAAACTAAATGAATTAAATCATAAAAGTGTCAACCCTGCTTTTTTAAAAAAAACTTTAGAAATCGATTATGACTTACTGAATGAATTCAAGTCAGAAGAATTGGAATTTACTAATCAACAAATAGATATAGCTACTAAAGTGAAACTTTCTTTACTATTTCTATTAATTCTAACAGTAGTAATAATCTACTTTTGGGAAGAATCTCAAAAAATTTTAGGAGGAGCAATTATAATTCCTATAGTATTGTCTTTAAGTCTAATTCTGTTTTATCTTAAAAAGCAATGGTTTAAACTGTATATTATTTTAGAATTTATTTTTGGTTTAATTCTTTGCGTTATGGTTTATAATTTTTTTGAACAAAAAGAGTTTTTGATATTAAAGAAGATATTGGCAATTGCAAGTGGAATTTTTATCTTACTAAGAGGTCTCAATAATTTAGATAGTTATTTATTATCCAAAAATGACACTGAAAATAGATTTATAAACTTTTGGTTAAAAATGTTTCATCAAAAGAGGAATAACAATCATTAATTTTATATTTTTTGATATAGTTATAATTGTTTTTTTCCTTGCTAATTCTGATAATCTCCTTGAATTTTCAGTCTATAATGTGTAACTATATAATGAAGAAATAGTCTTTGCTAATCATGCTTGAAACAACTTTAATAAAAGTCCTGACCTGTAAATGTCTAAAATCAATAATCTGTATAAAGTGATCCTACTTGGTATAAAAACAAAAAACCTGTAATCTTTTAAATTATAGGGTTTTACTTTTTTTCAACTCCTGAACCTTCAAAGTTCCAATCTTTCGGTGGAGGATTTGAAGGAGGTTGGTATCTAACATCTAGAATGCCAAAACTTTTTTAAATTATATTACGTTTTGTGAGAAAATTTTGTAATTTTATTAGCTAAAAGAAATTTAAAGAAAGTATATATTGGCATTAGTGTAATGAAAAGTATACTAACATTGATGATTAAAAAAGAATGACATATAAAGAAAAGTTTGAAGCTTCTGAACATAGGGCACATTACAAAAATATAGCTACCAAAATACTTAGAGAAATGACTTCCTTGAGGTCTCTTGTTGAAAACTCACCAACTGCACCAAGACGTTGGATTTGGGAATTAATTCAAAATGCCAAAGATGTCCATCAAAGCGATGGTGTTAGAATTATTATTGATTATTATAAGGATGGTCAAGATTCATATATTTCATTTAAACATAACGGAAAACCTTTTACTGCTGATAATATTAGATTTTTAATCGAACAGATTTCATCTAAGGATAGGGACAAAAATGATGAAGGAAAACCAAAAACGACTGGGAAGTTTGGAACTGGCTTCCTCACAACACATTTATTATCTGAAAAGGTATTAGTAAAAGGAGTAGCGAAAGAGCCCGAATTAGATTATAGAAGGTTTGAATTAGAGTTGGATAGAAGTGGTTTTAATTTAAATGAAATAACAGATTCTGTTCAGGCTTCAAAGGATTCAGTTCAAGACTTAGATAACAAACCAATTTTCAACGATTATCAAGAAGGTAAGTTTAACACCAGTTTTACTTATTATTTAACCGATGAAATAGGATATTCTGTTGCAAATAAAGGATTAAATGACTTAGAGAAATGTTTACCATATACTTTTGTTTTCGTTGAAGAATTAAAGGTTATTAAAATTAAGAATTCTGGTAAAATTTTTAAAAATACAACAGAATTTGCAGAAATAACTCCAAAAATAAAAGTTAAAAAAATTGTTATAGAAGAGGGGGATGAACCTAATTTTTGGACAACGCTTGAATTTGCTTATCTAAGTAAAAATTTGACTACTATTGCGATCCCCATAAGAATAGAAAAAAATCAAATTGTGATAAAAGAAATAGAGGAAGATATTCCAAAATTGTTTTGCGATTTCCCACTAATTGGGACAGAATCCTTTAACTTCCCAGTAATAGTAAATAATCCCAATTTTAATCCTACAGACCCACGTGATGGAGTATTTCTTACTACTTCTCAAAGAGAAAATCCGTTAGCAGAATCTAATAAAGAATATATACAAGAAGCTATTGAGATATATTATGAATTATTAGAGTTTGCTTCAAATAATAAATGGATTAATCTACACTTACTAGTACATGTCAAACCCCTACAATTTTATCCAAATTGGGTAAGCGAGGCATGGTATAAAGACAATATCCTAAAGGATTTAAGACAAAAGTTACTTTATACACCTATTGTTAAAACAGCTAATAATGAACTAAAGTCAATTTTAACAAAAGATGGTAAAAAATACATTTGGTTCCCTCAATCTAAAAGTAAGAAATACAGAAAAAAATTATGGGATATTGCAATACAATGGTTTCCATGGGTATTACCTTGTGAAAACGAAATTGAAGTATGGAATAAGCTCATTTGGAAAGATTGTGGAAAGCTTAACTCTGACCAACTTTCAGCATTTATAGAAGATAAAAACTCCATAAGTGAATTAGAAAAGGTGATAGAAAATATTGATTCATATGAATGGCTGAATAAGTTTTATGAGTTTATCAAAGATGAAGATGATCAGTATGATTCAATTATTAATAACAGAGCAATATTTCCAAATCAATATGGTGTTTTTGTAAAAAAGATTAAACTCCATAAGGATAAAGGTGATATTTCTGATGATTTAAAATTAATCTTAAATGAATTAGGAAATGATATTAAAGGTGAGCTATTACATAAAAAAATAGAGTTTGAACTTGGTAATGTTAGAGAAATTGATATTAATTACATAGTTAAAGAAATAAATTCCGAAGTAAGCTCTAAAGCAAATGATAGAGAGTTAGCAAAAGACTTTAAATCGACTTTTAAAAAATTATTACTCTGGTTTAAAAATAATCCAGAAATAGCAAAAGAGCTTTTCCCAAACCTATATAAGAACAAGCATTTGTTGTATGATGATGATGAAATTTTACTTAATATCGAAAAAGCTGAGATGTTAGAAGAATTAATGTCCGAATTAAATATCTCTGAAATTTCTGAAATACGCAATTTAGTTGAGAATGGGCAAAAGGAAAAAAGCATTTTACCTGTAACAGAAAATATCTTAATGAGTATGGGGATTACTTCTCTTGAAGAGTGGCAGGATGCAATAAAAGACAAAAAATTATCTGAATTGTTTTCTCATGAGTCCACACCTACAACAGACATGTTTGTTTATGTTCAAGGTTTAATAGAAAAAGCCAAAAAGAATGTTATTGAAGTTTTGAGTAATTTGCAAGAATATAATCTCGATAACCTTGATACGTCTACAGCACCCACTGTCTTAGCTGGTGTTTTAAAAGGAGATAAAGAAATAAGTATTATAGTAAGACCTGCATATAATGATGAAGTAATAATTTACTACGGTTCTGAACGTGATATTTTAGATTATGAACCTTCCGAATTGTGGATTGATGATGACGTTGACCCGCGCCAAATTACCCTCGGTCATATTTTAAAAAGTTCAAATATCGTTAAATTCCCAGTATAAAAAATATGGAAGATTTAGTAACTTTAATAGGACAACCCGAAAGTGAGATTTTAGAATATAAAGCAGTACTTCCACCTGCAAAGAGTATAGCACAAATTATTGCTTCTTTTGCAAATACTAATGGTGGGTATTTAGTTTTAGGAGTTAAGGAAACACCTCAAAAAATTACAATAAACGGTTTAAGCTCTGACTTTCACGCCAATAGTGTTACTCATAAAGCAATTGATTTACTTACACCAAAACCAAAGGTTGAGTATGAAAATAGACTTTATGATGGAAAACGAATTTATGTAATCACAGTTGAAAAATCTGTGGAAGTTATTTCTTTAGAGGGTAAGAAGTATATCAGAGAAGGAAGTTTTTCAAAATTACAAAACCCAATTGAAAGCCATCAAAATGAGAAAAAGCTACAACAACTAAAAGATTTAGAGAGCAAACTTGAAATAAATAAAACAAATGGAACTGTATCTAAGAGTGAATTTGTTAACCATTACATTAGTATAATAAATATTGCTGATAGATTATCAGAACTATTATACCCATCATCTGCTGAAACTCCAACAGATAATCAAGAAGGTAAAATATTAACTAGAATTCTTTATTCATCATGTGCTGATAACTTTGAAACATATTTATCTGACTTGCTGTATGAAATTTTTTTAGCAAAACCAGAAACACTAAAGTCAGCGCAGGAAGTTACTATTAAGGAGGTTTTGGACTGTGCAGACATACAGGAATTTATATCATATTGGTCAAAAAAGAAATTGAGTAAGCTTCAAAGAGGAAGTGTTAAAGGTTTTTTATCTGAAAACAAGCAAATAGATAAACTTCAAGTAATAGACAAACCTACACAAGATGAGATAGAAAGAATTTTACAAATTAGACACCTTTATGCTCATAGGAATGGAATTGTTGATGAGAAATTCTTGAAATTTTATCCTGAACCATATCAACTTAATGAAGAACATCGCCTATCAATCAAAGATATGATAAGGCATCTTAATTTTTTAGCTGACTGTGTTGTAAAAATAGATGATAAGGCTATAGAAAAATATGATTTAAGTACAATTGAATAGAGTACATATCACTAAAAAAATTATCTTAGTAATAACTGAATATTAAGATTTATAATTCACTCGAATTACATATTGACTTAATAAATTAACTACCATGTAATCTGATATTACCAATACAAATTATAGTTAAACAAAAGCAAAATCTATAATTATTTAAATAAAATACCTGATAATTTTTTAAATGTCACATTAGAAATTATAATCAAAGACTTAAATCAAGTATTATTTTCCAATCAATAGTAAAAGGTCAATCTATTTCAAAAAATAAGAACTTACACTATTAAAACTGAGCTTTTCTGAGCAATTATACGATCTTGTATATACAGTTAAAAAGGTTTTTACTATGCCATAATTTTAAGTATATATAATCAATTTTTTACGCAATTGAGGGAAACCGTAAAATATTATCAAATCAATAAACTATATTGTTTTGTTAATAGGGTTCAAATGAATAAGTACGATATTATATATCAAGAGATGAATGAGTCAGTTTTTGATGGGGCTCATAAGTTAGAAAATGTCCACTTTCGTATGAGTTCAAATTTACATAGTAATACTTATTATTATGTTGAAAGATTTTTACAAAATAAATCTAATTGCAAATTATTATCAGATATTTTTATTGAAAGATTGATTGAAAATAATCATGATGATGATATCACATTTGTTGGATATTTAAATTATACAGGTCTTAGTTTAAATTACATAACTCATCAGTTAAATAATACAAACTACGGTATTATTGAATATGGAGAAGAAGGTTTTAGTTGGCAGTTTATCCCTAAGCCAAAAAAGAAAATAATAATTGTACTTCCAGTATCTTGTACTTTTGCAACGTATTTTAAATTAAAAAACTGGATATCTGCTAGGTTTAATAATGAAGTTGATATAAGTAATTCTTTTTATAATTTATTTACAATATTAGATGAAAGATTAAAGGTAATTGAAGGCTCGTCACTAGACCTAAATAATTTGAAAAAAAAATATTTAGATATTTTAAGCCTTTATAAAAACTATAATTGGACAAAAATAACTCCAAATGGTGTTGTTTTAGGAGATTCAAATAATCCTGATAGTAATAATATTTCAAATATATTAATTAGATTATATTCACGATTACAGATAGCTGAATCATGTGAATATTGTTATCCAACAAGTGATTGGAAAAATAACGCAAGACCATTAGTAATTTCACACCCTTATTTAGATTCTCCAAATCAAATATTTAGTTTACCCTTTTTCGATATCAATGTAGAAGATGATTCTTTAAATATATTTAAAGAAAATAGATTCTTGAATATTTCCCAAGTTTATGGCAATCTTTCAGCTAGAAAAAGTAGATATCTTAATTATATTAGAGGTAATGAGTTTTACAATAATAATGATGATCAAATTATTGATTATTTCAAAAGTAAAATATCAAAAAATATAAATAGAATTGTCTTTATCACTAGCGATGAAGGTAAAAGTTCTAACTTCTTAGAGGATTTTAGTTTAAATGAAAAATTTAAAGATGTAGATATTGAAATACTAAGATTAAACCCATCCATAGAAAGTATCGAGACTTTTATGAATCTTAATAAATCTAGAATATTCTTGCGTTCTAGTTATATAATTTATTATGATGATGTAATAGCTGGAGCTAAGACTTTTAAGCTATTAAGTGATTACATTAAACACTATAGAGAAACTAATAGAAAATACGCTGTTACTGATCGCCATGGCTTTGATTCTGTTTGGACTCTAATTGATAGAACTAATTATTTCATAAAAAGCGAAATAATAAAAAAGTTAAAATCAAAGATAAATGAAGACCCAGAGAAAAATTTTATAGTTTTTAAGAATTTAAATGTCCCTATCCTTTCTTCATTTCATTTAGAAAATCCATTAGAAAAGAGACTTAGAGACTTGAGAAAAATTTTAAGTCAATGTCATTTGGACTATGTTTATGTTAGAATCGTTAGAGAAATCAGAAAAAATCAATTTATATTACTTCCAGAGATTAACGAAGATTTTAGACATGATGAACAAATAGAATACTTTCCTTTTACTAATATAGAGAGGGACTTTAATAATAAAATAATAGAGATTTATGCTCCATATTTTTTTAAAGCTAATCATAATTTATTGAAGCTCTATCTAACGGATAAAGTTAATTCACATTTATCAGATTTATTTCCAAAAAATGCAACCACTACTTTTAAAGAAGAGACTTGGCTCACAGATTTAATTAGTATTATTCAAAATGAATCAAAAAATATAGCAGAAAGGTTTTTTATATCTCCTAAATATGTTAATTCTACGATTAGAAACTATGAAGCTGAAAAAAGAATCATTAGCTATACTTTAATTAAAGTTCTTTCAAGATTTCCTTTTCAATATTATAAAGAAATTAAAGATAAATTATTTCATTATTCTTTAGAAAAACTTGAGGAAATACATTTTGAAATACCTAATAATCCTATAAGATCATTTGAAGATTTTAGAAAACTTAAATTTTATGTCAAAAGAAATGCAGAATTAGGCAGTAATTTTATCTTATCAAAAACCTTTTTTTTATCAATAAAACAATATTATGATTTTAATGGTGAATCTAAACTATTGAATTTTTATTCTAAAACTTTAGAAAATATAGAAAAAAGCTTTTTAAAAGATATAATAACAAAGGAGTATTGTAATAGATCAATAAGTAATATAAGATATAAAAGCAGACAATTACTATCATATTTTGATTTTCTTATTTCAAGTTACAAAGAGTTAATTTTTCAGGAACCCAGTCGTTCATTATTTTTAGAAAATGTAATCAATTCTACAGAGGTATTACCTAATAATATAAGTTTAAACAACTTAGGAAAAGATGAAGATTTAGTTAATTTAATAAAAGATCCTTATTTCCATTTTACAGGAGCAGTTAAAGCAGAAAATTTACATTTTATACATGACTTGATATCACTTCACTTAAAAAATATAGTGAGTAAGAATTTTCATAAAAAGCAAAAAAGTTATTTAAAGTCATATTATTTCATAGGTAAAAGTCAAAAAGACCCAGGAATCATAAATATTAGGAAACTGATAAGTTATTCAAGATTTTACAGCTTAGAGAACAAATCTGATGAAGCCTCCAAACTAGATGAGTTGAGAAATTCGTATGCACAAATGTTGATTGTGTTAAATCGATTAAAATTTAATAAAATAGATTATAATAGTAAGGATGATTTTATTAACAAGTTAAATGGATTATTAAATGATATTACTAAAATAATTTCTAACAATAATGATGTACAATTAGGTTTATTTTACGATTATGGAAATTTAAGAGAGGAGCCTGAAGATAGAACTCAAATCTTTTATTGTAATTCTACTTCTGATAAGTTTTGGTTAGAATCTGCTGACTTACACAAGAAAGGATTTGTTTTGAAATTCATGAAAGGTTTATACAATAGAAGCTCACAAGGAAAATTACAATCTTTTTTAGCTGGGGCAAAAATTAATGGAAATTGGGAGGTCTTTGAGGATACTTACTTCGACAATGATGATAATAAATATAAAATTGATGAATTACTCAAAAATGACATGTTGAAAGAAAATAACGAGTCTCATCCATATTCATTAAATTATTCAACTATGTTCATGGCTATTAAACTATCTGAATTACTTGATGATGAAGATATATTTAGTAAAAATAATAATTATGGTAAGGCACTATTAATATTTACAATACAAAAAGAATCTACTTTAGACAATTTTCTAGATTTTTTTAGTAACGAAAAATTTAGATTGATTTTAGCAATTAAAAAATATCTTTTAGAATATTTAAATAAACAATTCAATAATACAGCTTTCATTGAAGTTCTTCAGAAAAAATCAAAACTCACTTATCAAAAAGTATTAAGACATCAGTTAGGTACTTATTATAATAATCTTGATTTATTATTTAATGATAGGGATAGTAAAAATAAGCTAGAATTTGATATCACACTTAATGCAATTAGAAGCCAAGTGGCGGCTTATGATATTAATTTTGTTAAAGGAGAAAGTCATAAGTCCAAAGAGGATATTGATAGTTTAATTAGGACGGTTATTGAATCTAAATGCTTAGGTAAACAGGCATTTATGTTTTATAAAATAAAAAATAATATTAATGATAAAATTAAAATACCTAATGTAATATATAATGTAATTATACCTCAATTATTAATTAATATCAAACAATATACCGAAAATACTATTAATCAAATTGAAATACTAATTGAATTGAACGTTAGGAATCTTAAATTTTTATTTAAAAATAAAATAGCACACTATAAAGTTATTAATGCAAAGAATAATAGTAAAAAAGAAGGAAGAATAATGTGCCAAAAAATTATTGACAATTATAATCAATATGTTATTGATAGTAATAAAAAGGAAAGTGTCAAAAAAATTGTATTCTCATACCCAACTCAAGATATAGAAGATTTAGAATATTATGAAACTATTTTAAAAATTATTTTTAATGATTAACATTTTAATTTTAGAAGACACACAAGCAGATTTTGAAAAAATTGTAAAGTTTATTGGGCAGATTAAAGGGCAGGATCAAATAAAAATTTACCCTAATATTAGCAAAGAAGGTACTAATAAATTTAAAACACAAAATTATACATCTGATTGGCATTATGTAAGGGAGATGTTAGAAAAGAAATATTCAGATGATGCATCTAAGATTAATGACTTTTTTGATGAAATTATGAATACTTTTAAAGATATCAACATATATATTGTTGATATTAATCTAATAGGCTTAGAAGATCGATTAGGTATAAAGTTTTTAGAGTATGTAGATATTAAATCAGATGATGATAAAAAAGAATATGTAATTATTTCTACTGATACATATGCAGGAGAAATAAGTATTGATGAAAATAAGTATTGTTTTATTTCTAAATATAATAGTATTTCTAATATAGAAAGAGAACTGATATTTCGAATTGAGAAATTAATAAAAAAACAAAAATGAAATTCTTTGATATAATAAAATTTGAAAGTAAAAAATGGGTAGATGCAATTATCAAATCATTTTTTTTCAGTACAATAATCGCTAGTACTTTTTATGCTGCATATAAAATATTTTGTGAAATACTTGAAGTAAATAAAGATGCTAATAAATTAAAAATTTTAGAGATTGCTGAAAATATTTTTCTATATCTAATCCCCATTTTCATTTTATTAGGTTTTTATAACTATTATAAGTTTGATTTGAGACCTAAATTATTGGATAAAGGACTTCCAAGAGGTGTAGATAAAAAAGCGATTACTGATTCAATTTATTTGACTAAGTCATTGTTTTTATCATCAATAATTTCTTTTGTAATAATAAAGTCAATAGAGAAAATATATTTCTATTCAAATGATTCTAAGCCTGAACTGAAGTCCCTTATTTCGTATGGAATATTTCTAATAATCTTGATGGTTTATGCAATATATGTTCACAAATCTCATAAGCATAAAGATTAATAGATAGTTATATCACTGCTTACTCCCGCAATATTTACAAAATACAGAATCAGGATCAATCATCATATTACAGTTTGAACATAAGTAGATTTGCTCTACAACAGATTTAAACGGCTTGCTAGTTTTTAAAGTGAAATCATTAGGAATCTCTTTTAAAAACATAGACTCATTTCCTTTATCAGTGATTAAAAATAACTCGTCTTTTGCCCTCGTAATAGCTACATAAAATAAACGTCTTTCTTCTTCAAGTAATAAATCATGATTAGATTCTTTGATTACTTGATAAATACGATCTTCCATCCAAATATCTGGAAAACCTCCTGAACCTTGAGAGAGTCCAATAATAAATACAGCTTTAGCTTCTAAACCTTTTGAAGCATGAATTGTTTTACCTGAAACAAAAATCCCTTCATGTTTAAAAGCCTCAAAATATATACTGAACATTTTACTCCTACGGTAGAGAAATAAAATATCTTCTTTACTATATCCTTTATCAATTAGTTTTAAAACTTGGTTTTTTACGTAATCAATTTTTTCAGCATTATCTTTTCCCGCAAAAACATGAATCTTATTATTTGATTTTTTAAAAGACTTTACATTTTTTTCAACCTTAAACTTATTATGTTTTATAACTTCATTACTTGCTCCAACTATATTTTCAGTACTTCTGTAATTTAGATTCAATTTGATTGTTTGTGCATTTTTGAAATGCTCTTGAAAGTTTACAATATAATTTACATTAGAGCCTCTAAATCCATAAATACTTTGCCAATCATCACCAACACAAAATAATTGATTTTCACCAGTTAATAATAGCTTTATAAGTTCTACTTGCAGGTTATTGACATCTTGAAACTCATCAACTAAAATATATTGAAACTTCTTTCTAAACTTATTTGTAATCTCAGGATGATTTTTAAAAAGGGAAATTGTTTTAATAATCATATCATTAAAATCCATATATGATTTATTTGTACAATAGTTTGAGTATTTTGAAATGACTGGAGCAGCTAATTTATAAAATTCCCTTACGCGTTCGTGTTGATCTTTTTGTGATTTTTTTAAAATTGTTTCAGGGGTATAATTTTCTACTTTTACCATATCGATGACTCGCATAGTTTGACGTAAAAAATCCTTAACTTCTTTATGATAGGTTTTAAATTCTTCTTCGAATGATAAAGCACTAAAATAATGGTAGTTTGAAGGTAATCTATTTTTAACTATTCGCTCCAACACTAAATTAAATAAAGCTGTATCTTGTGTTTGTTTTTCATACGTTTTTACTAGTAATTTATTTGCCTTTTTAAACTGTTCTTCTTTATTTTTTGTGCTATAACTTAAATTACTAACATGCTCAATATAAAGATTAGCCTCTGGAATGTAGAAATCTGGTTTAAAGTTGAAATCTCTAAAATTTATTTCAGGTTCATATTCGAACTTAATACTATGTCTGTATAACCAATCACATATATATTGTTCTGATTTAGAACGAACTTTAGTTCCATTTAGCGAAGTGTAGTATTTACCATGCTTTGGCAACGAAGTTTTACCGTCATTCTCTACATGAATCTTATCAACTAAATAATCTAAAATATACCTTTTGAGGTCTAACAAATATTGATTTGACTCACAATTTTCGATGAGTATTTTATGAATAACTTCAAAAGCTGTTTCTGTGGCAGCATATTTAGAAAACTCTTCATCAGTAGACTTTTTATCTCCGATAATTTTAAACTTATTATCAAATTCATTTACACCAAAATTTCTCATGATACTATAACAAAGACTATGAAAAGTTCGTAATGTTAAATTATCAATCCATTTATGTTTTTTAGTAAAGAAATGGCGTTCCGTATTTTTTTCTTTAGCACTTTTATTTTTGTCAGTAATTATTTCTGCATACTCTTCAGTTTCATCTGCAACAAGAATAAGCCTATCAAGCATTTCATTTGCGGCATTCTTAGTAAACGTAATGGCAAGAATATTACTAGGGTTCACTGCTTTTTCTTCAATAAGATAAATCAATTTTTGAAGTAGTGTTTTTGTTTTCCCCGAACCAGCACCTGCAAGGACACTGTCCAAAATTTTGTGTAAATGATATAGACGGGTTTAGCTCTTAATTAGAGTTGAACCCTATTTTCAAATATAGTTAAAAATTGATTTAGAATTAATCCCCAATTGTGGATGGGTTGTGTCCATTTTTTAGTGATTTGCATCAGTGATAAATAGACTGATTTTTTAAGCGCATCATCTGTTGGGAATGCCATTTTGTTTTTAGTGTACTTTCTAATCTTTCCATTAAGATTTTCTATTAGATTTGTGGTGTAAATGATTTTTCTAATCTCCAAAGGGAAATCAAAAAATACGGTAAGTTCCTCCCAATTACGTTGCCAAGATTGTACTGCGTAGGGATATTTGTGATTCCATTTTTCAGCAAAACGTTCTAATTCTTGTGCCGCCATTTCTTTGTTGGGAGCATTGTAAATATGCTTCATATCAGCAGCAAACGCCTTTTTATCTTTCCACACTACATAACGTGCAGAGTTGCGTATTTGATGTACCACACAAATTTGTGTGTCTGCCGTTGGGAATACGTTTTTGATAGATTTGGTAAATCCGTTGAGATTATCAGTAACAGTTACCAAAATATCTTCCACACCACGAGCCTTTAAGTCAGTGAGTACACCTTGCCAAAAAGCAGCAGATTCATTATGCCCAAGCCACATACCTAAAAGTTCTTTATGACCTTCTCTGTTGAGTCCTACGGCTAAGTAGATCGTTTTGTTAATTACCTTTCCAGACTGTCTAACTTTAAAGACAATGCCGTCCATCCAAACGACACAGTACACACTATCTAGTGGTCTATGTTGCCAATCTAATACACGTTGATTTACCTTGTCTGTAATAATAGATATGGCGGATGTAGAGAGTTTATATCCATAAATCTCTTGAAGTTCTTCTTCTATGTCAGAAACGCTCATTCCTTTAGCATAGAGCGATATGATGATGTTCTCAATAGGTGTAGCCGTACTTTGATGTTTGGGAACTACGATTGGATCAAAACTTCCCTGACGATCTCTAGGAACCTTAATCTGACTCTTACCAAACTCTGTCTTTACATGTTTACTACTACTACCATTACGGGCATTAGTAGTACTACTTTTACTATGTTTAGGATAACCTAAATGCGAGTCCATCTCGCCTTCTAGCATTGCTTCTAAAGCTGCTGAATGTAACTCCTTCAACATGCTACTAAGCTCTTCTTGGGTTTTAATGCCATTTAGCAAACCACTATTCAAAAATTGTTTTTTCTCTTCTGGTGTCATAATAACTGTGTGTTATAAAATTATACAAAAATTTAAGGCGGGTTTTAAAACCCGCCTTAAATCATACTTTACACAGTATTTTGGATACTACCTTCGTTATCAATAAGTTTCAGCAAAAATAAAAGCGGACAAAAAAACAAAAATGTTGATTTGTCCGCTCCTGTGACCCCGGCAGGATTCAAACCTGCAACCGCTGGAGCCGAAATCCAGTGCGCTATTCAGTTGCGCCACGAGGCCGTATTCCCACGGAAGTGAGAAACTTTTATTTAAAATTCTAATTTTTTAGAATCTATATTTTCTAATTCATCAACTTTGCCTTTACGATGGTAGAGATGGTTTTTCCATCCGCTTGCCCTGAAAGCTCCTTGGAAACAATGCCCATCACTTTTCCCATGTCTTGCATTCCAGATGCTCCAATATCGTCAATGGTCATTACGACTACTTTTTCTATTTCTTCCTCAGATAATTGCTCTGGCAAAAATTGCTCAATAACAGCTGCTTGTGCTAATTCTGGCTCTGCCAAATCGGCACGTCCTTGTTCGTTGAAAATTGCAGCGCTGTCCTTGCGTTGTTTCACTAACTTTTGCAACAATTTGATTTCATCTGCTTCCGATAACTCGTCTCCTGCTCCACTTGTTTTGGCTAATAATATCTCAGATTTTACCGCTCGCAATGCTGCTAAAGCCGTTTGATCTTTCGCCTTCATCGCCGTTTTCATTGCCGTCATTATCTCTTGTTGTAATCCCATGATTCTTTTTGTTTTTTGAGAAGCGAAGATAAAAAATTAAACCCGAAAATAGAACAGCAATTTCCGGGTCTAAAAAACATATATAATAGTACTAAATCTAATTAGTCAACGTTATCGTGCAAAAAAGAATTGTTGCTTCTCAATTGCATATCATCATTGCTATCCGTTCCTAAACTGGTTCGGGAAGCATTGTTGCCAGTCGATTTGCCTTCATCAAGCTCAATCCCAGCACGTTTGTATGCTGGCTGCTTCTCAATGTCGTCAATACGATTGGCAGTATTATTGTTAAATTTATAATTAAACTCTTTTAACTTTCGCTTACGCTCGTCCGTTCTGCTTTTCAAACTCTCCTCTATCGTACTATTGAATGGATCAATTGCATCTTTAGCTGGAGTTTCTTCAGTTGGACTCTCTACTATTTTCTTCTCAAAAACTATACCATCTTCAGCAGCTTGAGGCATTTTTTTCTCAGCAGCAGCATCTTCATCCATATAATCATCCAAACTGTAACGCTTAACGCCTTCATCATTGACTTCCGTTACCGGAATTACCTCTACAGGATTGTTCACTTCCATAGATTTCACATCGTCTGTCAAATCGAATTTCACAGTGTTTTCTTCCTGCGTTGCTTCTTCCGATGCCTGTTTTGCTAAAGGCATGTCAAAAGTAAACGAAATTTGGTTTTCATCCTCAATTTTTGGTTGTGCTACCACAAATTCAGGGTCAGTTACCTCCATGTTCTTTATTTCATCTGTCAAATTGGTAATAATGAACTCATCTTCTTCTGAATACGCTTTCACTTCTTCATACACTACAGACATATTTTTGATAAGTTCCGTTGTCGGAATTAAATTCAGTTCCGCAGCATCATCTACCAATGTATGACGAATTACCTTTTCTGCTTTGGGCGTTTCGTCTGCTGGTTTTTGAGGAGTTTTTGGTGTTACAACTTTAGTTGACTTAGGTGTTAAATCTTGCACCGCTGGTTGTTCATCTTCTAAAGTGTGAATGACTTTTTTAGATTCCGTATTCACGATTTCATCCTGCTGATCTACATCAAAACCAGTAGCAATAATCGTTACCGAAATCGCTTCTTCCAAGGTTTCATCTTCTCCAACTCCCATGATGATATTGGCTCCACCGCCAGCTTCATTTTGAATATGATCGTTGATATCTCCAATTTCATCAATGGTAATTTCTTCTGAACCAGAAACGATAAGCAACAGTACGTTTTTAGCTCCCGCAATTTTATTATCATTCAATAATGGCGAATCTAAAGCTTTCATGATAGCCTCATTGGCTCTGTTAGCTCCAGAAGCATTTGCCGATCCCATGATGGCAGTTCCACTATTTGATAACACAGTTTTCGCATCGCGCAAGTCAATATTTTGCGTGTAGTGATGCGTTATTACTTCTGCAATTCCTCTAGAAGCTGTCGATAATACTTCGTCTGCTTTAGAGAATCCTGCTTTAAAACCTAAGTTCCCGTATACTTCACGTAGTTTGTCGTTGTTAATCACAATTAATGAATCTACATGCGCACGTAACTTTTCTACACCAATACGCGCTTGCGCATTACGCATTCTTCCTTCAAATTTAAAAGGAATGGTTACGATACCAACGGTTAATATATCTTTGTCTTTGGCTAATTTTGCAATCACTGGCGCCGCTCCAGTTCCAGTTCCACCGCCCATTCCGGCAGTGATAAACACCATTTTGGTATTGGTATCGAGCATTAACCCGATATCTTCAATACTTTCCAATGCTGCTTTTTCCCCAACTTCCGGATTGGCTCCTGCGCCTAATCCTTCCGTAAGCGAAACTCCTAACTGAATTTTATTAGGCACTGCGCTATTTTGTAGTGCTTGCGCATCTGTATTACAAATGACAAAATCTACGCCTTTTATTCCTTGATGGAACATGTGGTTGATGGCATTGCTTCCGCCACCACCTACACCGATCACTTTGATGACATTTGATTGATTTTTTGGTAAATCAAATGAAATGTTTCCGAATTCTGTGTTGCTACTCATAATTCTTAAAACTGGTTTTTTTATTATTCTGCGTTATCTAAAAAATCTTTTAACTTATCGGCCCATTTTTCAAAAATCGACTTGCGTTCTTTTTTGGGTTCCGATGGTTTTGGGGCGCTATTTTCGGTTTGTTCCTCGTCGTTGTCTATAGCATTCTCAGCTTCTGAAGTTGTTTCTGTAGGTGGTTCCACAACGTCTTCTTCAGCGACGATTTTTGATTGGTTTTCAATGGCATTCATTACAAGTCCGACAGCCGTTGCATACAACGGACTCGCCATGTCTGGATCAGAATCGCCTGCCAAATGCTCGTTTGGATAGCCAATTCGTGTGTCCATTCCTGTAATGTATTCTACTAATTGCTTTAAGTGATTCAACTGACTTCCGCCACCTGTCAACACAATTCCTGCAATGAGTTTCTTTTTTTGTTCTTCATGACCGTAATTCTTGATTTCTAAGTACGCCTGTTCTATGATTTCAACAACACGTGCATGAATGATTTTTGAGAGATTTTTTAAGGTAATCTCTTTCGGTTCTCTTCCTCGCAATCCTGGAATAGACACAATTTCGTTGTCTTTATTTTCGCCAGGCCACGCGGAACCAAATTTTATTTTGAGCAATTCTGCTTGCTTTTCAATAATAGAACAACCTTCCTTGATGTCTTCCGTAATAACGTTTCCACCAAATGGAATGACTGCCGTATGGCGAATGATTCCGTCTTTGAAAATTGCCAAATCAGTAGTTCCACCTCCAATATCAATCAACGCAACTCCAGCTTCTTTTTCTTCCTGACTTAATACGGCATTGGCAGAAGCTAACGGCTCTAAGGTGATTCCTGCCAAGTCCAATCCAGAACTTTTAACACAACGACCGATGTTTCGGATAGAAGATACTTGTCCTACTACTACATGGAAATTCGCTTCTAGTCGTCCGCCGTACATTCCGATTGGTTCTTTTATTTCAGCTTGTCCGTCTACTTTGTATTCTTGCGGAAGCACATGAATGATTTCTTCACCAGGAAGCATCACCAATTTGTACACTTGATTGATTAGTAAGTCAATATCCGCATCGTTGATGACTTCATCTGCGTTGGAACGCGTGATGTAATCGCTGTGTTGCAGACTACGAATATGCTGTCCTGCTATTCCAACCACTACTTCACTGATTTTATAATCAGAATCGCTCTCTGCGCCTTGCACAGCTTGTTGTATGGATTGAATCGTTTGCGTGATATTATTTACCACACCACGATGCACACCGAGACTCTTAGATTTTCCTACTCCAAGAATTTCGAGCTTTCCATATTCATTTCTGCGCCCAATCATTGCCACAATTTTTGTGGTTCCTATGTCTAATCCTACTGCGATGTTGTTATTTTCCATGACTTATTTTTTGGTGCACACTACTTGATTGGTAAATTTTAAATCAACTTTTGCATAATTGTCCAGCGTTTGGTCTTTGGTTGCTTTTTTATAAAACGCTTTTAAATTATTCACCTTCTTTTCCATATTTTCTACTGAACCGAACTGTACGATAAAATCATTCGTTCTTAATTTAAGATTGAATGTTTTGTTTTCGTTTTGAACGATGGCAATGACATTCTTTTTGAGAAAGTCATCCTGCGCAATATACGTTGCCAACACATACACATCATGCAACTCTTTTTTGTCTACTTTTCCTTCCACAAATGGAACACGAGCAGCAGAAACTGTAGACAAAGGCATAGCTTTCCCTTCAGAATCGATGTAATAAGAGTTTTTTGTTGCGATACGTGCTATTGGTGTTCGCTGTTTTATTTTTGCACCAAGAGTCCCATTTACAGACAGATACACCTCTGCATCCTGAATCATTTCATTCGCGCGTAAACGCTTCTCCAGAATATCCAAATCTAGTTGTTCTTTTCGTACGCTCGTAACAGTATCGTTATTTTGTATTAACAATTTATTAACCATTGTCCGTGTAATAAAAGCCTGTTCTCTATCCAGAAATTTTATCTCCGGATTTTCAATAACACGCGCCGCATTTCTATTCGCCGAAAAGGCATATAGAAAGATTACTATTGCAGCGATAGCAATTCCTTTTATGAGATTCCAATTAATCTTCAACGGTCAATTTATTTTTAATTTTTATCACTTCTTCTCCAATGTCTCCAGCGCCCACCGTAAGTAATACATCTGTTGTTTTGTTAGAAACATAGTCAATTACAGCTTCCTTTGTAAGTAACTGTTTTTGGTCGTTGTTTATTTTATGCAGCAACCAACTTGAGTTAATTTCTGCAATTGGTTCTTCCCTTGCGGGATAAATTTCCAACAAAATGATTTCATCAAATTGTGACAGACTTTCCGCAAATTCGTCTGCAAAATCTCTAGTTCTACTGAATAAATGTGGCTGAAATATTGCCGTCACTTTTTTTTCAGGATACATTTCGCGCACCGCTTGATGCAATGCATTGATTTCCGTAGGATGATGTGCGTAATCGTCTATAAATACAAAATCATCTGTTTTTATTTGATAGGAAAAACGACGTTTTACACCTTTAAAAGTTCCTAAAGCTTTGGCGAGGCGGTCGGTTGGGGTTCCTATTGTTTCCGCCATCGCAAAAGCTACTAGACCGTTTAACAAGTTGTGTCGTCCCGGTAAATAAAATTGTACGTCTTCAATGATTTTTGTCGGTGTTACAATGTCAAACACATACGCACCGTTTTGTATGTGTATGTTTTTTATATAATAGTTGGATGTTTCTTTAAATCCATACGTGATTCCTTCTAAATTCAAGTCTTCTTGCACAAAGAGCTTTCCGTTTGGCTTGATACATTTTGTAAAAGCTACAAACGATTCCTGCAAAGCTTCTTTTTCGCCGTAAATATCTAAATGGTCAGCATCCATCGACGTGATGCAGGCAACATCTGGCGAAAGCTGTAAAAACGAACGATCAAATTCGTCAGCTTCTACGACAGTGATTTCGTTTCCTTTAAGGATTAGGTTGGAGTTGTAATTTTCTGCAATTCCACCCAAAAAAGCTGTGACATTTACATCAGCATCTGCCAATAAATGCCCTAAAATGCTAGATGTGGTCGTTTTTCCGTGCGTTCCTGCCACGCCCAAACAGAACGTGTTTTTGGTAATGAGCCCTAAAATTTCTGCACGTTTGTATATGTTAAATCCGTTGTTACGGAAATGATTCAATTCTGTATGCGAACTTGGAATCGCAGGTGTGTAGACAATAATGGTGCTTTCTATGTTGAGAAAAGCCGCTGGAATTTCAGCTACGTCGTCTTTTGTTGAAACTGGAATTCCAAGTGCTTCTAAGGCATTTGTGATGTCCGTTTTGGTTTTGTCATAACCTGCAACATTTTTGTCGCTGAATTTAAAATAGCGCGCCAAAGCAGACATGCCGATACCGCCAATGCCCACAAAATAAACGTTATGTATTTCTTTTAAATTCACTCTCAATAATTGAGATTTTATTATTTCAACACTTGCGTCAAAATAGTTGGTTTATATTCTTTTAATTTTACTCAACAACTTACCATTAGGTTGTTGATACATTCAATAATTTTTCTACTTCATCTACGATTCTTGCTGTCGCATCTGGTAATGCTAGTTTTTTGATAGCCGTTCCGTAGTCTTGTTGCATTTTTTCAGATTGTATCAATTCTTCAAAACAGATTTGAAATTGCGCATCCAAGTCTTTTTCTCGGATGAGAATTCCTGCTTTTTGTTCCGTAATTGCCAATGCATTTTTGGTTTGATGATCTTCCGCAACATTTGGCGACGGGATGAAAATTACAGGCTTTCCCACAATGCACAATTCCGATACCGAACTCGCGCCTGCTCTGGAAATGATGACATCTACAGCAGCATACGCCAAGTCCATTTTATTGATGAATTTATGCACTTGCACATGCGATAATTCGTTGTGAACTTTGTATTGCTCGTAATAGAATTTTCCGCATTGCCAAATTAGTTGAACGTTCTGCTTTTTAAAGAAATCCAATTTCGCTTCTATCAACTGATTGATTCTTCGCGCACCTAAACTTCCGCCTATAATCAGCACTGTTTTGACGTCACTTTTTAGTTTGAAAAATGCTTGTGCTTCTGCTCTTTTCCCTTCGATTTCCAACAAATCTTGTCGCACAGGATTTCCTGTTTTGATAATTTTTTCTTTCGGGAAATAGCGTTCCATATGGTCATACGCGACACATATTTTTTGCACTTGCTTTGACAACCACTTGTTCGTTTTGCCTGCATAGGAATTTTGTTCCTGTATCAACGCAGGTATTTTTTGTCCAGAAGCCACTTTGAGTAACGGTCCGCTAGCAAATCCGCCTGTTCCAATGACTGCATCTGGCTTGAATTTTTTAATGATTTTTTTCGACTTCCACAGACTGCTCAACACTTTGAAGGGAAACATCATGTTTTTGAGTGTCAGTTTTCGCTGCAATCCTGAAATCCACAATCCTTCGATTTTGTACCCTGCTTGTGGCACTTTTTCCATTTCCATACGGTCTTGCGCTCCTACGAAGAGGAATTCAGCTGTTGGATATCGTTTTTTTAATTCGTTCGCAATCGCAATCGCTGGATAGATGTGTCCACCTGTTCCGCCACCTGATAGGATGATTTTATATGATTGCGTTTGTTTGTTCATTTTTTTGTTTTCTTTGTTTTTCGTTGTTTGTTTTTTGTCTATTTGTCTATTTGTCTATTTGTTAATTCGTTAATTTGTCAATTTGTTAATTTGTTAATTTGATTTCTTCCGTCATGCTGAACTTGATTCAGCATCTCATCCATATATTCTTAAATCAAAAATCGTATATCTACAATCTGAAATCCTAAATTGCTTCACTCAGCACATTCAACGGATTTTCTTCATTTTCTTTTTCAATTGCTTCTTTTTCTTCTTTTTCTAGAAGTTCTTCTCGCTTTTTGCTTACGCTTAACACGACTCCAATCGCCAAACATGTCATCCAAATAGACGTTCCTCCACTACTGATTAATGGCAAGGTTTGTCCCGTAACTGGAAATAATTCTACCGCAACCGCCATATTGATTAATGCTTGAAACACAATGGGCAATCCGACACCAATAGCAAGTAATTTTCCAAAAATCGTATCTGCCTTGTGCGCTACAATCACAATTCGAAATAATAATAGTAAGTACAGAAATAGCAGAAACAATCCGCCCACCAAACCGTATTCTTCTACAATAATTGCATAGATAAAGTCTGATGAACTTTGCGGCAAAAGCGTTTTCATTTTACTTTTTCCTGCGCCAACACCTACAATTCCGCCACTCGCAATGGCAATTTTTGAGCGATCAATCTGGTAATTTTCCTTTTTATTTTCTTTTTCATCTTCGTTCCAATAGTTTGCTACACGATTTTCCCAAGTTTGTATTTTTACTTGAATCGGTCCTGGAATGGCTCTTCCAACCATGATAAATAATGCCAATCCCACAATTCCTGAACCCACTACCATTGCCAAGTATTTTATAGGATATCCTCCCAAGAAACACAACATTAACACCATAGAAAAGATGATAGCTGTTGTGGAAAAATTGGCTGGTAATATTAGTCCGACGACTAAAAACACAGGAAGCCAAAGCGGTACTAACGTTTCTTTGAACGTGATGGTTTTTTCTTTTATTTTGGAGAGATAGCGCGCTACATATATCATTAATACGACGCTCGCCAAGGTTGACGTCTGGAATTTGATTCCTACAAATGGAATACGCATCCAACGACTTGCATTGGCACCACCAATAGTGGTTCCTTGCGCCAAGGTGTACGCCAAAAATAACAGTACAATAGGCAACATAATTAACGACAAGCCTCTGAAATAACGATACGGCATTCGATGTACTGCGTAAATGATAACAAAGCCTAAAAACAAGTGTGATGCGTGACGCACTAGGAATTTTAATGTTCCACCGTCTCCGTATAAGTATGCCAAATTGCTGCTGGCACTGTATACAGGCAAAAACGAGAATAGCGCTAGCAAGGCAACAACTGCCCACAACGCTCGGTCTCCTTTTATGTTTTTAAAGATGGTATTCATTTTTTTGTTTTTTGTTCTTTGTTCTTCGTGTTTTGTTTTTTTGTCTTGTCTCTTGATTCTTGACTCTCTCTTATTCTTTTTTGTTTGTTTGTTTATTTGTTGAGTCGTTAAGTTGTTTGTTTGTTTTTTGTCTTGGTTCTTTACTCCTGAATCCTATATCATAGTTCGCGTACTGCTGCTTTGAATTGTCTTCCGCGTTCTTCGTAGTTTTCGAATAAATCGAAACTTGCGCAGGCTGGTGACAATAGTACATTATCTCCTTTTTCGGCGATTTTGTGGGCGATTTTTACAGCTTCACTCATGGAAGTCGTTTCTACCATTAAATCCGTTACGCCACCAAATGCTTCAATGATTTTAGCGTTGTCCACTCCTAAGCAGATGATTGCTTTTACTTTTTCATGAACCAATGGCAATAGTTGTGCATAATCGTTTCCTTTGTCCACTCCACCAACAATCCATACGGTTTGTGTTGTCATGCTTTCCAGCGCGTAATACGTAGCGTTGATGTTGGTTGCTTTGGAATCGTTGATGTATTGTACGTTTTGAATTTTTAATACTTTTTCCAAACGATGTTCTACACCTTGAAACCCTGACATGCTTTCGCGTATCGTCTGTTTTCTGATGTTTAATAATTGTGCTACAGCAGATGCCGCCATGGCATTCTTTGTATTGTGTTGTCCTTCTAGTGCTAGCGAGTCCGTCGGCATAGTAATTGTCTTATTTTGTATCGTTAGTATTATGTTATTGTCTTTTATATAAGCGCCATTCTCTTGTTTGTTTTTGAGGGAGAATGGAATTAATTTCGATTTTACGTTGTGTGTTTTTAATCCGTTGACAACGACTTCATCGTCGGCGTCGTAGATTAGGTAATCGTTTTCCGTTTGATTCATCGCGATTCTAAATTTTGCCGCGATGTAGTTTTCAAATTTGTAATCGTATCTGTCTAAATGGTCAGGCGTAATGTTGGTAATGATGGCTATGTGCGGACGAAAGTTTACAATCCCGTCAAGCTGGAAACTACTGAGTTCCAACACATATTCATCATAGAATTCTTCTGCAACTTGTCGCGCAAAACTTTTTCCCATGTTTCCTGCTACTCCTACATTCAATCCACCTTCTTTTAGCACATGATGCGTTAACATTGTGGTAGTCGTTTTCCCGTTACTTCCTGTGATTCCAACAATGGTTGCTTTGGTGAACTGGCCTGCAAATTCGATTTCCGAAATCACTGGAATTCCGTTGTCACGAAGCGCTTTTACCAACGAAATCGTATCTGGAATTCCCGGACTTTTCATCACTACATCTGCGTTGAAAAGCTTTTCTTCCGTATGTCGCTGCTCTTCCCATTCAATTTCAAACTGATTCAGAACGTTTTTATAGTGCGCTTTGATTGCCGATTTGTCCGAGACAAATACTTCATATCCTTGTTGCTTTCCCAAGATTGCCGTTCCTACGCCACTTTCTCCCGCTCCTAATATGACTAATCTCTTTTGTTGCACTTTTTGTTTGTTTGTTTTTCGTTTTTTGTTGTCTGTTTTTTGTGTTTTGTTATTTGTCTTGACTCTTGGCTCTCTTTTTTTGTCTTTTTGTTAATTCGTTAATTTGTTTTTGTCGATTTGTCAATTTGTTGCTTCTAACACCTAAAACCCAACATCCAAAACCTATTAACCTATCTCACTTTTAAGGTTACAATCGTTAGAATTGCTAGTAAGATTCCGATAATCCAGAATCGAGTGACAATTTTACTTTCGTGATATCCTAGTTTTTGATAGTGATGATGCAATGGTGACATTTTGAAAATTCTTCTTCCTTCTCCGAATTTCTTTTTGGTGTATTTGAAATAACTCACTTGCATGACTACCGATAGATTTTCCGCCAAGAAGATTCCACATAAAATTGGAATGAGCCATTCTTTCCGAATTGCAATCGCGATGACTGCAATGATTCCTCCAATGGTCAAACTTCCTGTATCACCCATAAATACTTGTGCCGGATAAGTGTTGTACCATAAAAATCCAATCAACGCTCCGACAAAAGCAGCTATGTAAATCGTGATTTCTCCCGCGCGAGGTATGTACATAACATTGAGATATTCTGAAAAAATTAAGTTTCCAGATATCCAAGCAAATATTCCTAATGTCAGTACAATAATGACCGAAGTTCCGGCGGCAAGTCCGTCAATCCCATCCGTGAGATTTGCGCCATTCGATACTGCCATGATGATAAATATCACAATTGGAATAAACACCAACCACGCGTATTTTGCATAGTCTGGGTTCATCCACGTGACCAATTTGGCATAGTCAATTTCGTTGTTTTTTACGAACGGAATCGTCGTTTTCATAGAGCGTTTTTCTTCTCCAAATTTCTTTGTTGGTGTGGTATTATTTACCATCAATTCTTGCTGTTGTGCTGCTGGTAATTCTTCACGAATAGTGACATCTTGATGAAAGAATAAGGTTGCTCCCACGATGATTCCCAATCCTAATTGTCCTAAGATTTTGAATTTTCCTTTGAGTCCTTTTTTGTCATTTTTAAATTTCTTGATATAATCATCTATAAAACCAATAATTCCCATCCAAATGGTGGTCACGATTAGCAAAATGATGTATATATTTTCCAGCTTTGCAAAAAGCAACACAGGAACTAAAGTTGCCAAAATGATGATGATTCCTCCCATGGTTGGCGTTCCTGCTTTTTCTTTTTGCCCAGCTAATCCCAAATCGCGCACAGTTTCTCCAATTTGTTTTGAGCGCAGATAGTTGATAATTCGTTTTCCAAAAATCATAGAGATCAACAACGAAAATATCACTGCCATTGCCGCTCTAAAACTTAAGAAGCCAAACAGCGAAGCGCCTGGAAACTGATATTGTTTTTCGAGATATTCAAATAAATAGTATAACATGTTATTTTGGTGTTGTTGCTCTGTAAAACTGGTTTTTTTATTCGCTTAAATTGTCTAATATTTCTTTGGCGATTTTGTAATCGTCAAAATCGGTTCGTTTGCCGTTAATTTCTTGATAGGTTTCATGTCCTTTTCCCGCAATGAGAATGATGTCGTTTTCATTTGCCATTTGACACGCTGTTTTGATGGCTTGTTTTCTATCCGTAATTGAAAGTGTCTTTTTATAGTTTTGCGGTTCTACACCTTTTTCGATGGCTTCAATGATTTTCATCGGATCTTCTCTGCGCGGATTGTCAGATGTGAAAATTGCTTTTGTACTGAGACTCGATGCGATGTTGCCCATTTTTGGACGTTTTGTAGCATCGCGATTCCCTCCACAACCTACAACCGTAATGAGTTGCTCGTTTCCTGTACGGATGTCGTTGATGGTTTCCAACACATTTTTTAAAGCATCTGGCGTATGCGCATAGTCCACAATGGCAGTGATGTTGTTTTTGGTGATGAAATATTCAAATCGTCCACTGACATTTTCAAGTTCACTTAGTAAGCGTAATATTTCCATCTGCTCTAAGCCTAATAATTCCGCTGTAGCGTAAATAGACAAGAGATTGTACGCGTTGAAACTTCCGATTAATTTTGCCCAGACTTCGTTGTCATTTATTTTTAATAGCAATCCTGAAAGACTGTTTTCCAGAATCTGCGCGCGATAGTCTGCATAGGTTTTTAAAGCATAGGTGTATTTTTTGGCTTGCGTATTTTGCATCATAATCAAGCCGTTTTTGTCATCTATATTTACTAAGCAGAATGCATCTTTTGGCAATTCGTCAAAGAATTTCTTTTTGACATCTCTGTATTCAGCAAACGTATCGTGATAGTCTAAATGGTCATGTGACAGATTGGTGAAAATTCCGCCACGAAACATCAATCCCGCTGTTCTTTTTTGATGAATTCCGTGTGAGGACACTTCCATAAAACAATATTCTACACCTTCGTGATTCATCTTTTCCAGATAACTATTGATGGTGATTGAATCTGGTGTTGTATGCGTTGCTTTGTACTCGACATCGTCCACTAAAATTCGCACTGTAGATAACAACCCGACTTTGTAACCTGCTTTTTTAAAGAGTTGATACAACAGCGTTGCCACCGTTGTTTTTCCATTGGTTCCTGTAACGCCAATTAGCTTGAGGTTTTCCGAAGGATTTCCGTAAAAGTTAGACGCCATAATTGCCAACGCACTGCTTCCATTATCTACTTGAATGTAGGTTATTCCATTAACGATTTTATCTGGAATCATATCACAAATGATCGCGATAGCTCCTGCGTTTATGGCAGCATCTATGTAACTATGACCGTCAAATTCATATCCTTTGATGGCAACAAAAACATCATTCATTTGTACTTTTCGTGAATCAAAGACCAGTTCGCGGATAGCGATATTGGTATCGCCCGTCACTGCTTCGATATGAACTCTGTATAATATGTCTTTTAGTATTTTCACGATAATTCTAGTACAATTCGTTTTTTCTTGTCAATTTTTTTTCCAGCTTCTAGCGATTGCTTCGTCACTTTTCCACTTCCTTTTATTTCTACACGCAATCCTAAGTTTTCTAGTAGCGGAATGGCATCCATTGCTGGCATTCCAACCACATTTGGCATGATGGTTTTGTATTTTTTACTCTTGTCTAAGTAGTCTTTATATTCTTTTTCTACCACTGGTGCTACGTTTTCAATGTTTTCCACTTGGTCGAATATTGGCGTATCTCGATAGATTTTGTGTGCGATTTTTTTAAATACTGGTCCAGAAACATCTGCTCCGTAATACCCAATTTTTTGGTCAGGTTCGTGGATAACTACGATGCACGAATATTTCGGATTTTCAACTGGGAAGAAGCCTGAAAATGTTGAAATGTATTCGCGATTTTCTTTGATGGCGTAGTTTTTTTGACAAGTTCCTGTTTTTCCCGCCATGGAAAAGTTTGGAGAGTACAATCCGTTGCCTGTTCCATGTTCTTTTTCTACGACGTTCAACATCATCTTCGTGACTTTTGCTACTGTTTCTTTGGAACATATTGAAGGATTAATGACTTCCTTTTCAAATTGCTTTTCGCTGGTGTACCAGTTTTCGCGCACTGCTTTTACAAATCTCGGTCGCACCATTTCGCCTCCGTTTGCAATAGCGTTGTAAAATGCTAAAATTTGCAGTGGTGTTAATTCTACACCGTATCCATACGCCATCCATTGCAATGAAATTCCGCTCCAGCTTTTGTCATTTGGATGCGGCACAATCGGCTTCGGTTCACCCTGAATAGGCAATTCAAGTGGTTTGTGCAGATTCATGTTGTAGAGTCTGTTCACAAATTTCTTTGGATTTTTTCCGTAGAAATTGTCAATAATTTTCACAATTCCCACATTTGACGATACTTCAAACGCTTTGGATGCTGTAATGGTTCCGTATCCGCGTCGGTTAGAATCTTCCACTGTTTCGCCGTAAAAAGTAATTCGACCGTTTCCTGTATCTACTAAATAATCACTATCAATCACACGATCTTCCAACGCCGCTACCATTGCCATCAACTTAAATGTTGAACCTGGCTCATGTCGCTCACCAACCGCATAATTGTAGCGTTCTACATAGTTTCCTTTGCTGTTTCTTCCTAAATTTGAAATGGCTTTTATTTCGCCTGTTTCTACTTCCATCACCACCACACAACCGTGATCGGCTTTGTATTTTTCCAATTGTTCCAACAATGCATGATGCGCAATATCTTGAATGTTCACGTTGATAGACGAAATGATATCGTAACCATCTTGCGGTTCTAAATCGTTGTCAATAGAGATGGGTTTCCAACGTCCGTTGGCTATTTTTTGCTCGATACGACTTCCTTCTTTTCCGCGCAAATCATCTCCAAAAGCACCTTCCAAACCAACGCCCACTTTGTCTTTTACTTCGTATCCAATCGTACGACGTGCAATACTTCCTATTGGATATTCGCGTACTGTTTTTTGCTTGCTGATAAATCCACCTCTAAAAGTTCCTCGTTTGAATATTGGGAATTTTTTGATGCGCATGTATTCTGCGTAACTCAAATTTTTCGCTATGGGATGAAATTGATCTTTGTTGGCGCGCGCTCTTGTCAATTTGCTTTCGTAATACGCAGATGACTTTCCTAATAGTTTTGCCAACGAATCAGAAAGCGCTTTGATATTGTCTGTAAATTCACGTTTGTAGACCGTTTTCGTATCAAAATAGATATCATATTTAGACACGGAAGTCGCCAATAAACTTCCGTCATCAGCGTACACGTTTCCACGACTTGGCTCTATGACAGCTTTTCGGATTACCTCTTCATCAGCGAGCGCTCGGTATTTGTCACCTTCTACAAATTGCACGTTGACCAATTGCACCACAACCGCAATCGCGAAGAGAAACATACCTCCTGCGACAAAATATAAACGATTTAATATGTTTTTTTCGGTTACTGGCATTGATTGATTATTGTTGTGACGTTACTCTAATTTTTTGTGGTGGATTTTTCGATGGTGCCAATCCTGAGTTGGCAACTTTTTCGGTGACATACGATTCTAGTTTTAGTTGCTGCAGCGTTGTCCGCGTATCTACAAATTCACTTTTCAATCGCTTTACTTCATCATTAAGCCTTGCGATTTCATGTACTTTTTCGTCTGCCCAATGCGAACTTGCAATCATAATCAAAGCTAAAAACGAAGCAAATACAATGAAACGCCAGTTTTTAATGGCGTCATCTTTGATGAGAAACTTCCCTTTTAGAATGTCATATATATTTTGCTTTTTCATGACTACAGACGTTCTGCTATTCTTAGTTTTGCGCTACGCGCTCTGTTATTTGTTTTTATTTCTTGTTGTGATGGAATAATTAATTTCCCCACTTTTTTAAACGGCACTTCTACTCTACCGTAAAAATCTTTTTCTGGCTCTCCTTCAAAAAGTCCGTTACGAATGAAGCGTTTTACCAAGCGATCTTCTAGCGAATGATAGCTTATCAAACTGAGTCTTCCGCCCGTTTCTAGCACTTCTTGCGTTTGCATTAGAAACTCTTTCAACACTTCTATTTCTTGGTTTACTTCGATGCGAATTGCTTGATAGATTTGCGCCAATATTTTATGCTCTCTGTGTTTCGGCAAAAATCGCTGCAACACTACTCGCAAGTCTTCCGTAGTTCGAATCGAATCTTCTGACCTAGCAGAAACGATTTGCGCTGCAATAGCTTTTGCGTTTCGCAATTCACCATATAAGGATAAGATTGACCGCAAATCTTCTTCATCATATTCGTTGACAACGTTATAAGCAGACACTTCATCTTCTTGATTCATTCGCATGTCCAAATCTGCTTCAAAGCGCAACGAGAAACCACGTTCAGCTTTGTCAAATTGGTGTGATGACACTCCGAAATCACCTAGAATTCCATCTACTTTTCGCACTCCATAAAACCGTAAGAACTTTTTAAGATGTCTAAAATTTTGATTGATAAGCGTAAATCGCTCATCATCAATAGCATTGTCAAGCGCATCTTGATCTTGATCGAATGCATATAGTTTTCCTTTTTCTCCTAAACGACTCAAAATTTCTTTGGAATGTCCGCCACCGCCAAAGGTCACATCTACGTACACTCCGTCTTCTTTAATATTGAGTCCGTCAACCGTTTCTTTGAGCAATACAGGATTATGATATTCCATCGCCATCGTCATTTCCCATTACTTCTTCTGCCAAATCGCCGATATCAATATCTGTATCATCCGTTGCTGCGTTGTACTGTTCTTTATCCCAAATCTCAACAATGTTGATGGCAGACGACAATACTATTTCCTTTTTGATGCCTGCAAAAACCACTAAGTCTTTCGGAATCAACAATCTTCCCGCAGCGTCAATTTCAACCATTCGAACACCTTTGTTAAATCTTCGAATGAAATCGACATTTTTCTTTTTAAAACGGTTCAATTTGTTTAGTTTTTGCGTCATGAGATTCCATTCGCTCATCGGATGCAATTCTAAACACGAACCAAATAAACCTTCTTTGATAACAAATCCTTCTTGCAATACCGGAGACAACTGCTTTTTTAAATCAGCAGGAACTAGCATACGCCCTTTAGCGTCTACTTTACATTCGTATGTTCCGATTAAATTTATCACGTAAGAATTGGATTTACCTATATAAGATTCAAATATATTGAAAATTTTACCACATTTTACCACATTTTACCACTTTGTTGATAAGTTTTTGCTTTTTTCGACTAAAACGCCTGTAATTAGGCTAAAAATCAATTTATTGAAAGTGGGATTTTAGAGAGAAAAAGTGCTTTTGACACCTTTTTTTATGTTGTTTTACGATTTTTTAAGACATTTCAAAAAAAGCCTATTAATAAATTTCGAAATGCCTATATTTGTCTCTTGTTAAAAAACTGATAGCCATTAATGAAAGAAAGCTTTAAAAAGGAAGGGAAATTCAATTATCTAGAATTAGGAGAAGGAACACCTATCGTTATTTTGCATGGCTTAATGGGCGGTTTGAGCAATTTTGAAGCTGTTACCGAAAATTTTTCAACGAAAGGGTATAAGATTTTAATTCCTGAGTTACCTATTTACACAAAGCCACTTTTAAAAACCAACGTGAAGAATTTTGCGAAATATGTTAAGGAATTTATTCTACATAAAGAACTTGACAAGGTTATTTTGCTAGGGAATTCACTTGGTGGACACATCGGATTGTTAACGACAAAATTGTTTCCTGAACTCGTAAAAGGATTAGTCATTACAGGAAGTTCTGGATTGTACGAAAGTGCCATGGGCGACGGTTATCCTAAACGTGGTGATTACGAATTTATCAAGAAGAAAAGTGAGGATGTTTTTTACGATCCAGCAGTGGCTACCAAAGAGATTGTAGACGAAGTGTTTGCTACGGTTAATAATCGTGGTAAATTGATTAAAACGCTGGCAATTGCCAAAAGTGCCATTCGTCACAATATGGGAAAAGACTTGCCAAATATGCACACGCCTACAGGAATTATTTGGGGAAAAAACGATACGGTAACACCTCCAAATGTTGCCGAAGAGTTTCATGAATTATTACCTGATTCTGACTTGTATTGGATTGACAAATGTGGGCACGCACCAATGATGGAACATCCTGAAGAGTTTAACAAATGTTTACAAGATTGGCTGACCAAACGCAATTTTTAGGTCGTCACGAAACGAAATAAAATCAAATTTTACTGTTGTGAAAATTAAATCTGCCGAATTCGTAATGAGCAACTCGGACGTTGCGAAATGTCCAAAAAATACTATTCCTGAGTATGCTTTTATTGGTCGCTCTAATGTTGGGAAGTCTTCTTTGATTAACATGTTGACGCAGCGAAAGAGTTTGGCAAAAACTTCTGGACGCCCAGGAAAAACACAGCTTATCAATCATTTTAAGATTAACGACGAATGGTTTTTAGTCGATTTACCAGGATATGGCTATGCGCGTGTTTCCAAAAGTACGAAGAAAGTTTTTCAAAAGTTTATTACAGAGTATTTTAGAAAACGTAGACAACTGGTTTGCGGATTTGTGTTGGTAGATATTCGTCACGAACCACAGAAAATTGATTTGGAGTTTATGCAGTGGCTGGGCGAAAATCAAATTCCATTTTGTATTATTTTTACAAAAGCTGACAAATTACGTCCATCGCAGATTGACAAGCATGTTGAAAGCTATAAAGCCAAATTATTAGCAGATGTTTGGGAAGAAGTGCCACAGTATTTTGTGACTTCCGCTTCAAAAGCGATTGGTCGTGATGAAGTATTGGAATTTATTGAACAAATTAATCAAGATTTGAAAAATTCGTAGTTTTTGGTTGTCTGTTGTCTGAAACTAATTATTTTTAATTTAAAATTCAGTATTTAGCATTTTAACTTCGTTATTTGGTGTTGGGTTTTGGTTTTTTTATTGAGATTTTATTTGAAATGTCTCAGTACTCACTTCTCATATCTCAATACTAACAAACCCCAATCTACCTCATTTCCTACATAATGCGATACAAACTTTTTCTTTTAAGCAAACATTAGTCCTAAAAAAATCATAATCTTTCCAAAAAACTTATAGATACTCAGTTGCATTAACTGGTTTTGTCATACAATTTTAATATCTTGAGCCACTAAAAAATTCAAAATACATGAAAAAAATAATTTTATTTATGATTGTTGGTCTTTTTATGGTGCCAACAAGTACCAAAGCCAACGAAGGAATGTGGTTCTTGATGTTTATTGACAGATTGAATCACCGCGATATGCAGAAAATGGGCTTACAATTAACTGCTGAGGAAATTTACAGCATTAACAACAACAGTCTTAAAGATGCCATTGTTCAATTTAATGGTGGTTGTACTGCAAGTATCATTTCCGATAAAGGATTGGTGTTGACAAATCATCATTGTGGATATGACGCCATTGCTGAGTTATCTACTGAAGAAAAAAACCATCTTAAAAATGGATTCTGGGCAAAAAGTTTTGAGGAAGAACTAAAACCCAAAAGCTTATACGTACGCTTTTTTGTGCGTATGGACGATGTATCGGAACGTATTTTATCAAAAGTAAACGATGCCATGTCCGAAAAAGAACGTGAAGCTGCCATCAATAAAGAAATTGCACTTATTGAGCAAGAAAATAATGAAGGTGGAAAATATACGGTTTCTGTTCGCTCCTTTTTTCAAGGGAATGAATTCTATTATTTTGTGTACGAAGATTACAAAGATGTTCGCTTAGTAGGAACACCAACGGAAAGTATTGGTAAGTTTGGAGGTGACACCGATAACTGGGAATGGCCAAGACATACGGGCGACTTTTCACTTTTTAGAGTCTACACAGACGCAAACGGAAATGCCGCAGAATATTCCAAAGATAACATTCCGATGCAGCCAAAAAGACATTTATCTGTAAATATTGGTGGTGTTCGTGAAAATGATTTTGCGATGATTTTAGGTTATCCTGGCCGTACCAATCGTTGGATGCCCGCAGAAGGAATTGCACAAAATGTAAACTACGGATATCCTGCTTGGGTAGAAGCTTCTAAAACTAGTATGGATGCCATGAAAGTTCACATGAACAAAAGTGAAGACGTGAATTTAAAGTATGCATCACAATATGCAGGAATCGCAAATTACTGGAAAAATAGACAAGGAATGATTGATGCACTTACAAAACACGGAACTGCTGATGAGAAACGTGCTTTAGAGAAAAAATTTGATCGCTGGGCGAATAAAAGACGTAACAAAGATGAGTATGGTAATGTGATGGAAAACATCAATACGTATTACACATTAACAAATGATAAAGCACGACACGACAATTATTTGATAGGTGTTTTACGAGGAAGTACGTTTGCGGTAGCGCCGTATCGTTTGGGTAGAAATATGGAATATTACACCGAGCAAAACAAAGCAAAACGTGAAGAATTACGCCCAAGATTACAAGCTTTAATTGATGAAACGTTTAAAATTGTGTATATGCCGTTGGAGAAAGATGTATTATCTGCCGTCTTAAAATTATACATTGAAAAAGCAAATTATGAATTACCAGAAGTTGCACAAAACATAAAAGACGAAGCTGGTGACGATTTGGAAAGCTATATAGATGCCATGTTTGATTTGAGTATTTTCACCTCAAAAGAGCGCCTGGAAGCATTTTTATTGTATCCTAATAAAGTTTTAATTGAAAACGATCCGCTGTACTTGTTGTCTTCAGATTTAATTAAAAAATACAGAGAAGAGCCAGAAGCAATTGCAGATGCAAAAGAAGCGTATGAAAAAGCGTATAGAAAATTTGTAAAAGGACTCCGCGAATCTAAATTGAGTAAGGTAAAATACCCAGATGCGAATTCAACGTTGCGTTTAACGTATGGAAAAGTGATGGCATTACCTAAAGACCCAACTAATGATGCTAAAATCAACAATTACACAACCATGCAAGGTATGATTGCAAAATACAAACCAAATGATGATGAATTTGATTTGCCTGCTGATGTGTTGAAATTATACGAAAAAAGAGAATTTGGGAAATATGCTGACGAAAACGGTTATATGCCTGTAAATTTCTTGACAGATAATGACATTACAGGTGGAAACTCTGGCTCGCCAGTACTCAACGGGAAAGGTGAACTTATCGGTTTGGCATTTGATGGAAATATTGAAGCAATGGCAGGAGACGTTATTTTTGACGACAAGTTGCAACGCACCATTAATGTAGATATTCGTTATGTGCTTTGGTTAGTTGACAAACTTGCTGGCGCAGAGAATATTGTAAAAGAATTGACACTTACAAAATAATCATTCAATGAAGTGATGCTAACCGTTTGACAAAGCTTTTTTTTAGTTACTAAATTCTTAGTATTATACAAAAAGTACAACGAAATAGCACGATGTCACTTTTGTAGAAAAGATATAGAAAAATCCTGTTTGTAATTGAACAGGATTTTTTTTATTGCTAAACGATATCTGCTTTTTTAAAAATTAAATGGTAGCTTTATAACAGCAACATCAAAACTATGCAAGCAAAAACTATTGACGAAGTAATTTTGTTTTTAGAACAAATTATTCAAGAAAATAAGGAAATTCCGAGTACGATGGGCTATTTCGCTGCCTTGTATCACAAAGTGACTTGCAAAGTGAAAGAAGGTATTGAGAACGATTTTTTTGACGATAATCCACGCATGGAGCAATTAGATGTCATTTTTGCCAATCGTTATTTACAAGCGTATTCTGAGTTTCAAAATGGCACCAAACCTACCAATTCGTGGCAAATTGCTTTTAAAGAAGCTGATAGTTATTGGCTGATTGTATTACAACATTTACTATTAGGAATGAACGCACATATCAATCTCGATTTGGGAATTGCAGCTGCCGAAGTGATGAAAGGAAAAAACATTGACGATTTACACAATGACTTTAATAAAATCAACACTATTTTGAGCGAATTGGTGCATGATGTTCAAAAAGAATTATCACTAATTTGGACATTTTTAGCCAAAATTTTAAAGAAAACGGAGAAATTTAGCATCATTTTGACCGATTTTAGCATGAAACTTGCCAGAGACGGCGCATGGAAATACGCCACACTTTTAGCAAATTCACCAGAAACCGATTGGCCTCAATTGATTGCTTCAAGAGATGCTAAAGTTGTTAAAAAAGCCAATTTGGTTATCAATCCTGGATTTATTGCACGCTTTGTTTTAAAAATCATCCGACTGGAAGAAACTGGCAACATTAAAACACGCATTGAGATTTTACAAAAAGACTAGTTTTCGGCTTCGCTCAAACTACATGTTTTTACAAGCTATTTCTTTATAATTTCAAGCTTTTCAGCGAAATAATCACAAAAATCTAGCATCGTAGCGCTCATTTTGTCATCATTGGTTGCACGTTGAAACGTACGCGCCATCGACACCAACGTTTGATGATAAAACACTTTCATTTCGTCTACAGGCATATCTTTTGTCCACAAATCAATTCGCAAACTTTCTTGCGCTTTGTGATCCCACACAGACAGCATTACTGCTTTGGAAGATTCATTTTCAATACCACCATCTTTCGCGGTCCAATTGATAGCTTCTGGCACATTATTTTCATCAACCGTTACTGCTACTTTTATTTCGGACGTTACTTTTTTCGACATTATTTCTTGGGTTTGTACTTTGAATTTGTAAAAATTTCTTTGGAGGATTTTCCTAAAAGATTTTGCAAAGATACATCATTATTTTCCATATACGACTTGACAATCTGATAACCGATAAAACGCCCAATTCCGCCAGGAGATTCATTGTCCAATTCAAGATTGAATTTGGAAAATGGTGCCACGTTTAAGAAACGATTGTCCAATTTGTTATCCGTACTATACAGCAATTCTTTTTCAATAAAATAGGTCCAAATTTGCTTTTCGTTGGCTTCTGCCCACGCTATTTTCTTTTCTTCATATCCAAACTGCATTGCCAAACTCGCTTTCGGCACTAATAATGATTTAATGTATTGTACTTTTCCGTGATATATCATTTTACTTAAAAAAGTACGTTCACGCGGCGGTTTTACTTGTGTGTAAGCAAATTCGTTGGCAATATCAACAGGAATCATTTCTTTTTCGAAATTTTGCGAAATGTACTTTTGAATACCATCATAAAATTTATGATTTTTCCCTAAATAGGTATTCAACGCAATCAAAATCATGTCCTGGTACAAGATGACTTTTTTGCGATAATCTTCTGAGGTTACTGTAAATACTTTTGGCGTATCATACTCTGGAAAATAGTATTCCAAATGCTGCAACACCGATTTTATATCGCGCTGTACAGGCGCAAAATCAGAAAAAACGGCATCAATCTCTTTTTTTAATTCTTTTTGAAGCGGATCGTTCATGGTGTAAATCCACGTAGAATCTGGAATCGATTTTGGAAAAAATAACGGATATGCTTCTTTCAGTTTTGGCAAATCTGATGGTTTGGCTCCTAAAAAAACTTGATCAAATCGCACCACATTTATATCTAATGGAATTGCCGAAATTTCTTTTTCAAGCGGGTTTTCTTCGGCGCATCCAATCACAAACAATATCATTAAAAACACTAATTTTTTCATCATTTTTTTCATAAAGCAATCTGATACATTTAACTTCTATTTTTATTTTTTATTGCGTGACTATCTTTGGACTGCAAAGTTACTTTTTTTATCTTGTAAAAAAATTGAAAACGATGAAATGCACTCGCACAATTGTGTTATATGTACCTAGAATTGATGCTGGTAAATTTTATCTGACAGAAATTAATAAGCAAACACAAAATAGATGAAAACTCAACAGGTGATTGACCATATTGTAGGATGGTTAAAAGATTATGCAACTACCGCAAACGTGAACGGATTTGTAGTCGGAGTATCAGGCGGAATTGACTCTGCTGTAACTTCTACGCTGTGCGCTAAAACTGGCTTACCAACCTTATGTATTGAAATGCCAATTCACCAAGCAAAAAGTCACGTAACACGTGCGCAGGAACACATAAAACAATTAAAAGAACGTTTTGAAAATGTGACGGATACACGCGTAGATTTGACACCTGTTTTTGAGGAATTTAAAACAGAAGTTTCCTTAGAAGGTGCACAAGCAACGGTTGACATGGCACTGGCAAATACCAGAGCGCGTTTGCGTATGACAACTTTGTACTATCATGCAGGATTGCTGGGACGACTGGTTGCTGGAACTGGAAATAAAGTTGAGGATTTTGGCGTTGGTTTTTACACAAAATACGGCGATGGCGGAGTGGATTTGAGTCCCATTGCAGATTTGATGAAGAGTGAAGTGTATCAGTTAGGTGCAGCACTAGAAGTTCCAGAGTCTATTATGAAAGCGGCTCCTTCCGATGGTTTATTTGGTGATGCTCGAAGTGATGAAGATCAAATTGGTGCCAACTATGATGAGCTAGAGTGGGCAATGCGCATGGCTGATGAAGGAAAAACTGCTGACGACTTTACCGGAAGACAACAAGAAGTATTCAAAATTTACAAACGATACAATACTGCGAACCAACATAAAATGATTCCAATTCCAGTCTGTACAATACCGCAAAATCTTACATAAAAAATCGCCTTTTTTAATAGTTTTTATAAAAATTTGTTTAAATTTGTCGCTACAGACCCCCTAAACCTGAAATAAAAATTGATTCGCTTTTATGTGCACATCTAATATGTCCATAAACGAAACTATCTTTATGTGATGGTCTGATTTAATAATAACTTTAAAAACTAAATTATGGTTAAAGTATTAATTGCAGACAATCATCCTATTGTTCGTAAAGGAATTAAGTCCTTATTCAAGAACTCTACTGAGATTGATGTCGTAGGAAAAGCTGCGACAACTTCTGAATTATTTGATTTTATTAGTCAAGAATCAGTTGATGTAGTATTATTGGAAATGGATATTCCTGAAGTCAATGGAATTACTGCTTTGAGAAGACTTAAAAAAGACTTCCCTGACGTGAAAGTAATTATGTTTAGCTCGCATTCTGAAGATGTTTACGCTGTAAGCACACTTAGAGCTGGAGCTTCTGGTTACTTATCAAAATCTGTAGCTACAAATGTTATTAAAGAAGCGATTACCAAAGTTATGAATGGAGGCATCTATATCAGTAACGAATTGGCACAACGCTTAGCATTTGACGAAAGCACAAACAAACCCCGCAGATTCTTTAGACGTTTGTCTACAAGAGAAGTAGAAGTATTAAAACTTTTAGCTTCTGGTAAACGTAACAAACATGTTGCTGAAGAGTTAAATCTGAACGAAAAAACTGTGAGTACATACAAGGCTCGCCTAATGCGTAAGTTGAACGTAGACAACTTAGTTGATTTACTACAACAAGCAAAAGCATTAGAATTACTGTAACTAAATTGCATTATTGTAAAGATTTCCCTTTACTACAGTAAAAAAATTTTGATGATGATATGTGTACTGAAAAGTATGTATATCATCATTTTTTTACTTTCAGATGTTAGTCGTTAGATATGAGTATTGAGATTTTAAGGTGTTATGTTTGAACAATTTTTTGAAAAGTCATTACGAGACGAAGGCGAAGTAATCTGTTTATCGTATAGTAATCTTGTTCCTTGAAGTAGCAGATTGCCACGTCGCAAACTCCTCGCAAGGACGTATCAAATTTAATTTCACAAAGTCACATTGAGCTGTTATTCGCAATGAGCAACAAATCTACTAGAAGTGATTAGTTTTGATTGACGATTAACTATTGCTGATTTTTGAATATAGAAATCTCAATACTCAATACTAATATCTAAACAACTACCTCAAATCACACGCTTCAACTGTTCAGAAAGTGATTTTTTTAGGAAGATATAATCTTTGATTTCCTCCAAAACCTGTTGTAGCTCTTCCAATTGTGTATCTTCCGTAAGACTTAGCTTGAGTTCTTCTATTTTAAGATTGATTAAAAAACAACGCAAAGTTAAAATGGTTTCGTTGGTCAATTGCGCAATGGTTTCTTCTTTTGGTTTTACAAAAATGTTTTGCGCTTCCCAATTGTGTAGTTCGTATTGCTCTTCGCGCATGAGAATATCTGTAACTTCACTCGCAACTTCTGGTTCTATTTCGTTGACAAATGTATCGAGTTCTAATGTGCCAGTTTCGTTGAGTTTTTCTATAGCACTGTAATAAATAGTTTTAAACTTTTCATTTGCCAAATCGATTTCGTCTTGTTGTAAATCGAGATAGAGTTTTTGAAACACTTTTGCATCAAAAAGTTCGCGCTCCATTTTGAGTTCGCCGTCTTCGTCTTCTTTTAAAATCAAGTCTTCAAACGTCGCATCCATGTTTCCGTACAACAGCAAAATTTCAATAATTTTTCGCTCCAACACATATTGCTGGTCAACAGCTTCTGCCTTTTTTTCAGGCTTAATAACCTCAAACGTCTTTTTTTCTTGCTTGATTTTTTTATTGGCATCCTTGATGTTTTTGTTTTGTAATTGCGCTAAGGTCGCAAACAACACATCTTCCGAAATATCCATGATACGTGATGTTTCACGCAAATACAATTCCTGTTTGATACGGTCAGAAACTCTCGAAATACTCGACATCATGTCGTTGATGACTTCTGCCTTTTTGATCGGGTCATTTTTCGCGACTTCCATCAGCAATGACGCTTTATAGCTGATAAAGTCTTTTACATTGTTTTCAAAATACGCCAGTACATCTTCCAATGCATTGTTTTTAGCAAAACTATCTGGATCTTCGCCTTCTGGAAATGTACACACACGTACATTCATGCCTTGCTCCAAAATCAAATCCACACCACGAAGCGACGCACGAATTCCCGCTGCATCTCCATCATACAGAATCGTAATATTTTTGGTCAAACGGTTAATCAAGCGAATTTGTTCCGTTGTTAAGGCTGTTCCCGAAGAAGAAACTACATTATGAATTCCTGCTTGATGCATCTGAATGACATCCGTATATCCTTCTACCAAATAGCAGTTGTCTTCTTTCGCAATTGCTTGTTTTGCGTAATACAAACCATACAACACTTTACTTTTGTGGTAAATATCACTTTCGGGTGAATTGAGATATTTGGCCGCTTTTTTATCATTCGTCAAAATTCGACCTCCAAAACCCAATACACGTCCGCTCATGCTGTGAATTGGAAACATGACACGTCCTTTGAAACGGTCAAAACGCTTTTCGCCTTTTACAATAGTAAGTCCCGTTTTTTCTAAATAGGTAAGATTGTAACCTTCTTTCAAAGCCGTATCCGTAAACGCGCTCCATTCGTCCAACGCATATCCCAAGCCAAATTTTTTGATGGTTTCCGTCGTAAAACCGCGCTCTTTAAAATAAGTCAATGCAATTGCTTTGCCTTGCGGCGATTCCCAAAGAATGTCTTGGTGATATTTTTTAGCATATTCCGACACCAAATACATACTTTCCTTTTCGTTGGCAAGTGCTTTTTCTTCGTCAGTACGTTCGGTTTCTTCAATTTCAATTCCGTATTTATTAGCCAAATAGCGAATGGCTTCTGGATAGGTAAAATGTTCGTGTTCCATTAAAAATGCAACCACATTTCCTCCTTTTCCAGAACTAAAATCTTTCCAAATTTGCTTTACAGGCGACACCATAAACGACGGCGTGCGTTCGTCCGAGAATGGACTCAATCCTTTAAAGTTACTTCCCGATTTTTTGAGTTGTACAAAATCGCCTATCACTTCTTCTACGCGAGAAATGTCAAAAACAGCATCTATGGTCGATTTAGCAATCAAAGGTTTTGAGATTTTTAGGAATGAATTTCAAAAATACTAAGTTTCGGGGGAATTACGAATGTTGGATGCTGAATTTTGAATGGTCTTTCAAAGGAAATCTTGAAACTTCTGTAGTTAATAGTGGTTTCAAAGTACTTCTCGATACAAATTTGCCTCATTTCGACAAGCTCAATCAGCGGCAAATCCACTCGAAGTGACGTTTAGTATCTAGCTTAATTCAACATCCAACATTTAAAATTCATCATTTCTAAAAAACATCCAATAACACACCAAGAGAAATATTGCGTTGTTTGGCATTTGGACTTTTGAAGATGGGCGATAAGTCATATTTGCAGTACAAACTGATATCGTCCCAACCAATATAAGCGCCCAAACCGTAAACAAAGTTATTGGTATTGAAGTTTCTTCGGATTTCTTGGTCTACATTATCACTATTTTCAGAATAGCGCAATTTTTGTTTTACGGCTAAATTCACACCGAAATAACCACCAAGTCCAATTTTAAATTTTGAATTGGTGTAATAGCGCACATAACGGTCATTTTCCACTTTGCGCGAAGGTCCAAATTCAAAGTATAACGGAACTGTTAAATTGGTCATTCGTATTTTGGAACGATTCAAATCGTTAGGAAATTGCTCTAATGTTGTCAGGTCTCCATTGTCCACAAAATAACGGTTTCCTGTTGGTTTTAAGTTGTTATATTGCAACGTTAAACCGTAACGAAAACGCACAAAGTTGTGATTTTTAGCAACACGTGTACTCCACAGGATTCCAAATTCGAAGAATCGTGAGCCGCCCATTCGATAATCGGAATCACTGAGTGAAACTCCATCTTGAATGGCATTATTAAATCCGGCAGCAATCATGATGTCCGAATACGTTCGCTTGTCATATTTTAGCGGTCGCTTTTTGATTTTTCGCGTGTCAAAAACTTCTCCAAATCGGATAAAACTTCCACCTTCTTGAATGTAATATCCCGTTATCATTTCGCGTTTGTTTTTCGCCATGCGATATTCGATATTAGCAACAGACAGTTTTGCGGCTTTCTTTTTTTGTTTTTCAGCTTCCTCGGCAGTGATTTTTCCTTTTTCTAAGTCTTTATTAATCAGATTTACTTTGCGCTTGAGCAATTCTTTTTCATCTTCGGTAATTGCTTTTAAAAGACCTTCAAGGTATTGTTTTTCACGCTCCTTTTTAAGCGCAATAGAATCTTTTGTTTGTGTTGAAATGCTGTCTTTTTGTTGCGCTTTTACGCTAAAATTTATGCATAGAATGACCAGGCATGCATACAAAGTACTTGTTTTCATGTTCGTTTTTTTTATGTTAATTGATGATTTTTACGATGATTTTTTTGAGCGATTATTACTCAATATCTGCCGTTCGCGTTCGTTGTAAATTGCGTTTTACAAGTTCAAATACACGTTGTTTGAACGATTTGTCAAGTTCGTATTCTACTTCGTTTAACAATTCTTCTGCGGTGGCGATTTTTGTATAATTTACTTTTTCTTCTTTAATTTTTAAATGTTTGAGTGCTTCTTGCGCTTCTTGCAACAAATAATCAATTTCAGCATCGGTGACTTTTCGTTCTTCTTTTTCAAATAATGCTGCGATAGCACCTTTTAATTCGTCATTTGAAGCGACGGTGATTTCTTTTTCTTGTATGACTGTTTCTAGCTTTTGCGGCACTATTTTTTCTTGAATGGCAATGGTTTGCTGCACTTCTTTTTGTAAATCGGTTTGCAATGCTTTTACTTGTGTTGGAACTTGCTTTTCAGGAACGATTTCTTTTTCAGTAGTGACGATTTGTTCTGTCACAAAAATGTCTGTTTCTTTTACAGGATTGATTTCTTTTTGCGGCGTGATGATTGGCTCAAGATTTTTATCAACAGGCAATTCTTCATTCGCAATAACATCTTCCACTTTCGCCGTTTCTGTACGCAAGATGCTAAACACAATCCAACCGACAAGCAATGCCAAACAGGCTGCATACGGAATATACATTTTTTTAGCACGCTTCTTTTTATCGTTCGCATCTAATTGTGCCGCTAGCTTTTCCCACGATTGCTCCGACACGTCCATTCTGCGCTCTTCTAATAGCTGTTTAATCTCAGGCGATTTCATTAGCTCTGTTTTTTTTTGATTGTAATTGTGTTTGAAGCGTCTTTTTGGCTTTAAAAAGTTGTGTTTTAGAAGTACTTACCGAAATTTGCAACATTTCTGCAATTTCTTGATGTTTGTATCCTTCTATTTCATACAAGTTAAAAACAATTTTATAGCCTTGAGGCAACGCATCAATCGCTTTCTGAATTTCTTCTACACCCGCATTTACGTCCATTTGACATTCAGTGATTTCGGTGTAACTTTCAATTTGTTCTACGGCAACTAGCGGATTCTTTTTTCGCAAAAACGAAATCGATTCCCGAATCATAATTCTGCGAATCCAACCTTCAAAACTTCCTTTGTTTTGATACGTTTTCAATTGTGTAAATACTTTGAAAAATCCCGAAAGCATCACTTCTTCTGCATCGTGAACGTTGGAAATGTAATACCTACAAACGCTCAACATTTTTGGCGCGTGTTGTGCATACAATACTTGCTGCGCTTTTCGGTCGTTGCGCTTTGCTCGTTTGATTAATTGTGCTTCTTGTAGATGTAATTGTATAACTTTCACTTTACAGGCTGCTTTCTATTGACATAGACGCAATTTTTATGCAAATGGTTGTCTGAGGATGAAAAAAAATTATTTTTTTCTATCAATTACGTAGTTTACCATCAACTCTAAAGAGTCTTTGTAAGTAGATTTTGGGTAGGTTTCTAGCAGGTTCAGCGCTTTTTCTTGGTATATCTTCATTTGATTTTCCGCATATTCCAATCCGCCAACTCTTTTTACAAAAGCAATCACTTCTTTGACCTTTTTTTTGTCTTTGTTGTGATTTTTTACTGAGTTGATTACCCACTTTTTTTCTTCTTTGGTACAATGATTCAACGCGTAAATGAGCGGAAGTGTCATTTTTTGTTCTTTGATATCAATCCCTGTCGGTTTCCCGATTTTTGTTTGTCCGTAATCGAATAAATCATCTTTAATCTGAAACGCCATTCCGATATATTCACCAAACAAACGCATGCGTTCTACTTCTTCTTCAGATGCATTGACTGATTGTGCGCCCATGGCACAACACGCTGCGATTAAAGTTGCTGTTTTCTGTCGAATGATTTCATAGTAGATTTCTTCTGTAATGTCCAATCTACGTGCTTTTTCAATTTGCAGCAATTCGCCTTCACTCATTTCACGAACTGCCACTGAGATGATTCGCAACAAATCAAAATCTCCATTATCAATCGATAGTAATAATCCTTTCGACAGTAAATAATCGCCCACCAAGACTGCAATTTTATTTTTCCAAAGTGCATTGATTGAGAAAAAACCTCTTCGTCGGTTGGAATCGTCTACCACATCATCATGCACTAACGTTGCCGTGTGAATCAACTCAATTACCGAAGCGCCACGATAAGTGCGTTCATTGACAATTCCGTCAGACACCATTTTGGATACAAGAAAGACAAACATCGGACGCATTTGCTTTCCTTTTCTATTGACGATGTAATGTGTGATTCGGTTGAGTAGCGCGACTTTGGAAGACATCGAATTGTAAAACTTTTTCTCAAAAAGCTCCATTTCTTTGACAATCGGTTGTTTTATCTGCGCGACTACTTTCATGTGGCTGCAAAGATATTAACTAATTCCATGATTTGTGTCCTTTTTAACAAGAATCAAACACAATTCATCGTTTTAGTAGTAACCTTTTTACACATTTTATGGTTCAACATACGCAATTCATTTTTGATAATTTGAAAATTTTCACTGTGAGCTTTTATCAAATTCTTAAAAATGCGTTTGCAAACGTTAAAAACATCAGAGATTACACCTAATGTTGTATTTTTTTATAACTTTAAGAATATTAACACATTAAAGTCGAGCTTATGAAAAAAATTACACTTTTACTTTTAACATTTATTTCTTTTCAATTTGGATTTGCGCAATTGTCTGAAGATTTTGAATCTGGTGCCGCTATTCCCGCAGGATGGACTAGTTTTATTGGGACTAATGGTTTAGGGACTGTTCAAGATTGGCAAATTAACGTCGGAGCAACCAACAATGTTGCTTTTGTAACCTGGGAAGCTGTTACAGGCGGAAATGCGGAAGATTGGCTTGTGACTCCACAGTTTACTGTAGATGCTACAAATTTTATTCTTTCGTTTGATCAATCGGATAGTTTTGCTACGGATTATGGTTCTACCTACACAATTCGTGTGTCAACGAACAGTCAAACCACACATGCCGATTTCGTGATTGTAGACACACAAAACGAAACAGATGTTTGGTCGGGCGGACCTTTAGCACAACACACGGTAGATTTAAGTGCCTATATAGGACAACCCATTTATGTAGCGTTTGTTTTGGAACAAAATGATGGTGACCGTTGGATTATTGATAATGTAGAAATGATTGCCAACGCAACTGCTCCAGATCCTGCGACGACTCCAACACCAGCAGATATGGCTACAGGCGTTGTAATTGATCCCGCAGATGATAATATGGATGGAATGCCTGACAATTCGGTTTCGTTTGCTTGGCAAGCTGCTACTACAGGTGATCCAGCTACGGCGTATGATGTGTATCTAGGCGATTCGCCAACGACATTGAATTTACTAGGAACACTTGGTGCTACTTCAGTTGATATTACAGGAATGGAATATTCCACACAATATTATTGGCAAATTGTAGCTAAAAATGTTGGTGGAGACGCGACGAATTCGCCGATTTGGAGTTTTACAACCGAAGCTGATCCGTTATCAGTTGATGAAGTTGATACCATCAATTTTACACTATATCCAAATCCAACAACGGGCATTGTTCAGTTTGAAAGTACGCAACCTATTGACAATTTGAAAGTGATTAATTTGTTTGGACAGGAAGTATTGCGTGTTGATAAAGAAGTTTTTACTAATAATCAAATGGATATTTCAACTTTACGCGCTGGAACGTATATTTTGATTGTCACTATTGGTGATAACACTAGTTCTTATAAAGTTGTGAAGCAATAGTTTTCAAAACACATTTTATAAATAATCAAAAGCCTTCAGAGTTTTACTTTGGAGGTTTTTGTTTTTTTAGATTGAAAGATTGAAGAATTGAATGAAAGTTACTCTAAGGAGAAAAATAGAAAAATGTTTCAATCAAAGCTGAAATAATCATCGAAAAATTAATGCCATTGATACATTTTCAAATTGCCACATTGTTATTATAACTAAAAGATTCAAAAATTGAAAAATTAAAAGACTCCTATCTCAATGATTAACTAAAAAAACGTTTCAATCAAAGCAATATTGAACATTGAAAAATGAGCCACATTGATACATTGAAAATATTATTCTTTATTCGCCAATTGCCCACAAGCTGCGTCAATGTCTTTTCCTCTGGAGCGTCGTACCGTAACAGTAATTCCGTTTTGTTCTAGCGAATCTACGTAGCGGTCAATTGCTTTATTACTGGCTTGTTGAAATTCACCATCGTCAATCGGATTGTATTCAATCAAATTGACTTTACTTGGAACATCTTTACAGAATTTCACCAACGCATTGATGTCTTTTTGCTGGTCGTTGATACCGTCCCAAACAACATATTCGTAGGTAATTTTGTTTTTGGTTTTGTCGTACCAATATGCCAATGCTTCTTTTAAATCTGTAAGTGGAAAGTGTTCATTAAACGGCATTATAGATGTTCTCACTTCTTCAATTGCAGAATGTAGAGAAACTGCCAATTTGAATTTTACCTCATCATCTGCCATTTTCTTAATCATTTTTGGAACGCCCGAAGTAGAAACGGTGATACGTTTTGGCGACATTCCCAAACCTTCGTCAGAGGTAATTTTATCTATCGCTTTTAGCACATTATTGTAATTCATCAAAGGTTCGCCCATTCCCATAAATACGATGTTGGATAACGGTCTGCCATGATACAAACGACTTTCACGGTCAATGGCGACTACTTGATCATAAATTTCATCAGGATTTAGATTTCGCATGCGTTTTAATCGCGCTGTAGCGCAAAATTTACAATCCAAACTACAACCAACTTGACTCGACACACAAGCTGTAGTTCGGGTTGCGGTTGGAATTAGAACAGATTCCACAACCAATCCGTCATGCAAACGCACGGCGTTTTTGATAGTGCCGTCCGAACTTCGCTGCATTTTGTCCACACGAATATGATTAATGACAAAGTTTTCTTCCAGCATTTGGCGCGTGCTTTTAGAAATATTCGTCATGTCTTCAAAATTGTGTGCGCCTTTTTGCCACAACCATTCATAGACTTGATTTCCTCGAAACGCCTTGTCTCCTTGCGATACAAAAAATTCTCGTAGTTGTTCTTTGCTCAATGCGCGTATGTCCTTCTTCCCTGCTTGTTTCATGCTGCAAAAATAGGGAGAATTTGTGAGTTTTTGATTTAATTACCGCAGCAATGTATCAATTGGCATGTATGAGTGTTATCTTCTTTTTATTTCGATTTTGACATCATAATCTGCTTCAGTCAAACCTTCTGCACCCACAACACCAATCACCACTTTATACGGTCTGTTAATTGCATTTAAGCGAACTTTTCGTGTGTGGTCTTGGGTTTTTCCACGCCATTTCCGATCCCATTTATAGTCTGCTTCACAAGTAATACAGCTATTTAGATTGGGTGGAAGCGCTTCGTTTGTTTCGCCTACCATGTAGGCATATAGACTCAGATTGTGATTTTTATTTTTCGGAATGACCGTAATAAACATTTCAGAATATTTCGGAATCGTTGTTGTGTATACTACATGATTTCCACTAAACTTTTGATTTTTTGTTGCAGGAAAACATGCTACACTACTATTGGCTGCCCAAGATAAATCTGGCACTAAACTTCCCTTCATTAGGTTTCCGCTTGTAATTGTCACAGCTCCTTTTGTTACAATGTTAGTCGCTTCGATTTTAGAAGTGACTTTAGAGACTTCTTCGCCTCCTTTGAGTTGTATTTGCAAGGTGAAGTCAGCTTCCGTTAAGCCTTCTGCACCTACAACACCTATCACTACTTTGTATGGATTGTTAATTGCGTTGAGTCTGACCATTCGCGTATGATCTTGGGTTTTTCCTCTACGCTTGTAATCCCATTTAAAATCAGCTTCGCAAGTAATGCAACTGTTTAAGTTTGGAGGCAATTGTTGATTCTGCTCTCCCACCAAATAAGCATATACACTAAGATTGTGATTTTTGTTTTTTGGAATAACCTTGATAAACATTTCAGAACGCTTCGGAATTGTCGTTGTATAAAACGTATGATTTCCTGAAAATTTTTGATTTCTAGTCGCAGGAAAACACGCTACACTACTGTTTGCTGCCCATGACAAGTCAGACAGTTTTTCACCATCTGCTATGTTTCCTTGATACGAAACTGTATAATTAGGCTTTACCTTAATGCTGGTTATGCTTTGATGTTGTGCTATAATGTTGTGACTACTGAAAAGACTCAAAATCACACATAAAATACGTATTCTCATGACGAAATGCTTTTGTTATTTTCAAAGTACGTAAAAAAGCTACTGAACGGAGATTGTCATGTATTTTCGGTTGCTAATTTTGTACGGACTACCGATTTTACCTTTAAGCATAAAAAACAAAATCCTGCCACAAGACAGGATTTATAGGTTTATATTGAACATATCTCGACTACGCTCGATATGACACATTCGAATTATAAAATTAACATGGCATCACCGTACGAGTAAAATTGATATCCTTCTTTGATAGCTTCGTCATACGCTTTTAAGATGAATTCGTGACCTGCAAAGGCAGAAACCATCATTAACAACGTAGATTTTGGCGTATGGAAGTTGGTAATCATACAGTTGGCAATGCTGAATTCATACGGAGGAAAGATGAATTTGTTTGTCCAACCTTCGTATTCGTTTAGTGTTCTTTCTGAAGAAACTGAGCTTTCCAACGCGCGCATTACCGTTGTTCCAACAGCACATACACGTTTTTTGTTCTTTTTGGCATTGTTTACCGTTTCAACAGCTGGCGCTTCAATTTTTAATTCTTCAGAGTCCATCTTATGCTTAGATAAATCTTCTACCTCAACAGGATTAAAAGTTCCTAAACCAACATGTAACGTGATTTCAGAAAAGTCAATTCCTTTAATTTCCAAACGCTTTAATAAGTGTTTTGAGAAATGCAAACCTGCTGTTGGAGCAGCTACAGCACCTTCTTCTTTTGCATAAATGGTTTGGTAACGCTCTTCATCTTCTGGTTCTACATCTCTTTTGATATATTTTGGAAGTGGCGTTTGTCCTAGCTCTCCTAATTTTTGTCTAAATTCTTGGTACGAACCATCGTATAGAAAACGTAACGTACGACCTCTAGAAGTTGTGTTGTCAATTACTTCAGCTACTAAACTTTCGTCTTCGCCAAAGTATAATTTATTTCCGATTCTAATTTTACGTGCAGGATCCACCAACACGTCCCATAAACGTTGTTCTTCGTTTAATTCTCTTAATAAAAAGACCTCAATACGTGCGCCTGTTTTTTCTTTGTTTCCAAAAAGTCGTGCAGGAAATACTTTTGTATTGTTCAGCACCATTACATCACCTTCGTCAAAATATTCCACCAAATCTTTGAATTTTCGGTGTTCAATAGTTTGTTTTTCGCGATTCAACACCATTAAACGTGCTTCATCTCTGTGTTCTGAAGGATATTCTGCCAATAATTCTGAAGGAAGATCAAAATTAAAATGCGATAGCTTTTTTGCCATAAGTTTTTTGAGTTATTTTTTTAAGAATTGCAAATATACAATCTCAACATAGGGGTTGTCAAGTATTTGGCGTGTTTTTTTAGGTTTCGGTCATTTGAATCCCAATCTTTTGCAAATCCCTCCAAAAATCTGGAAAGGATTTGGAAACGACATCGGCTTTTTCAATTTCTAATGGAACGCGCAATGCCAACGGCGCAAAAGCCATTGCCATTCGGTGATCTTTGTAGGTTTCTATAGAAATGTTTTCATTAATATTTGTTGCTTTGTGCAAATGCAGTGATTTGTCTGTAATGTCTACAGAAGCACCTAGTTTTTCCAATTCGGTTTTGAGTGCGACAAGTCTGTCGGTTTCTTTGATTTTTAGTGTGTGCAAGCCGATCATTTCGCATTCCAATTGCAATCCGAAAGCAGTGACAGCAATGGTTTGTGCGATGTCTGGCGCATTTTTTAAGTCAAGCTTGATGATTTCCTGTGTCGCTTCACGTGTTTTGGTAAGTGTAATGGAATTGTTTTGAAAGCGCGTTTCTACTCCAAATTTTGTATAGATTTCTGCCAAACAAGAATCGCCTTGAAGACTGTTTTTTTTGTACGATGAAAGCGTGATTTCAGTTCCAATCTCGCTTAAAGCTATCAAGCTATAGAAATACGACGCCGAACTCCAATCGGATTCCACCGTGAATTTTTTAGTATCTGACGTAGCTTTAAATCGTTTCACTGTAATTATATTTCCTTCAAAATTCGTTTCCACGCCAAGCTCATTGAGCAACGAAAGCGTCATGTTGATGTACGGAACCGACGTAATTTTTCCATCCAGCGTAAGCGATATACCATTTTCCAACGTTGGCGCAATGAGCAATAAGGCAGAGATGTACTGACTACTTACATTAGCTGCTAACGTGACTGAATTTGCTGTGAGTTTTTTTCCTTTTATTCGCAATGGCGGATATCCTTCGTTCTTGGTGTATTGAATGTCTGCGCCCAATTGTTGCAATGCTTCTACCAATATTTTAACTGGTCGTTCTTGCATGCGTGATGAACCTGTGAGTGTTATTTCTTGTCCATCGCGTGTTGCATAGTATGCTGTTAAAAAGCGCATTGCCGTTCCTGCGTGATGAATGTCTTTCACCGTTTCTGTAGAAGCCAACGCCTTTTGCATCAATTGCGCATCGTCTGAGTTGGACGTATTGGCAATACTGATATTTGGATATAAAGCTTGCAATAGTAGCAACCGATTGGTTTCACTTTTGGAGCCTGTAATAGCGATATTAGATTGTGGAAAAAGTGTGGATTTTTGAAGCTTTATGTTCATGATATTGTTGTCTTTTTTTGAGAAGCACTCACTATTTGACTTCATTTTTTAATTCGAGATGCTGTTGGAAAGCGTTGATATTTTCTAGAGTTGTCAACGTAATTTCGCGCATGGCTTCTTTCGTAAAGTATGCTTGATGTGATGTGATGAGTACGTTTGGAAAACTCATTAAGCGTAAGATGTATTCGTCTTGAATGATGCTTTCAGATAAGTCCTGAAAGAATAGATTTTCCTCTTGTTCATAGACATCAATTCCTAAATATCCGACCTTTTCCGAGATGAGTCCGTCAATAATATCTGCCGTGTTGATTAGTGCGCCACGACTCGTATTGATAATCATTACCCCTTTTTTCATCTTTGAAATTGCTTCTTTGTTGATGATGTGTTTTGTGTGTTGATTTAACGGACAGTGTAACGATAGAATGTCTGCCTGAGCAAATACATCTTCGAGCGGTAGATATTGTACGCCTAAATCGATTAGTTCTTGATTTTCGTGAATGTCGAACGCAATAATATCACAACCAAATCCTTTGATTGTTTGTATAAAAGTCGCACCAATTTGTCCCGTTCCAATAACGCCAACTTTTTTTCCGTGAATGTTAAAACCTATTAAGTTTTTGAGTGAAAAGTTTCCTTCACGAACGCGATTGTATGCTTTATGTGTTTTTCTGTTGAGTGTCAAAATTAGCGCAATTGCGTGTTCCGCTACTGCTTCAGGCGAATAGGCTGGTACTCGCACAACTTTGATATTGTGCTGTGTTGCCGCTTCCAAATTCACATTGTTGTAACCTGCACAGCGCAAGGCGATTAATTCAACACCACTTTCTGAAAGAATTTCAATAGTTTCTTTATCAACCGTATCATTTACAAATACACATACAACTTGAAATCCGTTTGCCAAACTGGCTGTTGAAGCATCTAATGACGTTTCAAAAAATGAGAAATCATATTCGGTATTGTACTTTTCAAAATATTCTTGGTCGTATGATTTGGTACTAAATACGGCAATTTTCATAGTTTTTTATTTGAAGATTCACAATGAAATTACTTCAACTTTGCATTGTTGTGATGACGATCATGGTCACGCTTGGTTTTTTTGTCCATTTTCTTGTCGAATGCTGCTTGCAAGTCAATTCCGGTTTGATTTGCCAAACACAATACGACAAATACTACATCTGCCAACTCTTCGCCTAAGTCTTTGTTTTTGTCACTTTCTTTTTCACTTTGTTCGCCGTAGCGTCTTGCAATAATCCGTGCAACTTCGCCAACTTCTTCCGTCAGTTGCGCCATGTTGGTAAGTTCGTTGAAATAGCGAACGCCATGTTCTTTTATCCAAGTGTCTACTTGTAATTGTGCCGCTTGTAAGTTCATGTATTGTTTTTATACAAAGTTATGGAATCTTCGGCGCAATAACGTAAAAAACTCAATTTTAAGCAGTTTTAAAAAACAACTTAAAATTGAGTTTTGTGTAATTTTTCAATTTGGTTTTAAAATTCTAAATCTTTGTCAACACTACCTTCTCTTTTTCTTTTTCTACTAACATTTTGTAGAATTCACGTAGTGCTCCGTATTTGTCTGGCGTAATTACCGAAGCGTTAATTTCTTTTGACATTACAACACTAATTCCGACAGCCGTTTTGGAAATGTTGAATGAATATACACCCAATCCTTCTGGCATTTTCACCATTCCTGCTTCGGGTAATGATTCTACCGTGTATCCTTCTGGCAAGGTAATGTTCATCATGATTTTTCGTTTCCACGGATACCCAAAATCAACAGGATATACACGTTCTTCAGCTTTGAAAATATTTTCAGATGTTGCTAAAAAGAATAATGGTGAAAAGTACATTTTATCACCAATGACTTCTGCTTGCGCTTCTTTTTCAAACGCATACAACTCCATCACGGGCTTGCCTATTTTTTTTAGATTTTTCACCGAATGATCTGAAATTTCAATGTCTTCAATGCTGTTTTCCAAACGCTCCAAATAGTCTTCTTCTTCTACTTGTGCATACATTTCGCGGAAGTTCAATGCATTGTGCGAAGTGTATTGTGTACGTTGCTTTCCCGTAAGATCACCATTTTCATCCAACGTTACATTAATCATGGTTGCGCGTGATGCTTTTTCTTGTGGCATCAAACTGATTTGATTCCAGCTTCCGTCTTTACGAATGAGTCGACCAGACCAGTTTAGCGCTCGTAATGGCAATACATTTGGTTCACCGTAATAGTTAGTCGCATCCAGCAAAATCACCGCATTTTCCACTTCAATTGCGGTAATTACATAGTTGAAACCTTCCAAGGTTGGAAACAACGTGATTCCGTGAGAACGTGTACTTAAAATGACAGGATTGGCGTTGATACCTGCGTGACGCAACATCGCAGTGAGCATCAAATTCATGTCTGCTACGTTTCCTGTTTTGTCTTTATACGATTTACGAACGCCCAATTCAGGATATTTCCCGTAGTTTCCGTTCCACTTGATTCTATCTCGTACATACGTATAAATCATAGCAGCTTTTTTCATATCGCCCGATACGCCTGCCACCAAGTTATCAATGTCTTTTTTAAAGTACGAGGCTTTTTCCAATTCGCCACCAAAACTTTCACTTCTGTAAATCGTTTTTACTACGTCATCCCACGATTTTGCATAGTATTTTGGAATAGAGTTCGGCATTTGTACTTGCGCCAATTCAAATTTTACTGCACTGCGGTAGTTTTGAATATTACTTACAAAATTTTCGTCTTTCAGAGCTGGCACATTGTTAAGATTGTATTTGGTGATGTTGAATGTAAAATCAATTTCATCACGACTAAAAGTCGTTCGCACCATAGCATCTCTACTAGTTCCTCCACTTCGGGAACTACCAGTTAGCGTAATCTTCCCAGATCGTGTAGATTCTTCAGGTTGTATTCTAAAATAACCTTTGTAGTGTTTTTTATAGGTAAAATATTCATGTGCTTCAAAAGCGACTTCAATTTTATTGACAGGAATTTCATATTGAAAATATACTTCATTGATGTTCCAATAATACGGCGACACAACTTTGTAACGATATTCCACTACCGAGCCTTCTTTTACGTTTGGCATTGTAATTTTTTCGATGTCCAAGTATTCATTGCGTTTTTCTGTAAAGATTCCGTCTTTGCGCAATTTGGTGTCTTCAACTTTTCCACCTTCTAAGTTGTATGTATATCCTTTTAGGTTGGAAACTTTTTCGCGATTACCGCCATCACCTTTGTAAAGCGGAATGGAATGGTTTGCCCAATCCAAGCCATCTTTATTGTATATTTTGATACGTTTGTGAATATTAGTTTCTACTTGAAATCCTTCACCTTGTATGTAACGCAATGTGGTATAATTTTTTTCATAAAGAATCGCCGCATTGGCTTCTGAGTCGTTTGGATGTTTTGTTTCTTCTAATTCGGCTTTGGATACTTCCCCAAAATCGAAATCCTGCGCATGCAATGTGATAAATGCAAACATTGCAAGCACAAATACCGTGTATTTTTTCATTGTAAATTTTATTGTTATTGAATTTAGGAGATTGATTATTTTTTTACCAATACAATTTTAGAGCTATCGTATTTGACAATTTTTTTGATAAATTTTCGATAGTTTTTATATTCTTCTTTAGGATATAAACCATCTTTTACAGTGATTTTTCGTGTGTATTGTAGGGTTTGATCGTCTTTTTGTTCAATAGAAAACGAATAGCTTCCAAATTTGGTTTCATAGGAAACATCTGTTGGAATAGCTTCTACCTTGTAATCACTAGGCAACTTGATTTCATACGAATCTGTATCGTGATAACCTCGTTGAATTTCTAATGGAAATTTGCGATTTCGATAACGATCAGGAATTCCTGTAGTTCTGTTGAAAGCATTTGGCGCAAATAATAATCTGTCGCCCGTAATCACACCATACGCGTCTGCATTGAATGCTATTTTTTCAGTGAATACGACGTCTTTTTTATCATTTTGTAATTCAATATTGTCAATGTTGACATTGCTAACTGTATGGAAATATTTTTTGTAACGTTTATCCTTTTCAACATCTGAAAAATCTTCTATGTAAAAACGACTATCATACTGAATTCCGTGAGTTTTGATTGTTACCTCAGCGTTTATATTTCCGTTTGTATCTAAGGTGTAGTTTCCTGTAGTTTCTTGCAGATTCTCTTCTGTTTTGTATTTTTTGGTATGCTTTAGTTGTCCTCCTTCTGGAGTCACTACTAATACGTTTCTATCATCGGTAAAATCGCCAATGTGCCCAAAAGGCATTTTTTGACTGGTACATTCTAACCAAATATCATCACCGTTGTTTGGAAGGTTAAGTATTACGTGATTTCCTTGTCCAAGCGTAGCAAAGTCTTCGTAAAAGTTAACAATTTCGTTTCCTGCTTGCACAACCGTATAATATGATTCAATTCCCGCAATTTTCAGCAATGCCATCATGTAGTTTGTCAAACCTTTACAGTCACCGTAGCCAACCTTGTCTACTTCTGCAGCTTCAATTGGTTGGTAACCGCCAATTCCGACTTGCACACTGATATAGCGTGTTTTTCCTTGCATATACTCGTAAATACGTCTAGCTTTTTCAACGTCGGATGTTGCGTCTGCGACTAAGTTTTCGATAGTTGCTTTTGTTTCCGCATCAACCGTAGCACGTCCTAATAAGAGATTTTCATGAATCCATTTTCCTGTCTCGTCCCAATCTTTGACTTCCGCACTGATGCCTTCATAAGTAAATTTATTTAGCGCCAGATATACTTGCGGTTTAATTTTCGCTTCTGACGGACTATACGATTCAGGTTTCATCCCTGGCACATCATCCAACACATAGATTAATTTGCCTGGCTTTTCAATTTTTACTACACCAAATTCTTCCAGATTTAACTCTTTTTTATACAGAGAAAGTGATTCTGGATAGGTAATTTGATATTTACTTTTTTGAACACCTGTGAAATAGTTAATTGGAGAAAACCGTGGTAAGTTTGCCGTAGTTTTATAGTGAACAGTACTAGTAAATTCTACTGTAAAAGGATACGCAACAGGCGTGTAATCCATATATTTTATTCGAGAATCAGAGTACATTGTTACACCATCAACAGCACTCACATCTTGAAAATCACGTTCACGAATTTTCTTAATTCGATTTCCAAATTTGTCATAAACCCTTGCTTCCAAATCTTTCACACTTGTAGAATTGTCATATCCTACAACTGCTCCTATTTTGTTTAAACCATTTTCATTTAAGACCGTTACAATTCGCTTTTCAGATACTTCCATATCGTCTGTAGCGTTTATAGTCACTGTTTTTTCATCTAAGCGAACGACAGCATTGGCATTTTTTGTAAGTTCTTGTGGAAGTGTGAGGTAACTCGTTAAATCATCTTGAGCGTTTGCTACATGTATAGAGAGTATGATGGCAACTGTTGCCAAAAATTTTAAGCGCATACGTTTTTGTTTATTTTTGATATTCAGGGAGAACAAGTCACAATATAAGAAAAGTAATTAATTTAACAGCCAAAAGTTTACAAACGTGCTAAAAAATTGATAAACGTTCAATTATTCCTTGTTTTTTGTGTCAATAATGATGGTTACAGGACCGTCGTTTAGCAAAGCTACTTTCATATCGGCTCCGAAAATACCTGTTTGTACTTTTTTCTGAGTGTCAGTTTCAAATTGTGTTACAAATGCTTCGTACAACGGAATAGAAACGTCAGGTTTTGCAGCTTTGATATAACTTGGGCGATTTCCTTTTTTGGTACTAGCATGTAGTGTAAATTGGCTCACCACAATCGCTTCTCCATCCACATCGATAAGTGAGGTATTCATGACATCATTTTCGTCATTGAAGATGCGCAATTTGGCTATTTTGGCAGATAACCAAGCAATATCTTCCTGTGTATCTTCATGCTCAATTCCCAACAAAATTAGTAATCCGTGACCAATGTTGGCAACTTTTTTTCCATCAACAGTTACACTTGCTTCCGAAACTCTTTGTATGACAGCTCTCATGATTAGGATTCTTTAAATTCATCAATGCGATAGTTGCTTTCGTCACCTTCAATCATTTGTAGATAGCTTTTGTAGCGCGACCACGCTATTTCGCCATTGTCAACGGCATCTTTTACCGCACATTTAGGCTCTTCAATGTGAATACAGTTGTTGAATTTACATTCGTTTTTTAGCGCAAAAAATTCTGGAAAGTAATCGCCAATTTCTTCTTTTTCCATGTCTACAATTCCAAAACCTTTGATGCCTGGCGTATCAATGATTTTTGCCCCGAATTCCAAATCGAACATTTCGGCAAACGTTGTGGTATGTTGTCCTTGCTTGTGTTGCTCGGATATTTCTTTGGTTTTTAAGTTTAATTCTGGAGAAATTGCGTTGACCAACGTAGATTTCCCAACGCCCGAATGTCCGGCAAACATACTTACCGTGCCTTTCATGCGCTCTTTAATAACGTCTATGTTTTTTTGCTTTTTGGCAGAAATTTCAATGCACTCGTATCCAATACTTTCATAAATATCTTTGAGATACATCACCTCAGCGCGACGCTCAATTTCTTTGTACGAATCAATTTTGTTGAATACCAATACGCACGGAATGGAATAGGCTTCCGCAGTCACCAAGAAACGATCGATAAAACTTGGAAACGTCGGCGGATTGTCAATCGTAATTAGTAAAAAAACCTGATCAATATTGGCAGCGATGATATGTGTTTGCTTGGAGAGATTGACCGATTTTCGAATGATGTAGTTTTTTCGATCAAATATTTTATCAATGATGCCTGTTTCGGTGTTGTTATCAGTTTCCAGCGTAAAATTCACCTTGTCACCAACCGCAATCGGATTGGTACTTTTGATGCCTTTGAGCCTGAATTTTCCTTTAATTCTACACTCATACTCGTCACCCTTCTCAGTTTTTACCAAGTACCAACTTCCCGTAGATTTGTAAACAGTTCCTATCATTAGTGCAAAGATTATGATTATTCTTAAAAAAACAAATGATTGTTGTACAGGCTTTTTAGAATCTTATAAAAATGTTAAATAAGGTGTTCCCTTACCACATCGCGTATGTGATAGTGTATTTTGTATATTATTAACTAAAATATACAGTATGTTACAAAACATTTTAAAAGTAGAAGGAGTACGCGAACTCACAAAAAAGACGCAACTTGAAATTGTAGGACAGTTTGGTAGTTTTTGCTGCGAATGGTGTCCAGACGGAACTTGTAACGGCTGGGTAGATTCCCCAAAAACACAATGTCCTTTTGCACCACCGTGTGCGGGATAGAAATAACTGAGGTCTAAAAAATTGTAATTAACGTCATCCTGAGCTTGATACTGAAACAAATTCAACACAGGCTTCAGAATCTCATCACATTGGCTTTCTACTGTCATGAGAAACCGAATCAAGTTCGGCTTGACGAAATCTATACTTTTTAGACCTCATTGTATTTTTAATGGACTGTTTAATTTTGAATTTGAAGTCTTCCCAATTTGTCTTTTGAACGTTTGGATGCGTAAATGATATAATCATCCGCTTGTTTTTTTGATGTGATAATTTATCTTAACACACACCAAGTATCAAAACAAGCACAGTCGAGATTTCTTAGAAAATGAATACCTAAGACTTCTCGACTGCGTTTGAACTGATTAGTAAGTGTATAAAACTATTTACTCATAATTTTCTCCTGATGGTTGATAGATTCTTGGTGAATTGCTTTAAAAATGCGCAATACAAATTCTTCACTTAATTGATTTTGCTCACCTTCGAGAATCATTTTGCCTAAAATTTCATTCCAACGTCTGGCCTGCAAAATGGCAACATTTTTCGCCTTTTTCAATTCTCCAATTTTATCGGCAACTTTCATACGCTTCCCTAACGTTTCAATCAATTGATGGTCAATCACATCAATTTGCGTACGCAAGGTGTTGAGTGCGTTGCGGTAATCTGCTTCCGTGTCAGTTTCCTTTCTGATTTTTAAATCGTCCATAATTTCTACCAAACGCGTTGGTGTAATTTGCTGTTTGGCATCACTCCACGCATTGTCTGGATCGAAATGTGTTTCTACCATCAATCCGTCGTAATTTAAGTCGAGTGCGGTTTGACATAAATCAAAAATAATATCTCTGCGACCTGCAATGTGTGATGGATCTAAAATTAACGGTAAATCTGGGAAACGGTTTTGCAGTTCAATCGGAATTTGCCACTCAGGATTGTTTCGGTAGCGCGTTTTCTCATAGGTTGAAAATCCTCTGTGAATTACACCTAATTTTTTGATATCAGCCGAATGCAAACGCTCAATGGCGCCCAACCACAATGGTAAATCAGGATTTACAGGATTTTTCACCAAGACAATTTTATCCGTGCCTTGCAATGCATCTGCGATTTCTTGTACGATAAACGGACTTACTGTTGAACGCGCTCCAATCCACAATACATCAACATCATGCTCTAACGCCAAACGTACATGTGTAGCATTGGCAACTTCCGTAGCTGTGAGCATGCCTGTTTCTTCTTTGGCTTTTTGTAACCATTTCAATCCTAAAGCACCAACACCTTCAAAATTTCCTGGTCGCGTACGTGGTTTCCAAATTCCAGCACGCAATACGGTAGCATCGGTATCTTTTAACTGATGCGCTATATTTAATACTTGCGATTCTGTTTCAGCACTGCACGGTCCTGCAATTACTAGTGGATGCGGCAGCTCAAAGGCATTAAGCCAGTTTCTGAGTTCTTTTTTATTTTCCATGGTTTGTTTTTTTTATGTTCTTTGTTATTCGTTTTTTGTTTTTTGTTGATTCGTTAATTTGTCTTGGCTCTATACTCTTGGCTCTTGGTTCTAAATTATTTGTTGATTCGTCTTGAATCTTGACACCTAAATCCTGACTCGTTACTTAAATTTGCGTTAGGGATTGAGGCTTTGTTGGAGCTACTTGTGAGATGGATTCCTGCGTAGGCAGGAATGACAGCTTACAAGAGCGACTGCCGAAAGCCCGACCCTTGTGGGAACGCCCTAAATGCTATTCCAATCCTTTTAGTATTTTCTTTATATAGTTTGTATTCTCCATTTCTTTATAAATTCCTTCAAAATTGTCTTGCAACATTAGGTTTTTAAATTCCTGTAAGTTGCTGATATATTCGTCGAGTGTTTCTATGACGTTGGTTTTGTTTTGCTCAAAAATTGGCGCCCACATGGCTGGCGAACTTTTTGCCAAACGCACTGTTGATGCGAATCCACTACCTGCCAAATCGAAAATATCGCGTTCGTTTTTTTCTTTTTCAATGACCGTTTTCCCCAACATAAACGAACTAATGTGCGATAAGTGCGATACATACGCAATGTGTTTGTCGTGCGATTTCGGATCCATATATCGGATGCGCATTCCTAGGTTTTTGAACAATTCCAATGCTTTTTCTTGCAGACTGAACGCTGTTTTTTCTACTTCGCAAATAATATTGGTTTTGCCTTCAAACAATTGTTGAATTGCTGCTGATGGTCCCGAAAATTCGGTTCCTGCAATTGGATGCGCTGCTAAAAAATTACGTCGTTTCGGATGCGCTTCGATGCTTTTGCAAATTTGCTCTTTGGTAGAGCCAGCATCAATCACCAAGGTATCATCTTTTACCGTATGTAATACTTCATCGATAATTTTGATAGAAGCATGCACAGGAATCGTTACAATGACAATATCTGCATTTTCAACGTTTTGCAGTGTCGCTTTTTTATGAATTAACTGTCTTTGCAGTGCTTCTTCCAAATGTGCGTCACTGACATCAATACCGTGAATGATTGCCTCTGGATAGGTCGCTTGAATGTCCAACGACATGCTTCCTCCAATAAGTCCAATTCCGATGATATATACGTTCATTTTATGCGATTCTGTTAATGACTTCTTTTATTTTTTCTTCCGATACACAAAGTGAAAAGCGTATGTAGCCTTCGCCTTGCGTTCCAAAAATGCTTCCTGGCGTGATGAACACACTTTTTTCATGTAATAGTTTGTCTACAAATTGTTCTGAGCTGAGTGTATTGTCTGTTGGCAATTTTGCCCACACAAACATTCCTGCTGTTTCTTTATCGAATTCACACTGTAATTTTGTCGCAATTTTCCATACGAGTTTACGGCGTTTTTCATATATGGCGTTGAGTTGTGAAAACCATTCTTTGGAACTTGACAATGCTTTAATAGCACCTTTTTGAATTCCGTAAAACATGCCTGAATCCATATTACTTTTTACTTTTAACACATGTTGAATGTGTTCCGCTTTTCCCATCACCATTCCTGTTCGCCAACCTGCCATATTGAACGATTTGCTTAGCGAATTCAATTCCAACGCCACTTCTTTAGCGCCGTCGATTGCCAAGATACTGAGTGGGTTTTCATTCAGAATAAAACTGTAGGGATTGTCATTGATGATTAATATTTGATGCTTTTTCGCAAAAACAATTAATTTTTCAAAGAACGATTTGCTTGCTTTTGCGCCTGTTGGCATGTGTGGATAGTTTACCCACATGAGTTTTACATTGCTCAAATCTTGCTTTTCCAATTCGTCCAAATCTGGCAACCAATCGTTTGTTGCTTGCAAGTTGTAGTATTTTGGAATTGCGCCTAATAATTTTGTTACGGACGTGTAGGTTGGATAACTCGGATTCGCAATCAACACTTCATCGCCTTCATCCAAATACGCCATAGAAATGTGCATGATGCCTTCTTTACTTCCCATTAACGGCAATACCTCCGTTTCTGCATTGAGTGTGACTTGATAGTTTTTTTGATAGAAATCCGCAATTGCATTTCGCAATTCTGGAATTCCTTGATAGCTTTGGTATTTGTGTGCCATTTCGTCGTTGAGACTTTCTTCTAAAGCATCAACTACGACACTTGGCGGTTGCAAATCGGGACTTCCAATACCAAGATTGATAATATTTTTTCCAGCGTTTACCAAGCCGCGTACTTCTCGCAACTTTCGCGAAAAGTAGTATTCTTCAACTGTATGTATGCGTTTTGCAGGAATCATGCGTTTCGTTGGTTTTTGTAGGTTCCTAAGACTTTGAGACTTGTGGACATTATTTCTAAAATTGAAATTGCTTTGGTGTAATCTTCGTACGCTTCAAAAGTTACATCGACAAAGAATGCGTATTTCCAAGGTGTTTCAATGATGGGTAATGATTGTATTTTGGTCAGATTCAGTTTGCAATCGCTCATTACATTGAGTACGGTTGCTAAACTTCCTCTTTTATGATCGAGTTCAAAACGTAACGATGCTTTGTCAATTTGGTCAATTCTGTTGCTTGGCTTTTCTTTTTGCAGAATGACAAAACGTGTCGCGTTGGTTTTGATAGTTTGTATTTCGGCAGATAATACCTGTAATTGAAACAATTCTGCAGCCGTTTTGGTGGCAATTGCCGCCGTACCTTTGAGTTGTTGTTCTTGAATTCTACGTGCGACTTCCGCAGTATCGTTGTCTTCCACTAGCTTAATATGTGGATATTGCTTAAAAAATTCTTTGCACTGCAACAATGCCATCGGATGCGAACAAACTTCTGTAATATCTTCTATATTTTGATTTGGCAACGCCATCAAATGATGGTGAATGTTTAAATAGTATTCGCCGTTAATGTGAATATTGTTAGCATCAATCAACGCGTAATTTGGAATGATGGAACCTGCAATCGTGTTTTCAATCGCCATGATGGCATAATCGCTTTTTCCTTCCATCAAACTGTGTACTAACGCATCAAACGACAGGCATTCGTCCAACTGTATTTCGTTTCCAAAATAAAGTTGCGCCACTTTGTGATGGTTTGAACCTAATATTCCTTGTATTGCGATGGTTGATTTCATCAATGTTATTTATCGTGCTTTAAACTTGAAAAATAAAAACTACGTTTTCTAGGAAAGCCACTAATTAATAATTTAAAATAAATGTCAAATCGAGCGCAGTCGAGATTCAATCAAAACCTTACTTTTTTGTAGTGTTCTCGACTTCGCTCGAACTGACAAGTATTAGGTTTTAGTGAACTTTATGCTGTTAAATTATTCCTTATTTCAAATTCACGTTATCAAATTTTTATTCAAAAAAAAAGTTCCGAATGTATTTCGGAACTTACTTTATATCGTATTTGTTTTCTACTAAATTACATGACAAAGCGTTCCGACTTCTTTCCAAAAAAGAAGTAAAAATATCCTTGCCAAAAATAATTTGTATTGAACATGTTGTTTTTCATTTCGTTACAGCTAAAGTATAGATTAATTTTTAGATTCAAAATCGTTTTCCAATATTTTTTGTAGAAAAACGTTTTTAGCAATAAACCGCAGTATTTTTTGGTTTTATTTAATTTAATATCGCGAATTGCTGATAAAAATTTATGTAATTTTGATGTTCAAATCCCTACACTATGTCTATTAAAGTAGCAAATGTCACAAAAATATATGGCGAACAGAAAGCGTTGAATGCAGTTTCTTTTGAGGTGAAGAAAGGAGAAATTGTTGGTTTTTTAGGTCCAAACGGCGCTGGGAAATCGACTATGATGAAGATTTTGACCACGTATTTGAAAGCGTCTTCGGGAACAGCTGCTGTGAACGGATTTGATACTGCTACGGAAGCGCGAAATGTTCAGAAAAGTGTAGGTTATCTTCCTGAGCATAATCCGTTGTATTTGGACATGCATGTACGCGAATATTTGGCGTTTAACGCGAATGTGTATAACATTTCAAAATCGCGTATAGACGAAGTGATTGCCATGACAGGATTGACGCCAGAAGCGCAGAAAAAGATTGGTGAATTGTCTAAAGGATATCGTCAGCGCGTGGGATTGGCAAATGCGTTATTGCACAATCCTGAAGTGTTGATTTTGGATGAACCGACTACAGGACTTGACCCGAATCAGATAACCGAAATCCGCAATTTGATTACGTCTATTGGTAAAGAGAAAACTATTTTTCTTTCGACACATATTATGCAAGAAGTGGAAGCGATGTGTGACCGTGTGATTATTATTAATAAAGGAGAAATTGTAGCAGATACTACCTTGACAAAACTGCAAAAAGATCAAGACCAAGTGATTGAAGTAGAGTTTGATTACCGCATAGAAGATGTGTTGATTGAGCAGCTTCCACATGTAACACAAGTCGTAAACACGCATGGTTTGGTGTATGAAATTACGTTTAACACCACTAAAGATATGCGTCCTACTGTATTTGATTTTGCACACGACCATAGTTTAAAGACCTTGCAAATTAATCAGAAGAATAAGAATTTGGAGAGTTTGTTTCGGGAATTGACTGCTTAGGTTCGCTGCGCTCAATTCAAAGATTTAAAAATTCAAGGATTCTAATTTTTTTTGCTTCGCTCTTTGATACGCTAGCGCTTTTAGATTGCTTTGCTTTTAGACTTGTTCCTTTGCAGGAATCTTTCTAGACACGCTTTCGCTTTAGAATTTTAGTATCGGCTTCGCCTCTTGGTATTTTAGTAGGTTAGTTTGTGAGTTTTGTTTGGATAGCATTTTCACATTGGTACATTGGCACATTTTCAAATTGATTCATTGAAAAACGTCATATAGAATGATTCGCCTTAGCGAATTGTATCGAGATATGCTTTGATTAAAAATCCTGTGTAAACAAGTACTTCTCGATACATTTTTCTTTCATTTCGACAGGCTCAATGACAAGAAAAATACTCGAAGTGATGGTTTTGAAATCTTAGAGTATAGTTTAAAATGCTAACAACTAGCAAACCTATTCTTCAAAAATCAAACTTCCTGTATAATGTGCTGTGAAATCAATGATTGGTGGACGATGTACGGCGATGACATTTCCTGTTCCATAAATATCTCCAGAAAGTTCTCGTTGCGGATGGATGATAATATCGTTGCTTCCACGAGAAAAGACAGCTACAGATTCTGCAACGAAATCAGCTGCTTCTACTCTTGAGTTTCCTCCTGGAAAGCTGATACTAAAATTGTTGGTACTTCCCGAAATGAATAGATTGGATAAGTTATTGAACAGAATTCGCAGTTCTTCATTTTGCACCTGCAAGTTAAAGTTTCCAGAAGCCGCATTGTTGTTGGTAAAGTTTTCTGAAATCAACGCCAAGTTTGGAAATGTTACAACTCCGTCCGAACGTATTTCAAATTGTGTTTTGCTAATGATTTCTGTAATGTTGGGACTTGTTATGTAAATGGTCGTAATTCCATAGTCGCGAAAATAGTTGCAATTGTTGTTATCTGACAATACTAAGGTTTCTCCCGTAACTTTGGCTTCCACATCGTTGAGAAGATTTTGTCCTGTTTCAATGGTTACTTCTTGTGTTGCGCCTTCTTTTATAATTAATGTAATGTGTTCTCCTACTTCTATTTTGGAGAAATTGTCAAGCGTTATAGTTTGTGAAATGATGCTTCCTGACGTTTGAAAACAGTCGTTTGCATCTTCCGAATCACACGAAATACACGTTAACAATAATAGTATGTAGTATAGTTTTTTCATAGTATCACAATCTAATTCCCACGCCAAATTCAACCGCTTCCGCTTTAGCTGCATGCGATTTGAGTGTTACAGCAGCAAACCATTTTTTACCAAAATAGCGTTTCATTCCCACACGAATATAGGTTTGTCCTTCAAAATCCACGGGATAGTACACGTAATAACCTAATTGCGTAATGATAGACAGTTTATTGATAAATAATTCGTGTCCCACAAATACGCCAACACGTTTGTAATCTTCATCACCTTGTACTTCGCCATTTGGAAAGGCGATGGAGCGATATCGAATCCATTCTTTTAAAAAGTTCGAGAAGAATACTTCTGTTCCGAGTTGAATCGCGCTTTTTCGTCCCAAACGTTTGTCTGCATAGGCAGAAAGTACTGTAAATCCGTATTGTCCACTACCAATAGCATCACTTTCGTTGATTCCTGCACGCAATACAAAATTGAACTTTATCGGTTCTACAAAACTTTGCGTTACTTCTTGTTTTTGATATTCTATTAGTGATGTATCTTCCAAATTATAATTGACACCGATATTAAATGCAATCGTGTTGATACTTGTATTTGGCGCTTTTACATTGGCATTGGAATAGTGTATGAGCGATAAACCTGCTTGCACGCCGATTTGCTTAAACAAATTTTCTTTTTTGTAATTGAGCATCACGTACGTACTACTCATCAAGCGTGAACCGAAAGCTATGTTTCTGAAGTTTTCTACTTTATCATACGGATTGGTAGTGTAAGCAATTCCTTGTCCGATACGCAACATTAAATTTCGATTTAGAAAGTAAAAATTATAATGTGCATACAACGCCAAATTTTCTCCTAAAAATTCATTCTGTAGGTTTTGATAGCTAAACGAAACACCGTAATCGGGATAGTTGTAAAACTGTGACCAATCATCGAAACCAAAGGTTTTTTGATTATAGCTTACGATAAAACCTTCTGGATGTCCTGTAATGAGATGCAAAATATCATCATTGTGACGCGCAATGCTACCGCTAAAATAATTGACATCCAAAGTAGCCGCTTTGGGCGATGTGGTGGTAGATGTCGTTTCTTGCGCAATACAAAAACACGAATAGAGAAAAATAAAGAAAACTACTTTTTTCATAGCAGAGACAAATGTAGTTTTTATTTTAAAAAGGCGATTGGTTCTATGGCTTTTCTTGAGTAAAGGTAAAATTAATCGTTCAATTAAATTCTATTGTTTGTTTTTTATAAAATTATAAATGGCTTCTGTCAAGTCAACAATTGTTTTGTTTTTTGAAAAATCTTCCCAAGTTATCTCATTATCTCTTACTTTTTTTAATACAATCTCGCTCAACTTTGCCTTGTACTTAAATGTTTTTGGATTTCTCTCACTATCTTCTTCCCAAATTTTATTTAAACCATCTAAAGAAAGAGTTTTAAGAAACTTTCCAATATAATCTTTTGAATAATTCTGACTCTTATTTTTTGTTAAAGCGTTATTTATTTTATCCTGTACTTTATCCTTTAGCTCTTCTTCTTTAATTTTATTTTTATTCCAAAATTCAATTAATACTTTCCTCCAAACCTCATTTGACAACAGGTTTTCAATTTCCCGATATGGTTTTGTAGTTTTATAAATAAAGTTTTCATTTTTACCAACAATTTCTCTTAAAGTATTGTGCTTTGTTTCTTTACCCTCATCCAAATCTGATAAAAGAAAAATTCTATTATTTAGTGCATAGGTGTTAATTAAATCTTTCACTTTTTGACCATCAGAAGTATTTCCTCTAAAATCATAATGTGTTAAGTTAGTACCTGCATATTCAAAAAAAGCAAAGTCAATATCTTCACGCGGCAATACTTTTTTCTTATCTGCTAAACAATATGCTTCTAAAAAGGCTTTTATGAAGTTTCGATCTGAGATTCCTTCTACCCAAATACTACAATTTGCCAAAAATACAGATGAATTATTTACGCCTAAATCACGTAGTAATTCATTGTCTCCTGCATTAACATTTCGAATCATAAACTTATCTTGTTCATTCTCTTTTTTTAGTAACGATGAAAAAGAATAAATAGATACATTATCCTTTTCTAAGGTTAAATCTAGAAAATGATTGGAGTGCGTAACTACAATGTAAGTCAGGTTTTTATCGGTTAATTCTTTATTTCTGGTAATTTGCTCTAAAAATAGACGCTGATATCCTGGATGCAAATTGATTTCTGGTTCATCGATAAAAATTACACTATCATTATCAGCTAAGAAAACTTTATACATTAAAATAATTAACGCTTGAACACCATCTCCTAATTCATGTAACTTTCTTGTAGTTTCCCCAATTAAAACAAGAATTGAATCATCTTCTTCAATGTCTGCATCTCTACGGTACATATTGAAATCGGCAACAATATCAACTGTCTTACTTTCGAAAAAATTTATGGATAAAAACTTTTCAAATTGTAGAAATCGCTCTCGCTTCTCTCTTTTACTATTTCGAACATTTACAATTTCATTATATAGATTCATTCCTGTAAAAACATCAATTTTCCTTTTATAAGCCTTTGTAATACCTTTTTGAAATTGAATTACTTGCCTTTCTTTTCTTTCTTCATGAGAAATAATCTTTAGTTTTTCATAATTTTTTCGAGCAGTATCTAAAAAAATATCATCTCGTATTTTTTTGAAACTTGAAGAGTTATTTTCTTTTTGTTTGAATAGTGAATGTGCGGTACGTAATATTGGAATATATATTTTGTTACCATCTATTCTTTTTTGTTTTTTTAGTAAACTAACTAAAGTCTGCTGTAGTTTTTCTATCTGACTTAAATACACTATTCTATCCTTAAAAAAATCTGGATTTAAGTTTCGAAAACTATTTCTATATGCATCACCGAACCAATTATCTTTTAGGCAATCAAATAGAAAAACAATTTTCTTAAAAGTTTCTATGTTTTTCCTTAAATAATCTAAACTCTTTTCATAATCACCCTTCCAATCAGGCAAATTCAACATTAATTTTGATCCATCTTTAAGATCAAACTCTTCTACTTTTAATTTATTAATTTTTCGTAAAACTTGAATTGTATTGATTCTTAACACCAATTGAAAATTAAAAACTTTTAATAAGGTTAAATATTTTTCAAAAGTTTCGTTTACTGTATAAAAATCATTAACCCCAAAGAGAGTATCATAAGTCATCAACTCACGCATAAAGCGACTCTTTCCACTATTATTAGCTCCTACAAAAATGTTTATCTTATTTAAGTTTTTAAGATGTTCGATTGAATTTTCTAAATCATCAGAAGTGTAGTAATTGTTAAGGCTAGAGTTTTCATCTTTCGGCAGATGAATATCATACGTGTAGTTCATATAAACTATTTTCTTACAATTTACATAAATAATGTTAACTACAGCATCCACATACTTCTTGTATTGAAAAACCTTCGCAAGTAATTATTTCGTTTTTATAATTTTACATTAAACATATAAAATGTATATCATGAAGAAAAAATCAATTCACAAATTACGTTTAAAAAAAGCAGCAGTTTCTAACTTAAACAGAGAAGCTACAAGTGGAGGAAACCAAGAAACGCAATTTTGCTTTTCTATAAACTTCTGCGAAACTATCGATTATACAGCATGTAATGGAGAGTATATATGCCAAATTTATCAAGAACCACAACGTTAGTTTTTAGTATATACACACTGAAAAAGAGAGACTTCGTAATGAGTCTCTCTTTTTTTATACACCTTTTTTTTACGCTTACAGCAATCACGTATGTAAAGTATTGTAAAACCCGCACAGTAACTTATTGTTTTTTAATAGTTTTACCCTAACCAAATTACATCATGTAATAAATATACATACGCGCAACTATTGAAGCTTTTTCGTGTGCTTCCTATTTAGTCATTTAAGTAATTCGTATTTTAAGGCTAGAATTTCTTACATCTAAAATAGACTATTTGCGATGCTATGAAAGATTGCGACTAAAAGCAATCGACAAACTGATTTCTAAAATAATCGATTTTATGTTTAGTTAAAAAAGAGGAATTTAAGGCATTCCTCTTTTTTTGTTATAAATGTTAAATACAGCGAACACCTACTTCTAGTAATGTAAAACCCAAGACGTTTTTGTGACGCTTTTTCTAATTTAGGAATCCAAAAAATATAAATGCTATGAAGAAAAAGTCTATTAAAAAATTATCGTTAAATAAGAATTCAATTTCTGAACTTAATACCAAAGCTATCAAAGGAGGAAATGGAGATTCTGAATTCTTTTGTCAATCAGAAGATATTTGTGCAACTATAGATTATGCAAGATGTAGAGGCGAATTGCAATGTCAAATTTATGCAGTTCCTACCGACCAACCTTGGTAAGCAAATGGTTAGACACTAAGTCATCTATTCAATTAAAGCAACAATCATGAAAAAAAAGAATATTATATCCTTAAAATTAAAGAAATCTTCCGTTTCCAGTCTAAATATACTTAGTACGAAAGGCGGATTGGGAGATTCATTTCACATTTGCAATTCTGTAAATAATTTTTGTGACACTATTAATGTGACAAAATGTTATGGAAATGTGGAATGTGGTGTTTTTAATACGAGAATAGATGTGTGCTAAATCGAGAAACTTATACATTAAAAACCATGAAAAAAAGTTAATCGTTAAGTTTTAAGATTGTCTTTTATTGCGTTTTAAGTAGTAAAGGCAGTTCACACTGCATAAGTGAATTAGTAATATTTACTAATTGTTATAAAGGCAATTGTTCAGCTTGTTTGATCCGAGAGTTGAATGTTGTTCTTTTAACTGTTCAATTATGTATTAAAAGAGAGGAGCTAAAGCTCCTCTCTTTTCTTTTAAAAACACTTTGAAGTATAGGAAAAACGTACTTTTAGTAATGTAAAGCAACTACATTTTATCTATGATTTTCAATATCTTATCCAAAATCATAAATATATAAATCATGAAGAAAAAATCTATTAAAAAACTATCACTGAAAAAGGCTGCAGTTGCAAATTTTAATCCTGATGCAGTGAAGGGTGGAAATGATACTACTTGGCAATCTGTCTACTTATGTGAATCAGAAAACTGGTGCCAAACTATTGATTACACAGCTTGTGACGGCGGTTATAACTGCGGAATCTTTGACAGAGGTACAAGAGATCTTTAGGCTATAAATACACTTGTTATGTATACAAAAAGAGAGGAAACAATTAGGTTCCTCTCTTTGTATTTTTAATTGTAATCGCTTACAATTTCGACTAAAATATCTCCTTTGCAATAGCTTCAATATTGCTTGATCTTCCCATAGAATAGTAATGCAAAATTGGCACGCCCGCAGCCACCAATTCTTTACTTTGCTGAATGCACCACTCAATTCCTACTTTGCGCACTTCTTTGTTGTCTTTACAACGAACCACTTCCATAATCAAATCGTCCGGTAAATCTACTTTGAAACGATGTGGAATTAAGTTCAATTGTTTGCGGGTAGCAATTGGTTTTAAACCTGGAATGATTGGAACCGTGATGCCTTCTTTTCGGCATTTTTCTACAAAATCGAAGTATTTTTGATTGTCGAAAAACATTTGCGTTACAATATATTCCGCGCCTGCTTTTATTTTTTTCTTTAAAAAGTGAATGTCCGAATCCAAACTCGGCGCTTCCATGTGTTTTTCTGGATATCCTGCCACACCAATACAAAAATCTGTAGCAGAAGAGTTTTGCAATTCTTCATCCAAATACTTTCCGTTGTTTAAGTCTTGTATCTGACTTACCAATTCAGAGGCATAGCGATGTCCTTCTTTTTCTGCTTTAAAATAGATTTCACTTTTTACCGCATCACCACGCAGTGCCACCACATTGTCAATTCCCAAGAAATCTAAGTCGATTAAAAAGTTTTCGGTGTCTTCTTTGGTAAATCCGCCACACAAAATATGCGGAATCGCGTCTACCGAATATTTATTCTGAATCGCCGCACAAATTCCAACCGTACCTGGACGTTTTTTCACCACTTGTTTCTTCAACAAACCATTATCCAATTCTTTGAACGTGTATTCTTCACGATGATAGGTAACATCAATAAACGGTGGTTTGTATTCCATTAGCGGGTCAATATTGTCAAAAATCGATTTGATGTCTTGTCCTTTTAACGGTGGTAATATTTCAAAGCTAAACAAGGTTTTTCCGTCTGATTGTGCGATATGTTCTGTTACTTTCATGCTTTTTTATAGTATTGAGAATTGAGTAATGAGTATTGAGATTTTTACTCGGTTCTTTTTATATTTTTTGTTGATTCGTGTTTACATTGAGCTTGCCGAAATATCGATTTGTCTTGACTCTTGATTCTTGATTCAAAATCTAACATTTAACATTTCAAAGAGTTAATCCGCCAACACAGGATGCAACCATTTTTGTGCTTTTTCAATGGAAATTCCTTTTCGTTTGGCGAAATCTTTTACTTGGTCGTTGGTGATTTTACCGAGTCCAAAATATTTAGCTTCTTCATTGGCAAAATAATAGCCAGAAACAGCTGCGGCTGGCCACATGGCGAGACTTTCCGTAAGCGACACACCAATAACGTTTTCCACATCCAACAATTCCCAGATGGTTTCTTTTTCCAAATGATCTGGACATGCTGGATAGCCTGGTGCTGGACGAATTCCTTTGTAATTTTCTTTGATGAGTTCCTCGTTTGATAAATCCTCCGAAGCGGCGTAACCCCAATGTTTGGTTCGGACTTGTTTGTGTAAATATTCCGCAAACGCTTCTGCAAAACGATCTGCAATGGCTTGTGCCATAATAGCGTTGTAATCGTCGTTTTGGTCTTTGTAGCTTTTTGCCAATTCGTCTGCACCAAAAATAGCCGTACAGAACGCGCCCATGTAATCTTGCTTGCCACTTTCTTTCGGTGCGATAAAATCTGCCAACGCTATATTAGGCACTTCTGCTCGCTTTTCTAATTGTTGACGCAAGGTTCTAAACACGGCAATTTCTTTTCCTTTTTTCTGAATAGAAATATCATCATCGTGAATCGTATTTGCTTCAAACAGCCCAAAAATTGCTTTTGCCTTTAGCGATTGTTTCGCGATGATTTCCTCAATCATTTTAGTCGCGTCGCTGTATAATTGCGTAGCTTGTTCGCCAACGACTTCATCTTCCAAAATAGTTGGAAAACGCCCATGCAAATCCCATGAACGGAAAAACGGACTCCAATCGATATACGGAACTAATTCTTTCAGACTTAACTGCGTCAGTTTCTGAATTCCGAGTTCTTTTGGTTTTACAATATTGCTAGTTTCCCAGTCGATTTTATATTTTTTTGCACGTGCCGCTTCAAGCGAGATGTATGATTTTTTCTGTTTTCGTTTTAAAAACTTTTCTCGGAATTCGTCATAATCTTTTTTTAACTGCTCGCGATAGGTTTTTGATTTTTTCTTGTTTAACAAATCACCAACTACCGTCACCGCTCGTGATGCATCATTGACATGCACAACCGCGTTTTTATACTCTGGATCAATTTTCACAGCAGTATGTGCTTTGGAAGTCGTGGCACCACCAATCAACAGTGGAATTTCCAAGTTTTGACGCTCCATTTCTTTTGCCAAATACACCATTTCATCCAGCGAAGGCGTAATTAATCCTGACAAACCAATGACATCAACGTTCTCCGCTTTGGCTGTTTCAATGATTTTTTCTGGCGGCACCATCACACCTAAATCCACAATTTCGTAGTTGTTACAACCCAGTACAACGCTTACAATATTTTTTCCGATATCGTGCACATCACCTTTTACAGTTGCCATCAGCACCTTTCCAATCGCTTGTTGCTGCGCGCCTTTTTCCGCTTCAATGAACGGTTGTAAATACGCTACTGCTTTTTTCATAACACGTGCCGATTTTACCACTTGTGGTAAGAACATTTTTCCAGAACCGAATAAATCGCCCACAACATTCATTCCTGTCATGAGTTGTCCTTCGATGACTTCAATTGGTTTTTCTGCTTGCAAGCGCGCTTCTTCTACATCTTCTACGATGTACGCATCAATTCCTTTGACAAGCGAATGCGTGATGCGTTCTTGCAAATCGAAACTGCGCCATTCTTGTACTTTTTCAGTATCTGCTTTTTTGGTTCCTTTTACTTTTTCGGCGAATTCTAACAAGCGTTCTGTAGCATCGTCGCGACGGTCGAGAATAACATCTTCTACATGTTCTAACAAGTCTTTTGGAATGTCGTCATAGACTTCTAACATCGTTGGATTAACAATTCCCATATTCATTCCAGCTTGAATGGCATGATACAAAAACACAGAATGCATCGCTTCACGCACTACATTGTTTCCTCGAAACGAAAACGACACATTACTCACTCCACCACTCACACTTACATTAGGATAGGTTTCGCGCGTCCAGCGTGTAGCTTCTATAAAATCTATAGCATTTTTGCGATGTTCTTCCATCCCTGTGGCAACCGGAAATATGTTCAAATCGAAAATGATGTCTTCTTCAGGGAAACCAACTTTATTGACCAAAATGTCATAAGAACGCGCTATAATTTCCAATCGACGTTCGTAGTTATCAGCTTGCCCAACCTCATCAAAAGCCATGACAATGACCGCCGCGCCATAACGCTTGATTTGCGTAGCTTCCCTGATAAAGTTTTCTTCACCTTCTTTCAGCGAAATAGAATTCACCACACATTTTCCTTGTACTACTTGCAAACCTGCTTCAATGATGTCCCATTTGGAACTGTCAATCATAATGGGTACGCGACAAATATCTGGTTCGGCTGCAATAAGGTTTAGAAATTTCACCATTGCTTCTTTTCCGTCAATCAAACCGTCGTCCATGTTGATATCGATGATTTGCGCGCCACCATCTACTTGGTGTCTGGCAATTGCCAATGCTTCATCATATTTCTCTTCCTTGATGAGTCGCAAAAACTTACGAGAACCCGCAACGTTGGTGCGTTCACCAACATTGACAAAATTGCTGTTTTCGTTTAAAACTAGCGGTTCCAATCCTGAAAGGCGCATGAATTTTGTTTGCTTTTTGGGTGTTGGGCTTTGGGTATTGGGTGTTGGGTTTTGCATTTTTCTTTTTTCTTTTCGTTGCTTCGCTTGTTGTTTGTTATTCGTTTTTTGTCAATTTTCTTTTATCGTTTTGATTGACAATTTTCGTTATAAACTTTGTAAGTATTAAGCATTAACAACTAATTTCCTCGGTTCATATTTTGCAGCTACTTCGGCGATGGCTTTTATGTGAGCTGGCGTGGTTCCGCAGCAACCTCCAATAATGTTGATGAGATTTTTTTTGAGATATTCTTCAATTTGAAATGCCATTTCTTCGGGAGATTCGTCGTATTCTCCAAAAGCATTTGGTAATCCTGCATTAGGATGCGCTGAAATGGCAAAGTCTGTTTTGTTGGCAATAGCTTCTAAGTGTGGTTGCAATAGGTTTGCACCCAACGCACAGTTGAATCCGACAGAGAGCAACGGAATATGAGAAACCGAGATTAGAAACGCTTCCGCCGTTTGCCCAGATAAGGTTCTTCCACTCGCATCGGTGATGGTTCCGCTAAGCATGGTTGGAATTTTGATGTTTCGCTCTGCTTTGACTTCTTCAATTGCAAATAGTGCCGCTTTCGCGTTTAACGTATCAAAAACAGTTTCTACTAATAGCATGTCCACGCCACCATCAACAAGTGCTTCTACTTGTTCTTTGTAAGCAATGCGTAATTCGTCAAAAGTTATCGCTCGATATCCTGGATCGTTTACATCTGGTGACATGCTTGCAGTTTTGTTTGTTGGTCCGATAGAGCCTGCAACAAAACGTGGTTTGTGTGGTTCTTTGGCAGTAAACTCGTCTGCAACTTCTTTGGCGAGTTTCGCAGATTCATAGTTGAGTTCGTATACCAAGTCTTCCATTTCGTAGTCTGCCATCGCTATGGTTGTTCCAGAAAAGGTGTTGGTTTCTACAATGTCTGCTCCTGCGGCAAAGTATTTTGCGTGTACTTCTTTGATTGCGTGTGGTTGCGTTATGGACAATAAATCATTATTACCTTGCAAGGGAACTTTGAAGTCTTTAAAACGTTCGCCACGGAAGTCGTTTTCCGTAAATTTATAAGCTTGTAACATGGTTCCCATAGCGCCGTCGAGTACCAAGATTCGTTTTTCTAGTTCGTTCCAGATGTTTTTCATTTTCATTTTTTTTCATCCGTTCATACGTTTTGTCCTTTTTCAAAGTATTTCTTTGAGATTTCCACTTTCGTGGGAACTTGGCGTTAAGGATGCTTCGGCTTTACTCAGCAACTTTATATCCTTGCGTTAAGGATAGGAGCATTGTTGGAGCTCTTTGTATGATGAGATTCCTGCCTACGCAGGAATGACAGCGTACAAAAGCGACTGCGGATAGCCTGACCCGTTAGGGAAACGCCCAAATTATTATCAAAAAAAGTAGTAGGAAATGATGTGAATTTCACTTAGTTATCTATCTGCTATGCAGTAGAATGTAGCACCTTCTTTAAGTGTAAAGGGTTGCTAAGGCGTCAACGGGTCTATTCCCTCAACCTTTCTTGATAACAACAATATTTGTATGAACTATTTGTGCAAAGAAACAGCATAGAATAAGAAGATGCAAATATTTTTAGTTGATTTTTAAACGATAACGTTTTCGTGATAGGTGTTAGGTTTTGGGGCGCTGCGCTTTTGGGTGTTGGGTTGGTTGTCTGTTTTTTGTTGTTTGTCTATTCGTCGATTTGTTGATTTGTTGATTTGTCTGTTTGTTGAAAACTGGCAACTGACAGCCCGCAACTAGTTTTTAAGTTTTAGTTCTACAGATGGTTTGAGTTGATAGAAAAAGTTTACGTTTGGAGCATCGAGTGGATATACGATTTCCATTTCGAGCGGAATGCTGAGTGAGGATTCGTTTCTCGTTAACCAAATCTCTTTGTAAACATGTACTTTGGTATCGACAATCATCGTGTGGTATTGTTCGTCGCCTGCTAAATTGATGGTAACTCCTTCAAAAGTTTCTGGAAGTTCTTTGTTGCCATCACTGCTATTTACAACGTTTCGAACGTCTAGAATGGTGGCTACATCTTTTTCTTTTCGTGTGTTTTCACCTTCTTTTTTCGGAAAAGTGAGACTTGCTTTTACAATGACATTGTTTGGGATGACTGCGCAGTTTTCTGATAGTTGTGGCAGCATGTTCCAAAGAATAGGTACGTACGATTCTCTGTACAGTAAAGCATCTAGGGTTTCACTGAAGAGAATGTGGTATTTTTTAGCATCAGGAATTTGGAAGGTTACTGCATCTGCTGTGTAGAAATCGGTAACATAGGATGATAGCTCTAACGAATTGATTAGATTTTTCGCCATTTTGATAGAATCTGGATTGATTTCCAATACGGCAAATTGTACTTCAGATGCTTCAAATAATGGTGCTACTAATGTCACAAAAGGTGCGTACGGCCCGCAACCCGCGTAGAATATGTGGATGATTTCGTTGGGATGTTGCGCTTGCTTTTCGCGAATCAATGCGACCATTCCTTTTAAAAATTTAGCAGTTCTGTGATAGTCTAATAAACATGCAGCGGCGTGATTGAGTGATAGCGCTTTTCCGCTTGCTGTAGGTACTGCGGCATTGTATTGTATGCCTTCTCTGTAGTCAGAAATATTGGTTGTTTCAAGATAGTGTTTGTGAATTTCGTCAACCGTGTTTTTTATGGTTTCAAAATCAGATGAGCTATGGAGAAGTTTTGTAGCGAGGTCTTTAATGGTGTTGCGTAGCATGTTTGTTTTGATTTTGCATAAAAGTAAGTGATGCGTTTTGATTTCGCAACCCGTATTTCTTTGTGTTTTTGGTTTTGGTTATTTTCTGACATATTATTGATATAAAAAAAGCGAACCGAAGTTCGCTGAAAGTAATCCTAACAATGTACCCAAACATTATCTACACAACAAAACGGAATATTAGTGATACAATTTACAGGAATCATCGCTGCATCATCTGGACAATAATCACCGCTTCCAGGACAGATAGAACGACCACCTCCATAAATACTTTTTTGCGTCTTTTTTTCTAGAATTTGAGTCTTTTCAAGATTTTTGATTTTTTTCAACATAGTTTCTGAATTTTGATTTAATTTAAATTAGTTGAATTAACTTATATATTGATACGGTTTTCACCTACTTAACAAATCTTTATGAAGCCATAGAAAAATTATCTATAAAATGACAAAAGCACTCTCTATGAACATAAAGAGTGCTTTTTGCAAAACGATTGATACAAAGTTGTTAGTATATAATCTTTTGAATTTTCTGCTTGCCGTTTTCCAATACTACTTTTACGATAAGCGTACTGTTTGTCGGTTTTAAATTCGTAATGTCATATACTTCTTGTCTGATATTACCTTTGTGTATTAAGCGTTTTCCAAGAATATCATGTATGGTTATTTCGTCTATTTGACTGTTATACGCATGTACTTTTATCTGGTTTTGACCTGTAGTGATTACAATTCCTGTGTTTGCGTCGAAATCATCTACACCTAAGGTACTATTGTCTGTCGATACATATTTTAAGATGAAACGATCTTCAAATGCTCCATTTTCTGAGTAGAAATTGTAAGGTGTTAAACGTAAATTATGTACAGTACTTGTGTAGGTATCTTCTAAATAAATTTCTTGATTGGTACTGTCAAAAAGTCCATCGAGTGCATTGATAGCAATGGTATAGTTTCCGCTTTGCGCGATTGTGACACCTAATGGCACTTGGTCGTTACTGTCAAAAGGAACCGCTCTTCCCTGAATTGCCATTTTTTCATCTCCTAAAAGCGAATAGATTTGTGTTGGCGCATTGCTGAGATTTAATCCATCATATAGATTATCAGCATTGTTTGATGCTCCTGTAATGTAACCAATAAGCGTAGAAGCTGCCTTGTTGTTTGGTGCAATAATGTCTAACCAAATTCTATTTTTTTCAATTGTTGTAGTTGATGTGTCACTTTCTGAATTGCTATTTTCAAATTGCACATCTGCTACGTCTGATGCTCTGTAAAATTGATCATTCGTATACGCTGTACCACGCATCGTGTTGTTGAATTGAACTGTGGTTGAAGCTGGTGCAGCATCGTCTACAAGGACGAAGAAGGCTTGTCCCGCAGCAATGTTTCCGTTAAATCCTGCAGGATTTGACCCTGTACTGTTGTATTGGATATAATCGTTTTCGTTGTAATTATAATAGTAATCGCCATAAAAAGGATTGGCATACGCATTACTTGGCGCACTTAAATGTCTCCATAAATAAACCGTTCCAGAAATGGTAGAAGCGTTTGCCGCTATAAACAAGTCTGCCGAAATTGCAGATGGATATGGATTTCCGATTAAGTTCCAGTTGTCGTCTTCTGCAGTTGTTGTAACTCCATAAGCTCCTGGATAATCAGCTCCTGTATAGGAACCTCTAGAAACAGCTGTATTGATGATTCCGTTGTTTGGACGTCCTATAAATTCTGCGGTATTGGCAACGCTTGTTCCAGAAAGTCCACGAACAATATAGCCACTTCCAATTCCCATAGTTCCTGAAGCACCTTGCCATGCGCCGTGATTTCCAACGCCGTTTCCACTAACTGTAGGATTCCATTGGTAAATGTAACCTCCTGAGCCAGGCGAAATACTTCCCGCATCAAAACCTTCTACGGCAGATGACCAATATACATAATCTGTAGGAGCAACAGTTACGGCACGATCCATATTGATTTCTCCTGTATTGTTATTGGATGCTACATCGGTTACTTGTATAAGGTTTGCGCCATCACTTACGTGTAATGCTCCTCCAGCTTCTACACGAATCCAATCTGTCACTGTAATTGACGAACCTGAATCCATTTCAAGATATCCACCGTTTTTTACAGTAATATTTTTTGCCAATGCTACACCTGAAGCTCTGGTATCAATGGTTAATCCGTTGTCTTTTATGATAACACAATCATCCGATGTTGGCACTAAACTTTGTGCCCAATTGGCTGAATTTCCCCAAGCATCTGCGGCACTTTCAAATATTCGTGTTTTATTAGTTACGTCAAAATTAGAACTTACCGAGCCACAACCATTTGCCAAGTTTGCATCAATGGTGAATGAGTAATCTGCCTGTTCAAGCTGAGCTAGCGTTGGCATTGCGTATACGGTTTCATAACTTCCCGATGTGTAAGGTGTATCTCCAACGCCGTCGCTATCAGTATCAACATATAAGTCAATGATTCCCGAAGGAGTTGTTGTCCAATCTACGGCAGTTACATCTTTGTCTCCAAAGAGTTGAATATTATCAACCGCGATTCCATCTACCCAAACACCATAAAAACGTATACGAACACTGAGTGTAGTTTCGTTGATATACGCAGACAAGTCATACGAAAGATTGTCAAACTTAGTTCCGATTCCGACATCGGCTACAATGTCAGAAGTTACCGTTGTCCAATTGGTATTATCGGTAGAAACCTCCACCGTAAAGTAATCGTTGGTAGCGCCGTTTCCATCTGCTAAATAGTGTGAGTAGTAACAATCAAAACTTAGTGTTAGGTTTACGAAATCAGTTGTATCATAGGTGTTTCGAGATTGCAAAGCATTGTGCGTTACATAGGAATTTCCTGAACCATCTGCTCCTACATCTGAATTACAAAGTGCAAATCGGTCACTTCCAAATCCGGAAGAGATGGCTGGAAACCATACTTGTTCCGCAGGCACAAACGTACTTGTTTGGTTTTGCCAAGCCGTTTTTGCATTGATAGTTGCGCCATTGTCTACAATTACCACATTGCTGAAATCGCCCAAACCACCAGATTCAAAGTCTTCATCTATTAAAAATACATCTTCCACATCACCCGAAACAGTAATTTCGAGCATGTCATTTTCACCACAAACCACTCTATTATTGATGTCTGGCGTTACGTTTATGGTTGGAATTGGATTTACTTTCGCCACAATAGGTTCGCGCACCCACGATTCACAAAGTCCATCATACGCCGCTACATAGTATGTAGTTGTAGTTGAAATTGAAGGTGTTGTCCAGTTTCCTGTAATGGTTTCCGCCAACATGGTTCCGCCAGTTTCCGCATCATACCATCTAAATCTTCTAAAGCCAAGAAAAGAAGCTGTCACGGATAAATCTACCGTTCCTGGTCCGCAGGTTTCTCCACCAGTAATGGTATCAATAAGTGCATCACAATAGGGTTCCACCGTGAAAAGGTAATCCTCTGCTTCTCCAAATTGATCAAGGGTTGATCCTGTATCTACAAAATTTTCACACGGATTAAAATCGTAGGAGTTCTCATAATTCCCTGAAGAATAATTGTATCCTGTATAGTTTCGGATACGTAATTTATAATCGCCAGCCGCAGTTCCTAGTGGAATTACAAATCCAAAAGTAGTTGTCGTTGTTGAAATGAAGTTTGAGTTGTAGACTTCTTCTGTAGCTTCGTCAAAGATATCATCTTGATTCCAGTCAACCCACGCTTTCCATGTACATCTAAAAGCTGCTTCAACATACACATTGACACCTTCTCCTTCTACTTGTCTTGACAATGTTGCAAGTCCTGTAAAATCCTGATATCCTGTAGTGTACCCTGTACCTGCATTGGTTACATCTTGTAGTGTTCCTAAAAAAGATACTTCATCAATATACATTCTACTTGGTGTATCGGTTGTAGGTTGGCAGTTAGCTGCTGACGGTGTTGTAACACAAATATCAAAAGTTCCTTCACCCGAACCTCCATAGCTATATACGCGTACATAATAGGTGTTTCCAATGGTTAAACCTGTAGCATTGATAACTTCGTCATTACTTCCTGCAGTAGCATCTGCACAGTCAATATTAGTACCGTTGCATGAACCCGAGCGTAAATCTACCACAGCATCGGTAAGTGTTCCTGGTGTTACCGTAATATCATGGTCTGTTGCTGTGGCTACAAAACTGTACCATACATCATCATCAGCACTTCCTGTATAGCCATTACAGCTGATGGCTGAAATACTCTGTGTTGCTGCTTCTGTAGTTCCTGATGTACTAGTTGTACATGTAGCTCCATTAACTGTCAGTGCTTCGGCATTAACACAATCATCATTAGAAGGCGGTGATGCCGGATTAGAAATTAAAGTGACTACTATATCTCCATTAAGTACATTTGCCCCTGTATAGCAATTATATCTGTTTAGGTGAATTCGATAAGTTCCTGTAGTTGTTGGCGTAAAATCAATAGATGCCGCAGTTCCTGTACACGCAGGTCCATTGTCATCATTGTAAGCTACGAAGTTTCCAAAGGCGTCTCTGATGGTCATTTGCGTGTCATAACCAGAACCACAGTTAGAAGCCCTGTAGGTTGCTCCTGCAATCATGTTTGTAACTTGAAAATTTCTTCTTCCACGCTGATTTGCTGGTGGTGTGCATGTGATGCTATTTCCAACAACTGTTGGCGCAGCGGTTGTACATGCATTGTTACTTACTCCATTACACTGTGCTTGTAGGTTAACAGATATGACAAAAAATAGAATAAGAGTCAATGGTAGTTTTCCTCTCATAAACTGATAGATTAGGGGTATTCGTAATTTGGCTTATTATTATTCAGGTTGAAATTATAAAATATATCCTTTCACTGAACTTAGGGAAAATGCATTTCAACTGTGTTTTTCAACCTTTCATCGAAACTGAAATCTGATACAGATAGAAACAGCTAAAAATATACATCGTTATTTACTAGGCTTTTACACTATTTTACTACAAAAACACCTCTTTACACAACAAACTAATCTACAGTACATTAACGCTATTAATTATCTTTCTATGTATTTTATAAAAAAAGCGAACCGAAGTTCGCTCTGTTATCTACTTTTTAATATGAAGTTAGTTACACCACTCCATATTAAAATTAAGCACAATTTCTACATGTTGGTGTTTCTGTTTGTGTAATACAATCAATAAAGACACTTACACATTCTTTTTGAGAGACTGGCACACAATATTCTGTTCGTTGACAATCCAAGGTCACCAAACAAATATTATTTCCGTTGGCGTCTACAAAAGTTCGAACACAATTTTGTGCTGTGTTTCCTCCAACTGTGTTATTGGATTCTAAATTAGAAATGATTTTTCTGTTTAATGCTAAATTTTTTAACTTCTTTTTTTTCATGACGTTTGTATTTTTAGTTACTGAGTAAAAAGGTAAAAATATTTTTGCGTCATGAATTACGGGATTACCTTACTTAACGTTCATTCGTTAAGGCTTGATGCAAATCGGCAATGATATCTTCCACATTTTCAAGTCCCACCGAAACTCGTATGAGTCCGTCCGTAATGCTTGTTTCCAAACGATCTTCTACAGAAAGTTTGCTATGCGTTGTAGATGCAGGATGTGTTACAATGGTACGTGTATCGCCTAAATTGGCAGATAAAGAGCAGAGTTTGATACTGTTTAAAAAATTTCTCCCAGCGTCAACGCCTCCTTTTATTTCAAACGACACGACGTTTCCGCCCAACTTCATCTGCTTTTTTGCGATTTCGTATTGCGGATGCGATGGTAAAAACGGATATTTCACCAACTGCACTTGCGGATGTGTTTCCAAGAATTCAGCAACTTTTACAGCATTTTCGCAGTGACGTTCTACACGTACGACTAAAGTTTCTAAACTTTTGGACAATATCCACGCGTTGAATGGTGATAATGCAGGTCCTGTATTTCTCGAAAAGAGATAAATTTCACGAATTAAATCAGCGCGACCAACCGTAACACCACCTAACACACGACCTTGTCCGTCAATCAATTTGGTGGCAGAATGAATGACCAAATCGGCACCAAATTGTATGGGTTGTTGCAAATATGGCGTTGCAAAGCAGTTGTCTACAATAAAAATGAGATTGTGTTTTTTAGCAATTTGACCTAGAAAATCCAAATCCAAAATATCTACTGCAGGATTTGTGGGCGATTCTGCATACAACACTTTTGTGTTGGGTTGAATTAACGATTCTATATGGTCTACTTCGTTTACTTTGAAATAGCTCGTTTCGATATTCCATTTTGGTAAAAACTTGGTAAATAAACTGTTTGTAGAACCAAATATGGAGCGAGAAGACACTATATGATCATCACTATTGAGCAAAGCCGCAAATGTTGAAAATACCGCAGACATTCCCGTTGCAAAGGCATATCCGTCTTCAGCACCTTCCATTTTGCAGATTTTAGATACGAATTCAGACGTGTTCGGATTGGTGAAACGACTGTAGATATTTCGCCGTTTTTCTTCCGCAAAGGAAGCTCGCATGTCTTCTGCATCTTCAAATACAAAACTTGACGTTAGGTACAGCGGATTGGAATGTTCCAAGAATTCAGTGCGTTCAATTTGCGTACGAATTGCTTGTGTTTCTATGTGGTTTGAGGTCATTTTTTGTTTTTTGTTTTTTGTTTTTGTCGCTGCGCTCTTTTTTGTTGATTTGTTGATTCGTCAATTTGTCTTGACTCTTGGCTCTTAGCTCTTGACTCTTGACTGTTTTTTGTTGTTCGTTTTTCGTTGCTTTTTCAAAACTTTACTCATAACTCCTAACTCATTACTTGAATTATGCTTATCAAAGGCATCTCGACTGCGCTCGATGTGACATTTTCAATTCAAAATTCAACATTCAAAATTCAACATTTACAGTTTCAAAGCTTTTCCGTTAATCGTAAAATATCTCCAAAAACGCCTCTGGCGGTTACTGCTGCGCCTGCTCCTGCGCCTTGAATGACTAGCGGTTGGGTTTTATACGCTTCTGTGTAGATTTCGAAAATGGAATCGGAACCTTTTATTTGTCCCAATGCTGTATTGTTGGGAACGGAAATTAGTTTTACTTCCAAAATTCCTGTTTCTGTTGACAAATCGCCTACATAGCGCAATACGTGATTTTTGGGTTGATTCGCTTTGATGAGTCGATAAGTTTCATCCAAGTCGGTTACTTTCTTTTTGAATTGCTGTAATGTAATCGATTGCAAATGCGCTGGCAATAAGTTTTGAATGATGATGTCTGAGAATTCATGTTTCAAATCCAATTCTCTGGCAAGGATTAATAACTTTCGCGCCACATCATTTCCGGATAAATCTTCACGCGCATCTGGTTCGGTAAATCCTTGGGCTTCCGCTTGTTTTAAAACTTCACTAAACGAAACATCTTCAGACGAAAACGTATTAAATAAATAACTTAGAGAACCTGAAAAAACACCGCGAATTTTGTTGATTTTCTCTCCCGATTTATGCAATAATTTAATCGTATCAATTAATGGCAATCCAGCTCCAACGTTGGTTTCGTACAAATAATTTTTTTGATACTTTTTGAGTTCGCTTCGCAACGTTTCATAAAATGAGTACTCAACCGTATTGGCAATTTTATTTGCCGAAACCAAATCGAAGCCGTTTGTAACTAAACTTATATAATTATGAATGAAATCCTTACTTGCCGTGGTATCTACCGCGATTAAATTTTCTAAATGATGTGTTTTTGCGTAATCAATAATTTGCTGCACCGTGTACGCAACTTTTTCTTTTTTGAATGTCTCTTTCCAATTGTCTGCAATACCGTTTTTGTCTAAATACGCATGTTGTGAATCTGCCACCGCAAACACATTGAGTTTGATGTTGTTTTTGTCTAAAATGTCTTTTTTACTTTCTACGATTTGATGGAGCAACGTGCCGCCTACCAATCCTTTTCCGAATACGGCAATGTTTATTTTTTTAGAAATTCCGAAAATTTGTCCATGAATGACATTAATCGCTTTGTGCAGTTGCGATTTTTTAACCACCAAACTCACGTTTTTTCCAGAAATGGTATTGTTGAACAAAATCGGAACGATTTGATTTTTTATCAACGCGTTGTATGGCTTGTGAAATTCGCTTAAATCTTGTCCAATAATGGAAATTACCGCCACATCATCCACAATCGAAATTTTATTGACATCTTTATTATAGAAATCATTTTCAAATTCTTTTTCCAACGCAACAATCGCCTTCATCGCCTTTTCAGCGTCAATCACCAAACCAATGCCTCGCTCAGAAGAACCTTGCGAAATGATGCTTACATTGATATCATTTTCACTCATGGTTTTAAAAATACGCGCGTCCACACCTACTCTTCCGAGCAAACCTCTTCCTTCCAAATTAATCAACGCGACATTTTCCAATACAGAAATCGATTTGATGCCTTTTTTGATAGTTTTTTGCTTGATAATGGTTCCATCATCCGAACTGTTAAAGGTGTTTAAGATGCGCAATGGAATGTTTTTTTCAATCAGTGGCACCATGGTTTTCGCGTGTAAAATGTTGGCACCAAACGTGGCTAGTTCGTTTGCTTCGTTAAATGATAATTCCGAGATTTTTCGTGCATCAGCGACCAAATCAGGATTTGCTGTGAAAATTCCGTCTACATGTGTGTAATTTTGCAATTCTTCCGCATCTAAAAAATTCGCCAACAATGCTGCGGTATAATTACTTCCGTTTCTGCCCAATGTAGTTGTTTCGTTGTTTTGATTAGAGCCGATAAAACCTGTCACAATATTAACCGTAGTTCCGTTGTACGATTTGAAATGATTGATGATATTTCTGCGCGAAATCGTATCCAAAGGACGTGCATTTCCAAAGGAATTGTCCGTTTTAATCAAGTTTCTACTGTCTGCAAAATGCGCGTTAACACCTTCTTTTTTGAGTAAATTGGTTACTAATTTTGCCGCAATCAATTCGCCTTGTGATACAATTTGATCTTTTATTTTTTCACTGTAATCACCTAACAATGAAACACCTTGAAACAAATTTTCGAGTGTTGTAAATTCTTCCGTAAAATCGATAGCGCGATCTATTTGACTTTGATAAGCTTTAAAAGCGTTGAATTGTTCGTGATACGATTCTTTGTTAATTGCTTTCTCCAACATTTCAAGCAATTCGTTTGTAGCGTTTCCGCGAGCCGACAAAACTACGGCAATATGTTCTTGCTGTTTTGCCTTTTCTTTGATGATGTCAATCGTGGCTTTGATGCCTTTTCCGTTGGCGAGTGATTTTCCGCCAAATTTTAAAATCTTCATAACAATTTTGTTGTGTACTAGTTTAGATAGATGATTTTTGAACTTGAAATATGTTTCTGAGGATGAGACTTAATTGTCCGTATTCTATTAAAAATGCGTCGTGTCCGTGAATGGATTGAATTTCGTCGTGATATACATTTTCTTTGAAACGTTGCAACCGTCGGTATGTTTCTAGGTCTTCGTCAGGCGAAAAAAAGATGTCACTATTGATGCTAACCATGTGAATGTTTCCCGTAATTTTAGATGCGACTTCTTCCAACGATGTTCTTCCTCTGGTAATGTCAATGGTTTTTAATAATTGATTCATCAATTTGTACGCTGCCAATTGATAGCGTTGTTGCAATTTTTTTCCATGATGCGCTAACCAACTTTCGGTATTGAAAATTGCTTTTTCTTTGTGTTGCGTTCGCTGAAATTTTACTTTGAGCGAAAACGGCGTTCGGTAGCACAACATGGCATGAATACGTGCGTCTTCTACAGGGTTGCTAGAGTTTTCCAAGATGCGTTCTTGCAAAAAACAATTCCCAATCAGCCAATCAGTCGATTTCCAATCAGAAGCAATCGGAATGAGATTTTGAATCAAATTGGGTTCTAATACTGCCATTTCCCACGCAATTCCGCCACCTAACGAGCCGCCAATAGCCGCAAAAAGCTTCTTGATGTGCAAGTTTTCCAATCCTCTGAGAAAAATCTTAGCAATATCGCGCGCTACAAAATCTTTGTAATGCTCAATCAATCCAGCTTCTGCTAAAAAACCATTGCCAGGAATATCAAAACTTAAAATTTTAAAGTGATTCGTGTCAATACATTTATCGACGCCAATCAAGCTATTCCACCAACCGTTTTCCCCAGTCACTTCCGAATTTCCCGTCAAAGCATGATTTACCAAAACAATAGGCGCATTGGCATCATCCGAACCTACAAGCTGATAACTCAACTTGAGGTTTGGATAATACGCGCCGCTTTCTGTGAAGAAATCGGAAATGGTAATATGTGTTGTTTTTTGTGTCACCATCGCTGTGTTAAGATGCTGGAATTCCAGCCGTTATTTTATCAAAAACTGTTTGTAAATCTGTTTTTAAATCTTCCACATCTTCCAAACCAACAGACAAGCGAATTAAATCTTGCGTTACACCTGTAGAAGCTTGCTGCTCTTCCGTCAATTGTTGATGCGTCGTACTTGCTGGATGAATGATTAATGATTTCGTATCGCCAATATTTGCTAAGAGCGAGAATACTTCTGTTTCGTCAGCAATACGTTTTGCCGCTTCGTAACCCGCTTTGATTCCAAATGTGACGATGCCACTTTGTCCTTTTGGTAAATATTTATCTGCTAATGCTTTGTAATTGCTAGTTTCCAGTCCTGGATAATTTACCCAAGCCACTGCTTCTTGCGTTTGTAACCATTTTGCCAATTCAAGTGCATTTTCACTGTGTTGTTTGATGCGAATTGGCAAAGTTTCCAATCCTTGAATGATTTGAAATGCGTTGAACGGACTCAATGCTGAACCAAAATCACGCAGTCCCTCAATACGAACTTTGGCAATAAATGCGGCTGCTTCTAGCGCTTCGCTATATACCAAACCGTGATATCCTGGTGATGGTTCTGTAAATTCTGGAAACTTTCCGTTGGTCCAGTCAAACGTACCTGCGTCAATAATGGCGCCGCCTAAGGCAGTTCCGTTTCCGTTGATGTATTTTGTAAGTGAGTGAATGACGATGTTTGCACCGTGTTTGATAGGATTCAATAAGTAAGGTGTGGCAATGGTGTTATCGACGATGAGTGGAATTTTGTTGGCTTTGGCTTGAGCAGAAATCGCTTCGATGTCTAGTACATCTAATTTTGGATTTCCGAGCGACTCAATAAAAACGGCTCTAGTATTTTCTTGTACGGCATCTGAGAAACTATTTGCTACATCTGGATCAACAAACGTCGTCGTAATTCCGAGTCTTGGTAGCGTGACATTGAGCAAATTATACGTTCCGCCGTATAAACTATTGGACGCTACAATATGGTCGCCTGCTCTTAGCAAAGTTAGCAATGTTGTTGCAATTGCTGAAGTCCCTGATGCCGTGACTACTGCGGCAATTCCGCCTTCTAATGCAGCGAGTCGTTGCTCTAAAATATCGTTGGTCGGATTGTTGATTCGGGTGTAAATATTTCCGGGTTCTGCTAAGGAAAATAGGTTAGACGCATGGTCTGAGTTGTTAAATACATACGCGGTTGATTGGTAAATTGGAACGGCTCGTGTTCCTCCGTTTTGCGTAGTGTCGTGTCCTGAATGTAATGCTTTTGTTGCGAATTGTTGTGTACTCATTTTCTTTGATTTTAGTGTGTTTGTATTTTGTTTTTTTATGTTCTTTGTTATTCGTTGTTTGTTATTTGTTGTTTTGAACTGGATTTTTTGAAATTAGACCAATGAAAAAAGGCCCTTTTGGATAACTATTACCAAAAGGACCTTTTTTTTGAATTATAACAAATGCATCAGCATTTATCTGGAACTTTTCGATAATAGCAAGATTGGCTACAGCACATCATGCACATAACCATCATCATACAGCAACACGTTGTTTTGGTTGGTTCGATTCCTGCTATTTGAAAAATTTGACTCATTGGTTTTTGAAAAAAAATTAACTTAAAATATAATCATGAAAAAAGCCCCTGCGTTTTGCAGAGGCTTAATATTATTGTGAAATACGTTCAGTTATCGTAATACAATGGTGTCCTCTGCGGCATTTCTGCTACACATCATACAACACATATTACAAACTTTCGTATTCATTTTCTGTTTTGTTTGGTACAAAGTTAAAGTCATAATTTTTTAATATCCAAATCTTTTTTTGAAAAATTTTCTTTTTTAACAGTTTTTCATGTTCTCAATAAAATTCCTTTTTTGTTGTTTGTTTGTACTTAGTTTTTTATACATTTGCACCTGTTTTGAGGAAAAATTTGAACTGATTGCAACCTCAAGTACTGAACCTTTCAGTATGCTAAAAAATGCTAAAGCAGTAATTTTCTACTTCTTTAGACGACCAAGCAATCGCTTTTAATTTTCCACAACTATTTTAATTTTTAAAAGAAGATTTATTATGTCATATTTTTTTACCTCTGAGTCGGTTTCAGAAGGACATCCAGACAAAGTAGCAGATCAAATTTCTGATGCTTTAATTGATAATTTTTTAGCGTTCGATCCTGAGTCAAAAGTTGCTTGTGAAACATTAGTAACAACTGGTCAGGTAATCCTTGCGGGAGAAGTAAAATCGAACACGTATTTAGACGTTCAAAAGATTGCAAGAGAAGTAGTTAACAAAATTGGCTATACTAAGAGTGAATATATGTTCGACGGAAATTCTTGTGGTGTTTTATCAGCTATTCATGAGCAGTCTGAAGACATTAACAGAGGTGTTGACAGAGAAACGAAAGAAGAGCAAGGTGCTGGTGACCAAGGAATGATGTTTGGGTATGCAACAAAAGAGACTGAAAACTTGATGCCATTAGCGTTAGATTTATCACATTTAATGTTGATTGAATTGGCAGCTTTGCGCAGAGAAAATAAAGATATTACATACTTACGTCCAGATGCAAAAAGTCAGGTAACGATTGAGTATAATGATGACAATGTACCGTCACGCGTAGAAGCGATTGTAATTTCAACACAACACGACGATTTTGACGAAAGTGACGACGTAATGTTAACCAAAATTCGCGAAGACATCGTAAACATTTTGATTCCACGCGTAAAGGCAAAATTAAAGCCAGAAATTCAAGCATTATTTGGTGACGATATTAAGTATCACATCAACCCAACTGGAAAATTCGTAATTGGTGGACCACACGGAGATACTGGATTGACAGGAAGAAAAATCATCGTTGATACGTATGGTGGAAAAGGTGCTCACGGTGGTGGAGCGTTTTCTGGAAAAGATCCAAGTAAGGTAGATAGAAGTGCAGCGTATGCTACGCGTCACGTTGCAAAAAACTTGGTGGCGGCTGGTGTTGCTGACGAAATTTTAGTTCAAGTTTCGTACGCCATCGGAGTTGTTGAACCAATGGGAATTTTTGTGGATACCTACGGAACTGCCAAAGTTGATTTATCTGATGGAGAAATTGCAGAGAAAGTAAAAGAAGTATTTGACATGCGCCCAGCAGCGATTGAAAGTCGTTTAAAATTGCGCACACCAATGTACAGTGAAACAGCCGCGTACGGACACATGGGACGTACTAACGAAGTCGTTTCTAAAACTTTTACGACACCAAGTGGCGAAACAAAAACAATGGATGTAGAGCTATTTACTTGGGAAAAATTAGACTATGTAGACAAGGTAAAAACAGCTTTCGGATTGTAAAATTCTAAGCTTAGTTATATATTTAAAAACCGCTTTTGTAACTTATACAAAAGCGGTTTTTTTATGACTGTATTTTATGTAATCTATTCGGCGACTTCTACAACTTTAGCATTTTTAATTTTTTCCATAAAACTTTCTTTTGAAGTTACGTTCCAAGCGGTTTCAAAAATAGTTCCCCAAATGGCAAGTACTTGTCCAGGTTTCATGTCCGTTTCAACAATTAAATCCCAATGAAATAGACGGTTGATTCGCGCACGAAACTTTAAATTTGGATGCCATCGTACTTTTTCATGCCAATTTGGTCCAAACTCCGCTTTTCCCCACCAACGTCCGTCTGTGTGTAAGTATTGCCATGATGCGTGATACAATCCCTTGTGGTGAAAATAACAAAATTCATCTGTCATTGGTTCTTCAAGGTTTTGCTGTAAATTCAGTTCGTCAACAGGTTGTAGTCCTTTTAACGCTGGTTCGTGATTTGATGTTTCATTTTTAGAATTACTCATGATTATTTTTTTATGGTTTGTAATGACACGAAAGTAGAAGACGTAAAAGACAAAAACCAACAATCACATGAACTTCAAGGGTTTATACGCTTAAAAAACGTATATATACGCTACTATTTTCACAATATCTATTGAAATCTTGCCTTTATACAATCAGGTAGACCGATGATGAAACCACTCTTTAGTTTCAAATAGAAGTACCGCAATTTTGATACACATTGCGGAAGCTGAAAAGCAAAAAGAGTAAGCAACATTAAATGTTTTGAATTATGAAAAAAATAGGTCTCTATCTCTGTATTCTATTCTTATCAAGCTGTAACAAGCAATTGATGGAATATTGCAAAAAAGAAAATGCTGCCGCGTTTGATGCGTGCAAAAAAGAATGTGAGTTGGCGTTGCCTGATCCTGCAACAGGCTTGACGAAGGAAGAAGCGGTTAAAAAATGTAAAGAACGATGCTCCGTAAAAAATATTGAAGATCGCTTAAATTGTTACTACAGTCGAGATGCCAAATGCATCCGAAAATGTACACGAAACAAAGCAAAAGAGTGTCGAAAAGACAAAAGAGATTGCAGAAGAATTGCACGAACTACGAAACGAAATTGTATCAATCAAGCTAGAGGAAACAAAAGAAACTGTATCCAAAATTGCAGAAGAAATTTGAGAGGACGACAGCGAAGAAGATGCATTAGAAATTGTAGACGAACTTTTAGAGCCGTACGAAGAAATTGCCGCCGAACTTTTAGAGCAGCAAAGAGTCAATGTACATCTGTTGATTGTAAAAAGAGCACATTTTATAACGAGTGTGTGACCGATTGTGGTAAAGGTTAGTTGTATTACTAGTGCTATTTGTAGAGAATAAAGAGGTCTGAAAAGTTATTTACAAACGTCATTCTGAGCTTGACTCAGAATCTCATCACACTAATTTTCAACTGTTATGGGAAACCCAGTCAAGTTCGGCTTGACGAAATTTGTACTTTTTCGACAACCTCTTTTCTCTGTTTTTACCATCATTTCAGCACAAATTTTGTGACAAGCGTATACTTTTCGTAGACATATACAAAGATTGTAAGGTTTTGATTTGATTGTCGTTTTTAGCTTTCCTATCTTGAAAAAGAACTAGTGTATCTACCAATATGGATTCTTTACAACATCAATCTAAAAAAACACCAAAACAAACTACTACGGCTTCTGCTGTATCGCAGAAAATATCAAAAAAAGATGCGTTTCAACTTTTAGACAATCGCCCAGAAACTGTTGTACAGCAAAAGATGCAACAGCAAATTACCGAAAAAACAGCTACAACTTCTTCACAAAACAGTAAAATAACAGCTTCCAATGCTATACAACTTGTGAAAAGGTATGAGAAAAAAAAGAAGAAGAAAAAAGCTAAAAAATCAGGCTATGAAAGTGATTCGGAAGATTGGGTGCCACCAAGTGCACGACGTAAACATAGACAAACGTTTAGCAAGGCACTAAGAAGAAGGGTAATTATGAAAGGTGCGTTGCGAAATAAGAATCGTATGTATGTGTGTCCCGGCTGTGGAAAACCGCTGGCAGACCGAAAAGGACGCGAAATCAAAACTTTTTATATCAGTAAATCGAAAAAACGACATAATATCGTTTCGGCACAATTAGACCATTATCCTCCATGGGCTGGCAGATTGAAGAAATTAAAAGCAAAAAAGAAGTCGGACGAAGAAATTCGTAAAGATCACGACGATCCAACGAGATTGAGACCGTTGTGCCGTGAATGTAATCAGAGTCATAAGTTTGAAAAGGTAAAAGACTTGCCTGATAGCGGATATACCGACGATGAATACGAAAGCGACAACGAAGCAAGAGACAAAGAAATTTGGAAAAAATACCGAAAAGACGACGATGATAATGCAGGAGCTGGCGGCACGGGAGTTACGGCGTAAAGGACATTATTTACCGTCACAATTTTCATTATAAAATGTTACTATTTCTGGCAGATTTTTGCTTTTAAAATAGCGTTCATCTGTATATTTTTCTCGAAAAGCGGTACATTTTTTCAACTGGTTTATAAAGCTTTCAAACTCCGCTTTTGTGCGCACATATCCGTGATAAAAATCACTTACCACAAACGGATAATCTGGTCGAAATCCTGGATCATTTTTGTACAAACGAACTTTTCCGATATTAATTACAATGTCCATTTCCACATGTGTGGTTGACAAAGAAGGTGTTTCTTCAATAATTTCTACAACGGTTGGTCTGTTCTTTCTATCGAAATAATGAATTTGATAAATTTTGTCGTAGGTATACACATCCGTTATTTCTTTTCCTTGTATGTTATTTGTGATGGTGACACGACCAATATTTCGAAAAGGATTTACGGCACTTAGTTTATCGGCAACTATGGTGTCTTTCGTTTTTAGAACGATGAATTCTTTTTTTCGCTCCGATTCAGGCAATGAAGCACAAGAGATGCTCAACACACCTAAAAAGCCGCTTAGCAGAAGAATTTTGAATGTGACTTTCATATTTTTTTCTTTAAAATTACAAAAGCCAAACATTCAAAAACATACGATGTTATGCGTAGTTTTGGGATTTAATCGATTTTTATTTTTTACTTTTAAGTTCACTTTTACTAAAAATTATGTCACAAAAAATACGTTGGGGAATTCTTGGATTGGGAAAAATTGCACACAAATTTGCATCCGATTTACAACTTTCCGAAACAGCAATACTACAAGGAGTTGCCTCGCGAAGTATTGAAAAAGCTTCAGATTTTGCTACAACATATCATGCAAAAAAAGCATTTTCTTCGTATGAAGCATTAGTCAAAGATGACGAGATTGATATTGTATATATTGCTACGCCACATGCCTTACATTTTGAAAATACAATGTTATGTTTACAGCATAAAAAAGCGGTTTTATGTGAAAAGCCACTCGGAATAAATCTCACGGAAGTGCAACAAATGATAGCGAAAGCAAAAGCACAAAACGTATTTTTTATGGAAGCGATTTGGACACGATTTATGCCATCGTTTCAAAAAGTTCATGAATTGCTGAACGAAAATGCTATCGGAGAAATCATCAGTATTCGGGCAGATTTTGGTTTTCAAACGCCGTTTCAACCTGAAAGTCGTTTGTTTAATAAGAAACTTGGCGGCGGCTCGTTGCTCGATATTGGCTTGTATCCTATTTTTTTAAGTCTTTCCGTATTGGGAATGCCTTCCAACATTGATGCTTCGGCACGTTTTACCGAAACTGGCGTTGATAGTTTTTGCGCTATGTTGTTCGATTATGAAAACGGTCAAAAAGCGGTTTTAGAATCTACTTTTGAAGTCGATACGCCTACAGAAGCTTATATTTTTGGCACAAAAGGCGTGATAAAATTACATCGCCGTTTTCACGAAGCCAATACCGTTTCGCTGATAAAAAACAATGAAGAAACCGTTTTTGAATTGCCACATGCAGGCATTGGATATATTCACGAGATTGAAGCAGTGAATTCATGTATGTTAGCTGGTGAAACAGAAAACCCGAAATTGCCATTAGAATTTAGTTTACAATTAATGACGATTATTGACAAGGTAAAATCAAAAATTGGATTGCAATACATTGTATAAAAAATGGGCGTTTATAACTTATTTAGTCGTGAAAACTTATCAAACTTGAACCCGCCAAGCGCAGGTATCATTAAAGAAATCTTGTACGATATTGCTACTCCTGTTTTTGAAAAGCTCAATCTTGAAGCTACTGAAAATCCGTATGTTTGGATGAGCGATTTTAACGAGGAAGGAATTCGAAAAATAATTCAATTTAGTTATCGTGGCACTGTCGGTCATTTTAGAATAGGAACTAATTTTGATTTTATGCCTGTTGTCAATTCCAAACAAAAAATTGTGTTTCATAAAAAGCAATGTCATTTGTTTGATGATGCACAAACTATTGTTGGCAGTAAAAAAAGTATTTCGCTTTGGCATCAGAAATCATTCATCAAATCGTTACAAAAACTAGTACACAAACGTATTCATAAAATTGAAGCATATTTAGCAAATGCTAGTACAATCACACAAAATATTAGTATCGCAAACAAGCAATTACAACATCCTGATGAGATGTATCAAATTCACAATCCAGCATTGAAATATGTTCTTTCGTTTTTGTATGCTAAGTTGGGAGAAGAAGACAAAGCCTTAGCGTTGATGAAAGAACATTTAACACAAACACAACACACACCAAAGGAAATTATAGACTATCTCAAAAAGGTCTAATATATTTTGTTTGAAACAAATTTCGTTCTGAATCGTTTATTGTATAAATACCATTGCAAATCAAGATTTTAACCGTGCGGAACAACCTCATCATTCATAGTATTTTAATTGTTTTACTGCTCGCCATTAGTGTTGCTGCTTCTAGTACGTATCGACTCGAAACTCAAAAACGTGCATTGAAAACGGATGTTATTGAACTTTCGGATATTAAATACGGTATGTTTAATGTGGATGCTTGGGAAGAACAATTCGCAACAATCATTACAAAAAAACTAGAGGAATTAGAGCTTTCAGGCACGCAACGCGATGAAGCACGTGTGAAGATTAGAACGTTTTTAAACGAATCTATTGATAAGTTTGAGATTGCGTACAAAGCAAAAAACGAGAAAAACGCCGATTTTTTAGGATTGTCGCTACGAAATATTGGCGCCGATTATTTTCAGATTTTTGGTGAATTGAAAAACCAAGTGCCTGTCATCACAGAAGATATTCTCGATTTTTTAGAAAGTGAAGAAAATCGTGATGGTATTAAAAATTATATTTTAGCGCAAATCAATTCGTATACGGAAGGAACTTTTCAAAAGTTAGATTATACCACTTACAACAACATTTTATCCAACTACAATGCTGCGGACGGAAGTGAGTGCATCACTATTATTTCCGATAAACTTTCACATGTTAAAAATCAGCAAAGCGCTTATAATATTGTCTTAGTCGTAGCTTTTTTGAGTATGCTTTTATTGTTGTTATTCTTAAAAGAAACTTCTAATTTTAGAATTACTATTTATATCGTTGCTGCCATTCATTTACTTGCATTAGGCGTTTTTCTCCCGATGATTGACATTGACGCGCGCATTGCTTCGATGGAATTGCAATTGATGGGCGAAGCGATTTCGTTTACCGATCAAGTGTTGTATTACAAAAGCAAAAGCATCATGGAAGTATCACAAATCATGCTTTCGCAAGGAAAAACAAAAGTGATGTTGGTTGGTGTGTTGGTTTTATTATTTAGTGTAATTTTCCCTGTTTCTAAGCTCATTTCGAGTGTTGCACTTATCTTTAAACGTTCCTTACAACACAACCGATTTATAAAATTTATGGTGTTTAAAAGCGGAAAATGGTCCATGGCAGATGTGATGGTGGTTTCTATTTTTATGTCGTATATCGGTTTTACAGGCATCATTTCAGGACAGCTTTCACAATTGGAAAACAGCATTGAAAATTTGGAAATCCTTTCCACCAATAAATCCGAACTGCAAAATGGCTTCTTCTTTTTTATGGGCTTCGTGATTTTAAGTATTTTTATTTCGCAACGCATTCAGAAGTTGGTCAAAACGCCCGAAATAGGTGAAGCTGTCATGAAGGATACAGACAAACCACAATCCTAATTTTAACGTAAGTTTGACTTAGGAAATCACTATGTAATTCGTAATTCAATTAGAAATAACTAATTGTCAGTTCGAGCGCAGTCGAGAACAGCTAAGAATTGATAATTTCAAAAAAATCTCGACTGCGCTCGATTTGACATTGATTATAACACACTAGTAATCAACTACATAATAAAATAATTATATCGAACTCACGTTAATTCTATCAAAAATCTACCGAAATCAATCCTTCTTTTACTGCTTTTACAATCAGTGTTGCTGTATTTCGCGCACCTAGTTTGCTGATTAAATTTTTACGATGTCCTTCAATAGTACGCTTGCTTAAAAAGAGCTTCTCGCCTATTTCACTTGTGGTGAGTCCTTTGGCAATGAGTTGTAGCACTTCCATTTCGCGTGAAGTCAGTTGGTAGTTGTTTTTAAGTGTAGGCACTTTGCCTGATTTGTCTTTCAGACTTTTCAACATCGCTTGTGAAACGGATTCATTAAAATAATGTCCTTCTTCATAAACAGTTCTGATAGCTTCTTCAAATTCTCTCGGTTCGGCATCTTTCATCAAATAACCATTGGCGCCCAATTCCATCAAATACGCAATCATACGCGCTTCTTTGTGCATGGTTAAAACAATAATTTTTAAGTCTGGATAAATACTATTTTCTGTTAGATATCTTAAGGTTTCCACGCCGTCCATTTTAGGCATTTCTAAGTCTAAAAGAATCACATCTGGCGTATTGTTTTGGAGCTTTGTCAACAAATCTTGCCCGTTTTCTGCTTCTAGTGTTAATTGCGTATTTTCATAATCGTCAATAATCAATCGGATGCCTTCGCGGAACAACGAATGATCGTCTGCAATGCCTACATTAATAACTTTTTCATTCATAAGTAATTGGTATTTGTATGATTAATTTGATTCCTTTTGCAACTTTTTCATAGTAAGATTTCCCAGAAAGTGCCGACAAACGACTTTCTATATTTTTGAGTCCAATGCCTTTCTTTTGTTGTACTGTAGATTCGTCAAATCCAACGCCATTATCTTGGTATACAATAATGAAATTTGTCGATTCATTTTTGAAAACAATGGAAATTTCGGTAGCGTTAGCGTGTTTTAACGTATTATTTACAAGTTCTTGCAACATGCGATACACATTCAATTCATCAGACTTGGAGACTGTTTTATTGCTAAAATCCTCAAAAGTAACATGAACGGCTTTTAAATCATTGACGATATTTATCATGCTTTTTACTGCTTCCGCTAAACCCAATCGCTCCAAAATTGCTGGTCGTAAATCTTGTGAAATGCTACGTACACCTTGAATCATTCGTTCAAACAACGCATACATTTTTTCAGTAGTGGCTGCTAGTTTTTTGGGAGACGCTTTGGGCGAAATTTGACTTAAATACAGTTTCGTAGTTGTTAGTAATGCACCTACATCGTCGTGCAGTTCTTTTCCAATGCGCGCACGTTCTTTTTCTTCACTTTGGATGGCAATTTGTAATAATTCTCGTTGATACGCCGCTTCTACTTCTTGGTGTTTTTGCTGCTGTGCGAATAAGCGTTTTTGGTAAATGATGAAAAATACAATTACGCCCAAAGCCAGCGCAAAAAGCACGACCATTCCAATGATGATAATTTGTAATGTTAGCGTCGAATCGGATTCACCCATACTGCAATGGTAAAAAAGAGCATTAATATGATATTGACAACCGCATGCAATCCCCAAACTAAATAACTTACCGAGTCAGGCTTGGTAAACATGCTGTTATTGATAAAAAACAGGATTAAGTTACTCGAAAAATAAATTAAAAAGCCTGCATTGATCCAAAACATTGGTTTTTTTTCTAGCGGACTGTAAATTTCTTCTTGCAAAAGCGCATAAAAATAACACAAGCACAAAAAGATGACTAAAAACCCGAGCGTAGTTGTCACGTTAGAATTAAACGTGGTCAATGCTTGAAAATAGAGCATATTTACTATCGCGAACACTGTAAAAATCACTCCGATACTCATAAAGAAATACTTTGGAAATAGTTTTTTCAACGCTTCTTTGTACAAATTGAGAATCAGCAAACATTCCACAATACTGTAAAAATGAAATACTGGCAGATTGTTTTCTTTTCGGTACCACAACATATTTGAAACAGCTTCAACCACACAAATCGAAACCAATAAATACAGTAATTTTCGTTGTATACTTGTCAAGCGACGGTGTTTCCAAAGTGCAATACACAATGGCAACAATACGCCAAATGACGAGATGAGTCGCAGGTATCCAAAAAGTTCTTCACTCATGTTTTTCAATTAACATGTTGGCGGACACGGACTGGAATATTCAATAAAGGTTTCTCCCTTGGAGAATTCTAGCATACTTTTCAATCCAAAGCTATAGTCGCTTGTATCGTCTGGCTCTTCAAATTGAAATCCTAAAACTGGCGTAAACGAAATTTGAGTTTTATCGGAAAATTTGTTCATATCAATTCCAGAATACATCGTAATTCCAGTTAATTCAGGTAATTTGTGAATCACTTCCGTAAGCATCTTTCCTTTCACTTCATAGTATAACACGCGTAGTAACGTATCAAATCCGTTGGTTGTTTTTTTAGAGGCAAAAAACAAATCGTCTACCAAACTCACATCAATCGTGTCCCAATTTTTACTAATGATATCTTTAAATAATTTCGGAACGACTTCTAAATCGCCAGAAGTAGATTTTCTATTTTCTGTAGCATGCAATTTGAATGGATACAATTTCTCATCATCCGTTAACACTTCTAGCACTGGAAAAAAAGTAAACGCAGCTTTGTTCGGAGCATCTAATGCTAAATAAATTCGCAACCGTTTGATGGACTTTTTTATACTTTCAAACTTAGGAACATCTTCTATTTTATCCATGACAAAATCGCTCGTACGTTCGTATTGCTCTCCTTTGAGTCGATGAAAATGATGTGTTAATTGCAACATATCTTCATGCGCCCAGCGTTCAATATGTTCTGAAAATTTGTTTGTTTCTTTTGGATGATTCATAATACCGTAGTTTTCGTAATTGTTATGTGATTTGATATACTATGTTTCTTATAAAACTAGCTAAAAAACTCTTTATTTTTCAACTTTCACACAGCAAATACGTATAAACCACCTGAAATCACGGGAAACTACGGAGTTGTTTTTTTATGCTATTTTAATGTTAGTTCGATATAAATTTATTCAAGTAAAAATAGCTTCTTCTCAATGAAATGAATTTTTAAAAAACTAAAAATTAGTTGTCTATTTTCTTGTTCTTTGCGTGCCCAAAGAAAAGAAACAAAAGAAAGGGCACTTTTCCAGAGGTGTTTTTGCTTTTCTCTTTAGGGAGAAAACCAAAACCGCAATGATTTTTCTAAATTTCTTTCAAGGATTCAGAAATTTTTAACGAAAACCCTTGCTACACTGCGGAAAAGAAGAAACTACCATAGATTTTTATGTCGAATTAACGTTATTTTACAAATTATACTTCACGCTAAAAATCACATAACGTGGCTGGATGAAATATTCGCTCGTACTAGTTAAGAAATTATTCGAATTATCTTGATTGAGCGATGTTGTATTGAGCAAGTTGGTGCCACTCACAGCATATTCCCAAGGATTGTCCTTTTTTCGGTACGATAATTCCGCTTTTAAGAAACTGTAATTGTTAAGTGTACGCTCTTCATTGCTGTAATTGAAATACGAATAATCAGCCGTAAAGATGAAACTTTTTAAGAAATACGCATCCACATTTACAAACGGACTGCTAGTAATAAATCGATTGGAATTTTGTCCTTGTTCGTAATCGTTAATTGTCAAATTGTAGCCAACTTCAATATTGGGCGCATCTCTAAAATTTGTGCTGACACGCGTGCTATAATTTTGTGTAAACGATTCATTGACATTTCGCACACCATTAATTTCTTGATTGAATCGCGAGAACGAAAAGGTGCCGCTCACAGAGGCTTTTATTTTTCGAAATGTACGCTCAAATCGTCCATTCGCCGTGATGCTTTCGTCTGCAAAGTTAGAATTGAACGGCGCAGAAACGGTATTGGTACTTAAGATATCTGGATCGCCTGCATTTTCACCTGGAATGACTAAAAATTGTGAACGATTTCGAATTGGATCAATGCGTTTGTTGTAGTTGATAAAGCCAAAAATGTTGGTATAATTAAACAGATTGAAACTGAAGTAACTCAAATTTAAGTTGTGCGATAAGGCATTTTCAAGCGTTCTATTTCCTCTAAAAATAGAGTTGAAATTGTTAAACACCAAACCTTCTGCCAAATTATTCACATCGGTAAAATCGGTTTGCATTCGATAGGAAAAATTCAACGTTTCAGAATCTTTAAACTGCACTAAAATATTCGCATCAGGCAAGAAACGCGTAAACGTATCTTCAAATTCTGAACCAAATTGTGTATTCTTTACACCATACGCATGCGCCGTAATTCCTGGCGTAAACGTAAATTTCCCAGATTTTATTTTATAGTGCAATCCTAAAAAAGTATCTGAAAAATGATACCGAACATCGTTCGTAATGGCTTCTTGCGGATTTGCCAACGTGAGTTTGCTTCCGTTGTCTAACAACTGAAATATTTCCGAGTCAAATTGCTGCGTGCTTACTGTCGTTCCTACCGTAAAATTCAAATTACTTTTTTGATTCAACACGTACCAATAATCCAATCGTGCATCAAATTTGTTGGTTTTTACGCGTCTGTCTTGCGCAATGTCCAAAAATGTTTGTGAGGTGTTTAAGTCTAGCAAATCTGTGAAACGGAATTGTTCACTTTGCGCCAAACGCGCGTTGTAAAACGGATCTTCATCTTGCAATAAATGCTGTGCTTCTAAAGCAAAAATATGGTTGTCGCTCAACGTGTAATAGTAATTCAAGTTTTGATTGAAACTGTACGGATTTTGTGATTGTCGCTCGTCAATATTTCCTAGTAAGGAAGAAAAGAAATCTTCCGTTTGCGTCTGTTGTGACACTTTTGCAAACATATCATAATCCAATTGATTGTTGCTATTCGGTTTGTATGTTGAACTTAGCTTAAATAATCCCAAATCCGTTTTTTGACGCGTTGTAGTTGCCGTAGTCTCATCAGGTGTATTTTCGTCAATATAATCGTTAAAACTATTTTCTTGCAATTCCGTTCGCGAACCTGAATAAATCGCAAAACCGCTAATATCCCACGTCTTTTTGGGCGAATAGCTAAAGTTTGCCGCACCAAATTTGGAGTTGATATCTTTCGCACGATTGTTTCGCAAGGTCAAAAATCCGATGTCGCTTGTGGCTACATTAAAGTTTGTTCCTGTGTTTCTAGAAGCATTCCGAAATCCGCCCGTAAAATTGAAATAATCGCGCGGTGTAAACGGAATAGCGCCAATATTGTTGACATCTGTAATGAGATTGACGCTGTATTTTGGACTGTAATAGAACAATCGCGGATTGGCAACATAGCGTTCATCGGGACCGATTCCACCTGTAATTTCACCAAACCAAAAGTTCTTCTTGCCTTCTTTGAGTTTGATGTTTATCATGACATTGTCTTGGTCATTTCCAAGTCCACGTAATTGTGAAACTTCGTTGCTATTTTTTAAAACTTCCACTTTATCCACCGCATCAGCAGGAATATTTTTTGTGGCAAGTTTGCTATCGCCATCGAAGAAATCTTTTCCTTCTACCATGACTTTGGAAACAGTTTTTCCTTCTACTTCAATTTCGCCTTCATCGCTGACTTCAACGCCTGGTAATTTTTTCAAGACATCGCCCAATTTGCGTTCCGAACCATTTTTGAACGAATCAGCATTATACACAATCGTATCGCCTTTAATGGTTACGGGCATTTCGTACGTGAGTTCCACCGCTTCTAGACGTTCGTCAGCTTTCATCACGAAATCTTTTTGGATATCTATTTCTTTCGTTGTGATGGAATCATTAATGGTTGCCAAACCGATAAAACTTACTTTGATGGCATATTTGGTATTCTTCTTCAGTGCAAGTCTGTAACGACCTTCGTTATTCGTAATTCCATACGATTCTAAAGCATTGGTTGCTTTATTAAGTGCAATTACATTGGCGAGTTCTATGGGTTTTCCGATAGAATCTCGAACGGTTCCTTCCAGTTTAATTTGGGCAATAGTAGCCTGTGCTATGAAACATAGCAGTATACAGATTATATTTTTCATTGGATTTTTCTTCTGACTAGTTACAGGAAGGAAAGGACCTACTTTTTATCCTCTACCTCTTCTGCCACGACCACGACCACGGTACATTTCGCGCATTTCCTGCATTTTTTTCACTACAATATCATTGTATTCTTTACGTGTCACAACTTCTCCTTTATCTGGAGCTTCAATGGCATCTTTTTCACCTGGATTCATCACAATTTTAGAACATAAAATCGTAGTTTGATATGCATTTACTTCTAAAATTAATCCTGGTAATCCCCAAAATTCTCCTGGTCCTTGATTAATTGGAATGTCTAAAGTATACCACGCTGTGACTAAAATTTCTTTTGGAATATCTATTTGACTAAACGGATCGTTGGCAGCTTTGATAGAATCTTGCTTTTTCTCTTCGGCAGTTTTTTCTTTGTCATTGTCGTTTCTTTTTGGACGCATGGCACTAAAATCCAAATCGTCTACTTTCTTTAGTGCGGTAGCTTTAAAACACAAATATTTTCCTATCTGTTTTGTTTCGCCTTCCATTTTCCACTCTAGCTTTTGCAAACTGTCTTTGATTAAGAATTTTTTCCCGAAAAACTCTTTGGATTCAATCAAAACGCCTTCTTTTAAATCTTTGTATTGCGGTCCTGGTGAAAAACTTCCCATCATAGCTCTTCCAAAACCTCCGCCTCCACGACCTGGTGCATCAATTTTGTCTTCTTCTTTGTAGATAGATGCTGACTGGTTAAAGTCTAAAATATATACTTTTTCCAAGAAGCTTTTCATTCGTTCTGCAATTCGCTTTTTTTGTTCTGCTGAAAGCTCTCTTCCACGTGGTCCCCAACTATCAAAGTCCATCGTAGTTTTGGATTGATAATAAGCTTTTCCCTGAAAATTTTGAGCAAATACGCCAGTTGTACATAAAACTAAGCTCCAAAGTAATAATCGTTTCATCTGTCAGATCTTTATATTTTTGTTGTTATTGTTATGTTAGTACATAACAGCGTAAAAAGTTACACTTTTTAACTTCATTAAGACCTTTATTTTCACTTAGAGTTTAAGCTGTTTTTGTTAAAATTTTCTTAAAGCCGCCGCAAGATTCCGTTGTACTGTTCGTTTTTTGATGATTTTTGGTGAATTATCCACCGATTTCAATTCTAATTTCATTACTGTTTCCACGTCCGTTGCCGCGATAACGCTCCATCATTTCTTTGGATTTTTTCTCCATAATTTCTGTAAATTCTTTGTTATTGACTTTTTTTCCGCTAGTCGGTTCTTTAATTGCTACTTTATCTTTAGGATTTAACACGATTTTGCTACACACAATCGTTCGGGTTCCGTCGTTTACTTCTAAAATTAATCCTGGTAATCCCCAATACATATCTGGCCCAGAATTCACAGGAATTTCAGGTGTATACCAAGCTGTTACGGTTACTTTTTCGGTACTTACGTCAGGCGTATCATCATTGGAACCAACAGACATGGAGGTCATTTTTTTCATTTCAATGGTACGTGTTGCTTTGTAGCACGTGTACTGCCCGATGAATTTGGTTTCGTTTTCCAATTTCCATTCGTTATTTTCTAGCTCATCTTGTACTAAGAATTTTTTTCCTAAGATTTCTTGTGCATGTGCATATCGTTTTTCTTTGGTGTTTTTGTATAATATAGTTGATTCGCCATCGCCCATGACCATCACTTGAAAACCGTTATTACTCTGTGGTGTTGGTGCGGCGAGTTTTTCTTCTTGTTTATACACTGATTCTGACGGTGTAAATGTTAAACTGTATTCTTTTTGAAATTGTTTTTGCAGCATGGCGTTTAACTGTTCTTTCATTTCTTTGTTGATACCTTGCGCTGTAGAAATACTGTCCATTTTAAAATCCATTTTCATGCTGGTTTTATAGGTTGCGACACCTTGAAAATCCTGTGCAAACACTATAGAATTGATTAGCATACAAACAACTACAAAGATTACTGTTGTATAATTTTTCATAATTCGTGAGTTTTTAGTTTTTGATGGTACAAATATGAACTTCTTTCTTTTTGTTTTGAGTTAACGAACGTTAACGAGTGTTAACCGATGCTATTTATGCCAAATAACTTCTTACTTTTGACTTGTAATGATACTGAAAATGAAGCAAAAACATTCATCTTGGATTTTATACGGAATCATCGCGACGATAGCGATTACGATTGCCGTTCAGGTATATTGGAATTATAAAAATTACATCGTTAACAAACAACAATTCATCAATCATGTGCAAATAAGTCTGGATAATGCGGTGGAAGCCTATTATGCAGACTTTGCAAAACGAGAAAAGATGATGTTTATCAGTATGGACGCTACAAGTTCTGTAAAAGACACCAACGCGTTTCAAAAATTGCGAAGCGTTAATTTTGATTCTATTTTAACGACTTTAGAAGAACGAATTGCAAAACATACACAAACGTATATCATAGATTCGGGTGTGACGAATTACACCAAAATAGATTCTGGAAATGTTACTATTGATTTTCAGAAAAATAACGCTCCGTGGCGTGTAAAACGCCAAGACAGCATTCGTTTGTTTAACCAAATTTCTTCGTTATATATTTCAATTTCAGAAGATTCACTGAATTTTGAAAAGCTACAAACGTTTTTAGACACCGAATTAGATCGCAAACAAATTGAAATTCCATATAGTTTACAGTTTTCTGTAAATGATTCTATTATTGAGGAAATGAGCACAGCAACACTTCCTGCAAAAACCTTAAAAACGTTTTCAAAATCTGCTTATTACAAACCTGGAGAAAAGTTGGCAATTGAGTATGCTAATATTACGATGCCTGTGTTGAAAAAAAGCTTGTTTGGCATTTTGATTTCCACCTTACTTTCGCTGGCAATTATTAGTTCGCTGTTGTATTTATTGCGTGTGATTCAACGGCAGAAGCAATTGGCAGAAATTAAAAACGATTTGATTAGCAATATTACACACGAGTTTAAAACACCAATTACAACCATTTCAACAGCACTGGAAGCCATTCAACATTTTGGAGCGATAAAAGATCCTGAAAAGACGCAAAAATATTTGTCTATTTCTGATAAACAGTTGAAAAAATTGCACTTAATGGTCGAAAAATTACTAGAAACCGCAACGCTGGATAGTGAAAAACTATTGCTCAAAAAGGAATCGGTTGACATGATTGATTTTATTCAGAAAATTACGGATAAGCAACGGACACTTTCAGGCGAAAAAACACTTTCGTTTCGAAGTAATGTTTCGGAATTGCCTGCGGAAATAGATACATTTCATTTCGAAAACGCAGTGACCAACTTGATTGATAATGCGCTGAAATACGGCGGCGATACGATTGAAGTGAATATAACGAAAGTATTGGAAACAATAGAAATTACGGTTTCAGACAATGGAAATCCGATTGATAAATCGCAACGCGACAAGATTTTTGATAAGTTTTACCGCATCCCGAAAGGAAATACACATGATGTAAAAGGTTTTGGCATCGGATTGTATTACACCAAAAAAATTGTGGAAAAACACCAAGGAACAATTCAGTTGGTTCCGAATACCAATCATACTATTTTTAAAATTACGCTTTTCTCATGACCAAAGATACCATCAAATTATTACTAGCAGAAGACGAACCTGCGTTGGGACAAATCGTTAAAGAAAGTCTGGAATCACGCGATTTTGAAGTGTTTTTGTGTGAAAATGGTGAAGTCGCAGCTAAAACCTATCACGAAATACAACCTGACATTGTAGTGTTGGATGTCATGATGCCTAAAAAAGATGGTTTTACGTTGGCAAAAGAAATTCGACAAGAAAACAGCTCGATTCCGATTATTTTTTTAACGGCAAAATCGCAAGTAAAAGATGTGGTAGAAGGTTTTCAACACGGCGGAAATGATTATTTGAAGAAACCGTTTAGCATGGAAGAATTGATTGTTCGAATTCATGCGTTGTTGGACAGAATTCACCTGAAAAAAGACCATACAAAAATTCCGATTGGAAAGTATATTTTCAATCATACGCAACAACAATTGTTGTGGGAAGACACACCGATACAGTTGACACATAGAGAATCTGCTTTGTTGTTTCACCTGTCTGAAAAACGAAATTCTGTGCTCGACAGAACCTTTATTCTCAACAAACTTTGGGGCGACGACGATTTTTTCAACGCACGTAGTATGGACGTTTTTATTACCAAACTTCGCAAAAAACTAAAAAACGACTCTGGCATTCAGATTGTGAATGTACGCGGGTTTGGGTATAAGTTGATTTGCTAGGAAGTTAGTATTGAGTATTGAGATTTTTTTTGCTTTCGCTAGATTTTTAGATTGTTTTGCTTTTAGAAACGCTTTGTTTTAGATTCGCTTCACTGTTGGAATCTAGACCGCTTTGCTACTAGATTTTGGACTTTGTTGTTCTCGCTTTGCTCGATTCGAGTTTTATAATTTATCTCAACTTGTTATTGCTGCCTGCTCAGGAATTTATTTTTATTAAACATCACATTTCAAAGTACTTCTCGATACTAAATTTCTGGCGAAATTTCACTCGAAGTGACGGTTATTTTAATGTGTAAATTTGAAAATGTACCAATGTTTTTTTTATTTAAGATTGAAAACGTACTTCGTCAAGCTGAACTTGATTCAGCTTCTCACAAATAACTAAATTTTTTACTAAAGATAAATTGCTTTTTTATAGAAATCAACTAGCGCTTGGATACTGCAACTGAATTTGAAACTCAACACGTCTGTTCGAGTGGTTTTCGTAATGAAATAAAGAAAATTGTATCGAGAACTGCTTGGAAATTGAATCCTCTAAAAGAAACGTATTACTATAAGTTTTCTCAAAAATTGGGCAATGACGTTTCGCTTTAATTTGTCAGATTGAGCGCAGTCGAAATCGCTCGAAAACTTCATTTTCCAATAAAATCATTTGTAAATCTTCAAATTATCAAATCAAAACATTGATGCATTAAAAAATTGCTACATTATTACATTAGAAAAGGTTCATTTTTTGTAATTTGCCTTTTATGAAGCGGTTGTTTTTTCTTTTGTTGTTGACGTATTCCTTGTATTCTTTTGGACAGGAAGTTGTAACGGCGACTTTGGTAGAGCAAGATAGTCTAAGTGTTGACCGTTTTGTGGCGAAGGATAATTTTGGCGCTTTGTATGTAATTCAGAACAACATTCTCATCAAACGACATGATGGAAAGGAATGGCAATACAATAATTTGCAATTGGGCGATATTACGTCGGTTGATATTTTGAATCCGTTGAAAATCACACTTTTTTACGAAGATTTCAATACCGTAATCGTACTCGATAATACGCTAAACGAGATTAAAAAGACGGATTTTAATGTGATTGAAGATTTTAAAAATCTCGCGGCAGCGACCACAGCAAACGACCGAAATTTGTGGATTTTTGATACCAATACGCAACAATTGGAAGTGTTTAATTATGTACAGCAAAAAACGCCTGTGCAAAATTTGCCAATTCCCGAAAAGTTTGTCACGATGAAAAGCAATTACAATTTTTGTCGCGTGTTGACAGAGACAAAAATGTATTTATACAACATCTACGGAAGTTTACTTTCTGAAAAAGCACTAAAAGATGTGACCAATTTTGAAATGACCAACAACGAAGTCATCTTTTTGAAAAACAAACAATTATTTCACAGCAGCAACGACGACGTTACTCTTATAAAATTACCATCTGAAAGAATTGCTATTAAACAGTTTTCGCTTCACGATGATATCTTGTATATTTACGACGGAATTGTATTGTACCGATTTCAACTCCAAAAACCAACTAAAGAATAGATAGAACGAATAATTTTACTTTCAGCTAAGAAATCCGTTAGTTTTGAAAGTAAGCGAACACCTAATTACAGAATCACATGCATGTTGCAATTGCCGGAAATATTGGCGCAGGAAAAACAACGTTAACGAAATTATTGGCAAAACATTACAAATGGGAAGCACATTTTGAAGATGTTGTTGACAATCCGTATTTGGATGATTTTTATACGCAAATGGAGCGTTGGAGTTTTAATCTTCAAATTTACTTTTTAAATAGTCGTTTCCGACAAGTGTTGAATATTCGCGAAAGTGGAAAAAAAGTGATTCAAGATCGTACGATTTATGAAGATGCGCATATTTTCGCTCCGAATTTACACGCAATGGGACTCATGACGAATCGCGATTATGAAAATTACCAATCGCTGTTCGAATTGATGCAAAAGTTGGTTGATGCGCCCGATTTATTAATTTATTTACGAGCAGATATTTCTACATTGGTAGCGCAAATTCACAAGCGTGGCCGCGATTATGAAAACTCCATCAGCATTGATTATTTAAGCAGATTGAACGAACGTTACGAAGCGTGGATTTCAAAATACGATCAAGGAAAATTGTTGGTAATTGACGTTGACAACTTAGATTTTGTAGACAATCCTGAAGATTTAGGAAATGTCATCAACCGAATAGACGCAGAAATTCACGGATTGTTTTAAGAGAAGCTTTTTCACAATATTATAAAAGAGGCTATTTTTAGAAGTCTAAATTTCGTCAAACCGAACTTGATTCGGTTTCCCATAACAGTTGAAAATTAATAGAATGAGATTCTGAAGCCTGTGCTGAATTTATTTCAGTATCAAGCTCAGAATGACGTTTTGAACACTTTAAAAACAACCTCTTTTTTTATTCTAACAACCTGTATGGCATGTTCTACAGTGTATTGGATCCGAAAGTGGATGTGCGTTTGTGATACAGTTACTGCAGGTTTGACCGCTACAATTATTGGTGTACGTACCGCCGCTTCCACCACTGCCGCCGCCAGTATCGCAGTCTACATCTTCCGTTTCGAATGGCGGATAATATCCTCCTTGAATTTTAGAAAGATTGGAAACATTTGTTTTTCCTAAATTTAGTTTTGAAATTAATTTCTTTTTTTTCATGATAAAATATGTTAAGGTTCATAAGTTTCTTTAATATACTAATTCTGTAAGATTTTTCTTTTAGGTTTTTCTGTAAGATGTTTACGTGTATACATGAAAAAGCGGTGAAATTCTGAAAAATTATAGTATTTTCACATAAAATCACACGTATTTGAAACGTTTAGACGAGCCTTTTGAAGTAACTATCGACGAAGTTGTCCAAGAAAAATTAAAACTTTTGGAGTTGCAAGATGGTGATGTACTTGCCGATTTGGGTTGTGGCGATGCGCGAAATTTGATTGCTGCCGCCAAACTTGCTAACGTACATTGTATTGGTTATGAAATACTGCCCGAAGCATTAAAAGCTGCAAGAAAAAACGTGGATGCAGAACATCTTTCCAATCGCATCAAGATTGTAGAAAGCGATTTTTTAAACGCTAATATTTCTAAAGTAACCAAATTGATTTTATACTTAACCCGCAACTCTTTAGGCAAACTTTCAATCAAATTAGAAAAAGAACTCCCAAAAGGCGCCATTATCGTCACGCATGATTTTGATATTCCAGGTTGGAAAGCTGATAAAATCATTGATTTTACATCAAAAGAAGCGTTTTTATTTACGTTTTATGTGTATTATGTGAAGTGATAAAGTGGTTCTTTTTTAAATTGAAAGCAAAAAAACAGCAACCATTTCTGATTGCTGTTTGTAAAAAATATAAAAAGTCGGTTTTTATAAATTTTCCTCTTTCATTGTGATAATATTCAAAGCTACCTCAGCTTCGTCAGCTTCTTCTGCATTTACTTGAATTACATTGGTATCAACTTCTTCAGCTGTAGCTGTTTCATCTGAATGTCCACCTAAAATTGGCGCAACTACTAAACCAATTAAACAAGTTAACTTGATTAGAATATTCATTGATGGTCCAGAAGTATCTTTGAATGGATCTCCAACGGTATCACCTGTTACTGCTGCTTTATGCGCATCAGAACCTTTATAAGTCATTTCCCCGTTAATTTCAACACCTGCTTCAAACGATTTTTTAGCGTTATCCCAAGCACCACCTGCGTTGTTTTGGAAAATTGCCCAAAGTACACCACTTACAGTAACTCCTGCCATATATCCTCCTAGCATTTCTGCAATTGCTTTGCTTTCCATTCCGAATGCTAATGGAACAAAAGCAATTGCCAGTGGGAATCCGATTGTTAATAAACCTGGTAACATCATTTCTTTTAAGGATGCTTTCGTTGAAATTGCCACACATTTGTCGTATTCTGGTTTTCCAGTACCTTCCATAATTCCAGCAATTTCTTTGAACTGACGACGTACTTCGTATACCATTTCCATCGCTGCTTTTCCTACGGCATTCATAGCCAATGCAGAAAATACTACAGGCACCATTCCTCCAACAAATAACATGGCTAATACAGGTGCTTTAAAAATGTTGATTCCGTCAATATCAGTAAATGTTACATACGCTGCAAATAATGCTAAGGAAGTTAATGCTGCAGAAGCAATGGCAAAACCTTTTCCAGTTGCTGCAGTTGTGTTTCCTACTGAATCTAAAATATCTGTACGTTCTCTTACAATTGGATCTTGCTCACTCATTTCTGCAATTCCTCCAGCGTTGTCAGCAATTGGACCAAATGCGTCTATTGCTAACTGCATTGCCGTTGTTGCCATCATTGCTGAAGCTGCCATAGCAACTCCATAGAATCCTGCAAATGCGTAAGATGCCCAAATTGCCGCAGCAAATAAAATAACCGATGAAAATGTAGAAATCATTCCTGTTGCCAAACCAGCAATAATGTTAGTTCCTGCTCCAGTACTTGATTTTTGTACGATTTCTAAGATTGGTTTTTTACCCAATCCTGTATAATATTCTGTTACCGCAGAAATAACACCACCTACAAATAATCCAACTAAAGTCGCATAGAATACACGAATCGAAGCAATTGTAATTGGCTCACCTCCATTTTCTCCAAAGAATTTCATTGAAATTTGCTCTGGCAACATATAATAAATTAAACCAAAACAAGCTACTGCAACTAATACGATTGACGTCCAGTTACCTACGTTCAATGCGCCCATTACTTGCGCTTCTTTGGCATCGTTATTTTTAATCTTCACTAACATGGTTCCAATCACAGAAATGATGATTCCTGCACCTGCAATGGCTACAGGTAGTAATACAGGACCAATTCCTCCGAATCCGTCAACACTTCCGCCCATATCTTTGATGATATAGTTTCCTAATACCATTGCCGCTAACACTGTTGCTACATACGAACCGAATAAATCGGCTCCCATTCCTGCCACATCTCCTACATTATCTCCTACGTTATCTGCAATCGTTGCAGGGTTACGTGGATCATCTTCTGGAATTCCTGCTTCTACTTTACCAACTAAATCCGCTCCTACATCGGCTGCTTTCGTGTAGATTCCTCCACCAACACGAGCAAACAATGCGATTGATTCTGCTCCTAACGAGAATCCTGCCAATGTTTCTAACACGATAGTCATATCATCAGTGTTTGTCCAAACACCGCCCATGAAATAATGAAAGAATAGCAAAAAGAATGCTGTAAGTCCTAAAACTGCTAAACCAGCAACTCCTAATCCCATAACAGTTCCACCTCCAAAAGATATTTTTAAAGCATTTGGCAAACTAGTACGTGCTGCTTGTGTGGTTCGAACATTTGTTTTCGTCGCTATTTTCATCCCTATGTTTCCTGCATACGCAGAAAAGATAGCTCCAAAAATAAATGCAATTACGATCATCCAGTGTGTGGTTGGCACTATGAATGAAACTCCTGCAAGTGCTGCACTTACAACAATTACAAATATTGCTAAAAGACGATATTCAGCATTTAAGAAAGCCAATGCGCCTTCGTAGATGTGATCGGAGATTTCTTTCATTGTCCCGTCGCCTGCATCTTGTTTCATTACCCAAGACTTTTTAATAAGCATGTAGATTAAGCCTAGCAATGCTGCTGCTATTGGCATGTAAATCATCAGTGATTCCATATTATTTGTTTGATTTGTTAATTAGCGGCGTAAAAGTAACAAAATCAAGCAGAAAAAAAAACCTTCTAAATCGCTTTAGAAGGTTTTTTTTAAGATTTCTGATGTAATCCTTTTTTTATATGGTGAAGTCGCCGTTCTTTTTGTGTTCGCTCGCTTCATAACGCGCAATGCATTTATCTACAATTTCATAGGCTTCTGCTGCATTTCCCCAGCCACCAACATCTACTTTTTTCTTTTCTAAATCTTTGTATACTTGGAAAAAGTGCGTAATTTCTTTGATTCGGTGCGGATTCAAATCTTCAATGTCCTCATACGAATTCCAAATAGGATCGCTTACAGGAACACATACTATTTTTTCATCTGGACCTTTTTCGTCTGCCATGTGGAATACGCCAATTGGCTTGATTTCCATCACACACATTGGAAATGTAGGTTCGGTTCCTAAGACTAAAACGTCTAACGGATCGCCGTCCAACGCTAATGTTTCTGGAATAAAACCGTAATCACCAGGATACATCATGGACGAGAATAACATTCTGTCAAAACGTATCTTTTTTAAGTCAAAGTCGTACTCGTATTTATTTCTGCTTCCTTTTGGAATTTCAATCAGTGCGTCAAAAGTGCCTTTTTCTTTCGCTGTCATATTTTCAATTATTACGCATTTTTAAAAACGGCTGCAAATTTAGGTAAAACCATCAGATTGACCAATGGAGAAGTGGTTTAATTTTATTAAAAATGAAATCCAAATGCTCCTGTAACACCAAATTGACGCGCATCTATATTTCCTTTGTAGTTGCCTCTAAAGTTAAAATCGATTCGGAAAATTTTAAAAATGTTGCCGATTCCGAGTGAATATTCCCAGTAAATTTCTTTGTTGGGCGCGATGCCTTCTGGCGTAATGCTTCTAAAAGGCAAACTTTGAAACGCAGGAACGTTCATGTCTACGTTTTCTTGCGAGATTTCTCCCCAAACACCACGAATTCCAACAATTTCACGTAAATTTAATTTTCGTAAAAACGGAATTCTTGAGAACAATCGTCCGTTGAAATTATGCTCAATATGCAATGAAGCATACGTATCTGTCACGAATTCGTAAAAGTTTAATTGTGAAAAAGTATTGTGAATTGAGAAGTATGCTTGATTTCCTGGCACTACATTTAGCAAGCTTAACGGTACGGTTCCAAAGGTTTTTCCAGCCTCAAAAGTCGTGTAGGTTCGTCCAAATCCACCGACTTGAAAAGGTTGTCTGTAAAATAATTGCAATCTGGAATAGTTGAAATCACTGTTGAATAATCCTTCCACGCCGCGTGCATAATTCAGATAGATTCGCGGATAATCGTCATTGACAATTTTACGTTCCACTCCGTGACGAATGGTTTTTCGCCCTGGTGTCATATCTACAGAGAAATTGACTTCCGACTGAACCAATCGGTCATTAATACCATTTGGCGCTTGCGGATCGAGATAGGACAAACTAAAGGTTGTTGGCGATGCCGAACGCATGGTTTTATACGAACTTCCCAAACGAAAAGTCATGTTTTTGATAGGCTCCATTTCCAACGCAAACGTAGTTAAATTGATGTTTGTTAAGCGATCGCTGTTTCCAGAAGCAAATAGCGCGGATGAGGCAAAGCTTCGTCCCAAAACATTGTCATTTACGGTTAAACTTACGCCTGTTTGTTCTACATCGCGGCGATTTCCTGCGGAAATAATCAAGCGATTTTTTGGGTTAAGCAACCATTTTCCTGAGATTCCGTATTTGAAACGATTGTCCATAAATCCGTACGCGCCATAGCCTTCAATACGCCATTTGTCATTCGGTCCAAAATAGGTTCGTCCACCAGCGCGCACTCGAATTCCTTCTACATCGTTGAATCCGAAGGTTGAGAAAATTGGTCCGTAATCTAAATTGTATTTGTCAAATTCTACATATCCTGAAGCTAAGATAGACGCCAAACTGTACAAGCGTTTGAATTTTGGAACGGTTTTAAGCGTATCCAACATTTTGTATACGCCTTTTTCGTCTTTGTTCAGCTTTTCCATTCGATTGGCTTCCCAAAATTCATCGCTGCGTTCGTAAATGTCCTCGTTAAACGGATTGATTTCTTTTTTATAGAATTCTTCTGGTTTTTCTTCATCAAACACATAATTGTCATACAACGTAGTACGTTTTCCGTAGACACCTTTGGACTTTTCTTTTTTGTTTAATGCGAAATCTGACAACATATAATCGCGCTTGAGCAAGAATACCGAATCGTTCAAAACGTCAAATTCTTGTTCTATGTAAATTTCTTTTACCCAGTTGATATTGGCGCTTTTACTGGCTTGAAGATTGATTTTTTTGATGGCAAATGTAGAATCATTCACCCAAAAATCACCTTTAAAGGTAAGTTCGTTTTTTCGTCGCGGATAGTAGACAATATTGTAACACCATTTGTTATCGATAAAAGCCGTATCGACCAATACATAGTTATACGTGTTGATTCCCGTACGCGATAATGGACTTGTAAAACTTTTGTCAAAAAACTTCAGGTAATTATCGTAAATATCATAATCGGCATATAAATCTTTGATAAAAGCTGTAATGGTTTCGTTGCTGCTAAAACCAGAGTTTTTGTTCCCGATTAGGTCTTCTTTTTCTTTGTTTTTGACATTGTCGCCATAGACTTTTGAGAAGGCTTCGTTGATGAAAATTGGCAGATAGGTTTTCCCTGTAACGCTAGATGTGTCAATTTCGTTGAAGATAAATTCCATGCCGCGAAAGAGTCTACTTTTCATCATGGCACTGTCAATCGTATTCAAATCAAATTCTACTTTTTCGTACTTATCGTATTGATATTGTTTGAATTGACGAATTCCATTGAATCGTTTTCGCTGCCATATTTTTCGAAGAATATCGATGGCAGGATTGTTTTTTTTGGGTTGTTTTCCCGAAACTATAACAACAGCATTGAGTTTTTCACCTTCACCCAAGGTGACTTCCATGTTGTAATTGACCTTTTTGGACAATTGAACTTCTTTCGTTTCATATCCCACAAAAGAAAAAATAACTACGGTATATGTTTTATCAGATTCCAAATAAAATCGCCCATCTTCATTGGTGATGGTACCTTCAATAGAGTTTTTAAATACCACATTGGCAAAAGGTACAGGTTCACCTGACGTATCTTTGACTACTCCACTTACTTTGGTTTGGGAAAAACCTGTATAACAGAATAGAATGGCTATAAAACAATAAAATGTAGTCTTCAAATTTGTGTCATTTTAAAAACAAAAACTTCATCAACAAACATGCCGATGAAGTTTTTATAACGTTAAAAGTTCCTGTTTATTTGTACATCACTTTTTTTACAGCTTTGATAACGTCATTTTTGTTTGGCAACCATTCTTCCAATAATACTGGAGAATAGGGTGCTGGCGTATCTGCTGTGTTTATTTTTTGAATTGGCGCATCTAAATAATCAAATGCTTTCGCTTGTACTTGGTACACGATTTCTGTAGCTACGTTTCCAAATGGCCACGCTTCTTCTAAAATGACCAATCTGTTTGTTTTCTTTACAGAAGTTAAGATAGCATCATGATCCATTGGACGTACTGTACGTAAGTCAATAATTTCACAAGAAATGCCTTCTTCTGCTAATTCGTCTGCTGCTTTGTACGCTTCCTTGATGATTTTTCCGAAAGAAACAATGGTTACATCGCTTCCTTCTCGCTTGATATCTGCTACTCCTAACGGAATGGTATATTCGCCTTCTGGCACTTCGCCTTTATCACCATACATTTGCTCTGATTCCATAAAAATTACTGGATCATCATCTCTAATGGCGGTTTTTAATAAACCTTTCGCATCATACGGATTGGACGGTACTACCACTTTAAGTCCTGGACAGTTGGCATACCAGCTTTCAAAAGCTTGTGAGTGTGTTGCGGCTAATTGTCCCGCAGAAGCTGTTGGACCGCGAAAAACAATTGGAATATTTAATTGTCCACCCGACATTTGACGCATTTTGGCTGCGTTATTTATAATTTGATCGATTCCAACTAGTGCAAAGTTGAACGTCATGAATTCGATAATTGGTCGGTTTCCGTTCATGGCTGAACCCACTCCGATTCCTGCAAAACCTAATTCTGCAATTGGTGTATCGATAACTCTCTCAGCACCAAACTCATCCAACATTCCTTTCGAAGCTTTGTACGCTCCGTTATATTCGGCAACTTCTTCTCCCATTAAGTAAATGCTTTCGTCAGCGCGCATTTCTTCGCTCATGGCTTCGGCTACCGCTTCTCTAAACTGTATTGTTTTCATACAATTGTTTGTGTTTTAAAAAAGTGAAAAACAAAAATAACAATTAATTCTAAAAATGATAGTTACAAAATCAAACATTTCTTAAAGATTAATGTTTTTATGATTTCTTTAGTAAAAGCGTGTACTCTTTGAAAATCTTCTTGATTTTCAACATCAAAAATGGTAGAGAATTCGTTGATGACTTCATGAATCGCGACTTTGTATTCAAATAAGTCTAATAATATGTATTCATATTCGGTTAGCACAATTTCTTTAAAGTTGGTTTTCTTTTCCAAATTGTATGTGCCAAGCGGAATTTTGAAGCAATAAAATTCATTCGATTCCGCTTCTAAATTCACCTCAACTTTAAACAAACGCTCAAAAATTTCCTGCGTTATCCAATTCCAATCCGTTTTTATCAATTTCCCTGAAGGATTTGTTTGTAATTCTTTGGCGAGAAAAGTGGTTTCATCCAAAGTTAAGAGTTTTTCACGGCGATGCACATTTACAATATCTTCCAATTGCAACCACAACGGATTGGTAATTTGCTGCTGCATTACCACAGTTTCATATTCAAAATCTAGAATTTCTAGCAAACATTTTTGGTGTGTTTCTTTTTGTGTTTGAATGTGCATTTTACAATGTTCATAAAAGCATTTAAAAATGTCGGTTTGCAGATTTTTCAGTGGAAAATACGCAGTTTTAAATGTTTCTGTGATGGAAACTTCAAGTGTGTTGAATAGCACAAGTGTTCTTCGGAACGCGATGCTTACTTGCTGTAAAAGAAACGCATCAAAAGTGAAGTCGCTCGTACTTTTAGAAGCAATCGTACTTTCTGAAAATGGTGTCGAAATTTGCTGAATGTTTATGTTTTGGCGCAAGTCGCTTAGTATTTTTTTGCACGATGCAACTGCTGTTGATGATTCGTTTGTTTTTTCAATATGTTGGATAAGTTTTTCAAGCACTTCAATATTGGGCGATTCGTTTAGTGCTTGACACCATTGTATTCGCGTGTAAAACATGTGTGAAACATCTTGCGAAGTGAGCGAATGTTCTCTTTGATTGAAAAAAGCAGTGTTTTTTTGCAGATAATTTTCTTTGAATTCTTCCAACATTTCTTCATTCTCCATTGGAGATTGATAGGTATGATAGTTTCCTGTTATCAATGCAATATCTTCATACAAACACAGGGATTTACTTACTTTGGCAATTTCTTTATTATTGTAATAATCTGCTAGTAACAAAAATGTGTACGCAATCCCTGAATTTCCTTTATAAAATCCGACAGGCGATTGTTGTTGCTGTCCGTCATACACACAGCACATTGGCGATAATTGCAACTGAAACAAAAGCGTTTTAAAAAAACTTTCAATCACAGGAGCATACGAAATGTCTTCCACCAAATCTTCCAACTGTAGCAACAAATACAACATTCCCGATTTTCCTTCTAAAAAATAACTTTCTATCATGGAATTATACGTACTGTCCAAAAAATAAGCGACTGGAAAGTGTGCTTTGATAAGCGATTGCCATTGTTGTTGGTTAAATTTTCTTTGATACGCAATCAAAAAAGCCAACATTTCTATTTTTTCTTCAAAAATGGCTGTTTTTAGGAAATCGTGACACAAATCAAGATTAGTGTCGAATTTCTCTATATATAATTGTAAATCAAAAGGATAATGCATCAAAAAATTATTTATACCGTATATTAATTAAGTAAAAACCTTACTTAAAGTCCTGTAATTTCTTTTATCTTATGAAAAGAAGTTTAACCATTTAAAATTACAATTTTTATGAAAAAAAAGGTAAGTATTCAACTTAAATTAAACAAGCGAAGTGTGAGTAGTTTAGACAGAAACACACAAGAGCAGATTAAAGGAGGAAGTTATGGCTGTGGAACTGGTGGCTCAGGCGGATCTGGAGGTACAGGTGGAACTGGCGGCACAGGCGGTACTGGAAATTGCGAAACGCAAAATAATTGTCCACCACAAACGCAACAAACATGTTATACATATACCTATCCAAACCCAACATATTGGTGGGATTGCGTGTACGGTTGGTAAACAACGACGATATAAGCTTCTTTCGAGAAGCTTTTTTTATATACTTTTTAATCTAGAATTCATCTGAAAATAAAAAGAAGGATATTCGTTTCGCAACATATTTTCCAACTCCACCACATGCATGTACAACTTCTTTCGAACATCAATAATATGTGCATATTTTACTTCCGTATGTTTGTTTTGAAGATTGCTCATATAATTATAATCGGTTTCTTCTCCTTTTAACAAATAGCGCACTTCTACTCCTTTTTTTCGCGCCAAGCATGAAAATAAATATTGCTCATATATAATAGCAAAAGCTGAACTGTGAATTTCAGGATTGTCAACGACACCTTTATTTTTAGCTAAAAACTCAAAAGCAACATCGACAAACTCATGAAAAAAATTGACATCATTTCCGCCGAAAATACCCGCATTGGCAGCAATGGTATCTTCGTGTTGTTCAATATCTTCTAAAATAACATTTGGAATATGCGAAAAGTAGGTTTTTAACTGCTCAATTCCGCGTTGGTATTGTACAAAATTCAGTTCTTCGTTTTGAGAAATCAACGGAGCAGAAAGTAGATTTTCGTTAAAACGTTTCCATACAAATACATCGCCATCAGCATGAATAAATGGTTTTTGCTGTAATTTATAGGCGTGCAATTTCCCAATAGCCCACAATTTTCCCGAATATGCATCTAAATCGTCCAACACTACTTGTACGTTGGTATAGGGCAAATTCAATTGCTTAATCAATAACTCATACCCATTTTGATCGGTAATCAGTTCTACTTCATCATAATATTCGCGAAACTGTAAACAACTATAAGCCCAACTGTAATAATAATATTTAGGCATCAGCCAACCACCAAAATATTTTGCCGCATCGTTGCCCGAACGCAAACTAGGTTTTGACCAATAACTGTGTACAATTTTCATAAAAAAGTATTCGTATGATGAGAATAAAAAGATACTAATTTAAACTGAAAAGCCACTAAAAATTATCAATCCTTGAAAAAATTGGGTGAAAAATAAAAAATAATTAAAATTTATTATGCATGCATAGTATTTTTAGAGAAATATTCAGTATATTCGTCGAAAATTTAAACATTCAATTAAAACATATAAATTCCATGAAAATATTAGTATGTATTAGTCACGTTCCTGACACTACTTCAAAAATCAATTTTACGGAAGGAGATACTAAATTTGATACCAACGGCGTACAATTTGTCATCAATCCAAATGACGAATTCGGATTGACACGCGCTATGTGGTTTAAAGAAAAGCAAGGCGCTTCTGTAGACGTTGTAAACGTTGGCGGTGCAGAAACGGAACCAACATTACGTAAAGCATTAGCCATTGGAGCTGATAAAGCAATTCGTGTAAACGCAGAAGCAACTGACGGATTTTTTGTTGCAAAACAATTAGCAGCCGTAGTAAAAGATGGCGGATACGATTTGGTAATCGCAGGAAGAGAATCCATTGATTATAATGGAGGAATGGTTCCTGGAATGTTGGCTGAATTGACAGGTGCTAATTTTGTAAATACATGTATCGGCTTAGAAGTTGACGGAACTTCCGCAACAGCAACTCGTGAAATTGACGGTGGAAAAGAAACTTCAAACACATCACTTCCATTAGTAATTGCAGGACAAAAAGGATTGGTAGAAGAAAGCGACTTGCGTATTCCAAACATGAGAGGAATTATGATGGCGCGTAAAAAACCATTAACGGTAATCGATGCTGTTGATGCTTCAAAAGAAACAACTGCTGTAAAGTTTGAAAAACCTGCACCAAAAGGCGCTGTGAAATTGGTTGACGCAGATAATATTGACGAATTAATCAACTTATTGCACAACGAAGCAAAGGTAATTTAGTCAATAGCATAATTCAGATAAATATGAATGTTTCAATCATTCAATAATTTAATCTTTAAATCAAAAAAAACATGTCAGTTTTAGTATATACAGAATCAGAACAAGGAAAACTTAAAAAAGCAGCTTTCGAAGTAGCATCGTACGCAAAAGAAGTTGCCAATCAATTAGGAACTACGGTTACAGCAGTAACTATCAACACAAACGACACCTCCGAATTAGGAAAATACGGCGTTGACAAAGTATTAAATGTATCAAATGACAAACTAAACAACTTCAACGCAAAAGCGTATGCAGCAACCTTACATCAAGCTGCTGAAAAAGAAGGTGCCAAAGTTGTCATTGTAAGTTCAAGTGCCGATAGCAAATCTGTTGCGCCAATTTTAGCAGTAAACTTAGAGGCAGGATATGCGTCTAACGTAGTAGCTGCGCCAAGTAGTACAAGTCCATTCACAGTAAAAAGAACCGCCTTTACCAACAAAGCATTCAGCATGACAGAAATCAACTCTGATGTAAAAATCGTGGGTGTTTCTAACAATGCTTTCGGATTGGTGGAAAATGCTGGTGACGCTGCTGCAGAAGCTTTCGCACCAAACTTAGACGATTCATTATTTGGTGTAAAAGTTGATACGGTAGATAAAGTTACTGGAAAAGTTACCATTGCAGATGCGGACATCGTAGTTTCAGCAGGTAGAGGATTAAAAGGCCCAGAAAACTGGGGAATGGTAGAAGAATTAGCAGACGTTTTAGGTGCAGCTACCGCATGTTCAAAACCAGTTTCGGACTTAGGATGGAGACCACACGGTGAGCACGTTGGACAAACAGGAAAACCTGTAGCATCAAATCTTTACATTGCGATTGGAATCTCTGGAGCTATTCAGCATTTGGCAGGAATCAACGCTTCTAAAGTAAAAGTTGTTATCAATACGGATGCAGAAGCTCCTTTCTTCAAAGCAGCGGATTATGGTGTTGTAGGAGATGCTTTTGAAGTAGTTCCAACGCTAATTGAAAAATTGAAAGAATTTAAAGCGAATAACGCATAATTTTTGTTAAATTGTGCCCAAATAAGGGCTGTCTAAAATTGGGAAACCCTTTTTTTAGGCAGCCTTTTTTTATGAGAATGCATTCCAGAAACCAATGAGCTTAGTAAAACTAAATATTAAGGGAATTTCATATAGCCAAACGCAAAACGGAGCCTACGCTTTAATTTTAAATGAAGTAGATGGCGACCGTAAATTACCTATTGTTATTGGCGCTTTTGAAGCACAATCTATCGCAATTGCGCTTGAAAAAGAAATCAAACCACCACGACCGTTGACACACGATCTTTTTAAAAATTTCGCTGATCGGTTTGATGTGGTTGTCAAACAAGTCATTATTCACAAACTGGTAGATGGTGTTTTTTATTCGAGTATCATCTGCGAGCGCGATAAAATAGAAGAAATCATTGATGCGCGAACTTCGGATGCTATTGCCCTAGCCTTGCGTTTTGACGCACCGATATTTACTTACAAAACTATTTTAGATAAAGCGGGAATCTTCTTAAAACTCACTTCTCAAGAAGAAAACGAAGAAAACGAAAAAGAAAGCATTGTGGTAGACGAATTGTTTACCGAAGAAGACGAAGAATTAGATACCGTAGAAAGTGCTGCTGACAATACATTAAAAACACTTTCGCTTCAAGAATTATACAATATGTTAGACGGCGCTGTGGCGGATGAAGACTATGAAAAAGCTGCCCGACTTCGTGACGAAATCTCTAACAGAGAGCAAGACAACAAATAAACACCTATTCAAATGCAGAAATTTGTAGCAAGTATTTTGACAGTGTTTTGTGTACTTTTTACTGTAAGCGCACAAGAAACTGAAATTGACGGAACGTGGAAATTTACCAGCATTCAAAACGCAGAAAACAACGAAATTGTTCAAGTTTCCAATGCGGATAAATTAACACTTGCCGCGGGCGAATTTCAATACCAACTCGCAGCAAAAGATAATTTAAAAGCGAGTGGCGATTATATCTATCAAAACAATCTTTTGGTTTTTTATTACAATCAGCCAAACGATACCATTCGCAAATACAAAATCACCACGCTGAACGATTCTACCTTAGTTTTTAAAGAAAAAGAGGTTTCGTATCACTTCAAAAAACAACAAGAAAAACAAGAAGTTGTTGCTGCAACTAATACGAACTCAGAAATAAGCGAAATTATTCCGAATGATGGATTTAGTATGAATAGCTTACTCCGCGGAATTCTTGGAATGGTTGTATTACTCATTATTGCATTTTTATGTAGTAGCAACCGAAAAGCCATTAATTGGAAAACTGTCGGATTGGGATTAACCTTCCAATTAATCATTGCCATTGGTGTCTTAAAAATTGATGCCGTAAAAAGTGCTTTTGAAGTTGTAGGTGGTTTATTCATTAAAATCCTTAACTACACACAAGCAGGAAGTGAGTTTTTATTTGGCGGTATGATGAATGTAGATTCTTTCGGATTTATATTTGCGTTTCAAGTATTGCCTACCATCATCTTCTTCTCTGCCCTTACTTCTGTATTATTTTACTTAGGAGTAATTCAAATTATAGTAAGAGGTTTTGCAATAGTATTGACAAAATTTTTAGGGATTTCTGGAGCAGAAAGTTTATCTGTTGCTGGAAACATCTTCTTAGGTCAGACTGAAGCTCCTTTATTGGTAAAAGCCTATTTAGAAAAAATGACCCGATCCGAAATTTTATTGGTAATGGTCGGAGGAATGGCAACGGTGGCAGGAGCCGTTTTGGCAGCGTATATTGGTTTCCTTGGTGGAGACGATCCTGCATTACAACTTATATATGCAAAACACTTACTAGCAGCTTCTGTAATGGCTGCACCTGGCGCAATTGTAATTTCAAAAATATTGTATCCACAAACAGAAAAAATAAATAATGATGTAAAAGTATCACAAGAAAAAATAGGTTCTAATATCTTAGATGCTATTGCTAATGGTACAACTGAGGGTTTAAAATTAGCCGTAAACGTTGGAGCAATGTTGTTAGTTTTTGTAGCATTTATTGCAATGCTGAATGGAATTTTGGGCTGGATTGGTGATGTTACATCGTTAAATAGCTGGATGGCAGTAAATACAGTCTATTCAGAGTTTTCACTAGAAGCAATACTAGGTACTATTTTTGCACCTCTAATGTGGCTGATTGGCGTTGCGGTAGAAGATATTATGCAAATGGGACAACTGCTAGGCGTAAAACTCGCCGCAAGTGAGTTTGTCGGATATATTCAATTAGCGGAATTGAAAGATGTGGCTAGCGCTTCGCATTTAACCTATCAAAAATCCATTATCATGGCAACCTATATGTTGTGTGGATTTGCTAATTTTGCCTCTATCGGAATCCAAATTGGAGGTATTGGCTCGTTAGCACCAAAACAGCGAAAAACCTTATCGGAGTTTGGAATGAAAGCCTTAATTGGAGGAACAATTGCTTCCTTGATTTCAGCAACTATCGCAGGAATGTTAATCGGATAAAAATCGTTAATAACCTATTGATAAAATATAAACGCATTGATGCAAAATCAGTGCGTTTTTTTTATTTTTATAAACTGCAAAAATTGTATCGCAACACTCAAAAAAAGGAAACATCATGAGACAATATTTAGATCTTGTAAAACATGTATTAGAACACGGAAATGAAAAAGGAGATCGTACAGGAACTGGAACGAAAAGCGTTTTTGGCTATCAAATGCGTTTTGACCTCAGCGAAGGTTTCCCAATGGTGACAACAAAAAAACTACACTTAAAATCCATTATTCATGAATTATTGTGGTTTATCAAAGGCGATACCAATGTAAAATATTTACAAGAAAACGGCGTGCGTATTTGGAATGAATGGGCAGATGAAAACGGTGATTTAGGTCCTGTGTACGGACATCAATGGCGCAATTGGAATAGCGAAAGTATTGACCAACTAGCAGAAGTGATTGAAACTTTAAAAAATAATCCGAATAGTAGACGTATGCTCGTTTCTGCATGGAATCCGAGTGTGTTGCCAGATACTTCTGTGTCGTTCGGTGAAAATGTAGCAAATGGAAAAGCAGCATTGCCTCCGTGTCATGCGTTTTTTCAGTTTTATGTAGCTGATGGAAAATTATCTTGCCAATTGTACCAACGAAGTGCAGATGTCTTTTTGGGCGTTCCGTTCAATATTGCTTCGTATGCGTTACTGACGATGATGATGGCACAAGTTTGTGGCTATGAATACGGCGATTTTATTCACACATTTGGTGATGCGCATATTTACAGCAACCATTTTGAACAAGTACAATTACAACTCACACGCGAACCGTATCCGCTGCCTACCATGAAAATCAATCCGAATGTAAAAAGTATTTTCGATTTTACGTTTGATGATTTTGAGTTGGTTAACTATCAACATCATCCGCATATTAAAGGTGCGGTTGCTATTTAGAGTCGAAAACACTCAATTTCTAATAAGTTAGTTTATATGAAAAAACAATTTCTTGCTGTTTTACTTATCTCACTAAGCACTTTTGGTTTTGCTCAAAAAGACAAACAGTTTCGTCCACCGCCACAACCAGTAGCTGCCAAAGGCTGTGAATATGCGCGCGATATAATTCGCTGTACAAGTGATAAAATTTATAAGGCTGCTTTCCAAAATTTATCTTCTGAAAATATTCAGGAAATCATCAATGCAGCTGAGAAAGACACACTAAAAGTCAGCACAAAATTACGATTTACTTCTAAGAGAAATTTGTATTTGCATAGAACTTCCATACGATTCTACGAAGGTTTTTTACGCCTTGACGCACGAATTAACTCTAATGTACCAAGACTTCCGTTTACAGTTGGACATTATGCTTGGTTGCATGAAGGAAATAAATATGCCTCTAGTTTTAACTTTCGCCTTTTGGTTGATAGAGAACAGAAAACACTACTTCCTTTATATGATTTCGATAGCGAGAAACGGACGAAAAAAAAGAAAGTTCCTAATCAGTTTATGCAACATCCAAAATGTAGCGCTTTTTCAGAATATGAAAGTCTGAATAAATGTTTTCATGAAGAAGTAAAGAAACTTATCGTATCGAATTTCAACTCCCAAGCAGCAAAAAAAGCGGGTGTTCCTGAAATTGTTGAAGTCTTTATTTATATTGGTTATAATGAAAAAGGGAAACGTGGAGGAATAGATATTTCACATAAACATCCGTTTGTTGTGAGGGAAATTGAACGCATTTTAGAATTACTTCCAAACGTGAAGCCAGCAACTCTGCATGGAACACCTAGAAGCTGGTATGGATTCTATGAAATCAAATTTAAAATATAATGATAATGAAAAAAGTTTTTTTATCTGCATTTGCAAGCATTATTGCTTTTGTTTGTAATGCACAAGTTACCATTCCTCAACCTCCACCATCAACCCCATTTGCTGAAGGTTGTGAAGATGTTTCTGATCGATATTACTGCACTGAAAGAAAACTGCGAGAGCTTGCTTTTGAAGCGTTAACGCAAAGCGACATTGACCAAGTGCTGCAAAAGACAGAAAAAGACACTATTTTCATGAATACCAAATTAAATTTTTATGAAGATAAAACATTAGCAACCGATATTTCTTCATTGCTTTTTCACGAACGTGAATTAAAGTTTTTTTGAAATTGATTTGAGTTTTTCATTAGAGGATTTACCGTTCAAGCCTGTTGTAAAAGGCAAACCGAGAAAAACTAGTTTTGCAAGCCATCTGTTTTTAAAAGTTGACCGAAAACATAAAAAACTAATTCCTTTACCAGATTACGAACCAGAAAGAGTTCCTTTTAGCGGTCCAGAGAAATACATTGTTTATCCAGGGTGCGAGTCTAAAAAATCAAATACTGCATTACGAAAATGCATGTCGCAAAAGATTTCAAAATTTGTTGCCGAGTATTATGATGTTGAACTTGCTACCAAACTCAATTTAAAAGGAATACAACGAATTTACGTGATTTTCACTGTAGATAAAGATGGAAGTGTTACAAAAGTGAAATCTAAAGCGCCGCACCCTGAATTAGAAAGAGAAGCTAGACGTGTTGTTAAGTCTCTTCCAGAGATGACTCCAGGAGAAATAGAAGACACTCCAGTAGCCATACGCTATACATTACCTATTATCTTTAAAGTTCAATAAAAGCTAGCCAAGCAACATTTTTTTATTTTCCTTCCGTTTTTTCAAGAAGGATTTGTAACTTAGGTATGGACATACAGATATGATATTACTCGATTTTAAAAAGAATTATATTCTTGACAATGGTTTTGTACAATTACGACCATTGCAAGCAGACGATTTTAAATATTTACTTCCCTACTCGCTTAACGAACCTGAGTTGTGGAAGTATTCCTTAATTCCCGCAGACGGAGAAGAAGCCCTGCACAACTACATCAATATTGCGCTTGAAGGTAGAATGCAAGAAAACACCTATGCGTTTATTGTTTATGACAAGCGTTTTAATACCTACGCTGGCTGTACCCGATTTTACAATTTTAGCCAAAGACATCAAACAGTTTCACTTGGATACACTTGGTACGGAAAAGATTTTCAGGGAACCGGTCTGAATAAAAATTGTAAGTTTCTGTTGTTGCAATTCGCTTTTGAACATATGAAAGTACAACGTGTAGAATTTAGAGCCGATAACACCAACAAACGAAGCATTGCGGCTATGAAAAGTATTGGCTGTACAGAAGAAGGCGTGTTGCGAAGTAATTGCGCTACCGAAATTGGCAGACGCGATAGCATTGTACTCAGCATTTTACGCTATGAATGGTTTAGTCGCGTAAAGCGTGAATTGTTGAAGAAATTATAAAACACGAAAGAGGCTGTTTTAAAGCTATAAATTTCGTCAAACCGAACTTGATTCGGTTTCTGATAACAGTAGAAATTGGTGTGATGAGATTCTGAGTCAAGCTCAGAATGACGTTAAAAAACTTTAAAACAGCCTCTTTGTGAAAATTCAAATTATAAACTCAAAACTCCGTTTTCAGCAGCTGCAAAGTCGTTCCACTTATACGCATCTGCTTGTTCGTCGTTTGTGTATACCCCGTCCACTACATAACGGAACTCATACTCAGCATCTTTTTCTAAATCAACAGTTCTTTTAAAGGTTCCGTTTTTAAGTTTTTTCAAGCTAGTAGCTTCTGTATTCCATTCATTAAAATTTCCAACCACAGAAACTGCTTCAGCTTCTTCAGCAGCAACACTAAAAGTTACTTTGCAAACTGGTTTACTTTTTAAATATTGTTTTTTAATTGCCATAATTTCAAGTATTTAATAAGGTCAAATGTATATAAGAATTTTTGGGAAACAAATGAAAGAATTCATAAAGATGTAAGAATTATCATTTTACTAAAAAATAGCTTTTAAAATCGGAAAGAATGAAAAAAATATGCTGTTTAATTAGCATATTGACAACCATATTTTAACACCTTTTCTCCCTGATTTTCAACGATATCGTTTGCGTAACTTTAAGCGAATGAAAGCATTACCGATGATTTCATTCATCTAAAAAAATTGCATTTCATAGGGAAATTTTATCTTTTCGTTAGAACAGAATGTAGTATTCAAAAAAGAAAAGTATCTTTATCTCAATAAAATAATTTCAAAGATGAAAAAATTTATCATTCCTATAGTATGTTGCTTTGCAATTCATGTTGGTTTTGCCCAAAAAGCTACAAATATGTCTACACCAAAAGTTTCTCCAAATGGTACCATGAACTTTTCAGTAATGGACAATGCGCCAACGCTTAAAAAATGTAATTCGGCAGAAAGTCCATCGTTTTGCACGGTTAATGAAATAAAATCTTTTCTTATTAAAAATATTAGCAAAGATGCTGCCGCAGTAGCTGCTTTAAAAAGTCAAAAAGATAAAAAAGCATACATCCGCTTTGTTGTTAGCAAAACAGGAAGTGTTGAAAATATTGGCGTTCGTACAGAAAACACCGTACTAAAGTCAAAGCTAACTAAAATTTTAGCAAAACTACCTAAATTTTCTGCTGGCTCACACAATGGAACTACACTAAAAGCTGCTTTTGGTGAATTTATCAATTTATCAGAAGCTGTAATCGACCCAACTTCCAAAACTAAATTTTAAACAAATACATGTTCGGTAAAAAAAAGAATCCTACCACAGAAATTGATAAAGAACAATTAGCAATCATAGAGACTGCGCAAAAGCGTATCAAGCAAAAAAAACGCTTGTATTACCATTTTGTCATTTTTCTTATTGGCTCTGCTTTGTTAGTACTCATCAATATTGTGTTGGGTATGGGAAAAGACGTAACGCTTTTTGGAACCAATTGGTTTGTTTGGGCTGTGCTTTTATGGTTGTTTGCCTTTCTATTTCATGCCTTTGATGTATTTGTGACGAATAAATTTATGGGTAAAGATTGGGAAGCCAAACAATTAGAAACCTTAGTAGCGCAACAAGAAGAACGCATTGCCGAATTGAAACAAAAATTTATCGAGCAAGAAACGAAAGTTGCGGAAGTTGAAGCCAAAGCCGAACTAGCCAATGAACCTGTTCCTGAAGTGATTGATCGTGGAAATTTAACCATCATTGTCGCTGCGGCTGAAAATAATGTCATCGGAAAAGACAATCAATTAATTTGGCATTTAAGTGATGATTTAAAACGATTTAAAAAGCTGACATCAGGACATCACATCATTATGGGACGTAAAACTTTTGAGAGTTTTCCAAAACCCTTACCAAACAGAACACATATTGTCATTACACGACAAAAAAATTACAAAGTACCTAAAGGAGTTATTGTCGTTCACACCATGAAAGAAGCAGTCAGTGCAGCAACAGTTGCCGATGCGGAACCCTTTGTCATAGGCGGTGGCGAAATCTACAAACAAGCCATTCCGTTTGCAACAAAAATTGAGCTAACACGTGTACATCATGAGTTTGAAGGTGACACCTATTTTCCAGAAATTGACATGAAAGATTGGAAAGAAGTATCCAATACATTTCACAAACAAGATGATAAGCACGACTACGAATTCTCTTTTATTACCTATGAGAGAGTCTAAACTCCAAAACAATTTAATATAAATGAATTACCTGACTATTTTTTCAAAAAAGAGTATCTACTGCTTTTTTCTAATTGGATTATTTTTTTGCGCAAATGGCTATGCACAAGACGATTGGACTTCTTTTACATATACCATAAAAATAAAGGCAAATAAAAAATTAAAATTTAAACTTTCAGCAGATATAAAAGTAGAAAACATTGACAAAGTAGCTTGGGGAGCTATTTACGCACGCGTTGATACAAATAATGACGAATACGGCTTTTTTGACAACATGCGCAACAGACCCGTATTATCTAGTGAATGGAAAAACTATGAAATTAACGGACATATTGACGAAAACTCTTCTAAATTAGTTTTTGGCGGAATTTGTACATCTAACGGAAAATTTTATTTTGACAATTTTGAACTGTACATTGAAAATCTCCAAACAGGTGAATTAGAAAAAACTACAATCAATAATCACAATTTTGAAAACAATCCTGCCAATAGTAAATTATCCGGATGGGATACCGATTTTCAAAGAATGACGGCTGATTTTGAAAAAGGATATGCTTACAATCTTGTAAAAGACGATGCCGAAAAAGGATATTCGTTAGTTATTGAAGGAAAAAATATAAAAATTGACGATTACAATCTTATAGGAGAACGTGAAGAGTACACGCCACAAATTGGAACCTTAGTTTCTATGCTAAATAATCTTAGTGATCGTGTTGAATATCATGTTAAAAATCTTGATCAACGCGAATTAGATCATTTGCATGATGAAAAAGCAAATTCAATTGGCGCACTCATTATGCATTTAGCTGCCGCTGAAAAAATATACCAATTGTACACATTTGAAAACAGAGGATTTAATGAAGAGGAAGAAAAATTTTGGGGACCAGCACTCTATCTAGATGATGCAGGAAGAGAAACGTACAAAGGTCATGATGTAGAATATTACTTGAAAATTTACAGAGAAGTACGTGCGGTTACTTTGGAAGAACTTAAAAAGAGAGACGATGAATGGTTGAAAAAAACCAATCCTACGCGTAGTTCTAATAATCACTACTATTGGTTTCACGTAATGGAGCATCAATCAAGTCACTTAGGGCAAATTTTATTTCTCAAAAAAAGAATTCCGCCTCCACCACCAATAACCATTAAAAAAGAAAAGAAAATAGATTAAGCATCTCCATAAGCTATGCGTTGACGTTCTCAACACATTATAATCTCTATAATGAAGTTAATTACTTTGGAGCAAGCCCACGAAGTATTCGGCAAAAACTATTAAAATATTTTGACACAAGCGTCGGAGCATTATAAATCTCGATTATCGAGTAAAATTCTTTACTTTTGCCGAACATATATAAATTACGTGTTACACACGATTTAAAAGACAATTACAATGAAAGCATATATTTTTCCAGGACAAGGTGCGCAATTTACAGGAATGGGACTAGACCTTTATGAAAGTTCTGATGTAGCACAACATCTTTTTGAAGATGCCAATCGTATTCTTGGATTTCACATCACAGACATCATGTTTGAAGGTTCTGCGGAAGACTTGAAACAAACGAAAGTTACGCAACCTGCTATCTTTTTACATTCTGTAATCTTAAGTAAAGTATTGGGTGATGCCTTTCAACCAGAAATGGTAGCAGGACATTCGCTAGGAGAACTTTCTGCGTTGGTTGCCAACGGTGTATTAACGTTTGAAGACGGTTTACAACTAGTTTCGAAACGTGCGCTAGCGATGCAAAAAGCCTGTGAAATTCAGCAAAGTACCATGGCTGCCGTATTAGGATTGGACGATGCTGTCGTAGAAAAAGTATGCGAAGAAACGTCTGGTGTGGTTGTAGCAGCAAACTATAACTGCCCAGGACAAATTGTAATTTCTGGAGAAATTGAAGCCATCAACAAAGCTTGCGAAACTTTGAAAGAAGTTGGTGCAAAACGTGCCTTAGTATTACCTGTTGGCGGTGCTTTTCACTCGCCTTTGATGGAGCCTGCCCGTGAAGAATTGGCAGCAGCTATTGAAAGTACAACGTTCAATACGCCGACATGTCCAATTTATCAAAACGTGACCACAACGGCAGTTGTAAATCCTGATGAGATAAAAAAGAACTTGATTTCGCAATTGACAGCGCCTGTAAAATGGACACAATCTGTACAACAAATGATTGCAGATGGTGCCTCTCATTTTACAGAAGTTGGTCCAGGAAAGGTGTTGCAAGGATTGTTGCGCAAAATTGACCGTTCTGTGGCTGCTGAAAGCGCTACTTTCGAAAAGTAATAAGTAAAAATCATGAAAATGTCCCGCACGTTACGAATGTTTTTCATCGTTGGACTGATTTTGATAAATGTTGGTTGCGACCAAGTTTCCAAATCAGTGGCGCGAACTCATATTGACGATACCGAACGTATTTCGGTGATTGGCGAATATGTAATCTTGTTAAAAGCGGAAAACAAAGGTGCATTTTTAGGATTTTTATCTACAATGGAAAACCCTATTTTAAAAGTTATTTTTCTTATCATCTTACCGATTGCTGTATTGTTCTTTATCTTGCGAATGATTGTTGTCACGAAAGATTTAGACCGTTTTATGATTGTTGGTTTGTGTTGTATTGTTGGCGGCGGTATTGGTAATTTGTACGACAGAATCCTCTATCAATCAGTAACCGATTTTATGCATATTGATTTGGGCGGAATTTTTAAAACGGGTATTTTCAATATGGCAGATGTTTCCGTCATGCTCGGAAGCGCGCTGCTGCTCATTTCCTTTATCAAACGAAAAGAAATTTCATTATCATAAGCACAAAACCTAGCAAAACGCTAGGTTTTTTTTGAACACAATTTTCACACCGTTTCAAAGTCGTATCAAAACATATACACCAGCTTAATGAATGTTTACATCAAGTCTTTGAGATTTTTTCACATTGAGCCTTTAGAAATGTTTCACATCGAGCCTTTAAGAATGCTTCACATTGAGTCTTTGAGATTTTTTCACATTGAGCCTTTAGAAATGTTTACATTGAGCCTGTCGAAATGTTAACTACGGTTTTCCCCTACTAAGTTTTTAGCAGATTTTAATATCTTAAAACATTCAAAACCAAAAACTTAAAATCATGAAAAAAAGAAATGCAAAATCCTTACGTCTCAACAAAAACTCTGTTTCCAATCTTGAAAAAAATCAAGTAAATGGCGGAACTGTGTATACAAAATATAATTGTGACACATTCGCAGGAAGTCCGTGTACTTCTTTTATTGATGCATGCCCATCGGCTTGGGTATGTCCTTTGACTGAAAATCCTAGAGAATGTCCTTTTCCGTACTAGAGTTTGTTTGTAATGTCTTTTTATCGTTGAAAATTGTGAATTGATATACTTATGAAGCTTCTTTTCGTGTGTATAAATGAAGTTTCCTTCTGACATAATACGAACGCTATAGTACACATCTGAAAAAATTTTTGATGAAAAATGGCATTTTCGTAAGAATTTTTCAATGTATTTTTAGCTCTTAATCAAACAGTTAACCAAAACGTATGTCATGAAAAAAAGAAACCTAAAATCGTTACAACTTAGAAAAAATTCTATTTCAAATTTAGAAAACCACCAAGTAAATGGCGGATTGAAGCTTACAGATACTTGTACATCAGTTATTGATGATTGTCCTTCTGCATGGTATTGCCCTACAGATGTACCAACGCTTTGCGTTTTCACTTCTATTTAATTAACTTAAACATATAATCATGAAAAAAAGAAATTTAAAATCATTAAAACTTCGTAAAAACTCCGTTGCGCAATTAGGAAATGACGCAAAAGGAGGATTGGTTAGAATTACTCAAATTAATGTATGTGGTTCGCAAATTGACGCGTGTCCATCAGCATTGGCTTGTACATTTCAAATAAATTGTCCTTTGACGATAGATGCTACTTGTCAGACACTCAACAACAAGTGTGAAACATTTAATTATCCGTGTCAATCCTTAGTTGATTGTCCTTTTTAATTAAAATATGAAAAGACAGTTTGAAAAGATTTTTACCAACTTTTCAAACTGTCTTTTATTTTACTTTTAAGCAATATTAAATTATTGCTTGTAAATTTTTCCATTTTTCATTACAAAAGTGACATTCTCCATCGTGTTGATGTTTTGTGTAGGATCTTCATCAACCGCTACAATATCTGCTAAAAATCCTGCTTTCAATTGTCCTAATTGGTTTTCCATTCCTAAAATTTTAGCGTTGGTTACCGTAGCCGATTGAATGGTTTCCATCGGTGGCATTCCTGCTTCTACCATAAAACCAAACTCTTTTCCGTTGAGTCCGTGCTCAAAAACGCCTGCATCTGTCCCAAACGCGATTCCCACACCTTTTTTATAGGCTTTGGCAAAAGTTCCTTGAATTTTAGGTCCGACAGCTAATGCTTTTGGTACAATAATTTCTGGATAATACCCTTCAATTTTTGCTTTGGCAGCAACTTCTTTTCCCGCAGTAATGGTTGGCACCAAATACGCATCGTGTTTTTTCATCAGCTCCATCGTTTCTTCGCTCATCAAAGTTCCGTGCTCAATGGTTTTTACACCACCAATTATGGCACGTTGCATGCCTTCATCGCCGTGTGCATGTGCTGCAACATGCATTCCGTAATCCTTCGCGGTTTCACAGATAACTTTTATTTCCTCTACTGTAAACTGCGGATTGCTTCCACTTTTTGCGACACTTAATACGCCACCTGTCGCCGTAATTTTAATGACATCCGCACCGTTTTTATAGCGCTGACGCACAGCTTTCTTAGCGTCACTCACATTATTCACCACACCTTCTTTTGGTCCTGGATCACCAATAATTTCTTTGCGGTTTCCGTTGGTAGGATCAGCATGTCCTCCTGTTGTTGCGAGTGCTTTTCCTGCGGTAAAAATTCGCGGCCCGTCAATTTTTCCTTGTGCAATGGCGTTTCTTAAAGAAATATTGACACCTGTTCCGCCTAAATCACGAACTGTTGTGAATCCTGCTTGAAGCGTTACATCAGCAAAACCTACCGAACGAAATGCTACATCTGCATCGTTCAACGTATATTTTTCTAAATAAGCTTTCGGATTGGTTTCACTTTCAATATGTACATGCATGTCAATCAATCCTGGCATTACTACTTTCGATTTCAAATCGACAATAACATCTTCCGAAGAATCGGGTTGCACATATCCATTTTCGACACTTTTAATAGTATTTCCAGTAACAATAATTGTTTTTTGCGATAGTATCTTTCCACTTTTAGTGTCAATAATTTTTCCACAATGCAAGTAGGTATCTTGCGCCATCAAAAGCGTAGCGCAGAACAAACTTACACAAAGAGCTAGTAGTTTTTTCATGAGGTTTTGATTTGGTTCGTATTTCGTATTTTTTGCTCCCAATTCCAAGCAGAAAGCATGGCATCATCAAGTGTTGATGTTGCTTTCCAGCCTAAAACAGTATTGGCTTTGGTAGTGTCCGCATAGACAGAAATGACATCACCTTCTCTCCTACCGATAATTTTATAGTTGAGTTTTTGTCCACTAGCACGCTCAAAACTTTGAATGACTTCCAACACAGAACTTCCCGTTCCCGTTCCAATATTGAATACTTCAAAAGTTGATTCATTTTCTTTGTTGAGCAATCGTTGCAATGCGGTTACGTGCGCTTTCGCGAGATCGACCACGTGAATGTAATCACGAATACAAGTGCCATCTTCCGTAGGATAATCATCACCAAAAACAGCCAATTCTTTTCGCAATCCGATAGCGGTCTGTGTGATAAAAGGCACTAAGTTTTGCGGAACACCATTGGGTAATTCGCCAATTTCCGCACTCGGATGCGCACCAATTGGATTGAAATAGCGCAACGATATTACTTGTAAACCACTGGCAATTTTCGCAGTATCTTTTAGAATTTCTTCGCCAATTTGTTTGGTATTTCCATACGGAGAAAAGGCTTCTTGTACGGGCGCATCTTCCGAAATCGGCATGTGTTCTGCCTGACCGTACACCGTACACGATGAACTAAAGATAAAAGCTGTATTTTTTTTGTGCTGTATTTGCTGCAAGATGGTAATTAACGTTGACAGATTGTTTTCGTAATACAACAACGGATTTTCCACACTTTCACCCACAGCTTTACTTGCCGCAAAGTGAATGATTCCGTCAATAGCTTTGTGTCGTTGAAAGAAAGAAATCGTAGCTTGCTTATCGCGTAAATCTAGTTTTTCAAATGTTGGCAACACTCCTGTAATTCGTTCAATTCCTTCCAAAACCGCTTCTGACGAATTGGAAAGATTATCAATAATAATTACTTCATAACCAGTTAATTGCAACTCAACCACTGTATGAGAGCCAATATAACCTAAGCCGCCTGTAACTAATATTTTTTTCAAAATGGGTTTTGGGTTATTCGTTATTCGTTTTTTGTGAATTTGTCAATTCATCACTATTCGCTATTTGCTCCTGACTCCTGATTCTTGATTCTTGATTCTTGATTCTAAAAAAATCCTTCCGTTTACGAAATCTAAGACTGTTTTGGTGATGAAATCTATTTGGCCATCGTCCAATTCGGTATGCATTGGCAAGGAGATTACTTCTTTTACCAATTGGTTCGTCACAGGAAAATCTGCTTCGTTGTACCGCTCATCTGTATAGGCTTTTTGTGAGTGTAACGGAATTGGATAGTACACTCCGCAAGGAATTCCGTTGTCATTTAAGTGCTGTACGAGCGCGTCTCTATCTGCATCCAGTATTCGTAACGTGTATTGATGAAATACGTGACAGTTACAACCTGCACAAATTGGATTTTCGCAAGATTTTGATATTTGCGGTGTGATTATTTTATCATTTCCATAGAAGGCTGCATTGTACTTTCGTGCTGCGTTTTGACGTGCTGCATTGTACCTATCCAAATGTGGTAATTTTGCTCGTAAGATAGTTGCTTGTATCGAATCCAATCGAGAGTTTACACCGACTACATCGTGATGATAGCGTTTGTACATTCCGTGATTTACAATTCCGCGAATGGTATGCGCCAAATCGTCGTCGTTGGTAAATATAGCACCACCGTCGCCATAACATCCTAAGTTTTTTGATGGGAAGAAAGACGTAGAAGCTATGTGACCAATTCCGCCTGCTTTTTTAACCGTTCCGTCCGCAAATGTATAGCTTGCTCCAATAGCTTGCGCATTGTCTTCTATGACGTATAAATTATGTTCGTTAGCGATTTCCAAAATTGCGTCCATATTGGCACATTGTCCAAATAAGTGTACTGGCACAATCGCTTTGGTTTTTGGCGTTATCGCTTTTTTGATGGCTTCTGGGTCAATATTGAATGAATCTTTTTCTACATCGACCAATACAGGTGTGAGTTGCAATAAAGCAATTACCTCAACTGTTGCGGCAAAGGTAAAATCGGCAGTGATGACTTCATCGCCAGGTTTCAATCCAAGTCCCATCATTGCAATTTGTAGCGCATCTGTTCCGTTGGCACATGGAATGACATGTTTTACATCTAAATATGCTTCTAATTCTTCTTGAAAAGCATGTACTTCAGGTCCGTTGATAAATGCGGAAGATTCAATTACATTTAGGACAGATTGATCAACTTGGTCTTTAATTTTCTCGTATTGACCTTTGAGGTCGACCATTTGGATTTTCTTCATTCGTATCTTTCTTTTGTTCTAACAATATTACAAAATTGTACAACGATACCCAATGAATTTAAGGGAAAGATGTATTTTAGCAGCAAACTGAATGCTTTTGTATTTTATCTACAACATATTCGTCTATATTGCTGGTTTTTTTCTAAAATTTATTGCACTGTTCAATTCTAAATTGAAGCTTTTTGTGCAAGGCAGAAAGACCGTTTTTCAAACTTTAGCAGATCAAATTTCTCCAACCGATACAGTCATTTGGTTTCACACGGCTTCTTTGGGTGAGTTTGAGCAAGGATTGCCTGTGTTGGAAGCGTTGAAGGAGAAATATCCGAATCATAAGTTTTTATTGACTTTTTTCTCTCCTTCTGGATATGAAGTTAAAAAAGATAGCGGCGTTGCAGATATCATTACCTATTTGCCGTTAGACACGAAAGCTAATGCTCGAAAGTTTCTCGCATTGGCACATCCTGAATTGGTTGTTTTTGTGAAGTATGAGTTTTGGCCGAATTATTTAGCTGAGCTGAAAAAGAAAAACATTCATACTATTTCTATTTCGACTATTTTTAGAAAATCGCAAGTGTTTTTTAAGTTTTACGGTGGCTGGATGCGAAAATCGTTGTGTGCTTTTACTCATATTTTTGTTCAGGATGAAACGTCTCAGCAACTTTTACATAGTATCAATTATACCGATGTGACCATTAGTGGCGACACGCGTTTTGATCGTGTGTTAGAAATTTTAGACCGTGATAATTCGCTTTCTTTTATTGAAGATTTTAAAAATAACACAACAACTATTGTTATTGGAAGTAGTTGGGCAGAAGACGAAGCCATTTTTGTTCCATTTATCAATGCATCTACTGAAGATTGTAAGTTTATCATCGCGCCACATAACATAAAACAGGCAGAAATACAGAAGTTAAAAAGTAACATTGCGAAAGCTACGGTTTTATATTCTGAAAGAGAACAACATGAAGATTTGAGCAAATTTGAGGTGTTTATTGTGGACACTATTGGCATTTTAACCAAAGTGTATAGTTATGCTGATATTGCGTATGTAGGCGGCGGCATGGGAACTTCCGGATTGCACAATACGCTAGAACCTGCTGTATTTGGAATTCCGGTTGTGATTGGTAAAAATTATACCGGATTTAAGGAAGCAGAAGATTTGGTTGCTTTGGGCGGTATTGTTTCTGTTACTTCTAAAGCCTCTTTTCAAGAAGTTATGCATCGTTTGCTTACAGATTCGGAATATAAAAATGCTATCGGAGCCATTAATGACGCGTATGTTCACAGCAATGGCAATGCTTGTAAGATTATTATGAGCTACCTTAACCGTTGAAAATTCTTTAAAAAACAGCACTCATTTTTATCATAACGTTAATTTTAACAAATGCTAGAAAGATGTTATACTATTCTTTGTGAATCAGTAAAAGAAATCTTAACATTGTGATACAATTAACAATAAATAGGTAAATAATGAAAAAATTAGTATTAAGAGCTTCTTTAGTCGTTGCGTTAATGATCGGAATGACTTCTTGTGAAGAGGTGAAAAAAGAAGGTAAAAAAGCAAAAGAAAACGCTGAAGAGATGGCAAAAGATGCCAAAGAAACTTTAAAAGAAACAGCGAAAGATGCCAAAGAATTAGCAAATGACGTTAAGGAAGATGCTACAGAAATGGCGAAAGATGTAAAAGAAAGTACAGAGAAAGCTGTAGAAGACGCAAAAGAAGCTGCGAAAGCAACAATGGAACAAGCTAAAGATTCTGCAAAAGCAAAAATGGATGAAGCTTCTGAGGCTGCTAAAAAGAAAATGGACGAAGCTAAGAAAGCTGCTTCAGGAAACTAAGCCATTTAAAAAACTTATAAAAGTGAAAAAGCTTCTCTACGATAGAGAAGCTTTTTTTTGTTATTGGCAATTTGTTCCGTATCCTGTAAGACACCAAGACCCTGTTTGCGTTGGAGGCGGACATTCTGTCTCAAATTGACTTTGTCCTGTTGGTCTATCATGAGTCCAATTTAATCCACCTTTTAAAGCGCCTGCTTCTAGACTGGATACTAAACTCTTGTTAAGTTTTAAGTTTTTTACGTTTTGTTTTTTCATAATGTAAAGTTTCTTAGTTAAAGTCTTAAATTTAGGCAATTACAGCGATATTCAAATACGTGAAAACCGTAAAATTCACTGTCATTCCTGTCATTTCGTTAACCGTTAAAAATTCCATCAGAAATAAGTCTACGTATTTACAACATACTGCTTTAAATTAACAATGAACAAATGTCGTCTATTATTAACAAATAGGACGTGTAAGTCGATCAACTTCAATAGTTAATACACAACCTGCTTCTCGGGTTTGTGGACAGTTAAATCGTGTTAAACATAAATTGTTACCATTTTGATCTACGATAGATAAAATACAGTATCGTACTGAGTTTTCTACGCCACCAACTTGTTTTCCTGCGTGAAGATTTGAAATTGACTTCTTGTTTAGCGATAAATTTTTAATGCTCTTTTTTTTCATGATTATAAAGTTTTATAGTTAATTTTTACAGTGAAAAGGTAAGAAACCACACAACAAAAAGGAAATCTTTTAACAGCATAGGTTGTTCATTTTATAAAACAAACAATCAGCACCAAATGGTGCTGATTACAGTATATCTAGGTTTATATTTAGAAATGAAATTATTTTACAATCATTTTCTTAGTCACCATAATTTCTCCGTTAGAAACTAAGCTGTAAATAAACATTCCTTTACCAATTTCATTAGAACTGATGATTACTTGTCCTTTTTGGCTTGTTAAGTTGTAATCTCTGATGAATTTTCCAGACATGTCAAATACAGAAATTGTTGCTTTTGCATTGTTTGGCAATGTGTAATTGATAGTTGTTTGGTTTGTAAATGGATTTGGTCTGTTTTGATCCATTGTAAAACCTACTTCTGTATCGTTGTTTCCTTCTAATTTATTTTTAGCCGTAGCCAACTCATTGCGTAAGTCTGCGATTTCAGTTTCCAACACCGTTACTTTGTTGTTCATTTCGTTTAAGCTTGATGTTAATACTGAAATCAATCCTGTATAATTTACTGCTTTGTATTCAAAAGAACCATTTTCTTTATTTTCTTTGTCAAAAGTAGGCTTATTAATAGTTGTTACCAATTCTGGGAATACTTCCTCAAGGTTTTGCGCTAAAAATCCGTGTTGTAATTGCGAAGGTAAATTTAAGTGTTCGTTTTGCTTAAATGTATACGAAACTGTTTCTAGTTGAGATAACTTTTCAAGCATGTTTTCCTCTGCTTTAATATTTTCTTTCAGTCTTTTATCTGAAACTGTAAATGTTCCTGTCACAAAAACGTCACCATTGAAATATCCTGCAAATCTATTTGGAAGCGATGCTGAACTACCATAAATAGCGGCTCCAAATCCTGTAGGATTCGCTACAATACTTCCAATAGCAGCTTCCACGCCATACGTAGATTTCGTTGGGCTTCCTGTTACTTCAACATTCACACCTTTGCTTTCCCCAGCTTCTTCTTTCACTAAAACATTAACTCCTGTTACCAAATCAGATTTACCTGTATTTAAAACACTAATTCCAGTTTTAATCTTACCCTTTTTTTCATTAATAGTTTTGATTCCTGTAAACACGGTTCCTGTACTTGTATTGTTTTGTACAATAAATCCTGTTTTTATATTTCCTGGCACTGTACTGTAATCGATTCCTACTAATGGCTCGTTAGAAGCTAGTGGCTTTCCAAAAAAGGTTCTTCCATCATAAGTCATGGTAGCATTGAGCGTAGATACTGTGGAAGTAAAACTGTTTGCCGCTCTAAATTCTAAATTGTTTTTGTTGGTTCCAATCCACTGAATTCTTGGATTATTGTCATTCAAATCTTGAAACCCTAATGTGATTGCTTTTTTTGGCAATTGAAAACGCAATCCGTAAACCGTTTGTGATCCTGTGTTCAATCTTCCGAAAGAAAACCAACGACTTGTGTTAAAGTCAAAAGCGGATCCTTGATCAAGTTGTGTTACAAGTCCTTTGCTAAATCTAAAGATTTCTGTACCTCCAAATTGTTGTGGGATTGGCACTGTAATAGTGGATTGTACTGGTCCTGCAGATTGATTTTGCGCGAATGTCATTCCCGCAATAAATAAAGCTAATAAAAAGATAGTTTTTTTCATGTTAAATAAATTTTAATTGGTTTTGTTTAAAGATATATATTAAAAAGTTAAACTTATTACGGTAAAACCGTAATTTTAAACTACTATTAATCAGATTTATAGATAATATCTAGTTTATTATTAATCGTGATTTTATAAACAATAAACAAAAAGCCGAGGTTTCTCAATCTCAGCTTTCCGTTGTAACTATATTATAGTTGATAAGATATTATCGAATTATCATCTTTTTAGACATAATCACTTCATTGTCAGAAATTAACGCGTACACAAATATACCTTTCCCAATGTCGCTAGAATTGATAGTTAATTGTCCTTTTTCACTTGACAAAGAATACTCTCTGATAAATTTCCCTGATAAATCTACCACCGAAATTGTTGCTTTAGCATTGCTTGGCAACGTATAATTAATCACAGTTTGATTGGTAAACGGATTTGGCTTGTTCTGCTCCATTGAAAATCCTAAATCGCCAACATCATTTAGATTATCTGGTTTGGTTTCGCCTGTGAGCGCTTGTATTTTACTTTCTAAAGCTTCTACTTTGTCGTTTAATTGCGCTATAATTGCTGATGTTTCTTCTTTCAACGCTTGCATCTCAGCTTTCGATTTTTCGTCCAATTCCTGCAAACTTGAGGTCAAAATTGAAATCATTCCGATATAATTAACCGCTTTGTACTCGTACATACCGAGCTCCTTGTTGTCTTTATCTAGAATAGGCTTGTTGATTGTAGTTACTAATTCTGGAAACACTTCTTCTAGGTTTTGCGCTAAAAATCCATGTTGTAATTGAGAAGGTAAATTTAAATGCTCGTTTTCCTTAAACATATATGTAACTGCATTTAATTGAGCTAACTTAGCTAATACATTTTCTTCATTCTCTATATTCTCTTTTAATTTCTTATCAGAAACGGTAAATGTTCCTGTCACGAAGACATTGCCATTAAAATACCCTGCAAATCGATTTGAATCTGTGGATGAAGTACCATAAATAGCTGCTCCAAAAGCAGGAGATTTTACATCTGCAGTACTGGCTATTGACCCAAAAATACCGTATGTTGGCCCATCAACACCATTATCCGTTACCACTGCTCTTACTCCAGTGTTTTGAGTTCCTCTGTTTAAAACAATATTAATACCTGTATTTTCGAAGCTAGAACCCGTAGTACTTTCAATATCCAAGCCTGTTTTAATAAAAGCTCCTGCATTGTTTACTGATCGTATCGCTGTGGTAAAGACACCATTTTGACTAGCATCAGTCTCTAAAGTTAAACCTACACGCGAAGAAGCACCACTAACTTCGGTATAATCAATACTAACTTTTGTGTCAAATGCAGCTAATGGATTTCCAAAATAGGTTCTTCCATCATTTGTCATCGTTGCTACCAGTGTAGAACTAGTAGATGTAAAACTATTTGCTGCTCTAAATTCTAAACTAGATCCAAAAGCAGACGAGTCGCCAATCCATTGAATTCTAGGGTTTATATCACTCAAGTCTTGATATCCCATCGTGAGCGCTTTATTGGGTAACTGAAAACGCAATCCATATACGGTTTGACTTCCTGTGCTTAATCTTCCGATAGAAAACCACTGACTATTATTAAAGTCAAACGCAACCCCCGAATCTAATTGTGTGACCAATCCAGGTTGAAATCTAAAAATTTCCGTTCCACCAAATTGCTGTGGGATTGGATTAAAAATTGAAGACTGTACTGTTCCCGAAGATTGATTTTGCGAAAAACCAATTGCTGTAAAAAGTATCGCAAAAAAGAATGTAATTTTTTTCATGGTGTTAGTTTTAGATTAATATTCTTTTAAAGGTAAATACCAACACCCAAACATTTTTACGGGATAACCATAAAAATTAAAATACTATATATCAGTTAATTATAAAATATAATGAGTATTTTATAGTAATCTTCAATAAGATTAAAATAAAGAAGTCAATTGAAAAAAATTCGCCATAAGACATAAAAAAAGCCAAAGTCTAAAAACTTCGGCTTTCGTTTGTTGTGCGGGTGAAAGGACTCGAACCTTCACGCTGTTAGGCACTAGATCCTAAGTCTAGCGTGTCTACCAATTTCACCACACCCGCAAATGTGGCTGCAAATATAAAGAACATTTTTAATATTCAAAGGAAGTCAAACGTATTTTTCCTTCTTTTTTAGTACATTTGAGTATCTAGAAAAACTCAATATATTTCATGAATACAATAAAAACGTATGTTGAAACGCACAAAAATCGTTTCATAGATGAACTCATCGAACTTTTAAAAATTCCCTCAATCAGCGCTGATCCAGCCTACACTCAAGATGTGATTGACACCGCAACTGCTATAAAAAACAGTTTGGAAAATGCAGGTTGCGACCATGTAGAAATCTGCGAAACGCCTGGTTATCCTATCGTTTTTGGACACAAACATATTTCTGACGACTTACCAACAGTTTTGGTATATGGACATTATGATGTACAACCACCAGATCCATTAGATTTGTGGGAAAGTGGTCCGTTTGAACCTATTATCAAAAAAACAGATACACATCCCGAAGGCGCTATTTTTGCACGTGGTGCGTGCGATGATAAAGGACAAATGTACATGCACGTAAAAGCATTGGAATTGATGAACGAAACCAATCAATTGCCGTGCAATGTAAAGTTCATGATTGAAGGTGAAGAAGAAGTCGGTTCGGAAAGTCTGTCGTGGTTTGTGGAGCGCAATCAAGAGAAACTGGCAAATGATGTTATTTTAATTTCCGATACAGGAATGATTAGCAACACACAACCATCTATTACTACAGGACTTCGCGGATTAAGCTATGTGGAAGTAGAAGTTACAGGACCAAATCGCGATTTACATTCTGGATTGTACGGTGGCGCCGTGGCGAATCCAATCAATATTTTGGCAAAAATGATTGCTTCCTTACACGATGAAAACAATCACATCACCATTCCAGGATTTTACGACAAAGTAGAAGAATTATCTAAAGAAGAACGCGCCGAAATGGCAAAAGCTCCCTTTTCGTTAGAAGCCTATAAAAATGCTTTAGATATTGATGCTGTACATGGAGAAGCAGGATACACGACCAACGAACGCAATTCCATTCGCCCAACATTGGATGTTAACGGAATTTGGGGCGGTTACACAGGCGAAGGTGCTAAAACAGTGATTGCAAGCAAAGCGTATGCAAAAATTTCGATGCGTTTGGTGCCAAATCAAGAATGGAGAGAAATTACCGAATTGTTCAAAACGCACTTTGAAAGCATTGCTCCTGCTGGAGTTAAAGTAAAAGTAACACCACATCACGGCGGACAAGGCTATGTAACGCCAATTGACAATATTGGATATCAAGCGGCGAGCAAAGCCTACGAAGATACTTTTGGCAAAACACCAATTCCGCAACGTTCTGGTGGTAGTATTCCGATTGTTTCCTTATTTGAAAAAGAACTTAAAAGCAAAACCATTCTCATGGGATTCGGACTCGATAGCGACGCTATTCACTCACCAAATGAGCATTTTGGTATCTTTAATTACCTCAAGGGTATTGAAACCATTCCACTCTTTTATAAATATTTTACAGAACTTTCGAAATAATTTCAAAATCCGCTCTCAGTAGCGGATTTTTTTATGGGCATTCCCTAAAGGTCAGGCTATCCACGTTACATGGTTGCTCCTAGCTACTGAGCTATGCCGAAGTATCCTTAACGCGCTATCAAAGAAAAGTCTTAAAACAATAACACTATTACATTTCTCCAGCATCATACTGAACTTGATTCAGCATCTCACAAAAAGCTAAATCAATATTGATATTCTGTACAATTTCAAAAAGAAATAAGCACACCACGAGAGTCTTCTCACGAAAGTGAAAAACAAAAAAATTACCACAAATTGTAAAACTATTTCACTTCTACACTTGTAGAATATAAAATTTAATTCTACATTTGTAGAGTAATATTACACTGATTGGATATAAGTGAGTACTTTTATTTTGTTGTCGACCGAATTAAAAGCAGCTACTTTTCTCTAATCAAACTTTAAATTTTGACGTGTGAAACTATCAAAAACAGAAGAACAATTAATGCAGCATTTGTGGAAGCTTGAAAAAGCATTCATGAAAGACCTTTTGGAGCAATATGAAGAGCCGAAGCCAGCAACCACCACAATTGCGACATTATTAAAGCGCATGACCGACAAAGGATATGTAGCTTATAAAACGTTTGGAAAATCACGAGAATACTATCCATTAATCAAAAAAGCGGACTATTTCTCCAAACATTTAAACGGACTGATTAAGAACTTTTTTAACGATTCTGCATCGCAGTTTGCTTCGTTTTTTACAAAAGAAACAAACTTAACTGAAGATGAATTAAAAGAGCTACGTACCATTATCGATCAACAAATAAAAGAGAACAACAAATGATTTCGTACCTCATCAACTCTACGTTGTGTTTATCCTTGCTTTTAGTAGTGTACAAAGCACTATTAGAACGCGAGCGCATGTATGTTTTCAATCGGTATTATTTACTTTTTGGATTGTGCTTTTCGTTTGCTGTACCCTTAATCACGATAGAAACTATTGTAGAAATTCCAATGACGGAACAACTAACTACGGTAGATTTTTCAAATATAAATACAGTCGCTGGAGAAACACTTGAAAACACGGAAGAGGTTTCAGCAATTCCTGCATGGTTTATAGTTGCTTTAAGTTTGTACGCAATTGGATATTTGTTGTTTTTCTTTCGTTTTTTACAGAATATATATAAGATTTTTTATAAAATCATTAAAAGTGTACGTGTTCGCTATAAATTGGCGTCGTTGGTATTACTTAAAGAAGACGTGTTACCACATACATTTTTGCACTATATATTTCTTAAAAAAGAAGCCTACGATACCGACAATATCGCAGAAGATTTGTACACACACGAACTAGCGCATGTAACACAGAAACATACGTTGGATATTATTTTGATTGAATTGATTCAAATTGTTTTTTGGTTCAATCCATTATTATTTTTTTACAAGAAGGCGATACAGCTCAATCATGAATTTTTAGCCGATGCTGCTGTATTACAATCGAACACTGAAGTCCCTGCGTATCAACATTTATTGTTAGCAAATGCACACGGAAATCACGATTTACGCTTGGCAAGTAATTTGAATTTTTCTGTAACTAAAAAGAGATTAAAAATGATGACAAAACATACTACTCGTAGACGTGCTTGGCTTCTAGCCTCACTCACGATTCCGATTTTTACGGCGGCTTTATTTTTGTTTAGCACAAAAGTAATCGCACAAAAAACAATTCCTGCTACAACAGCAAAAAATACATCCATACAAACAACTACGCAAAAAGATCCAATAGCTGCGTATTACAAACATGTAACTTTTGTATTTGAAGATGTTAACGGAAAGAAAACAAAGAAAACATACGCAGAATTAACAACTACTGAAAAAGCAAGATTAGTTCCGCCACCGCCAAAACCAACTGCCAATCAACCAACGAAAGAACAATTGAGCGATTGGCAAAATGAGCAAAAGTTTGCGATTTGGATAGATGGTAAAGTGGTTAATAATAGCGAAATTACAAAACACGACATTGTACATTATCAACAGAGTTTTGTGTATAAAAATGCGCGTAGCAAACGTTTTCCGCAATCGTATCAAACACATTTGTATACAGCGAAAGGTTTCCAAGCATTGCAACAAAAACACAAAACTACTTTAGGAAAAAATACTATTGTTCATATTAAAGAAGGAAACCATCAAGTTCGTTTGAAAAAGAAAAAAGTAGGTACTACGGAAGAAAGTAAAGAAAAGCAACCTTTTTATGTAAAAAGTACAGGAAAAGGTCCGCAAGCAACCGAAGCTCCATTTTTTTTCGAAACCAAAAAGAATCGTGACAAGAAAGATATTGTCATACTGATTAACAAAAAAGGAACATTCTTAGTGAATTATAAAAAGAAGTGTGATTTGAATAATTTAGACCGACACGTAAAATCCGTTCTTGGAAATATTTTACACAAAAGAGCTAGAAGAGGATTGATTATTTACGATTCGGCACAAAAAGCATTGGTTGCTGATGTAGAGCGCATCTTGAAAAATAACAAAGTATATAATATTGAGGTATTGGATAGCAAAGACGTCCCGCCACCTCCACCACCGCCACCAGCACCAAAAAAGCCACAAATAAAAGAGGTCGAAATTCCTGCGCCGCCAGCACCGCCTATAGTTTCAAAAGAAGAAAAGAAACGACTGGAAATAATGCATAAAATCGTTAAAGGACGAAAATTGCAAACGATGATGATTAACGGAAAAGAGCATTATTATGTAGAAAAAAATGGCAGAACATATATTTTTAATAAAGACAGTTATATGGTTGATAAGGAAGGAAAACCACTCCCGCCACCGCCACCACCTTACAAGGAAAAAGCTAAAAAGAAAGAACTGAAAGCAAAGAAGACGAAAGAAGAAAAAGCTGCGAAGCAATCAGCTGAATGGAAAGAGGTAGAAAAGATTTTAGATAAATCTTAAAAAACATCACAAAAATATAAAACAACACTAAGCGGCTTATTTACTGAAAATAAGCCGCTTTTTTTGTAACATTTTGACAAACTTCACGTTCTTATAGACATCATCAATCAAAAATCATTTTATGTTACAACAATTTTTCCTCATCTGCTCAGGTGTAGATCGCGATTTGATACGTGAATGTAGTCGTGGCGAGCAAACAAAATATGCAGGCATTGGCGCTACTGTTTTTTTTACTGCTTTAATGGCTTTTATCGCCAGCGGTTATGCACTTTATACCGTTTTTGACAATGTGTATACTGCCATAGGTTTTGGACTCGTTTGGGGTTTGCTTATTTTTAATTTGGATCGATTTATTGTGTCTACTTTACGAAAGAAAGATTCAAAATTTGCAGAGATTCTTCAAGCCACGCCTCGCATTATTTTAGCTGTTATTATTGCGATGGTGATTTCAAAACCGTTGGAATTGAAAATTTTTGAAAAGGAAATTGATCAAGTGTTGCTGGAACAGAAAAACGATTTGACACTTTCCAACAAAAACCAAATCGCGGAACAGTTTACACCAGAAATCGAACAGATTCAACAAGAAATTACCAATTTAAAAGCAGAAGTTACCTCAAAAGAACAAGAAGTGAACGATTTGTACGAAACCTATATTGCCGAAGCAGAAGGCAGAAAAGGTACAGAATTGGTTGGGAAAGGTCCTGTGTATAAAGAAAAACGCGAAAAGCACGATGCTACTTTACAGGAATTGCAAACATTGCGCGAAACTACTACCGAGAAGATTGCTACAAAAGAAGCTGCGATTGCAGATTTAATCGAGAAGCAAAAAACTGCAGAAGCCGAAACACAACCTATTATTGACCGTTTTGACGGCTTGATGGCACGTGTCAATGCGTTGGGGGAATTGCCATGGTTGCCTTCGTTTTTTATTTTTTTACTGTTTTTAGCTGTGGAAACGGCTCCGATTTTTGCAAAATTAGTCACTTCAAAAGGTGAGTATGACTTGAAGCTTCAAGATGTGGAAGATGCTGTAAAAACTTGGGTACAACAAAAAGTACATCAGCGAAAGACGCTGCTAGATACAGACATTTCATTAAATAATAAAGTATATGCCGATATCACTGAAGAGGAAGAAGTGTATCAGTATAAGCGTAAAAAAGCACGTGAGTTATTACAATTACAAGCAGATGCCTTTTTAAATTTACAGAAAAAGCAATTCTAGTTAGAATTGTGTTTCAAATGCCGAATCATGCGTTGTTGTGCTTTTGCTTGCGCAATTTGTAAACTGCTTGCAAACTCACTGTCTTCTGTTGGCCGGAAGAGGACTTTTCCGTTTTTGTACACAATCCACCAGTATTTACTGTCTTGAAAATATTCAGCTTTTAAATGATAGCCATCTTCGGTGATGACTTCTTTAAATTTTTTATTTCCTTTCCATCTCATGGCATCGCAGGTTCTTTTAGGACTAAAAAAGTACGCAATTAAAAGGAAAACGTAATCGCTAAAACGCTAAATGTTCTGAAAGCTACATTATTGTATATGAAAGTTATAAAAAGTGTTATGTACTAAAGCAAGTTCAAGCGCTGCATCAACTCTTTACGATTGGCTCTACTAACTGGAATCACATCTTGCTTTATCAACACGCTATTGTCTTCAATATCCACAATTTTAGTTGTGTTAATGATGTAAGAACGATGCACTTTTAAGAATAAGTGACTTGGTAGTTTTTCTTCTATCTTTTTTAAGGTAGAATGTACTACGTAGTTTTTGTCTTCTGCTTTTATTTTGATATAATCGCCTTTTGCTTCTATCACACAAATATCTGGCACATTAATTTTTACCAAACGACGATCAATATTTACATACAAATCGTTTCCAATAGTCGTCGTTGTTTCATCTGAGTTGTTGCTTACAGGCTCTTCTACTTTTTGTGTTACACTGCCACGCTCTTTAATTCGGGCGACTGCTTTGGCAAAACGCTCTGGAGTAATTGGTTTTACTAAATAATCTACCACACAATCATACTCAAAAGCATCTAACGCGAAGTTTCTATCGGAAGTTGTTAAAATAATTAGTGGCGGATTTTTTAAGGTTTGAATAAAGTCAAATCCTGAAAATGTAGGCATGTGAATATCTAAAAAGATAAGGTCAACCGTATTGGTATTCAGATATTTGATAGCATCAATAGCATTGTCAAACTCCTCAGCAATTGTCAACTCTTCAATCTTCTTACAGAGCTGCTTGGTTATGGCTCTAGCAGCAGCTTCATCATCTACAATTATACACTTCATAACTAGGTAGGGCTTAGATAGTCTTTAAAAATTCTTCCATGTTTTGCAAGATGTTGAGGAACGTTTCTAATTGACTAGGATTGTTATTTTTTAGTTCTTCCTCAAAAGCAATTGCAATGTCATAGCTTTTTTCGAGTCCCAAAATACTAATTTTATGTTTAATTTTATGTACATGCTCGGCTGAATTTTGATAGTTTTGCTCACGAATGCTTTCCAAAAAGGCTTCTTTTTCTTTCGGAAGCTCTCTTTTTACAATGGAAATCAAGTTGGCTTCAAAATCGGCATCGCCATCAGCCAGAGTCTTTATATACGATAAGTTGGGACGATCTAACTCCATATTATTTTTTTTAGTTTAAAGAAAAATGTGGTGCCTTTTCCTTCTTTGGATTCTAGCGAAATGGTTCCGTTGTACAATTCAATGATTTTTTTCACAATGGACAACCCAATTCCGGTAGATTTTCCTTTTTTGTCTAAGGTTTCAAATATTTTAAAGATTTTATCATGATACGCTTCTGAAATTCCAACACCATTGTCTGAGATTGAGAATTTCCAATACGTTTTAAGTTCCGTAAATTTTACTTCTATTTTGCCTTCTTCTTTGTCAATATAATTGATGGCATTACTGATTAAGTTTTGAAATAATTGCTTGATGCGTGTTTTATCAGCATTGATGGTCGGTAAATTGTCTGGATATATAAATTGAATGTGCTCTGGAATGTAGAGAATGGTTTTTATTTCTTCCAAAACTTCTTCTATGTTTACTTTATGAATGGCAAGTATGTTTTTATCATTTACGCTCGAATAACGCAAAATACCATCAATAAGTGCGTCCATTTGCTCCAATTTGTTGTTTAACTTGTCAAATGTTTCTACAGCTTCCGCATCGAGCACATGTTCGTAATCTTCTTGAAACCATGATATTAATGCATTGATGCTTCGCAATGGCGATTTTAAATCGTGTGAAACAATGTGTGCAAAATCACGTAATTCTTTGTTGCTTCGTTTTAGGTTTTCTAGCAATTCTTTGTTTTCGCTTTCAGCGGCAATTCTTCGTTCTAAATTGTTCGCATTCGTCAACTGAATAGACACTAAGTTGGCAACATTTACTAAAAGGCGCAAATGTTCTTTTGTGAAAAAGTTTTTGGATGAATTTTCAGAATCAATCACACCAATCACCTCATCATTAATGATAATAGGTACCGCAATTTCAGATGAGCGACGTTTGTCATCGACCACATATCGATTGTCTTTGGAAGTATCTTGAATAAGTTCAGGTTTTCCTGTTTCGGCTACATGTCCTACAATTCCTTTTCCAAACGGAATGTATATTTTATTGACAATTTGTTTGTTTTCATCAACTTTAGCGCCGTACGCTGCTATTTGCTCTAATACTTTTTCTTCTTTGTTTGCCAAATACACTACACAATCTTCAAACTCCAAATCGTGCGCAGCCACATTGGCAATTTCCCAAGCAATATCATGAATGGTAAGCTTTCCGATAAACGAGCGCGTTAAATTATTGAGTGTATCCAACATGACGCGTCTTTTATGTTTCGCGGTAATGTCTTCTACAAAAGCAAGCTGATATTTTATTTTTCCTTTCCCATCGCGAACTCCTGTTACATTCGTTTTGGATAAGAAAGATGTACCATCTTTTCGTCGGTATCGCTCTTGCAAACTGTAATGATCTATTTCTTTATCGACCATTTGTTTGTAAAATCCTCTCGATTTTTCGTGTCCGTCTTCAAACGAAAGTGATTCTATCGGCAAGCCTAATAATTCTTCTTCGTTGTATTGAATGAGTTGCTGAAAAGCTTTGTTGGTTTTAATGATTTTACGGTCTTGCGCCAGCACAATTCCAAGAGTAGAGTTATCAACAATAGCCGCAAGTTGTTCTCGTTGCTCTTCAAAATTAACTGTATTTTCTTTCGATTCTGTGATATCTCGTACAATTCCCTGCGCACCAATAATTTGCCCTTCTTCATTGTAGATAAGACTCGAATTTACTTGAACCCATTTCACTTGCTTGTCTTTCGTGTACACTCTGGCTTCATAATTTGGAAAGGTTCCATCTTGAATCAATTGCGCAAAAGAATTCATCGCGTACGCGAAGTCGTCTTTATAAATGATGTTGACAAGATTGAACGGTTCTTTTCGAATGTCGTATCCAAAAAGTTTGACAGCAGCATCGTTCATTTTGATTACGTTTCCCGTAGACGGATTGATAACGATGAAAGCATCCAAAATATTATCGAAAAACATATCGTATTCGCGTGTTTTTACTTTGAGTGCTTCGCGCAGTTCTAGTAATTCGCTTGTGCGATGTAGAAGTAATTCTTCCGCTTTTTCGCGGGCTCTTTTTTCGTTCTGAAGTGCTTCTTCTAGGGCTTGAATCGTATCTTTCATTGAACGCAAATATAGTTTCGAGGGATTTTTGCGTTTGAATATACTAAATTCAAAATAATTTTCGGTCAATAAACGAAATTAACCGATGAAATGCACTTTTGAAGCTTTCGTTGGAAAAATCTATGAAAACGGAAGTCCTTAAAATTCAATGACTTCGTTCACCATCCAGTAGTCAACAACACGTTGTATTTTTTTGATATAATCTTCGTACCGCAAAGGTTTGATGATATAACCCGCAATTCCAAGATTATAGCTTTCCAACATATCTTGATGGTTGTTTGAAGTAGTAACAATGATTGCAGGAATGTAACGTAAATGCGGATCTTCTTTCAATTCCTTCAAGAATTCGAGACCATTCATTTTTGGCATATTCAAATCCAACAGAATGACATTAGGCAACTCTTGTTTCTTTTTCAAGATATCAAGTGCTTCCTCTCCATTTTTCGCTTCGAGTATTTTGTGTGTAAATCCTAGTTTTTTTAAGGATTTTTTAAACTTCAATACTTCAATTTCGTCATCTTCGATAAATAAAAACGAAAGATTCTCCATGAATTCGTTAACTTATAGTTTTCAGCAATTAAAACGTAAATTTCTCGTTTATATGCGACTTGACACAGTTCTTTCGATTAAATGTTTTTTTTATTAGTCTAATGGACTTTTTAAGCAGTTTAACGGTTTTGATTTTTTAGCCTTTTTTCGACTATTTTCTATTGAGATTCCGCTATTTTTCTATGATGCGCAACAATATTCACAGGTTTAAAAACTCTTTTGTCACTTGCTGGGTATTTTTCTAACAGTTGTTTTGGTCGAATGGGTCGCTTGCTAAAATTACCACCACAATTGGGACATACATTTTTTAAAACTCCAGAAGCGCAAGCGCTGCAATACGTACATTCAAAAGTACAGATGACAGCATCTTCTGCGTCAAAAGGCAAATTTTTGTTGCAATTTTCACAATTTGGTCGAATTTCTAACATGTTTTTTATTGATATCTTTCGAGTTCGGCTTGTTGTTTTTTCGTCATTCCCTTTACAACCAAGCGATAGGATTCGTCAATGAGTTCTTGAATAAATTTCGTGGATAAATCCCCATGAAACAATTCTATAGTATTCCAATGTTTTTTACTCATGTGAAAGCCTGGTTTGATACTTTCATAGTCACTCCGCAATTCTTCCGCTTTTTCAGGATTGCATTTTAAATTGATAGCAGCTTTTCCTTCTTCCCACTTCCGTAGAGAAGCTAGTGCAAACATTTTTCCTAGCACTTTAAAAACGAGTGTATCTTGGTCGAAAGGAAATTCTTCAGTGACCGCTGGTTTTTGAATGCAATATTCGCGAAGTAATTCAATATTCATATCATCTATTTACAAACAAGATATAAAAAATTGCGTAATAGATATAAATTACAAATAGAGAAGATTATGCATTGATATCGGAACGATTTTGCATTTCTTTTTTCTTATTCTTTTCTTTGGTTGTCGTCTTGTGAATTGGCGCAATGTCTAGGCTTACCAATACATCATTTAGGTAGTAGACGACTTTATCGATTAGTGACATCTTGCTGTTGTTATTAGGTTGGTACAAATATACGGCAACAATGCACAAATCAATGTTAGATTTTCTTTAAATCCGTGTATATTTTCGATAAACTACTAATTTTTCAATCAAAACAGTCTACAAAAGCACTAGATAAATAACTTTTTGCTTCAATAAATTAATTTTCAAACACTTATAAATTCTTAGTCATCCGTATGCTCTGGCAATTTAGGAACAATTGTTTCGGGCAGCGTTATTTCAGAATAATCCAATTCCCAACCAATGGTTTGAACAATTTTTTCAATCACCGAAATTGCATTGAGTGCTTCTTTGTTGGCAGCTTCTATCAAGCCACTTTCAGGAACTTTATCAACAATATGTTGCTTTGCTTCTTGATTGAGTCTGGTTAAATCGTCTGCTTTAAATTTATTCAGCAATCCGTCTTTGATATCGTAATACGTCACATCTGTTTCAACCGTTAAAATTTCAGGTTGTGGAAAATGCACAATGCGTATTTTTTTGCTGTTATTGTCTGCTTGTAATCGTAACTTTTTTAAATCGTATCCAACGCTAGCTTTTGCCTTTATCACTACAAGCGCACTTTTTTTACTTGAAATCATTCGTAAAAAGTGCGCTGATTTATCTTCATAGTGATAAATTTCACTAAAATCGCCTTCTACGGTTGTGAGTTTACACACACTTTTGATTTTATTTAAAAGCAAGTGCGACTGCTGCACTACCCGATTTTCAGATTGTTTTTTGTTGACGTAGTAGTAAATAACATACGATACTATTCCTCCAACAAGTACTGCTATAATTAAATCCATACACTAGCAATTTACAAAAATCATTTTTGTTTTTTTGACTTGTAAAAGTACTGTATTTTTTATTGGATTGGCAATTCAGAAAATAAGAATATGTAAAATATGACAAAAATAACCTACGTTATACCTAATATTCGATTTCGAGCTTCTTCGGTTTCTTTAATATCTTCTTGTGTTCGGATAAACAGCTCTATGATGGCGTTTTCAATATCTTCATTTTCATTTAAACCATTAAAGACATTTCGAATCATAGAAGAACCGTAAGGCTTACCGTTTCTGCTTTTTATATTTTTCTCTTTTAATATTTTTAAGACACCATCTGTGTAGTGATATCCTAACACTTCTTTAAGTTTAACACGTTGTTCTTTTCGTATCATTTTTGTACCCAAATTTAATATTACTAGTTAATTGCTATATTTGTGTCGATTTTATGACACAAGTTATAGAACTGACAGTATAATATTACAAACTATTTTCTATATAAAGAAATTTTTTGTAGACTAATTTCATAAAACGATGAAAATAATCGACAGAATACTCCTCTTCATTCAACATAAAAACCTGAGCATGCGTATGTTTGATAAGTCAATCAGCGTAGGAAACGGCTATACGAGCAAGCAATCGAAATCGAAAGCTTCTGTAGGCAGTGATGTGCTTGAGAGAATAATCGATACGTATCCAGATTTGAATCCGATGTGGTTGCTTACAGGAGAAGGCGAAATGATTCGTGAAATTACCAAAAAGCATTCTACTCAAAATACCACAGAAGAACCGCCATTGCAATACAACACGATTGATGATATGATTGATCATAAAATTGAAAGTGCCATACAACGACAATTCAAATTGTTGTTAGACAAGCTTGATACGTTTCCAACGATGGAAGACATCCGAAAAGAGATTGAAAAAATGCAAAAATACGATAAATAGTCACGAAACATCTTTACTTCTCCCTACATTTCTCCAAAGTCAATTCCACATAAAATTGAGAATCAACGGTATATAATTCCTGTCTTTTCCGAAAAAAAGCGACAGCTCTCATAAAATTATCTTATATTTACAAGTTCACTAATTTGTGCTGATTTACTGTCAGTTTAAGTGACGTTTTTAAATTTTAAAATCTATTTTCTATGAAAATTGACTTTTTCATAGGTTAATCTCTATATAAAATGAAAATAATCGACAGAATTATAGAGTTCATTAAGTATAAAAATATGAGTATGCGTGCCTTCGATATCTCAATAAAAGTGGGCAATGGCTACACCAGTAAGCAATCCAAATCGGGTGCTTCTATCGGAAGTGATGTTTTGGAGCGTATTATCGATACGTATCCAGACCTAAATCCGCTGTGGTTGATTACTGGAAAAGGCGATATGACCATTCCAATTCGAAAATCAGACGAGCCACTTCCCGATTACGGAGAAACGATTGACGAAATTTTAGAAAATAAAATCAAACGCATCGTACAAGAACAATTAAAAGAGTTTAGCGACAAACTAGAATCGTTCCCAACGTTGGATCAAATTAGCAAAGAGATTCAAAAAAATCTACGCGGAGAATAGTTATTTCAAAATTTTATATAAAATCGGCTTGCTTGGCGTAGCGTCGTTTTCAAAAGGCGCAATTTGAATGTTTACGTAATACGCACCATCTTCAACAGAATTCGCCACAAAAATAAACTCCGTAATCGTTGCTTGTTTGCGAATTTTTCCTGCTGTGTTCCAAAATGCATTGTGCGCTAACAATTTTCCTTCATCTTTTTCCTTATCAACACTTGGCAAATCGATTAGCAAATGCTCAATTCCTTTTTCACGAAGATAAATCGCAGCCGCTTCTTCTAAATATGGCGGATTGGTATGCGAATATTGTTTATGAAGCTTTTCTTTAAAATTAGGCAACGTACGAATGATGATGGCTTCTCGCTTTTTATTTCCTATGATAGATTGAAGCTGCTTTTTGGAAATAATATAATCGTCACCTATTTTTTCTGGCACCACTGTGATGAGTTCTGCGTAAAAGAAAAATTGCTTTAAATTTTGATTGATAGAATAGACTTCTTCCGTAATATGTCCTACACATTCCGTATGCGTTCCATGTGCGTGCGGATTGAACGAAATCGTATTAAAATTGACATCGCCGCCTTCTTTTACACTGCCAACCCAATCGTCAAAACGTACAGGTTGTAATGTTGGTGCCTCTACATACCACGCGTTTACGTTGTCTTCGGAAGCCCGAAGCGGAATGGAAATGTCTAAAGGTTTGGATAAATCTATTTTGTGTTTGGTAGTTTTTCGTTGTATCGTACAAATCATATCACAAAAATACAAATTGATTGTTCAACCTAAGAATGAAATTTAAAAAACTCTTTGTTTATATTTTAACGTCAGTTCTATGTAAGTTTTATTCAAATAAAAATTGTTTACTTCTCAATAGAATAAACTTAAAAAACTTAATTTTTGCTTTTCACTTTCTTATTCTTTGCTTGCCCAAAGAAAAGAATAAGAAAGAAAGGGCACTTTTCCAGAGGTGTTTTTGCTTTTTCTTTTAGGAGAAAAACCAAAACCGCATGAATTTTTCTAAATTTCTTCCAAGGCTTCAGAAATTTTTAACGAAAAATCCCTGCTACACTGCGGAAAAGATAAAACCCTATCCTTCTTATATAAAGCTCAATTTAAATCACAAAAGAAATTCCTGAAATACTAGTCCAAGAAGTATTGTAATCGTAACATGTTACTTCGCCTGTTGCTGAAATATCTAGGCGAACCATTACATTTCCTGATACAATCGTACTCAGAATAAGTCGTTTGCTTGGTCTATATCCAACAGGCAATACAAAAATGTCTGTTTGTCCTGGCGTTGGTGTTCCGTTTCGTACCAAACCTTCAATAAAAACAACCCCATCTTTTTTACGATATCTCGCATTGCCATAACTTCCAACAGAATAGTTCTGAATTCCATTCAACAACGAAGCGTTTTGCCATCCAGAATCACTTCCAGACGTTACAATCGTTACGGCTCCTGTTTGTCCGTTGACACTTGTTACAGGCGCATGCACTTCTGCAGCTTGTTTAGCTCCTTGTGGTGTTACGGCTCTTGTTGTATCTGTTCCCGAAGTCACTTCGGTCAACGTTGCCAATTCCACCTTTCCTTGTACAGATGTCGTAGCTGAAGGTACCGCCGTATTAACTACATGATTTGCTGTTTGTGGTGTAATATATTTAGTATTATTAGTGGTTAAAGCTTCGCTTAGCGTAGCTTTATCTTGCCCTCTGTTGACAGCACTGTCAACAAAATCAACAAATTCGTCTTGTGTTGGGCGATCTCCTGTTTCAAAATATGCTTTTAGCTCTGTTCTATTTTTTTCTGCCATGATCTAATTTTTTTGTGTATTAAGTTGAAGAATTTGCCTGAACGCTTTTCACTTTCGTGAGAAGGTTCAAGCGAGTTCTATAAATTTATCTAATTGTAAATGTGGTTCCGACAATCATATCGCCAATACCGCCAATGTCAACCCAATTGTCTTCATTTGGTATCGTTAATATGTTTTCTTCCGTACTTTGCATACCTGACGTGTTTTGTGCTACCACTTTAAAGTGATGATAAATGGTATTTCCATCAGCATCTTGCGTAGCCAAACTGTGGTCTTGTAAAGCTGTATCTTCCAACAATACAAAAACTTCAGCATCGTTTGTGGTTACTTCATGAATTTTCACCCAATTTCCTTGTGCGTTCATTTTGAACAAAGAATAAGTGCCTTTGTAACATGTTTTATCCCACTGCAACGCAATTTGATTCACATCACCATTCGCAGCTATTGGCTCCGAAATATATAGTAATGTTGGTGCTGGCGGATTTTCCACTTCCACCATCATAGAAGCTACAATTTTAGAAGCTTGCGACGGTGCATAATCGGTTACAACTTGTGGCGAACCACCTCCGTAATCAGCTTCTGCATATTCTATCTGTCGTGACACTGTTAAGCGATAGAATAATCCATCTCCATACGGAACTTCGTCTAAGTCTGCAAAATCGTCATACACGGTCCACAATGCATTGCCTGCCAATCCTGCTGCATCTACATCAACCGAATCCACCAAGGTCATTGTGCGAATAGATTGTGCTTCTAACTTGTTAAATGCGCGGTAAATATTCACTTTTTTGATGTCTTGAATTTCAGGATACGAATTGATTTCCAGTTGAATTCGCGGTGGTGTTCCTAAGACTGTATTTTCCAACACTGGCATAATTCGTTTTACTTCTGGTGCTTCTGGAGCATTTGAGGTAACCAATTTGATTGGCCCTAAAGCGCGACTGAATTCTCCCAATTTCATTTGCGAACTCAATTCTCTTGCCGCATAGAAGTAAATATTGTTTGATGTACCATCCAAGTTAAAGTCTGTAAATTGTGTCGTGTGCGGACTTGTACTCGTGGTTTTCATCATTGGTGCCATTTCAAATGCAGGATCTGATGGTAGTAATACACTACCGTTTTCATCTCGCAACACTTGTTTTTTGTTGACTGGTGTGTAACTTGGTCCGTTGATGTATGCGTATACTACTGGCACTTCGGTCAATGGTACAAACGCATTAAACAACACTCCTTTTACAAAACCGAGCAATCGTGGATCACCAACCGCAATGTTTCCAACATCTGTAAATGCATCATTCGGATCGGCTACAAACGGTGTCACTGCTTGGTCTGGCGGAAATGCGGTATTCTCATTGATTCGAGTAATGATATCATTCGCCCATTCAAACAATGCTACTTTATCCGGATTTGGAAATTTGTAATTCTCTGTAGATACACCTACTGGTGGATATACTCGATAATCTCCTTCCGTTTCAAGCGTTACAAAGTCCAAGAAGTTTTCCCAGCGATTGGCAAAATATTCCTCATTATTTCCACCTAAGGCTTTGAGTTCTTCTCGAATTTGACGCACCGTTGCTTTTTCATACAGTGCATTTAACAAAGCTTCGTCATTTGCTCTGTAAAACAATACACCGTGTGGTTTGTGTGTGTATTCCGTAGTAATGGTGTACGTGGAACGTCCAAAGAAATCTGGTCGTGTAGCGTATTTTGCACCATCTGGTTGTTCTGGTTGTTTGGCTTCTACAATTTTCTGCGCAAACATAATTTTCGGAATACTGATGTTTGAGTAAAACGGATGGTCAGTATCGTGGCTTCTTAATCCTATGATGGAGTTGCGTACTTCTTCATCTTCTCCAGGTAACAGATTGGCTTCTGTCAATCCATAGGTTTGATTTTCATATAAGTACACTTTGTATCCAGGATAGAAATTCACGGAAACATTGGTTCCTGTTTGAATTTCATCATAGCCACTACCATCCGAAAATAAAGGATCAAACGCTAACACTTCTACATCACTTTGCGATGTATCTCCTACATATTTAATGTTGTTAATTTTAGCTACTTTCAACACTTTACGCTTTCCGTTCGGATGGTTTTGTGTGTGTACACGAACAATTCCGCGATACCATTCTACAGAATCACTCGTTTCGCTGTAATCAATATGTTGATTGAGCACGATACCGTGAAATGTAATTCGGTACATTCCTTTGTGTCCCATGATAGGATTGCCATTCGCATCCAAATCAATTACTTCGTCCACTTCGGTAATTGTCGTATGATTATTTGCAGCATCAGACCATATTCCGCGCGTTTTTTCCAAGTGACGTTCTAGTTCACCATTATCACCTTCTACCATGACAACTTCACGATGAATTTGATCAAAAGTATCTACTTTTACGTGCAATGGTTGTGGATTTGGTGTTCCCCAACTTGCTGGCGTTTGCATGTTTTCAATCGCCATAAAAATACCATCGTTCGTAATTTCAATCGCCTGCAATTCTTCTGCATCTGGCGCTGGAATATCATCTACCAAAGCATCACTAATTTCTTTTTTGAACACTTTGAATTGTGGAAATCCGCCAGTTTGAATCACCTCATGAATAATATGTTGCTGCTCTCCAACAATAAAAACACCACCTACATAATTACTTTCCAAACCATTAAGAATGGTTGGTGTCAACGTTTGGTCAACACTTGATAAATAGTACTCGTCAACCGTAACGATAGAAACTAAATTGTTTGTAGGATCGTCTACCACGCTGATAACTTGCCCTGAGATATTATTTGGCATTTCATTTCTGAAAAAGATATCTACGTTTTCAGCGAAGACTTCATCGTTGTCATCAAAAATAGAAGTTGTGTCAGTCACCAATTCCGTGTCTGTAATGGCAGCATCAGCTTCTACCGTGTAATCAAGCAACTCTTGATACGAATGGTAATCAAACGAAATTCTTGCCAAAGTTTTATCGCCTGAAATCGCATCATATCGCAATTGCTCTTCCGCAGATGTTAACAATAACGGTTGCTCTTTTTGAATGAGATGCGGTTGAATGTTTGACGGCGGCAATAACGGGTTTTTCGGTTGCAACGCCGTTACGATAGATACTTCCGTCGGACTCGAAGTTGCTCTTGAAAACCAGTTGATTCCATACGAACCATAGTAATGCGTTCCACTGATAATTTGCTTGTGAACGAATAATGGTTGTCCAACTTCTGGCAGTGCAATTGGAAAGGCTTCGTAGCGTTCGGAAGCATTGGAAACCGTGGTGTCGGTATGTAAATAACGTTTGTCATGCGAAATCTCTGGTTTCTCCCAAACACCAGGATCTGGCTGTCCGTCACGTTGTTTTCTATACTCCAATCCTGCGTATACTGGAATGGTGTACTCCTTTGCTTCAAATTCTGAACTGTCTACATAAAATACTGGATTGTATACATCGTCTGGAATTTGCTCAGCGTAGAGTGTTACATAGCGTTTTCGACCATCGTGTGTATATCCGTCATCGTCTGTAATGCTTGAAGGTTCCGTAGTTTCTGTACCAAAATAGGCTCCAGGAATGACTTCATCTAAATCGATTGGTAATGGCAAACGTTCGTCAGAAGTTGCCGTTGGTAAACTCATACTTAAATGCTGTACTTCACGTGCGCCTTGTCCATCTTCTAAGTCGCCAAAAGTCACATATTCAGCAATGTACACAAATTCTCCTTGTTGTACTTGCGAAGCAACGTCTAAGAAACCTAATCCTAACATACGCGCCATGTGATAATCGTACGAAGCGATATTTAACATGTCGAGATTTGAGATTTCCATTACATCGTCTTCATCTTCTACCACAATATTTTCATCAACAGGAATTTCCTCAACGGCTTTTGGATTGTTAACATCATCACTCAATGCGATGTATTTTTCGACCACTTCTTTTAGATTTCTATCGTACACATCTGCTTCCACTACATTCCATTTGTTAACGTAGTTGTCGATATTTACAGTAGCATCATCGTTGAATCGTGGCCAGTTTCCATCTACCAAACCTGCGGATGGTTCTAATTGTTGTAACGCCACATTGTCTTCTAGCGTTAACGCGTAGCTTCCCAATGGTGTCCATGCCTGATTTTCGTTGGTAGCTTCAATAAAGTCGCCGTATAATTCTACACGAACTTCCGTTAGATAGGTATTGTTTCCAACACTTCTAAACGAACGACCATTTTCACAAAGCATACGAACATTTTGCAAAGCTGTACTTGCAAAAGTTTTTCTATTGGTTACTTTTTTGAGTGCAATGAGCGTGTTTGTTGATACAGACAAGGTTTCCGTTTGCAAGGTACTGTTAGAAGCCGACGAACTCACTGTTGCTTCTACCGCGAAGAATAGGTGTCGTTTGCTTTCTATTTCAATCAATTCACTGCCATAGCTTTGTACGAATCCTTGCGGATTGGTTGCTGGATTGATTGTTGAACGAACTTGTGAGTATTGCGCTTGATTTCTAAAATATACGTGGAAATCTTTTCCTTCAATTCGATAGATCCACAAACCATTTTCATCATCTACAAGATTTGGTGCTTGTGCAAAACTGATGGTTTTTGCTACTTTGGCATACGGCGTTCGGTACACACGAACAAAATCATCTGGTTTATTGAAATTGTTGGTATTGCCCGCATAGTTTCCTTTTGGTAAGTGTTTTTCTCCTAAAGCACCTGAGAAAACCCAACGCGTATGAATTCCTTGTGCACTACCATCGTTACCTGTTGAACCTGCCGCTTGCAAGTAGAAATTCGGTGATTGAATGGACGTAAATTCGCTTTGCGGAAGTGATGTTGTATCACAGTTTTCACTACAGTAATCAGTACGTTCTACTTCTAAATTGGTTGTTGCTACCGAAATGTTTTCGTACGTATGTGGCAAATCGCCAATAGTCGGCACAAATTCTACTGCTGTAAAGGCTTCTTGCGTGTATTCAGTCGCTGCAACATTTTCAGAGATACAGTTTTGCAATTCTAAATTGGTTTTTGCCAAGTAGGCTGCTTTTGTTCCTACAATTCCACCTACTAAAAGCAATTGCTCATCCGCATCATTCAACAACTGACTGATACTGTTTTTACTACCAAAGTTTAACTTTTTACGCCATAATTCATTCAACTGATAGTCAAATTTGAGTACTTCTGCTGCACGGTTTGTGGTGTAATTTGCTATACAATAAAACGTATCATTCGCACCTTGAACGAGTCGAACTGACGGACTGAGTTTGTCCGTTGCGCTTCCGAAATTCGTTGTTTTTACACTGTATGAGCTGAGTGTGCTGTTGAAATTACTAATGTATAGTTTGTTGGAGTTATCATTTACCGCAACCACAATATAGTTTTCCGAAGTCGTTGATGTTAAAATAGCGCCTGTGGTATAGATATACGAACCATTTCCTAAGCGTCTTCCCCAGTTGAGTCCTAAGTTATTATCAAACGAGAGTACAATTCCGTGACGAACTGTTTGTCCGCCCGGCGATGTTGCAGAACCTAAAATGGTAAATCCAGCAGGAGTTGTTACTACGCCCATAATTTGCTCATCGGAAATACCTGCTACTTTTCTAGAGGAAAGTAGGTTTCCGTTTTCATCTAGTTTGTACAATTCCATATCGTCAATAGACGACGTTTCATTGAACCAAGCAGAAATGAGGTATTTTTGTGTTCCGCTGCTAAAATCGAGTGTTCGTATGCCTGTACTCATTCGCGTATTTGGAGAATGAAGTAGTTTAGACCAGATAATCGTTCCTGTAATGTCTATGCGGAACACAATTAGATGTACTCTATTGGTTTGCCCTGTTGCATAATGTCCTAACACAATAGCACTTTGCCCGTCTGGACATGGCGCTACGGATGATAGTCCAATGTTGCGTTCTGCTACTGTGAGATGCTTTCGCCAAACAACTCCACTGTTATCATTACATAGCGTCACTACTCCACCATTTCCATTGCCTCCAACTGTTAAAACTCGATTGTTTGCTAAGGTGCATACCGAACTGTTTCCATCAAAAGCTCCGTTGCTTCGGAAAGAACTTGTAAAGTAACAATCGTTTGATGTTGGCGCTGCCAAACATGATTGTTCTGTTTCAATATTGGTTTCGTCAACCGTAGTTACTTCATAGTTTTGTATGGTAAACGACGTATTTTCAAATACAAAACTTCCAGCTTCTTTGACTAGGTTTTCTTTTGTAAGTGAAAAGTTATCGTTTGGATTGACACGAATACAATCGTTTTGCTCTAAAGCTGTATCTGCTTTTACTACTGATTTATTGTCCCAAACTTCATTGTCGTATCCAGTTCCAAAAGGAATAAATAGCAATGCGTTGTTTTTAGCATAAAAAGTGTCTGGATGCAAATACATATTGTCAAGTGTTTTTGACCATACGAGTGCTCTGCTGAAGTTAAATTTTTGCACAATGGTTGAATGCGGCGTGGTGGTTCTGTCAATACCTAAACGGTAATATCCGTCATTGATATTGAATAGTTCTGAACTGTAGTAGTTAGATTCATCATACCACATAGCACTGTGCGCTCCTGGAAAGGCGCTTCCGAGCGGAAACGAGAGAAAGAAAACTCGATCTCCAATGTTTCCTGAACTGATGAGTTCTCCGTTGTTGATGAAACTTGCTGTTCCGTTGCTTAGTGATCCCGACGGAGCGTATGTGGAAGAGTATTCTACATTTTCCGACATGACCAAGCTTGAATCTAGTTTTGCTAATGAAACAACTCCGCGTCTTCCACTTGGAAGCGAACTTCCATTTCCAACCACTGCAATGTTTCCGTTACCATCTGTCACTACATCACGTACGCTTACAGAAGATTTTTCTTCTACACTTTTAATGATGCTTCCACTGTCATTTATGGTGAAGAGTAGGCTGCTAGCCCAAACCAAATAGTTTCCACTATTTGGCTTGAGTTCAACCTTTGCATCTGATGCAATGTTTGTAACAGACGCATGTTTATACGACTTGAACCATTGCAGATTGTCATTACTGTCTAGTTTTATGATGCAGTATTTATCACTATCTCCGGAATTGATGTTGCGATAATGTCCTGCTATCAATCGATCACCATTTGGTGTACGCACGATACTTTTGAGAAAACCTTGTTTTATTTCGCCGTTAGCAAATGATTTTACAGAAACGAGTTCTAAATTGCTATCGGTTTTAATCAGAGTTACTTTGTTCGTGGATAAAGATGATCTTGTGCCCCAGTAGAAAAACCCATCGACTTCCCCTATGAAGCTCACACTAGCGTAGCTATTGTTTACTTTGATTTTCTTTATAAAAAAGTCATTACTTAATGCCATCTTATTATTTTTTTTTAAACTGTCAATTTTTAATTTTTGTTACTGAGCTAGCACAATATCTTCTGCTCTTGCTGTGTCATCGATTACGTATGTATTTACATCCCAAATCAGATATCTGAACTTGAAGCTTAGTTTGTCTGCCGTTATTTGCTTGCTCTCATGCATGATGATGGCTTGCGAATAGTCTTTAGAATACAACACTTTGTAAGCGTCGTCATCTACATCGGTTACTTTATCGAATACACGAATTGCACCTCTGTGTCCGACTGTACTGCCAGCTTCAAATATTTCTTCGATTCCGTTGATTTGTGCTATTGGAATTTTCGGAATGTTGAATGGTTCTGGATTGCGAATTAGTATTGCAATGATGTTTCCGTCACCATCCAAAATTTTGTTGAATTCTGTGTTGACTGCTGGATCTAACGGTTGCATTCCTAATACACCTTCTAACAATCTGTCAAATACATCTAAGTATTGCGTTTCGAGTGCATCGCTGTTTGCGTCAGGATTTCCGTCTACAATGTTGTATGCCGTGTCAATATCGCTAGGTGTTAGGTTTGGAAGTGCTACGTTAAATACGGCTTGTCGCGTATTGTTTGTATCATCTTCATCTACCAATAGATAGCTATTTACTTGCGCTTCAAAGTTTTGATAACGTGATGTTTGGAATACGTAGTTGTGTACTTGCGCACTCGATACAACGTCGTTACTTTCTGTTTCAAAGGCATTGTAAATTAACGCCGTGTACAACTTCTGCGGTTTCAGATTCGTTAGGGTCACTGAATACGCGTAGCTTTGTGGCTGAATTGCATTTCCTACGGTAAACGTACATTCGATAGCATCGTTGTTTTCGTTGATGTAGTTGATGAAATTATTCAACAATCTGATGTTTAACGGAATTCTAGGATCATTGTCATCAATCCATGGTACGCCACCTTCTCCATTTCCTTCTGGTAATGGTACCGAATCTTCGTTGTAATCGATTGGTAACGGATACGGAATGGTGACATCACTTACCGGATCTTTGATAGCAATATGCATTGCTCCTGTTAGTGAATCTGAGCCTAGGTAACTTTCCCAAGAACGCAACATGTGATATGCTAGCGGTTTTGTAAAGTACAAGGTAATTCTGCATTGCTCTTGTCCGTAAAATACAGGTTTTGCTTGCAATAAGTTACCATCGGCGTTTGGATACGATTTGTCATAATCAATGTATTGACGTAAGGATGTGAGCGGATATTTGTCTGGATTTGTAAGTTTTCCAGCTGCGCTCGGATTTCCGTTACTATCTACACGGTTGATTAGGTTATCATCTTCATCGTACTCGTTTCCGTACGTAACACCATCTGCATTATGGAAATGTCCAATTGGTCCTGCCGTTTTGAATCCGTAGTAATAATCAAACGTATCGCCACCTGCGCCATTGTCTACTTCATCTTTTAGTTGATAGTGTACGTAGAACGTTGAGTTTGGTCGCCAAATAGGTTGTGCTGTGTATTGCACCGCTTCTTCCATATCTTGCTGCTCTTGCTCTAAGGCTGGTAATCCTGGAATGGTTTGATTGTATTCAAATTTTTCTACAGACAACCAACATACTTGCTGTAACGATGTGTTACATACAACTGGAACTTCCGTTCCGTCACCTGGGCAATCACATTTTCCAATTTCGTAGATTTTGTCTAGAATCACGTTGGCGTATCCAATAGCGCCTTCTAAAATTGGTGGTCTTGCAAATTCAGGATAAGCAAGTAAGGTATTGATGTCTGCTTCCAACAATTTTATTAATTCGTATTGTGGATTCAGAGCATCAAATTCTTCAATACTTTTTATCATATCCAAGAAGCAATTCCAATTGTCATTGAAAGGATCTTTTGCTCTGTAATCAATACATCCAAAGAGTGCTGCTTGAAGCGTTTCGTAGAAATTACAAAGTGTTTCATCTTTGTTACAATCGCCATTTCCGCCGCCATTGCAGAGTTCTTCTTCTAATTGAAGGTTTTGCTCAACGTCTCTGATGCTTCCATCTACATACGGTTGTTGCTTAAAGTCTTTTATTTGCGCATCTATTTTAGTATAAGTAAATACACGTGCTGGCAATTCTTTAATTCGCTCATCTTTAATGGTAACACAACTCTCCAAATCTTCTCCTAATACTGCCAAGTACGTATCCGTAATAAACGTGTACTCCTTTCGTTCTCCATTATAGAGAATATCACTGATTCCTTTGATTGGACTCGTTGTATTGAAATCGAACATTGTATCAATCGCTAAACTTTGATCTGCTTGTATTCCAATTCGATAAACTGGAGTTTCGTTGTGCGCTACAATAACCGTATTTGGTTTATCCGAACCTGTCAATTTCCAGTCTTTGAACGCTGGCAATACTCGCGTACTCAATTCTTTGAATTCTTTTCCATTGTACGAGAGATACGAGATTGTTGATTCTGAAATTGAGACATTATCCAATATGAAATACAATCTATCTTCATGTATAAGCATGTCGGTAATTTCAATTTCCGATTCGCTATTGATGAGATGGTTTTCAAGGAATCGTAAACCTCCATCAAAGTGTACAATCATACTTTGATTTTTATCTGATTTTTCAGTTCCTCTTCTTCGTATCCCAACTAATAATCCTCCTTCAGGATCTAAACAGCTTGCGCCAATTTCATACGAGTATTTCCCGTCTCCTTCCAATCCTGTTTGGTTGATGAGTTCTCCACTTTCGGCAATCTCAAATACAAATACTTGCTCTCGTTTTGTTGATAGACAAGTAATGAAGAAAGATTGTCTTCGTGTTTTTACAACAGATACTCTGTGTTCATCCAACCCCTGCTCACAAATAACGTAACGTTGCCATAAAATTCTTCCGTCTGTATCTACTTTTATGTAGAATAGTTTTTCACCTAATAAACTTGCGATGATGAGTATGTTTCCATCTGAAAGCTCATGAATGTCTAAGAATTTTACAGGCTGATTGTCAATAAAGTACACTTTACTAAACATCACTTTTCCAGCAGCATCTAACTTCGTTAATACGCCATCCGTATCAGAAGAACCTACTACGTTGAATAATGGATATCCAACTGCGTAATAACTATCTCCAATATGTTTCATTTTTGTATACGCATTGGATAGTTGCCCTTTTGCCTGTGGTGCTGTGTAGTAATACGAGTTAAAAATAGTGCTTGAAACAGGAGCACTTTTTACTTCCTTGCTTCCGCCAGAAGTTTTTGATGGCAATTCGCTTTGCGCTTGACTGCAACCTTGTGCTTCCAACTGCGCCAATTCTGCTTGCAATGCTGCCAATTGTGCTTGTTGTTCCGCGGTTAATGGTATAATTTGACCAGTTTCACTATCATACGTCGCTTCTTGCAATTCTGCAATTTCTTCACGTACGGCACGAATTAAGTGTGCATTGGCTGATTTTGGCGTTACCGTAATTCTGGTAATCAAATCGGCTTCATTTGTATATGAAACTACATTGCTGAGTTCTGCCCTGGTTTTGTATACTTCATGAACCAATTGATATTGCGGCGTATTGGCAGTATCGCTTAGCAATGTTTTGTAATAACGAATGGTTACACCTTCGGCATACGTTGTCAGTTTTAAGTCTGTATTTACAGTTGCTACTGGCAGAATGATAACCAGCGTATCTGCATTGCTAAATTGTAATGACTGCGCATAATTGAAGTTATTGGCAACATCTGTTACTTCCATACAACCTACTGGAGTTGGTTCATTAGAAGAAGTCACAATAGTTTCTGTAGTTCGGATTGGTGTTCCTAATGAAGAACTTCCACTACCACCATAACTACGACTTAAATACAAAGTGCTAAATATTTGCGCATTGGCTCCTGAAGTAGCAAATTCGTAATCAGATTTTACACGAACAGAAACATTTAAGTTGCCATTTTCAACTGCTACATTGGTAAATTCAAAACTTCTCAAAGGTTCACTATTGTTGTTTAGTAATAGTGTGTTTATTTCTGTTAAATATTCTCCTGCAAGCGTTATTAAATCAGCAGCAATACCGTTTGCATCTGTGTAAATTAAAGTGCTAACTCCTAAATCGAAATATTGGTTGGAACCATTTAAAAATACACGTAAACGATCAAAGAAAACAGTGTCAACATTTTCTCCATTTGAGGCATGTGTCATCGGAATAGACCAATTCATGTCTTGTACATAAATAGTTTCTTCCAAATCACCTGTTCCTTCTTCAATAGAATAATACGCACCATCAATGTAATGTCCGATATAACCATTTGGTCGGTAGTATTTTGTTCCTAGTGCTTTTTCTAAAACATCCGAACAATCGCCCGTTTCCAATTTGGATACACAGTACAATTCTGAAGGCGTGATGCCATATTGCTCAGGAATAAACCATCCTGGCTCACCAGCTTCCATGTACGAGAATGGATTGGTAGCTAACAATCGGATAGAATCGTATTGTTCTCCGTTGCGTTGCCAATACCCAATTCGTAAATGATCTACATTGGGTCTTTCAGCTACAGGAACAACCGCTTCAAACGGATGATATGGTCGCCAGTTGCTGCCATCTGCCATGTAAATACCGATATTTTCAATAGAATATTTGTGTTTTACTTGACGTATTTCTTTTCCTCCACGAACTACTTTGTTTGGCGGAATGAGATCAATAAAGTTTTCCGCTGCGCCTGTATGACCTCCAATTTTGTCAGATATAGCGCCTGGCACTAATCCTTTCATTGCTTTGAAGTCAATATAGGTGTCTAACGGAATTACTTTGTCAATTTCACTCGGTGCTGGCTCATTCGGGAAATAGTTCAATGCAAACGTTTCATTCGTCAACATGTGTACTCCTTGTACCGCTTCTTCTGTTCTGTCAGGATAGTTTGGATTGTCTCCATTCGCTAATGGCGGAATTGGTGTTCTGTCTACCGAATTATCTTTTTCCCACTTGAGTTTTACCTTAAATGTTTTACAGATTTTCACAATAATTCTGATACACACACGCACACGTACTTCTGCATAGAGTAAGAATGGTTTTGCCGCTTCCGCAGATAGAATTGCGTCGAGACTCACACGGAATCCGACAATTTTCCAAACGCTGATAGAAATCGTTCCTCCAAAGGCAATGTATCCTCCTAATTGGAATCGCTCAAAACTGATGAATCCACCAACTTCCACATACGCGCTGATTTCTACTTTGATTCCAAAGAAGTTTTTCTTGAGAGATAAATCTACACGTGCGCCTGCTTCAATTCCTCTTGCAGAAAGCATCAAGTACGATTGCGCTGTAATAATGGTTAAGACACGCGCTGTAATTGGCGATTGCTTCGTACCAAAGTTGAGATACCACGCAGATGGATTGTTGAAGAAGAAACCTGCTTGTACTTCTGCATATAAATCAATAATCCAACCGTTGGATTTTGGCAATTGGTAATCGGCTCCAAACCAGAATTCGAACGAATTGTCTCCAACAGCAACTCCTGCAAAGAATGGTGGTTCAGTATCGTCTAAGATTCCTAAACGCTCGCCCAGTACATTGGCTCTACCATCTAAGATAAATACCGATGGTAAGGACAAAATTGCCATCAATCGTGTGGAGAACAAGAAACCGTCATCGTGCATGGTTCCTAATACGGTTCCTGCGCCGACTGCCACTGGCAAATTGTACTGATTGGTTCGTGGCGGACCGCTAAACTTGTCTAAATTCACACCGCGTTTCGGATAGGTGTAATACTCATACCAAGTATTTTCACCAGAAACAAGTCCGATGGCTTCTTTTTCGGCAACGTATTTGTAACCGAGCAATCCGCCGAATCCGTAGAATGCTAATCCTGTGGCTGCTAACGGAATTGGTGTTGGCATTTCGATTCCAGCTTCAATGATAAACGCTGGTTCCTTTGGTTGCAAACGCATTTGCGCCGCGCCACTGATACGCGCTTTTGGCAGTTTTAATCCAATTTTCCCTTCGTATTCTGGAGATTCTCCAGGTTCTGGGATAGATAACATTCCGTTGATGATTGCTAAAGCATTATCTGGATCTGCGGTTCCTGGAATGATTAAATCAACTTCAATAGTTTGAATACGTAAGAAACTGTCGCCGTCGCCTCCGTGTTCTTCATTGTCGGTTGTGTAATAGTATTTGATTCCTTCTCCACGAGCGTCAATTCCTAATGGATCTAAGCTAATTGCTCCATCAAATCCCCAATAGTTGTATTTGCGCATGACACCATTTTTCTCTTGCTGATGCGATCCGAAGTGGATTCCTGTCACTGCAATTTCGATTGGTCCAAGATTTAGTGAGATGTTTGTTGGAATGAACGCATTTCCGCCCACAATTTCCATAGAACCATCTTCGTATACACGTAATTTTGGAATAACGATTTTTTGATCGCCCAATACGCGTTCCATGATGGCGTTTTGGAAGGAAATTTCGCAGGATGTTCCTAAGAAAAACTTATCATCATCTTTTCCTACCTCAGCCGTTAAGAAGTTTATCGTCATGAAGTTGAAAAGTTTCAATGGAAAACCTGAAGGTAAGAATGTTGCTGTTAACGAGAAATCATCTTCACTGTACCAATGTCCTTCTAAGTCAATAATTGCTTTTTCAGTAGGATTGTCTGGTTTTTTGAATTTAGGAATTTCGATACGTGCTTTTAAGTTTGATTCTGTAACTTGTCCGTGATAGAATGTCAAGTCAAATCGGTTGAAACCTAATCGCCATGCTTTGTCTGGATTGCTTCCTAATTGAAACCACATGAATTGGTTTGGGTCAATTGCACTGATGAAATTGTTGTAATCTGCTTCTTTTTCAAATTCAATAACTCCTGTATTTGTAGTGATTTCTAAAGGATATGCAAACTTTAATTGATACGGTGAGTTTAAGCTATTGATATGCGCTACTAATTCTGATAAAGAGTTTACCGTTTCTTCGACATCATTTGAAATTACATTTGTTGGATAATTTACATCAAAGTATTCTGAGAAATAGTCTGTTACTTCTCCTGCCTCATCTACGGCATATGTGGCTCTTAAGGCAATTGTCCCTGACATTCCGCCTGTTCCAATGAGTAACCTCTCACCAGTAATAGCTAAAGTTTGCCCTGTTTCTTTTTTGAACCATTTTTTTGGTAAATAAATTGTGGTAAGATCGGTATAAACTCCCATGAATTCTGGTGGACGATTGTCTAGATCGGCTTCTACAATATTAGAATTCCTACTTAAATCAATTTTTAAGTTTTGAATGTCTATGATGAGCCCTGTATTTCCTATTTGCGCAGGAAAGTTTGTGTTTAGTTTTAAGTCTAAATTATACCCAAAACCTTCTTCTGTATCTGCATAGAATAAGGCTTCGCCAAATGTGAGCATTACTTTTGGACCGCCATTGGCATCTTCTGGTAATTCTGTTAACGGTTCGCCTGTTAAGGAGTTGTCACAAGGATTTACCCCAAATTCATCATAGACTGGTTTTAGAATGCTTCTTGGAAATTCAATTCCAGCTGATAAGGTGAGTGTTGCACGTGCTTTTGGGATGAGAATATTTTTGATGTATTCTTCAATATCTTGTGGCAATAATGATCGGAAAAACGCTTTTAGTTTTGTTTTCGTCTCATTTAAATCATTTTTTAAAATATAGGTTATAAAACCTATGAGTGTCGCATATTTTTGCGTTTGTGCGTGAATTTCTGAAACCACATCTCTCAACGTTGTTTCTTGCGTTGGCGTGAGAAGGTTGAGACTGCTGTTTGCGGCATTTACATCATTTACAAATTGCTCTAGACTTGTTGTAGAAGCGTCTACAGGTTCTGTAAATGTATTGATAAAGTTGGCAATGGCTTGTTCTTCAGATATGTTGAGCACACGCAATGCGATTTCAAAGAATTCTTGAGGAGCGAACGAGAAATTATCTAAGTTAAAATCTCGTAGGTACGCAAGAATTTGCCATTCGTATTCCACTGTAATTGGGAATGCAGATATGGTTGCATCGTCAGCATCAGGATTTAGTACTAAGTATATTCCTGTGCTCGGCAATTCTATATCTAAACGTTGTGAAACGATTGATAGGCTGTAAAAAGCCGCATCTCCTCTTGGGCTTTTGTTGTATTGTAAGTCCTTGTAGTGTATTTTATCGAACAAATACACAATTCCATCTTTGATGAAACCAAGAATATCCGGTATATCGTCTGTACTTACGACAGAAGATAGTTTTGGATAATACCTATGCGCTACAATCGCTGTATTATTATTTTGACCTGACATATTTTATTTTTTTATTTTTTGTGATCTTTTTTTATTACAAATTATAGTGTAGTCACCAACCTCTTGTCCCCTGTGAGAGGAAAGAGTTTACTTCTGATTATATTTTATTAGAGATTAAAAGTTTGGAACTAACGGCAATACATTTGTAAAATAGGTTACCTGATCTGTAGTCATTAATTCACTAATAAATTCACTTGCTTGGTTTAAAAAGCTTGAAGTATCATACCAAGTAGCTTGGTTATTTACGTATTCGACGTTCATATCAATTCGTTCAACTACTCCAGCATCATCAAAGAGAAATGAGACTTGTGCATCTTCTTCGAAGAAGACATCACTGTCATCATCTGGAACTGGTTGTCCACCAAAATAGAAGGTTTTGAAGGCACTTTTAGCATTCCCTGTAGCTGTATCATAGGTAACTGAAGCAATCATTTTATCATTACTATCGGTTACTACTTTATAATATTCTGGATTTACTTGTAAACTTTGATCATAGGTTCTGTATTCCCAAACGGTATATCCGCCAGTAACTTGCTTATTAGAAGCCATAGACCAATTCAATGCTGCTCCAAGACTAGTCAGTACTGTCGTAGCATTTTCAGAAGTGGACAAGTAATAAATACCTCCTTTGAGTTCTCCTTCTCTATACGTTTCTACCTTTTTTAGTTCACTACTTTCAATGAATAATTTGTGATAAAAAGATAGTTGCTGTGCTTGTTGCTCAGTAATATATTGATCTTGAGAGTTTTTATATTTAATAACTGTACTCATATTTTATTTTTTTAAAGTTTAAAGTTCATTACTGGTAAAACATCATATTTACTGTTTTTAACAATAATTGCAAACCCGATATCTATTGTTCCAGCACTACTTGTTTGTTGAAATAAATCTTGTCCATTATTTTTAATAGCTGATCGATACTGAGTATACATATAATCAGGCAAATAATCCGCTTTAATCATTCCTTTGTTCAATCCTTTTTTCACATTTGTTAGTTTGGATTGGATTCTAAGATACGTTTTTGAGCCGATAGGATGTAAATCCAATAATCTTTCATATTCTGTTATAATTTCATCACAAAATTCACGAGCATTTCGCTGCGTCATCAAAATTTGAACATCCAAATCATCCGGAACATTCGGTACATTCAAGTACTCTGGTGGCGGACTTGGGTTTCTCTTTTTTAGGAATGGAATGTTATCTGGATCTACTGGACTGAAATCTGATTTTTTAAATAAGATACTTCCTTGTACTCTATATTTTTCAACTCTTCCTGAAAATTCCGATAATCCATCAAAATAATCCTTTGCTTTATTACAATACAGTTTGTAATCATTAATATTGGCGAATCCTGATGGGAATCCATTTCGCAATACTACCTTTTTGTAATAGTTCAATTGAATTAAAACCTCCGCTACATTTGATCGTTTCTTAGCTCTACACGCCATTAAGATAACATCTTCCACAAATTTAGGATCTCTAAAACCAAGATCTAAGCATTCATCTATGATTGTTTCTAGTTGTGAGTCACCAAATGTATCATTGAAATATCGCTTCGCAAAAGCTCCATTACTTTCATCGACTCTCCTAATCATTGAAGGTTTTATTCTTTCAAAGATAGCAACTCTTCTTTTGAGTTTGAGCTGTAATAAAAATGCATCTGCATCATCCGAATATCTAGTGATAATGTCTAAAGCATCGTCTGGAAAATCGAGAGGAACTCCATCTTGTAATAGTTTTTTTGAAGCTCTTCGTACCATTAAACTAGAGACAATATCTGTTCCTGCAGATGCTAATTGCACCCAAAATAACCATTGGTCTAAGTTTTTACAGAATTGATAATCTGGATTGCTTGGTTGATCTGGAATTGCTGCGGATTCATTCGCATCGTTGATGACATCTAAAACTCCAGGAGTTGGATCGCCAGAATCTGGTCCTCCCATGTATACTTTACAACCATCGGTATAGTATTGTAATACTAGTGAGGCTACTGATGCTGTTAATTCTATCAATCCTGCTACACCAGTTAATGCTTCTAAGGCTAATATTCGTTCTGCAGCTGGTAATGCACCCTGCCCGAAGAAACGCAGTCTCCCTAATTTTGTTACATGTCGTAAGTGTCTAAGTTTTGAGAGGTTTCCAATTCCTGTGAACGTTAAAGCCACATCAAACGCGATCCCGATTCCTGTCCATAAATCTTCACTATCTCCATAGTCATCTATGTATTTCAAAAAGAATAACGGCAATAAAGCACTTTTAGAATTGTCATCTTGTTCGTCTAAAGCAATTTGAGGTACTTTGATTGCAAAGTCTCCTTCTTTGTAATCATTCAGTGAAATTGGTTGATAATAATCGTAGGTACCTACAGTTTTGTAACGCGTTTCCACTCTTGTTGTTTGGAAATCATTTCCAAAATGAGGTGTCACGTCTACTACCTCAGTCACTTCTTCTTTGATTTTAATTTTATTGCCCGAAAAGAAGAAATTCATATTATCGACATAGAAACCAAAGAATTTACCTGAATCATAATTTAGGATTAAAGGCGCTTGTCCGTACGAATTGAATAAATCGGTAGTGTTTTCAGTTTCATCTGCAAAATCAAATTTTTGATTCGGATTGAAGTCTGACAAGTACCAAAGAATGTACAAACTTTTCATTAAGGCTTTTCTATTATCTGTCCCAAAGCCTAAAATTTTGTCTTCTACTTTGTCATATAATGCTTGAAACAATGGAACGGAGTCACTTCCCGACTCAATTGTTTTGTCCATTAATAGCTTTAAGAAGTTATCTGCATCCGCAAATGCTACTGATCTTACAATTTTTAGCACTAATAATTCTTCGGAATTCGGTACTCTATCTTTTGCAAAGTCCATTAATGTGAGTACTCTTACTTCTAAAGGTATGGCACTGATTGCAATTTCAGGAAGCACTTTGATGAGTAGTTTTACTTTTTCATGGTCGTCTGTTCCTTCTAAAATATCCTGCCTTTTGTAGGTTGAATAATAAAAGTTTGTTATGGCAGTTCCATATTCTTTGTAAGGCTCATATACGCCAATATCAGGAAGCACTGCTTCAAAAGGCTCAAATTCATTTGCATGAAAATATCCCCAACTTTTTAATAATCCAAAAATCAGTTTTTGAATGAGTGGTAAGCTTTCTACTTGAGTTTCCCAAGTTGGACTTGCGGCAATTGTGGATAAATTTGCATACGCAGTTGCATCCATAAGATTGCGTAAAATACGTCGTTCCGTCCAATAAATTCGGAAGCAAGTTAGCGTAACTCTTCTCGCTATTTTTTTCTCTAAATCATTATCTGTTAGTCCCCAACCTGCGACTCTATCACTAAAGTTTTTAGCATAAAATCTACCTGTAGGACCGCTGTTAAAATCTGAATCTGTAACTTGGGCTGTATCTATAGCGATCTGAGGTAAATCTATTTCCCGTCTACTTCCAATAAGCTTCAGATAGTTTTTTGGTCTGTTTGCATCATATTTACTTGCTTCTACTTGAAACGTATATTTTATTTCTCTAAAATAGAAATTATACGTTGGTGGTTCAAAGTGTAATATTTCGATTATTACTGTGTCTCCAATAGCTGCTAAATGAGGTTCGAATGAAAATTGATCCGTTTTAAAATCTTTTGGAGGAACCACCGAGCTATTTGTGAATAGATCTGCTTTGTTATATTGGATATATTCTAAATATAAATCTTCTGTAAAATATCCATTTAAATAACTTAAATACTGATGTTCTTCCCTGAAATCAGTTCTCCTGTAATATTTATATGTAACGCCTGCATAGTCAAACCCAGTAATGAATCCTTTTATATCGTATATAGGATTGGTAAACTGGCTTGACAATGTAATCGCGGCGCCTGTTTTTGTTATTGCTACTGCCATTACGATTCTTTTTGATTTAATTCTGATGTATCTGTTGCCAATTCACCTTTTACAAATTCACTATAGGATTTTGAGAAGAGAATGAAATCATCTACTGTGTATACATATATTTCGGATGCGGGAATATATACTTTAATTCCGTCCGCTTGTGTTTCTCCAATTACAGCAAGTTTATGCTTTTTGTAATTGACTTCTTCTACTGATGCGACATCTTGTCTTTCTTCTGATTTTTGATCCAAGAAAAATAGTTTAGCATTTAATAAATTATATGTAGAGACTAAGGCTTTCAATGTATTCATTTCATCTTGCGTAATTCCCAATACCTTTTTTGATGGTTTATTTCCCTCTAGCGTATTGAGCGTTAAACCCGTAATTGTCGTGTCTACGTCTGTAAAAACAAACGTATCTATGTAATATGGAAGATTTAGCTGATACGATGGATTCTCACTTGCATAATTCTTCATTCCAGTTTTTACGCTGTCAATTTGCGTTGAACCACTTGGAAGATATGGTGTCGTTACTCGTTTAATATCATGCATTAATGTTTCATAAGTGACTCTGCTTAGGTAAACATCTTCCTCATCTGTCAATAGTTTATCTTCTATTTTTTGACATTTAATGACTCCAATATCTTTTGTACCTAATGCATTTGGAAAGTTTATGATTTGTAACTTTTCATCTACAATAATTGGCAAGGCTTCTGTATTTGCTTTTTTATTGATTACTACTGCGTCTAGCATTCCGAAAATATCATCAATATCCTTGACAGATTGCTCTTGCGGATTTGCGTTTGGAGTTCCAGGTACCACATATTCTTTTACAAGCATCATTCGCGTTTCACACAAAACATTTACATAAGAAGCAATTACGTCAGTTGCCGTAGCATTTACATTTACCACGATAGGTTGTGTAAAAGTTTGATCAACTTCAGGATCTTGCTCTAGTAAGTCTTTGTCTCGAATAAAATTTTCTTCATGTTCGGAAGCAACTCTTCCCAATTGCACATACATAGAAGCGTCTTCATAGTTATCCGTGGTTAACTGAAAGGCAAACGAAGTATTCTCAGCTGGACTGCTGACAGTTGTCGTAGTTTCATGAATTGGCCAGTCAAAAGTTCCAAATGTAGTTTCTGTAAGGCTTCCTGCTGTTTCCCCGATTTTTAAATCATTTGGATTGGTGTCAGATGCCACATAGTTTCCATAGAAATTATACGAACGTTGACGATTTGCTTGAATGTAGACGTAAATTTTGTTTTTGGAATAAAATCCGTTCATCATTCCGTAAATAGCTGAATTGGTTGTTAATGGAGTGCTATTTTCTGCTACATATAATTTCCCTGCTCCATTAGCGTGTAAGCCATACAAAGCGGCTATATCTAGAAATGCTGTTGCGTTTTCTTTGTATAGTTTTTTCTGAAATGAATTAGTTATAGTAGATGCATCTAAGCTATGATTTGTGGCTCTTGCGTATGCTAAATCTAATTGAAAAGGATTAGGATCATTTTCAATATAATAATCGCCACTATTTAATACGACATCAATTCCAATTTCACCTGTAGCATTTCCAAGATGTGTTCCTCTTGGAATTATCGGAAATTCAAAAGCTTCAGAAGCTTCTTCTTCTCCAGTAGTTTCATCAATGATGGAGGTAATTTTAAAGAAGTATTGATCTATTGAATTAGATGGATCTTGAGCTGTTAATTGAGCCGTTGTATGCGGAAATCCGATAAAGTTCGCCATAAAATCAGGCTCACTTTCGTCAACTCCGTCAGTTCCATAAAATTGAAGAAACTCGGACCATATATATTTTACAAATCCTGTTCCTGTTGTCTCACTGCCTGCAATTTTACCATCGTTGGTAATAAAATCACTTTTATTCAAACCTCTATAAATAATATATTTGATAGGAATATTTGAAATAGGCTGTCTAAAAGGTCTTAAAATAAGATTTACCTTATTCGCATTACTCTCGTTTGGTTGTATAAAAACCGTTCCCTGACATAATGCATATACTTTTTTAGTTCCACTAAACGTCAATTTACTGGTAGTATTAAATTGATCCTGTGAAACTGCTCCAAATCTTTGTAACTCCGACTGAGAGAAATTTGAATCTTCTAAAAAGAAGTGTGATTTTGGCTGTAGTAGCGGCATCACATTTCGTCCCTCGGTAGAAGTTGTCAAAGATTGATACTGTTCACTTGTTTCTGTATTTGGCATAATAATTTACCTAAGTATTTTACATTGGTTTTTCATATTAAAAAAGCATTGCCTTTTTAATTATGTTATATTTCGGTTGAATGTATTTCTAGGAGAAATTGATTAGTCTAATAGGTAACTAACCATAGAATTTATGAGAAGTAAAATCAATCTTATGATTGATGCTATTCAATTATAGTTGAGAAAAATATTGTGTAGCGCTATTTTATTTTAAAAAATCAGTTATTTAATCGTGTAGTCATGTTTATCACTGTAGAGATTTTAGATTAAATACATCTGTTCTTTAAACCAATAAAAGAGTTTTTCACTCCTTATCTATCCATTCATATTTTCAACAAATAACCAAATAATTATTTAATTTTTTCAGCTTTTTAAGTCATCCATTCTGTAGTTGCAGTACTTAGCAGTTTCAAAAATTTTACAACTCTATTTTATTTTTCACAATAAATGTATTCATGTTTATAGCTATCCTAAGATAAATGACTCATTATCGATTGTTTTTAGTATTTTTATAATAATGAAGAAGTCATTTTTTAAATTTTTAGCCAAACTAAACAAGGTTCTGTTACCTTCATTTTCAAAAAGACAGTTGGATTTGAGCAAAGCCTCCAAGCTCCAACTTGCCATTATTGGTTGGCGTTACTACGTTACGACTAATGCCCTAGATTGATATTATTTTGTATATATCTGAAAACGAACTAAATCGCGTTCTTTTTTTGATAAAGTATGATTTTTTACACTATATAATTTGTATTTACATTAAAAAAAAATATATTTGCACCCGCAATAAGCAAAAGGCCTCGTAGCATAACTGAATAGTGCACTTGATTACGGCTCAAGAGGTTGCAGGTTTGAATCCTGCCGAGGTCACAAAGCATTTATAAGGCGTAAGCTGTTTATAGTTGAAAAACTGTAAATAGCTTACGCCATTAGTGTTTTAGGGGTATTCGAAAATTTAACACAGGATTATGCAACTACACTTTCAACAACAAAACGTCGCACTAAACGTCGCAAAAAAAATGAGCAAGACGCTTCACAAAAAAATAGTACTAAATAATCATCAGCGAAATGATGGTACGTATGCTATTTATCTGCAATTGAGGCTAGGAAAGCGAAAACTATTAAACACAGGTCTTTACGTTAAAAGAGAAGAGTTCGATGCTGTAAAACAACGAGTCAATAAAAAATGTGCCTTTTATAAAGATTATAATTTGATATTGGAAGACCTTCTATCAAAAGTAACCAATATACAAGTAGCCTATCGTTTATCTAATCATATTTTTACTTTAGAAGAATTAGTTGAAGACTTAGAAAATCCTATGGCGCGCACAAACTTCGTTGCTTTTTATAAAAATGAGTTGGAAAATCAAAAACAACTATTAAAACACTCTACTTACAAGCAGCAAAAAGCAACACTTTCAAAGCTAGAAAAGTATATGCCTGTTGTGTTTTTTCATGAAATTGATGAGAATTGGCTAAAAAAGTTTGTTGGATATTTGAAAAGCAAATTGAAAAACAAGGAAAATACTATCAACGGTACGCTAAAAAATATTAAGAAATATGTGCACATTGCGAATAGCAGAGGAATTCAAACACCAATATCTTATGATAAGATTAAGGTTCCGAGCTTTAAATCAAAACCAATTTTTTTGCATAAGAAAAGCATTGACAAATTAAAGAAGTATCTGGATAGCGAATTTGTTAATGAAACGCATAGAAATGTGCTGAGAAGATTTTTATTCTCTTGCTACACCGGACTTCGAATTTCTGACAATAAGCGAATGACCAGAGAAAACATACTAGAAAACTATTTAATTTTTACGGCAGAAAAAACGAATAAACTCCAAAGAATTCTACTAAATGAAACCGCTAAAAGTATGATTAATAAAAAAGGACCATTATTTGATGATAATTACACACCTGAGTATATTAATAGAGCGCTGAAAGAAATTGCCAAAATATGCGGCATTAAAGAACGACTTACGTTTCATGTGTCCAGGCATACATTTGCAACACAATACATATTAGCAGGCGGAAACGTTACCAAACTACAGAAACTACTAGCACATAGTAACATCCGCGAAACGATGATTTACGTACATATTGTTGACGATTTGCTCGAAGATGATATCCTTAATATGGATTAGAGTGTTTCCGTTTCCATATCAACGCGCCAATACTCCTTAGACTCTCTTTTCTTTTTTAGAGATTTGATCATGTGATTTTTATTGTATTTGAAAATTCCACTTTTTAAGTCAATAGATTCTGTGTAATGAATAGAATAAGAATCAGTATAAGTTTCTGAATTGCAGCGAATTTTCAACCAATACTTCCAATAGTAATTGTAGATAGAATTTAACTCAAAAGATTGATTGTTGATATTGTTTACCGCAATATTGTTTCCAAATTGTGGACCATTGTACAATATCAACATCAAATCATTTTCATCTTCTGGATAAACCGCTGTAATGTTTCCGTGATTTTGTTTCACTTTTAATGGCAAACATTCAATATCCAGCTCTTCTTTGTTAGAGCTATTTGATTCGTTTGAAAATGATATTCCATTTTTGTTTATTAAAATTTCTTCATCATCAGGATATGACAACTCAAAAACACGAGTGTTGTTTGGAACTCGCTTTTTGTTTGGATTTTCCAAATGCGTTTGGTTTTTAAAGGTCATTTCTTCAATGAATGACTCTATAAAATTGATAGTTACCGTATTGTCGGTATAGTCAAATTTTAAAGGAAATAAAGTCTTTAATCTGTCAATCAATTTTTTGAAGGTAATGTTTGGCATATAATCTGCCAACGTATAATTGAGCGGAAATATGTTAAGTGCGCCTTCTTTGTATTGGTAAGTGAAGTTGTTGAACTGGGCAATAGAGTCTGACTGCTGTACCAATTTTAATTCGACAATTATATCATGAAAAACAGTATCATCCAGTATATTAATGTCTAAGGTATGATCTAAATTAACATCTACATTTGACGTTATAACACTGTACAACTCTTCATTGTTTTGAGTGATTTTTAATGAAAAGTACTGAGCCATCACATTATCAAAAATGATTTTTATTTTGATAGAATAAGAACCTGTTGCTAATGGTGTATGTACTCTAGTATATGCGTTAATTGTTTGTCCGTCAATAGTTTCTTGTGTTGTGTAATTGGCAAAGCTATAGTTTACATATTGGCTGGCAGCATATTGCTCAAAAAATTGCGTTGGTACGATGAGTATTTTTTTTATAAAATCACTGTTTGGAAAATCGCCCAGCATTTGCAATCCCATTTCGGCAAAACCAACTCTTAACACTTCTAGCAAGTAGGTCATTGGACACATAATGTTTCGATTGAAAATTACTGGCGATCCGTCAACGGTTTCCGTAGTATTCTCTAAAAAATTCCACGTATCAGTATTGCTGTCATATACATAGTTGTTTAAGAAAAACTCAAACTTTTCATAGTTTGTAGTGGTTTTCAAATCTTCACGCAACACCTTTACGAATTGATGCGAAGCTTGTGGCCATGATTGCAATAGTTGATTTTTGGCATAGGTTTTTAAATTAGGCAATGCCGATACCACTTGGAAGTTTAATTTTTTTAACGGCTTGCTAAATACAGGATGAGTTTCTTTTCCGTAAAAAAAAGTAAGAGCAATACGTTCGCCAATAATGTTATTGATAAGAATATAAGCGTCAAAAACATCGTTATCAATTTGCAAAGAACCTACAATTTTACTCTCATGTTGATAGCTGTTATCGATGTAGATAAGATTTAGCTTTTCGGCAATATCGGAAGTGATTTTAACTGTTATTGGAAATGAAAAGTTTTTGGTTTGCGTTGGCTCAAAAATATCTGAGTTTTCATTCAATGTAAGTCCTTGGGTTGTTAAATCCCATTTCCATGATGATGTTCTGAAGATAATCATACAATTGCTTTTTTGAATTTTAGTTGATATGATTTTGCATACTCGCGGGTTTTATACACTGTTAATTGACGAGTTTCCAAAACAATTTCGGTTTGGATGTTGTTGTGATACAGAAAAAAACGTTTTGCCGTTAGTAATTTCATTAGCCATTCAACTTCATCCTGCGAATATACCCAACCAGTATCGAGGGTGTATTTCGCTCCTAAATTTATAGAGACTATTTTGGTGTGCTCTTTTCCTTCTGTATCAATTACAGTTTCCTCGCGGGTAACATCATTGGCAATTGATAACGCGCCTGTGGTTTCAAAAACATCATAGGTTTGCCATTCCGTTTCAAAAAAGAGTAAGTTTTGTTCTTGCGAACTTTCCGAAATATTAACTATGGTATCAAATCCACCAAAGTTGATGGTGATTTGATTACCAGGAACCAAATTCATCGGCGCCAAATCTATTATAGCGTTGTAGACATATAGTTCATTGCCAATTGAGGTAGTATATGTAGCGGTAAAATCGCCTGAAACGGTTATTGTTGTTACAGCAACATCGCTCTTAACAGACAAGCTTAATACTCCTTTTTTTGTTAGGGTTACTTCGGCTGGTGTATAGGTTAGTTTATCGTTAATTGCTGGCGTTTTTCCTTGTATAAATCGAACATTATTATAGTTTGCTAAGTTTGTTACTGCATCGGTAATCGCATTTTTATTTCGAATATTATAATTAACAACCATTGGCAAAAAATCATTTTTTATGCGCGTTGTAAAATCAGTTGTTGGTATCATAGAAGGCATTATTGTATTGCCTTCCATTCCAATTAACGCCGTGGCAACTCCCAAATGATATGGTGTACGTGTTTTTAAAATGTACGATTTTCCATTGTACGAAGTTATTGATTGAATTAATAAGTAATTGTTAGGAATAATGTTACTGGCTTCGAATTTATTACGATCATCAATATAATAGAACGAATCGCTCGCTAGTCCTTGAAGAAAAAACTCTAAAATATTAAGAACAACAAATACTTCCTGCTGTATGTTTTGGCTGGTAAATGTAATTATGCCTAAGTAACTGGTTTGTGTTTCAGTTAAAGCAACACTGTCTACAGAAACGTCAATTGTAGTCTCTCCTGCGCTGCCCGATGTTGCCGATATAACTAACCAAGATTGAGAGCTGCTGGCACTCCATGAATGTGACGCTTCAATGTTTAGAGTTTTTACCGTTGTATTATCTACAGCTAATATTGATAAAAATTCTAAATTTTGCGGAGAAACATATAAGTATGTGCTAGATGTTTGCGCGTCGGAAACATTAAGTGTTACAACTGCTTGCTGTACTGCATAGGCATCGGTAACGGTAATTATAGCAGAATATGTGCCCGTTGTAATTCCTGAAGCATCAGCGCCAATAGATACCTGCCCACTATCTACTCCTGATGCATTTGATATCGTTACCCACGATTGATTACTTTCTACTGTCCAGTTAGAACTACTTTGAATTTGTAAGGTTTGAGTTGCAGGAGCATTTCCGCCAATGATATAGTTGAAAATGAATTGGTTAGGAATAATGTTGAGCTGCGTGGCATGCTGAACATTTAATGTAACGGCAAAAGGATTGCTAGTAAATGTTGTTAAAGAAAAACCTACAGCACCGCGAAACTTAACTATAAATTCACCATAATAGTCACCTTCACTAAGTGTATATGCATAGGTTTCTATGACCTTTAAGGTGAAAAAAATCTTTTTCTCCGCGTGGTCTACATAAGCATTTTGATACATAAGCCAAGCAGGGAAACCATATAGTTCTAAGTTTTGGATGTTTCCACTAAATGGAAGGTCAGAAACATCATAGGTACATGATATTACTGGCGTATTAAATGTTTGCAAGTAATTGAACGCTATAGGCGCGGAAGGCGTAAGTGTTGGCATTGCTTAGTTTTTTGCTTCGTTAATAATATCATCAAGTTCTTTCCCTACTTTTCTGCGCTCTAGCTCGTCTTCGGCAGTGTAGTAAGTTTTAGCAATAATTCCTCTGTCTAATAATTCAGTCATTCTATCGAGTGTTTGAGCTAGTAAGACATTGGTAGCATCCGTTTGTGTTGCAGATGCGTTTTCCGATGGCACTGAAACCGACGTTGTATTGTTGGCGGCAGTTGGTTTTCTTGCTAATGCTAATATGTAATCGGTAACACGCGGATCCATTTTTTTAAATGTATCCGGATCAACAATCAACTCTGGACGTTCGCCAGCTAAAAATGCCGTAGGCGAAGAAACAATTTGCGTACTAGGATTACCACTAATTCGCGAATTGAAAACTTTTCTGTCTTGCTGGCGCGTTATTGGATACAGGCCTTCTTCAAATCCTTTTATTGCCGTCGCTCCAATAGCTGCTATTTGCGCACCAGCGGTGAGTTTTGTTATTAGAGCTTGCTTGGCAAACTGAGCCGTATTGATAGAAACCCAAGGCTGACCAGCTGTTAATGGTAATGCCGCAATAGCACCAGCGTTGGCAATAGCCAGCGATGCTTTTGCTGCCGCAATTGATTTGGAAGTTTGTACAATAATTTCTTGAATGGCTTTTCCTTTTTGAAATAAAAAGAGTGCTTTTCCAATGGCGGTTTCTTGACTGAAGGCATTGGTAAGCGCATCTAGTCCGGCATTTATAGCAGCTTGCTTGGCAGCTTGCAACGCCTTTTGTTGTTTTATTTTTTCTTTATTGGCTGCTTCTATTCGCTTTAGTTCTTTTTGCCGCTCTGCCTCTTCTTTAGCGGCGTATTTTAAATCGATTTCATGAAGTTGTTGCTTTAAAGCGGTTTTCAAATCAATGAGTAATTGTGCTTTTTCGGCTTCATCAATTTGTAGTTTTTCAATTTCTAGTTGCTTTTTTTCAGCATCTTGTTCTGCTTTTAAAATTTCGGCTTCTTTGTCTGTCTGAGCATTTTTTAGAGCAATTTCATTTTTTAACGCGCGCTTCTTTGATTCTAAGTCTTCAATTGCTTTGAGTTCTTCAGCTTCTTTTTGCGCCAATAGTTTTTTGAGTTCTTCAGCTTCTTTTTGCGCCAATAGTTTTTTGAGTTCCGTTTTTTTAGCAGCAGAAATTTCTAAGGCTTCAATTTCTTTCAGTTCTTGTGCGGTGTCTTGCTCTATTTTTAATTTTTTGCGCTTGTATTCATCGTCTTCAGCTTTTAAAGCTATTTCGTTTTGAAGCGCCAATTTTCTGCGCTCAAAGTCTTCTAATGCTTTTAGTTGCTTTTCCTTTTCTTCGTCAGTTAGTTCATCATCTTCTTTACCATCATTATTTTGTCCACCAGTAAAATCATTGACCGTTTTTAAAATATCTGCATATCTTTCTGCAAATTCATTTTGTTGTTCTTGAAGCTTATTTGCTTTAGTTCTATGTTCGTTACTTTTTTCTTCAAAATATGTTGAAGAGCGTAAAAGATTACGAATGTTATACATAGCAGCTTCCTCATCTGTAATTTTAATAGCCTGACCTTTACGTTTAGCTTCAATTAATTCTACTTGGGCACTTACAGCTTCTTTAATAGATTTGGTTTCTAATATTCGGTTGGCTTCTTCGACACCGAGTAATTTATTTAGTGCTTCCCTAGCAGTTATTTCAAGTTTGTATGATTTTGTAAGAAGTTTACTAGATTCTTGTGCCTCCGCTTGAACCTCTTCGCTGAGTTGTTGCAATGCAATTTTTGCAACATAACCTTTGTTTACTTCTTTTAGTCTATCTCGTATATCTTCATTTGATGCTTTTTCTGAATCTAAATTTTTTAAAAAATTTGGAAACTTTGAATTTAAAGCATCAATCGCTTTTGCTCTTTGTGACTCAGTAGCATTTACATCAGTAACCCTTTGTGCTAATATATTCAACTCTATTTGTTGCTTTTCAGTTGCTTCCGATGCGCGTTCCATAGGAAAAACAGTTTCCAATATGGCACTTCCCAAATCGCGGAAAAAGGAAATGAAGCCACTGTTTTGAATGATGTTTCCAAGTCGAAGCTTGGTGTTTTCTAACGTGGCATTCCAGCGGTCGCTACTGTTGGATGCTTCGTCTAGTATGGTGCCAGCTTCCGCAATTTCGCGCTTGGCAATGTTCGCTACTGCTTGTACAAAATCGGGAGTTTTTGAAAGTTCATCATTGAGTTCGCTCGCAGATATACCAAGGTTGTCAATACGTAGTTTGGATTCTTTTGACAAACCTTCAACCAACGAGTCTTTGAGCTTGTCAATGCTTTGCCCGGTTTGTGTAGACCGAACGGCTAAGAATTCCATAAGCGTGTCGGTTTCTTCCAGACTTATGTTGAAGTTGTCAAATTCTACTAAGGAACGTTTTATATCCAAATCGGACAGTAAACCTCTGGTAGCTGTTTTGATACGATTGAAAGCCGTTTCGCCCGTTGCGCCTAAACGCTGAAAAGCAAACTCAACACCTTTGGCTTCTGTGGCTAGTTGTATGGACTCGGCAGCAAAGTTTTTGAGAAAGCCAATACCGCTTTTTAGGAGTTCAAAAAAAGCCAACGCGCTGGTTATTGGGAATATTAGGTTTTTGAAACTGGTTTTTAGCTTGGCAACCATAGTTTCCTGCTTTCCCATGGCGTTGGTAACACCGCGCATTTGCCCACGTAGTTGTTTCTGGCGATTGGTTACGGCTTGTAACTCATTAGCTAACTGTTTGAACTCTTTTGTATTAGGATCTAAATCTTTCATTTCAAGATTTAGGCGGCGCGTTTCTTGGCTTAGTTGTTTGGTTGATAGATTGTTGAGTCCTACTTGCTTTCGCATACCATCCATTTTGGCTCGGTTGGCGTCTATTATGGAGTTGTTGGCAGCAAGTTTGGCGGTAACATCGGCAATGGCTTCGGCGTTTTTCTTCTTGGATCGATTGAGTTTTTTGAGTTCTTTTTCGAGGTCCTTATTGGTGTTGATGAGTTTGTCAGTAGCACGATTTAAGGCATTGTATTCTTTACGACCTTGATCGCCATTGATGATGATGTTGAACTTTAATGTTTCGTCGGTTATTTGCTTTGCCATTATCCTTGTATGTTATGCTCTTGGGCAATCATTTGTTTGATATCGTCGGTAAGTCCGAAGCGAAGCTCGTTGATGATGTAGTTGTAGTAATTGTATATAGGCGTGTTGTGTACCTTTATTGGCTTGCGCTTGTAGCCGCGCAATACTTTCATGTCAATAAAACGCTGCTGCTTGGCATGCGTTACGGTAAGCGTGTTGTTGGCTACAGTGTACGATTGCTTTTGCAATATGACGGCAGCGCCAAGCGCATTGCCAGCGTTGACAATACGGCGTTGCTCTTGTATAAGGTTTTCAGCCTCTCGGTTGAGAACTTGTTTTATGTATATGTTGCTTATAACACTTTGCATAGTAACAAGTATAAGCACGCAACTGGTAATTGAAAAGGACAGTAGTAGGAATGAAAAAAGCCGCTTGATTGCGGCTTTTTAGTAATTAGTTTTTAGGGATTAGGTTTTAGGGATTAGGTTTTAGGGATTAGTTTTTTGGTAATTTGTTTGGACGCCTTCCGAGTTCTTCCATGGCGCGCTCAAACATTGTATTGAGTTCTGTTTGGTTTTCTTGGTCTTCAAAAAAGAAATTGACTTTTACAGCTTTTGCAAGTATTAAAAAATTGTGCAACGATATTTTGTATTTTAATGAAAAAATACGGCTTATGTTGCTTTGCTGAAAACCTGTAAGCTGCGCCAATTTGGTTTGGTAACCAGTACCATATTTTGTTTTGGCAATTTCTTCTATAAGCAAAACGAACAGCTTCCATTGCTGTTCGTCTGCGTTTTGTTTATTTGTCATATTATGCCTTTTTTGGTTAAGATATAAGCTAAGTGGAATAGTGTTTTTGCACGATATTCCTTCTTTAATTCTCTGAGCGTGTCTTCAATCATTCTAACACTGTTGGGTTTAATTCCTTTTTTGGCTAAGCAAGCAGATACTTCTGCTTGCTTCATGCCTTTTGCCATTAGTGACACTATTTGTTTGTGAGATGCTTTCATGATTACGCGATGTGTAAAAATAATTCGTCTTTATCACAATCATGTATATCGCATAATTGTTGAATTACGCTTTCGGCTTCCCAATGCTTTTCTGACAATATAATTTCCAATTCCTTCTCAGTAATATCTGTAACATACTTAGTATATGTAGTATCATATTCACCATCTAAGTCAATAGTTCCTACACCTGTCAAAGCCTCTTCTAGTGTAAGTTCTGCTGAATTTCCGTCGCAGTCTAAGTACTCTCCTGTTTCTTCATTTAAAAATAAAGAATTATAAGAATCTCCTTCGTCTATCCTTGAGATACCAACGAAGCTAGTATAGCCTTGATTATTAAATCTACCGCCACGTCCGATGTGAAACTTAATGATTGTTGTTGAAGTGTTTGAATTTTCCATAATAATTGTGCCGAGTTTAATGAGCTGCGCGACTCTTTTAGATTAATACTTATTGTTTGATGATTCAAATATACAACAAAAATCGATAATTATATCATTAATGATATAATTATCGATGAAATGCATTAAAATTTAACATTTACAACAAATATTCCTCGTTTACTTCGCCCGTTTCTAGCATTTGCAACTTGGTAAGGAAGTTGTACATGGTTTTGAAACCGTAAAATGCCGTGTGCGGGTTGGCAGTGTTTTGGTTGGTTTTTAGTGAGTTTTCGTAAAGGCTTACTACGTCTTTACGCATTGCGGAATAGTCACCGTTGGCTTGAAGCTGCGCTACGGCTTCTAATATTTGCGCGTCTGTGTTTGGATTTTCTGTTTGCATAACTCGAAAATGTTTTATAGGCGAAACACCGCTACAGGTTTGCAAACACTTTCACTAGGAAAGGAGTACCCTTCGTTTCCTTTGGGTTAACCATACGGTGTTTCTATGATAATAAATGATAAATCGAAATTTACCTAGTAAAAAATGTTTGCGTTACAAATATAGGGGAAATTTTTTAATTGGTTTGGAATTTGCTTTTTTTAAACCAATAATACTATGTAAGCTTCCACCAAATGGTGGAAGCTGCAAAACATTTTTCTGTACCTGTACGGTCTATGTAGACCGTGCAGGTGGTATTATTGTTGACCTTGGAATATGTCGTATTGTGCATTGATTTGCTCTTTGTCTATATTGTTTAGACGTTGTGAAGCGTTTTTTATATTGCTTTTCAATTCTTTGATTTTTTTATAACGCTCATCTTCTTCTAGTGAAGCTTCGAGTTTATCAATTTCAATTTGATATTCCGTTCTTTCCTTTAAAATTTTACTTCTGGAAGTGAACGTATCAAATAAAGCATCATAGCATTGACGTTTGTAATTGATGACTTGGTCTTTGATGCTTGGATCAACTTTGTTTTCATTAATTGTAAATAACCAACCAAATACATATCGAAGTGGAATTACAATCATTTTTCGTGTATTTCCGTCAGAGGCAACTATTGCCTTCTCGGCAACAGTAGAACCAATTATTGTCGATTCTTTTAGCTTCTTAAATTGTCTTGGATAAGAAACTCCAATTGCCTCACAAATTGGTTTTACGGCAACATAGTCCGTAGTGCCAATTTTAGTGATAATGATTTGCTGATTGTTTACTGAAATTGTTTTTGTCATTGTAGTTAATTTTTGAGTTTATATTGATTTTAGATTCTGAACGAACCGAGATATCGGCTCGTTGAAATTTTGATATTATTGTTTTTTTAGTTTTTTCAATTTCCAAACTCCAATAGAATCCGGTAGAGGTCCAAGTTTTTCCCTCTTCAATTGATTATAACTTAAGAATTTGACTTCCGCATAAATTCCTTTTTCTACTGAAGAAAATACTTCGATACAATCTGTTGTTGATGAAAACTGCTGGCGAATGATAGGAATTGGTGATTTTATTTTCATTTTTTCATTTTGATATTATAGCTGACACCGACAAATACGGATGCTTTGAGTTGGCGGGTATCGTATAGTACGCCAAGGTCTTTCCTGTCAACTATTTGCAAAATGCCGTTGATTTTGAAATCGTCATTGAGTTTGTAGTTGATGCTGCCACCAAAACCAAAAGAGTATACCGAGAAGCCACGATCAATGAAACCAAAACCAGCGTAGGCAGATGCTTCTACGTTTTTTACGAATAGTTTGTTGAAGGTGTATGCTACGTTAAGGCTGTAGCGGTTGTAGTTTGGTTGTAGGTCGCCAACTTCATACTCGGCAAATATGGTGGCGTAGCCGTACTTGTCTTGATAACCTTCTGCTTGTATGCGTGTGATGACGTTTAAGGTTCCTGCTGGGTAGGTTTCGCTTCCAGTAAAGAGTAAGCGTACGTCTTGCGCAGTGAGTACTGATAATTGATTTTGGCTTGTAGCTGTTGTTGTTGCCAGCATTGCCAACATAAGTAAGATAATGTTTTTCATTGTGTTATGGTATTTGTTGTTGATATTTTTGCTGGCACGCTTTGCATTGCCCATTTTTATAATCGAACACTTGACGTACAACCTTATTATTGCAGTGCAAAAAAGTACATTTGAATGAGAGCAATAGTGGCTTTGACATGTGATTGTTTTGTTTGATAATAGCCGCACAGCTGTCCGTACTGTGCGACTATTGGTGAGTAAATAATTAAAAAAGAGGGCTGCTTAGCTCCAGCCATTATCTTCGAATATTTTATCGGTAGTGTCTTGAGATTTTGGACTTTCTACCCAATCCATGAAACGTTGTTCTACAGATGCAAGGAAGTCATCGTTAATAGATGGTGATTCTGCAGTATGCGTGTATGAATTGTCAACACCTTTTGTTTCTATGGTCCAAGTAGTTTTGCCATCCATGTGCTTTTCTTGGCTTTTTGTAGCTACCATGTTGGCGCTTTTACCTTTGAAAGTGATTGTCTTTTTTTTCATAATTAGTTGATAAATGAGATTAATGTTTCTACTTGAATTTCGGCACAAGTGCGGTCGCTTGTGATTTCTGAATATTTTTCAGGATTTTTTACCACATCAGCGTTGTATGCGTTCATAGCATCAATCAGCTGGTCTTTACTGTAAGTTTTTGGTTTTTTTGACATAATTTCTACTTTATAAATTCCGTGTTTTACGGCATATATAACTAAGCCTACACGATTGAGTGATTTTGATTTTTTTATACTATTGTATATGTAGTTTTCAGCCGTTTTGGGCGATATTCCTAATTCATCAGCAATCATTTTTGCGCTGTATTGCTGACACATAAGTTGAATGCATTGTGTTTCGCGTGGTGTAAACATTAAAATATTAGCATTGAAATGATTACTACTACTACAATGATGCCTACTACGGTGTAACAACCAACTTGGAACTCATGAATGTCTTGGTTTTGTTCTTTCATGAGAATATTTTTTTTACGGTTTTTTCATATTGCTTTTTCGATATGAGGAATTTTTTCTCTTGCTTGTTTTTGGACATGTAGTCCGCCAATAATGTTATTACTATGGTTGTAAGCATTCCTGCCACAAAGCTTATTGCCATCCAAATGATGAGTAGGGTTTCTGTTGTTGTGTGTTCCATTAGTTCGTTTTTTTTAGTTTTAGTACACTAATGAAATTGATGTTTAGTGTAACTGAGTTGAACAAATATATAAATATTTTCTATATAAAACGAAATATTTTATATAAAATGTGTAATATTTTATATATGAACTGAAATTATAATTTTTTAAACGATGGTTTTTTACATGAAATCGTTGACGGAAGTAAACTCTAACACATAGCCGTTAGCGTTGCAATAGTTAGATAGTGGCGCTACCGAAATGGTATTGAGTAGTGTGTTTTTCCAATTGCAATCTTCTTGACTGTTAATGTATTGTTTAAGCTTTTGAATGATGTATTTTATTTCGAGCTGACACAGAGCGAAGTTGTTTATTTCTACAGCATTGCCCGCTTTGGAATCGAGCTTTTTAACGACCATGATAGCAATGTTGTTGTTAGTAGTAACATTGTCCTCGTCAGTTGCTTTTGGGTTGTGAGAAGGTATGACACCTATTATTGTACAGTTATCTTTGGCGTTAGCGGTATTTTTATATAAGTCGTTAGCTCTATCATCAGACGCTACTATGATGGCGTTTTCAAGATTGTCACGCTCTGCCAATGTTTCTTTTATAAATTTTTGAAAATCGTTAATTAGTAGCATTTGTTTTGGATTTTAGTTGGTTGTATGCATGTGTTTGCTTTGCTAAAAACACCAATACATCATAGGTGTTTTCTTTTTCAACTTGCTTTACGGTGCCAAATACGTTGGTTTCTGCCAAGGAAAATAGCGTGCCTACCATACCAATGTTATTGGCTGTTGTGCCTGTATCCGTACTTTTAAATAATACGGATATGTCAATACTTCCATTGGCTCCTAGCTGTAAGTTAGTGCTATTGGCAATGAAATGTTGTGATGACGCTACGTATAGATAGATAGCGTATTTGGTAGCTAATGGGAGTTTTTGGATGTTTTTTACATACTTAGCCGTATGATGTTCATTGTAAGTGCGGCGGATGTCACCGTCAAAGTCAGTTCGGTTTTTGTACCATGTATAGAAGCTTTTTTTGGGGCGGTATATGGTAGCTATCATACTATCTAACTCCTGTGGGTTGCCCGTGTTGGAGTATTGTGTGAAATGATGTATAAGCTTTAGATATTCGCCATAGACCGTGTTTGTAAGTGCGTTGGCTGGACCATAGTATTTTTTGCCTGATATTGTTACATGTGGAAGTAATTGCATGTAAAAATTCATTTGTAATTGATTTTTACTTTTTGGCTCATTGATGATGAAAAAATCATCTAGCAAATTGGCAATAGCTTGCATGTTTTCGGCGATTTGCTCGTTTTTAGGCAATTGTAGGTTGGCAACTCTTTTTATGTTTAGAATGCGTTTGGCAGCGTTTATTTTAAATTCATTGAAAGAAATTGTACTGGCTTTGTATTGCAAGAGCAACTCACAGAAAGCCAATAACTGACTTGCTGTGAGTTGTGTGGCATTTTCGGGAAACGAAAGCGTGGTGTTGGTTTCTTCAATGAATATACTATGCATTTTTGAATTTACCTTTTTTGGTGAGTTTGATGTTATTGTTTGCTAATTCTTTGCCATTTTGTTCTTTTACAATTTGCAAAGTTTCATGTAATGATTTTTTGGGTTTAGCAACTGATTTGCCTTTATTAAAAGTCAATATTTTTTGGGTTTTTTGAACTCCATTTGCTGTTACTACAGCGCTTACCTTTGCTAAGGTTTGCGTTTTGGCGGCAGATTGCATGCCTTGCATACCTGCGAGCAATATTTTTTCTTCTTTTCCTTTTTTGGTGAAATTGTAATAAAACCAGTTGCGTATTGATTTTAAGATTTTCATAATATGATTGTTTTTAGACGTTAACGTATTTTCCGCCATCTATTCCTGGCATTGTTTCATTGGCTTCGAATGTTTGATTTTGAAGATGATATTCATCTTCTAGCTGCTTTTGATATTTGTTTGCTTCATCAACGAGGTATTCCATTACTTCTGCACGCGATTGCGCCTTCATACGCGTGTTTTCAGCATATAGTAATCCTTCAGCAAACATTTCTACAGGAAATGTTTTGTATGATTTTGCCAATACTTTATATACGATTGCTTTTTCAATCTTTTTTAATAGGCGTAGTTGTTCAGTAGTTGGTGACGTTGCTGTTTTGAGTTCAGCGTTTTTTGATTCACCTATTATTGGAAGAATGTTTTCGGACTCAACATCCGCCATAAAGGGTACTAAGCGATAGTATAGCTGACCAGATTTGTTGATTGGAAATATAGTATCGAATTGAGTCGTGTTTCGCACATATAGGTTTTGTGCGTCTTTGTATGGTTGACTTTGTGTCCACACAGACCATTGTAATTGGTTGAGTTTTTGAAAAATGACATCGAGCGCTTTGTAGGCGCGTTTTTTTATTGCGGCATTATCATTGTTTATTTGCCAATCCCACGCAAGTTTTTCGTTTTCTTGTGTGTCATTTTTACGACCAGTATTGGAATGTGTAAGGTCGTTGTTTGGCGCAAAATCCAAATATGCCATGGCAGCAATGTAGGTTTGCATGTATTTTAATACTTGATCAAGGTCTGCGGGATTTAAGCCATTTGCCTCACCATCATGATAATATTCAGTAATGACGTTATATACTTCTGTGCTTACAAGTGTTTGTAAATCGGGCGTATTTAGTTCGATGTCTACTTGCAAATTAGAATAGGTATAATCGCCATTTATGAATGGAAGTACAGCTTTGATCTCGGCTTGTCCGTTATTGTCTTTGTTGAATAGTATTTTCATTTTACAATGGATTTGATGGTGTTGGTGGAATTGCTCTAAGAGATGGTGTTATGTCTTGCTGACGTTCGGGCGTTGTGCGATAGAAACCAACTTTAAACTGATTTCCAAACAATATTTTAATCATTTCATTTATTGGACGAGTGACGTAGAATTCAGGCATAGGAGTGCTTGTTTTTTGATGCACAATGTATGCGTTGAGCTGCTCGGAACCCGAATCGGACTTACCGTCAGCACCAACCATTAATAATGAAGCGTGTACACCAAGAGCGGCTTGCACGGCAAATTTTGCTGTGTCGTACATTTTTATTTGACTTTCTACCCACTCTTTTGTTTTTTGCTCGATTGGAGTTATTTTCCAGCCTAATGTGACTGTAGCACCGCCCAGAAACTTTTGCACAGTTTCGTTATGCCAAAATTTACCAACGTTTTCTACTCCAGATAGTAACTCAGCTAGTTTACCTAATATTTCGGTTTTTAAGTCTTCGAGCATTTTTTCTGTGTAATTTTTGCCAGCAGCTTTTGCATTGTCTTGTAGTATTTTTCTTTTTGCTTCCCAGTATTCAGCTGGCGACTCAATATGCCACTTGATGTTTAGGCTGTTTTTTATGAATGCATTGAAAATTTTTGGAGTGTTTGTTGTGTTTTTTATCCATTGAAGACTTCCGTAGATATCGGGCATTGGATAGTCGAGCATTCCATAATTTGAATATCTATTATAATAGATAGACACAGGGTACTTACCAGGTTCTTTAGCGTTATATAATGGATATACTTCGAATTTATACTCGTTTAGCTTAGTCCAATCGCCAATAATTACATGGGTTGGTATTTTTCGGATATCGTTAGCTTTGTAAGCTAACCGACAGCGATATGCAGGTACGTATTCAATAGATGCGGGAGTTGATGTTCGAATTCTACCTTCTTTTTTGCGCAATACTTTGGTGAAGATGCTTTCTTGAAAATAGTAATCGATAGCATTTTGATGCAGCATTTCTTCGTAGTTGATGCTGTCTAGCCACTCCTGTATTTTTGGTTCTTCAAACGGCTCACGAAGCCATAACCTGCCATCTTTTACGTGTTTGTATATGTATGGACCTTGCTCAACCAGTAATTCTACCTTACGCTTTTGACCTCGCAATGCGAAGGAGTTCGCCAATACAGCTTCTTGTATTTGCTCAGGTATATCGTTATTGCTTCCAAATGGAATAACTTTAAAACCTTCTAAGTCAATTGGTGTTTCTGCCCAATCCGTAAATTTTTCTTGAATAATATCTTGTGTAGCAGACCTACTCGCACCAGTTATTTCATAGTAACACAAATTGTTACCAGATAATGCAACGTAGTGATCGTTGGATATTTTATGAACTTCATTCATCGGGTTGGTATTATAATAGGTTTGTCATTGACTGATAGTAATAGAGGAATAAAAGCTGTACCATATTCGTCATTCTGTTTGTCTATGTAGTTGAACTTATATGCGCCGTTCTTATCCTTCATTGAAGGAGTTTGCTTCCGCAACAAACACTGAGAAACAATCTTAATACTACCATCTGTGCGTACATGCGTGAGTTTAAAAGACTCCTGTAGAAGAGCAAGCCTTTTAATTTCATCAAACGCTGCTCCATAACTGTTATATGTTTCTTTATTACTCATACACAAGTATAACCTGCGAAGCGCCAAACGAAAAGGACAATCATATATCTCAGTATTGTAAAAACAGTGTATACACAAAAACTAGTCTTAGCGTGGCGGGGTTTTGCGTGACACATTTCGCAAATTTTTTTAAAAAATTAGGGTTAAATTATTGTTTATCAAGAAATTGAAAAGCTAAAAAAAGAAATAAGTAGTTAAATATTAATACTTTATCAAAAAAAGATTATTTGATTGTTGGATCTGAAAATGAAAGTTCTTCGTTTCCACTTATGATTTTTATAAGTTCTTGGCGACAAACAAAATACTTAAAGGCATCAGACATATTGGTCGATTCTAAAGGAAGTCTGTGGTAAGCTAGTTTTTCTGAAGATTTATCTTTATGAATTGATTTCGCGCCAGTAGTTTTATTTACTTTGATGATTTTTTTGGCACGCTCAAGCGATGATTTTAAACAAATACAATTGTACTTATCTATTAATAATTTTGGTAATAAAGGATTGTTTCCTTCCATTAACTGAAGGCATAGTTCATATTCTGTTTGTTGCGATATTGTAGCCTGACTTCTACTTTGTAACGAAACAATCCAGCCTGTAGGGTTTCCATCTTTGTTAAACTCAATCGCTTTTTTTAATTTGCTTGCATGATCTTCTCCAACAGATTGATAATTATTGGTAGCTCTATCATGCCACAGCAACAACTGTTTGCGCTTGTGGTTCTTGAAAAACTCAACAAACTGCGCGCCAAGTTCAGGAATGAAATCCGTTGGTATTGTATAGAATTCTGCTAAGACACGAATCAATTCGTCAGAACTCTGTCCAACAACCAAACTACACATGTTGCCCGAATCAAAACCAGCTTCTAAGTGCTGATTTCTCATTAAGTATTTCAAATCTATCGAGCTGGTTTTTTGGTGTTTTAATTCCGAAAATGTGAATTTATCTACATTAGCATAGTTAAATCCGTCACTGTAAAAATTGCTTTGTTTCAGTTTCGGATAAAACTTTTCTCCAACTTCAATAGTTGGTTCCATAGACAATATGGCTGTCATGAGTTCTTTAAAGTTCCCTTTTTTAAATTGCTCATAAAAATAAGTTTCTGTCAAAATATCAGCATTGACAAACGAACTTCCTATGTAAAAAAATGTAGAGTTGCGGCGCACTTTTTTATATCGAGCTTCCCAACGTTTCCAGTTTCTATGAATGTTGCGTAGCTTTTTCTTTAATTTTTCATTTTTTGGATCAGCATTGAGTAACTCTTGAGTTTTTATGAATTCAATTTTTATCTCATTCAAAACAAAAGCAACTTGCAATATGCGTTCTATTTGGGCAATGTCCATTTGGTCCCGTTGTTCCAAAATCCAATCCTGTTCACCAAGATTAATATTAGGCATATCTGTAGTATAAGTAGAACCTAAATAGTATGGACTGCTGGAATATCGCACATGCTCGCCACGCGTTGCTTGCTGTGTTTTGTTGAGTTTCTTCTTTTTTAAATACTTGGCTTCGTCACCTGCGTCCGCTTGGTACGAATCACCTGCGCCCGATGACGGTCTGTCCTGAGAAATGATTTTAAAATGAGTGCCATGATGCGTGGTAATAGTATGTTTCCAACTCAGCACTGTTTTGTGTGGTTTTTTAAAATGGGCGGGCGGGCGCCTGTCTACAACAAAATGTATTCCTTCTATCCAGCCAAGCGATTCCCATCCAGTAATAATGGTCGGAATTACATTTTTTACAGCGTTCATGTACGTGTCGGCGGAGAGAGAAACAAACGCACCAGGCATTTCTTTTGAAATATCTTTTAAGCGTTTAGCAAAAATCATGCGTGTTTTTGCGCCAGCTCTACCCAAAACTAAATACAAATTGGTTGGCTTTATCATATCAATAAGTTGCGCCAACCAATGACTGTAGCGTAATACAGTGCCTTTAACTTCTTGCAGTTTATTCGCTTGCATCCGTATTTTGGAATAATTGTGGAATTTCGATGCCTGCATGCCCTTTTATTTCGAGCTTCTTTTCTTCCTCTACTGGCAATTGGTCAATAATTGAAGCCAATGTATTTCGGTTAGCACTTGGCAAACCAACATGTTCTGGAGTTAATGAATGTACTTCTATACGTTCAGTTAATAACGTTTCAGGAATTTCTTCTTTATCTGGCTTATCCAAACCTTTTATCTTAGCCAAATCACCTAATGATTTTATAACCTCTCGCATATCTTTAGGTTCGCTTGCGGTGCGCACTAATACTGTGAGCGCTTTCATACCAATTTCAAATAATAAATTACGAAGTATCTCATTATTGCTTACAGGATCTAAATGAAAAAATTTAAGCGCATCATCTACAATACTTTTGGCTTGTCTATAATTAAGATCATAGAATGTTCTTAGCGATTTTACAACATTACCTGGCGATTCTACTCTATGCAATCTATCTTGCACAAACTTCAATTGCTCTAAATACAATGACATTTCAGCGTCCAACTCATCATCGGTTCCGCTTTCAATATATTGCTCAAGCAAGTCGTATTTAGTTATATCAAACTCCATAGTGTTTTATAAATGAAAAACGTCGGCTACAACGTCTTTAAAAGCCTGTTCTTTTTCGTTTTTATCATGTATTTGGTATGCTGTCACATTGCCATCTTCAATCATTTCTTCTAAGGCATCAGCTTTTACAATTGCTATTTCTAGCTTGCCTTTTTCATAAGCTTTTCGCACGGGCGATTTTAAATTGCGCCATTCTTTCATAAAAATTCGCTTGTTAATACCAAGCTTTAATGCAATATCGCTTGGTGCAAAGTTTTTTGCCGCCAAGCTTTCAATTTCAGGTAATATTGTTGGTGGAATAGCAATTGTGGCGCTCATTACTTACGTGTTGAAAGTTCGGCTTCCGCATGTGCTAACAAATCTTGGTCGCGCGCTACCAATTCATTGTTCTCTTTCTTTTTGTTTCTATTGATATTCACCGTAAGTGCGTGGATTTTTTTGTTGAGCGTTGGCGTATCCATTTTGGTAATTTCTTCCTTTTTAGCCAAGCGCTCAAATATTGGATGCTTACCCAACAATTCGCCCGTTTCTTGGTAGTGCTCCAATTCAGCCCAAGCTTCTTTGTTTTGAATATAATTATCAACCACAGTGTCCGCGATTTTCTTTCTGTGTTCGTCGGTAAGTGCTTCATGAAGTAATGGTTGATTTTCGCGGAAGGTATCGTAACAAGTGATTAAATCGTTAACTACAATTTTTAAAACATCAGGGCAATCGGCTTGCGCCAAAAAAGGAAATTGCTCTCGTAGCTTAAATGCCTGCTTTAGCGGCAATGGCTGGCTTTCCAATTGTTGTTGCACATACTTATCGCGCGCGGCTTCCAACGCAGCGTATAAGGTAATCGCTTTTCTGTTGGCGGTTTCAATTTCCAATTCTTTTACCAACGCAACCGCTTCATGGTATGAAGTTGTTTCTGTATTGTATTGTAACAATTTTTCGTGGGCGGTTGTTGCTGGCGGCAATTCATCACCTGGTGGCACAGCTGGTGGATTTTCTGGTATAAGTTTAACGGTTGGTTTTTGCAGTGGTTTTTGCAATAATATCTTCAAAGTTCTTTCACTCATGCCAACTGCTTTGGCTAGGTTGTAATGTAATGTTGCCAAATTGCTAGGCGTTTCGGTAAGTGTGGCAAATGTGCGGTTGAGTGCGCGATTTTTACCTGGTACTCGGTTGTACAAGTCGCGACCACCAATAAGGCTTCTATCTGTTTGCAAGTATTCTGTAACTTCTTTTAATGCGTCCATTGCGTGATTATTAGTATTAATGACACTAATGTATATACAACCTATACATTTGAAAAGGACACAAAAAAAACGCCTTGCGAAAGCCGATGCAAAGCGTTTTTACAATATAAACTTAAATTTAACTACTACATAATAAAAAAGTAACTACTCTCTTTTATTAATTTTTTTGAGTCGTTTAAAAAATTTACTCAATATTTTTTTGGTGTCATAAATACTGGCGTTGGTTGTTGGGTTGGTTGCTTGTGGAGAATTTACATAACCTACATACATCGTTTCTAAATGTTGTTGTAGTATTTCTACATCGCCCGTTTCAATCAATGTGTGTACTGCTTTGAGTATCTTTTTTTTTCGGTTTTTTTTTGCCGCCATGATAATTCCTTTTTTTAAGTATCGAGTATTTAGGGAATTTTATCTATATTTACATATAAAATCATCGCTAATATATACAATATTTATATAATACAAAAGAAAAATATATATTTTTTAAATAAAATTACACTCATGGCGCTAGAAAATAAAATAAAACAAGCAAGAAAATTATTAAACATGTCGCAAGTAGAGGCGGCACAAGCAAGCGGATTGCAACAAAATGTAATATCTGATATTGAGCGTGGCAAAAAAGTGTTTATTCCAACGGACTATCTTTCTTTTTTACAAAACAAAGGCATTGACATTAATTCGTTGTTTAACAATGATGTTCCGGTACACTTTAAAAACGACGCGGTACTAAACCCAAAAAATCCATTTAACAACGATATCCTGCGCAAAAATATTATTGAGGTAGTTGATGAACGCTTGACTGAAAAAATGGCTAAAATCGAAGAAATACTCTATACAATGCTGGCAGATATAAAAGCTAAAGAACTTAAAAATGCTATTGAAAGTGTAATAAAAACTACATCGAAAGCTGAACTTGATGAATAAGTGCATTTAGCAAATCAGTAAACTGAGTATCTGTACTTTTACTAACTTCACTTTTTAACTCAGTCAATAACGCGTAAATTTTCTCCTGAAATTCATCTTCAGTAAACCTACCCTTTTTCTTTTCTTCTTCCAGTAAGTGGAATTGCTTGGTAAGAACCATAATTTTACAATAATAGCTAATTCCTTTACTCATTGCGGCTTTCTTTTTCTTTACGGGTTGATTCAACATACTTTTCCAGCATTTCCATTTTTAGGTTTAAGGCTTTGTCTAAAAAAAGTAATTTTTTCTTTATCCAATAAATTATAACAAGCAACAGCGAGGAACTGCCTACAATGTACAACCAAGTAATAGGATCTTCTGCACTCATGCTAGATTGAACGTAAAAAAACTGTAAGAAATAGCAAAATAGAGGTACTAAAATGACTAGCAGATAAAAGCGTAACTGTTTTTCATCTATCCAAAACAAAAAACCTACAATTATAAGTAGTGGAGAAATTGTTTGCATTAAAGACCATATATACGCTGACGTATTATTGTAGTTATGAAGATTAACCAGCTCAATGTTGAACATTTTAAATAGCTTATCGAGGTATAGTACTAACCCCGATAATGCTATTAAAAATGCGCCAAAGCCTTTAGTTACCTTCTTCGGTGTCGGTGTCGGTTTCTGCGGTACTTGTGTCATTTGTTGTTCCTTGGTCGCCTGGACGCACGACGTCCTTCTTGTCTACCAGTTGTATATTGTCTTCTTCATTTAACGCGGTTGGCTCGCAACCAACGGTAAAAAATAATACACATACTAATACTGCGGCAATTGTTACTAATTTTTTCATTGTAGTTAAATTTAAGTTTATATCTCATAAAGATACTTAAATTTAACAAAACTACATGCGCCATTACCGTATAGGGGGAAAGAGGTATTGCAACGCTACCATCATGGCTAAAGTAAAGGATAATACGACAAAAAACAATAAGTTTTCGACGTATAGCACTTTTTGTGAGCCATTTCTTTATAGGCGTTATCGTAATTATATAACGCCTATTTTTTGCATAGGTAGTACTACGTAATTGCTACTCGGTTTCTTGCCTGTCGGTTAGTAAGCTTTCTATTACATTTAAAAAACTTGCCAAATTTTCGTAGGTAAACTTTAGCTCGTGGTTTTTTCGTGGGTTGGTACTTAGCGCACTTAGTACGCAGTGGTCGTACATAATATGCAAATCTTTAAGTAATAAGCTTACATCAGCAGTATTGTGAAGTTCTTTTACTGCTTTTACAATTTGTTTCTTTGTCTGTTTTTTTTCGTTGTTCTTTGTCATAATATAGAATAAAAGCGCCTTCAAGTGGTGACAAAGAACAACGAAACTCGAAGTAATTACGGACTCACACCGATACTCTTGAAGGCTATGATTAATAAAAATTTGTTTAGAAATAAATGTATTTCGCTTTCTTTGTCAAGGCAAATATAGGGAAAAATATTTATAGTTTGAAAAATGGTTTCAAAAATACACGATATACTAGTCTTTTAAATCGACACCATTCAATATGAAACTTTAAAAAACCAGCTTGTGTCGTGTTCGGATATTTAACAATAGTTTCACGCTCGGATTGGTTTAATATTGGTTTTTTCATGATGTTTTCGCCTATGTTTTGGTTTTGGCATAACTACAGACTAAATAGTTACTAGTAACTTGATTTGTTTTGCTTCAATACAATGTAGAACATTTGTAACTGTATAACAGTTTTCTCGTAGAACTATTTCTTCTCCAATTCTCGGGATTTCAACAACTTCAATTTCCTCTTGTTTTAGTTTGAAGTGTAGTGTTACTTTTTTCATAGTTTCTACTGTGTTTTTAGCTGTTAATACATTCGTCTATATCCTCAATACACATGTGGCAACAATCATTCTCCTTCTTTACGCTTTGATTAACTAACATATTACCGCGCGGGCTTTCCTGTATTTCTCTAATATTTACAGGAACTTGAATTGTATTAAATCCATTGTTAATGTCATCTACATTACGAGTATCTTGATAAGATATTAGTGCAACTGTTTTATCTCCATCACCAGCGAATTGAATAATTTCTATATTTTTAATAATATCTTTCATGTTGATATATTTACTGTTATTAGATTTTTAAATCATTTTTTCTTTCTGTTATTAGGTTTGTTGCTTTTGTGAGCTTTGTATAGGTTCCAAATAAAAACCGCGCCATAAATAAGTACCAATACTATACAGGCAATTATAATAAGAGTTGTAGTCATTGGTTAATGTTTTTCTTTTACAATAATGAGTTTGTTTTTGTCGATATTGACACCTTGGTCAATACCAACTGGCTGTAAGTTTTTTTTGAGGACTCTAAATGTAATTGTTTTTTTAGTAGCATCAAAAGGGTAATCCGTAGCTTGGTACCAATGGTTTGTTTTGAGTCCGTGTTCGGCTAATAGTGGTTCTACAATCATCGTAACTGTTTTAAGTTAAAAAAAATTAGCATCGACGGTAGAAAAATAGGAAAGTATGAAAAGACTTTATATCTTTACACCGTGACTGAGAAACACAAATGTATAAAAATTTTCTATACTTTTTAGAAAATATTTATACAAAATAAAAAACGCTAGCAACTGCTGGCGTTTTTTTTATGCAAAAAAAGTGGCTACAACTAAAAGCTGCAACCACTCAAAAATAAACGAACTAAAAACTTCGTTTTACGTGCGGGTTTTTTCAATAAATCGCATATTACCTGAACCGCCCATCATAGCGGTAAAGGTAATTGTTGCATTTTCTATACCGCCCCAACCATTTGCTAGGTTTAAAATAAATGTACCATCGTCTACAATAGATGCAGGAATAGATCCACCACTACCAATAAGGGTATATACTTCGCCAGCAACAGCGTTTTCTAAGGTTGTTATCTGGGTAACTTGAGTGTTTTCAGTCAACTGATATTCTCCAGGTCCATTACTAACATCAATTTCGGTAGTATCGGCTGGCACAACGGTTGGCGTAGCAAAGGTAAATGTGCCTGTATAGCGTCCTGGAATTTCTTTGGTTTTGGTAAACTGCTGAAATTTTAGCAAATACATTGCGCTTTCATTGTTGTTGGTACCTTCTGGTATCAAGGTTAATGGCGCGCATTTGCTTCCGTACATTTTATAATAACTATCTCCGCTACCGCACTTGCCTATTTTCACGCCTAGTACAATGCCTTCGCCTGTGTAGTTGGCTAGCAATTCTTCAATTTCGAGCGTTTGCCCAGGATATGAAAACTCAGGCAATGTACTGATACTAATATTATCTTCGTCGCCTTCACCCGTTAACGGAAGGCTAGTTTTGCTGTTGGTTACCTGTAGCTTAGTCCAGTAAGCATCAGAAGCAACTACATAAGTACCTGTCATGGTTACTTTACCAGCATCGCGAGCTGGCTCGCTCACGATGTCGGTTGCTTTTATTAGGACAATTTCAAGGGATTTGCTTTCAGCGCCACCATCACCTTTTTGTATTAAATCTGGTATTACGTATGACATAATTTCTGTTTTTTTAAAAGGTTAATGATTAAGACGTTTGTACACGCGATGTTTCGATGAACTTAACGCCGTTGTATAAGAACGTTATAGTGCTGTTTAGTACACTGTTAAACGTGCCACCTACAAGCGTAAAGTTTGTATTGGTTGCAACGGTAGTTCCATTTGTTTCACTACCAATTTTAATAGTGTATTTTTCACCTTCAACCGCATTGGTAATGTTTGCTAATGCTGTTGCACCTGTGTTGGCGTTGGTTACAAAGTACGTTCCTGCTGTGGCATCGTACGTAGTAGCATCTGCCGCTACGGTAATTTGCTCAGTACTTACTACAGCACTAGCTTCTGTACGACTATATTCTACTACCTTACCGCCATCATAGCCAATAAGTTTTATAACATTACCCGAAGCAAGTGTAAAGTTACCGTCGAGCAAAACTACATTGGCTCCAGCTACAAGTGTACTTGGAAAAGTGTCTGGGTTTCCGTGTAAGTAGTATTCTTGCCCTGCTACAACATCATCTAGTTGAGTAATGTTGGTTGCTGTGGTATTTAATGCGCCAACAGTTAATGCATGATGCGTTGCTACGCTTGGCGTTGCATCATTTTTAGCTACAGGCACATATACATCTGTTAAGATTTCTACATCGTTACTGAAGAAAATTTGGTCCTCATAGGTTAATGCTGCGTTAGGATCAACCGCTGCACCAAATGCTTTTACATACACGCCAAGCTTGTAATCTGCCATTCCTTTAATGGAACGCTCATAGTTTTCTAAGCGCACAATGCTATCTTCACCATTTACATGGTTCATTAAGCCAATGTTATCATCAGTTGTTACGTACATAAAGCCGCTTCCATTCAATTGTGCGTGTGGCACAAACTTGATGTTTTGATACTTGTTAACATAACTGTCATCTGGGTTGTAGTTAACGTTAGTACCCTGTTGCTGTTCTCTTATTTTATGATATGCAATATGCAAATCTTGTGATAATCCTAATACAAGATTTGGATTAATGCGGAAATCGTATGGTAAGCGTTTCACAAAACTTTCTACGTAATCGAAGATGTTTGTTTCTGTTGGTTCACCTAACTTATACGATAAGTAGTTAACATCGCGGTTATTTAAACAGATTTTTAACAATCCGTCCATTGCATTTAAGTAACTACCTGCAACGCCTTCATGAATAGCAGGATCTGCATACACGCCTTTAAAGATGGAAATTTTATCCTCTTTACGTGCTTGCTTCAATAACTCTCTGATTAAGAATAACGGAAAGCTAGTATCATAAGGATTACTGCTTGGTTTAAAAAATTGTTGCAACCATGATTTTTCAATCTGCTTTAAGTCTTTGCTTTCCCACTTAATATCAATTTGCTTATCAAAAACCTTATTGATTATAGGAACAAAGCGCTGTTTGTTGTTTGGTAAGAATGAATTTTTGTAAGCTTGTGTAACACTTCCTGTAGTGATGCTTGTAAAGGTCAGTTGATCTGAAATTCCAGAAATAATATTCCAATGTGATGGAATGTCATTACCATCCATTAGCATACTCATGATTTCAGTAGTGTTTCTACGTGCGTATGCGCCTAAGTCTTCGTTAAGCTTCGCTATGTTTACAGGATCAAACGTGGTAGATGCTTTTGGAATAACACCCGCTTTTAATCCTTCAATAGCACTTGCATTCCAAGGGCGTTCTGCGCTGTCGTAGCTTTGTCCGCTACCGAATAAGTGTGTTGCTGTATATTTCACTTGTTTTGATTGTTGTGCGTTACCTGTAACGATAGCTTCTGGCACGCCTGGTTCTGGGTCTTTTTCTAAGGCTGCTATTTGTCCTTCTTGCTCTTTGTTTTTGGCTAGTAAATCAGTATTGGCTTTGATAAGTTCTTGCATTTGTTGTGCTACTGTTTTACCGTCAGCATCTGGCACAATTGGAGCATCATCTTCTCCTGTTGGTGTGTTTTCTGCTGCTTGTACATCTTTTACAAAGTCCGCATACATCTGCGAAGCTTGTGCTTCGTCTTGATTGGCGGTAATAAGTCTGTTAAATTCTGCAGCAAAGATGTCTGCGAACTTGAGTTGATCGCCAACAGGTTCTTTATTGCCTGCGGCAAACTTGTTAAGCTTTTCCTTCTCATCGGCTGATAGGTTTAAAAGCTTATTATGTGAAGCTTCTAAACCCAAACACTGGAGAGCATTGGCTTGTATGGAAGCCCAATTTTTGATTTTTGATTTTTTCATGTCTTTGTGTTTATGATTTTAAAAAGTGGATATTAATGTTCTTGTACTTGCTATGAATTTTACTTTATCAATAGCAGCTTCTAAGTTTCCAATACCATCGCATACACCCATTTCCAATGCTTCGTCTGCATAAAACATTTTACCAGTTAGTAAGCCTGGTACTTCCTTCACATTTGGACGCGATGCTTTGAAATAGTTTTGAAATTTGATAGCCAACGGATTTAAAAACTCTTTTTTGATTTCGGAGTATTTACCTTCCAGTGCTAGTTTAAAGGATTTGTTTTTGTCTTCAGATTGGTCAGCTTCTATAATATGTTCAATGATACCAGCCTCTTCATACATTTTGCTGTAGTCATATATAGTAAGCATTATACCTATACTTCCAAATGCAGCAGTAATGTCATTTTCTGCCATTAAGAAGTCGGTGTTGCAGTTTTTCCAAAGATTGCAGCTAGCGCAATTATCTACTAATGAAACAACTGGCTTTTGGCGGGTTTTTAAGAAATCTAAATAAGGAGCTACACTTCCTACGGTGCCGCCACCTGAATCGTCGTGCCATATTTGACCAACAATATTTGGATGCGCGTCAAATGCTTTCATAAATTCTAAAAGCTCATCGGTGCCCCAACGCCGCCAACTACCATACTTTTGCATGCTGCCAATACAACGAACAATACCAACCGAATCAGGCGGTATTTCTTCTTCAAATGTGTTTACAGCGCGGCCAGCACTATCAACTACTTGCATTACCGATGCAGCCTCAATGGCTCTTACACCTGTGTTTTCCGAAGCTTGCTGAATACTTAGAGCTGCTTGTTTTGCATAGGTGTACGCTTGAGTTGGAGCAACCATCCATAAACCTCGTTGTATTTCGTTGATATATGCTTGTGTATTCATATTATTGATTTATCAACGTAATGATACAACGGGAAGGAACTTTTAAAAAGGACAGTATTTTTTGTGAAATCTAAAATTGAAGTGTAGTATGTAGTTTTTTAGGTATAATTACGCGATAAAAACGCGGACACAACGCAACATAATTTTAAAAGGTTAGTATTTTTGCGGTGTTAGAGCGTTTTTTGTTTCGTTGGGCAATTTTTTGCAGTGTTCCAAACGTCGTTTGATTGCCTTCCATGCCATATTTTTTCATAAACTGGTGTATAGCCTTATTGAATATGCCTTTTTTTACACCTTTTATTTCTTCATACACAAAGCTGGCACCTTCAATCATAGCAACTAATTCTGCTTCGAGCAGCTCACGGAAAAATTTTCTTATAACCGTAATATTTTTTGGTGAAATTGTTAGTCGCGTTGTTCTGGAATCTGCTTTGGTTTTTTTATGGCAGTTTATTTGCCCTGGTATTGTAATGTATAAATTAGAAACTGGTAACTTATGAGAAGTAGCTGGCTCTAACTTTTCGTAAATAATTTCTCCAAATAAACTATGCTTGGTTATTGGAAGCTTTACTGTGATAGACTCATCATCATTAATACAAATAGGAAGTTTTGTTTTTCCAGCAATATACTGTGCCAAATATGGTTCTACAGGAAGTGCTATGATTTGAGTATTGTTTGCCACTTGAAAAATACGTTTTTCAAATGTATTAATATTTTCTATAAAATGTATAATATTTTATATATTATTTTGTAATCGGCTTTGTCTTATCAATTTGTAAACAGTGTCCAAATTCGTCTAATCGCCGCAATACTTCTTCATGCGTGGTTTTTACTTTTTTAACGATTGACTCTCTTTTATTAGTTTCGGCTTTCATACGAGTATTTATTTTAAATTCTGCAATAGCTTGCTTGCTATTGTATAATATCTTTCAACCATTTCTTTAATTTCTTCCGTGTTATTTTTGTATTCAGCTTCAAGTTTGTCCTGTGCTTCTTTAATCTTAGCGTTTAATGTTTCTTTTTCTATCTTATGGAGTTTAGCAGTTGATTTACGATCATATATTAATAAAGCAATAACCGCAAGCAATACTCCAATTATAGAAACATTTTCTACCGATAATAAATCTGTTACTTCGGCAGTTTGTAATAATAGTGCATTCATAATAAGATTTTTGGCAGTTTTAGGGGGAAACTTGCTCTGTTTGGTTTAATAATTTAAAATACTGTCCATTGTTTTTTGGATGTCTTCTATTGATGTTGTTAGTTGTACTAATTGCATTTTGCCGATTAAATTATTAACGTCAGCGAATAGATTGTCAGCAATATAGGTTTTCACCTTTAATCGCGCCAATTCTATCATAGACATAAATTGCTGTTCCATCGATACAGCAATTGTATTCTTGTCAATAATTTGTTGCTTCAAGTCTTCTACAGAAATTGATCGCATGGCAGCTTCTATTGATAATGATGGTATGCCATTTAACAATGTGTCAGGCAATGTGCCAATTGCAATCAAGTATTTTTGTTGATATGACGATATTTGTGCCTTTATGTATTCATTAGAACCGTTTAACTGATACGCTATTTTTTTTGCGCCAATGGTTAAGTTTTCAATTTCCTCTTGCAATACAAATTCGTACTGTTTACTAAGATGTTGCAGATTCACTTGTATTTCTTCAGCGGATGCACCTTCAACAACATCTGCTATTTCATCACTCCAAATTGGCTTTAAATATCCTTTTGTATCAAAAACTTCGCGGTGTTCCAACTTGTAATCAGCAGGAACTTCTTTGTGTTTTATCTTGTTATTACCTAATAATTGATATACAATTTTAAAATCCATAAATCCATATTTTTCGAACTCCTAAATTTGAAGGACTTCCATGATTAGTATTGATATCTATTCCTAAGCCTTTAGCTTCGATTGGTGTAATTGTTGGTTCAAATATATCACTGGAAGAAAATGCTTGCGGCACTACACCAGTGTACATTGTAGTAAGTTCAGATAAGTTTTGATTGTGAACGGTTGTCACAAAACTCATGTCGCCTGTTACAGCTCTAAAAACACAATTATTAATTCCAGCATTTCCAGTGCCCGATACAATATCGACGCTATTGGTGTTATTAAAGTAGTTTTGGATTACTATTTTAGTAATGGTAATTGTTCTACCAAAATCTAATAATAATCGTTGGTTGGTTGTAGCATTAGTGTACCAAGCATCTTTTAAATGCGAAATTGGAGAAAAACTTCTAGTAACGACACTCCACTGCGCAGAATAGTTAGCTCCAGCATCGCTTGTAGCTCTTGCCACTATTCCTGTTATCAATTTAGAGTTATTTGTAAAAAGTGTTGGAGTATCATCTTCTCCTGGCGTTTTTATAATATTGTACTCCGCATTGTACCATAAGTATGCGTAAAAATTATCTAAAGTAATATACCAAGTATTTTCTACTCCCGTAGCTGGTAAGTTTGCCGTACTGTTTACATATACCTTATCAGTTATAGCACCACTAATAACCCAAACAGTATCATCAGTATCATACAATGCTATCTGCGGTGTAGCACCACTGCCTGCATCAATAATAGCGTATGCGCCGTTTGCACCAGTTGGAAATGCTGTATTTAATAATGTTAGTGAAGTAAAACTGCCTGCAAAAGCCGTTGGTGTAGATAGTGTAGATTGTATTGCTTCAATATCATCCGCATGACTATTTACAACGGTTCTAATTTCATTAGCTTCCGTTGCCTTGAACAAACGTTCGTCATCTGGAGCGTTTATATCCGGGGTTTTGGTTGGGTATGTGAGTCTTTCTGCCATAATTATCCTAAATAAAAATTAAAATCATAGTTGAATCCTTCAAAGTTGATTCCAGCTTCTGGCTGATTTCCTCTATACTTTACTGGTAATGGACATTTATTTGTAAATACAATATTGTTTCCTGTTCTTATATTATAGTTTGTTTTGAACTCCATAGGAAACTGTAATGTTGCTATTTCGTACACATCATTATTTTGAAGCTTTACCATGATTTGATATGTACCAAGTGTGAGCTGATGCATTTTAGTAAAATCTTCCGTGCTGAGTCCTGGATAGTATAATGATAGTTGCCTAGTATGTAAAGGACCAGAAGTAGTAGGCGACACGTTATTTGTAAAGCTAATTTTAGAAAGCGCGCTGTAGATATTGGTAAACACAGATAAGTCTACTACATCATCTATTGATTTTATAGCGACATAGCATATATGATGCTGAATATCATTGTTTTTACTTAAATCCATACACAATAGTACTAGAATTGAAGAATTGTGAAAAGGACTAAATGTAGCATATTATCAAAATCGGAATTGTCTTACATTTATTTTACTGTTTTTTTATGAAAGAAAATTGATTTCTTCTTGATTTCTACCATATTATGGTTTTACAAACACTAAAAACAAACATAAAACAATATATTACAATACTTTACAAGTTATTTTTCGCAAGATCGTTAACAGAAATTGCTGAAGATGAAAAAAAATAAAAAATAAAATTTCTGGTTAGAAAAATGGAAAAATCGTTCCAACACTCCAACAAAAAACGTAAATAACTGTATTTCAAGTATTTACTTGTTGGAACGACTCTAAAAAACGCCAAAATCTGTTGGAACGTGTTGGAAACACCCCCTTTTTTGTTGGAATGAGAAAATGCCAACTCCAACAAAAACGCTCCAACTCCAACACGTTCCAACACCTTTCCAACAGGTTTTTAACTACTTTTTAATACTTATTATATTGATAATAAGTAAGATATATATTTTGAAGAGTGATTTTGTTGGAACTGTTGGAGTGTTGGAGCAACAATGGGTTCAGAAAATTTTTTTTTTATTTTTTTTCTATGTTTTTCAAGTTTTAACAAAATTTTAATAAGAAAATACGACTTTCTTAAAATTCTGCCATTTTTTTCACTGCAAAGCCTTTTTATATTGGGGGTTTGGGGGAAATTTTAAAAAAATAAAAACCGAAGATTTCCCTTCGGTTTTTTTAACTAAGTTTTTAGTTTATTTATAATACAGTTCTTTTTCCGCTAAATGTTGCTAATATTTGGAAACGCTGTTGGGTAACGATCATTGTACTGCTGAATAAATCTGTTTGCAATGGTAGAAACGGAACTTCTTACATGAATACGCCTGCGCCCAAGGTTGGCATGCGCGGTTACTTTGCCTTGATTGTAGAATTTTTTAACCTTTAAGTGGGTAATTGCTGGATTTAAAGCTTGTAGCTCTGATTTGATAATTGCCAACTGCTCTTTGGTTGGTCTTCTTTTCTTTTTACTGTTCTGCATTTTGAAAAAGATTTTAATTACACAAAATAGGCGCACGCTGCAGAACAAACCTAATACAATGAAGTATAGGAAAAGAGTTGAGTTTCTAAAACTCTCGTGCGCCCGTTTTATATAGGCTCTTTGTCTGTAATGAATTAAAATCATTGTTTATTAAGTTTATTCTGCGCTACAAACATAAGAAATTTTTTGATAATCAGTTTTGAAGATAGTTTTATTAATTACTTTATAATGGCTGTATAACTAAGATGAACGTCACAAGAGTCCACAGGAACAAAGATGCGCTCGTTGTTGTAGTCAGCTTCCAATTTCTTTGTATCTGTTAAATGCGATAGCATTTGCGGACCAAACAATATTCCTTCTTTGTTTAGCACATAGTATGGATGTCCTATTTTTACCAAACCGCTCTTTACCAATAAATCAGTTTTGGTGGCGCGTCTTAGTTCTGTGCTGTGTTTTAAAATTGTTTCCATAGTAATACGTTTTAAAAAGCGAGTTCTTCGCCGTCATTGGTTGTTACAGGTTTTGGTATGGTTTGCCTTGACAAATCGAGTATGCCAGCGTTGCGCATGGTTTCGTATTTAAAAACGTAAGCACTGGTGTTGCTTTGTTCAAAACGATGGCTTTGTATGGTGCCAATAAAGTAGCTTTTGCTCTTTAAGTAGTTTCGTAAAGATTGTTCGCCAATAACTTCTATTTTGCTAGTGTTGCATACTAAACGATATTTGCTGTGGCATATTTTTAACCGTAAATAGAGAAGTTTTTCATTTTCAGTATTAATAAAGTCTTCTTGTTGGTTTTGAAGATTGAGTGTTTGTGGCGTAGCAAAATCAAATTCGTATCCGAGACGTATTTTATTTTCATCCAACAGCAATTCCAATATTTTCCAGAATTCCGCCAAGCTTTCGCTACTTGTTATTAAATCGCTCGATTCTAATATAGCGTTAAAGCATTGTTTGTAAAACGACTCAAACGAAAACGGAAAATTAAAGTATGGTTGTAGTATTTTTACAGGAACTAATAAAGAAACATAATTTTGTAACATACGCTCTTCATAGTGTTGATTTTTTAGTTGTGATTTGAGTGTTTTGTTGAGATTGTTATAGGTTTGATGAAAATTTTTCTCTACTTCTTCACGGTGGCGCATTATTTCTACAAGCATACTGGTCATACCTTGCTCTTCCCATGCTTTTAGTTGCGTGTAGTCTTCTAAAGCTTCTTGCGTGTAAGGTTCTGTACGTTTAATGAAATTTAAAATGATACTTCGCGATGTTAATGAATTATCATCGCGCGCAGAAAGATATTGAGATAATAGTATGATGCTACAGTTCGTTTTTGTTGTTGTGGTACGATTGTCTCCAGTTGCTTTTCCCATTTCGCGCCCACGGCCATCGTAAGCTCCTTTTAGTGCCTGGAATATTTTATCGTCAACATTGTCATGATATTCTTCCATCATGGTTGGTATATTCATGATGCGCGATAAACGGCGGTAAAATGCAACTGGTGTACCGCTGTTTAAATCGAAAGCTTCTTGCTTGTAGGTAAACATAGCCATCAGCGATTCTCCGAATTTACTTTTCCCGCTTCCCTTTTCTCCCGTAAGGAATAAATGTGGAAAGTATTGGTAACGACTCTGGTATATATCACGGAACAAAGACGCTATACAAAAAGCTATACCAAACGAGTATTTTTTAGGATATACTTTTTGAAGTTGCTGCATCCATTTGTTGAAACTTACAGGACTTTCACGATAAACAAACGTACGATCATTTTCGTATGGATCGTCTCCATCGCGCGTGTGTTTGTACATTTCGGAAAAAGCTGGAGAGTAAAAGTGAGTGATTTTGTCGTGATACTCTGACGAAGTATCATAATCACTATCAACTTGAATAATACCGTAATTGTTAACGTATTGAAGTTTACCTTTGTTTAAAACGCAGTCAGCTAAAGCAAAAAACTTTTCATTTTTTTGCCATCCTAAAGTTTTGAGATCGTGCGCCATTATAAACTCCTGAAGAATATGATTTCTTAGCAACAAAAAGTGAGCGCTGCGAATGTTGGTAAAGTAATACACTCCTTCAAACATTAATTTTTCTCCAAATTTTGTGAAGTTGGTAAAATCTGTAGTGTCAAAATCTATAAGTTTTTTTTGACCTAATTCATTTACGACTTCACATAAGCGCTTATTGTTTTCTTTTCCGTATATGTGAAAGAGTGGAGTTATGGAAAAATTAGCTCCTTTAAAAAACCCATCATTTCCACGAAAATATATGGAGTTATTGTGAGTAATGTATTGTTTTTCGAGAAATTGGCTATAGTCAGCGCCTGCTGGCAACCCTAAACTTTGCGCGTCCTCGAATGCAATTTTTTGGGTTTTGGAAGCATTTGCTTCTGCCGCGTCAATTAAATCTTCAACTTTTTGCTTTAACAATTTTATAGGCTGTTTTAGCAATTTTGCAACTTTTTTTATGTATTCGTTACGTTTTACAGCATCAGAGATACAGAATAACATCTCAGCCGATTTTGTTACACAATGTGATATTGCATCTGGGTCATTTGAAGCTCTAATGTTTAATTTTTGAGTTTTCCAAAGTACTGCATCCTGAATATTTTCCGCTAGGTAATTTCCCAAATCTTTTTCCTTACGTGAAAAGCTATCAGGATCTTCTTTTTCTGGAAGTTGCAGTACTGAAACTTTAAAATTGTATTGTAATAGTAAATCTATATCTGTTAATTGAGCTTTTATTCCTTTTTGAAAATCACCAGATTCAGTCATTCCATCATTATCACGACACAGCACAACATGTGTTGTGTATTTTTTAAGCAGTTGACACTGCTCTTTACTTAATGCAGTACCACAGCTAGCTACCGTGTTTTCAAAACCATTTTGGTGCATTGCTGTAACATCTGTATAACCTTCTACTAGAAAAGCATACCCGTTTTCTACAATACTTTGCTTGGCTTGATAAATTCCGTAAAGTGTTTTCGTTTTGTTATATATTTCACTTTCGGCAGAATTAAGGTATTTAGCTTCTTTTTTGGATTCACTTTTTTCGATAGATGTGCGACCACCAAAAGCAATGACATTACCATGAATATCATGTATAGGAAACATAAGTCGGTCTCGAAAAAAATCATAAGAATTATTATTTTTTGATTTTACAATAGATAAGTATTTTGCCAGTTCAAACTTCCCTTTTTGTATCAATGGATTTGTGATGGCTTTCCATTCATCCAGCGCAAAACCTAATTGAAAATTAATGATAGTCTCTTGGTTTATTTGCCTTGCTTTAATCATTTGGCTACACCAATGATTTTCTGGTAAGTTTTTTAAATTTTTTGAATATTGAAGAGCGACTGCATTTGTCAAATTAATAAGTTCGTTTCTTCTGTCTCGCTTTCTTATTTCGTCTTCTGTAAGTTGAGTTTCTTCAAGATAAATATTACAAATACTTGCTATAGCTTTTACCGCTTCTGGAAAATCACAATTTGAATATTGCATCACAAATTTAATTCCATCGCCAGATTGATTTGTCGAGTAACACACCCAATTATTTTTTACAGTACTAACTTTGAATGATGGTGTTTTTTCTTTTGAAAATGGAGAACAACATTCGTATAATGATCCAGCTTTTTTTAGTTCGACATAGTTTCCTATTACGTCTAAAATTGAGGCCTCTCGAATTCTATCAATTGATGATTGGGTGTACATATTCTATTTTTTATTATATAGATTTAGTTGGGGGCTAGTTTTTCTAAATTATCTACAGATTAAGTGCTTTGTTAATTGCTTTATTTGCTTGGTCAGTTATCCAAGGACTGTTTGGGTATCTCTTAACCATTTCTTGTGCAAATTCCAATAAATCAGGTGCAGCTGTTATCAAAATTTCATCCGCTCTATTCTCAATTTGTCTGCATATAATTTTAGTTTCTGGAGAGTCAACGAATACAGATCCGCCTCCTCTTCTCCAATTTCCTTCTGTTCGATTTAATTCTGGCATATCGTTTATTTTACTGTTTTAGTTTCTTTATTTCATCGTAGCAATTACACGCTGTGCATTCAATTGCTTTTTCAAGAGCTTCATCTATAGCTTTGTTCCATGCTTTCTTAATTACTGCTTTTGAAAGGTCGTTTTCTAAATCTTTGATTACCTGTTTTACACTCATACTACAGCTTTTTAAACACTTTTTTAGCTTCGACTTCCATTCCATATCCAGCAACTTGCTGCAATAAGTCATTACTTAATTCTGCATCCTTTGGAATAAAAAAGTATCCGCTTCTTGGCGTTGTGGTTGATTGAATTGCTCTTATGTCTCCTTCAGAGAATTCTACTAAAACTGTGATCGATTGTATTGAACCGTTTTTGAATTCAATCTGTGATTTTAAAATATCATCCATTTTGATAATTTTTTTAGAGCGTCCGTTGGAATAGGCGGTTCGCGATACCTACAGTATTATTTACCATCGAATCCACAACGCTTCATGATTTCGTAGTGTTCGTCGACAGGTTTATTAGTTTTACTTTGTTTTACTAGTTCTACACCGATTCTTTTAAATGCTGATTCGAAACTTTCTTCAGTCTGCGGAAAAGAAGTATTAAAAGATCGTCGAGGCGCAGGAAAATTATCAAGAATGAAATTCCATGATTGGAATTCTTTGATAAAAAATAACTCCCCTATAAATATTCCATCCTTTGTCACATCCCAAGCAAAATCATACATAGGAACATTGCAAGGTTTGTGGTTTATATTCTTGTAGATGTTGGATACATCATTTGGGTTTAGTTTACCTTCCATACTACAGGTTTTTCAGTTAGTAGGCACAATCCAAGTTTTAATTCCCTTGAGCTGTAATTCAATGTTTTTCTCTTCAGCTTTATCGCTTGAAAAAATTTCAGCTTTTGATTTGTCGGTTGTGAATTCTCCATCTTTTTTGAAAAACATGGTTGGTTCGGTGCTTTGTAATTCTAGTCTATACATAATTTCTACTGTTATTTATATTGATTAATACAACTCTGACAGCCAAAACCGTCAGGTAGCTCTTCTACTTTTTCCAAGCAATAATTGCATGTAGGTTTTCTTAGAGCATCTCCTACTGCTTTTAAAGCTTGAGCTGCTGTTATTCCTTTTTCTTGATATTCGTTTGCTTTCATTTTCTACTGTTTGTTTAGTTGTTCAAATTCTTCTTTGTAAGCTTCTGGTAATACTTCAGAAAGTAACTCCATCGATTCATAGAAATGCTTAGACCCTTTTGCAGAAATGTAAAGTGCACTAGCAATCTTATTTATTCCTGATCCTTTCATTACTATCAATTCATTGATTTTTTGAAACTTTGGTTTTGCCATAACTACAGTATTAGTATTTCTTTCCGTGTTTGTGTTCTCGTGATTTGTTATAGCGAAATTTTGCTTTAATATGAGTTTCAAGATCGATCCCTTTATAGGCAGCTAAATCCATTACTCGAATCATAACATCTGCTAATTCATCTTCAAAGGTGTCTTTGCAAGACATTTTGAATACAGCTTGAAATTGTACATCATCTTCGATATTTAAATCTTCTCTCAGTGTTTTTCCGTCTACAATCCAATGTTCACTGTCTAATTCACAGTACTTGTCATTTCGGTCTGCTTCTAAAGCTTCACTTACTTCTGAATGAACCAAAGCGAGCATTTCGCCTACGTTCTTTTCGTTGTCGTAAAATCCTTTTTCTTTGTTGTTTTTGTGGATTTGTTGCGCTAATTCGTTTATCATATCGTATTTGATTAATTACAGTATTTTTAATTGATTAATTGGTATTTCAGTTTCTTCTACAAACGTTCTGAACTGGTCCAAGTCAGCGCGTTGACTTTCAAATCTTTTGTTTTGTGATTGATAGTATTCTTTATCTATTTCGTATCCATTAAAATCAAAACCTAATTTGTATGCGGCAATTCTACTGCTGCCAGAACCTAAGTGCGTATCAAGTATTTTATCTCCTTCTTTAGCATACTTCATAAGTAACCATTCATACAATGGAACTGGCTTTTGCGTCGGGTGTATTTTCTTTTCATTATTAGCTCCGCCTTTGTTTGAATAGGTAAACATTGAAGCTGGCTTATCAAATGAAGTCCAAGCCATTTCCCATTGGCTAAAATTCTCCCATGGTTGTAGCTTATTCCAACATACTACGCATCGGGTTGGTGGTAAATCAAAATAGTTGCCGCCCCAAATAATTTGATTTTCTGAAATTCTAAATAACTCCTTGAAATACTCAACTGGCGGCTTAACATCCCAATCCAAAGACATTGTATTCAATGCTCTGTTTTTTAATTTTCCACTTCCTTTGGAAAAACGCGCCTTTCTAAGTTTATTCGCAACACTGTCGGATGTTCCGCTCTTGTTTTTTGATTTGTTCGCACCCATATTCATATTAGGTGCATCTATTCCATAAGGGGGATCTACAATTGCAAGTTGAAAATGGTTGTCGGGAAACTTTTTCATTTCCTTCAGACAATCTGCGTTGTGTACTTCGCTTAATGGCATCTCTTTAATTACTGTTTTTTGAGTTTAAAAAAATGCTCGTCTTTCCGAGCCGTCAGACTCAATACACGTTTGGCGTTTTGTATTCCCGTCCGTCTTGTCGTATCTCTATTCTTTCCAAGATGTCATCGGTTAGATCGACCACCACCGAAAGGTCAACGCGAATGTATCAAGTCACTTCTTGCATATATAAAGGGTTACGTTAATTCTACAGATTTTTGTACATGCGCATGCACATTGCAGCGGTCTGTACGAGTTCTTCTCTTATGTGTTCTTGTGTTCCTTTTTCATAATGAAAATGAAGTACTGCTTTCGTAACTTCTCCAGCTTCTTCATTCATAATTGCAACACGCCTAAAATCACATTCAGGATATTCAGGATGTTTCTGTTCGGCTCTTTTGAGTTCAGTTTGAACTTCTTGCAAAAATTGATTTTCTATGCTCATAATTTTCGTTTTGCGTAGCTCGATAGCTACTGTTTATTCGATTATTTCATGAACTTTTGTTATCAAACCATTAGCTATCATATATCGCTTCATTTGGAGTAATTTACCTTGAAGAATCCTTATTTCTTCAGTTAGCAATTGCTTCTTTTTCTCTTTTTCTCTGCGTTCAATTTCCCGCTTACTTTTCATTTCGCTCATTGCCTGGTCATCATCCTTCATAAATGCTGTCATAAGTATTTCGCCCATAATGTCGCCTGCAACTCCTTTTTCAGGAAGAGCTTCTAATCCTTCAACTAATAGTTGAAAATCGTTTTCTGTAAGGTTAATGTCTTTTAAATTTTGCATAGTCTTTGTGTTTTTGTCTCGCTCTTTGGAAAGTAGGTAGAGCGATTAACCTACAGTATATATTTATCTATTAATGTCATTATTAACGCTCCAATTGTAACTCCAAATAGAAAAATTTGAAATATTGGCTCTTTTCCTTTACTTCTACTTTGTCCACAATCACAATATCCTTTTCCATAGTTAGGACATGTCGGGCATTTTTCATCTTTCATAGTTGGTACTGTTTAAATATCTTCTCCGTTAACTGTAACATTGAACTCTGAATCGTCAAATTCATAACCTTCTACATCAATTAATTCTATACCTAAAGAACCATCCATTTTCGGATAACCTTCAGCGGCATCAAAATCTTGTCTCACTCCTATGGTATTATGCCTGTTTTGAGTTGCGAAATTGAATGCAGACATAGCATACTTCTTGGCT
>SMNH02000002.1:0-197119 GCA_006383075.2 Kordia sp. TARA_039_SRF
GTGCGCCGGTCGCCATCAGATTGCAAGCAATCTATGCTGCCCCTCGACTTGCATGTGTTAGGCCTGCCGCTAGCGTTCATCCTGAGCCAGGATCAAACTCTTCATCGTTGTTCTTTAATATATTTTAAAAAACTCAGAAAAATTATCTAACTCTCAAAAGATGTCTTTGCTTATGTTTTTTATCATTATTTGTCTCCAAATAATTGCTGCTAATCAATATGTCAATGAACTATGTTTCTTCTGTATTCTTTGCCTTCTTTCTGAAAGCGGGTGCAAATATAAAACCCTTTTTTTATTCCAACAAAACTTTTTTGAGATTTTTTTGAAGCTCTATCGCAAACTTCTTGCCTCTCACTTTTAAAAGCTTTTCTCTTAGAACTTTCCTCAAAAATCAATACTGATTTTTGCGGGGTGCAAACATACAACCTTTTTTAATTCTTTGAAAAACTTTTGTTCGCTTTTTTAAAAGTTTTTTTTCTTGTTGATGAACGTATCGCTTAAAACTCTTTTCCTCTATCGCTTCTTCCGTTTTTAGCGGCTGCAAATATAAAACCCTTTTTATTTATACCTAAGCTTTTTTTACCTTTTTTTATATCTTTTTTTGTAACTCTCTGATTGGATGTTGGTTGCTGGTTGTTCGTTATCTGTTGATTCGTTAATTTGTCGATTTGTTATTTGTTGTTTGTTATTTATCTGTTCGTCTTTGTTCTTTGTTCTTAGTTCTTAGTTCTTGGCTCTTGGCTCCTTAATTCAAAAATCAACATTTTATTCGGGTTAACGATTGAGCATTTGTTGGAGCTCCTTGTTTTGAAGTTGGTTGGCTTTTTTTGTTTACAGACACTTTCTTTGACTTTTATTAGTCGTTTTTTTAACAACACCCAAAGAGCGACTTGCGAAAGCGTGACCGTTTTCTTTTTTACCTTCAAAAAAAAGAAAAAGGGAACCCCATTATTCTAGGTGTTGGGTTTTGGGTGTTGGGTCGCTGTGCTTTTGGGTTATTATTCTGATATTAGATTAAAAGCGCCTTTGGTTAAAAATTGTGTTTTTGCAGAAAAACGTTCTGGATTTTTCACAATTGTATGCGTGTTGTAACGCGCTCCTATTTCTATTTGTTGCTGTGTAAAGTGATAAGTATTCCCTTCTTTTTTTTGCAGTAACAACACGTAAGCGATATCATCAATCGTTATAATGGCTTCGTTTGGTAACGCCATAGCCTTAAAGGTGTCCGTAATGATGTTAGCTTCTACAAACATTCCTGTTAAGAAGTGATATGCCGTTTCGTTTTCTATGTGTCCGTGAACTTTGATGGTTCTGTTTGGCTCAATAGCCGTTCCTACCAAATGTACTGTTGCTTGAAAGGTTTCAGCAGTCGCTTCCGAGATGGAAAATTCAATTGTTTGTTCTTTTTTTACTTTTAAAATGTCTTTCTCGAATACCGAAAGTTCTAAGTGAATGTGACTGTTATCTATGATTTCTACGATCGGATTTGCGGGAGAGATATATGCGCCTTTCGTCACGTTTACTTTGGTAATGCTCCCCGAAATTGGTGCATATATAGGCGCACTTGCGGTAATGATTCCTTTTTCGACAGCACTCGGAGAAATGTTCAATATTTTTAATTGCGCACGCAATCCGTTGTAGGTTGCAACAGCTGTTTTGTAATCACTTTCCGCTTTAAGAAAGCTTTTTTGCGAGGTTATTTTTTCATCTAGCATCGTTTTTTGTCGCTCGTATTCTGACTTTAAAAATGTGAGTCGCTCGTGTATTTCTGAGTATTCTTGCTGCAAACTTACAAATTCAGGATTTTCAATAGTCGCTAATACTTGTCCTTTTTTAATGGTATCACCTTCCAAATACGACAGCTTTTTTATGTAACCGCCCATGGTGGCATTGACAACAGCTTTGTTTTCTGGCGGAACGTCAATCATTCCGCTAACTTGAATTGTGTTGGGAAATGTGCGTTCTTTCAGCATACCTAATTGCATGTTGTTTTGCTCAAATTGTGTTTGTGAGATTTGAATGCTTTCTTCTGAATTTTCATTCGATGGTACCACAGCTGTTTCTTTTTCTTTCGTACCGCAATTATAAAACGAAAAAAGAAACGTGATAAGTGTGATTTTATAGAGTGTACGTTGCATAACGTTCAGTTTAAAGAGTTAAATAATTAAGTGTAATTACAGTTTGATTGTATTGTTCAAGTTTGTCCAAGTAGTCTAGTTTGACTTCATACGCACTCTCCAAACTTTGAATGTATTGGTAAAAGTCAATTTCTCCATTTTTGAAACTTCCGTTGGCAGTTTTTAGAATTTCGTCCGAAAGTTTAGCGCCTTCTTGTTCAAAGTAATCCAAGCTTTTTTCGAGTTGGTTTACTTGCAATTCCAGCGTTTTGTGTTTTGCTTTTAACTGTGTTTCGTATTCTGTAGCTTCTTCTTTCGCGATTTCTTCCGCAATGCGAGCGGCTTTTATTTTGGCTGATTGTCCACCGAAAAGCAACGGGATTTTTAATCCGAATTGATAACCGTATAAATTGTCATTCAATTGCGGATTGGAACCTTGAAAATACGTCACGGAAATATCTGGCAATAGTTTTTGCTTCTCCAACTTCCGTGTTGCTTCTGATAAAGACACTTTTTGTTGGTATAATTCCATTTCAACGCTTTGCTCAATGGCAATTGTCGTTCGTGGTACTTTTAGCAAATTGATTTTTTTGATGTGTACACTGTCTTCTGTTTGTACAAATTTCATCACATTTTCATAGGCTTGTTGTGCATTCTTCAATGCTTCTGCATACGACAAGTGAATTCTTTTTTGCTTGGAAGCCGCAGTGATTTTCTCCAAATACTTGGTTTCGCCCAATTCAAAACGCCTTGCAGCAATTTTAGAAAAATCTGTGTATAAACTATCTAAGGTTTTATACAAAGTCGCTTTTTCTTTGGCGATTTGATATTTGTAAAAACTAGCCGTTACATTTCGCGTCAACGCTTTTTCTTCTACTGAAAATTGACGCGACGTTAATGCCTGTTGCGCTTGTTGTACTTTCTTTTCAGAGAAATAGACCGTTGGAAATTGAAAATCTTGCTGTACTCCAAAAACACGCAACGGTTTGTTATTTGCTGCTAAGTTGTTTTGATCTAACGAATAGTACACTAAGGTTTTATTGAACGAAAACGCTGTTTTTACGTTGGTTTCTGCTTGTTGGATGGCTAATGAATTTGCTTTTAATCCTGCATTGTTTTCTTTTGCCAACGCGAGTAAATCATTCAACGTGACTTCTTTAGTTTCCTGAGCAAAAACACTCATAGAACATAACAGCAATACAATACTGATTCCTTTTTTCGAGGTCATTTTTTGATGATTTGTTTTGGTTTGAGAACGATGAAACATCGCGTATAACACAGGCAACACAACTAACGTCAACAACGTAGCTGTAACCAAACCACCAATAACGACGGTTGCTAACGGACGTTGTACTTCCGCACCAGCGTTGGTGGAAATCGCCATTGGTAGAAATCCTAAAGCTGCGGCAGAAGCTGTGAGCAACACAGCTCTTAATCGGTCTTTGGTTCCTTGTTTTATCAATGCTTCCATAGTGTCAAATTCTTTATTTTTTAATTCTTTAAAATGTTCTATTAATACAATTCCGTTGAGAACGGCGATTCCGAAAAGTGCAATAAATCCAACACCCACCGAAATACTGAATGGCAAATCGCGTAGCCAAAGCAATAACACGCCACCGACTGCCGCGAGCGGAATTGCAGAATAAATCAACAATGCTTCTTTGACCGATTTAAAAGCGAAATAGAGCAATACAAATATCAATAGCAACGCAATCGGCACGGCGATTAATAAGCGTGATTTGGCACTTTGTAAGTTTTCAAATTGTCCGCCGTAAGTGATGGAATAGCCTACAGGAAGTTTGATATTCTCGTTAATCAGTTTTTGAACGTCATCTACTACCGATTGTAAATCGCGATTTCGCACGTTGATTCCAACCACAATGCGTCTGCGCGTGTCGTCACGTGAGATTTTGGCAGCTCCTTTTTGATAGTTAATCGTTGCCAATTCCCGCAAAGGTACTTTTCCGCCAGCAGGAACATCTACATATAAATTTTGAAGATTTACAATGTCTTGACGCTTTTCAGCATCCAATCGCACGACCAAATCGAAGCGTTTTTCACCTTCAAAAACATTTCCGACAGTTTTTCCAGCAAATCCCATCGAAATCATTTCGTTTAAATCTGCAATATTGAGTCCGTAGCGTGCAATTTGTGCGCGATTGTATTTGACGTTCATTTCGGGTAATCCTGCTATTTTTTCCACAGAAATATCAGCCGCGCCTGGAACATTTTGTATCAACTTGCCAATTTCATTTCCTTTCTTCGCTAAAATGTCCAAATCTTCACCAAAAATTTTAATGGCAATATCAGCGCGAACACCTGTAATTAATTCGTTAAAGCGCATTTCAATAGGTTGTGTAAATTCTACTTCCATGCCTGAAATGACCGCCAACGCTTCTTTAAACTTGTCTGCCAATTCATCTTTGGAGTTCGCAGATGTCCATTCACTTTTGGGTTTTAAAACAATAATCACATCACTTTCTTCCATAGACATTGGATCGGTTGGCACTTCCGCTGCGCCAATTCGTGTTACGACTTGTTTTACTTCTGGAAATTCTTTTAAGAGGATTTTTTCAATTTTCGTAGTGATTTCGACCGTATTTTTTAATGATGTTCCCGTTTTTAAAACTGGCTGAATTACGAAATCGCCTTCATCTAACGTTGGGACAAACTCGCCACCCATGATGCTATACAAATAGCCTGAAACAATCAGTAAACCAATCGCAATTGTCAAAATGAGTTTTTTACTTTGCAATGCGAAATTGATAATGGGTTCATATAGTTTGTGTATCCATTTCATCAAGCGAACAGAAATGTTTTTGTCTGTCGTTTTGGAAGGTTTTAAGAATAATGAAGCTACTACAGGAACGTACGTAAAACAGAAAATCATCGCGCCAATGAGTGCAAAACTGAATGTCAACGCCATTGGTTTGAACATTTTTCCTTCTACGCCGCTTAATGATAATATTGGGATGAAAACGATGAGAATGATGAGTTGTCCAAAAATGGCAGAATTCATCATGGTAGAAGCACCTTTGAACGTGATTTTGTCTTTAAATGCTTGTCGCTCAGTCTTTGATAAGGCTTGTATTTCGGTTTTTCGTTGTGTAATTTGAAACGCGATAAATTCTACAATAATCACTGCGCCGTCAATAATGATTCCGAAGTCGATAGCACCTAAACTCATCAAATTGGCATCTACACCAAATAGATACATCAGTGATAACGCAAAAAGCAAACACAATGGAATTACAGATGCGACTACCAAGCCTGAACGGAGATTTCCAAGCAATAACACCACAATAAAAATCACAATCAAACAACCCAATAGTAAGTTTTCTGTAACGGTAAAAGTGGTTTTTGCAATCAGTTCACTTCTGTCTAAAAACGCATTGATATATACACCTTCAGGAAGCGATTTTGCAATAGCAGCGACACGTTCTTTTACGGCTTCGATTACTTTCTTGGAGTTGGCATCTTTAAGCATCATCACTTGTCCGAGCACCTTCTCGCCTTCTCCATTTCCTGTAATGGCGCCAAAACGTATGGCATTTCCAAAACCGACTTTTGCCACATTTTTTACGTAGATGGGAATTCCATCTTTGTTTGCGACTACGACATTTTTTATATCGTCTAGCGTTTCCATCAAACCTTCGCCACGAATAAAATATGCTTGATTGACTTTTTCTATATAACCGCCGCCAGCAACACTGTTGTTTTTTTCCAACGCCGTAAAAACTTCGTGCGCTGTAATGTCCATTGCGTTGAGCTTTTCTGTATTGATGGCAACTTCGTATTGTTTTAAAAATCCGCCCCACGTATTTACCTCAACTACACCAGGAATTCCTGAAAGTTGTCGTTTTACAATCCAATCTTGAATGGTTCGCAGTTCGCGTGCGGAATATTTGTCTTTGTATGCTGGTTCTACATCAAGAATGTATTGATAGATTTCTCCCAAACCTGTCGTAATTGGTCCCATTTCGGGAGTTCCAAAGCCTTCTGGGATTTTTTCGGAAGCAGATTTTATTTTTTCAGCTATGAGTTGACGCGGTAAAAACGTTCCCATATCGTCATCAAAAACGATGGTGACGACGGAAAGTCCAAATTTTGAAACAGAACGTATTTCTTTTACGCCAGGCAAATTTGCCATTTCCAACTCTACAGGATAGGTGATAAATTGTTCAATATCTTCCGTAGAAAGATTTCGTGATGTGGTAATGACTTGCACCTGATTGTTGGTAACATCAGGAACTGCTCCAATTGGGATTTGTGAAAGCGAGTACAGTCCAAATCCGACAATAAAAATAGTGAATAGCAGAACAACGAATTTGTTCTTTAAACTAAAATTGATAATATGTGATAACATGTGTTCATAAAATAATCATAGTGACATTCTTCAATGAATTTGAAGAATTAAAAAATAATAAAACGTTAGATTATTTATGAAAGCCGCGGTGGCTGAAGGTGTTTTTGTGAGTGTAAGGAAGAATCGCTTTGCAAATAGTGGAATTGTACATCTCGTAACTCTGAAAAATCAATGGATGTAAACTGTATTTCTGTCGATTGCACGATAAACACCGTCGCTGTTACTTGTGAAATTTGCTGAAAAGGTAGTTTTTCATGCTTTTCGCGTTCTTCATGATGCTCTTCTTCGTGTTCAGTTTTTAGAGCTCCATAATGTTTTGAAATGAATTCGAGCAATGTGTCTCCATATTGCTCATTGTGGTATTGTGCATGCTCAAAAAATTCGCCAAGTTGTACCACATCTTTCACATTAAAGCCTATGCTTTGCGAGAAGATTAGAAAAGAAAGTGATATGGTTACTATTTTCAGCACCTAACGAAGATACATAAAATTACGCATACAAATGTAACTTACATCACAGACGTCCATACTTTATAATGTTTCTACATAAATACCGCAACACTACTTTTGTGGTTATTTTATCTGTTTAATTTTTTTTGCATAAAACGCCTTTTTATGACAAATATCATTTTTTAAGAAATAATTTCTTTAGTGTAACCTAAGTAACTAAAATAAAATGACTTAAAATTTATCTTTATCACGTTTAAAATTAAAATCTAATCAATATGAAAGTAGAACAAATTTATACAGGATGTATTGCGCATGCCGCATATTATATAGAAAGTAATGGCGTTGCCGCAGTTTTTGACCCTTTACGAGAAGTGCAACCTTATATGGACAGAGCTGCTGAAGATAACGCAAAGATTAAGTATGTTTTTGAAACGCATTTTCATGCAGATTTTGTGAGTGGTCATTTAGACTTACAGAAAAAAGCGGGTGCTGATATTGTTTTTGGTCCTGGCGCTAAACCAGCGTATGAAGCGATAACTGCAACAGATGGACAAGTTTTTGAGGTAGGCGATTATAAGGTAAAAGTGATTCACACGCCAGGGCATACCATGGAAAGCACCACATATTTGCTTATTGACGAAAACGGAAAAGAGCACGGAATTGTTACTGGAGATACTTTATTTATTGGTGATGTTGGTCGTCCAGATTTGGCGCAACATGTCATAGCTGATTTGACTGAAGAGAAACTTGCAGGACATTTATACGATTCGCTTCGAAACAAAATTTTGCCTTTGAGTGATGATTTAATCGTATATCCAAATCACGGTGCAGGTTCTGCTTGTGGTAAAAAAATGAGCAAGGAAACTACAGATACTTTAGGCAACCAAAAGAAAGTGAACTATGCATTACAAGACATGACAAAAGATGAGTTTATCAAAGTTTTGTTAGACGGATTGACAACACCTCCAGGCTATTTCCCTCAAAATGTGTTGATGAACATCAAAGGGTACGAAAGTCTTGATACCATTATGGACAGAGCAAAACAAGCATTTACGCCAAATGAGTTTGAAGTTGCTGCCAACGAAACTGGTGCGCTGATGTTAGATACGCGTGATGCTAGTGATTTCGCTAAAGGTTTTATTCCGAATAGTATCAATATTGGATTGGAAGGGAATTTTGCACAATGGGTTGGCGAGATGATTCCAGATGTAAAACAAGAAATTTTACTCATCACCTACCCTGGAAAAGAAGAAGAGGCTATCACACGATTATCCAGAGTTGGGTATGATTTCACCATTGGATATTTGAAAGATGGATTTGATTCATGGAAAAATAGTGGTAAAGATGTAGATTCTTTGAACCGAATTTCAGCTACAGATTTGGAACAACAATATAAAAACAAAGACGTAAAAATATTTGATGTTCGTAAGAAAAGTGAATTTGATTCTGAGCATGTAATTGATGCTATCAATGTTCCACTGAATGAAATTAACAAGCATTTGGCGCAGTTTCCTAAAAACGAACCTTTTATCATTCATTGTGCTGGTGGTTACAGAAGTATGATTGCAGCGTCTATTTTAAAACAACGCGGTTGGGATGATTTTGTAGATGTTGTGGGTGGTTTTAAAGAAATTGCTGAAACTTCCGTAGATACTTCCGATTATGTGTGCCCAACAACCTTGTTGTAATATAAAATATGAACAAACATCATCTGTAAAACTGTAAAATTTCTATGATGTATTACTTTAAAACCGTTTCAATAGCTGTTGAAGCGGTTTTTTGTATTTTTTCTGCACACGCTTCAAAAAAGTATCCAAATACTTGGTTTTTATTCCTCCAAATGTAACCAATGTTACTGCCCAACTTCCCTATTCGCAATACCTTGCAGGTGTAAAAAATTAGTACAATGAGAACAACTATTATAGTCCAAAATTTAAGATGCGGCGGTTGTGCGAATACAATCACTTCAAAATTATCTACGATTGAAAATATCTCAGATATTGCCGTTGATATTGAAAATTCTACCATTTCATTTACCGCGACAAACACAGAAAGCGCTTTAGAAGTAAAACAAAAACTAAAAGCGTTAGGATATCCAAGCACTGAAGATGCAAATGGCATATTATCAAAAGCCAAATCGCTGGTAAGTTGTGCTTCTGGAAAAATGCGATAAACACCTAAAAGCTAAACACTTCTATTACTAAACACGCACACATGAAAAAATATACACTTGTTGTAGCAATCACTTGTATTTTGCTATTACTGATTAGCTGTGACGATACAAAAAAACAGTCGTATACTCACCAAACAGAAATTGAGAACGAAAGAACAGTATATACCAACAACAATCATCCTGGAAAAAAACTGATGGAAACGCTTTGTTATGCTTGTCACAATCCATCGGCAAGTCATGATGCGCGAATTGCGCCACCAATGGTCGCGATAAAGTCACATTATCTCAATGATGACATGACAAAAAAAGAATTTGGAGAAGCCATTTGGAATTTTATCAAAAAACCGTCTAAAGAAAAAACCAAAATGCGAGGTGCCGTAAGACGCTTTGGTGTCATGCCGTATCAACAATTTTCACAAAAAGATATTGAACTCATTGCTGATTATATGTATGAATTTAAAATTGAAGAACCTGAGTGGTTCAAAGAGCACATACAAGAAAAAGGTCATGAAAACATGAAGTATCGAAATGATGGTAAGAAAGCGCACAGTGAGTCTAATCAAGATGAAAAAAAGCAAACACCTGCCGAACGCGGTATGGACTATGCGCTTACTACCAAAAAAGAATTGGCGAAAAACTTACTTGGCACCATTCAAAAGAAAGGAACACTAGAAGCGGTTTCTTTCTGTAATAAAAAAGCATATCCACTTACGGACAGCATAGCTACAGCACAAAACGCAACTATTAAACGTGTTTCAGATAAACCTCGAAATCCTGGAAATCAAGCAACTGAAAAAGAACTAAAGATTATTGCTCATTTTAAGGAAGCCGTTGCGGAAAATACTACGTATACACCTGTGACGGAAATTGAAAATGGCAATGTTCATTTTTATGCGCCAATTACGACCAACACAATGTGTCTGCAATGTCATGGAAGTCCTGAAAAAGACATCAATCCAAATGTGCTTTCTAAACTTTTACAATTATATCCGAATGACAAGGCAACTGGTTATGGCGTGAATGAAGTTCGAGGAATTTGGAGCATTACTTTTGAAGAGTAAACTTACTTCGGGGCAAGTCCATCAAGCATTCAGTAGAAACTATTAAAACATTTCGACGTAAGTGTCGGAGCATTACAAATCTCGATTATCGAGTAGACATGAAAAGATTTCCTCTAATACTCCTTTTTATTCTGTTCTCTTTTACCCTAAACGCGCAAGAACGAAAAGTTCATTTTAGCAGCTGGAATACCGTGAATATTCATAAAAAAATATCGCGTAACTGGTCTGTAAATGCTGAATTTAACTTTAGACGCACCAATTTTTTAACCGATTGGGAACAATTCATCATTCGTCCTTTTGTGCACTATACGTTTGAAAATGATTTGGACGTTGCCATTGGTTACAGCTACATCAAAAATTACAACTATGCTGATTTTGGTACACCAATAGATGCTGTAGAAAACAATGTTTTTCAACAACTGACCATCAAACATGCGTTTTCCAAGTTTTCGTTTGCACATAGATTGCGGTTTGAAGAGCGTTTTCAGCAAAAAATTGTCAAAACTCAAAACGATTCTTATACTATTGACGGCATCCGACATAGAAACCGTTTTCGGTATAAATTTCAAGTTGCCATTCCTGTATACAAATCCAAAACCAATCGCATACTAAACTTAGTAATGTACGACGAGGTTCATTTAGACTTTAGAAATGGTCTCAGACCTGAACAATTAGACCAAAACTGGATGTTTTTAGGAGTTAGTTTTCGCGTGAACAAGCATATAAAGATTCGTACAGGATACCATGATATTTATGCAAAAAGAAAAGACTTCTACATCAACAATCAAATTTGGGAAACTACTTTAACATACAAAATATAAGATGACTAAAATTAAAATTACAGTATTGCTACTCATGGGAGTAGCAATGCAATTACACGCACAACAGCTATATGAGGATACCGAAAAACATAAGGATGGACGCGGATTTAGAATCGCAGGAATCATTGGACATACACTTATCAATACGGAAGGTGTAGACAATGTTTTTGTCCCTTCTTGGGGATTGGACTTTGAGTATTGGTTCAATCATACATGGGGAATTGGTTTGCATAACGATATCGAAATTGAAACTTTTATCATTCAGAATGCTGACAATGAAGAAATTGAACGCGTAAATCCGTTGGTATTTACCATTGATGCATTGTATCATTTTGGAAATGGTTTTGTGGTAACGATTGGTCCTGGTGTCGAATTGGAAAAGCAAGAATCGTTTTACTTGATGCGCATTGGCGTTGAATATGAAAAAGACATCTCGCACTCGTTTTATTTGATACCAAACGTATTCCTCGACCAACGATTTGATGGTTATAACACTTGGAATATTGGCTTGGGTATTGGTTTCAAACTATAAAAAAGGCACACAAAATTACGTTCAAAAAAACAAAAAAATCACGCAAAAAATCAACTATCATTTTTAGGATTTGATTTTCTTATGTAACACAAGTTACATTATTCTCAAATTTATTGCGTTACTTTTATTGAATTAATAAATCATTAAGAAAAATGGCATCACATTATCAAATTTTAATTATCGGAGGCGGAACCGCAGGAATTATGACCGCAGCGCAACTGATGAAAAAAAACAATACTTTACAAATAGGAATTATAGAACCTGCCGAAACACATTACTATCAACCCGCTTGGACGCTTGTTGGTGGCGGTACATACGATTTTGAAAAAACAGCACGTCCCATGTCGAGCCTCATTCCTAAAGGAGTGAAATGGATAAAGGATTATGCCACTTCTTTTGATGCTGACAATAATACTGTAAACACAAAATCTTCAGGAGCTGTCACTTACGACTATTTGGTGGTTGCTCCAGGATTGGTGATGGCGCCAGAATTGATTGAAGGATTGCCAGAAGCCTTAGAAAAAGGAATTGTTTGTAGCAATTACACTGACCCAAAACACACGTGGGAACAAATTAAAAACTTTAAAGGTGGGAATGCCGTATTTACACAACCTACAACGCCTATAAAATGTGGTGGCGCACCGCAAAAAATTGCATATTTAGCTGCGGATTATTTTAGAAAAAATAAACTATCAGATAAAACCAATGTTATTTTTGCGACGCCTGGAAGTGTCATTTTTGGTGTAAAACCAATTAAGGAAACATTAATGAAAGTGATACACCGATACGGAATTCACTTCAAACCGTTTTATGCGCCTTTTAAAATTGATCCTGATAAAAAAATCGTGTATTTCAGAAATACCGCACCTGAAGAAAACAAATGTGTGATTATGGAAGATAATACACTCGGAGAAAAATTAACAGGTGATACTGTAATAGAAATGCCTTTTGATATGCTGCATTTAGCGCCACCGCAAGCGGCGCCGAAATTTGTTAAAGAATCCAATTTGGTTAATGATTCAGGTTGGCTAGATGTAGATCATCATACACTTCAACATAACAAATATGCTAATATCTTTGGTTTGGGCGATGTAGCTGCATTGCCAACAGCCAAAACAGGAGCTGCTATTAGAAAGCAAGTCCCTGTAGTGGTTGATAATATTACCATGTTGATAAACCAACAAAAAATTGGTTCAAAATCATACAATGGCTATTCTTCCTGTCCATTAGTTACAGGATATGGAAAAATGACCTTAGCAGAGTTTGATTATAAAGGAAACTTTACGCCCGATCCGAAACTAAAACAAATGCTGATTTTTGACAGTAGCAAAGAACATTGGAGATTGTGGATGTTGAAAAAATACGGTCTTCCATATTTATATTGGAACAAGATGATGAAAGGAAAAGATGTGTAAAACATCATTTACATAACAATAGAAACTGTCGGAAGAAATTCAACATACGTTACGCTGAAAGTCATAAATAATCTTAAAAAGCTGATTCTCCAAAAATCCAAGTTAGTTTGACATTTTTCTTTCAAGACAGTTTCTTTTTTTTATCTTCAATCATCAATTTCGTCATACGAATGAAAAAGACAAAAAGCGATTATCTATATGTTGGCGCGCAAGGCTTTCTGTTTTTATTGTACGTCATTCCTGCACAAATAATGTCTTTTTCAAGTCACACCTTTTTCACTATTCTAGGAATAGCTCTTCTCGTTTTAGGAATCGTAATAAGCTTCATTAGCATATTACAACTCAACACAAACCTCTCACCTTTTCCAACGCCTGTTTATGGTAGCAAACTTATTGATGTTGGACTTTACAAATACATTCGACATCCTATTTACACAGGCATTCTATGTATCATGTTTGGCTATGGAATCTACGAAGCATCAGGATATAAACTTTTGGTAACACTAATACTATGGATATTGTTTTTCTTTAAATCAAGGTATGAAGAAGAAAAACTTGCTATCCGCTTTCCAAAGTATGCTGAATATAAAAAACGTACAGGAAGATTTTTTCCTAAATTCTAAAGAAATTAGTAGTTTCTACAACAGTAATATTGCTTTTTAAGTGTTAAAAAAGATTAAATTTTACGATGTGTAACACAAGTGACAGTGTAGTTTTTAAGTATAGTTTAATTTTATCTCATAATTTAAAATAATAAATAAAAACTATATTATGACTACTGAAAATTTAACACAAGAAAAAGTTACTTCCATGTTACGAATAGGTGATGTTGCTCCTGATTTTGAAGCAATGACCACAAAAGGACCGTTAAAACTATCTGAATTTGCCAAAGATAAATGGATTGTAATGTTTTCGCATCCAGCGGATTTTACGCCTGTTTGTACCACAGAAATGAGCGGATTTGCCACTAGAAAAGCTGAATTTGATGCGCTCAACGCTGAATTGCTAGGATTGAGTATTGATAGTATTCACGCACACTTAGGTTGGGTTCAAAACGTACGAGAAACTACAGGTGTGTATTTTGACTTTCCAATCATTGCAGATATTGATATGAAAGTTTCTAAATTGTACGGAATGCTGCAACCAAACGAAAGCGAAACTGCTGCTGTACGAGCTGTATTTTTTATTGATCCAACTAAAAAAGTACGTTTAATCATGTATTATCCATTAAATGTTGGACGAAATATGAACGAAATTTTACGCGTACTAGAAGCATTACAAGTATCTGACAAGCACAGCGTTGCCATGCCGTTAGATTGGAAGCCTGGCGACAAAGCTATCTGTCCACCACCAAAATCATTAGACGCACTCAACGAGCGACTTGCTGATGATTCTGTAGAAAAAATCACGTGGTATTTGGCGAAAAAGGATATTTAATACTTAGTTAAATCACAAAAAAACCATCAAGAAATTACTCTTGATGGTTTTGTGCTAAGTAAAGGCTGTCAAAAAAATTATATTTCGTCAAACCGAACTCTTGTGCTTAACTTGATTCAGTATGATTCGATTTCTCATAACAGTTGAAAATCAATATGATGAGATTCTGAGTCAAGCTCAGAATGACGTTAATTACAACTTTTTAGACAGTCTCTTTTTATATGCTACTAATTTTTAAAACGCATATTGAACAAATACCGAAAAGTTTCTTCCAGGATCGGTAATAGGCGTTCGTGTAAAATCTGCTTGATTCACAAAAGAAAAATTCAAGTGATTATTATATGTTTCGTCAAAAACATTCAATACCGCGACACCAATATTTAATTTCGGCATTGGCGTTACCCCAAAACGTACATCAAACGTTTCATAACCTGCAGTTGCTTGCTCTCTAAAACTTTGCGCAATATTATCTTGTCGTGACACAATGGTATAATCCAAACTTCCCCAAAATTTCTCCTTTTCAAATCCAACACCAATACGTGTTGTCAATGGTGGCGTAAGTGGTAAAGACTCGTTCAAGTCTTTATTTTTAGCATACACATACGAAAAAGCAGTAGAAACATTAAAATACTTCGCAAAATCTACTTGAGCAGACGCTTCAAAACCTGTTTTATAAGCTTTGTCAAGATTGATAAAACGCTTTACTTCTTGCGGTTGCGCATTTGGCATAAACTTTCTATCCAACGTAGGGTCAATCACCGGAACAATATAATTATCATAAAAAGCATAATATCCAGAAATCGCATATTGAAACGCATCTATGCCTGTTGTATAGCTTTTTCGTCCTTTGAAACCAATTTCAAACTGATTATTTACTTCCGCATCCAAATTAGGATTTCCAACATACTCAAAAGGATCTTGTCCCACCGTAAAATGATTGATAAAACGCTCAATCATATTCGCTGAGCGCACACCACGACCATACGCAACTTCCAACGTAGTATTTTCAGAAGTTTTGTGTTTTAATGAAACGGTTGCTGACACATTATGTTCTTCGCGTTGTCCTACATTGGGATATAATTGTTGAAAATCTGCTGCGGCATCTTGAATGTCAGAAACCACCAAATCATAACGAATTCCAGCAGTAAACATGGTTTTATTCGTAATTTTGAGCTTACTTTCGGCAAACAAACCATAATCGTTCACATACGAATCTTGCCATACTTTGTCTTGAAAAACCATCGGTTGCGGTAAAAGATCGCCCATCATATTTCGCTTTACAAGTCGCGTTCTTCCGCCATCACGAGCAATCAGCATCGCGTCAACTCCTCCGTAAAGTGTCCATGTATCTGTAGGTTTCATGGTAAATTCCACCTTTCCTCCTGCTGTTGAAGCTTCAATGGCAGACAATGCTTCCATCATCATAAACGAAGGTCGCCTTGTATTGGACATGATATGATCAACATACGAATAATACACTTTTGCATTCACTTCTTTTAAAAAGCCGCTCAGACCTGAAAGTCTATAATCTAAAGACAAAATTGAACTGTTATCTTCATCAGTATCCATCGGCAAACCTGCGTGCAACACATCTCTTCCAAACGATTGTCGCCAATGTGCTTGAATACTTTGTGTATCATCAATTTGATATCCAACACGCAACCCGTAATCAATACTTCTAAATGATGACGGAATTTCAACACCATCTCCATCTTTATAATTACCAAAATCTCTGTAGCCAATATTTCCAACAATATGATACTTATCTGTTGCTTGTTGCAGTTTTACGGATGAAACCAACGCGTTTCCGTTAGACTCATAACCAGAATTTACACTTCCGTGGAAACCGCTTTCCATAGCACTCGTTTTTTGAGTGACGAGATTTACAATTCCGCCAAAAGTAGCACCGTAACGCACTGTATACGGTCCTTTGATGACTTCTATTCTTTCAATTTCTTCGGGAACTACGTGCGTTGTAATTGGGTCCATTCTGTTAGGACATGCGTGTACTGCTTTGGTTCCGCCATCAAATTGAATGTTTAGTTGCTCGTATTGCGCTGCTCTAAATGACGGATCAATAGCATAATTTCCTCTTTTTATCAACGAAAAGCCATTAAAATCATTAAACAAATCAGCAACATTTTTAGGCTGCACTACTTTTTTTACCAAATTTGTTTTGACAGTTGTTAATACAGGATCCGTATTTCCTTCACCTGTAATAATAACAGTATTTAACTTGATGGCTTTTCTTTTTGTAGAGTCTTTTTTTGTGGGTTCCTGCGCACACAAAGACACAGGAATAAGGGCGCATAAAAGCGCTATTTTTTTTATATTCATTTTTATAATTCAAAAATTTAAACACAGTAATGGTGAGAACACCTTTAAGAAAGCATTCTCTGTAAGTTTTTTTGGGATGTGTTTAGGATATTTTTGGAGGATGAAAAATGGAATGAATATGCGCTTCCGAATTTGATATAAAATAGTAAAAAGTACTACGTATAGGCTGAATTGTAATGGTTTTGTAAGGCGTGAAAATTTCTGTTTGACAGTACACCAATTGTTCCCACTCAATAGCAGGAATCGTTTGCCCATCTTCAGAAGACGAATTTTGACTTAATTTTGTCAAATAACATTTCCCGTTACACTCTAGTTCTGGCGTATCTTTATTTTCACATAACTGCTCAATAAAGCTATCAATATCCAACACATACCAACCGTACGCAAGAGAACCTTTGACACTGTTGAATAACAAAATAATAGCTAATATGTGTGCGCAAACTAATTTCACGATGCAAAAATAAAGACTGCTATATTTTTAAAAGCTGACAAATATCACACATTTTTTATTTCTTTCAACGAAAAAATATACTTTTAAGACAATTTAAATAACAGCATTAAAAAAAGACAAAAATAAAATATACTTCTATAAGTAAACGTCACTTTTGTTACACAAAAAATAAATTCGTTAAAAATGAATTTTATGTAACAGAAGTTACGCTCTTTCGCAATATATCTTTTTACTTTTGTGATATCTAATTCATCACTATGGAAACAGAAATTCTAGCCAGAATCCAGTTTGCTTTCACCGTTGCTTTTCACTACATCTATCCGCCATTGAGTATTGGTATTGGTCTAATCATGGTTATCATGGAAGGACTTTACCTAAAAACAGGCAATAAACACTATGAAGTTTTAACCCGTTTTTGGTTAAAAATATTTGCCATTACGTTTGGTATTGGTGTCGCTACAGGAATCATCATGGAATTTGAATTTGGCACCAATTGGTCGGTATATTCAAGATATGTTGGCGATATTTTTGGAAGTGCCTTAGCGGCAGAAGGTTTGTTTGCCTTCGGATTGGAAAGTGCTTTCTTAGGTGTTCTTATTTTTGGTTGGAATCGCGTATCGCCCAAAGTACATTTTATTTCAGCTATCGGTGTATTTTTAGGCTCTATGTTTTCGGCAGTTTGGATTGTGGTTGCCAATAGTTGGCAACAAACGCCCGCAGGATATCATATTGTAGGCGAAGGATTCAACGCACGAGCCGAAGTCACGGATTTTTGGGCAATGGTTTTCAATCCGTCTAGTGTAGATAGAATTATTCACGTTTGGCAAGGTGCCTTTTTAGCAGGAACGTTTCTCGTATTGAGTGTGCATGCGTATTATTTGCTAAAAGGTCGTTATGTAGAAATCTCAAAAAAAGCATTTAAAATCGCATTAACCGTTGCAACGATTTTTTCGCTAACGCAATTGGTTTCTGGACACAGTTCTGCGGAAGGTGTTGCGGAAAATCAACCAGCAAAATTGGCCGCGATGGAAGGACATTATGAAACAAGTGGCGCTGCAGATTTGTATTTGTTAGGTTGGGTTGATGATGAAAACCAAGAAGTTACAGGATTAAAAGTTCTGGGTGGTTTGTCCTTTTTATTACATCAAGATTTTGAAGCGCCTGTTACCGGACTTAACGCGTTTCCAAAAGAAGACCGACCAACACAAGTAAATGCTGTATTTCAGTTTTATCACATCATGATTAGTATTGGCATGTTTTTAATTGGACTGACGCTATATGCTTGTTTTTTATGGTGGAGAGGCAAATTGTTTGAGAAAAAATGGTTGCTAAAAATCTTTGCGATTTCTGTTTTATTGCCACAAATTGCCAATCAAGCAGGATGGTTTGCTGCAGAAATGGGAAGACAACCTTGGATTGTATATGGACATTTGCGAACCAGCGAAGGTTTTTCACAAGAAGTATCTTCCAACCAAATCCTTTTTTCACTCATCCTATTTTTAGTTATCTATACGTTGTTATTTTTATTGTTTATCTATTCGTTAAACAAAAAGATAAAACACGGACCGCATGATGAAGCTGAAAATGCATTAGACATAATTTAAACAAAAAATTACATGGAGACTTTTTTAGGTATCGATTATCCCACATTATGGTATTTAGTTGTCGGACTCTTATTTTCAGGATATGCCATTTTAGAAGGCTTTGATTATGGCGCTGGTTCTTGGCACTTATTTTTCAAGAAAGATTTAAGTCGCCGAATCGCCATCAACGCTATCGGACCTTTGTGGGATGCCAATCAAGTTTGGTTAATTATTGGTGGCGGAGCGCTGTTTGCTGGTTTTCCTGTTATGTATGCTACCATGCTTTCTGCTATGTATGTTCCATTTATGATATTTTTGATGTTGCTCGTATTACGCTCTGCTGCTATCAAATTTAGAAGTGCTGAAGAAATGACTTGGTGGCGAAAAACCTGGGACATTATCTACTTTACATCTAACACGTTGATTTCATTTTTGCTCGGTGTCGTATTGGCAAATATTTTACAAGGTTTTGAAATTGGCGAAAATTTCAGCTATCAAGGCGGCGTTTTCTTTTCGTTTCTAAGTCCGTATGCGATTATGGTCGGTTTTACTACACTATCAATTTTTATGACGCAAGGAGCTATCTTTTTACTCTTAAAAACAGAAGGTCGCTTGCATGCGCGATTGACATTTTTACTAAAAAAAGCAATGATATTTTTCATTCTGAGTTTTGTCATCACCTCGTTTTACACGTTGATATATCTTTCAGGCGTGACCGATAAATTCAAAGAAAATCCTGTCTTTTTTATATTGCCTGTACTAGCCTTTCTAGCTGTCGCGAATGTTCCTAGATTGGTTTCTAAAAAGAAATACGCACATGCGTTGGTATTCTCATCGCTCACCATGGCGTTTTTACTAATGTTGGTGGCGTTTCAATTATATCCTGTATTGTTGCCGTCAACTATCAATCCTGAATACAGTGTTACAATTTACAATGCGGCTTCGTCACAAAAATCGTTAGGCATCATGTTGACTATTGTAGTGATTGGCGCACCACTTTTGGCAGGTTATTTCCTTTTCCTATACAAAACATTTCACGGAAAAGTAAAACTTGATGATACTAGCTATTAATTAATATGATTTCGATAAAAAAACCTCATTCTCTATTCATCTTTCTGATAAACAATCACTTGTCAGTTAGAACGCAGTCGAGAACACTTTGAGAAATTATTCATTCTTAAATCCATAAAATATTCTTGTAAAAGTCTTCGGTTTTTTACCAAACATTCTATCGCTATAAATTGTACAGGTTTTTAGTTCGTCTTATCTTTGCTGGCATAATATTTATTTTTGTATGATAAAAATTACATTGCCTGACGGCTCAGTTAGAGAATTTAATTCTGGCGCAACTCCTATGGATGTCGCCAAGAATATTAGTGAAGGTTTTGCTAGAAACGTGATTTCAGCAAACTTTAATGGTACAACGGTAGAAACCACCACACCACTTACCCAAGATGGAAAACTTGTTTTGTATACTTGGAGAGATGATGAAGGTAAAAAAGCTTTTTGGCATTCATCAGCGCATATTTTAGCACAAGCAATTCTGGAATTGTACCCAGAGGCAAAATTATGGGTTGGCCCTGCTATTGAAAATGGTTTTTACTATGATATCGATATGGGTGAAGAAACCATCACGGATAAAGACTTCAAAACCATCGAAAATAAAATGCTAGAGATTGCACGAGGAAAGCACGATTTTAAAATGCGCGCTACCTCTAAAGAAGAAGCTTTGGCATATTATAAAGATAGAAACGAATACAAAGTAGAATTGGTGGAAGGCTTGGAAGATGGCACCATCACATTCTGCGATCATGATACATTTACCGATTTATGTCGCGGTGGCCACATTCCGAATACGGGTATTGTGAAAGCAGTTAAAGTAATGAGCGTTGCAGGCGCATATTACAAAGGTGACGAAAACAACAAACAGTTGACGCGTATTTACGGTATTTCGTTTCCAAAACAGAAAGATTTAAAAGAATACTTGGAGCTTTTAGAAGAAGCCAAAAAACGCGATCATAGAAAACTTGGAAAAGAACTAGAGTTGTTCACATTTTCACAAAAAGTTGGACAAGGATTGCCATTATGGTTACCAAAAGGTGCTGCCTTACGTTCGCAATTGGAGAGCTTTTTGAAAAAAGCACAGCAAAAAGCGGGTTATGAAATGGTAATTTCTCCGCATATCGGTCAAAAAGAATTGTATGTAACTTCTGGACACTTTGCCAAATACGGTGAAGACAGTTTTCAGCCGATTACAACGCCAAAAGATGACGAAGAGTTCTTGTTAAAGCCAATGAACTGTCCGCATCATTGCGAAATTTACAATACAAAACCATGGAGTTATAAAGATTTGCCAAAACGTTTCGCAGAATTCGGTACGGTATATCGTTATGAGCAAAGTGGTGAATTGCATGGGTTGACACGTGTTCGTGGATTTACACAAGACGATGCGCACATTTTCTGTACGCCAGATCAACTTGATCAAGAGTTTAAGAATGTGATTGACTTGGTAATGTATGTCTTTGGCTCGTTAGGATTTGACAATTTTACAGCGCAAGTTTCCTTACGCGATCCGGAAAAACCAGAAAAATACATTGGCTCTGACGAAAACTGGGAAAAAGCGGAAACTGCTATTATCAATGCTGCAAAAGAAAAAGAACTCAATTATGTAGTTGAATATGGCGAAGCTGCTTTTTACGGCCCCAAGCTTGATTTTATGGTAAAAGATGCCTTGGGAAGAAGCTGGCAATTAGGAACAATTCAGGTAGATTACAATTTGCCAGAACGTTTTGAACTTACCTACAAAGGCAGTGATAACGAGCTTCACAGACCTGTCATGATTCACCGTGCACCTTTTGGAAGTATGGAAAGATTCATTGCAATTTTGCTGGAACATACAGGTGGAAATTTTCCATTATGGTTGATGACAGAACAAGCAATTTTATTGCCTGTAAGTGAAAAATATGAGAATTACGGAAAAAAAGTTTTAACTTTGTTAGAAAATCACGAAATTCGCGCCCAAATCGACAATCGTAATGAGACTGTCGGTAAAAAGATTCGAGAAGCAGAAATGAGCAAAATTCCTTTTATGCTAATCATTGGCGAACAAGAGGAAAAAGATGGCACAGTTTCTGTACGAAGACATGGCGAAGGTGATATTGGTACTTTGACTATGGAAGCTTTTGCTGAATTAGTTACCTCAGAAGTACAAAATAGCTTGAAACCATTTAATGTTTAATTTAAAATTTTAGAACCATAGCAATACGAAGAAAAAGAAGTAGAGCTCCAAGACGAGAAGTCAAAGAGGATCCACACAGAATTAACAGAAAAATCAATGCTCCTGAAGTACGACTTGTAGGAGACAATGTAGAAATTGGCATTTATCCAACAAGGAAAGCACTTGCCATAGCCGAAGAACTAGGATTAGATTTAGTTGAAATCTCACCTAAAGCCAATCCTCCTGTTTGTAAAGCAATGGATTATAAAAAATTCTTGTACGAACAGAAGAAACGTGATAAAGCGTTAAAAGCAAAAGCATCTAAAGTAACTGTTAAGGAAATCCGTTTTGGACCTCAAACAGATGAGCATGATTATGAATTTAAAAAGAAACATGCCATCAAATTCCTTAAAGATGGTGCCAAATTGAAGGCATACGTATTCTTTAAAGGACGTTCCATTATTTATAAAGATCAAGGACAAATTTTATTATTAAAATTAGCCCAAGAACTGGAAGAATATGGAAAGGTAGAACAAATGCCAAAATTAGAAGGAAAGCGAATGATTATGTTCATCGCACCGAAAAAGAAATAATGCTTCGACTAGGCTCAGCATTCTCAATGTAAACAAATTGAGCTGAATCGAATCAAAGAAAATAAGCGAAATATTTTTAAATACTTAGGAATTATGCCTAAAATGAAAACAAAATCCAGCGCTAAGAAGCGTTTTAAGCTTACTGGAACTGGTAAAATTAAAAGAAAGCACGCTTTTAAAAGTCACATCTTAACAAAGAAGTCTAAAAAGCGTAAGCTTAAGTTAACGCACAGTACATTAGTACACGATAGTGACGTTAACAGTATTAAAGAACAATTACGTTTAAAGTAATCCGTTCTTTCGGTTAAAACAATTTATAAACCCTGGAGTTAGGCCTTTGTAATTGTAGATTTTAAGATTTACGATTTTAGAAAAGACTAAGTGTCGATAACCGACCGCCTACTACAAAAAATCATTTAAAAATATGCCAAGATCAGTAAATGCGGTAGCTCGTAGAGCCCGAAGAAAAAAGGTATTAAAACAAGCCAAAGGTTACTTTGGAAGACGTAAAAACGTTTGGACAGTTGCAAAGAATGCGGTTGACAAAGCTATGAGTTACTCATACAGAGACCGTAGAAATAAGAAAAGAACATTTCGTGCATTATGGATAACACGTATCAATGCTGGTGCGCGTTTGAACGGAATGTCATATTCTCAGTTTATGGGGAAAGTAAAAGCTAACAACATCGAATTGAACCGTAAGGTTTTAGCCGATTTAGCAATGAATCACCCAGAAGCTTTCAAAGCAATTGTTGATAAAGTAAAATAAATCGTCAAACATATATATTTCGCTTAGAAACCGATACTTTTAGTGTCGGTTTTTTTTATGCGCTGATTTGAAATGATTTTCGCTGAAATCGAAAAGAGATTGTTTAAAAAGTTACTATGAACGTCATTCTGAGCTTGATACTGAAATAAATTCAGCACAGGCTTCAGAATCTCACAAGATTGAGTTTCAACTGCCATGAGAAACCAAATCAAGTCTGGTTTGACGAATTTTACAGTTTTTTAAACAACCTCTTTACCGTTAATCTGGCTTTCTCCATTTTGCCAAATCATCGGTAGCCGTAGCGCCGCCTTTTACAGCATGTGGCCGCTGAATCGAAAATTTCTTGAATTTTTCTAACATGTTGATGCTATTTAAAAGTTTATACTTCTTGAAGATACGCATAATTCTCAATGTAATATTTCTAAACTTATAAACTCTTAAACCTATAAACTAACAAAGGATCACGTTTTCTGCTTTTTCTTCTTTGCTGCTGGGAATAGAATATTGTTTAAAATCAATCGATATCCGGGCGAATTTGGATGTAGTTCTAATTCTGTTTTTGGATCTCCTACTCTATGCTGATAATCCTCAGGATCGTGTCCACCGTAAAAAGTAAAAAAGCCTTTTCCTTTAATTCCGTGAATATAACGACCTTCACCATTGGTTCTATTTTCGCCTAAAATCAACACCGATGGTTTTATTTGTGAACGGTCAAAACTTGTGGTTTGCCCCATAAAACCTTTAACCAATGCTGTATGATTTTGACATAACATCGTCGGAATTGGATCCCATTTTGCTGAAAAATCCATGAGTGTGAAGTAGTCTGCGTCTTTTACAATACGTCTTTTAGCCGTCATATCAATTGAAGAAAACTCGTATTTCGTTGGACTGCGCTCTAATTCAAAGTTTGTAAACGCAAAAGTTTTGTTGAAATCAATTTTACTTTGATAATTTCTATCCGACACATCGCCATCAAACATCGGTTCGCAAATATCGACGCCTTCTGCCGCCAAAGCAATATCAAAACTGTCTGTGGCACTACACATCGCAAACATAAATCCGCCACCAATTACATAATCACGAATTTTTAACGCAACTGCTAATTTTGCTTCTGAAACTTTGTCGTATCCCAACTTTTTTGCCAATTCTTCCGCTTCTTTCTTCTCGCGAATATACCAAGGAGCAGAACGATAAATGCCGTAAAACTTTCCGTATTGTCCCGTAAAATCTTCGTGATGCAAGTGCAACCAATCGTATTTTATCAATTCATCCGACAATACTTCTTCGTCATACACCACATCATACGGAATTTCCGCATAGGTCAACACCATGGTCACCGCATCGTCCCAAGGCACGTTTCCTTTTGGAGAATACACCGCAACTTTGGGAGCTTTTTCCAAAATAACTGCTTCCTGATTTTTACTCGGACTTGCTATTTCTTCTAAAATTGTCGCTGTTTTGGCATCTGATAGAATTTCATACGAAACACCGCGAATTTTGCATTCCTTTTCCACAGCTTCCACCGAAGGCAACAAAAACGAGCCGCCGCGATAGTTGAGCAACCATTTTACTTTGATTTTCTTTTCGAGCGACCAATAGGTGATTCCGTAGGCTTTTAAGTGATCTTTTTGCGATTCAGCGTCCATCGGAATCAGAATATACGAAGCATAACTACTCACTGAAAACAAGAGGAGTAGTACCAATGCAATACTATTTTTTAATTTCAATTTCATCATCTTTATAAATGGAAAGATACGCAAAAATTATTCCTATATGAAAGATTTATCTTTTCTATAACAATTCGCAGAAAAAAGTGCTACGTATTGATTGTTTCTAACTTTTTTTGGCAGACTTTAAAATCGTTTTCCAACAAAAACTAGCGCAACTGCTTGATTCCCGAAGTTAAAAACGGCATGATTGGCAAGCAACTCATGACTTTCATATCTTCCCATACAGAACTTTCATTGCCTAAAAATGCTAAAATCGTTTCAATATCGCGGTTTTTAAAAATGGTGGCAAAAATATCTTTTCCTTGCATTTTGTCGGAAAGAATTACTTCCAACAACGTCCTGTCGTACCATTGAAACATCTTGTCCCGAAAAGTTAATTTTGGGTTTGGATGTTTTCCTTCTTTGAGTAGATTGATGATTTTTTCTGTGTGTTTTTGCACAAATTGAAACGTATAGCCACTACTCGCCTTCGTAAATCCGCCTGCAGTTCCTAGATTGATGATATTTTTTTCATCGGGAACTTTTCTAGAAAATTTTGCCAACGACATCGGAATGACACCAAATTCCGTATGCTTTATTTCGTAGTCATCAATCTGTAAATAATCTTTGATATATGCTTTGAGTGCGGATTTGTATTGTTCTTTTTCTAATACTTTTTCTGTGAATAAGGTATATTCTACCAAGGCTTCGGTTTCGCTGGTTGGCAATACGTACATAAATGTCGCGCCGTGTTCTTGTGACAAACGGAAATCCATCAAACGTCCAACAGAAGCATCAAAAACAGGCGTTGAGGTTTTGATTACCCAACCTTCAAAATGTTGTAGTAAAGAATTTTTCGTGTCCATTTTTGGATAAAACAGACTCGTAGAATTGAATACGTATGTCGCGCTATATTCTGCATTTTCAGTAGTTACGCGCGCTTTTCCATCTACGGAAGTGATATTTGTAATGGTTTCAGAAAGTAAAGTTACATTTTTACGTTTTTTAGCAATAGCTAATACAAAGTTATAAAAGTCAATTCCTTGAATCATTTTATAACGATAGTTTTCCATAGCAAATTGACGCTGAAAATCATCTGATAGAAACTCCAACGTTTCCCATTGATGCGTGACAATTTCTTCAAAAATTCCTTCGCCTTTTTCCCAAAAACACCACGTTCGATCGTTTTTGTTTTTTTGTGATTTGTCTATGACTAAAATTTGCTTCTGATGCAAGTCGTTGTCGTTCAGTATTCGGTACAACAAACTCAATCCCGCACAACCTGATCCTGCAATAATGTAGTCATATTTCATCTAAAGAATACTGTTTTTTGTCATTCCTGCGCAGGCAGGAATCCATTGTGTTTCGAAAGTGGATTCCGCAACAAGTGCGGAATGACAGTTGAAATTTATACATCTGTTCAACCACAATTTAGAAATACTTGAAACATTGAATTCAAAGAAATCTCGACTGCGCTCGATTTGACATATATTTTATAAAAATACGGAATTCTATACTAGAACGGAACTTCATTATCATCTGGATTGAAATCGTCATCGTTCATTGAACTTCCAAACGCTTCGTCGGCACTTGGTAGATTGTCGGTTCTAAACGTGTCATCATTGGCTGCATCGTTCATTTTCGAGTGGAATTCGAACGGCGAATCGAAAGTTTCCAAGTTATCAAACTTACCTAAGTGTCCTAAGAATTTGAGTCGAATGTTATCCAAACCACCGTTTCTGTGTTTTGCCACGATGAATTCTGCTTGACCTTCCGTTGGCGAGCGTTCTTCATCATCCCATTCTTCAATTTTGTAGTATTCTGGACGATAGATAAACGATACAATATCGGCATCCTGCTCAATCGCTCCCGATTCACGTAAGTCAGATAGCAACGGACGTTTACTTCCACCACGTGTTTCCACCGCACGTGATAACTGCGATAAAGCAATTACGGGAACGTTCAATTCTTTTGCCAACGCTTTTAGGTTACGCGAAATGGTAGAGATTTCCTGTTCACGGTTTCCTCCTTTTTGACTTCCTCCTGCGGTCATTAACTGCAAGTAATCAATCATAATCATTTTGATACCGTGTTGCGATGCCAAACGACGTGCTTTAGCTCGCAAGTCAAAGATGGAAAGTGATGGTGTATCATCAATGAATAACGGTGCTTTTTCGAGTCCTTTTACTTTTACGTTGAGTTGCTCCCATTCGTGTTTGGCTAGTTTTCCTGTACGTAATTTTTCGGAAGATAGACCTGTTTCCGAAGAGATTAAACGTGTAATTAACTGTACCGAAGCCATCTCTAATGAGAAGAACGCTACTGGAATATTTTGGTCTACCGCAATGTTTCTTGCCATCGACAGCGTTAATGCCGTTTTACCCATACCAGGACGCGCTGCTACGATGATTAAGTCACTTGGTTGCCATCCAGAAGTCAGTTTATCGAGTTGTGTAAATCCTGTAGGAATACCACTTAATCCTTCTTTGTTGGAGATTTCTTCAATCTTCTTTTTTGCCTGAATTACCAAACTTTGCGCCGTTTCTGACGATTTTTTAATGTTTCCCTGTGTCACTTCATACAATCGCGATTCAGCCTTGTCTAATAATGAAAAAACGTCAGTGGTTTCATCGTATGCATCTTCAATTATTTCATTGGAGATTTTAATCAAACTGCGTTGAATGAATTTTTGCAGAATGATACGTGCGTGAAATTCAATATGCGCCGAAGAAGATACTTTTTGCGTAAGCGAAATTAAATAAAAATCACCTCCGACAACTTCCAAATTCGCATTTTTTCGAAGTTGTGAAGAAACCGTTAATAAGTCAATCGGCTCCGAGTTTTCAAAGAGTTGAAAGATAGCTTCATACACCAATTTATTGGCTTCTTTGTAGAAAGCTTCCGGACTCAAGATATCAATTACCTCATCCACACCTTTTTTGTCTATCATCATAGCGCCCAGCACTACTTCTTCCAAATCGACTGCTTGTGGTGGTAATTTTCCTCTTTCGAGACTTATAAGATTACTTTTATCAGTTTTGTATGATTGTTTAGGGTTTACATTTTCCATGACAGCGAAAGTAAAAAATACTTTTACTTTAGGGTTTTAATTTGCAACTAGAATCTCAACAAATTTATTGTTGATAAGTTATTTTTTTTGTTGATAAGCGGAAAAAAAATCCGAAGTCTTCACTTCGGATTTTTTCATATTCCTATGTTATATAGGTTTATCCTTTAAATTCACCAATTTTAGAATATTTATCCATGCGTGAACTTACTAAATCTTCTTGTGATAAGTTTTTTAATTTGTCGTAATTGGCAACTATGGCATCACGAACTGCAATAAATGTATTTTCATGATCTCTATGTGCGCCTCCTACGGGTTCTTGAATGATTTCATCAATCACCTTGATTTTCATTGCATCTGTTGCGGTTAATTTTAACGCTTCTGCTGCTTTTTCTTTGTGTTCCCAGCTTCTCCATAAGATAGATGAACAGTTTTCTGGAGAAATTACCGAATACCAAGAGTTTTCAAGCATTAACACTGTATCTCCAACACCAATTCCCAAAGCGCCACCAGAAGCTCCTTCTCCAATAATTACGGTAATAATTGGCACTTTTAAGCGTGTCATTTCTAAAATATTACGCGCAATGGCTTCCCCTTGTCCGCGCTCTTCTGCTTCCAATCCTGGATAGGCTCCTGGAGTATCAATTAAGGTAACTACAGGAATTCCGAATTTTTCCGCAGATTTCATCAAGCGTAATGCTTTGCGATAGCCTTCTGGGTTTGCCATTCCGAAGTTTCGGTATTGACGCGTTTTGGTGTTTTTTCCTTTTTGTTGACCAATAAACATATACGATTGATTGCCAATTTTTCCCAATCCGCCAATCATGGCTTTGTCGTCTTTTACGTTTCTATCACCGTGCAATTCTAAAAAGGTATCACCACAAATTGCGTTGATATAATCTAGTGTATACGGTCTGTTTGGATGACGTGATAATTGCACACGTTGCCAAGGCGATAGGTTTTTATAGATATCCTTTTTGGTAGCTGCTAATTTTTTTTCAATTTGCTGACATGTTTCTGTTACATCAATATCACTTTCATGACCAATTGCCACACATTTTGTCAGCTGATCTTCTAATTCTTTTATAGGCAGCTCAAAATCTAAATATTCCATGCTTTTGAGGGTATGTTTCGTTGTTTCAGTTTACAAATATAAAATTTTAATTTAGGAAATATCAATGCCGCTTAGGGATTTTCGCTTTCGACGATTTTTTAAAATTCCGTTAGCTAGCACAGTTGCTATGACTAAGAGACTTCCGTAGTAAAATCCGGCGCTCATTTTTTCATCTATGGGAAATATGAGTATTGCCAAGACAATTCCGTAAATAATCTCCAAATTATAGGTTAACACTACGGTGTATGGACTGATATAGCGCATGATATACGTAGACGCGATAAACGCGTATGCTGTACAAACAGACGCGAGAATGAATAAATATATCCAGTCATTTGTTTCTAGGTTGAAAAAGTTTTCTTGAGAGAAACCATCTGCGGAAAACGCTAAATAGATGGAAATAAAAGCTACGCCGCAAATAAATTCATAGAATGAAATCGTAGCGGCATTATGACGCTCAACAAATTTCCCATTCAACACTGAAAATAATGCAGAGAGAAATGCAGAAAACATTCCTAAAAGGATTCCGTTGATGTATTTGAATTCAGTATTTAAAATGATGGAAACCCCAAAAATTACAATGACTCCAAAGATGATTTCATACCAGACTATTTTGCGCTTGTATACAATCGGTTCTATGAACGATGCAAAAAAGGCTCCTGTAGAAAACATGACAAGTGTTATGGAAACGTTGGACACATCTATGGCACCGAAAAACGTTATCCAATGCAGTGCGACAATAATTCCCGCCAAGGCAAATTTAAAAAACGTTTTAAGCGTTATTTTTAGTCTAATTTTGGACAGTTTGATAAACATTAACATCAATACGCCAGCCATCAGCATGCGAAACCACACCAAAGGAATGGCTGTAATTGTGATTAATTTTCCTAGAATTGCCGTAAAACCTGCAATAAAAACCAGCAGATGTAAGTGCAGATAGTTTTTGAGTTTATCGCCTAGCATTGTAGAGTAAATATAGAGCCAACACACCAAATACAATGTTTGGAACCCAAACGGCTAACATTGGAGAGAATCCTGATTTTTCCGCCATTGTTCCAAATATTTTATCAAAAAAGATATAAATAAACGCAATGGCAATTCCGAAAGCAAGATTTACGCCCATTCCACCTCTACGTTTCATAGAAGATACAGCAACTGCAATAATGGTGAGAATAAATGCCGTAATTGGCAAACTCCAACGTTTGTATTTTACCAATAAATGCTTGCTTACATTTGGCGAACCTGATTGGCGTTCTTTTTCAATAAATTCGTCTAATTCTTGATAGTTCAGTGTTTCTGCCATATACGTCACTGGCGTTAAATCTTCCACATCAAATGGAAAAATGGTATCCACTTTACGCTCGCTTATCAAGCTATCATTCATAGCACCAATAATACGTTTTTTGTAGCCTCGCATAGTATATGTACTATCTTCTTCATTATATTTTAATGAACGAGCTTCTAGTTTGTACTCCAATTTATTGTCTTCAAAATGCTCCAACGTAAAGAAATCACCACGTTTGCTGTTGAAGTTAAAGGATTTTAGGTAGATAAAATCGTTGTTGGTGATTTGTTTGTAGATTTCACTATTGTCTCGCAATTCTTTTCGTCCTTTTTTAATGTATTCAAATCGGAACTCGTTAAAACCCTTACTAGCGTTAGGAACAATGTACATTCCCATCACAAAAGCAACAATCGCCACTACCGAAGCCGCTATTAAAAACGGACGCAGGAATCGCAAATAGGAAACCCCAGAACTCAATATAGCAATGATTTCGGTGTCGTTTGCCATTTTGGACGTAAACCAAATCACCGAAAGGAATAAAAATATAGGAAATAAGAGATTGGCAAAGTACAGTACAAAATTGAAGTAATATTTTACAATTTCATCCGCTGGTGCTTCTGAAGCGAGCATTTTGTCAATATTTTCAGAGATATCAACCATAATTCCGATGGGAATAAACAGCAACAACATCACGGAAAACGTGAGCAAATATTTTTTAATAATGTACCAATCAAGTATTTTCATCTGTTCGGTTTATAAACGTTTGTCCATTTGTTTGACCATTTTGTTTTTCCACTCGTAAAAATCTCCCGCTAATATATGTTTTCTAGCTTCGCGAACCAACCAAAGATAAAATCCTAAGTTGTGAATGGTAGCAATTTGTTTTCCAAGCAATTCATTTACAGTAAATAAGTGACGGACATACGCTTTTGAATATTCCAAATCGACATAGGTAATGCCCATTTCGTCAATGGGCGAAAAGTCGTCTGCCCATTTTTTATTTTTGATGTTGATAGTTCCGTGCGCGGTGAATAACATTCCGTTTCTAGCGTTACGCGTAGGCATTACACAATCGAACATATCTACACCAAGCGCAATATTTTCTAAAATATTGATTGGAGTTCCAACGCCCATTAAATAGCGTGGTTTGTCTTCTGGAAGAATTTCGCATACAACATCAGTCATCGCGTACATTTCTTCGGCAGGTTCTCCAACGGACAATCCGCCAATAGCATTTCCTTCTGCTTCGCGCGAAGCGATAAATTCAGCCGATTGTTTTCGCAAATCTTTATACGTACTTCCTTGCACAATTGGGAAAAATGCTTGACTGTAATCGTATTTATAAGGTGTTTTTTCTAAATGTGCTAAACAGCGATCGAGCCAGCGATGCGTCATGTGCATGGAACGCTTTGCATAACGATAATCGCATGGATACGGTGTACATTCGTCAAACGCCATGATGATATCTGCGCCAATTGTACGCTGAATTTCCATCACGTTTTCTGGCGTAAAGAAATGATACGAACCATCGATATGTGACTTGAATTTAACTCCTTCTTCCTTAATTTTTCTGTTGGCTGAAAGTGAATAGACTTGATATCCGCCAGAATCTGTCAAAATATTGCGATCCCAATTGATGAATTTGTGTAATCCGCCTGCTTTTTCTAGAATTTCTGTTTGCGGACGTAAGTATAAATGATAGGTATTTCCTAAAATAATATCGGGATTGATATCTTCTTTCAGTTCGCGTTGGTGAACGCCTTTTACCGTTCCAATCGTTCCCACAGGCATAAAAATTGGAGTTTCAATCGTTCCGTGATCGGTCTTCAATACGCCTGCTCTTGCCTTGCTTTGTGGGTCTTTTCCTTTTAAATCAAATTTCATGTATGCATAACTCTTGCCGAATGATGATTTCGTGTCACTTCTGGCAAAAGCCAAAACAACGATAAAATTGTACACCTAGCGGCATTATCAGTTGGCAAATATAGGTAAGATTGTGCGATGATTTTGCTAATCAAATATTAAAAATTTAGTTATAGATAAATCTTCTTCATAAAATCATCATAAGAAATTCGCTTTCCTTCATTTAATTGTTGAATTCCTTCTTTGATTTCTTTTTGTTGGGAAGGCGTCAACTTTTCAGCAGATATTGGATGCGTTTTCAATTGTTTTTAAGATTAAATTTCAAAGAATAAATATTAATTCTAAGATACATAAAACCAAAATGACTCCCGAAAGAGTCATTTTATAACTAATAATTTAGCGGTGAGAACGGGATTCGAACCCGTGTGACGTTTCCGTCAACCTGGTTATAAAGCAGGCACATTCGACCACTCTGACATCTCTAGATAAATCCTTTTTCGCATTTACTTAGAAATAGTTAATCAAAATTAAACATTTTTGAATAATATTTATGCACTAAAGAAGTTAAAAAAATCTTTCTCACAATATTTCCACCTTATCCACAAAAATTCGTTAATAAAAGCCTGCTAAGTTGCTTTGTTTGCGCCGTTTTATGACTTACTTTTGATGCTTTAGAAAAACTACTAACACATACACAATGTCTGATAACAAATCGTTAGAAAATTTAGTGACTCAAGTACGCAGAGATATCTTGAGAATGGTACACAAAGTGAATTCTGGACATCCAGGAGGCTCGCTTGGTTGTGCTGAATTTTTAGTTACCCTTTACAACGACATCATGAAACTGAACGACGGTTTCGATATGGATGGTAAGAACGAAGATGTGTTCTTTTTGTCAAATGGTCATATTTCACCTGTAATTTACAGCGTTTTGGCGCGTAGAGGTTATTTTCCTGTAGAAGAATTGAACACGTTTCGCTTGTTAGATTCACGCTTACAAGGACATCCAACAACGCATGAAGGTTTGCCTGGCATCCGAATTGCCTCAGGTTCTTTGGGACAAGGAATGTCAGTCGCTATTGGAACTGCTTTGACCAAGAAGTTAAACGGAGATGACCATTTAGTGTATTCATTACACGGAGATGGTGAATTGCAAGAAGGACAAATTTGGGAAGCTGCCATGTATGCTGCAGGAAATAAGGTTGACAATTACATCGCTACGATTGATTACAACCAAAAACAAATTGACGGTGCTACCGACGATGTATTGCCATTAGGTTCGTTGACCGCAAAGTTTGAAGCTTTTGGTTGGGACGTATTGGAAATTACTGACGGAAACAACATTCAAGCGATTAAAGAAGGCATGGCGGAAGCAAAAGCGAGAACAGGAAACGGAAAACCTGTGTGCGTGTTGCTGCATACCGAAATGGGCAACGGCGTTGATTTTATGATGCACACACATGCTTGGCACGGAAAAGCACCAAACGACGAACAATTGGAAACTGCACTCGCGCAAAATCCGGAAACTTTAGGCGATTATTAAAATCCTATTTTCTAACAATTAAGTTTAATCAAAAAAGATATTCGCATTCGCGGATAATATATATGAAAAAATATACCAACACAGGAAGTAAAGATACACGCTCAGGATTCGGAGACGGATTAACGGAGCTTGGAAAAACAAACCCAAATGTCGTAGCACTTTGTGCTGATTTGACTGGCTCACTGAAGATGAATGCTTTTAAAGACAATCATCCAGAGCGTTTTTTCCAAATAGGAATTGCAGAAGCGAATATGATTGGAATTGCCGCTGGAATGACCATTGGTGGAAAGATTCCGTTTACAGGAACATTTGCCAACTTTTCTACAGGACGTGTGTACGATCAAATTCGTCAATCGGTGGCGTATTCTGATAAGAATGTAAAAATTTGTGCATCGCATGCTGGAATTACGTTGGGAGAAGATGGCGCTACGCATCAAATTTTAGAAGATATCGGTTTGATGAAAATGTTGCCAGGCATGACAGTGATTAATACTTGTGATTACAATCAGACGAAAGCTGCTACCTTAGCTATTGCCGAACATCACGGACCTGTATATTTACGTTTTGGACGTCCAAAAGTGGCAAATTTCACTCCAGAAGACCAAAAGTTTGAAATTGGAAAAGCTGTACAATTAACCGAAGGAACTGATGTGACTATTATCGCGACAGGACATTTGGTGTGGGAAGCATTGCAAGCAGCAGAAACGTTGGAAGAAGCGGGAATTTCTGCGGAAGTGATTAACATTCATACTATTAAGCCATTAGACGAGGAAGCGATTTTGACATCGGTAGCTAAAACAGGTTGTGTCGTAACTGCGGAAGAACATAATTTCCTTGGCGGATTGGGCGAAAGCGTTGCTAGAACGTTGGCTTTACACAAACCAACTCCACAAGAATTTGTAGCCACCAACGATACGTTTGGAGAATCAGGAACGCCTGCGCAATTGATGGAAAAGTACGGTTTAAATGCAGCTTCTATTGTAAAAGCTTCACAGAAAGTTATCGCAAGAAAATAATACTTTCTGAAAAAAATCGTTTGTATTTATATAACATTAAACATTAACATCATGAAAAACAACCTATTATGCCTGCTACTACTTTTTGCTTCAACGAGTTGCTTTGCGCAGTTTGGAGTAAAAGCAGGATTGAATTTCAGTTCAAACGGAGAATTGCGTGAAATTGTGACTGCTGGAGAAAATATTATTGAAGATAGCGGAGACGCAAAAATTGGCTACCATGTTGGCGCCTATTACGACATCAATTTCAGTAAATTGTATCTACGCCCAGAAATTGTGTATACAAAAACAAAGAGTGAATATGATTCTGGAAATTATGACATGTCCAAAATTGATGTGCCTGTATTGTTAGGTTTAAAAATTATTGGACCATTGAGTATTTTTGCGGGACCAGCATTTCAATATACGTTAGACAACGATTTTGATGATGTAACGATTTCGGATGTTGAAAATGATTTTACGGTTGGATTCAATTTTGGAGCTGCGGTAAAATTTGGAAATATCGGATTGGATGTTCGTTATGAGAGAGGTTTTACCGAAAACGAAGCAAGCATTTTAGATTCTAACAACGTTCGTATCGGAACGTTGGATTCTAGACCAAGTCAGTTGATTTTTAGTTTATCTTTACGATTATAAAAAATCTTCTTTATAAAAATAGAAAAGCACTTCCGCTAAAGAAGTGCTTTTGTTTTTATAGTGTTTTATGGAATGCGTTTTTAATTCGCATCTAAATAATCTGGAATCCCGTCACCATCCGTATCCGTTAAAACTACGGTTCTGATTGTCGTTACTCCTTCGCTATCCGTATCACGCGTTTTAATGATTTCGTTGGCTACATACGTTGGCTCTGCATCGCCAGGATTGAGCGTGTAGGTATTTTGAACAACTTCATTTACGGTTGGTGTTCCGTCGCCATCGTCATCAGAATCTCTAAAGTTTGGAAAACCGTCACCATCTGTATCATCGTCAGCTACGTCTCCATCATTATCTAAATCTTCCATCGACGTTAACAATCCGTCTTGCTCTGTATCTAAATACTCAACATCGAAAATATTGAATGAAAAAATTAATGGTGAATATTCTGGAATTCCTGGTTCAATTAAATTAAAATATCCCATCCCAGATGGCATAAAAACAGCTCCTATTCCACCGTTTCTTGGTTGCAAGAAACCATCTTCATCTTCTACCAAACCTTCAGCCGTTCTAAATTCTGGAATTCCTAATTGGAAACCTCTCACAGTACTAGAACCAGCACTCACTAAAGGAATTTGAAATCTTGTCAAACGCAAGTCAAACGTTGATAAGTCTAACAATTGTCCGTGATATACCAAACCAACTGCATCAAAATTGGAGAATGACTTTCCGCCACCTTCTCGCACTTTTAAGATGTAATATTTATATTCGACATCAAAATATGTTGTGGTGCGTTCTTCAACCTGATTGATTAATGGAATTTTGTCTGCATTTACGCCTGCAATCGTGTCAAAAACAATTCGCACATCATCATTTGCAGGACTTTCAGGATTTGTCAAATCAAAATCCTCATAATTGTAAAAGTGCGTGCTTAGAAATTCTAGCAGAGCTGCTTGGTCTTCAATTTGCTGTTCGCCTCTATCGCGTAACTCTGCAAATGTGACTGGATCATCATCTCTTTTACACGCTAAAACAGCTACTATAGCAACTATTGTTATAAATGTAAATTTTACAAACTTCATCATTGTTTTTTAAATTTTGGGGTGCAAGATACAATTTTATCCTACTTTTGTATATTCTTTAACGCAGTTTTTAGAGATTTTGTATGAGGATAGATAAATACTTATGGTGTGTGCGTTATTTTAAGACGCGAAATATAGCAACAACTGCTTGCAAAAAAGGGCATGTAAAGGTCAATGGCGCTACCGTAAAGCCGTCGAGAGAAGTGTATGCTACAGATAAAATTGAGGTTCGAAAAGACCAAATAACGCGTCATTTAACCGTTTTGGATATTCCTCCAAGTCGTGTTGGCGCTAAGTTGGTTGATATTTATCGTGTGGATACGACTCCGAAAGAAAATTACGAACATTTAGAATTATTAAAGCACGCCAAAGACCACTATCGCAAACAAGGAACAGGAAGACCTACTAAGAAAGATCGTCGTGAAATTGATGAATATCTCGATGATAGTTTTGACCGTGATGAAAGTTATTCTTAATTTTACTCGATAAATCGAGATTTAACATCGTAACTCATGACTGTAACGGGAAATATCATTTTAAATCACCAGCAAATTCAACATAAAACGCGTCGTATTGCGTATCAAATTTTGGAATCGAATGTAAACGAAGAAGAAATTATCATTGCTGGAATTGCTGATAACGGATTTATTTTTTCACAAAAAATTAAAGCAGAATTAGAGAAAATCACGGATGCTTCCATTACGTTGTGTGAAGTCACGATTGATAAATTAAATCCGCTAAATCCTATCCGAACTTCGCTAGAAATTACCGATTATATTAACAAACCTTTGGTCTTGGTTGATGATGTTTTAAACTCTGGAACGACATTAATTTACGGTGTGAAGCACTTTTTAGATGTTCCTTTGAAGAATTTTAAAACGGCGGTACTTGTCAATCGAAATCATAAAAAGTACCCCATCAAAGCTGATTTTAAAGGAATTTCCTTATCAACTTCTATCCAAGAACATATTGATGTGGTGTTTGCAGAAGAAGACACTGCGTATTTAATTTAGAAGCTGCTTTATTTCTACAACTATTTCTTCAACGGTTTTGTGGTCGGTCAAAATGCTATGTGTTGCTTGCTGGTAAAACGCATTCCGTTCAAACAGATGCTTTCCGATAAATTCTGGTAAGTCTTCATCTGAAATAGTACTAATTAACGGTCTTTTTGACTTTTCATCTTTCACTCTATTGATAATCTCTTTGATGGATGTTCGCAAATAAAACGTATCCGTAGTGTACTCGTGAATCAGCTTCATATTGTTGGCATAGCAAGGTGTGCCGCCGCCTAAAGACACTACTTTCGGTTCCTGCATTTCCAAAACTTCTTTTAAATACTGGTGTTCTTTCTTTCGAAAATAGATTTCTCCTTTCGTTTCAAAAATCTCAGGAATGCTTTTCCTTTCTTTTTGTTCAATATAATCGTCTAAATCGACCACAGGCAATTCCAATGCTGTTCCTAATAATTTTGAAACTGCAGTCTTTCCACTTGCCATATATCCTAAAAGTACAATTGTCATTTTGCTATTATAAATAATTTATTTTTAAGCCCTTACAAAAATCAGAAAAAAAAAGACAAATTTATATTAAAAAAGCCTTGAAAAATAAAATTATGATGTTATATTTGCACCCGCATTCGGAAAGAGATAATTATTCTTTTTGATTGACCTGGTAGCTCAGTTGGTAGAGCATCTCCCTTTTAAGGAGAGGGTCCTGGGTTCGAGCCCCAGCCAGGTCACAAAGTGACAAAAGTCAAAAGGTCTTACGACCTGGTAGCTCAGTTGGTAGAGCATCTCCCTTTTAAGGAGAGGGTCCTGGGTTCGAGCCCCAGCCAGGTCACAAAATGAGTTAAGCAATTGCTTAACTTTTTTTATTTTTGCAAAGCACAAACAAATTAATTACCGAAGTGCTGGAATTGGTAGACAGGCATGGTTGAGGGCCATGTGTTCATTAGAGCGTGTGGGTTCGACTCCCATCTTCGGTACTAAGAAAATTCTTATTAAGACAAAATCCCAACAGTTGTGTTGGGATTTTTCATTTTTATAACACAGGCATTTAAGTAATATTGATTTATTAAAAATCATACATTTTGTACTATTTATTTTTTCTTTTTCCTACTTACTTTGGTATTCTATTAATTTAAATCATTTAGATATGAAAAAAAGAAATCTTAAATTGCTAAAGCTTAATAAAAAGGCCATTTCTAGTTTCAAGCTACACAAATTGAGCGGAGCTGGAATAAAAAGATCAGAACGTCGTCAAGGAGATTGTAATTATTCAAGAGCCCATCCGAGTCATCCAGATGATGGAGGATATTGTGTTGGTCCAGATATTAATGATAATGGAACAGCACCTACTACTGCACACATGTAGGTAACCTAGATGTAACAAAACATAAGGAAAAGCATCTATAGCTCCTCCTAAATTAAGGATAATCTCACAAGCGAACTTCGGTTCGCTTTTCTTTTCTTAACTCTTATAACTAGTGTTTTTTATCCTAAAACTTTCTTCTAAATTTATTGCATGGAGATTTATAATACGAAAAATCACTGACTAACAAGTTGTATTTTTAAGTCGATTACTTCGAGGTAAACCTACGAAGTATTAAGTAGAAACTATTGAAACATTTCGACATCAGCGTCGGAGCATTTTTAATCTCGATTATCGATAAAATCACAAATAATGTAATGACTTTCAATTAATTATAACTTATTCTTACTAAAAAGTAAGTTTTCCGCTTACATATTTTACCGCTAACCCATTGTAGTCTTTTATTTACATACACTATATTGTATTCATAAAATTATTATTTAACCTTTAATACTTTAAATTATGAAAAAAATGTTTTTATGTGCTGCAGTTATTGCTGTAGCTTTCGCAACTTTTGCATTTAGTCCAGCTGACAAAAACAATTTATTGGATGAAGCGCAAGCAATTACGCAACAAGAATTAAGAGCTGAAACAGGAACTTGTGACACTAAGTACAAAACACAAGAAACATTCAGCGAATGTGACAGAACACACACTGACCCTATCCAACAGGAGGAACAATCAAATATTTTAGGCGGATATTAAGATTAAAAACACTAAGCGGCATTTTCATTCACAGGAATGCCGTTTTTTAAATTTACGAAAAAATGATACGTTTTCAAAAAAATAGCTTTTTTGTGTTTTTAGCTATCGTCAGCCTTATTGCAATTAGTTGGAATAAAGCAGATAACAAAAAATACAAACAGAAAACAAGCAAACAGATTATAAAACTTACCTACACAAGTACACCTGTAAGTCAATACAGAATGACTGAAAGTGATATGAAGAGTAGTCCTACAAGAGCTTCTATCTATGATTTTATGAAAGGGATTACAGACTATTATAGCTTGTACATCAATTTAAAAGACCGTTCATCTGTATATGTATTGGATTCTACACAACAGGTTAGACCTATGGGTTGGGAAAGCCCAAGAACCAGAGCTGCCTTGTCAGATACTGTTCTTTTTTCCATCAAAACACCCAAAAATATCACACTAAAACATGAATGGGTTATGAACCAAACCTTTTACACAGAAGGAAACGTTGGTGACATTAAGTGGCAACTTACAAGCGAAGAAAGAGTTATTGATGGATTAAATTGCGTAAAAGCAATTTCAGACGAAGATAGTTACCCAATGCTAACCGTTTGGTATACAACAGATTTACCAGTTTCAAACGGACCATCTATATATCAAGGATTGCCAGGTTTGGTAGTGAGAGCCGAAGACTATTTTAGAACTATACAGTTATCCAAAATAGAATATCTAGATGACGTCAGCCAATTCAAGAAACTTTATGATGCCAAGTACAATGTTTTTTTAGAAGAAAAAAACAAGAAAAAACATTATGGTATAGAGCCTATACTTCTTATAAAAAAGGGTGATATGGCACATTCAAGTTATGAGTATTTTCATAAAAAACCTTACAAGAGACCCAACCGAAAATAAGTAGGTATGAAAAAAAAGATATTGGTTTTATTTTTCACAGGGCATTTATTGCTCATTTTTTTTCAAGCTTTTTGGGCGAATCTAGATTCTTATTGGAGTTTTCATTACGATGAAACATTGAAAATTCCCGTGCTTAGTATGTTTAAACAAAATAGATACACAGAACCATATTATATTTTTTCGGGAATTAATACTGGATATGGTTTTTACGGCACCCACACTTCTACAGAAAAGTATTTAAAAATTATTTATCTAGATGCCAATGACGAGGAAATACAATCTGACCGATATTTTAAACTCACAGGCACAAATGCCATTATGCGATTGGAAGGATACGCTTCTTTTCTCACAAATTATGTTGCGGAAACTGAAAAACTCATTGAATTAGATACAACCGATGTTTCTGATACGAGCCCTGAAGTTGTAAAATTGAGAGAAAGATACAACTACCGAAAAGAGTATGTTGTCAAAACATTAAAATGGCTTGGAAAACAAAAAGCGAAAGATATTCCTAATTGTGTGTCTTATAGAGTAAAAATCATCACCATAGTTCCTGAGGATGTATGGAGCAGAAATCGTAACACTAAACCGAATATTTATGTTGTTCAAGAAGGCACATTCCCTGTACAATAAATTGGAAAGTATTTTCGAAAAAGATGGTAAAGAAGTCCCTTTTTTAATTTTTTTTCGAATAGCAGTCGCCTCAATTGCATTAATTGAAATAGGCTCATTGTATAGTGACTTACCATCATTCTTTTCATCTTCAAGGACACTAATTCCACAAGAATTGCTGTATTTAGAAGCGGGAGATTTTAGATATTTACATGCATTTTATGGTTTTTTAAAAAGCAATGAGCTTCTTGGTGTTTTTTACACTATATCAGTTCCAACATATATTATAGCATTGTTATGTATTTTATTTGGATTTTTTACGCGCTTTGCGGCTGGTATTGCGGTAATTCTTCAATTACTGATTTTCAAAAGTTTTGGCCCGTTTAATTATGGATATGACTTTTTCTTAACCATGTCACTTTTTTACTGTATGGTGTTCCCTACTGGTCGTTTTTATGCTATTGATGCCAAGATTTTTAAAAAATCGCAAACTGTTGCTTTAAATTACAGACGTGTAATACAAATTCATTTGGCAATTGCATATCTTTTTTCTGGAATTTCCAAAGGTCTCGATGTAGGCTGGTGGAACGGAAACTCAGTTTGGAAAGCAATTGCTTCTGTAGATAATTCTTACTACGCTGTTTATCCTATAATTTTAACCGTAGTTGGAATCGGAACTGTTTTATTAGAGTTTTCCTATCCCTTTTTGGTATATTACAAAAAAACGAGAAAATACGTAATTACTGGAGTAATACTAATGCATGCCAGCATCGCCATTATGATGGAATTGTATGCCTTTTCAGCAATGATGATTGTATGGAATGTTGCAGCGTATGGTAATATAACTATGATTAATAAAACAACGAATGTGGAAACAGCTTAGTGTACTTCTATTTTTTACCTGTATTTTTTGTTCGTATGGGCAAAAAGAAGTTTCAGGTGTCATCAAAAATAGCAAAGGTAAGTCTGTACCTTTTGCCAATATCGTTGTGAAAGATAGCACTGACACACAAAAACCTATCACGTATTCCTACAGTGATGATGAAGGTAATTTTACCCTTGAAATTCCCTCAAAAATCAAACAAATTATTATTAGCGTAACTGGAATCGGTTATAAAGAAAAAATTACGGTTGTTCAGTTAGACAATCTAACAAAACCATTGATTATTATTGTAGAGGAAAGTCTAACAGAATTAGAAGCAGTCGTCATAAAAGCCAAAAAGCAAACAGATACGCTCAATATTGACACAGAAAGTATGAATTTGAGTAAGGAAAGTACTTTGCGCGATATGCTCAACAAAACAGACGGTGTCATTTTGGGTGAAGAAGGTGCTATTAGCTATCAAGGGAAACAAATCAATAAAGTTCTTATTAACGGTAAAGAGGTTTTTATCAATCAAAATACGGTGGCGTTAGACAATCTCAATTATGAGATTATGGAAAACGTACAAATAATAGACAACTATAAAGATAAGTTTACTTTAGATTTTAAACGCATTCGAGACCCTGTTATCAATATCGAAACCAAATCACAATTTAAAGGCGTGCTAAAGACACAAATTGATTTGGGATATGGTTTTAAAGACAAATACGGACTTATTGGCAAAGGATTTTTCTTTTCAGACAAACTAAATGTTTTTGCTACTTCTCACACCAACAATACAGGAACAAAACAACTAAGCGAGAAAGATGTTTCTGCCGCAGTGAGGCGATATGCCACAGAAGAATTGAATAAAATTTTATATCCTTTCTTTGTTGAGGATTATCAAACTACCCGAAACTTTGTGACCAATAGCAGTCTCACACTTCGTTGGCAAGGTTTGAATAGTAAAAATGGGATTGTTTTCTATCATGGAAATATCAATACCAAAAGAGAGGTTGAATACAATACTTTTATTGGAGATACACTTTTAAATAAGAGCAATCTAAAAAATACAGATAATGGCAACTTTGTTTCAGCAACAGCCAATTACAGTCGTATTCTTTCACCAAAAACGGTACTCCAAAACGTACTGAGTACTGTAGCGATAGATTTTAGAAAGGATAATAACAATATCGACTCTATTTTTGTATCAAACACTACTTTTTTACAAGAACAAGCGCAGTACAATCCTAGAAATTTCACCTTAAACAATGCGTTAAAAATAACCCATCTTCTTGGAGATAATACTGCTTTTAATACAAATCTTGATTATTATTATGAAAAAAATACGAGTGATTTTGAAACGAGACTTACCAATATTGATGTAGAAGATATCTTTCAGCAAGGTTCCTCTACCAAACATTATATAAGAGGTTTGGTCAATTTTAATTTTAGATTTAAAAAAGCTACGCTGAATACTGGTTTGGCTATCAACAACAATAACGAAAAAGGCAACCTCGCGCTGGTCAATAATGTTGATACGAATTCTGAATTAGACAGGAATATTTCTACGGTGGAAACAATCGTTTCTTTAAATGGTTCTGTTAAAGATTTGGATTATGGCTTTTCAGTAATTCCGTCATTAATTTTTGCTCAAAATACCAGTCTTAGAGAGTTTTTAAAAATGTCTCATTTTTTGAAGTATAATTTTGAAGCACAGAACAATTTAACTTTAAGGGTAAGACACAACTATGAATTTTACCAATTAAATGCGCTGTATGATACCATAGTAAGAAACTTTAACAACAGAATTGTTAATGAGAATGGTAACGAAAATTTAGAACGATTTTCTGTCAAAGATGAGGTGTCTCTTAGTTGGTATAACAGCAATGTGGCGCGTTCAAAAAATATAAATTTTGAGTACAGATACACTCAAGAGCAAGATTTTCTGCAAAGTGTCCTTGATTCTGTATCAGGTAATATTTTTTATTATTCCAATGATGTTTTTGATAAAAAGCAGTCACATACCGTTCGCGCTGGCGCCAAAAAAGGTGTTTATTTGGGTTCTTCGTATCATCGTCTTGATATTGGTGGCGGATTAAATTTAAGGACTAGTAAATACGCAACCCGATTTAACAATCAAAACGCGCGTGCAAACAGTAATCTTTGGGAACCTTCTTTTAAAGTAAGTTTTCTTCCTCGTAAATTTTTCATCAAAGAGATATCCAACAACATCAATTGGAACAATCTCACGTTTAAGATTAATGGAGATAATATCACCGAGCAGTCCATCGTCACCAATACTTTTATAGTCAAAGGACATGGTGATAAAATAAGCTGGAAATTTGATTTTGATTATACATTTTACAACATAAATGAGGATAGATTTAACGTGCCTGATTGCAATCTTTCTTTAAAATATGACGTGTCTGACACACTTTCGTTTTCGCTAGAAGGTAGGTCACTGCTGACATTATTTGAACTCAATAATTTCAATTTTGCCAATACACTTTCCGACGGAAACACACTCACGCAAGTACGAACAGCCAACAATCTTGGTTATCTTATTTTGTACACATCATTCAAGTTTTAAGTCGTAATTAATAATTCAATACATTTAGCACAAATTAATTCCTTTCAAATCCTCCTCCAAAAAGTTTAATTTTAGAACCCTTTAGATACAAAACAATAAATCCCAACTTAGTTTTATAATATTTATATTTTTACCATAAGTAATTAATATTCTGTATTTTTATGGTAAGATGAATCTTAAAATTTTATATCATGAAAAAAAGAAATCTAAAAGCATTAACGCTAAACAAAAAATCCATTTCAAGTTTTAACCCAAACGTGATTGAAATTAAAGGAGGAGCTTCCGACACAGGAAGAGTTTGCTGTGATCCTAATTTTACAAAGGACTGCCCTCCTATCGAAATTCCTACTATAGACATTCCGACTATCAATGATAGTTGCTTTTCATTGTGCAATAATAAATGCAATGATTTTTAAAATTTAGAAGCGATCCTCGGGTCGCTTTTTTTTATTTTTTTTAGAAATTTGCTTGCGAAATAACGCACAAAGACGCATATATCATTTTTCAAAAATTTATTTTTACGGTTGCCTTGCTTCTATATCATTACTGCATTAACATGAATTATGGTGTAACCGTAAACGGTTGTTGATTTATTTTAATAGCTTACTTGTAATAGTAATCTTATAAATTTTAAATTATGAAGAAAAAAAGTTTAAAATCGTTACAACTCGCTAAAAAAACAGTTTCTAATTTTAACAGAAACACTATCAAAGGCGGAAGAATGACCTTTAAATGTACCGCTCGAACGATTAGCGGCTGTTATTAAAAAACTACACTTGATTATTTCAAAAAAAAAAGACGCTGTTTTTTAAAAATTAAAACAGCGTCTTTTGCTTTAAGTCAACTACTTCGAGGCAAGCCCATGAAGCATTCAGAAGAAACATTAAAACATTTCGACGCAAGCGTCGGAGCATTATAAATCTCGATTATCGAGTAAATGATTCGAGTTTTACCAATTATAATTCGCTTCGGTCATTTTACTTTCGTTTCCATTAGCATCTATAGCAGTAACCATCATTCGATAGCCATTTCTATATTTGAGCTTTAACTCTCTACTATAACTGTTAGAAGTTCTAGTTCGGTAATGATACCAACCTGTTTTTCCTGTTTCTTTAATATTATTGTAGATTTTGTAGCTTGTCGCTCCAGGTACTGCATTCCATGTCATGGTAAGTTCTTCATCTCCATCGTGATACGCTTGTACATTGGTTGGTGCTGTAATTCCTAATGGATATAATGTATCAACAGCAGTTCTGTCTCCTGTAGAAAGTCCGCTACTCAACGTACAAGCTGTTCCGCCGTTCATGACAGAATTTGAATCACTCGTCGGTGTTCCTGCAATAAGAGTTCCGAAGGAAGAATTAGTGTGTGCAAACGTCAAACAATGTCCTAATTCGTGAATCATGTTGTAAAAACGTAAATTATTGGTTACGGTACATGGATTAAAATCTAAATTGATTCGAATTCTATAACCAGGCATTCCGTCAGAAGTTGGGAATTCTGCAGCAGCTATCGTGTTGCTTGATAGTGGATCTGTACTATCGCTCATCACCTCAATTTCAGGATTGAATAAGAATCCACCGTTATACGGCCAATAATAATCTGTTTCATATAAAAATATGGAACTTCCCGAATTCGCATTCCAATGTGCCATGGCGTCTCTAGTTGCTGTTTTCCAATTGGAAGGCAATGAAGGATCAATACGAACACCAATAGTGTTATGATCTACCAAATACGTAGTTCTTCGTTGTTTAGGCGTCATATCATCATCTGCAAGTTGAGGTCTTCCTGTTTTTGAAAATGAAATATCATCTCCCACAAGGAAATACGTTCCCATGTCTGTGATATCTTTTTCAGAAAATCCTAAACTTAAAATTTCTTTTAACACCAATTCCGATTGGTCTTCGACAATAGCAGTTTCCTCTATAGTTTCTACTGTGTCTGTACTACAACTATGCATTGCAAACAATACAATAATTCCTAATAAATACTTGATTTTTTTCATGTTGAATAATTTTTGGTTTCTCAAACTTATCCAAACATCGCTTGGAACATGTACGGTAAAAAGGTAGTTGATTTACGGTTACAATAAGATAACACTTACATTTTGATTTAGTAATGAATTGATAGTAATTACTTTACAAATCGCGTGATTTTAAGTTGTTCCTCATCCAAAAAAGAAATCTCTTCAATAAAAAAACTTCAAGCATAAAACATCGGAACAGAATTATCAAAGAATGAACAAAGAAAGATACACGGAGGCGTTAAAATACGCCGCTGTTGCAATCCAAGTCGCGACTGTTGTGATCCTGCAAGTTATCCAAGCGATTGTTTGGCGTATGGTGACCCAAATGCTTTTCCAGTTCCATATTGTATGTAAAAAGGAATGCAAAAAATATTTAAAGTGAACTTCGGTTCGCTTTTTTTATCTATCCTCAAATCCAAATATTTTCAATTAGACTTATTACGGTATTTCCTTACATACTTTCAGTGAATATTTATTAAATTCACAGCTAACCAAATTTTTAATACCATGAAAAAAAGAAACCTTGATGGTCTCGCATTGAACAAAAAATCCATTTCAACTTTACAACCGCAAAAAATTATGGGTGGTAACGACACATTTTATTATAACTGTGCGTCCTTTAGCTGTAGAGTCAGCGTTTGTGAAACCAAATGTGATTCTAGATGTCAATAAAAACAAAAGCGGTCTTCGGATCGCTTTTTTACTTAATAATCGAGATTTATATCAAGTCAACCGACTTCTCAAAAAAACACTTCTAATTTTCCCTATTTATAAGATTATTCCTTTTCGGAACACATTTTGTGCGCTTATTTTCAAAACCGATTAAAATTGAAATTATGAACACAAAAATTACCATTTTGTGCATGCTATTCAGTGTATTACTGCACGCACAAACCAATTGCAACGAACTGCTATCGTTGTTTGCTGAAAATGTAAAAACAAAACGATTTGCAGAAGCTGCGCCACAATTAATTGAACTTCGAAAGAATTGTCCCTCCACGAATTATGCGATTTACGCTTATGGCGAACGCGTTCTCGATTACGAATTGGAAAATGCCGCCAACAAAAAGGAAGCTGCTCAAAAACTGATGCAATTGTATACAGACCGACTTGAATTGTATCCAGAAAAAACCAAGAAAGGTGTATTTCTACCAAAAATTGCCGCGCTAATGATTACGCATGAAATTGGTACAATTTCAGAACAATATTCGTTTCTGCATGAAGCGTTTACTTCTGATAAAAAACACTTCACCAATCCTGTGCATTTGTATTATTATTTTGAGTTGTATTACAAAATGTATCAAGCAAAAACAAGCGGAATTTCGTTGGAACAGCTGATTGAAAAGTTTGATGCGATTCAAGAAAAATATGAACTTATAAAACAACAAGCTCCCAAAAATGCAAAAGCCATCGAAACACTTTTGGCTAACATGAATATTTTGATTGAGAAGGAAGCTACTTGCGAGACACTCATTCCGATGTTTCGAAAAAAGCTAGAAACTGAACGCTCCAATATCGATTGGCTGAAAAAAGCTGCGGGACAGTTAGATGCAAAAGGTTGCAAAGAAAATCCACTATTTATCGAACTTGTGGAAGCTATTGACGCAGCAGCGCCAAATGCGAATTCGAAATTGTATTTGTATCAAATTCACCGTCGCAAAGGCAATTCCGCGAAAGCGCAACAGTATTTAGAAGCTTATGTAACATTAGAAACCGATGTTGAGAGAAAGACTACTGTTTTAAATAGTGTAGGAAAAGAAGCGGAAAAAACAGGACAAAAATCCACCGCGCGTTCGTATTATTTGAAAGCTATTACAGCAAACCCGAATTCAGGAAGAGCGTATTTGAATTTGGCACGATTGTACGGATCTAGCGCGAACGAATGTGGAACGGACAGTTTTACAAAAAGAGCTGTGTATTGGAAAGCTGCAGAAATGGCAAAAAAAGCGGCTTCAGTGGATGCTTCTGTAAAAAGTGAAGCCAAGTCGTTGGAAGCAACCTACATGCAATCGGCGCCAAGTAAACCTGATATTTTTAATAAAGGCTACACTGGTGGCGAAAAAATTACGCTCGACTGTTGGATTGGCGGTTATGTCACTGTTCCTAAGATTTGATAATATTTAACGTGAGTTAATATAAGAAATCATGAAACTACTTGTAATTCACTAAAAACAAACACTTGTCAGTTAGAGCATTATTCTAGATACCGAGCGTAGCTCAAGAGAACATGTAAAAAACTAACGTTTCAATTGAATCTCGACTGCGCTCGATTTGATATTTTTCACAAGCAATTAATTATCAATTATTTAATATTTTAATTAGATAGAACTGACGTTAAAACATAAAATATAAAAAGCGTAATACATAAAAAACTCCTACGAAAGTCGCTATCCAAAATTGATAGTTTTTAGCTTTTTTATGTACGATAGAAGCAATTAAGAAAATTAAAATTCCTAAAAATAATACTGCCATAATGCTTTCAAAAGCTGAAATAGCAAAAGCATAGCGATTGTTATCTGTAAAAACAGTGTAGAAATAATTAGCAACAACCGTTGCCTGCAAAATGATGATGATAAGAATCCAAATTGAAAAGTGAAACGCCCATTTATTATAGTTTATGCGACTCATGTTTCCTTCTTATGATGACAATTTTTCGTTGATATTTTTCTTGAATAGATATGAAAGCGCACATATCAATCCAATCATAAATAGATATTCTCCAGCAAATGAATCTGCTGTAATTTGAGCAAATTTCGCAATAGCTTCTACATGAATATTGTGAGCAATTCCAACGACAAACGCGATAAAAGCAGTATTACTTATTTTGTGTAACACAGCGGAAACTTTCTCGCTTTGTAAATTCGTTAAAGAGGATTCGCTCAACAATCGCGCAGCAAACAACGCTATATATGCTTGTAATAAGAAAATTACGATGTGATAAAATACAATGATAGAATAGTGAAAAAAGCTTGCTTCGTAATAACGTGACAAATCCAGTCCGCGATACAAATCTTTAGCGCCTTCAGGATTGTTGACACTTGCCCCGTACGACATGACAATGGCGCCAGCTTTGACCAACATCCACATAAAAACAATCCATGCGATAATGCGCATTGCTTTTAAAAACCATTCGAAAGAATTTTGCATAAACTTTTATTTTTTTAGCTAATTTTTAGCGTAAAGCACGCGTCAATACTGTTGCCAATTCATATTTAAGTTCATCTGAAAAGCCCGACAATCCAGGAATATCATTGTATTCTACAATGTGTAAATCGCCATTTTCCTCTTCTAAAATATCAATCGCAATAATATCTGCTCCGATAGCATTTTGCAACATTTTTAAATCATTGACCAACGCTTCTTCGGGTTCAAACTCTTTAAAATCGGTAGTTTCGATATTGGCTTTCCAAAATTTTCCTTTGCGCGACATTGCCCAGACTTTGTCGTTAATAGCAATGTATCGAATATCTCGTACGTAATTAATAAACGGCTCAATAGTGATATAATCGTTTGTGACAAAAAGTAAATCTTGAATGTCTTGCCATTTTTGCTCGTCTTCTACAAGCACTTTTCCAAATCCGCCATGATAGTTTCCTACTTTCACCACAAAAGGAAATGTACGTTTGATATTTTTTAAATCGGTGGATTTGGTCACCACGTCAAAATCAATTACAGACAATCCCAGTTTTTTAATGGTTGCTAACATTGACAAGCGATCAAATCCAATTTTTAACGTTTCTGGAGCATTTACACATGGAACGCCTGCAAGCGTAATTAAATCCAATGCATTCGTTTGAATTTCCGTCGGTTTTATCGCGCCCACGCGCCACAAAATAGCATCTGGTTGAATGATACCATCTTTATCTCCAACATATAATTTTCCAGATTTTAGAATCCAAGATGTATTTTGAATTGACTTTTGCACTACATTATACGCAGGCAAAATATCTTTCCAGTATTTTTCTCCATTAACGACTAAAATTGTTTTCATGTCACTTTTTTGTAATCGAAATTGTTATGATTTAGTTACTTTACTCTTCTTAAATATACTTTATTTCCTCTATCAATCGTGATATAAATTGTAGCATCATTTACCCAAGCGACTTTAAAAGTACCTTCTCCTGCTCTTTTTTCTTCAGAACTAATAGTGATTTCACTTGTAGCTTCATTAAATTCCCAGTTGCCTGTTCTGTCAGTTGTTTCGAGTGAATTTCCGCCTTTGAGTAATCCGCCTTTTACAAATTCCATCCAATTTCCGCTCGATTCACGAACATCACCTTCCGAAGTTTCCATTTTGAACATTTCCCATTTACCAATAATATCTGCTGTTTTTTGAAAAGATAGAAAACTGAAAATAAGGACTGCAAAAAGAAGTGTTTTAAGATGTTTCATAATAGTATTAGTGTTTGTTGAAAGGCTAATATCAAAATTTTACCGCTAAAATCAGCATGAAGTCTGTATTATTTGTAAAAATTTGCTGAAAATGGAAGCTAAAAAGTTAAGTATTTTTCAGTTTTTACGATTATACAGCCAATTACACACACCTCATATCAAAATGACTGTCAACAGGTTAATTCTGTAATTACAGTTTTACCTTACTTTTATTTACAGAATTTTTAATAATATTATTATCTAATCTTAACAATGTAATTATGAAGAAAACTAAATTTAACAAACTGAAACTAAACAAAGAGTCAATTTCTAAATTAGACCAAGCAAAAATTGGTGGTGCGGTACCTGCAGAAACCTGTGAAGGACCATGCCAAGGAGGTACAGGTTGTTGCAATCCTGGAGAACCTATTGAAAAATGCTACACCGAACACGATGGTGGCGCTTCATGCGGATGGATTTGCATATTGACGGATCCAAACTATTCATTATTATGCTCTAGAGTATTCTAATCAAATAATGGCGAGTTTTACGACTCGCCTTTTTTTATGCTATTCGCTACTTTTTATGTACTTTTATAAAATGAAAGTATCTATAAAACATGTCATCACTTTTCTCAAAGCTTGCTTTATATCATTCGTATTTGGCGCGTGTTGGGTTGTTATTTTTTTAGGGTTTGATATGTATGCAACTGCCTATTTGCAAAAATTTAAAACCGATTTCTTTTTTGATATTGTCTTGTTCTTTCTAAGTGGTTTGGTAGGCGCATTTTTCTTTTATGTTGTGATGGTTCTTTTTCGAAAACTTACTGCCTTCATCACACAAAACGAAGAAATCCCTACCTAAGGTTCTTTTTTCAATTTTTCATGTTTTTTTTTTAAATTATCAAGCATTTTACGAATGTAAAAGTTAAAATATGGTGAAAAAGACTCTGTATTTATAAATGACGACTTGTTTTTATTCCGAAGTAGTATTCTTCTTGCTATTTTTAAACTTCATTTTAAAATTTATCAACATGAAGAAAAAAAAGTTAAACAAGTTTATGCTTAAAAAGCAAATCATTTCCTCGCTAAATGAAGCGATAAAAGGTGGAAATGACAAAACAGATCCGTTTACAGTAACCTGTGCAAGACCCGTGGGAAATTGTACTGTTGCTTTGACTGTACAGCCTGAAGTTTGCAACACGTTACCTAGACCGCTAAGTAATTGTACTGTAGCCTATTCCGTACAAGATTGGTGCAATCAATCAGTGGATGTTAAATGTTAAAAAAAATTATTATTTTTAAGAGCTATCATTTTTGATGGCTCTTTTTACGTGTTCTTATTTATAATTATTCTTAATAGAGATAAAGTGACGCAATTAAGAGGAAAAATGATAAAAATGACGTATTTTTGTTTAAGCTGAAAAGAAAAAGATTAGACAGATGGATGCAGTAAAGACTAAATTTAGTATTAAAGATTTAGAAAACCTGTCAGGTGTAAAGGCTCACACAATTCGAATTTGGGAAAAAAGATATGATTTATTAGCACCTGAGAGAACAGATACCAATATAAGAACATACGACATAAAGAGTTTACAAAAACTCCTTAATATAACGCTTCTCTACAAAAATGGCTACAAGATTTCAAAAATCGCGCAGATACCTGACGATGAAATCCACATTTTAGTGAGAGAAATTGCTACTGAGAAAAATGTTCATAATCAAGCATTGAATTCTTTTAAGTTGTCAATGCTTAATTTTGATTACAGTTTATTTTACAATACGTACAATAAATTATTGTCAGAAAAATCGTTTCGCGAAATTTTCTATGAGACTTTTGTACCTTTATTGAACGAATTGGGTGTTTTGTGGCATACGCAAACCATCAATCCTGCTCATGAGCATTTTATTTCGAGTCTAATCAAACAAAAAATTATTCTGAATACAGAACGCATTCAGACATTGGAAAAACCCAATAAATCCAAAACATTTGTTTTATACTTACCTGAAAATGAAATACATGAAATTGGTTTATTGTATCTAAACTACGAGTTACAACTCAACGGATACCATACTATTTATTTGGGACAAACAATTCCGATTGACAGTTTAACGAATATTCACAGCTTTTTCCCGGAATTACATTTTATTTCTTATTTTACAGTAACTCCTACGGAGGATAAGCTGGAAGATTATTTAAAGGAATTTGACGAAAAAATAGGTTTTGAAGAGCATCATTTATGGTTGCTAGGATATCAAGCCAAATTTGTCAAGAACACCGATAACTATAAAAATCTGAAAGTTTATAAGTCAATTATTGACCTAGTTGAAGAAATCTAAAATTCGATTTTATTTTTGTTTAACTTTTTATTACATTTGTTAAACAATGAAATTAAAGACAATTATAATTGGTTCTGGATTTTCCTCATTATCTGCTTCGTGTTACTTAGCACAAGCGGGATACGATGTCACTATCCTTGAAAAAAATGCCACTGTTGGTGGCAGAGCCAGACAACTTAAAAAAGATGGATTTACGTTCGATTTAGGACCTTCTTGGTACTGGATGCCCGATGTTTTTGAACGATTCTTTAGCGACTTCAACACGAAACCTTCTGATTTTTATCATTTAGAAAAACTCAATCCTGCGTACGAAGTTTATTTTGGAAAAAATGATTCAATTCGCATCGAAGATACCTTGGAAAAAATTTGTGCCGCTTTTGAAGAAGAAGAACAAGGAAGTAGTGCAAAACTCCGAAAGTTTATCGCTAATGCAGAAGATAATTACAACGTAGCCATCAAAGATTTGGTATACAAACCAGGGGTTTCTCCGCTGGAATTAGTCAACGCGAAAACCATTAAGAAAATTGGACAATTTTTTAGCAACATCAAACGCGATGTTCGCAAAGAATTTAAAAATGACCGATTGATTAAAATTTTGGAGTTTCCTGTATTATTTTTAGGCGCCAAACCAAGCGATACACCTTCTTTTTACAGTTTTATGAATTATGCCGATTTCGGATTAGGAACTTGGCATCCTGATGGCGGCATGTACAGCATTATTCAAGCGATGGAAACGCTCGCTAAACGCTTAGGTGTGACCATTAAAACGAATGAAAATGTGGTAAAGATTGACGTTGAAGGAAAAGAAGCTAAAAAAGTCATCACAGAAAATGGCGAATACGAAGCCGAAATTGTACTTTCAGGAGCTGATTATCATCATTCAGAAACGCTGTTGGATGAAAAATACCGTCAATATTCTGAAAATTACTGGCAAAAGAAAACCTTTGCGCCTTCTTCGCTCCTATTTTACGTAGGTTTTGATAAAAAAATTGAAAATGTTTCGCATCACACTTTGTTTTTTGATGTGGATTTTGATGCGCATGCTCATGTAATTTACGACAAAGCTTCTTGGCCGAAAGAACCATTATTTTATGCAAATTTTCCATCGATGACAGATCCATCTGTTGCGCCAGAAGGAAAAGAAGCAGGTTTTTTCTTAATTCCAATCGCGCCAGGATTGGAAGACACGCCAGCACTTCGTGAGCAATATTTTGATATTATTGTGAATAGATTTGAGGAATTAACGCAACAAAATATCACAAAACATATTATCTTTAAAGAGTCCTTTTGTGTAAATGACTTTGTAAAAGAGTACAATTCATATAAAGGAAATGCATACGGAATGGCGAATACGCTGTTACAGACTGCATTTTTACGACCCAATTTGAAAAGTAAAAAAGTCTCCAATCTCTATTTTACTGGACAATTAACCGTTCCTGGTCCTGGAGTGCCTCCAGCGTTGATTTCCGGGAAACTGGTAGCCGAATTAATCACCAAACATCAACCAAATACTCATGAAAGCACTATTTGATTCTGTTTCATACAACTGCAGTACGCTTGTGACGCGTTCGTACAGCACCTCTTTTTCATTAGCTACAAAAATGCTGGCGCCATCCATCCGTCAAGATATTTACAATATTTACGGTTTTGTGCGATTTGCGGATGAAATTGTAGATTCTTTCCACGAGTATGACAAAAAATACTTGTTGGATAAGTTTCAAGCAGATTGGGATGCTGCTTTGGAACATAAAATTAGCCTAAACCCGATTTTAAATTCGTTTCAACATACCGTTCATAAATACAACATTCCAATTCACTTGATTGATGCATTCATGAAAAGTATGCGACAAGATTTAGACAAAAAAGTCTATCTCACACATGAAGAATACAAAGAATATATTTACGGTTCGGCAGATGTAGTCGGTTTAATGTGCTTAAAAGTATTTGTAAAAGGTGATGAGAAAAAATATGAAGAGTTGAAAGCTTCTGCTATGTCATTAGGTTCTGCTTTTCAGAAAGTAAACTTTTTACGCGATTTAAAAGCGGATTTTGAAGATTTAGACCGCACGTATTTTCCGGGTGCTGATTTGCAAAACTTAGATGAAGTCGCTAAACAAAAAATCATTGCAGAAATTGAGCACGACTTTAAACTTGGTTTAGAAGGTATTGCCAAACTGCCAATTGAAGCAAAATTTGGTGTATTTACTGCGTATAAATATTACTCAAAACTATTACACAAACTCAAACGAACACCTTCAAGAAAAATTAAAAACACACGAATTCGCATTCCAAATTATCAAAAAATGGCATTATTAGCGCGTTCGTATGTAAATTATCAACTAAATTTGATTTAAAATAGAACAGACAATGACAACCCTTATCTGGATAGCTACTTTTTTAGGAACTTTTTGTATTATGGAATTCATGGCGTGGGCAACGCACAAGTACGTAATGCACGGTTTTTTATGGTCGTTACACAAAGATCATCATCACAAAGACCACGATTCGTGGTTTGAGCGCAATGATGCTTTTTTTATTTTTTACGCCGTAGTAAGTATTGGTTGTTTTTTACTGTGGAAATACGATATTTTCTGGCTAGGATTACCAATTGGAATCGGGATTTTCGCTTATGGACTCGCCTATTTTATGGTGCACGATATCTTTATTCACCAGCGTTTTAAAATGTTCAGAAACGCCAATAATTGGTACGCACGTGGTATTCGAAGAGCGCATAAAATTCACCACAAGCATTTAGGAAAAGACGATGGTGAATGTTTTGGTATGTTGTGGGTTCCGATGAAATATTTTAAAAACAAAAAACCTTCACTCAGCAAGCGAAAAAGCTAGCAATTCATCTATCTGTGTTCGGACGTTGGTACTATTCCAATTCGCAGAACCGATTTCTTTCATCACAATCTTTCCTTGATCGTCTATTAAAAACGTAGCAGGAATGCTGTTGGATTGAATTTCCTTTGGTGCATTTTCAGCAGCATAATACACTGGCAAGTCATAAGTATTCTTTTTTAAATATGCTTCTACGTTCTTTTTTTCATCATTTGCTACAAACAGAAAGGTAATTTTATCACCATAATCTTTGTATAAATTGTGTAAACTTGGCATTTCTGCAATACACGGCGGACACCAAGTCGCCCAAAAGTTCAGCAGAATGATATTTCCTTCCATTTGCTGAAAGTTGATAGCTTTTCCTTTACTATCTACCAAATTCCATTGAAAATCGCTTAAAACGACTCTTTCTGCTTCTTCAATGCTACTCGGATTTACAAATAACATCTTCGCTTGATTCAGTTTCACTTTCACAAATGTTCCTGCTGGCGTAAAAAGAATCAACGCAAGTACCACAACGAATATGATATTTCCCCAGTGTTTTTTAGTGAGTTTCTTTGGTATTTTTAGCATGCTGTAAAGATATGGTTTTTGTTGTTTGTTGTTTGTTGTTTGTTGTTTGTTGTTTGTTGTTTGTTGTTTGTTGTTTGTTGTTTGTTGTTTGTTGTTTGTTGTTTGTTGTTTGTTGTTTGTTGTTTGTTGTTTGTTGTTTAAATGTATTGATTTAATTACTTGAGAGTAGTTTTATTTATGAAAATTCACAAAAACTTTAATACAAGCAAAAAACTGAGCGAAGCGAGGTCAATAACAATATACCAAGAGGCAAAGCCGATAACAACATTCCAAAAGCGCACAAAAACCCAACACCTAATACATAACACCCAAAGCCCAAATCAAACAAACCTTGAATCCTTGAATTATTGAATGCGAGCAATAGCAAGCAAAAAAAAACACGCCATCAAAAAACTGATAACGTGCCTTCCATCTAACGATACTTAATCATAAAGATTATCGCACAATTGTTCCTGTTGGGAATGACGCTGCGTTTAAATTGAAATCATTTGTAGCAGGTGCCGTATCATTTCCAGCGGTTCCTACTAGGGGCTTTAGTAAGAATGGTGCTGGACTGTTGTCTGGAAATGGTTCTACAGAGATGACAACGGTACGCCCGCGAACATCTAATGGAAATGTAAAACCTGCTGGTGCGTTCAAGAAAAAGTCCTCTCCTGGAATTGGAGGTCCAACTGTATTTTCAGCGCCACTGAATCCGTTGAATTCGTCAACTGTTTCAAATGCGGTAAAAGTTCCTGTCGTTAATGGTCCCACTCCATCCACTACAACCCAACCTTCGTATTTCCATCCGTCAGCCAAAGGTGGTAAGTTCAAGCCTGATGTTGGTGGCATTCCTGGCGTACCATACCAAACACCATATTGATCGTTTCCGTTATTTCCTGCGCCTGGCATTTCGTCTGTTGGTGTACGTAAAAAGAAAACCCCTGAAGCATTGTCAAAATTTCCTGAACTGGTTACAGGCGCTAATCCAACAGTAGCGGTATTTCCTGAAAAATCTCCTGCTAATAATTTCGTTGCTGCTGGTGCAGGGTCAGGATCAACAGCTGGTTCAATAGACAATACAAAAGCTGTTGCCGACGCCAGTTGATCAGAATTTACGGTGAACGAAGTTCTCGACAACGTTCCGGAATCGTTTACGGTAAAAGTTCCTGTAGATACTGGATTGCCATTGACAATAATCCAGCCTTCGTATACGAAGTCACTTCCAAGATTTTCGAGTCCGTTTAAGTTTACATTTAAGTTTGACAACGCCACTGTGGCATCATCATCATTACTACATGCGACTGTGAAGAATCCCAACACGAGTCCCAAAAAGATTTTTTTTATCATTGCGAATATTTTTTATGATTATGACACAAATGTATTGTTGCAAAACCACGTAAAATGTTAGCTAGCTAACACTTCCACAAAAAATTCACTTTTTTCTAAAAAAATCATTTTTAAACACAACTTAAAAAATATAATTATTTAATTTTCAATATATTAATAATCAGGTAATTAACTATTCTTATTTAAATAAAAAATGGAATAAAAAGAAAGAGTCCAAAACTGTCATGATGTCATGTTGATTTTGGACTCTTTTTTGCTTAAAAAAGCGATTGAAATCGATTTTCAATATACTATTTTTTTAATTCATAAACCGGATTTCTTTACGATTAAAATCGATAATTTTTGCCTCTTTTAATTCGTTCATGAGAATGTTTAATGTCGGGCGGGAAGTGCCAATCAAGCTAGCAATATCTTTTTGCGTATACGGATGTTTGATGACATGTTCGCCTGTTTTTTCACACTCGTAACCGTATTCGTCACAGAGCTCTTTTAAGAATTCCAACAAGCGTGTTTTGGTATCTTTAAAGAGTAATAATTGCAAGCGTCGCTCCAGCTTTTTAATTCGGAAACCGATAAACTTGTAAATTTTTAAGGTGAAGGTTTGATTTTCGCGCATYRRKTCRYSYAYRSWAYCTRYKYYGRYRSRACMAAYRRWRGTWKYKWYAKCAMYASMTTKTKYAWWTTCAWKWYSKKWWWYWKMCYYYWWRWTWRMWWYTWMGYYKWWWAATTCTCCTTTAGATAAGATAGATTTTACGACTTCTTCTCCATTTTCGGTGTAATATCCAAGTTTGACTTTTCCTTTATCAATCAAATAAACTTTAGTGGCAGAATCTTCTTCAAAATRAAYATAATYCTGTTTYTTGTACGAATTAAAATCATGCGTTTCTTTATACTTCTTGAATTTATGCGGACATAAGATTTTAAAAAGATTGACATCATTAAAATACCAAAGCGAATTCATTATTGTGCGTTTATTATAAGCTTTATCGAGGTTGTGTTTGAAGTCGCACAAAAAGAAAAGAACTTACAAAAAGGCATAAAAAAAGATTGTTTACGAAGTAGATTTTTCGTCAAACCGAACTTGATTCGGTTTCTCATCCAGATTAGAAATCACTATGATAAGATTCTGAATCAAGTTCAGAATGACGTTTCCAATTACTTCCTAAACAATCTTCAATTTGTTAGAAACAAACTGTTACACGTGCAACGCTCTGTCTTCCGTAGCAGCCAACGCAGCTTCTTTGATAGCTTCTGCAAATGTTGGATGTGCGTGCGACATACGTGCTACATCTTCCGCAGATGCTCTGTATTCCATTGCTACCACCGCTTCCGCGATTAAATCGGCAGCTCTGGCACCAATCATGTGAACACCTAAAATTTCGTCTGTAGTTTCGTCTGCTAATATTTTGATAAAACCGTCCAAATCCATACTTGCTCTACTTCTACCTAAAGCACGCATTGGAAATTGTCCCGCCTTGTATGCAATTCCTGCTTCTTTGAGTTGCTCTTCGGTTTTTCCGACAGCAGCAACTTCTGGCCATGTATACACAACGCCTGGAATTAAATTATAATCGATATGTGGTTTTTGTCCCGCGATAATTTCCGCTACCATAGAGCCTTCTTCCGAAGCTTTGTGCGCCAACATAGCTCCTTTTACAACATCTCCAATCGCGTAAATGTTAGAAACATTGGTTTGCAAGTGATCGTTTACCACAACTCTACCACGCTCGTCCAATTGAACGCCAGCAGCTTCTGTGTTTAATCCATCGGTGTACGGACGACGACCAACAGAAACCAAGCAATAATCGCCACGAAATTCTACTTCTTCACCTTTTTTATTGTCTGCTTTTACCACAACCTCATCACCTACTCGCTCCACAGATTTTACAGCATGCGATGTATTAATTTTGAATTTTTGCTTTTTGAAGACTTTGGTCAGTTCTTTAGAAAGTCCAGCGTCCATGCCAGCGATGATTCTATCCATATACTCAATAACCGTAACTTCTGCACCCAAACGTCTGTAGACTTGTCCAAGTTCCAAACCAATTACGCCACCACCAATCACGAGCATGTGTTTTGGTACTTCTTTTAATTTTAAAGCTTCTGTAGATGTGATAATTCGTTCTTTATCTAAGTTGATAAATGGCAAGTTGGATGGTTTACTTCCCGTAGCGATGATGATATTTTTCGCTTCTATTTCTTCGTTTGAACCATCATTTTTAGCGATGTTGACATGTGTTGTATCTTTGAAACTTCCCAAACCTTCATACACGTCAATTTTGTTCTTTTTCATCAAGAAATCAATTCCGCCCGTGGTTTGATCTACAACAGCTTGCTTACGCGCAATCATTTTTTCAAGATTCACTTTTACATCACCTGAAATTTCGATTCCGTGCGTATCAAAATGCTTGATGGCATCTTCGTAATGGTGTGAAGAGTCTAACAACGCTTTTGAAGGAATACAACCTACGTTTAGGCAGGTTCCGCCAAGTGTACTATATTTTTCTATGATTGCAGTTTTCATGCCTAGTTGCGCACAACGAATAGCGGCAACATATCCGCCAGGACCAGAGCCAATTACGGCTACATCGTATGAATTCATATTCTTGTTTTTGAACTAATTTTTGATTGTCAATACTACAAAAGTACAACTATTTTAGGGTTCGGCAAGACTTTGAAACGAGATTGTTAGATACGCTTTGCTTTTAGATTTTTAGATACGCTTCGCTTTTGGAATGTTCGTATCGGCTTCGCCTCTTGGTATTTTGGTAGCGCTTTGCTTTTAGCTTCGCTACGCTCAATTCAAGGGTTGTTTGATTTGGGTTTTGGGTGTTAGGTGTTAGGTTTTTGAGTAGTTTAAAAAAATCATTAGCACATCATCAAATTTTCAAATTAACAAATTAGCTTTTCATTTTAAAGTATGAGAATACTAAGAGAGTTCGTTTCTAAAAATTTTCTATGAACAAAACCATTAATACATCGTTACATTTTTAAACAGAAATCACCGTTGTATGTTTCACTTCTCCAATGATAAAAATACTATGCGTGTTTCCGATGTTTGGAATGGCGGTAAGTTTGGCAATCATAAAATCGCGATAGGCTTCCATATCGGTTACCAATACTTTTAAAATATAATCATAATCGCCGCTAACATGGTAACATTCTAATACTTCGTCTAGTTTGATGATTTCACGTTCAAACTGTATCACAAATTCTTTGGAATGTTGTGTTAATTGCACGTGGCAATGTGCTAAGAAACTTTTATTGATCAATTTTTTGTCGATTAACGCTATATATTTCTGAATGATTCCTGCATTCTCTAACTTTTTGATTCGCTCATAAACCGCCGTTACAGATAGATGCAATTTGTTTGACAATTCTTTGTTGGTCTGTTTGCTATCGTTTTGTAAAAGCGTGAGTAATTTTTTGTCTATTTCATCAAGTTTCATGGTGTAAAAAAATCTAAAATTAGAATTTAAAAATTATCAATTCTGACATATTTTCATTCAAAATACAATTATACAGTTTTATTTTCTATACTTTTTACTATCAATTGATTTTTATTCCTAATATATCGAATTTTGAATAACATTAAAAAGCAAATCACATGAAATTTAATCCCGCAAATAATATTCAAGATTTACAGTATTTTGGCGAATTTGGAGGCGTAAATCCTTCCATTTCCGATTCTTCAACCTATACCTTTTTGTCAGCCAAAACAATGTTTGATACGTTTGAAGGCAATGCAGATGGTTGCTATTTGTATTCCAGACATTCATCACCGAGCAATTTATACTTAGGAGAAGCATTGGCAGCTATGGAAGGCACCGAAACGGCAAATGTTTCCGCTTCGGGCATGGGCGCTATTGCTCCTGTCATTTTACAATTATGCAAAAGTGGCGACCACATTGTATCGAGCAGAACTATTTATGGTGGAACGTATGCGTTTTTAAAGAATTTTACTCCACGATTTGATATTGAAACTTCTTTTGTTGATATCACAAAACTAGAAACCGTAGAAGCTGCCATTACACCAAAAACGAAAGTGTTATATTGTGAAACTGTCAGTAATCCGTTGTTGGAAGTCGCTAATATTCCCGCTTTGGCGGAATTGGCAAAGAAATACAATGTGCAATTGGTGGTTGATAATACTTTTTCTCCATTATCGATTGCGCCCGCAAAATTAGGTGCGGATATTGTCATTCACAGTTTGACCAAATTTATCAACGGAGCTAGTGATACTGTTGGTGGTGTTGTGTGTGGAACACAAGCATTGATTGACCAATTACGCAATGTTAACGATGGTGCAAGTATGTTGTTAGGTTCAACGATGGACAGTTTGCGTGCCGCTTCTGTCTTGAAAAATTTGCGAACACTTCATATTCGCATGAAGCAACACAGTTTCAATGCCATGTATTTGGCAAAAATGTTTGAAGCTGACGGATTAAAAACGGTATATCCTGGCTTGCCGTCGCATCCTTCACACGATGTTTTTAAACGCATGATGAATTCCGATTATGGTTTTGGCGGCATGTTGACGATTGATGTCGGTTCTATTGAAAAAGCCAATGAATTAATGGAATTGATGCAAGAGAAAAACTTAGGCTACTTAGCCGTGAGTTTAGGGTTTTACAAAACACTGTTTAGCGCACCTGGCACTTCCACTTCATCTGAAATTCCAGAAGCTGAACAAGCTGAAATGGGCTTAACTGATGGTTTGATACGTTTTTCTGTCGGATTAGATCATGATATTCAACGCACATATCAACTCATGCGCGAGTGTATGGAACAGTTAAATATTTTAGAACCTGCAATGGTATAGTTTTCATCATTTCATTTTTATAAAAAATAAGGAGCGTCTTTTCGACGCTCTTTTTGCTTTTCACGTACATACACTACGGAAATTACCTAAGTAGTTTTACGTTAATCCCGTTAAATTACTACCGATTACGGTTTTCCGTAATTTTTACCGATAGGTTTTAGTTATTATTGAATCCCAAATAGAACAATACTAGAATTTACTGTATGCGCAAAAATGTTTACATATTACGAGAACGAAAATCAGATGGCGAATTGCACCTCTTTTTAGCAAACCCCACAGACCAAAACGAGTGTTATTCAAAACAAAAATCCATTTGTGGCCGTATGGATGTTGAAGAAGATTCCCGCACTATTTTTTCCTGTCAACCCGAGGAACGTGCGCGAACACAATGTGCCAAAATCGGGCGTACGTTATGTTCTACTTGCGTTAGTCACTTATATATGGACAAAATTTAATAACGAATCGGTCATTTTTTTCACTTACGTGAGAAGTGTATACTGATTCTGACAAATACCAACTATTTTCAGTCTGGTTACTATATGTTTATTTATGAGCGAAACGCCACTGTATACACTAAAAGAAAATATAGACGAAGAATTACATCTATTCAAATCCCAAAAAGATACTTCTGGCGAATGCCTGACGAAAAGTATTTCTATTTGTAAAAAGATGCGATATAACGAAGCTATCAAAACACATTTTGCTTGTCAAGTCAACACGTCTGCACAATTAGAAAGTATGAAAATCAACCGAATCATCTGCGAAGTCTGCAAACGACACTTGTATACTGAGTAGCTTCTTGAATATTGAATGTTGAATGTTGAATGTTGAATGTTGAATGTTGAATGTTGAATGTTGAATGTTGAATAAAAGTTAAAAAACAATTGACAACTAGCAACCAAAAAAACTACTTCCCTTTAATACGTTCCCAGAAGATACTTAGTACATCACCAAAAGACGTATTTTCATCAAATCTTGGTCCGCGAAAAGGCTTCATGTTGAGTCGTTCACCATCTTGGAAGATTTTAAACGAAAACACCACCGATTTTTCATCATTCACTTTGATAGACGGATAGCGCAAATCCTTATAGATAAAAGCGCCGTCTTCGGCTTTTTCAATCGTATAATAATCATTACTAAACCATGCCAAACAAGCGATATCAGAATTCGTTTTTGGAAGCAACGCATGATTTTTAGGAATGGTTTCCCAATCGGTAAATACTGCTTTCGTATCAAACAGCGAATAAAAAGCCACATGGAAATCTGTGTCTGTTTCTGCAATTCCGTACCACAAAATATTGTTCAAAATGCTGGCTTCTGTATTGTAACGTGTATATTGAATTCCCTGTTCCGCTAACGATTTTTCAAAAACACTATTGATATAAAATTTATTTCCAATCGTACACAACATATACACAGAGCTGATGCCGACACCTAATTTCAGCCAAAATTTTCGTTTCGGATTGTGTCGTTTGTAAAACATAAGAACAATCAAGCAGATTAAAAAAGGCAATGTATACAACGGATCCACAACAGAAATATTGCTAAATGCCACGCGATAGTTACTAAAAGGAGAAAATAACAGCGTTCCGTATCCTGTAAAGCAATCTAAAATAGGATGTGTAAAGATGGACAAGAAAAACAGCCACGTCCAATCTTTTTTGGTCGTTGTGCCACGTCGTTTGCCTTTATCGTACAATTTAAAAACCAGCCAACCGAGTGCAAAAGCCGCTAAAATGGCAAAGAGAATTGAATGCATAAAACCTCTATGAAACAGCATAGCATCAATCTTATTGCTGTACAAAAAGTTTCCGATAAAGACGTCCAAATCTGGAATCGTTCCGCCGATAGCTCCAAAAAGTAAGGCTTTATTTCCTATCTTTTTTCCCATAGCAGCTTCTCCACAAGCAGCACCCAACACAATTTGCGTTAACGAATCCATAAATTGACACTAAGTTATAAGTTTGCAAAGGTACGCAACCAAAATGATTTGCATACTAGTTTACAAAATCGTAACATTACGCTTAGAAAAAAACTACACCAAAACTACTATGGAAAGTCAGCAAATAAAGCCAAGAGAACCACAGGATGAAAATATCATTGAGAATAAAGAACTAAGTATTTGGGAAGCATTAATTCCCGTGATAGCGTTGGTAGGAATGTTATTCTACAATGTAAAATATGCTTTTGGCGATGATGCACTTAGTGGAAGTAATCAATTTGTATTATTATTGGGAGCTGCCGTTGCTGCAATTGTCGGTTTTTACAATAAAGTATCCTATAAACAAATGCTTGATGAGGTTGCCGAAAATGTGAAATCAACCACAGGTGCATTGTTAATTTTACTTTTTGTAGGTTCATTGGCTGGAACATGGCTCATTAGTGGTATTATTCCATCCATGATTTATTATGGATTACAAATACTAAATCCTACAATATTTTTACCTGCATGTGTTATTATTTGTGCTATTATTTCGATTGCTACAGGAAGTAGTTGGACAACTTCCGCTACTGTGGGTATTGCCCTTATCGGGATTGGAAATGCCTTAGGAATTCACGCTGGAATGACCGCTGGAGCTGTAATTTCGGGAGCGTATTTTGGAGATAAAATGTCACCACTGAGCGACACTACAAACTTAGCACCTGCGATGGCTGGAGGCGAATTATTTTCTCACATCAAATATATGACATACACAACTGTTCCTACGATAGTAGTAACGCTTATTATATTTGTAATTATAAGTTTGTCAATTGATGTTTCTGGAACTGCTGATACTAGTCAAATGTTGGCTTCAATATCAGCTTCTTTCAATATTTCACCTTGGTTATTTTTAGTTCCGCTAGCTGTTATTATTTTAATTGTTAAAAAAACACCGCCATTAGTCGCATTATTAATTGGGACACTTTTAGGAGGGATTTTTGCCGTGATATTTCAACCAGAAATCGTTACAAGTATTGGTGGTGGAGACAGCCTTACATTTAATAATGCTTATAAAGGAATTATGAACGCGATGACGGTTGATACAGCGATTGAAACTAAAAGTGCGCAACTAAACGATTTATTCAGTTCTGGCGGAATGAGTGGTATGTTGGGAACCATCTGGCTCATTGTTTGCGCGATGGTTTTTGGTGGTGTGATGGACGCCATTGGAGCATTATCACGTATTAGCAAATCTGTATTGAACTTATTTGACACTATCTTTGGGCTTTTTGCAAGTACTGTTATTAGCTGTGTGGGATTGAATGTGTTAGCTTCCGATCAGTATTTGGCAATTGTAATTCCAGGAAGAATGTATAGAAAAGCATTTGAGGATAAAGGCTTAGCGCCAGAAAATTTAAGCAGAACCTTGGAAGACTCTGGTACGGTTACATCTGTATTAATTCCTTGGAATACGTGCGGTGCTTATCAATCGAGTGTGTTAAATGTTGACACCTTTTCGTATGCAGGATATGCCTTTTTTAACTGGCTCAGTCCGTTTACGACTTTACTATTTGCCGCTTTCAAAATCAAAATCAAGCAGTTAGCTACGAAAGTTGCTTAACAGACATATAAATTTTAAACTAAAAGTCTTGAATCTGTTGTAAATTCAAGGCTTTTAGCATTTTATAAGATAATCTTATCGCTTCTTTTTTGCGGTATAAATGTTCTCTATTGCTTGATAAATTTTTAAGATTTTATTCACTAAAAACTCCACTAAGGCTTGTTACTTTTGCACCAATTAATAACATAAATTAAAACACAAAAAATATGGCTTTAGTAGGAAAAAAATTCCCAAACTTGAATGTAGATGCAATGAATGAAATGGGAGACACTTTCAAACTAAATGTTTTGGATGAAGCAGTAAACAACAAGAAAAAAGTATTGTTATTCTGGTATCCAAAAGATTTTACATTCGTTTGCCCAACTGAATTACACGCTTTTCAAGCAGCTTTGGGAGAATTTGAAAAAAGAAACACAATTGTAATCGGTGCTTCTTGTGATACTCCAGAAGTACACTTTGCATGGTTAAACACTGAAAAAGATAACGGCGGAATTGAAGGAGTCACCTATCCTTTATTAGCTGACAGCAACCGTAACTTATCTAGCATCTTAGGAATTTTAGACATCACTAACGAAGTGTACGACGAAGAAACAGGAACAGTACAAGTTGAAGGTGACAACGTAACATACAGAGCAACGTATTTGATTGACGAAGAAGGAACTGTTTTCCACGAAGGAATCAACCACATGCCAGTTGGACGTAACGTAAACGAATTTTTACGTTTGATTGATGCATACACACACGTTCAAGAAAAAGGAGAGGTTTGTCCAGCTAACTGGGAAGAAGGAAAAGAAGCAATGAACGCGAACAGAGACGGAGTTGCTGAATATTTAGCTTCAAACGTATAAATACAACAATTATGGTTCAAGAATTAAATCAAGACAATTTACAAGAATTAGTGGCTAACAACGATACGGTTGTGGTTCAGTACTCAGCATCTTGGTGTGGTAATTGTCGCATCATGAAGCCAAAAGTGAAGAAATTAGCCAAAGAACTGGAAAACATCACTTTTGTGATTGCAGATGCAGAGAAGTTTCCTGAATCTAGAAAATTAGCAACGGTAGATAATTTACCAACTTTTGCAACGTTCAAAAATGGCGAATTTGTGAATCAGGTTCAAACCAATAAATTTGACGTATTGAAAGAATTGGTAGATGAAGTTGCTGCTTAATGAATGTAAACAATCAAGATTCCCTTATGCAAGGGAATAAAAATACTTTTTAATGAAATTACCTGTAATTAAACACTTAACGCAATTTATTGACGAAAATGACGAAGATTACGTAATTGAAACCATTGATACTTTGGAAGCACTTACAGAAGTTCCGTCGTTAAAAGATGAAGAACTCGACGTCATTGGCGAACTGATTTCAAACATGTACGGCGCTATTGAAGTACATAAAATGGTGAAAGAAGGAACGCCAAAAAAAGAAGCTTTAAACAGCTTTATGCAACGTGTTATGGGTTCCATTGACAAGTAATACAATTTGGTGTAAAACTAAAAAAGTCACTTCTTTCGAAGTGACTTTTTTTATGGTTTAGAATGCTATTTATTTTCGTAAATCGTATCTATCTAAATTCATGACTTTCGTCCAAGCGGCTACAAAATCGTGTATAAATTTTTCTTCTGCATCGCTACTTGCATATACTTCTGCAATCGCTCGCAATTCCGTATTGGAACCAAAAATTAAGTCTGCACGAGTTCCTGAGAACTTCACTTCGCCTGTTTTTCGATTGCTTCCTACGAAATAACGATCGTCTTCATTCGTAGCTTTCCAAGTATAAGTAAAGTCTAAAATGTTTTTGAAGAAGTCATTAGTCAACGTTCCTACCGTATCCGTAAATACTCCGTGCTTAGAGCCGTCGTAATTAGTTCCTAATACACGCAAACCACCAAGTAGCACCGTCATTTCTGGAACCGTTAAGGTTAATAAGTTTGCTTTGTCTACTAATAAATCTTCCGCCGCGATGTCTAAATCTTCTCTGATATAGTTTCTAAATCCGTCAGCAATTGGCTCTAAATAATTAAATTGCTCAATATCAGTTTGTTCTTGCGAAGCATCTCCTCTACCTTGTGTAAATTCGACAGTAACATTGTGTCCAGCATTTTTAATCGCTTTTTCAACACCTACATTTCCTGCAAGCACAATTAAATCTGCCATAGAAACTTCACCGTCAAAATCGTTCTGAATACCTTCGTACACAGCCAATACTTTTGCCAATTCCTTTGGATTGTTTACTTCCCAACTTTTTTGTGGCTCTAAACGAATACGTCCGCCATTAGCACCACCGCGCTTGTCAGAACCTCTAAAAGTAGAAGCTGAAGCCCAAGCGGTAGACACTAATTGAGAAACCGATAATCCACTGTCAGCAATCATGTTCTTCAATGTAGTAATATCCGCATCACTTAATGTATAATTCACTTTTGGAATTGGATCTTGCCATAACAACTCTTCTGATGGCACTTCTGGACCTAAATAACGGTCAATTGGTCCCATATCTCTGTGTGTTAACTTGTACCAAGCACGCGCAAACGCATCTTCAAAAGCTTTATGGTCTTTGTGGAATTTTTGAGAAATTTTTAAATATTCTGGATCTGTTTTTAACGCGATATCTGCCGTAGTCATCATCAGCGCTTGTTGTCCGTTTGGATCGCCTGCTTTTGGCGCCATACGAGCATTGGAAGCCGCAGTTGGCGTCCATTGATGCGCGCCTGCTGGACTTTTCGTTAATTCCCAATCATAATTTAATAATACATCAAAATAATCATGATCCCACTGTGTTGGATTCGGTGTCCACGCACCTTCAATTCCACTCGTAATAGTATCATCTAAAACACCTGTTCCGAAAGAGTTTTTCCATCCTGTACTCATTTCTTCAATAGAAGCTCCGTGTGGTTCTGCTCCAACATATTTATTAGGGTCAGCCGCTCCGTGTGCTTTTCCAAAGGTATGTCCACCCGCAACCAGCGCAACTGTTTCTTCGTCGTTCATTGCCATACGTCCGAATGTTTCACGAACATTGGCTGCAGAACCTAGCGGGTCTGGATTTCCATTTGGTCCTTCTGGATTTACGTAAATCCATCCCATCATGACAGCGGCTAACGGATTTTCCAAATCACCATCTGCGTATCTATCATCATTTTGTCCCCATTCCGTTTCGCTTCCCCAGTACACATCTTGTTCTGGTTCCCAAACATCTTCACGTCCACCAGCAAAACCAAATGTTTTAAAGCCCATAGACTCTAAAGCACAGTTTCCTGCTAAAATCATTAAATCGGCCCATGAGATTTTATTACCATATTTTTGTTTGATTGGCCATAAAAGCAATCTCGCTTTGTCTAAGTTTCCATTATCAGGCCAACTATTTAAAGGCGCAAAACGTTGCGAACCGCCACCAGCACCACCGCGTCCGTCACCTACTCTATAGGTTCCTGCACTGTGCCAAGCCATTCTGATCATGAATCCACCATAGTGACCATAATCTGCAGGCCACCAATCTTGCGAATCGGTCATTAAGTCGATTACATCTTGCTTTAAAGCTGCAAAATCTAAACTATTGAAGGCTTCTGCATAATTAAAATCTTCTCCCATCGGATTGGATTTTGCAGTATGTTGTCTAAGAATGTTTAATTTTAATTCATTTGGCCACCAGTCGCGATTTTTCACACCACTACCAGCCGTTCTTTTGGTTGTACCGCTAAAAAAAGGGCATTTTGCTGAGCTTGTATTCAAGTCTGAAGGACTTGCTGAAGCATCATTTGAATGAGGATTGTTTTCCATTTGTATATGTTTAAAATTTAGGATTTATTAGATTGTCTTAAAATTACTTATTAATTTTCTATAATTAGGGTTAAAAAATTGATAATTATTATTTCAAAATAGTTTTTACCTATTACACACAAATAATTAATAGTTTTAAATTATTTCATAAAATTTTACAAACTATTATTGAGAGCATTTTTTATTGTGTAATTTTACGGAACAAACCAAAAAAACTAAAAAGAATGGCTACAGTTACATTACATGGTACAGCTTTTGAAACTTCAGGAAGCTTGCCAAATGTAGGAGCAAAAGCTCCTGATTTTACATTAGTAACCTCAGATTTAAACACAAAGAAATTAGACGATTATAAAGGTTCAAAAGTTGTATTGAACATTTTCCCTAGTGTAGACACAGGTGTTTGCGCAACTTCAGTAAGAACATTTAACCAAGAAGCGAGCGAGTTGGATAATACAAAAGTATTGTGCGTTTCGCGCGATTTACCATTTGCACAATCACGCTTTTGCGCTGCTGAAGGCTTAGAAAATGTAGAAACACTGTCTGACTTTAGAGATGGAAGTTTTGGAAAAGCCTATGGTGTTGATATGATAAACGGTCCCATGGAAGCATTGCACTCACGTGCTGTTGTTGTTTTGGACGAAAGTGGAAATGTTACTTACACAGAACACATTACCGAAATTGCAGAAGAACCAAATTATAAAGCTGCTTTGGAAGCATTATTAGATGATTAAATTCATTAAAGGAAGAATAAAAGGAGTCGGATATGCGTGTAAAGGCGCATATCTGCTCATTACTACAGAAGCTAGCTTAAAAGCACAATTCTTTATCGGTATTGTAGTTACCATTGCTGGATTTTACTTCGAAATTTCCAAAACTGAATGGATATTGCAAACTTTAACTATTGGACTCATTATGAGTTTGGAAGGAATCAACACTGCTATTGAGGAAATTGCAGACTTCATACATCCCGAGCATCATAAAAAAATAGGACTCATCAAAGATTTGGCGGCTGGCGCTGTTTTTATCTTTGCCATTGCTGCCGTAATTATTGGATGCTTTATTTATATTCCTAAGTTTTTATAATTCATATTTAAAACTTTCTCTCACTCAAGTCAACATCTTTTGAATAATTTTCTTTGCATACTTCAGCATCACGCTGCGAAGTAGTTCACTGATAATAATTCACATAAAAACTCCTATCGTTTTCATTTTTTTCTTACCTTGATGTATTATTAACCATAAAATATTACATCATGAAAAAAAGAGAACTTAAAAATTTGATTCTCAACAAAAAGTCTATCTGTAATTTAGATGATTCTATTAAAGGTGGCGCACTTCCGCACACAGAAAAAGAGTGTCCTAATAATACTGGATGCATTGGTCCTGTTAAGGAAACTTGCGGCATTATCAACTGTCAATTGCTCAGCGATGCAGGTTGTGAAGCTGCTTAAAACACAAGCGAAATTACATCGCTTCTTACTAACATTTATTAACGTAAACTTTATATTATGAAAAAAAGAGAATTTAAAAACTTAGTTTTAAACAAAAAGTCTATTTCCGATCTTGAAAATAAAAAAGGTGGTGCTGTAGATACCATTGTTGGTTGTGCCAACACAGGTTGTGTAGGTGAACCAAAACATACCTGCGGAATCATAAATTGTGATTTAACCAAAGATTGGGAAATTTAAGTACATATAGCGGGAGCAATCCCGCTTTTTCTTTTTAGTTCCTTCGCTTCTCTCCTATTTGCTACACGCATCCTTTTATTTTACGGAAAAACGTTTCGCATAAAGATTAATTTTAAATATCTTGCGACTTTAGTGCGATTTGTATTTTACTCGCGAATTTGTTGCGAGTTCATTGATTTATAAACAAGCAATCCCTGAATGGCAAAGAAGAAAACCGTAAAAAAAACGAAAAAAACTCCTAGAGTCTCGAAATTCAAAAAACCTGATTTTACGTTTACCCGACAGCATCAAATTATATTGGGTAGCTTACTCATGTTGTTTGCAGTTGCGTTATTTATTGCGTTTGCTTCGTATTTCTTTACAGGCGAAGTTGACCAAAGTGTGCTCGACAGTAGTGATAGCTCAGTAAAAACACAAAACTGGATGCAACGTTTTGGCGCCAGTATCAGCGACTTTTTTATTTACAGAGGTTTCGGAATTGCGTCGTTCATTTTTGCTAGTTTACTTTTATGGACAGGATTACACTTGCTATTGGATACCAAAAAGAAGCTATTTAACCGATGGTTTTGGGGAAGTATTATTGTCATTTGGTTGTCTATCTTTTTAGGATTCTTCTTTAACTCTGCACCTATTTTGGGCGGAACGATTGGATATGAAATCAACTCGTATTTGCAAGTATATATTGGTAAAATTGGTGTGGGATTGTTACTCGTTTTTGGAGCGATTCTGTATGCAGTTTTACGTTTAAAGCTTACGCCAGAAAAAGTATCCGCCTATATTCAAAAGCGAAAAACAGATATAAAGGAAGATTTTGCTATGCAAGAAGCTTCTAGCGAAACAACTACGGAAACTACTCAAACAGAAGAAACCGAAACTTCCTCTTCTACAGAAGTACAAACAAAGACCAACGAAGACGAAACTTCCTCTACAGAAAAAGCAAAAAAATCAGAGTTTGAATTATCGGTTGAAAATTTACAACCAACCATCAAAAATCATTCAGGAACGACTTCAGATAAAAAAGATAGCGAAGTAAAAGACGCGTCTTTCGAAGTAGAAATTGCCAAAGAGGAAGAAGAAACAGCAATTCAAGTTGAAAAGGTTGTTGAAGAAAAAACAGTTGCAGAAAATTTATCCGATAAACTTGTAAAAGAACATGGCGAATTTGACCCAACGTTAGAGTTAGGAAACTTCCGTTTTCCAACCATCGATTTACTAAAAGATTACACCAACGGTAGTTCTATCACCATCAACCAAGAAGAACTCGAAGAAAATAAAAACCAAATCGTAACGACGCTTCGCAATTATAAAATTGAAATTGCCAGTATTAAAGCAACGGTTGGTCCAACAGTGACACTGTATGAAATCATCCCAGAAGCTGGTGTACGTATTTCTAAAATTAAAAACTTAGAAGACGATATTGCACTTTCGCTAGCCGCATTGGGAATTCGTATCATTGCGCCCATGCCAGGAAAAGGAACGATTGGAATTGAAGTACCAAATAAAAAACCTGCTATCGTTTCCATGCGCTCTGCCATTGCTTCCAAGAAGTTTCAAGAAGCAGAAATGCAATTACCAATTGCTTTCGGAAAAACGATTAGCAACGAAACATTGGTGGTCGATTTGGCAAAAATGCCACACTTGTTAATGGCTGGTGCTACGGGACAAGGAAAGTCGGTGGGACTGAATTGTATTTTAACTTCGATTCTCTACAAAAAACATCCAGCAGAAGTCAAATTTGTATTGGTTGATCCGAAAAAAGTAGAATTGACACTTTTTAACAAAATAGAACGTCACTATTTGGCAAAACTTCCCGATTCGGAAGAAGCGATTATCACGGACAATTCCAAAGTAATCAACACGTTGAATTCGCTTTGTATTGAAATGGACCAACGCTATGATATGCTGAAAAACGCGATGTGTCGTAATATTGTGGAATACAATGCCAAATTCAAAGCACGAAAACTCAATCCTAATGACGGACATAAGTTTTTACCCTATATTGTATTGGTGGTGGATGAATTTGCCGATTTAATCATGACAGCTGGAAAAGAAGTTGAAACACCGATTGCGCGTTTGGCACAGTTGGCACGTGCGATTGGAATTCACTTAATCATCGCTACACAACGTCCGTCTGTAAACGTTATTACGGGAATGATAAAAGCGAATTTCCCTGCCAGAGTGGCGTTTAGAGTAATGTCGAAAATAGATTCGCGCACCATTTTAGATAATTCTGGAGCTGATCAATTAATTGGTCGCGGAGACATGCTGTACACACAAGGAAACGATTTAATACGTATTCAATGTGCGTTTGTTGATACGCCAGAAGTGGAGAAAATTACAGACTTTATTGGCGCACAAAAAGCCTATCCAGATGCTTTTATGCTGCCTGAATATGTAGGTGAAGAAAGTGGCACAAGTCTTGATATAGACATCGCAGATAGAGACAAACTATTCCCACAAGCAGCAGAAATCATTGTGGTTGCACAACAAGGTTCGGCTTCGTTATTACAGCGAAAACTCAAACTTGGGTACAATCGTGCTGGACGAATTATAGACCAATTAGAAGCTGCAGGAATTGTAGGTCCTTTTGAAGGAAGCAAAGCACGACAAGTATTGGTTCCAGACATTTTAGCTTTAGAACAATTATTAGAAAATGAAAAAAATGGATAACATGAAAAAACTAGTTTTAGTGTTGGTATTAGGCATATTCACATGCACTGTAAATGCGCAAAATACAGCAAAAGCAAAAAAACTATTAGATGAAGTTTCTGCAAAAGTCAACAGTTATGACAATATTCAAATTGACTTTAAATATGAATTGAACAACAAAGAAGCAAATACAAAGCAAGAATCCAAAGGAAATGTAACGTTGGAAGGTCAAAAATACTACCTAAACTTCTTAGGCTTCACCAAAATTTACGACACTAAAAAAGTATACACCATCGTTCCTGCCAATGAAGAGGTTACGATTTCCGACGTAGAAGATGACGAAACAGGCTTATCTCCTTCTGAAATGTTGACATTCTACAAAAAAGGATATACCTATGCGTGGGACATTTTACAAAACGTTCGCGGTAGAAAAATTCAATACATCAAACTAACGCCGACAAGTCCAACATCAGATATTAAAAGTGTATTGTTGGGAATTGATGAAAAAACAAAACACATCTACAACTTAATCGAAACAGGAAAAAACGGTACAATTACTACTTTAACTGTTAATTCTTTTAAAACGAATCAGCCATTATCAAAAAGCTTATTTATATTTGACGAATCGAAATACGAGGATTATTATATAGATAAAAACTAGGCTACTTGAAAATACTAGATAGATACATACTTAAGAGTTACTTCTTAACGTTTCTTACCGTGTTTGTAATATTTATGTTCATATTTATATTACAAACCGTTTGGCTTTTTATAGGCGAATTGGCTGGAAAAGGATTGGACGTCAGCATCATTTTAAAATTCTTGCTGTATACTGCTCCTAAGTTGATTCCACTAGTATTGCCGTTAAGTATTTTAGTATCTTCTATTATGACTTTTGGTCGCTTTGCGGAAAGCTACGAGTTTGCCGCAATGAAATCAACAGGAATCTCCTTGCAACGCGCCATGCGTAGTTGTATTATTTTTATTGTTTTGTTGGGAATTGGAACGTTTTTCTTTAGTAATAATGTCATTCCTTGGTCAGAATTTAAACAATACAATCTGCGTAAAAACCTAGCAAAGAAAAAGCCTGCATTGGCAATCGGCGAAGGTGTTTTTAATGACATTGCGGATATCAATATTAAGGTTGATAAAAAATATGGTAACAATGACCAACTGTTGGATAAAGTAATTATTCACCAAAAATCCAATGACAGAAGAAATCGGATTGTTATCAAATCGAAAAATGGCGAACTTAAAAGCAGTCCTGATTCTGACATTCTACAAATGGTCTTATTTGATGGAAATCGCTACGAAGATGTCAAATCCACCGACCCGAAAGATGCCTTGCGCGAACAACACGCCAAAGTTTCCTTTGAAAAATACATCATGAATGTGGATTTGCGCGAAATCAACGATGTCGATTTAGACGCGACTGACCACAACACATACAAAATGTTCAACGTGCAGCAGCTTTATGATACCATCAACAAGTTTGAAAACAAATACGACCAAGAAAAAGTTGGTTTTGGTGAAAACATGTACAAGCGTACGGGAATGGTAATCATCGAAAAAGATTCCACCAATCGCGTGCCGTTAGATTCTATCAACAACTCAGAAAATGTTCTAGAATTATTATCACTCAAAAATCAAAAACGTGCGTTAGATATTTCCATCACCAACATCAAAGGTCGTCGCACAACGCTTGAAAACACCGAAAATCGTTTCAAGCGCATGGAGAAAAAAATCAATCACCAAAAAATATACATGCACGACAAATTTGCCGTTGCCATTGCCTGTATCATTCTGTTCTTTGTGGGCGCACCGTTAGGAGCCATCATTCGCAAAGGAGGAATTGGTTTGCCAATGGTCATAGCTGTTTGTCTGTTTTTAGTTTATCACTTTATCGGAATCTTTGGAAAAAACAGTGCCGAAGATGGCAGTATTCCTCCATGGTTAGGCACTTGGATGTCGACGATGATTATGTTTCCGCTGAGTATCTATTTTACCAAACGTGCCACTTCCGACCAAGGATTGTTTAGTTTTTCTTTAAAAGAGCTTTTTGTTCGACTGAAAGAAGATGAAAACGAAGAAAAAACACATGAATTGGCTGAAATAACAACAACTGACCGTGAAAGCACTGAAAAACTAAAAGCGTTGAGCGATTCGCAACTGATGGATGTGGTTCAAAATTATCGTGATTATAATTACAGTGACGGTGAACGAAGTTTAGCAATAAGCATTTTGGAAGAACGAGGAATTTCACAAAGACGCTTAAAAGTATTAGGTGTTTTTGAAAATGACACCAATAAAGACATAGAAAAGATATATATATCATATATAAAAGCATCTAAATTCGCTTTTATATACTATGTTCCTTTTATAGTTTCTGCACTTTCATTGCCTATTTTGAATAATAATATAGAAATGGAAAACTGGATGTTTTACAGTTTATTAGCAAGTGCTATTATTTTTGGAATTCTATTTATATATAGATTTGTTCGCTCCAACATATTCTTACGCAATATTATGGATGGAATTGGAGTAAAACCGTCCAAGAAATCAACGATTCAAGCTATCTCCATTCTTGGATTTGTTTTTTACTTTGTAACGTTTTTTATAGTAAAAGCGCGCATTAAAAAAGAAATAAAGAGTAAGCGATAATATTATAGAAGTGATTTAAACTTTTTCTTCTGGCTGCAAATTCATCTTATTTTACCCTGATTTTGACTTTTTTTATGCCGTAGCTATGCTATGCCACTCAAAAAAGGCTTCATCAGACTAAGAAATCTTAAATTTTCGCTACAAAACAAAAAGTTTAAATCACTTCATATAGAAAAGCAACTACAACCTTACAATACTTTACACATTCTTTAATTTTTCCCGTGAGAATGATTATTTTTGCGATTAAATACTGAAAAACATGACAACGTCAACTACAAAAGTGAAAACGAATACACAATTAGACAGCATTCACGCAGCCATTGAAGATATCCGTCAAGGAAAAGTAATTATTGTAGTGGACGATGAAAATCGTGAAAATGAAGGTGATTTTTTAGCTGCGGCTGAAATGGTAACGCCAGAAATGATCAACTTTATGGCAACACATGGTCGCGGACTGATTTGCGCACCTTTGACCGAAAATCGTTGTAAAGAATTGCAACTTGGCATGATGGTGAGTAATAATACCGATCCGATGGAAACTGCATTCACCATTTCGGTAGATTTGAAAGGAAACGGTGTTACAACAGGAATTTCCGCTTCTGACCGCGCTAAAACCGTTCAAGCATTAATTGACAAAAGCACACGTCCATTCGATTTGGCGCGTCCAGGACATATATTTCCATTAAAAGCAAAAGAAGGTGGCGTACTTCGTAGAACAGGTCATACAGAAGCTGCGATTGACTTTGCGCGCTTGGCAGGACTACAACCTGCGGGTGTTATTGTGGAAATCATGAACGAAGACGGAACCATGGCGCGTTTGCCACAATTGCTTGAAGTCGCTAAAAATTTTGACTTAAAAATTGTATCTATTGAAGATTTGGTTGCCTACCGAATGGAACACGATTCTTTGATTGAAAAGAAAGAAGACTTTAACGTACAAACACGTTTTGGAGATTTCCGTATGCGAGCCTATTTACAAACAACCAACAATCGTGTGCACATTGCATTGACCAAAGGAAGTTGGTCTGCTGATGAACCTGTACTAACACGTATCAATTCAACATTGGTAAACGACGATATTTTAGGAACCTTGACAAATAACGCCGATAAAAAGCTGGATGATATGTTTCGTTTGGTCAATGAAGAAGGAAAAGGCGCGATTGTATTTATCAACCAAGATCACAGTTCGTTGAATTTATTACACAGAATCAAAGAATTAAAAGCATTACAAACCGACGGCGAACACAAAGCTCCAAAAATTAAAATGGATTCCAAAGACTTCGGAATTGGAGCGCAAATTCTGCACGATATCAACATTAGTAAAATTCGTTTGGTTACGAACACACATCAAGAAAAACGTGTGGGAATGATTGGGTACGGTTTAGAGATTGTAGATTATGTATCGTATTAAGTATACTATAATACGTATATCAAATATTTAAAAAAATCCAGAAAGTCATAGACTCTCTGGATTTTTTGATTATTAGCATTTTATATTAGTAATATCACAACCAATAGTTCTAATCGTTGTATCTATCGGTTTTGTTGGACCTCCTGTATACAAACAGGTTACATTGTCCATTCTTGTATTACAAGCATTCCAAGAAACACAAAAGTTTTCACCTGTCAAGTCGCATCTTTCTGCAGTTGCAGGGTTCGGAAGAGAAACATCTCCTCCCGTAACAAACTGCTCGTTAATTTTAGAAATTGCTCTCTTGTTTAATGCTAGTTTTTTTAAATCACTTTTTTTCATGTTATAAATTTTAATTGTTGATTACGCAACACTATAAAAATATAACAAGAGAAAACTTTCTTTTTGTATAATCTACACTGAAAACTGTATGAATTGTTTTAAAATAAGTCGTTTAAAATTTAGCAAACTACACAAACGATGAAACAACGTTCAAAATTACTTCGCGCATTTTTATAGCTCTGCTTCTTACCTCTTCTTCTGTCCATGACATTTTAATCAAACATGAAATGTTTCGCGCAATATACTGATCGGATTGTTCGAAAGTTTTGGTTTCTAAATATTGCATGCCGTCACGCACTTCTTGAGAAATTGGATATAAAGACTTTAAATCTTTTAAGTGTTCCCACTTACGAATGTAATGCCAATTGTTGTCGTAGTAATTGAAACAAACATCAATTCCGTTTTCTTTAAAACCAGTCATGACGCTTTTTGCAGTATCTAAATCTGGTAAGAAGAAATTGAGAAAAGCACAACTTTCCACGCCACCTTCAGGAACCGTTCTAAAGGTTACTTGTGGAATATCTGCCAAAGCTTCTCGAAGTATGTCGTAATGTTTTTTCTGAATCTCTAAAAATTCTGGCAAGCGTCGAACTTGCGCCAATCCGACTGCAGCATTGAGTTCTGAAATTCGGAAGTTGTATCCCAAAAACGGATGCGTTTCTGCTCCTCTATCATTTCCAACATGGTCATGTCCGTGGTCACTGTAATGGTCTGCATTTGTATAGAAATCACTGTTGTTAGTAATAATAGCGCCGCCTTCACCACAGGTCATCGTTTTCACAAAATCGAACGAAAAACATCCTACATCACCAATAGTTCCTAGTGCTTTTCCTTTATAAGTTCCGCCTATTGCTTGACAAGCATCTTCTACCAAAATCAGATTATGTTCGTCACAAATCGCTTTGATTTCGTCTAAATTCGCCATGCTTCCGCACATGTGTACAGGCATGATGGCTTTAGTTTTAGGTGTAATTGCTTTTCGAATCGCGGCTGGATCTAACGTAAGTGTATCGTCAATATCTACCAATACTGGAATCGCACCCAACATCATTATTGCTTCAAAACTAGCCACAAACGTAAATGTTGGCATAATAACTTCATCGCCCGCACCAATACCTGTAATTGCCAAAGCTACCGAAACCGCTGCCGTTCCGCTAGAAACCAATTGCGCATGCTGTACGTTGAATTGTGTTTGCAATGCTGCTTCTAATTCTTTTGCTTTCCAATGTCCGTTTCGCATTCCGTCAAATCCGTAGCGCATTAAAACACCACTGTCCAATACATCATGTACTTCTTTACGTTCGGCATCACCAAATAATTCAAATCCAGGCATATGTTATTTTTTTGTTTGTTATAAAGAAATTATCCCAAAGAAAAACCTCTTTTCCAACTACAAAAGTATAGAAAAGAGGTTGTTTTTAAGAGTTTCGTATTAATAGTTTTTCAATATTTTTTCAAGAAACTTATAATGACGCTTGGTGTTACGCATCATGTTGTACGACATAATGTTGTCTAATTCTTTTCCTTTATGATTGACCGCTACAATGTTGGGAAACTTCCCTTGTTTGTTATATTCCTGCAACAATTTTATATTGGCTTGACGCTGTTCTGGCGTAATGATATCTACACGTCTTGGAATATCCGCCATCACCAATACAAAATCTTTTGATTTTTCTTGGAATTTTTTCGTGTAGAAGAAATCTTCTTTCAACATTTTACACGGCGGACACCAATCGCTTCCCGTAAAATAAATTAGGATTGGCTTTTTTTCTTTTTTAGAAATTTTCTTCGCTTCGTCAAAATCGGTAAGCCAATTGAGCTTGATATCTTCTTGCGCTACAGTGGAAAATCCAACAAAAAAAACCGCTAGTAAAAGTAATTTCTTCATCTGTTTAGGTGTTACGGTGTGAAACAAATATAAATGTTTCTGTTTTAAAACAACAATCCTGCCAAATTATTATACCAATTTAATTGTAAGATGCGACTTTAGAAGCGAAGTTGCTTTGGTAGCTAAGAACGCTGTAAATGGTTTGCATAGCATGAGCTACGGAAAGTTTTAACAAGGTACTTAGATGCCAAATAAACAAGCTTATATGTTGCATTTTAGGGTTGAATTGGTATTATAATTCCAACACACTTTCTGCAACAGATTTGCGCACTTTTTTCATACTTGAAAACATGTCGTCTTCCGCTCTATATCCTACCGGAAGCACCAATACAGAGGAAAGTCCGTGTGCTTCCAAGCCTAAAACCTCATCATATTTTTCTGGGATGAATCCTTCCATTGGACACGCGTCAATTTTTTCCAAACCACATACCGTTAATAAGTTTCCGAGTGCGATATACGCTTGTTTGGACGCCCATGTTTTTAATTCTTCATCTGATTTTTTTGAGAACGTATCTACCATAAAATCTTTAAACGGCGCTAAAATTTCATCAGGTGTATTGCGAATGTCTTTTACACGTTGAAAATAGCTTTCTACCGTTTCGCGGTTTACTTTATTTTCAATACACAATACCAACACGTGTGAAGCATCTACAACTTGGCGCTGGTTCCACGAATGCTCTACTAATTTTTCTTGCAGTTCTTTGTTTTGAATCACCACCAAACGAATCGGTTGCAATCCATAAGACGTTGCGGTAAGATTGAAGGCTTCTTTTAAAATTGCTATCTGATTGGCATCTAAAAAACGATTGGCATCAAACTTTTTTGTGGCATATCGCCATTTTAGACTTTCTATTATTTGCATATACGCTATCTTTGAGTTGAAAATTTATTTTATCAAAAATACGCAATACCGCAAAAGGAATATGAGTCTTGCCATAAAATAAACTAATTGCTACATAATAAAATCTATTAACGATGACTTCACAACTAAAAAAACGAATTGAAAACTCTGAAACCCACATTTTTAAAGCGGTTTTCCCGAATACGACCAATCATTACGATACCTTGTTTGGCGGAACCGCATTGCAATTGATGGATGAAGCTTCGTTTATTTGCGCTACGCGTTTCAGTCGAAAGAAAGTAGTCACCGTTTCTACTGATAAGATAGATTTTACAGAACCCATCCCGCAAGGAACATTGGTAGAATTGATTGCGAAAGTCGATAAAGTCGGAACTACCAGTTGCGTGGTAAAAGTGGATATTTTTATGGAGAATATGTATGAAGAAGGAAGAACCAAAGTGGTGACTGGTTTTTTCACTTTTGTAGCCATCGATGATGCTAAAAATCCTGTGAAAATTGTAGATGCTATAGGTTAAAACACGTCTTTATCTTCCCAATAGACAGTCATTCTTGCCAAAATTCTGAGTATTTGGACTTCTGTACCATTGCGGTATTAGAAGAGATATTTGTTTCGTGATTTCAATATACACGTAACTAATTTTGAGTTTGTTGAAACTTTACTTCTTCAAGCTCAATCACTAAAAAACAATATCATAAAAAAAAAGAAATTTACAAACATTGAAATTGAACAAAAAGACCATTTCTACATTCGAATTAGAAGAAGTAAAAGGTGGCGTGACTCCTATTGCGACTTGGATGTATTCAGAAATTTTTGACTGTAAGAAAGAAGAGAAAAGTAATCATCTATCTATAGATTGATTTGTGAAAGGTACTATTTGAGCTATAGTTCTGTCAACCATTCTTACACCTGAAAAACAAAACCCTTGCAAACAGTACGTTTACAAGGGTTTTAGCGGAGAAAGAGGGATTCGAACCCCCGGACCTGTTACAGTCAACAGTTTTCAAGACTGCCGCATTCGACCACTCTGCCATTTCTCCGAGTGTCTCATCGGGTATTTCCCGATTGCGGATGCAAATATAGAAAGCTTTTTTTATTCTGAAAATTATTTCTACTGTTTTTTTGAGACTTTTTTGTAGGTTGCTGTGCTTGTGGAGGTTATTTTTTTGTTGTTCGTTATTTGTTGTTTGTTATTCGTTGTTTGTTTTTTTTGTCTATTCGTTGATTTGTTAATTCGTTTATTCATCTCAAACCGTGATTCCTGACTCTTGATTCCTTATTTGTGACTTTCAGTTCTACCTAAAACCAAAAAACATTCTTCCTACGGACAAATTTTATGTGACATTTACAAAAGCTAGTTGATTTTCAAAAAAATTCTTTCAAAGAAAAGCCACTGCTACATTGGTACATCAAAAACACGTCCGCGTGCGTACACGTACCCATTTTGAAGGTTTTTTCACGCTGAAGGTCAAATAATTTTCTAGTTTTATCACACAAACATTAAAACAGAGTATTATGAAAAAGCAACAATTAAAAACGTTACAGTTAGGAAAAAAAGCAATTTCTACATTAACCACCACAAAGGTAAAAGGTGGAAGTTATTCGCATTCTAATGCGCAGAATGGTACTCAGGAACATTGTTGTTTTCCACTGTAACATCCAAAGAATAATTTCAGAGCGTTACCAACTCTGACATTATGAACAAAAGCGAACTATTTTACAGTTCGCTTTTTTGTTATATATAAATATGTTATTGTGCCTTTGCTTTAAGCACTCCAATCACTGAATTGACCTTCGGCTTGTTGCATGATTTCTTCTAAGATGTCATTGAGTTTTGATAAACTCACTTTTTTGCGTAGTTCTTTTTTTACTGCTAAGCGTATCGCAGCTTTGGCATTTTCTTTTTTAGTCCAATCTAGCTGAAGATTCAATTTTACAGCTTCTACCACTCCATGTACGATGTCTTGAATAGGCCCTTCTTCCTTGATAAGTTCTTTTTTCGCAGCCAATATATCATAAAAAGCAAGTTCTTCTTCGCTTAGCCCTAATTCCTCTGTACGCTTGTTCTCGTTTTGTAGTTCTTGAGCGCGCTCTACCAATTCAGCAATAGTCGCGTAACTATCTAACGCATTGTTATGATACTTGTCAATTACTTTTTCAAGTTCTTCTTTGAGTGAGGTGTATTTTTTGATGTTTTTGCGGAGTCGTAGTTTTATTTCATCTTTTAAAATGTTTTTTATGATTTCTATTTTTAGCGCATGTCCATCTTTTTCTTGCTTTGCTCCTAGTAAAAAGGTTTCGTCTAAAATTGAAATGTCTGGTTTTTTGATTCCTGCCATAGCAAATACATCTACAATATCTTCCGATTCGATGCTTTGACTGATGAGTTCTTTTATTTGTTCTTTTTGTTCGCTTCTGGTCGATTTGACCGATTTTGCATTGCGTACGGCTTTTGATAGATGCTGTATAAACAATACATCAATTTGAACATCTTGTATTTCAGATCGACTTTTCACGATAGATAACAAACTCGACAAGGTTTTCTCTGCCTTCATGAAATCGTGAGCATCTTCATCATGCTTAATAATAGCACCCAATGTGTTTTTTACCAACAAAAATTTTTCACCGTGGCGCAAACGTCTCCACTCACTGTAATCAGTTGTAGCAGGAATATACCCTTTGCAGATTTCTAGTTGATTGTAAAACATTTCCAAGGCTTGCTCTGGATCAATGGTAGGCTTTCCTTTGCCGCCGCTTCTTGTATATTTATTAGTGGCTGCTTTTAAGTTATCACCAATACCAATATAATCAACCACAACACCGTTTTTCTTGTCTTTTAAAACTCGGTTGGTTCTGGTGATGGCTTGCATTAAGTTATGCCCTTTCATGATTTTATCAACGTACATGGTATGGACACACGGCGCGTCAAATCCTGTGAGCCACATATCTCGTACAATCACAATTTTTAACGGATCGTCTTCTTTTTTAAACCGTGCTTTGATAGCTTCCGTAGCTGCTTTGGTTCTAAAATGTGGATTCCACTCCACAGGATCTTTAGAAATGTTTCCCGTCATCACCACTGCCACTTCTGGACAAGCTTCTAATGCCGTCAACGCATTGTACATTTTAACACAATTACGTCGGCTCATACACACCACCATGGCTTTCCCTTTCAAGGTTTCTGTTCTGTTTGTGTAATGATATAAGATGTCTTTTGCTATTTTTTGTACGCGTTCTTCGCTACCTGCCGCATCTTCAATAGCTGCCCATTTTAAGTTTCCACTGTCTTCATTAGCTTCCGTAATGGCGTCTGCGTCTGCGTCTATATCTTCATTCCATAAGTGTAATTTTGCCAAACGCGGTTCGTAAAAGATACTAACCGTGGCATTGTCGGCTACCGATTGTTTAATGTCGTAGGTATGAATGACATGCCCAAATACTTCTTCCGTATCGGCATCTTTACTATCGACAGGCGTTCCCGTGAAACCAATAAATGAAGCTTTGGGTAGTGCTTTCCGCATGTTGGACGCAAAACCGTCTAATAAACCGTATTGGGTTCTGTGAGCTTCGTCTGCAATGACAATGATGTTTTCGCGTTCTGATAATACAGGATGCTCCAATTCGCCTAAGGTTTCTTCGGTAGTTTGCTTTAATCGAAACTTTTCAATGGTTGTAAACACTACGCCGCCCGCACCTGCGCTTAGCAATTGTCGTAAGTCATCGGTCGACTCGGCATGTTGTACATCTCCTACCAAATCTTTTGCCAAGACAAAGTTTTCATGGAGTTGCATGTCTAAATCGCTGCGATCTACTTGTACGACAATGGTTGGGTTTTTGAGTTCGGGCAGACTTCGTAAGATACCTGTATATATTGCCATTGAAATGCTTTTCCCTGAACCTTGCGTATGCCAAATAACGCCAATACGACCGTCTCCATACGGACGAACAGACTTTTTAGCAGCAGCTACCGCAAAGTTGACTCCAAAAAACTGATGGTATTTTGCTCCTTTTTTGATGAGTGTTCCGTTATGGTCTTCATGAAAGATAAAGTTTTTAAGATAGTTGAGAATTCTATCTTTTGGAAACAATCCCATCAACAAGGTATGCATTTGAAAGTCATCTTCTTGTACCGTTTCGCGTCCGTTGATGCTTTTCCAAGCCGCAAACCATTCCATTCCGCTGCTGAACATTCCATGATGTGCTTCATTGCCATCACTGATAACACACATCGCGTTGTATTCAAATAATAAAGGAATGTCTTTTATGTAATGTTGTAGCTGGTTGTAGGCTTCTTTGATGTTGGTATTTTCGTCAAACCAATTTTTAAGCTCAAATACAATGAGTGGCAAACCGTTGATGTAAATGATAATATCAGGTCTGCGTTTGTTTTTGCCCGTAATACTGAATTGATTCACGCCCCAAAAGCTATTGTTTTCTGGATTGTCATAGTCAATTGGGTACATATGAACTGCTTTTTCGTTACCCGAAGCATCTTCATAGGCAAACTCAATACCTTTGGTGAGTTTGAGATGAAAACTACGATTGCGATGTTCCAAGTCTGCACCTGCGTTGTTGGTAAACTCTGCAACAGCTAAGTCTTGTATTTCCTTTGGAATGCTAGGATATTGTGTTTGTATAAATTGAAGCAACCTATCTTTTAGCACGACTTCTTTGGTATGATTTTGCGCTAAGCCAGTACCCAAATGATGTGTATATCCCAAATCGGTTAGCCAGTCGATGGCAGCTTGTTCTATGGTTGCTTCTGTGGTCATATTTATGTCATTGCGAGGAGGAACGACGGCAATCTGTTGTATCATTACTCCTACTGTTTTCGTCATTGTAACACTTCTTCTTCAAACGCTGTTAACCGCACTTCCCCACTGATGAGTTTGGGTAAGAGTGTGTCTCGGAGTTTGGTTAGGGTTTGGTTTTCTTTTAGGTTGTTTTCCACTTTTTCAAATATATTCCTAGATTCTTTTAAAAACGGTTTTACATCTTTCCCTACGATAATTTTTAAATTCCTAAAATTTGTTTTACTTATCTCTTTAAATGTACTTCCATTTGCTTTTGAAATAATTAAATCCATATTGTCTTTCACCCAAGAATATAACTGATAAATTGAAATTTGATCATTTGGAATCATTGTTATGAATCCTTGATTTGTTGATGCCTGAACCGTATTTATAGTCAATGCTCCTATTGTTGCTCTACTAGACATTAGCAAAGAATATGGAGGAAATAATTTGGCAGAACTTTTTGACAAGCCCAAGCTGTTTATTTTTTTTGATGAATCAAATGAAAACATTGCATTATTTCTAGTTAAATCAGTTGGAGAATACCATAATATATTTCCGTTTTCCCAATAACTTTTTTCCGAAGTTTTTGGAGTTCCTCCTCCAAGAGTTTCAATCAAATCTCCTATTTTTTTTACTTCCCAACCTTTCGGAATCATTCCCAGTTCGCTTTCTATAAATTTACCACCAGCCGTTTTGTAACCAACTGGTTGAGATCCTGAAACAAGTTCAGGATGACTTTCCTTGGTAATAGGAAAGTCAAAGTCTACAAACCAATGTTTGTAGAGAGCCATAGCCATCTCTTCCAAGGTGTTGTTGATGGCGAGATTGTTTTCTATTTTGTCGTCAATAGCAGAGAGGATTTCGGCGATGGCTTTTTGTTCTTTTAGCGGTGGTAATTGAATTTCTATATTAAATAACCTATCGCTGTTAAATTTTCCTGCTCCAATACTAGTAGCCTCAAGCATATTTGTAAAAGTTTGCTTACTGCCTTTAAACCAGTAAAGTAGAAACATTTTTGCCATATCAGTTCTTTTAGACATGACACATTTGATGTCCTGATTAAATGCTACTTCTTTAGTTACCATTGCAACTGGTATATCATTATATAAACCACTTCCTCTGACTAAAAAAAGTAAACTACCTAATGGAGCTATTTTACCTCCTTTACCCAAAGCTGCTTTTGTGATTTTTAGATTCGAATCAAATACGTATCTTCCTTTTAAAGTTTTTGCACTAATCCAAGGGATTTTACCATTCCAATACTCTGGTTTTGATTTTGATGGTGTTCCTCCTGATTTCCATAAAGTAATTTCTCCAAGTTTGTATGTTTTCCAATTTTTGAGCATTACACACTAAGTTTTAATACGCGTTCTTGAATCAATAATAAAAGGTTTTTTAAATCTTTGTACACTTCGACATTTTCTTCGTATGGATTTAGTTCCGTGAATTTTCTTAAAACAGCAATCTTATTGACTCCTGAATCAGAGAAACCTTTGAAATGTGTGTTAATATTATCTAAGATTGGCGTTACAAAGTTCTCGACCGACAATGGCTTGAAGTCTTTCTTCCAGTCTACAGCATCTTCCTCTTGATAATAATTGTTATAAGCTTCAATGTATTTTGTATTTATAATCATATCTTCAATAGTCCGTTTTTCACCATCTTTAAAAACTTCATCCAGGGTTAGATGATTCCAGTTTTTGGTATCAAGAATATACTTTTTAAACTTAGGTTTTTTTATTTCTTTTAATCCAGCATCATCAGAGTCTAATAAAACAACTCCCTTAAGATTCAAACTACTAAGATATCGAACAGATGGTATAATCTCCGTTGCTGAATCCGCACTAAATATGTGTGTCCATGTCAAAGCTTCTAAATCATCATCTTCATGTATAACATAATGTAATATCCATTTATCAGCGTTTCCTTCAACAACTAAGTTAATATCATTTACTAAAAAAGAATCATTTAATAAAAGGCCTAATTCTTTACGTAATATTTGATACTTATTTGTATAAACCTTGGTTAAAAGTTCAGTTCCTTTAGCTCCTGTTTTCTTAACCAATATAAGATTATCAGGCTTTTTCTTAAAAGTTAAAAAAGGATTATGAGTAGAGTAAAGTACCTGATCTATTTTAGCAATATCTTCAAAAATTGCTACTAGATTCCTTGCGCCTTCGGGATGCAAATTATTTCCAGGTTCATCAAGTAAAAAAACATAATTTCTTTTATCAACTTTGTTAAAATATGTTTTGTTTATAAGAAATGCGAAAAAATATTGAAACCCAAGGCTTCTTTCCGTTAAATCGTAGGGTCTTTCGGAATCATCTTCGAAACTAATTATGAATTTATCACCGTGATAATCAAGCTTAACTTCCAATGATTCATCTTGTTTATAAGCTTGTTTAAGAATTTTAGTTAGTTCCCTCTCTGCCATTCTAAGCTTATGTCTAAATTTTAGAGGATTTGCTGTTAGTGTCTGAATATTATTCAAATTTGCTATTCGAAATAATCTGTTAAAAGATTGATAGGACCCTAGTTTTTGTTGATATTGTGGTAAGGTAATAGGAGCCAATGTCAATTCATCACTAGTAAACAGCTCTATTAAAGGAACATATTCAGTAAAAACTTTATTTTTAAGAACATTAAGTTGACTCTTTTTTTGATTTTCATTTATTACAACATTTAAATGGTTTTCATAAACACGCGTCAAATTAACTCCTTTATTATTGCCATGTAACAACTCAAAGTTTATATCATCAAGTTTATCAGACTTTACAGTAATTCTAAGCCATTTATAAGGCTTAGAGGATTCACCTTCTATTATATCATCATTTGAAAATATCGTATACAACTCATCACTTTCATCATCTTCCAATAAAAAGTATCCTTTAATTTCAGGAAAATCATCATTTTCAAATTTTTTTGAAGTTTTATTCGTTAGGTCTATTTTGAGTTTTTTTGCTGGAAAATTCAGATAACTAATAGCTTCTAATATTGCAGATTTCCCAGACTCATTTTTTCCAACAAAACAGGTCAGCTTATGTAAATCAACCGTTAATGCCTTGATTGACTTAAAATCTTCAATTCTTACTTTATCTAATATCATTTTTAAAATTTATCAAAGTTATCTAAAATTCGCTGTTGCAATTCGTTCCCTTTGGCAAACTGTTCTTGCAGTTGCGCTTGTAAGATTTCCATTTTTTCTTCAAACGGAATGCCGTCGTCTTGTATGGCTTCGGTTCCAACATAAATCCCTGGCGTGAGTTTGTAATCTTGTTTTTGTACTTCTTCTATGGTGGCGCTGTAGCAGAAGCCAGGAATATTTTCATAAGAAACAGATTGCTTTACTTCACTACGCTCCGCTCGCAATAACGAATCAGAGATGTTTCGCCAAGCGTGATAGGTTTCGGTTACTTTATCAATGTCATCATCCGTAAATACGCGGAGTTTTCGGCTTTCCATGGTTCCCATTTTGGAAGTGTCAATGAAAAGAATTTCATTGCTACGCTCTCGGTGGATGCCATCGTTACCGTCTCTATTTTTACTGAGAATGAAAATACAGGCGGGAATTCCCGTGGTTAGGAATAATTTGTCCGGAAGTCGCACGATACAATCTACCATGCTATGGTCTACCATGTGTTGGCGTACATTTTTTTCGCCTTTGTTATTGGAAGTCATGGCACCATTTGCCATCACGACACTAGCTGTTCCTGTATCGCTGAGGTGACTCCAAAAGGTTTGCATCCACATGTAGTTGGCGTTTCCGTCGGTAGTGAATTCGTCTTTGGGTCCAAAGAGTCGCGGATCGTTTTCCGGCAAATCTTCTGGATGCCATTGGCTGACATTGAACGGTGGATTTACAATGATAAAATCTGCTTTTAGGTCTGGAAATTTATCTTGCAATAGCGAATCGCCCAAGCGAACATCAAACGACAAATCGCGCAAAGCGAGATTCATTTTACACAGTCGCAACGTACCGTCATAGCGTTCTTGACCGTAAATGGAAATATTCTTTTTATCGCCGTTGTGTGCTTGTAAGAATTTTAACGATTGTACAAACATTCCGCCCGAACCACAGGCAGCATCAAAGATTTTCCCCTCGTAGGGTTCTATCATTTCTACCAATAAACGTACAATACTTCCAGGTGTAAAGAACTGTCCTGCACCGGAACCTTCTGCAATGGCAAACTTTCCAATATAATATTCATACACACGCCCGAGAATATCGCTATCTGGATTTTCTTTTTCAGACAGCTTCGGGTTTGCCAATAAATTGATGAGTCCTGCAACTTGTTTGGCGGTTAGTTGACTTTTTACAAATATTCTTGGTAAAATTCCTTTGAGGTCTGGTCGGTAACTTCCTAAGGTTTCATCTAATAAATCGAAAGCATCATCTACCAATACTTTGATATCATCTTGCTCGGCGTTGTCTTGTAGATATTGCCACGTTGCTTTTTCGGGAATAATATATGTGTTTTTGGAAAGATATTCATCAGGATCTTCCAATACATAGTTTTGTTCTTCTATATCTTCCGTATAATAGTCGGAAGATGTATCATTTAGCATATTTTTTAACGTTTCTCTTCGCACTTCGTAGCGTTCGGAAATATGTTTTAAAAATATCAGTGGTAATACATAGTCTTTGTATTGATTTTCGGCAACAGCTCCTCTAAGTTCGTTGGCTGCTTTCCATAACTCTTTTTCAAAGTTAATGTCTGCTTTTGCTTGTTTTTTGGGCATTTATACTATCGGGGTATGAATTGAAAGTCTATTAAAACTTAAAAGTAACAAAATCATCGGACATTGGATTTATTTTTTCAAGAATTATATTACAAAATTTGTAAAATGTCCTAAAACTAGGATACGTCATTGCGAAGAATAAAGGGAAGAAGCAATATGTTGCTTCAAATAACGAAAATATACTATGACAAATAGGTTGCCGCGCGTTTTGCAAACGCTAGCAAAGACGGTTCTTAGAAATAGAAAAGAATACAAGACGTCTTTGCGAGGACGAAGAACGAAGCAATCCGTGACTTCAAATAACGAAAATATACTATGACAAACAGATTGCCGCGCGTTCTACAAACGCTCGCAAAGACGGTTCTTAGAAATAGAAAAGAATACAAGACGTCTTTGCAAGGACGAAGGACGAAGCAATCTGTTGCTTCAAATAACGAAAATGTACTATGACACACAGATTGCCACGCGTTCTACAAACGCTCGCAAAGACGGTTCTTAGAAACAGAAAAGAATACAAGACGTCTTTGCAAGGACGAAGGACGAATCAATCCCTGACTTTAAATAACGAAAATGTACTGTAACAAACAGATTGCCGCGCGTTTTGCAAACGCTCGCAAAGACGGTTCTTAGAAACAGAAAAGAATACAAGACGTCTTTGCAAGGACGAAGGACGAAGCAATCTGTTGCTCCAAATAACGAAAATGTACTGTAACAAACAGATTGCCGCGCGTTTTGCAAACGGTCGCAAAGACGGTTCTTAGAAATAGAAAAGACGACAAGACGTCTTTGCGAGGACGAAGGACGAAGCAATCCCTGACTTCAAATAACGAAAATATACTATGACAAACAGGTTGCCGCGCGTTCTACAAACGCTCGCAAAGACGTTTCTTAGATTTTTTAGTTTTTATCGACTCCTTTCTACATCAAAACCTTTTTATGCTACTACACATACCAAAAAAACAAAGCCTCAGCTGCTTAGCATCAAAACCAAAGGAGGTTTTGTACAAAAGTACCGCAGGAAAACACAAAAAGCAGCGGAGGTTTTGGGGAAAACCTCCGCTGCTTTTTGTAAAAAATAACCGAGAAATTTAAAAAACTTCTCGGTTTTTACGGTAACATACGTTGAAATTAATGTACTGCCTTACTTAAGCACTGATTTTAGTATATGTTAAGGTTTTGAGCATGTTTTTAATTTCTTTTCCTGGACGGTAGTTCACTTTTGCACTTTTAATGTTGCTTGCGTTCACTTCCTCCGCTGTGTCAGAGCCTACACTACTTAAAGAAACAGAAAACGTTCCTAATTTTCCTAAGTTGACACTTCTTCCTTCTTTCAATTCTCCTTGAATTACGTTGACCAATCCAATGATTACAGCGTAGATGTCATTTTGACGAACAGTAGAACCATCGGCTACCAACTCTGATAATCGGTCAATGTCTACAATACCATCACTGATAGCGATGGCATAGTTTTTTGGAGTTGCCTCAAGGTCTTGAGGATTCTTCTTTTGAATTACTTTAAATTTTACAGACATAATACTGGTTTTAATGTTAATGTGAACTAAATGTATTGCAGCTTTTCTGAGAATCCAAGAGCCACACTCAATTACCGTGATAATACCAACCGTTCATAGGGAAAACATCCGAAAGTAGTAACGCCTTTTCTTACAGCTTTCCTTCTTTGATTATTACCAAGCTAGTATTATGTTGTTTATCTGCATAGTACGGAAGGTTTTCAATACTGATCTATATTTTTATAAAGCATTGAATTTATCATTATACTTCCTATTAAACCATATTTTTTCAGAAGAACTCACAAAACCCTAACAAACTCATCTACAATACTTACCAGTACTTTTACGGGAAAACCGTAGCAGAGTTTATACACTTCTTTTTATCTTGAAATACTTAAAATTTTAGCATTATGAAAAAAAGAAACACATACAAATTGAGCTTAAACAAAAAAGCAATTTCCTCTTTAGAATATTCAAAAATTACGGGAGGAGAAACGCAACGAACAGACTGTACCATGTGCTGCTGGATTGACAAAACGTTTCCTTGCGATTCGTATATGAGTTGCTAGAAATATTTATAAAACTTAATACGTATATCATGAAAAAAAAGAATCTTAAAAGCTTACGCTTACAAAAATCGAAAGTTTCTCGTTTAAATCAACATTCGGTTTCAGGTGGTGATATTATCATTATTGCAACATTGCGTCGTCCATGTCCGGTACCTGTACCTCAGCAAACGGTTACTACATGTTCAGGAGCCGCAGAATGTGACTCTAGACAAATTTGCACAGCGAATATTTGTAAAACCAATGAACTAGACACCAATACACGTCCAATTTGCTAATCTTTTATACCTAGAAAAATTATCAAACCATTTTAAATATACTATCATGAAAAAAAAGAATTTTAAAAATTTAAGCGTAAAGAAATCTACCATTTCTAATTTGAATAAAGATTTCGCAAAAGGTGGAGCTGCTGTTCCTAAAACAGATTATCGTGTTTGTGGAACTGGTCCTGCAACAATTTACACTTGTCAAACAGTATATTGTTCTGTATTTGTACAATGTGATACCTACAACTCTATGAATCGTTGTAAAACGATTGAAGTAGACGCGAATACAGTTCCTATTTGTTAAAAATATGTACATTTACCAGAGAAAAGAGCAAACTGTTAGGGTTTGCTCTTTTTTTGTTTTTTAACACCAACTTCTCAATACTCAATACTCAATACTAATCCCTAAAAAATAGAAAAATAAAAATCCGTACTTTTATCGTTTTAAATTAAAGTATATTTCTACGACGACGACACATACCATTTTAGAAGTTTCTTCGCTGTGTATTGGCTATCAAGAGAAAGCGAACCAGAAAGTGATTGCCGAAGCGATTTATTTTAAGATTTCGAAAGGAAAACTGGTTGCGTTGGTTGGTGCTAATGGTATCGGAAAATCTACGCTGTTGCGCACGTTGGCGAAGATTCAAGCGCCACTTTCAGGCGAAATTGTGTTGCAAAACAAGTCGCTTCACGCCTATTCTAATGCGGAATTGGCAAAAGAGATTAGTTTGGTGTTAACGGAACAGATTCCTTCTAAAAATTTAACTGTCGTTGAATTGATTGCCTTAGGTCGTCAACCGTATACCAATTGGATTGGAAATCTTTCTAAAAACGATTACACAATTATCGAAAATGCTTTGCAAAAAACCAATTTGCTCGATTTGAAGCATCGCAAGTGCTATACCCTTAGTGACGGACAGTTGCAAAAAGTAATGATTGCACGTGCTTTGGCGCAAGATACTTCCATGATTATTTTGGATGAACCTACGACACATTTAGACATGTATCACAAAGCGTATGTGTTGAATTTACTCAAAAATTTGGCTCACGATACGCAAAAAACGATGGTTTTCTCAACGCATGAAATTGATTTGGCAATTCAGTTGTGCGATGAAATGATTGTGATGAACAACGGCAATGTATTTTCAGGAACACCTTGCGAACTTATTGAACAAGGCGTTTTTGAACAATTATTCCCGAATGATTTGATTGCTTTTGATGCAAGTTCGGGTAGTTTTAAAGTCAAAAATACGATGTCATAAAAAAAACGCCCTATCCAAACGGATAAAGCGTTTTTTATAAAAACTAACCAACCAAAAAAATGTAGTACGACTCTCTTTACGCAAGTAACCAACTCTTTGTACTGTCATCATCGTAATACACACTATATAAGACAATATCTGTGCCAAAACGTTACACTAGTTCTTAAAAAGTGATGTAATTCTGTTAAACAATGTGAAAATTGATGGCATAAAAAATGCCCCGCAAGTGCGAGGCATTCTTTTAACTAAACTAACCAACCAAAATTGTACTAAGACTCTCTGTACGCAAGTAACCAGCTCTTTGTAAGGTCATCATCAGAGTACAATAATTATAAACCAACTTTTATGCCAAATATTGTTTAGAAAGCTGAATTCTAACTAATTTTTAAGAAATAAATTGTTTTTGATTGGTAAAGTATAAAATAGTATGTTTTAGCTTGGTTCTGCTGGACATTCATCACCAACTGTAAGACAATCTCCATTACACGAAACATTGTTTGTGTTTACAGTAGTTGTTGTTGGACAATAAACAATGCATGTTAAAATTGACCTAGCATCACTCGATCCACCTTTTATGGTAGAAATCACTTTTTTATTTAACTGTAATGTAGTCAGGTTCTTTTTTTTCATAATTTTAATTGTTTTAGTTAAAATCTACTAATGTGCAATCTAGCAGCCTTCAATAGTGGCTGGAACACATTTCGTAGAAGGCGGACACGTATCTGTATAGCATTCTGCATTTAACCACGTGATTCTTCCTCCTTTCAATTCATGTACTTGCAAATTGGAAATTGACTTTTTGTTAAGTTTGAGCGATTTAATTTGTTGTTTTTTCATTTGTTTAGAATTTTAAGATTAAAGAATTAATTTTTTGTGGGGAGTGTTTGATGCGTGTCATCATCTAGTGGCGTAGTATCTTCTCCAGAAGCTGGCGTATCTGCCGGAGCTCCCGCACAATCCGCATCAGGATCTAAAGTTGGGTCGGTAATGTCTCTAGTTCCACCTTTTAAGGATTCATCATTTGTAATGATACGCTTGTTGAGTTTTAACGATTTTAGATTTCGTTTTTTCATAATTGTAAAAGTTTTAGTTAACGATTCAAATGTAGATTTCTGAAAAAACAAAAAGCCCTATTTACAAGGCTTTGTGACCGTTTACCATCAAAATAGTGACGAATAAAAAGTGAGATGTGACGAAACAATGTATTTTTGGGATGGTTTTTTTGAGATTAAAAGATTAGTTTCTGCAATTCATCCACATACGAATTACTTACAGGAATTTTTTCTCCCTTTACGGTGACTTCTTTATTGTTCTTTTCTTCCACTTTATCAATCCGAACGATATATGAACGATGAATTCGAATGTATTCTAGCGGATCGGGCATTAAATTGATAAACTCACCAATTTTAGTGCGAATGGTGTAATTTTTTTGCTCCGTTACAACTTCCACATAATTCCCTGCTGATTTTACATATAAAATCGTATCTGTTTTAATGCGGATTTCTTTTCCTGCTTCTTTAAACGAGAAATAACGTTCTTTGCGCTTTATTTTTTTCATCAGTAAACGCAGCAATTCGCCAATAATATGTTGGTTGTACGATAAAATTCGATATTTAAAGAATAGATAAATCAAGGTGATTACTGCTACAATTAGAGATATTACAAACCACGTTTGTTTCCAAAATGGCGCATGAATGTGTACTGGGATTTCTATAAAATTAAGCGTTTCTTCGTTTGAAGTGGTTGCAGCTACTTTAAACGTATAACTTCCGTACGGCAACGCTGAATACGAGATTTTTCTGTTTTTTGTGGTGTATAGTTTGGTGTCCAATCCTTCCATTTGATAGCTGTACACGATGTCTTTTGTATTTTTAAAAGAAATTGCTTCTACCCTAAAGTCTATTCTATTTTCTTTATGCGATAGTTTTGTGAGTTTATCAAACTTGTATAAAGAATCGTTTACATAACTCGCTTTGATTTTTAAGAAATTATCTGGGAAAATTTTAGATGTTTCAAAAATGCGTTTCGGTACGTAGGTAAGTCCTTTTATAGAAGCAATCCAAACTGTGTCGTTGATGATTTCTATGTCGTTAATACCGTCGTTTAATAAACCTTTTGAGCTTTTGAGTCCCGAAATATGAAAATTCCCTGCTGCGTTGAATGTTATTTTATCCACACCATGATTGGTACAAACCCAAAGTTCATTATTATTGGTAATTTTCAATTCATTGATAATATTACTCGATAACCCTTGCGAAGTATCAATAGTTTTGACTTTTCCTGTGGTTGGATTGTAAATAATGATGCCTTTTCCCAAGGTGGCAAAATAGATTTCATTACGAACCTTATTGATATCAATGTCTTCTATTCTATGTTTAAAGATAGGATGATGCGTAGACAATGCCGTTGTTTGCTCATTTTTCATTGTAAATGCTCCTAATGGCGTTCCTATATAATAAGTGTCGTTTAAAAAAGCAACATCGTGAATTCGCTGTGACAACACTGTTTTTTTAATACCAACAGAATCCACCACCACAAAACCTGATTGATTGGAAATTATAATTTTATGATCTGTAGGTTCAGAAAATTTTATAAAAAAACTTCCTGATATTGAATCTGAAAAGTATGTTTTTTGATGATTTCTGTTTTTTTTGTAAAACCGCTCATCCGACTTCACATATAACAATTCAGATACCGAATCATACGCCACCAACGCTTCTTGTTCTACTTCTGAACTCGCTTCACGAAACAGTTTTCGATTTTGATCTAACTTGAGAACGTCTCCCGTACGATAGCTGATGTATAATTCGTCTTTGTTGGTTTTTGCCAAGTTCATTACGGGACTTTTCAATCCAGTGTCAAACACTTTTATATTGGGTTCTTTTACATAAAAAACGCCCGAATGCAAGGTAGAAAACCAATAACCACCCTCGTGATCTATTAAGAAATCAGTAACGGATTCGTTGGGTAAAAAATGAGCCTTGATGTTTCCTTCAATATCCATAATAACACCTCCGCCAAATTCAAAGCCCACAAAAAAAGTAGTCGGACTTAGCGCTTTTAATACAATAGGAATTGTTGCAGTTTCTATACTATTGATGTGCTTTCCGTTTGTATCTAAAACAGTCAAAGTATTGCTATCAAAAAACACAATATAATTTGCTTCATCTAAAAATATCACTTCTTTATCAAGTGTATAATTAACTTTAGAAACTATGGTGTTTTTGCTGTTTGGCAAAGAATCTTTTTCAAATGAAAAGAAGAGAATTTCATCATTTTTTTTCTCCAATTTCATCCACTTATCTTGTTCTGAAGTTACCCTTTCTTTGCTTGGGCTTTTTAAAATGTTTCCATCTTTTGAAATAATGAGTTTTCCAAACATATATTCGCAAGCAATGTGCATATTCCCTTCGGCATCTACATACAAACTCATAATATGCTGTTTAAATTCTAATTTTTCTCGAAGAATATTGTTGTATTTATACGCTACAAAGCCTTTAAATACTTCATCAAAATAAAATAACTGATTGTTAAACGTAGCTGCATAAATGGTTCCATTAGACTGCGGAAAAAGGTCTAACACAACAGCATTGGAAATGCTATTTTCAAAATGGAAACGTTTCATTTCGTATCCGTTGGTATGTACCAAACCTCTATCGGTGGCAAACCATATCAGTCCACTTTTATCTTGGTACATTCCGTGAACTTCCAAACTTGGCAAACCTTCGTTAATTCCGAATTCTTCGTAAATATATTGTTGAGAAAATAAAAAACTATAAAAGCCTAGAAAGAAGCACAAAGCTAGTTTGGTTTTCATAAATGGTAATCGGTTTTAGTTTAGAAGTAAGGCTAATATATTAAAAACTTCGCAAGATGTTGTGCTTCCAAAAAAGAAGAAACACTCCACAAGCGTGAAGTGTTTCTATAAACTAACTAACCAACCAAAATTGTAATCACGACTCTTGTATGTAGAGTAACCAGCTCGTTTAATACCGTCATTGCCGTGTTACATTCTATATAAACCAAGTATTGTGCCAAAATGTATTTTTAATTGTTTTTTATTTGGGCTTTAATTCGATAATTTTACCTTGTGTAGTGATTTACACTTTTCGCCTTGCAGCCATAAGAAAAAGTCAAAATCACTTCTATAAATCATTTTTATTGAAAACTATACTACAAACCGAACGTTTACGCTTGCGCGAATTTACCGCTGATGATGCAGCATTTATTCTCAAATTGGTAAACACGCCTGAATGGATTGAATTTATTGGCAATCGTAAAATTCATACACCTGGCGTTGCGGAAGAATACATTCATAAGACACTCCAAAAAAGTTACGCAGAAAATGATTTCGGATTGTGGTGCATGGAGTTAAAAGATACAGAAGAAGCCATTGGCATGTGCGGATTGGTTAAACGAGAAAATTTGGAGTATCCAGATATTGGTTTCGCTATACTTCCAGAATATACCCGAAAAGGGTATACCTTTGAAGCCGCTAAAGCCACACTCAAATACGCAAAAGAAGAACTAAAATTGAATACCATTGTAGCCATTACAAAATCAGAAAATAAAGCTTCTATCGGATTGTTACACAAATTGGGGATGCAGTACAATCAAAAACTAAAAATCTCTGAAGATAATACCGTACTTTTATTTTCTTAATTACGCTCACCTATGAAAAAAGAACTTTTAATTCTCGCAGCTATTGTCCTTGCTGCATTTTTACTAACCATTGCATTGTTTGGATTTGATAATTTAACCAGCGACGCAACGTTTGAAGTTTCCATTTACAATACCAATTTTGGAATTCCATCACAATGTATCATGCTTGGTTTTATGGCGTTGTTGACCACAGGAGCTTATTTTGTACGCATCCTATTTGAGCGATTTCAAAACCAATTTGCCAATGTTGCCTTTCTTGTTTTCAATACTGCCTTAATTATCTGTATTCTATTGGTATGTGACGCGTTATATGCGTTGGAAGATGTAATTCGAGAAAAAATGGCAAAAACGACGACGCAAGAAATGACAACTTCCACCAATAAAGTTGTTGCAAACCTGATAGAATCAGCGTATTTTATGATAGTACTGGCAATTTTTGTGAAACTTTTGGTGATTTTTAAGATGAGAAATGCACAAAAAGTCAATCGATAATTTTGATGTTTCTAAACCTGTTGCCATGAAAAAAGAACTTCTTTTTATCCTGTTTATAATACTATTATTCTTCGCGATTCATGGTTTTCAGATAAATACAACCTCCATTTTGGAAGATGCTACTATTGACCTCAACGTGCACGATACGTATTTCGTAATTCCGAAAGTATATTATTGGACATATACACTTCTTTTCCTGTTTTCAATATGTTACTTGATTCGTATTCTTGTTTTAAGATTTGCAAACCGACTTGCTAATTATATATATGTAATCGTAAATGCTTTGTTGATTGTGTGGCTGATATTTGAAATACATGCTTTGAATGTCTTGTTTAGAGATTTTCAACAAAATTCCATCGAGATAGACCAACTCTTTTATTACTTCTTTTACTTTATCACTACTGCTTTGATTTTCTCCGTAATTTTTGAGGTGTATGTTTTGTATAAAGTGTGGAATCAAAAACAGGAAACTTCAAAAATTCACACAAAATAGTATCTTTACGCAAAAATTAATTCATGTCAGACATCGTCATTTATATTATACTTATTGTTGTTTTTTTAGCGATTGGAATTTTCTTAGGAATGTACATCGGAAACCTGAAAACAAAAGCACAACAAGAAGGTTTACAGGAACGCAATCGCCAATTGCAATCACAGTTTGACGATTTTAAACTACAAATGCATGCTGAGAATGAAAAACAAAACGAGTCGTTTCAACAGCAATTGCAAGCGCTTAAAGAAAGTTTAGACAACACAGCACAAGAACGCGAAGACATCCGACGAGAGAAAGATAATCTAAACATCGAACTCGCACGAAAAAACTCCGAATTTGAAAGTCTACACGAAAAATTCAAGGAACGCGACGAAACCATCAAAGTACAGCAAGAACAACTCCGCAAAGATTTTGAATTGCTCGCCAATAAAATTCTCGAAGAGAAATCGACCAAGTTTACCGAGCAGAACAAAGAAAATATCAAAAACATTTTAACGCCGCTTCAAGAGAAAATTCAGCATTTTGAAAAGAAAGTAGAAGATTCTCAGAAGGAAAATATCAGTATTCATTCTGCCTTGCGCGAAAAATTATCCGAACTCAGCAAAGCCAATATACAAATCAGTCAAGAAGCCATCAACTTGACCAAAGCCTTGAAAGGTGATAGTAAAATGCAAGGAAATTGGGGAGAATTGGTGCTAGAACGCGTTTTGGAAAAAAGTGGTTTGGAAAAAGACCGCGAATATGTGGTACAGCAAAATTTTACGCTGGCAGACGGTTCGCGCGTATTGCCTGATGTCATTATCAATCTGCCAAACAACAAAAAAATGGTAATTGATTCCAAAGTATCACTTACCGCGTACGAACGTTATGTAAATAGTGAAGATGAAGAAAAAGAAAGCAATCTGAAAGAGCATTTAATTTCTATCAAACGCCATGTAGATCAGCTATCTGACAAAAAATACGAAGACTTATACGAAATTGAAAGTCCTGACTTCGTGTTGATGTTTATTCCGATAGAACCTGCGTTTGCCATTGCCGTTAACGAAGATTCAACTTTATACAGCAAAGCATTTGAAAAAAATATCGTCATTGTAACGCCTACAACACTTTTGGCAACTTTACGCACCATTGATACAATGTGGAATAATGAAAAGCAGCAGCGAAACGCCATTGAAATTGCGCGACAAGCAGGCGCGTTGTATGACAAATTTGAAGGTTTTATGAACGATTTAATCGGAATTGGAAAAAAGATTGATGCAACTAAATCTGACTATTCTGCCGCGATGAATAAACTGTTTGAAGGACGTGGTAACATCATCAAAAGTATTGAAAAAATCAAGAAAATGGGCGCGAAAGCCAAAAAGTCGCTTCCTGAATCTATTTTAAAACGCGCAGAAACGGAATTGGAAACTGATGAGGTTTCTGGAAATGAAGAACCGAAGAAGCTGTTTTAGGTTTTGGGTGTTAGGTGTTAGGTGTTGGATTACAAGTTTAATTCTTGATTCTTAATTATTGGTTCAAACAAAAAAAGAGAATTTCATAAAGCATACGTATATTGAAAAATACACAAATTAGCATATTGGGTTGTGGTTGGTTGGGTTTTCCGCTGGCAAAACATTTTATAGCAGAAAAAAACGTAGTTAAAGGCTCTACGACTTCTGTGGATAAAGTGGCTACTTTGAAAAAAGCAGGCATTCAGCCGTATGTATTTACGCTTGGCACTACCAATAATGACGATTTGTACCGTGATTTTATCGCTGAAAGTGATGTTATCATTATCAACTTTCCACCAAAAAGAGTTGAAAATATTGAAACGCTGTATCCAGCGCAGATACAGGAAATTGTATCACATATTCGTTCCAGACAAAAGGTGATTTTTATAAGTTCTACAGCTGTATATCAAAATACAAACGATTGGGTTTACGAAGAGTTGGAAAGTGTTCCTGAAAAAGCATCTGGAAAAGCAGTATTGGCGGCTGAAAACATACTTCGTGAACAACTTCAAAACAAACTTACGATTCTGCGGTTTGCGGGACTTTTTGGTTATGACAGAGCACCTGGACGTTTTTTAGCTAACAAAAAAGGACTTTCCAACGGAAATGCCCCTATCAATATGATTCATCAAGATGATTGTATTCGTTTGATTTCTGCTGTGATTCGAAAAAATGTTTGGGGAGAAATCATCAACGGTTGCGCCGACGTACATCCAATTCGCAAAAGATTCTACAAACTTGCCGCAAAAAAACTAGGACTTCAACCACCAGAATTTAAAGAAGAAACGACTCTTTCGTTTAAAAAAATATCAAACCTCAAAAGTAAAATGTTACTGCAATCCACTTATAAATACCCGAATCCGTTGGTGTTTGTGTTGTAGGGATTGGTTGTTTTTTGTTTTTTGTTCTTCGTTATTTGTCTATTTGTTACTCTTAACTATTCATTCATAACTTTTAACTTAGTTGTCGGTTGTCGGTTGTCGGTTGTCGGTTGTCGGTTAAAATACTTTTTCATTTTATATTTTTAGCTTTACATTTTAAATTTCGTTATTCGTTATTCGTTATTTGTTATTTGTTGATTTGTCTGTTTGCTACTTTTGACTATCTAATAGCAAAGCAAGTCTAAACTTCTAACAATCTAAACTTCTAAGCGCAAAGCAAGCCTAGCATAAAACCTTCAATCATTGAATTTTTAAATCTTTAAATTGAGCGAAGCGAAGCGAACAAAAAACACCTTATCCGTTTGTATAGATAAGGTGTTTTTGTCACGTTCTCTTTGATGGAATTTCCAACTCATATTACGCGTTTTTTACAGTGATGGCTACCGCTTTTCCTGGTGCAAATTCGTTGGTCACTTCTACTTTTTCCAATTGTTTTAATAACTTTTCATCTTGCTTCCACTCTCCATTTTCAAAAACTAATACTTCGTAAATGTTTCCTTCAGTGGTCATTTTTACTTGCAATCCTTCAAAGTTTGCGTTGTATGCTTTTACCGCACTTTCGTAGTTGGCTTTAAACCATAATTCTGCTTCTTTTGCTTTTTGCGCAATGTATGCTGGAGATGATTCTCTTTTCTTTCTGGCTGCTTCTGCTTTTGCTAAGGCTTCTTTCAATTCCAATTCGGCTTTGGCAATACTGTCTGCTTTGCGTTGTGCTTCTGCCGCTTCCATCAATTTGATTTCATCTTGAATCTTTGCGTACGCAATACACTCTTCTAATGCTTTTTCTTCAAATTGTGTCGTTGTTTGTTCGGCTACATTTTCGGTGTTTTGAAGTTCTTTTACTTCTTCTACATTGTTTTCTTTGGTTGTAGTGTTGCATGCTAAAAATGTGATTGCTGCGAGTCCTAATACTGTGAATGTTGTACGTTTCATAATGATTTGTTTTAATTGTTATACTTGATTTATACTTCAAATATCGAACGAAATACAGTGATAATTTGGGTAGCTTTAGTATTCGTTAGGAACTATCTAGAATTCGTTTAGTAGTATTGAAATTGTTTGTCTTTTTTGATGTTTTTCACACTTTCGTGTAACTGATTCCGTTTACAATAACAGGCGAATATTCATGTTGGGCATGCTGTTTCATAATCGGTTGCATGACACATAAAACCGTCGTTTTCCCTTTGATAGATAACGTGTTGCCACGCACTTTGGTTAACCATCTAAATTTTTCTATCGGAATATTAAACGCGTTGATGGTACTGAGTAATTGTTCATCTTCCGAAATCCAATCGATGATTTCTTGCGTGTTGCGAAAGTTGGGAATGTCTGCACTATCTTCAAACTCAAATTCCCACTCAATCGGAATATTAAAGCGGTAGGTATACAAATCGCCAGGCAATTGTTCGGTTCTCGTTTTTAATACCGTTTCCCAATCTGCCTTCACATTTGGGTATTTCTTTTTAAATTCCATCGCCAACGCTCTCGGTCCAGGCGAATGTGCTGTTGGATAGTATCCGTAATAGGTTTTTGCCAAATAATGCGCCGCGTACTTTCCACCAAAAACATTGAAAAATTCAGAAGCATATAACGGAATGTTTCTATCGTTGGTAAATGCTTTTTTCAAACATTGTAATAGTACTGTATTTGTGCCCAAACCACAGGAATGAAATATGATGTTGGTGTCTTTTCGCAAAAAGTTGTTGTCCAACGGCATAATTTCATTCGTTTGCAACGCATCTTCTAAAGTCGCTGTGGTAATTCTGTCGCTTTCGCTCGTTACTTTTAACGACAAGCCGCGCCACGGATTGCTGTGACTCACAATATGAATATCTCCATACACATTCGCATCGTAATGCAAACGCAACCACGCTAAGATTTCATCCAAACTCTGCGCCTCTTCTACCACTTGAAAATGCTGATTCACAAAGTAATTTTTAGCATTCGTGTAATAGCTATTATCACCTTCATCAAAACCTGCGATAAACACCAACGGTTGTCCTTTTTTCGTATTTTGTAAAGCTGTGTCAGTTCCCGCGAAAGCGAGAACTGCACAGCAAAAACACACTATAAAACTTAACTTTTTCATCTTAGTTATTTTTTAGCGTAATGGTTACTTTTTGTCCAAAATGATAGGCTTCATTCACATCTAATAAGTTGATTCGTTCCAACAATACTTCGTTTACAATCCAACTGCCGTTGATGAGGATTTCTACTTTTTCTATCGTACCGTCTTTTGCGATTTGCACACGAATTCCGTCATAGGTTTTTAAATATTTTTCTATGATTTTTGTGTAATTTTCACGAAACCAAATCGTTGCTTTTTCATGTAGATTTTTTGTATCTGTTTTCGCAATTTTCGTGCGTTTTTTTCGTTTTACAAAAGTTTTTCCTTTTACAGAAGCTTCTGCTCCAACCGCGCTGTTATTCACATTTTTCGGCATTGGCAACGGTTGTTTTACCGTAGTTCGTTTTCCGTTTTTGTTGACAACTTCATGATCAACCGCTACAAACGACGTGTATTGCGTCACCAAATTGTATTGCAATCCTAACTTGATAACTTCTTGTTTGGTCTTATCACCAAAACGTCTTTTATAATCATCCAATCGTTCAATCTTTTTTCGTGCCCATAAATATTTTAGTGCTTCGTTGTCACTGCTTAAAATACCATCTGCAATATTGAATTCTTTTTGAAAAACACCGTTTCCTGTCTGTCCCGTAATGGTCAACGTTCCTTTAGCATCGCCTTTGTATTTTCCAAAAACCAAAATTGGTCGCGATGTAAACACATCAGGAATACTGCTTGGCGTTACGTCATACGCGTTGAAACCGTCTGCTTTGATGCGTATTTGCGTCAATAATGGCGATTTGATATAGTTTCTAAACTTTTCTGCCACGGCATCCGCTTCATTCTTTCCAGTGGCAATAAACGATTCGCTATTGCTGACTTTTGCCATGCCTTCTAGCAAATATCTATTCACGCCAGCGCCAATTCCGAACGTAAATACATTGGCTTGTCCCAAGTTTTTTTCTATCATTTCAAAAGCTTCACGCTCTATACTTACATAACCGTCGGTAATCACAACCATAGAACGCGCGCTCGTTTTGTCCATTCGCGGTAACGCATACGCTTTTTTGAGTGCACTTAACAAATTTGTACCACCACCACCGCGAATATTGCTTAAAAAGTTAATTCCTTTTTGGATATTTTCTGGCGTGCATGGTAACGGTTTGCTTGCTAATGTACTTGAACCGCCTGCAAAAAATAGAATGTTGTAATGGTCGGTTTGTGGAAGATTTACCAATAAGTTGCGCAATAATTTTTTAGAAACTTCCATCGGATATCCGTTCATGGAACCTGAAACATCTACCACAAATAGATATTCTTTCGCGGTAGGTTGCATGTTTACAGACGCTTTAGGCGGCTCCATCATGTACGCAAAGAATTGTTCATCGTTTTCTTCATACAGTAATAATCCGGACTGAATTTCTTTGCCGCGCATGCTGTATTGTAAAATGAAATCGCGATTGGAAGGATTTTGATTTGCAATTGTCAACGAAACTTCCGCTTTTCGTGTTATTGGATAGTGTACTTTGATGTCGTGCGTGTTGGAAGAAACATCTGCAATCGGAATTCCCGAATTGATTTGTACGTTTATATCGTAGTCAAAAGTATCTGCAACTCCTTTTTTTGTATACGGTTGACTGAAAGTTGTTTCTCCAGAAGTTTGTTCGCCAGTATAACGCGGTCCGACCACACCTGGAAAGACAAATTCGTAGCTTCCAGCCAATGGAACTAGTATTTCAGTGTAATAAATATCTATTGTTACGAGGTCGTTTTTCAAGATGTTTCCCACGTTCATTTGAAATACATTTGGACGCTGCTGATCGAGTTTTGCGGCTCTTTTTCCTTCTTTGAGTGCTTTGTCATAAACACGTTGTGCTTCTTGCTTTTCAAAAATTTGCGCATTGATGGTACGATTGCCAATCGTCATTTGCATTTTGTGTACTGCAGCTTGTGTAGACAGTGGAAATAGGTATTTGGCTTCAATCGGAGTTTTTCCTGTGTTTTGATAGGTTTGCGCAATATGCACATGTGCAATGTTTCCCGAAATTTTCACGTTCGCTTTGGTAGATTTTAACGGAATTACCGCATTTGGCGTAAGGATTTCTAGGTATGGACTTTCTGTTTTTTGTGCGAAGCTACTAATCGAAATTAGCAATAGTAAGAAGATACAAAAGTGTTTCATGATATTGGATTTTGATAGTTTTTGTGTGTTTGTTGTACCAAATATCCTTTGAAACTGCTGTAAAATTTGGACTGTTTTAGAATTCGTTGCAAGCTATCTAGAATTCGTTCTGCACCATTTCATTTCTCACGAAAGTGAAAAAAAAATACAAATTAGGTAGTTATTTAGTTTTAATAGTATTTTTACTCCATTCAAAATTGAATAAAAACATGTGCCAAGCTAAAGAACATTTTATTTTTTGCTCTTGTGTAGATAAAAAGAAAGATATTTCTAAAGGAACACGAAACCATTACTATTCGTGGAGACTAATGAAATACATAGGTTCAAAAAAGACTCGTATTATGGGAAAAATTAAAATCCCACATAAGGCGCTTGGAAATGGAGTTAGTATTGATGCTATTTGCCAACAATTGAATTCAAATTTTCAATCTTTTGATTTTGAGTACACACCTTCAGAAAGAGACAGCTTACACATAAAAGTTTCACATCCTTTTGAAGATTTTAAATATTTTACGCTGATTTTTAAAGATAATGTATGGCAAAGTGGAAGTAATCCTGTTTTTACCTCAATTACAGAAAAAATTGCCAGCGGACGATTTAAAAAACAAACTATAGAAAAACAATATATTTCTAAACAGAATGACTACTTAAAAGCAGAAGCGGATGATTTAGAAACTATTTTTTCTCAAATAATCACTAATAAAAGCACGTATCAATCTTGGAAAAGATTGCAAAGAAAAATACAGCAAGAGCCACATTTTTTTCTTCCAAAGGTTGCCAAACTTTATCAATCAAAAATCCAAGAAAAACGACTTACAGCGAGCTTTATCTTAATTCTTCTATATTATTATAATTTTAAAGCACAGCAAGTCAAAAAAATGTTATATGATTTACTGCAAACAGAACATGTTGAAGAAATTATCAGTTTAGTGATAAGAGCATTTAGCATTCGTAAAGAAGGTTTATCAGAAGAATATATTAATTTAATTTACAATTTTAAATTTTGTGAAAATGATGTAAAGCATAGTATTATGTTCGCGTTTGCTGGACTAAAACATGAAAAAGTTGTGGATGTTTTTATCGAATTTTCTAATGATTCAAATTCTGAAATTCGAAAAACTGCTCTTTTTAATTTAAGACAAATCAACAAACTTACAAACACTAATAAAATAAAAAATGTATTTCAGAAACGTGTTGGAGATACTTATCAACCAGCGCGACTCGAAGCTATTTTAGGATTAGCAGAACTCAAAGATGAAAATAGTGCGAATTATATTCTGAAAGAACTCGAAACGCTGAATACTCAAAGTGCATTACTTTTGGATGCTATAGCCATCTTAGGAGATACTGATTTTATTCCGCATCTTGAATCTCAAATTGAGAAACACAAAAACTCCGACACACGCCTTTCCAAATTAATTCAACAAACTATAGAATATTTAAAGAAGTAAACTCTGTATAAACCCCTTAATAATACAGGTGTTTTTACCTGATTTACAGTGAATTGACTTCAGTTTCAACAGTTTTCATGTGTTTTTCTACTATATTTAGTTGCAAGAAAAACAAACCAACTTTAATTGATACGCCATGAAACGTCTCTTTTTTTATTTTTTAATCGCTAGTATCGGATTGCAAATTTCCTGTAAAACAGATAAAGAGCCGATAGTCCTTTTTAAAACAACGTACAGCACCGCAACAGATTCCCTCACAGTGATTGATGATGAAAATGCATTATTGACGGTTTCGTTAGCAGATACAGATGCTTTTTCAAAATATACCTACACGATAAGTGACGAAGGAAAAACGCTGTATACAAATGACACAGTTCAACTTACCAAAGAGTTTACTATTGATGTTAAAAAACTGGCAAAACTTAAACCATTTTCCAGTGAAGACGTGGATGTGAATGTAACGCTTTTAGGCGATGACACTAGCAAAACAATCACACGTGATGTTGATTATTTGTATGATGCCACTTCGCCTATTCCGTATGTAGTGATTACTGTAAAAAATGGTGATTTCCCTGTAGACAGAACACGACTAGATGCCGATTTTAAGTTTTATGACGTTCCGATGCCAAATGGTTGGTATAGCTTGTCTGGCGCACATCAAACAGCTTCTGGAACGATTCACGCGCGCGGTCAGGGAAGTATGGCATTTCCTAAAAAGAGTTTTTCATTAAATTTTGGAAAAGACAATCCACTGTCAATTATGGGCATGCCTGACAGTCATAAATGGGTGATGATTGCCAATTGGGTAGATACCTCGCAATTGTGTAATAAAGTAGCGTATGACAGTTATGCTGAAATGGGACATTACGGCGCACAAAGCAGACATGTGCAAGTGTTTTTGAATGGTGAATATTGGGGATTGTACACGTATGGTGAAAAAATTCAACAAGGAAAAAATCATGTCAATACACCTAAGAAAAGTGATGGCGGATTTATCGTAAAAGAAGTTGACAATTCACCCGATTTTACCACCTATACAGGAAGAACTTTTCAATATGAATATCCTGATAATGAAGATGCTACCGACAAACAAAAAGCGCATATCCAAGAAACCATCAATGCCTATGAAATTAAAGTAAAAAAAGGGGAAAACTGGGAAGCAAGCGTCGCTGAAGAAGCGGAGATTGATTATTTTATCATGACGGATGTTTTTGCCAATCCTGACAGTTATTACAATGGAAAAAATGTATTCTACTTCCTCAATCAGGAAAATCAATTAGAACCTGTAATTTGGGACTTTATTTGGGCATTTGGAACACCGTATTATGTGTGTTATGGCAACAATCCTTGGTGTTATATTTATTCGCCTGTAGGTACGCAATATTGCAGTGCTGAAACACCTTGCTCTTCTTGGGCTGGCAGCAGAATTTATAATCCCGACAGTGAACTCATGTACGGAAATCCGAAATACGAAAATCAACTTGGATTCAACCGTTTTTTATTAATGGAAGAATATATGAAAACCGCACAAAATGTCAACATGTTTAAAGATCGTTATTTTGAATGGAGAAATGGAACGAATGGCAAAAAAGCGGTATTATCTGATGAAAATATTTTAAGAAGAACCGAAGAGTTGATTCAAATTTTACGCTCTGGCGAAATTTATAAAAAAGACAGTCTGCGTTGGTCTGTATATCCTGATTTTCAGAAAAAAAGGTTCTCTCCTGAAGATGTTCGCAACAAAATTAAAGAGCGCTTAGAGTTTATGGACAACGCCGTAAAAGCGTTGAAAGTACAATAATCGTTTCTACATGCTACGATTTTAATGAAAGAAGCTGTATTTTTATGGTATCTTCTTAAAAAAGTCACTATGAGCATACATTACAAATCTGCGTCTGAATCGCGCGTGGCAATTTCAGAATTGATGTTGCCTTCGTATTCCAATTTTAATGGTAAAATTCATGGAGGTTATATTCTTTCGCTGTTAGATCAAATTGCTTTTGCTTGCGCTTCCAAACATTCAAGAACGTATTGCGTCACTGCTTCGGTAGATACGGTTGATTTCCTAAATCCGATTGAAGTGGGCGAATTGGTTACGATGAAAGCTTCTATCAATTATGTAGGACGTACGTCAATGGTTGTAGGTATTCGCGTTGAAGCGGAAAATATTCAAACAGGCAACGTCAAGCATTGCAACTCTTCCTATTTTACGATGGTGGCACGTGACGATAAAGGAAACGGCGTAGAAGTAGACGGTTTACTATTAGAAGATACTACTGCCATCAAACGTTTTTTAAAAGCAGTAAAACGTATCGAAATGAAACGTAAACGAAAAGAGGAATTTGACCGAGAAGATTTTGTCCCGAACGATTATTTAGCTGATTTGGAAAAGTATAAAGTGAAGGTTACTTGTTAGGTGTTGGGTCTTTGGTGTTGGATGTTGGGTTTAGTTCTAAACCAGCTACTATTTTTTCACAAAACGCTTGGTAATTGATTTTTTTTCAGTGATAACTTTCACTAAATAAATACCTGATTTCCACGAAGAGATATCAATTGCGTTGTGAATTGTGGTTAATTTTCCTGTGTAAATTTTTCTTCCTAGCAAATTATACACTTCAACAGCTGCATCTGATTTTTGAGAAAGTCGAATGTTTAATTCATTCACTCCAGGATTGGGAGAAATGGTAAAAACTGTTTCCGAAGTTGAAGCAAATTGCGTAGTCGCAGTACTTTGGGCAACAGTTGCCGTACTGAAAGATACTAGTAAAATAAGTAAAAGTAGTGTTCGCTTCACTAGTTATTGATTTGGTGTATTACACAAATGTAATAATTATTTAGAAAAATGACCTTTTTTTAACATTCATTGTCTAAATTTTAATATATCAGTAAAACTACGTGGTTCTATATTCGCGTGAAAATCTTCTATTCCTTCTTTTTTTTTAGCTGTTAATTTGTGAGTACTAGTATTAATTCTCACAATGAAAAAACACAATGAATCCATCAACACAACTACTCCAGCAGATATATAGTCTGTCCTTTTCCGTTAATTCTGCTTCTGGACTATCTTGGTCACAAACTGATTGTAAAAGCGGCATGATTGAAATGCAAAATTACGTGACCAAAGTTGCACATGATGTCCTTACAGAAACAAGCGCGATTATTGGTGACTGGAAAGCTATTTGGGGACCTATTGTGTACGCAAACAACGCAACTTCTCAATCAGTTCATGCGGATAATACGATGGGAATGTACTACAACGAAGCGGAAAATACCATTGTGATTGCCATTGCTGGCACCAATATCAATTCTCCGTATGGCTGGTTGGTGGAAGATTTTTCCGTGCATAAAACTGTTTCATGGGAATTGGTTACGGGCGTGCCAAGCTCAGGTAATATTTCTACAGGAACGCATACAGGACTCAATATTTTATTGAACATGACCGACAAAGCAACTGAAACTTTAGTAACTGCTTTAAAAAATTTTGTCAGCAATCAAACTTCTACTGAAAAGATACAAATCGCTGTGGCTGGACACAGTTTGGGCGGAGCGCTCTCTCCTACACTTGCCATGTATTTAGTCGATACCAAAAGTGAATGGGATGCTGCAAATAAAACAACTATCGGAGCGTTTCCAACAGCAGGACCAACACCTGGCGATGAAGGATTTGCTTCGTATTACGAAAAGCAAATTAAAGCGAAAAATATTTACTATTTGAGTCAACACAATGCGTTGGATATTGTGCCACATGCGTGGGAAAAGGGCGATTTGGCAAAAATACCCACCATTTATAACAAATACATCAAGCAACCTAATGATGCCAATCCTGCGGAAGTGTTGACAGGAACATTGGCTACCGTAGCAGCGTTAAATGCGTTGTCTTCTAAAAACATTGCAGGCATTCCTGTAAATCGCTACAAACAAATTTCACCATCAACAACGTTACAAGGAACTTTTAATCATGATATTGATGATAAAATTTCCAAAAAATTAAAGTACATCCGATTGGTCTTGCCACTCGCCTTGGGGAAATATGCAGTATACTTACGGAATTTAGTTCGATTTGCCGCTCAGGCGGGAACGCAGCATGTTTCGGAATATTACAAGTTGCTCAATATTGAGGAATTTATGTACGCTTACAAAGAAATTTTACAAAAAAATAAACCTACATCAGAGATCACACTAGAACCGTACGAACAAGCGGTAAAATCGATTGCAAAAATTGATTTACAAAAAATTGATGAAGCCGCTATGCAGCTTGCGCAAGAGCATCATTAAAATACTTTTGCACCATCAATACATTTATTCTTTTATTGTTAAAAAAATGTTTCCAATAAATCAACTGATTTTGCGGAAACATTTTTGTGTGATTTTATACGTTGTATTTTTATCTAAAAAAGTGTTTTCCAAATCCGGCAGAATCAATGGTAAATGCGGAACTGTTCTCAGAACGGTCTAATTTATTATTGATGGTCAGCGCCCATAAAATCAATTCTTTACAAAAAACTTTATCTTCTTTACTGTAGTCAGCAGCATATTCTTTAATGATTTCATTTAAAGGTGTTACGGCATTGATACTTGCGTAGAATTCTTCATCCGTATCGGTATAATTTAGCTCGATAAAATTGTCTTCAAACCAATTTACAACATCTGTATACGTAGTTTTTACACCTTCTTTTTCGAGTTTAGGCACAAGCGGAAAGATATCTTCAAACTGTGTCATAATTGCGTTATCAATGAGGATTTTCGCGACTTCATCCGCGCCTTCTTGTTCGCCTTCGTACACCAATTCTATTTTTCCCGTGATGGATGGAATAATCGACATGAAGTCTACTAAGCGAATGGTAGTTTGCGCAGCGTTGGTTTCTATCAAACGTAATTTGGCAGCAGCCATCAAGTTTTCCATCGCACTTATCGTCAAACGCGCACTTACGCCACTTTTGGCATCTACGTATTCACTATTTCGCGCCGCAAAGGCTACTTCTTCCAGTAAATCTTTTGCCAAATTTGGAATTTTAATTGCCGATTTATCTTCTTCAGCAACTTTGGCTTCTTGCTCCGTAATTTGTCGCGCCAACGCAATCGATTTTGGATAATGTGTAAATATTTGCGAGCCGATTCTATCTTTTAACGGCGTAACAATGCTTCCACGATTCGTGTAATCTTCCGGATTTGCCGTAAATACAAATTGAATATCCAACGGCATTCTGAGCTGAAAACCGCGAATTTGCACATCGCCTTCTTGCAAAATATTAAACAACGACACTTGAATGCGCGCTTGCAAATCAGGCAACTCATTTATTACAAATATCGAACGGTTTGCTCGTGGAATCATTCCGTAATGCAACACACGTTCGTCTGAATATGGTAATTTCAACGTCGCTGCTTTTATCGGATCAATATCACCAATCAAATCTGAAACATTTACATCAGGCGTGGCTAATTTTTCAAAGAAACGCTCCGAACGATGTACCCACGAAATTGGCGTTTCATCACCGTGTTCCGCCAATAAATCTTTTGCGTATCTTGAAATCGGCACAAACGGACTGTCGTTGATTTCAGAGCCTTTTACAATCGGCATGTATTCGTCTAACAAATCAACCATACTACGCGCAATACGTGTTTTGGCTTGTCCGCGCAATCCTAATAAGTTAATATGATGTCCCGCCAACAATGCTTTTTTCAATTGTGGAATGACCGTGTCTTCATAACCTAACAAACCTTCAAAAATAGGTTCGTTGGCTTTGATACGCGCAATGAGATTCGCCTGAATTTCCTCGCTGATAGCTTTGTGTTTGTAACCAGCGTTTTTTAGTTCTTTGAATGTGATTTCTTGTTTCATGCTTTTTTTATCGTATTCTTCTTTTTCTATTTTTTTCGTAATCTTCAAAAATCATTTGTCCCAAACCTGACAAGCCTGTGAGAAATGCTTTTCCCCTGTTTTGTTCGGTGAAAATCTCTACAAAACGTCGTAAATACGGATCTTGAGCAATCATAAAGGTTGTGATAGGAATTTTGAGTTTTCGTGCCTGTGCGGCTTTGGTTAAACATTTAGATACGATACGTTCGTCTAAACCGAAACTGTTTTTGTAAAATTCGCCATTCGGTAGCGTTAAACAACTTGGTTTTCCGTCGGTAATCATAAAAATTTGCTTGTTGGTATTTCGCTTACGGCGGAGAATGTCCATCGCCAATTCCAATCCCGCAACGGTGTTTGTATGATACGGTCCGACTTTTAAATAAGGTAAATCTTTGATTTTAATTGGCCACGCTTCGTTTCCAAATACAATCACGTCAATGGAGTCTTTTGGATATTTTCTGTGAATCAATTCCACCAACGCCATTGCGACTTTTTTGGCTGGTGTAATGCGGTCTTCTCCGTACAAAATCATGGAATGACTGATGTCAATCATCAACACCGTACTCATTTGCGATTTATGTTTGGTTTCTTCAACGATGAGGTCGTTTTCTGTGATGCGTAAATCGCCAATACCGTTATTGACTTGTGCATTTTTGATGCTTTCCGTCATGTTAATCATATTCAAATCGTCGCCAAATTGAAACGCACGATGATCGCCGACTTTTTCATCGCCAGCTCCTTGTTTGGACGTTTTATGATTTCCCAAACCGCTTTTTTTCAGTTTCCCAAAAATCTGATCCAACGCATACGAGCGCAAAGCAGCTTCTAGTTTTGCTGTTAGGAGCTTCTTCCCTTTTCCATGTCCGTCACCTTGATTTCCTTGTTGATTCGGGTCAATTTCTTCTTTGATATAGCCGCGTTTTTTCAAATCATTTTCAAAATCTTGCAGCGTATAGTCTTCGTTAAAAATATCGTATTCTGTATCGAGCGTTTTCAGCCAATCGAACGCTTCGTCAATATCGCCCGACGTATGCGTGAGGATATCTTTAAAAATATCAAACACACGCTCAAAATGCGATACTTCTTCGGGAATGTGTTTACTAAAAGTAAAACCTTTCCCATAATTAAAATTCATAGTAGTCATTCGGATTCCTTTCTCGTTCAAGCTAGCAAAATGATGAAGTGTTTGCTAGTTTTTCTTTTTTCTATAAAAATACGGAAAAGATTTGGGAAATGGTTGTTTGTTGTTTGTTGTTTGTTGTTTGTTGTTTGTTGTTTGTTGTTTGTTGTTTGTTGTTTGTTGTTTAGTAAAATAACTTTTTATTCAAACTATAAACATCTAAACCTATAAACTCATCAACTTCTTATTGATTTTGGATGTTGGATTGAGCTTTGATGCTAAGCTTTTTATGAATGGTAAGCACTGTTAATTTTAGGATAATAGTTAAAAAAAAGACATTCTTAAAAGTGTTAAGAATGTCTTTTTTTATAAAATTATTAGGAGTGTTTTTTAAACTCTTACATGTCCGTCGCCGAAAACATAGTATTTATTGGTTACCAGTTGCTTTAATCCTAAAGGACCTCTGTGGTGAAGTTTGTCGGTACTGATTGCCAATTCTGCGCCAACGCCCATTTGTCCACCATCTGTAAATCGTGTGGAAGCGTTGTGATATACCGCTGCACTGTCCACATTATGCATAAAGTTCATAGCTTCAGTTTTGTCTTCAGTTATGATGGATGCAGAGTGTTTTCCAGAGAATTTATTGATAATATCAACAGCCTCGTCTAGCGTATTTACTTCTCCAATTAATAGTTTTAACGCTAAAAATTCTTCATACCAAACATCCGTATTTTTTACTTTTTCTTTTTGAGAAAGAATATCAGAGACTTTATCATCCACCAAAATTTCAACTTGATGCTTTTCTAGTTTCTCTTGAAGCATTTTTAGCTTTATTTCGTATTCTGGAAGGTTTTTGTTGATTAAAACTTTGTCCAATGCATTGCAGCCTGAAATTTTATCGGTTTTGGCATTGATGATGACGTTGACAGCTTTGCTCCAATCTGCATGTTCAGAAACGTATAAAAAGTTGTTTCCTCTACCGCTAACTAAAACAGCACACGTTGCGTGTGTTTTTACAAAATTAATGAGTCGCTCACCACCGCGCGGAACTATTAAATCTAACGGCTCTGTTGGATTTCTTAAAAATTCTTGGGTTTCTTCACGTTTTAGGTGTAATAGTTGTATCCATTCTTTAGAAAGTCCATTCGCTTCTAAAGCTTCGTGCCAGCATTTTTCTAAAATAACATTGCTGTTATAGGCTTCTTTTCCACCTTTTAGTAAGATTTTGTTATTGGCTTTAAATGCTAATACTGCTGCTTCTATGGTCACATCTGGTCTGGATTCGTAAATGATAAGAATGGTACCAAAAGGAGCTGTCGTATTGACAATGTTCAGATTGTTTTTTAAGGTTCTGTTCGATATTTCCTGACCAACTGGGTCATCTTGACTCATCACATCCTTCACCGCCGTAATCATTTCATCTACTTTTTTGTCATTAACGACCAATCTATCATAGAGTGCTTGATCTTCTCGTTGAAAAGCGTCTAAGTCCTTTTTGTTTTCTGTAATTATAGTTTTTCGTTCACGCTCTAAAATTTCAATCATGGATTTTAAAACGTTATTTTTTTTAGCTGTTTTTAAAAGTTTCATTTACTCAATTTTTTTTTAAAGATTATTTTAGGCATTTATAAACTTGGTACCTACTTCTTTATCATTTACAATATCTACAATGACATTTTCTCTTTTCCCGTTAGCGATATATGTTGTAATGTCTTTGTTGGCAGTACCTTTGGCTACTTTTAGTTTTGAAGCCATTCCACCACGTCCTTCTCCTTCTACTTTTTTAGAAGATTGCACATACTTTTCCACATTTTCATGTGTTTTTACTTCGTTTATAATTTCAGATTCATCATCATCTGGATGTCCTGTATATAAACCGTCAGTATCGGATAGAATAATTAATCGGTCAGCATCTAAGAGTTCTGCAACCAAACTAGCCAATTCATCATTATCCGAAAACATAGACATGGTTAATGATACGGCATCATCTTCATTCGCAATTGGTATGATTCCTTCTGATAGTAATCCTTCATAGCAGCTTATCATATTATCACGGTGTTTACCAGGGTCAAAATCACGTTTAGTCGCCAAAACTTGTGCGCATCGCAATCCATAATCGTGAACGGTTTTGTAATAATGGTGCATCATACGTGGTTGTCCCACAGAAGAATACACTTGTCGTCTGACAGATTTGTCTTTTATGGCGATGTCTCCCAACACTTCCTTTCCTGCTATCACAGAACCTGAGGATACAAGAATAACACTAATGTCTTCTTCATGTAGAACCGCGATTTGTCGTACGAGTTCTCGCAGTACAGGCCCTAATATTCGATTGTCTTTATTTGTCAGTACATTGGTTCCTACTTTTACAACCACACGTTTTATGTCTTTGCTCATATTATTCGTTTTCTTTACCTAATTCTACAGCTCTTTCAAAGGCAGCATACGCCGCTTCTTTAATGAGCTGATTTACATTATTATCTTCCATAGAATCAATTGCTGCCTGTGTTGTACCTCCTTTTGAAGCCACACGATCAATCCATTTTTCTAGTGAGAGATCCGATTGGTTAAATAATTCTATTGCGCCTTTAAAGGTATTAGCCACCAATACTTTTGAATCGTAATCGGAGAAGCCCATTTTTAAGGCAGCTTCTAACATGGATTGCATAAAATAAAACACATACGCCGGACCACTTCCAGAGATACCTGTAGACTTGTTAATAAAAGTTTCGTTTTGAACATGAATCGTAACGCCTGTAGAGTCTAGCAAATTTCGTATCATTACTTGTTCTACTTTAGAAACTTCGCTTGTTTCTGTAAATGCCGTTACGCCTTTACTAACTTTTGCTGGAAGATTTGGCATTGCTCTTACGACTTTTTGTAAACCAGTTGCGCTCGTTATAAAATCTAACGTTACACCAGCCATTAAGGAAACAATGATTTGTTGTTCATTTAGATACGGTTTCATTTCTTCAAATACCGCTTCGCAGTGATAAGGCTTTACGGCAATAAAAATGATATGTGCTATTTTTACAGCATCTTCAAGATTGTCATACACACGAAATCGTGTATCATCATTCAGCGAATCTACTACGTCTTTACTTTTATCATATATTAATAAATAGCCATTTTTAAGGTATGGAGAAGAAACCATGCCTTCGGCAAAGGTGAGTCCCATATTACCGGCACCAATCATTAAAACTTTCATTATGTTACATTTGATTTATATGACATATATGCCACAAGAACTATACGGAAGCCCGTATTTGAAGTATTCATTTCGAAAATTATGATATCCTAAACAATACGTTCAAATAGTTAAAAGATTCGAAAGTTTCACCGTAAATGTTAATGATGTGATAAATTGACTTCAAAGGTTTGCGACAATTTGTCAGTGTCAAAATGTAATAAAATTACTATGTAACCTTGATTGTAAGTGGAGTTTATTTTAAGATTCTATAACTAGCATTAAAAGAAAGGTGCTCTTAAAAGTGCTAGGAATTTGGTGTTTTTTTATAAAGTTATGGGGTTGAGGAATAGTTGCTGTTGTTGTAAAACGTTATTTATTTATTACTGTTCCAACAATATGTTTTTCGTCAATCAAGCCAACAAATCGGGAATCTTTAGCAGTAGCTCTATTGTCACCCAAGACGAAGAACTTGTTTTCTGGAATTTTTAATGGTCCAAAATTATCCAAATTCCAATTTTCATTGAATAGATTTTGAACGATACTATTTTGTTCAAACTTTCCAGCCACATTACGCCTTTTGTCAAAATTATTTTCGAGAGCGTATTTATATGGCAAAAGAACCATTATTGAATCTTTTTTATTTCCATTTGTGGTGTGGAATCGAATATCTTCTTTTAATTCAGACTTCACTTTTTTGTATTCAGTTTTTGACAATACATAAAAGTGCATTAATTCAAGTTGATTATCGAAATTTTCTCCATTAATAAACAATGTTCCATTTCTGATTTCAACAGTATCATTTTCTGTCCCACAAACTCTATTAATTGCAGTTTTCGTTTGGACATTTTTTTCGTTGTAATAACAAATAAAATCTCCGTTGTCCGGTTCGACCAAATTCGTAAGAATCAAATTCGAGTTTTGTTTTAACGTTGGGAAATTTGAGGTTGATTGGTAATCGTAAACTTTAAGAATTCCTGTCCAATTTAAAAACAGGTATAAACTGAAAATAATTCCAATAAACATCAATGCTATTTTCAGTATTTTCTTCATAATGTTTTACAACGGATTGGCTATGGTGTGTGTCCCGAAGGGCATGCACTATAGCCGTTGTTGTGTGTAGTTTTTTTATTTCAATACTATGAAGAAGTCTTTTAGTCCACTTAGAATACTTTGAACAGCATAAGCAGCAAGAATCAATCCCATTACTTTACTAATTACAGTGATTCCGTATTCCCCAATTCTTTTTTGAACGATGTTCGCGGCTAATAATATTACCATTGTAAGTGCTACCACAATCGATACGAGCATTGTTGTCATTGCTTGTTGTTGGATTGAATAAAGATTATTGTCAGTTAATAATACAACTGCCATAATTGCACCTGGTGATGCTATTGAAGGAATAGCTACAGGAAAAATTGTGACATGTTTATAATCTTTTATCAAATGCTTTTCAGACTCTGGTTTACCTTCACCGAATATCATCGTCAAGGCAAAAAGAAACAAGATAACACCGCCAGAAATTTGAAAAGCGTCTAGGGTTACATCCATGCCTTCGAGAATAAGCTGGCCTACAACGATGAAAAAAAGCAAAATCATGAATGCAATAAAAGAGGCTCTTATAGCTACTTTTTTCTTATGCTTCTGATCTAGTTGTTTAGTAGCTTCTAAGTATACCGGTACCGATCCAAGAGGGTCGATAACAGCAATTAAAAAAAATATTTTGGTAAGTATTTCAGTTATCATTTATAGTTGATTCTTTTAACCTGTTTTTCAAATTACACACAACGGTTTGGGTATGGTGCGTGTCCCGCAGGGCATGCACTATACCCGTTGTTGTGCTTTCGTGCTTTTAATTTAATAGTTCATTAATTTTTTCAAACCACCCTTTAACTTCATTATTTGGGTCACGCTCTTCAATCATTTCTGCTGTCATATTTGGAAATGCTCGCTCGGCTAAAAACTTCTTTGCTTTAGTATCTTTTATTGGATTTGGAAGTCCAACTTTTAGAGAGTACGCTTCTGCGAAAATTCGTGGTGTTGCTTTACCATCAGCATTTAACTGGTCAGGAACTTCGATTTCTATATTAAATCCTGCATTAACAGCATCTTTATGTAAATAGCTCTCTATTTCTAGTTTTTGAGTAAGTTGTCCACAAGAGTTGTCACCTCTACTGTTTACTTGGTCGATTGACTGTTGATATGTACTAACATCATTATCGTACAAGTGGAACTCAGGTTTTCCAAGTCCTTTTAAGTAATTCTGATTGACCCAATGTTTTAAAGTAGAACCGCCCATTAAGATAAATGCTACTCTTTGGTCATTGGTTAAGTCTGGAATTTCAGGGTATTTATTATTCATTGCCTTGCTTAAGGAGCAAAGTGCATCAACATCAGTAGGACCTTCCACACAAAATAAAACCTTAACTCTACTGTCAGGAGTTACTCCTAAAGTTTGAGCAATTTTTGGAAAAACATCTTCTCCTTGTTCAATTTTTAAGTTACCCGAATCGTGATAGACAAATCTTAAACTTTCTATGGGAAGTTCTGAAGCTAAACCTGGACTATGTGTTGTAAGAATGATTTGACAATCGCTTTCATTTGCTAAAGATTTAAATGATTCTATTAACACCTTTTGATTATTTGGATGTTGAGCTGTTTCTGGTTCTTCTATTGCATAGATTATATTTTGCTTAGACGAAGACTTTAAACGTCTTTCTGCTTCTGCTTTAAAGAAACTAACAAGAATCATTCTTCTAACTCCACTTCCTCTCTTGTTTAAGGGAATTCCATCATCTGTGTCAAGTTGAATGGAAAACAATCCATTCCATTTTGCTGGTGTAGGTGGGTTAAATTTAGGATCCAATTTGCTTGCTAAATTTTCATCGATCTCTTTTAATGCATTATGAGTATTATTAGCTATTTCTTCTGCTTTTTCCCTTACCTTTTGCTGAATGTCATTTATTTCTTTTTGAACTTCAGACATTGCAGTGGCAATTGCTGCTTTCATTGGGTCTTGTACTTCACTATCTGAATCACTGCTACTTCTGTCACTTTGAAATAAGGCGAAAATTGGAAGGTATCCGTCTATTTGCTCCCAAATTCTTTTAGCGTCCTCCTTTGGTTTGGAAACTGGAATTTCAACAGTTTGTAATTTCAAATCACCCACAGAATCCCAAATTGCCTTTCGCATTGTTGGATTTCCTTTTAATTTGGAGTCAAGAGATTTTGATTTAATAATAGCTTGGAGTTCTTTTTCTTTTAATTCCAATAGGTTTGATACTTCTTTTTCTGTTGGATGATTTGCTACGATGAATATTTCTACACTTGGTGTTTTCTTTCCACAATCAATTCGTTTCTTAATTACAAGAGTGTTTTCAGCGGACAATAAATATTCATCTTTCAGATTTGTTGGTGAAGAAGTGTCTATTGATAATTGTGCTGGATAGTCGGTGAATTCACATGTAATTTCAACAGTTTTTATTGTAGAATGTATGTTAGCATCTGAGGAGTCAATTTTTACAGTTTGATTATTGAAAAATATTTCTAATGCCTCTAAAATTGTTGATTTGCCAATATCGTTTTTTCCGATAATAGTAGTCAGTTCGTCAAATCCGATTTTCGTTTCAGATTGATAGGCTCTGAAATTTTTTATTGTTAGCGATTTTAATTTCATGGTTTGTGTTTATTCTGCATGAAGCACAACGTATGTATAACAGGAATTCCTGTTTACATACCAAATTTAGTAAATAACAGGAACTAAATTATAAACAACTTCCCATTATTCCCTTTAAATGTAAAACAAAACTCACACATACACAATGAGGTTTTCCGTAAAGGGTAATCATTTCAAATAAAAAACTTTAAAAATGGGGAATTCCTTCCTGCTGATGTGCAACAACCTTTCCCCCACGGGGAATTCCTTCTCGCTGACGTGCAACACCCTTTCCCCCACGGGGAATTCCTTCCCGCTGATGTGCAACAACCTTTCTCTCACGGGGAATTCCCTCCTGCTGACGTGCGACAACCTTTCCCCCACGGAGAATTCCTTCCCGCTGACATGCGACAACCTTCCGTCAACAAGCAAAGGCATCTCGCAGCAGTGCGACTAGCTTCTGTCTAAGATAAAAGGCTTCCATTTCTAAAAACCCAAACAAATTCAATCTAATGGATTCCTACCGCTACAGGAATGACAGCGTGGAGTCAATTTGAAAATGTAACAATGGACTTTATAAAATCATTCTCACCATTGAATTTCAAACAAAAAAAATTCAACAGCGAAGCGATACCAACAGGCGAAGCCAATACTAAAATTCTAACAGCGAAGCGGTCTAAACATCTACAAAAAACCTTGAATCATTGAATCTTTAAATCCTTGAATTGGGCGTAGCGAGTCTAAAAACAACGCGTATCCAAAAAATCCCTATCTTTGCATTTGATGAAATTGTTTCTAAAACATATTTGCTCCGTAGCGTTGGCATTTTTAGTGCTGTTTTCTACGTTTTCGTTTACCATTAACGAACATGTGTGTGGTGGTGTTAAAATGAGCTTTGCAATCGGTGTTGAAGCCGATAATTGCGGTATGGAAATGGAAACGAACTCCACAGGTGAAACCACCATGCAACAAAAATCTTGCTGCGATGATGTGTCTACCTTAATTCAAGGACAAGACGAATTGCCATCGAAACAAGAGTTGGATATTGCTACAATAACATTCCTCAAAGCTTTTGTATATAGCTACATTTTTATTCTTCCTGCAACTGACGAAGAAAAAGCTATGTACAAACCGTATGTGCCGCCACCATTGATACGCAACATACAGGTACTTCACGAAACGTACTTAATTTGATATCATACGAATTCTACCATTTTTCCTAGCCAAAGGCTTTTGGAAAACCATCGCTTATGCGAAATTTTAATGTAGTAATCACGTATCATATCAACATCCATGCTCAACAATAGCATTAAATTTATCATACAACACAAATTAGTCGCTGTACTCCTACTCGCTGCCATGATTGGCTTCGGATTGAGTACCGCGCCATTCGACTGGAATTTGGGCGATTTCCCCAAAAATGCCGTCGCGGTAGACGCCATTCCTGACATTGGCGAAAACCAACAAATTGTGTTTACCAAATGGGAAGGTCGTTCCCCAAAAGATATCGAAGACCAAATCACCTATCCGCTCACCACAGCGTTGATGGGAATTTCGGGTGTCAAAACAGTGCGCAGTTCGTCCATGTTTGGATTTTCAAGTATTTATATCATCTTCAATGATGAGGTTGATTTCTATTGGAGTCGCAGTCGCATTCTGGAAAAACTCAACGCGCTACCAAGTTCGTTACTTCCTGAAAATGTACAACCAACATTAGGTCCTGATGCTACAGGTTTGGGACAAATTTTTTGGTACACGTTGGAAGGTAGAGACGAAAACGGAAATGTCACGGGCGGTTGGGATTTACAAGAACTCCGCAGCATTCAAGATTATTATGTAAAACCTGGATTGTCCAGTGCTGCCGATGTGTCGGAAGTGGCTTCTATTGGCGGATTTGTTCAAGAATATCAAATTGATGTGCAGCCCGATGTGCTAAAAAAGTACAATCTCACGCTGGCACAAGTGGTCAATGCTGTTCGCAATACCAACAAAGAAATTGGCGCAAAAACCTTGGAAATCAATCGTGCAGAATATGTGGTGCGCGGTTTGGGCTATATCAAATCTATTGCAGACATTGAAAATACACCTATCAAATCGGAACGTTTTACGCCGATTTTGGTTAAAGATGTTGCCAATGTATATCTCGGTCCCGCAGAACGCCGCGGAATTCTCGACAAAGAAGGTGCGGAAGTTGTCGGTGGCGTTGTCGTGGCTCGCTATGGCGCGAATCCGATGCAAGTCATCAACAATGTCAAAGAAAAAATAAACACCATTGCAAGTGGCTTGCCCACAAAAGTTTTAAAAGACGGACGCACATCACAATTGACCATTGTTCCGTTTTATGATCGTACCGAACTCATTCAAGAAACCTTGCATACGCTTGAAGAAGCATTGTCGCTCGAAATTCTAATTACCTTGCTCATCATCATTATTATGGTGTACAACTTGCGCGCTTCGTTTTTGATTGCGAGTATTTTGCCTGTGGCGGTGTTGGTAGTTTTCATTGCGATGAAATTAGGAAATGTAGATGCCAATATTGTAGCACTTTCGGGAATTGCCATCGCTATTGGTACTATGGTCGATATGGGCATTGTATTGGTGGAAAACATCACGCGACATCTGGAAGAAGATACCGAAAATACTGCAATCAATACGATAGTGTACAACGCAACTGCCGAAGTTTCAGGTGCCATTGTTACCGCAGTTTTTACCACAATTGTTAGTTTTATTCCTGTTTTTATGCTCGTCGGTGCGGAAGGAAAACTATTCAGTCCATTGGCTTTTACCAAAACGATGGCGCTTATTGCTGCGATTATCATTACGTTGTTTGTATTGCCTGCTTTGGCTGCTTGGTTTTTTGGGTGGAAATCGACACGGAAAAGACTCAATATAGTGCTAAATTTTATTGTTGTACTCATCAGTATATATGCTATTTTTAATGGAATATATCTAGGTATTGCTACATTCATTTTCTGTGTAGTAAATCTGCTGGAAGCGCGAAATATCATCACATCAAAAACAAAAAAACAGCTTCACATTGTCACAGCCATTGTTACATTATTGGTACTGCTCAGTTGGTATTGGAGACCGTTAGGATACATCAATCACATCAGTCTTAACGTTGTTTTTGTAACCTTGATTTGCGGATTGGTCATTGGAACTTTTTTAGTATTCATTCGTTATTACGAACGCTTGTTACGTTGGGCATTGGCAAATAAACTTGTGTTTTTAAGCATTCCACTATTGATTTTAATTGCGGGAATTTCCATTTGGCAAAACACAGGAAAAGAATTCATGCCTGCGCTCAATGAAGGCTCATTTCTCTTAATGCCAACGTCGCTTCCGCATGCGGGAATTGAACAAAACAAGCAAATTTTACAGAAGTTAGACATGGCAGTCGCCAACATTCCTGAGATTGAAACGGTAGTTGGAAAAGCTGGACGTGTGGAAAGTGCGCTCGATCCTGCACCATTGTCGATGTATGAAAATATCATCATATACAAACCTGAATATATTTTAGATGATTCTGGCAAACCGCAACGATTTAAGGTGAATGACGATGGTGATTTTGTTTTGAAAGACATCTCGACTGCGCTCGATGTGACAAATAAAAACCAAACGTCAGTTCGAGTGGCGCGCGGAACAAGCGTTGTATCGAGAACTGCTTCGAAACGAATCTCTGCAAAAGACTTAATCCCTGACGAAAACGGAGAATTCTACCGTAATTGGCGACCACACATCAACTCACCAGATGATATTTGGAATGAAATTGTGCAAAACACCAAACTACCAAGCATTACATCTGCACCAAAATTACAACCGATTGAAACACGCCTTATCATGCTACAAACAGGCATGCGTTCTCCCATGGGAATTAAAATTAAAGGTGCAGATTTAGCAGAAATTGAAGCATTTGGATTGGAATTGGAAAAAATTCTAAAACAAGTCCCAGAAGTGAAGCAAGAAACGGTTTTTGCCGAACGTTTGATTGGAAAACCGTATTTGATTCTTGATATCAATCGCGAGGAAATTGCCCGATATGGTTTGTCGATTCAAGCCGTACAAGACATTTTAGAAGTTGCGATTGGCGGAAAAATGGTGACGCAAACCATTGAAGGTCGTGAGCGTTACAATGTGCGTGTTCGCTATCCAAGAGAATTGCGCGCCAACCCGAACGACTTGGAAAACATCTACATTCCATTGCCAAACGGTTCGGAAATTTTACTGAAAGAAGTGGTTTCTATTCGATATGAAAAAGGACCGCAAATGATTAAAAGTGAAGATACTTTTTTGGTCAGTTATGTATTGTTCAATAAACAATCAGACATTGCCGAAGTGACGTTGGTTGAACAATTACAACAACAGCTAAAGGAACGCATTGCTGACGGACGCTTGCAAGTCCCAAAAGGAATCAGTTATGAATTTTCAGGAACCTACGAACAACAAGTACGTGCCGAAAAAACTTTGTCTATCATCATTCCGATAGTGTTAATTGTGATCTTTTTGATTTTATATTTTCAATTCAGTTCCATTGCAACGTCGCTCTTTATTTTTGGTGGAATCGCAGTGGCTTTTGCTGGTGGATTTATCATGATTTGGCTCTACGGGCAATCGTGGTTCTTGAATTTTGAAATTTTCGGAACGAACCTTCGACAATTATTTCAAATAGAAACCGTCAATTTGAGTGTGGCAGTTTGGGTAGGATTTATTGCCTTATTCGGAATTGCCACAGACGATGGCGTGATTATGGCAACGTATCTCAAACAAAGTTTTGCAAAAAGAAAACTTACAGACAAAACATCGGTTCGAAATGCGGTAGTAGCTGCGGGAAAAAAGCGTATTCGACCGTGTTTGATGACAACCGCAACAACCTTGTTGGCATTGTTGCCCATTTTGACCTCTACAGGACGCGGAAGCGACATCATGATTCCGATGGCAATTCCAAGTTTTGGCGGCATGTTAATCGCGTTGATTACCTTATTTGTAGTGCCCGTTTTATACAGTTGGCATCAAGAAATTCAATTAAAAAAGAACACAGATGAAGCGTAATTTTATATACATCATCGTTGGTTGGTGTTGCATTCACTATTCGAATGGACAATCGCTGGCCCAATATCTGGCGGAAGCCGAAAAAAACAGTTCGGAAATTTTAGCCAAGCAATTGCAATACGAAAGTGAGTTGGAAAAAGTCAACGAAGTGGGAAGTTTGCCCAATACACAAGTAGGCGTTGGCGTGTTTGCACAAGAAGTAGAAACCCGAGTCGGACCGCAAAAAGCACGTTTCTCGGCGAGTCAACAAATTCCGTGGTTTGGCATCTTAAAAGCAAAAAAAGAAAATGCAAAATTACTCGCAACTGCCAAAGAAAGTGAAATTGATTTTTTAAAGCGTCAGTTGCGACTGAATGTTAAAATGGCGTATTATAATTTATATACGTTGCAACAGAAACACAACATTACACAGCAGCATATTGAGATTTTAGACACCTACGAAAAGTTAGCGTTAAACGAGCTCGAAAACAATCGCAGTAATATGGTGGATGTGTTGAAGATTAAAATGAAGAAGAACGAATTGCAACAACAGTTTCAAGAGATTTCAGAAACCATTCAAAGTGAAAAAGTGCAATTTAATGTGTTGTTGAACAAGCCTATAACTACAGAAATATTGGTGTTGGATTCACTTCAAATTCAGGAAAACACCATTTTCACAACAGCAGAAACGCTAGAGAATCATCCAAAATTGCAACAATTAAACGCGATGGAAAATGTGTTACAGCAATCGCAAGTTGTTGCCAAAAAAGAAGGAAATCCGAAGATTGGTTTTGGACTCGATTATGTATTGGTTGCAGAGCGTTCGGGCATTTCGATGCCTGATAATGGAAAAGATATCATCATGCCCATGGTATCGGTTTCTATTCCATTGTTCAACAAAAAACATGTTTCCAAACAAAAGCAATTGCAATTGGAGCAAGAAGCCATCGTTCAAAATAAAACTACAGTAAAAAATCAATTGCTCATTGCGTACGAACAAGCAAAAAATAAATTGAAAAATGCTACAGAAAGCATTAAAACGCAAGAAGAAAATATTACACAAGCCAATCAAGCAAAAGAAGTCATTTTAGCAGCGTATCAAACGGATAAAATGGATTTTGAGCAATTATTAGCGCTCGATCAATTAAAATTGGGCTTTGAAATGAAGAAAATAAACGATTTCAATACCAGTTTAGCAAACATCGCTATTATCGAATTTTTAATCGCAAACTAAAAAACATGAAACAAACATATCACATACAAGGAATGACCTGTAACGGCTGTAAAAGTAAGGTAGAAAGTGTGCTCAACAGTTTTGACGAAGTGACTTCCGCTACCGTCAATTTAGAAGCTGGAACGGCAGAAATTGACACCACTACTCCACTCGATGCCGCAACCATTCAAGCAGCATTGCCTGAAAAATACACGGTTGAAACCGAAACTAAAAACTTGTTTGAATCGGCATCATCAGAAGTCAACGAAAAAAGTGAGTTACAACAACTCTTTCCGTTGTTTCTCATCTTCTTTTACATCACCACAGCCAGTATTTTGTTGCACGTAAAAAGTTGGTCTACAGAAGCGTTTATGCTAGATTTTATGGGATTATTTTACATCGTCTTTAGCTTCTTTAAGTTTTTAGATTATAAAGGATTTCCAAATTCCTTTCAAATGTACGATCCACTCGCAAAAGTCGTTCCCGCGTATGCGTGGTTGTATCCGTTTTTGGAAGTCGCGTTGGGATTATTATTTCTATTCCGAATCGAAATTCCGATAGCGTTAATCACAACCATTATCATTTTAGGAATTACCACTATTGGCGTAATCAAAGTATTGTTTAGTAAAAAAAGTATTCAGTGCGCCTGTTTGGGAACTGCGCTCAAATTGCCCATGACCAAAGCCACTTTTATTGAAAACTCCATCATGCTAGTTATGGCGGTTTGGATGCTCATCAACTTATATGCATAACCTATGAAAAAGTATCTCATTTATATCATTGTACTCATTGCTGGCATTGTTATTGGGAGGTTTGCCCTTTCGGGAGAACAATCCACAGCACATGTACATACAGAAGAAGAAACTGCGGAAAATTCTATGTGGACTTGCTCCATGCATCCGCAAATTATGCAGCCAGAACCAGGCGATTGTCCAATTTGCGGGATGGATTTGATTCCTGCTGACGAAACTGCTGGCGGACTAGCGCCTAATGAATTTCGAATGACCGAAAACGCACTAGCGTTGGCAAATGTAGAAACCACTAAAGTGGGAACTACTACTGCGGCTGAAACAAGCTTAAAACTGACGGGAACCATTGAAGCCAACGAAAAAACCAATGCTATACAAACGGCGCATTTTGGCGGACGTATTGAAAAACTATTCGTCAACTATACGGGAGAAGAAGTCCGAAAAGGGCAAAAAATTGCGTTAATCTATTCTCCAGAATTGGTAACAACGCAACAGGAATTGTTAACCGCATTGCGCATGAAAAGCTCACAACCTGAGTTGTACAAAGCGGTTCGCAACAAATTGAAACTTTGGAAACTCTCCGAAGCGCAAATTCAGCAATTGGAAACCTCGCAAAAAGTATCTACGCAATTTCCTATTTACGCAAGCGTTTCTGGCGTAGTTACAGAAAAAATGGTAGAAGAAGGCAATCACGTGATGGAAGGTGGCGCGTTGTTTAAAGTATCAAACTTAAACAGCGTTTGGGCAAGTTTTGATGCGTATGAAAATCAAATTGGTCGTTTCAAAAAAGGCGATGCCATTCGTATCACAACTAATGTTAATCCGAATTCGGAAATTCCAGCCAACATAACCTTCATTGATCCTGTATTAAATACCAAAACACGTACAGTTGCCGTAAAAGTAGAATTGAACAATCGCGACAATAATTTAAAACCTGGCATGTTTGTCACAGGAATTTTAGACACCGAAGTTTCTTCCGAAAGCAACACGATAAGCATTCCGAAATCGGCGGTTTTGTGGACAGGAAAACGCTCGTTGGTGTATGTAAAAAAAGAAAATGAGCCTGTATTTGAAGCGCGTGAGATTGTTTTAGGAACGGCAACGGCAGACTATTACGAAGTCCTTTCAGGATTGAAATCCGAAGAAGAAATTGTAACCAATGGTGCATTTACCGTAGATGCAGCAGCGCAACTGCAAGGAAAAACTTCCATGATGAATCGTAATGATGACACAGAAACTGAGACAATCATGCTCAACTTAGACGCAACTACTGAAAAGGCGTTTCAAGCAAGTATCAACGCCTATTTAGCACTCAAAGATGCGTTGGTAAAAAGTGATGTGCAATTAGCCTCTGAAAAAAGTGAAGCGTTCCGAATGGCTTTGGAAACCTTGAATACTTCACAGCGAAAACAACTCGGAATGCATTGGGCAGTATTGCACAAAACATCCAAAGGAATCAACAATAATGTTTCTATAGAAACGCAGCGAGAACATTTTCAAATCATTTCAAACAACATGATTACACTCTTAAAAAACTTTTCAACCTTACAAACATCATTAACCATACAATTTTGTCCAATGGCAGACGATAATAATGGTTCGTATTGGGTAAGCGACACACAAGAAATCCGAAATCCGTATTTTGGCGACGCTATGCTAACGTGTGGAAGCGTTATTGAGGAATTGAACTAGGAACTAGGAATTAGGGATTAGGGATTAGAGATTAGGGATTAGAAACAAATCACAAATTGACAAAAAACGAATAACGAATAACGAATAACGAATAACGAATAACGAATAACGAATAACGAATAACGAATAACGAATAACGAATAACGAATAACGAAACTAAAATTTTAAATGTTGAATGTTGGATTTTAAATGAAAAACAAATTAACAAATCGACAAAAAGACGAATCAACAAACAACGAAAAACAAACAACAGATAACAAAACAACAAACAATTAAAAATCAAATTAAAATGAAAAAAGCAATTCTATCAGTAGCAATCATCGCATCTTTAGCAGTTATTGGATGCAACGGAGAAACGAAAAAAGACACTTCATCAGACACGAAAACAACGACTACAGCCTCAACAAAAGATTTGTCAACAGCAACTTTTGGCGTTCGTGGAAATTGTGGCATGTGTAAAACCACTATTGAAAAAGCTGCAAAAAGTGTGGAAGGCGTTGCAGAAGCTACATGGGATGTTAAGAAAAAGAGCATTTCTATTACCTACGATGAACACAAAATCGACGAAAATGTAGTTCATAAAGCTATCGCTGCAGCGGGATACGATACCGATAAAATGACAGGTGATACTTCGGCATATAAAAATTTACCGAAATGTTGTCTATACGATAGAGAACAGCAAATGAATCAATAATTAACGTGAGTTCGACCTAAGAAATCACTATGTAATTCATAATTCACTGAAAAATAACTAATTGTCAGTTCGAGCGCAGTCGAGAACAGCTAAAAATTAATAACTTCAAAGGAATCTCGACTGCGCTCGATTTGACATTGAGTATAATCTATTAGTAATCAGTTACGTAATAAAATAGTTATATCGAGCTCACGTTAATTAAATAACTACCTTTGCACCATGGAAAAAATCGTGTTATTGAGTGCTGCTTTGTATGGTGCATTGGGAATTATTTTTGGCGCGTTTGGCGCACATGCCTTGAAAAAAACTTTTACAGAAGACTTGCTGAAAAGCTTTGAAACGGGCGTAAAATACCAACTCTATCACGCCATTGTATTGCTCGTGATTGGATTTCAATTACCATTTACAAACTCACTAGAAAAAAGTGCCGCTTGGTGCTTGATAGTGGGAACGTTGTTGTTTTCTTTTAGTATTTACGGCTTGTGTTTGAGTAGTGCGAAAGGTAGAAAACTACGATTTTTAGGTCCCATCACGCCGCTTGGAGGTTTGTTGTTGGTTGTAGGTTGGATTTTGTTGGGCGTTTCTTTTCTGTACTTGTAAAAAAGAAGCTAATCTTCTAATTCATTATACTTTTTGATAAACTTCAACAGCTTTTTCTTATTGATTTTTAAGTTTTTTTGAAAGACATTTTCTTCTACCAAGGCAAAAATTAAATGATTTCGTCCTATAATTTTTTTGTTTGAAAATGTTTTATCTACGATTTTAAAGGTGATGATACTAAACCATTCTCCCTCATCATTTTTACCAATTTCGCCTGTAATTAACTCATTTCCTTTTAAATCGAGAATAGCATAGTTATTTCCTTCTTTCTGATAATCAAAAGCTTTCTTACCATTTAAGATAATTTCATCTTTCTCAAATTGTATTTCTGTAATATTTTTTTGAGCCATTACTAAATATGAAGAAAGCATACAGATAGCAAATAGTACAAACCGATTTTTTAACATGATGACATTGTTTGAATTATTCATAGATGCGAATATAAATTAAATTTTAGCAGCTATATAATTTTGTTTCAACTCAGGCAAAGTTTTATCCGTTGTTATCAATCCATTAACGAGATAGTTTCGTAATTCTTCCAAATCGTTGTGTGGAATGTATGTTGCCCATTTGGTTTCTGTGGTAATGTTTTTAATTTGTCGCAAGACTTTTCGCGTATCACCTGCCGTTCGTAGCACAAATTGTGAATCGTACGAAGGTTCGTCTCTGTGAAAGTACATATGCTTTTTGGTGAATTTATCATATTGAATATAATACAACTTCTCTACTTCGTTGTCTTTGTAAAAACTAGTCCATTGGGCAAATCCAACTTTTGTACCATTTTTAGAGGTTGCTGCTGCTGTTTGCAATCGCCAGCGACATGTAGCGGCGCGTCCCCAATGTGTGGAAATTCGATACACACCATCGCTTGTATAAAAATACTGACTTCCTGAGCGACTTGTAAAATCGGGCGTTTTATCTTTTACAAATTGAAAATCAACCGCAGTAAAAACACAATAGGTATTTTTGAAAAAGTTTTGTTTATGATAAATTAATTTCGTCACAACGTTGTAATGTGTATTTTTGCCAAAGTTACGAAACGCATTACGATACTGTATCCATAAAAAATAAAGTTTGGCACAATAAGTGAATAGTATTGCGTTAATAACAAAGAATAAAACACCTAAATAATGAAGAGCATGAAAAAGATTATAGGTCTTCTCATCGTAACTTGTCTGTTTCAAGTAGCAGCACAAGCGCAAAATTTACCGTTTAAAGATGGAGAAAAATTGGTATTTACCGCATCGTATAAAATGTCTGGTTTCTTAACCGATTTGGCACAAGTAAGTATGGAGACTTCGCAAGTAAAAACATCTTCCAATACTTTATTTCACTTTAAATGTAACGCCAATACATTTAGAAAATATGATTTTTTCTTTAAAATTCGCGATGTCTACGAATCGTATGTAAGCAAAAGTTCCTTATTACCTGCTTTGTACAAAAGAGATATTAATGAAGGAAGCTATAAGAAGAAGATGAAATATGTGTACAATCAGCGTACTAAAACCATTAAAAGTGAGCAAGTAAAGCGCAGAGGCGACGGAACGGATTGGGTTGTAAATGAAGATTTTAAGTTCAGTAATGGTGCCATGGACGTAATTTCTACCTTGTATAATGTGCGTAATCTTCCTATTGAAAATGCACGCGCAGGCGATTCTAAAGTTTTTAAAATTATTTTTGATAAAGAAGAAACGCCAATCACGCTTAAATATGTGGGTAAGGAAACGGTTGATGCTGGGAATTTAGGGAAAAAGGAATGTCACAAACTACAAATTATCACAAACGGAGATTTTCTAAAAGCAGCTACGCTTTGGATGACTGCCGATGCTAATAAAGTTCCTGTAAAAGCTGAGTTTACCATTCCTATTGGAAGTGGAATGCTGCAATTGAATAGTGCTTCAGGACTTGCCAATTAATCATAGACAACTATTTCGGGAAAAGTCCACGAAATATTCAATAGAAATTATTAAACCATTTCGATTAAGTGTCGGAACATTTGAAATCTCGATTATCGAGTAACACCAAAAAAATAACACCATGAGAATTTTTAGTATCATCGTAGGAAGTATTGCCACTGTATTGGCATTTTTACTTTCATTCTTTGCAGACAATTTTGCATATATTCCTGTGATTATAGGGCTTATTTTAGGCTTTGTAGCATTGTATGTATCAAAACAAAATGGACTCCGCGAAAGTGTTCCAAAGTTGATTATTGGATTATCGTTTCTAGCAGGAGCAATTACCACAATGAATTTATTTAGGGAAAATGAAGTCGCTGACGATGTCAAACAAACAATTGAAGAAAAGAAAAAACAGGAAAAAGAAGATTTAAAAGATCTCGAAGGTATTGAAGGATTGGAATAATCACACAAAAGTAAACGTCTATCAAAAACACAACTGATAGACGTTTTTTTATACTACGAATTGAGGATTGAGGTGTTTTTTAAGAAATTTATAACAAAACCCGAAACGCTTTTCAATATCTTTGAGCACCTAAAACCAATACTATTTTACATGTCACAACAACAACTCCTACCAACTATTGTTCTGACAAATTAGATAGAACATACTAATTAAAAAGATTCATGATGAAAAAAATCTTAGCGCTGGCATTTTTAGCTACTATCGGATGCGGTACCAATCAAAAAACAGCGGAGACAAAAGCTGTTAAAAACCTCAATCCTGTTCCGTATGCAAACACTATTACAGAAGCTGAACTCAAAACTCACTTGTATACCTATGCTTCGGACGAATTTGAAGGAAGAGACACTGGAGAACCTGGACAAAAGAAAGCGGTTGCCTATTTACGAGATGAATATAAAAATTTAGCAATTCCTGCAGCGCAACAAAATGGCGATTATTTTCAAAATGTACCGTTACAAAAAGGAGGCGACTTAGATGGTGAATTGACTATCAACGGTACTTCGTTCACTTTTGAAGAAGACTTTTTAGCCTTTAGTCCACAAGCCAATGGCACTATTGATGTATCTGAAATTGTGTATGTAGGTTATGGAATTGACGATGAAAAATATTCAGATTATAAAAATGTTGATGTTGAAGGTAAAATTGTTTTATTTAAAATTGGAGAGCCTACGCAAGAAGATGGCACATACTTAATTTCTGGAACAGACGAAAACTCTCGATGGGGAAATCGATTTAGAGGCGGCGCTGCAAAAATTACCGCAGCCAAAGAGCACAAAGCAAAAGGTGCTTTTTTCTTCGCTGGCGACAGTTATTCAACATATAAAGCACAATTAGCTTTCGCAAAGCAAAGCAATCGTATTTCTTTAAAAGAAGAAAAAAATCCATTCTTTTATTATGTAATTAATGAAAATGTTGCTACTAAAATGCACGCAACTATTGGAGAAAGTGTAGAAACAGCAAACATACAACTTGCAGGAACACTTATAAATAAAGATAAAATTAATGAGGTTGCTTCTGAAAACGTAGTTGCCATTATTAAAGGAGAGGAAAAGCCAGAAGAATACATTGTGATTTCCGCACATTTAGATCACGAAGGTGTAAAAAATGGTAAAATATACAACGGCGCTGATGATGACGGTTCGGGAACGGTTGCGATTTTAGAAATTGCAGAAGCCTTTAAACAAGCACAAAAAGATGGAAATGGTCCAAAACGTTCTATCGTATTTTTACATGTAACTGGTGAAGAAAAAGGATTATTAGGTTCAAAATATTACACAGACAACCCAATTTTTCCACTAGAAAATACAGTTTCTAATTTGAATATTGATATGATTGGTAGAATCGATCCAAAACGTACGGAAGGAGACCGTAATTATATATATTTAATTGGTTCGGACAAATTGAGTACAGAATTGCACAATGTTTCTGAAGAAGTCAATAAAAAATATACAAATATTGAGTTGGACTACAAATACAACGATGAAAACGATCCAAATCGTTACTACTATCGTTCTGACCATTACAACTTTGCCAAAAACAATGTGCCTGTAATTTTCTATTTTAACGGAACACATGACGATTACCACAAACCAACAGATACTCCAGATAAAATCAACTACGATTTATTGACAAATCGTGCACGTTTGGTATTTTACACCGCTTGGGAATTGGCAAACAGAGACGAGCGTGTGAAACTCGATAGCGATATTGAAACGAAATAATAAGACATTTATATATAAGAAAAGGCTATCTGTAAAGTTCTTTTAAACGTCATTCTGAGCTTGACTCAGAATCTCACAAGGTTGATTGTCAACTGTTATGAGAAACCGAATCAAGTTCGGTTTGACGAAATCGATACTTTACAAATAGCCTTTTTTAAATCATCCTAACAATCAAACCAATTCGTTGGGCAAATGGCTTGTGTGATTTCACACAATTCACCAGCTTTTGTCGGACTTACCGTTGATTGTCCTGTAGTTGGCAAAGCACCGCCTACTAATTGATTGTTTAATGAGACTACTTGCGATTTTCTAATTTCCAGTTTTTTCAAATTTCTTTTTTTCATAAAATTGAGTTTAATGTGTTCATATATGCAGCTACATACCTTGCACCTGTATTCATAAAGTGCAGAAACTTAAATCGTGTTACCCAATTTTTCATAATCAATTTAAAACCAATATTTTACCAACTTCAACACGAGTACGTAGAATTGCGTGTTTTGTAAAGATGCGTAATTGCGCGTACACAATCCATAGCATTTACAACTACTTTTACATCATAACCAAAACCCTATCCTAATTATGAGTCTTCAAGTAAAAATTACAAACAATAGCGGAATAGCCTCCACAGATGTACATTGGATTTGCTTCGGATTGAACAGCGATCCTAGCACAAGTTCACCAGATTGGTGCTACGTAGATGTAGATGCAAAAGGAAATGCCTCGCTTGCAAAATTTACCAAAGGACAAGACTGTTCCAAACTTTTTAAAACTGTAGATGAGTTAAGCTCCTTCAACGACTTACCAAAAATGTGGTCTGGACAGTTTTTATTCTCGTTTAAACAATTGCCAAATGTCTTTAATATTGTAAAAGGCGGACAAAATAGTTTAGGAGTACAAACGCCACCATTTACGCCAGGAACTGCCGATGCAGATACCTTATTTGTCGTAGTAGAATTTACCAATATTGGTTCTGAATTGTATGCCGATTGTACGATTGTAGACTACTTCTCTGCTCCAGTATCTATTGAAGTTATAGGTAACACTACCAAAACAAACGGTATCTTAAAATCAACAAGTACACGCGCTTCTATTTTTGATGCGATGACAAATCTTGGAAAACCATGGAGCGATTTGGTAATGAAAGATGCTTCGGGCAATAACATTCGTGTGTTAGGACCACAACACGGTGTACAAACCACAAATCCGAACTTGCTTTCGCCAAATATTTATGATACGTATATTGATGCGTGTTGGAAAAACTTTACCACTAATACACTTACCGTAAACTGTCCGACATTTGGAACCTACACAGGAAAAGTGAACAGCAATAGTGAGTTTGTATTTTCGCAACAAGGAAAAGCAGATGTAACCATTCAAAAACCTGCTGCAGGCGATGCGTACGACATTTTCGGTTGCGTAGGAACGTTGAATGCACCAAACAATACACCTTTGGGTGAAATTGCTGCCATTGTAGGCGCTTCGCTCAACAGAACCATATTGAGTACTACAAAAAGTGATACACAGCCAAACTGCGATGTTTCTGAATTTTACAAAGTGCAAAATGGCGTGACTAACGAATACGCAAAAGTAGTGCACGACAATTACAAATCGGGAATTTACGCGTTTCCGTTTGATGATGTGTGTAGCACAGACAGTCCGTTAATTCAAATTACAGGCGCAACTAACTTTAACATCACACTTACTGATTGGAGTTAAGCGTTTTCAACATCATATGAGTAACAATTTAGTTTTACGAAGCGGACTGAGAAGTTCGCTTTTTTTGATAATTAAAACGCTCAAAAACCAGATACTCTATAATTTTTCCTAATTTCGTACACCGTACCATTGATTCCGAAAAATTACTATGCTTCGAGACGAAAAAGATATATTTAACATCCTTTTAGATGCCGTTTCTGAAGGTGTCATTGTCGTAAATGCGCAACAAAAAATTGTAGATGTTAACAAAGCTGCCTCAGAAATGTTTGGCTATACACGCGAAGAGCTTCTTGACAAATCTATTGAAGTCTTAATTCCTGTAAAGTATCACGCAGGACACGGAGCGCATTTTACTAATTTCATGAAGCATCGGGAAAGTCGCCAAATGGGTCACGGACGCGATATTTACGGCGCTCGCAAAGATGGCAGTACGTTTCCGGTTGAAGCTGGACTCAATCCGTTTACCGTGCAAGATGCGCATTATGTCATGGCATTAGTGATTGATATTTCTGTGCGAAAGCAACAAGAAGAAAAAATTCAGGAATTGTATGCCGATTTGGAAGAAAAAGTCATTCAACGAACGCAAGAATTGAGCAAAACCATTGCCAAACTAGAAGCTGAAAACAAACTTCGACTGCAAGCGGAAAAAGAAGCGAAAATCGCGCTTAAAAAAGAACAAGAACTCAACGAACTGAAAACAAAATTTTTATCGTTGGTTTCTCACGAATTTAAAACACCGTTGAGCAGTATTCTCACGTCTTCTATGTTGCTTGGAAAATATCAATTAACCGAACAACAAAGCAAGCGCGACAGACATATCAAAATCATTTCTGACAAAGTCCATTACCTGAACAATATTCTAAACGACTTCCTTTCGGTAGAAAAGCTGGAAAAAGGAAAAGTGAATTACAAACTCAGTACATTCACGGTGAGTAAAGTGGTGAATGAAGTTGTATACAACGCGAATATGTTGCTAAAAGATGGACAACAAATTAATTATCCTGAAAATATTGACGGTTTTTCGATGTATCAAGATGAGAAAATTGTGGAATTGGCATTGTCAAATCTGGTGAATAACGCCATAAAATATTCTTCTGAAAATTCAACCATCGATATTAGCATCACACAAGATGAATTCACCACAACCTTTAAAATAAAGGATAATGGAATTGGAATTCCCGAAAAGGAGCAAAAAAACATTTTCAATCGTTATTTTAGAGCTGAAAATGCGTTGCTCGTACAAGGAACTGGCATCGGATTGAATATTGTAAAAAGTCATTTGGAAAACTTGCACGGAAGTATTTCTTTTGAAAGTACGGAAAATGTCGGTTCAACTTTTATCATGAAATTGCCAAACACAGCGCCACAAAACCAATCGTAATAAAACCATTATTTGCCCAATGAAAAAAGTATTATTAATTGAAGATGATACCATTTTAAGAGAAAACACCGCAGAACTACTTGAGCTTGCGAATTATGACGTGATTACTGCGCCCAATGGAAAAAAAGGCGTAGAAACTGCCATATTGCAGACACCTGATATTATTGTGTGTGATATCATGATGCCGGAATTAGACGGTTATGGTGTGTTGGAAACTTTGTCTAAAAATGATACTACGAAATACATTCCATTCATCTTTTTATCTGCTAAAACAGAGCGTCAAGATGTTCGCAAAGGAATGGATTTGGGCGCAGATGATTATATTACCAAACCGTTTGAAGAAGAAGAATTGGTCAGCGCTATTGAAAGTCGCATTGCGAAAGCTGCTATTTTAAAAGAAGAACGCGAACAACATCTTCCAAAAGAAGAAGATAATCAATTGCGCGATTTAAACGATTTAAAAAACTTCTTTGATGATAATGGTGCGATTTTCAAGTTTACTAAAGATGAAATTATTTATGAAGAAGGACATAGTTCTAATTATATTTACCTGATTATCAAAGGTGTTGTAAAATGTCACAAATTTGACGAACAAGGAAAAGAACTCACCACAGCGCTGCACAAAGACGACGATTTATTTGGCTATACTTCCTTTACGCAAAACATGCCGTACCAAGAAACGGCAACAGCAATGAAAGACACGGAAGTGGTTGGACTTTCGAAAAGTGAATTAGTCGATGTGCTGGATAAAAATCACAAAGTAACGCTGGAATTGATTCAGTTGTTGACTGATAATATTTCAGGTATTAAAGACCAATTACTACAAATGGCGTACAGTTCAGTACATCGAAAAACAGCAACGACGATTTTAAAATTTGCCGAAAAACTCAATCGCAAACCAGAAGATCCAATTAAAATTTCGCGAAACGATTTAGCAAGCGTAGCTGGAATTGCCACAGAAACCCTTATCCGAACACTCTCGCGCTTCAAAAAAGAAGGCATTATTGAAATTGAAGGTCGCAATATCAAAATTGTAGATTATAAGCAGTTGCAAGAGATGTATTAATCCTCAAAAGTTTCCTGCAAACATGACCGAAATCATTTTTTGACAAATGCCGACCTATTAGATTTGTTGGTAAATGTCAAAGTACGCATGAAAAATATATTATTACCAACAGATTTTTCGCAAAATTCATGGAATGCCATTGCGTATGCGTTGCAGTTTTTAGAACATACACCTTGTAATTTTTATCTGTTGCATGTTCTCAATGATGCAGATGTGACTGACATTGGCACACATTTTTCACAAATTTGCACACAAATTTCGACTTCCTTTTTAAAACGTCCACACCATCATTTTTTTACGTTAGCGCGTCAATGTTCTTTTGTTGAATCGGTGCGAGAAGAAGTAGAAGATAAAAAGATTGACATGATTATCATGGGCGCCAAAGGTATTTCTAATACACATACGCACGTTATTGGACATTATGCCGAAAATGTTATCACGAAAGTGAAATGCAAATTGTTAATCGTTCCTGAAAATGCTACCTATAAAGTATTTGACGAAGTTGCTTTTCCAACCGATTTTACGCTGGCAACCGATATTCAAACCTTAGCGCCAATCGACACTATTTTGGATGATAAAACAACATCGCTTCGTATTTTACATATTAATAAAGTTACCAACGAGTTGAATCAACATCAACAAGCAAACAAAGCTTTGTTAGAGGATTTTTTAGACGGTCGCGAATATAGTTTTCACTTTCTGTCGAACACGCATGTAGAAACTGCCGTAGAAAATTTTACCGAACGAAAAGACATCAATCTCATCATTATGGCGGCAAAGAACTTGAATTATTTTAAACAGATTTTATTCCATTCCAACGTAGATCACATCAGCTATCACCGAAAAATTCCATTTTTAATTCTCCACGAATAACCTGTCTTCCAAAACCAATACAAGCTGATAAATATCATAGTTTTTTGTCCTTATATGCGATACTTTTAAACAAGAAATTAAAAACGTACCGCGATGAAAAAAATACTATTACCAACCGATTTTTCCGAGAACTCGTTGAATGCGATTCGTTACGCTGTTCAACTGTATAAAGACCAAAAATGTAATTTTATTTTGCTCAATACGTACACGCCTGTAATTTATCATGTACAATATATGGAAGTAGGCGCTGCGCAATTTGGATTGTTGGATGCGTTAAAAGAAAAGTCGCAAAACGGTCTGAAAACTGTACAAGAAACTATTGAAAAAGAATTTCCGAATCCGAAGCATTTCTTTTCGCGAATTTCTGCATTTAATATGTTGGTTTCTGAAATTGAACAATTGTACGAAGAAGACACGATGGACATGATTATCATGGGAACGCAAGGTGCTTCTGGCTTGAAAGAAGTATTGTTTGGCTCTAACATGGTACATGTATTAAAAAACAGCAAATGTCCATTGCTCGCTGTGCCAAGTAACTATACCTATCAAAATCCGCATGAAATTTTATTTCCTTCCGATTTTGGAGTCGATTTTGAAGAGCGACATGTAACAGAATTGAAACAAATTGCTTCGTTATTTTCGGCGCGTGTAAATATTTTGCATGTGACCAATTCGGATGCATTATCGCCCTTACAAGAAGCGAACAAACAAAAACTTACGACCTTATTAAAAGGAACTTCGCATTTGTTTCACACGGTTCATCATCACGATATTGGAACGGCTATTCAAGAATTTCAATCACAATCGCGCGTTGACTTTTTAGCCATGCTGAATAATAAACATTCGTTTTTTGAAAACTTATTTTTCGGCTCTAAGGTCAAACAAATCGGATTGCACTTAAACACACCGTTTTTGGTCATTCCCGCAAAAATATAATTTACACAACAAACAACATTTTACCTAAATTTTAATTTAAACATCATGACAAATATTCTTTTGCCAACTGATTTTTCTGATAATGCTTGGAGTGCTATTATTTACACTTTAAAATTATATCAACACGAAACTTGTAAATTTTACTTATTAAATACTGAAAAAGTAGCTTCATCTCGCATCTCAAGTTTCTCTAATAAACTATTAAAAACCATGCTTGACAATGCGCGAAAAGATGTTGAAAAGCTAAAAAATCAAATTGAAGCCACCAACGCCAATAGCAATCACGAGTTTGAAGCTATGGTTGTTTTGGGCGATTTGGACGATGTGATTGAAGATTTCGTACCCAAATACAATATTGATCTCATTGCGATGGGAACCAAGGGAGCTACAGGCGCTAAAGGAATTTTATTTGGAAGCAATACGGCTAAAATTTTTAAGAAAGTAAAAGAGTGTCCAATTCTTGCCATTCCAAACGATTATGAATTTACAACTCCGAAACAAATTGCCTTTCCTACCGATTTGAATCGTTACTGCGATGCGAAGGAATTGCATCATTTACAGCAATTGACAGATTTGTATAATACTAAAGTTAGAATTGTTCATATCAATGACAACGACGTTTTAAGCGACAAACAAGAGAAGAACTTGAACGTTTTAAAAGAATACTTAAAAAATTACGAACACAGCGTGCATATTATTCCAAGTTATGCCAATAAAGAAACAAGTATTCACGATTTTATTGACGAATTGGAAATTGACATTCTGGCAATGGTACATTACTCACACAGTTTTATCGACGGAATTTTGCGTGAGCCTGTCATTAAAAAAATTGCTTTTAACCTAAAAGTACCGTTTTTAGTCATTCCTGAGTAAGCTGATATTTATCATAGTAATTCTGTAATGTTCGGCGTACTTTTACTACTATAATCAATACCATAAAGCTCATGAAAACGATACAAACAACTCCAAAATATATTGAATGGATTAGTGCTGAAGATATGCACACAGATTCATTGCATTGGTTATCACAATTGAATTTTATCAAAGACGAGCATTTCTTTTTTGAAGATTTAATTTCCACGTTTTCGTCACAGTTAAAAAAACTGGATGTTTTTTCTAGCGATAAGGAAATTATTGATGTTATAACACGCTCCTATCGACGTACAGAACAACTTATCAGCGTGGTAAAGAAACATGAAAAAGAGTTGGAAATTATGCTCGATGGCGTTGATCAAATTGAAGATGAAAAAAAATACAAAGAAACGCACCGAAACCTATCGAAAGAAATGGAAGAGTTTTTCAAGGAATATCGCGGGTTGAAAGTGCAATTGTTCAACATCATCAAAAACATTAAAAAAGAAGAAAAATTACAGTCTTCGCTCGATAAAAAACTATAAATACTATCCTTATGAAACGTATTTTCTATCTCGTATGTATAAGCTTGTTGCTTTTCCCTGCCTGTACCTCAACACAATTGGTTGATCAGTGGAAAAACCCTGATATTGATGTATACGAACCACAAAAAGTGTTGATTGTTGGATTGACATCTAATGTAGAAGCACGTCAAAAATTTGAACAAAAACTCAAAGAAGAATTAGAAGCGCGTGGTAGCGAAGCTGTAACGAGTCTTACCATTTTCAATCCAGCTATGCAACCAGAAAAGCTTACTGAAGATGAATTAAAAGCGATAGAAAATTCGTTAATTGAAGATGGTTTTGACACTATTTTACTCACTAAAATCATTGGTGTAGAAGATAAAATTGCCTACAAAAAAAATTATGATGATTATGACGAAACTTATCGTAAATTTAGAAGCGAATATTTAATGTATCAAGATATTTATTACAATCCTGATTATTACAACGAATACAAGGTGTACCATTCGGAAACCTCTATGTATTGTATTTGTCCGACGAAAGACAGAGAGTTGCTTTGGAAAGGATATATAGACATTGTAGATCCGACTTCTATTAAAAAATCGGTCACCGATTATGTGTATATGGCATTGGCTGTTTTGGAAAACGAACAGCTCATCAAACCAAAAACAACTCGTAAAAAAGAAAACACAGAAGAATTGATTAACTAATCAAAAAAAATGAAAAAAATTACGCTATACATTATTGCTCTTTTAACCATAAGTTGCGCTTCTATACAACGCGGTGAGCATTGGAAAAACCCAGAAGTCACTGAATTCAACCCCAAAAATGTATTGGTAGTTGGTGTAACGCCCGATTTAGATGCACGTAGCAACTTTGAATTTGTATTGGTACAAGAACTCAACAAACGAAATATCAACGCTATACAAAGTACCGTGGTGTTTGAAAAACTATTTCAAGACGCGACCAAAACCGAAGCGGAAATTGAAGCAAAAATCAACACCTTACTTACGGAAGGTTTTGAAACAGTCTTAGTTTCTGCGGTAAAAGGTGTCCAAGAAAATGAATCGCGAAGTGGCGCTTCTCCGCAATTTGACTACAGTTTGCAACGTTTTTTAGGTGGTTATTTAGCTTCTCGCGATGATTATTTCAGTCAGGAAGACTATAAAAAATACCAAGTGTTTTATGTAGAAACGACCATATACAGCTTGCAAAAAGATGAAGAAAAATCACTCGTTTGGTTAGATTCGTACAATATCATCAATCCTGAAAATATTGCGGCTATGACTGACGAATACGTCAAAAAAATCATAAAATCTATGGAAAAAGAAAAACTCATTCCAAAGAAAAAATAATCTTTAAATACATAAAAAGACTTTACACATAGTTTCTCCCTGCAACTTCACAGTACCACAATACAGAAAATGTATCTTTAAAACATTCTGTATTGTGGTATTTTGTATATTTAGCTAAAAATATTCCCCAAATAGCAATATCACATTGCCGTAACCAAACAACAGAATAATATCCTATAACTTTAAAAAGTATAGATTTATAACGTACATGAAAAAATATTACAAATTGATATGCTGTGTATTGCTATGTGGCTTGCATACAATGTTTGGACAAAATGAAGGGAATAATTGGTACTTTGGAACCAATGCTGGTCTAGATTTTAGCACAACGCCACCAAGCGCTTTTCTCAATGGTGCATTAACTACCAACGAAGGTGTCGCAACTATTTCTGATAGTAGCGGACAATTGCTTTTTTACACCGACGGAAGCACCGTATACGACAAAAACCATCAAATTACGCCAAATGGAACTGGCTTGACAGGAAATAGTTCCAGTACACAATCTGCTGTGATTGTTCCTAAACCTGGCGATTCAATGATTTACTATATTTTTACGGTGGATGAAGGCGCAGGACCTGACGGACTTCGCTACTCAGAATTCGATTTATCGTTAAACAATGGCAATGGCGACGTTACTACGCTTAAAAATGTACTACTCTCAACGCCTACTACTGAAAAAATTACCGCCGTACAAAAAACCAACGGAACCGATTTTTGGGTACTCAGTCACTCGTGGCAAAACGATACTTTTCTAATCTATGAAGTCACTACAGCTGGCGTAAATGAAACTGCTATTACACAAAACATTGGCTCAATACATACGGGTGGTTCTGCGGAATCTATAGGCTATTTCAAAACTTCTTCTAACGGAGAACGACTTGCCATTGCACAATGGGGCTCTAACAGCTTTGTAGAACTTTTTGATTTTGATGCAGATACAGGTGTCATTTCCAATCCTATAAAACTTGAAAATGTATTCTTTAATGGCTCTAGTTCAGGAGCATACGGTGTTGAATTTTCTCCAGATGCACAACTATTATATGTGTCCGATTTGAATTTTGACGATGTTAGTAGTCCCGACAACGGACGTGTACATCAATTTGATTTAACTTCAGGAAATGTAACTGATATTGCCAATTCTGACGTCATTGTTTATCAAGGAAATAATTTTATAGGTGCTATTCAAATAGCCAATGATGAACGCTTGTATTTGGCAAACTCAGGCAGTCAATTTGTAGATGTCATTGAAAATCCGAATGTTATCGGAACTGGTGCTACGTATGTAGTAGACGCTATTGATTTACAAGGACGTACGTGCAGATTGGGACTTCCAACATTTATACAATCTTTTTTTGGAGCTACCATTCAGCTAGAAAATTTCTGTTTAGGCGACGTCACAAATTTTTCGCTAAATACTACTGAAGATCCTGTATCTGTCAATTGGGATTTAGGCGACGGCACTACTTCTACCAGTTTTACACCTTCACATACGTACGCCAGTATAGGAACATACACCGTATCCGCAGACATAAATTTTGGTACTGAAATTCGACAAACTAGCAAAGAAATTACCATCTATGAAGTTCCGACAGCAAGTACTGTGGGCGATTTTTTATTGTGTGATGATAGCTCCAACAATCAAATTGAAAGCTTTGATTTAAGTACAAAAATTACCGAAGTGTTAGGTTCGCTCTCAAATCAAACTTTTGATGTGGCTTTTTATAGTTTGTTAGAAGATGCCGAAAATGACCAAAATCGGTTGCCTTTAACATATTCCAACACGACAAACAATCAAGAAATCTTTGCGCGAATTTATAATGTTGGACAAGGAAATTGTTACGATATCACTAGTTTTATGCTCATCGTCAATCCTTTTCCCGTAGCAAATACGGTAGCTAATATTGATATCTGTGACGATCAAAGCAATGACGGTTCAGAAGTGGTCAATCTCAATCAATTTAACAGCGAGGTATTGCTCGACCAAACTGCGGAAGACTTTGAAATTACCTATCATCTCACACAAGACGACGCCGATAATGACATTAGTGCGTTACCGACAAATTTTCAAACCGTAGACAATCCGCAAACTTTATTCGTACGAATAGAAACTGCTGGAAATCCGTTGTGCTTTGACACTACCGATTTTGAAATCAACATTACACCTGCCATTATTGCCAATGAAATAAACGACTTATTTGAATGTAGCTTTTTGGACGATGCAAACTCAGCGACATTCAACTTAGCGTCTCAAAATGATGACATTATAAACGGACTTACAGGAAATTATGAAATCACTTTTCACCTCAGCGAGCAAACTGCGATGATGGATACGGAATCCATTAGCAGTACATTTACCAACACAAGCAATCCGCAGCAAATCTACGTTCGTGTAGAAGACACCACAAATGCTAGCTGTTTTGATATTGTCAATTTTCAAATTACAGCGCTCGCTACACCAATCATCAACGAAAACGAAACTGTGTATTTGTGTACGGACGGAACTGTAGAATTATCTGCCGGCGTTCCTGCCGATTTTTATAATTGGTCTACTGATGAAATCACCGAAAGTATTATTGTAGATACGCCAGGAACGTATACGGTTGACGTTGGAAATAGTTATACCGCTTTGGGTGAACAAATTGATTGCAGCAATACCAAAACATTTACCGTGATAGAATCTGGACCAACGCTAAGCATTGATGTAAGCATTACGGATTGGACAAATTTTCAAAACACCATTTTAGTCATGGCAGAAGGTTTGGGCGATTATGAATATTCGTTAGATGGCATCAATTACACCGATGATAACTTTTTTGAAAACTTGCTTTCGGGCGAATACACGGTATATGTTCGAGATAAAAATGGTTGTGGAGTTGTCACGGAACCAGCGTATCTTCTAAATTACCCACGATTTTTCACGCCAAACAACGACGGCATCAACGACAATTGGCAAATTGTAGCTGCTGCCAGCGACCCTACACTTCAAATCTTTATTTTTGATAGATACGGAAAACGCCTTACGACCTTAAACCCAACATCTGTCGGCTGGAACGGCAACTACAACGGACGACCAATGCCGTCAGGTGATTACTGGTTTAAAGTAGAACGTCCAATGACAGGAAATGTATATACAGGACATTTTACGTTGAAGCGATGAATTTTAAAATCTCATCAAAATACGCAACTCTACGTATTGTGCATCTTTTAAAAAAAATAAAAATTAGCGATACTTTAAGAATTCTATCGCATGCAAAAACAACTTACCCAAAAAGACCGTAGAAAAATAAAAGGAAAACTTTGGATTGGCGGAGTTTTTCTACTAATTGTCATCGCCTTTTTTTATGGAATTTACCAATTTGTACTTCGTGATGCCTTCACAGAAACTGGCGGTTTTGGAGCAGTTCCGCTCGTCATCTTTGGTATTTTCGGATTGTTCTTTTTGGGAGTGGTTGGCTATATAATCTCAAAGTTTTTAAAAGACTTAAACTTAGGTGTCAAAAATTGCATCGAAGGCGTAGTGGAAGACAAACAATTGAGCATCAAAAAATCTACTTCACACAGTTCAGGAACTGGAGCACGAAGCGGTCGTTCTTCCAAAACAAATACACAGCGTTATTATTACATGACCGTAAATGGCGAACAGCACAAAATTGAATATCCGATGTATGCCAAAATAAAAGTCGGCGACACTATTTACTTTGAAGTAACGCCAAGTTCTAAAACCATTCTATCGTACGACATTCTTCAAAGTGCTGCTGATACCGTGAATCCTACGAAAATGCATCATAAAAGCAGCTATCCAACGTCCAGAATCCGACAAGCACCTTTGACACGAGAAGACCGCGAAATCATTTATGAATATTACAGAAAACAGTTAAAAAGACGTCTTACCTACATAGTACTTTTTGGATTGCCTGTGGTAGGGTTGCTACTCAATAGCTTGGAAGGCATTTTACTGTTGATTTTCCCTATACCGTTGATTCTACTATATCAAATTTATAAAACGGTGCGATTGTACTTCAACTATAAGAAATCAATGGAAAACGGCAGAAAAGAATTGGTTACGACACATATTGTAGATAAATTATACACCACAATTACACACAACGGAAGGCAACGCGTAAAATATACCTTGAAAACAACCTATGGAAACATTTCGATTCCCGAAGAATATTACAAAGAATTCAATACAGGCGACGAAATCATAGCACATAAAGCCTTGAATTTGCCCGTAGTCGTCGGAATTGCCATAGATGATTATTACTATCCTTTTTAAATTTTTAACAACTTTCTTCCGCTTCCGTTGGACGGATTCTTAAAAGAATTGTATTTTTCAAACTTCATAATCAATCGCATGAAGAAAAAAATAATTCTCGTAGTAGGCCCTATCTTATGTTTACTGTTTTTTTGGAGTCCGTTCGAAATTTTAAATCCTGAAGCGGATAAAGTGATAGGAATTGCTTTGTGGATGATTTTATGGTGGATTACCGAAGTGGTTTCTATTTCTGTCACCGCACTAATTCCGTTGACGTTTTTTCCCGTATTCGGGATTATGCCAATTAAAGATGTCGCGGTAAATTATGGTCATCCGATTATTTTTCTATTTTTTGGCGGATTTGTCCTAGCATTGGCACTTGAAAAAGTAAATCTGCATCGGCGCGTTGCCTTGTCTATCATCAAACTTACAGGGACAAGTCCTAATAAAATCATTTTAGGTTTTATGCTAGCAACAGCGTTTTTAAGCATGTGGATAAGCAATACCGCGACTACTGTCGTGATGTTGCCTATTGCCTACTCTGTGATTGAATTATTGATGAACGACGCAGATGGTTTTACCAAAAAAGACCGAAATTTTGCACTGAGCATGATGTTGGGAATTGCGTATGCTGCCAATGTTGGCGGCATTGCGACGCTTATTGGAACACCACCAAATGTGGTACTTGCAGGATTTATGGAAAACGAATACAACTACAGTATTTCGTTTCTGCAATGGATGCTCGTAGGCATTCCGTTTGCCATTTTGATGTTGTTTTTTATCTATCACGTATTGACCAAAATCATGTATCCGAACAAATTGGCTTCGTTTGAAAAATCGGGAGAAATTATTTCGCGTGAAATGGAGAAATTAGGCAAGATTAAAACCGCTGAAGTGATTGTATTGACCATTTTTATCATTGCGATTACGCTTTGGATTGGAAAAAATTATATCAACAGTCTGTTTCCGAATTTGAATTTGAGTGATACTACCATCAGTATGCTAGCGGCTTTTGCGTGTTTTACGGTGTCACATCACAAAAATCCTGTTCTAGCGTGGAATGATACACAACGATTGCCGTGGGGAATTTTAATATTATTCGGCGGCGGATTGGCATTAGCAAGTGCGCTTTCCAATGTTGGCATCATTGACATGATTGGAACTGCGGTAAGCGACCACAAAACATTCAGCATTTTATTTATTTGTAGTGTCTTAATTTCCGTGATGTTATTTATGACAGAATTGATGAGCAATGTAGCTTTAATCGCTATTTTTGCGCCAATGGTGGCAGGAGTTGCCATCGGATTGAATATAGAGTTACTGCACATTTTAATTCCTGTAACGATGGCTTCTAGCTGTGCGTTTATGTTGCCGATGTCTACACCACCAAATGCCATTGTTTTTGCGAGCGGACATGTAAAAGTAGCTCAAATGGCACGTGCAGGATTTTTATTGAATGTTATTTCTATTGTATTGCTGATTCTATTTTTTCAGTTTGTGATTCCGTTGGTATTTGTCTGATTTGATGATTTTTTGTGATTCAAAGTTAACTTCGGCGCATTCTTCCCGTGATTTCTTCAATATGAATTAGAAAAATTACAGGAAAGTCGTCTTTGTAAATTTTACTAGAAAATTCGTTGATAAAGTCCAATTTTCGTTGCTCTTTTCGGATAATTAAATCTTTCACACCTAAAGAAAAATCATGCAAATACGCTTTTGCGGTGCTTCCTTCCAATTCTTCATACAAACCGTGCACAACAATCGTATTCCAATGATTTACAGAATCAATTTCGGCAACTTCCATCGCTACGTTATTGACTTTTCGCATGGCTTTTATTTTATGTCCTTCCGCAGAATAGCCAATAATGATGTTTCGTTCTTTGTCAAAATAATACGTTATCGGTGCAATAAATGGGCGATTTTGGTAGATATACGCCAAATGACCGATATAGTTTTCTTCTAAAATTTGCAAGCGTTCCGTTTGGTTGAGTACTTTAATCATGATGATACATTTAGGTTCTATACTAAAGTATATATATCGACTCGATTAAAATATGATTTTGGTCAGTTGTGCAGACTTTACAAGTATTGTCAGGATGTTTCATACCGAAGCAAGCGCAACGCATTTAGTACAACTACAATGGTTGAACCTTCATGTAGTAATACGGCAACGCCAATGTTGGTTAAGCCTAAAATGGTAATCGGCACTAGAAACAACACCATTCCCAAACTAATCCAGATGTTTTGTGTAATGATTTTTTTAGAAGCATTACTCAATCCGAACACGAATGGAAGACTTTCTATTTTGTCAGACATCAATGCTACATCAGCAACTTCTAAGGCGACATCGCTTCCTGCAGCGCCCATGGCAACACTTACTGTACTAAGTGCCATTGCAGGCGCATCGTTAACACCATCGCCTACCATTGCTACTTTTTTATGCGATTGTAATAGCTTTTCAATTTCCGAAACTTTGGCTTCGGGAAGTAGATTTCCTCTGGCTTTCGAAAGTCCAATTTGCTGTGCAATAGCATCGCCTACATGTTGATGATCACCTGTAAGCATAATCATGAATTTTACGCCTATTTTGCGCAATCGCTCAATGGTACTTTTGGCGGTTTTTCTAGGAACATCCATGACGCTTATCATTCCGATGAGTTGACTTTGAAACGCTACCAACATCACGGTTTCTCCTTTTTGCAATAGCGTTTTCATGCCAGATTGAATCGAATCATTCACTGCTATTCCTTCACTTTCCATCATCGCCACATTTCCAATACACACTTTTTCGTTTTGATATATTGCGGTAATTCCTTTTCCTTGAATGGCTTCAACATCTGTAGCTTTGTCTGTTGCTTCTAGGTGATACCGTTTTTGAATGTCTTTTGCAATCGCCTTTGCCAACGGATGATTGCTTAAACTTTCAACTTCCAACACCAATTCAGCTAATTTCGTTTCCTCAAAATCATGAAGTGGAATGATGTTTTTGAGTGATGGTTTTCCTTCCGTTAGCGTTCCTGTTTTGTCAAAAGCAATCGCTTTGATGCTTCCCAAATCTTCGAGTGCTTTTCCGCCTTTTATCAATACACCTTTTTGTGCGGCTCTTGCAATGCCACTTAAGACAGCACTTGGCGTAGAAATTGCCAACGCACACGGACTTGCCGCGACTAATACGGTAATGGCTCTGTACAGACTTTCGTCGAATGTTTCATCAATCACCACATATCCAAAACACAGTAAAAATACTACAATAAGTACTATTGGCACATACCATTTTTCAAACTTTTTTGTGAGTCGCTGTGTGGGCGATTTTTGCGTTTCTACTTCACTCACCATATCAATCAATCGAGCTACGGTTGAATCTTTACTGAGTTTGAGCACCTGCACTTCAATACTATGATCACCATTGATGGTTCCTGCAAATACGGTGTGTTTTTTGTCAATTTCGCTAAATTCTGGTAAATTCTCTGTTGACGGAATTTCAAATTTATCCACAGGAATACTTTCGCCCGTAATTGGTGCCTGATTCACACTTGAGTGTCCGGAAATAACAACACCATCTGCCGCGATTTTTGTGTTCGGTTTCACAACAATGATATCGTTAATTTGTAAATCTTCAATCGGAATTTCGTGAAGTGTATCATTTTGTTTTACCAAAGCTGTTTTGGGCGATAAATTACCCAAGGCTTCTATCGATTTTTTAGCTTTGTGCATCGCGTAATGTTCCAGCGCATGTCCCAAACTGAACAAGAATAACAGCAACGCACCTTCTGCCCAACTGTCAATATACATCGCGCCAAGCGCGGCTGCAATCATTAAAAAGTCAATATCAAATTCGCCTTTCGGGATTTTTTTGATGGCTTCCAAACTCACAAAATAACCACCAAATACATACGAAAATATATAAATGGTTTTCCAAACAGCTGTTGGGAATTCCGTAAGTTTTTCCAACAAAAAACCCACTAGTAAAAAGAAACCGCACAACAAGGCAAAATACAATTCTGTGTTTTTACCAAATATACCGTGATGTGAGTGTTGATGAGCTGTGGAAGTCGCCATGAATGTTGCTTATGTATCTGACTTTTCTTTGAATTCGATGCTTAATTTTCCAAGTAAAATCAATTCTGACTTGTTGACATCTGAAAAACTACCTGCAATTTTTCCAGCAATTTTCAAGATGGCTTTTTTGATTTCAGCTGTAAACAACGATTCGTTATTGCGTTTGTACTTGATAAATTCTTCGTAACAATCTTCCGAAGTTGCTTTATCAAAATACAGAATTTTAAATGTTGCGGTTATTTGGTGTTCAATATCAATTTCGGCATCTGTAATCTTAACATTTTCGCTTATGCTTAACAGCGAAATTTCTTTTCGCATCGCCTCAAATTCTTCTTTTTTTATCTTAGAATCTGCCAAAGCAATCGCATAGAAAAGTTTTCCCAAATGTTGGTAAAATACGACTGCGGCTTGTGTGGTAAGGTTCATATAGATGCGTTTCTTACAAAGCTACGGTATTTCTGCGTGTTTACCAATGACAACTATCAATTGGCAAATATGACCTATATCATGTTTTTTGCGGTTCTATTCCAATAGCTTTGTTATTGAAGTGATTTAAACTTTTTCTTATGGCTACAAAACAAAAAGCTTAAACCACTTCATTGTAAAAAAGTTAGTTCAATTCAATTATAAAATTTTAAAATTATGAAAATAAATATTCAATTTCTCCACATGCCAACTAGTGAAGCTATGGAAGCGTATGTAACTGAAAAACTAAATAATTTGGCAAAAAAGTATGATATGATTATTCATATTGATGTACTTTTTAAAAGTGAAAAAGACCCGAAAGGAAAAGGAAATATTTGTGAGATGGAAGCGAGTTTATCTGGGCCGCGAATTTTTGCTTCTTCTAATGAGGAAAATTATGAAGTAGCTGTAAAACATTCTATTAAAGATTTAGAGAAGCAACTCGAAAAACGCAAAAGCACACTAAAGCCGTATTTGTAGAATGTACGCATCATAACACTATTTCTTCGTATTTATAGAAAAATGCGTCATGACACAAAGCGACTTCAATATCATCAAATCATCAGGTGAAAAGGCTAAATTTTCGCTGACTAAACTTCGGAACTCACTGAAACGAACTGGCGCGGATGAAAACTTCATCAATCAGATTTTGGATAAAGTTCGCGACGAATTGTATCAAGGTATTTCTACCAAAGAAATTTACAACAGAGCCTTTGCCCTTTTGAAACGAAAGAAGAGTTACTTAGCGTCCAAATACAAACTGAAAAAAGCCATTTACGAGTTAGGACCAACAGGATTTCCGTTTGAACGTTTTGTGAGTGCTATTTTAACCTATTCGGGCTATGAAACGGAAGTTGGGAAAATTATGCAAGGAACCTGCGTATCGCACGAAATTGATGTGATTGCTGATAAAAACGGAAAAACAACGGTGATTGAATGCAAGTTTCACAGCGAACAAGGAATTGCCTGCAATGTCAAAGTCCCGCTGTACATTCACTCACGGTATGAAGATGTAAAATCGCATTGGAATGGCAATGCAAAAAAACGTACGGAACTTACCAAAGGTTGGGTAGTCACCAACACCCGATTTACCAAAGATGCACTAGCGTACGGAAACTGTGTTGGTTTGTATTTGCTCAGTTGGGATTATCCTGAAAATGAAGGACTCAAAGATAGAATTGACCGATTGGGCTTGTACCCTATCACGGTTTCTACCTTGCTTACAAAACGCGAAAAGCAGTTTTTGCTCAGTAGAGATATTGTGTTGTGTCGCGAATTGCTTCACGACAAGTTTTTTCTTGACCATTTGAACATTTCAGAAACGCGACAAGAGAAAATTTTACGTGAAATTTCATTATTGTGTAATCTTTCAAATCCAACGGAATGAGCGAATTTGTAAAAATCAATTTTTTAGGTGCCGCTGGCGTGGTTACAGGTTCAAAGTTTTTGTTGGAAACTGCCGAAAAACATATTATGATTGATTGCGGCATGTTTCAAGGACTGAAAGAACTGCGTGAACTCAATTGGTGCGATTTGCCCGTAAATGTTCCTGCCATCGATATTGTATTGTTAACACACGGACATTTAGACCATGTTGGTTACTTACCGCGATTGGTAAAACAAGGATTTACAGGAAAAATAGCTGGTACTGCTCCAACACTCGCCATTGCGGAAATTATTCTGAAAGATAGTGCCAAAATTCACGAAGAAGAAGCCGAAAAAGCCAATAAGGAAAATTATTCCAAACACCAGCCTGCGTTGCCTTTTTACACCAAAAAAGAAGCTGAAGAAACTATACAATTGTTTCAAGTGGAAATGGAAGCTACTTGGATACAGCTTTCGGAGCATATTAGCTATCGTTTTCAGTACAACGGACATATTATTGGCTCTACGTTTATTGAATTGGACATTCATGGGAAACGCTTTGTGTTTTCGGGAGATATTGGACGTCAAAACGATTATTTGTTAGATACTCCAAAAACACCAGAATGGGCAGATTTTCTGTTTATCGAAAGTACGTACGGCGATAAATTACATCCAAAAGAAGATGTGGAAGAAATTTTGGCAAATACCATCAAAGAAACCATCCATAAAAAGGGGAATTTGATTATTCCGAGTTTTGCGGTAGAGCGTTTGCAGACGCTGATGTACATTCTATGGAAATTGTATCAACAAAATAAAATCCCGAATATTCCTATTTTTATTGACAGTCCAATGGGCACCAATGTCTTGAATGTTTTTAAACGCTTTCCGAAATGGCACAAGCTTTCGCCAGAAGAGTATCAAGCCATGTGCAATCACATGAATATTATTGAATCGTATCGAGAAACTTGGGAAACGATTGACGATACACGTTCTAAAATCATTGTCGCGGGAAGTGGCATGGTGACAGGCGGAAGAGTTCTCACCTATTTGCAACAACTTATTGACGAACCTTCAACCACCGTGCTACTTATTGGATATCAAGCAGAAGGCACACGCGGAAGAGCGTTGAAAGAAGGCGTACATGAAATTCGTTTTTTCGGAAAGTATTATCCTGTAAAGGCAACCATTAAAAGCATTGAAAGTTTATCTGCACACGCAGACCAACACGGATTGTTACAATGGATTCAAAACATAAAAAACATTCCAGAAAAAGTATATTTGATACACGGAGAAGCTTCATCCTTAGATGCGTTTCGGGTTAAAATTAAAGATGTACACCACTGGAATGTCATTGTTCCTAAATTGACTACAGTTGAGGAAGTACGTGTTTAAAACGTTTCGATTAAAAAGTATATTATGAATTAAAATTTTTCAATCTATTTTTTAAGAAGTTCAGACAAGATATTGATATTATTTGGCAATCTACCTACATTTTGAAGTTTTAACGCAGCCAATTGCAAGGCAATCTGTAAACAATTTTTAATGGAGCTTTCTTTGAGATACGCAAATAAAAATCCTGACCAAAACGCATCTCCTGCGCCTGTAGCGTCCATGACTTTGTTGATTTTGATAGCAGGCATGACAATGAGTTTTTTATCTTTTTGAGATAGTTTTACACCGTTTTTCCCCAACGTTAAACACACAATATCAACACCTAATTTGTGGAAGAAATCAAACACCTCATCATGTGAAGTTTCTGTACCAAACAAGCGCGCAATATCGTCTTCGCTGATTTTCACCAAAGGATTGTAACTGCAATATTTTTGAATGATTTCGAGCGCGTTTGCTTTGTCGCTCCAAATTTTTTCTGAATAGTTGATGTCAATACTCAATTTACAACCCAACGCAAATGCTTCTTTGGCTTTTTGAATAATAGTTGCCTGCGCGGGATTTTTACTCAACGCAAAACACGTTGTGTGAAATATGCTTGTTTGTTGCAACAATTCGGATGGAAGTTGGTCTTCAGTGATTAGAAAATCGGCACTTCTATACGGAATAAAATCAGGTGTATCTTTAGAACGCGACACAAATATCACCGAAGTAGGATGCGCTGTTGTTTGCTTGATATGTGTTGCATCGATATTAATTTCGTTCAATCGCTCTACAATATAACTTCCCAAACCGTCATTTCCGATGGTTGCCACCAACGTAGATTGCAAGCCCAAACGTGCTGTATTCATGGCAACATTGGTAGGCGAACCGCCTAAATATCTGTGATAATCACGTGTATCGCTAATAAGTACACCATCTTGATGTCCGATGAAATCGACCAATGCTTCGCCAACGCAAAGTATATCTATTTGTTTCTTTGTAATCACACTACTAATCTTTTTCCGTTTATATATTGTGTTAGCAATACTTCGCCAGCGGCACTCCACGTACATTGCGGAACTCCGATGGCTTTTCCTGTATTGGTGTTGAAGTTTTCGTAAAAACCGTAGTTTTCTTTCGCGTTCAATTGTTGAATTGCGGCAAGTACTTGTTTCGGATTTTCCACATAGTTTTGACACACCAAACTCATTCCATAAAAACCATTCACCATTTGCCATGTTCCGCCATTGTGAAACTCGTATGGAAAATTTCTAAACTCATATTTACAGTTGTTTTCGAGCAATTTCCAGTCTTCATCAGTTTCTTCAATAGGTTTCCAAAACGCAGGGACTAATTTTAAAGGTAGACTTTCTCGGAGGTTTTCTGCATATTGCGTCACTCTTTTTTGAAATGTAGCATCGCCCAATTGTAAGAGTTGCGCTATGGAATTTCCAAACGCATCAAACATGGTTTGATAGCCTGAAGGATTTACCGAAGCCATCCAATACGGTATATCATCTAATTGATGGTATGCTTTTGGATGAAATGGCGTTTGATAATTGGTTTTTCTATAATTTCCATTGAGTTTTTCGGTAATTCGCTCAATTTTTGATGTTAATCTTGCTGACGGACGTAGTTTTTGCACACATCGCAACGCCCATAATCGCAATACTTGATCGTAAAACGTATGTCCTTCTGTGATGTATTCATCTGCCCAATTTCCTGAACGCGGCACGTATAGCAAATCGTTATTGTTGAATTCCCAAGCTTCCAACAATGTTACTCCTTTTTCTATGTTTGGAAATACTTCTGATAAAAATTCCTCATCATCCGATACCGACACATAATTGCAAACTCCAATAATAAACCAAGAAATGGTGTCGACTCTTCCTGCCAATCCGCCAAAACTCAATTCAACTTCATTTGTTGCTTTGAAATATACATTGGAAGGAATTTGTCCCAACTCATGTTGATGCTTTGCCAGTGTCTGCAAGGTATTTTTAAACGTTTGAATAAGTTCAGCATCACCATCTAACAACGCGGCAAGTCCACAAATAACACCATCGCGTGCCCAAATACGTTTGTAATTGGTAATATTTTCAGCACTTGCCAAAAATCCTTTTTCCGAACGCGCCTTCAAGAGCAATTCTTTTGCTTTTATATAGGATGAATGCATCATGTTGTGGTGACTTTTTTTGTTGTTTTCGATTTGATAAGTAATGTACACACGACACTAATCAACAGTAAAACTCCTGCAAAGGTAATGGCGTTTCGCGGATCGTTTCCTAAAAAGTGTTCTAATACATAACCAAAAGATACGGTTTGAAGAATCATCGGAATGACAATCATCATGTTAATGATGCCCATGTACACACCATAACGCTCTTTTGGAATATCGTGAACCACCATTAAATAGGGAATTCCCATGATACTTGCCCAACCAATTCCAAATCCTGTAATGGCGAAAAATAATAGATTTTTATCTTCGATGTGTGGAAATGCTAAAAATCCGATAGCTGCTAATAATAAACAACCTGCGTGTACCATTTTGGGACTGTATTTTTTGGCAAAACCAACCAACGCAAAGGCGACTAAAAAGGTAACTGCATTGTACCAACCGTTTACCAAACCTGTCCAGCTTGCTGCTTGTTCATACGCTTCTGGATTGCTTTTTGGCGTAGCATTCCAAACCGAAAGCGCTACACTTTTTGACGAATTTTGCCAATAACAAAACAACGCATACCATTGAAATAGATACACCAGCGCCAATTGCCACATGACTTTGGGCATATCGCCAATAGCTTCATAAATTTCAATAAACGGTTGAAACACACTGCGCTTTTCACTTCGTAAGGCTTCTAATTCTTCGGGCGTTGGTGGAATTTCAGGAGTCGTTTTCATCGTCCATAAAATAGAACCAATAGAGCAAGCTGCTCCTAAAAAGAAAGAGGCGTACACCCATGTTGGCAATGAACCTGTCATTCCAATAAAAATCATCGGAAATATAAAGAGGGATACGTTTGATAATACTTGCCCCAATCCTGTAAAAAAGCTTTGCATTTGAAAGCCTAGTGGTTGTTGTTCTTTGTCAAGTTTGTCAGCAATAAACGCGCGATACGGTTCCATAGCTGTATTGTTTCCCACATCTAAAATCCAGAGTAATCCTGCTGCCATCCACAACGAACTACTGAAAGGAAATGCTAACAAACATACACTACAAATTAACGCGCCGATAAAGAAGTACGGTTTTCTTCTTCCTAGTTTTGGATGCCATGTTTTGTCACTCAACGCACCAATAATCGGTTGTACCAACAAGCCTGTCACTGGTCCAGCTAAGTGCAGAATAGGGATTTCAGAAGGTTCAGCACCTAAAAAATCATAAATTGGCGTCACCGCACTTTGTTGCAATCCGAAACTGTATTGAATTCCGAAGAAGCCAATATTCATGTTCCAAATTTGCCAAAAACTTAGCTTGGGTTTCTTGAATTTCATGCTATTCTAGTATTTTGTTGAGAAATTCTTCAAAAGGTTCGCTGTTGGTAAAAATTTCTCCGTCTTTATCAATCACAGGCAAACTCAAACTGGACGTTGCTATCTTTGCCTTTCGCAATTTAAACAACATTTCCTTGAGTTTTTCTTCGTTCACATCAACATCATAATACACAAAGGTGACCTTTTTATCTTTTAAAAATTGTTTCGTATCCACACAAAAATGGCAGGTATCACTCCCATATACAATAATAGTTTCTGCGTTTTCTCGCGATTGTTCTTCTCCCCAAGAAGATATCTGAATGCTACTCATTGCAACAAAAGAGAGACAATATACGGTAATTAAGAGTTGTTTCATGCGGTTGTTTTTATGAGAAAAAGAGCCAATATCAATATTGACATTAACTCTTTTAAACTAATTAAAAAACTTATGGTATTCAAATAAATAATTAAAACTGGTATTGTAATGTAAGAGAGATCGATCTTCCTGGAAGTGGTCTCGCTCTTACGATATTTGTTTGTCCTTCTACAATACTTCCTTCTTCCGACTCTGTAATTCCTAAAGAGTCAAAGATGTTATTTGCCGCTAAGTTTACGTTTAACGATTTTGTAATTCCTACGTTGATGAAACTGTTTACAATTAAGAATCCTGGCATTACCAATTCGTTATTATCTTGGGCAAATGCTTTGGATTGTCCGATGAAGCTAAATCCAACCGAATTTTGTCGCTCTTTTCCAAAATCATACGCTGGAATTAGGTTATAGATAAAATCTGGTTGTCTTCTTGGCGTGTTTCCTTCGTTTGCCCCTGAATCAACTTCTGCATCTATCCATGTCACCGCACCGCGCAAACTGAAATCATTGAATCTGTAGAAACCTTCTACTTCAATACCTAACGATTTGTAATCATTTTCGATGATACTGTTGGTGGAAGCTTCAAATCCGCCTTCTTCTTCTGTTTTTGCGTAGAATGCTGTTGCGTAAATTGCTCCGTTTTCAAAACCGCGCTTATACCCTATTTCTGCCTGATTGATAAAGTCTAAGGCATTGATTCTATCACCGTTTAAATAATCCAATCCAGAGAATAAAATACGATCTGCTTTGGCAGAAGCTCCGCGACTGTAACGTCCGAAAATAGCTTGTGTGTCGTTTAATTTATAATTTAAACCTAATGAATATGATACATAGTCATAGTCGTAATCAACTGCGGTTGGATTTGCGTTGTCAATAGTTGAAACACTTTGTTCTGGTGCAGAAATTACACCGTCATTGTTTACATCAAATACCGTTTGTACACTGTTGGTGAACGAGCCTGAAACACGTCCTTTGTCGTAACGCAAACTCGCATCAATGGTAAAGTTTTCATTCGCTTCTAGCGTTACGTTCATGTATGGCGCAGATACATTGTATTGTGTGTCATAGTTACGCTGACAGCAATTTCCCCAAAAAGGAACACCATACGCGTACAAGCCATTTTCGCTTAATGGCGCATTCGTAGCATCAAAAACGTCAATTAAACGTGCATTGTCATCATTTACTTCTTGTAGATATGAATTCCACAACCACGACATTGAAATATCTTGAATCGATTTAAAGTATCCTACTGTTACATCAACATTGTCGAATGATTTTGATAGTTTTAAGTCGTTCATAAAGTTGTTGAAGTTGTCTAATTCCACATCAAACATGTGGACTCTAGCAACCAAACTGCTTCCTGCAACGGCAGTTCCGTCTGTAAACTGCAACGTTGAACCTGTTCCGAAAGAATCTGCAATAGCAGATGCTGAAGCAACTTCCGCTGGAAATGGCGATACAAACGCACCACGATTGGATGAAAAGCGTCCGTTATTGCTAACTTTCCAATCGTCTCCTAAGTCAAAATTTGCTTGAATTCCCACTGAAGTTGATATTGGATTCATTCCGTTGGTTACATCGCCACGACGACGTTGTCCATCAGCTCCTAAGCTTAAGGTTTGTGTTAAGTTTGCGCTGTGCAATGAACCTCTTGTGGCGTCAAAGTTTGGCGCATCGCTCCAATCTGGATCGCTGTTGGTTCCTGTTACTTGAATTGGCATTGGCAAATATGCTGCTGCTCTATCGTTTAAATATTTTGCATATACACGAACTGAACCACTTTCAAACTCTTTTGTTAAGCTCAATTTTAATTGTCCTCCGTTGTTTGCGGTGAATCCTGTTTCTCTGATTCCTTCTCCAGCACGGTAAAATCCTCCTGCATGAAAATACAACCCGTCACCTATTTTTGAACCGTAATCGAAATCTGTTCTGAATGAACTATAATCCACTCCAAATGTTGTTCCGATAGCGCCGCCTTCATTTTTTCCTGTTTTACTGATGATATTGATGATACCTCCAGGGCCGTTAGACGTTAAGGTAGATGCGGAACCTCCACGAATCGCTTCTATGCGTTTTACATTATAGTCAAATCGTGTAAAAATATCTGCCGTTCCGAAAGCAATATCACCAAATAATAATACAGGCAAACCATCTTCTTGTAATTGTACATATTTAGATCCTCCTGAAGATATTGGCACACCACGCACCGCAATATTGGCATTACCTTCACCACCAGATGATTCTGAACGAATTCCTGGAATGGTTCTAAAAATTTCCGCCGTAGTTCTCGGTGCTGATTGTTTGATAGTTGCAGGTTGCATACTCGTTACCGAAACACTCGATTCTATTTTTGAGCGCGGATTTACCACACCCGTAATAATTACTTGGTCGAGTGATTCTGTATCTTCTGCCAAGGTAATTTTTAAAACAATATCGCTTCCTGCTGCGGTAATTGATTGTGTGTACGTTGCATATCCGATAGAAGATGCTTTTAGCATATAGGTTCCATCTTCTACGTTATCGATAGAAAATTTTCCATCAAAATCGGTTACGGCTCCTTTTGTTGTTCCGTCCAATACCACATTTACACCAGGAACAGGCATTCCTTTTTGGTCATTAACAGTACCTGAAACCTTGGTTTGAGCAAATGACATTGTCGTCACTAAAAAAAGCAACCATGTACAAAGTCTCTTTAAGTTCGTATAGTTTTTCATTGTATTATTAATAGTTTTTTGGATTAATTTTTAGCTAAATTATATTTCTTGGTATATGATTTTACATTTTTTTCATCGAAAACGTTTTCGATTTTACCGAAAACGTTTTCGATTTTGTATTTTGTGATTTCAAAATATAAAAACTACACACGTTTATTATGAAACCAACAACTTTAAAAGATATTGCTGAACATCTAGACATCTCAGTTACAACTGTTTCCAAGGCGTTAAAGGATTATCCTGATGTGAGTAAAAAAACCAAAGCGTTGGTAAAGGAGTTGGCAAAGACTTTAAATTACAAACCGAATGCATTTGCGGTTAATTTGCGTACAGAAACATCAAATACTATTGGATTGATTATTCCTGAGATTGTGCATCATTTTTTTTCGAGTGTGATTAAAGGAATTATCAGTCAGGCAGAAAAGAAAGGATATTTAGTCATTATTCTGCAATCCAACGAATCGTACGAATTGGAAAAGAAACAAATTGATTTGTTGCTAAGCAAGCGCGTGGATGGTATTTTGATTTCGCTAGCCAACGGCACGGCAGATTTTAAACATTTAAACGACGTGATTGAGCAAGGAAAACCATTGGTGATGTTTGATAAGATTGCCAAACTTGTGAATTGTTCAAAAGTGATTATTGATGACCGAAAGGCCGCCTATATAGCGACACAACATTTAATTGATACAGGTTGTAAACGTATTGCGCATTTTCGTGGTCCGCTGTTGCCTCAAAATTCTATTGACCGGTTTTTAGGGTATAAGAAAGCCTTGGAAGACAACGGCATGACCTACGATGCCTCGTTGGTGTATATTTTTGACGATATGACCTTTGAAGTTGGAGAAATGTTTGCCAAAAAGATTTTAAGAGAACATCCTGATGTTGATGGTATTTTTGTGAATACAGATTTGGTTGCTATTGGTGCGATTACGGAGTTTAATAGAAATGGCGTTAACATTCCCGAAGATATTTCTATTGTAGGTTTTAGCAATTGGTTTATGTCTTCTGCTATAACGCCTTCGTTGACAACTATTGACCAACCAGGATTTGAGATGGGCAAAATGGCGTTTAAGCAATTGTATAAAGAATTGAAAGCTAAAAAGAAAAAGAAGCCAATTTCTCCAAAAATTATTGCACTAGAAACAAGTTTGGTAAAGAGAGATTCTACCAAATAAATTACTTGTTTTTACCATATCCGAGCACTTTTATAAAATTATACACTGAATACGCTAAGTTTTTATAACTATGCTCCATTGCTTCTTCAAGAGTACAAGGCGATTTTGTAATAGCATTTACATAGGCTACACCTAAAGCTTCTTGTTCGGAAATTGTCAAATCTGTTGCTCCACAAAATACGGCGACAGGAATGTCTTCTTTTTTAGCGGATTCTATCACTCCTATAATAGTTTTTCCTGAGAATGTTTGGTTGTCTAATTTTCCTTCTCCTGTAATAATCCAATCAGCATTTTGTATTTGCGTATCAAAAGCAAGTAATTCTTTCACTAGTTCAATTCCAGAGGTAAGTTTACCTTGTAAAAATACTGTAGTTCCTGCACCCATTCCTCCTGCTGCACCACTTCCTTCTATATTTTGCGCATCAATGTGAAACTGTTTTTGTATGATGTTCGCTATGTTTTGTAAGCCTTTGTCCAAGAGTTTTACATCATTTTCAGAAGCTCCTTTTTGCGGACCATATATGTATGCTGCGCCATTTTTTCCGTATAACGGATTGGTTACATCACAAGCTATTTGAATGTTGATGGTTGCTAGTTTTGGATGTACTAGAGTTGTATCGATTTGGTGTATTTTGCATAAATTTTCACCAATTGGTTTTACTTCTTGATTCTTTTCATCAAGAAAGCGATATCCTAAAGCTGTAGCCATTCCAATTCCGCAATCGTTCGTTGCACTACCGCCAATACCCAAAATGATGGTTTCTGCTCCTTTTTCTATGGCTTTTAGGATGAATTCTCCTGTTCCATATGTGGTGGTTTTGCAACAGTTTTGTTCTTCTTTTCGCAAGAGTTTCATTCCTGAAGCTTCCGCCATTTCAATAAAAGCTGTTTTTTTTGCTTCTAGCCATAAATAAGAGGCTTCTATCGGCCTGAATAAAGGATCGTGTATGGTAACCTTGATCAATTCGCCTTGCAAGTGATCTTTTAAGATTTCAATTGTTCCATCGCCTCCATCTGCTAAAGGTAATCGAATGATTTCTGCCAAGGGCATTGCTTTTTTGATTCCTTCTGTAGCAGCATTACAAAATTCATTTCCAGTTAAAGCGCCTTTAAATTTATCTGGAGCTAGTACTATTTTCACAAAGTTGAATTTGGAGTTTAACGTTTGACTAAGTTAATAAGTGCATGACAAATAATCACTACCTTATTTAGAATTAACACTTAAGAATAAAAGTTTGTAATATATTTTTCTTAAAAACACCTTCTCAAAATATTATAAAGAATAATACATCAAAAAACTATTGTGTTTGTCATGCACTTGTTGAATTAAAAACTATTTAAAATAGTTGGCATTAGATAACTGATTATTAAAATCAGGAAAAAGAATGCCACTAATATGTAGACCTCTTTGGTTAAAAAGTCTGCTTTTTTTACAGTGATTTCAAAGTTTTTCACTGTTTTTATATGCGTTGTTTTTGTAAAATAACTTACCGTATATGCTACGATTAAGGAAATCAGTACTCCTGATACGTTTAGCCATATCCAGAAAATCTCAAATCCTAAATCGATACCAAAAATTTCTTGCATTGTTTTTGAAAATATGAGATTGACTAATACTGCAGAGATTATTCCTGCATTCATCCCAATATGATTTACTTTTTTGGAGAAAAACGCTAGTAGAAATGTGACCAATACAGGACCATAAAATACAGAGCCTATCGCATTGATGATTTCAATCACAGCGCTTTTGCTTCCGCCAAATAGAAATGCGCTTGCAATACAGATTATTCCCCAAAAAACGACTGCCAATTTTGAGATTGACATATATTTTTTGTCATCTAATTTTTTTTCTCCTCTATTGAAAAAGTCTTCTACGGTCACTGCTGAAAGTGAGTTTATCGTAGAGCTTAAAGAAGACATAGCTGCAGATAGGATTCCTACTATTAAGATACCTATAAGTCCATGTGGTAAATATTTCATGATAAAAACAGGCAACATTAAATCTGCTTTGATTCCATTTTTTGCAAATTCTTCTGGGAAATGTTGCTGTGTTGTGGCTGCTATTTCTTGTGAAAAATCAGGTGCAATTGTAATTAATCCGCCAATAATCAATCCCATCAAACAGTAGACAAGTACCACTGGAAAACGAAATAGTCCATTGACCATTAATAAGCTTCTGACAGTTTTTTCATTTTTACTTGATAGTAACCGTTGTGCCTGAGTTTGATCGCATCCGTAATAAGACACATAGAGAAAGAATCCTCCCAAAATCATTGGTAAAATACCATATTCATTGTCTTTTCCAATTCCTAAATTAAAGTCTATTACTTGTAAGCGTGTTGAGTCAAATCCGTTTGTTAATCCGCCATTTTCATTGAGTAAATTCCATCCATAAAAAAGACAAATTAACAATCCTCCAAAGAGAATAATCATTTGTATGGCATCGCCCCAAACTACTGCTTTCATGCCGCCTTGCCACGAATAAATAATCGTTATCACACTAATAATCAATATTGTATACGAAAAATTAATATTTAAAACGGCTTGTAAAATAATAGCTATTGTATAAACCATAACACCTGTTCCCAGCGCGCGACTGATTTGAAAAACAATGCTCAATACTAAGCGTGTAGATGTGCTGAAACGTCTTTCTACAAATTCATAAATACTAACAACTCCCGAACAAAATAGTGGCGGAACGATTACAATCATGATAAAGATCATTGCTAAAGGCACGGCAAATTCAAACGTTAGCCATTTCATTCCACCATTAAGTTTTAAACCTACAAAAGCAGGTGCGGAAATAAAGCTAATGGCTGATAATTGCGTTGCCATGGTAGATAAGCTCAATGGGAACCAACCTAAGCTTTTTCCTCCAAGGAAATAATCTTTCGAGTTTTTGTTTTCTTTGAAGAAATATCCCATTCCTAAAAAGAAAATGATGTATCCAAATATAATCGTGTAATCGAGCCAATTCATGCGTTTGGGGTTAGTTGTCGTTTAGCATATCAATTAGTAAAGCAGCCGTCCAAGAGAAGTTATTTCCTCCATAACCTGTTTCTGCTTCATTTTTTCGGGCATCAAAATACTCATAGAATCCAAACTTTTCAACTAATGCGATGGAATCATTTTTTACTCTTTCGGCAATTGTTGTATATCCGTATTTTTTTAACCCGTTATAAATAATCCAATTTACGTTAATCCAAACAGGGCCACGCCAGTATTTTTTCGGATTGTAAAGATCGCTCGTCGGATCAAAAGAAGCGCATAAATACTGATGGTCATTTCCAAACTTTTCCATCATTGTGTTGACTAAGATATCTGCTTTTTCTTTGTCTGGAATATTAGCAAATAGAGGTGTAAACGACGAGGATGAAATGTAGTTTAAGGGTTTTTCATTTCTTAAATCGTAATGAATGTATGCGCCAAGTTCTTTATTAAATAGTTTTTTGTTGAATGATGGAATACTTTTTTGTTGCCAAGCTTCTAGTTGTTGAATTTTATCTTCGTTGTTTCCTATAATTTTATACATTTCTATCAAACTTGCGTTCGATTGAATTAACATGGTATTAAATAACGGATCTTGTACTAGAAATGGAGAAAATTGAGCAATTTTTTCATCATTATAATTGTGTTCTTTGGCTATTTCTATGATATTTAAGTAATGATCATATTCTTTTTTTGAAGGTCGTTGCGATGCATCTACGTGTGTAGTATCTCTACGTTCAAAAGTAAAATCTGGAGATTCCATCGTACTAAAAATATCGTCCCATAAAGGAGAATTGTCTGTTCCCGATTCCCAATTGTGATAAATGTATACCAATCCTTCATTGTGAATATCACGGTGATTATAAAAATATTGGTGATTTTTATAAACCTTATCTAATAATGGAGCAATTCTCGATAATGTATTTTTTTGATGCTTGCTATTTTTATACATTTCATGCAATGCAAACCCTGCTACAGGTGGCTGCGTCATTCCTGTAGATTTGTATTTTTTTGAGGCAGCAGGATGTAAATAGGAACAATGAAAGTCAGCGCCAGGAAAATAAGTATCTGTTTCTGTATGAAATATAATATGTGGTAGAAAACCATTGTCCCATTGCCCATTAAGCAATGTTTCCATTTCTTGAATCGCTTTTTCCATGTCCACATGTGCTAGTCCTATGGCTATAAAACCTGAATCCCAATTCCATTGAAATGGATACAATCCTTCGCAAGGAATACTGAAACTATCTTTCCAGTTCTTTTCTAGTACTTTCACTGCTTTTTCTTGTAATGCTTTCAAACGTAATAATATTTAGTAGGATGATTAATTTTTGATAATGTCAGTAGAATTAACTTTCATTAATTTCCATTGGAAAAACTCACCACAATATGAGTGTGTATATTTGTGGTGAGTTGGTATTAAATAAAGCTAATCAATATGTATTTTAAAAGTTGAATGTAGCGTTGAAGAATATTCTTGTTGGTAAAACAGGTCTTCCCACAAAGAATTCTTCTTCTGTTTGACTATTGTTCAAACGTGGAGAACCTTCTGTAATTCCTTCAGAATTAAACAAATTGAACACTTGTGTACCAAAACGCATAGTTTCTCCATTTTCTCCTAAGTCAAACGTATACCCTAAATTTAAGCTTGTAAGTCCATAAGCGTCAAGCTCAATAGAGTTGGCATCATTAGAGAATTTTTTTCCTGTATAATTATAAATAACACTAGCATCAAACTTTGCATTGTCATAATTTAAAGAAAGAGTACTTAAAAGATTTGGTTGTCTTCTCAATTCGTTCCCTTCAAATTCTGGGTTACTTTCTGATTTTGTGATTTCGTGACTTTGGTATGTTAAAGAACCTGAGAAATTGAAGTCTTGTACAAACTCCCAATTCCATGTTCCTTCAAATCCGAATGTACTTGTATCTTGCGTGTCTACTTCTTCTATAAATCCACCTCCTGGAGCGTTTACGAAACTGATAGATCGTCTATCTTTCAAACTTACAGCGTATAATGCTGCTGTTCCTGAGAATTTATTTTTAGCATATTTTACTCCTATTTCTCCTTGTGTGATTTTCTCTGTTTCGTAAGAAGATGGATTTCCTAGTCCGTCAAATCGTGTCCCTCTAAGTTCTGGAAAGAAATATCCTCTTGAGAAGTTACCGTACGCACTTAAATCGTCATTTACTTTATACAATGCCGCTAATGCAACCGCAAAATCGTCTGCTGAAACATGACCTCTAGTAAAGCTTCCATTACCCCATACTACATTATCAAGATTTGCAATTCCTGTGTTGTCTACCTGAAACGTATCTGTTCCTTCTACTTCAATATCTCCAGATGCTCTTTCATATCGAACTCCGATATCTAAGTTCCAGCGATCTAATTTGATTTCATCTGTTAAGAATACCGCAATTTTATTACTTGAGATATTTCTGTTTGTATATGCTGTTCCTCGGTTGGTAACACCGTTGATAGTGTATCCTGAAACATTTACCAATCGTGGTCTGTTGTTGAATTCTCCTAAATAATTTGTGATTACATTAAAATCTCCTGCTTGCGATCTAGACATAAATGTTCCTAATGTAATGCTATGATCTCCTGCTGTTTTTGTGAATTTGATATCTGCCATTAATTCTTCTAACGGTCTATTTCTATCTAAAATTCTATTCTCAAATAACAATGCATTAGCCGCTAAAGGTTGTCCATTTAAATAGGTAAAATCTCCAGAAGTCAACCCACGAGCATCTAAATATTCTTGCTGTGTTTCTACTACTTTCGCTCCGCTTACACCACTTCCGTCAAGGAAAAAGTTAAATTGATGCTTGTAGCGAGAATATCTTAGTTTTGCGTCTAATTTCAAATCATCCGAAAAACGGTGTTTGAAGTTTGTTAAGAAATAACCACCTTTTGTAACAACACCATCTTCAATTGGAGAACGGTATATTCCATCGGGAGTTGCATAGGCAATATCTGCAGCTTCTGCAGTTTGTAACGTTCTGATTTCTTCTCCATCGTTTCCTGTTGGACGACTACGCGATCCACCTTGTAACGGATAAGGTAAAAAGAATTGTACATTATCATCAATCCATTGTCCTGAAAATGTGATAGATCCATTTTCTGTTAGGTGCTTTATATTTCCTCGTAATTGAAAACCTTCTGTATTTAGGCCTGTTTTTAAAGGTCCTTCATCATAACGATAAAATCCGGATAAGGCATAAAATGTTTTTGAGTCTTCTCCTCCAAGTGGTCCACTTGTTACAAAATCTGCTTTGTAACGTGAATTGGAAGCTACTTCCGTACGGATAGTTGTTTTTTGTTCACTTCCTCCAGTAATACTTGTATAGTTAATGATACCTGCAACAGAACCCACTCCGTATAAGATTGACGAACCTCCACGAACAAATTCTAAACTTTTCATTCCGATGTCATTTCTAAAATATACATCATGCGCCGAAGAATTTAATCCGAACGTACTTAGTACAGGCATTCCATCTATTTGTAAGGGATTGAACTGATATTGTCCTCCTGATGGCAAACCTCTTACAAAAATATTAGAAGCGACTTCACCACCACCACCTTCAGTTGTAATACCAGGAACACTTCTTAAGATATCTGCTTGGCTACTCGTATTTAATTTTGAAAGTTCTTTTACTCCAAAAGAAGTTATAGACAAAGGTGTTTCTTTTTGAGAACGAGTTGTAGAAGTTGCTGTAAGCAATACAGCAGAAAGTGCATTTCCTCCTTGTTGAAGAACAATGTCTAATTTAATAGCTGTTCCATTCAAAGTTATTTCTTTTTGAAACGTTTCATAGCCTACATAAGAAACCACAATAGTTTGTTTCCCTGTTTGGTTAGAAGTGAATGAAAAATTACCATCAAAGTTGGTTGCAGCACCTGAGGTATCTCCTTTTAAAGAAACGTTAGCGCCTGGGATTGGAGTTCCAGTTTCGTCTTTTACGGTACCAGAAATCTCAGTTTGTGCCATTCCGGTAAAGAATGAAAAGACACAAAGAAGAGTAAAAATAGTTTTTCCCATTTTTTTGTTGATTTAATAATTAATAGTTGATTATGATGCAATATTAACATAAGCATCACCTAATTTTTACGAAAATGTTAATAAAAAATTATGCAAACGTTCCCGGGAACGTTTGCAATTTGCAATTTTAAAAATTACTTTTGAGTTATTAAATCATTTTTATCATTTCTTATGAAGAAAAAAAGCAGTGCTACTCTTAAAGATATTGCTAAGCGTTCAGGACTATCTACTTCTACTGTTTCTCGTGCTTTAAATAATCACTCAGATATCAATATCGAAACAAAGAAAATGGTAGAGAAAATAGCGAAAGAGCTTAATTATCAACCTAATATATTTGCAAAAGGCTTTCGCAGTCATCGCACGCGTATTATTGGTGTCGTAGTTCCAAAGATTTCACATTACTATACCTCAACTATTTTAGAAGGTATTTTAGAAACGGCTGAACTGCACGGGTATCGTATTATTATTTCTGAGTCAAAGAATAATTTTGAAAAGCAAAATGAAATGTTGAACACCATGATTCAATTTGGTGTAGAAGGTATTTTGTTGTGTTTAACACGACGAACTAAAAACGTAAAAGATATTTTAAGTGTGTTGGATCGGATTCCATTAGTATTGTTTGATAAAGTTTCTAGTAAAATTCCGTGTACACAAGTAATTATTGATGACAAGCAAGCTGCATACAATGCTGTAGAACACTTAATTAATCTTGGTAGAAAACGCATTGCTATTTTTAAAGAATTAGAAAATTCTTTTAACTCTGAAAAACGGTATGAAGGCTATATAAAAGCTTTAAAAGATTATGCCATTCCTGTGGATGAAAAATTAATTTTAAGCACAGAAGATATTTCTGTTGCACAAGGAAAACGTTTGACTAACATTGTACTGTCGCTTAAAGAAAAACCAGATGCCATTTTTGCAATTACTGATAGTTGTGCGATTGGTGTGATTAAGGTGCTTAAAAAATTTAATATAAAAGTTCCTGAAGATATTGCGGTTGTTGGTTTCAGTAACTCCTTCAACTCCACCATTATTGAACCCAATTTGACCACAATTGACCAACCTGGAAATAAAATGGGGCAAACTGCTGCAAAATATCTTATTGAAGAAATTGAAAATGATAGTTTTTCCTATAAAACAATTGAAATCCGAACCAGCTTAATTGTGCGAGAATCTTCATTTAAAGCCTGAAACTAAAAATATATTACAAAATGAATCAGTACACTCCATAAAAAGTTATCAAAACTTCAATTTACGCAGTGCACTGATTCCTTGCAATACTGAAGGAAATAGATACGCTTTAAATATAGACTTTCACTGATGGTAATTTACTCCCAAAATCCTTCTATTTCTTCGAGAGACTTTCCTTTTGTTTCTGGGATAAATTTATACGTCAAAAAGATAATTACTAGAATAAATGCTATAAATATAAAATACGGCATAGAACCATTCCAAGGTGAACTATTGTTGGCTTCACTTTCCATGACCATTGGAAATGTTTGTGATACCAAATAGTTGGCTCCCCATTGTGCGGCTACTGCAACCGACATTGCCACGCTTCGTATTTTGTTAGGAAACATTTCTGATAAAATCACCCAAACTACTGGTCCCATTGATAAGGCAAACGAGCCTATAAATATCAACACTCCGATTAAAGAAACCAACCCTACTGCTTCTTGTTGTAGTGATATTCCTAAGAGTAAGAAACCTACAATCATACCGATAGAACCTACATATAATAATGGCTTTCTTCCATACTTATCTACGGTGTACATGGCAACAAAGGTAAATACCAAATTGACAAAGGCTAACAATATTTGTTGTGCCAACACATCTTCTTTACCAAAGCCCAATGCTTTTTCAAAAATATCTGCGCCGTAATACAGTACAGCATTGATTCCTGTAAACTGCTGTAAAACAGATAAGGCAGTTCCGATAATTATGATGACTAAAATTGCTTTTGAGAAGTAATTGACTTTTACTTTGTTGTCTTTTTGTTTTAGCGAAGCTTTGATTTCTTTGATTTCATTTTGAGCTTGTTCCGCTCCATGTACTTTGTTTAAAATTTGTAAAGCTTCTTCATCTTCGCCTTTAATTGCCAACCATCTTGGACTTTTCGGCACGAAGAATAATAGTATTAAAAACAACAAACTTGGCACCAATTCTGACCAAAACATACGTCTCCAACCGAATTGTAAATTCTCGGCTTCTGTTAAGCTATTTCCAATAAAATAAGTTGCTAAAAACACGACAAAAAACCCTATAACAATAGCCAATTGATAATAAGTAACCATTTTCCCTCGTATGTTGCTTGGCGCTATTTCAGCAATATACATCGGCGCGTTCATCGAGGCAATTCCAATTCCTAATCCTCCAATAATCCTAAAAACTACTAACATTGTTACGGTTTCCGGAAACATTTCGGGTAACCCTGATCCCCAAGCTGATATAGTAAATAAAATCGCCGAAATAATCAATGACCATTTTCTACCAATTTTGATACTTAAAGGTCCAGCTACAATAGCACCAACAAGACAACCTAACAAAGCACTTCCAACTACCCAACCTTTTAAAGTTGCATCAAGTTCAAAGTATTTACTAAGGTAAAATTGAGCGCCATTGATAACACCCGTATCGTAACCAAATAATAATCCACCAAGTGCGGAAATGGCCGTAATGAGTAGTAAGAAAGCTTTTTTGTTCATTGTTGTGTAGTTAGTTAGTTAATTTAGTTTCTATCAATACGGGTAAATGATCTGATGGATATTGCCTATTCCAATTGTCACTTAGCACTGCGTATTTGTGTATCTTCACGCCTTTTGAAACGAAAATATAATCTATTCGGCGCGTGACTGGTTGGTCAAAATGAAAACCGTTGAATGTACCTTCTGGACCAAATTCTAATTTAGTAATCTCTTTGGAATCCTTTAATGAACTCTTAATATGATTGATACTTTCGTGAGAAGGTTCCATATTAAAATCACCTGTTAAAAACACAGGATAATCTTCTGTATTTACGTTTTTTATTTTATTTAGAATTAAGACAGCACTATTCTTCCTCGCTTCTTTTCCTACGTGATCAAAATGTGTGTTGAACACCCAAAATTTTTGATTCGTTTTTTTATGCTGAAACAACGCGTACGTACACACGCGATTGCAAACAGCGTCCCAACCCATGCTCACTTTTTCAGGTGTTTGTGATAACCAAAATGTAGAAGATTGCACGACTTCTAATTCGCTTTTCTTGTAGAATATAGCTGAATATTCGCCTTTGTTTTTGCCGTCATCACGACCAACGCCAACAAAACTATAATCAGTTAGCAAACTATCTAAATCCTTCATTTGATTGGGCAAAGCTTCTTGCACGCCCAAAACAGTCGGTTCATAAAACTTGATTTGATTCACCATAAAAGACTTACGATTTGTCCAACTGTTTTTGCCTTCTTTAGGATAATCTAATTTGATGTTGTAAGTCATGATTTTCAGTTCTTGTGATGTGACTGAAAATGATATGAATACAACGATACAGGTTAAAATGTATTTCATCATTACTCTACAAAAATAATTTCAGTTTGGTCTGATATTCCATTTTCGTTATACGCTTCAATGGTAAAATAATACGGCGTGTCTCTATCCAAACAACGCATAAAATGTGAGTTGGTATCATACACTTGCCAAGATTGATACAGTTTGTCTGGCGCAATTCCCCAACGAATGTTATATCCCTGTGCGCCTTCAATAGTATCCCAAGAAAATGACGCATCTCTACGGTCTTCTTCTCTATTAATTTTAAAATTAGACACTTTATTTGGTACTTCTCCTACACCAAGCCCAAACACTCTAACTTCAGACATGGCAAAGTTATTTCTAGGTACTTTTACATTATTGTAACGAACGTATTTTGCTTTTACAGGTTTATCTAACACAATATACGCATTTGGCGCATCAATATCACTTTTACTTCTATCAACTACGGTTTTCCAATTGGTTCCATCTTCGGAAGTTTCAATGGTAAATTGATGCTGTAAACCTTCTACACGTGTGTAAATTCCCGATTCGTGATCGTGATAGTTTAGTTGAAGTGCGTGAACCGTTCCTTCATTCAGTAATTCAATTGTAATCCATTGTTTGTCGTCATTCGCTTCTGCGACCCAAAAGGTTTTTGGGTTTTCATCGGTTAACACTTTTGTAATAATTTGTCCTTCTGCATTGGTTTCCGTTGGAATTTCTTCCACTTTCACTTCATCATCATTAGACGTAAATTTCATAATTTGCTTTAGCGAAGAAGAAACCGTCACTTTTCCTTTGTACGATAATAACATCCAACCGTTATGTTCACCGGCTTTTGTTGGATGATTCGGTCCAAAGCGTGGATAATCGCCATACGAAGTGTTGCTATACATCAATCCATCGTCATCGAAATACGTTGGAAACATACATAATCGACGTTCCCATTGCGCATTTGACGCTAACGCCATGGTTGCAAAATGCCAGTATTGACCGTTGGTTTGCTTTACGGTAATTCCGTGTCCTGCGCCATTCGTAAATCCGCCAGGTTTAAAACTCATCGGATTGTTTTTCATGTATGTAAATGGTCCGAGTGGCGAATCGCCAACATACACACCATCTGCATACACGTTAAATTGCGTACCAGGCGCTGCATATTGTAAGTAATATTTTCCGTTGTGTTTGGTCATCGAAGCGCCTTCCATATATCCTTCTTTTAAGGTTGGATGAAAGTTGTTTTCGCCAAAACGTTCCCAGCCGTGTTTTTCTTCATCTAGATTTATCAATTCTTTTCGAACACCAGTTTCCAAAAAACGATCATCTTTATTCAACATTTTTACGCGAATTGGATGCAAGTTTGATGAGCCCCAATAGAGATAGGATTTGCCGTCATCATCAATAAATAATTCGGAATCTTGTATATTGTTTGAAATAGAAGCGGTTGGTGTCCACAAGCCTTTTTTGGGATCGTCTGTATATAAAATACTGCCATAACCTGCCGGATCGCCTGCAAAGTAGACCAACGAATCTTTGTAGTTGAACGCTGTTGGTGCGTTGCTTCCTTCAAAAAACCATTGTTGTGGTTTGATGAATTTCCAGTTGACTAAATCTGTAGAATGCCAATAGCCAAAAGAACGCGTGACAAACATATAATATTCGCCTTTAAACTGAATCACCGCAGGATCTGCACCAGAACGATAGGATTTATTTCTACTAGAATTATACACCATATACGTATAATCAATGTCTAATGGATTGATGTATGTTTGCGTTGAAGCGGTTGTTTTTTGAGTAGAATTATCTTTAGAAACGGTATTGTTTTCTTGCTTTTTCTGGCAAGAAACAAGTATAATTAGTGCTAAAAATAACTGTATCGTTTGTAATGATTTCATTTTAATGATGGTGATATTTTGAACCTGTATTACCTCTTAGTTTGTCAAATTGCTTGTAAGCCTTGTCAACTTTTTCTTTTGGTGTTTTTTCAAATTCTTTTTCGGTAACATTGTATTGTTTTTGTAATTCAGCTAAGCGTGTTCTTAGTTTTTCTTCAATTTCGTCATAATTCTCGTCATCAATTAGATTTGTTAATTCCTGCGGATCGGTTTTTAAATCGTATAGTTCCCATTCGTCAATATCGTCGTACACGTGAATTAATTTATAACGTTTTGTACGAATACCATACATTCTTTTTACCATGTGAAAGGCAGGATAATCATAATAATGATAATAAACCGCATCTCTAAAATTTTCATCATCCTTAGAACCGTCTAGTAAACCCACAAAGGATTTTCCTTGCATGTCCGAAGGAATGTCAACATTGGCAAAATCTAAAAATGTTTCGGCAAAATCTAAGTTTTGTGTCAAACCTTCCACTACGGTTCCTGGTTTGATTTTCTCAGGATACTGCATCAATAAAGGCATTTTCAACGATTCTTCATACATAAAACGCTTGTCAAACCAGCCTTTTTCACCTAAATAAAATCCTTGGTCTGATGTGTAAACTACAATGGTGTTTTCTGTTAATCCGTTGGCTTCTAAGTAATCTAAAAGTTTGCCAACACCTTCGTCCACCGATGCAATGGTTGCTAAATATTCTTGTAAATAGCGTTGCCCTTTCCATTCTGCCAATGCTTTCCCAGACAAGTTCGCATCGTGAAAAGCATCATTTTTTGGCTGATACGCTTTATCCCAAGCTGCACGTTGTTCAGGCGTCATCCGTTCAAAATCAGTTTTCCAAGGATTCCAAGCTAACTCTGGACTACCTTTCTTTTTGGTCATTTTTAAATCATGACCTTCATACATATCGCGATAAATAGTTTGTAACTGCTCTTTAGACGCCGTAGAGTTTTCGTGAGTTGTAAAATAGGTTTCTGGTAATGGAAATTGTACCGAATCGTACTTATTTACATGACGCAAAGCTGGCATCCAATTACGGTGTGGCGCTTTGTGATTGACCATTATAAAGAACGGTTCATCATTGTTTTTTTTCTTCTTAATATAATCAATCGCATAATCGGTAATTAAATCTGTTGCATATCCTTTTACCATGGTTGTGTCAGGCAATTTTGCTGTCCAATGTGCTGTTGAATCGATATGCTTTTTATTGAAGTGAATGGTGTCTTGAATTTTGATAAACTGCGGATTGTAATAGTTTCCTTGATCGTTTAAGATATTCCAATGGTCAAAACCTTCAGGATAGCCATGCAAGTGCCATTTTCCTATGATTGCCGTATTGTAACCTGCTTTTTTGAGTAGTTTTGGTAGTGTTTGTTGCGAACCATCAAAACGTTCGCCATTCATTCGAAAGCCATTGATATGACTATGTTTTCCTGTTAAAACCACAGCGCGACTTGGTCCGCAAATAGAGTTCGTACAAAAGTTATTTTTGAATAACGCTCCATTTTTTGCCAATCGATCAATATTTGGTGTGGGCGCTAGTTTTCCGATAGGATGACCATACGCACTGATGGCTTGTGCTGCATGATCGTCAGCCATGATGTAGATGATGTTTGGTCGTTTTGCGTTTTTTACTTCGCTTGAACTGTCAGTTTCCGACTTAGCATTTTTACAAGATTGAAACGCTAAAAGTGCAATTAATAGGAATGAAATATAGCGCATTACTCTTTGGTTTTTATGATTTTTGTTTGAATTACTTCATCATTGAGAATCGTTCGTTCAAAAAAGTTGAAAACAATGTCTAATTCTTCATACGGAATTCGAGAAATTTCGTGACGCGCTTCTTTTACAATGTTGAAATAAAAAGACGTTTCAAAATCTGCTAGTTTATCTGCAATAATTTTTGAGCCGTCTAGCATGATATAACCGTCTTTTGTCGGTTCACAATAATGATGCGGTGCGTTTCCAAAAGGTACTAATTGATCTTTTGTTCCGTGATATAAAACCGTTGGCACCGCATTATTTGGCGTCATGTAACTTGCGTCAACAACAGCTCCAGCACATGAAAATGCTCCAGCAAATTTCACATGAGTGTAATCTTCTGCATTGTCTACAAAATATTCACGCATAAAAACTGCGTTCAAAGTACCTTCTGCGCCTGCGCTACTACCACCAGCAATGATTTTTGTGGTGTCAATTTGAAGTTCATTTGCATGTTCAACCACATATTTGGCAGCATCCATGTAATCGATTACTGCTTGCTTGAATGTTTCCAGTTTTTCATCTTTCGTACAATCGCAGCCAAAACCCGTTTTTGTTCCTTTTCTCAACAAACGATATGAAATAGAAATTCCAATATAATTTTGTTTTTCGGCTGCATATTTGACTAAATTCACATCGTCTTTGTATGCTCTGTGTCCACCTGAAAATCCACCACCATGCATCCAAAGCAACACTGGTAATGTATCTGTTTTTTTGATGCTTTTTGGTGTATACACATCAAGTTTCAAAGTATCTTTTCCTTTTATAGCATAGATGTACGTCGCTTTGTTTTGTGCTGAGACAGTCAAAAAAGAAATCGTAATCAGTATGGTAACGATTATTTTCATAGTTATTTTTTTAACGCTGTTTTTTGAAACTTACATCAAAGAAAGTTTAGTCTACCAACTGAAATGATTTTGATAGTGCAACATCAGAGTTGGTACCGATAGCCACTTGGAATTCACCTGTTTCCGCCACAAAATCTAAGTTAGCGTTGTAGAATTTCAAATCTTCCACCGAAATGGTAAAACGTATTGTTTTCGTTTCGCCTTTCTTAATAAATACTTTTTGGAAGCCTTTCAACTCTTTTACAGGTCTTGTTACGGTACCAACCACATCTCTAATGTAGAGCTGCGCAACTTCCTTTCCGTCATAATTACCTGTATTCGTAATGTCTACTGATACATTGATGGTGTCGTTTTTAGACATGGAAGTTTTGTCTAGTTTTAATTCGCCGTATTCAAATGTCGTATAGCTTAAACCATATCCAAATGGATATAATGGTTCGTTACGAACGTCTAAATAATTCGTTTTGAATTTTTCAAATTTTCCTTCGTTGTTTCCTAATGGTCGTCCTGTATTTTTGTGATTGTAGAACAATGGAACTTGTCCCACGTTTCTTGGGAACGTCGCGGTGAGTTTTCCTGACGGATTTACATCGCCAAATAACACATCAGAAATAGACAAACCAGCTTCACTACCCGGAAACCAAACATTCAAGATTGCAGGAACGGTCTTGTTTTCTTCAACCAAAGTTAATGGTCGCCCCGTAAATAATACCAAAACGACAGGTTTTCCTGTTTTTAGTAAGGCTCGTAATAAGTCTTTTTGTACTTGTGGAATTCCCAAACTTGTACGACTGCTACTTTCGCCGCTAAATTCTGCCGATTCACCAATGGTTGCTACAATTACATCTGATTTTTTAGCGATGGCTAGCGCTTCATCTAATAGTTGCTTGTCTGTTCTTCCATCTCTCGGAATGGTTTTCCCGAACATTGTTGCTCGTTTTTCTAATTCTAAATCGTAATCTAAATTACTTCCTTTCGCATATAATAAATTGACATTACTACTTACGGTTTGTTGTAATCCATCCCAGACCGAAATAGAGCTTTCGTGATCGGTTGAAACAGACCAAGTTCCCGCCATATTGTTATTTGCTTTCGCCAAAGGACCAATGACAGCAATTGTTCCCGATTTTTTTAGTGGTAAAATTTGGTCATCATTTTTAAGCAATACTGTTGATTCTGCTCCAACAAGACGAGCAAAATCGCGATTTTCTTGTGTATAGGTATCATTTTGGGCACGTTCTTGACTACAATATTTATATGGATCATCAAACAACCCAATTTGATATTTTGCCGTAAGTATTCTTGATACAGCTTTATCTATGTCTTCTATTGAAATTAATTTTTTCTCTAAAGCTGTTTTTAAATCTTTTGTATAAGAAGCTGAGATATGAGGTGAATCACCCGCCATATCCATATCCAATCCAGCTTTTAGTGCTAAAGAAGTTACGGTATATTCATCACCCATTCCATGAGCTCTCATTTCATAGATACCTGTGTAATCTGAAACTACAAAACCGTTGAATCCCCAATCATCACGTAATAAATCGGTCAGTAACCACTTGTTTCCCGTTGCTGGAACGCCATCAATTTCATTGAATGAAGCCATTACCGAGCCGACTCCTTCATCTACCGCAGCTTTGTAAGGCGGTAAATATTCGTTATACATGCGTATACGACTCATGTCTACTGTGTTGTAATCTCTACCAGCTTCTGGCGCGCCATATAAAGCAAAATGCTTTACACAAGACATTAAAGTATTGTTTGCTGCTAAATTGTTTTGCTGATATCCACGAACCATTACGCGTGCAATTTCACTTCCTAGGTATGGATCTTCTCCATTTCCTTCGGAAACTCTTCCCCAACGTGGATCGCGAGAAATATCTACCATTGGTGAAAATGTCCAGTTAATACCGTTTGCACTTGCTTCCGAAGCTGCAATTTGTGCTGTTTTTTCAATCATGTCTAAATCCCAAGACGCCGAAAGACCTAACGGAATTGGGAATGTGGTTTTGAAACCGTGAATGACGTCCATTCCGAAAATTAATGGAATGCCTAAGCGGCTTTTTTCTACAGCAATTTTCTGAACTTCGTATATGTTTTTTGAATCTTTTATATTGAAAAGTCCGCCAATTTTTCCTTCTTCAATTTTCTTTACTACATCTGTACTTTTTGAAGAACCCGTTGTTATTGGACCTGTTGCGGGAAGGTTTAATTGACCTATTTTTTCATCTAAGGTCATTAAATTGATAATGGAATCTACTTTTGATTGAAATGGATTTTCCGTTTTGGAAGCTATTGTTTTATTGTTGGTTTCGGTACAAGCAACTGCAGTTAGCAAGCCAAAACCGATTATTAGCGATTTTATGTTCGTAAGTCTAAACGTTGTCATTTTTATTTTTTTGATTTAGAGAAAAGCCAGGTTAATAATTTTGGTTCCGCAAAAGCAGAATCCCAACTGTTATGATTTGCATCTGCATATAATGTAAAATTGGGCTTTCCGCCGTATTTTAAAATTGCACTCACCATGTTTAAAGAAAGTTGCGGATCGACCACATTATCATCAGCGCCGTGAAACACCCAAAGATCAATTTTATCGGCATATACTTTAGCAGATTCTGGGTTACCGCCGCCGCAAATTGCAAAGGCAGCCGCAAACATTTCTGGTCGTCTGTAAAGAATTTCAAAAGTTCCCATTCCGCCCATCGATAAACCGCCTACATATATTTTTTCTTTTTTCACAAATGATTTTTCAGCAAATTCATCCATTAAATCTATTACCAATTTCATAGATGTTGTTGGACCAGTTTCGTATTTGAAATGTAATCCTATTGGGTTTGTTGACCGATCTACATCTACTTTTGACCAATAATCACTTTTAGGACACTGTGGAAAAATTACAATTGCAGGAAACGCTCCTCTGTTAGTTTTGTCTGCAAACAATTTACTTCCATGAACCAATTGTTTTTTGTTATCATCTCCGCGTTCTCCTGCTCCGTGAAGAAATAGCACCACAGGATATTGTTGCGTTTTGGAAAAGTTTTCAGGATACATTATTCGGTATTGTAATGTGTCCTTTCCTTTTACAAGAATTTTTTCTTTGTATACATCTTTTTGCGCAGTGGCTACTAAAGCGCATAAGATTAAGCACAGATTGAGTACTTTTTTGATTAGTTTCATCTTTATATTTTATTTTTAGTAGGTAAAGCCTAAGGCATTTAGTCCGTTTTGAACGTCTTCATTTTGCATGAATAAATTCCACAATAAGCCTGAGCGATAATTTTCTATCATGATGATTTGCGGTCCTTGATCGATTGCTAAATAACGTTCTGTTACCCAATTGTAATGTGGACTGAATGCGTCATAAAAACCTGCAGGTCCCATTAAGTCATTTTCATAGAAATAATGCATTGCCGCTAATGATTTTTCTGGTGTATACGGTATAGAGCTTATCGCCGCTGTTGGTGAAATTGTACCATTGTCATTTTCTGGCTCGTGTGCATTATAGCCTACAGAACCATCGGAATTACGCGTGTAACTTGCTGTTAATCCCCAACAATCAGCACCATAATCTGTATAATTGTTTGGATTATTGACACAGTATTGATAGTTGATATTTGTGTGATTTACATTCAAATCCCAGTAATTGGCATATTGATCGGATAGGTTTGTTGGATTTAAACCCAGATACGAATAATGCGCCCAAAACAAAGGACCTATTCCTGAACCCGCATGATCTAAGATCAATGGAATACTGTACTGACTTGACGAAGACACAATGTTACCATTGCTCGCCCAACCTTGATGATATGCATCTGTTGGAATTGCATAGTCTGGAGAAGCTGCGCCAAAAATAAAGGCTATCAACGTTTCGTTATATCCTTTCAATTCTAGATTGATTGCAAAGTCATCAGATGGACTCCAATGCCATATTAGTTTGTTTTGGTTGTTTGTATACCAATTCCACTCTACGCCTTTCCAGAGTGCATCGGCTTGGTTTGCTAGCGCTTGCTCTTCGGTGGTTCCGTTTTTGAAATATTCTTTTACACAGATTAGTCCTTGAACAAAGAGTGCCGTTTCTACAATATCGCCACCATTATCTTGTGCACTAAACGGAATGACAGCTCCACTGTTGTCGTCTAACCAATGCGGCCAAGCCCCGTGAAATCGATCTGCATTTTCATAGAAATCTAGGATCATCGTTAAGCGTTGTACTGCTTCCAATCGTGAAACATAGTTACGCTCTATTCCCACAAGAATTGCCATCAATCCGAAACCACTTCCACCAGTTGTAATCACGTTTTGACTGTTGGACGGATCATTTGGATGGTAACGTTCTTTCGCTCCACCTGAATTTGTTCCAGCAAAATCCCAAAAATATTTGAAGGTTTCTTGCTGGGTTAAATCCATGAGTTCTTCATCCGTTAGTGGATCAACTACTACTGGATCTTCAGCATTTGGATTGTATGGTTCCTGGTAACCAGGACCGTCATCGCTTCTACAACTGATTAGTATGGTAAGTATAAATAGGAAACTGAGTTTTTTCATTTAGTTGTTGCTTTCGTACGTAAAACCTAGTTTGTTTAAACCATTTTGTACGTCGTTATTTTTCATAAATAGGTTCCAGAATAAACCTGTTCTGTAGTTTTCAATCATTACAGGAATCGGCCCTTGATCAATCGCTAAGTATCTTGGTAGATACCAGTTTTTTTCAAAGCTAAAAGCATCATAAGGACCGTATTTACCAACCAAACTGTCATGATTTTGATAGAGATTTTTTAATACTTTCATGCTTTTTTTTGGAGTGTATGGAAAAGAAGATAATGCTGCTGTTGGAGCTACGACACCTAAATCATTTTCTGGTCTGTGCCCGTAATATCCCTTCATAGAATAGCTGGAAGTTAATCCCCAAAGACTATCGCCGTATCCTTTAAATTTTTTAGGATTGTCAACACCATATTTGTAATGAATTTTCGCATGATTTTGCGTCAGTTTCCAATAGTCTGCATATTGGTCTGAAAGTCCTTTAGGATTTAGTCCCAAGTAGGAATAATGCGCCCAAAATAAAGGGCCTATGTTATCATTGCCATGCTCATAGTAATCGAGCACTAATTCTTCACCATAGTAAGACTTATCAGAGACTATTTTACCATTTCGTGCCCAGCCTTTTTCATACACATCTTTAGAGATTGGATATGTTGGTGATGCGGCAGCCAGCACATACATGATGAGGCATTCGTTGTAACCACCAACAGGGAAATTCATTTCCCAGCCGTACTTTGTTGACCAATGCCAATAGAGTACGTCTTCACCATTTTTGGTGTACCAATTCCACTCTACTTCTTTCCAAAGTTTGTCAATTTTTGCAACGAGTTCTTTTTCCTTTTCGTTACCATTTTTGAAATATTCTGAAACTGTCAACAAGCCTTGTACAAGAAAAGCTGTTTCTACTAAATCGCCACCATCATCTTTTTTACTGAACGGATGAACTTTTCCTGTTTCGCCATCAATCCAATGCGGCCAAGCTCCATGAAAGCGATCTGCTTTTTCTAGAAAATTCACTATTTTCAAGTATCGGTTTAGCGCTTGTTCTCTGGTAATCCAACCACGCTCTACACCTACTAAAATTGCCATGAGTCCAAAACCACTTCCTCCAGTAGTTACTGTGTTTTTTGGTGATGTTGGATACACATCGTCCATGTGTAAACGTTCTCTTGCCAATCCTGAATTCGGTTCTGCACCTTCCCAGAAATAGTTAAATGTTTGGTATTGTATGGTGTCTAAAAGCTGTTCGTCACTGGTATTAATTTTGGTTGTTTTAGCCGATGTTAATGCTACTTTTTTATTGGACTTCACACTTTTTTCACAGCTTACGATACAGTAAAGTAAACCTATCAAAAAGAGGAATGTATATTTTTGCTTGCCTATTTTCATTAGAGTGGTTTGTTAAAAAAACTTTAGCTGCATTTGTTGTATTAAATCCAGCTAAAGTAGTAGAGACTAATTCAAAGTTTGCATACACTATTATATATGTCTTTTGACTTTTAAAATTTTAAAGCATCGATTGAATTTCTGCTTGTGAGAGTGCTTTTTTGTAAATTCTTAGGTTATCCATAGCGCTTTGATCAGATAAGTGATTCCAACCTGTAAATCTTGGTGCTCCAGACATGATAGAAAGGATATCGCAATCTGTCCAATCTACACCCGGGAATGCATTTTGACTTACAATTTGACCATCGATGTACACCACACATTCCGTATCTGAGATTGTGAATGCCATTTGTACCCACTGTGGATTTGAAGGGTCTAAGTCTGCTGCTGAGCCACCGTCAAACCATGCGTCGCCACTTCCTGTTCCAACGTTTAGTTTAAAGCGTTGCATACCGCCTGCATTTTCACGGAAAAATCTAAATCCGCTTGTTCTGTTGTTTTGAGCGTCCATATTATCCGGATCAGGTGGACCAATTACTAAAATTCCTGCTCTATCAGGATCTGCATTGACTTTGTAGTTAAAGACAGCCGAAAATTCATTTGATAATAATTCCGCTGTAGGGAATGTTAAGTAGGAATCTGCGGCACCTTCATATGCGCTGGTACCTTCGTAGGCATCTGAAGTAAATCCTGGGTTACCAACTTCTGTACAGTCTTGATCACTATAACTTTCTGTGTAACTACCATTAAAGTTTAATTTAAATACTTCATCTGCTTGTGCTATTAGTTCTATGACATCATTTTGAGTTAACGCCATATTGAAAATTCTTAATTCATCCATGTAACTTGCGTCAGAATTGTGTCCCCAACCAGTAAATCTTGGTGCTCCCGACATGATTGATAGTATGTCACAACCTGTCCAGTCTACCCCTGCAAAAGAGTTTTGACTTACAACTTGTCCATTTTTATAGACAACGGCTTCTGTTCCTGAGATTGTAAATGCAAAGTGTACCCATTCATCTACGTTAGGGTCTACATCGGCAGCTGAACCGCCGTCAAACCATGCTTCTCCGCTTCCTGTTCCTACATTTAGTTTGAAACGTTGCATTCCTCCAGCATTTTCACGGAAAAATCTAAATCCGCTTGTTCTGTTGTTTTGAGCATCTGCATTATCTGGATCTGGTGGCCCAATTACTAAAACACCTGCTCTATCTGGCGAAGCATTTACTTTTAGCCAAAAAGAAGCACTAAATTCATTTGCTAAAAGTCCGTCCGTTGGAAATGTTAAGTAAGAATCTGTAGCGCCTGCATACGCACCAGAACCAACACGAGCTTCAGGAGCAAAACTAGGATTTCCTACTTCAGTGGCATCAGTTGAAGTCACTAATTCACTGTAACTTCCATCAAAGTTCATATAAAAAGTTTCGCCCGGATATAGTGGTGTATATGGAGGCTCTTTGCTGAAGTTAGCAATTGATGACGTCACATTACCTACTAAGTCTGTAGCAGAAACTTCTAAGGTGTGTTCACCTGTGGTGATGTTGTCATATACGAATTCTTCTATTAGTATTCTGTAATCGACAAATTCGTTATAGGAAGCTATTACTTGCCCATCTAGTTTTACACTTACAGAACCTATTTCAATATCGTCTTCAACTCTGAATGCAATTGGAGTAGAAGTTACTGGCTCAGGTACTTGGATTGAGAAACCATCTACAGGTTTTTCAATGGTTACAATTGGTGCGCCTGCATCTGGTCCTGGATCTACTTGAGTTATTGGGTCTATGTTATCTTCACAAGAAAACATTAGTACCCATAGGAATAACCCGAAGCTGTATTTTAATATTTTTTTCATTTTCTTTTCGTATTAATTTTGTTCTAATGGTAATAAATCCAATTGTTCTTGAGGATATGGTAAGAATTTATCATTTTCTGTGAATGTTCTTCCTTCATAACTCAATTCTCCAACTTCGTTTAATCTAATCATATCAAAGTAACGAATACCCCATTCCATCGCCAATTCCGCGAATTTTTCATCGAGCACATCTTGCGATGATACTCCTGCAAGTGATGGCATTCCTGCTCTAGCTCTTACCATATTGACAGCTTGCTCAGCAGTAACACCATTTCCGCTTGCTCCACGTGTCAACGCTTCAGCATACATGAGCAATATTTCAGCATATCGGATAACGATAAAGTTTTTACCCGAACCGTAACTGTTTCTACCTGGAGTTAATTGGTTTGATGGCAAGTAATGTTTTCCACTACCAAACATTGCTCTCGGATAATTGTTAAATACATCACCATCTAGTGTTACGTTAGATATGTAACTAGGTAGTGTAGCGTAATTAGAGTCTTCCATTATTTCTTCTATTCCTCTTGGAGTGAAATTGACACTGGTAACCAATCTTGTTTGTTCTCCTCTGTCTAACATAAATTTGATATATTTTAGACTTGGTTCATAGAATCCCCAACCTCCAGAAGCTGTTGCTACTTGCGGATCCCAATTAGATGGTCCAAAAGGCGCGTATAAGTGATTGCTTACAGGTCCTGAATCTGAGTTAAAGTCAGAAAATTGTAATTCAAAAAGGTTTTCATTGCTTAGTTGTCCTGGTTTTTTGAAAAGCTCGTAAAAATCAGGATACAGCATAAATTTGTTAGAGTTGATAATTTCGCCTGTGGCATCGGCAACCATTTGATAGTTTTCCAATTCTAAGTTTGCCATTGCTTTTATGGAAAGCGCCGTGTATTTTGTGACACCTCCTGGAAGATCGGTTCTTTCATTAGGTCTTGCATCTGGCAAAAACGGAATGGCTTCATCCATCAAGTTAGAGATGTACAGCATTACTTCTTCTTTCGTAAATACACCATTGTCTAATTCTTGTTCCACATTGGTAGAGGTAATGATAAAAATATCACCCCAAAGTTTAGACATTTGCAAGTGTTGAAAGCCACTTAAAACTTTTGTTTCTGCAATGTATTGATCCGCCAAAGCGATATTTTCGCCCGTAGCAAATTCTTTGTATTGCTCAATAGTTTCGCGTGCGTTGTTGATATCTAGTATGTCTCCGTAAAAGTTTTCCCAAACTTGATTGTACATCCAGAATCCGTTGTCGTAGTTAAACAAATCGGTTTCAGCGAATAGCGGCTGATCTCCTAATCCGCCTGCATTCACGTCATCACCTCGTACACCTACAAGAAGTGGATCTTCCCATCCTCTTGAATATGTAACTGCGTATGCTCCCACAAGCGGTAATATCATGTCCTCCGTTTTTGTAAAGTCTAAGTCTCCTGTTGCCAACTGACCGTCATTTTCTTCTAGTAGGTCATTACAAGAAGAGAATAGTATACAAGCCATGAGCATAAATGGCAATAATTTGAGTTTTTGTGTTACATTTTTCATATTGCTCTTTTTATAGTTTAATGTTTACGCCAAAAGTATATATTGCTGGTATTGGATAGGTTTGTCTGTCTACTCCGTTAGCTACTTCTGGATTAAAGCCGTTATAATTGAATACTGTTAAAGGTCGTTCTGCGGTAAATGTTAGTTTGAACTCTGGCATGTTTTCACCTAGTTTTTTGAGTGGTATTGTGTATGCCAATTGTACATTTTGAATTCGGAAGAATGAACCATCTTCTATAAAAAATGTACTGAGCCTTTGGTTCCATGCTTTTCTACGTCCAGCAGAAGATGGATAGGAATTTGTAGTTCCTTCCCCGTGCCATCTGTTGATAGCGAAGTCTGCATCTAAATTGGTATCGTTTGTAAAGATTACTTCTCCTCGTTTACGGTTTAATATCTCATTTCCTGTTTGCCCCGCTATTGCTACCGATAAGTCAAAGTTTTTATAGGAAACTTGCAGACTTCCACCATAGGTAACTTCTGGTAAATACGAACCTATGACTACTCTATCTTGATCGTCAATTACGCCATCGTTGTTTTGATCTTTATAGATAAAATCACCCGGCTGAAGATTATTGTCTACCGCAATTGGATCATTCGCCACTTGCTCATCATTTTGATATACACCTTGAACTTCCAATCCAAAAAATGCTTCCACTGGTTCTCCTAAGATAGATCTTTGACGGAATTCCGCGCTTCCTGTGTCTAAGTACCCAAGGTTGTTGTTGATTTTGGTCATTTCGTTTTTCAACGTTCCAATATTACCACTGACAGCGAAACTCCAGTTATCATTGAGACGTTGACTCCAACCTGCGGCGATTTCAAAACCTGTGTTACGCATTTCACCAGCATTTTGTAAAACCGTATTCCCTGCTATTGGTTGTATTACAGGAATTACCAATCTTTTTGTGTTTCTTACGTAATAATCAGCTTCCAGCGATAATCTGCTATCAAAAAGTCTAGCACTGATTCCAACGTTGGTTTCTTCTAGTATTTCTCTTTCTAAGTCAGTAAAGTTATTTGTACTGATAATCCCATTCGTCAAAAGATCATTAATCGCCGTAGTTAATGTAGATACGGTTCTTGTACCTGCACTTCCTGTAAGCGCTCCGTTTGGTAATTGTCCCCAACTCCCTCGAAGTTTTAAGAAGTCAACCACACCATTGTCTGCCATGAAATCTTCCTCAGATATTACCCAACCAGCACCAATACTACCAGTACCTAGCCAGATTTCTTTTGGAAATCTACCATCGCCTTCATATCTGTATGTGGCATTGAATAAGTATTTGCTCTTGTAGTTGTATTCAACTCTAGATAGATATGCAATTGAGTACAAACGGTCACCACTTCCTACTACTTGATTTGCGAATGATCCTGGATCTGCAAAGTTTAGAAACCAAGAACTTTCAAAGTCAATTCCCGTAACATCATCACCGGTTGCTTGCAACGTTTCAAATTGTTGGTCTCTGAAGGAAGCTCCAGCAATAGCTGTTACATTATGGTCTCCAAAACTATCTGTATAGGTTAGGATGTTATCCCAATATTGGTTTGAAGAGTTGAATTCGGCTCTTCTGATGGAAGATACCGCTCGTTGAGAGTTTTCAGAGATAAAGTATGGTAATCTTACATTTCTTTCAGACGTTGTGTTGTAGTCATGACTGTAGAATGTTTTGAATTTTAATTTTTCTGGTATTAAATCATATTCAATAAAAACACTTGTTAAAGCACGTCGTTGCTTTACTCTGTTGTTATTGAAAGTCATTACTGGAAATGGATTTTGAGAACCTCTGTACCCTAGAATTGTAGCATCAGAAAAAGGAATTGGATCAGCATCTGTATTTAACGTATCAAACACCGGAAGAATAGGCACTGCAAAATATGCTTGGAACCAAGCGCCATTTTCAGGGTTGAATCGTGTGCTGTTGCTAAATAGAACATTGGCTCCCACTCTAAATCTGTCTGATAGTTGTACTTCTAGATTTGATTGGATATTGAAGCGTTCGTATTCGTTTTCCATGTCTAGAATACCTTCTTGAGAAAAGTAACTCATATTAACACCATAGGTAGTACTTTCGGTTCCGCCAGTTACTCCAAGATTGTGACTTGAAATAGGCGCAACTCTTAAAATTTCTTTATACCAATCTGTATTTACGTCTGGAATATTTGGGTTGATTCTGCTTCTGCCGTAGCGCTGAATGGCATTTTCTACAAATTCGATATCTGCTTGAGAACCTGACTCTAACGCCATGGTTACAAATTGCTCTGCATTTGCCATTTTCACAACATTTTGGGCTCTTTGATATCCTGTGTATCCATTGTAGGTAAATGTAGGTTTGCTTTGCAATCTACCACCTTTGGTTTCGATTACAATTACACCATTTGTCCCTTTTTGTCCAAAAATAGCGATAGATGAAGCATCTTTTAACACAGAAACACTTTCAATTTGACTGCTATCTAAGAAGTCAATATCATCATAAAATACGCCATCCACGACATATAAAGGACCGCCGCCAGCAGAGAAAGAGTTGACTCCACGTATTCTTACCGTAGGACCAGCTCCTGGAGAACCATTACTTGTAATTTGCAATCCTGCTACTTTTCCTTGGAGCGATTGTACAATATTACTGTTAGGTGTTTTTTCAATTTCTTCTGATTTTACGGTTGCAATGGCTCCCGTTAAATCAATTTTTTTCTGAGAACCGTATCCTACTACCACGACCTCATCTAAAAATTTTGCATCTTCTTCTAAAGCGATATCAATAACCGTCTGATCAGCAATCGCAATCGTTTGCGATTTGAAACCTAAAAAACTAAAGGTTAGCTTTTCTCCTGATTGCACTGTGATGGAGTATTCTCCATCAAAGTTCGTGGTTGTTCCTTTAGATGTACCATCGACAATTACACTTACCCCTAATAATGGTATGCCGTCATTGGCAGATGTTACTACGCCGCTTATCGTTTTTTGTTGACTCCAAGAAACCAGCGTAAAGCAAAGTAATAATATACTGAGTTTAGCTTTCATAATTAATTAAATAGAATAGTTGATTTATTTCAGCCAATTTATGATGTTATTAACAAATTTTATAACTACGTATTTACACTTTAATTACGCCATATTTTAACATCCGCTGAAAAGCTAGTAAAAACAGTAAGTGACGTAGTGCGAAATTGATTGATGAATGCGTAAAAACACTACTTTTTGGTAAAATGACGTAGTAATGAAGTAGTACAAAAGTGCGATTTTCACAATTTTACATACCTTTTATTTCATATTTACTAAATAATCCGTTAATGAAATATCATTTTCTAAACGTAATTTCTTCTTTAGGCGGTATCTATGCGTTTCTACACCTCTTACGGAGATATTCATTAGAGGTGCAATTTCTTTATTGGCTAAATTCATTTTGATGTAGGCGCAAACTTTCAAATCTTTAGGAGTTAACTTAGGATGTTGCCTTTTTAATTTTGAGAAAAATTCTTCATGAACTTGATTGAAATTTTGCTCAAATACTTCCCACTCATCTTCATGTTCAATTGAGTTATTTAACTTTTTGATTAGTTTTTTATAAGAGTATTGATCTTGAAAACTGTCTTTATTTATGGCTAACTCATTTTTGATGTCTTGAAGTACTTCGTTTTTCTTCACCAAAGCCATTGCATTGTTGGCTAATTGCTTACTTTTTATTTTTATTTCATTTTGTAATGATTCATTCTTTAACATTACAATGTGCTTTTCGTTTTCCAACGTTTTTTCTCTTAGGAGTTTGTTTTGTTCTTTTTGATATTTGATTTGTATCAAGCGTTGCTCTTTACGAATTTTTCGTTGATGTAGGTAATAAAATAGTCCTATCAGTCCTACTGCTAGTACTATATATAATGTGATGCCTAGTGTTCCTTTATACCACGGTGGTGATATGTCTAGTTTTATAAGCATTTCCTCCGAGGTATTGTTTAAGTCATCTTTTGTTCGCAACAGAATGTCGTATAAACCGTAGTTGATATTGTTTAGTCTGAGGTTACTTTTTTCTACAGTAAACCATTCTTCACTTAGTGAAGGTATATTATATTCAAAAAAGTGATTTTCAGAGTGCGATGAAGAGAGTTCAATATCCACACTTTCATCATGCTTCAATTCAATGGTTTCTTCATTTTCTGTTGGCAGTGGAATTGCTTCATCATTTATTCGGATGGATTCTATTGTAGGTTTGTAGATTTTTACTGAATCTCTGGAAGTACTGTCAATCAGTATAAAACCATTGTTTAGATTTAGCGCGTATAGAGAATTATCAATTTTTGATACATGTTCGTAATCTATGATATACCTGTCCTTTATAAAGCTATTGTTTACTTTTCGTTCTTCATCGGGATTATTGCTATATAAAAATCGTATAATTCCAGATGCATCCTTCAGTACGATAGTGTTCATCGATTCTTCAGATATTATATACGTATTTTCCCCAAACTTTTCATTTAACAATTCAAAAGGTACAATAGAGTCCAATATTGGCTCATATCGTTGCCAACCGTGATTGGTTTTAAAAACGATATCATTTTTTAGATTGTAAACTCTTGGATTGTATTCTGAGTTCAATCCTTTTTCACCATAGTTGTAAATTTTCGTAATCGTATCGTACGATTGATTGAAATTCACTTTGTAAACACCTTTGTACGCATGTGCAACCCAAGCTGTATACGGGTTTTCAAATACTAAAAACCGCGATGGAATGGTCGTTTTCCCCATGTGTTTAGTTTCCCATTCGCCATTTCGCAATTGAAATTTTACCAAGCCCGCATAGGTTCCTTGAACGTATAAGTTTTCGTGTTCGGGTACTTTATGAATTGTCCAGCCACCATTGAAATCAGAGATTTGTTTTATTTCGCTTTTGTTGACTATAAATGTTCCTTCATTGTGACCGCAAAATAAGTAGTTGTCTATGATTTTTAAATCCCATACTTGTCCTTGAGAGCCATCGATGAATTGTAGTGTATTGTTTTTATCTAAATAGAAAAGTCCTGTATTGGTTCCTATGTATAACAGACCTTGATATTTTACAATATCATATACAGCGCCTAGTTTCCCTGAAATATCATTAAAGAAATAGTTCGTGTTTTTTAAATCAATTGAAGCGATTCCATTATCAAGTCCAAGCCATAATTTATCATTTTTATCTAAAAATTGACCTAGCACGGTATTATTCAACAGTCCGTTCTCTTTATTGATATGGAACTTTATTTCACCTTTACTATCTGCAATGTAAATACCGTCTTTTATCGTTCCTAAAATCATATCACCATTGGCAAGCATAGAGAACTTGTTTAATTGATGTTGCTTTATCTTGTCATTAAAAGCATATTTTGTAGGTGTGAGTTTGCCAGAATTCAGATAATAACTTCCTTTTAGCGAAGTCATTATTAGGTATTTATTTTGCTTTTTTACGATGGAGATAATATTCGTATCCTTAAAAATATCACTAGAGTAGAAATGAATTAAATTCTTGTCAACGAGCTTGTATATTCCTTGGTTTAGTGTTGATACTAATAAATCGTCATCAACGAGAGATAGGGATATTACCGCCGAATCTGATTGAATTCTGTTCACATTTTTAAAATCGTATATATAAATACTCGCAAAAGACCTAAATATGATTTTATCTTTATAACTTAAAATTTGCCATATTTCTTCGTTGGGAGCAATTTCTGATTTTATAAGATTGCTTAACGAGGTATACTTTAGTTGCCCGTATTCATCCTTTTTCCAATATCCAAATTCTTCAAAAGAACCTGTAAAAATAAAGTCATTATAGGCAAATACAGAGCGTACGGTGGTTTGATTCGGCAGTTGAAATAGTTTCCAGCTTATACCATCATACTCCAGTAAACCTACATTATTTGCTACATACACTTTTCCGTCATCAGACCTGCCTAAACCCCAATTTTGATTCCCTGCATGATATTCTGCAATGGAATAATTATGAATGCTCGGCGAAAATTGACTATAACAATCTAATGAAAGAGTTAATACAAAGAATAAGAAAATGAATGCTTTTTTCATTCTATACTTTTGAGCAACATTACACATTTTTGTGAATGTTACTTGTTAAACCATTAAAAATTAAATATGACCTAAATTAACAAAAAAGATTTTTGAAACGGCTCATACTTTGGGCTAAATTCGTAAACTAGCTTGATAGAGAAAGAATAAAAGCAGGAATAAATCCTTTAAACCTTTATCTAGTTGAATCTACACTCTCAAAATGATGGTATGAACTTATCGTGGAATTTAGAAGCTGTTATTTATTTAACCATGCTTTAAATTCTGCAGCTTTGTTCTTACTAATAATAATATCAACCTCCGTTTTGGGTAAAACGTCTATTTTTAAACGACTATTTCCATACTTTACAATTTTATCAATAGCAGTTATTGATAAAATATATTGCCTGTTAGCTCTAAAAAAGAATGTTTTATTCAAACTAGTATATAATTCATCCAAGCTACTATTACTTGTTGATTTTTTTCCATCTAAACTAATTACATAAGTAATTGTATTTTCTGTGTAGATGTATGCTATTTGTTCTATTAAAAGAGGTAATAGTTCATTTTTAGAATAGGTTAATATTCTATGCTTATCAGCATTCCCGTTTTCAGTTGAATTTACAGGCTCTTCAGATTTGATTTTGGTTTTATAGTTTACTAAATCAAGATTTAATTTAGAAAGACTTAATACTTCTTCCGAAAGTTCTTCATTTTTTAATTCTAATTTATTTTCATAGCTACTTCCTATGAGTCTTACTGTGAAAAATGAAAGAAGAACAATTAAGGCTCCTGTTATTGAATATACGATGACAAATTTATTTTTTAACTCACTAATTTGTTCTTTTATTTTATAAGTATTAGCATGAGCAGCTACAATCCAATCAGTATTCTTAACAGGGTACACATATATAATTTCAGATTCTCTATTTTCTTCGCTAAAAGTTCTTATTCCACCACCTTCTTTCTTATTTTTCAAATAATAATAAAAATCCTTTGATGTAGCATCATCATTTATTGTTGAAATAAAAGATTCTTCAGGAGCTGCATATTTTCCAACTCTTTCAAGGTTTGGATGACATATCTCTTTCCCAGACCAATCAAACATACAAATAAAACCAGTTTCGTTATCCGTATTTTCTATGCTCTTTTGTATGTTATCAATAACATTTTTCTCAGGAATACCATTATTCAATTGAGATGAAATCATATAAGAAAATTCTTTAGCCTCTCTTTTACTAGATTCCATTTGTAGCTCTAAAAGCTGTTCAGTATTTACATCTATAAGATAGTTCATACTGTAATAGCCAACCAAATAAACAATAAGAAGTAATGATATAAAGGTGAATAGATAAAGCTTGTCTTTTTTCATTATTAAAAAATCAAAATAGTAATAATTCCTGCGTTTACAAATTTAACTATTCGCAGTAAACTAAATGTTTTCAAAAATTATTATTTCAATAATTTTTCAACGCTTTTTTTTCCCTTTCATCTCCCATTTTTTCTTCTTAAGAAAGGTTTTTGGTATTCAAACTACACGTTATTACTTGATTTGCAGAAGATTTTAAAAACAATTAACATTTAAAAAAAATGAAAAAATTTATCACAAACGGTGCCTTCTTAATTATGGCATTAATGGTTTTACTACAAAGCTGTAGTAATGATGATGATAACAATTCTGTTGATCCAGAACCAAACGGAGCTACAGTTCAGCTATCAACTGATGCTACATTAGGAAGTATTTTAACAGATGCGGAAGGGAAAACTCTCTATTTCTTTTCTAAGGATACTAAAGATACTTCGGAATGTTTAGGAGGATGTGTCGATATTTGGCCTATATTTTATTCAGAGAACTTGACGGTAAGTTCCGGTTTGAATGCTGCAGATTTTGCCACTATTACACGTACTGATGGGCAATTACAAACAACTTACAAAGGATGGCCTTTATATTATTTTTCAAATGATAACGCTGCCGGTGATACCAACGGAGAAGATGTAAATAATATTTGGTACGTTGCCAAACCAGATTACTCGCTAATGTACGCTAAAGCTCAATTGGTAGGACATGATGGTAATAATTACACAAGTAGTTAC
>SMNH02000002.1:197126-680150 GCA_006383075.2 Kordia sp. TARA_039_SRF
GGTGATACCAACGGAGAAGATGTAAATAATATTTGGTACGTTGCCAAACCAGATTACTCGCTAATGTACGCTAAAGCTCAATTGGTAGGACATGATGGTAATAATTACACAAGTAGTTACACAGTTGGCGATGAAGAAACAAGTTATATTGTAGATATAGAAGGTAAAACATTATACACCTTCATGAACGATACTAACAACACCAATAATTTTACAAATCCTGACTTTTCAAATAATGGTGTGTGGCCAATTGCCGAAATTACCTTAGACCAAATACCAAGCATTTTAAATAATGGTGATTTTGGAACAATCGATGTATATGGCAGAACTCAATTAACCTACAAAGGATGGCCACTATATTACTTTGGTCAAGATGCAACTCGTGGCGACAATAAAGGTATTAGTTTCCCTGCGCCAGGTGTTTGGCCAATTGCAAATGCGAATACAACTACAGCCCCAAATTAGATTAAAAACGGTTTCATTTTGAGTGACATCTATAAAAACATTTAATACATACAATGCAATTTATAAATATGAAGAAATTATTGACCGGTATAATATTGATTGTTACAATCATCATAATTGGATATCAATTTATAGAAGTGGTTCCTAACCCTGAGGTGACTTCTGATTTTACGGAAGCTACAACTGAAGTAAGGAAAATTTTAAGGACTTCATGTTATGATTGTCACTCGAATGAAACCAAAATATCTTTCTATAATAAATTTCCTTTTGTAGCTGAAATGGTAAGGAAGGATGTAACAAAAGCAAGAGCAAAACTAAATTTTTCTGAATGGGATAAATATTCTGAAAAAGAAAAAAAGACTATTCTTTATAATGTTTTAACTAAAATTAAAAAGAATATAATGCCGCCTAAAAGCTATTCATTTATACATCGTGAAGCTGAAATTGATAAAAAAGAATTAGCAATTCTAGAAACATACATTAAAGGTCTAGATGACGATTTAGGGATAAAAATCTTAGAATCAGACGAATTAGATTTTGAAGGCGATTATAATAATTGGATAGATAATCAAGGAAAAAAGAAAACAGTCAAAAATGCGCCAAACGGTATTGAATTCCCTTATGACTACAGAAATTGGCAAGTTGTAAGTAGCTCTTTCCGAAAAGACCATAATTCTTTACGTGTAATTTTGGGCAATGATATTGCAATAAATGCAATTAAAGAAAATAAGATAAATCCGTGGCCCGATGGCGCTATTTTAGGAAAAGTTGTTTGGAACCAAAGATCAGATGAAAATTGGGAAGCTGCTATTGTACCCTCAACTTTTATTCATGCGGAGTTTATGTTTAAAGATTCAAATAAATATAAAACTACCAAAGGCTGGGGCTGGGCAAGATGGGTTGATCAGGAATTGAAACCTTTTGGTAAAGATGCAAACTTCTCTCAAAGCTGCATCCAATGTCATACTCCAGTAAAAGACAGGGATTACATATTTACCACACCTTCCATTTTTCCTTAACAAAAGATGTTTATTTGATTTAGTAGTTTGTTAATTGTTAACAGGAGGGTATTAACGATTATATCTTCCTGTTATATTAATTCAAGAAATATGAAAAATGAAAATTATTTAAAAAGTTTACTATTAATAATAGTATGTGTTATGGTCTCTTCGTGTGAAAATTATGTTGAAGATGAATTTCAAGCATTAGTTGAAGACTGCGACCCAAACACATCGTTTATTAACCAAGTCAATCCAATAATAGAAAACAATTGTGTGAGCTGTCATAACGGAAATCAATTTCCAGATTTAAGAACATACAATGGAGTAAGCACTAATTCAGAAATAGTGATGCAACAAATTGTGAATAGAACAATGCCAATTGGCGGTTCTTTAACAAATGAAGAAATTAATTTAATAACATGTTGGATTGAGAACGGTTCTCCAAATAATTAATTGCATGAAGCTATCTAAACGAAAAAAAATAGGGTTTGCACTTCTATTCATAGGCGGAGTGGTAATATCCATAGCGCTTAGTCAGTACTATAAACCTCATATTGATGTTTATAATACGAATCCGGATATTATCACAAATGCTACTAATTTATTGTATGAATTTGAAAATGATGAAGAAGTGGCTAATAAAAAGTTTTTAGATAAGATTATTCAAGTAAATGGACAGATATCAAAAGTAGAAGCTTCAGAGAATAACGATATCATATTAACTCTAAAAAATCAAAAAGAGGGTTTAGCCACAGTTATTTGTAATCTATCAACAAAAGAAAATAAGAAATTAATAAATCTTAAAGAAGGCCAAATTGTCAGTGTTAAAGGTATCTGCACAGGATATTTAATGGATGTCATTTTGGTCAGATGTAACGTTGTAAATAATTAAATAAAATGAAATATATTTTATCACTATTGGTATGTTTTTTACTACTAACCAATTTAAAAGCTCAAGATAGATATCTAACAAAACAAGGTACCATATCATTCTTTTCTCGTTCACCTATAGAAGATATTGAGGCTATAAACAATCAAGTATTAAGTATTGTTGACTTAGAAACAGGTGATGTCGCAATTTCTGTATTAATGAAATCTTTTATGTTTGAAAAGGCCTTAATGCAAGAGCACTTCAATGAAAACTATGTAGAATCAGATACGTTTCCCAAAGCTAAATTCAGAGGAAAAATTCTTGATGCTAAAAATTTAGAAAACAAAAGTAAAGTTTCAATTCAAGGAGATTTAACAATACATGGCATAACTAAACAAGTTAAAGTTGAGGCAAATATTGAAGTTAATAAAGATAATGTAATCTTACATGGAGAATTTACTGTTTTGGTTGCCGATTATGAAATTAAAATTCCTTCCATAGTTAAAAACAATATAGCTAAAACCATTAAAATCACATTCACACTGAACCATAAAAAATATAACTAATTATGAAAAATACCTTACTAATAGTTTTTTCATTGTTTTCATTTAATGGTCTTTTTTCTCAAGATCTTTTAGAGGTGCTAGAAAATGAAAGCCCTAAACATAAAGAATTTGTCTCTTCTACATTTAAGGGAACCCGAATATTAAACGGGCATTCAATAGAAAACAGAAAAAAAGGAACATTAGAATTTCTAATTTCTCATAGATTTGGCAGAATTAATCAAGGTGTTGATGAATTATTTGGATTAGATCAATCTAATATCCGATTTGCATTTGAATATGGTTTATCCGATAGATTAATGTTGGGATTGGGCAGGAGTTCTTTTAAAAAAACCTATGATGGATTTTTTAAATACCAATTAGTGAGACAAACTAGAGGAGATAATGCTTTTCCTTTAAGTATTTCTTTATTTGGTAGTGCTGTCTATAAAACCCTTAAAGACTACGATCCTGAAAACAAACCAGATTTTAGTAGAAAACTTGCATACACTTCACAGATATTAATTGCAAGCAAAATAAACAATTCTTTATCACTACAAATTACACCGACTTATATACATAATAATTCGGTCAGATCTGGCGAAGATCCGCATGACATTTTTGCTATTGGGTTTGGAAATCGTATAAAGCTTAGCAATCGAGTGACTTTAAACGCTGAGTATTTTTATACTATTAATCCTTTAAAATCAATAAATACAAAAAATGCATTGGCTATTGGAGTAGATATAGAAACGGGTGGGCATGTATTCCAACTTATTTTATCTAATTCAATTACAATGATTGAAAGAGATTTTATTACGGAAACTTCAAATGATTTTTTTAAAGGAGGAATTCATTTTGGTTTTAATATTTCAAGAGCATTTCAGATAGGAGGAAAAAAATAGTCTACAGAAATGCAATTACTAACTGGGTATTATTTAAAGTTTTTAAGCTTTTAAAATACCCAGTTTTATTCATAAAATTATGAAAATTATGTATTACAAATCATTTAAGGTTAATGGGCAAGAAGATATTGATGATTTTATGTTGATGACAGATGCAACTTATCATAAGTATTCAGATATAACTAGAAAAGATTTTTTTGCAAAAAACTACAAAAACAACAAAAACATATTCAAAACTAAAAATTCTGACAGGCTCGAATTTGAGATTATACATCAATCACTAAACAAAATCAAAAACTTATACTTTACAAACTTATTTAAAGTAGATACTCAAATTTTAGATATCGATTTTGTTTTGTCGGTAATTAAAGTAAATCACAATTTTTTCAATCAAAGAGGAGAGCTATGTGCAATTTTAAATTGTAATATACATTGGCATGTAAGAATCATCTCATATTGAAAAATACAGTATTTTGGATACTACCTACCAAAAACATATTGCAAAACAATATAAATCTTAGTTGAGTTAAATTTTACCCATTATTTATTTTCTTCCTCAGTTCTTAATTTTTGGATATAAGCTGCTTTTTGAACTTCTTCTCTTCTTCTCACTGATTTCTTTTTGAAATGCTTTCGCTCTCTTACTTCTTGAGCTCTTTTTACGTTTCTATGCTTACGCTTATAACGTTTGAGTGCTCTTTCTATACTTTCTCCTTCTTTTACTATAATTTTTAACATATGCTTGTTTTTATAAATATTCTTTTAAAATTTTATTTTTAGACCCTTTTCGCATTCTTCTAAGGGCTCGTTCTTTGATTTGACGAACTCTCTCTCTTGTCAAATCAAAACATTGTCCTATTTCTACCAGACTCATAGAGTGTTCAATCCCAATCCCAAAATATAATCGAATGACATCAGCCTCTTTGGGCGATAGTGTATCTAACACTCTGTTTATCTCAAGGGTTAGAGATTCTTTAAGTAATTCCCTTTGTGGGTTTGGAGATTCTCCTGATTTTACAACATCATAAAGTGTAGAAGTTTCTCCTTGCTTCAACGGAGCATCCATAGAGATATGTCTCCCTGAATTTTTCATAGATAATTTTACTTCTGCTACCGTTATATCAAGGTATTTTGCTATTTCTTTTGCTGTTGGAGGACGATTCAACTCTTGTTCTAAAATAGAAAATGCCTTGTTTATTTTATTGATACTCCCTATCTTATTTAATGGAAGTCTTACGATTCTCGATTGTTCTGCTAATGCTTGTAATATTGATTGGCGAATCCACCAAACTGCGTAAGAGATAAACTTGAATCCTCTTGTTTCGTCAAAACGACGCGCTGCTTTTACTAAACCTATATTTCCCTCATTAATCAAATCTGTGAGTTTCAATCCTTGATTTTGATATTGTTTAGCAACTGAAACTACAAAACGTAAATTTGCATTTACAAGTTTGTTTAAGGCATTTTCGTCTCCCGATTTTATTTTTTGGGCGAGTTCAACCTCTTCTTCGGCTGTAATCATTTCAAGTTTACTAATTTCTTGCAAATATTTATCCAAAGATTTGGAATCTCTATTTGTAACTTGACGACTTATCTTTAATTGTCTCATTTTTTTTCTAAACTTTATCGCTTTAAGCGCATTTCTAAATACGGATTAGTATAACCCAGTTTTTCAAACAGGAATCTAGCTGGGTTGTCTTTTTCTACATGCAATGCGATGTCTCCTTTGCAATTGTCAATAGTATATTGCATCAGTTTTTTTCCTATTCCTTTCCCTCTATAATCTTTATGAGTAGCTATATAAACAAGTATATTTTCGGGAATATATTCATCCATTCCTGTTTTGTTTATAACTACAGCTCCAACTATATCATTATTATCTTCTATAGTAAAAATATATCCTCCCAAGCCTGTACGTTCTTTTGCCGCATAATTGATTGCTTTTCGTATGGCACTTTTAGAATCTCCATATTGTTCTAAGTGGGTAAATAAGAAATTAGTAACTCTTTCTATAGTAAATGGAGTAATTCTATTAAAAGCATCAAATGTTGTTAATTTCATATATTGACTTATATAAGTTTGATGAGATTAATTTTTTATTCAATAATTAATCCTTGAATTGTGATATACAAAACATTTCTATTTCTAACTATTTTATAGTAGAAATAAAAGCGTTTGAAAATTGAATACAAATGATAGATTACAGTGTAGGAGGTATAAATTTATCCGACTGATTTCGGAAAACTAGAAAATTAAAGCTAAAAATTCGTTTGTTTTTTTTATTCCTGAGTTTTATTACCATATCCTGCAAAAATAGTTCTTTTAATATAGAACGCAAAGTTTTCCCATAATAAGTAACTTGAAAATACTATTTTTTCATTTTCCTTGAAATTAAAACCTATTTCTATGTTCTTAAGCTAAGGATATTTTGGTTTTAGTAGATTACTTCACTATCTAGACTTAATATACTATGAATCAAAATTTTAGGCAATTTTTAAGTGAAAATTCAATCTAAATAACATGAGTTCGTATACTTAAAAAACACTACTTCACGTAGTTTCCCCACATTTTCAATACCGAAGAAAATAGTAAGCACAAAAAAACCTCTCGAAATGAGAGGTTTGATTTTGGGTGAAAGACCGGGTTCGAACCGGCGACCTCTGGAACCACAATCCAGCGCTCTAACCAGCTGAGCTACAATCACCATTTGTTTTGCGGATGCAAATATAAACTATTTCACATTCCATACAAAGTATTTTTTTGATTTATTTTCCGAAGCTTTTTAGTTGATTGATGCCTAAAGAGTTAACCTGCTATATTAAATCATCCAACGAATTTACCGCTACGAAACGCTCTACGGTAAAACCCTCTGCGTATTCAGTTCCTATCAATCTTCCCAAGTCACGAGCACGATAGTGAATACTGTCAATAAAGTTTTTACTCGTAATGGGTGTTTCTGCTTCGTCGCTGTCTGGATTGTAAAATTGTGAACTGTATGCCATGACAGCTTCGTGCTTTTTATCAATAAATCCTGTGACGTCTACGACAAAATCGGGCTCTATATTTTTCCACTGAATATAATGATACACATGCTTCGGACGCCACTTTTCTTGTGATTTTCCATCCAATTCTGTTTCAATCTTCAACAAACCACTCAAAAAGCAAGCGTCGCTCACCAATTTACTACCTTTTCCATGATCAATATGCCGATCGTCAATGGCATTGCACAATACAATCTCTGGCTGATACTTACGCAGTATTTTAATGACTTCTAATTGATGCTGTTTATCATTCATAAAGAAACCATCCGAAAACGCTAGATTTTCACGCACCGAAACACCTAAAATCGTCGCAGCATTTGCAGCTTCTTTATCACGTAATTCGGCAGAACCACGTGTTCCTAATTCTCCACGTGTTAAATCGAGAATGCCTACTTTTTTTCCTTTGGATATTTCTTTAGCAATCGTAGCGCCACAACCCAATTCTACATCATCTGGATGCGCACCAATCGCCAATATGTCTAATTTCATACTAATTTTTATTTCTTTTTGCCTTTTTAATCGCCTGATTCAAATCGGCAATAATGTCTTTTCTATCTTCAATTCCTACAGAGAAACGAATGAGTCCGTCTGCAATGCCTTGCCGTTTTCGCTCTTCGGGAGTTAATAAGGCATGCGAAGTTTGTGTCGGACTTAACACAGTACTTTCCACACCTGCCAAACTCATGGAAGGTTTGATTAATTTCAATGACTTGAAAAATTTTGATACATTATAATCATCTTTTAATTCAAATGATAGCATACCGCCAAAACCAGACATTTGCGATTTTGCTAATTCGTAATCTTCATGAGATTTCAATCCAGGATAATATACTTTAGAAACCGCTTCGTGTTTTTCCAAATAATTTGCCAATTTCAAGGCATTTTTGTTTTGTTCTTTCACGCGAATTCCCAACGTTTTCATACTTCGTTCCAACATCCAAACGGTAAAGTCACTTAAACTTCCACCTAAGTTTTTTGCTAATTGAAAAATTTGATTGGTATGTTCTGCGGAAGCGGCAACAGCACCTGCCAAAATATCGCTATGTCCACCGAAATACTTCGTGGCGCTGTGAATTACAATGTCAATTCCTAAGGTTGCTGGCAACTGATTTACGGGACTTGCAAAGGTATTGTCAATCATGGTGATGAGTTTGTGTTTCTTAGCAAGTTTGGCAACTTTTCGAATGTCTGTCACTTTCAACAACGGATTCGACGGCGTTTCAATATAAATGACCTTTGTATTTTTTCGTATTTCTTTTTTGAAATCTTTAATATCTAAACTTTTCGTGAATGAATATTCGATTCCATATTTTTCAAATTCTTCCAACACCAAATTCATCGTGCCGCCATACAAAGCATTTTGCAATACAATATGATCGCCTTTGTGAAGAAACGCCAATAAACTGGTACTAATCGCCGCCATTCCACTACCAAAAATCAACGCGTCTTCCGTGTGTTCTAACGTAGCAACCTTTTTACATAAAGCTTGTTGATTAGGCGTATTAAAATAGCGCGGATAGCGTTTTTCATCGATATCTTCAAATGCATACGAACTGCTGAGATATATAGGCGAAACGGCACCTTTAAATTGCGTGTCTTTTACTTCTCCCGTATGGGTACAAACGGTATTGAGTCCTAGATTCTTTTTTTTCATTCTAAATTTTTGAGGGCAACTAAATTACGAAACTGCTGTTGATAAACCTATTTCAGTAATAAGTTTAATTCATACTAAAAACTTCACCTCAAAAAAGAATTTACTTTTTAATTGGTAATTGAGCTCCCTATTTTCGTTTTCTTTGTTCGCCCAAAGAAAAGAAACAAAAGAAAGGGCGCTTTTAGTTCGTGAGTTTTCCATTTTCTAAGAAAGAACTCATGAATCTTTGATTTCCAGAGGTGTTTTTAGTTTTTCTTTAAAGGAAAAACTAAAACCGTAATGATTTTTCGAAATTCTAAATTTATTATGCGCTATTTTGAGTTGTAAACTTATGTATTAATCCTTTTAAAAACTTTAATATAGTTTTACGAAAAATCATTACTACACTGCGGAAAAGAGAAAACTACTCTTGTCTTTTTTATGAAGCTTAAAAAACTAAACTTTCATGGCTTTCCACTTTCCTTTTTTAAAGATGATGATGCCAATTATTGCTATTAGAATTTCTGCCGCTGTAACTGCCCAAAACACACCTTTTGGACCAAAATCGAACTGAATTGCAACTAAATACGCAAAAGGTAATTGAAACACCCAAAAACAGAAAAAGTTGATAATCGTAGGAGTTTGTGTATCGCCTGCGCCATTGAACGATTGTATGACAACCATTGCATAGCCATAAAAAACATAGCCTGCCGCAATGATTTGCAAACACAACGCACCATTTTCAACAACTACTACATTGTCTGAAAATAATTGAATGATTTCTTTAGCGTACAACAAGTAAGCAATCGAAACAATGCCCATAAACCATGCGTTGTATTTGCCCGTTTTCCACACAGAAGTTTCAGCACGTTCTGGTTGATTGGCGCCTAAATTTTGTCCGACAAGTGTTGCCGCCGCATTGCTCATTCCCCAACAAGGCAATAACGTAAACATCACTACGCGAATGGCAATAGTGTATCCTGCCAAGACATCGCTTCCGAATTCAGACATGATGCGCATAAGAAAAATCCAACTTGAGGTTCCAATGATGAATTGTCCAATCCCGCCAAGGGAAATTTTTATCAGATTGCCCATAATCGCAGCTCTAAATACCAAATCTTTAAGCTTAATTTTAATAACGCTTCCGCCGTAAAATAAAATTGCCAATTGAAATAGTACAGCACTTCCACGACCAATAGTTGTAGCAATAGCAGCACCTTCCACGCCAAAAGCAGGAATTGGTCCGAAACCGAAAATAAACAACGGATCCAAGATAATATTGAGCAAATTGGAAATAATCAAGGCTTTCATGGCAACGGATGCATTTCCTGCGCCTCTAAAAATCGCGTTGATTAAAAAGAGCAACATAATGGTCATGTTTCCTCCAAGAAGAATTTGTGTATAGCCGTACCCTTCTTCAATCAAATCGATTTCGCCGCCCATCATTCCTAGAATTTCTTTTGGGAACAAGATTCCGATAACGCTAATAATACTCGCCACAAGAACACCTAAAAAGATGGCTTGAACCGCAACTTTGGAAGCACCGTCAGGATCCTTCTCTCCTATTCTACGCGCGACTAACGCCGTAGCTGCCATACTGACGCCAATGGCAACCGCATAGACTAAGGTAACGACAGATTCTGTAAGTCCAATCGTCGCAACAGCATTGGTACTGACTCTGGAAACGAACGCGATATCTACGATAGCGAAAATGGATTCCATCAACATTTCTAGAATCATCGGAATGGACAGCATAAAAATAGCTTTCCGAATGCTTCCTGTGGTGAAATCGTTTTGTTTGCCTTGTAAGGCTTCTTTAAAATATGAAAGGATTTTTTTAACAGATGATATATGATACTGTGTCATGAGGTAATTTTATAAATGAAAAATATGTAGGCACGCGAAGAGTGTGCTACAAAGACGTGTCGAATGCAATCGACGGTTTCCGAGAAAAAATTACTTACAGTTCCATAATGGTACAAATATCGTTCTTTTTTTGATTTTTACAAATCTTAAAAAACGATTCCATAAAAAAACACAGTCAAAAAGTATGAAACATACTATGTGACTGTGTTTCTATTTTATGATTTTGAATTGAATTATTCTTCAATCCAAGACACTATCGTTTCGTCGTTTGGCAATGTTGTTGGCGGAATTACTTTTTCCAATTCGCCTTTTTCATTGATGAGATATTTCTGAAAATTCCAAGCAACTTCCGAGTCTTCCAAACCGTTTTGTGATTTTTGCGTAAGGAATTGATACACTTCATGCATGTCATCTCCTTTTACAGAGATTTTACTCATCATTGGAAATGTAACGCCGTAATTGGCTTTACAGAATTTGGCAATCTGTTGGTCGCTGCCTGGTTCTTGTCCGCCAAAATTGTTTGCAGGGAAACCAATAATCGTAAAGTTTTTGTCTTTAAAGGTTTCGTACACATCTTGTAATTGCTCGTATTGCGGTGTTAATCCGCACTCAGAAGCAGTATTGACAATCATGACTTTTTTACCTTTCAAATCAGCCAACTTAAAATCGTTTCCAGCAATATCTTTTACCGTAAATTGATGAATCGCTCCTTTTCCCATAGTTTTTTGGGTTGTGGTTTTTTGGGTGTTTTCTACTGTTACAGCAGTTTTCTTTTCTTTTTCTTTAGGATTGGATGTACAACTTACGGCACAAACAATCAACAATAACATACATAGTCGCATTGATATTCTTTTTTTGTAAAAATACGAAAGAATTTGCTTTTGGTGAGGAATGATTACTATTAAAAAAAGCTGTCTTAACTTTAAAGACAGCTTCTCATATAGTTCTTATTACGCTTGATACGGAACAATATCGTCACAAACTAACTTGTACGTAGGACATGGTTTTGTTGGAACTGTCACATAGTGACATCCTTCTGGCGGAGCCGCTAATAATACGATTGGACATTCAAATGGTAGCGCAATTACAGCTCCTCCATTAATAGTTCTTTGTTCTTCTTTGCTTAGCACTTTCCCAATGTTTGAAATTTGTTTTTTCATGATTTAATAATTTAAAGGTTGATAATTTTTGGTATTGAAGTGGTTTAGAAAGTAATTTGGCAAATTACCTCTTATAATCTACGCAAATCACTTTCTGAAATAGCTTTTTCTTTTGTTCAATTTAGTATGGAGTGATTTGTAAACATATTAATCGGTACCTACATGGTCCAATCTTTATATAGCGACATCCTTCTGGTGGTGGAGCTAATACAGGTTCCTCACATGGAGAATCAATTGGCTCTGGTGTTGCGATTCCTCCACTAATGGTTCTTTGCTCATTTTTGCTTAGTGCTCTTCCGATACTCAAAATTTGTTTTTTCATGATTACTGATTTAATGATTCGTAATTTTTGGTCATACAATGTACAGTTTACAGAATACTTTTACAATTTATACACTAAAGTTTATGAAAGTAGCGTAAAATTATCTGACAATTCTGCCGTTTTTAATTAAGGAAGGTGAGTTCGACATAAAAATCGATAGTAGTTTCTTCTTTTCCGCAGTGTAGCAGGGATTTTTCGTTAAAAATTTCTGAAGCCTTGGAAGAAATTTAGAAAAATTCCTGCGGTTTTGTTTTTTCTCCTAAAAGAAAAAGCAAAAACACCTCTGGAAAAGCGCCCTTTCTTTTGTTGATGCCTGTGCTGAACTTGATTCAGTATTCTTTGGGCAAGCAAAGAACAAGAAAGTAAATAACTGAATTTCAGTTTTTTTTAAAATTACTTCATCGAGAAGAAACAACTTTACTTGAATAAAACTTATACAGAATTGACCTTAAAGAAATATTTTAAAATTACCGAAGCTATTAAAACAAAAAAACTATAATTGCACATGAATATGATCGTCATGACGAACGGCGTGACAACCGTGAAAACGTATTTTTGAACTCGTCAGCTGCATGCGCTTTTGTAAATGTGGCTCAATAAATAGTTTTTTAATTTGGGAAGATGCTGTCAATTTTTCTATCAAACTTTTGGTCCGTTCGCTGTCAAACACATACGCTTCTTTGTGGCGTTGCGAGACTATTTTTTCTAAGAAACTGTATTGAAAATAACCGTTTTCAGCACAAAATTCAGGCATATTCTCCTCTCCTTTTCTAGGCGATTCGCAAACGCCGTAACCCAACCACGACGGACTTCCATTTTTGTATTTCTTTGTTGTAGCATCTGTGTAATAAAACACCAAATCAACTTTACGTCCGTCGTTATGACTCCAATGTGGCAATAAAGGAAATTTCGCGCCAAGCGGAAAACAAGCATCTAAATAATACGTCACCGTTTCCGGGAATTCTTCTTGCATTGCTTCCGCTTCTTGCAGTAAAATGGCATACAATTCTTCATCGACATAATGTCTGTTGAGTAAATAAGTAAACGCTCGCAACGGTTGCAAAGCGGAATGTGAAATCGGCAAAGCTTTTCTATGATATATACTAGAAGCCAATACAGGCAATACAACAAACGATAGCACACTGTAAATCGCCAAAAAGAATCCAATATTAACGACTTTTCGCTTCCAGCCCAACAGCGGATTGTGACGTTTCAACCATAAAACGAACACATACACTACGCCACCAATTTGAGTAACTATCGTTAGAAAAACAACAATAATGATATGTATTACAATATAAAAATATTTCATTTTTTAAATAGCTAAAAGTGTTGAAAACACAGTAAAATCAATCGATTCAAGCTTTTCTTTACACAGTATTCATTTTCTCATTTCTGCGTGATTGCAAAATAGTTTTCTATCATTCCACATAAAAATTCAACCTAAAAAATTCCACATTCACCTTTTTTTTATCCCAATTCGGCAGATTCTCCTTTTGTATAAATGGATTCTGAAACATATTTGTGCATCAAAAAAAACGAACAGATTAAAACGAACAGTTATGTTAAAAACTTTACTACCTTTTATTTTATTGCTTGCAAACTACAGTTTATTTGCACAAAGTACAATTTCGGGAAAAGTAACCGACACATCCAAACAACCGATGTCATTTTCAAACGTAGTATTATACGATAATACCACAGAAACTGCGTTACAAGCTGTGATTGTTGAAGAAAACGGAACCTACACATTTACCAATGTAAAAAACGGAACTTATGTTGTAGAAGCGTCTTTGTTTGGTTATAAAACAGAACGTTCTATCGTATTGAACATCAATACAACTAAAAAAGTGACCTTCGATTTTATATTACGAGAAGATATTCCTGAAAATTTAGATGAAGTCGTAATTGTAGCCAAAAAACCCATCATCACACAAAATGCTGAAAAATTAGTAGTGAATTTGGAAAAATCTGAAATGGTGAATTCCAATGTACGCGATATTGTCAAAAAAATTCCTGGTGTTTTAGTTACGGGAAACAATTTGAGTTATGCGGGACAAAGCAATATCCGAATTCTTATTAACGGAAAACAAACAAATTATATGGACATGCAAACGCTGTTGCGCGAAATGCCTGCCGATAATATTGCCAAAATTGAATTGATACAACAACCTGGCGCAGAATACGATGCAGACGGTTCAGGCGCTTTGATTAATATTATTTTAAAGAAAAATGTAAAATTGGGCACCTACGGAAGCTTGAAAAGTATGGTGGGTTATGTAGATGATTTTACGTTTAGAAAAAGCGCTTCGATTGCAAGTTTTAAAGGGAAAATCAATTGGCAAGCTGGTGCGAGTTATTCGCGCGGTTCTTGGCGAGAAGATTTGCAAATTATTCGCCGTGTGGGTGATGATGTGTACGATCAGTTTTCGCGTTCGCCGTTTGATCCGAATACGTTGCGATTGAATGCCGGATTGGATTATTACATCAATGACAAACACACGACTGGAATTAGCGTGCAACGTACAGAAACTTCGTCAAATCGTGTGACGGATAACGTCACAAATATTACCAGCAACGGCACGTTAGACATGCTAGAAACCGACAACCGTTTTGAGCGCGATTGGAAATTGTATGTTATCAATCCGTATTACGAATACGATGATGATGTTAACAAAATAGCGTTGGATTTTAATTATGTAGACTACAAATCGACCAACGAAAACAATCTGTTTCAAACGGGACAAAGTATGGTTGATTATGACAATCAACGCTATTTTCAGGATGCCGATTACAATATTTACACCTATCAAGCAGATTACAAACGTACGTTGAATGATAACATTTCGCTTCACGCTGGATTGAAATATGCGAATGTAGATTCGGACAGCGATTTGCAATCGTTGGTACAAACAGATTCGGGTGAATTTGTAAACAATCCGAACCAAACCAATCGTTTTTTGATTGACGAAGATATCATGGCGGCGTATGCAAAAGTGAACGTGAAGTTAGATAAATGGTCATTTTCGGGCGGATTGCGTTGGGAACAAAGTGAAACTGTCGGAACATCACAAAACTTAAATACTTCTTTAAACAGAACGATTGCAAAATTTTTCCCAAGTTTGAGCATCACGCGAAATATTACAGACGAAATTGCTGCCAATGTAGCGTACAGTTATCGCATTCAGCGTCCGTCGTACGAAACGTTAAATCCGTTTGTATATTATTACGATCCGTTTACGTTTGAGCAAGGAAATCCGACGTTGCGTCCAGCATTGACGAATAGTTTTCGCTTCAACTTAACCTATGAAAATCAACCATTTTTCAGCGTAAGCTATAACAAAACTGACGACACCTTATTTCAATTGATTTCACAAAACGATGCTACTTCTGAAACATCGCGTTCGGTAATCAACTTGTCAAAAAATGAAAACTGGAGCTTTAGTTTGTTTGCGCCATTGAATTTTGTAAAAGGCTTGGACGGTTACACAGGCGTGATTGTGAATTACAACCGATTCATGTCGGAAGACTTAAATCCTGTTTTGGACAATAAAAAGTGGAACATGACTTGGTTTACAAGTGCTGAATACAAATTGCCGTGGGGAATTCAGTCAGAAGTTTCAGGGTATTATACCTCTGGCGGATTTGAAGGACAAATAGAATTCGACTGGATTGCTGGATTGGACATCGCGTTTAGCAAAAAATTCATGAACGACCAATTGAAAGTCAGCGTGGAATTGGAAGAAATTTTAGACCGAAAATTTAACGGTACGATTAATTATGACAATGTAAATGCGAATATCATCAGTGATTTTCCGCGTAGAAATGTATTTTTACAATTAAGTTATAGTTTTGGAAAGAAATACAACAAAAAGAAAAATAGAAAAAACAGCGCAGGTGACGAAGTTGATAGAATTAATACGAAGCAGTAGTGTTGGTTGCTGGTTGTTAGAAAAGTGAACAAATTGTCGCTTCGAGTGAATTTGTTGCGCATTGAGCTTGTCGAAATGCAACAAATTTGTATCGAGAAGTACTTTGAAAACCATATAACCTAAGAACCAAACAAAAAACGAATAACAAAACACAAACAACAAAAAAGACCTAAAACCCAACATCAAAAACCCAAAACCTAATAAAAAAATGAACGTCAAACTCAACAAATCCGATTATGCATTGCTCGCCATTTATTATGGAGTTTCGGTACTCATGACTATTTATGAATACACGAATCAAAATGAAGATTTGATTGAATATTTGTTAGATATTCCATCGTTTGTCATTGTAGATATTTCTGTGATTTGCATGTTTTTATATTGGTTGCTTCCCGATTATGTACTGAATAACAAAAAATACTTTCAATTTACGTTTTGGGCATTATTGGTTTTGATTTTGGCAGGTTTTTGGGAAGATGCTGTTGGATTTTACAGCGGCGGCGGCGATTGGAACAAATTTCCGTGGGGATATCAGCAAGTGATTAATTATATTTCAAATACCGCACAAAGTATTGGCTTGCCTTTTGGATTATTACTAGCGAAAAAATACTACGAAAATCAAATTATGTTTAGCACCATTAAAGAAAAACAAAAGGAAAACGAATTGAAACTCCTGCGTTCGCAAATCAGTCCGCACTTTTTGTTTAACAATTTAAATACACTAGATGCGCTGATTGACAGTGACACGACGAAAGCAAAAGAATATATTAACAGATTGTCGTTAATTTATCGTTACCTGATTCAAACCAAAGATTCCGAAGTCATGGAATTGACCGAAGAACTGAATTTGGCAGAGAATTATATCTTTCTAATCAAAACGCGTTTCGGAAACGATTATGACTTTATCATTACAAAAAACGTTTCGTTAGATGATAAATTTGTTCCCACAGGCGCCATTCAAACTTTGTTAGAAAATGTTGCCAAACACAATCGTGCGCAACACGGAAAAGTCGTCAAAGCAACTTTGACGATTGATGAAGATTGGCTTACCATTACAAACACGAAAAGCACCATCAAACACAATAAAAATTCGCTCGGAACTGGATTAAAAAATTTGGAATATCGTTACCAATTACTTTCGGATAAAAAACCTGAAATTATGGACACACTAGAAGGTTTTACCGTAAAAATTCCTATCATCAAACTGAGTGAAGAATCGTAAATACAAACCTTATGCGCATATTAATTTTAGAAGATGAAATTCCCGCTTACGAAAAGCTTTTAAGCAATTTGGAAAGTTATTTTCCAGAAACTTTCTCGCATGATTGGGCGCGTTCTAACGAAAAAGCACGAACGTTATTAGCACAAGAAAATTACGATTTTATTCTGTCCGATATTCAACTGTTGGACGGAATTTCGTTTGATGTTTTCAATACGGTAAAAATTGATTGTCCTATCATTTTCTGTTCGGCGCATGATGAATATTTGTTTGAAGCGTTTCGCACCAACGGAATCGCGTATATTTTGAAACCGTATACAAAAGAAGATATCCGTCAAGCACTTGACAAATTTCAATCCTTTTTTAAAACAGAAAGCTATCAACCCATTCACAACGATACAATTAACTTACTTAAATCGGCGTTAAAGCAGGAAGAAAGACATTATAAAAAACGATTTGTCATCAAAAAATCAAAAGGAATTCAGTTGCTCAATGTGAGTGATATTAGTTTGATAGAAGCTTCGGGCGATTTCTGCTTGGCGATGGATTTTAAAGGCAAAAAATATCCAATTTCTGACACTTTAGGAAACATTCAGCAACTACTCAACCCTTTGAAGTTTTTCCGCATCAATCGCAGTCAAATCACACATATCGATTATATAGAAAATATTGAAAGTCACTTCAAAAACCGTTTACTAATTCAGCTAACAGGCATCAAAGAAAAAGTCATGACTAGTTCGTCCACAACTTCGGATTTTCGTAAATGGCTTGAACAGTAGGAATGTTGGATGTTGAATTGCTTCGCTTTTAGAAACCTTTAGTCTTTAAACCAAAAACCGTCACTTCGAGTGAAATTCTGAAAGAATTTTGTATCGAGAAGTGCTTTGAAACGAATGATACTAATGTTAAATCTAACACCTAACACCCAAAACCTAATACCTAACAAAAACTTACTCCAAAGTCTTTCGTTTCTTATAATGTACTTTATAACGCCAATAACTCACCGCTCCGTACGCTAACCATGTAACCGTTGCAATGACCACAAATTTTGGACCTAATACGGCATCTCCTGTAGCATACGAGTGCAATCCGCTCAAGACAAAGTTTACACCGAAATAAGTAAATAATATCGAACCAAACGCTGCAATTGCCATCCAGTTGAAGAACCAACGCCCGCGTAAGCCTGGCACTAAACGCATGTGTAATACAAACGCATACACCATGATACTAATCAGCGCCCACGTTTCTTTTGGATCCCAGCCCCAATAACGTCCCCAACTTTCATTTGCCCACATACCACCAAGGAAGTTTCCAATGGTTAGCATGACCAAACCAACCGTAATCGCCATTTCATTGATGATGGTGATTTCTTTGAGGTTGAGTTCCATGCGTTTTTTATTTTCTTTATTCGTCAAAATAATCAATAATAAAGACACAACTCCCAGAATCATAGCAAGGGCAAACGGTCCGTAACTTGCTACAATTACCGCAACGTGAATTAACAACCAATAACTGTCTAATACAGGCTGTAAATTGGCAATATCAGGATCGAGCCAGTTCATGTGTGCGCCCCACAATACCATCGCAACGACAAACGTTGTTGCAGAAATGGTTAAATCAGATTTTCTTCCGAACAGCAATCCAAACAACATGGTTGCCCAAGCGACGTAAATCATCGATTCGTAAGCATCACTCCACGGCGCGTGTCCAGAAAGATACCATCGTACTACGAGTCCCGCTGTATGTAAGACAAACAATCCGACCACAAGCCATTTTGATACGTTGATAGCAACGCGAATTCCTTTTCTATTTTTAAAAATCTGCCAAATAATGAAGACAAACATCACAAATCCAACCAGCAAATAATACATCATCAAACGCTCAAAAAGATTGATTTTGTTGTAGATGATTTCAGTTTCTATTTTGGTATCTGACGGCAACACGGCACTTCCAAATTCTTTTTGACGCTTGCGTAAACTCTCTACCATTTTGTCCGCTTCGGTATAATCGCCTGTTCTATTCGCTTCATTTAGCAAAATAGCGTACACCTTCATGGCATTTTTCACATATTTTTCATACAGTGAATCTTTTGGTTGAAAACCTGCGCCTGGATTGTCATTATAGTTTTTATCGGAAATCCATTTGTTGTTTTCGTGATTTGGAAGTGGAAATATTTTGATGATGTCTCCTCGAATCGCTCTACTGAGCAAGCCAAGTTTTAAATCGTATTCTTTAATCGCTTTTTGATACTGATTTGGCTTATTGGTAGCATACGCATCTTGCGTATACGGATTGAGCTTGTATTCGTTTCTTGGTGTAAAGAAATCGAGCATGTTGGCGTATTTGTCACTTTTTTCAATCCCTATAATGTTTCGCAAACTATCGTGTTTTTTACTTTTTACACTGATGATGTTTGCGTTGTACCACATTTGCGGGTATTGAATCATAGAAATCAATACTTGCTCGGCAGATAATTCGTCATTTTCACCGTATCTATTCTTTTTGCTCAATTTACGAAGCAACTCACGCGCATACGTGTGTGCAGGCTTCATACGTCCGTCATCATCTTGAATGACCAAACGTGCAAATTTATCAGCATGTTCTTGCGGAACTGCATTGGCGATGATGATAGAATCTATCTGTGCATCTGTAAGCTTCTGTTGTACAACCTCATGATCGTGCTCACCTGGCGCGTGATTGTGCCCTTCATGTCCTTCTTCAACTTGTTCTGTTGTTTTTGTTTGGGTAGAATCTACTTGCTGCGTCGTTTCTTGTGCAAAACTTCCCAAACTGAATAGCAATACAATTGCCGTTAAAAATTTCGCCTTTTTGTTTTTAATTTTTTCTAGTTGTTTCTTCAAATCGCCAAAACGTGTGTTCTTATCAAATAAAATAACCATCAATGCCAAATAGAGTAAGAAATAGCCCAAATAGGTAATGTTTGTTCCCCAATAATCGTGACTTACCGATAGAATGGTTCCTTTTTCATCACGGTCAAATTGTGCTTGGAAGAAACGATATCCACCATGATCCATGATGTGATTCATATAAATATCGTAGTCATATTTTGGTTCGGAGTTTTCAATCAGTGTTACTTTACTCATAAACGACTTGTAACCCGCTTGTCCAACAGTTCCAGGATAGCGTTCGGCAATAAAATCGTTGAGTTTGATGCTGAACGGAAGCTTTAATTTATCTGCTCCGTACGCCAGTTGAAATTCGAGTCCGCCAACCGTAACTCTGGTCGGCGCCATTTCATAGCCTTTTCCGCCCATCACACGAACTTCTTCGGTTTCTCCATTGCTGGAGACTTCTAAAATGACTGCATTTGCTTGATCAGCTAATTTTTCAGAAGTTTCTACGACGCCAATTTTTCCTTTTACAGCAGGTTCTGGAATTACGAATTGTAATCCTGCTAAATTGTATAAGGAACGAATTTGAAAACGCTGCAAACTGTCTTTGTAGACTTTGTTAGTTTGACGCGTTTGCATAATCATGTTTTCACCTTCGAACGGACTTTTTATGGTGTAATTTCCATATTCGTCGCTCATAATGTTGATAGCACCGTCTACAGGATTGTTGAAAGTCATTAAAATATTGTGAACACTTTGCGGTTTTGATCCTGCTTGTAAAAAGTGATTGTGACGATTTCCACCTCCAGATTCTACTATTTTTAAATATTCAACACCGTTTTCATCAGGAACAATTCCTTCCTCAGCACCTTGAATATATCCTTTATAATCAATGGTGAATTCTTGTCCGTTAAAATCTTTTTCCCACGGGAAATTTTGCTGAATCCAAGTGGTTGGTGCAATGCCTTCTGGGGAAATGAGATAGTCGCCTTTTAGCACGCGTCTTCTTGGTTGCCCGTTGATTTCTCCATCCACAAAGGCTTGAATGTATGTTTTTTCGGAAAGAAATGTGTTTTCGGTAGCACCTTCACGAATTGGCATCACACCTTCATAACTGATATAGCGCGTAATAAATGCTCCCAAAATGATGAAGATAAACGACAAGTGAATGAGCAATGTCGCCCACTTTTCTTTTCGCAATAAGCGATAACGGAAGATGTTTCCAAAGAAGTTTACCAAAAATAACAGATGGATGAGTTCAAACCACCATGCGTTGTAAATGTATATTTTAGCTGTTGTTGTACTGTATTCACTTTCGACAAAAGTTCCGACTGCCATGGCTACTGCGTAAGCAATAAAAAGGAGCGCCATTAATCGTGTAGAGAAGAGAATATTCTTGATGAAATTACCTATCATGTAGCGTTTTCTTTTTGAATCAAAATTTCAGTATGCAAAAGTACGGCATTTTACACAATTTACAGGCTATTTAACAATCTATTTAGGCTTCTTTAAGAATATTCTGAAATAGTTGATTTTTAAGTGTTTTTTCGAGCTTCAAATACTGAAATGTAGATAAAGGTGCCCATTTTTCGCGCTCTGTTTTTGGCAATGTTGGCTTTTTCTCCTTGGTATAATTCGTCTAGTGTTTCAATCCAGTAGTTAATCCATCTTCCAAAATGTTTTTCTGTAATCGTGTGTTCAACTGCTGCATCCACTTCGATATGCTTTTCTAATGGATTGCCTTTGTAGGAGTTGACAAAAAACAAACTACTTTCCCAAAAATTTGTTATGTGTTCCAAATGTGTATCCCAATCGGTAATTTGCGCATTAAAAATCGTTCCTAGTACAGCATCCTTGCGTATTTTTTTATAGAATGTATCTACCAGCACAAACACATCTGCTCTATTTTGAATATCTTTTTTCATTTAAAAGTTGGAGAAAAAGGTACGGATTAAATCGTTTTATACATCGTAAAAGCAACTACTTCAACGCAAGCGCCGGAGCATTTTTAATCTCTATTATCGAGTAAAATTAGTATAAAAAAACCAAACTCAATCCGCTATATAATTGAGTTTGGCATTACACCCTAGTAATAAATTAACTAAGAAAATGAAAGTGTTATTAAAAACTATAAGGAATTTGATATGATAAAAGCGATATTTAGTAGCAAACTTAGCAGTAGTGTATTAAATACCCATTTTTCGCGCAGTTGTGCTAAAATAGCCGCATTGTAAAACGATGTAATGATGACACATAAAAATAGTTGTACCAAACCAGCAATAGTATCTAGTCCATTCATTAAAATATACATGGCTGCAATTCCTCCAATACAACTTTGTAAGATAATTGTTAATGGAATATACATCGTGTATTTTTCTTCAAACTCTTTGTAGTACTGTGCATATAGTGTCATGATGTAATTTTTTGGTGTTTGTATGCTACAAATATCCTTTACCAAAAGGTTTAAAAATATGATATTGGTCATGTTTTGTTTTTTCGATTACGGAAATCCGCAATTTTTTTCCACATATACTTAGTACTATTGCTTTCTAAAAAATAGAAAAAAACTTACAAAATACAGTTTACCGAATACTTAAAAGGACTATTCATCCATATGAAAAGAAGATAGTTGCTGATAAAAAAAAGAATCCATCTATTGGATTCTTACATCAATTTTAAAAATAAATTTCATGAAACATCTTACAAAAATACTAATTTTAACCTTTTTATCAACATATTTAATATCCTGTGATTCTGAAGAAATATCAACAAATAATGCTATTAAAAGTTTTGATTACAGTCTTTTTAATTCATTTAAAGAGAAAAGCATTTGGATAGAGTTTCCAAGTGAAATAAATAAAATGAATACGATTTTAGAAAAAAATAGAGCTATAACAAAACATATTGATAACGAATTGGGTACAAGTTTGAATTTAACCAGTGAAGCTGTTGAAGATGCAAGATATACTTCTCAAGAAATCATACAAATAGGTTTAAATGAAGGATTTTTTCAAAATCATGATGAATACCTTATAACGAACCTCGAAAACGACTTTCAAAATTTAGACTTCGAGACTGGTATTTCTAATTATGAAAGAAATGTATTATATTTAAATTTAGATAATACTACATTTGAAAAGTATAATGTATGGGCAAATGTCTTAAAAATTATAAATTCAGAAGACTCAAGCATATTTGGCGCCAAGTCTCAAAAAGGGTGTTTTACATCTATTCTCGCATATTCTGGAGCAACTGTTGCGGTTGGTCTAGCTTGTACTCCAAATCCAACCACGCCTGCTTCATGCCCTTTAGCTATAAGCTTGAAAGCGTTAGCTTATTACAATATGATAGATGCTTTCAAAGACTAAAAAACAAATCTTATGTTTAAAAAATATCTTATCAACTTTTATTTAATAGTTAATTACTGTTTAGTTGGCTATTATATTGTAGAAAGTATATATGCATATAAAAAAGATGGACACCTTTTATACAATAACACAACAATGATTTTTGTTTGTTTAGGTTTGAGTATTCTTTTTTTGTCATTTTATATTCACAATGAAATAAAAAATAAAAAACAATATACTCCTGAAAAAGATAAACGCATGAAATATTTCTCCCTTTCGTTATTTTGGGTGAATCTTATCTGTACTATTAATTACATTTGGTTGCTTACCAACAGTGGTTTTGCTACTGGAAAAAAATTATTTTGGCAACTTTCTTCGTTAATATTAGGACTTTTTATTTTAGCCCTATACATACATCTTTTTAACCGAAAAAAAACGTATTATTTGTAGCTTTTAAGTGAACAATCTCTTCAATCCATGAAGAGATTGTTTGATTTTATTTTTATTATTTAGTTCAAAAAGTATTTCGTATAAGTTTCAAAAACCACAAAGTGTTGTTATTTTTACCGCATGATACAAGTGGTCATTTTAGGTGCTGGAAATATTGCGCAACATTTATATACTGTTTTTACCAATGCAGAAGCAGTACAAGTGGTGCAAGTATACAATCGTTCCCAAAAAGCGTTACAATATTTTAAGGACGTTGCTACAACGACAAATTTAAAAGAGTTGCAGGATGCGGATGTGTATATTATCGCTGTGGCGGATGATGCCATTGCGAGTATTGCTAACAAATTGCCATTTACCAATCGTTTGGTCGTACATACTTCTGGAAGTGCAAGCATGCATGTTTTACACAAAAAGAATCGTCGTGGTGTGTTTTATCCGTTGCAAACATTTACGAAAGGAAAAGCGGTTGATTTTTCACAAATTCCACTGTGTTTGGAAGCACGCGAAAAATCCGATTTCAAATTGCTACAACAACTCGCAGATACTATAGGAAGTCCGTCGTATAAAATTAGTTCTGAACAGCGTCGAGCCTTGCATGTTTCTGCCGTGTTTGTAAACAATTTTAGCAATCATTTGTACCGAATTGCGCATGAAATCTGTGAAGCGAATAACGTTCCGTTTCAAATTTTACATCCGTTGATTCAAGAAACGGCGCAAAAAATTACAACACTAACGCCGTATATGGCACAAACGGGACCTGCAAAACGCGGGGATGAAAAAACCATCAATGACCATTTAGAAAAACTCGACAAAGATATTCACAAAGAAATTTATACATTGCTCACGCAATCAATTGCAAAAACCTATGGAAGAGAAAAGCTATAAAGAATATTTAAACCACATTACAACCTTTATTTTTGATGTAGATGGCGTCCTCACTGACGGAACGGTTACAGTAACAACTTCAGGCGAAATGTTGCGTCGCATGAGTATCAAAGACGGTTACGCACTGAAAGTTGCAGTTCAAAAAGGGTATAATGTGTGTATCATTTCTGGCGGAACCAATGAAGGAGTTCGCAAGCGTTTACAAGGCTTGGGAATTACAGATATTTACTTAGGCGCGCATCAAAAAGTGGTGCAATTGGAAGAATATGTAACCAACAAAAAAATTCAGTTGGAAAACGTGTTATACATGGGCGATGACATTCCTGATATTCCTGTGCTACAACAAGTTGGTTTATCGAGTTGTCCGCAAGATGCTGCTTATGAAGTGTTGGAAATTTGCAAATACATTTCACATGTAGATGGCGGAAAAGGTGCTGCTCGCGACGTTATTCGTCAAGTGATGAAAGTACAAGGCACTTGGGACGAGAATTTTGATGCAAAATACGATTAATCAACCGTTTCATGGCAAGGTTTCTACAACTCATACGTTTCCCAAACTTAGTCATGATGGCATTGACGCAATTCCTCTTTTATTTTTATTGGATTCAGCCGTTTACACAACATTACATTGAATTTGGACAATTCATTATGATTGTCCTTACTACGGTTTTTATTGCCGCAGGCGGAAACATCATCAACGATATTTTTGATGTAGCAACCGATCGTATTAACAAACCACACAAACTATTTATCGGCACTCACATTTCTAAAAAGCACGCGTATTTCTATTATTTTTTGTTCACTTTCGTGGGAATTGGTCTCGGAAGCTATGTTGGTTTTGCGATAGGGAAAAGCTGGATTTCGTTCGTTTTCATCAGCATTGCTGTGTTACTTTTCTTATATAGTTCACATTTGAAAGGAATTCCTGTGTTGGGAAATGTGGTAGTTTCCTTGCTCGTTTCAAGCAGTTTGCTGATTTTACTCCTTTTTACCTCAACATCAGAATCTGCGAATGCGCATGTACTTCTTCTCGAAAAAATTTCCCTGATTGCCATTGGCATTTACGCAAGTTTTGCATTTTTAATGAATTTAATGCGCGAAATGGTCAAAGATATTGAAGATATTAATGGCGATTACAACGCCAATATCACGACGTTGCCAATTGTTTTAGGAAGAAATCGAGTCAACAAAATTGTGGCGGTTTTGGCAGGAATCACGATACTTTTTACGTTGTACTGTATCAGCGAATATTTGCAAGGACAAACCATCATTACTATTTACATTTTAGTAACCATTTTACTGCCACTACTCTACTTCATCGTGAAAATATGGCAAGCCGATACCAAACGTGAATATCGAATGCTATCGCTACTTTTAAAGCTCATCATGCTATTTGGAATTCTCTCAACAGTCGTATATTATTATTCGGTAGAATTAGCGCCTTTTGTATATATTTTATTTTGATTAAAAAACTTATGCTACATACACTTTCTTCCACATACAACATCATTTTAGCGTCAGGTTCGCCGCGACGACAACAGTTTTTTAAAGATTTGGGATTGAACTTTAAAGTTCGTTTAAAATCGGTAGAAGAAGTCTATCCGGAACATTTACAACATCACGAAATTTCTGATTATTTGGCGGAATTGAAAGCTTCGGCCTTTACCAATGAATTGAAAGCGAATGATATTTTAGTAACCTCAGATACAGTTGTTTGGCATGAAGGTATATCACTTGCCAAACCTCGAAATGCACAAGAAGCGTTTGACATGATTGCTGCCATAAGCGGAAAAACACACGATGTAATAACCTCGGTTTGCTTTACGACAGCGACTTCTCAAAAAACGGTTCACGAAGTCACGAAAGTCACGTTTGAAACCATTTCAGAAGACGAAATTTGGTATTACGTCAACAATTTCAAACCTTTTGACAAAGCAGGCGCGTACGGCATTCAAGAATGGATTGGCTATACAAAAGTCGCGCGTATTGAAGGTTCATACACCAATGTCGTAGGATTGCCAACACATTTGGTGTATCAAGTTTTTTCTGAGATTGAGGAGTTGTTTTAATTATTAAAAACGTCCTCTCGAGTGGTTTTCGGAAGGAAATGTAGCAAATTTGTATCGAGAACTTTTTAGTTTATGAGTTTATAAGTTTAGGAGTTTAAGTTTCAAAGTACTTCTCGATACAAAATTCTTTCAGAATTTCACTCGAAGTGACGTAATTGGTAGTTTTAAAATTAGCTAACCCAAAAACTCCATTGTACGTTGCGATTGCCTTTTTGAAATCCAAGAAATAATAATACCTTTAGTTTTCACAAAAGTGAATCAAAAAACATGGCGCGTTTCTTTAGAAAATTCAGATTAAATTCCGTTTCAAAAAGTAAAATAGGAAAGTATATTGTGTATGCTATCGGCGAAATTGTGCTGGTCGTTATCGGAATTTTAATTGCGGTTGGCATCAACAATAGCAGAGAACGCAGCATTTTAGAAGCCAAAGAACAAACTTATTTAAAAGGACTGAAAGAAGAGTTTGAAACCAGCAAACGCAAGTTGATTGAACTTATGGAAGTGAATCAACAAAACTACGAAGGTGCTAAAACGATTCTCAACTACACAAACAATCCGAACGACAGCCTTTCAGAAAAAGAATTTTCAGAGTTGTTATCGCGGTCATTTTCTTTTGATGTGTATTTTAACGCTAATAATTCTTTGCTGAATGAGATGATTAATTCAGGAAGTTTAAAGGACATTTCTAATAACAAATTGCGCAAATTACTCACGAATTGGGAAGCCATTTTGAATGATATTGCAAAGCAAGAAGGCGAACTTGGAGAGCAACGCAGCAGCGTATTGGATATGTTTAGAACAAATACGAACAGCATCAAAACTATTTTTCAACTGTCCACGCCTACTCCCGAAACTCAGTTTTTACAAAAGGAAAACTACATCAGCAATTTGAATCTTTTGGAGTCACTCGAATTTGAAAATAATATTTTAATGTTTTACTTGGTGAGTTATTCTACTTCGGAAGCGCATTACAAACCTTTGTTGAAAGAATTGAATTCGATTCTTGATTTAATTAACAAGGAAATCCAGTGATTTTTCACAATTTCTGTTTCAAAATTTCACGCTCTTTCGACTTGAATGTTGTTTGAATTTCGTCCATATATTCCAACGCTTTCAACGCTTTTTCATTTTCTTTAAATTTGATATGAATTAGTGCACCATACCAATAAATTTGTGGTGTAAAACGTGTTTTGCTGTGCTTGATTTCTCTGAGAATATTCAATGCTTCCGTTTCTTGTTGTAAATTCAACAAACACATCGCTTGGTAAAATAATACATCAGTTTCAGGATTTTCTTGACCTTTGGTAATGTCAGAAATCAAGTCAAACGCTTCTTGATGCTTTCCGTCTTCGTACAATCGCATCGCTTTTGGAAGTGCTTCTGTGGGAGTTTCTTGTGTACGCGTTACTGGTGCCAACGCATTTGGATACGGTTCAAAGTAGGTTGCATACAAGGTTTCGTTTAGTGTGGCTTGCTGCATAAAGTAATTTCCAATCAGTCCAAGAACCAATAAAATCGCTACTGCAATTGCCAAACGAATGGTCTTTTTGACAGTTTTTTTGGCAGGAACTTCGTCATTTTGTGTCGCTTCCAACTGTTGTAAATGTGACTTTAGCTGTGCTTTCTCATTTGCTTTGATAGCGGCGTGCACGTTTTCAAATTCTGCTACTTTTAGCGCGAAATCGGCATCACTTTCCACTAACGCTTCAAACTGTGCTTTTTCGGCTTCGTTGAGCGAATCTTGTATATATTTTTGAATCAATGCTTCGTGTTCCATCAATCTTTTTTTATCAATGCGATTAATTTTTTTAAACACCGCGATTTGTGACTTTTCACGGTATTTTCATCTTTGTATTGGGTTTGCTGTACAATTTCTTTGATACTCAAACTGCGGTAATAAAATAGTTTCAATATGTGCTGACAACTTTCGCCCAAATGTGTAAAATATTGTCGCAACAACTGTTGTTCTTTGGTCAATGCGTTTTCCTCCAAATTCACTTCTTCATAATCATCTTCCACAACAACAGTGCCCACAAACTGTTTGCGCTCTTTTAAACAATCGTAAATTTTATGTTTTCCGATACTGAATAGATACGTTTTTAAGGAACTATTGTCAAGCTGTGTTTTTTTCGTGACGAAATTTTGATACATGGCGATGACACTGTCTTGGTACACATCAATCAAATCTTCTCTATCCAAATTAAATCGCAATCCATAATTCACAAACGCTTCTTTATACATTACATACACTTCTTCCAATGCTTTTTTATCATCATTCCGAAGTCGCGATTGTACATCTAATTGTTGTTTTTCCATTCAGTCTAAAATCAAGTCAAAAGGTTAACTAAAAAAATAAAAAAAGTTGAAGTTTCTAGTTTTTATAGTGTTTTACATAGCTTTTAAAAAATAATTTTCATGCGATGTTAACCTTTCTTCTTGTAAATATATAAAGAGGAAACGAAACGTAATAATCATGAAAACAATTTTTAAACTCAGTCTTTGTGTAAGCTTTCTCTTGGCTTCGCAAATGATGCAGGCACAATTGCTGAAACGAATTCAAAACAGAGTTGAAGAAAAAGCAACGCAAAAAGTAGAGCAAAAAGCGATGGAAGAAGCGGAAAAAGCCGCTGACAAAATGCTTGATAAAGTATTAAATCCTGCCAAAGCAAACAACAAAACTACGAGTGATTCATACACCTTCAACCAAATGATGACACTCGAAATGCAAACCGAAGGCAACGAAAAAGCACAACTCGATTTTCTGTTCGACAGTAAAAATGCAGATGTCATTTGTATGAAATTGGATAATATGGGCGATGATAGCGGCGGAAAAGTGTATGCAGTTATTACGCCAACGTCGAGCACCATGTTTATGGACATGCCAGGCATGAAAATTAAGAAGAAAGTATCTCGCGAAGAACTCGGACAACTTGCCTATTCAGACCATATTCCACAACACAACGATTTGGAAAAAACAGGCAATACCAAAACCATTCTTGGTTATACCTGTGAGGAATATCTATATAAAAATGAAGGCGGAACTGTGCATGCGTGGGTTGCCAAAAACTTCCCAATCAAACAAAAGTTTGTACCTATTCTCGGAATGAAAAAAGACGGTCCGCTTGAAGGTTTTGTGTTAGAACTCAATTACAAAGCAGCCAATGACAGCGGTTCTGTAAAAGTCATTAAAATCGACACGAATGCTAGCGTAAAAATCAACGCGAACGAATATACTTCCATGTAAAAAATAATACGATGAAACAATTACTAATTCTAGTGTTTTTATGTGGAACGACGGTATTTTCACAAAGTAAAAAACACTTTATCAAAATTACATTCAACGACGGACCGCTACAAGGGACGCATATTTTCTACCCTGAAAAGGGAAACTACATGAGTCAAGCAAACTTGGAACTTTTTGAAGGTGCTAGCAATGTCAATGCTTCCAAATTGATGACTGCAGATGGTTTTCAAATTCACTACATCAATCGTCACTTTTTAGGCGAAGCAAGTGTAGGAACACACGATACTAAAAAATTCACTTCGGGTTGTGGAAGCTTGAATTTTATTGATGGCAACAACAGTCAATCGTACAAAAAAATTGATGGCGATTTTACAGGTTGTTCGCCAACAACCATTACAAAAGTCTCAGCGTGGAAAGACGGAATTGTCAAAAAGCGTAGAACCGTTTCTGGGCATTTTGAAGATACGCTACGTATGAAAATCCGCAACGATGATGGATCTGAAAAAACGGTAGAAACCACCGTGAAAGTTGAATTTACCGTTAACGAATCTCGAAGAAAATAATAGTACAAAAACAAACACATGAAAAAAATACTACTCGGAATCCTATTCCTTTTTGCAATACAACTCAACGCTCAATACACGTTTGAACAAATTGATGTTTGGTCAGGAAGCAATGGAGGTTCTCCAAAATATATCACAGAATTTAATGGCGAATTGTATTTTCAAGCCATTGACATTACGCCATCATTTAGAAAATTATACAAAAGTGATGGAACGCTCGCAGGAACACAACTTGTCGCTGGCAATTTGAATGGTGGCGCAGGTTACTCTCCAGAATCATTATATGTAATGAATGGCGAATTGTACTTTACCGCTTTTGTTTCAGGTATCGGAACCGAATTGTACAAAACTGACGGAACAGACGCAGGAACCATGTTACTTAAAGATGTACGCGCAGGCTCTTCCAATGGATTGGATAGTAATTTTAATGAAGACAAAGACATCTTTATAGAGTACAATGGCGAATTGTATTTTAGAGGAAGCACGAGTACTTCTATTGAACTTTGGAAAACCGATGGAACTCCTAGCGGAACGGTTTCTGTAAAAAACTTTGAAGATACCAATATTGGCGCGCCAACATACATTACCAAAGGCAATAAAAGTATTCTAGGAGCTGTGTACAACGGTTTATTATATTTTTATGTGAATAGAAATGGTGTTGGAGAATTGTGGAAAACGGATGGTACCACAGCCAATACTGAAATGGTAAGAAGCGGCTTAAAAAACATTGCCGAGATGACCGTTTTTAATAACGAATTGTACTTTGTTGCAGGAGATGATAGCAGTCCAGAAGGCAGAGAATTGTGGGTTACTGACGGAACGCTAGCTGGCACTGTACTCAAACACGATATTTTTCCAAACAACTTAAATCCTGCGTTTGGTTTTGGAAGCAACCCGAGTTATTTAACAATCTACAATAACGAACTCTTTTTCAAAGCCAGAAGCTACAGTGGAACTTCTGGACAAATTATAGGTTCCGAACTTTGGAAAACCGATGGAACGCTCTCTAGTTTGGTGAAAGATATTGACACAGACAATCTTGCGAGCGGATTAAATATGCCAAACTTTACCATTTTTAACAACGAACTGTACTTTACAGCTTCCGACAATACAACTTCAGATTTTGAACTTTGGAAAACCGATGGAACGGAAAGCGGCACTATAAAAGTTGTAACTGCAACAGACACAGGAGAATCTATCGACTTTACAAAAGCAATTCTCTACGCAAGCAAACTCTTTTATTTTGACTCACAACAATTATGGACGACAGACGGAACGCCATCAGGCACAGCAGCGTTGACAGGAAACTCAGAACCTATCATCCTTGCATCAAGTAGCAGTCCTTTAATTTTTCAAAATAAACTTTGGTTTTCTGGCACATCAACGACCAATGGAAATGAATTGACGAGTCTTACAGATGCTAGCGTATTAAGTGTGAGCGATTTTGATACACAAAATAGTACGATGTATCCAAATCCTGCTTCAAACACTATTCATTTTACCAATATTCAAGAAGGCGGAAACTATCAAATATACAACGCTCTCGGTAGTATTGTTAAAGATGGCAAACTACAAAATTACGATGCGTCCATAGATATTTCTACACTTTCCTCAGGATGGTATATCGTAAAAACAACTATCAATTCCGCATCAAAAACATTTAGACTACTCAAAAACTAACCCATTATGAAAACACGGTATCTACTATTATTACTGTCTATTTTCTACGTAGGAATACATCATGCGCAAACACGTGGTATCAATTACAAAGCGTTAATTTCAAACAACACTGGCGCACCTTTGGCTAATCAGAATGTCACAGTGCAGTTTACGATTTTAGAAGGCGATATGATGACAACGGAAGTCTACAAAGAATCACACACCACAACTACGGACGACAACGGCATCATCATTGTCAATATTGGAGAAGGAAGTAGTATTTCTGGAAGCTTTACAACAATTTCTTGGGGAATGGACACACATTTTATCAAAACTGAAATTGACTCAGGAAGTGGTTTTGTCGATTTTGGCACTACCGAATTTAAAACTGTTCCGTATGCCTTATATGCAGAAAGCGCAGGCGTTTCGAGTCCGTTTTCTGAATCGGCACCAAATCGTATTACGGCTGCCAATACCAATGCTAATTTTGTGGTGGGAAGTGCAAGTACGGAAGATCAAAACAGTGTCAACTTTGACAGCCGAATGTTTTATGACAAATCGAAAGTGGCTTTTAGAGCTGGTTCGGTTGATGGAACTCAGTGGGACAACGCCAACCGCGGATTGTACTCGTTTGCAGGCGGAAGAAACAACACCGCTGATGGCATTTCTACAACCGTTTTTGGCGAAAACAACCAAGCTTCTGGCTACGCTGCTACCGTTTTAGGGCGACAAAATACCGCCAATGGTTCCAACTCGTTAGTGGCTGGCTTTGGAAACATTTCGAGCAATCAAATCAATGCGCAAACTGTCTTAGGAAAGTGGAACGAAGAAGAAACTGATGCACTACTCATTATCGGAAACGGCGCAGATGACATCACCCGAAAAAATGTGTTAAGTGTAAAATCGGACGGAAATATTATTGCGAGCGATTTAACTCTTGCCGAAATCACGCAAAGCAATGCGTTAGTCACCAAAGCTTATGTAGATGCAAACACAAGTGCACCAAGTACAGGCTTGGAACAACTCAACGAAGGCAACGGAAACGGTTGGCGATTGATTGGACAAGATGCCAATAATTTTGGTAACATTGGTCAAAACGCTGTAGACCTTTCTACAACAACATTTCCAAGTACAACCTATGGAGCTACTGGAAACTCTTCATTTGCTGCAGGAATTGTGACGACGGCATCAGGATTTGGCGCTACAGCTCTTGGAAATGGAAGTTCTGCACAAGGTGAGAATGCGTTTGCAGCTGGTGGCGCAAGTACAGCTTCTGGAGAAGGCAGTTCAGCGTTGGGAAAAAATACCGTAGCTAGTGGTGATTTTAGTTTTGCGGTTGGTGAAGGTTCAGAAGCTTCTGGTAATCATTCATTTGCATTCGGAAGTCAAACAGATGCAATAGGTTTGTACAGTTTTGCAGGAGGTAATTCTTCTTCAACTTCTGAACAATATAGCTTTGCCATGGGAAATAATGCTAGAGCGACACAAAGTTTTGCCTTTGCTTTTGGACGTTTAAGCGATGCTAATGGACAATATTCAGCATCTTTTGGAGAAAACGTGGAAGTCAATGCCAATCATAGTTTCGTGGCGGGTTCAAGTAACATCATAAATAACTCTCATTCTGTGGTTTTCGGAGGTGGTAATACAGCAAACTCTACATTCACAGCTGTGTTTGGGTTAGGCAATACCGTAAATGCACAAGGAGGAATGGCAACAGGCTTGTACAACACGTATGATCCGAACGCTATTTTTCAAGTTGGTAATGGAACTTCCGGAAGTACCAATACCGCTTTTAAAGTCTCTAATTCAGGAGTTGTAAACATTGATAATTTAGCCGGAACAGGTACACGAAACGTGAGCGTAGATGGCACAGGAAACTTAATAGCCAACGCTACACCTAACAGTGATATTGTAGTTATTTCAGCATTTGATTTTGTAAAAAAAAATAATGATAATGGAATTGGTATGACGAGAGATCCTTTTTTTGGCTCTTTTATAAATGTTCCTGGAGATATCTCAGAAATATATGCGCCTGTACAATTACCGCAAAACGCTACCATTGAAAAAGTTGAATATGTGTATTATGACAGTGATACGCAAGCAAACAGGAACTTAGAGTTTAGCATTGGCTATCATCAAATAAATTCCTCAACAAATGCTAATGGAAATTTTGTTGTTACTAATACCGTTTTAAATACAAATAGCTATCCTTCAACTAACAAAATTGCTACGGTAAATAATGTCAATTTTCAAGTAGCTCCTAATACTGATATTTGGAGAGCTTTTTATGTAATTGTAAAACCTGGCTCAGGCGGATGGACAGGTAACGGACTCATGGCAATTCAGCAAGTACGAATTCATTACACCTACTAAAAAACCAACACTATGAATTGTATAAAAATATTCCTGTTGCTGTGTGTGAGTAGCTGTTTTGGACAACAAATTGTAATTTCTTCTGTGGATGCTGGCGGCGCAACTACATTCGCGAATAACGTACGTTTAGTGTATAGTATTGGCGAGAATACCAATCGAGAAGTCTCTAATGGTTTTCATATTTCGGAAGGTTTTATCTCGGCTCGATTTAAAATTACCCTCAATCCGATTGTTTTTTTGCAAGGTTCACTAGTAAATCCTGAAACGCCAGGTTTAATGAATGATGCCTTACGTTTCAATAATTACATACCAACCACAAGTCCGTATCCAGATAATGCGACAGTAAATGCTTCTGTATTTTCTGTTACGGGAAACAATGCCATTGTCGATTGGGTTTGGGTAGAATTACGACAAGAAAATGACAACACCAATATAATTGCAGCTACTTCCGCTTTATTGCAACGCGATGGTGATATAGTTGCGCTAGATGGAAGTTCAGCATTGCAATTAAATGCGCCGCCAGGCAATCATTATGTGGTGATTAAACATCGGAATCATTTAGGTGTGATGTCCTCAAATCCGATTGCATTATCAAGAAACGCCACCACTATTGTCAATTTTACCGATAGTGGTTTTTCAACCTTTGGTACCAATGCGCAGATACAACTTCCGAGCACGGCTACAGCACTTTGGGCAGGAAATGTAAATGGAGATACTGTGGTACAATATTCAGGAACCAATCCTGATTTGCCTAATATTTTAGCAGCAGTATTAAATGATTCGGGGAATTTCCTCAACTTTCCAACCTATACCATTAACGGATACAATATTCACGATGTCAATATGGATGGAAAAACACAATATACAGGCACTGAACCCGATTCGCCGTTGATACTTCAAAACGTATTGACGCATCCTGGAAATTTCTTGAATTTTAGTACGTATCAAATTCAAGAACAACTGCCAGAGAATTAAAAATGATACAATTACTTAGTATATCAAAACCTAACAATGTCGGATTTTTACGTTTCGGATTGTTACTTATATGGACGGTTGTGGATTGAACTCGTTTTGATTCATTTACCGTTCATATAAAATTTGACGCCATTCACACATCAAAACCAGAATCTTACAAATAAATTGAATCTCTTTAATGAATAAATCACTAATTTAGAGAAGATTCCCTAAAATAACCAACACGTGAACCCAATTTTACGTTGTATATTCATCATGTTTTTATGTTCTTCGCTGCATTCAATGTACGCGCAAGAATCAGCGCGAGCATTGTTTGATACGACGGAAAAATTATATGCTAAAGGCGATTATGCCGCTTCGTTCGCTTCCGCAGAAAAAACTCTTGGTGCTTTACAAACCAACACGTTGCAACTAGACAGTCTACAACGAGCACAACTGTATTTTTATAAAGGTGCATCTGAATATTATCTAAAACGTTTTGACCATTCCATAACTTCGTATAACAAAGCCATTTCGGTATGTCCAACCTCAGATGCAGGATTGAATTACAAAGCCGAATTATACTACGAACGCGCTTTTTCAGAATATGAATTGGGAGAGTATCCATCATCGTATAACAGTTCTAAAAAAGCAGCCTTATTGATGGAGCAAGTGCAACAACCTAATTATGATTATTTAATCTCTATTTATGCAGATATAGCCGGAACAGCCGCAAGTTTAGGGTTTATGGACGATGCTAAAAATCATCTCGCGAAAGCGGAATCCATCTATAAAACACATCAAAAAACGATTATTCAAGACCCAAAAGAAGTTTCAAAACCAGTACTTTTTGCGTACAAAGCTGTTGAAATTATCGATCAAAAAACAGTTATTTCCCCAAAAGATATTGTGTTAGCTACTGAGAAAATTCAAGCATTACAAAAACAACAACCATTCAACGCTCCTGAAAAACGGATGTACGCTGTTGCACTAAACATGTTGGGCGATATGTATTTGCGTAAAGTTGCTGTTTCGCTTTCAGATTGTAAATCCGCACATACCTATTTAGACAAAGCCTTACAAAACCTCAATAAAGAGCAGTATGCTTCACACGTATATCAATTTCAATTTAATAAAGTAAAGGCGTTTTCTTTTGAAAAGAAACATACGGAAGCTTTGATGTTGATCAATTCTTTATTGAAAAATTTGCCTAAAAATGATGCACGTCGCTCCTATTTTGAAGCTAAAAAAGCGGGGATTTTGCTAGCTTTAAACGACAAACAAAAAGTGATTCAATCCTTAGAAAAATCGGTAACAGCCATTCACAAAGGAAAAGCCATTTTGAAAAAAGATTTTTCCAACTTTGTTCCAAGCTATGATTTGAATGAAACTGGTTTGTTGGTAGAAATGGCGGACACCATTGTAACACATTATCCAAAAGACCCTACGGTACTTTCGCTTGCTGCAAAAATGTATAAATTAGGCTTGATGCAGTTTGAAAATTGTTATCGCGAAGAAATATTCAATAAAAAGCTAACACGCTATTATCAAACGGCTGTTGGCGGCATGCTGAAACTTAAAAAATTAGGCTACGGACATCACGGATTTAAGCTCAACGAATTACTGAATCGGATGGAAATGATTGAAAATCGTTTGGCGTGGAATCAATTTCGTCAGAGTCGTTCCTTGAATACTTCAGCAGTTTCAGATGCTATTTTACAAGAAGAACAAAATCTTCGCAAAGCCTTAGTGGCTGCAAAACGAAGAAAAGATACCGCTGCTATTTTTGAATATAACAAACAATTGAAATTTCAATTCGCAAAACTCAAAGAAGCGTTTCCTGGGATTGCTACATTTGCCTTTGAAGACTTTGATATTGAAACCATTCAAAAAGCAATGCCAGCTTCAAAAATTATTGTAAAGTATAAAAAAATTGGCACACAACTCTATGCATTTACCATCACACAAAATACGGTTGATTTTTACGAATTAGAAGCTTCTGAGACCATTTTACAAACGGTTGAAAATTATTATGAAGCTATCAGCAAACAACAAGAAAATACAAAAACAGCGCAGGATTTATTTGTTAGCCTGTTCCCTTTTGACACAAGCTTATTTTCCGAAATCACCATCATTCCTGATGATGTGTTGCATTATTTGCCATTTGAAGTACTTAAAACGACACAAAATATGTATTTGATTGAGGAAACAATGGTGAATTACGCCACACATTTGGTATTTGTCAATCAAGCTACGTTTGCGAATCAGCCTGTAAAAAATGAGGAGATTGTGGTTTTTACACCAAGTTATAATGACGCGCTGGCAAACTCTCAAGAATTGACCATGCGCAATACCAACACACGATTGGTAGGCGCAGAAAACGAATCAAAATCGTTAGCAGCAATTTTTCCATCGACACTTTTTGAATCGTTTTTGGCTACCAAAGACAATTTTATCAAACATTCGCGCAAAGCAAAAATTATTCATTTAGCTATGCACGCGAACATTGACAACGAAACTCCAGAATTGAGTCACTTGGTTTTTAACGACAACGGAACTGACACCAAAATGTACGTGGAAGAGTTGTACGGTTTACATCTAAATGCCGATTTGGCGGTTTTAAGCGCATGCAACACCGGAAAAGGCAAACTGAATGCTTCTACAGGAATGGTTTCTATGAATAGAGCTTTTACGCTTGCAGGCGTTCCGTCAACCTTGTCAAGTTTGTGGGAAGTGCCAGATAAAGTCACGCAAACAATTATGATTGACTTTTATACATTTTTAAAGAATGGCGAAAGTAAAACGAATGCGTTGCGCAAAGCAAAACTCAACTACCTTAAAAATACAGACGATGCCAATTTTAAAAAACCTTTTTATTGGGCAGGATTTGTATTGCATGGCGACACAGCTCCAATTATATTGCAAGCAGAACCTTCTACCAGTTTCATCTGTGTGATTGCCGCAATTTTGACGCTTTTTATCATCATCATCGTGAGTTTCCGAATTCGAAAAAATACTTTGAAATTATTTTAACAGTTTGTTAAACCATTGGCAACACCATTGTTTTTAAGTATCTTTATGGAAAAACGATGAAATCCATTTCCCGACATCTTATTTTGGCAGGACTTACCGTTGTTGGAACAATTATCGCCTGTTCTAACGTAAAAAGCGAAACCTCAACCGTTACTTCCAAGTCTACAAAACAAACGCCGACACAAAAAGCGCAACCAACTTCTAAAGCCTTTAATGATTATTGGTATGCTGGCAACGCTGAATTGACTTCGTTTGAATTGGAACAAGCACGCTATGGCGAAATTCACAAAGGAAAAGCCGTGTTGGTGTATGTTACCGAAGATTTTAATCCTGTAAAGCAAGTAAAAGCCGATCAACAACGCGCTAATAACGTTCCGATTTTAAAGTTAAACGCTACAAAAAAGTTTTATACAGGAATTTATCCGTATAGCGTGATGACAAGTACTTTTTATCCTGTGGCGAACAATCAACACGCGATGAAGGTGAGTTTTTCTATGCAGGAATGGTGCGGACATGTGTTTATGCAATTGAACAACCGAGAACAGTTTCAATTAGATTCCTATTCGTATTTTGAACGTGAGTCCGATCAGCAATTTACGCTGGATAAAACAATTGTAGAAGATGAATTGTGGACAAAACTCAGAATAAATCCGTCGCAATTGCCAGTAGGAACGCATCAAATCATACCATCTTTTGAGCTCATTCGTATGCGACATATTTCTGCAAAAGCATATTCGGCAACGACAACATTGGAAGCTTCTGGTGAAATTTCAAGCTATACAATTACCTATCCAGATTTGAATAGAACGCTCGAAATTCAGTTTAAAACGAGTTTTCCACACGATGTGTTAGGTTGGACAGAAACTATAGGAAGTTCTTCAAGAAAATTAACGACCAAAGCTAAAAGAATCAATCAGTTAAAAACGGCATATTGGTCTAAAAACAGTGTAAAAGATAGTATTCTTCGTAAAGAATTAGGGCTTTAATCCTACAAAGCGACTAATGACACAACTGCATTCATGTAGCGGTTATATGGTAAAACCGTAACTAAAAGTTTCAGAATTTCACGATATTTATAATAATAATCTGATAAATTATTTACTAGTATATTTAAGTCATAATTCCACGCTTAACCTGCTGGCTTAGATATCATCTCATTAAGAAAAGGATATATTGTGCCCTCAATATATCCTTTTTCTTTTTATGTGTTCTCGACTGCGCTCGAACTGACAATTAGTTTTAATAGATGAACCTATTGGTCTGTATTAAAATTATTTAATACAAATTAATACGAAACACCTAACATGTCATCAATAGTATTTACCGTAACCGCGTGGTAATTTGGACGTGCTTTTTCGTAAATACGCTTGGCTTCATCCAAACGATTGTTACGCTTGAGCGCTTTGTAAATGGTAGATACATACCAACGGCGACCAACATTTAGTAAGAAGTCTTCCATTCGCTGATCGACATTGTTTCCGTGATAATCATGATTAATCGCTTGTTCAAACCAAACCATAGCGATGTATGAATTGCTCGCAGAAGAGAAATTGCAAGCTTGGTCTATTTTTTCAAACAATCCGTCGTACAATTTTTGCGGAATGTTTCGAATAAAGTGTATTTGCTGCTGAATGTTCCAATCTTGTTGACACACGACTTCAGCTTCGATGGTTTTATATTGCCAATCGGACAATACTTTGTCTACTTCTTTGAATTTATCTGATTTGATTTTAACTGCATTTCCTGGAATTCCCGCTTTGTAAATCCAAGTATCTACATTAAAATCTACATTATTTTTAGCTAAAAGCTGCGTGTTTAGATATTCCACAAACTTTTCTGTGGTCATAGTGGAAAACGCGTGTTTTTTAAAATATTCTTTTAAAAAACCGTCCATTTCATCGCGTCCAACTGTTTCTTCTAAAGTTCGTAAAAATAAATACCCTTTATCATACGCAATGCTATTCATGCCATCATCAGGGTTTTTCCCTTGTAAATCTAGCTTCAAACGTGTTGCTTCAGGATGATTGCGTAAGTTTTTAATTTCATCCGATAAATCTTGTCGACTGATAGACGCAAGCATGTTTGCATATTCTTTTCCGTACAACGCTTCCATAATGCGCATTTCAAAATACACCGTAAAACCTTCATTGAGCCAGAAATCGTTCCACGTAGCATTTGTCACTAAATTTCCTGACCATGAATGCGCCAATTCGTGTGCGATTAACGTCGTTAAGCTTCTATCGCCAGCAATGACGGTTGGCGTTGCAAAGGTCAATCGTGGATTTTCCATGCCACCAAACGGAAAACTTGGTGGCAACACCACTACATCAAACTGTTCCCATGCATAACGTCCGTATAAATTTTCGGCAGCTTCTACCATTTTTTCCATGTCGGCAAATTCATAATGCACTTTTTCAATCATAGATTTTTCTGCATATACGCCAGTTCTAGGACTTATTTCTTTATATATCAAATCGCCAACCGCTAACGCAATTAGATATGGCGAAATCGGTTGATTCATCTCAAAACTATACTGACCAGTTTCGTTTTTTTCTTTCGGATTTTCCGCACTCATAATTGCCATCAGTTCTTTTGGCACTTTAACTTTGGCTGAATACGTTAAGCGCACTTGCGGACTGTCTTGAATTGGAATCCAAGTTCGCGTTAAAATAGCTTGTCCTTGCGTAAGTAAAAACGGGTGTTCTTTATCGGCGGTTTGCTGCGGATTTAAAAACTGTAGTGCTTCTGTTTTGTCGGTAGTTTCATAACTGATTGAAACTGTTTTGGCATCACTATCAATAGGTATCGTCAGCGATTGTCCCAAAATAGGGTCGTTTTCACCTAGTTTAAAAGTGACTTCTTTTCCATCTACAAAAACTTGATGAATCTGTAAATATTTAGCATCAAATACAATTTCGGAAGCCTTAAAACTTTCAATGGTATACGTGGCAGTTCCTGAGATGATTTCTTTTTCAAAATTAACATCAATATCTAACAACAAATGTTTCGCAACTGCTTCATTTGGTTTTGCATACGAATGCGTATCATTAGCGTAAGAGCTCATTTTTTTAGTTTCTTTTTCGGAAGTAGTACAGCTTATGAAGCAGGCAAGCAGCAACAAAAAAGCAGTTTTTTTGAGAATTTTCATGAATTTTTTGGTACTAAATAGTGTTTTAATCGATTTTTTCAAAGCTACGGATTTTATTCAGAAAATACACAAAACGAATTTAACCCAATGTTAAGTAAGGTGTTTCCGTACCAATATTTACTACATTTTTTATAATTTTTCATCATTAACCAAAAAATTACGATTATGTTAAAAAACATTTCAAATTTAAAAGGAGCTAAAACATTGAATAAGCAATCGCAAAAAGTTATTGGTGGTAGACCGCGCCCAAGCAGAGGTCCGTGTGGAGAAACTGGCGGAATGCCTATCAGCTGGTCACAAGACCGTTGTTTTGGTTATGGAATTGTGTGGTATAATGGACAATGTTATGCCTGTTATTAAAATTGTGGAGCAATGAAAAAAAGACATCTTAAAACTTTACAACTCAATAAAGAGCGTATTTCAAACTTAAAGCTTACCACATTAAAAGGCGGAAGAAATACTGCGGATATTGAAATTTGTGGAACTGATATAAATTCATGTTATTGGTTGGTTTGTCCTTTTTCGCAAGGAGCTACAGAATGCATTCCTGATGAACAATAATAGAATTCAATCTTAACTTACATAGCATGAAAAAAAGAAAACTTAAAAATTTACAACTCAATAAAAAATCTATTTCAAACCTAGAAATGCATACTGCAAAAGGCGGTTATGAATCTAACAATGGCTCCTGTTTTTGGCAAGATTGTCCATCTTCTGAGCCAGAACCTTATGCGAGCGACTGTTATTGTCCTTACAATGGAAACGGTGGCGGAAATACGAATAACTGTCAAACACAAGTAAATTGTGGTTCTACAGGTTCTTGTTATTGGGAAGATTGTGAAGGATAGACTAATAATTATAATCATAAAAATTAAAAATCATGAAAAAAAGAGAACTTAAAAACTTAAAACTCAACAAAAAATCTATTTCTAACATGGAAACCAGTTCGCCAATCGGTGGACGTGACTCCAATAATAGACAGTGTTATTCTGAGCAAAATATTACTGCTTGTTACTGGGAACCAGGTTGCGAAAGTATTCGTCCAAGACTTTGTTCTTAAAACAATTGTACATCAGCATTTACTACAAAGCGAACCGAAGTTCGCTTTTTTTTATAGAGATAAGTGTTTTTTATGAATTGCTCCATAATTTTATGTGTTCTCCTTACTTTTTCAAAGGTGAAATATTGAAAAACTAAAAATTTAATCTGTATTCTGTATTGTATTAATTATAAAACCATCGCTTATGCAGAAAAAAATTATTTTGTATTTGTTTTTTGTAGTTTACATGTTAAGTAGCAGTTACATACATGCACAGAAAACATATTATGTAAAAACCGTTAACGAAGCCGCTGCTCCAGAGTTTGAAAAACAGGGAAATTACATGGAGTACATAGGAACAGACACGGATGAAGAAAATTTATTCTCAAAGTATACTATTGATGAATTTTATCAAGCCTATCCAACTTCAAATAGAGCTACATTGCGAAATGCTTTCATCATGGTAACCACTTCTACAGAAATTGTCGATGATATGTTGACTACCTTTCCAGGAATTTACACGTCTATCACTGATATTACGAATGATTTACCAGAACTAAGTTACACACCTCATTATCCTGATGATTATATAACGAGTTCTGTTAGAATTCCCTTTGATACTACTACTTACGATCGTAAAGATTTAGAGTATATAGATGCACCAAAAGCTTGGGGAATTACAGATACTATCAATAAAGTTATTACTATTGGAATTTCAGATGCTAAAGTAGATGATCAGATTTCGGAATTATCTGGAAAAGTTTCCTATATAAATCCTTATGCAGCATCGGAGCCTGTAAATTGTACTAATGGATACAGAACTCATGGTACTGGTGTAAGTGTAATTGCTGCTGCCAAAGGAGACAATAATGAAGGGACTACTGGTGTATGTTATGATTGTGATATTACAGCAACTTCACTAAATAATTATGATTATTACAACTTATTATTACTGGCGCAAGATGGAGTAAAAGTTATCAACATAAGTTGGGGAAATCATAGTAATATGGCTCCCGCAGCTTATATAGCTTCTAATCCTAATCACGCAGATCAACAAGAATGTATCAATGAAATTGTGGAAGACTATGATGTCGTTGTGGTCGCTGCAGCAGGAAATGATACTTCTTTTGATAGTAATGGCGCAAATTTAGTTTATGATTACCCTGCTTCTTATGATAATGTGATATCTGTATCTGGTGTAAATCATTGGTATACTATCGATAATTACCCAAATAATGAACCTATATTTAATGCACCTAATGGTGAAAACTATATGAGGTTTATAGAAAATTCTGTAGCTCGTTATGTGGATGTTGATTTAACCGACCCCAACAACCCATCTAATCCAGTTGGTGTTTATTCACAATATTGGCTACCTAATAATACTTACATGCATACATTGAATGAAAAAGTTGACATAGTATCTCCTGGCTATCAAATACCTTCATATAAATATTTAGGTTACAACTGTACTATGGATACCGATACACTATATGGAGGGAAATATGTCTCAGGAACTTCACTAGCAGCACCAATCGTTACAGGAACTGTCGCTTTGATGTTTAAAGTAAACGAATGTTTACTTCCTGATGAAGTAGAAAGTATTCTAAAACTCACTACAAAAGATATAGAAGTACTACCTATGAATGCTTTTGCTGAAGGCTATATTGGTGCTGGAAAACTTGAAACAGGAAATGCTGTTGAGTTTGTTCACGAAATGCAGAAAAGTGACGGAAATGCCGTTATTAAAGACCATGTTTTTTATCGTTATGAGTTCGATTTAGAAAAATTTAATCACGATGTATCTATTGAAAATGTGACCTTTAAAGATGACGTAGTTGTGAATTTTGTAGCAAATAACAGTATCAGTTTAAAAGAAGGGACACATTTAGTTCCTAATGCCAACGGCTCTATTACGCTAAAAGCAGATAATACAATCAATGATGTTTGTGTACCAAGTAGTAGGCAAGCAAATGCAAGTAATATCCCTGAAATTACAAAAGAAACGATTGAAAATACTTCACTGAATATTTTTCCAAATCCTTCATCAAATTTTATTTCTTTACAGCTTTCGAATAGTTCAGACCTTATTGTAAGTGTTGAAATATATACCATTCAAGGAAATCTATTGTCTGTAATTAACAATGAGAAATCGAAGAAAACAATTTCAGTAGATATAAACAATTGGAGAAGTGGAATCTACATCTCTAAAGTAATTACGAAACGAAATGAAACTTTTACAGGGAAAATTGTAAAACAATAATTAAATTAATGATTTAATTTGCATAACGATACTGTCGCTATAATTCTTTAAAAATTAAACATGATAAGATTCAAAAAAGTTGCAAAACTAATTGTTATTAATCTATTGGTTTTTATTTTAATCCTTTTGGTTTTGGAGGGACTTACAAGATTGTTTAGCAATACGATTCGTACTCAAGGTACTGACGATGTATTACTACAAAAATCTATCTATCATACATCATTAGGCTTAAAAAAATCGTATACAGGATATGCATTTGATAGAGAAGTTAACACTGACGTATACCATTTTAGAAAAAATGGTACCACTTTTAATGATTCTTTACAAACAACTCTCTTACTTGGTGACTCTGTCACTATGGGCGTAGGAGTAAATGATTTGGAAACTTTCAGTGCACTAATCCAAGAAAAAACTCCAAATATAAATATCGCAAATCCTTCCGTAATTGGTTTTGATACTTACGACTACGTAAATGTATATGAATCGTTAGCACAGAATGATAAACTCAATATTAAAAAAGTAATCGTTTTTTTCTGCTTAAATGATATCTATGTGAGAGAGAATAATGATACCGCACCTATGTTGAGCGGGAAACCTTTCATTGGAAAAATATTTGATTTTTTAAAGACAAATAGTTATTTCTATATATGGTTAAAAGGAACTTTTTTTGACAGATCTAAAGTCTTTTTTGAAAATGACTATTCGCTTTATAAAGATAAAAATGTTGAAAAAGTAGCTAAAAATCTTAAAAAAATAGCTGAAAGTTGTAATGCAAACCAAATCGAATTTAATGTGGTTTTACTACCGTATGAATATCAATTAAGAAATCATGAAAATGATACAATTTATCACCCACAAAAAGCCCTTTCCGAAAAGTTAATACAATTAGGAATCAATGTATTCGATTGTAAAAACTATGTAAAAAATAACATAAATAATAATGTCCAAGAAGCTTTTCTATTTGCTGACGGAATTCATTTTTCCGAAAAAGGACACCAAATAATAGCGGATTACACGCTACATAAAATTATCAAACCTTAATAAAACAAAACATGAAAAAAAATATAACCACCATATTACTATTTTCATTCTATAGTATATTATCACAAACCAACACATTTCCTAGTACAGGAAATGCAGGCGTAGGAACAACTACTCCAACTGAAGAACTAGAAGTAGTAGGAACAATTCAGTCTGAAAAAGCTGTTTTTACAAATAATACAAATCCCGGATTTACGCTACAACTAGGAAGTGAATTTCAACCAGGAAGAAGAAACTTTGACTTCTATGTTAATAACACTCCTCCAACCAATGCAAGTGCGCAATTACAATTTCTCATGACAGATGAAAATGCTGAATGGAGATATGGATTATCTTTTAGTGAAACATATTCTAATATGGCATTTAACGACCATAACGGTTCTGAAATATTTAAAGTTAATCAAGGGGATTTAGGTTTGAATAAAGTATATGTTCACATGCCTAAAGCTGATTCTCGAATTGTAATCGGAGGATATGGAACTTATGAACAAACACATAAATTTGTAGTAAAAGATGGTAGTGCGTTGATAGAAGGTAATATTTTTACAGATAGCAATATCGGGATTGGAACTACGGATGTTGGCGGAACTGAAAATTGGAAACTTGCCGTAAACGGAAAAGTTCGCGCCAAAGAAGTAAAAGTTGAAACGGGTTGGTCTGACTTTGTGTTTGAAAGTGATTACGCCCTTCCTTCATTAGAGGAAGTGGAGCAACACATCAATGAAAAAGGTCACTTAAAAGACATTCCGTCTGCCAAAGAAGTCGCAGAAAATGGGATTCTTCTAGGGGAAATGGATTCTAAATTACTCCAAAAAATTGAAGAACTAACCTTGTATATGATTGAAATGAACAAAGAAATCAAAACACTAAAAGAAGAAAATAAAATTCTCAAACAAAAACTAGACGCTAAAAACTAAAAATATAATACTAACCATTTTCAGAGCGAACTTCGGTTCGCTTTTTTTATCCCCAAAAATCAAGTGTTTTTCCAAAAAGAAACCCGTGTTTATCCCCTCATATTTTTTTGTAACGATTCCGTTCTTTGAACTTGAAACATAAAAATAGAGTTACAATGAAAAAAAGAACGATTAAAAACCTTTCATTAGGTAAGAACACCATTTCTACATTGGAAAACAACTTAGTTGGTGGCGCGCCAACAACAAACCAATCACAGTATTGTCCGCAAGATCCACTTCCATGGTCTTTTGCATGTCCGCATTCACTGGATGAAATAGTGTGTTCAACACGATCAGCTAATTCTCAATGCTATTCTAGATGTCAAGGGTGTTAGTAATTACAAATTAATCAACTTAGCGAACTTCGGTTCGCTTTTTTTGTGCTTTTATGAAAGTTAAAGAACGTTAAAAATAGATACGAATTGATGAACTTTTCTATTTTTGAGAGTTATCCTAACCAAATCATTTGTAATGAGAAAATTAGTACTGTTTATTCTAGTAAATTGCCTGTTTCTATCTACGATTTCAGCACAAAAACCAGATAAACTTTCCTCCAACCAAATCTACGAGAAACTACAAAAACTCAATTTTTTAGGTTCTGCTTTATATGTAGCCGCACATCCTGATGATGAAAATACACGACTCATCTCCTATTTGTCCAATGAAGTGAAAGCGCGAACAGCGTATTTATCGTTGACGCGTGGTGATGGTGGACAAAATTTAATCGGACCTGAAATTCGTGAACAATTAGGCGTCATTCGTACACAAGAACTTCTTGCGGCACGTCGCGTAGATGGCGGAGAACAACTATTTACACGCGCCAATGATTTTGGCTATTCCAAACATCCGGATGAAACGTTGGACATTTGGAACAAAGATGAAGTATTGAGCGATGTGGTTTGGGCAATTCGAAAGTTTAAACCCGATGTTATCATCAACCGTTTTGACCATAGAACGCCTGGAAGAACACACGGACACCACACTACGTCTGCCATGTTGAGCATGGAAGCGTTCGATTTGGCTGGCGACAATACAAAATACACGTCACAACTAAAAACATACGATGCTTGGCAACCAAAACGCTTATTTTTTAACACTTCTTGGTGGTTTTACGGAAGCCGCGAAAAATTTGAACAAGCTGATAAAAGTAAAATGCTCAATTTTGATATTGGTGTGTATTATCCGTTAAAAGGTTTGTCGAATAACGAATTGGCTTCTATGGCGAGCAGTCAGCATTTATGTCAAGGATTTGGACGATTGACCACGCGCGGAACACAAGAAGAATACATCGAATTTTTAAAAGGTGACTTTCCAGAAGATAAAAGCAATATTTTTTCAGGAATTGATACGTCTTGGAATCGTGTCAAAGGCGGAAAAGCGATTGGAAATATTTTATATGCGATTGAAAACAATTTCAACTTTGTAAATCCTGCGGCACATTTACCGCAATTGATGAAAGCCTATAAACTGATTCAACAACTAGAAGATGCGCATTGGAAAACCATCAAATTAGGAGAAATTGAAGCTATCATTCAAGCGTGTGCGGGATTATATTTAGAAGCATCTGCAGCAGCGCCAAGTGCCACGCCGAGAAGCTCTTCAAATATTGCCATAGAAGCGTTGAACCGAAGCAATGCAAACATCAAATTAATATCAACAACGTCTACGATTGACAACAAAACAGACAAAAAAGACCTTGCATTGCAACCAAATTCTAGAGAAAACTTTACGTTAAATATCAACATTGCAACAGACGACTATTCTGCGCCATATTGGTTATTTGAAAAAGGTACATTGGGCATGTACAAAGTTCCAAACCAACAGTTGCGTGGATTGCCAGAAACACCGCGACCAGCAACAATAAAATTCAACCTAGAAATTGAAGGAACACCAATTACAATAACAAAACCTGTAGTATATCGCTATTCAAAACCTGACAAAGGTGAGCTGTACCAACCGTTTGAAATATTACCAGAAGTCACCGCAGATTTTGCCGATAAAGTCATCATTTTTTCTGACGATGCTACCAAAGAAATTCCTGTGACTGTGAAGGCAGGAAAAGACAATATTGACGGTTATGTTTCTATCAAACATCCGTACAGCTGGAAAGTCTATCCTGAAAAGCAAAAACTTACCATTGATCAAAAAGGAGACGAAGTTACGCTAATGTTTACGGTAGTGCCGCCGTCTACGCAAAGTGAAGGTGTGTTGACTCCAGAAGTGTTTATTGGTGATGAAAAATATACAAAAGCTTTAAGCGAAATTGAATACGACCATATTCCAAAACAATCAGTATTGTTACCTTCGGAAACCAAAGTCGTTCGTTTGAATATTCAGAAAAGCGGGCAATATATTGGCTACATTCAAGGTGCTGGTGACGCCATTCCTGAGAGTTTGCGTCAAATTGGCTACGACGTAGAAATCATTGATCCGTCAACAATCAATGCAGAGTTGCTTCAAAAGTACGATGCGGTAGTTGTGGGAATTCGTGCGTACAATACGGTTGACGAATTAAAATTCAAGCAAAAATACATTCTAGACTATGTAAAAAATGGTGGAAACGTAATTGTGCAATACAACACGAATCGCCGTCTTAAAGTAAATCCGAGCGAATTAGCGCCGTACAACTTACAACTATCGCGCGACCGTGTCACAGACGAAAATGCTACCGTAGAAATCATCGCGAAAGAACATTCCTTAGTAAACTTTCCAAACAAAATAGAAGCCAAAGATTTTGAAGGTTGGGTACAAGAACGCGGATTATATTTTCCAAACTCTTGGGGAAGCGAATTTACGCCGATTCTTTCCATGAACGATACAGGCGAAACTGCCAAAAAAGGAAGTCTACTCATCGCCAAATACGGCAAAGGAAACTATATCTACACAGGATTAAGTTTTTTCCGTGAATTGCCTGCGGGCGTTCCTGGTGCGTACAAATTATTTACCAACATGATTTCGGTAGGCAAAGCACAAATCGTAAAGCAATCATCATTAAAAAACTAACGTATGAGTGACGCAAAAAAATTCGTTTGGAAAAAAATGTACACGGTCATTTTAGTGGCAAATTTGGCGTACATACTTTTATTTTACTTCATCATGAACATGTTCTCTTAATTCGTATCGCATGCAAGCATTAGACTGGATTGTTTTAATTGGAACACTTACCGCCATTGTAGGGTACGGAACTTGGAAAACACGCGGAAGCAAAAGCTCAGAAGATTATATTCGAGGCGGAAGCTCCACAAAATGGTGGACGATTGGCTTGTCGGTAATGGCAACACAAGCAAGTGCCATCACCTTTTTATCAACAACGGGACAAGCATTTAGTGACGGAATGGGATTTGTGCAATTTTACTTCGGATTGCCTATCGCAATGGTCATTATTTGTATGGTGTTTATTCCATTATATCACAAACTAAAAGTTTATACAGCATACGAATTTTTGGAAAATCGTTTTGACTTAAAAACTAGAACTTTAACGGCGATTTTATTTCTCATTCAACGCGGATTGGCAGCAGGAATCACCATTTTTGCGCCTGCGATTATTTTGTCTATTGTATTGGGATGGAACTTAATCACGCTCAATATTATTATTGGAATTTTAGTAATTATCTATACCGTTTCTGGCGGAACCAAAGCAGTAAGCGTAACGCAAAAACAACAAATGTTTGTCATTTTTGCGGGAATGTTTGCGGCGTTTTTTATCACCTTAAATTTAATTCCAGAAGATGTCGGTTTTGTGCAAGCATTAGATATTGCTGGCGCGAGCGGAAAAATGGAAGTCTTGGATTTTTCGTTCGATTTGGACAACAGATACACCATTTGGACGGGAATTATTGGTGGAACATTTTTAATGCTCTCCTACTTCGGAACCGATCAAAGTCAAGTACAACGCTATCTTTCTGGGAAATCTGTTAAGGAAATGCGTTGGGGAATGATGTTCAACGGATTGCTCAAAGTTCCGATGCAGTTTTTCATTTTATTAGTTGGTGTGATGGTTTTTGTATTTTATCAATTCAATCCTGCACCACTCAACTTTATTGATGCTTCTACCGAAAAAGTATTAGCTTCTGAATATAGCGATGAATACAAAGCCTTGCAAAAGAAGCAAGTATCACTATTCGAAAAGAAAAAAGCAGTAAGTTTGCAATTGGCTAACTCGTACAATACAGCCGACAAACAACAATTATTACGCTTAGACAGTATTGAAAAATCCTATCGCGCCGAATCAAAATATCTAATCAAACGTGCTATTGATGCAGAATATGCTTCGGAATACGACGAATTGAAAAATGAAGTAGCTTCTTTAGAAAAAAATCCTGAAAGTGACACTTACAAAGAAAAGCAAGCAGAGCTCAAAACTTTGTACGAATACGCAGCAAAAGACAGCGAAACCAATGACCGCGATTATATGTTTATCTCGTTCATTTTAAAATACTTACCAACGGGTTTGATTGGATTATTACTAGCGGTTATTCTGTCCGCAGCTATGTCGTCTACAGCTTCTGAAATTAACGCGTTGGCTACGATTACGTCTATCGATTTGTACAAACGAAATCGAAAAGGTGTGCCTTCTGTAGATCCGAATGCGGATGATGAACATTATGTAAAAGCCACCAAATGGTTTACACTCGGTTGGGGAATTTTAGCCATTATTATTGCGTGTTTTGCAAGTTTGGCAGAGAACTTAATTCAGTTAGTAAACATTATTGGTTCTATATTTTATGGCAATGTGTTGGGAATCTTCTTATTAGCATTCTTCTTTAAAAAAGTAAAAGGAAATGCTGTATTTACAGGCGCATTAATAACGCAAGTCATTGTTATCGCTATTTGGTATATGGAAATTATGCCGTTTTTATGGTTGAATTTGGTAGGTTGTGTCGTTGTAATTATACTGGCAACTGTTTTACAAATGACCACTAAAAAAGTCTCTTAGTTTTTTTTATGCAATGTGGCAATTTTAGATACGAACAGTCATAAATTTCAAATCCCAAGAAGCTATTTATAAGATGAAGAATTTATAGCTGGAAACTTTTGCACAAGAGTTTTTCTGGAATTATAGAAGAACGCGCTAAAATTCACTAACTAATTTTGAGAGTTTAACACAAATATTTGATTTAAACATCAATAATCATGATGCGCTTATTACATTCAAAGAATTCTAATTTTTCCAATAATGAAACTTACAAAACCTGAATAAATTTTACAATTCAACCTCTTTTGCTCCGAGTATTTTTAATACTGTAAATACTTTGAACGATAAAATGATAACATAATTATACTGACTATATTGACAGACCTAATCCTAATTTGACAGATTTATGTGCCATACAATCCCTTATAAACGCATATCAATGGAATATTAATGGAAATTCACAATGTGCCGTTATAATAAATAATGTTTACAATCCAACAGTACAAGACTTTGCCGATGGTAATTGCAGTCAGTAATACGATATAAAAACAAGAAATCATAAAAATCCTTTCCGCAACGAAAGGATTTTTTTAGTACTTTTCTGAATGATTTTTGAAAAGTAACACCAATCATGACCAACTTTACTGTGATTTTATACATTTCGGATGTATTAAAATATTTTGCCGTTCCTGCGGCTGCTTTTGAATTTTTAAGCGATGAAAAAAAGGCGCAACTCGAACAATGGATTCTTAAAAAACTTCCCTCCTTTTTACTCTATGCTGTAGGATTCTTTTTCGGAATTTCTCTTGTGATGACACTTCTAGCTTACGGAAGTATCTTTTTAGTTGCAGGTTTGATTGTGATTGCAATAGTGGGTTCTATGTTTTCAGAAACCATTTCCGATTACCGATTTGGAGTCTTGCTTGCGGCACTATTTTTTGCGGCTATTCAACAGTGGATTCTCCCGGAGTCATGGACACTCGCATTGGCGTACCCACTAGAATTTATTTGTGATATTTTTCAAAAAGTGCCTGTCATCAATAGTTTTTTACCCGATTACGATGCGGAACAATTTGTAACCAGCTATCAAAACTTCTTTGAAAAATTTGAGCTAGACTTTATCGGTTGGCTATACATTGTCAAAATCTACGCGTTTGCCACCAAAGGTCTGTTGTTGATGATTATTTTATTGCTGGATATCTTGGCGATTCTCTTTGTTTGTCTTATTGTATTTTTGGTTTTATTAATCCCCATAAATGCAGTAGTCAAACTTTCTGATTTCCTCAAAAAAATCTTTAAAATCAACGAAAAAGCCGTTCCAATTGGTGCTTTTATCATCTGGTCGTTAGGTGAAACCATTGCGATTATCGTCAATACATATCTCCTTTTTGAGTAAAGTGAGATTGTTTGTTAATATAAATTGGTTATAAAAATAACGGTAGTCTTTTCTTTTCCGCAGTGTAGCAGGAATTTTTCGTTAAAAATTTCTGAAGCCTTGGAAGAAATTTAGAAAAATTCATGCGGTTTTGTTTTTCTCCCTAAAGAGAAAAACAAAAACACCTCTGGAAAAGTGCCCTTTCTTTTATTTCTTTTCTTTGGGCAAGCAAAGAATAAGAAAATAGATAACTAATTTTTAGTTTTTTACGCTTGTATTTTCTTTAGAAGAATTAGCTATTGTTCAAAAAAACTTAACTCAAACTGACGTTTATTACTTTTTTATTGCGTTAAATCAAAATTATTAACAGCATCTGAAATTTCATATCCTAAACGCAAACCTTCAGAACAATCAATTCGCAAATGTACGCCAAGCGGCAAGCGAGAAAAAGCATTTTCTTCTGCCATTGCTGAAAATGTACTATAGGTTCTTGGATTGCCTAAAAACTCAGTTCTTCCTTCGTGTGAACGATCAGTAAAATTAGTAGCATCGCCAAAATGATGTATAAAAACGCCCGCCGCTGCTGAAGCAAATGTAGAATGCCCAGATGGATAACTCGGAAACGTCGGATTTGGCCATGAAATAAACGGAAACAAATTCGTTTGAAAATCTGCATCAATAAAGTTTTGAATATACACACTTGGACGCATCACCATATATTCATACTTATCTGCCCATGTAGACACCGCCGCATCGTTCAACGAGAAACCTAATTTTAAGAGTAAAATCAACGCTTCTTCATGGTCAACATTGTATTGTCGTATCAATTGATTGGCGATAGAAATTTGTCTTCCAGGCGGACTCATCATCAAACCTTCTACATCATTTGACCAAAACTCTGCAATCCATAAACCTTCTGTATCCGTAGTTCTGGCTGCTTCGCTCGTGGTATATACTTCTTCCATCGCGGCATAATATGCGCTTGTAGCATCTTCACTATACGTTAACGATGGTGGAATGCTTGAAGTTTCTTCAGAAGAAATCACAAATGTACGCACTGATGACCAATATGGAAAAAGGCCGCGTTCTGCTTCATCACTGTATGTCCAATATCCTGCGCCAACTGGTGGCTCATACGACGTTGGTTGCGGACTTAAAATTTGAGTTTCGGCTTCTACATCGGTTTGACTGAACGCAATAATTTGTTGTGCGACATAATTTCCCCAGTCTTGTGAATTTTGTACAACAGCATCACTCAATCCAACACTCAAACTAGCTTCTTTCTGTTGACGTAACACTGCAATTTGACTATCCACCGAAGTCGAAACATTGTACATAAAATGGTCAATAGCTGTTGCATAACACGCATTTAAAGCAAGAGCAATGTCAATATCTGGTTGACGTTGTGAAAAATCAATTTCTAAATCAGGATAACGGTCTTTATTTGAAGTATAACTTACCATATCTTCAACACACACTTCAAAAGCCGCTAAGTGAATGTATGCCAACGCACGCGTCGTAGCATTTGGTCGCATGCCTGTTGCATGTCTATCCAACACACACCAAAGTTGATTCCAATCGAGAATCACTTGGGTAATATCGTTTGTTGCTATTGGTGTTGTTGGCTGTATAGCTTCATCTAGTTGTTCATTAGAGCATGAAACTGTTAATATCATTATAAACAGTGACAAACATAGCGCTCGTAAAGAAAAATTCATGTTGTTGGTTGTTTTTAAGAGGTTAAACTTAGGTTTTTTTTGAATATATCGCACAAAAAAACACTAAGAATTCTATCAAAAAAACGACACGCATAAAAAAAGCCTTTCTGGTTTTCAGAAAGGCTTTCCTATTTTTATAAAATTTAGCTTACTTAGACCATTCTTTGATAGAATCTCTGTTCATCTTTACATAATCTTTATTTCCAGCTTTTTCAGCCAACGCTAAAGACTCTTTTGCGATTTTAATAGCTTCTGCTTTTTTACCCATTTTTGCGTAAATTAAAGACTGCTGTCTTAAATACCAAAAGCGTGGATTATCGCTTGTCATGTCAATTGCTTTGTCAACCCACATTTTAGCTTTGTCCATGTCTTTTCCTTCCTCGAAGTAATATCTTGCTGCTGAAAAATAGTCACCTGCTTGTGGCCCTGCCATTACTTTTTCAATACTTGCCGTCGCTTTCTTATCTGTTGGAACTGCAAAAGGAACAACTACCAATGTCTTTTCCCAAGAAAATTCTAAATCAGCTTTGTTGCTAGATAAATTGTTGATTCCAATTGTAAACGATTCTGTTTTGTATGGCATTTTATTTACAGGCGCTACTGCGGTTGCTACTACTTTTGATTCGTCCCAAGCTCTTGGTGTTCCCCAATTAGACGTATCGTTGTATAAAATTACTTCCCAAGTATCTTTTCCTGGTTTTGTGAAAATAGCGTATTTCCCTGCTTTTACTGCTGATTCACCAATGGTAACATCATCACTAAATTCAATAGTAGTGTTTGCGTTGGCTCCTGTTCTCCATAATTGATCATAAGGAACTAAATCACCAAAAATTGTTCTTCCGCGCATTGCTGGTCGCGAATATTCAACCGTTACTTCTGTCAATCCGACAGTTTGCATTATTTTTGCGCTAGGACTTGGTTGCGGCGTTTCTATCTGCGCTTGCACACTGATTCCTGCTGCTAAGAAACATGCCAAAAGTAGTTTTTTCATCTTATATTGTTATTTAGAGTTTTTTAATGTGACGAATTTACGCAGAAACCTTACGTACAAATGTTAACAAATACTTAAAATAAGAAATAGTACTTTTAGTGCGTCCAAAAAATAACACATGAAAAATTATATTTCAGAATTTATAGGAACTTTTTCCATGGTTTTCTGCGGAACCGCTGCCATGGTTGTGAATGATATTACGGGTGAAATAACACATCCAGGAGTTGCCATTACGTGGGGATTGATTGTGATGGGAATGATTTACGCGTTTGGAGAAATTTCAGGAGCACATTTCAATCCCGCTGTGACCATTGCTTTTTCGTATACTAAAAAATTTCCTGTAAAAGAAGTTCCAAAATACATAATTTCACAGTGTTTAGGCGCTATTTGCGCAAGTTTACTCGTATACATGTTTTGGCCAGAGAGCGAAACGCTTGGAGCTACGATTCCAAGTATAGTGCCGTGGAAAGCGTTGATTTTGGAATTTCTACTTACCTTTTTCTTAATGGTTACCATTATTAATGTTTCAACGGGAAGTAAGGAAATCGGCACGATGGCAGGAATAGCTATTGGCGGCATTGTACTTTTGGAAGCAATGTTTGCTGGCCCGATGACCAAAGCGTCTATGAATCCTGCGCGTTCGTTAGGTCCTGCATTGGTTTCTGGACAATTGACACATTTATGGTTATACATTGTCGCTCCCATTTTAGGTGCGCTCGTTGCTGTGGTTAGTTGTAAATTGGTAAAAGCCGAAAACTGCTGCGACACAAAGTGTTAGACTAAAAACACAACACTTCTATCCTATTTTTTATCGCTTTTTTGTTCTAAAGAGCAAAAATTATTCGTGTCTGTTAAAAACTTTTGTTTAATTTTAACTAAAAAAAGTTAAACATTTTGTATCTTTACCTAGTTTTAAAAAGTACACCATGGCAAAGAAAAAAAACATAACAGCACTCTCTATCATTACCGCATATATGGATTATGTATTGGAGCATGGAGAGCAACCTAAAAACGTTTATGCATTCGCAAAAGACAATAATTTTGACGAAGCAAAATTTTATGAGTTTTTCAGTTCTTTCAAAACATTAGAAGAAAACATATTTACCACATTTGGCACCAATACATTGGAAGTGTTGGCCAATAGTGAAGAATTTGAAACGTTTGATGCACGCAATAAATTATTAAGCTTTTACTACACGTTTTTTGAGCAAGTTACAGCTAACAGAAGTTACGTTGTATACAGCTTAACGCATGATAAAAGTAAAATGCAATCGCTCAAACTATTGAAAGGATTAAAAACAGTTTTCACAGATTTTATTGAAAGTTTAGACTTAAAAACGTTGGACTTAAACCAAGAACGCATAGAAAAATTACAAAACAAAGCTATCACTGAAACGGCTTGGATTCAATTTGTAATGACAATGAAATTTTGGTTGGAAGATACATCACCAAGTTTTGACAAAACCGATCAATACATTGAAAAATCTGTCAATGCAAGTTTTGATCTTATCGACAATACGCCTTTAAAAAGTATTGTAGATTTCGGGAAGTTCCTATTTAAAGAAAAAATTAGACAGTAATCGTGAATGAAAACAATTGATAAAATTCCTATTGGTAAAATTCAACGTGCTACAAAACTTGTGACTACAGGTGCTAAAGTAGGCGTGAATTATTTAAAATATTACGGTGATAAACTCATCAATTCTGAAGAAGACGCTAAAGAGCGTTTAAACGAATCAAATGCAGAAGATATTTATGACGGCTTAAAAAAATTGAAAGGAAGCGCATTAAAAGTCGCGCAAATGCTGAGTATGGAGAAAAATATTTTACCGCGTGCATACGTGGAAAAATTTTCACTATCACAATTCTCCGTACCGCCACTATCACCGCCGTTGGTAATTAAAACATTTAAAAAATACTTTGGAAAACCTCCAACTGAAATATTTGACAAATTCAATGCTACCTCTGTAAATGCTGCTAGTATAGGACAAGTGCATCTCGCTGAAAAAGATGGGAAAAAACTTGCTGTGAAAATTCAATATCCTGGAGTTGCGGAAAGCATCTCTACCGATTTGGCACTTGTAAAACCTATTGCTATCCGAATGTTTAACATTACTGGAAAAGGTTCTGATAAATATTTTAAAGAAGTTGAAGAAAAACTGACGGAAGAAACGGATTATATTTTGGAAGTACAGCAAAGTAAAGACGTTTCGGAAGCATGCAAACATCTCCCAAACATTCGTTTTCCAAAGTATTACGAAGCATATTCGTCGGAGCGAATTATTACAATGGATTGGATGACTGGTGAACATTTATCAGAGTTTACCGCACACAATACCGACCAAGAAGTTGCCGATTTGCTCGGACAAACGCTTTGGGATTTTTACATGTTCCAAATTCACGAATATCGAAAAGTACATGCCGATCCGCATCCTGGAAACTTTTTGGTTTCCAAAGACAATGAATTGATTGCGCTCGATTTTGGCTGTATGAAAGCGATTCCGGAAGAATTTTACATTCCGTATTTCGAATTGGCAAATAAGGAAACGTTGAACAATCCTGAGTTGTTTACAAAAAAATTATACGAATTAGAGATTTTGCGCGAAGACGACTCTAAAGAAGAATTGGTCTTTTTTACAGAAATGTTTCACGAATTGCTCAATTTGTTTACGATGCCATTCAACAATGAAGTGTTTGACTTTTCAGATGAAGAATTTTTCGGAAGAATTGCTGCTATCGGCGAACGCTATGCAAAAAATACCCAATTACGCAGCATGAATGGTAACAGAGGTTCCAAGCATTTTATTTATATGAATAGAACGTTTTTTGGACTGTACAATTTGTTGCACGACTTGAAAGCGAAGAATGTAAAAATTAACAATTTTAAAAATCTCTAATGGCAACCATCACGCTTGCAGACATTGATGCAATGGAAAAATTGTATCGCATCAACTTAATCAACAGTTGTTCTGGGTATAAATCAGCAAATTTGATTGGTACGGAATCAAAAGACGGGTTTACCAACGTTGCTGTGTTCAGTTCTGTAACGCATTTAGGTTCCAATCCGCCATTATTAGGTTTTGTAACCAGACCTGCTTCTGTGCCGAGAAACACGTACGAAAACATTAAAGAAACTGGTATTTATACCATCAATCATATTCACCAACGCATTACAAAAGATGCGCATCATACGTCGGCAAAATATCCGAAAGAAGTATCTGAATTTGACCAAACTGAGTTGGAAACAGAATACAAAGACGATTTTAAAGCGCCGTATGTAAAAGGTTGTCATGTGCAAATCGGGATGCGCTATGTAAACGAATATCTGATTGAAGAAAACGACACTATTTTAATTGTCGGTAACATAGAACACTTACACATCACCGATGCGATATTAGAAACGGACGGTTTTATCAATCTAGCGAAAGCTGAAACCGCCACCATTAACGGACTCGACGGATATGCGATACCGCAACAACAAACGCGCTATCCCTATCAACGTCCCAAATAACAAACTTTATGCGAATTCTACTTACAGGCGCTACAGGATATATTGGAAAACGACTGATTCCAATTTTATTGGAAACAGACCATTCTTTAGTGTGTTGTGTGAGAGATAAGCAACGAGTTTCTGAAGAAGTAGCTACACACGAACGCATTGAACTTATTGAGGTCGATTTTTTAAAAGAAGAAACGCTACATCGCATTCCAAAAGATATTGACATTGCGTACTATTTAATTCATTCGATGTCTTCTTCCATGAAATTTGAAGAATTGGAAGAAAAATGCGCTGTAAATTTTAAAAAACGCGTTGAAAAAACAAACGTACAACAAGTCATTTATTTAAGCGGAATTGTAAACGATCAACAACTGTCAAAACATTTACAATCGCGAAAAAATGTAGAAAATACGCTGGCTTCAGAAGCGTACGGATTAACCACGTTTAGAGCAGGAATTATTGTGGGAAGCGGAAGTGCTTCGTTTGAAATCATTCGTGATTTAACAGAAAAATTGCCCATCATGATTGCGCCAAAGTGGATTAACACAAAATCACAACCCATTGGCATTCGGAATGTATTGGAGTATTTGACAAAAGCCATTACAAACGACAAAGTGTACAATCAATCGTATGACATTTTTGGCCCAGATACGTTGACATATAAACAAATGATGCTGCAATTTGCCGAAGTTCGAAAGTTAAAACGAACCATCATTTCAGTCCCTGTGATGACGCCAAAACTCTCGTCGTATTGGTTGTATTTTATCACGACGACATCGTACAAACTCGCCCAAAATTTGGTTGACAGTATGAAAGTAGAAGTCATTGGAAAACCTAGCAATATCAATGAAATTCTGGACATTCAGCCAATGACCTACAAACAAGCAGTAAAAAAAGCGTTTATCAAAATTGAGCAAAACAGTGTGATTTCTAGCTGGAAAGATTCGCTTATCAGTGGCATCTTTCGCGAAAAAATATCACGCTACATCAAAGTGCCTGAATACGGTTGCTTTAAAGACATTAAAAAAAGAAAAATAACAGACGAAGCGTATACGCTTGATAAAATCTGGTCCATCGGCGGCACAAATGGTTGGTATTATGCAACGTTTTTGTGGAAAATTCGCGGGTATATGGACAAACTTGTCGGCGGTATCGGATTGCGTCGCGGGCGTAGAGACCAAACCACACTCAATGCAGGCGATCCACTCGATTTTTGGCGAGTATTGTATGCTGACAAAGAAGAAAAACGCTTGTTATTATTTGCCGAAATGCGTCTACCTGGCGAAGCTTGGTTAGAATTTAAAATAGAAAAAAATCAATTATTCCAACGTGCCACATTTAGACCGAAAGGAATATGGGGACGTATCTATTGGTATGCCGTTTTGCCGTTTCACGGTTTTATCTTTAACGGAATGATTAACAAACTGGTTAAAAAGAAATAAACATCTATGAATACCGAAAACAAAATAGAAATCAACGTCGTTCTATTCAAGCGCGATTTGCGACTTCAAGATAATGAAGCCATATATAACGCACTTTCTACAGGACGAAAAACGTTGTTGCTATATGTTTTTGAAGATATGCTCCTGAATGATCCGCACTACAGTGAACGACACTGGAACTTTATTAAAGAATCATTAATTGACTTAAATAATTCTTTGATTGCTTTTGATAGTGAGATATTAATTGTACGATCAAATCTTAATAGAACGTTGCAGATCATTCAGGAAACTTATAAAATTGCCTGTGTCTATTCGCATCAAGAAACAGGCATTAAAGTTACGTATGACCGCGATAAAATATTGAAGCGTTTTCTGCTCAACAATATGATTCAGTGGGAAGAAAATGTGAATAATGGCGTATTTAGAGGATTACAAGACCGTAATAATTGGGTGGAAATGTGGGAAGATTTTATGGATGAATCCTTACTTCCTTTTCGTCCGAAGTCTGGACAATTATTCACCCGAGAAGAAGTAGCGCATTTAGCTTCTTTCTTTCATTTACCTGATTTATCCACCGATTTGGATTCGCCATTTCAAAAAGGAGGAACTTCTACCGCATTAAAGTACATGCATACGTTTTTTAACGAGCGTAGTGTCAATTACAAAGCACATATTTCCAAACCTTTACTATCGCGACGTAGTTGTAGCAGATTATCTCCGTATTTATCGTGGGGAAATTTATCGGTGCGACAAGTATGGCAAGAAGCAGCAAAGTGTATTGACCAAAATAAGCACAAAAAGCAAATGGAAGCCTTTCGTTCGCGTTTGCGTTGGCAAGCACATTTCATTCAAAAGTTTGAAATGGAAGACGAAATGGAGTTTGTAAGCCTAAATAAAGGCTATCGAAAACTTAAAAAACAAGTGTCTGAGCGTTATATTGAAGCATGGAAAAACGGCATGACAGGATATCCGTTGGTAGATGCGTGTATGCGCTGTTTGAAAGAAACTGGCTATTTGAATTTTAGAATGCGTGCCATGGTGGTTTCGTTTTTTACACACAACTTGTGGCAACCGTGGCAAAAAGCGACGATTATTTTATCGCGGTACTTTTTAGATTTTGAACCTGGCATTCACTTTCCGCAAATTCAGATGCAAGCGGGCGAAACAGGTATTAATATGTTGCGCATGTACAATCCGACAAAAAACGGAATCGCGCATGATCCTGATGGAATTTTTATTAAAAAGTGGGTTCCAGAATTGGCAGCGTTAGATGTTGCGTACATTCATGAGCCATCTCGCATGACTCCGATGGAGCAGCAAATGGCAAATTTCTTCGTGGGGAAAAATTATCCGAAACCAATTGTCAATCTTCAAGAAACCCGAAAACACGCCAGTGATATTTTGTGGAACATGAAAGATGAAAACACGGTGATTGAAGAAAACTTTAGAATTTTACAAAAACACACTTTAACAAACCGAAAAAGAAGCTCGTAATGATTATCAATACAACTTATACCGACAAAGAAGCAAAACGATTAATTGACACACATTTGGGCACGGTTTTTCCATTGATGAAACGCATCAAGCTGAGAGGAATTGGCTCTAAACGAATGATTATTCATGATGTAAGTCCCAACTTAAAACACTACATGAATACGGTAGACGATTTAAACTATGGAAGTATTGAGTTGCGTCCGAAAGGAATTTTAGTGCACATTCACAAAAAACTCAATAGTTTTTCATGGATTATTCCGTATTATAAACTTCACATTTATACGTCTTCTTTTTTTAGCATTCACGCAGAAGGCAAATTTGTTCAATTCGAAAAAAACAAACTCTATAAAGAAAACAAAGCATTTATTGAGAAAATGATTGTACAAAAAAACTTAGCACTCAACACTACAGATTATTACGAAGGATGAAACACGATTTAAACCCAAGACAAGTAGACAGAATTATTGAAATGGCATGGGAAGACCGTACTACGTTTGATGCCATTGAATTTCAATTTGGACTTAAAGAGCAAGAAGTCATCGAATTGATGCGTAGCGAAATGAAGCCATCTAGTTTTAAGATGTGGCGCAAACGTGTGCAAGGTAGAAAAACCAAGCATGAAAAGAAGCGAAACTTTGCTGAAGGTCGTTTCAAATGTTCGCGTCAACGCAATATCTCCAACAATAAAATCTCCAAAAGATAGTATACACGTCACAATTGTTTAATATTTTGTTAAAAGCACTGAACAAAACTTTTTTCTTCGGGAAATTTTGTTTAATTTTATTCAAAATAAATTAAACATTTTAATTATATATGAAAACTGCTGACGTTTTAAACCAATTACATGAGAGTCCAATTTCTCTAAATGGATTTGATCATGATGAAATTGGGGATGAACACCTACTTACAGGTATGGAAACTCCTATGCGTGCAGATGCTTTCGAAATATCTGATGAAGATAAAAAACAAAAAATTGCTTATCATTTCACAGAAATTATGGAAACGTTAGGTTTGGACCTAACAGACGACTCATTAAAAGGAACTCCTAAACGAGTTGCTAAAATGTACATAGAAGAAATTTTCTCAGGACTCGATCCTAAAAATAAACCCAAAGTAGCATTGTTTGATAATAAGTATCAATACAATCAAATGCTCATTGAAAAAAACATTCAATTTTACTCCAACTGCGAACACCATTTTGTACCTATTATGGGAAAAGCTCATGTGGCATATGTTTCCTCAGGAAAAGTGATTGGGTTATCGAAACTTAACAGAATTGTACAATACTACGCAAAACGACCTCAGGTTCAAGAACGACTTACGAACCAAATTGCAACCGAATTGCGTGATATTTTGCAAACTGACGACATAGCTGTAATTATTGATGCCAAGCACTTATGTGTTTCATCAAGAGGCGTAAAAGACGACTCTTCAACCACAATTACATCTTACTATGGTGGCGTTTTTAACACACCAGAAAAAATCAATGAATTACAAAACTTTTTAAACAATTAAATTATGGCAACAACTATTTTTTCAGAAGTATCTGATTTTGAAAACACTAAATTCAGATCAAGAAGTGATAAAATTACTGCTAGCCGCGAAGCTAAACGTTTAATTTTAGGTTTGAATGAAATTTACAAGCAGAAAAAAGACCCTGCAATTATGGAAATTATGAAACGTTTGACTGTACTCAAAAAGAAGTACGAAAAACGCTTAAAATAAACTCACCCAAAATTGGTACTGCAATGCTTCTGGTTTTTACTAGTTGCATTGCACTACTTTGAGTAAAGTACATATAACCTATCAACCTATATTACATGAAAAATATTTTAGTAATTGGAGGTAGCAGAGGTATTGGCGCTGCTATTGTAGCATCACAATTGGAACACAATAACGTGATTAATATCAGCCGAAATGCTCCTGAAATATCTTCCAATAACTTAACGCATTACAGTTGTGATGTTTTAGAAGATGAACTGCCCGATATAGAATCGATTGACGCACTTGTGTATTGTCCGGGAAGTATCAATTTAAAACCCATCGCACGATTAAAAATTGAAGATTTTAAGCACGATTACGATATTAATGTGATTGGTGCTGTAAAAGCAATTCAAAAATATACTCCTGCTTTAAAGAAAGGGACGAATCCTAATATATTACTATTTAGCACAGTAGCTACACACTTAGGAATGCCTTTCCACGCTAGTATAGCCGCAGCAAAATCTGCTGTGGAAGGCTTGGTAAAAACATTGGCAGCGGAATTCGCTCCCACAATTCGCGTCAATGCAATTGCCCCAACGATTACCAACACCGATTTGGCAAGTAAGTTGTTACGCAACGATAAAATGATAGAAAATATCACAGAACGTCATCCATTAAAAAAATACTTGGAGCCAACAGAAGTAGCGGACATGGCAGACTTTCTAATTTCTGACAAAGCGCGTTCTACTTCTGGACAAATTTTTACTATTGATTGTGGTATTGTAAGCGTAAAATTATAGCCAATGAATTTTTATGTGCGACTCATACTATTTTTACTCATCAATTTTGGTGCGTTAGGATTAGGAGCGTATTTAATGAATAATGGGCCGCAATCTGAATGGTATGCAAACTTGGACAAAGCGCCATGGACGCCACCAGGTTGGGTATTTGGTTTTGCGTGGACTACCGTTATGATTTGTTTTTCAATATTTATGGCAAAGCTTACGGAGGCAAAAAATATCAAACTTATACTGTTATTATTTGTTATTCAATTTATACTGAATGTCAGTTGGAATTACGTTTTTTTCAACCAGCACGATATATTGTTGGGAATGGTCAATTTGCTACTCTTAACAGGAATCATCACAGTGATGATGTTGAAGTTTAGGTCACAAGTACAATTGTATACTTTATTCATACTGCCCTACTTTATTTGGTTGATAGTCGCCAATTCTTTGAACGGCTATATTTTATATTCAAACTAACTCTATGCAAAAATTTAGTACGAAAGGAATTGTGTACCGATTGCACAGCAAACAAAACATTCCCATATCTCTTGAAGAGGCATGGGATTTTTTATCAGATCCAAAAAATCTGAAAACCATCACGCCAGATTATATGAGTTTTGATATTCTTACGGAAGAACTCGGAGAAATGTACGCTGGACAAATTATACAATACATCGTTACACCAATTTTCAATATCAAAACACATTGGGTAACGGAAATTACGCATGTACAACATCAGCATTATTTTGTAGATGAGCAGCGTTTTGGTCCTTATACTATGTGGCATCACAAGCATTTTATAAGGGAAATTCCTGGCGGTGTAGAGATGGAAGATATTATTGACTATAAAATTCCGTTCGGCTTTTTGGGAAGATGGCTGCATCCGATTTTAGTAAAGCCTAAACTCAAAGAAATTTTTGAATACCGAACTAAAAAACTAACTGAACTCTTCGGAACTTATGAAACCAACAAAGCTAATTCTTAATACTAGAAGGCTTTTGAAAAGTTTCATCCGATTAAAAAATAACAATACACATGAAAGATACCTACATACTTTTTTGGCATCGACGCGATTTACGAATTAAAGACAATATCGGACTTTACAACTCCCTAACTTCGGGTCATAAAGTCATTCCGATATTTATTTTTGATAGTGAAATTTTGGACGATTTACCTAAAAATGATGCGCGTGTGACCTTTATTCACAAGGAATTAGAAAAAATAAACAACACACTCAAAGAGCACAATAGTTCCATGAACGTACAGCATGGAAAACCTCAAGAAGTGTTTAAAAAATTGATAGATTCGCTCGATATCAGCGCTGTATATACCAATCACGATTACGAACCGTATGCTACAAAACGAGACCAGGAAATTGCTGAATTACTAGAAGAACACAATATTGAATTTAAAACTTTTAAAGATCAAGTTATTTTTGAAAAAGAAGACGTATTAAAAAACGACGGTGATCCATATATAGTATATACTCCATATTCAAAAAAATGGCTTGAAAATCTTACTGAGAAAGATTATGAAAGTGTTGATTGTGAATCAAATTACAAAAATTTCGCTGAAAAATCATTTGACTTTCCTTCACTAAAAGATATTGGTTTTGAAGAATCTGACATTCAACCAGTTCCTTTCAGTTTGGACGATGATTTAATTGACGAATACGAAGACACTCGCGATTATCCTGCAAAAGATGGAACTTCCAGATTGGGGCCGTATTTGCGTTTTGGTACGATAAGCGTTCGAAAATGTGTCCAAGACGCGTTGGAATCTAAAAACGACACCTTTTTAAAAGAATTGATTTGGCGCGAATTTTTTATGCAAATTTTATGGCATCATCCTGAATCGGCTAAAAATAATTTTCGCTCAAAATACGACGGCATCAAATGGCGCAATAACGAAGACGAATTCAAAGCTTGGTGCGAAGGAAAAACGGGGTATCCAATTGTAGATGCTGGCATGCGTCAACTCAATGAAACAGGTTATATGCACAATCGTGTTCGCATGATTACCGGAAGTTTTTTATGCAAACACTTATTGATAGATTGGCGCTGGGGCGAAGCATATTTTGCGGAAAAACTACTAGATTTTGACCAAGCACAAAATGTTGGAAACTGGCAATGGGTTGCAGGAACTGGTTGTGATGCTTCTCCATATTTCCGAATTTTTAATCCGACTTCTCAAATAAAAAAGTACGACAAAAACCATACTTATATTAAAGAATGGGTAAAAGATTTTGAAGAATCATCATATCCTGATAAAATTGTAGAACACAAATTCGCACGCGAACGCTGCTTAGAAACCTACAAAGAAGGTATTGAGAATTAGTAAAATTGCTTTTTTGTTTAACACTTCTATCTGTTTAACAAACAATTAACACATTTTGTTTAACAAATGATTGAATAAATTAAACAAAATTATTACATTTGTAATAATCGAAAAATACAATTAATCTCAAAAAGCAATAAATTGTTATGAAAAAGAAAACATTTATCCTTATGGCTTTTGTTATGTCGCTTCTCACACTAACCTCGTGTAGCGATGATGATAACAATACAGTCAATTTACCAACAACGAATACGATTGCAGATTTCGTAGCTGCAAACTCTGATTTCAGTTCTTTAGGCGCTGCATTAGACAGAGCAGGTTTAACAGCCGTATTAGATGGTTCAGTTGAATACACTGTATTCGCACCAAATAATGCTGCGTTTGACGCGTTTTTACAAGCAAACGGATTTGCAGATTTAGAAGCTGTTCCTGTAGATGTATTAACACAAGTATTATTAAATCACGTGATTTCAGGCACAAATACATCTGCCGATTTAGCTACTGGATATATTGAAACCTTAGCTGAAGAAGCTACTACTGGAAATAACATCAATATGTATGTGAACACTGCAAACGGTGTCGTATTGAATGGAGAAACTTCAGTAACTACAGCAAATGTAGATGTTGATAATGGAGTAATTCACGCAGTAAATTCTGTGATTGCATTACCAACAGTAGTAACGTTTGCAACAGCCGATTCAACTTTCGGTTCATTAGTGGCAGCATTGACAAGAGAAGATAGTTTTACATACGTAGCTACGTTAAGTACTTCAGGAAATCCAGCTCCTTTTACAGTTTTCGCTCCAACTGACCAAGCATTTGCTGACTTAGTTGCAGAATTGGAAGGTGTGAATTCATTAGCAGACATTCCAACAGCAACGTTGGAAGCTACATTAAACTCACACGTAGTAGCTGGTTCTAACGTATTATCAACATCATTAATGAATGATATGATGGTAAGCACATTAGGAGATTCATTTACTATAAACACTACTGGAGGAGCTACATTTACAGACTTAAACGGTAGAACTGGTAATATTATCGTAACTGACGTCCAAGCAGCAAATGGAGTAATCCATGCAATTGACAAAGTAATTTTACCAAACTTAGACTAAGATATTTAACAAGTTGGCAAAACACTAACAACGATTTTGCGAACTTATACAATTGAGCCCAATGATTTTAGTCATTGAAGTTCAGGCAGTGAATGGTGTAATTCATGTTGTTAATAAGGTTATTTTACCGAATCTAAATTAGGTGTATTAGATTCAATGAAAACCATTTTTAAGACTGGTAAGGGCAGCTACAAATTAGTTGCCCTTATTTTTTGTTTATATTTTTGTAACTTTTCGAGCAGAAAAGGGAATTCATGAAAAAACTTCTTATTACTTGGTTATGTAGTCTTAGCTTTTGCTTGGCGCAAGAAGTTGAATTTGACATTTATTTTGATTCTGGACGATTTTCCTTATCCTCTAAACACACTAAAAAACTACATCAAAAGCTTTCTTCTTTAGACAGCACTATCACGTATAATTTTGTCGTAAGAGGCTATACCGATTTTGTAGATACCGAAAATTTTAACTTGGAATTATCGGAAAACAGAGCAACGTCTGTCACTTCATTTTTAAATGAACATTACAAATCGCTGATACATTCTATTGAAAAAGAGGCAAAAGGCGAACTTCCCACCGAAGATGAACATCAAAATGAACAGCTTGGCGTTCAAGAGCATCGAAAAGTTTCTATCCTCATTTCAAAAAATGATCATAAACCTAAAGTAGTCAGTCTAAAACAAAATATATATGTAGTTCCTGTAAAGAAACTTCGCGTGGGAGACTCGTATTCTTTTGGTCAAATTAATTTTAAAATGGGCAGAGTAGCGCTCATAAAATCTTCCAAAAAAGAATTGGAAAAGCTCGTAAGTTTTTTACGCAGAAATAGGTCTATTCATATTGAAATTCAAGGACATGTATGCTGTGGTGGCGATGACGATTCTGATGCGTTCAACAAAGATACAGGCACGCAAACACTCTCTGTAGACAGAGCGCGTTTTATATACAAATATTTAATCAGTAGAGGCATTTCTGAAAAGCGATTAACTTATAAAGGATACGCTTTTACTTCGCCATTGTATTTTCCAGAAAAAGGCAGACGTGATCGCAGCAAAAATAGACGCGTAGAAGTGAAAATCACGAAAGTGTAACAAAAAACACCATTCAGAATAAAATTCCGAGTGGCGTTTTTAGTATTTTTTATTTTGTGTGAAGATTACAAACGTACAATCTTAGCTCCTATCGCGCGTAAGCGTTCGTCAATGTTTTCGTAACCTCTATCAATTTGCTCAATATTGTGAATGGTTGATGTTCCTTTGGCTGATAATGCCGCAATCAATAATGAAATTCCCGCTCTAATATCTGGAGAAACCATCGTAGTTGCTTTCAATTGCGATTTGAAATCGTGACCGATAACACTCGCTCTGTGTGGATCACACAATATGATTTTTGCGCCCATGTCAATCAATTTATCCACGAAGAATAAACGACTTTCAAACATTTTTTGGTGAATCAACACACTTCCGCGTGCTTGCGTAGCTACAACCAAAACGATACTTAACAAATCTGGCGTAAATCCTGGCCACGGCGCATCGGCAATGGTTAAAATAGAACCGTCAATATAGTTTTGAATTTCGTAACCATCCGTATGTGCGGGCACGTAAATATCGTCACCTTTACGTTCAATAGTAATTCCTAATTTTCTAAATACATCTGGAATTTGACCTAAATCGTCCCAACTTACATTTTTGATGGTAAGTTCACTTTTGGTCATCGCTGCTAAGCCAATCCAACTTCCAATTTCAATCATATCTGGAAGCATTCTGTGGTCTGTTCCTCCTAGTTTTTCAACACCTTCAATCGTCAATAAATTAGAGCCAACGCCACTAATTTTAGCGCCCATTCGGTTTAGCATTTTACACAATTGCTGCAAATACGGTTCACAAGCAGCATTGTAAATAGTGGTTGTTCCTTCAGCCAACACAGCTGCCATCACAATATTTGCCGTTCCTGTTACCGAAGCTTCATCCAAAAGCATATAAGTTCCGTGTAACTTTTCCGCTTCAACACCATAGAAATAATCTTCTCTATTGTATCTAAATTTCGCGCCAAGCCTGATAAAACCTTCGAAATGCGTATCCAATCGTCTACGCCCAATTTTATCACCGCCAGGTTTCGGAATATATCCTTTCCCAAAACGCGCTAACAACGGACCTACAATCATGATAGAACCACGCAATCCACGACCTTCTTCTTTAAATTGTTCCGATTCAAGATATTTAAGATTGATATCGTCGGCTTGAAACGTGTACGAACCAGGACCGTTTTTTTGAATATTCACGCCTAAGTTTCCTAAAAGCATGATGAGTTTATTCACGTCAACAATATCTGGAATATTGTTTATTGTTACTTTTTCAGGTGTGAGCAAAACGGCGCATAAAATTTGCAATGCTTCATTTTTAGCTCCTTGCGGTTGAATACTTCCTTTTAACTGATGACCACCTTCAATCTTAAAAGTCCCCATAAAATATGATAATGTATAGTGTTAGTAACGCTTTCTATTACTACGATTTTTATTACTTCGTTGTTGATTTTTATTGTTATATTTTTTCTTGTTCTTCATCAAATTAGAAGCTTCTGATAAATCTTCATCTTTCGCTGCCAAGTCAATTTTCCCATTACTCAACTCTAACAAATGTTTAAAAATCACCTCATCTTCTACGGTATCTTTATTCCAATTGAGGTAACATTTTTTCATGTGATTGGCAATCGCAAACTCCAACGCTTCTTTCATATCGCCTTCTTCCCATTTATTTGCCACATCTATCATACGTTTGATGTTATTTCCATAAAAACGATATTTTGGAAAGTTTTGAGGATATTCCAACGGTTCAGGACGTTCTTGCAATACTTCTTTGGATGGTTTTGGAAAAGGAGAATCTACGTCCAATTTAAAATCGGACATAATAAATAACTGATCCCATAATTTGTGTTGGAAATCAGGCACATCTCGCAAATGCGGTTGTAAATTTCCCATCACACCAATGATGGCTTTTGCTTGTTTGTTTCGTTCGTCTGCGTCTTCTGTAGCAACGGCAATGTTAATCATTTTTTGAATATGTCGTCCATACTCAGGAATAATCAAACGATGACGTTCTGTATTGTACTCTAGCTGCTCAATCAAAATAAATAAATTTGTGTAGTATGTTATTGAAGTAAAATAAAGTTCGTGTGAAGATTATTTTGTGCTTGCAAAATAGTAAAAAAAATCTACATAACTCCGTAGTTACAGAGAAATTATGCCTTTTACCTTGCTAGCTTCCTTATATTTTTCTATCACAGCGTCGGCACTTTTCATATTTGCGGTAATTGTAACACTTGTATAGGTGCCTTTAGACGATTTCTTAGTGTCAATAACAGCGCCTAAATTGTCAAAAATCTGATGTACTTCTTGAATGCGTTCTTCTTGTGAAGGAACAATAAATTTGTACATATATAAAGCTGGAAATTGGGTAGTTTCTTCTAATTGTGTTTTCAGTTTTGCATAAAACGCTTCCGGATCGTTTTTAGAACTCATACTGTCTTTTTTTCTTAGTGAATGGCAAAGATACAGCTTCTTGGAAAACTTTTATAGTTTCTGTTATGGGATTGCTTTTTTGTTTTTTGTGGATTCGTTGATTTGTTTATTTGTCATCTGAATTATTTTAGACGAACACCAAACACCCAAAACCTAATACCCAAAAACCCAAACATTTCATACTTCACAACAATTTGCGTAATTTTACATCATAAATTATCCAGATTGAACACAAAAAGAATACTTATTATCGGCGGACCAGGTACGGGAAAATCTACATTGATTACTGCTTTGGAAGAAAAAGGTCATGTCTGTTTTCATGAAATTTCACGCGAAGTCACTGCCGCTGCTCAAAAAAAAGGCATTGAGCAATTATTTTTGACACAACCATTATTGTTTAGTGAATTGTTATTGAAAGGAAGAATTCAACAGTTTGAAGACGCTGAAAATTTGAATACACAGTATGCTTTTTACGATCGTGGAATTCCAGATATTGCTGCGTATATGGATTATTCAGGGGACGAATATCCAGCCGTTTTTTCCGATGTTTGCAAAGATTACACGTATGATAAAACGTTTATTTTAGCGCCTTGGAAAGAAATTTATCAGCAAGACAATGAACGGTATGAAAGTTTTAAACAAGCGCAAATCATTCAGCAATATTTAAAAGCGACTTACGAAAAATATAATTACGATTTAATCGACGTTCCGTTTGGCACTGTAGAAGAACGCGTCGATTTTATTTTACATACTCTTAATTCTGACGAATGACCAAATCGCTTGCACTTTTAGAAAAATATTGGGGACATACTTCGTTTCGTCCGTTGCAAGAAGATATTATAAACGCGGTTATTCAACAAAAAGATACTTTAGCCTTATTGCCCACTGGCGGTGGAAAATCGGTGTGTTTTCAAATTCCAGCGTTAATGATGGACGGAATTTGCATTGTGATTTCTCCATTGGTTGCATTAATTCAGGATCAAGTGGCAAATTTGAAAGCAAACGGTATTAAAGCCATTGCCTTAACGGGCGGATTGAAACCAACAGAAATCAGCGATTTACTAGACAATTGCGTGTATGGAGATTATAAGTTTTTGTACTTGTCGCCTGAGCGTTTGCAACAGGAAATCATTCAAGAACGCATCAAACAAATGCCTGTCAATTTAATCGCCGTTGATGAAGCGCACTGTATTTCGCAATGGGGAAATGATTTTCGTCCAGCGTATAAAAACATCAACAGCTTACGCGAAATACTGCCAGAAGTTCCGTGTATTGCGTTGACCGCGACTGCAACACCGACGGTTGTAAGCGATATTATAGAAAGTTTACATTTAAAAAATGTACAGCAATTTCAACAATCGTTTACACGTGAAAATGTAGCATACACGGTGTTAGAAACCGAAAATAAAGTACTGACCATTGAGAAAACCTTGCGAAAATATCCACAGTCGTGTATTGTGTATGTTCGTAATCGGAAAAGTACTATGCAAATTCACGAAGCGCTTTCGCGAAAAGGATTTACGAGTGTGTTTTTTCATGGTGGACTTTCGTCAGAAGCGAAAAAAAAGAATTTACAGCTGTGGTTGAACAGAAAAGTACAAACCATCGTAGCAACCAATGCGTTTGGAATGGGCATTGACAAACCTGATGTCAAAAACGTGATTCATGTGCAATTGCCCGATAGTTTGGAAAATTATTACCAAGAAGCCGGACGCGCAGGACGAAATGGCGAATATGCCAATGCGATCATTCTGACGGACGCGAACGATATTGAAACGCTCAAAAAGCAATTCATTCACAATTTACCAAGTGTGGATTTTTTAAAACTCGTGTTTCGCAAACTGTGTAGTTTCTTTCAAATTGCCTACGGTGAAGGGTATGATACCAAACATGCGTTGGCTTTTTACGAATTTTGCAAAGCATATCAATTTCCCACACAAAAAACTTACACGGCTTTACAACTGCTGGACAGACACAGCGTGATTCAATTGTCGCAAAATTTTCACAGAAAAACCGCTTTAAAGTTCATCGTTGACCATTACAATTTGATGCATTATTTAGATAATAATCCCAACATCAGTCTGATTACACAAGCTATTTTGCGAACGTATGGTGGCGCGTTTGAACAAAAAATTAATATCAACACACACTTTTTAGCACAAAAATTAGGACTTCCGAAAGAAAAAATTACAGCAACCATTCAGAAATTGGCAAAAGATGAAATCATTACGCTAGAGGAAATACAAACCGATGCCGAGATTACTTTTTTAGTAGCGCGTGAAGACGATAAAACTATTCATCCGATTGCGAGAGACGTTGAACATCAAAACGAATTGAAAAAAAAGCGTGTTCAGTCAGTCATTCAATACATTAAAAATTCAGAAACGTGTAGAAATATACAGCTCCTCTCCTATTTTGGTGAAGAAACTGAGCAACCTTGTGGCATTTGTTCTGTCTGTAAAGCTAAAAAAACGGCGAAGCCAAACACATCTTTACAATTGCTGGTACGCGATGATATTTTGAAAGTTTTAAAAGAAAAACCAATGACTTCCACCGAAATCTGCACGATTTTACCCTACAGAGAAGCGTTGATATTAGAGATAATTCCGTTACTTTTGGAAGCGGAACAAATACACTTAACAGACACACATACGTATACAATATAATATATGAGAGATTTAAGAATCGTTTTTATGGGTACGCCCGATTTTGCCGTAGCTACATTAAAGGCTTTATTAGATGCGAATTATAAGGTTGTTGGCGTCATTACAGCACCCGACAAACCTGCTGGTCGCGGACGCAAGCTGCATCAATCGGCAGTGAAAAAGTTTGCATTGCAGCACAATTTGACCGTTTTACAACCTACCAATTTAAAACGACCTGCATTTGTAGAGGAATTGAAAGCCTTAAACGCAAATTTACAAATTGTTGTTGCGTTTAGAATGTTGCCGAAAGTCGTGTGGCAAATGCCTGAATATGGTACGTTTAACTTACATGCGTCTTTACTTCCTAATTATAGAGGTGCAGCACCTATTAATTGGGCTATTATTAATGGTGAAACCAAAACGGGCGTTACCACCTTCTTTATTGATGAAAAGATTGATACTGGCGCGATGATTTTTCAGGAAGAAGTCGCCATAGAACCAACCGAAAACGCAGGTTCATTGCACGACAAAGTAATGACCGTTGGAAGTGCCTTGGTTGTAAAAACCGTACAACACATAGAAAAAGATGAAGTCAGCACGACCATTCAGTCAAACTCAGACGATATAAAGACTGCATATAAAATTCACAGAGACACTTGTAAAATTGACTGGACAGACACCATAGACCATATATATAATAAAATTCGTGGTTTGAGTCCGTATCCTGCTGCTTGGACGACTTTATACAATGGAGAAGACTCGTATAACATCAAAATATATGAAGTGGAGAAAATTGTAGAATCGCACAATCACCCTATTGGAAGTGTGATTAGTTCAAAAAAAGAGGTTAAAATTGCTGTCAATGGAGGATACATTTCACTTAAAGTTTTACAGCTTCCTGGGAAACGTTCAATGGAAATTAGTGCCTTGTTAAACGGTTTTCAGTTCGAAAAAGATGCAAAAGTCTTGTAACCCTTATATTTACTGATATAAGAGAAAAACAACAAAAAATAGGCGTGTTTATTAACAATCGCATTAAGTTATCAACAAAAACCCGCTTTTCCCGCGCTATTACTTGCATGACAAAGAAATCCGTATAAATTTGTAGTGCTTTTAAAAATAATGTTTAACCAACAATTAATAATTCAACGATTATGAACAAAACAGAATTAATTGACGCAATGGCTGCTGACGCAGGAATTTCTAAAGCTGCTGCTAAAAAGTCATTGGAATCATTCTTATCAAATGTAGAAGGAGCTTTAAAAAAAGGAGATAGAGTTTCTCTAGTAGGTTTCGGATCTTGGTCAGTTTCAGAAAGAGCTGCAAGAGAAGGAAGAAATCCTCAAACTGGAAAAACTATCCAAATTGCTGCTAAGAAAGTAGTAAAGTTTAAAGCAGGTTCTGATTTAGGAAAAGCAGTAAACTAATTGTATTTATACATAAATTAGACAAAAAGCACTCAAATTTGAGTGCTTTTTCGTTTTAAATAGGTTGCTATCAATGGTCATATTTGATTATTCCGTTTTTTTTTAATAGATTTAAGTAACCTAAAAAATAATAAATGATAGCCTTAAATCCCGATAAAGGACATCTTTTAATTGCCGAACCATCCATTATTGGAGACGTATCTTTCAATAGGTCAGTCGTTTTGCTAGCTGATCATACTGCCGAAGGCTCTATTGGCTTTATCTTAAATAAGCCACTAAATGTTCACCTGTCAGACTTGATTCCGCAATTTTCAAATGCTAAAACTTCGTTTAAAGTATATAATGGTGGTCCTGTAGAACAAGATAATTTATATTTTATCCATAAAATACCACATTTGGTACCTAATAGTATAGAAATTTCGCTGGGGATTTATTGGGGCGGCGATTTTTCTTCTATTATTAAATTGTTGGAAGAAGATAAATTACAGCAAGATGATATCAAGTTCTTTTTAGGTTATTCTGGCTGGCACGCCAATCAATTGAGTGAAGAATTGAATTCTAATTCGTGGATTATTATTGAAAACGAGTTTAAGAAGGAAATCATTTCCAAATCTTGCAAATCTATTTGGCGAAAAAAAATGATGGAATTGGGCGGCGAGTATCTAATTTGGTCCAATGCTCCTGAGAATCCGAGTCATAATTAATTGAGTGTTCACTTCGACAGGCTCAGTGTAAAGATTTTAGGTTGCTTTGCTTGTTTTTTGTTGTTTGTTTTTCTTGACCCTTGATTCTTGTCTCTTTGTTTTTTTTGTCGATTTGTTAATTCGTTATTTGTTGTTCGTTGTTTCTTAGCTATTTTTTCTGATAACTGAAAACCGAGAACTATTGACTGAAAACTATCCTAGTCGAATTCGCATGTTTAGTTTTGCTAGTAAATCTTTGGCTACGGTATTTTCGAATTGCTTTTTTCGGTATTTTGTGATGGGAATGATTCCTTGAATAACGTTTGTGATGAAAAACTCGTCTGATTTTTGGATTTCAAATGGCGAGATACTTTCTTCTTTCAGCTCATAATCGGATGTTTTTTCTAAGATTTCAACCAATTGTTTGCGCAAAATTCCTTTAAGACAACCATCGGTAATCGGCGGCGTTTTGATAGTGTTTCCTTTCACCAAGAAAATATTACCATTTAACGCTTCTATCACACTTTTATCTTCATTCACCAACATACAGTTGTTCAAGTCATTTTCCTTCGCGTAAATGCTTCCTAATACGTTTGTGATTTTATTATTTGTTTTGAGTGTAGATAGCAATCCTTTGTTAATGTAGAAATCTTTGTATAAATCAACTTCATAAGCTTCTTCAGACAAGAGATAAAACGGAGAGGTAAGTTCGTTGGCTGTAATTATATATGCAACATCGTTGGACGTTGGCAAGTACAATCCGCCATCGCCTCTATAGACAGTAAAGCGCACACGTGCATTTTTTAATTCTTTAGCTTTCAGTAATTTTAAGATTTCTTCTTCTAGAAACTCCATTGTAAAGTTCATCGGAATTTCCATTCGCAAAATACGCATTGATTCCATGAGTCTGAAGTAATGATCTTCCCAAAATAGGATTTTATCAGCCACAACTCTCAAGGTTTCAAACAATGCATCTCCATATTTCATGCCTCTATTTTCAGTAGTTAGAATAGTTGTTTCAGCGCTAATAGTTCCGTTAAAATTTACCATAAAAAAAGCCTTGATTTTCTCAAGGCAAATATACTTTTTATAAATGGTTTTTCTTAACGAGAACCCAAAACTTGTTTTAAATCTCCAATTTGATTTTCCCAAAGCATTTTTGCTTCTTCCAATTCATCTTCTTCTGTATGATCAATTACAATTAGGGACACATCTTTTGTGATTTCATCAACTACAATCTTCATTTCAAAATAATACGAGGTATCTTCATCATCTTCCCATTGAAAGCGAATGCGCTCATTATTTTTTTTACCAAGCAACTTTGCTACTTCTTCACTATCGTCCCAAATAAACGTAAACAATTCACCACGAGAATTTACATTATCGGCAAACCATTCGGAAAGTCCTGAAGGTGTTGACAAGTATTGAAACAAAAGTTGTGGTGAGGATTGTATAGGGAATTCAATTTCGTATTTAACTTTATCTGACATATTGGTATTCTTGATTATGTTGTTGACAATATATACATTAATTGATAAGTTTAAAAGAAAAGAAGAAAAAAAATAATTTTTGTGGATTATTTGCACTAAAAAAAATTGTTCCTATATTTGCAGCCGCAAACGAGGCGAGGTAGCTCAGTTGGTTAGAGCGTCGGATTCATAACCCGGAGGTCTCGGGTTCAATTCCCGATCTCGCTACTACAGTAAACACCAGAAAAGCTAAGATTCAAAATCTTAGCTTTTTTGCTTTCTGTACAACATATGTACAACAAATTGATATTTTTAAATTCAATTGTTATGTTATTAAATGAATTATTTAATATTCAATCCATGCGCTTTAGCAAATTGAACAGCCCAATTTTGGCCATATTTTCTTTTATATTGCTCCGCTTGAGCTTTATTTTTATTGATTAATTCTTGAAAAACATACCTTTCGTTATTTGGATTTTCCATTTTTCTAATTTTTTATAATTAATATTAGCCTTTATTTTATGGTAATTTAATCAACATTTTACTTTTCACCTTACGGTTTTCCGTACTTGATGGATTATTCTTCGGTTTTTGCTTTTAAGCTTAACCTTATTAAAAATCATACCCTAAATTAGTTCTTCTAAATACAGCCTACGGAAAACCGTAAAAACAAAAAGTAATATTTATACTATATTTACATACCTTAAAAACATTATATCGTATGGGAATAGTACTTAAAAATATTATGATACATTATCTAGACAAAGAATCTAGAAGTACTTCTGCAAAGATTGATTTTTCAAAAAGTCAATTAAAAAAGAATAATTTTTCAGAATCATTAATTACCGACATACATAGTCTAATTAACACTAGTCCAAGTTTAAAAAATGCGATTTTTAAGAAAGATGAAAGTAATTCATTTAAAAAAACATTAGAAGAGTATGTAGAGAATTCAACAGAAGCCAACTTTTCTAGTTTTACCCGATCCTTAAAATTATTGAGAGAAAAAATTGAAAAAGAATTCTTAGCTAAAGGAGGTTATTATTTATTCTGTGATTATGAAATTGATAGTAAGCGTTACTTAGCTGTTATATTACTCAGAAAAAAAGCTGGTATTAACATAATAAAAGAAGGAGATTCATTTTTATTAGATAGTACAGAGAATATTAACATAGATAAAATTGCTATGGGATTTAGATTAAATTTCAGCATATACGAATCTAAATCAGATAATAGAAATTACTTAGCTTTGATTACCACACAACAAGATGGAAGATTATCTGGTTATTTTACAGATTGGGTATTAGCAGATGGATTAATAAAAGATGAAGTCAATACCGACAACATGGTTAAAATAATAAAGACCATACCACTTCCAATAGACGATAAAGGTAATGAACAATATAATAGACAAGATTTTAAAAAAGCAGTATTTGATCAAGTTACACTACGTAAAGATAAGAGAATTAATCTATTTGACTTAGGATCTATATTCTATGGAGAAGAAAATAAGAATGCTTTTGTTGACTATGCTGACTCTGAAGAAATCATTATCGATAGAGACTTTAGAAGAAGTGCTAAAAAATGGAAAGGACTAATATCTATTAAAGCATCTGTACCTGGTATAAAAGTTGACATTGATTATGATAGAATAGGACAAGATGGAGTTCAAATTAAACACGATAAAATAATTATTAACTCTCCTGTATTAGCTAAATCAATACAAAAACAAATTGATGATGCTTAAAAATAGTAGTAATTCTGATATTAATAGTTTTTTATCAATATTCAAAAATGATTTAGAATGTCTTGAGTTCGACGGTGTAAGTCTTACCGTTAGAATTAAATCTCAAATAACAATATATACCGAAGTAATCAAGAAACTTTTTTCTAATATTTCTGAATTACCTCAAAATCAAATTGAAATTAACTTGTTAAGTTGTTTAGTTGAAAAAACATTTTTCTTTTTCGAATTAAAGAACTTTTTAAGCAACTATGAAAAAATTAGTGAAGATTTTGATCAAAATAGAATAATTGTTTTGAAAGATGATAATGACTACATACTTAAAGAACCTGAAGATACTTTTGATCAAGAAAACTTAGTATTATTTAACATTCGAGAATATAGATTAGTATTAAATCTTTTTCTTAATACTCCAGAATTTACAACCTATAAAAGTCGTTCCGACGATTTGTTAACTATAATCAGTAAAAAGAATGGTGTGTTTGATATAGGATATAAATTTCCTCAAATAAGTTTTTTCTTGGAATATGACCTTACTGGTTTGCACACTAGGATAAGAAATGAGTTTAAAAAAAAAGAGTTTATTCAGTTTTTTAAAGAAATTGTGATTGAGTCTATTTTCAATGTTGATATTGAAAATAGATTTAATAATATAATAACGGAGCATAATATTTTATTAAATCTAGCAACGAGAGATTTTGAATCCTATGTTTCCAATTTTGCTTTTGACAAGATTAAATCTAAATTTAAAGATGAACGAGAAAAATATTTTGAATCTATTGATAGAAATATTGCATCTATAGGCAAACAAGTCATTTCTTTTCCTCTTACTTTTGGGGCAACAATATTCGCAAGCTACAAAGTAAAAGACCAAGCTGGCTTTCTGATATTAATATTAATAGGCTATTTTTTATACACAGTAATTGCTTTTCTTATTCTTAATATGACTGCATATAACATAAAATGCTTGAAAGATGATGTTATTAATGAAGAGAATACAATCAAAAATTCATACAATGTCATATTCAAAGAGTTTGAACCAGATTTTAAAAAGATTAAGAAGAAAATATTTAACCTAAGAATTATAGTTTATGTTCTTTTTTCAGTACTAATCTTACTTCTAATATTATTTATTATTTATACACTTATTAATCTAAAGGCTTTTGATTCTGTTGAAAATGTTTTAGATTTTGGTATTATTTTTTGCTAATTAAATCCATATAAAAGTTACAATTGTATTCTTTTTATTTATAATTTTTTTACGGTTTTCCGCATTTAGAGAGTCATTTTTTGAAATTTCCTTTTACGTTTTTGTTTTTTACCATTACAAATTCTGTTAAACATCATTGTCTCACACCTTTTTATACCATATGGGATGATCGACCAATACAAATCTCGCCGTTCGCCTTTGCCCGCTTGCAAGACCAAGCCCTGCGGGAACACGAACATTTTTTCTGAAGGGAAAAAATAACCGCTGTTGTCTTGACCTTTCCCTCCGCTGTGGCAATTGTCGCATTGTTCGACACCCAAAATGCCAAAAGGGAATGAGCAAAAAAACAATGTTTAATCTTAAAAATTTAAAATCATGGCAACAGCAACAACCGTTAAAGCAAATGGAACAGCAAAAAAGACACAATCCAATGTCGCACTAAAAACAGCCGAAAAGGCAAAAGCAACACAAACTAAGTCGACAACTGTCACAGAAAAGCTTGCTGAAGATGCAATTACCAATCCTAAGCCAATTAGTTTGGATGACCGTATTAACAAGTTTCAGAAACTGCAAGGCTTAACCAATCAACGAGAACGCCTCATGATAACATTAACAAGCCTTACCAAGTTCAAATATAATAATGGCGATTCATGCGTGTTTCTCATAAGAGACGAAAATGGTGAAGAATTTAAAACCTCGAATACCAATCTTATTAAGTTAGTGACCAATCATTTACAAGACACGTTGCTCGTGCGTAAAAATCAGCTTGAAGAAGAAATTCTTAAATTTGAGTTGTAAACTAAACTCAACTCTAAAAGCAAATAGCCTCTCGAATCCGAGAGGCTATTTTTTGTTTTTTCTATCTACTTCTTTGGTGGTTCGTTGTCATTCGCATGATGAAGAAGCCCTAAATCGGATTTGAGAGCTTCTGCCCAACAATGCAGATTAAATGATGTAGGTGTGCGCGAGCCACATTCCCATTTGCTGACCAACCGATCGGCAACACCTAAGAGGTCATTGACATCATCTTGGGTAAGACCAAGCTCCTTTCTTCTTGCGACAAGTTGGCTCACAATTCCTTTTAAAAAGTCATTACGGGTTTTATGAGGATAAGTTATTTTCATGAGATGTGTCTCCTTTCGACAATTTTGTAACTGAAAATTGTCATGAAGAATATGCACACAAAATCGGGTGGAATACGCACATAAAGTTTTGCATATGATTGTGTGAAAATCCTGTGCGTAGTGGTTTTGAGGATTGTTTTGTATGCCTTATTACATCGTAAATCTTTAACCAAAGGAAATGATATGATAAAGACGATTAATAATAATGATGTGATACTGATAGACCCCGAACAGGAGGCGAAAGTTGTTGCGGAACTACTTTTATCTATGAATGCGTTTGTGTCCATCAAAACAGCAGAAATCGCCACAACATTGGATAAAGTCACACAATACAGAATGAGAAAAGAAAAACGTTTCCCTCAACTTTACAGACTTAATCATCATGGCTATAGGAAAGCATATCGTCTAAACGATCTAGCGAAGTGGATTGAAAATCCAAAAACATACAAAAATACCCAATAATGATAAACAATATAAAGGGCGTTACATTTTACTGTGACACTCTTTATAGGATTAAAACCATGTCAAAAAATTACATTCCTTTTAAGAAAATAACAATTTCTAAAAATGATATTGATCTCAACACACTTATTGAAGTGCAACAGATTATTGCTAAACTCGTAGATATGTACGGAAAACAATATTTACCAGCATTTATCAGAATTCACGAAAGAGTTCATGAATATAAAAAGGAGCAATCCTATGAAACAATTGCTTTACAAATTGCAAATGATAACATAAAATATTCATAAATCGGTACTGTTCACATGAACCGTGACGTGTACCGAAAAATGAACCAACTGAATTGTAAATTTGACTTTTATTGTTTAATTACAATGGTTTATGAGAGTTGAGAGGTAACGGATTTAATCCCATCCTCTCCTCCAGTTTTGCACAATTTCTTGTGCGTAAACCATTGAAAAGATTTTATTTATAATTCATTTGATTTCATCCTATTGCATGTTGCCTTGCAATGTGTACCACAATGAGAACCATGAGGTGAACCAAATGAAATATTTAACGCTACGAAACGGATGGTATATTTACAATCGTCGTGTCCCAAATTGTTATAAAGAATTTGACACACGACAACGAATTAGAATTGCACTGAATACCAAATGTGAGAAAGTCGCCATGAAACAACTTCTTATTGTTAATGATGAAGTTGAAAACTATTGGAAACTACTTGTTAAAGAGCAAGAGACGCATTCTATTGATAAGTACAAAAGATTAGTCACAACTGCCAAACAATTAGGCTTTACCTACGTGCCATCAAGTAAATTAACTGAAATTCCGTGGGAAGATTTTTTATCTCGCTTTCTATCCCTTAAAAATCATATCCATCAAAAGGAATTGGTTCAAGCGATTGCAGGAACAGACGACCAGAGACAATTGCCGTTGTCCGAAGCTTTAGAGCGTTTTTGGCGATATTCCAAACCATTATTAATCACAAAAACACCTAACCAACAACGGATTTGGAAAAATTCACGTAAAAAAGCAGTTAATAATTTTATCAAACAAGTCGGTGATAAAAATATCTTTGAGATTACCAATCTTGATATGATAGCTTTGCGTGATTGGTGGCTTGAACGTGTACAGACTGACAATATTAAACCTGATACGGTCAATAAAGACTTCACGCATTTAAAAGGCATTCTTGAAACGGTGAATACCCATGAACAGCTTGATATGGATATTGATGTAATTTTTAAGAATATCTATCTCAAAGAAGATAACGTATCAACACGATTGCCTTTTGAAACCGATTTTATTATCAATGAACTTTTAAATGAAAATAATCTCAAAGGGATTGAGGATGAAGCAAAATATATTCTTTACGCCATGGCTGAAACTGGCGCAAGACCGATAGAATTGCTCAATCTTTATGGCGACGATATCTTTTTAAATGAAGATATTCCCCATATTCATATTCGTCCAAGAAAAGGATATTCATTGAAGACTAAAGATAGTCAGCGTAAAATTCCGCTTGTTGGCTATGCCTTAAAAGCCTTTAGAAAATATCCCAATGGATTTTCAAGATATAGAGATAAATCAAGTCAGTTTTCACATTATATCAATGCGTTCTTACTTGAAAATAAATTAAGACCAACCTTAGATCATACGCTATACTCATTACGCCATAGCTTTCAAGATAGACTTACAGAGCATGAAATTCCCGACCGTATTCAATGCCAATTGATGGGACACTCTTTTAAGGCAAAAGGGCGTATAGCGTATGGTAAGGGTGCAAGTTTAAAGCATTTGTGTGAGGTTATGAGGCGGATAAAGCTATTAAATAATAACTGTTAAAATTAAAATATTACTTTATTATATCTAAACCAAATACAATACCAATCCAAGGTTTCCCTTGATATACCCAATTTTTAGAATCACTAAATCCATAATCAAAACCTACAGCTAAACCAAGATTTAACTTATTAAATGAAAAAACACTTGTACCTCCGAAGCTAACTCCCATTACTGTTTTATCACTTTCAATTGTTTCCTGCGTATTTTTTGAAGTAAGACTAATTGTTGTTAAGCCTAAAAACGGAGCTGCAGTGAAAGATGTTTTTTTCTTATTATAACCTTTCATTTTAAAATCTGTATTACTGTAAATAGGCTCTACATTAATGTAATTCCACTGATAACCATAGGCTAATCCTACATTTACACCTGTGCTTACAGTACTAGCTAAACCCGATGTCTCACCTCTTAGTTTAAAAGGAATAGTTAAAGTTTGAAATGTAGGTTTATGATCTGAATATTTAAGAGTAACAGATTTACTAAATTCTAATCCTTCTTCACTAATATTTGAAACACCTTTTTTTATTAAATTTTCTAATAAATTCGGTTTGCCTTTTTTATTTAAAATATCTTTATAAAGATAATGATCTGCTAAACGATAAGAAGCCTCTTGTTCAATTTCAAAGTCTATATTGGTTTTTATGATAACAGGATTTTTAGTGGGCTCATTTATACTAGCTAGAGGATTAGTTAATTTATTCTTATTATCAAAAATAAGTCTCAGCTTTTCTTCTTCCAATTCTATTTTGACTTTTGTTCCCTTAGGGGCTCGCTGGAATTGGACTTGACTTAATCTTTTTGATTGAGGTCCAAAATAGTCCTTATGAGAGGCAATCTTTGTGTCCTCTCTTAACTTTACTAAATTCAAAGTTTTTGATGTCGAACAACTGTAAAGAATAACGCAAAACACAATTAAATAAAGTTTTTTCATTTAATTTCTCTTTTAGGAGCTTCGACATATTTTGACTTTTCTACAGGAGTACTAAACATTTTTGTCTCAGGATCATATCCTACTTCATCATTTTCCAAAATATGGGATAAAGTAATAAACTTAGACATTGATAGTGGTCTAAACTTTTTGAAACTATCTTTTGAGCCAAAATATACTGTAATTGCTCCGTAAGGTTTCTTAACATCTATATTAAGATACTTTTGAAAATGAGTTATTTTATACATAATTACAAATTGATTTGATTAGAATACTAAAATTAAGCAGTATAAATCATTAAAAATTACGGTTTCCCACATTTAGACAAGATTTTTTTACTCATAACTAACTATTAACCAATCAATTCCAATGCACCTATTCTATCGCCTGATTGTTTGATGCTGTTCAGAAGTTCTTGCTTATCATCGGTATAGATTGTGACGGCTTCACGCCCTCTTGAAACACTGACATAAAATTGTTTTTGGTTTGAGGCATTAAGTGTTGTTATAGGCTGATTGATGAGAACATGGTCAACGGTTTTGCCCTGTGCGCTATAAGATGTATTCGCATAGGCATAATCAAAATTGCCATGTCTTTTATTTAAGAGTATTGGACTTGCTTTATGACTTGTTTCTTTAGCGGTTTTAATATGTCCGTCTTTGGTAAAGCCAACCACTTTAAGAACTGTACCATTATCAAGACGCTTGCCTTTCATATCATAGCTGTTTTTCGTTATTCTAATTTCATCGCCACGGCTTAAATCAATTGGGTATGGTCGATACAAATCAAAATAACGCGTTTTATTAAGGGGTAATTCGTGATTATTACCTTGGATATCTGTGACAATCACACGTCCCTGATTATTATCCACAATTTGTAAAACACTGCCTCTTTTGATATTTTTTAGGTTTTGATGTGCTTGAATAATAAACCCCTTTTGATAATGACGCCCATCTTGTTTATCCACATCTGTTAAATACAGGCTTTGATAGGTGGTAAAATTCTTTTGCCTTTTACCAATGTAGTTCAAAGTTTTAAGCTTTTCACGAATGCCTAAATTAAGTTCTCTTACATGATTGCGTGTTGGCGATATCACAAGAACAGATTTTTTCTGACCTTTCAGATCAATATAATCACTTATCAAGCTTTGAGATATTTTATCAATGGGAAGCTCAATGATTGCATTATTTTCATCCAGTTGCGTAAAACCTTGCTCAATATTTCCTTGACTAATCGCATAAACCGCTTGCTTATAGGTTTCTTGTTTCTGTCTGAATATCTCATTGAGGGAAACATAAGGGATTTGTCCAATCGTTTGTAAAATCCGCATAGCATCGCCTCTTTGTACGGCGCTATGTTGTCTTGGATCACCAACAAAAATCACACGCGCTTGTTGTTCTTCTGCCAATTCTAAAATCAGTTTTGCATCTTGTGCGCCAAGCATACCTGCCTCATCAATCAAAATAACCTGTCCTTGAATATCGTTTTGGATTGTCTCATTATTAAGCAGTTGAAACACCGTATCAGCATACTCAAATCCCTCATGGCGTAAAACATCGCGCGACGCCGTGGCTGTTGGCGCAAAGATGGAAACTTTAAAACCTTGATATTCAATAAAAGGGATTAGTGTTTTAAACAGCGTGGTTTTGCCTGTTCCTGCGCCACCGCGCACCATTGTCAGAAAATCTTTTGAACGCATGATATGTTTAAGGGCTTTTTGCTGTTCATCACCAAGATGTAATTCAAGGGTTTCATCAAAACGCTCATCAAAGGCAGAGTATTTACCAATCCCGCGACGGGCACTATCAATCATCTGTTTTTCTTCATCATGGACTTTATGGCTTGTATAAAGATATTGCCCCCCAGATTTGACTTTAAAAAGCTTAGTATTATTGGCGAACTTTTCATCAATTGCCGATAATGTGACATCCTTATTATCTATCGCATGATAATAGGCATGGGTTAAAATCTGTGTTTCACGCCTTACAGAATTACGGGTAAAAGATTTTTCAATAGCGAAATTAACCGTTTTATGGGCGTTCAAATCAAGGTTTTGTGTGGGTTGTTCTTCGGGTTCATCGTCAATGCCATATTCGGTTAGTTGGTCTTGCCATTGTTCTCTTAATTGTAGAAGCGTTAACGTATTGTTCTTACGTTGTCTTGTTTGTGCGCCGAGTTGGTCTAAGGCTTTGGCATTGGTGATATTCTTAGACTTGGCGACTTCGCCAATTAAATTGGTGCGTTTGGAAAAAAGCGCGATGGCATTTTTGGGAACAACCGATAGTTCAAAACCATTACTGGTTTTTCGAATACCATAGCCCAATTTGCTGTAACGGTCGGCTAAACGCTTTAAAAATCGAGCTTGGTAATAAGGCATATCCTTTTTAATCTGATAAAATTGTCCTGCTTTAAAGCGTTGTTCAACCTCATCATAGGTTGTATTAAAAACAAAAATATGCTGATGAATGTGGCAATCGGGCGCATAATTATCAACAGGGCGGGCGGTTAAATGCGTAAAGTCACACCAGATCATTTCACCTGTCACACGATCATCATTTTTTCCATGTTTGCGAATACGGGTTTGGGTTGCCGTTTCGATTTCCAACATGGTTTCATAAACACAAGTTTGAAAAGCTTTTAAGATAGTTTTATCAAGTGATAGTCCATAAAGAATAGACACCGATTTTGGACAATGGAAACTGATATCATAGCCAACGCGCCGATATTCAAATGTTCTTGGCGTTAGGGCTTGCCCTGTTTGGGGATTGATATTATCGCAGAGTAAATCAAAGGTTGATTTTATGATGGGCTTATCCTTTAAATCAAGTCGTTCGGCAATTTTACCGTAAAAATGACCGCTTGATTCTTGCCCCTCGATATAATAATCCGCCTTTGATAAAGATGAGGCAAAATAAGTTTTTGTTTGAACAATATTACTTGATTGGTGCATACGTATCATAAAAATCACTCCTTAAGTTAATCATGAAGTGATTGTTTACACTATCTATAATGAGGGTGGTACGCACAGAAAATCTATTTATATGTAAGAAATAAGAATAAAAAAATAAAGTTTTTATTTCTATATTTTGAAAGTTTTGGCATAAATATTGATGAGGTTGTAGTATCTAATAATCTTTAAAATAAAAAATTATGAAAACTAAATTGAACTTAGAAATTTTAGCTGATAATAATTGCTCAGGAGGATATTGTCCTACTGTTTATAAAACAGAGAATGGACGCTATTTTGTTCAAGGTTACAAACTAACTGATGAAGTATCTATTGATATTCCTGATGGTGAACAATTGGTTGAAATTGATGAAAACTTACTAAATAATTTACGAGACAAATTGAGATAAATATGGATATTGTAAATATATACAAGGAGAGTAGAAAAGTTGAAATTCAGGAGTTTGGTAGTTTTTTTAACTCTTGTAAAGAAGAGGCTTTTCGACTCGAATTGTTACAAGAATTTCATGTTGAACAAGAAAGAAAGGTTTTAAAAGATTTTTTCTCTGGAAAAGAAAAACCTACTAATTTCAATTCAGATTGGCATCAAATTTTAAAAAATGCAAACAATCGAAATTGTTGCTTCAAAAGAGTAAGATACATCCAAGAACCCTTAACTGGTTATTTAGATTTTGAAATCAATTGGGGATATAAAGGTAATGTGAAAAATGGTGAGCAAATATTTATAACCAATGAAAATCCAAAAGACATGTCTCAATCAATACCAATTCTAAAAGACTTCTGGCTTTTTGATAATCAACATCTTTTCTTTATTGAATATGATTTTATTGGACAATTCTTAGGAGTAACAAAACTTGAAAACACATATCTCGACAAATATTTATCTTTCAAAGAAAATATTTTGAAAAATTCGATAATTATTGAAAAATCCAAATATTGGTAAATATGTTGACTATTTCCAATACTGATCTACCTAGCTGGATTACAGCTTTTGCAACAGTTATTTATACGATTGGTAGTTTGGCTCTTTGGTATATATCTTCAAAACAAATTTCTTTGTTAAAAAAACAACAAGAAATTATAGAGAAAGATTTTGAAAAACAACAAAAATATCTAGACAGTGCATCAACACATGCAATCGTTGATCGACATAGAGATATATTTTTTCAAATCATTAGAGACAAAGAATTAGTAAAAGTCTTTTCAAAAGCTTCTAAAAAGCGAATAACACAAACCAAAAAAGATTTTTTAGCCTCTATAATAATAAATCATGCCCAATCAATTTGGTTAGATTTTATTAATAAAGTTAGAAGTGAAAGAGAATTTGATAGTTTTAAAAGGGATTTCAGCGATGTAGTAAATATGAAATTCATAAAAGATAGATGGGAAAAGGTTAAAGATTTTCACTCACAAGAATTTAAGGACTTTGTGAATAATTTTATAATAAATGACTAGATTAATTCCATACCTTACATATGGACTAGGTTTAAAAAACTTTTTCTACTGTGCTTTTATTTCTTTATGAATGGGTATGCAAAGTAAAATTTTAGGGGAATAATAATTTCTTGCACTGCAAAATTTAAGAATTTTTGCAGTGTTACGATATGTCAGACATCTCCCCGCGTTTTTTAGCGGGTGCGATTTTCAAAATAAACCTAACGTTTAAAACCACGATCACGCTTTTGTTCAATCTCTTTTTGGTTTTCTTTGAACTGGCTTTCTCTTAGCTTTTCGTAGGCTTGGTCAAACTTATTATTTTGCTCTTTAAGCTTTTCTTGATTTTGTGATTTTCTAAAATCTTCTATTCGATTTTTCATTAATTCTTGCGAATTATTTAAATCCTGTTTTGTGAACTCAGAATTAAACGAGAGTATTTCTTTTTTAAAGTCTTTTTGGGTTTGGTCAAAAGTTCTTGGCTTTTGTTTTTGATGCTTTTTAGCCTCTCTGTCTTTTAAGACTTGGTCACGCCCTTTCTCAATAAAGGTTGGTAATTCATTCGCAGAAAATTCCTTATAATTCTCTATTAGAGTTTCAAGATTAGTTTCCTTACAATGTGTATGAAGAGCTTTTTCTATTTCTTTAGCATTATTTTCAAGCTGTTCTTTGAAATATTTCTCTCTGTTTTCTTGATCCTTTGATTTATCATTCTTATAGGTTCTTGGCGGTAATTTTTTAGCCCAACTTGGCTTTAACGTATAATCCAGCTTATTATAAGTTATATCCTTATAATAGTCGACTTCAATTTGCTTACGCTCTATCAAAAGGTCTCTTACCTTTGGAATATTCTGAGCAAATTCTCTTAGAAATAGATAACTTATTGACACTTAAAATGTTTTATGGTAAGTTACAATAATTATTAAAGGGTACAAAAAAGTGAAAAATCTTAAAGATAAACCGCAAGAAATAAATAGCTTTTTACAGGAAAATAATAATTTTATTGAATTCAAAGATGAAGCACATCAACTTATTGTAAAAGAGTTAGGGTTTGAGCCTATCCCCCAAGCATCAAAAGAAGCAGAATTGTTAACTAGAGCTATGTTAAAAAGCCTCTATTCTGGAAAAATTTCCAAAAAGAACTTTAAAAAAGGTTTAATAGTGAATTGTAACACAGTACGGGGGATGATTAGAAAATATTATCCCGAACAAGTTTATCTGTTAGAGAAAAAACGTCCTAGCGTTTCTTACCTCTATCTTGGTTTATGCATTTTTACTGTTCTTGTTGTAATTGCCCTAATAATATTCCTATATTCATAGAGTTACAAATTTAACAAATTGAATAAGCCTATAAATTATTCCACCATTCAGCTATATCTCTACCTATATCATTGCATAAATCAGTAAAATCTTCTCGCATTTCTTTAGCCTCATCCCATGCATCAAATGCATCAAGAGAGCCTACATAAGCACCTACATAAGCACCTGCTTTAGAACAGGCTACTGTTCCTAAAGGTCCAACACAAGAACCTATAATGCCCCCAATAACAGCTCCTTTTGACGTTCCATCTATAATTTTCCCTATATTTTTTCTATTAATTTCAGAAACTTCTTTGCTCATAATAAATTGATTTTAAAATTATTTTTGAAATAATATCAACAAAAATTAAACCAAAATTCATTCTCTAAGATAAAAAACAACCTAGCGTTTCTTACCTCTATCTTGGGCTTGGTTTTCTCGGGCTTTGTCTTCTTGGCGTTCTAGCATTTTTTTGGTTTGGCTAAAGGCATCTTCGAGCGTACGCGAGCGTGTTATACCGCCCATATTATCGCTAAATTCACTTTTTTTCTTTTCCCATCGTTCCTCTTTAAAATCTTTAATCAGTTTTTCAAAACGGGCACTTGCCTGTCCGATTTCATCTTTCGTGACCATGTCAAAAGCATTTTCAACCATCACTTTTTTCTTGTAATTAATAGTGTGGTTTTGCTCGGTTTTCTTACTCTTAACCTGTGATCGCTCTTTTTTTAAATCTTCAACTTTGGGGAGTTGCCTTAGAATGGGTTGCAGTTTTTGCTCAACGTTTTTTTTCTTCTCGCCCGTAAAGCGCATCAAGGAATGAACTTGGTTTTTATCACTGACCAGAACGACACCACGCCTGCCTATCGCTAAATCAAAGCCTGCCTTTTTTATGGCGGTTTGTAATTCTTGTGGGTTGGAGTGTTGTTGATAGAGTTTCTTTATGCGGGCTTTGAGTTGTTTGGGCGTATAGCCGTCACGAATGGTTTGTTGGCGTTCATTCATGGTGTCCCAATTGGAACCAAACTCAGCTTTGAGCGTTTTATGCTTAAGCCGTTGTTCTAAGTCACGCCCAAGTTTTTTATGAATGTAATAGTCATTTTTTGTGTCAATGACTTTGCCCTGTTCTACATCGGTGCGTTGCCATACGACATGAATATGGGGACGTCCGCCTTTTTCATGATAGACAACCGCACGCGGTTGATCCGTTAACCCTAAGCGGTTTTCCATTTCATTGACACTATATTGCCATTGTTGGGGTGTCATGGTTTCACCGATGGCAGGATTAATTTGCGCATGATAAAGCCCTGTCTTGGCTTTAGTCATCTTTGCGGTCAGTTCCATGTCTTTCAGGGCTTGGCTGAGGTCTTGTGTGGCTGTGCCCGTAATTTCAACCACAACAATACGCTCATTATCATCTTTGAGGAGATGTTGGGCTAAACTGGCGCCATTGGAACGCTTTCCCCCTTTACAGATCATATCCTAAGGCTTGACGGAGATCTGTACGCATGGCTTCAATCTCTTTCAATAAAGATTGTCCCAATGCAATATCCGTTGGGTGTCCACTATTGTAATGTTTGGCGATTTGATTGATATTCCCGCCAATCTTACCCCAAGAAGCCAAAAGCTTAATCAACAGGGCTGTTTCAGCCCCAGATTTAAGCGGTTTGGATTTTAAAGCGGTTTTGCGAAAATAATCCGCGCCACTTAATCCCGCTTGTTCACAGCGCGCCAAAAAGTTTTGCTTTTCCTCTGCTGTCAAGCGAAATTGCACCAATTCATTGCGCTGTCGCCTTTCACTTCTTTTTTTCTTCATAACTCAAAAAAAAATAACTCAACCCTTATCGGGGAGGATTAAACGGACGGGGAGTTTCCCCTCCTTTACAAGAGTGGCGGTATGACCGCCCCATACCTTGCATCTGCCACTCAATAGAAGTTTTTTCTTAAATAAAGATAGGGATTTATTTGCAAAAACGATGCGCTTACCACTTTAAAAATATTCGCCAAACACACGAAATAGTATTAATTCTGGTAAGATTATGGGGGCAATGCTCCGCATTTTTGGGCTTTAATATTTTCTTGACTCTTTGCCTATAATATGTATAATAATAGCAACTGTAATAACAGAGAATTGTCATGGACGCGTTTTCATTTCGGATAAGTTTAATCGAGTTAACAAAGCCTGTATTAAATAATGCGCATGACGCTGTTCAAGGATTAAACGCCATCAAACAAGCAATTGACTTTCTTCTACTTAGTAACGATGAGATAGATCAACAAGAAAGACAAGAACTCATCAATAAGAGTTTTGATATTATCGGTGGTCAATTTGATTTACCCGAAACAAAACAAGAATTTTTGCAAACAAACCCTGATAAAGTAATTTATGGTTTGACACAGCACTTAAAAAGTCAAAATCCATTATCAACGCTTTATAATTATGACATTCCGTCCAATCTTCCCAAAAATGCGCAATCTGACTATGTGGCACGTTTAAGAGGACATGCGAAAGATGCCGCTTTTTATGACAGTTATTTACGAGATGCCAGCAGGCTTGACAATATAGAGGGGATTAGTTCATCACCCGCAGAACCGAATTCCGATGAACTGGGGTATATCCATCCAAGAGAACGTGAATATAAAGCCTATAAAGCAAGACAAAGAGAAATTGAGTTAGAAGAAGCTAGGGAAGCATATGAGGCACTAAACCGTTCATTTCTTCGTGATGAGAATGGCAAAGTCAATCTCAATGAATACAAAGGTGGCGAAGATTTTTTGGAAAAGATACATTTTCTCAAACACAGCTTTTGGTCGCTAAGAGATGCGGGTAAGATTCCTAGTAATAGTGATTTCGCAACCTTTAGAACGCTTGATTATGATTTTATCATGGGAAAGCTTATAGAAAATCAAATTGTGGTAGATTATCCAGAATATCGATCTCTTGAAGATGAAAATGTCAGACAAGCCCATTATGAGCAGAAAGCACAAGAATATGGAGTTAGTGTTGAACTCCTAACAATGGATATACGTGATGTTCCTAATCAAGATGATAGCCTCAATGCTTTTAGGGAAAACGCCCAAGAAGTTTCATTAGGTCAACGGCTTGTCAATGGCGTCAAACAGGCTGTTGATTTTGTTAAATCGCTTTAAATCAATCATTTTACCTAAAAAAGTAATTTTCTTACTTTATAAATAATTTTTTATTGTATTTTCATGGTTGAATAATCAACAAAAGTACAATCTATGAAGTTTTTAAATCTTCGTAAAAAACGTCGCTCAAAAAACAGACTTAAAAATAACAATTCTATAATTGCTAATATTTCATTTTTTGTTCTCATCATTTATTCAATAAAATCTGCGTTTGATAAGAAGTCCTTTCTTGGTCCTTTACCTTTGGTGTTACTTGTCATCATGATTTTTATTGCTTTTTTACACAGTTACAAATTCATTAAGTTTCATAGGTATGCTGATAAATTTGAGAATAACGATCCTTGGTTACCAAAGAACTTTGAGATAAAACTTCCACCAACTTTACAAAAAATTGTAGATCGTAGTGCTGATGATGTTCGTAAAGAAATGGGTATTAAAAATTATATAAAAGCCCTCGAAGCAGAGCTAGAATTTCTTCATGAACATAAAAGGAAAATAGAAAAAAAACAAAAAGAGTGGGAAACTGTTCCCATACCAAAAGACGAATTGTTTTGGAAAGTTGAAACACGAATGAATCTTAGTGATAGAACCGCTATTTATTCTGCCGATGAACGCGCTTTTTTTCAAAGAGAGTTTATTCGCCTCATTGATGACCAAGAAAACTTAATTGCTAAAATCAACAAGCTTCTTAATAGAGCCATTGATAAAGGCTCTGAGATACCAAGGGGTAATTTTGACATATCCAATATCGATGGCTTAAATTCTTAAATAATTAACACTTAAACCATAGCTTATGTTTCCTTTTTTCCATGACAGAAAACGCCGTCGTAAAAATAGATTAAATCTTATTACACGAATAAGTATCCCAATCTTTGTATATTTTTTAGGTCTTGGGATTTATCTTTTAATTATTGATCCGATTGCAAGAATTTTAGGGCTAGTTATTACTGTGCCTACTGCTCTTACTTGTTATAAATTTTATTGGATGGAAAAATTTCTCCGCTATGCTGATAAATTTGAAAATAATGACATGTGGTTGCCAAAACATTATCCAATTGAAAAACCGCCGATGCTTAAAGAACTTGAACAAAAAACTTTTACTCAAACTTTAAGTGCTATCGGCAATAAAGCCTTTCTTGTTGCTATTGAAAAAGATTTAACCTATCTGCACAATCAAAAAGACAAGATTGAATTAAAACAAAAAGACTGGCAGACCGTTCCGTTACCCAATGAAAATGATTTTTGGGATATTAGAAAGCGATACACCATAGGTTGGAATAGAACGGGGATATATTCTAATTATGAACGTTCTGAAATTCAAAGAGAGTTTATTCGAAAAGTTAGCCTGTGCGATCAAATGATTGCACAAGCGAATAAAATCCACAATCAGTTGGTTTCTAAAGGACATGAAATTCAAAATAACGACCGTAATCTTTCAGGTATAGACGGTTTAAATTCAATAGAATCATGAAAGGTGTTTATATTGGTCAAGACAAAGAGGGTAAGTCCTATGCTTATGATAAAGATGTCCATATTTTAACCGTGGCACAATCGGGCGCGGGAAAAAATACAGGACTGATTATGCCGAATTTACTCCATGATGCTTTCAAGGGAACAAAAATCATTCTTGATCTCAAAGGCGAAAATTCAGCTGTGTGTTCGCATTGGAAAGAAAAAGAAAATCTAGGAAAAACCTTTCGCCTTAATCCTTGGAATATTTTTGAGATGCCATCGATTAATTATAATCCGTTTTGTTTGCTCGATGCCTATAATGACAGTATTTATGAAGATTGCCTTGATTTTGCCCTCGCCATTATTCCCGAAAAGGGCAATCAATCCGATACAGGTGAGCATTTTGATGAAATGGCGCGTGATTTTATTGGTTCATTTTTACTCTACATGGTTGTCTCTGATTATCCAGAAGTGCCAACGCCATCGAGTTTATACGAAAGTTTGATTATCAATCTTTCATCCATTGAAGGATTTCGCGCGCTCTGTGATCAAATGATGGCTGTTCATCATCCCGATGAAGCCATTAAACGAGCGATAAAATTATCGGCTCTTTCCATGACGGGTGTGACAACAGGTGGCGAAAATGGCGAGTTTCGCGGCATCAAAACCACGATTGCCAAAGCTTTGAAAGCGTTTCGCGGAAAAATACTCTCAACGGCTGTTGATGATGAAGCTGAACATTCCAAAAATCTATTAAGTGAACTTTTTGAACAAGATCAACTCCACAATGATTTGTACATATCCTTTCCACAAAATCGTGTTAGTATTGCCCGCGTATGGCTCAGATTGGTCTTAACTTCCTTTATCAAAAGGCTTATTGATAACCCGCCTTTAAAGCCTGTCTTATTTGTGTTGGATGAGTTTCCGCAACTAGGCACATTCAATTTGATTAAAAATAATGCGGCGTTCTTACGCGGCTATGGGGTGCGTTTTTGGTTTATTTGTCAAAATCTTGATCAATTAGAAAATAATTACGGTAAGAGTGGACGCCAAGAAATTGTTGAAAATTGTGGCGTTTCCATGTTCTTTAATGTTAAAGATGAAACAGCCAAATATGTGTCTGAAAAACTGGATAAATATTCCAAATCCATAGAAAACTATAATACGAATGAATATCGCACGAGTATTGAACGCTACCGTAAAACCCGTTCCGAAGTCGAACAAGAGCAAGGGAGTTTTGTTTTTATTGGACAGAATGAGGCAGTTATGTTTGAACGTGTTCCCTATTTTAAAATGAAAAATTTAGAACATAGAATTGCGCCTAATCCGTTATTCTATGGAATGAAAGCCTATCAAGACTATATTGAAAAAAACAAAAGCCACGATTAAGTGGCCTTTGTCATTGATTTTTTATGATGGCTTAGTATTCATGCGCTTGCATAACAGTTAAAACACGCCGTGTTTTATTGAGATTACTCGGTTCAGGACTACCATATTGGTAATTGGTGTCATAATAATCAATCTTCCAAAATATGGTTTCCGCATTATGCTTGAAACTTCCCATATCATGTTCTCCATAGGGATCATTATCGGGATTGAAATCGTTAAATTCACGGACTTTCTTTGTGATAAGTAATTGGTCATGTACGGGTAATTCAGAAATACCACGTGTAACCAAATAGCGTCCTTTAATTCCTGTTTCTATTTGCGCATGAGTATCGGCAAAGTTTTGTCGAAAAAGGTCATTTTGCTTTGCAATCGTTTGTTTTATCTCGTCAGTCATCAAATTCTCCTTATCTTAATTGTTGAAGTGACTAAGGAATGAATTGACTTAAAAGCAAAGAATTTTCGAGCAGAACCATACGGTCAGGTGCGAGCCCGTGGCGGGAGAAAATCTGCTTTTAAATGACATTCCCTAAAGAACACGACAAGGAATAGACAAGTTATCGTGTTGACAATACGCACAAAAAAACAGATGCAGATATTAAAAATGAAATTTAACGTGAACGCCCTTTGGAGCGATCATCGTGTTTTTGCTCATGAGATTTTTCTTTTTGTTTGGTTTTTTCTTGGGCTTGATCCGTTTCGTATTGCTTCATGCCCAATTTGACAACATTAAGGCGTGTTGAATTGATATTCAGCTTTTGCAGTTTATCTGACTTCATCTTATCAAGTGTATCAGCTTTAAGTCCTGTTTCTTGGGCTAAGATATAGCCTTGATTAAAGGCTTTGATATATTCTTTATCGAGCGTTGTGTAATCTTCCATAGTTTAAAAAGTTTCGCGAGCGTTCGTATTCAAATATTCATTAATCGAATTTTTATCATAGAGAATGACGCGCGGTTGCGGTTGTGAAAAACGAATTTTACCCTCATCCCGCAATTTTTGTAGGGTAGTTTTTGAAGCGATATTCAAGAGCTTCATTGCTTCTGTACCATCCACCCAAATCCAAGAGTCCTCTTGGTATTTTTGGTCAATATAGGCGGTCACTCTGTCAAAGAGTTTATAAAAAGCTTCTTCTTCTAAACAAATAACTTCCATTCGGTTTTGTTTTTAATCAAAGAAAAAAGATACAAATAAATTGTCAGAAAAAGCATAAAAAAACCTGCGCATGTAGCAGGTTTTTTTATCAAAGCTTTAAGGTGGCTTTTAAGGATTGTCAACTGTAATAGATTTTCCTTGACCGTCTGGACTTTCATCCGAGCGAATCGTTCCTATAAAGAGGTTAATGTTAAAGTCTCCAGAAAGTTCAAATTTTAAAGTGACGACATTTTGCGCACTTAAAAAATCTGAGAGGCTCAGTAAATCCGTTGAGTAATCAAGCGCAAAATCAACTCTCGCTCCATTTTCACTTAATCCATAAAGTTGTGATGTGTTACTTTTACTCATTAAAAAGCGTAAATTGGTGAGCATCCTAAAATCGGTAAATCGATCGATATCCACAGTTGTATCTTCAGAAAAAGTATTTTGATCGTCTTGAATTAAATTCCCAAATGTATTTCCGATTTCATCAAAACGTCCATCACCCCAAGGTGTTCCTGTACCACATCCATAAGGATATTCAACAACACCGTATTCACCTGCTTCATCGAATAAAATAGCGTCGCCATTTTTTGATGTTAGTCTTACATCCGCTTGCGTGATGGTCATATCCTTATAGCCATTATAAAAGAGATATTGTGTTATTTGAAATGGAATATCACTTCTAAACATCTGATTATATTCAATTGTTCCTTGGCGATCCAATTCTAATGACATATTGAGTGTTACATTCGTATTATTGTTCGGTTCTAATTGTCCAGCCACTAAATCAAATCCCGACTCACTCGAAAAATAGATATTTGCGTTAGGATATATTCCATTACCAAAGCGAACACCTTGCGTTCCTAAATCAATGAGTTGAAATCTGCGTGTTGTTGTTAAATCAGCAATTGATGAGTCATCTTCTTCGCATCCCATAATAAAGAAAGTGAGAAAGATTAAAAATATCGTTTTTGATTTCATAATAAATTGTTTTTTTAAGTTGTGTTATTCAATAATAATTTGATAAACAAATGCTTCACAAGAATAGAGTGTGACATGATCGGCTTGGCTTAAATCATCAAAGACCAATTCTTCTATTGTATTGGGATTATAAATTTCATTTTCAGTATGATTGATAATTTCACTTCCGTTATAGAGATTAGCGCGGGTACAGCTCACACCACAATAATCGCCAATCAGCATACGTATTTTAGAAGCATTCTCTAACTGTGATAGATCAATATCTAAATATGTACCTAAGAATAAGCGATATTCTCCAAAGAACGGATTGGTCTCATTAACTTCTATTGATATAGAATGATCTGGATTGAAGTTACATTCCCCGATTTGTGCCGTATCAGGGTTACACGCTTCATTAAGAGTAATCGTTCGATAAGTTAGGGCAACATTATCAACTGTATAGGTTTGGTCACAGTCGGTGAACATATTCTCAACAATATTGATTGTTATTGGCTCAAAGAGTTCGGGTATTACTTCATCATCGTCATTACTACATGATCCTGCCATGAGAATAAAAGACAATGAACTGATAAAAAAGAGTTTTAAATATGTGTATGATTTCATAATTGATACGTTTTAAAATTGTTAGTAATAAATAGTTGAGAGTTTAGGGGAACGCATCAAGGGGAAGCTTAGGGAACTTCAAGGGGAGCGGATTGTGGTTTTAGGTGTTTCCATGACTTAAAAAAATAGCGTGGAACTTAGTGCGTCCTAAACCCGTGGTACTGGTATACCGTGATCCAAAGACAACAACTAAGCCCACGCCTAAGACATGGGCATTAGTCTACATGCCTTTCGTTCGGATCAGAGAAAATTACCAGTTTTCGGGTTTGAACGAAATTTGTAGCTAATGCTTAAATTTGTATAATATTTTTACACTAAGACTTTGCTCTTATATGTTTATGATTTTGATTATTTGAATCTAAGTTAGGTAATTCAAACGTCACAATCGGTATAAATCAGAAGTTTTTTTTTTGTTTTTTCTATAGCGTAAATGACACTAAATTGTCATCAGCCAATGAGAGGTAATTGTCATCCGTGAGTATCAAATGGTCAAGAACACTGATATCAAGATATTTTGCCCCTTGAACAATTTTTTCTGTTAATCCAATATCCGCGCGACTGGCTTTGAGATTACCCGATGGATGGTTATGTCCTAAAATAATCCCACACGCACGTGCTTTAAGTGCTGATGCGAAAATGAGTTTGCTATCAACGATTGTTCCCGAAACCCCACCTTGTGAAATTGGTACAATCCCCATGCAACGATTATTACGATCGAGCAGGAGAATTTTAAACTCCTCATACAGATTAATCGTCATATCATTCCAATTTTCTCGAAACAGTTCATATCCATGTCTGGAACAGGTCACTTTCGGACGCGCATCGGCTTTCACCTTGTGCTGATAATTGAGGGTAATTTGGCTGATATTGGTGTGAAATTCTTTTGTCATGAATGAACTATGTCACAACTCAAACAATCAAAATACGCACATATCTATTTAGAAAAAAATACGCTTATGAAAAAAATTCGACGCTTATACAATATTTTTTCTTACATAGGCGTTTTTGATTATATTCGCTAAAGAATTTATTTCCCCCTAAAACCTAACTTTTACAATTAAAACAAAAGTTATTTATGAAACAGTCTATTAGAGTTTTTCCCTTTATCATCTTTATTGCATTAATCTCTGTTATTGCTTGTCAGCATGATGATGCTGTACGCATTGATGAGCAAACAAAGTCACAAGATGCCAGTCTTATTATTCAAATGGAGTCAGGCGAACATTTACGCACCACGCATCCAAGCGTGTATCAAAAACTTAATCAATCATCACATAGTGCTAAAAATAATGATGGTACACCTTATTCTTTGGATTTAAACACAATACAAATTATAGAGCGCAACACCTATACTCAATATACCACTCCTGTTGTTGGACACGTAGAACAAGAGAATTATCTGATTAATTATATGCTTCTTGAATTTGATGATGGGGATAGTTATCAATTCTTGATTAAATATCCACGCCTTACGAATGGGCTAGATTACACAAATGCAATCATGGAAGCTATTGAGGGCGCAACGATACTCAATAAAACTGTTGGATCTTCACGACCATGTTTAAATGGTGTGCCGGAAATTCAAAATACGTATGATGTTTTAGTATGTACTGATTTTAAGTGTACTGGAGATGCTCATCATCCTTATGGAGAAGAATGTGACTGTGGAACCATCATAACATCCTGTCAACCACCACTGCGTATTTGTGGATGGGAAACCGTGAATGTTTGGGGATGCTCTGGAGGCGGTAGTCAAACTGGTGGAGATAGCAATGATGGTACTGCAGGTGGTGGTAGCAATGACCCAAATAATGACAACCCAGATGATCCAATAGAAACTATTCCACTTCTTGATTTGCGGGACGCAAATATAAAAAACAAACTCTTAGAATATAGTAATACGACCAAAATCAAAAATAAACTTTCTGATTTAGGACAAAAGATTTTTGATCCTAATTATCATCTTGAAGATGGAGCAATGTACAAAAGAGAAGCTGATGGTCAATATACAGACCGTCCACCTGATGTTTTAATTGAAGCGGGTACAGAATTTATTCCTGAGTTTAAAGTTGGAGAAGTTGTATCATTACATATGCACCAACAAAAAGCTTGGGATTACAGTGGAGATGTGCCAGTTCTGAAAGAGATTTCTCCAATATTTTCAAAGATTGATATTCATAAATTCTTGAAGTTTCGTAAATTTAGAAAAGATACAGATGAGAATATCCCAGACAATAATGATGATGATATTGTCGCCATGCTTGCCAGTGAAACAGGCGTTTACGCTCTGGCTGTTGGGGATGATGAAAAGATGGATGAAGCCTTTACTGCTTTAGGGAATGATCCAGAGTATAACCCAACTCAAAATTGGTTATCCTTTGAAAAGAAATTTAATATGGATGTTCTCGATGAATGTGGCAACGATAACGAATGTCTCGTTAGAGCATTTATTGAGTTCTTAAAAGACAAACATGAAGAATTAGGCAATCAAACACTTGGCATTCGCATTTATGAAGCCGTTATCTTTAACGGAGAAATTACACGTTGGAAAAGATTATAAAAATCAAAAACATGAAAAAATATCTATTAATATTCGCTTTATTAGGATTAGCAAGTTGTTCAACAGCCCAAACTATTATTCCAATAGAGCAAAAGAAAGGGTTTCAAGAACAAGAAGGTGTTACTTATTATTACAAGGATGTGAATGGCGCTTTAGCAAAATTTACAGGAACATGGAAATATGAAACAAGTACTGAAAGTTTTGAAATAACATTCTACCTCAAAAACAATAAAAATAGTGGTAGCTATCTTTACGACCAACTTATGAGTAGGTTTAAATACATTAAAAATGGCGTGGAAATCTATAACACATATCAAGAAGTTAATTCGTTAACTTTTTTTGGTGGTTTCTTTATTGAACCGAATGATCTCAATAAGATTAACATGTCATATCATGAGCCAGGCGTTGCCTATAAGTCACGGTATAAACGCCTTAAATTGGAATATATACCCGCAACGAGCATTGGACAAATGCCAACAATCATTTGGCAACGTGATGTTTGGCAAGGTTCACCAACACCACCACCGTATCAAGTTCCCAAAAATATGACATTGGTTAAACAACCACTATAAATTATTCAAAACCCAATGACTTTATCAAGGGCATCATCGGTTTCTTTGTGCATAAAGTTTTGTTGATAATTGATGGTTGTCGTAATGGATGAATGACGATAGAGTTTTTGAAGCATCTGTATTGGTATCGTATCGCCCGCAATATTGCCAAAGCTGTGTCTTGCGATGTGCATGGAGAGTTTTTTATCAATCTCTAATGTTTCTGCCACCATCGCTAAACGACGATTGAGATTGCGCGTGATGGTCTTAATGCGTACGCTAAGTGCTTTCTCATCCTTAACATTCACACCCTTTAAATTCGGAAAGACAAAATCTGTCTTGCGCTTTTTATCTTTCATATAGATATCCAAAATTGTTTGGGCTTTTTCGGGTACTTTTAAAGAAACAAGTTTTTTATTCTTTCCCATGCGATAATACAAACGATTATCTTTAAAGTCCGACCATTTGAGTTTAAGCACATCCCCCACTCTAATGCCTGCGAAATAAAAGCTGAACAACCAAACATTCAAAGCGTGTTGTTGCGCAGGCGTTATACCCGTGGCGTTTTCAAGGAGTTGAATTTCTTCTCTGTTCAAACCAATCTTTTCACTTTCTGGAATTTTGATTTGATATTTACCTTTACCAAAAGGATAATTGTTTTTATCTGTGATGCCTTGGGCTATCGCCATATTATAAATCGTGCGTATCAATATCATGTAATTGGCAACCGTTCTTTCAGAACGTTTTAACTTGTATATGAGGTAAGTCTTGAATTTATCCAGTAATGTGACATCTAAATCGATAAAATCAATATGTTCTTTGCCAAGATATTTTTTAAAAATCTCTAATCGTCCACTATCATTATTACTTTGATTAAACTTCTTTCGTTCCTCTAGATTTCTAAGATAGATATCTGCAATGACGAAAAAATCTGCTTTATTATCATTAACAATCTTTGTCTTAATGGATTTAACCGTTTTGCTTTTATCGGTGGTTTCGACATCCAAAGCAATACTATGCGCTTCGCTTAATTTTTTCTGTAAGAAGTTATTCAATCTGGCAGAATTAGGATGAGATTTTTTAACCCTACCTTGCACCGCATCCCAATCTTTTTCTAAGATATATTCGCCCGTAAAAACATAACGGGTTTTGCGATTTTTAGTAATGCGTAATGCAAGAGGAAAGGTGTTGTTTTTCTTCTTATAATTTGTGCGCAGAACAATTTTTACCGTTGCCATATTGATTGTCTTTATACTTTAAAGATACAAAATCTCTGTACAACATATGTACAACAAATAATGTTTTTTAATCATTTTTATTGATTCTTAATCACGTTTAAAATCAATAAAAACAGTTGATTACAAACCATTTAGCTTCAATAAGCGTCAATCGTCACCGAATTCATAACCCGGAGGTCTCGGGTTCAATTCCCGATCTCGCTACGAAGACAATTATACACGTATTGTCAATGTTTATAAGGTTTTCCTTCATTTGGAAAACCTTTTTTTTATGTCTAGAATTTAAAATTATTTTTGAAGATACTTCTGTTGAATGACTTAAAAACTATCAACTCAACTATTTACAACATCCTTATATGTAACGTTCTACGATGCAATACTTTGTAAGATCAGCTTTTTTTGATGCGCTAAATCGTCTGAGGAGAGTTTTTGTAGTTTTCTTTCTAAGTTTTCCACACAACTGAATTCAAAGAAGTTTTGCAGTACACCAAATTCTGTTTTTAAATCTCTTGAAGAAGCATCAATTTCAAAGTACGGAACATCTCCTTGTAACATTTGGTGAATTTCACTTTTGAGAATGAGATGCAATTCAGAGTCTTTAGGTACATTTTTAAAGGCTACCGACAAATAGTCTTCAATTTTTTTAGTGTACGTTTTTTTATCCGTTAAATTTTTAGGCAACTTCATGTACTCTAAAATTTTCACATATACATTGGTCGGTCGCCAGATAAAACGAACAGTTTTCGCATCAAAATGTTTTACAGGTGTCTTTTTATCAAACAGTAAAAAATCGCGATGCTTTATAAAGAGCTGATAACAAGCTTCAAAACCTGCTAACAATTCTTTAGTGTACTTGTCTACAAATTGCTTTTCACCTTGATATTCAGGCACATTATTTTTAATAAAATCCTGTTTCGCCATTTTCGTGACAATTTTCCAATCGTCCGTGAATTCGTGAACGCTCATTTTTTTGAAACCTTCCAAATGTGTTTCTTTAGAACACCCAAATCCACACATCCCGACAGGAAACCCTTTGTCATTTCCCTGATTGGGCAACAACAAACTACTCAATACTGTATCTTGCTCAGTTTCTGTGTCAAATGCTTTAAAGAACTTTTTTAAGTTATCGTATATTTTGGGTTGAATGATGGTTTCATGGTCAATCAAAATAGGCGTTCCATTATGTACAATCAAGTTTTCATAGTGAAAATCAGAAGCATTTAATACGTACGTTACTGCCAATAGAATTCCTGCTCTGTAGTAATAATTAGCTATTTCGTCAGGTGATTTTAAGGATTCGTATGTCACAAATTCTTGCCAGTGATAACTTCCTTTGTTATAGGTTTTATAACCAAAATCACCCATATCTAAATATGTACTAATCCAATTCAAAAACGCGTGATATGCCGTTGTAATTCCACCATTGCTTGGTTTGTAAACAACTTTTCGTTTTTTATCAACTTCTATAATTGTAGTTGATTTTCCATGATGAAAATCTCCCAAACCGATATTAATGTCAGAAATCCGTGCAGTTGGTTCGGAAAGTATTTTTGCGTTATACAATGCTTTTTTGTCTACGGCAAATTGTGACAATAGCGTAGCCACAAAAGTTTCTAGTTTCGTTTCTTGTCGTGTGAGAAGTGTATTGGCGTGCGGATACTTCTCTTTAATAATTACGTTTCGCGTATGCGGAAAATCGGTTACAAATGTTGAAAAACCAGCATACGTATGTTGCGCTTTGTACTTATCAAAACAATCATATAAAATTCGCTCATTTTGAACATACATAAAACGATTCAACTCCTGCAACAACTTGTTTCTCAACGCACTGTTTTGGCTTACAAGCGCATGCACTGTTGTCAAATCAAAAAAATCTGCAGTTGTTATATGTGATGTTGTTTGCATGCTATGAATTGTATTTGATTATCCTGCAACCGCCATAAGTTGATGGTATAACGTTTCTTTTTCTCGGTAATCGTTGAATATGTTTCGAAAGGTATTCAAATTGGTTTGATAGCTGTCATTTTCTAGCAAATCGGTCAACGCTGAAAAAATTTCGTCCACATCCGATTCTAAAGGATGCAGCTTTTTACCCAAACCTAAATTTTCAATTCGTTTTGTATTGTAAGGTTGATCGCGCGTAAGCGGAAAGCACAACATCGGCGTTTGTGCGTAAATACATTCTTTGATAGAGCCAATTCCACCATGTGTAATCATGAGTTTGGAACTGTATAAAAGTTTATTTTGATCGAACCAATTCACCAAATTGATATTTTCGGTTGTGCAAGCATGAACCAAATCGTCCGTTAATACACCATCGGGAATAGACAGAATAAATTTGTATGAAGCATCTTTCGCTCGTAATAATTTGCAACACGCTATGACTTTTTCTACAATTTTATTAATCACCAATGGAAATTGCTTGCTGTAAGAGCCCATGGAAAACAAGATGACATTGTTTTTTTCTGGAATTTCGTCACTCAAATCATTTCCACCAATAATGGCTTCAGAATATTCTACATTTTGATGTTCGTACTTGGCATCAATGTCCATTTCTTTCGGACAGAGAATGAATTCTTTAAAATCTTGATAAGTTTCTGCAACCACTGTTTCCAGGTCTTTTTCTGGTGTCTGTAATATCGTTGTTACGAGTGTTTGAATTTCTTTATCCGCGGTTTCGTAATGAAAATTATATAAAAATTTTGGTGTAAATAATTCGCCGCGCATTAAAATGTTGACACAGCAGTATTTGATTTGATTGTATTTTTTCTTGAAGAATGGCAACAAGTATGACATGTAATATGAAAATAATATCATGTTAGGTTGTACGTGTTCCATGATGCCATCTAACTGTCCATCTGCAATTCCTTGCAATGTTTTGGTATCAAAAAAACCTAAATCGACTGTATTGACTACATTTTGCTTTTCCAAATCAAAAACTTCAGACGCGATGTACGTGTACGGTTGTTTTTCAAAAAAAGAACGATTGTCAGTACTTCCACAAAAAACAACACGATGTCCTTTGCTTTGAAGCGTTTTAGCAATGCCAAGCATTGGAATATTATGACTGATATCGTTATCGCAAAATATTAAAACAGCTTTTTTCATGGTGATGTTGATATTATTTTTTGAATTGATTTGATGTTTTTACGTTTGTAGAACAGTTGATGTATAGTTGTTTCACGAGTAATAACAACAAATTCCCAAGTATTTTTGGGAATTATTTACAATGTGAAAAGGGTTATTTTTTTACGTAAAATCCTGTAATAAATAAAATAACACCTACAATACAAAGTACCACTGTAAGTGTGGTATATTTTTCTTGTTTGCCAAGCATGAAGGCTACAATACCTAAAAAAAGAATACAAATTCCTATCCAATTTAAACTACTCAATTTATCCATTTTGATTATTTTTTTAAGTTAAAAAATGAGCTCCCTCAAGCGGAAAACCTAATCTCAAGGGAGCAAACATATATAAATGTATTACGAAGTATCTACATGTTTAGAAAAGTATTGCTCCTACGGCAACTCCAGCGGCTAACACAGTAAAGTATGCTGCTACAGGTGTTACTCCACCAGCGACTAATTCTAACTGTTCGTCAGATAATTCTAATTCTTCTAAGTTTGGCTCAGCAGGAATGTTGAAATAAATTGCATTCGAGTCAGCACTTTGATCTCTTACAACGATTCTTTTTCCTTCTGGAAGATTGATTTCGTTTCCTGTAAATTTCTCTAATGTAGCTACAGGATCAGCTATCAATGCTTGTTTAAATGCTTCGTCTTCCCAACACTTTGCAATCACGCTCGTCATGATTTGCTGTGCCGCTTCTTGTTTTTTAGTTAATTCCATCGTTTATCTATTTATCTGATTTGAATTAATTTTTAGAAAAGTGTGCTTCCTACAGCAACTCCAGCAGCTAATACTAAGAAGTATGTTGCTACAGGTGTAGCTCCACCAGCTACTAATTCTAATTGCTCATCAGATAATTCTAACTCGTCTAAGTTTGGCTCAGCAGGAATGTTGAAGTAAATTGCGTTTGCATCAGCACTCTGATCTCTTACAACGATTCTTTTTCCTTCTGGTAAGTTAATTTCGTTTCCTGTAAATTTCTCTAATGTAGCTACAGGATCAGCGATTAATGCTCTTTTGAATTCTGCATCTTCCCAGCACTTAGCGATTACACTTGTCATGATATTTTGTGCTGCTTCTTGTTTTTTAGTTAATTCCATCGTATGAAAGTTTTAATTGGTTTGTATTTTATTTAATGATTTGATAGTTGTTGAGTTTCCCTAAAATATGCTCAACGTTTTTTATGAGGATGATTACTCAGCTAATGCTCCAGCGATTACTCCTACTAAGAAAATTCCTCCGTATACTACGATTGGTGCAACTCCACCTGCAACCATTTCTAATTGCTCGTCAGATAATTCTAATTCAGAAACATCTACTTGTCTTGGGATGTTTAAGTAAATTGTGTTAGGATCTGTTTGATCTTCTACAACAATACGCTGAGAGTTATCTAAGTTTAATTTTTTACCTGTAACTTGCTCAATTGCTGCATTAGGATTGCTAATTAATTGTTGCTTGAATTCTGGGCTCTCCCAAGCTTTAGCGATTAATGTGTTCATTAATTCTTGTCCTTCTTGTTGTTGTTTTGTAAATTCCATTTTGCTTGTTTTTAAAAGTTTATATTAAAGTTTGATTATGAATATTAAAAAATGATTGGGTCAATTGGCATTGTGTCGTATGGTGGAAAAATTGGACATATAATGTCAATTGGTAATGATACGTAACTTCCACCTGCAACTGTTTCTAATTGCTCTTCGTTTAACTCTACATCGTCCGTTTGCTGTGCATGCGGAATGTTGATGTAAGTAGTAGAAGGATTACTTTGGTCTCTTACGACTATTTTTTTTCCTTCTGGAATGTTTAGCTTCACTCCTGTTAACTTTTCTACAGCTGCTAACGGGTTTTCAGTAAGCTCTCTTTTAAAGTCAGCATCTTCCCATGCTTTCTTTACTATCTGATGATAGAGTTTTTGTTCTTTGGTAAATTCCATAATTTTCTGGTTGGTTATTAGTAATTATTTTTCCCTTAATTAATTTATACGTCCGTCTTTAATTGGATCTACTGGTAATATTGGCAACATTACATACGCTGGCCAAATAATTCCACCACCCGCAACTACTTCCAATTGGTCTTCAGACAATTCCAGATCTTCCATGTTTGGTTCCGCAGGAATATTTACATAAATCTTCTCTTGCGACGTCTGATCTCTTACTATTAATGTTTTCCCTTCTGGAAGTTGTACACGTTCTCCAGTCGCCTTTTCTATAGCATCTAATGGATTCGCAATTAGTGCTGCTTTAAACGCATCATCGCTCCATGCTTTGTGAATTATTTTCTCTAATAATTCTTGAGATTTCTGTTGAGAACTTGTAGGTTTCATATGTCTACTCTTGTTTCTTATTCTTTGTTTACAGTGTAAAGATATTAGTATGTTTTTCTATAAAAACGCCAAAAATTCCGTCAAAACTGTTTCTTAGGTATTTCTCTTGGAAACGAAGTACATTTTTAGCTCTCCTTTGCCTTTAGCCGTTATTTTACCACGATATTCAAAGGATAAATCTGATTCATTTTTCACCAATTCATACGTATGATGGCTGATATTTACTTTTCCAACTGCGCCATTGCTTTCCATACGACTTGCAATATTGACCGTATCGCCCCAAACATCGTATTGAAATTTTTTCACACCAACAATTCCTGCCACAATGGGTCCTACATGAATTCCGACACGCATTTCAAAAGCAGGTTTGTTTCTCGCTTCGTTTTCACTTTTTCGTTTTGCGACAAATTGTTGCATCTCTAATGATGCCAGAATAATATTCTTTACCGCATTTGCATCTGGTTTTGGCAAACCGCCAGCTGCCATGTACGCATCACCAATCGTTTTAATTTTTTCAATGCGGTACTTTTCAATGATGGCGTCAAATGCTTTGAAGCACACATTGATTTCTTCTACCAGTTCTTGTGGTGTTAAATGTGAAGCAGTTTCGGTGAACGATTTGAAATCGGTAAATAATATAGAAGCCGTTTCAAAGTCTTGCGCATCTACATAACCTTTCTCTTTCAATTCGTCTGCCACTTCTATTGGAAGAATATTGTGAAGTAAATGTTCCGAGCGATCTTTTTCAACTTGCAATCGTGCTTTCGATTTTTTTATGTAGCTCAATCTTCCAAAAATGGCAAGCGCAATAATGACCGCAAAACAAACCGCTATGATGAAAATGTTTCGCTGTTTTTCCTTTTTGGCTACTTCTTCCCTGTGTTGTTGTTTCAGAATGCGCTCCTTTTCAACATTGGCAATACTGTCTAACAGCATTTCTTTTTCAAATTCCATATTCAGAATTTTATCAGAAGTTTGCTTCAAGTTCAAGCTGTCACGCAACAAATACATTTGTTCATTATACACAAGCGCTTTCGCCGGATTGTTAGTTAACTTATACGCATCGTACAAACATTTACACGCTTCTTCTTGAATGGAAATGACATCAATTTCTTTTGCAATGTCGAATCCTTGCTCACAATTTTTGATGGCTTCTCTTTTCTTGCCCAGTTTCTGTTTTACAAATCCCAACGCAATCAATGCAGAACTTTCGTGCAGACTACTTTTTGCTTGTCTTGAAATTTCTAAGGACTTATTATAGTTTGTAAGTGATTTTTCCAAATCGCCTCTTGCTTCATACAATTTTCCCAAGTTGTACAACACTTCCGCTTGCGTTTGGTTTTGATTGGTTTTGACAGAAAGCTCCAACGCCGTTTCAAAATTTTGAAAAGCAGCCTCGTAGTTTTCTTTTTTCTTGTAAATGCTTCCGATACTACTTAATACTAAAGAAAGTGCTTTTTCATCGTTGGATTTTCGGTAGATTTTTTCCGCGATTTCAAAATGTATTTTCGCATTTTCAAAATCGTTGAGCTGCATGTAAATGTTTCCAATATTTTGTGTAGTTCCTGCAACTTGCGCTTCGTTTTGCATTTCTTCGTGCAATTTCATCGCTCTTTTATAATGATCTAATGCTTTTGGAAAGTTTCCTAGGTAATAATAAATCGCGCCTTTGTTGTTGGTGGAAGAAGCAATTCCTTTTTTAAAACCAGCTTTTTCAAAGTATTCTCTGCTGTTTTCGAAATAGGTCAATGCTTTGGCAAATTCGCCTTGATAATAATAAATAGTTGCAATTTGATTGTAGCAATCTGCAATGGCTTTGTTGTTTTGTAAATTTTCAAAAATGGCAAGACTTTCTTCTACCGCTTCCAAAGCTTTTTGAAAATCACGTTTTTTTACCTGTTGCTTGCTAAGTTTAAATAAACTATCGGCCTTTTGTTGTGAGTGATTGGTTGGCACAACTTCTTGCCCAAATTGTACACTTGACATAAAAACGAAAAAGAGAAACATGAACCAAGTACGCTTCTCTTTTCCAAAGGAATATTTTTTTTTAACCAATTTCATTATCCCTATATTTTTTTATCCATCTGCCAATCCGTTTAGTGGATCTGCAGAATCCTGAATCACAGCACCTGGCAATGAACCACCACCAGCTACAATTTCTAATTGTTCTTCCGTCAACTCCATATCATCCATTGATGTTTCTGTTGGAATGTTGATGTAAATGGAAGAAGCATCTGTTTGATCGCGTACTACAAACTTTTTTCCTGCTGGAATGTTTAAACGCGTTCCTGTTAATTTTTCAATTGCATCCAAAGGATTTGAAGTAAGTTCCTGCTTAAAAGCAGCGTCTTCCCACGCTTTGACAACAATTTTTTCAAATAGTTTTTGTTCTTTAGTTAGTTCCATAATGTTTCTAAATATTACCTGTTAATACCATTTTAAAGTTATTGTATTGAAGACATATAAAAATGCCAAAAACACTTATAAAAATGCTTTTTTCGTAAAATCTAAATGTCTGTAGTGTATGACCTAGTGCACAACGCGTGTTTGTTTTCTACACCTTTTTAAGAATAATTTGGTAGGACCGTCCGATGGTATGATGTCATTGGCTGCTACAAAATGAATACTAGCCTTTTCATAGTTTTTACGTCGGTATTCTTTTAAGCCTTTAGCGTAGTGTTGAAGAAATTCTTTTTGCGAATGGCTGAGCGATACAGTTTTTTTAGCTACGACTGAAAATATTTTTACAGGAGTCAATTTTCCTTTCACCATCACCGTGTCAATTTCTCTACAGTGAAAATCATTTTTGACTTCATTGTAAGTTTCTTCACAAATAAGCATGTCTACTTTATAAGTTTTGGTGGCACTTTCCAGTCGCGCAGCAAGATTTACAGAGTCGCCAATCACCGTATATTCAAAACGTTTTTCTGAACCGATATTTCCAGAAACTACATTTCCTGTACTAATTCCGATACCGATATTGAGTTGTGGTAACGAATTATTTTTTTTGTTTAAATCGGCGAGACTTTCAAACATATCCAACGCACAATTCACTGCATTTTTAGCATCTGTAATATTTGCGTACGGCACGCCAAAAACCGTCATAATAGCATCTCCGATGTATTTGTCGAGAATTCCGTTGTATTTATGAACAGAAACCAACATCGCTTCAAAATAACTGTTGAGCAATTCCACAATTTGAATCGCTCCAAATTCTTCGGTAAGTGTTGTAAAGTTTCGAATGTCTGAAAACAAAATGCTACATTTTGAAAAATTCCCTTGCAAGAGTGATAAGTTATCATGATGCATCACTTGCTTTACCAAATGTTGTGGAATGTAGCGACTGAGATTTGACTGAATGCGCTTCTCCTGAGAAACATCATTAAAAACCACAATGGCACCAATGATGTTTTCTTTCGCATCTTGCATAGGTAATACACTGAGATTGACCGTCACGGTTTTATCACGATTAATTTTAATTTTTAAATCTTCATGATAGTTTTTAGTGCCTGTTGCAATGGTCTCTTCACAATGCGCAAATAACGGTTGCAGTCTTTTTACCACTTTTTGAATGGACGTATGAGCGAGTTTGGTAGATTTTTTCACGCCAAACATTCGGTAAAACGTTTCGTTAACTGTATTGATTTGCAATTGTTGATTTACCGTAACAATGCCTGTATCGAGATTTTGTACCAAAATATTCAAGTGATTTTTCATTCCTTGAATTTGATCAAAGAGTTTCGCGTTTTCAATGGCAATACGTATTTGACTGGCAAAACCTTTTAAAATGTCCAAATCGTCTTCATTAAAGTTATTTCCACGTTTATTAATGGCTTGAATCACGCCCAACACTTTATTATTAGCATTAAACACAGGAACACTTAAAATTGATTTGGTGTGATAGTTTGTTTTTTTATCAACTTCCGGATTGAAAAGTGGATGATCGTACGGATTGTTCACAATAAGTGGCTGTTGGGTTTTGGCAACATGCGCAACAATGCCTTTTTTGGTGCGAACGGTTTTGTTTTCGAGTCCTTTGGCAAAAATGGTCCACAATTCGCCTGTTGTTTCATCTACTAAAAATAACGAACTTCGATCAGCTTTGGTGATTTCCGCAGCTTTGTTCATCACTACTTGAATGAGTTTGTTGAGATTCAATTCCGAAGAAACCGCTTTAAAAACTTCTAGTAAGGTTGAAAAGTTATTTTTGATATGCTCGCTCGCCAAATACAGCTTACTATTCTTAACAATCAACGTAATCGCTGCTGCAAAACTGTCTAAAATTTTGACATCATTTTCCGTAAAAACTCCGTCAATTTTATTCAAACATTGCAAAGCACCAATCGGTGTTCCGTTTGCATTGACCACAGGCACACACACGATTGATTTCGTTTCAAAGTGCAATTGTGCATCGTACGAAGTATCAAAAATAGTACTACGTTGTACGTTATTTTCAATAATTGCTTCTTGCTGTTGAAACATCGTTCCCACAACGCCTTTTCCAACAGGAATGCTGATACTGATGTGTTGCAGACCTTGCGCTACCAAACTCTCTAGTGTAGCGTTTTGCTTGTTGTACAAGAAAAAAGTACTTCTTTCGGCTTGTACGGTATTAGAGATTTGTTGGAGAATAGCGTTGACTTCTGTGATTATTTTTTCGCTTTTCTTTACCATGATACGGGGATATCCTAATAGTATTATATGTTTCTATAAGTTGTTGTTCTCCTTTTGCCGAAGCCATTGTAAGTAAATCGACTTCGCAAAGTGTTTGAATTCTTCGCATTCGTTCTTCAGTGTTTGTACTGTTTCCGAGCGAATAATCAAATTTTTCAATTGCCGTTGCTGCATTTTTTATAATGGTGTGCAATCCTTTAAAAGCTGCTGCCGATAGTTGCACAGGCTCTTGATAATTTTCCAATCGTCCACCTTTTCTGTAGCTTGGATAGTTTTCCAATCCGATGAATTGTAAAAACCAATCTTTGTTATACTGTCCAAACGCTTTGGTTATTCCTGCATAATCAGCAATGAGTTCGTCGTGCATGTTGTTTGCTATTACTCCATATCGTTGCAGTGTAAAAAGATGTACACATTCATGTTCTTTCCGAATGGCAACAGATGCTTTTTGCCAATCTGCTTCACTTTTTCCAACAGCTGTATGCGACACATTACTATAATTGCTTGTACTCAATACAATCAATTTATCTTTATATAGATGAGGATTTGGTAGGATATTTTTTTTGAATTCCTCGTTCCAGTTTCCGTACGGATGCTGTGCTTGCCAACGTTTTTGTAATGTTTTGATACGATGCCAATTGTTCAATCCGTTGATGAACAAAGCGCCCATTGATTGAGGCAACTCTTTTGGCTCGTTTTTGTTTGCCAATGCACAACAAATCGTATAAAAATCGTCTTTGTTTGAAACAGTCATCACAGGAACTTTTCCTATCAAGGGTGTTTCATAAAGTTCTAATGCAATATGCTCCGGGTTTTGCAACTGTAATTCTTTATTGCTCTCCACTACTCTTCCACGCAAGGTTGCATTTTTGTAAGCTTCTGTCGTAGAAATGTTTTTTTCAACAGGAAATAGCAATTGCGGAATGTACTTTTTCAGTGTTGAAATCACTCCTTTTTCCGCGGCTTCTGCTACATAGCCTTCCCAAGTTTCCAAATAACTATCGGACGATTCAACTTCCGTTTTTGCAGAAATAAACTTGTTGTTACAATACGTCAGTAGTTGCTCAATAGCGATTTCGCTATGAACTATATTTTGTAAAAACACTCGTTTTTCCTGCTCATTCATTTGTTTTCTTTAAGCGATTTGACGTTTTGCTAAGCTGGTAAATATTCCATTTTGCTCCATCAATTCTTCATAGGTTCCTGCTTCTACAATGGTTCCTTTATCTAACACGTAAATACAGTCTGCATTTTTTACCGTACTCAATCGGTGTGCAATAACGATTCGTGTGGCTTGTAATTTGTCAAGACTTTCAGATACAATATTTTGTGTTCTGTTGTCCAAAGCACTCGTAGCTTCATCCATAAAGAGCAATCTTGGTTTGTGTACAATGGCGCGTGCAATCATTAAGCGTTGTCGTTGTCCACCCGAAAATGTTCCTGCGCCTTCGCTGATTACCGTGTGCATTTCCATCGGCATTTGTTTGATATCTTCTTCCATTCCTGCCATACGTGCGGCTTCCCAAGCATCTTCTAGGGTTAATTCGGAGTTTCCAACAATGTTTTTATAGATACTTCCCGACATTAACGCTCCATTTTGCAATACCACACCAATTTGTCGTCGTACCAAATCTTTGTTCATGGAATCATACGCGTCTCCGTCATAGTAGATAGAACCTACTTCTGGCGATTCAAAGCCTAACAATAAGCGCATGATGGTTGATTTACCCGAACCTGAAGTTCCTACAAAAGCTACCATTTGTCCCGGTTTTATTTTGAAAGAAACGTCTTTTAGAATGAGTGGCTGTTCTGCGTGATAGCGGAAGGATACTGCATTCATTTCTATTTCTCCAATCAATTCTCCAGGATCGGTACTTTGCTCAGAAGATTCTGGAATTTCCTCTAAAATTGGTTTTACACGTTCGTACAACGTAATGATATTCAACGAAGTGATTAACGCCATGCTCATTTTTAAACAATCTGTCAAAAATTGATTGAACGCACTGATAAATGCCATAAAAGCTCCCACAGAAATCATGGTTCCTACTACTGCGGCATTCGTTACGGTGTAGTAAATGAACGCAAAGAAAAATATACTGGTAAATAGCGGATAGGAACTGTTAAACACTTCCACAAAGTTTTGATAGCTTCCTGAGCTGAATCCTAGTTGTTTGAGTTTGGCGAATTTTTGTGCCCATAACGTAAAGACTCTTTTTTCGCCGCCTGTAATTCGTATTTTGGTAATTCCCGAAAGGAATTCAAAGAGAAAACCTTGCAAATCTCCCTGCACATCAGATATTTGACGGTCATATTTTAATTTTTTCCAACCAATAACTGTCATAAAAATTACAGCCAATACTGCCAATCCAACGCCAATCCACGCCAAACTTGGCTCGTAATAGAATAAGAGAATAAGATTGACAAAAGAGAATGCACCACTCAATACGGCAGTCATCACGGTATTGGAAAGGACTTGACGTATTCCGTTGATACTTAATGCTCTGTTGGTTAAGTCACCCGCAGAATATTTTTTATAGAACGTTACAGGCAATCGCAAGAGATGATCCATAACTCCAGCTTGCAAATTGATACTCGATTTGGTTTCAACCCGCAATTGCAATACACCTTGAACTAGCTGTAATCCTGCAGATACCAAACCTAACATGAGCATGATGGCGAATATTTCAAAATGCAAGGATTTGTCTGCCGAAGGAATGACATCGTCAAACATGACTCCTGATAAGATTGGAACAAGTAATCCAATAACACTTCCTGCAAAGGCTGCTAATAACAAGTATTTTGCGTCTTTTTTGATGCCTTGCGCTGCAAAACTGGCAATTTTTTTAACCGATGTCATGATTTCACCAAAACCATAGAAAAACATGTAACAGATAGGTTCTAACTGCTCTGCAATTTCGTGGTTAACTTTGATGGCTTCTCCCGTAGTGACATCTTTTAGAAGATAGCTTTGTGATGTTTCTTGAATTAATGCTACAGGACGTTTATCTTCTTTGTAAAATGCTAATAAATGTCCGTTTTCCTCTTTCCACCACGTACCGCGAAGTATGATTTTTCGAACACGTACTTTGGAAGATTGTGCAATGGCATATAATTGATTGGTCGTACTGTTTTGGTACGATTCCATATATTTTGGCGCTTCAAAGTTAAAACCAATGGTGTTTCCTATGAGTTGACACGTAGCATATAGGTCACTATTTACTTTTTGGTCGTCAAACGTTACCATTACTTTTTTATCTTGCTTCCCAACAACAATTGTACGAAGCTGATCGAGTGTTTTGGTAAGGTTCTCTGACTCCGAAGTTACTTTTTCTTCGATGCGATGTTGCTCTTCCGCAATGAGACGCTCGTAGTTTTTGAGGAGTTTTTGGTAGAAATGGTCTTGTAAATCATTCAGCGAAAGCATAAAGAATATTTCATCTTTGAACGCTTGGCGTGTACTGATGACTTTGATTTCGCAGTCTTTGCTTTGCGATTTGAGCCACAAACTACCCGATACAGCAAAAGGATAGTTAAATTCGGTTTCGGTATTGATTTCCGTATTTTCCGCGTATTTACTTGCTTTTCCTTTTACAACCGTACACCAAGCCAATCCTTTGGTTGGAAAAGCTACAGCGTCTTGCTTTAACGGAATTGTTTCAGAAGGATTCAACGCTGTGTACAATCGTGGAGCGTTTACTTGCTGTATTCTGTATGCAGTTTTTAGAATCCATTTTTCAACCATGCTTTTGAGAAAAATGGTATCTACATCGAGCAGTTTGTTTTTGTTGATAGAAATGAGCGAAGCGCCTTTACTTACAATCAGCAGTTTAATGTTTTGTTCGTTTTCTTTTGAGGAAATTAAACTGAATAACAACTCTCCTGCTTTGGCACTATAGAGATAGCGCAATGCACTCGCACATTCTCCGTTTTCGTCAATGTCTGCATAAAAAACATCTACTTCTCCAGATGTAATCATCCAAAAACGATCGTGTTCCCTAAGAATTAGCGAATGATTAGCTTCCAATCTTATTTTTTTATTTTCAGACATATCAAATTATTTTGAATCAATTAGTTTCGCATACGTTCCTTGTAAGTTGAGCAACTCTTGATGCGTTCCTCTTTCTACAATTTTTCCAAATTCCATGACAATGATTTCGTCACAATCCATAATGGTACTCAATCTGTGTGCTACAATCAAACATGTACAACCGCGTTTTTTGATGTTGTCCATAACGATTTTTTCCGATTTTGGGTCTAACGCACTTGTAGCTTCATCCATGATTAAAAACGAAGGATTGAGCGCTAGAGCGCGTGCAATTTCCAAGCGTTGGCGTTGTCCTCCACTAAAGTTTGCACCACGTTCAGAAACTTCACTGTCGTACGCATTAGCTCTTGCCGCAATGACATCGTGAATGGCTGCATCTTTTGCCGATTGAATGATGTGCTTTTCTGGAATATTTGTATCCCAAAAAGCTATATTTTCTTGAATGGTTCCTTTAAACATCAATACTTCTTGATCAATTACCGCAACCGATTCTGTGATGACGTGACGTGGAATGTCTTTTCTGAGTTTTCCATCGAAACGTATTTCGCCTTCCCACGGTTCGTATAATCCTGAGGCAATTCGCGCTACGGTAGATTTCCCACTTCCCGATCCACCAACCAAAGCAACTCTGCTTCCTGGTTTTAGTGTAAGACTGAAATCGTTAATCAATGCTGGCATCGTAGTGTTATAGCCAAACGTGATGTTTTTCATTTCAAAATGTCCCGTCAGCTTGTTGAGTTTTGCACTTTCTTTGATGGCTGCCGTTTCTTCATCATCTTCTTTAAATTCACTCGCAATTTCATAGTTGAGTACATCGTCAATACGTCCCATATCGCCTTCTACTTCTTGCAACATGCTTCCCGTAGTAACGAGTTGATTTACAGGTCCCATAAAATTATTCATCAAGTATAGAAAAGCTACCAACATTCCCAACGTCATTTGTCCGTCCATTACACGCATTGCTCCTGTTCCTAGTACAATAGTTGTGGTTAGTGACATGAGTAATGGTGGAATGATGTTGAGTCGCGTTGTCAGCCAACCCAATTCTTGCTGTGCATTCATCACTTTTGCCAAATATCCTGTCCAAGTTGTAAAAAAGTCATTTTCTCTTCCAGATGCTTTGAGCGTTTCAATCATGCTGATTCCTGAGGTGGTTGTTCCGAGAAGTTTTCCGCTTTCGTTCATGAATCGTCTGTTTCCGTCTTTACGCGCTCTTGAAACATATCGTAAGGCAAAAATGTTTAAGGCTGCCATTCCAATTCCAATTATTGTTAAGACTACATCGTACGAAAACATCAACATGGCGTAAAAAACGACGACAATCACATTTAAAACGGCGTTTGCCAAATCGCCACTGAGCAGTTTTGCTACTTTATCATTGAGTGAAACTCTGTTTCCAATTTCTCCGCTGTAGCGTTGTGTAAAAAATGCTATGGGTAGATGAAAAACATGCCAGAGAAATTTACTCGAAGACGCGAGCGCCAGTTTTGTTTCTAATCGTAAGAGATAGTATTGCTGTAAGTAGACCAACACCGAATTAACAATTAAAATACCGCCCATGACCAGCAATAACGGCATGACAAATTCTGAGATTTGATTGACCAAATATTTGTCAATAAACACTTTGGTAAATGACGGAATGACTAATCCTGGAATTACGAGAAAGAGACTCGCCAAAATGATGTAGGTAATCGCCATTTTAGAATTCGTGATGCGTTCTGCCAACGAACTCATCATGCTTTTTTTCTCGTTTCCTTTTTCAAACGTTTCTGTAGGTTTGAATGTTAGTACAACTCCCGTAAAAGCATCGTCGAATTCTTCGTGACTTACATGGTATCTTCCTTGCGCAGGATCGCTCAGATATACTTTATTTTTGGTAAATCCTTCGATAACTAGAAAGTGATTGAAGTTCCAAAAAATAATGGCAGGCATTTGTATTTCTTTCAACTTTTCGATGGATTTTGCATATCCTTTGGCTTCCATTCCAAAGGTTCGTGCAGCTTTGAGAATGTTAGATGCTTTGAGTCCATCTCTGGATACACCACAAGCAATTCGCAGTTTTTCAAGCGGAACAAATTTTCCGTGATATCCTAGAATGATGCTTAATGCTGCTGCACCACATTCTACTGCCTCCATTTGTAAAACGGAAGGCGTTTTTACTGGCTTTGGCAGTTTTATCTTTTTTTCTTCTTTTACTTTGAACATGGCGTGTGTGTTTTTTAATAGAGATCAAAGAATTTTTTCAACGCTGGTACAACAATCGCTGCTGGCGGTTCACTTTTTACGGTAATTTTCCCCATACAGGAAGTTCCTTCATTGATAGCAACTTCAGGGCCTTTGGCAGACGTCCATTTGAAACCGCTATATGAGTTTTCGTCTTTTTCAAATTCGACGTATACTTCAAATAAAGCTCCTTGCGACAACAATCCTTGAACTAATTGGTCGTTTTTAACGGTCATCATCATTCCTTTTTGCGTAATTGGAAAGTCAGATACATAGGTTACTTTTCCTTTCATAAAACCGTATTCTTGTGGCTGCACCGTTGAAGGAACCACAAGTGCTTCCATACCTTCTTTGATTTTTTTACCATCTTGTGACGGAATGTATAATACACCGCGTAATTTGTTATCCGCCGTGAGTTGATTTTGATTTTTTAGTTTGAACAACGGACTTCCTTGTCGTACAATAACACCAGCATCAGTAAGTAATTCAACGACTTCACCAGCGTGTGCACTTTTGATATTTGTTTGAATGTCATAGCGTTCTTGCAAATACGTCAGTTGACGTTCAGTTTCTGCAATACGCTGTTTGCTCATGTTTATTTTTTGTTGCAAATCAAATCCGAGATTGAGTTTACGACTCGAAGTTTGTACTTGTTGTCCTTTTAGACTTTCTATGGTATTGATAGAAGCTTCTATTTGCTGTTCTGTATTCACCACTTGTGTTCGCGTGATGAGTCCTTGCTCTAACAGTCCTTTTTCGGTGTCTAATTGATTTCTTAGAAATTCTAAATTTTTCTTTTCAGATTCAATTTGCATGACAATTGTAGTTCGCTGCTGCTGAATTAACTCACTTTGCAAGCGCGTATCTTGATTTCCAAACGACAGCAATTGTTGCAAATCAAATTTGCGTTCTTCCAAAGAAGCTTTTACTTCTTCAATTTGTTGGTATAATTCTGGCTGTTCCACTGTTGCTATAACATCTCCTTCATTTACTACATCGCCAATAGCTACGTTTAAGCTAATTAGTTGTCCTTGCGAGGTTGCTACTACTTCGTGAATTTCTCCTCCTAACAATACTCCAACTACATTGAGCTTTGTTTTTACATTGCCAAAAAATGCCCATATAATTCCAGTTGCCAAGATGAGTGTAATCGTTATCAATGCTATCCAGCCTCTTGGGCTTGTCACTTTGATTAACTGATCTAATTTTTCGGGTGTAGAGAGTTTTTCAATTGCTGCTTTTCTAAAAAATCCTGCTGCCATGATTCTATTTTTTTACTGTTTTTAATTGCTTGGAATTGTGTAAAACAATTCTCTATTTATGTTTACTGCGGTACCGTTGTCCTTTTTTAACAACAGTGTTCCTGTTTCGTATCGAAGGTTGATGATTGCATTGGCAAACTGCTGCTGCGCTTGCAAATAATCGAGTTGTGCAAAGGTTAAGCGCTCTTGAAATAAGATAAGATTCAACAGTGTTGTGAGTCCGTTTTGAAATTTTACTTGCTCATTGTTGAATACTTCTTGGTAAAATTCTAACGACTCCAATGCTTTTTCAAGAATTAAAACGCTATTGTCCAAGTTGTTCATCGCGATAGATACATTTAAGTCTATGTTTCGTTGCAAGTTGTTGTTTGCGATTTCCTGGTCTTTAAACGCCACTTCATTTTGAATGAATCGACCTTTTGCTAAGTTGTTATTTACAGGAAATGAAAAACGCAATCCGAGTCCGAAACCGACATCTCTTCCTTCGTTTCGCGAAAAAGTTGCCAACGCTCTGTCCAAACCATTGCCCATATTCATACCGCCGTAACTAACAAAACCCGTTAAATCGAGTTGTGGTTGCTTGTCGTTTTGCGCTAACTTGAGTTGTAATTCAATAGCTTCTTGTGTTTTCTTTGCTGCAATGATGTCCAATCGATTGTTTTGCGCGATTTCCTTAAAATCGTCAATATTAAAATCGTTGACGTAACCAGACTCTATGATGGAAGGAAACTCATCCATCGGGTTTCCTAGTCGTTTACTTTCTTCCTCACTGATTCCTATAACACGTCCCAAGTTTAGTTTGGCACTATACAATGCTTGCTCCGCCACTTTGGTTTGTCGTTCCTGACTTGCCAAATCTGCTTGAATTTGTGCTAAATCGCCCGCAGGTTTTTTATCGGCTTTTACGAGTTCTTGCGTAATTTCTAACACACGTCGTACTCTCGCTTCGTTTTGTTCAAAAACTTGTAAACTTTTGTATGCAGCTACGTACTGCCAATATGCTGTACCCATTTGCAATAATTCGAATGAGTTGGCAAATTCGGCGTTGTCATCCACACTATCTAGGTTTAACTTGGAAGCTTCCTCCAATGCTGTGGCTATTTTTTTTCCTCTTCCGCGAAGTAACGGTTGCGTTAACGAAAGCGTACTTGTTACAATATGTTCTTGTGTAAATGCGCCTACGTCTTGGTTGAATCGGTTCAGTGGAAAATTATCATTCACCATGGTATAATCTACCGAAAGGTTCACTGTAAAGCTGGAACGAAATTTACGTTGCAATCCCACAGATGCGCCTGTAAATCGAGAGTTTAAATCTCCCGTAAGGAAACTACTGCGCGGATCCGCTTCAAACGGATTTAAGTTGTTTCTGGTAAGTGATAAACCTGACGTTAATTGATAGTCAAACGCACTGGTTTGAATTTTTAGTCCTCCTTCTGCGTTTGAAACCGTTAAGATGTTTCTTTTGATAATTGGATTTGTACCAAAGGTAAGTTCAGATAGTGTGACAATATCCGCAGGAATTGTGTTTTGTCCGTACGATAATACGGAAAACACTAAAAGACTTATGAGTACAATTTTATTGTTCATCTTATTGTGGTTTATACTTCTGAAAATTTTTGTAAAATTTGTCCAAATCGTGAGCCTGCTTGCGAAACTCCGTCCAACACATTTTCGTCGATTAAGTCTGCTTCGTCTGGCGAACCATATCCTAATTGACTTGTTGTTTTTCGCAATCGGTTGGATAGGAATAATGAGATAGCATAATAGAAATTTGCTCTAAATTCTAGGTTGTTTGCCAATCTGCTATTCATCAATTCTCTGGAAATACAAAACACTGTGGTAGCTTTGGAAGCAATCACAGAAACTGACGGAGGCCTAGATTCTAAGAAAGACATTTCTCCGACAATTTCACCAGCACCAATTAGCGCAATGTGTTTATCACTAACACCATCTGTGATGGATAATTGTCCAGAAAGCACAATGTATAAATTGTCAATTGCCTCTCCTTTTTTAATTAATCGGTCCCCAACTTCTAGTTCAGCTTTACTACCATTGTGGATCATCCATTCTATATCTAAATCACTCAAATGACCTAATAAAAAAAGTACGCGTTTCATATTTTTTGTATTAAATATTAGTTAGCACTAAAGTATGTGTTGTAAAGGATTGAAAACTGCCAACGAGACAGTGGAAAATGACATAAGGCTGTTGTCTACTACTTCGGGCGAGCTCAAGAAGCATTCAAAGGAAATTATTGAACTATTTCAACAGAAGTGTTGGAGCATTTTACAGCTCGATTATCGTGTGAAAAAATAAAAGGTACATTCCGTAAAAAATGTACCTTTTATTTGTGCAGCTTTTTATAAGCATTACGACCAACTACGCACAACAGATTTTATTCCGTGTACGACATAGTTCCAATCAATAGTTGTCGTAGAGCCTGAAGCTCCTGAAATGTCTTCCAGTTGATTGTCACTAAGTTCGGTATTTCCATAATTATTTGGTTTCGCAGGTATATTTAGATAAATATGGTTTGGATTCGTTTGGTCTTCTACTACGAGTATTTTCCCTTCAGGGACGTTCCCTTCTTTTCCCGTAAATTTATTGAGCGTTTCTAAAGGCTTTTTGATTAAGTTCTTTTTGAAAACGCTATCTTCCCAAGCTTTTTTGTAAATGCTTGTAAGGAAATATTGTGCTTTTTGCTGTTCTGTTAATGCCATTTTTTAGAGGGTTTATGTGTTTGTAAAAGTAGTTGTTACCATACATACGAAACTGCCAAAAAGACGACAAGAACACCAAAATAAAGAGCTGCAGCTGTTTTGTTTTAAAGTCTTCTTGCTTTTAGAAGTTCTTTTGGAAACACACCATATTGCTGATTGAACAGTTTTGAAAAATAGTGCGTATCATAATACCCTACTGCGTATGATATTTGCGAAATAGTATCGTAAATATAATCGTCAATGAATTGTTTGGCTTTGTGCAAGCGCAGTATTCTAATGTATTTGTTTGGCGTAAGATGTAGCAAACTTTTGATTTTCCGATGCAATTGACGTTCGCTTACCGCCAATTTATATGACAAATCGTAAAGATTGAGGTCTTTATGTTTGATGTTTTTATACACTTCACTCTCTAACTCCATCAACCATTTAGCATCTTGTTTAGAGATTTTATTCGGGTTGATTTCTTGTTTGCACATTGATTGTACGCGCTCATTGCTATAATATATTTGGTAAATTAATGGTAGGTTTTCGGTAGTTGCGTCAGAGCTTGCGCGCTCTACCACTTTTTCTATTAAGCTAGCAATTTGTTGACTGCTTGAAAAAATGATATCGCTCGTATTGTCTTGTGTTGTCACTATCTTCCCCTTTGATAGTTTTTGATTGGCTTCTATAATGGAATCCAAAGGTGCTTTGATTTCCTTTACGAATTGCATCAACATTTCTGAAGAACTCCAATCAATGTTATTAGCATTCAAATTATTCATGGTTTTGGTAGTTTAAAATGATTATGCAGTGTACTTATATGGTTGGATGGTTTCTATCTTCCTTGTTGGAAGCATATATGGATCTATAACATCACTATCTAGTATGCCAGCTAAGTGTAGGTTTTTGACGTAAAAATCAATCAATCCATCGTAGCTCATCGCAATAGGAATGGTTTCTGAGCCTAAGTATTCAATAGATTCGCCAATAATGTCTGTTTTAATTCCTAAGATGTTTAAAATGCGTAAAAGTTTACTATCGCATTCCGCAAAAGCGATGTTGTCTTTGTGTTCACAAATAGGAGCAATAGCATTCACCATCAATTTTTTAAGCAAACTAATGTCGCGCACTCCCTTTTTGATTGCAAAACGCCCAATGTGATATATATTATTTACATTTGGGTTTTTAATCACTAACAGCGGATTGATTCCAAAAATCTTCTGTAGTGGTAACACGTCTGTAAAGTTCCATTGTAAGACACGAATGGTTCCTAAAATGGCTCCATATTCGTCTTTGCTTACAAACACCTTAGCGTTTTTATAGTAATCCAATTCCTCTTTGCAGATATCACTGATATCTTTTTTGTAATTTCCTGGAAGATTACTTTCCGAATGGTGTTTGAAGTTTTCTTGTACAACAAACTCAGCCAAGTTGTACATTTGGTTTTCCTGAAGTTTTTCTAAGTAATTGTTTGAGAGTATCATGATTATATATGTTTTATACTCAAAGCTAAATAGCATCACTTTCAGTTTTTTTACACAAAAGAGTAGTTCTGAATTGGTTACATAAAAAACTACCCAAAAGGGTAGGTGAAAAAAAAAGTGGTATCTTTGTTAAAACTGCCGCCATGACAAAAATTGACGACTTTTTTTCTTTCAGGAATACTGTAGGGGGTGTTTCTGACGAAGAAAAAAAACAGACATCCAATTACCTAGAACCCATTAAAGCTTTTGCAAGAACTACTTACAAAAGCATCTATATTATTGATTACCAACAGAAAGGATTTGAGTACGTTTCTGACAATCCGCTATTTTTATGCGGACATACTTCTGAAGAAGTGAAGGAAATGGGATATGCCTTTTATTTTAAATATGTGATTGAGTCTGATCTAAGTTTGTTGCTAAAAATCAATACTATTGGGTTTGAGTTTTATGAAAAAATTCCTGTAGAAGAGCGAAAAAACTATACAATTTCTTACGATTACCATCTAAAAAACCAAGAAGGAAAGAAGATTTTAATCAATCAAAAGTTGACGCCTCTTTTTTTAACACAAGATGGTAAAATTTGGAAAGCATTGTGTATTATTTCGCTTTCTGGAGAAGATGATGCTGGTAATATTAAAATTTACAAAAAAGGAGATAATAAAGTATTCCACTACGATTTGGAAGGTGATTTTTGGAAAGAAACAGAAGTCATCAGATTGACCAGCAGAGAGAAAGAAATTTTGCAGTATTCTACACGTGGTTTTACAATTAATGAAGTGGCAGAAGCTATTTTTGTGTCGCCTGACACTGTAAAGTTTCACCGAAAGAAATTATTCGAAAAGCTGGATGTAGCAAACATTTCTGAAGCAATTGTTTGTGCTACCAACAATCAACTTATTTAATCGCTCATTAAGGTAGAAAGGTAGAATTCTGGAAATGTTTTAATATGCTTATCCGTAGCAATATTAAACAATACATGTGTACACATAGCAGCAACTGTCCACGAAGCAATTGAAAGTTGTGGTGGTGGCAGAGAGCCTTTTTCTTTTTTGTATTTTTCAATCACTTCATCAATCCAGTGATGAGGTGTTCTCCAAAATTTTAAATAGTTGGAAGCATATTCCACCATTTTTACTTCGTTAAATTTTTCTTGTGGTTTTTCTATGGATGTAAGCGATAGTCCTTTGGGTGAAATTATAGTTAACAATCCGCCCCAACCCAAATTGTACGGATGCAAGACAGGAATTCCTTTTTGTTGACATATTTCATCAAAAAGTAACGGCACTTCCGATGAAAAATCTAAGGCATTGATGGCAATTTTATGGCCTTCAATAAAGTCAGCTACATTATCTTTCGTCAAAAAACAATTGTGCACTTCAATATTAGCGTTTTTATTAATTGACTTTAGTCTGCGTTTAATTGCGCTTACTTTGTCCACAGAAATATCTTCTTCTGTGTAATTCTGTCTGTTAAGGTTTGAGGTTTCAACTTGATCGCCATCAACAATCGTAATATTTTCAAAACCTAACCGTAAAGCACACTCGGCAATCACGCTTCCAATTCCAGAACCTCCCAAAAGAATTGGACACTGCTTGATGATTTCCTGTTCTTGATTGCTCAGGTATATTCTATTTCTATCGTATCTACTTTCCATTTTTTAGGATTTATCACAAAGTTATACTATATACGATTACACTTTGCTACACTTACGGGTAGCTTTTTATAAGTCGTTTTTTCACCATTAAAAAAGATAAAACTGAATGTGATAATTATGTATGATTTTTTGGTGTATTACTATTTTTAATCTGTAGATTGTAAAAATAGGATTTTTGATGAAACTTCATAACGTCAACACAGAATTTTATTGTTAAAATTAACAAATTACTTATATTCCATGTTGTTTTCAATGAAATTTGAAGAACTATTTTCAGCAGCTATACCAAGTTCTTCTAACTTTTAAACCCAATCGGATACAGCTTTGCATGCTCAATTAACACACTTTTGTTAAACTGCATAAAATTCTCAATAGCAATAATTCCATTCTCATATTCTACGTCTGAAATAAGATGCAATTGCGAGTAATTTCGAAGTTTTGCCTCTTCTTGAATGGATTTCATACTGCGACGATACGTGTACACTCTTTTTTCAATTTTAGTATCAAACCCTGTCGTTTCTAGGGTGCGAAAAAGTGTATCCATGGAATAAAATCGTAAAATGTCTTCTTGATACACATCTGGAAAAAATTGATACACCCACGATTTTTTCATATCGTACGGATGAATTGTATTGATGTGATACACGCCTTTTTTTTGCAATACGCGGTAAATTTCACCAAACGCTTTTTCCTTGTCCGTAAAGTGATGATACGAATGATTGCAAATGACATAATCGAAATAATTATCCTCAAAAGGAATCGCTTCGGCTTCGGCTAATTTTACCGTAATAGAATCATTATCGTTATTTTTTTGAAAGATTTCCAACATTGCTTCAGAAGGCTCAATGCCAAACCATTCAATTTGTCCGCGTCCTTCAAAAAATTGTTGTTGCTTCATTAAATAGTTTCCTGTACCACAACCAACGTCCAAAACACGAAGTGCCTTTTTATGCTGTAACAAGCCTTTGATATGTACGTCTGGATTGATGTTGTGCTGTGCTTTGCTTTCGTTGTAGGTATCTTCAATGTTGGAGTAATTGGTATCTCTCATTATTTTACTAAAATTTAATGCAGCACAACAGTATGTTTAAGTTTCTGATAGATATTACCTATCTCCCAATTCTCTTCTCTCCTATTCCAAACTAAAGAAATTAAATTCTGAATGTACGTTGGTTCTTACTGAATGAATTCTGTAAGAAAAATAACTATTTTCCTAACTCTTAAATTTACGAATTAAAATACCAACCTGTATGAAAAAGTATAAAATTTGTGATTTTTTTAAAAAGATGAGACGAATTAGAGCAAGTTCAAATCATAAAAAAACTAACTAAAAACCGAGAATAAAGAATAATTCCTCACAAGGTTTCTCATCAATTCTACTCATACTTCACAAACATTCCATGCTGCATTTGTAAGGTCAGTAAGCGTAAAATATCGTTGAAATAGCTATCATTAAACGTATTGATATTTTCTTCGTAAGCAGTATTGATAAAATACTGATTGTCAGAAACTAGCGTAGAAACTGCAAAACAACCAACAAATGCGCTCGTTTTCTCCTCTCTAAAAGCAGTGCCATCCAACTGATAACCGTCTGTAATGTTAGCAATTCCTATTTTCTGTACAAATCTGTTGATAGCGTCGTTATATGTTTTTGCGCGTGCATCACCAAACCATACATAATCTTTCGCAATGCGCCATGGCGTTCGCGCGGCGTCATAGAAATAGCGTTTTCCACCGTATTTTGCCCAACTTACATTATCCGCTGGTGTTGTGCCATCTGCCTTGCACCAATCGGGCACCAAACCTGTTTCTGCATTCCAACTTTTAAATAAAATTTCATAGCATTTGTCGCTTACTTTATGCCAGAAATCATCATTGGTTACATTGGCAAATACTTTAAAATAGGCTGGCGCAAAGTACGACGGATTGGTCGTCATGCTTCCGCCCCATGCGTCGCCTGCCTTTAATACATAAGTTTCAGGCTCAACCATGTGTTTTTTTATCAATCCTATGATTTTTTTGGCTTCCGCCAGATAGTACTCATCTCCAATCAACTTGTGAGCCAATAACAAACCGTACGCGACATCAACATCAGCGTCGGTTGCGGCATTTTCGCCTGCGGTATTTCCTTCAGAATCTATTTTCCAATGCATCAAACCGTTGGCGTCCAAGTGTGTGTTGTAGTATTTGTAAAAAGCATCAAAAGTGGCTTTGTCTTTCATCATGGCTGAAATCAACAATCCGTAGCCAATTCCTTCGCTTACCGTATGCGACATGTCATCAAATAAAATACGCTTGGCGCCTTTGGGACAACCTTGAGAAGTCACGTATTTAGCTTTCCACGTTGTGTATGTTTTATTGACGATATCTTCTTGTAGATTGCTAGGCAAATTTCCATACGGATACGAATGTTGCGATTTTTTGGAACAACTCATCGCAACCAACAAAATCACCAAAATGCTTATTACATTAGTTTTCATCTGCTAAAAATAATGTGAAAAAACTGAGGAATTTCTTTTTGAAAAAATACTACTAAAAAAATATAATTTCGAATTAGTACATGACTTACTTTTTAGCTCGAAACCTACGCTTTTAAATCAATTTCCTTGATGTTTTTGATACGATTTCGCTCCAAGAACGCATCAATAGTTTCAAAATGTTCAATAACGCGCTGGTCTTTAAATTCGAATACTTTTTGCGATAGTCCTTGAAGAAAATCACGGTCATGAGAAACCAAAATTAACGTACCGTCAAAAGCTTTGAGCGCATCTTTTAACACATCTTTGGAGCGCAAATCTAAATGATTGGTTGGCTCATCTAAAATCAACAAATTCACAGGTTCTAACAACAGTTTTACCATCGCCAAACGCGTTTTTTCTCCACCAGAAAGCACACTGACTTTTTTGTCAATGTCATCACCTTGAAACATAAATTGTCCTAAAATATTTTTGATTTGCGTGCGAATGTCTCCTTTCGCAACTTCATCAACCGTTTGGAAAATTGTCAAATTCGGGTCGAGCAAAGACGCTTGATTTTGCGCAAAGTATCCTACTTTTACATTGTGTCCGAGCGTGCAAGTACCTTCATGTTCAACTTCACCCAAAATAGATTTAATCATCGTCGATTTTCCTTCTCCATTTCGACCGACAAACGATACTTTTTCGCCACGCGCAATCGAAAAACTAGCATTTTTAAACACGACATGTTCTTCATAGCTTTTAGACAAATCTTCCACAATCACAGGATAATCGCCTGAACGCGGCGCTGGTGGAAATTTGAGTTTTAGCGCAGAATTGTCAACCTCATCTACTTCAATAATTTCTAATTTTTCAAGCATTCGAACACGTGAAGCTACCTGATTTGTTTTGGAGTACGTTCCCTTAAAACGCTCAATGAACGCCTGATTGTCCGCAATAAATTTTTGCTGTTCTTGATAGGCTTTTAGTTGATGCGCACGACGATCTGCACGCAATTCCAAATAATGCGAATAGTTGGCTTTGTAATCGTAAATGCGTCCCATCATGACTTCAATGGTACGATTGGTGATGTTGTCAATAAACGCTCTATCGTGCGAAATCACCATCACTGCATTTGCTTTGTTCACCAAGAAATTCTCCAACCAAATTACCGATTCGATGTCAATGTGATTTGTTGGCTCATCCAACAGAATTAAATCGGGTTTTTGCAATAGAATTTTCGCCAGTTCAATTCGCATACGCCAACCTCCACTAAATTCACTCGTCATGCGTTGAAAATCATCTTGTTTGAAACCGAGACCTTTTAGTGCTTTTTCAACTTCTGCATCGTAATTTATCTCTTCTAACGCGTAATAACGTTCGCCCAATTCAGAAACTTCTTCAATGATTTTCATATACGCGTCACTTTCGTAATCGGTACGCGTTTCTAGTTGCTTGTTGAGTTCATCCATACGGTCTCGCATTTCAAAAATATGCTGAAATGCTTTCGAAGCTTCTTCAAAAACAGTACAGTTATCTTCCGTTAACAAATGCTGTGGCAAATATGCAATTACGGTGTCTTTGGGTGCATTTACTTTTCCGCGTGTTGCGTTTTGCACGCCTGCAATAATTTTCATCATTGTCGATTTTCCAGCGCCATTTTTTCCCATCAACGCGATTTTATCATTTTCGTTAATGACAAAATTCACATCGCTAAATAACGTTGTTCCACTAAATTCTACCGCAATATTGTCAACCGTAATCATGTGCTATTTTTTTGAGATTGCGAAATTAGCAAAAAGCCATTTGGTTTTTGTTTTTTATCTGTGAAATTTGCGTTAGTTTTGAATATATGGTCATAGATATTATAGACGAGCAATATTTTAAGAAAACTAAATTTAGAAGAATACTTTCTAAAATAGTTTTATTCATGTTTATTGTATGTATCACATTATTTGCCATGATTGGGTTATTTTCTTTAACTGATTATCAAGTTTATCTTGATATATTATGGTTTATTTTTATAAGTTTATTTTTCATTATTTATTTCTTCGATCAGTCGCTTTATATAAGAAGCGGGACTATTCATTTTGAAAATAATTTGATGATTATTACTCGTGAAGATACTACTGAACATCTTGACTTAACTAGCATTGCTAAAATAAAGTTCAAAAAAACAGGTCGTAAATGGTTTATACTCGAAATAGGAAAACAACAGATTTTAGTTGAGCTTACACTTGACAAAAAACTAAAGCTTTTTAACAAGCTAGAACAGTATACAGTAAAGGTTATACAGCCAAAAAAATGGTATCAATTTTAAAGTATCCAGTATATATTTAACTACTATACTTACATATTTTTCTTATATTTATTTTAGTTTTGTATGAATTTTACTTTTTTTTTATAAAAAGCCATAATTAAGCTTTTTCAAACTCACTGTACCTTTTTGATGTCAGAAGCAACTTCAATTGTATATCAAATTTATCATGACAAACAGCTTTCATTTACGAAAGCTGAAGTCAATTTTATTGAAAAAAAATATCAAAAAGTTACGTTTAAAAAAGGCGCTATTGTGTTACGTGCTGGCGAAAAAGTAGATTATCAATATTTTGTGGCAGACGGTTGTTTGAGAACGTATTTAATCTCCAAATCAGGAAAAGAACACACCATTCAATTTGCCATCAAAGGTTGGTGGATTAGCGATTATATCGGCTTTTTCTCTGGAACTGATGCTGTGCTTACTATCGAATGTTTGGAAGATGCTACACTTTACAAAGTCTCCAGAAGTGATGTAGAAGAAATCTTCAATCAAGTTCCCCAAACCGAACGCTTTATTCGTAAAAAGCTAGAACGCTCGTTTGTTAGTTTTCAAAAACGAATTTTAGCCAACTTATCACAAACCGCCAAAGAACGTTATCTCAATTTTGCTCACGATTATCCACATGTAGAGCAATCGGTTAAAAATTATCATATTGCTTCCTATTTGGGAATTACTACTGAAAGTTTGAGTCGAATTCGCAAAGAAATTGGAATCACACATTCTTAACATATATCAATTTTTTTTTCGTTTTAAAAAAATATATTTGCAAAATAATCATTCCCCTATGAAATATATAATGAGTGTACTCGCTGTCATTATAGTGATAACGGCATGTACATTAACTGAAAAAAAACCTCAAAAAGAACCTCAACAAATGAAAAAAGTATTATTTGTTTTAACGAGCCACGATCAATTAGGAAACACGGGAGAAAAAACGGGTTTTTGGATTGAAGAATTCGCTGCGCCGTATTACACGTTAAAAGATGAAGGTGTCAATATTACGTTAGCTTCTCCCAAAGGAGGACAGCCGCCAATTGACCCAAAAAGTGCCGCTGATGATGCACAAACACCAGCTACTAAACGATTTAATGCTGACAAAGAAACGCAGCAATTATTAGCAAATACCACGCAATTGGACAAGGTAAACGCTACAGATTATGATGCCATTTTTTACCCTGGCGGACACGGTCCTTTGTGGGATTTATCTGAAAACCCAACTTCTATCAAACTTATTGAATCTTTTTACCAAAGTAACAAACCTGTTGCTGCAGTATGTCATGCACCTGCAGTTTTTAAAAGCACAAAAAATGTAGATGGAACACCGTTAGTTCAAGGTAAAAAAGTTACTGGTTTTTCAAATGCTGAAGAAGAAGCGGTACAATTAACAGACGTAGTGCCATTTTTAGTTGAAGAAATGCTAAAAGAAAATGGCGGAACCTACAGTAAAGCTGAAAACTGGAACCCACACGTTGTAAAAGACGGTTTGTTGATTACAGGACAAAATCCTGCATCTTCCGAGAAAGTAGCCGAAATGCTTTTAGAAGCATTGTAGAAAATATCTCAATCATCAATATGTTTAAAAAAAGGGAACTTACGCAATTGTAAGTTCCCTTTTTATCTTTGTCCTTTTCGTATTTAGGAATCTTTTTTTGCTTCTTTCCACTCGTCAAAACGTTCTTTTAAAGCGCCTCCTACCCAATATGGTACGATAAACGTTAATAAAAGAATCATTAACCAAAATCCAATGGTTAAAATAGTAAGGAAAGCTAAGAAGCCTAAATATTGATCAAATTCAAACATATTTTCCGGAATTTTATCGAATTCAGCACAAAGATATTGGTTTCTATTCAATATTCATACTGAATCGGATAGAATTATTAACAAGGAATTTTAATTTTTGTGAACATCTACCGCATCTTCATGAATCAACTTTACATCCTGATTACTTTTAGCGCCTAAGGTCATATTTACATGCGTGACTACTTCTTTGTCTGACTCGTTTGCTAAGGTTGTAAAAATAGGCGTATTGGGTTTGGTAACTTTGTAAACTTGACTAAATGTATAACTGGAATCTTTCACAAAAACAAAGTCCGTATTATTTACTTTTTGTAAAGTGTCGGTCTTTTGTGTTGGAGATGCAAAATACGTTTCAAAATCTAACAAACTAAAATTGCTGGTATCATAGGTAAATATTTTAAACGCAGGATTGTTATCATGATTTACGGCAATGCCAGGCGTGGAAATGGAGAATGAAACCATATCTTTCGGATTGTTTGGAGTCCCAGCAGCTGGTGGCGTTGCGTTGTAAATTCTACGTAAGCCGTCTGTATGTGTATGTCCATTCAACAATCCTGTAACATTAGATTTATAAGTTGCCAACAAACTGATAAATCCGTCGTGTAGTTTATGTGTATTTCCTGCTAAATCTTTATACATAAGTGCAGGATTCCACATTGGTTTTCCGCCATAACCATCAATTCCAACAGGAATATGCATCATAATCATAACGCGATCATCTTTTCCTAAACCTTGCAATACACCTTCTAGCCAATGCATTTGTTCTTGTGTTGCTTCTTGCTGCGAAATATGATCGTCACCGTACACATATTCACCTGCTGCATTTTTTTTGCTATTATAAGCGATGTGATAATCACCTGCTGCATCTTTATCTTCTTTGGCAGAAAAAATCACTGTATTTAAAGCAATGACTTTTAAGGTGTTTTTTCCGTCTATGATATCTACTGAATAATATCCGAAATCTTCTTTAAAATCTAAATTGGCAATTTTTACAGAAGAAGAATTCGCATTAAGCACAGGCCACGGATTGATGCTGTCTTTATCTTTTTTCAGTACAGTATTGTTATTGCCATTAGCAAACGAATGATAATCTCCTTCAAGCGAATCATTATTTCCTGGTAAATATAAAATTGGAATCTTAATATCGAGATTTCGTAAATTTTCCAGCATAATATGTGAGTTTTGCGCGCGGACAGCATCAATATACGCTGGCAAATCGCCCAAATACACCATAAATTTTGGCTGCTCTTGCTTTACAACAGCTTCAATTTTTGTTTTCGCTCTGCTCCATAATTGTGTTCCAGAAACATTTCCAAATTCAGTCGTTGGCATACTTCCATCAATATGAACATCTGAAAGTGACAAAAATGTACTCGTGCTAGAACTATCTATGACAACATTAGGTTTCGGATTGGGAGTTGGTGTTGGTTTTTTTTTGTCTTTACAGGATAAAACACACAGCAATAACAGCGCGATGTAGAAAAAAGTGGTCTTCATTTTTAGTAGTTTTTATTGGTTTTGGTCAAAAACACAAGATACTAAAAACGTCCACAATCTCTTACAAGTAGTTTTACCCTATTTTCTCAACATACGTTATTGCGATAAAATCTTTCAAATCTTATTTATTTCTAAAATATATTTCAATTCAATTTAGAAAATAATGATAAAAAACGTTCATTAAATATCAGTTTTTCAAAATTTTCAAAAATAATTGATTCCCTCAATCCATGATTATTCCTATCCTCAAAATTAGGTTTCCAAAAATACTCACACGCGCACTGTTTTTCCCTTTTTTAATTCCTTTTAACACAAAAAATCGTAATTTTGTACTGGAAAAAAACCAATCAGATGGAATACAGAATTGAAAAAGATACGATGGGCGAAGTAAAAGTTCCCGCAGATAAAATCTGGGGAGCACAAACAGAACGCTCAAGAAATAATTTTAAAATCGGCGCGCCTGCAAGCATGCCGTTAGAAGTAGTGTACGGATTCGCTTATTTAAAAAAAGCGGCGGCGTTTACCAACTGCGAATTAGGCGTATTACCAATAGAAAAAAGAGACTTAATTGCTGCGGTTTGTGATGAAATTCTAGCTGGAAAACACGATGACCAATTTCCGTTGGTTGTATGGCAGACAGGTTCTGGAACGCAATCCAACATGAACGTAAATGAAGTAATTGCCAACAGAGCGCATCAATTAGCAGGAAAGAAAATTGGAGAAGGCGAAAAAACCATTCAACCAAATGACGATGTCAACAAATCACAATCGTCAAACGATACCTTTCCTACAGGAATGCACATAGCGGCATACAAAAAAATTGTAGAAACGACCATTCCAGGCGTAAAACAATTACGCGATACCTTAAAGAAAAAATCAGAAGAATTTAAAGATGTCGTAAAAATTGGGAGAACGCACTTGATGGACGCCACGCCGTTAACGCTTGGACAAGAATTCTCTGGCTATGTATCGCAATTAGATCACGGATTAAAAGCCTTACAAAACACCTTACCACATTTAAGCGAATTGGCGTTAGGAGGAACTGCCGTTGGAACGGGATTAAACACGCCAAAAGGATACGCCAAACGTGTTTCTGAATTCATCGCGCGTTTTACAGAATTGCCTTTTATCACTGCTGAAAACAAATTTGAAGCTTTAGCAGCTCACGATGCTATGGTAGAAACGCACGGCGCTTTAAAATTACTAGCTGTTTCGTTAAACAAAATCGCGAATGACATTCGTCTCATGGCATCTGGACCACGTTCAGGAATTGGGGAACTAATCATTCCTGCTAACGAGCCTGGAAGTTCTATCATGCCTGGAAAAGTGAATCCAACACAATGCGAAGCGTTGACAATGGTATGTGCGCAAGTCATGGGAAACGATGTTGCCGTTACTGTCGGTGGAACGCAAGGACACTATGAACTCAACGTGTTCAAACCAATGATGATTTACAATGTATTGCAATCGGCACAATTGATTGGCGATGCCTGTGTAAGTTTTGATGTAAACTGTGCTACGGGAATTGAACCAAATCACGGAAGAATTAAAGAATTGGTCAACAACTCTCTAATGTTAGTCACTGCGTTGAACACCAAAATTGGGTATTACAAAGCGGCTGAAATCGCGAATACAGCACATCAAAACGAAACTACGTTGCGTGAAGAAGCTATCAACTTAGGCTACGTAACTCCAGAAGAATATGACGAATGGGTGAAACCTGAAGATATGGTTGGCTCATTAAAATAATTCTTTTTACAGAAACAATTTAAAAGGTTGTTTGAAAAACTTAATGTTGTAGTTTATACACTAGTTGAGTTTTTTGGATGACCTTTTTTTAGTTTCTGGTTGCTAGTTGCTGGTTGTTCTTTTTTTTCACTTTATCTTTTTTTGAAAACGTTAAACCTTACAAATCTCATCGCTTTTTATTTTACTAAAAATTATTTCTATCTTTCAATACAAAGAAATCAAAACGACACCTCATGGACAAAGCTTTAGAAACAATGATTACCAACATGCCTGGCAAAACGGGAAAATCGTTGGAAGAATGGTTAAAAATCCTAAAAACAAAAACATTTACAAAACATTCAGAAGCAGTCAATTTTCTCAAAAAAGAACATGGCGTTACGCACGGTTTTGCCAATACTATTATGCATCTTTCCAAAAATGATACGACTACAGAAATCGATTTGGTAGCAGCACAATACGAAAAGAAACCAGATTTAAAACCTATCTACGATGCGCTTAAATCCTATATAGAAACCTTAGGAAACGACATCGAATTCGCACCCAAAAAAGCCTATGTGAGTGTTCGCAGAAAAAAGCAATTCGCCATCATACAACCTTCTACCAAAACACGTGTAGATGTAGGTTTAAACCTAAAAGGAACAGAAGCTACAGATATCCTAGAAAACTCAGGAAGTTTCAGCGCCATGTGCACACATAGAATTCGCTTAACAAACACCGAAGATATTTCAGAAGCTGTAAAAAACTGGTTAAAAGAAGCCTTCGAAGCTGCTGGGTGATTTTTTTAATGTAACAATTAATCAATGAAAAAATGTAGCAATTAAGCAATGTGATAATTTGATAATGTGCCAATTTGATAATTAAACACTCACAAGCTAACCAACTCACCTACCAACATACCAAAAGCAAAGCGACACCAAAAAATGTTAAAAACAACGTGAATAACTCCAAAATTATCATCAAAAATAATACGCTAAAATCTGAGTAAAAAAATGTAAATTTGCCTTTTCAAAACAACAACACACAAAACATATAGAATGATTCATTTCTTTGGAAACGTACACAGCAAAGTATTTGCTGTTCAAACAGTAAAAGAATTATCAACAGAAAACGTTGCAAAGCTCAACTGGCTTTTTGGCAATACCACGAAAATCGAACAAGCATCATTGGATGCTTTTTTTGTTGGTCCTAGAGCCGCAATGATTACGCCTTGGAGTACCAACGCAGTCGAAATCACCCAAAACATGGGAATTGAAGGCATTATCCGTATTGAGGAATTTAAAGCTGTGGCGGAAGATTTTTCAGAGTTTGATCCGATGATTTCTCAAAAATTCAACGGACTGCATCAAGATACTTTTACCATTGCCATTGAACCTGAAGCCATTTTGGAAATTGATGACATTGCGGCTTACAATGAACAAGAAGGGTTGGCACTAAGCACTGAAGAAATTGAATATCTGAACGATTTAGCGAAAAAGCTCAATAGAAAATTGACGGATTCTGAAGTGTTTGGCTTTTCACAAGTGAATTCAGAACACTGCCGACATAAAATTTTCAATGGAACTTTCGTGATTGACGGTGAAGAAAAACCAACATCGTTATTCAAACTTATCAAAGAAACCTCTAAACAACATCCAAACGATATTGTTTCTGCATATAAAGACAATGTAGCTTTTGTAAAAGGTCCTAAAGTGCAGCAATTTGCTCCAAAATCTGCCGATAAACCCGATTTTTACGAAGTGCAAGAATTTGATTCTGTCATCTCGCTAAAAGCGGAAACACACAACTTCCCTACTACGGTTGAACCGTTTAACGGAGCTGCAACAGGTTCAGGAGGTGAAATTCGCGACAGATTGGCGGGCGGACAAGGCTCATTACCTTTAGCTGGAACTGCAGTGTACATGACAGCGTATTCTCGTTTGGAAGAAGCAAAACCTTGGGAAAACGCTATGCCAGCACGCGATTGGCTCTACCAAACACCAATCGATATCTTAATCAAAGCATCTAATGGAGCATCTGATTTTGGAAACAAATTCGGGCAACCGTTAATCTGTGGTTCCGTATTGACCTTTGAACACGATGAAGCTTCCGACAATTTAAACGTAACGTCGCGAAAGTTAGGGTATGACAAAGTCATTATGCAAGCAGGCGGAATTGGTTACGGAAAAGCAAATCAAGCTATCAAACACATACCAAAAACGGGGGATAAAGTCGTAATTTTAGGTGGTGAAAACTACCGAATTGGAATGGGCGGCGCGGCAGTTTCATCTGCAGATACGGGAGAATTCTCTACAGGAATTGAATTGAATGCAGTTCAACGTTCCAATCCTGAGATGCAAAAACGCGCAGCAAATGCCATTCGCGGTATGGTGGAAAGTGATGAAAATTATATTGTTTCTATTCACGATCATGGTGCGGGAGGACATTTGAATTGCTTGTCTGAATTGGTAGAAGAAACTGGTGGAAAAATTGATTTGGATAAATTGCCTGTGGGCGACCCAACACTTTCTGCAAAAGAAATTATCGGAAATGAATCGCAAGAACGTATGGGATTGGTGATTGCGGACGAACATATAGAAACACTGAACAAAATTGCGCAACGCGAACGCTCTCCAATGTACACTGTTGGAGATGTAACGGGCGACGACCGTTTTACGTTTGAATCTGCCACGAAAGGCGATAAGCCAATGGATTTAGCATTGAGCGATATGTTTGGAAGTTCACCAAAAACCATCATGAACGACAAAACGGTTTCGCGTAACTATGCGGCGCTTCAATACGATACAAACGAATTTGAGACATATCTCACGCAAGTGTTACAACTAGAAGCCGTAGCCTGTAAAGACTGGTTGACCAACAAAGTAGACCGTTGTGTTGGCGGAAAAGTTGCCAAACAACAATGTGCAGGTCCGTTGCAATTACCATTAAACAATGTAGGCGTCATGGCGTTGGATTATGCCGGAAAAGAAGGAATTGCCACTTCCGTAGGACACGCACCAATTTCAGGATTGATAAGTCCAACAGCAGGAAGTCGAAATGCGATTGCAGAAGCATTAAGCAATATTATTTGGGCGCCGTTAAAAGACGGATTGCAAAGTGTATCGCTTTCCGCAAACTGGATGTGGCCGTGTAAAAATGAAGGTGAAGATGCACGTTTGTACGAAGCGGTTGCTGCAATTTCAGCATTTGCAATTGACTTGGGCATCAACGTGCCAACAGGAAAAGATTCCTTGTCGATGAAGCAAAAATACCCGAATGAAGAAGTCATTTCTCCAGGAACGGTAGTTATTTCTGCGGCAGCCAACTGCAACGATATTACCAAAGTGGTAGAACCTGTATTTCGTAAAAATGCAGGCGATATTTACTATATCAATTTGTCTCAGGACGATTTTAAACTTGGCGGAAGTTCCTTTGCACAAACACTACACAAAATAGGCAACGAAACCCCTACCATTGTTGATGCTGCACAGTATAAAAAGACGTTCAATGTGATGCAAGAACTCATCAAGCAAGATAAAATTGTGGCGGGACACGATGTCGCTTCTGGCGGATTGATAACGACACTGCTTGAACTTTGCTTTGCGGATAACAATGTAGGAGCCAACTTGAACTTTGATGCGCTTAACGAAGCGGATTCTATCAAATTATTATTCTCAGAAAATAACGGAATCGTTTTTCAGGCAACTGACAATTCGGTAGAAACTACGCTTGAAGCTGCTGGAATTATGTTTTACCATCTTGGAAAAGTTACCGAGAGTGACCGATTAAACATTAAAAATCAAGAAGATAAATTTAGCTTAAGCGTTGCAGAATATAGAGACACGTGGTACAAAACCTCGTTCCTACTCGACCAAAAACAAACGGCAAATGGTTTGGCGAAAGCACGCTATGAAAACTATAAAAATCAACCACTAACATACACATTCCCAACTCACTTTACAGGAAAAATTAACGATATGGTAGATGGTCGAGATGCGTCGAGACCAAAAGCGGCTATTATTAGAGAAAAAGGAAGTAACAGCGAGCGCGAAATGGCGAATGCGATGTATTTAGCTGGTTTTGATGTAAAGGATGTACACATGACCGATTTGATTTCGGGACGTGAAACGCTGGAAGACATTCAATTTATTGGTGCCGTTGGTGGATTTTCCAACTCAGATGTATTAGGTTCTGCCAAAGGTTGGGCAGGTGCCTTTTTATACAACGAAAAAGCCAATACGGCATTGAAAAACTTCTTTAAACGAGAAGACACGCTTTCGGTTGGAATTTGTAACGGTTGCCAATTATTTATGGAATTGGAAGTCATCAATCCAGAGCATGAAGCGCATGGAAAAATGACCTACAACGATTCTCAAAAACACGAAAGTGCCTTTACTTCTGTGAAAATTCAAGAGAACAACTCGGTGATGCTTTCGTCTTTAGCAGGAACAACTTTAGGCGTTTGGATTAGTCACGGAGAAGGAAAATTTAAGCTTCCATACAGCGAAGATCACTATCAAATTGTAGCGAAATATGGTTATGAAGGCTATCCAAGCAATCCGAACGGTTCTGACTTTAATACTGCCATGCTGTGCGATGCTACAGGAAGACATTTGGTGACAATGCCACACATTGAGCGTTCTACATTTCAATGGAATTGGGCACACTATCCAGCAGGTCGCAACGATGAAGTTTCTCCATGGTTAGAAGCTTTTGTAAATGCTCGGAAGTGGATTGAAGAAAAGAATAAATAATTCATTATCAATATATAACATTGAAAAAGACTTGCCTAACAGCGAGTCTTTTTTGCGTAAATTCTCAACACAAATCACAAATACTTAAAGATTTCTCAAAAAAAACATAGCGATTTTTAACATTCTTTTGAAAATGGTTGACAATTTTCATAATTTGCAACTTCATACATAAACCAAATCAGAGAATGACGAATGTAACCCGATTATTTGATTTTCCGTACTATCAATTAGCCAATTATCCTTTAGAAAAATCGCTCACTTCCTTTAAAGATGGAAAGTGGACTTCCATTTCTACGCAAGAATATATCAATCAAGCCAATGCCATTAGTAGAGGACTTTTGCGCTTGGGCGTGAAACCGAATGATAAAATCGCCGTGATATCCACAAATAATAGAACAGAGTGGAATGTGATGGATATTGGTGTTTTACAAATTGGTGCGCAAAATGTTCCAATTTATCCAACCATTGCAAAAGAAGATTACGAATATATTTTAAATCATTCGGAAGCTATTTATTGCTTTGCGTCTGATGAAGAAATTGTTGAAAAACTCAACGCCATCAAAGGCAATACAAAATTAAAAGGTGTGTATACTTTTGATGAAGTTGCGGGTGAACACAACTGGGCAGAAGTTTTAAAACTTGGAGAAGATACCAGCAATGACGACGAATTGCAAGCACGAAAAGATGCTGTAAAATCAGAAGATTTAGCCACCTTAATATATACGTCTGGAACTACAGGAAAACCAAAAGGTGTAATGTTAGCACATAGCAACTTGGTTTCCAATGTTTTGGATAGTCAAAAACGTGTTCCGTTACACAACGGAAAGGCAAGAGCATTGAGTTTCTTACCGGTTTGTCACGTATTTGAACGTATGATTTTATATTTATATCAATACTGCGGCATTGAAATTTTCTTTGCAGAATCTATTGAAAAAATCAGTGACAACTTAAAAGAAGTCAAGCCAAACGTTATGACGGCTGTTCCGCGTTTATATGAAAAAGTATATGATAAAATTTACGCAAAAGGAGCTGATTTAACAGGAATTAAAAAGAAATTATTCTTTTGGGCGATTGAGCTCGGATTGCAATACGAACCATACGGCAAAAACGGATGGTGGTACGAATTCAGGCTTAAAATTGCACGCAAACTTATCTTTAGTAAATGGCAAGAAGGTTTGGGCGGAAACTTAGAATTGATGGTTTCTGGAAGTGCGCCATTACAAGCACGATTGACACGTGTATTTGCTGCGGCTGGAATTCCAATTATGGAAGGCTATGGTTTAACAGAAACCTCGCCTGTAATCTCTGTAAATGACCAACGCAATGGCGGATTCCGAGTAGGAACTGTAGGACGTGTGATTGATAATGTAGAAGTCAAAATTGCTGACGATGGCGAAATTTTAGTAAAAGGACCAAACGTAATGCAAGGTTATTACAAAGATCCTGAAAAAACAGCTAGCGTTATGACAGATGGTTTCTTCCACACGGGAGATATCGGAGAAGTGAGTGCAGACGGTTTCTTAAAAATTACCGATCGTAAAAAAGACATGTTCAAAACATCTGGTGGAAAATATGTCATTCCAGCGTTGATTGAAAACCGTTTCAAACAATCACGTTTCATTGAGCAAATCATGGTGATTGGAGAAGGCGAAAAAATGCCAGCTGCGTTGATTCAGCCAAACTTCGATTTCATCAAAGACTGGATAGAAAAGAAAGGAAAAAACATCGGTTCGTCTGAAAAAGAAATCTGTGCTTCTGAGGAAATCATTGCCAGAATTCAAAAAGAAGTTGATGAAGCCAATAGTCATTTCGGGAAGTGGGAACAAATCAAACGTTTTGAGCTTATTCCTGTAGTTTGGTCTATTGACGGCGGCGAACTCACACCAACTATGAAGATGAAACGAAAAGTTATCAAAGGAATTTACAAAGACTATTGTGATAAGATTTATGATAGAGCGTAAATAGCTCAATCAGTGACTATAGAACAGAAAAACTGTCTAAAAAAGTATTAGATTGTCATTCTGAACTTGATTCAGAATCTCACCCAAGTGTCAATCACAGTTATGGGAAACCGAATCAAGTTCGGTTTGACGGTACTTTCAAACTTTTTAGACAGTTTTTTTATGCTCAAAAAACGGCACTTAATAATACAAAATCCTCAATTCAAAACCATTTTTCTACCATTCTCCTACTCCAACTCCTAAAATTTTAGCAAAATCATAAAATTATTTTTTATTTTTACTATGCGTGCATAGTATTTTTTCATATATTTGAAGCACAAACAACTATATGAAAGAAAAAACAATAGATCATGTAATGCGAGCTACATGGCAAGCCATCTCCAAAATGTATAATGAGGAGGCAGGAAAATATGGCAGCACCATGGCTACAGGATTCACATTACTTAGTATTGATCAAGAAGAAGGAACACCATCTACCGCGCTCGGCCCGAAAATGGGCATGGAAGCTACGAGTCTCTCGCGTACCTTAAAAGGTATGGAAGAAAAAGGACTCATCTACAGAAAAAGAAATCCTAAAGATGGCAGAAGTGTATTAATATGTTTAACCGATTTTGGGAAAGAAATGCGAGACGTTTCTAAAACGACGGTTTTGCGCTTTAACGATGCCATTCGCGCCAACATTGAACAAGAAAAATTAAAGCATTTCTACGAAGTTTCAGAAGTCATTCTTGAACTTATCAGTAATAAAAAAATATATGCTGAAGAAGACGTAGAAGCTGCCGCAAATAAATAATAAGAATCAACATATACAGAAATCTACTTACGCATAACAAAGTACATTTTACCTAACAATCTAAAAATTGAAAAAAAGATGAAACGACCAATTACCAAAATAGCAGTCATCGGTTCTGGAATCATGGGTTCTGGAATTGCCTGTCATTTTGCCAATATCGGAGTCGAAGTGTTACTATTAGACATCGTACCATTTGAACTTTCCGAAAAAGAAAAAGCGAAAGGATTAACGCTTGAAGACCCTATAGTTCGCAACAGATTGGTTAACGATAACCTTGCTGCGTCTCTAAAATCAAAACCATCACCGATTTACTCACAAAAATTCGCTAACAGAATTTCTACAGGAAATTTAACCGACGATATCCACAAAATAAAAGATGTCGATTGGATTATTGAAGTAGTAGTGGAACGATTAGACATCAAACAAAAAGTATTTGAGCAAGTTGAAAAACACAGAACGCCAGGAACGTTAATTACTTCCAACACGTCTGGGATTCCTATCAAATTTATGAACGAAGGTCGTAGCGAAGATTTTCAACAACACTTCGCGGTAACGCACTTTTTCAATCCGCCACGTTATTTAAAATTATTTGAAGTAGTTCCAGGACCAAACTGCAAACAAGAAGTTACTGATTTCTTGATGATGTACGGTGAAAAATTCTTAGGAAAAACGTCGGTACTAGCAAAAGATACACCTGCCTTTATCGGAAACAGAATTGGAATCTTCGGAATTCAAAGTCTATTCCACCAAGTAAAAGAACTCGGACTAACGATAGAAGAAGTAGATAAATTAACAGGTCCTGTGATTGGTCGACCAAAATCTGCTACGTTCCGTACGGTTGATGTTGTCGGATTAGACACGCTTGTACACGTAGCCAACGGAATCTACGAAAACTGTCCAAACGATGAAGCACACGACTTATTCAAGTTGCCAGATTTCATCAAAACGATGATGGAAAACAAATGGTTAGGAAGCAAAACCGGACAAGGTTTCTACAAAAAAACGGTTAACAAAGAAGGTAAAAAAGAAATTCTTTCGTTGGACTTAGATACGATGGAATATCGCGAAAAGAAAAGAGCCAAATTTGCTACGCTAGAACTCACAAAAACTATTGATAAACCAATTGACCGTTTTAAAGTATTGGTCGGTGGAAAAGACAAGGCAGGTGAATTTTACCGTAAAAACTTCGCCGCGATGTTTGCATATGTGCAAAACAGAATTCCTGAAATCTCGGACGAACTCTACCGAATTGACGATGCAATGAAAGCTGGTTTTGGCTGGGAAAACGGACCGTTTGAAATTTGGGATGCTGTCGGCATCGAAAAAGGTATTGAACTCATGAAAGCAGAAGGTTTAGAACCAGCTGCTTGGGTTACAGAAATGGTTGCTGCTGGCGAAAAAAGTTTCTATACTGTAAAAGATGGTGCAACGTATTATTATGACATTCCAGCGAAAGCACAAACGAAAAAACCTGGACAAGATGCATTCATCATCTTAGATAATATTCGCAAATCGAAGGAAGTTTGGAAAAACAGTGAAGCGGTTATTGAAGACTTAGGCGACGGCATCATCAACTTAGAATTCCAGTCGAAAATGAACACCATTGGTGGTGGCGTTTTACAAGGAATCAATAAAGCGATTGATTTAGCCGAAAAAGACTTCCAAGGATTGGTTATTGGAAATCAAGCAGCCAACTTCTCTGTGGGAGCCAACATCGGAATGATTTTCATGATGGCTGTCGAGCAAGAATATGACGAATTGAACATGGCAATCAAAATGTTCCAAAACACCATGATGCGCGCGCGCTACTCCTCTATTCCTGTAGTCGTTGCTCCGCATGGAATGACACTCGGTGGTGGATGCGAGCTTTCCATGCATGCTGATAAAGTGGTTGCTGCCGCAGAAACGTACATTGGATTGGTTGAATTTGGTGTCGGAGTGATTCCTGGCGGTGGAGGGTCCAAAGAAATGGCATTACGCGCATCAGATACTTTTAGAAAAGGTGATGTAGAATTGAACGTATTGCAAGAATACTTTATGACCATCGGAATGGCAAAAGTAGCCACTTCTGCATACGAAGCGTTTGACATGGGCGTATTACAACAAGGAAAAGACGTTGTAGTCGTAAACAAAGATCGTCAAATCGCAACGGCAAAAGCACATGCGAAATTGATGGCAGAATCTGGGTACACACAACCACCACGTAGAAAAGATGTAAAAGTACTTGGAAAACAAGCCTTAGGAATGTTCTTAGTAGGAACAGACGCAATGGAAGCCAGCAGATACATCTCTGAGCACGACAAAAAAATCGCAAACAAACTAGCCTATGTAATGGCTGGTGGCGATTTATCAGAACCAACACTCGTAACGGAAGACTATTTATTAGACCTAGAGCGCGAAGCATTTTTAAGTCTATGCACAGAACGTAAAACGTTGGAGCGTATTCAGCATATGTTGAAGACGGGCAAGCCCTTGAGAAACTAGACTTTTAGATACTAGATTATAGACTATGGGACGACATAATTTTAAAAAATTGAAAATTTGGCAAGACGGAATAGCCTTAGTGCGTCATAATTACGAATTGACCAAAACGTTCCCAGATATTGAAAAGTTCAATTTAGTCACACAAATGAATAGATGTGCTCTTTCGATTCCTTCAAACATAGCTGAAGGTTCTAGCAAAAGCACTGACAGACATTTTAAAAAATTTCTAGAAAACAGTTTAGGCTCTGCCTTTGAGTGGGAAACGCAATTGATTGTTTCTTATCAAGAAGGCTACTTGGATAAAAATAAATTTGAAGAGTTAGAAAATAAAATATTACAAATTCAAAAAATGTTGGGAAAGTTTATAGATAACATAGATGAAAAAGTCTAAAATCTAGACATCTAGTATCTAACATCTCTTTTTCAAAATAAACAATAAAAACTATGAGTAAAGTAGCATACATAGTAAAAGGATATAGAACCGCGGTTGGGAAATCTAAAAAAGGAGTTTTCCGATTTAAAAGAGCGGACGAGTTAGCTGCCGAAACCATTCAATACATGATACAGCAGCTACCAGAATTTGATGTAAAACGCATCGACGATGTTATCGTTGGTAACGCAATGCCAGAAGGTTCGCAAGGACTGAATATGGCGCGTTTAATTTCTTTGATGGGATTAAAAGTAGAAGATGTTCCAGGAGTAACCGTAAATCGTTTCTGTTCGTCAGGATTGGAAACTATCGGAATGGCAGTCGCGAAAATTCAATCAGGAATGGCAGATTGTATCATTGCCGGAGGAACAGAAAGTATGAGTTCGGTACCGATGACAGGATTCAAAACTGAATTAAACTATGACCTCGTTAACGAAGGACACGAAGATTATTATTGGGGAATGGGAAATACGGCAGAAGCAGTTGCTGAGCAATTCAACGTTTCTCGTGAAGACCAAGATGAATTCGCATACAATTCACACATGAAAGCATTGCGTGCCTTGGCAGAAGACCGTTTTCAAGACCAAATCGTACCAATTGATGTAGAACAAACCTACATTGACGCAAACGGTAAAAAAGCCACAAAATCATACACGGTAACCAAAGACGAAGGACCACGTAAAGGAACCAGCATTGAAGCCTTGGCAAAATTACGTCCTGTATTTGCGCAAAACGGAAGTGTTACCGCAGGAAACTCTTCACAAACAAGTGACGGAGCAGCCTTTGTCATGGTGATGAGTGAAGAAATGGTGAAAGAATTAAATCTAGAGCCTGTAGCGCGTATGGTAAGTTATGCCGCCGCAGGAGTGCCACCAAGAATCATGGGGATTGGTCCTGTAGCAGCCGTTCCAAAAGCATTAAAACAAGCAGGATTGACACAAGATCAAATCTCGTTAATTGAATTAAACGAAGCCTTTGCATCGCAATCATTAGCAGTTATCAGAGAATTGAACTTAAATCCAGACATCATCAACGTAAACGGTGGTGCTATTGCTTTAGGACATCCATTAGGTTGTACAGGAGGAAAACTCTCAGTTCAACTATTTGATGAAATGCGCAAGCAAAACATGCAAGGCAAATACGGAATGGTTACCATGTGCGTAGGAACTGGACAAGGAGCAGCGGGGATTTTTGAATTTCTGAATTAGAACCAAGATTGTTAGAAACAAGAATCAAGACTTTTAATTGTGCATAATTTTAAAAAGCTTAACATTTGGATAGACAGTATGGACTTAGTTGGTCATATTTACAAGCTTACTAGGACATTTCCAGATATTGAAAAGTTTGGATTAGCTTCTCAAATGAATCGTTGCGCAGTTTCTATTCCTTCTAATATTGCGGAAGGTACTAGTAAAAGTTCTGACAAACATTTCAAAAAATATTTAGAAGACAAGACAGCTTAGGTTCTGCTTTTGAATTAGAAACACAATTAATCATTGCTTTTAGAGAAAAGTATTTGACAGAAAAAGAATATAACATATTAATAAAGACAGTAAATCAATTACAAAAAATGATATCAAGATTCAAAGACAGACTCGGTTAACAGTCCTGATTCTTGACTCTTGATTCTAAAAATCATATCAAACAAATGAGCACAGAAGCAATAAACAAAGACATCTTACGCGGGGGACAGTTCCTTGTGAAAGAAACAAAATGTGAAGACGTATTTACTCCAGAAGATTTCTCGGAGGAGCAAAACATGATGAAAGAATCGGTAAAAGAATTCGTTGATCGTGAAATTTGGCCAAACAAAGAGCGTTTTGAAAAGAAAGATTATGCACTTACGGAAGAAATCATGCGTAAGGCAGGTGAACTTGGATTTTTAGGAATTGCGGTTCCTGAAAAGTATGACGGAATGGGTATGGGATTCGTTTCTACCATGTTGGTATGTGATTATATTTCTGGTGCCACAGGTTCCATCGCAACCGCTTTTGGAGCGCATACGGGGATTGGAACTATGCCAATCACATTGTACGGAACGGAAGAACAGAAGCAAAAATACGTTCCTGCATTGGCAGTAGGAGAAAAATTTGGAGCGTATTGTTTAACAGAGCCAGGCGCTGGTTCGGATGCAAACTCTGGAAAAACGAAGGCTGTTTTATCCGAAGATGGAAAACACTACTTAATTTCTGGACAAAAAATGTGGATATCGAACGCTGGTTTTGCGGAAGTATTCATCGTATTCGCTCGTATTGAAGATGACAAAAACATCACAGGATTTATTGTAGAATACGACAAAGACAATCCAAACGGAATGACCTTGGGTGAAGAAGAACACAAACTCGGAATTCACTCCTCTTCTACGCGTCAGGTGTTCTTTAATGAAACCAAAGTTCCTGTAGAAAACATGCTTTCTGAAAGAGGAAATGGTTTTAAAATCGCGATGAACGCCTTGAACGTTGGACGTATCAAGTTGGCAGCTGCGTGTTTAGATGCGCAACGTCGTGTTATTACCGAAGCAACGAAGTATGCCAACGAGCGTATTCAGTTCAAAACGCCGATTGCGAAATTTGGAGCGATTAAATCAAAAATTGCAGAAATGGCAACCGCATGTTACGTAGGAGAATCTGCGTCATACCGTGCAGCAAAAAACATTGAAGATCGTATTGCTATTCGCGAAGCAGAAGGAAACTCATTTCAAGAAGCTGAATTAAAAGGTGTGGAAGAATACGCGATTGAGTGCTCTATCTTAAAAGTAAAAATCTCAGAAGATATTCAAAAAGTAACCGACGAAGGAATCCAAATTTTTGGAGGAATGGGATTCTCGGCAGACACACCAATGGAATCTGCATGGAGAGACGCGCGTATTTCTCGTATTTACGAAGGAACCAACGAAATCAACCGTATGTTGGCGGTAGGAATGTTGGTGAAAAAGGCGATGAAAGGTCACGTAAACTTGTTGGAGCCAGCGATGAAAGTTGCGGATGAATTGATGGGAATTCCGTCGTTTGACATTCCAGACTACTCTGAACTCTTCTCAGAAGAAAAAGAAATGGTAGCGAAGTTGAAAAAAGTATTCTTAATGGTGGCAGGTTCTGCGGTTCAAAAATTCGGACCACAATTAGAAGAACACCAGCAATTATTGATGGCTGCGGCAGATATCTTAATTGAAATCTACATGGTAGAATCGGCAATCTTACGTACTGAAAAGAACGCAAAACGTTTCGGTGAAGATTCGCAAGAAGTACAAATCGCGATGACTCGATTGAACTTATTCAACGCTGTAGAGAAAATTACGACCAAAGCCAAAGAAGGAATCGTATCTTTTGCAGAAGGTGACGAGCAACGTATGATGTTAATGGGCTTAAAGCGTTTTACAAAATACGCAAATATGCCAAACGTAGTTGCTTTACGTAACACCATCGCAGAAAAAGTGACTGCTGAAAACGAATACTGTTTCTAAGAGTCAAAACATATAAAAGATAATTCTAAACACATTAGGTTTTAGAATTTAGTTGTTTGTAAAGCCATCTCACTTGAGGTGGCTTTTTTGTATTCTAAATGCTCTTTTTTGTCATTCCTACGTTCATGCTGAGCCTGCCAAAGTAAAGGCAGGAACCCACTCACTACTCCAACATGAAAAAGAAGTGTAAACACCTAAATTACAAATACTTACATCTTCCCTAAAAAACCACCGCATCTTTCTCAAAAAACCTCCTCTACTTTTACCCAAAACCTCAGCAGGTTTTGGTCATTTCCTCAGCAGGTTTTTGGAGATACCTTATTTGGGGTAAAATGTTGGTTGGTTTTTTATGTTTTTTTGTGATGTAAAAGAAGATTTTTTTGTGTTACGGGAAACCACATTGTGTATGTGTGGGTTTTGTTTTACATTTATAAAAAATAACAGGAAGTTGAGATGAAAAAAGTTACTGTTATTTACCCTATTTAGTACAAAAACAGGAATTCCTGTTATACATACGTTGTGCACCATTAAAAAAATAATACTAATGAAAAAAGAAACTACTGAAGTAATAAAAAATACTGGATTCCCTTGGGAGAACCTTTTTCCAGATATCTTATGGATATCATTCTGGTTATTTCTTTTATTTATTACAAAAGAATTTATCAAAAAAATCATAACAGCTCTATTGAATAGAGTTAAACACGGAGCAGGAATGAAAATTGGCTCATTTGAATTGGATGGACTTAAAGTAAGTGGTAACAATAATTTGTCAAACAACCATTTTGAAATTAGTGAAGACCAAAATAATATGCGTGGGAAAGACAGAGCCAATGTCTATAAATTACATAGAGGAGCAATGTTGACTCACAAAATATTTAAGTCAAAAAAAGATGGACAATTATATGATATTTTGATTTATGTAATTCCAAATAAGAGCAGTAACCTAATTCAAGTAAAGAGTGTTGAGTATTATTTTGGTAAATTTTGGGGGCATAAAATTTTCACATCAAATGACAGAAGTAATGGATTTGCGATAGCAACTTCTGCCTACGGACCATTTTTATGTACTGCTAAAATCAACTTTAACGACGGAAAATCAGAGCTAGTTTATAGATATATAGATTTTGAAATGGGAAATGTTGCTGAAATAACGAATGACGAATAAAATAACGTTGCACAACACGGTGTATAATTAATTACGGCTGAATTTCCTCACCGGAAATTCAATCTTATTAATTATCTTTCCACAACAACGGAAAACGACTCGCGTCCTTTTCCTGCAAAAAATCATACACAAATACGTTGGGCACAATATGAAAAAACATCTATGAAACAAAAATCGACAATGGATTATGAACGGATTCTCTTAAAAGACCCTTTATTTACAGAATACTCGTTACGCGATGTAAATGATATGGACTTACTTAATCTGCTATATTTTCTTGGTGATAATAGTACTTACAATCATCTAAATATAATTGACAGTTATTGTCCTATCTGCAAAAAAGATACAACTTTCAATAGTGAGCAATCCGACCAACAAGAGTTGAGTGACTTATTAGGTGATGCAGGAATGTATAGTGGATTTTCAGGAGAAAAAAGAGAAATCACCTTAATTGAAGAATTAGAAAAAAGATGTGTTTTTATAAGAAAATTTAATTGCCCACGAAAACCTCATGACTCGGCTCATAGCCAAATTTTCATTTTTAGAGTAATTGGTACAACTCTTATTAAAATTGGACAACATCCAACATTAGCGGATTTATCGAAACAAGACCTAAAAAAATATCGAAAACTGAATGATAATATTTATTCGGAGTTAAACCGAGCTGTTGGATTATCAACACACGGAGTTGGAATTGGTTCTTTCGTTTACTTAAGAAGAATTATCGAAAAACATATTGTATATCCAAAAATACAGGAACTTATTGCTGAAGGAACTCTTACTAATGAGCAAATTTCTAAATCCGATTTTAAAGAAAAAATTAAACTATCTAAAGACAAGTTATCTTCTTTTTTGGTTGAGAACACTAAAATTTATTCTATTTTAAGTAAAGGTATTCACGAACTTGAAGAAGAAGAATGTAAAAGTTACTTTCCGATATTAAGAACAGCTATAGAGATAGTTTTAGACGAGGAAATTGAACAAAAAGAAAAGGAAAAAAAGAATAAGTTAATATCTGACCAATTGAATAAATTTAAATAAAAAATACTGTGCCCAACAATGGCTATAAGTAATTGCTTGTTCTCGCCTACTTCTGAAAATCCTCGCGAATTTTCAGTTTAGTCATAATTTTAGAGTCAAGTACTAGTCTTTGTAACTATTCATATCTGAAACTATCTACCTTAATCTAAAAAATCATAAATGGCAAGAATATATGGAACTATAGAATCTCTAAAATCCTTGAAATCTGAATTAGAAGATAAAGGAGTTTCTAGATTTAGTTCTGTAAGAGAAATTAAATATTTTTTGTCAAATTATGAATCAGAAAGACTATCGATTCTTGATGAAATATCGAACAAGTTAGAAAAAGAATATTCAGAAACTTGTAAAAATCTTGAATTAAAAATCAAGAAAAAATCTGAAATCATCAATTTTGAAGAAGAAAAGATAAACAATAAAGTTTCTGAATTACGAATAAAAATTGATTCAATTCAGAATAACAAAAAAGGAAACGTATTAAAGAACATAATTTCAAATATTCATCTTTACTTTCTAAAAAAACAATCCAATCGCTATCTGAAAAATAAAACTGAATTCATAAATTCATCTGTAAAAGAAATATCTATACACATTAAAAATGATGAACTTTTCATCGAAAAATATAAAACGGAAAAACAAAACATAATTGAAAGAAGGGCTAAACCTAAAATTGATGAATTGGAATATATTCGAAATGTAATACGAAATTCTAAAAACTTGATTTCAGGAGCCATTGGAGAAAATTTAGTCGTTAAGGAAATAAAAAAACTATCCGATGATTATGTTTTAATTAATGATTTTAATTTAAATTTTTCTAGCCCTATTTTTTTTAAAAAACAGCATCAAAATATCTATTCCATACAAATTGATCATCTTTTAATATCTAAGGCTGGTATTTTTATAATTGAAACAAAAAACTGGAGTAAATCATCCGTAGAATCAATTAGTTTACGATCACCAATAGAACAAATTGAAAGAGCAAATTTTGCTCTTTACATATATATTTCTCAAAATATAACTCTAAACGAACACCACTGGGGAGAACAAAAAATTCCAATACGAAATCTTATCGTGATGATTAACAATAAACCTAAAGGAGAATTCAAATACGTAAAAGTAAAGCTCTTAAAAGAAATGAATAATTATATTAACTATTTTGAGCCTATATTGACAGAAAAGCAAGTAAACAAAATAGCCGACATTTTAATTTAGTAAAAAGCTGTAGACAATTAAAGCAACCAAAATTCTCAATACTAAATTCTAAAACCAAAAAACCATACCTTTGCCAAAAACACAAGCAACACAAAAAAGTGTCACAACTCCCAAACATCCCCACAAAAAAAATCGCCATCAAACTGAAACCTTCTGCGGAAGTTTTGGTAAAAAAAGGACATCCATGGGTGTTTGAAAATAGTATTGTCAAACAAAATAAAGAAGGAAGTTCGGGCGACTTGGCAATTATTTTTGACAATCGAAAGAATCAATTCTTAGCAGTTGGCTTTTACGACTCGAATTCTCCTATTCGTATCAAAATCTTGCAAGCCAACACACCTGCAACGATTAATGCGGAATGGTTTACTACGAAAGTGCAAGAAGCCTACAACAAACGAATCCCACTACTAGAAACAGATACGAACAGTTATCGCCTGATTTACGGCGAAAATGACAACTTACCATCACTCGTGGCTGATGTGTATAATTCGGTGCTGGTTGTGAAATTATATGCATCGTATTGGTTCTACTATTTAAAGGATATTTTACCTGCGTTACAACAAATCAGTAAAGCGAAGACAACGGTGTTGCGACTCAGCCGAAATGTGCAAAAAGAAGGTAACGAATTTGGTTTTACAGACGGACAAATCATAGACGGCGAACTCGATAATGAAGTTGTCATCTTCAAAGAACACGGTGTCAAATTCTCCGCAAACGTGATTCGCGGGCATAAAACAGGCTACTTTTTAGACCATAGAGCCAATCGGAAAAAAGTAGGCGAACTTTCCAAAAACAAAACCGTACTGGATGTGTTTTCTTATGCCGGCGGATTCTCCGTGCATGCATTGGCTGGTGGCGCAAAAGAAGTGACAAGTTTGGATATCAGTGCGCCCGCGTTGGAAATTGCAAAAAGCAATGCCAAACTCAATTCGTTTTCTGGAACACATCACAGTATTGTGGGTGATGCGTTTGAGGAATTAAATCATCTGGCGAAAGCCAAAAAGAAATACGACATCGTTGTAATTGATCCACCGTCGTTTGCCAAAAGTGCTGCGGAAATCGGAAAGGCAATTACCAGCTATAAAAAACTCACACAATTGGGTTTGCAACTCGTCAATAAAAAAGGACTGTTGGTATTGGCATCGTGCAGTTCACGCGTAACTTCTGAGATATTTTTCGATTTGGTGGAAGAAACCTTACTGCGAAATAATGCCAAGTATAAAATTTTGGAACAGACTTTGCATGACATCGATCATCCGATAGGGTTTAAAGAAGGTGCGTATTTGAAATGTATCTATGTGAGAATTGATTAATTAAAATGGCGTTAAGCTATCTTAATTACTGCTTACTTAGCGTTTTACAAAAATCCATTTTGCAGAAATACCCTCTTTACCTTATCTTTATGGCTATTGAGTTGTATATTATTCAATTCCTCACTCAAAATAACTGATATTATGATACGTAAGCATCTTTTTTTCGCATTTGCCCTATTAGTTTGCACAACACTTTTCAGTCAACAAAAGCTGAATATGGACTTGTCAAACTCCTGTAGTTTTGATGGCTCTCCTATTACAGGAGAAATTTATGGCTTTTCTTCCTCCAACGAGGCGATTAGTATTGTGGATGAAATTGTAGGACATATTGGACTCAAAAGAAATTTCCAAATACAGGCGAGTAACGTTCCCAATGCTGCGGCAACAATAAGAAGAAGTCCTAACGGAACCTACGAAAGATACATCTTATACAGTCAAAGTTTTATCAGCAAAATTATCAACCGTTCCAACTCGTATTGGGCTGCTATTGGTGTGATGGCACATGAAATTGCACACCACTTAAACGGACATACGTTAAAAGGACCAAGCCGACCACCAACTGAGCTAGAAGCAGATGAGTTTGCTGGTTTTATCTTATACAAAATGGGCGCAACATTGGAGCAAGCGCAATCCATGTTTAACAACAGTTTGATGTACACGCGTTACGAATCTGCAACGCATCCTGCAACTTCTGCACGATTGGAAGCGGTAGCGGTTGGATATCAAAAAGCAAAAGAAAAAGACGGAAAAACGACGGTTAGTAAACTTCCTAATTACAAGAAAAACTATCCTTCAACTACGACAAAAACCAACTATCCAAATACGACTACGTATCCAAAAACTACTACTACCTATCCTAAAACCACTACAAAGCCTAAAACCACCACTACTACCAACAACAAGGTATTTTCATTGGTGATGGGAAAAGGAACAGGATATTATGGGCAAACGTGGAAAACCAGAACTGATTTTCCTAACGAAGAAATTAAAAAAGGTTGGAATGAAGATAGATACATTACCTCACTCACGTATGGCGATAATAAGTGGACGCTTGTCATGTCGAAAGGCACAAAATATACCACACAACGATGGCGTACGCGTACGTATTTTCCAAAAGATGAAATCAAAAAAGGTTGGGATGACGGATATGCTATTACTTCCATTACCTATGGTGATGGAATGTGGGCACTTGTAATGTCGAAAGGAAGCGGATTCTACTCACAACAATGGCGTACACGTGCTAATTTCCCAAAAGATGAAATCAAAGAAGGATGGGATTCTGGTAGACAAATTACTTCGCTTTCCTACGGTGATGGCAAATGGGTATTAGTCATGTCGAAAGGTTCCAAATCCAAATTACAAAAGTGGCGAACTCGTTCGTACTTTCCGAAAGATGAAATCAAAAAAGGTTGGGATGACGACTACGACATTACCACTCTTACGTATGGAGACGGAAAATGGGTATTGGTCTTATCAAAAGGAAGTGGCTTGTATTCGCAAGGATGGAGAAAACGCACCTACTTCCCATCATCAGAAATACGCAAAGGTTGGGACGATGGAAAAACCATTATTTCTGTAAATTATGGGGGAGATAATTAATTTTGAATTGATATCACTACATAATTTTTTATGAAAAAACACATTCTCACTACACTCCTACTATTTACCAACGTACTACTTTTTGCGCAAACCTATGTGTACAATGGAAATTCAAACTTTACAAACGATTTGATTTGTACGGTAGAAAATGGCAACGTATACGATGGCAACTCCAGTTTTAGACAAGATATTTTATACAACGTTAAAGATTCCAAAGTCTACTTGGGAAACATGAATTTTCTAAAAGATATTGTGGTGACTATTCGCGATGGGAAAATATATCGTGGGAATTCGTTTTTTCAAGGTGATATTGTATTCAACATACAAAATAATACTATTTATAAAGGAAATTCTATTTCGTCGTTTGACATCATTGCGCGTATAGAAGACGGCAAAGTCTATAAAGGGAATTCACGCTTTCGCGGCGATATACTATTTAATTTTGATGGTGAATTGACTACGGAAGAGTTTGTAGCGGTTTGGCTCACTGTTTTTGAAAACTAAAACACAACATCCTTAAAAAATGAAACTTTTTTGCAAGACGAAGTCGAAGCAATCTGCTTCTTAGGAAACTATTACACTAACTAAAAAAAGATTGCCTCAAATCAACGCGAATTTTAAAACTCGTGCTAAAAAATCAAAAAATAGTATCTTAGCACAAAGTCTGTAGTGTGAAATACATTTCCATCAATCTCTACAAAAAAATGATTCATCATGCACTTGATGAAGGCTTGCACGCAGACGCACTCAAACAATTACCAACGCCTATTGACGCGATTCCGAATCTCAACGCTGTTCCAGCAGATCACTTTTTTGAATTGCACGAATTTTTAGACCAAAAGTTAGGCGCAGGATTTTCCGTGCGTGTGGGACAACAAATGAAAATTGACGATTACGGCGTGTTAGGTTTGGCGTGGCGCACCTGTTCTTGGGTTGGTGAAATTTTTGACCGAAGCGAACGGTATTTCAAACTCTTGTCAGATACCTATGTGTTTAAGGTTGAAAAAGGTAGAGAGATTTCAAAAGTATATTTATATCGAGATGCGCATCGCCGCGGATTGGAACTTTCCAACGAAGCTACCTTTTCTGCTACTGTCGTTGTGTTACAAGCGATGAGCGAACAACCCATTTTTCCTATATCAGTTGCGTTCAAGCACAGTCCGCCAAAGCGATTAGACGATTACCACAAAGCATTTCAGTGTCCAATTTTGTTCAATCAATCACACAATATCATCGCGTATAAAACAGAAGATTTACAACTACGCACCGCCAAAGCGGATAGCAGTATCAACAAATTTCTAGTAGAACGCGTCGAAGAAGAAGTCAACGGTATCGATATCAATTCCAACAAACTTATTACAGACATTGAGCAACTCATTGACGATGCGTTACCTAGCGGCATTCCGAGCGTAGTTTCTATTGCTGAAATCTTAGGAATGAGCGCACGGACACTCACGCGCAGACTTGCAGAACACGAAATCACTTTTCGCGATATCATTCAACAAAAACAAGAAGAACGCGCCAAGTTTCTGCTAACTCAATCAGATGCTAGCTTGGCTCAAATTGCCTTTGAAACAGGTTTTTCGGAACAAAGTGCCTTCAATCGTGCGTTTAAACGCTGGACAGGCAAAACGCCCATTTCTTATCGTAAATCATAAGATTATCAATACGTTCGCACAAACTGTCAAAACATTGGCGTAAATAGTCAAACATCACTTCGCTACTTTCCTCAATTTTGTCTTATCAAACAAAAACAAACAGTTATGGTAAGTATCAACATTATAATTTATAGCCTTATTCTAAAAATTTGCTCTATGCTCACTTCCGTAGATAATTACAATCATACGGCTGATGATGCCACTCAAATAGACTCTAAAACTACCTACAATACGGAGAATATTTCAGTAAAATCAAACCATAACCTTACACACAAAACCACATGGATATTTCAATAAAACTCATCGTCGTTGTGATTGCGATAGTACTCACAGGACTTTCCGCAGGCTTGTGTTTTACATGGACAAATGCCGTTACGCCAGGCATTGGCAGACTAGACAATGTAGGCTACTTACAGGCATTTCAAGCAATGAATCGTGCCATCATCAATCCGACGTTTCTCGTTGTCTTTTTTGGTGCATTTATAGCGCAACTCGTCAGTGTCTTCCTTTGGAAAAATGCGTCAAGTACCATTTTACTGCTCTTAATTGCAGCTACATTACTTTATTTCTTCGGATTGGTCATTGTCACCATTTTTGGAAATGTGCCGTTGAATGAGCTATTAGACAAAACCAATTTAGCAACCGCTTCCGCAGAAGAATTACAGCAACTACGCACGAAATTTGAAGTCCGCTGGAACCGATTCCATTTCATACGAACACTGACTAGTACACTTTCATTTGGTAGCTTAGTAATAGCACTTATGTATATAGTCAGCTATCAAACAAACAGCTAACAAAACAACATAAGAATTTTTAAATCTTTTAATCCTTTAATCTTTCAATTAAAACATCATAAAAATCAAACACTATGCAATCAAATATCTTAGTCATTGGCGGTACTGGAAAAACAGGTCGTCGCGTTGCAGACATCTTAAAAAACGAACAGCAAAACGTCTTTATTGGTTCTCGAAATAATACACCTGCTTTCGATTGGAACAATCCAGACACGTACAAAAGCGTCTTAAAAAACATGGATTGTGCATACATCGTGTACACTCCCGATTTGGCAGTTCCAGGCGCTAAAGAAGCCATTCAAACATTGACCGAAATCGCACTACAGGAAGGTTTGGAAAAAGTAGTTTTACTTTCTGGAAAAGGCGAAAAAGAAGCAGAAGCCTGCGAAGAAATTGTCGCAAACTCAGGACTAAACTATACCATTGTCCGTGCTTCTTGGTTCAATCAAAATTTTAGTGAAAGTGTCTTTTTAGAACCTATTTTGGCAGGGCATGTTGCTTTGCCGATGGCTGAAGCTGAAATTCCGTTTGTAGATGCCGACGACATTGCCGAAGTTGCTGCCAAAGCCTTGTTGGACGATTCCCTAAACGGACAAATAATCACCGTAACAGGTCCTGAAAAGTTAACCTTTGCAGCAGCTGTACAAACCATTGCCAAAGCAGCTAACAAAACCATCCATTTTCAAGCAATTTCATTAGATACTTATTTAGAAGGCATGAAAAATGCAGGTATTCCTGACGATTTTATATGGCTTTTTGGCTATCTATTTAAAGAAGTATTGGGAAATGCTGACAATCAAACCATTTCGGATGACATTGAAAAAGTATTGGGTAGAAAAGCCATCCGTTTCTCAGAATTTGCTCAAAAAACTGCTGCTACAGGCGTTTGGAATCAACCCATACCACAAAGTTTGTAAACTACACACTAACACTAACCACTTGCAAAGTCGCTTCTGTATGGAAGTGGCTTTTCTTGTTATTTCGCTTTAAAACTTCAGTGTAAATAGTTATAATTGAGCGCGTCAAATTGTATATGTGTGATGTTTAGTTTACATTTATATCATATTCGCCAGTTATAAAAATGGACGTATGACATTTTACCAATCGGAAATACAACGTATAAAAAAGGCTTGTTTCTCTAACGAAAAGCAACTAGAAATCGCGATTGGTGTTAAAAATTATATTGAAGCAAATTATGAACATAATTTGAATTTGGATGTTTTATCACACTTAAAATTTGTCTCTAAGTACCATTTATTGCGCTTATTTAAAAAATATTACGGCATGACGCCGAGACAATATTTAATTGATGTTCGAATTGAAAAATCGAAAGAACAGCTACAACAGCAACTTTCGGTAACGGAAACTTGCTTTGCTGTAGGTTTTGAAAGCGTAGGCTCCTTCAGCAGTTTGTTTAAAGCAAAAACAGGCAAATCACCCAGCGAATATCAAAAAGAGCAACTTTCGAGAAGCAACTCAATTTTAAAATCCTGATTTTTGACTTTTAATCAACACATCGAAACACATGAAAGTTACGCTTATCAGTATTCCCGTTCTAGACCAAGAAAAAGCACTGCAATTTTACACGGAAAAACTAGGGTTTATCAAAAAGAAAGATATGCCGCTAGAAGGCGGAAATAGATGGATTACGCTCGTTTCCAAAAAAGCACCTGACGGAATTGAAATTTTATTGGAACCTGCACCCTTACATTTTGAACCAAGTAAAGTATACCAAGAAGCGTTGATGGAAAAAGGAATTCCATACACACAATTTGACGTAGACGATGTAGGTGCCGAATACGAGCGTTTGATTGCGCTTGGTGTTGAATTTAGCGTAAAACCTACCGTGATGGGAACATTTAAATTTGCCGTATTCAATGATACTTGCGGAAATAATATGCAAATTGTAGAAATGCTGTAAACCATATTCAAAAGATGAAAAAACTAATTCCAATACTACTAATCGCGGTTTTGTGTTGCAGTTGTAACAACTCGCAAAACAATCAAAATGCTGACGAATTGCAAAACATTCTCGCTGAAGTTGATAGTTTAAAAAAGCTCGTTCAAGAGAAAGCGGCTACCGAAAAAGGGCAAATTACTACATTTTTAACCTTTCAAGAATACAATGCGGAAGAAGCGATGAATTTTTATGTAGACGTGTTTGAAAACTCTAAAATACTTGACATTCGCCGTTATGGAAAAGATAGTCCCGCCAAAGAAGGTGCTATTTTAATGGCGCGTTTTGAATTGAATGGAAGTCAATTTGCCTGTTCGGACAGTTATATAAAACACGCATGGGATTTTTCGCCAGCAGTCTCCAATTGGGTTGATTGCGCTTCGGAAGAAGAAATCAAGCGTTTGTTGGCAACTCTTTCAGAAGAAGGAAAAATCATGATGCCGCTAGATAATTATGGATTCAGTACATTATTTGCCTATGTTGAGGATAAATTTGGCGTGTATTGGCAGTTGAATTTAGATTGAATAAAAAAATAAAAATATTTTAATGAAATACACTAAGAATGACATATTACAAATGCTACGTTCTCAGTATGAATTTTCTATTGCATTTGATCCTGTAGTTATTCGCAACATGAACATAGAGTACGACAGTCTGATTTTTGATTGGCAAGATGCATGCGATTTGGTAAGCTCGAAAGAATTAGCTAATATTTTTCACAAAGAATTCAACATTAACAGACCTGTTTTTGAATTAGAACATATCCTCCATGAAAAGAGCCATAAAACTGTAGGTGATTTTTGTGAATATATTTCATTTCATGCAAAACGAGAATCTATTGAGTCTGTAAAGCTTTTGGGCAAATATTGTAGAAGTGCAGCAATTTTTAAAGAACTCAAACGTAAACTAACCGAAAAAGGAGCAAATACTTCAAATTTAAAACCGAGTTCACACATCAATCCATTTTTTCTTAAATATGGCGGATTATTATTCAATGAAGTCAACTTGATGGCGCCTGGAACATTATCAAAATTTGAATATACATCGCATAAATTATCACGTATTGGACGTAATATTACCATACTTGGTTTTTTGCTTCTTATCGTAGTTGGACTGATGTGGAGTTTTCACTGGATATTACTTCTCCCAATTATTCTTGGCATAGTATCTATTTTAATTGGTGACAAAAAACAACCTGAAAAATTAGATATTAATGGTTTTAAAACTTTTCGAGAATTAATCTACAGTATGGAACATAGATTAAAAGAGACCTGAAATTTTTACACAAAAACATACGCCCAATAAATTAACAGAGCTTGTATCGGTAATCGAATCAACGCAATGATTATTTGAACTTGTTTTCTTTTACGCTTCACGATTTGATAATATTTCCAGTTGGCTGGAAACACAGCTATTAGCAATGTAATAATTCCCATCGCTGCATACGAACGAGTAGTTTCAAACAGCAACGCAACTCCCAAACCGATTTCAATACTTCCGACCAAAATGTTTACGAGTTTAGGCTTCGGAACCCATTTTGGCGTGATTTTCAAAAAAATAGTAGGCGTAACAAAGTGAAAGATTCCTGCCACCATATAAATAGCAGCCATGATGTATAACGAAGTAAGTGATGATGTTAGCATTTGGTAAAGTTAGTATTTTTTGTGATGATTTAGACCAACAATATCTTCCTAATTCAAAACACAAGTTCCCTAAAAAGTACAGCGCATTCACTCAATGAACATGGTGAAAATTTGTTTTCTCTCAAAAAAACGCTAGCTTCGACATTATTGATTCAACATAAAAACCCTTCATTATGAAAAGATTAGGACTTGTATTGCTCGCACTTATCGTTATCACAGCTTGTGGAACTAAAAAATCGGCTTCGACAGCAAAAACAAGTACAGCAAGTATAAAAAAAGCAAAAAATAAAAACTACAAACAGGCCTTACGCGACAATTACACGTTTGTAGTAAAAGAAATTTCTACAGACGATTCCTATGGGTATTCTGCTGATAATGCTGTAGAAGTTGGTGGTGTCAAAGATTCCGAAGGTCCAATGAATGAGCGTCGTTACTTAAATGCTTTGACAGGTCCGAATGGTGAAGAAATCTCCTATTACCGCGCTGGAAGTTGTTGTCCTGTTCCAAGCGAAAATTCACCTTACGGAGATAGTGCTATTTTAGATAAATATCGCGTTTCGTGGGAAGGCTCCAAAGATACCGTTACGATTTATATTAATATGTACGACTCTAGTCCGCTAAAAGCACCAAAAGGTTTTGGATTGCGAAGGTAACTGATATTTAATTTGATATATTGAAGTGATTTAAACTGTTTATTTTAATTGCTTAATAACCCATTGTAGTATGTTGTCTTTACCTTCGCGATAGTCATTCCAATTGTAATTTAATTGTACGTCTGGTTGAATACCTTGTGTAACAGTGTTTGATAAATTGAATTTTCTTTTAGAATATGTAATAATTAGTTTTGAGTTTGGCAGTGTAAACTCATCCATATCTTGATAGCCTGTAGGATTAGAGCCTGTTGGTTGCCCTACTACTTTGGCATTTAGTAATTGTTGGAAAAGAGCCGTATTACTAGTTCCTGCAGAAAAGGTTTTATTACTCGTTAAAACAAATACTCCATTTTCCCAATCTACAGAGTCGGCAAGATTTAGTGCATACGCTAAAATGGTTCCTACATATAAGTCGCCACCTCCATTATTACGCATGTCTATTATTACGTTTTTTATTTGATGCTGAGAAATGTAATTTACAACTGTTTCTCCAAAGTTTTGCATTGCTGTAAAAGGTGGATAACTTTCAAAATGTATATATATAGCCTGCGTATTTTTGATTGGTGCAAACCATAAGTATGGAAATTTAGGATTGTTTGGCTTTGTAATTTCAGGCACACCAATAGTTTGATGTACAAAGTTTGAGGCATCCGCTTCTAAAGCATTGAGTGTTATTTTTGTTTTTTTATTGCTAGCGTCTATAAATGTAAAGGTTGCTTCCTGTTTTTTGTTTGTTATGTTGAGAGCATGTAATACTTCACTAATATTCATATAGCTCCCTGTTCTTACTACTTGCGAATACTTATTCTCTACAAATTGTGCAACTTTTGAAACTTTCGTTGAAACCTCTTTGATAGGAACATCATCTATCGCAATTAATGATGAATTTAATACGCTTTTATGTTCCTTGCTTATTTTTACAATATGCCATTTATTACTTATATATTCAACTTCAAAAGGATAACGATGCGTTGACATATTTCGCAAAGAAACCGATGTGTGTCCATCTTGTACGCGTCTTGTTAAGCGCATTAGTTTTAGTATAATTTCAGCATCACTTAGTGAATTGAGATTGTTGTAAATTGAATTCCATTCCTCTAAAAATTCTTCTTTAGTAACCGAATGATATAGATTTATGTGTTTTTGTTCTAAAGATACTTTGTAGACTTCAAGATCTTTCTTCCAATCAATTTTCTTTGATGCCTGTGCAAACAAGACGTTCAACGTTGAAATTAAAAGAAGAAATGTATACACAATGTGCTTTTTATACGAGTTTATTTGACTATTCATTTTTTATTATTTTAAGAATATTATGAACCAAATTCAGCGTGCTTTTAGATGCTTCTAATTGGTTTAAGGTTCCTGCTATATATGTATCTAATTGCGGACAATACCATAAAAAAGATGCAGTGCTTCCTGTATGTCCAATAAGTTCAAGGTTTGAATCTGTATTGTATTTCTCGTTTAAAGATACTTTTCGTAAACCAAAGCCATATTTCATTCCCTTTGTTTCATGCGTCCATTGCTGCATGGCTAAATATGTTTCTTTTCTTACTATTTGCCCTTTCCGTAAAGCTTCTAAAAAACGTATCAAGTCTTTTGTTGTTGCTACTAAACCTCCGCCGCCCCAATCAGCACTTAAACTTTTGATGGAAGACAGCTCTATGTTTCCAACATAAAACTCAGCCATTGTCAATTTATTATTTAAAGGAGATGATTTTAAGTTCAGGTAAGAGCTATTCATTCCTGACGGTTTAAAAATATGCTGTTTAAAGAATTCATCTAAAGACAAACCGCTTATTTTTTCAATAATTAATCCTAAAAGCACATATTCCGTATCACTGTAATGATACCCGTTACCAGGAACAAATTGCGATTGCATCTTTTCTTTGGTAAATTGAATAATTTCCTCTGCTGACCAAGATTTATTGGTATTTACTAACAATTGGTTTATGATATTAGGACTTCCGTCAATTGTTGCGTCTGTAAAATAATCTGGTAAGCCAGAAGTATGTTGTAATAATTGCGCAATAGTGATGTTTTCTGAATATTCTTTACCTTCAAAAACATGTAGTTTATTGATGAGTTTTTTAGGCAAGTATTGGGCTATGGCGTCTTCAAAATATAACTTTTTTTCATCTTTTAAGATACCTATTGCAGTAGCTGTTAGCATTTTGGTAATACTTGCGGTATAAAAAGGCGTATGGATAGATACAGTATTTCCTGAGTTCATTTTACTTTCTGCCAACTGAATATCAATTGCTTTAGTGGTAGAATATATGTGTAGAAAAGCACTTTTAACTGTCTCTTTTTTTAATTCGGCTTTCAGCAATTTTTCAACGTCTTCTTTTACATTTTTTTGACCAAAACAAGAGAGTGAAATTAGGAGTAATAACCCGAATATTGTATTATTTTTCATTTGTTGCTATTTTCTTATCATTGAAGTGTTTTTAAAATTTTTCTCATGGTTGCAAATTTATCTTGTTTCTATTAGAACCAACTAAAACCTACACCTATGTTGAATGACACAACATCTCTATGAGTGTCTCCTGTTAAAAATGCTCTCCCCATTACTAATTTTGACTGTAAATTTAACGCAAAGTTTTTCTTTTTATAAATTTCATATCCTGTACTAGCCATAAAAGCACAGCCAACATTCCAATCATCATTAACATTATCTTTAATATCATACAGAGCTGGTGAGTCAATGGCTAAACCAATACCTCCGTGGATCCACCAACGATCCTTTACCCAATATTGGACGGAAGGAATGAACGCTCCAAAATGTCGGTCATTGTCTTGAAATTCATAAATCATTCCAGGTATTGATGCCGTTATTGCCAACTTATCATTTAGCATATAACCAAATTTTAATTCAGGAAAGCTGAGAGCTCCTTGCGATTTGTCAAACGTTTGAATGCCTTTACTGTCTTCAATGCTTATAACACCACCTCCAACGGCAAATTCAAACATAAAACCTTCACGTTTTGAAGCGATTTCAGTTGTGAAATTATTTTGCGCGAACGTTATTGTAGACATTACTATAAAGACAACGATTGCCATACACAGAATAGATTCTTTTTTGATTGTTTTCATTTGTAACTATTTTTTGTTTTTTGATTTGATATCACAAAGTTGAGATATTTATTGAAGTGAATCGTCTTGAATTATAATTTAGAACTTTACAACTCAAATTACTTTTGCTTTTGCTTGATTTGCTTAGTTTCTTTTAATAAAATATTGCCTACTAGGTTTTGCATTTCATTAGATTTATACATAGGAATTTGGTGTCCTACATTTTTCAGCCAAAACAATTGCTTTTTAGGTGCTTCAAGCTTTTTAAAAAATGCTTCGGTAAGTTGAGCGTTTGTTGTTAAGTCGTGTTCTCCAATTAAAATGTAGATAGGAATTTTAAAGACTGTTTTATCTTTTAACAAGTTTATAGCATATAGTTCTTTGTATAGAGGCATCCATTGTTTTTCCCATTGTTTAAAAAACTTCATGTACTGTTGAAATTCTGTATCTGAGATATGTGTCCCTTTAAAATTGCTTATCCATTTAAATTGAATTGCCATATCTTCTACAATTTTATAAGGTATGTCTACTGCTGTGAGTTGCTTAACTGCTTCAATATTGTCTTGTGTATTATAGTAGTTTATAAGTTTATTATTTGTAAGATGTTGACTTTTTTTATTATCTATTAAAGGACTAATTGCGACAAGTGAGTCTATTGCATTTGGATAATGTAATGCTAAATGAAATCCTAAAACAGTTCCCCAAGAATTGGCTACCAATACAATTTTATCCTTATTAAATTCTTTTAGTAGATATTTTAAAATTTCTTCTGCATCTTGCTTCATTTCTGATAAAGTTGGTGACTTTAAATTGCTATTCTTTGATTTCCCAGCTCCTCTCTGATCCCAATGAACAACCAAAAAATGCGTTTCCAATATATTAGTTATTTGCTGCCTATGAGATGAAGTAGCCGCTCCTGGTCCACCGTGTAGATATAAAAGAAGTGGTTTACTTTTATCTCCTTTAATACTTACAAATTGTTTTATGCCTCCAACTTCCACGTATTGGGTTAAATGGATACTATTTGAATTACCTTTTGAGTTTTGTCCAAATACACTATTAGGATAGCACAATGAAAATAGTTATGAGTAAATGTTTCATGATATTAGATTAAAAAATATGATATTGTAAAAATTCAATACCTTGTTCAACAAAGTATCTTGATTTATAACCGTATTCCTATATAAAGATTAGGTTCAAAAAGGAAATATGATTTCCATTTACTGTCTAATTTCTTAAATGCTGTTGGCGTATTAGTGTCAATTATCCAATTTTGACAATGTATTTGAGGTTCGATAAAAATTCGTTTCTTTTTACCAAAAGCAATGTGATAGCCTATGTGATATGAAGTATATAACTTGAATCCGTTTGCTATTTTTTTATGGTTTAAGTCTAAGTAGGTTTTGTATTGCGGCAATACTTCTATTGCCGCAAATAATCCTTTCCAAAGCATTCGCTGGTACGATATTCCAATTCCTGTTTCACGCAGATAACCAGGATAAAATTCAGTTTCAGAATCTATTTTATCTCTAAGTCCGTCCCACCATTGAATCCCCATAGGTTGAAACAATCGCCAAGTAGCAAATTTTACTCCAATGATGTTTTTAGCATCTAATTCACGTTTTACATGAAATTCAATATGTTGTGTGTTCGTTCTTTCGCCTCCTTTCCCAATATTGCCCAAAATAATTGCAGGGAAGCTCACTCTGTATTTGAAATCTAAGTCATTATTTTTGAATGATTCTTTAGTGCTTTGCGCAAAAATATTTAAGGTACAAAGTGTAAAACTGATGATTACTATTTTTCTCATTTTAATGTGTTTGTAATTGTTCGTTTTTTATTTTGATTAATTGATAAAGCAAAGAAACGTTAGAAATTAAAGTGTATCGTTCTGAATTATGATTTCATACCTTTTTGACATATCGTACTAATGTCGTTTTTGTGAAGTAGTTTTGCATTAGATATCATCACAAAAAAATGGCTTACCTTTTTTTGCTAAGCCATTTTTATACTTTTTTTAGAATATTTCTTCTGGAGACGAAGTGAGTTTATCTACATTTTGGGTAATTTTTTCAATGTCCCAATCCCACCATTTTAGTTTCAGTAGTTTTCTTATAGTGTCTTCAGAGAAACGTTTTTTGATTGATTTTGCTGGATTTCCTCCTACAATGGTATAGGGTTCTACATTTTTTGTAACTACTGCTTTTGTGGCAATAATGGCGCCATCCCCAATTTGAACACCTGGCATTATAGTAGCTCCATGACCTATCCATACATCGTTTCCAATAATAGTATTTCCTTTGTCTAGATAGCTTTTCCCTTCCATAGCATGTTGCCAAGCTCCTCCAAATATAGCAAATGGATAAGCGGTTGTAGCTTCTGTTAAATGGTTTCCTCCATTCATTATAAATGTTACGTCTGATGCAATCATACAAAACTTACCAATGATGAGTTTATCTCCTATGAAATCAAAATGGTATTTGACATTTTTTTCAAAGTTAGATACATCTTCAAAGTCATCGTAGTAGTTATAATCTCCCACAACAATGTTTGGGTTATCAATATAGTTTTTTAAAAAGCAAAGGTTTTGGTAATTCTGAATTGGAAAAACCGTGTTAGAACTAGGAATTTTCATAAAGATTGTGTTTGTTTTGATGAATAAAATAGCGCAATAGCTGAGATTTTCATTTGTAGTTTATTGAAATTCTTGGAATTTATTAGTTTCTCTAAGATAAAAATCTTTCAAATGCTGATTTCCATACAATGGGGCAATATTGTCTTCTGCCATTAAGGTTAAAAAAAATTCAATAGGACCGTATGTTTTCACGCTGGTAAAGGTTCGTAAACTCCAAATACTCAGTTTCCGAAGCCAATCTGGCAAATGAATTATTTTCACAGGCTTGTTTAAAGCTGTAAAAGCTAGTTTGCTAATGTCATTAAGGCTTAAAATATCTGGTCCGCCAATGGTTATTTCTTTATTGACATCATCTAAAGTGTTTATAATGACTTTCGCCAAATCTTCTCCATGAATAGGATTAAATTTTTGATTTCCTGAGCCAAACAAATAAATACGACCCGATGTAGCCATTTGCAAAAAATCTTTCATGTCTGAGAAAAATCCATTCGGTCTTATAATAGTATAGTTTAAACCCGAAGATTTTAAAGCATCAACAAACTTTTCTTTAGCCTCAAAAATTTTCAACTTTCGATAGTTATTTCCATTGATTGCTGATATATAAACAAAATGTCTTACACCTGCTTTTTTTGCTTCTGTAAGCAAGTTCATATTGGCTTTATAATCTACATCCATGTAGGTTAATCCATCTTTCTGCCTTGTAATGCCAATGGTAGATATTACAGTATCTATTCCTTTACAAATATCCCGTAAGGTTTCAGGTTGGGTTACTTCTGCTTGCTTTATTTCTAAATAGTTTTCACTTTCGTTTGGTAACTTATTAGGATTGCGTACAATAGCGATTACCTGATTTTGTTTTTCAATTAAAGTTTTTAATAAATAACTCCCCAAATAGCCTGTGGCACCTGCTAATAATACATTGGTATGTTTCATTATTGCTAAGTTTAGGAGCCCCGTTTTAATTAAACTCGTTTGTTAATAATTGTTGAATTAAGAAGTTACGTTGAGAACCTGTTAAATCTTGTTGGTTGCTTAGCAATACAATTGTAGCGTTATGTGCTGGTACAAAGCCAATCATACTCCAAAAGCCATTGATATCGCCTCCATGCCAATACATTGTAGTATTACTTTCTTGCGTAGTAAACCATCCTAAGCCAAAGTCAACATATCCATTCGGCACATTTTGCGCAAATATTTCGTTTTTTTCGGCTTCAGTAAACCAACTAGTCTTTACAGCATTTGTCCAAGTTTCCATATCTTTTGGAGAACTACTAAAATCACCCGCACCAAACGGAATAGTCATAGGATATGTACTGTTAGGAGTTCCATTTAAATATCCTTGAGCATGTGCGTTGATATCTATTACATCTGTTCCTTTGTATGAGTTGTTCATGCCTAACTGATTGAATATTTTCTGCTGTACATATTGATGAAATGTCATACCAGATAATTGCTCTACTAATAACGCTGAAATAAGATAGTTGGAGTTACAGTATTCCTTGCTTGCACCAGGCATAAAATTAAGTCCATTTTCAGTTATTAACTCTGTGATTGCAGTATAAATATCTTCTGTATCTAGCACATATCCATCTTCAAATGCTTGTTCTACCAATAATTGATACTCTGGAATACCTGATTGATGCGATAATAAATTTGCAAGGGTAATTTGATTACCATTTGGGAATTCTGTGTCAAATTCATCTAAAGTCTGATTAAAACTACTTATAAACCCATCCCGCTTTAGTTGTACTAACGCTGCTGCTGTAAACGTTTTGGTTACAGAACCAATACGATAAGCCAGTTCTTCATCTTGAGATAATGCTGTGCTTTCATTTGCCAATCCAAAACCTTGACGCACCAAATCATTTCCGTTTTTAGTGATGATAGCATATCCTTGAAAATCTATTTCATTCAATAAATTTTCAACAGTTGTATAGCTGCTTGTTGGTATATTAGTATCATCGTCGCTTGAACAAGATGTAAAAAGCCCTAAAATTGATACCGTAAATACTACTAAGAATTTGTGTAATGTTGTCATAATTGTTCGTTTTTTTTAATTAATTATGATGCAAAGATTCATCCGATTTTTGAAGCAATCGTTCTGAATTATAATTTGAAACGAACTAATAATGATTTAGCATGAATTGGCTTTCATCCAAGCTCTTGGAGTAATACCCTCAATTTTTTTAAAATACGTATTAAACACACTTTTTGAGTTAAAACCACTATCATAAGCTAATCCAAGAATCGTAAGATGCGAATTCTTAGGATCTAAAGCTATATTTTTGAAATGTTTTAAGCGGTAAGAGTTAACAAAATCGTTAAAATTAAGGTGAAAAGCTTTGTTAACTACATAAGATATTTTATTCGTATTTAATTCTAAAACATCTGCAACAAGTTTTAAACTCAATTGTGGGTTTAAAAATGGTTTTTCTTCATCAAAATACCTAAACAATTCTTCTTTTACGATTGCTATTTGTCCATTATCTAAAATATTTGAAGCTAATTTTTCTTTGTCCTCCTTAGGTGATTTTACCTCTGAAAGCGACAAATTGGAACAATGCAATTCTGTAAACGGATGTATTTTATGCAGCGGCTGTAAAAAAGGCTCTTGCCTATAATTTATAACTTGACCTCGCCTTTGTTGAATCATATCATGTAAACGAGAAAACGCCAACTCTGTATAACTTGAATTACTTAAAATAAAAATGTCATAAGGAACCAACAAAGTTTCTGCACTACCATTATTTGCCCATTTTTTTATAATTTCTTCTGGAACTTTAGCATCTTTTTTATTGATAAGGCTAAATAGTAGTTCTTTTTCTTCTATCAGTGACGTTCCACCTATAAACTCTTCAAACTGCTGTTTTTTGTTAAGCCATATCAAGCAAAAACATTTTAAATGATGTGCTAACTCTAATTCAGGGTTAAGCGTTAATGCATAATCAACATTATCTAATGCTTCATCAAATTGACGTTGATAGTAGTAAATATGTGCTAATGTGTAATAATTATTTGCTGAAAGCGGATCTACCTCCAACAATTTGTTTGCATACACTAAAGCTTCGTCAAAAAAACCTAGCGCTATAAATAACTCTGTCATGGCTTCCAAGCCATCAATATGATTCGGATTTATTTTTAACACTTTATGAATGTGTATGTACGCGTTTTTAAAATCCCATTCTTCCCAAAAAAACTTACCTACATAAGATAATGGATATTCAGGTAAAGAAGTGTCTATTTCTTTAGCTACTAAAAGATTACTAATAGCCAAATCCATTGCTTCTTGATAGGGCATATAACCCCACATTGCCAACAAACCAAAACATTGTAAATTAGCATAATAGGCTTTCGCATAATTTTTATCTAAAGCAATAGCTTGGCTGTAATAAGATATTGCTTGATTTATGCTTTCAGGTGTCCATTTTAACTGTAATGAGCGTCCTTTTAAAAATAATTGATAAGCATCAACATTACTTGTAGGTTGTGTAATTAATTGTTTTTGAACATCAAAATGTCCAAAATTATTTCGAACCTCATCTGCAATTGCCAAGCTAATCTCATCTTCTAAGTCGAAAATATCAATTAATTTTCTATCAAATTTTTTAGACCAATAGTGTATTCCATCGCTAACGTCTATCAACTGTGCGGTAATTCTAAGTCGTTCTTGAGACTTTTTTATGCTTCCTTCAAGAATCGTGTTTACTCCAAGTTGATTTCCTATAATTCTTACATCTATATCTTTTCCTTTAAAAGCAAATGAGGATGTTCTTGCAATAACTTTAAGCTCTTTAATTTTTGTCAGAGCATTGATAATTTCTTCTGTAATTCCATCACAAAAAAATTCATTGTCAATATCATTACTCATATTAACAAAAGGTAGTACGGCTATAGATTGTGTAGTATTCATTGGCTAAAGATTTCCAAATCTACAAAAACCAAAACGCTTTTTCGCCATAAATTTGAATGGAATTACTCGCCTGTAATCAAGTAAGCTATTTAAATCTAAAACGCATAATTTTACGAATACTTTATAAAGAAAATTCAATGTTATTTCTTAAGTAAATATCAGAAAAAGCTATCATCGAAAAACTCACGCAAAAAATATAAAAATGCTTTTTCACAATTTGATAAATAAAAGAGAAACAAACATCCAAACCATATTCTGTTAAAAAACACACACAAAACTCTGCATCTTTTCAAAATTCCGTACATTTAGAAACACCAAACTAAACAACCCAAACATGAAAAAATTACTGCGTTTGCTCGTATTAATGCTTCCGCTTGCGATATATTGTCAGCCCAATACGGAAGTTTTTCTCTATAATCTTTCCACAGAGAACAATCAAATACAGCTTACGGATGGAAAAAACATTTCCAATAATGAAGGCTATGACAATCAACCTTCGTTTCAATACGAAAATAAAATCCTCTTCTCTTCTACCCGAAATGGACAAACAGATATTGTTGCTTATCATACCAACGATGGTAAAAAACAATGGCTGAGCAACACACCACAAGGCAGTGAATATTCGCCTACAAGAATTCCTACAGCCAAAGATATTTCTGCTATCCGTTTAGACACCACTGGATTGCAATTATTGTACAGATATCGCGGTAAAAAAAACTATCCTATTCATAAAGAATTGGTGATTGGATATCATGTATGGCAATCGCGTGATATGTTGGTTTCTTTTGTTTTGGGCGATGTTTCTAAATTGGTAGTTTCTAACTTAAAAAATAATACAGATTATACCGTCGACACTAATATTGGACGTTCATTGCACAACATTCCCAACTCAAATTTGGTAAGTTACATTAGCAAAAAAAATGATGTTTGGGAAATTCGTTCGCTCGACGTTAACACGTATGAAACAAAAAAAATCGCCAACACCGTTCCAAATGTGGAAGACATGTGCTGGTTGAATGATGGCTCTATCTTAATGGCGAAAGGAAAAGCCTTGTACAAATTGCATCCCGAGAAGGACAAAGACTGGAAAATCATCAAACTTTTTGACAAAGCATCTTTTGACAATATTACGCGTATTGCGGTGAATCAACCCAATAATAAACTTGCCTTAGTAGCAGAGCCTGAAAAAACACTCGCGCCTACGTTAGAAAACATTCGTTGGATTGCCGGCAATTGGAAAGGCGAAGCCTTTGGCGGCATTGCGGAAGAAAACTGGAGCGAACCTTCGGGCGATTCTATGATGGCAACGTTTAAATTAATTGTGAATGGAAAAGTCAACTTTTACGAAATTGAAACGATTTCGGAAGTCAACAACAGTTTGATATTACGACTGAAACATTTTAACAACGACTTAAAAGGTTGGGAAACCAAAGACGAAACTGTCGATTTCCCGCTGATAAAAGTCACGCCCAACAAAGCCATTTTTGAAGGAATGATTTTTGAATCCGTAGACGCCAACAACATGATTGTGTACGTAACCATCGGACAAAAAGACGGCAGCAACGCCATTGTTCCTTTCTATTACACAAAAAAATAAAAACTCATTAAATAAACATTTAGCCTAAAAAATATGAAAAAAAATATCCTCGCTCTCCTACTCTTTTCCATCACCATTGCAACAGCACAAACCGACCCGCGTTTATACGACATTATTGATGCGGTTTCGGCAGATCGTATTGAAAATGATATCCGCACTTTGGCAAATTTCGGTACGCGAAATACCTTTAGTGATACAGTTTCTGAAACACGTGGTATTGGAGCTGCCAGACGCTGGATTAAGAAAGAATTTGAGCAAATTTCTAGCAATTGTGACAACTGTTTGAATGTGTTCTACCAAAAAGATTTCGTAACGAAAGAAGGCAATCGTCGCGTACCAAAAGATGCGTGGGTTGTAAATGTAGTGGCAATTCAAAAAGGAACAAAATATCCAAATCGATATGTGATTATGAGTGGCGATATTGATTCGCGCGCTAGCGATACGATGGACTTTACCACAGATGCGCCAGGTGCCAACGACAACGCTTCAGGAATGGCAGGAACCATAGAAGCTGCGCGTGTATTATCGAAATATCAATTTAAAAATAGCATTATTTATGTGGGATTATCGGGCGAAGAACAAGGATTGTTTGGCGGACAAGGATTGGCAAAATACGCCAAAGAGCAAGGTTGGGATATTATTGGCGTACTCAACAATGACATGATTGGAAATATTGAAGGTGTAGATGGTGTGATTGACAATCGCTCGTTCCGAATTTTCTCAGAGCCAGTGCCAGCCAACGAAACTGAACGTCAACGCAGAGCACGACGTTTTTACGGTGGCGAAGTTGATGGAATTTCGCGACAATTGGCACGCTATGTACACAAACAAACACAAACCTATATGCCAGAAATGAACCCAATGATGATTTACCGTTTGGACAGATTTGGTCGTGGCGGACATCACCGACCGTTTAACGATTTAGGTTTTGCGGGAATCCGAATCATGGAAGCGCATGAAAATTACAATCGCCAACACCAAGATATTCGTGTCGAAAACGGTATCAAATACGGTGATGTGATTGAAGGTGTAAATTTTGATTATGCGAAGAAACTAACGGCTGTAAATGCTATCAATTTGGCAAGTTTGGCGTGGTCGCCATTACCACCAAAAGATGTGAAAATCGGTGGTATTGTGGAACCAAGTGCAAAATTCAAATGGTCTGCATCAGAAGATGATAATATTATTGGTTATAAAATTTACTGGCGTGATACCACTGCGCCACAATGGCAACATTCGCGCTTTGTAGGCGATGTGACTGAATACACCTTAAAAGGCATTGTGATTGATAATTATTACTTTGGAATTGCTTCTGTGAGCAAAAACGGGCATGAAAGTTTAATTGTGTTTCCTGCGAAAACATTTCGATAATTTATGACAACGCTCAAAGAACTCTACTTTAAAAACGACACCGAATGGCGCGCGTGGTTGGAAAAAAATCACGACACGTCTAAAGGCGTCTATTTGATTTTTTACAAAGTAAGTTCTGAAGCTGAAAGTATGCGTTGGGAAGAAGCTGTAAAAGTCGCGCTGTGTTTTGGTTGGATTGACAGTACTGTTAAAAAATTGGATGAGGAACGCCGACGACAATATTTCTGTCCGCGAAAACCCAAAAGTGTGTGGAGCAAACTGAATAAAACCTATATCGTAGAGTTGATTGCTGAAGGAAAAATGCACGAAAGCGGCTCGCAAAAAATGATTGACGCTATCAAAGACGGTTCATGGACAGCACTAGACGATGTAGAAAATTTGATTATTCCCAAAGATTTACAAACAGCTTTTGACGCCAATCCGACAGCGTTTGAAAACTATCAAAATTTTAGTCCATCATACCGAAAAAGCTATTTATATTGGTTGAATCAGGCAAAACGTGAGGCAACTCGCGAAAAGCGTATTACAGAAATCATCCGATTGTGTAAAGCGAATATTAAAAGTAGAGACACGAGATAACAGATATTATGATCAATTCTAACGAAAGTGATAAAATAGGACTCAAAGAAGCCATGTCAATTGGTATTGGCGGTATGGTTGGTGGAGGAATTTTTGCGGTTCTCGGACTTGCCGTTGCATTGGCAAAAGGCGGCACACCAATTTCCTTTCTTATTGCAGGTAGTATTGCGCTGATAACTTCATATAGCTATGTAAAATTATCCTTAAAATTTCCAGATAAAGGTGGCACTGTAAAGTTTATCAATGAAGGGTTTGGTGTTGGAATTTTTAGTGGTGGCATCAACAATTTATTGTGGGTAAGTTATATCATTATGCTAGCCTTGTATGCTTCTGCTTTTGGTTCGTATGCACCAAATTTACTACAACTCACAGGAGATACGACTATAGATGCTCATCTGTTTTCTTCAAGTATTATCATTCTTGCAACAGCTATTAATTATTACAGCGTAAAAGTTGTAGGTAAAATAGAATCGTATGCTGTTGTCATTAAGTTACTAATTTTACTGTCATTCGTAGGTATTGGTTTGTTTGGACTTATTGGAAATCCAAACTTGGAACAATTATCACCATCTAACTGGGAAGCTGCTTTTGATTTACTAACTGCTGGAATGGTTATTTTTGTTGCCTATGAAGGTTTTGAATTGATTGCCAATGCTGCAACTGACATCAAAAATCCTAAAAAAAATATTCCGAAAGCCTATTATTGGTCTATTATTTTTGTGATTGTACTCTATTTTATCATCGCTACTATCACTGTGGGTTCGTTAGAGTTTGACCAAATTGCAAAAGCACAGGATTATGTTTTAGCAGAAGCCGCTAAACCTATGTTAGGACAAGTTGGATTTACCATCATTACAATTGCAGCATTGATATCTACTTTTTCTGCCATCAATGCTTCGCTTTACGGCGGAAGTAGAGTGAACTATGAAATTGCTGAAGATGACGAGCTTCCTAAAGAGTTTACGCGTAAATTATGGAATCAGCCTGTAGGATTGTTTATCACAGCAGTAGCAACGCTCATTTTGGTCAACACTTTGCCTTTGGAAAGCATTTCTACGGCAGGAAGTGTTGGGTTTTTATTGGTGTTTGCAATAGTAAATTGTGTGGGATTCAAACTAGCAAAAAAGATACACGGAAAAAAAAGTATTCCATTGATAGGCGCTATGTTGTGCTTTATTGCCATGATTGCTTTATTGATACAGCATTACACAGAAAATCCATTAGATGTTTATATTGCTTTAGGAATTATTATAGGCTGTTTTCTGCTTGAATATGTATATAAAAAAGCTGAACCCACAGACTAATTACTGCAAATAATGCACAATAAGCGTATTTTTCTCTTCGCTGTTGCTGATACCGTAACCATCTCCAAACGCTACTTTGAAACGTACTTGAGCGTGTTTACTCATGGCTCCTGCTAATTTTTCAGCAATATTTTTAGTTCCTTTATCGTAATAAAAAATAGTCGGTGTGTTGGCAAAAAAGCTAGGTTTTGTACGCCATTCAGGATAGTTTTTTACTTTATAATTTTCTTTTTTTAAGATATTGAGTAAGTTATTTTTAACTTTTTCATTGGGATTGTATGAATAAAAGCGAACAGTGTATGCCCTATTAAGACTGGTAACACGCACTCTGTTGGGATCAATTTTAATTTCATCTACAGCTTTGGTATTGGATGTACGCTTGTACCCAACAGCAATCATATTTTGCCGCTCCATATTTTCTTTTGTATCTGGAATAGGAATGATGTTTTTAATAGCAACGTTTTGATTTTTTAAACTCTTTACCAATTCATATACTTCTTGTTTATCAACATTTTTTCCATACCAAACCGTGTTACTTCCAGCTGCTGACGGATAATTTGCATTAGGTTGTCGTACACTTAAATTAAAGTTATCCAAACGCTTCACCGTGTTAATCACTTTGGCGTTATCTCCTTTACATTGATAATATTGCACAATGGTTTTTTCATCAACTTTATAGGATATTTTTTCCAATTTGGTTTGCGCTACGTTTAATTTTGTCAACAATTGTTCTTTTGAGAGATTTTCTGAATTGAGACGTATTTTGGTGATTTCGTTTTGGATACTCTTCACTAGATTTAAAATAGAATCTTGACTAGATTCTTTATTTTTCAATTCTAAAGCAATCAATTCCCGTTCTTTCGTCTCCAACTCTAGTTGTTGGTGCTCAATAGCTTGCATTTTCTTTTTATACTGTCCGTAGAAAATCATCGCAGCAACTAGGACAATCAAAAGCAAACCAACAACCAAAATCATATAATTATAACGCTTGTCTTTACGCTGCGCTTCGGCAATTGTTTCTTCTATTGTTTTATGTGTTTTCTTCGTCATTGCTATATTTTTATGTGATAATTAATCGCATGAATTCCTCATTTAGTTCTTTACGCTCATTATCGGTAAGTTGAGACAAGGCATTCATCAAACGTTTACGCTTTAGCTCAAATACATCTATCAAGGTAATTCTATTTTTTTTCTTTTGAATTTCTAAAAATGGATAGCTACTAAATGCTCCTGGAATTAATCCTAAAAGTGCAGAAGAGATATCTTTATTATTGCTTAAAAATAAAAACACGACCAACACTAAACTTAACGCAATAGCGCCGTAAATCAATCTGTAATGAAAACTTACGCTTCTTTTGTAACCCGCTTTGGCAACCGCAATTTCTTCTTCAGAAACAATGGTATTGACCAATCCGTCAGTTGATTCAGATGCCACAGCATCCGTGATTTCATCTTGTGGTAATGCTGCTTCATTCACAATCAATTTCGGAATGTATTCATCTCCTTGATCGGTCATGGCAATGCGCGACAATGCAATTTTAAACGAATCTTTAATCGTTCTACCATTGAATAAGGCATTGTAAAAATTTCTCGAAAAACTAATGGCAACATCGTCTGGAATTTCGTTTTTCATCCCAATGATATAAGCAATATTTTCATTAAAATCGTCCATGCCCGCCAAACTGTGACAGGTATTTAAAAATACACATTGAATGTGATCGGTAAACCCCGACAATACATTGGACAACTTCTCAATAGATACTTCTTCTTTATAACCATCTACATCTTCCAGCAACAATTGTTCTTCTGTATTTCCATGTCCAGAAATATGTAAAATATTCGGTTTAATTTTTAGTAAATGGTCTATCAAAAGGTCTTTTGTAACGGCGCCTCTCGACTCAAACTCGAATTTGGTTTTATCGTCACAACTGCCCCAAACATCGCGTATGGCGTTTTCTTCCACGTCCAAACGCAGTGCTTCGCTATCTATCGGATTGGCTTTGATAAATAATATGTTCACTGTGTTTGAAATGATCTTATAAAGTTAAATTCATACTATTGGCTTGTACTTCCATTTGCACACTTTCATTACTGACATTGCGCACGTTGACACGCGATAAAATAATCCGTTCGGGAGCATTGCTTTGAAACAATTCCGCCGCCGATTCAAAAGACAATTCACTCAATTGCTCAATAAAAGACACGGTTACTTGATAGGTCTCAGCATCTTTAAAAGCATTGAAATGTGTAGCGCGAACAGCTTCTTCCGAGCGACTCACAGGTTTAATGATGCGCTTTTTCTGCATTTCTCGCTGTTGACTTGTCAAAAATCCTGCTCTGTGCAATTCGCCATCTTTTACGTAATACACTACTTTCCAAAACAAATACGGCAAACGTACAATTTCACCATTGACCGTTTTTAAAAATTCAGGATCGTCCGCTCTAAAAATAGGGCCGCTAAACAGGCAAATTTTCATGCTATGCTTTACCACTTCATGATGTAAAATATAATTTTCAATCTGTTTCCAAACGCCTCTGTTCAACTTACTTACTTGCGGTACGGCGTTTGTAAAGTAAAAGGTAGAACGCGCTGCGTATGTGGCGGCTTCTTCGTCCGTTCCCCATTGTACATCTTCACGTTTGGCTAAATGTCCTTTGTCAAAATCGTTCTTTTTGGCATTGTACAACGCGTTTCCCCACTGACTTTCTTCTGGAATACGATCATCTTTCAACCAACGCTCGCTTCCTTCAAAAATATGTTCTCTTTTAAGCTTATAAAAATGTTTGCCATCTACATTTACGGCAGAATAATACGGAAACTTTCGAAACGGATTTTGCAATACGCTGTAATTAACGTACGGCAAATAATAATCGGAAACCGTTAAATTTGCTGCTGCAAACTTCTGTGTTTCACTATCGCTAATACGTGGCGCAGATACTTTATGTGTTTCGAAAAAATTGACTGAATACCCCAAATCAGTTACATTAATATGTTTCTAAAATTATTAAATTTTGAAAGTTTACACAACATCACTTGTAAAAGTTTCTGTCTTAACAGGAAAATAAATTCGAATACTTCATTTTCATTGAACAATTCATACTTTAAATGCTTATAAAAACTTCATAAAGATTAGAAAACCACAAAATAATATATGAAAACAAAATGTGTAATCTGTTTTTAAAGCTTCTACAAAACACCTTAACACACTTTTAAGAAATTTTAACGTGATATTGGCTATTTTAGAAGCGTAAACCTATGACCAAATGTTAAGAACCAAGCTTTTTGCCCTTTTGGGACTTTTCTTGATGTGTACAGCATTCGCGCAAGACAAAAAAACTACAGAAAAATGGGATGTTTCCAACCCTAAAGGAGATTTTAAGTATAAAAATCATTCATTCACAACCAACGAAGGCACTTGGATGAATTTAGACGTAAGTCCAGACGGAAAAACGATTGTTTTTGACATGATGGGCGATATATACACAATTCCCATTACTGGTGGAACTGCCAAAGCCTTGCGCACGGGAATTCCGTTTGAAATTCAACCACATTTCAGTCCTGACGGTTCTCAAATCCTGTTTACTAGTGATGCTGGCGGCGGTGATAATATTTGGGTGATGAATGCTGATGGTTCAGATGCGAAACAAATTACCAAAGAAAATTTCCGCTTGCTAAACAACTCCACATGGATGCCAAATGGCAATTCGTTTGTGGCGCGAAAACACTTTACCTCAACGCGTTCCTTAGGTGCTGGAGAAATGTGGCAATATCATATCACAGGCGGTTCAGGGTTGCAATTAACCAAACGTAAAAATGCACAACAAGACGTCAACGAACCATCTGTTTCACCTGATGGAAAATATTTGTATTACAGTGAAGATGTATATCCTGGCGGTTCGTTTCAATACAACAAAGACCCGAACAAGCAAATTTATGTCATCAAACGTTACGATTTTGAAACAGGAAAAACGACTCAAGTCACAGGCGGACCTGGCGGAGCATCGCGTCCACAAATTTCACGAGACGGAAAAAAACTGGCATTTATCAAAAGAGTTCGCACCAAATCTGTATTATACTTACACGATTTAGAAACGGGCGAAGAATGGCCGTTGTACGATGCGTTGGACAAAGATCAGCAAGAAGCGTGGGCAATATTTGGTGTATATCCTAACTTTAGTTGGATGCCAAACAACAACGAAATTGTATTTTGGGCTGATGGGAAAATTCAGAAAATTGACATTATCTCGCTAAAAGTGACCAACATTCCTTTTACGGTAAATGCAACGATTCAAATTGCAGATGCGATTTCATTTAAAACACCTGTTGCACCTGATGAATTTGATGCAAAAGTCATTCGCCAAGCAGTAACTTCTCCGGATGGAAATACATTAGTATTTAATGCGGTTGGTTATTTATGGACGAAAAAATTACCCAACGGAACACCGAAACGCCTAACTTCAGGAACTGACTTTGAATCAGAACCAAGTTTTTCACCAGACGGAAAAGAAATTGTATATGTCACTTGGAATGATATCAACTTAGGTTCAGTGCGAAAAATTTCGGTTAATGGTGGAAACGATACACAATTGACTTCTGAAAAAGGAAGTTTTAGAACGCCTTCCTTCTCTCCTGATGGAAAGCATATTGTCTACAGAAAAGAAAAAGGAAACAGCGACCAAGGATTTACGTACGATAAAAATTCGGGCATTTACATCATGAAGTCTGATGGAAGCAATTCAAAATTCATCACGGCACAAGGTGAATATCCTCTTTTTTCTGCAGATGGCAAACGTATTTTTCTACAAACTGGCGGCACCTATTTTGGAAGCCTCACAAAATCATTACTAAGCGTGAATCTTCACGGAAATGACAAACGCACACACTTTACTTCAAAATATGCAAATAGAATTGTACCAAGTCCAGACAACAAATGGATTGCCTTTTCGCAATTGCACAAAGCGTATGTTGCCCCGATGATAATTACGGGACAAACAGTAAATTTAGACAACAAAACCAAAGCATTTCCTGTAACACAAATTGCAAAAGATGCTGGTGTCAACTTGCATTGGTCGCCAAATAGCAAAAAAGTAATGTGGACGTTGGGTGACGAATATTTTTCAAACGAGATTAAAGACAAATTCACATTTTTAGACAATTCGCCCGAAAAAGCAACAGAAATTACAACGAAAGGCACAAAAATAAATCTCACATTACAAACTGATAAACCCAAAGGTCGTATCGCATTTACCAACGCACGTATCATTACGATGGAAAATGATGAAGTTATTGAAAACGGTACCATCATTATCAAAGGAAATCGTATTGAAGCGCTGGGAAAAACGAGTGACATTCGCATTCCGAGAAATGTAAAAGTGTATGACATGTCTGGAAAAACTATCATGCCAGGTATGGTAGATGCACACGCGCATATTGGTGCATTTCGTTATGGACTCACCACACAAAAACACTGGCAATTCTATGCGAATTTAGCATTTGGTGTTACCACGGCGCATGATCCTTCTGCAAATACAGAAACGGTATTTGCATTATCAGAACTTGTAAAAAACGGAACGCTTGTCGGACCACGACTCTACTCTACTGGATTCATTCTTTACGGAGCTGATGGCGATTTTAAAGCTGTTGTAAACAATCTAGACGATGCGCGCTCTTCTATCCGAAGAACCAAAGCATTTGGCGCTTTATCGGTAAAAAGTTACAACCAACCACGACGAGAGCAGCGACAACAAATATTACAAGCAGCTCGTGAAGAAGGTATTTTGGTAGTTCCAGAAGGTGGCTCTACGTTTTATCACAACATGACCATGATTATGGACGGACACACTGGCGTGGAACACAACATTCCAATTGCGCCTGTATATAAAGACGTTCTTGAATTATGGGGACATAGTAAAACAGGATACACACCAACACTGATTGTAAATTATGGTGGTGTCAATGGTGAATACTATTGGTACCAAAAAACCAATGTTTGGGAAAACGAAAAACTCTTAAAATACACACCAAGAGCCATCATTGACGCTCGTTCCAGACATCGTACTATGTTACCAGATGAAGAATATGAAAACGGACATATTTTGGTATCTAAAACGGCAAAAGCTCTAGCGGGTAAAGGTGTAAAAGTGAATATGGGCGCACACGGACAATTGCAAGGATTGGGCGCACATTGGGAATTATGGATGATTGCACAAGGCGGCATGTCGCCAATGGAAGCTTTAAAAACGGCGACTATCAATCCCGCAGCATATATTGGTGCTGACAATGATATTGGTTCATTAAAAGTTGGAAAATTAGCAGATTTAATCATCTTAGATAAAAATCCATTAAAAAACATTCAAAACACGGAAAGCATTACGCATACCATGATTAATGGTCGTTTATATGACACCGAAACCATGAATGAAATAGGAAACGAACCAAAAGAACGCACAAAATTCTATTGGGAAAACAACAAATACAATGCAGCATTTCCATGGCACGAAGCATCAAATAGCTTTATGCGTCCTGGCTGTGGCTGTCATTTAGGGCATCAGTAAGTTTTTGATTGACGATTGACGATTGACAATTTTTGATTGATGATTTGTGATATTCTCAAACTGTTCTCGACTGAGCTCGAACCGACATGTTGAATGTTGAATGTTGAATGTTGAATGTTGAATAAAATTAATTTTTCAATAAAAATCCAAACCGTCACTTCGAGTGTTTTTCCTGCACATTGAGCTTGTCGAAATGAAAGGAAAAATGTATCGAGAAGTACTATGAAATCAAAAACAGTAAACCAAAAAAGAACAAAAGCACAACAAAAACAAATTGACAAATCGACAAAAAACAAAAAACGAATAACAAAACAAACCAACCTAAAATAAGATGAAAAAACTAATCCTACTTCTACTCGTTTTTTCCGTATGGAACATTTCGGCACAGGAATTTTCTATGGAAACCGTAAAAAACATGAAACCGCGTAATATTGGTCCTGGCGGAATGAGCGGACGTGTGACGGCTATTGATGTCGTTACCGAAAATCCTGATGTAATGTACGTCGGAACAGCTTCTGGCGGACTTTGGAAATCTACTTCAGGAGGCATCAAATGGGAACCGATTTTTGACAAAGAAGTCACCGCTTCTGTCGGTGCCGTTGCCATTCAACAATCCAATCCGAGCGTAATTTGGGTAGGAACTGGTGAAGGAAATCCTCGAAACAGTCTCAACGGCGGTTACGGAATTTACAAATCCTTAGATGGTGGAAAAAACTGGAAACTCATGGGATTGGAAAAAACCCGTCACATTCATCGTGTAATTATTGATCCAACAAATCCTGATATTGTTTATGTAGCTGCCATTGGTTCTCCGTGGGGTGAACATCCAGAACGCGGCGTTTACAAAACGACTGACGGTGGCGAAACGTGGTCAAAAATTCTATTCGCTAATAACAAAACTGGTGCAGCCGATTTGGTGATGGACCCAACAAATCCAAACAAACTCATCGCTGCCATGTGGGAACACAAACGCGATCCGTGGTTTTTCAAATCTGGTGGTGAAGGTTCTGGATTACACATTACACATGATGGTGGAAAAACTTGGAAAAAACTAACCGATAAAGAAGGATTGCCAAAAGGTGATTTGGGACGTATCGGAGTTGCCATCGCGCCAAGCAGTCCAAACGTAATATACGCACTGATTGAAGCTAAAAAGAACGCACTCTACAAAAGTACGGATGGTGGATTCAAATGGACAAAAGTGAATGACAAATCAGGTATTGGAAATCGTCCGTTTTATTACTCTGAAATCTATGTCGACCCACAAAACGAAAACAGACTCTATACCATTTTTACGTATGTGAATGTTTCGGAAGATGGCGGAAAAAGCTTTCGTCAATTGATGCCAGCGTATGGCGTAAGCAATGGTGTGCATCCAGATCATCACGCATGGTGGATTCATCCAAACAACGGAAAATTTATGATTGACGGAAACGATGGTGGAATGAATATTACCAAAGACCGTGGCGAAACATGGCGTTTTATAGGAAATTTGCCTGTCGCGCAATTCTATCACATCAATGTAGACAATGAATATCCGTACAATGTATATGGCGGAATGCAAGATAACGGTTCATGGCGCGGCCCTGCGTATGTATGGCGTGCGCAAGGAATTCGCAATTCATATTGGCAAGAAATTTCGTTTGGGGATGGATTTGACGTCGTGCCAGATAAAGACAATTCGCGTTACGGTTGGTCCATGAGTCAACAAGGTTTTGTGTCGCGCTACGATTGGAAAACAGGAAACAATTATACCGTGCGACCAACGCATCCAGACCCAGATGTAAAACTACGTTTCAATTGGAATGCAGCGATTAATATTGATCCTTTTGACAATAATACACTCTATTTTGGAAGTCAGTTTGTGCATAAAAGTACGGACAAAGGTTTAACATGGGAAGTGATTTCTCCAGATTTATCTACGAACGATCCTGAAAAATTAAAACAAGCAGAAAGTGGCGGATTGACCATGGATGCTACAGGCGCTGAAAATCACTGTACCGTGTTGGTGATAGAACCTTCTCCGTTAGAACGAAATATGTTATGGGCAGCTACTGATGACGGACGTGTTCATATAACACGCAATGGTGGACAAGAATGGACAGAAGTGACCAAAAATATTAAAGGATTGCCACAAGGAAGCTGGATTGTACAAGTAAAAGCTTCCAACAAAAGACAAGGAGAAGCACTATTAGTTGCCAACGATTACCGTCGTTTCAACTACGAACCGTATGCGTACCGAACTACCAATTATGGTAAAACTTGGGAGCGTATTGTAGATGCTTCCGATGTAAAAAGCTATACCCTTTCTATTGTGGAAGATCCTGAAAATAGAAACTTACTGTTCTTAGGAACGGACGACGGTTTGTATATTTCCTTAGATGCTGGAAACAAATGGCAAAAATGGACGGCTGGCTATCCAACAGTTTCTACCAAAGATTTGGTAATTCAGCCACGTGAGCACGATTTAGTGATTGGAACTTTTGGAAGAGCGGCGTGGGTTTTAGACGATATTCGTCCGTTGCGTGCTATTGCGCGTGATCAGAGTATTTTGTCTAAAAACATCGCATTATTTCAACCACCAACTGCTTATCAAGCAGCATATCAACAACCTACGGGAAGTCGTTTTGGTGCTGATGCGATGTATCAAGGTGAAAACAAACGTGGTGGCGCAATGATTTCGTACTATTTCAACAAAAAAGAAATGTCGAAATCAGATGCGAAAACCAAGAAGAAAGATACAGAAACTGACAACGTAGCGGATGAAAAGAAAATAAAGTGGGATTCTATTACGCTAGAAGTTTTCGATAATGGAAAGCTCATTCGTACCTTAAAAAGGAAAGCTCCAAAAGAAAACGGAATTCACCGCATGTATTGGGGAATGGACGAAAAAGGTGTGGACAGACCATCGAGAACGATTCGCAAACGCAGACGCGAACCAAGCGGATTGGACGTGAAACCTGGAACCTATCAGCTAAAAATCACATACGGCGACCAAACTTCGGAAGCTTCTATCAAAGTAGCAAGCGATCCTCGTTTGAATGTTTCTCAGAAAAATATTGAAGAAACGTATGCGGCTGGAAAGAAGCTTCAAAACATGACACAAACTGCTGCAGATGCTGTAAAACAATTGGTAGAAAGCAAAAATGCTGCAACGATGTATCAAAAAACATTGAGCAAATTAGACAAAGAAAAGCACAAAGAAGCCATTAAAGAATCTAAAAATATCATTAAACGCATTGATGAAGTGATTGCGTTGTATTTAGGAAAAGTGGACAAACGACAAGGAATTACACGAAATCCTGAAGTCAATGTGATGCAACGTTTTGGTACTGCGGGTTGGTATGTAGGTTCTCGTCAAAACGGAATAACGGATACTGAGCGTCAATTAATAAAGCAAGCAGAAGACGCGCTCAAAGATGCTTTAGACAAAACCAATGCCTTTTTTACAGACGAATGGAATGCCTATCGCACAAAAATGGAACAAATTGATATCAAGCCATTTAAAGAAACCCAAACCATCCAACTTAAAAATTAACAACATGAAAAAACTAAGCATCCTTTGTATGTTGTGTGTGTTCTTTATTTCGTGTAAAGACGATGCAAAATCTACAAAGAAAGATACAGCGCAATCGGTAAAACAATATACGATTGAGCAATTTATGGACAATGAAAGTGTCAATGGCGGCAGCTTTTCGCCGGACAAATCAAAATTACTAGTCACGAGCAATCGCTCTGGGATTTTTAACATGTACACCATTCCAACAAACGGTAGCGAATACACGCCGATTACGCAATCGGATAGCGCTTCTGTCTACGGCGTTTCGTTTTTCCCAGAAGACGAACGTATTTTATACCGAATGGACAATAACGGTGATGAAATTTTTCACTTATTCGTGAAGAACACCGATGGAAGTTCTAAAGAATTGACGACTACAGCTGGCGCAAGAGCTTCGTTTGCAGGTTGGGCAAAAGACAAAAAAAGCTTCTTTTATCAATCCAACGAGCGCGACAAACGTTTTATGGATTTGTATGAAATGGACCTTGCGACATTTACACCAAAACTCATGTACACCAATGAAGACGGTTACAGCATTGAAAGCATTTCCGATGACAAATCGCATTTAGCACTTGGAAAAAGTTTGAATACTAACGACAGCGATTTGTTTCTCTACAATGTGGCGACTAAAAAAATGACCAAAATCAACGAGCAGCAAAGTGCCAACAGTGCACAAGAATTTTCAAGTGATACTTCCGCACTTTTTTATACGACGGATGCTGACGCTGAATTTGCCTATTTGATGAAATATAATATTGCCGATGGAACGCGCGAAAAAGTATTGGAAAAATCGTGGGACATCATGGGAAGTTATATTACGGAGGAAGGAACCTATCGTGTGACCTATATTAACGAAGATGCTAAAAACGCTATTGAAATCACCAAAACAGCTTCGGGTGAAAATTTGGCTTTGCCTGATTTTGGTAACAAAAGCATTACGAGTGTTGGTTTTTCACGTGATGAAAGCATGATGCGAATGTATGTTGGTGGTTCTAACATGCCATCAAATTTGTATGTGTACGATTTAAAAAGTAAAAAACTCACTCAGTTAACAAATACCTTGAATGACGAAGTTAATCCAGATGATTTGGTATCCGCAAAAGTGATTCGTTACAAATCGTTTGATGACACGGAAATTCCAGCTATTTACTATTTACCAAAACAAGCATCGGCAACGAATAAAGTCCCTGCAATGGTTTGGGTACATGGTGGACCAGGCGGACAATCGCGTCAATCGTTTAGCTCGTTGATTCAGTATTTGACCAATCACGGATATGCTATTTTAGCCGTGAACAATCGCGGAAGTAGTGGTTATGGGAAAACGTTTTATCAAATGGACGATTTGAATCATGGTGAAGGTGATTTGCAAGACTGTGTAGAAGGAAAAAATTGGCTGGCAAAGCAACCAGAAATTGACGCGGATAAAATTGGTATCATTGGCGGTTCGTACGGTGGTTATATGACAATGGCTGCTTTGACCTACACGCCAGAAGAATTTAACGTAGGTGTCAACATTTTTGGAGTAACCAACTGGATTCGCACACTGAGAAGCATTCCACCATGGTGGGAATCATTCAAAGAATCATTATACAAAGAACTAGGAGATCCAAATACGAAAGATTCCGTTCGCTTAAAGCGAATTTCACCACTATTCCACACTGATAAAGTGACAAAACCACTCATGGTATTACAAGGTGCAAAAGATCCAAGAGTGCTTCAAGTAGAATCGGATGAAATTGTAGCAGGTGTGAAAAAAAATGGAGTTCCTGTAGAATATGTGCTCTTTGAAGATGAAGGTCACGGATTCGTCAAAAAGGAAAATCAGATTGAAGCTTACAGCAAAATTCTCCTATTTTTAGACAAACACCTTAAAAAGAAAGAAGAATTTAAAGATTAAGAAACTTATTTCGTTTGTTTTTGTTTGAATATCTGCTTACCTTGTTAAACAAATTAATAATACTAATAGAAAACCAAAAAATAATGAGAAAAGGAATTTTTATGATGCTTACAGGATTGTTAGTCATAACTGTAAGTTGTTCATCAAATGATAAAGAATTAACCATCAATTTAGAGTCGAAAAGCGGAAGTGATGTATCGGGAACTGTTACGTTTACTGAGGTTGAAGGAAAAGTAAAAATGATTGCTATGATGGAAGGTTTAGAGCCTGGACCACACGCCATTCACATTCACGAAAAAGCAGATTGCTCTTCTGCCGATGGAAAGTCTGCAGGTGGACACTGGAATCCGACAGGACAACCACACGGAAGATGGAATGCGCCTGAAGGCTATCACAAAGGTGATATTGGAAACTTTGAAGCTGACGATGAAGGAAAAGCAGAAATGGAATTTTCTACCGAACAATGGTGTGTTGGTTGTGACGATGATACGAAAAATATCGTTGGAAAATCAATCATTGTACATGCTGGTGTAGATGATGGAAAATCGCAACCTTCTGGAAATGCTGGCGCACGAATTAGTTGTGGTGGCATTATTAAATAATACCAATTCAATCCTAAAATGGTATAAAAAACATAAAAAATAGCATATTGATAAAGCTACTTTGAAAAAAGTAGCTTTATTTTGTATACATCTTTTTGTAATCGAACAAAACTATGAACCCATCTGCCAAAGGCTGGATTAAAAAATTACTATCCGAATTACCACCGAACGAATCTGTGTTTCCATATTCGCTGGACGATTTGTACAACGAATTGAAAAACTGTGGTTTTATTTACGGAACCAATTTAAAAGCCATCTTTAATAGTGTGGAAGCAACCGATTTGACACACGAAGAATTGTGTAAGGTCAACATGTTACTTGCGTTCGATTTTATTCATAAAAGCTATGCATCTCAACGCAACTTTGTGGATTCCGTGACAGACTTTTACAATATTGTAGATGATTTTAAGAGTTCGTTTTTTCAGGAATTGTTTTTGGGGAAAAAGAAATCGTACGATTTGCTGGAAAGTATGATTAACAAGCGAATCGCCATTGACGATAATGTCATTACCAAAAACTTCAATTATCTTATTACCAACACCTTATTGTTTGTTGATGTATTGGCGTATGAAAAGTATTTGCAAACCGGAAAAGTGACCGATTTGTATTTACGCGATTTGGAAGCTACGATTGAAACCATCATTTTTATTGCTTTGGATGTTAAGAAGGAAAAAACCAAATACGACCAAAGTTTGATAAAGCTTTTTGAATCTTCTTTCCGTTACGAGCATCGAGAGCGTTTGCATTATGACGATGTTATCAAAAATGTGTCCAATCCGCTGACCAAATATTATATTATCGATTTGGTCTGTATGACGTTTTGGACAGATACAGTGATTGATGAAGACGAACAAGCATTTTTACACCAATTGGCAGTCGATTTGAATGTTCCTGACGAATTGTTACAAAAAGCGATGGACGATATTCGTATGTTTTATGAGCAACACAAGGATGAAGTCGCATTGCTAAAATCGCGCAACATGATTCAGAGTTTTTACGAAAACTCTAGCAGCATGGTAAAAAAGCTCATCAATCGCAATAAAAAACGTCTGGCAACCGAATTGTACGAAAGCAAAGAATTGATGATTCTATTGACACAATCCACCACGCGCTCACTGTCGGATGAAGAACAAAAACGTGTCAAAGAGCAATTGTTAGACATTTTTAAAAGCATTCCAAGTTTGGCGATTTTTATGTTGCCTGGTGGAATGTTACTGTTGCCAATCGTAATCAAATACATTCCTAATATTTTACCTTCTGGTTTTGACGACAATCGTTTGGAAGAAGAAGACGATGATTCAGACAACGCAAAACGCGACTGATAGTTTTGTGATGTTTACCCATATTTCCTTGTAAATTCTTGATGAGTTGTACTTTTTTAAGATAGTTTTATCAGTCTGATACTACAAATTGCACCCTAGATTTTATAAATTACGATTGCATATTCTTTTCATTTTCAGAAGATGACGATATTTTTGAGAATCAATATAAAAAATCAATTTATGAAACATTTTAACGTAGTACTTGTATTCGCGTTTATTCTATCTTTTACCTTAGTAAACGCGCAAAACGATGCCGAAACACATGAAAACAAAAAAACAGTTTATGATTACAACCAAGACACAACTTCCAAGTTTAGCCTCATCACTTTTGGAGGTGTTGGATACGCAATTATGGACAACGAAAATCAACCTGATTATAATTTAGATGCCAGCACGGCAGATATTTTACTGCATTACACCATCGGAAATCGCTGGGGAATTGCTACGGGACTTGGTTTTAATAGACTTTCAGGAAGCGGTTTTGATAATACAGGAAACAACTTTTACCACACGCGTGGAACGCTTAAAATTCCTGTATTGTTGAGCGGTAATTACAATTTGTCGCAACGTGTACGTTTGGTAGCCAATATTGGTTTGTATGCACAAACAATCATAAAAGACGAATTTGAGTTTGCAGGCGGTACTTCTGTTGGTGAGGTTTATGAAGGTTGGGGATTTGGTTTGCAATCTGGAATTGGGCTTTCGTATAATATTGACAGTAAAATCAGCTTGGGAATCATGATTAATACACAAGGCGACTTTAACAGAGGTTATGATGCGGATACTACAGTAGGTCCGCCAGTATCACAAAGAATCAAAAGCATCAATACGGTTGGGTTGTTATTTAATTGGAATCTTTGATTATAGGTGTTGGGGTTTGGGTTTTTCTAAACTTATAAACTCCTAAACTTCAAAGCTAACTCAACCAATTTTTAAAATCTTTGACACGCTCGCGACTTACAATGATATCTTGCTCACTATAATTGTGTAATTTGATTTGTAAGCGTGAGTTGGTGTAACTTATGATGTCTTTAATGGCGTTGATATTGATGTAAAATTTTCTGCTTACGCGATAAAAAACTTCTGGAGACAATTCATCTTCTAAATTTTCCAACGAAGTTTCTAGCAGATAGTTTCTGCCTTCTACTGTGTGTACGTACGTTCCTTTGTTTTCACTGTAAAAACACTCAATTTCGTCAATAGGAATCATTTTTAAATGCTGTCCGACTTTCACCGTAAACCTTTTTTTGTATGTACGCTCAATCGGATTGACCAAGAGTTTTTTTATGTCTTCAAAGTTGAGTTGTACGTTTTGTGCTTTCGGTACGCGCGATTTGTATTTTTGAACCGCAGCAATGAGTTCGTCTTCATCAATTGGTTTGAGCAAATAGTCAATACTGTTGAGTTTAAACGCTTGCAAGGCATATTCGTCGTACGCTGTCGTAAAAATAATGGCGGATGTAATATCGATAACTTCAAAAATTTCAAAGGACAAGCCGTCAGAGAGTTGAATGTCTAAAAATATCAAATCAGGATGTTCGTTGTTTTGAAACCACTCAATAGATTCCGCCACAGAGTGCAACATGACTTCCGCCTGTATATCTTCACGCTCCAACATTCGATAAAGTCGTCGTGCAGATGGTTTTTCGTCTTCGATGATGATTACTTTCATTTTTTTTTGGTGTTGGGTTTTTGGTGTTAGGTGTTGGGTTTTTGGTGTTGGGTTTTGGATGTTGGGAATGCTGAGCTTGCCGAAGCATTGTTCTTTTGTTGATTGAAACCAATAACTGAAAACTGTCAACTAACAAAAAACTATTCCCATTTACGGCGATTATCTGACATATATTCTTGAATTTTTCGTTCTTCCCACTTTTTTCCTAGTAACATATCAGGTCCAAAGATGCCTGCTGCGTGAAACGCCAATCCGATTCCCCAGAAAAAAGCTGTTGAAAAGTGACCGAATTTCCAAAACGTTTCGCCTTCATCAATGTTCATCGCGATTAAAATTAATATAAACGTGTTGATGATGACATACGAAGCTAAGTGTCCGTAAAAACCTTTGAGTTTTTCTACTTTTTTTCGTGCGCGTAAATAGGCTTCTTCCTTTTTATAATCGCGGTTATATTTCTCTGATTCTTTTATATTTGATGGTAATCGTTCCATGATTTTTCTTTTTGTATTTGTCTAAGTTTTTAAAAATTAATACCAGTCTTGGCGCTTTTCTTCATCCATATATTCTTGAATTTTTTGTTCTTCCCATTTTTTGCCTAAAACACCATTTTCAACAAATACATTAAATGCATGAAACGCCAATCCAATTCCCCATGCCAACCACACAATGAACGTTCCGAGGTCAAAAAAAGCTTCTTGAAAGGTTTCCCCATTGTCCATATTTTGCATGATTTTTCGAATGCTAATAAACAAATTCACACAGATATACACCAATAAGTGAATGTAAAATCCTTTGATAGCATCTACCTTTTTTTGTGCGCGTACATACCTTTCGGTTTGTTCTCTATCTTTATTGTCCATTAGTTCCATCGTTGACGCTCTTCTTGTTCCATAAACTCTCGAATCTTGCGTTGTTCCCAGTTTCTTCCAAACTTTCCGCCTTCAAAAAATACACTCATGGCATGAAACGCCAGTCCGATTCCCCAGCCAAACATTGGGAACCAAAACCATTGGAATTCCCAGCTTGTTTTCCAGTTGACGAATGCTAAAAACGGAATCACTAAACAATAGGATAACAGATTATAATAAAACTCTTTAAGTTTTTCAACATGCTTTCTAGCTTCGATATATTTATCGTCTAGTCCACTTTCTCGTTGCGGTATGACTTCATTTCTCATAATTTCTCTTTGTTTTGTAAGCATCGGAATTGCTACTTGAAAGTCCGATGTTGTTTTGTTAATAAATACTTCGCGATGTGTGAGTAAATCGTATCGTTGTCGGATATTATTGAGTCCTACACCACTACTCTTTTTTACGATTTGTTTTTCTTGAAGATTGTTTTCAATCACCAAATTTCCACGATCTTCATATATTTTAATGTGTAACGGATTTGACGGCGTTACCATATTGTGTTTTACAGCATTTTCTAAAAGCAGTTGTAACGACAAGGGCACTACTTTACTTTCTGGATTGCTTGCCTTTTCGGGCGCTTCAAAAATGATACTATCTTCAAAACGCATTTTAAGTAAACTCATATAGGTTTTGGCAAACTGCAATTCTTCATCAACCGTAACGAGCTCTTTGTTTTTCTGTTCTAGCACATAACGATATACTTTGGAAAGTCCAGAAGTAAATTTCTGCGCCTGACGCGGATTTTCATCAATTAAAGAACTTAATACGTTTAAGCTGTTGAACAAAAAATGTGGATCCAATTGATTTTTTAACGCATCAAACTGTGCCGAAGCGGTTCCTGCAATGATTTTTTGTTCGGTAACTTTCTTTTTTTGTAATTCTTTATAGAAAAACAACGCGTGAAAAAACACTGAGAAAAAGATGGTGATTAACAGAATGTTAAGATATTCGGCAGGATTTTCTCCTTGAATAAATTCTTCATACGTTTGTCCATTAATGAGTATTTCATGTACCATTCGCACTAAAAACACCGTAAAAATGGTCAATAAAATAGAGCCTATAATTCCAATCAACAGTCGATAATGTTGTGTTTTTTTATTCCAAACAATGCCTTTATCCAAATAGTCAAAATAATAGGAATTCACTACACTTATCGGAATGGAATACAAGCATATCACTCCTAATCGAATGAGCAATCTTTGATTGAATTGCACCGTATTTCCACTCGCATACGCTGAAATAATTTGCACTCCGCATATAATAAATCCGATGACAATTCCGATAAAAATGACTTTGCTAAATGCTTTCATGATGCTGTGTTTGGTTGACGTTTCCCAAATATACTAAGGATTTTTAAACGACTGTTTTAGCTTTTGCATTCTTCTACCAGTTGTTCTGCGCGCTCTTTTCCCCAATTAGGACTAAAATCATCCTTTTTGCTAGCTGCTTCAAATAAGGTTTTGGCTCTTTCTAATTCTTTGCAAAACGGTGCTGTATCTTGTCCGAAGTACCGAGCGCTTCCAATTTCCCACTCAGTCTTGGTAAGCACTACACGTGGATTGTTTTTGTCGATGGCATACGCTTTCGCGTAAATTTCACTGACTTTTGGCGCATACTGCATTCCGTACGTGGCGCCGTCATACGCAACCCAAACTGTGTATAACATGGCTTGTAAAATCATAATTTCTGGATTGTTGGGCGAAATACTAGCGGCATGGTCAATTTGTTTTTGTGCTTTTTCTAGCTGTTGTGCAAGCTTACTTTTGTCTTTAATAGCAAATCCACGCATAACATTGATACGCGCTGCATGATACGATGGCAACCATTCCTTTGGTGAAGCAGCAGCAATACGCTCAAATAAATTGGCAGCTTCTACCGTTTTCTTTTCTTTCAATAGAGAAAATGCTTTCTCCATACCTTTCTCATACTTGCTTTGCGCGATTGCCAAACTTCCGATGAGCATAAAACTTACTAGTAAAACTACTTTTTTCATGGTGTTGTTCATTTTTTGTTGATTGACTTTTTTTTAATGGATTCTCAAATGATTGAAAAAACATACTCGATAATAATAAATGCGATACTGATCATTTTTTGATTGATTTTATACACTGAGCTACGCCGAAGTGTGATTGATTGATGATTCAAATATCCAATAAACCGTTAGGACATAAAAAAAGAAACTACTGAATTGTAATTTTTGATGGATGAACTGTTTTTTTAGATAGGTTTTGGGTGTTTGGTGTTGGATTTTAGATGCTAAAAGCTTTGTTGATCATATAAAATAAAAAGCAAAGCGTCCCAACACCCAAAACCCAACACCTAATACCTATATCTAGGTATTTCATAGCGTTGTGGTTTGTGTACTTTTAAAATAACAGAACCCAAAACACTTTTTCCATGCAGTTTTCAACCTTTTTAGCATATAGTATCACAATTGTGACGTATGCGCTTTTAGTGTATCATTTTTTGAGAATAGTTCTTTTTAACCTGCGGAGTGAATCACTTAGCAGACAACAAAAGATGTTAAAAGTACAGCAAGTTTTGCTTTGTTTGGTGTTGGTTGGTATGCTTATTTTTCACTATACTACCGGTGATGAAATGACGAAAGTTTCTATCATTCCGTGGATTTGGGGATTTTTGGCAGGACATGTATGCTTCACCCGAAAAAAACGTTTATTGAATGAGTTGTTGGGCTTTGGTATGCTACTCGCCATGACCATTATTTTGTTTTTTAAACAAACAGAAATCATTCAATTCATTACACAACAAGACATTACACATATCATTACCGAAATTCATCTTGCGTATATTGTTGCTGGATTTGTGTTAGGAATGCTTCTTTGGACAAGAACATCTTCGTCGTAAGCGTATAACAGCATTTATTTAAAAAAAACTGTATTTTAGCTGCTTTCTTAAAAAGCTACGCATGACATTTAAAAAGTTTAAGGAGTTACCTATTGAAATCATATTTGTGACATTATACAATTTGGTGCAAACTGGAATAGTCATGTATATTTTCATATTGGCGTTTCCTGTTGGTTGGTTTTTTGGAAGCTTTATTGTGTTAGTGCTTACGCTGAATTACTTTTTACTACTGAAAAGAAAAATAGCTTGGAAACTGTTACTCATCTGGTATATTATAATTACTCTTTCATTTAGTCTTAACAGTGAAGCAATTAGCTTGTGGTTTAGTATAAACTACGGAATAGATTTCACATTAAGTTTGACCATTAGCGAAACTTTTCAAATTGGCGTTGATGTAATCGCATTAATTCCGCTTATAGTCCATTATTCTGCGCGAAAACATTTTAAAAAGAAAACGGCTATTGATGAAATTGACGATATCGCAAAAAATCCTGATATTCAATAAAAAAAAACACCACAACATTCACGTTGCGGCGTTTTCCATTGTAAATAATTCTGATAAATTACTGTACGTATATTGCCGTTTGTCCAAACTGGAAGTGAATTGGCACATGTCCTGGATCTCGTTTAAACATATATAAATCCTTCACTGGCTTTTCAAAAACCATGATGATATCCGAACCTCCAAATCTGAATTTCCCAAATTCTTGTCCTTTGACAACTGTATCGCCTTTTCCAATGAGTCTTTCTGCTGGAACACCTGCTGGTGGATTGTCTTTCGTATACATCATCACACCCGAAACTTGCGCCATTCCGATAGGTAAAATAGCTACTTTCCCTACTTTTTCGCCACCATCAACAATAATTAATCCACGTGCTTGATTGAATTCATACCCATCTTCAGCGCCGTCTGGTGCATCCCATTGTCCATCAATCATTTCTACATTCAAATACACTTTTCCTTGAATGTCTTGTATTTCCAACACTTCTCCGCTTACTGGCGTATGGAAACGGTGATAATCGTACGGCCCTAAAAAGTAATGCACAAAAGTTCCGCCGTAAAAATCGCTTGCGTATTCGCTATTTGCCAATAATTCTTCAATTGTTCCAATGGCATGTGTATGTTTTAAACGATCTTGCGTAATGGTTCCTTCTTTGTCTAACACATTTCCTTCAGAATCTATCATATAGTCTTGCTTAAAAGTACAATCTGCAGGAGCGACTACAGTAGTATTATCATTTGGCGCGGCAATTGGTCGCAACGGCGTGATTCCTGTTTTGGCATCTGCATGATTAAATTCTCTGTAAAAGAACTGATTAAAAGTTGTCCAAGAAGCCGCATTGTCAGCATACAGCGGATAGTTATACATCGGATTGTGCTTAAACGAATACAAACTTTCTTTCGTTAACGAAGCTGTCGTATCTAAGAAACTTCCCCAAGCAATGGCAAACGTTACCAACCAATCTGCGAATTCTGGAAAGCTCTGCATTGATAAATCAGAATCTGGCACTTTTTGGTCGACCAACCAATAGAATTGACAGAGTAAATCGTATACTTTTTGATTGTAACCGTTGGACGTATCGGTACTTTTCCAAGCATTTGGATAGTTTGGATCATCGCTTTCGTCTGGCACCAAACGTACGTACATGTCTAAATAATCATAATAATGTTCAATCGTAATTGGCCATGCATTTCCGTTAAACACATCGTTATACGCATTGTATAAATCTGAATTTAACTTTGTTTCTGCTGAAATTCGCGCCGCTAATAACGAAGCTTCCAAAGCTATTTTCATTGGCGGATTGGCATCCAATAATGTTTTTAAATCTTGCACAACGGCATCGTGTGTGTGAACTGAGGTATTTTTCATTGTAATGAAGGTTTAAGTTTTATACTCTCAAATATAGTTTCTAAATAGTGTTCATATAAGCGTAGAACTATCGTGATTTTAAAAGCACGTAGATTTGCGTATTTTTGCCTTACAGCAATAACCAATGATACACATACGCAGCGCAACAGTACAAGATATTGAACGTATTTCCACAATTGGCACAACTACATTTTTAGAAACGTACTTGCCCAATACGCCTAAAGAAGCCGTGGAGTCTTTTATTGAAAAAGCGTTTGCTTTGGAAACGCTTCGCGCAGAATTTAACGACGAAAATATTCACTATTTTTTAATTTTTCTCGAAGAAACGCTGGCTGGTTATGTGAAAATTGTACTGAATACCACAAACGAAGTCATACACCAAACCCAACTCGCAAAGCTTGATCGTTTTTATGTTTTAAAAGCATTTCACGGAAAACAACTTGGCGCAGCACTTTTCAATCATATTGTGACATTTTCTAAAGAAAAAGAACAACACGGAATGTGGTTGTATGTCTTGATTACGAATGAACGTGCCTTGCGTTTTTATCAAAAAAACGACTTTCAAATTGTAGGCGAATATGATTTTAAGATTTCTGAAACACGTTACAATCCAAATTATGTGATGTTTTTGGCGTTTTAGTATTATATTTTGTTTCTCTATTTTACTACTTTTAATCTACAAAATAAAATATGAAAATTTTCCCTGTAAAAAAGCGCTATTTTACACTTCACGATACACAGGCTGAAACGCTAGAACGTTTGAAACGCAGAACTGAAAAATCACAAAGTCTGACTTCTAACTTTACTGATAAATCGTTTAGAGGAATTATTGACAGAAATACATTCAAACTTATTTCTTCCAAAATTGGCAAAGGTGCGTTTTGTGTGATGAAAGGTACCATTGAAACGCATACAGGATATGTAACGGTAGAAATTCACAAAGCCTTCAGAATACCTTTAAGTATTATGTTTTTATTTCCGCCTGTCGGAATTACAATTGCTATTCTGATAGATATGGAAAAGTTTCATCCTATTTTGATTATTGTTGGTATTGTACAAATGCTTATCATTTGGTTTATTTTTACACGAGTTGTTTTCAAATTTTTATCCAAACAAAGTTTACAGCGATTACGTGATGTGTTGGATGTAGAGTGGACAAACCGAAACCAGTAAACAATCATGAAAAAAGCTGTAATTTTTCTATTTATCACTGTCTGCTTTTTTTCTTGTAAAGAATCACCTGCAACGCAATTTGTATTGTTTGATGAAGAATTTACTTTTACATATGAAGATGCGCTGAATTCTTCGCCGAGCAAATCGCATTACTATGTCACCAACGAAATGCTGTCGCCAACGGTTCCAAAAAATTGGACAAGTCCCGTTGATTTTAGAAACGGAACGGTTCACATTCGCATTGAAGTGTTGGAAAAACCCGCAGGAAACGCTCCTACCAAATGGACGCTTTGTTATATTCCGAACAAAGGAAAAAACAATATGTACGGTTGTACTTCTACAGCTATTTTTACGACAACAGGAGTTTACGAAAAAACGGTTTCCATGAATGAGTTTTGGGAGAATGAATCCATTATTTGGTCAGAAGGCATCAAACAAATGGATTTGGTGATAAAAGATGACAGCGGCGGACAAGGACATGCACACAAACGTTCGGATTATGAAAAGTTCTTTCCCACGAAAGTGCGAATCACCATGACGCAAGTAGCCAAAGGCGAAACTTATACTCCAAATTAATAATGATTCCATAATCAATTTTAGATGTATATTGTACGTTCAAAGCGAATTAAAATCTAAGCAATGTCACAAAAAAATTTAGCCAAAAACCTAGCAAACCGATTGCGTGAAGTCTACACCGAAGGAAAATGGGTAACAGGCACGAACATAAAGGAAGAAATTCAAGATGTTTCTTGGCAAGACGCAATACAAACCGTTCACAACCTAAATTCCATTGCTGCGTTAACGTTTCACTTGCACTACTATATTGCTGGAGTTTTGCAAGTTTTGGAAGGTGGCACTTTAGATATTAAAGACAAATATAGCTTTGATGCGCCACCAATTACTTCACAAGAAGATTGGGAAAATCGTATTCAAAAGTTTACGGAAGACACGGAAAAATTTATTTCTTTAGTCGAAAATATGTCTGAAAATCAATTATTTGAAAGTTTTGTTGTTGAAAAATACGGTACGTATTATCGAAACATAGATGTTCAGATTGAACATGCGTATTACCATTTAGGACAGCTAGTTTTAATCAAAAAGATGATAGGTATTTTGTAGAGGTGTTGGATTTTGGGTGTTAGGTGTTAGGTGTTAGGTTTTGGGTCATTTGGCTAATACAGATTTTACAAATTGCGTTGGTGTGATCATTTCGTGTTTTTTGAATTGACGGTTGAAATAACTCGTATTATTGAATCCTGATTTGTAAGCCACTTCCGAAATTCGAAGATTTTTAGACTCCTTGATGAGTTTTTTCGCAAACTTAATTCGCTCCGAATTGATATAATCTATCGGAGAAATGCCCAGCGTGTTTTTAAATTGCTTATGAAAGTGCGAAGTACTCATATACGCCTGCTTTGCCAACGCTTCCACGTTGATATCTTTATTTGTTAAATGTGTTTTGATATATTTTATAACAGAACCAATGCGCGTATCGTTAAAAACATCAGTATCGTTGATGATGAGCGACTTTGCTTTGGTTTGCAATAACCGTACAATTAATTCTTGAATCATCAAATCGAGCAACACATCTTTGGAAGTAGTATCGTTCGTAAACGTGTGTGTAAGTCGTTGCACCAAATGATTTACATCTGCATTATTGATTAAGTGAGAGGCTGTTTCGTCTAACTTCCAATTATTATTTTCATTTTCAATTTGCACAACTTGATTAAACTTTCCCACAACTTCTTCAATTTTAGAAGCGTCAATTCCCAAAGCCAAACATTGCGTTGGCGATTCTTCTGTCGCTAACGGAAAATCAATCACCATTTCTTTATTCGTCGGCATCACAACCGATTCGCCAGGAAAAAAATCAAACGCTTCAAAACCGTCTAAATACATCACTTTCTTTCCTGTCAACATACTTGCAATAATTGGAAAATCGAACGTTAACGAGACTTTTTCCGCGAAAGCGTACGTTTCGTAAATATTCAACTCGGCATATTCTGCACTATACGTAGTTCTATTTTCAACCAACGTAGTGAGTTTTCGGTGCTTTTTATGTTGACTTAACAATGGTTTCATACTCAATAATACAAAAATTTACGACTTGATTCTCATTATAATAGATATGTTCAAAAATTTAAGATATATGTTCAATATAATGAGAATATGACAAACTAACTTTATAAAAATTAATAAATCGTAAAAAAATTAACCCTTAAAAAATCAAATCAACAACAATATGAGTTATTCAAAACCAACATTTAAAGAGAAATATCACAACTTTATCAATGGTGAATTTGTAGCACCAATTGATGGACAATACTTTGACAATACATCTCCCATTGACAATAGTTTGATAGCAAAATATCCACGTTCGCAAAAGGAAGATGTTGAACTTGCCTTAGATGCAGCCAATGCAGCGAAAGAAGCTTGGGGAAATACCTCTGCCACTGAAAGAGCAACATTACTGAATAAAGTAGCAGACATTATTGAAGCAAATTTAGAAGAATTTGCCCTTGTAGAAACCTGTGATAATGGAAAACCAATCCGTGAAACCTTAAATGCCGATATTCCACTATGTGTAGATCACTGGCGTTATTTTGCATCGTGTATTCGTGCCGAAGAAGGAAGCGCAACAGAGCTTGACCAAAATACACTTTCCATGAATATTAAAGAGCCGTTAGGTGTTGTGGGACAAATTATTCCGTGGAATTTTCCATTGTTAATGTTATCATGGAAATTGCCGCCAGCGTTAGCCACAGGAAACTGTGTAGTATTAAAACCTGCGGAGCAAACGCCTTCTACAGCAACGCTATTGATGGAAAAAATTGCAGATGTATTTCCTCCAGGTGTCATTAATATTGTACACGGTTTTGGCCCAGAAGCAGGAAAACCATTAGCTTCAAGCTCGCGTGTAGATAAAGTTGCCTTTACAGGAGAAACGACTACGGGACAATTAATCATGCAATATGCCTCTAAAAACCTAAATCCTGTAACGATGGAGTTGGGTGGAAAATCACCGAATATCTTTTTTAACAGTGTAATGGACGAAGATGATGCCTTTTTAGACAAAGCGATTGAAGGTGCGGTATTATTTGCTTTTAATCAAGGGGAAGTATGTACCTGTCCGTCGCGAATTTTAGTGCAAGAGGACATTTACGATGCATTTATGGAAAAAGTAATTGAGCGCACAAATGCCATTATTCAAGACAATCCGTATGATACCAATACGATGGTTGGTGCGCAAGCGTCGAACGACCAATACGAGAAAATTCAATCATACTTGAAAATTGGTGTGGAAGAAGGAGCCAAAGTCTTAGCTGGTGGAGAAGCTAACAAGCTTGATGGCGATTTGGCTAACGGATTCTACATTAAACCGACATTATTAGAAGGACATAACAAAATGCGCGTATTCCAAGAAGAAATTTTCGGTCCAGTTGCTTGTGTCACAAAATTTAAAGACGAAGCAGAAGCGTTGGAAATCGCGAATGATACCCTGTACGGTTTAGGAGCTGGTGTTTGGACGCGTGATGCGCATCAATTATATCAAATTCCGAGAGCTATCAAAGCTGGACGTGTTTGGGTAAATTGTTATCATGCATATCCTGCACATGCGCCGTTTGGAGGCTACAAAAAATCAGGATTTGGTAGAGAAAATCACGTGATGATGCTAGATCACTATCGTCAAACAAAAAACATGTTGATTTCTTATGATAAGAACAAATTAGGATTCTTTTAGGATGACAAGTTTTGTCATTCCTGCGTGGTCGCTGAACTTATTGAAGTGAAGGCAGGAATCCATTTAACTTCGAAGTGGATTCCCGTCTTCACGGGAATGACACATTGTTTGATTTCAAAGTTAGCGCGAGTTTTAGACTCGCGCTATCCTTTGTATCTTTATAGAAAAATCTAAGTACTCAACTCTAAAACCTAAATACCAACTTCTAATCATGAAAAGAATCGCAATCACAGAAAAAGCTGCCAAAATCGTCAACCAACTGAAAGCACAGCATGGAAACCTTATCTTTCATCAAAGTGGTGGTTGTTGCGATGGCTCTGCTCCTATGATTTTGCCTGAAGAAGATATGTATTTGGACGAAAGTGATATTCTTTTAGGCGAATTGGAAGGTGTAAATTTCTACATGAATCAAGATCAATTTAAGTATTGGAAACATACACATTTAACTGTAGATATTACCGAAGGCAGAGGTGCAAGCTTCTCTTTAGAAATTCCATTAGGACTGCGATTTATTATTCATTCCAGATTATTGACAGAGGAAGAAAATGCAGTTTTGAATCCGAAATAACGATGTACGATGTACGATTGTAGATTTTTGATGGACGATTTTATGAATGCTGAATTTTAAATTATTGAATATCTTTGGGTTGTCAAAATATCCAATTTAATTTGTTTCCAGTCAAAAAATATTATCTCAAACTTTCTAAAAATCAAGAAGGAACATTACATCTTCTTGAGAAAAACACCAAGAAATCTCATAGTTTTCGACTCAGTACAACGAATAAATCTTTCTTAGGAATTATTGACGGATATGCTTTTAAATTAGTTTGTCCACATTCGCATTTTGCAACGCTTTGCAGCATGCGTGGACAAATTCGTAAAGATGAAATTCATGTTGTATTCAAACTCAGACGTGTTCCTAAAATAATCATGGTGATTCTTTTGTTAATCTTCAGTCTAACATTCATTAGCCATCTTTTTAGAAAAACGACCGATGTTTTTAGTTCTCAAACATTAGGAGGGTTGATGCTTGTTTTGATGTTAGCTTTTGTTATCCCAAAAATGCTTTTTATCATGTCATCAAGAAAGTGTCTAAAAATTCTAACAAAAACGTTAGAACTTAAAGAGGAAAAAGAAATGCTGTTTTGAATCCGAAATGACGATTTACGATTTTTGATTTTTAGTCAGTGATTTATATCAATTGCTACTTCCAAGTTTGGATTCCTGCCTGCGCAGGAATGACAAAAGCGAAATAAAAAATCAAGTAAAAGCAAGATTATGACTTCAAAATTCATAATTCTGCATTCTACATTCTGAATTCCTATAACGTATCCAACTGATTACTCTTCCCATCATCACTGATGGTCCAAAAGAAACCGATAAAGAAAAATTGATCTTGCGCTGGACGTAGCGTTCTTCTTTGAAAAACGCCGTTCATATCTGGCTGATTTGCGTATTCGTAGCCGAAAACGTTTCGCACACCAACCGCGTTTGACAACGAGAAATACAAGATTTTTTGCTGCGAAATCAAATATGCCCAATTCACGCTTACACTGTGGAAATCTTTAGTGCGCTCATTTAAAAATCCTCCGACATTTGGGTTTGTGTATGGTCGCCCAGAAGCATAGTTATAGCTAAATCCTACCTGACTTTTCAACGAATCTACCCAATATTTTGTGACTACTGAAAAGTTATGCTTTGTGGCAAAATTTGGCATGGCTTCCGTTGGGAAGTTTTCAAATTTTCGCGAAGTGTCTAAATACGAATACGAAACCCAATAATCTACATTTTTGATGCTTTTATTATCTCGCCAAAAAAGATCCAATCCTGTGGCGTGACCGAAACCATCGTTTCCAAAATCGCTTCCAAATTGTGGAATATCGCCTGAAAAGGTCACCAAATCATTATATTTTTTGTGATACGCTTCCGCGCGAAATGTTTTTCCATCATGTACATATTGATAATTGAGTATATAATGTGTTGCATTTTCTGGAATGAAATCGCTATTGAATTTTAAATAGTTGTTGTTTGGATTTTGGTAAAATTGCCCGAAAGCAAACGATACTTGGTCTTTTTCAGAGATTTTGTACGCTACGGATAATCGTGGTGAAATGGTGGTTTTGTCCAACAACGAAGCATGATCTAAACGTACACCAACTTTTGCAGCGAAGTTTTTAGAGAAGAAAATGTCCGATTCCGCGAAAGCGCCAAACAAGTTGTTTTTAAAACCATATTCCACGTTGGAAACCGTTGAATTTTCAAATTCTTCATCGAAATCCGTAGAAAAATATTCTGCACCAAAATTGAGTTTGAAACGATTGCTAAATTTCTTTTTCAACTTCGCTTTTACATGTATAGAATTTTCCAAACTGTTGATGCGGTCTTCTATGATGCGAAGCTTGGTTCGATCGCGCGTGTAACTCAATCCTGTGGCAATTCCCCAATCGTCACTTAGCGTTCCTTTGTATGACGCGTTCATGTACAAGTTATTGTTATTCAGCTTAAAACGAACCAATTCATCAAAATTGATACTTTCTTGGTCGAGTTCAAAATCGGTAATGTCAAAAGCCGTGTAGAATTTCAAGGTTCCATTCTCAAAATGATGACGAAATACACTTTCGCCTTGTCCGCCTTGAAACGGTTTTATCCAATCATTTCGGTCTGGAAACAATGCTAAATATGGTGCCAAATTGATATACGACGTACTGAAACTCACAGAACCTTTTTCCCACTTTTCGGTATGTCCCACGCCGCCACCAACTGTCATGATGGAAATATCTGTTTTTTCTTGATCGGGTTCGTTAATCGTATTCAATTCCAATACGCCCGACAATGCTTGTCCATATTCGGCAGAATATCCACCCGTAGAAAACGTAATTCCTTTAAACAAAAACGGCGAATAGCGACCGCGCGTAGGAATGTTGTTGGTAGTATTGCTATACGGCGTAAACACACGAATGCCATCAATAAAGATTTGGGTTTCTTCCGCACGTCCACCACGCACAAACAAACGTCCGTCTTCCGCAACTGTACTTGTTCCTGGCAAGGTTTGCAAAGCGCCTACAAAATCGCCCAGCGCACTTGCAGTTGTAACAATGTCTAGTGGTTTCAACGCAGTTACTTTGGCATTTTCTCCAGCTTCAAACGAACCTGCGCTTAACACAACGGCGTCGAGTGCGTCTACATTTTCGCGCAATTGAATGGTGATGTTTTGCATGTTGGACACTTCCAAAGACACTTCTTTCGTTTCAAACGACACAAACGAAATGACCAAAGTTTGCATTCCTTTTTCTTCCGTAGTAAAGCTAAATTCACCTTTTTCGTTGGTTGATGCGCCGTCATACGTTCCTTTTAAATAGACATTCGCACCAAAAATTGGTTCGTTTTTAGCATCCGTAATACTTCCTGAAACGGTAGTTTGCGCCATTATAAAACTGCAACAAAAAAAGGTAAAAAGTGTGATTATTTTTTTCATGAGATGCTAGATTTTCTTGATTGATGATGGTACAAATCTCTAGTAATTTGAAGAGACACAAAAAACCAAACGACTCAATTGTCGTAATTTGAGGATGAATTGTATTTCGGGAGATTTATTGTAAATTTGATGGTTAAAAATCGCGACTCGTACGGACTTATGGACATCATGCTTTATATTTCAATTGCCGTTATTGGTATTTTTATTTATATCAAATTTTTTAAATCAAATACAGAGAGTACAGGAATTCCAAAGCGTTCCGCACAGAAGTATCAAACGATTGACGACGAGTTCAACGCCAAACGCAAAGCCAAACAAGAACGTATTGACCGTATTTTGGAAAAGATAAATGAGAAAGGTGTTGATAGCTTAACTTCGAAAGAAAAAGCTTTGCTGGACGAATATTCAAACGCAAATTAATGGCGTCCGTTTTTAGTCATGCGTTGGTAGCTTATACCATCAAAAAAGTGGCAAATGTGTCGCTACATCCTGTAAAATTATCCTTGCTTGCTATTTTTTGTGCTGTTATTCCTGATGCGGATGTGATTATGTTTCAGTTTGGATATTCGTATGCGCATCCGTTAGGACATCGCGGATTTACACACAGCATTCTTTTTGCCATTTTGCTGGCTTTTGTAATTCGATGTGTGTTTTACAGAAAAGTGAAATTCTTTTCCAAACTAGGAATCACACTTTGTATCATTTTCTTTTTGGCAACAATCTCACACGGATTGCTAGATGCGCTGACGAATGGCGGAAAAGGTGTTGGTTTTTTTATTCCGTTTGACGATACACGTTATTTTTTTCCGTGGCGACCGATTTTGGTTTCTCCATTAGGTGCTGCTCGATTTTTTAGTGAATGGGGATTGCGCGTGTTGCAAAGTGAAGCTTTGTATATTGGAATTCCCTGCGGAATTGTATTAGTTTTGAATGTATTCCTAAAAAAGAAAACTACATGAAAACAACCCTATTTACCATCATTTTCATCATTATAGTAACGCTTGAACTTATTTTTGGAAGCTTTGAAAGTTATACTACGTGGCATTATTTTACAAAACCTGCTATTGTCATTTCGCTACTATTATTTTTTATTTTGAATGCAGACCATCTTCGTTTAGCTATCAAAATAACTACAATTTTAGCACTGCTTTTTTCACTATTTGGGGATTCTTTACTGATGTTTGTTAGTAATGATGAAGGCTTTTTTATTGCTGGTTTAGTTGCTTTTTTGTTAGCGCATGTTATGTATATTCTTGTTTTTCTGCGCGATTACAATGGAAAAAAAGTAAATGCGCTTCCATTAATTGCATTGCTTTTAGCGTATGCTGCTGGATTATTTTGGTATATCAAAGACGGTTTGGGCGATTTATTAATTCCTGTATTAGTGTACATGACTGTTATTCTTACCATGGCTGTAACGGCTTACATGCGAAAAGGAATGGTGTCGCAACAAGGATTTAAGTTTGTCTTTATTGGAGCGGTTTTCTTTGTGCTGTCAGACAGTCTTTTGGCAATCAATAAGTTTTATGAAGCACTTCCCTATTCCAACCTTAGTATTATGACTACGTATGCTGCCGCACAGTTTTTAATTGTTTTAGGAATCATCAAAAGTTATCAAAATTCAACTACTTAGCGGTAAACTAACAAATTATTCCGTAGCAACTAATAAAACATTTTAGCATAAGAGACGAAGTATTTTAAATCTCGATTATCGAGTGAAAACGTACTATTTTTTTTGTTAATTTGTGGTGCTTTTTGAAAAAGCATACTATATGAAGTTTTTTAAAGTTTTCATTATCATATTCTTAGCGAATCTTTCTTTAGATATTTATTTTAACAATACTAAAGAATTGTACGAATATAGAATTATTACCAAACCGCTGATAACCATTTTATTGGCTATTTTTTTCTATGTGAATAGTCAAATGATGCTATTTCGACAACGATTGATTATTCTTGGTGCGCTGGCAACCTTGTGCATTGGAGATATTCTTTTGTTGGAAGAAAAATCGTTTTATTCGTTTATTATGGGACTTGTGTTATTTTTAGCTTCAATGCTGTTGTATTCGCTCTATTTTTACAAGCAAATTCGGTATGATATTGATCGCTTGATTCCATTTTTAGCAGTTTCTTTGTTGTTATCACTCTCGTTAATTTATCTGATTTATGACAAGTTGGATAATTTATTAATTCCCGTGATGATTTATTTTATTACAGTATTGAACTTTTTAAAGATTGGATATTTGCGTTATAAAAGTGTAAATACAAAAAGTTATCGTCTTGTTTTTTTGGGCGTTTCTTGCTTTACCGTTGCGCAAATTGTGATTGGCTTGAACCAGTTTTATCAAGCGTTACCGTATAAAGATGTGTACATTATGCTTTTTTATGGAACGTCGCAATTGCTCATTATTTTGGGAATTTTGGCAGTCAATTGCCACACCACAGAACATACGGAAGATACGCTATTACTGTGACGACATATGCTTTCGTTTTTTGTACGGACGAATGATTAATCGTGCTTCTCTATCAAAACGGATGTAATTGTATACCCAATTGATAAAAACAACCAATCTGTTACGAAATCCGATTAAGAAGAATAAGTGAACAAACATCCACACAAACCACGCAAAAACACCTTGAAACTTAAACTTTGGCAAATCGACCACCGCTTTGTTTCTTCCTATAGTTGCCATGGAGCCTTTGTCAAAATAACTAAACGGTTTCATCTCTTTGCCTTCTATTTTACGAATCAAGTTTTTTCCTAAATGCTTTCCTTGCTGAATGGCTGGTTGCGCCATCATTGGATGTCCGCTGGGATATTCATCACTTTGCATCGCGGCAATATCGCCTAACGCATAGATATCATCAAAACCTTTTACTTGATTGAATTCGTTCACCAAAATCCGATTGCCTCTTGTGATAAGTTCCTCTCCATCAACACCTGGAATTGTAGCGCCTTTTACACCTGCCGACCAAATGACCGTAGCGGTTTTAAAATTAACAGCTCCGTTGGTTTGTACCCAATCGCCGTCATAGGTTGTTACGCGTAAATTTTTCCAAACATCGACGCCCAATTTTTGCAAATAATCTTCTGCCTTTTCGGAAGCAACTTCGCTCATAGCGGGTAATACACGATCTGAACTTTGTACCAAATTGATTTTCATCCGACGAATATCTAAATCGGGGTAATCTTTTGGTAAAATTCCTTTTTTAATTTCTGCCAAAGCACCTGCCAATTCAACGCCTGTTGGACCAGCACCGACAATTACGAAATTCATCAATGCGTTTCTGTCTGCCAAATCGGAGGTTAAAATTGCTTGTTCAAAATTTTCAAGAATCAAACTACGGAGATTCAACGATTCTGGAATCGTTTTCATAACCATGCTATGCTTCTCTATTTCGCTATTGCCAAAGAAGTTTGTTTTGGAGCCCGTAGCTATCACCAAATGGTCATACGCTAAATCGCCAATATCCGTACAAACACTTTTATTTTCTGTGTCGATAGCTTCTACATTTGCCATTCGGAAATAAAAATTGGGATAGTCTTTTACAATTTTTCGAATTGGATATGCAATAGAGTCTGGCTCCAATCCGCCTGTAGAAACTTGGTATAGTAAAGGTTGAAAGGTATGGTAATTATGTTTATCAATTAAAACGGCTTGTACTTCTTTCTTTCCTAATTTTTTTGCCAGCGAAATTCCCGCAAATCCGCCACCAATAATCACTACTCTGGGATAGCTTGTTCGTGGTATGTTCATAAAAAATCCTTTACAGGGTAAAAATACGGCTTTCTTAATTTTTTTTTGAAAATTTATGTAACATATTTGTGATAAGAAACACATATAGGCAAATTAACCATCAAAAATTGAATAAACAGCTCGAACATAATTTTGTTACCGAACTAGAACGCAACCAGAATATCGTTCATAAAGTATGTCGTATATATACCTCAAACAGAGATCAACATAACGATTTGTTTCAGGAAATTACCATACAATTATGGAAGGCATATCCAAAGTTTAGAGGCGATTCTAAGTTTAGTACTTGGATGTATCGTGTGGCATTAAACACTGCCATTACACTATACAGAAAGTCGAAACGAAGGGTAAAGACACAAGATTATGAAAGTGTTATTTTTAAAATAAAATCCGAGGATTATGATGACACTGAAGAAGAACAATTAAAGTTAATGTACAAAGCAATCAAGCAATTATCAGATATTGAAAAAGCGTTGATTTTCTTATACCTAGAAGATAAAAATTATAAAGAAATAGCCTCAACAATTGGGATTACAGAAGTAAATGCTCGTGTGAAGATGAACAGAATTAAGACCAAATTGAAAAAGATTTTAAATCCATAACTTATGGAAGAATTAGATTTATTAAAAAAAGACTGGAAAAAGCAAGAAGCGCATCAGCCGAAGCTATCCTACAACGATATTGATAACATGATGCTGAAGAAATCCTCTTCACTTGTAAAGTGGGTTTTTTACGTCAGTTTATTAGAACTTGGCTTTGGAATTGCCGTTGTGCTCCTAGCCTTATTGATACAACCCGATTTGCTAAATGATTCAAGCATGCCATCTTGGCTCAATTGGTTCTTTTATGCCTCTTCTGCGGTTGTATTTTACTTTATTTACAAGTTTTTCATCAATTACAAAAAAATATCTACAACAAGTTCTGTAAAAGATTTGATGAAAAATATTATGACTACACGAAGAACCGTGAAACATTATGTAATGTATAGCTTAACTATTATTGCTATGACGGTTTGTATTGCGTTTCCAACAGGATATATTGAAAGAGCTGGCGGCATGGACATGTTTAAGGCAGAAGCAACACTTTCACAGTATTTAATGCTTGCCGTTGGTACTATTGTAGCGGCTTGCTTGGTTGTAGCATTATTCTACGGAATTTATTATTTGATATACGGTTTACTCACCAAAAAACTCAAAAAGAATTACAAAGAGTTGAAACAATTAAAATCATAAAAACCATTTTACCAAACTAAAAATTAAAGCATCATGAAACATCTCTTTTTACTTATAGCTGCACTTATGTTTACGGTTTCCGTAAGCGCCCACGAGCAAACCAAGAGTTTTCAAAAACAATTTGGAACTTCGTTAGTACCTCCGACTACAGCATATACTTCTGTATATACGATGAATCACGGCGGATTGATGCAGTTTATTTACAATGTTTTTCATAAAGTTGGGCAAGCTTTTTACACCACCGTAAATGAGCCTAAAGAAAACACAACTACAGAAAATAATTCCTAGTTTATCTATACAAAAAAGGACTCATACATATTTAGATGAGTCCTTTTTTATATCTATTATAATAAGAATTAATATTCCCATTTCCGCTTTTCATTGAGTTGTTCCATTGCTTCTAATTCTTTTTGCGGAATTACTTTTAAAAACGATGGATGTTGCTCAATAGCATATTCTATTTTTTCAATAATTTCATCAACACTTTCGTTGTCGTAATCAATTTCTAAAGGCTCTTTAATCTCCATCGATTGTAAAATTCCTTTCTTTTTGATACGCAATCCTTTTCTATCAAACGAACGTCTAAAGCCATCAATAACAATTGGGACAACAATAGGTTTGTAACGTTTTATAATATGAGCTGTTCCTTTTCGGATGGGTTTCCAAGGTCGCGTTGTTCCTTGTGGAAATGTAATAACCCAACCATCATTCAGCGCAATTCCAATATTGGAAATATCGCTCATTTTTACTTGTCTATTGATATCTTCACCGTTGGCACGCCACGTACGCTCAATACTTACCGAACCTGCATACGCTAAAATTTTTGGCAGAAAACCTGATTTCATGGTTTCTTTTGCGGCAACATAGTATAAATTTAACTTCGGATTCCACAAATAACCTACATTTTTGATATTATCATCGCGTCCTTTTAAACTAGCGTTAAACACGTGAAACATCGCTACAACATCAGCAAAATAGGTTTGGTGATTGGAAACAAACAGTACTTTTTTATCGGGTAAAGAGCGTAAAACATCTGAACCCTCAATTTTTAATTCATTAAATCCACGATAGCGTTTATGTGTCATAACGCCCGCAATTCTAATCAACCATTTTTTCAAAAAGAGTATATGTCCGAAAGGATTTCTTTTGAATAATCCCATGTATGTTCAATTTTTTACGAATTACAAATCTACAAAAACTAATTTGAAATGGCTTTAGAAATGATGTCTTTAACTTCGCTTAACATCATCGCCGTTGCGCCCCAAACTACGTGATTGTTGAGGTAAAACGCAGGAACCTGCACTTTTTTCATATAGGAGGTTGTCAGTTCTCGTTGAATCACAGCGTGTTCCGATAAAAAGTCGGTCAATGTTACTTCTATGATGTCTTCTACTTCGGAAGGCTGTGGAATGAATGTTGGTGTTTCGTGCACAATTCCGATAAAAGGATGTACTACAAAATTGCTTGGCGGAATATATGTTGCCGTAATTTTTCGAACAATTTCTATGCGTTGACCATCTACACCAACTTCTTCTTCAGTTTCACGTAATGCTGTTGCTTCATGATTGGTATCATCTGGTTCTGTTTTTCCACCAGGAAATCCAACTTGATTGGAATGCACACCGCGATACGTTTTACGAAGAATCAAGACAAAATTAGTTTCTCCATTGGTATCTGGATAAAATAACGCCATCACCGCGGAAGTACGTGCGTTTTTCATACGAATTTCCATACTTTCCAATTCCTTTTCGCGCATAGCAGGAGCCATTTTCAACTGCGAAGAAATGCCTGGAAGCGGGATTTTTGTTATTTTTGGTAGGATTTTTTTAAAATTATCAAAATTCATCTATGAAAAAGATTTGTCTCGTATTAATTGCTACGTGCCTTTTATTTGCTTGCGAAGATACTAAAACTTCTACACCCAAATTGAATGCTTCTGAAAAAACAGATACCACAAAAACAGTAGCAAAAACACCCAAAAAAACGAAGAAGAAAAAAGAAAAAGAAGTCAAAATCACCAATGATAACGTGCTCGATTATATGCTTAAATACGGTAAAAACAATCCTGAGCGAAAAGTACGTATCAAAACAGATTTTGGAAATATTGACTTAGAATTATACGAAGAAACGCCCTATCACAGAGCCAATTTTATCATGCTTGCCAAACGGAATTATTTTGAAGGCACACAGTTTCATCGAGTGGTTAAAAATTTCATCATTCAAGGTGGAAATTCAGATGGTTGGAGCATTGCCAAAAAACGTCAGAAGATTGGAAAATATTTGCTTCCGCCAGATACAAAAAAAGGATTTAGACACGATAGAGGCGTCATTTCCATGCCAAGTGGCGACATTGACCGCGCCTACAAATTTGCATCTCCTTATGAGTTTTTTATCGTTCAGCAACAAGGAGGCGCACAACATTTAAATGGCGAATATACCGCGTTTGGTAAAGTGACTTCAGGAATGGATGTTGTGGACGAAATTGCCAATCAGCCAACAGATAAAGGTGAATGGCCTAAGAAAAACATCATGATTCGCGGTGTGGAAGTGCTTGATTAATCTATCTAATACGCTTATGAATTTTTTTATACGCTTATAAAGTTTTTTATGGTCTTGCGTGATATTTTGATAGCTTTGCGCAAAATTAATGTTAATATATTTATGAAAAACTACACAAGTGTATTGCTCATCATCTTCATGATGGCTACCTCTGGACTTTTTGCTCAAATTAAATTTGAAAAAGGCTATTTTATTACTGAAAACGGTCAAAAAACCGACTGTTTTATTAAAAATGAAGATTGGATTAACACGCCTTCAAAATTTGAATACAAACTCACCCAAAATGGCGAAACACAAATTTTACGAATGCCAAACTTAAAAACGGTTGTGATTGAAAATGCATTTAAGTTTGAAAAGTATACCGTTCCTTATGACAATTCGGATAGAGCTGTTGCGAATTTAAAATTTGATAGAAGTCCTGACTATAAAGACACTACTTTGATGCTAAATGTTTTATTGGAGGGAAAAGTAAATTTATACGGCTACAGAGATCAAGATAAAAGAGCGTATTATTATAAGAAACAAGATGAAACGCTTGAACCGTTAGTTTATAATGTATACACCAATGAAAATCGTGACATTTTATATAACAATCGCTACCAACAACAGTTATTGACTGAATTTCCATGTACAGGAATTACGGAAAAAAGAGTTGTTCGAGTGGATTATAAGGATGGCGATTTAAAATCATTTTTTAAAGACTATAGCGAATGTAAAGGAGGAACTGTCGTAGAATTCAGCAAGCCTAAAAAAGGAGCATTACATTTAAAAGCCTTTGCAGGTGCGTACAGTAGCAAAGCTGTAACTGATTTAGGAATCTCTGCTTTTTTTGCAAAAGGTGTTGAAACAGGTCCTTCTTGGTCTCCAACTTTTGGAGTAGAACTAGAGTATGTTCTTCCTTTTAATAAAAACAAATGGGCTGTATTTATAGCGCCTAATTACAGTTCTCACGAAGGTGAAAGTGAGTTTCTAGATTTATCAGTAAGAAGAAAATACAAAGTTGAATATAGCGCAATCCAAATTCCTATTGGAGCTCGCCACTACATGTTTATAAATGATATGTCAAAATTATTTTTAAGTGGTGCTGTTGTTGTTGATTATTTACTTAATGGAGAAGGAAGTGGGAATATTACAATTGAAGAAGATTTATTTAAAACTGCTGTTGGTGTATCCTTTGGTCTTGGATATAGCTATGACAAATATTCTATTGAAGCTAGATTTATTCCTAGTAGAGATCTTTTGGAAAATAGTTCATTATCAACTATTGATTTACAACAATTTTCTCTTACTATCGGATATACTATTTTCTAAAAAAACAGAGAAAGTTTATAAATAGAAACTGTTTGGGATTTATTTGATGAGATGCTGAATCAAGTTCAGCATGACGTTGTAAAAGTCTTAAACAGTTTTTTTTTATGCTTGATAAATAGTTGGTAATTGTATTTTGAATTTTACCACAATCAAACGAATTGAAATCACCATTGCCGCGGTAAAAATATAGATTAAATCTTCTTCGAGTCCTAAATATTTCAATGCAAAAAAAGTGGCACCACCTACAAGACACGCTGTAGCATAAATTTCTTTTCGGAAGATAACGGGAATTTCGTTACATAGAATATCACGAATCACACCACCAAAACTCGCGCTCATTGTTCCTAAAGCAATACAAATAATAGGATGTAAATCGGCAGAAATCCCTTTTTCCACACCAATAATGGTAAATACGCCCAATCCGATGGTATCAAATAAGAAGAGTGATTTTCGGAGACGGTTTAATTTTTTTCGAAAGATAACCGCAAATACTACCGCAAATCCAATAGCGTGTACGTAATTCAAATCGTTCATCCAGCCCACTGGAGTTTGTCCAATAAGTACATCGCGTAAAGTTCCACCGCCAACAGCTGTCACAAAAGCGATGATAAAAATTCCAAACGGATCCATACGTTTTTGCATCGCTACCAAAACGCCTGAAATCGCAAAAGCGAAAGTTCCTATAATATCAATTGCGTAAAAAAGCATTACATATTTTGTGTATAGAAGTTATAATCTTTTATCACAATGTCGATAAAAGGAATGGTAGCTTTCTCTGATTTGGTTTCCATTACTTGTTCAACCTTTGCGCGTAATTTGTTCAATGTTTCAAAATCTCTTGACTTTTTGGCAATGAGATACGTTTCTTTAATGATTCGCATATCATTATCAGAAAGATTAATCACAGAAGGATATTGTGGTTTGTATCCTTCTTGTAAATCTTCGAGAATGGTATGAGAGATTGAAATTTTATTTTTTCGTGAAATTACGGCAGTTCCAGCACTCATATCGCCCAAACGTTGACCTTTATCACTCATAATTACACTGATTAATGCAACAAAACCAAAAAGTAGATTCAAATCTACAATTCTAAAAATCCAACGAATAAAATAATCGAGAAATGACGCTTGAAAGCCATCAATTTTCACCACTTTTATTTTCATGATTTTTTTTCCAACCGTTTGTCCTTCCCACAAAGATTCTAACACCAAAGTGTAAATTAATGCTGGAAAAACTAACATGGTATAAATGGCAACTTCCGACCAGTAGTCCAAACTTCGAAACCAATCTTCGTTGCCAAACATCAACTCAAAACACCAAATAATTCCAAAAGCATACGCGATTTTAATCACCCAATCAATGACACATGCCAAGACACGTTCGCCCACAGATGACAATGTAAAATCGATATTTACATTTTGCGTAGTATTAATTTGTATCTCTGACATATTATGTATTATTTTAGCGTATCTATGAGAGAAGTTGCATTTATCAAGCAAAATAAAGAAAAATGGTTGAACTTTGAAAAAACCATTTATAATAATCAGTTTAAAAATCCCGATGAACTTTCGTCTTTGTATATACAATTAATGAATGACTTGTCGTATGCACAAACCTATTATCCTAAGAGTAAAACCATTAGCTACTTAAATCAGTTAGCTGCAGCAGCTTTTCAACGTATTTATAGAACCAAACGCACCAAAACCAATCGCATAGTTTCGTTTTGGAAAACAGAAGTTCCACTCATTGTATACGAATATCGTCGTTATGTAATGTATGCATTTATCATTTTTGGTGTTTTTATTACGATTGGAGCCGTTTCTGCCGCGTATGATGATTTGTTTGTTCGATTTATTTTGGGAGATGGATACGTAAACGAAACTTTAGAAAATATTCAAAACGGCGATCCTGTGGCTATTTATAAAAGTGGTAGTAATTGGGGAAGTTTTATCGGTATTACTATCAACAACCTGCGTGTTGGCATGCTTTGCTTTATTTTAGGCGTGTTTGGCGGCATTGGAACAGGTTATATTCTTCTAGTGAATGGCACTATGTTGGGCGCTTTTCAATACTTTTTTTACCAACAAGGCGTATTGTGGGAAAGTGTACGCGGTATTTGGATTCACGGTGCGATGGAGATTTTTGCAATTTTCATAGAAGGTGCCGCAGGATTCATCTTAGGAGCTAGTATTTTGTTCCCTAAAACATATTCGCGGATGGCATCGTTTAAAATTGGCTTAAAAACAGGAATCAAAATCCTAATTAGTACATTTCCGTTTACCTTTGCCGCTGGTGTTTTGGAAGGCTATGTCACGCGTTATTCCAATATCATGCCCAACTGGCTTTCGGTAGGCATCATTTTAATTACCTTAGGAATCATATCTTATTACTATTTAATATATCCACATATTGTACATAAAAAACTAAAAAATCATGTTGCAACTATATAAATCGAGAGACTTCGCACTGTTTTTTAAAGACACGTTTGCGTTTATAAAAACACATGGAAAGCATTTCTTTAAGAATTACTTTTTAGTAAACGGACTTTTTTTGCTAGTACTCATTATCATGGGCTTTATTTTGTATGCAGAACTTGCTGAATTGCAAGCGTTGGGTTTATTGGACGAGCGCAATCAAAGAGAGTTTTTTAGATATCTTAGTGACAATTCAAACATTTATGTGCCGTACGGAATTCTATACATTCTAATCAGTGCTTTTGTTGGTATCTTAAATTATGCCTACATTCCATTCTATTTTAAACTCTACGAAAAACACAAAGGAGCCAATTTCTCTAACAAAGAAATTTCGAAAGAGCTATTTGCCAACTTCGGTAAAATCGTGAAGTTTTTACTAATAACAATTTTAATATCCATTCCGCTTCTAATTGCAGCCGCTATTGTGATGGGAATTATGGCAATAACTATCATCGGATTTCCTTTTGTCATATTTGTGGTGGCTTTAATTTCATTATTTTACCATTCTGCACTTATGGAATATCTCAAACACGATGACAAAAGTGTATTTGATTGTTATGGATACAGTTTGCAACTATGTTTTCAACAATTCTTCCCTTCTATCGGAGCTGTTGGAATCTTCATGCTGATTATCATTATTGTACAATATGTACTTTCCTTCCTTCAAGGAACTATACTATACTTTTTAGGGATTCCTATTTTAGAAAATCCAACGTATTTAAGTGATTTAGAAAAAACATCATTGTTATTTATCATTGCTTTTGCAATGCAAGTTGCCATTTATATATTCAATTTTTTAACTTCGGCTGCGCTACAAATTCACCAAGCAATTGTGTATTACAGTTTAAAAGAAGACCGCGAAAACATTCACACACAAGATACTATTGACGATATCGGGAGAGACTAATATTCATGCCACAACTTTTTAGAAACATATTTTTTATTTTTTTCCTTTCGGGAATATGCTCTCTGTCACTGCATGCGGAACATATTGCTACGGCAGAAACTACCTTCATACAGCAAAAATCTGTACAAGAAGATGACTCGTACATTGAGCCAAAAGAATATGATGGCAATTTTAAAGAACGATATTCCAGTGAAGAATTTGAGTACGACCAAGAAAAGCAAGAAGCAGGTTGGATGTCAAATTTTATAGATTGGATTGAAACTACCGTCCAAGATTGGTTTGACTTTGGTACACGAAAAGAAGCGTCTGAGTTCGTACAAAATGCGCTCAACATTTTCTATGTCATCATCATCATTGTAGTGGTATTTTTTATTGTAAGAACCATGATGAATGGCGAAGGACGCTGGGTTTTTGGTAAACGATCTGACCGACGCATCATACGTCACGAAGATATTGACACGAATATTCACAGTGCCGATTTCAACAAATTAATTCAAGAAGCTGAAACCAACGGAAATTACCGATTGGCAATTCGATTCCAATACCTCAACATGTTAAAGCAATTAAGTGATTCCGAAATCATTTCGTTTGATCCTGAAAAGACAAATCTCGATTATACCTACGAAATTAAAGAGGAAGCCTTACGCGAGCAATTTCAATATACTTCGTACGTATACAACTATGTGTGGTATGGTGAATTTGACATCAACCAAGCGCAATACCAAAAAGCGAAAGAATCATTTACTGTTGTACTTAAAAAAGCTGCCGCATGAGTAAACAGTTAAAAATATATCTCGGTATTTTAATTGCAATCATCATTATAGCAGGGTTTGTAGGTGTTTCCAAACCAACGCCTATCGATTGGCGAGAAACTTTTGATGAGCGACAAACCAAGCCGTACGATTTACAAGTATTTCACAAAGAATTGGAAAACCTCCTTCCAAATGGAGAAATTACCAATGTTTACAGGTCTCCTTACGAGTTTATCTATAACAATTACGATTTTGATACCTACGAATATAAAATCAACGGAACCTATATGAAGGTTGCGGATGATTTTTTTACGGACTACAGTTCTGTGAATGAAATGCTCGATTTTGCTAACGAAGGCAACACCATATTTGTATCTGCGAGAGAAATGCCAGAGTATCTGCTAGACACTTTAGGACTTTACATAGAATATGAATTCCGTTCAGAAAGTAAGGCAACTTTATCATTCGCCAATAATCGTTTGCGCGATAAAGACATCTCCATTGAAAAAGGCATCAAAAACCACCATTTCTTATACATTGATTCCTTAACCACTACCGTTTTAGGATATCAGCAATTTGAAGATGATTCTACACAAACCAAGTATACCAACTTTGTCAAAGTTCCTGTAGGTAAAGGCTCGTTTTTATTGCATACGCAACCGTTGGCGTTTACAAATTATACTCTTTTAAAAGACAATCAACACCAATATTCGGAAGGTGTGTTGGCGTATATTCCAAATGAAGATGTCTTTTTTGATTCTGCGTATAAAATTACTACTGCCGATGGCACCAACGAAGATTCAAGATTGCGCTTTATAAAATCGCAACCACCATTGCAATGGGCATGGTATTTATCGTTGATTTTCTTGTTGATTTTTATTCTGTTTAATGCGAAACGAAAACAACGCATCGTAAAAATTGTAAAACCGTTGGAAAATACAACTGTAGATTTTACCAAAACCATTGGAAATTTATTCTATGAAACGAAAGATCATCAAAATGTGGTTCACAAAAAAATCACCTATTTCTTAGAATATTTACGAACCGAATACTTTTTAAACACACAAGTGCTTGACGAACAATTTTGCAAACGCTTGCATCAAAAATCAGGAAAATCATTAGAAGAAACCGAACGACTCGTCAAACTCATCAACATATTGCAAAAGAAACTCTTTTTTGATGAAGAGGACGTATTAAGAATCACCGTTGCCATTGAAAAATTCCGCAACAAAAACAATTAAATTAGTAACTTACAGAAGTAAAAAACATATATGGACTTTACAGGAGAAACGAACGAACACGAAGCACAGTCAGAAAATACGCCGTTGTCATTTACCAACCGAATTGATCTGACCGAACTGCAAGAAGGCATTCAAAAAATACGAGAAGAACTCTCAAAAGTCATCGTAGGACAAAAAGGAATGATTGACATGCTCATCACCGCACTCCTTGCCAAAGGACATGTGCTAATTGAAGGTGTGCCAGGTGTCGCCAAAACGATTACGGCAAAACTATTGGCAAAATCGCTCACTGTAGACTTTGGACGTATTCAGTTTACGCCCGATTTAATGCCAAGTGACATTTTGGGAACGTCTATTTTTGATATGAAAAAATCGGAATTTGAATTCAGAAAAGGACCTGTGTTTACCAACATGTTACTCATTGACGAAATCAACCGTGCGCCAGCCAAAACCCAAGCTGCTTTATTTGAAGTGATGGAAGAGCGACAAATTACAATGGATGGCACTAAATACAATTTAGACGCGCCGTTTATGGTCTTAGCCACGCAAAACCCAATTGAGCAAGAAGGAACCTATCGTTTGCCAGAAGCGCAATTGGACCGTTTTCTATTTAAAATCAACGTGGAATATCCAAACCTAGAAGAAGAAATAGAAATCATTGCCCGCGAACACGATTTAAAAGATGATAAAAAAGTAGACAAAATCAACGCGTTTCTAAATCAGGCACAAATCACCAAATACCAAGCATTGGTCAATGATATTGTGGTAGAACCACATTTGTTAAAATACATTGCTGAAATCATCATCAACACGCGAAGTAATCAATTCCTATACATGGGCGCTTCTCCGAGAGCTTCTATTGCTATTTTAAAAGCATCGAAAGCGTATGCTGCTATCAACGGACGCGATTTTGTAACGCCTGAAGATATTAAAAGTGTATCGGTACCTGTGTTACAACATCGTATCATTGTAACGCCAGAACGCGAAATGGAAGGAATGACATCCAAGCAAATCATCAATCAAATCATACAAACTATTGAGATTCCTCGATAAGTTATAACCTGAAATTAGGCAGCAAGTGCAAGTCATCAAAGATTTTTTTAAATCCTTATACATCAGAGATCGTTTCTTTTACGTTTCGCTCGGAATTATCATGTGCTTTATTATCAGCTTTATTTTTCCGAAGCTTTTCTATGTTTCAAAACTGTTACTGCTTGTTTTTTGTACGTTTACCTTACTGGATATTTTCATTTTATATCTCGCCAAAACGGGAATTTCAGCCACACGACAATTACCCGATAAATTCTCCAACGGTGACGAAAATGATATTTTTTTACGATTGGAAAATTATTATACGTTTCCGATATCTGTACGAATCATTGACGAAATACCTGTGCAATTTCAAGTGCGTGATTTTTCTATAGAAAAAAAGATAAAAGCATCCAGCGTTATTGATTTAAAATACAAATTACGACCAACCGAACGCGGCGAATATGTTTTTGGAAAACTCAATGTATATGTACAATCGGTCTTGGGATTGGTAGCACGTCGTTTCTACTTTGATAATGAAGCAATGGTGCCGACGTACCCTGCGTTTTTACAATTAAAAAAGTACGATTTGCTCGCCATTGGAAACAACTTGACGATGTACGGCATCAAGAAAATTCGTCGTATCGGACACACAATGGAGTTTGAGCAAATTAAAGAATATGTGATTGGCGACGATTTGCGAACGATTAACTGGAAAGCAACGGCAAAACAGCGACAATTGATGGTGAATCAATACCAAGATGAAAAATCGCAACCTGTGTATTCGGTGATTGATAAAGGTCGTATGATGAAAATGCCGTTTAACGAACTGAGTCTGCTCGATTATGCCATCAACGCAACGTTAGTGATGAGCAATGTGGTGTTAAAAAAGCAAGACAAAGCGGGCATGTTTACCTTTTCTAAAAAAGTTGAAAACACGGTGATTGCCGAAAAGCGCAGTTCGCAAATGAACCTTATTTTGGAATCGTTGTACAATGTTAGCACAGACTTTTACGAATCTGATTACGGACGTTTGTACGGACATATCAAACAAACACTCAAACACCGAAGTTTGTTATTGTTATACACCAACTTCGAAACTATGGACGGACTCAACCGTCAGTTGCCGTATTTAAAAGGAATTTCCAAAAGTCACTTGTTAGTTGTAGTTTTCTTTAAAAACACCGAACTTGACGAACTCATCCACAGCGAAGCAACCACCATTCAAGAAGCGTACGACAAGGTCATCGCAGAAAAATTCTCTTTCGAAAAACGCTTAATCGTCAACGAACTCAAGAAATACGGAATTCATTCTATATTAACGACTCCAGAGAATTTAACAATTGATGCGATTAATAAGTATTTGGAGATGAAGGCGCGTGGGTTGGTATAAAAAAAAGCGAACCGAAGTTCGCTTTATACATACAATGCTCATCATTATTCTATTGGACAAAGTTGACCTCCCCACCATGAAGCACAAATAAACGTTTCACATACTCCTGATGGACAGTAATCACAAGAATTAAAAATAGTTGGAGGTTGACATGGCTCTCCAATCATTGTTTGGTCTCCTCTACCTCCTACTAACCCTGATTTTTGATCAAAACTAGAAATAGACTTCTTGTTAAGTTTTAAACTCTTCAAATTCTTTTTTTTCATAATTGTATAATTTTAAATGTAAAATGAAATTACTCAGAATACGTAGATATAGAAAACAATGTATCTCGATATTTATGAATTCAGAGCTCTAATAATCAGGCAAAACATGATCTTATAGTAAAAGCATACGGAAGCTACATCCTTATTTCTCAAACAACTAAAAAGTAAAAATGTGTTGATTACTGTATTTTTTTTAGATGTTTCGCTATTATTATAACTACATCTATTATTTTTTCAATGATTTAATTTAACGCAAAATATTTTCATCCCTATGAGTTATATAAAACATCAAGTACATACAATTAATTTGTCTTGATGTTTCAATCAAAACCTCATGACCTTTTTAAACTTTACTACCTATCAAAAATAAGTTTAATACGTAGTAAACTTTATTTTAATAAGTATTAAAAAATTATATCCTACTCACAAGAGAAATTATTTCTTTTGAGAAAAAAGAAAAAAGTACAAGATGTTTTCTAAAAAATCATACAGTAGAGCAAGAGAAAACTTTCCGCTCAAAAACCAATTCTACAATTCATCCCCAAAAAACAACAATCCAGTATTTTATTTTGTGTCACGAAACACATTCTTCGCACTTTTGAACTGTCGCTAGGATAATAAAGTAATTAGCTAATAGTCAAGAACCAAGAGTCATGAATCAAGACCAAAAAGCAAAGCGACCTAAAACCTGTTATACTGAGCTTGTCGAAGTAAACAACTAGCAAAAACAAATCATTAATCAATAAACAATTACTATTATGAAAAATGTATTTTTAATCGCCGTTTTTATCGCAGGACTTTTTACTAGCAATGCGCAAACTACTTCTGAAGAAGGCGTCACTATTACTGTTACCATCGATAAAGTGAAAAGCAATAAAGGAAAGGTATTGTTTGCCTTGCATACGGAAGATACCTTTATGAAAACAAAACCTGTACAATCTGCAGCTGGAGAAATTGAAGATAATAAAGTCAAAGTTACGTTTAAAAATGTACCGAAAGGAACGTATGCCATTACGTGTGTGCATGACGAAAATGACAACGGACAAATGGACTTCGAAGATAGCGGAATGCCCAAAGAAGATTACGGAATTTCAAACAATCCGATGAGCTATGGACCTCCACAATTTGACCCAGCTAAGTTTGAAGTAAAAGATGCAGATGTCTCTTTAAAAATTGTATTATAGTAGCGAGCAAAACTTTTGTCAATCAACCATAAAAGAGAAAAGCGACACCAAATTGGCGTCGCTTTTTCGTTAAAACTAACCTTATACTTATATATTATGAAGTTTTTGTTATACAGCGAGCTACCTCAAAAACTCTAAAACTAATAACTTCTTATCCTAACCAAGCACGCATCATCCAAACGGTTTTTTCTTGTTCGGAAATGAAATCGCTCATCATCGCAACGGTTCCTTCATCGTTTGCATCTGCGGCTTTTTCTAATAGATTTCGTTCCAATTGCAATAATTCTGAAATAGAAGCTACGATTAATTCAACCGCTTTTTCATCTTTCGAAATGTGTTTTCCCACAGGAACTTTTGCATTGGCGATATAATCTTCAAACGTGTGTAAAGGTTCTGCGCCTAATGTTAAAACACGTTCCGCGATTTCGTCAACTTTTACTTGTGTATCATTGTACAATTCTTCAAATTTTGCGTGTAGTTCAAAAAATCCTTTTCCTTTAATATTCCAGTGAATTCCACGTAAATTCTGATAATACACTTGAAAATTTGCCAATAAAACGTTTAAGTCTCCTGCCAATTTTTCTGTTTTTTGGATGTCTAATCCTAATATATTTAATGCCATTTTGTGTGTGTTTTGATGTTGTTAATTTTTGATAAAACAAAATTACCGAACATTTTCGTGGAATTATTATAAGTTTTATTGATTGTTTTTATATTTTTATCACTCAAAACTATACTAATGACAATTACACAATTACAATATGTGTTGGCAGTTGCCGAACACCAAAATTTCACCTTAGCTGCTCAAAAATCGTTTGTGACACAACCCACGTTGAGCATGCAAATTCAAAAGTTGGAAGACGAATTAGAAATTCAAATTTTTGATAGAAGTAAAAAACCGATTCAACTCACCGAAATTGGCAAAAAAATAGTAGAACAAGCCCGAAACATCGTCAACGAATCGGGCAGAATGCAAGACATCGTCGATCAACAAAAAGGATTTATCGGTGGCGAATTTAAGTTGGGAATCATTCCAACCATTATGCCAACGTTATTGCCAATGTTCTTAAAAACGTTTATAAAAAAGTACCCAAAAGTCAATTTAAAAATAGAAGAACTCACGACCGAAACGATTATTAAAAGACTGAATGAAGGACATTTAGATGCCGCAATTGCCGCAACGCCACTAGGTTACGAGCAAATTAAAGAACGTGTGCTGTATTATGAACCGTTTGTTGGATATATTACAGAAAATCACCGATTATTCCACAAAAAAGAACTGGAAACGAGCGACTTAGATATTGATGATATTTTATTATTGGAAGACGGACATTGCTTTAGAGACGGCGTGATTAATCTCTGCAAAACACCAAGAGCCATAACTGACGACCATTTTCAATTGGAAAGTGGAAGCTTTGAAACCCTAATAAAACTATCGAATGAAGATTTGGGCATGACGCTTCTTCCCTACTTACATACGATGGATATTAAAGAGTCGGAACGTAAATATTTGCGTCATTTTGCAGAACCTAGACCTGCTAGAGAAGTAAGTTTGCTATTTCACAAAAGCGAATTGAAAATGCAAATTATTGAAGCCTTGCGAAATGTAATTATGGGAATTGTACGTGGTGCCATTGCGTTTCACAATGTACAAATTATCAGTCCAGTACAATCATAAGGAAACATTAAATACTAAAAAAGCCGCGACGTATCGCGGCTTTTCTTATGGTTTTAAATAGATTAAACATTGATCTAATTGTGGATTTGCTGTGACGAGAGAATTGATCCATATTTTCAATTCTTCAATCTCGTGAGGGAGCAATCGCTGCAAAGCTTTTTGTAATTCTTTACAAAATAAGGATGGATCGAAACTTACTTTTCTAAGTATAGTTTTGGTGTAATCGAACATCGCTCTTGCCATATTTAACGAGTATTAGGGTTAAAAATTTCTAAGAGTAGTTTTCGTGTATACGCATTCAGTTTTTAGTTTTTTAAAAATAGTAAAAAATTTAATGTTTACCATTTTTCAGTTGAACTTTAACAGAATTTGAATGAAATTTTAAGTTTTTATTAAGTCTAAATACGGGCTTTTAAAAACGATTATCGCCATCTAATAAATCGCCAATACTCCCTAAAATGCTGCCTTCGCCTTTGCTATTCCCTCTATTTGGTAAAGCAGAAATGACTCTTCCCGCCAAACGGCTAAATGGTAAGGATTGAATGTATACAATTCCAGGACCTGTCAAGGTTGCAAAAAACATTCCTTCGCCACCAAATAAGGTATTTTTGATACCGCCAACAAATTCAATATCGTAATCTACTTCTTGGGTAAATCCGACAATACAGCCAGTATCAACGCGCAAGGTTTCGCCAGGCGCTAATTGTCGCTGCGCCATCGTACCGCCAGCATGTACAAATGCCATTCCGTCGCCTTCTAGCTTTTGCATGATGAATCCTTCTCCACCGAAAAATCCACGTCCTAGTTTTTTTGAAAATTCAATTCCAACAGTAACCCCTTTTGCGGCGCATAGAAAAGCATCTTTTTGACAAATAAACTTGCCGCGATACTCCGTTAAATCAATAGGAATAATTTTTCCCGGATACGGCGATGCAAAACTTACTTTTCGTTTCCCAAAGGCTTTTTCATTAAGAAAAGACGTCATAAACAAGCTTTCGCCTGTGAGTATTCGTTTTCCAGCAGAAAATAATTTACCTAAAATTCCTTTCTCCTGATTGCCGCCGTCACCAAAAATGGTATTCATTTTAATGCCTTCGTCCATCATCATAAAACTGCCTGCTTCCGCAATAACGGCTTCATCGGGATCGAGTTCAATTTCTACATATTGCATTTCTTCACCATAAATATGGTAGTCAATTTCGTGTGCTGTCATAGTTTGTTCGTTTTTTTATATTGATTTTGTCGTGTTTACACTGAGCCTGTCGGTTTACACTGAGCTTGTCGAAGTGTGTTTGATGAATTAGATGTGAAAAGATGAGATTTGTTACACTACTTCTTCTTTCGTAGTTTGATTCCCCATTCGTATTCGAAATGAGAAACGCTTTCGCCAGAAGCGTCAAAACCTTCGGCAAATAATGTCAAACTTTGTCCTTCGCCTGTTTTGATGGCTTCGTCAATGGCAGCTTTTACTTTGCCACCATCTTTACATACAAACCGAATACGTCCTGTGGCTTTTTTGGTAAACGTTCCTTTTTGTGAACGTACTAGCATAGAGAGTTTTTCTTCCGAATTTTCAATGCCTTGAATTACGAGTACACCTGTTGCCAATTCGGAAGCCATTCCTTGCGTTGCCCAATACAATGATTTAAAAGGATTTTTATTGAACCAATTATGCTTCACGGTTACGGTAGCTATTTCGTTAGTAATTTCCTTTAATCGCACACCTGAAAAGTATGCCGATGGAAGCTTAAAAAGTGTATAGGTATTAATTTTTGATGGAGTCAGTTTTTTTGCCATTTGTCGTTTTTCACGTTACTATCTGATAGCCAAAATACAAAAAAATCAGGATTTTAAAGAAAAGTTGAAATTTTGATTCTTTTTTCTATCGAAAGACCTAAAAATTACTTAATTAAATATAAAATACTGTATTTCAGCTTATTAAATAATAATTAAAAACATTTTAAACTTTTTTTAAATGTTAATTTATTGTTAATTTTTAGTACTATGTTTTGCATAATACCTTTTTTTAGACATATATTTGCATAAGAAAATAATATGCAATGGAATCAACATTAACAAATCACGATAAAAATGTAGCGACAGTTTTACACGTTTCAGCGTTTAGTAAATACTTTTTTCCGTTTGGAAATTTTATACTTCCTATCATTTTTTGGACGATGTATAAAAAGGATTCTGAGTTTATAGATCACCACGGAAAAGAAGTCATCAACTTTCAGTTGAGTCTACTTTGCTATAAAATCGCTGCCGTTGTGTTGAGTATTCCTTTTTTTATTGCCTTTGGCATTCACAATGTAAATACGTGGGATTTGTTTTGGTTTCATGATATTGATATCAATGTGGAAAACGGCATTCGAATTTTTGGAATGTCACTTGTGGGAATTATTACAGGACTCGGCGCATTATTATTTTTTGCGGTAAATATTACCTATACCATTGTGGCAGCAATGAAAGCAAACGAAGGTGAACGTTATAAATACCCTTTTACCTATCGATTTATTAAATAATTGTCAGTTGTCAGTTATCATTTTGAAAATAGAAAATTCAACAGAGAACAGAAAACGAACAACAGACAACAAAAAACCATCATCAATCAATCATCATCAATCAAAAAACGAACAGAAACATTAAAAGACACATGAAAACATGAAGATAGAAAACACAAAAGCACAAATGCGTAAAGGCGTGTTGGAGTATTGCATCCTATCTATTTTAAAAGATCGAGATGCCTATGTAGCCGAAATACTAGAAACGCTAAAAGACGCAAAAATGCTTGTCGTAGAAGGAACGATTTATCCACTATTGACAAGATTGAAAAATGCAGGTTTATTGAGTTACCGCTGGGAAGAATCAACTTCTGGACCACCTAGAAAATACTACGGACTCACAGAGACGGGAAAGTTATTTTTGAAAGAACTGAATACCACTTGGAACAATTTACAAAACGCAGTATCACTCGTAACACGACAAAAAAGCACTAGCAATGAATAAAACCATAAATATAAACTTAGCAAATATGTTTTTTCATATAGATGAAGATGCATATAAAGCCTTACAGCGTTATTTGAACGCCATAAAACGCTCCTTTACAGACTCGCAAGGAAGAGATGAAATTTTAGCCGATATAGAAGCCAGAGTTGCCGAATTGTTTTCAGAACGTATGAAATCAGAGCGACAAGTAGTTGGCATGAAAGAAGTACAAGAAGTTATTGAAATTATGGGACAACCTGAAGATTATCTCGTTGACGATGAAATTTTTGAGGATGAACCTAAAACCAAAACCCACTATCAACCAAAAACGGAAACAGGAAACTACCGAAAACTCTACAGAGATTATGACAATAAGTTTATTGCCGGAGTATGTGCAGGTTTAGCACAATATTTTGGTGTAGATGCGCTCTGGATTCGATTGTTAGCAATCATCATTGTTTTTGCAGGAGTTGGTTCACCAATTTTAGTATACTTTATTTTATGGGTAATTATCCCAAAAGCAACCACCACTAGCGAAAAGTTAGCCATGGCGGGAAAGCCCGCGAACATCAGCAATATTGAACAAAAAATCAAAGAAGGATTGGATGATGTTCACGAAACTATTAAGGATGTAAATTTTGAACAAGTTGGTCAAAAAGCCAAAAAAGGCGCATCTTCCTTCTTTGATTCTATCGGACATATTATAGAAGCATTTATCAAAGTATTTGGTAAGTTTTTTGGTGTAATTTTCATCATTGTGGCAGCTTCTATTTTGATAAGTATTTTAATGTCCACGCTTGGATTTAGCTTCTTTAATTTTCAAGTATTTGACGGAGGAGAATTCTTCTATTATGAAGATTTAGGCATCTTGAATGAAATCTCACCTTGGATTTTAGGATTGTTAGCTTTGGTTGCTGTGGGAATTCCTGCAATTGTATTGTTCATCTTGGGAATGAAGATTTTAGTAAAAAATTCAAAACCAATAGGAACATCAGCAAAAACGATTTTAATTGTATTGTGGATTGGCGCTTGTATCGGAATTGCATACATCGCTTCAAATGCTGCAATGCATCAAAATATTGAAGCAACAGTTTCTGATAAAAAAGAATTGCCCATTGTAAAAAATGATACAATCACGGTAAAAATGGTCAGAAATGAATATTATGACGAAAGCTTGTACAGTTACGATCATGATTACTCGGTAAAATATGATGAAAACGGTGATGTCATTCTGTTTTCTAGCTCTGTGAAGTTGATTGTACGACCAACAGAAAGAGAAAATGCCAGAATCCGTATCAGCAAAAGCGCTAGAGGTATTTCTTTCCAAAAGGCAAAACAACGCGCACAAGGAATTGAGTATAACTATGTTTTTGAAGATAATACCTTAAAACTTGACGGTTATTTTCTGTTTGATGAAGAAGACAAACATAACAATCAGTTGGTAGAAGTTGTATTGTTTTTACCAGAAGGCGCTATCATTTATCCTGATAAAAATACGAGGTCTTTCCACAGAAATAGTAGAAGTTCTGGAGACATCCTACCAAACAATTCTGATACGGAAGAACATTACCATCAAGTAGTAGACGATGAATTGGAATGCTTAGACTGTCCATCATCAAAAAAAGAAAGAAGAAAAAAAAGCAGTCAAAAAACAGCAGATACTGATAAAAAGGAAACTGAAGTTACAAAGGATTCTGTAAATTAATTTTATTCTTACTGGGTTTTGGGTTTTAGGTGTTGGGTTTTAGACAGCACGAACAACTCTTCGACAAGCTCAGTGTAAACGAATAACGAAAATAATCATCAATCAAAAAACGAACGAACAAAAAACACTAACTATTATGGTCACAATTGCACGATTTATCGCCATTGCTATTTTAAGTCTATTCATGACTTCATGCAACTTCAATTTCGGATCGGGAATTAAAGGAAATCGAAATGTAGTCTCAGAAGAAAGAGACGCTGAGGAAAGTTTTACAGTTATCAAAGCTTCCGAAGGCTTAGACGTTTATATCACACAATCGGAAACTGCTTCTATTGAAGTGGAAGCCGATGAAAATGTGATAGGATTAATCGCCACAGACATCAACAACGGCGTTTTAAAGATTCACACCGAAAAAAATATCGGGCGTTGTAAGTCGAAAAAAGTACATGTCAGTTTGCCCGTTATTGAAAAAATTATCAGCACAAGCGGCGCAGATGTATTTAGTACATCAATCATTATCGCCGAAATGCTGGAAGTAAAAAGCAATAGCGGCGCTGATGTAAAATTGGAAGTAGAAGCCGAAAGCATCATTTGCTCAACTTCAAGCGGTGCAGATATTAAAATTGCGGGAACCGCAGATTCGCTAGAAGCAACGGCAAGTAGTGGAAGTGATATTATTGCAAAAGATTTAACCGTAAAAAATTGTAATGCTTCGGCAAGCAGCGGCGCAGATGTTACGGTGTATGTTACGGAAAAATTAGTCGCAAGCAGCTCTAGTGGCGGCGATGTCAATTATTACGGAAATCCACCATCGGTTGCGAAAAACAAATCGTCTGCTGGCGGCGTGAACAAGAAGTAGTTTTTTAATGTAACAATTACTTAATGTAATAATGTAGCAATTTTTTAATTTGAAGATTTGATAATTGGCTTATTTGAAAATTGACTTACTTGAAAATGCTTTCGCTAATCAACCACAACCATATCAATCAAAAAGCGAATATCAACCAAACCAATAACCAAAAAACCGCATGAGAACTGAGTTTCATGCGGTTTTGATTTTTTTATCTTTCAAAGATTCCTTTTGCGACTCATACCTGTTCTCGATACAACAAATCTCAGATTTGCCACTCGAACTGACGCATGATGTTTCAGATTCAATTTCAAAACCGTCACTTCGAGTGTTTTTCTGAAAGAAAAATGTATCGAGAAGTACTTTGAAGTTTTAAATGCTGAGTTTTGAATTGTTGTGAACTAAACTCTTTATCAAAATCACTTGCTTTTGTCACAGAAATCGTGCTGACATTTAAAAAAGTAAGAGATTTTCAAAATTAAATTTTACGCTTCAATCATATCTTCTACAGAAGCTAAATAACGTTCTGCATCAAGCGCAGCCATACATCCTGTTCCGGCAGCTGTAATTGCCTGACGGTATTCTTTATCTTGCACATCTCCAGCAGCAAATACACCAGGAATGTTTGTTTTGGTAGATTTTGCGCCTGTGATTAAATATCCTGTGTCATCCATGTCTAAAATTCCTTTAAACATGTCTGTATTTGGTTTGTGTCCAATCGCGATGAAAACGCCTGTTACATCCAATTCACGCTTTTCTTGCGTTTGATTGTTTACAATTCGAACTCCTTCAACTACCATATCACCCAAAACTTCATCCAATTCCGTGTTGAATAATACTTCTAAGTTTTCTGCACCATGTACACGGTGTTGCATTGCTTTACTCGCGCGCATTTCATCTTTACGAACCAACATGGTTACTTTTCTACACAATTTTGCCAAGTAGGTTGCTTCTTCTGCAGCAGTATCACCACCACCAACAACAATCACATCTTGACCTTTATAGAAAAATCCGTCACACGTAGCACAGGCAGAAACGCCGCCACCAATAAGGCGTTGTTCACTTTCCAATCCTAAATATTTTGCGGAAGCTCCTGTAGAAATAATAACCGTTTTTGCCAACAATTCCTGCTCCGCTGCTCCATCACTGACATATACTTTGTGAATACCACCAATTTCTTTCGACAAATCTACTTTTGTTGCAATTCCGAAACGCACATCAGTTCCAAAGCGCGTTGCTTGATTTTTCAAATCTTCCATCATTGCAGTTCCATCTGTTCCGTTTGGATATCCTGGAAAGTTATCTACTTCGGTTGTGGTTGTTAACTGTCCTCCTGGCTCCATTCCTGTGTACATTACAGGATTCATATCTGCTCTAGCTGCGTAAATTGCTGCGGTGTATCCTGCAGGACCGCTTCCTATAATTAAACAATCTAAGGCTGTATTTGTATCTGACATATTCTTTTATCTTAAGTATTAAACGCTTTTGTAACAAAAGTAGTTTTTTATATGTATTCCTTACATAAAATTTATCAACAAAAACTATACAGGTGTTTGATATCTTTATACTATTTCGTTTTTAAAATGAAGTGGATTTAAAAAAAGAAAGCAACATCACATATTTGTAATATTGCTTTCATTCATGCTTGTTCGCTTGTTATTTTTTTCCTTTAGGATCGGTCAAATTACAAACAACACCACCTTCGCAGTGCGTTTCAATACAAGTTCCGCAGGTATCGTGCGTACAGTACGTGACAGATTCTATACAATTTCCCGCAGGACAAGAAACACCGCAAGTAATAGTGTCTTCCGTGCCTCCTTTTCCTTTTATAAAACTAAAATTGGAAATTGATTTTTTGTTCAGTGCTAATGCTTTTAAATTTCTTTTTTTCATGATTTAAAATTTTCTTTAAGATACGAAAAATAGCAGCATCCACTGAATATGCTAAAAACGAAACGTCTTTACAAACGATGACAACTCGTTGATATTAGCTTTTTTATGGCACAGTGAAAAGCGTTAATTAGACAATCTTATTTGCCATACTTACCAAAAACTTCACGCCGTTATCTATATTGGCAATGGCGTCTGCCTTTGCCGTATTGGAAGCCGCTGCATCATTAATTTCTTTTAAAACTTTAATTGCATTGGCATTGGTGATTTGACTTTCTTTGATGAATTGATCAATTTCTGTGATATTCATTCGTGTCAAACTTGCAATAGTTGTTTGAAATTCTGCATCGGTTTGTGCCGCTGCTTGGTTTGCCAAGTTATCCCAATCTATTCCACTCATAGTGTTTCTATTTAGTTGTTTCCTCTAGTTTCTTAGTGTTGTCTCTACATTCAAAAGTTTGTTAAAACCACTTCCTGTTTTAATTAACAAACTATCTAAGTGACTTTGAATTTTGCCTACGTTTAAGTTGGTATTGGTTAAATTTTGTATTTCTGCCAAGGTATTTGCTTCTGATTGTTTAAGCTTTACCGCTGAACTTATCAAATTTTGCAAAGTTGAACTCGCTTGCTGATAGTTTGCGTAGCTGTTGTTTAAAGACGTAATCATTTCGTTGCGTTGCACATCGAGCAAGCCTTGTAGCGAATCGCGTTTTCTGTTGATAACAGGCATGATGCTTTTTAAAATATTTGGTAATTCAGCATTGACATCTACGCCTGCTGGAATTTTCGATTGAAAATTTTTAACGAATCTCGGAATGTACTGATTGTTGATAAAATCGTTTACCTTATCTTTTCGTTCGTCAAAAAGTTTATTCACCAATGCAATATTCAGTTGATGCATAGAATTGGCTTCTGCAATCACTTCTTGGGATAAGGTTGCCGTTGAAGCGGGAATGGACGCACAAGCATACAAACTAAGTACTACTAAAAGTACGCTGCTACTTCTTATTAAAAATTTCATCTGCTGGTCTTTTATAAATGAGGTTGTATTGATTTTTTTTATTGAAAAATGGACTTTATCTTATTGATGATTCCTTGTAAAATACTAAAAATGGCATCAGAGGAAAATCCGCCAATTAATGCTAAAACGGCGTTGTTAAATACACTTAAGTCTTTCCCTATATTGTATGATGAAACGATTTCGGAAAGAATTAATCCTGAAATAATTCCCAAAATAATTAATGCGACATAATAAATGGATTGTTCAGGCATTAACGTTGCATTTTTGACGCCTTCGCTAATATCTCGCAAGAGAAAAAACATTACTCCCAATCCAGAAATAGCACATAAAAACAGCATATTATACAACAATGATTTTCCGCTATTGCTCAACACTCCTTCTGCTAAAGAATTGGTATTGACTTCTTTTGAAAGCGACGTTCCAATAAAAATCAACAAGAAAACTACCGCTAAAATGATGAGATTTCGAATCATAGGCAATCGCTGAAAAATATTCTTTTTCCCAACATCTTTTGAAACCAAATTCAAATACGCGATAGACTTTGGCGTGGCTGGCTCAATATTTTTAATAAGAATATTGTGTGCAATAATCAAATCGCTGATATTATTGCTTTCAATTAACGAATTGATGTCAGTGTCTATCGTTTTTCCATTGCCCATTGCAAACAGCAGCATATTTTCCAGTTCTTTCTTAAAATTTATCATCGTTTCATCTGAAACGCCTTTAGAAATTCCTTTTGGTGGCTCGTTTGCGGTTTGTTTTTTAGAAGTTGAGTTTGCTTTCTTCTTCGATGTAGAAGTGCTTTCAGGCGTAGTACTTGTGGGTTTTGAATCTGAAGTAGCCATGTAATGAATAATTTTGGTCAGTTATTCAAACATACAATTTAAAATGCGTATTTGAAAGCAAAGCTAAAAATCGAGGGTTTGTACGTAGTTTTCAATGGATACGGAAAAACATAAATTGCTTAGGACTTATTAAGTTTAAATTTAAAAGTGTTTTTATTTGGAACAATCGTTCTGTTATTTATATATTTGTAATCGGAATGAACGTTCCAAAATAAAATTTAATTATAAAAAAATATAAAAAATGAGTTCATTACAAGGAAAAATCGCCGTAGTTACTGGCGGTAATAGTGGAATTGGTTATGCTTCGGCTGCAAAATTAAAAGCAAATGGTGCTACCGTTATCATCACGGGAAGATCTGAAGAACGCGTTACAAAAGCCGCAAACGAATTAGGCGTATTGGGAATTGTAGCAGATGTTACTTCACTTAGCGCAACTGATAATTTGGTTGAAAAAGTAAAAAGTTTGCATGGAAATGTGGACATTTTATTTGTAAATGCTGGAATTTTCACACCAGCTCCTATCGGACAAATCACTGAGGAAGTATATGACACCCAATTCGGAATCAACGTAAAAGGTGCTATTTTTACCGTTGAAAAGTTTTTACCTATCCTAAATGATGGCGCATCTGTCATTAATTTATCATCAATTAATGCTTATACAGGAATGCCTAACACTGCAATTTATGCAGCTACGAAAGCCGCTTTAAATTCATTTACAAGAACGGCTGCTACAGAACTGGCTTCTAGAAAAATCCGTGTCAACGCTGTAAATCCTGGACCAGTTGAAACGCCTATTTTTGCTAAAACCGGAATGCCTGAAGAACAGCTTAATGGCTTTGCTGCAGCTATGCAAGAGCGCATTCCATTAAAACGAATTGGAAAACCAGAAGATATTGCCAATTTGGTTGCCTTTTTAGCATCTGATGAAGCTTCTTTCATTACTGGTGGCGAATATAATGTTGACGGCGGAATGAATATTAACCCTTTACTAAGCTAATAAGTAAGCATTACAGTATAAATACGTATTTTTGTAGCGATAGGTAATTACTATCGCTACAATTGTTTAAAATTATGCCAAGAGTTAAGAAATTTGATGAAAAAGAAACCCTCAAAAAAGCTATGTGTTTGTTTTGGCGAAATGGCTTTCACGCAACTTCTATGCAGGATTTAGTGAATCATTTAGGCATCAATCGTGCAAGTATTTACGATACTTACGGAGGAAAAAAAGAACTGTTCGACAAAGCCTTTGCACAATATAGAACAGAAAACAGAATGCAATTAGAAGCATTTTTAAAGACACAAAACAGTGTCAAAACAGGATTTCGAAAACTATTTCAAAATGCTATTTCAGAAGCTATTTCTGACACAGAACGAAAAGGTTGTTTTGTGGTAAATGTTGCTACTGAATTAGTACCAAACGACGACGAAATGTTGAGCGTTATTCAAGAGAATAAAGTATATATAGAAGAAACCTTTAAAGCGTTTTTACAATCGGGAGTAAATTCAGGAGAAATTTCAGCAGATAAGAATATTCAAAACATCGCTTCACTCCTACACACTTTTTTGAATGGCTTAAAAATAGTTTCCAAAACAAATTTTGATGAAGAAAGCCTATTAAATTCAGTGGACACTATATTAACGTTATTAGATTAAAAAAACTACCCATTACTCTTATCGCAATGGTTTTATGGCGTCGCAACCCATGTTTATCTTTCTTTTCGATAAGTTAACGTACTTCCACGATTCAAATAACTCAACACCATCGTATCTTCTGAATATTCGAGCAAACCGTAAATAATTTCTTCTCCTTCGTTATTTTTCAAATGCAGATATTCAATACCATCTTTCTCCGTCAATTCATAGGCATACACACTGTTTGTTGCTGTTTCGGTTCCTTTGTAAAACATGATAAAGGTTCCGTCTTTTATTTCCACACCAGCATTTGCATCGCTTGTACTAATCCAACGTCCGTTATCCAAGCCAATTTCTGTGGTTTCTGAGGTGTTTTGAGTTTTCTTTTGATTGCTCTCGCAAGAAAAGAAAAAAGAAATAATAATGATAAATACAATAATTTTTAGTCTCATGTAGAAGGATATTGTTGGCAACAAGATATTGATTTTTTACCACACAGATACTACAAAATAGTTGTACAATACTACTTTTTCACCATGCTAAATTTAGGCATTTCACTCAAAAAACACTGAAAATCATAAAATTGGCAACGTTTTTGAAAATATATAATTCTATATTTACAACTTAGAAAACAACTTTTTCCCGATGATACGACTTTCCTTTACGCTTAAAAAATACAGTGTAGCACTTTTATTTTTCATGATTTTCACATCAATCTATACACAAAATCCTGTACAAAAAGGACAATGGTATATTATTGAAAGTTATCAAAAAGGACGTGTACTACAAGTACAACCGCCATACGAAAACAATGGTGTTGCTGTAACTTTAGCACAACGCACCAATCAAAACAACCAACTTTTTCGCTTTGAAGAAATTGGTAATGGATTTTACATCATTCGTTCCAAAGAACAAAATAAAGTATTGGACATTCGTGGAGGAAGTCAGGAAAATAATGCAGTACTTCAAGTTTGGAATCAGGCAAATGTGGAAAATCAAAAATTCAAACTTAACCTTGCTACGGGAGACAATCAATATTACATCACGGCAAAACACAGCAATAAGTCCATTTCCGCCGCAGCGGGATTCCCTATCGGAAGTACTATTGTTCAAAAATATGCTGACGGACTCGCCAATGCGATGTTTAAGTTTATACCGCAAAATTCACCAAAACCAAAACCTGTTGTAAAATCGACCAAACCAACGTTGCTTTCGCCTGCTTCGGGACAGGTTGTTGAAAATAAAAAAGGAAACAGTATACAATTTAGTTGGAATCGCGTCCCGAACGCTACTTCTTACCAGCTAATTGTACAGCATACCAATCAAAAAAACACATTATTTGATTATGCAATAAACGGAACATCTTACAAATATGTCATTGCAAAACCTATTGATGCCAAACTTACAAAAGGCGATTGGAGATGGTGGATTCGCGCAAAAATAGGAAACAAATGGGGCGAATGGAGCAAACCCAATTTAATATCCTTCACAACGCCCATACGAGCAGACATTACATTGTACGCTCCGCAGACAAATGCTTTACTAGCAAATGGTAATGAAAATAAAAGAACGAGTTACACTTGGAATTTTGACTGGGCAGATGTACCCAATGCAGAACAATATGAAATTTACATCATACATCCCAACGATAACAGAAAATCCTTTATCCTAAATACGCCTACGTCTAAATATCAATTAGTCCAGCGTCAACCTCGAACCAATACTGAGCTCAATGGTTGGAAATGGAAAGTGCGTGCTTTTATTAACGGTTCGTACCGAGAATGGTCTGCCACTAGAACTTTTAATGTAGCATCCGCAACGAAGAGGAATAAGCCAAAAACGCCGCCGCCAGTAGTTACGGATAATTTTAAAACGCAGAGCGCTGCTGATTTTAATAAAGCTCTAAAAAATAATTTTGCTTTTGAATTAACCAATAAAGTGAACAACAGAAGTACCGCTTTGGGATTCAACGTGCAAAAAAAACATTTTAAAATGGGCGAATTTTTCAAAAATTGGCGTGTTAAATATGTACGACCTGGCATGTATCAACTACAAGTTGAAATTGATGGTAAATTTTGGTCGCTAGCTTCGGAAGGGAATGAAAGAGGCGATGTAAAACTTGCGGTTGATGATAGAAATGATACATATCAACTTTGGAAAATAGAACAACAATCAGACGGTTATTACAAAATTATAAATGTTGGAAATAAAAATAATGATAGAATTTACGCTGACACTCTTTTTTACAACACCAAAAATGAGGACTTCTTTTTATCAGTTTGGAAACCTGAAAAATCTAAAAACGGGCGTTGGTATTTTGATGCCAAAAAACCTGTATATATTAAACGAACGACCTTGGAAAGCAGAACGTTTGGTATGAATGCTCCCAACGGAAAGCGTGTTTGTTTAGCGTATGTATGGACATCTGATGCTACAGGACATTATACTTTGTCTTTTTGCAGGAATGATGAAAATACGCGTTTTAAATTTGAAAGAACGACCAATGGATTGTATATGATTAAAATAAAAACGTCAAATACAGTAGACAAAAAATGGTTTTACCTAAACGAAAATTTAGAATTGCTTGAAATTGAAAAATACAAAGATGCACCTATCAATCGTGAATACGGAATGTATTGGAACATCATCAACAAAGGAAATGGCGAATATTCCTTTCAAAATGTAGATACGAAAAGAGCGTGGGAATACAAAACGCGCAACTATGGAACGCAACGAGAATATATAGAATTCAACAAATTAGCGAATAAGCGAGAACAGTATTTTAAGTTGTATTAAATTCTGGTATTGATTTTTTTTTGAAAGAATTATAGGATTACTGGCGTGATTCTGAGTTTGGACTCGTTGCAAAGTCAAAACCCCGCATTTGCTATCGTTAATCAGTTCTTTTTTGTAGAATACATTCTTGAGCGAGCTCAACATTTTAAAAATAGGATTACTGGCGTGATCCTGAGTTTGGGTTCGTTGCAAAGTCAAAGCCCTGCATTTGCTATCGCAAATCAGTTCTTTTTTATAGAATACATTCTTGAGCGAGCTCAAATGTATTCTATAAAAAAAGCCCTGCGGAAGCAAGGCTTTAATTTTGTCGGGGTGGCAGGATTCGAACCTGCGACCTCCGCGTCCCAAACGCGGCGCGATAACCGGGCTACGCTACACCCCGAAAAGTGTTAAATTCTTAGTGTAGTTTATCTCGAGCAAAGTCGAGAGGCTACACCCCGAATTGGTTACCCAAATTTGGACTGCAAATATATAGCTTTTCTTGAAACATAAAAGCAAAAACAATTTATTTTTTGAAAATAATTTTCATCAATAAATTACTTAATTTTGTCCTGCAATTCAAAAGACAAACAATATGCTTATTATTGGTATTGGTGGCGGAACTGGAAGCGGAAAAACAACCGTTGTCAACGAAATTATCAAACAACTTCCTGAGAATGAAGTCGGGATTATTTCTCAAGATTCGTATTACAACGATACATCGCATTTAAGTTACGAAGAACGTACACGCATCAACTTTGATCATCCACGTTCAATTGATTTTGACCTGATTTGTCAACATTTGCGCGAGCTTAAAAAAGGAAATCCTATCGATCAACCTGTTTATTCGTTTGTAAAACACAATCGCACAGGCGATACCATTCATACCTTGCCAAGAAAAGTAATGATTGTGGAAGGCATTTTGATTCTTACAAATCCAGAATTGAGAGATATGTTTGATATCAAAATTTTTGTACATGCCGATTCTGACGAACGTCTTATCCGAAGAATCAAACGCGATATTACCCAACGTGGACGCGATATCGACGAAGTTTTAGCGCGATATCAAACCACACTCAAACCGATGCATGAACAATTTATTGAGCCCACAAAAGAGTTCGCCGACATCATCATTCCAAACAATCGCTACAACACAGTCGCTGTCGATATTGTTCGTACGATTATTAGTGAGCGATTAGCCTAATATTTAGTACATTTACACATAAAAATTTTGCATCGCGTTCAAAAGCATGAAACTAGAAAAGTTTAAAAACATATATATCATCACCTCTGCCATATTTATTATATGGATGCTCTTTTTGGATGCAAATTCGTGGTTTTACACACACAGAGAACTCAACAAGCAAATTGAGCTTTTAAAAGACGAAATTGCCACGCTAAAACGCGATATCAAAAAAGACAAAATAAGTATCAAACGTTTTTCGAACCCAGAAGAAATCGAAAAATACGCGCGTGTTCACTACTTTATGAAGAAAGAAAACGAAGAAATTTATATTATTGAATACGCCGATAGCCTAAAAACATCTGACAATGAGTAATTCATTATTTGACGAATTTGATTCCGTTTCCGCAGCACAGTGGAAACAAAAAATACAAGTCGATTTGAAAGGAGCCGATTACAACCAAACACTGGTCACGGCTACGCAAGAAGGCATTGACATCACTCCTTTTTACCATCGTGAAAATTTTGGAAACGTCCACAAAATCGCTACCAAAACCACCGAATGGAAAGTGACGCAACGCATTGTAGTGACTGATACTAAAGAAGCGAACACAAAAATAAAAGACATCTTACAACGAGGCGCAGAAAGCATTGTACTATTCATTACGGATGAAAAAATTGAGTTTGCAGATATTCTCGCGGATGTTGATATCAACGTGCCAATGCATGTCGAAATGGACTTTTTATCGGTTTCGTATTGTGAAACTGTTCACGCTTTCGCGAAAGCAAATGCAGCAAGTATCACGCTTGGAATTGATTTGATTGGAAACCTAGCGTCCACAGGAAATTGGTTCGATAATCTTACGTCAGATCATGAAGCATTAGCAGAAATCCTCAAGTTTGATGGTTTTAAAAGTGTATTAACTGTACGATTGGATGTCTACCAAAACGCAGGTGCAACCATGGTGCAACAATTGGCGTACGCGCTCGCGCATGTGAATGAATATTTGAATCATTACGGTGCTGCAATTGCAAATACCATCACGTTTAAAGTAACGGTTGGTTCGCATTATTTCTTTGAAATTGCCAAACTCAAAGCCTTGCGATTATTATGGAATACCTTGGCAAACGAATACAATGTTGCTGCTGACTGTATCATCATAGCATCTCCTTCTACGCGAAACAAAACTTTGTACGATTACAATGTAAATATGCTCCGAACAACGACAGAATGTATGAGTGCTGTGTTAGGTGGCGCTGATTTTGTGTACAATCTTCCGTATGATGCCTTGTACCATCACACAAACGAATTTGGTGACCGCATTTCTCGAAATCAATTGCGTATTTTAAAAGATGAAAGCTATTTTGACAAAACGGACAATCCCACAGAAGGCGCGTATTATATTGAAAGTATCACACAACAATTAGCCGAAAAAGCATTGGCACTTTTTAAAGATATTGAAGCGAATGGCGGATTCCTTAAGCAACTAAAAGAAGGTACCATTCAGCGAAAAATAAAAGAAAATGCTGCCAAAGAGCAAGCGTTATTTGATGAAGGAAAAGAAGTCCTTTTAGGAACAAACAAATATCCAAATCCTGAAGATTGTATGAAAAACGATTTGGAAATTACGCCTTTTCTCAAAAAAGAAACACGCAAAGTGTTATTAGCACCTATTTTACCAAAAAGACTCGCGGAAACGCTAGAAAAAGAACGACTTGACAATGAGTAGAAAAAATATTCAACATATCACGCTCAACCCAACTGCGAAAACGTTTGAAGATAAGCAAACAACAGCTTTCAACACCGCAGAAGATATCAAAGTACAATCGTCGTACAGCAAAGCAGCTATTGAAAACGTAGAACACCTGGATTTTGTGGCGGGAATTGCGCCCAATCTTCGCGGTCCGTATTCTACAATGTATGTACGCAGACCGTGGACGATTCGCCAATACGCTGGATTTTCAACGGCAGAAGAAAGTAACGCCTTTTACCGAAGAAATTTAGCTGCAGGACAAAAAGGCTTGTCCGTCGCGTTCGATTTGGCAACGCATCGCGGTTATGACAGCGACCACGAACGTGTAGTTGGTGATGTTGGAAAAGCAGGTGTTGCGATTGATTCGGTGGAAGACATGAAAATTCTCTTCGACCAAATTCCGCTTGATAAAATGTCGGTTTCCATGACCATGAATGGCGCTGTGTTACCCATTATGGCGTTTTATATTGTTGCTGCTGAAGAACAAGGCGTGAAACCTGAACAATTAGCAGGAACCATTCAAAATGATATTTTAAAGGAGTTTATGGTTCGAAATACCTACATATATCCGCCAACGCCTTCTATGAAAATTATTTCGGATATTTTTGAATATACTTCGGCAAACATGCCAAAATTTAATAGTATCAGCATTTCTGGCTATCACATGCAAGAAGCTGGTGCTACCTGCGATATTGAACTCGCTTATACACTTGCAGATGGTTTGGAATACATCCGCAAAGGACTCGCTGCAGGCATGGATATTGATACCTTTGCACCTCGCCTATCGTTTTTCTGGGCAATTGGCATGAATCACTTTATGGAAATTGCCAAAATGAGAGCCGCACGTATGTTGTGGGCAAAATTGGTAAAACAATTTAATCCAAAAAATCCAAAATCGTTGTCGCTTAGAACACATTGTCAAACCAGTGGTTGGAGTTTGACAGAACAAGATCCGTTTAACAATGTCGCTCGTACTTGTATAGAAGCAGCCGCAGCCGCTTTTGGCGGAACGCAAAGTTTGCATACCAATGCCTTAGATGAAGCCATTGCGTTACCCACAGACTTTTCGGCACGAATTGCTCGAAATACACAAATTTATCTTCAAGAAGAAACAAAAATTACCAAAACGGTAGATCCATGGGCGGGAAGTTATTATGTGGAAAAATTGACACATGAAATCGCGCACAAAGCCATGAAACTCATTGAAGAAGTAGAAGAATTGGGCGGAATGACCAAAGCGATTGAAGCGGGAATTCCGAAGATGCGTATTGAAGAAGCGGCAGCACGAAAACAAGCACGTATCGATTCTGGACAAGATGTGATTGTAGGCGTAAACAAATACCGACTCAAAAAGGAAGATCCGTTACATATTTTAGAAGTAGACAATCAAACTGTTCGCAATGCACAATTGAAGCGTTTGGACGAATTGAAAAAGAACCGAAACGCTTCCGAAGTCAAAGAAGCATTGGCAAAATTAACAGCCGCAGCAAAGTCCGGAGCAGAAAACCTCTTAGCATTAGCTGTTGACGCAGCGCGTAAACGTGCTACTTTGGGAGAAATTTCAGATGCTTTAGAAGCTGTTTTTGGAAGATATAAAGCACAAATTAAATCATTTTCAGGCGTGTATAGTAAAGAAATTAAAGACGATAGTTCATTCCAAAAGGCGAAGGAATTAGCGGCAAAATTTGCAGAAATGGAAGGTCGTCAACCGCGAATCATGATTGCTAAAATGGGGCAAGACGGACACGACCGTGGTGCCAAAGTTGTGGCAACAGGCTATGCCGATGTAGGTTTTGATGTAGACATCGGACCGTTATTCCAAACGCCTGCAGAAGCTGCCAAACAAGCCATGGAAAATGACGTGCATATTTTGGGCGTTTCTTCGTTGGCTGCAGGACATAAAACGCTCGTTCCACAAGTCATTTCGGAGTTAAAAAAATACGGACGTGAAGACATTATGGTAATTGTTGGTGGCGTAATTCCACATCAAGATTACGATTTCTTGTTTGAAGCTGGTGCCGTAGCTGTATTTGGTCCTGGAACTAAAATTAGTGAAGCCGCAATTCAGTTATTGGAGATTTTGATTGATGAGTAGTTTTTTTAGAATCAAAATTCTAGAGTCAAGAGTCTAGACTTTTTTAAATATCAACTTAAAAAAAACAGAAAAATAAAATCTTCATTTTATCTTTCTGTTTTCCGCGTGGGATTCCTAAAAATCTATATGTGTAGCTATTTTAGCATTTTCTAAAATACGCCTGTAGCAACATCGCCAATGTCACTAGTACTGATATCTGTTTTGGTACATTTTCCGCCGTTATTACATGGTGAACAATATGGCAAATCATTATTATCATGATCGTATTTTACAGCGCATCCTGTAGATTCGTCTGCGCAATCAGAAGTTGTACATGTTATTCTTCGGTTGGCAACTAAGACATGCGAAGCAGACGCAGTAGCTTTTGCATTGGATTTTATCGCCTCTACATAAAACGAAGTACGATACATTTTTCCTTCAAACAATAAATTGTATGCACCATCATCAATACTCACTACATATACATTTGTATAGTTTTCTTCAATACCTGCATAGGTTTTCATATTCTGACTCAGTGCATTTACTGCCTTTTTTGTGTCAATAGTAAGCACAGGCGTTCCATCTTTGATGTGCCCAATTTCAACCCAATTGGCATCTGTTACTGTCAATTTTGATTTTGCCGAATTTGCATCGGTAGCTTTTGTGGTTTCTTGATCACTTGTACATCCGATTAGTAAAAAACTACATACAAGCGCGATTACGGATAGGTTTTTAAATCTTTTTTTCATTGGTTGGTAGATTAATGCCCTTATTTTTTTGATAAGTTGACATATTGATATTCAACTCACTACGCATTTTCAGAATATACTTAAAGCTCGGAATACTTTTTAGTTTTACTTGGTGCTGAATTCATTTCCACCATTTTTCATACTGTGAGGCGTCAACACACGTATTCCGACAGTTATTGTACTTTAAGTTTATAGAAGTTTTAATATTCAAATTACACTTTGAATACTCTTAAAGCTACAAAATATACACTAATAATCAAACAGTTACGCAAGAATTAACGTTTACACTTATGATTATTTCCATTAAAATTTGTGAAGATGTATTTAAAAAGCAGTCTTATCCCGAATACCCAAAACTCTTTTCTGGAATTTTACCGACTACTCCTTCGTAGAATTTGTGAATGTACGCAAAGTCAGCTTTGATATTGTCCGTAGGATAAAAAGGCGTGTCAATTTTGACTTCTTTTTTCCCAAAATCGAAAGCTACTAACGTAATAGGCACTTTAGCTTCTTTGGCAATATAATAGAATCCCGTACGAAGTTCAGTAACGAGATTTCGTGTTCCTTCGGGCGCTAGCGTCAGACGAAACTCTTTTTTTTCTTTAAATATAGAAGCAATCGCTTGTACTTTGTTTTGTCCTGGTGTTCTGTCAATAGGCGCGCCACCTGTCCAACGAAAATACCATCCGAACGGAAACTTAAAAAGCTCTTTTTTAGCGATGTAATTGATTTTTGTTTTGGTGATGCTTCTAATCATTAAGCCAATATAGAAATCGTGCCAACTTGTGTGTGGAACTACCGCAATGATGCATTTTTTAACTTCTTTAGAAAAAGAACCTTTAATTTTCCAACCAAGAAGCTTAAAGTAAATAAATTTATAGATAGTACGCATAGTTTGGGGATTTAGTTTTTAGGCGATTGATTTTGCCGTAAAGGTACGGAAGTTTGCAAGATTGAACTATTTTATTACTGTACTTTTTAAAAGTAGAAAATTTAAACATGTAGTATTTTTACTATTTTTATTAAAGAAAATTTTTAATTTTAAAATATTATCCTATTTTTGTCACTCATACAATTCTTAAATAAATAAATAAATGCTATTTTCCGTTTTTGATGATTGTACTCCCCAAAATTACAATACTTCTACGCGATTTTTTATTCATTTAGGTATTTAGTAGCCTATACAATCTCCCGCTGAATACTAATATTAATTTTTAACAAATACCTACTTATGAACAAACAAACATTGACTATGCTAATTTTATTAATTAGCGCGTATTCTTTTGGGCAAATTTCCTTTGAAAAAGGCTATTACATCAACGATTCGGGAGCTAAAATTGATTGCTATATTAAGAATATGGATTGGAAAAACAATCCTACTGAATTTCAGTACAAATTATCCAAAAATTCAGAAAAACAAACCGCTACCATGAATACCGTAAAGTCTTTTGAGATTTTTAACGGTCCCAAGTACGAACGCTTTTTCTTAGCGATTGATACTTCCAAACAAGACTTGGATGATATGGACACTGCCGAATTACCAAAATATGAAAATAAAGAACTCTTTTTAAAAGTGTTATTAGAAGGAAAAGTATCCTTGTATTCGTATGTGAATGGTAACATGCGAAAGTATTTTATACAGAAAGATGATGGCAAAGTGAAACAATTAGTCTACAAAAAGTATATGGCAACCAATTCGCGAATAGCAGAAAATACTACCTATAAAAAGCAGTTGTGGGACATGCTAAAATGTGGAAATCTTACTAAAAAGGCAAAAACCGTTTCGTATACTAAAAACAGTCTTTTAAAAATCATAAAAGCGTATAACAATTGTGAAAACAGTAAAATTGTGAATTATGATGAACGAACGAAAATAGATCCCTGGAATATTTCCGTAAAACCAGGAATTAATTTTTCTCATGTTGAAATTAAGAATTCTAATCTTGTAGAATTTGATCCTTCGTTTGGAAATCAAACTAATTTCCAACTAGGTGTAGAATTTGAATATATTTTTGGTTTCAACAGAAACAAATGGTCTATTGTTGCCGAACCAACCTACGTTTCATCATTTAGTGCCGACCAAGAAGTTGTGTATCTTGAAACGTCTTCAGGACAGCTTTCAACCAAAGCAGTTATAGAAAACTATTCAAATATAGAGATTCCATTAGGGTTTCGATATTATTCGTTTTTGAGCAATTCTTCTAAATTGTTTTTTAATGCTTTTTTTATGTTAAACATTAAACTTGATGGCGCATTATATGCAGAACGAAGAGAATTGCTAGATGACGAATTGGAGCCTAAAGGAAATTTAGCGTTTGGCATTGGCTATAAATATAAAGATACGTATAGCATTGAATTTAGATACCGAGCACCAAGGCAATTATATCAAACAAATTCAATATTTGGAACTTTCGATTATAACAGTTTTGCCATTATTTTTGGATATACTCTTTTTTAAAAAATCACACAACCCCTAATAATCCTGAGAAAAATCGAACATCACAGACATACTTCTAACTGGTGTTCGATTTTTTATTTTGAAAAGCTACATCTATCGTTTTCTTAATTCAAACAAATCTGTTCTACGATCTTGAAGGTTTTTTACCGCTCCAAATTGATTGAGCTCGCGCAGTAAGTCGATATCAACATCGGCAATGAGAATCATTTCGGTATTTGGTGTGGCTTCTGCTTTGATTCCATTGGTTGGAAAGGAGAAATCACACGGCGTAAATACCATCGATTGCGAAAATTGAATGTCCATATTTTGCACTTTTGGCAAGTTTCCAACACTTCCCGCAATAGCGACATAACATTCGTTTTCAATAGCTCTGGCTTGCGCACAGTTTCGCACGCGCGAATAGCCGTTTTGTGTATCTGTTAAAAATGGTACAAATAGAATATCCATGCCTTCGTCTGCTAGTAAACGACTGAGTTCAGGAAATTCAGAATCGTAGCAGATTAATACGCCAATTTTACCACAATCTGTATCAAAAGTTTGTAAAGAGTTTCCGCCTTGCATTCCCCAAACTTTGGCTTCGTCTGGCGTTACGTGTAGTTTTTCGTAGCGTTCTACACTTCCATCGCGCTTACACAGATAACCGACGTTGTACAGAACTCCGTCGCGCACTTCTGGCATGCTTCCTGAAATGATGTTGATGTTATACGAAATGGAAAATGCTGAAAATTTCTCTACGATTTCTTCTGTATGTTTAGCCAATTCACGAATCGCATCTGGCGTAGACATGTGATTGTTGACTGCCATTAATGGTGCATTGAAAAATTCTGGAAACAGTGCAAAATCTGAGCGATATCCTGCCACAGCATCAATAAAAAATTCCACTTGCTGCATCAGCTCTTCCATATCTTTATACGGACGCATTTGCCACTGAATCAGTCCCAAACGCACTACTTTTTTCTTTGTTGTTGCCTTTTTTGTCGGTTTTTCGTAGTAAATATTGTCCCATTCCATCAACACGGCAAATTCGTTAGACGCAGAATCGCCTTTTAAATAGCCTTTTAAGACTTTCGTCGGATGGAAATCGTTAGAAATTTGAAAATTCAACACAGGATCATCAATTTCCTTAAGTTTTACTTTTTGAATGTATTGCTTCGGACTTAACGAATCGGCATATTGATGATAATTCGGAATTCTTCCACCAAAAGCGATGCCTTTTAAATTGCGCTTTTCACACAATTCTTTTCGGTAATCGTACAAGCGTCTTCCCAATCGTAAACCGCGAAATTCGGGTTTTATAAAAATGTCAATTCCATATAAAATATCGCCATCATCTGTATGCGCGTCGAATGATTTTTCAACAATATCATCATACGTGTGCGAGCCTTCTAACGAATCGTAATCGACCAAAATAGATAATGCGCAACCTGCGATTTGTCCGTTGATTTTTATCACAACTTGTCCTTCGGAGAATTTTTTAATCAATGCTTCAATTTCAAATTCTTCCCAATACACATCAGACATGTTTTTGTATATCTGAATCATCGCTGCTTTCAGTTCCTGATAATCATCAACACTTAAATAAGTAAGTTCAATATTTTCAATGTCCTTTGCGTTCATTTGTCTGCAATTGTGATATTTTATGACGTTACGAAAATTTCGTTGTCGTTTTTAAAACTTTTAAATTCGATGATAAAGCCATTTGGGTCTGTTACAAAAAAGGAGATGTGTTCGCCTACTTTGTCTTCTAAAAAGGTAACTTCTGTGGTCACTTCTTCGTTGAGTTGTAATAATTTAGTGTAAAGTGTTCCCCAAGCATCAGTATCTACAATGATTCCGAAGTGAAATGAAGGGAGAATGTGTCCACTCAAACGATAATTCTTAAAGTCAAAATTGAACGAACCTGCACTCGTAAACGTGAGTTGATTACCGTATAAATTGATATCGAGCCACGTATCGGTGCTTCGTCCTGAACTCGCGCCAAGGGCATTCACATAAAAATCTTTTGTTTTTTGGATGTCATCACATGGCAATGCTAGGTGGAATGCTGCTTTCATCGTTGGAAGGTTTTGGTTTTTTACTAAAATTACGCTTAAAATATTTTTTGACTGCTTTTTTGTCTTCTTTGTCTAAATACGGCAACGCATCTTTCCAAAAACACCAATACACATCTTTAAATTTTTCCTTTTCACGAACATGAAACAGATTCGTTGTCAACTTCATGGCAAAATGATGCTTTATTACAATGTTTTTATCTTTTGATTGCACACTTGAAACGACATGTGAGAGTTGGTGACGGTCTACCCACAAACCAATTTCTTCTTTTGTTTCGCGTACCAAGCTTTTTTCTAACGATTCCGAGCGCTTTTTTACGCCGCCCGGAAGTGTTAGTTTTTTGATGTCGCCCAATTTTTCAACCACTAAAAGCTGTTCTTTGTTGACAGCAATTAAACGTGATTTATGAATTATCTTCATATAGATGTTGTGCTATTAGTAATCATCATCTTCTTCCAAAGTTGGGTCTTGCACCGCATCTGGGTCATTATCGTCAAAATCAGTGTAATCGTCTTCGTCGTAGTTTTCCATGGTCATTTCAAGTTTTACACTCACTTTTACCAAGTATTTGGTGTCGCCCGAAATTACCTCAACAGCTTCTACCGATTCGCCTTTCGCGTTTTTAAATTTAATGATGTTTTCTTCTTCATAACCAAAAGGGTATTTTTCTACCAGTAATGCTAAGATTTCAGGTGTTAACTTTTTAAAGTCAACAATAACACGCTTTAGGTTTTTGTTATTGGTTTTCACGTTTTCTTTTTTTTGTTTTATTTATAAGTTTAATAAGTATGCAAATATTAATGGAGCTACAATGGTAGCGTCACTTTCTATGATGAATTTTGGCGTGTCGATATCCAATTTTCCCCATGTAATTTTTTCATTCGGAACTGCTCCAGAATACGACCCATAACTTGTGGTAGAGTCACTTATTTGACAGAAATAATTCCAAAATGGTGTATCGGTACGTTCTAAATCTTGATACAGCATTGGTACGACACAGATTGGGAAATCGCCTGCAATTCCGCCTCCAATTTGAAAGAATCCGATGCCGTTTTCTGAGTTTTCCGTGTACCAATCTGCCAGAAACGTCATGTATTCAATTCCTGATTTTATAGTACTCGCTTTTAATTCTCCTTTCATCACATACGACGCAAAGATGTTTCCCATCGTACTGTCTTCCCATCCAGGACAGACAATTGGCAGATTTTTTTCCGCCGCAGCGTACATCCATGAGTCTTTTAAGTCAATTTCATAATATTCTTCCAACACGCCCGAAAGCAACATTTTATACATGTACTCGTGCGGCAAATAGCGTTCGCCTTTTTCGTCGGCAGCTTTCCAAATATCGTAAATGTGACTTTGCAATCTGCGGAAGGCTTCTTCTTCAGGAATGCACGTATCCGTTACACGATTGAGTCCTTTTTCAAGTAAATCCCATTCGTCTTGCGGTGTTAAATCGCGGTAGTTTGGCACGCGCTTATAATGTGAATGCGCTACCAAATTCATGATGTCTTCTTCCAAATTGGCACCAGTACACGAGATGATGTGTACTTTGTCTTGACGAATCATTTCTGCGAAGATTTTCCCCAATTCCGCCGTACTCATCGCACCTGCTAAAGAAACTAACATTTTGGAACCTTTTGCCAAATTGTCTTCATAGCCTTTAGCGGCATCTACTACAGACGCTGCATTGAAGTGTAAGTAATATTTTTCTATGAATTGAGAAACGGCTCCTTTAGTCTTCGTCATCTTCGTTGTATTTTAATCGGTTAATTTTGTTTTCGTTTTGTGCGTTGTATAGGTTTTCGTTGTCGTCTTCAACGTTTTGTTCAAAAAATTTATAGCTCAACATTTTGTAGTACAGTTTTGCAGCTAAAAAATCTGAGGATTTATCGTTTGGATTTGGACATAGTTCTACAATATCAAATCCGACTACATTTTTTTCATCAAACACACGTTTTAAAAACTCCAAGGTTTCGTACCAAAACAATCCGCCAGGTTCTGGAGTTCCTGTGGATGGCATGATAGACGAATCGAGTCCGTCCAAATCGAACGTGATGTATACAGTTTCGCCCATTGCTTCAATGGCGGTGTCCATCCAATAGTCATCGTTTACCATATCGTGTGCAAAAAACACATTGTCTTCGTTCATTACAGTGCGCTCAATAGCGTCCATACTACGAATTCCCACTTGCACTAAGTTGGTATTTTGATTTGCTTCGTACATGGCACACGCATGGTTGTACTTTGAACCTTCGTATTCTTTGCGTAAATCGGCATGTGCGTCAATTTGTAAGACAGTAAGGTTGTCAAAACATTCGTTAAAAGCGCGCATAGCACCAATGGATATGGAATGTTCGCCACCAAATAACGTCACAAATTTATTGCGTTTGATGTTGGTTTTTACAGCTTCATGTACTGCTTTTACCATCGCTTCTGGCGATGCATCTTCGGTAATCGTTTCGGCTAAATAAATTCCTTGTTTGTATACTTCACTATCGGTTTCAATATCGTATAGTTCCATATTTTCAGCAGCATGTAAAAATGCTTCTGGTCCTTTGTCAGCTCCTTTTCCCCAAGTGCTTGTACCATCGTACGTAACAGGAATTAAGGTAATTTTCGATGTTTCGAAGCTTGCATACGCATCAGGAATGCCTGCAAATGTTTTTGTGGTTTTCATTTTTTAAATGTTAATAATACTTTTTTTAATGTGTACTTATATATTGGTTATGTTAATTGATTGTTGTTTCTAGATTAACTTCCTCGTTGGTGTCATCTAGTTTGTTGTTGATGCTGTAATCGTATCCTAAAAGTGATAATAAGTTTTCCGATGTTTGTTGCTGCGAAAATAATTCCGTCACAATGTTTCCTTCTTCGTCTCTGTCAATTAGAATGTGTTTCGGTTGTGGAATTAAACAATGTTGTAATCCGCCAAATCCGCCAATGGTTTCTTGATACGCACCTGTATTAAAAAAGCCAATGTATAATGGTTTTTCTTTGCTGTATTTTGGCAGATAAATCGCGTTCATGTGTTGCTCACTGTTGTAGTAATCGTCACTATCGCATGTTAATCCGCCTAACAATACACGCTCGTATTCTTTTTGCCATCCTGTAATTGGAAGCATGATAAAACGCTTGTTGATTGCCCACGTATCTGGCATTGTGGTGATGAATGATGAATTGATCATATTCCACTTTTCACGATCATTTTGTTGTTTTTGATACAATACTTCGTAAATCGCGCCGCCACTTTCGCCAACAGTAAAACTTCCGAATTCCGTAAAGATGTTTGGAACTGGCACGCCCGCTTCTTCGCAAGTTTGTTTGATTTGCAAGATGATTTCATCAATCATATACGCGTAATCGTAGTCAAACGCCAACGAGTTTTTAATTGGGAATCCGCCACCGATATTCAAACTATTTAATGAAGGACATACTTTTTTAAGGTTGATGTACACTTTCATACATTTCAGCAATTCGTTCCAATAATACGCCGTATCACGAATTCCTGTATTGATAAAAAAGTGTAACATTTTCAACGTTACTTTTGGATTGTCTTTGATTTCTCGATTGTAAAAAGGCACAATGTTTTTGTAACCAATTCCCAAACGCGAGGTATAAAATTCAAATTTCGGCTCTTCTTCTGAAGCAATTCGGATTCCGATATTGTAATTGCCTTTGATTTCTTGACTCAACAAGCTGATTTCCTCATAATTGTCTATAATTGGAATGCAGTTGTTGTGTCCGTTATTGATCAAGCGTCCAATATTTTTAACATACTGATCACGCTTAAAACCGTTGCTGATTACAAACGTATCGTCTGTAATTTTTCCTTGCGCTTTTAGGTTTTCCACGATATCAATATCAAACGCAGAAGAAGTTTCAATGTGAATATCATTTTTCATCGCTTCGTTCAACACGTGTTTAAAGTGTGAACTTTTGGTACAATAACAATAATTGTAATTGCCTTCGTAGTTGTGCTTTTGCATCGCATTGGCAAACCACGTTTTAGCATTGTTGATGTTTTCTGATATTTTTGGTAGGTACGTAAATTTTAAAGGCGCACCATATTCTGCAATGAGTTTTGAAAGGTCAATGCCGTGAAATTGTAATTTGTTGTTTTCATCAAGGTTGAATTCTTTTTGAGGGAAATCAAATGTTTGCTCAATGAGATCAATGTATTTAGTTTTCAATGTTCTAATGAATTTTTAATTTAAGAAAAAAAGTGTGTGCTATCAATTCATACGTAATAGCTAAAAAATACAAATATTTCCTCAAATACGAAAAGCGAATACCGTAAATGGTATGAAAGTGCGTTGTAATAAGCACTTGAAAGTATGTTCTGTTTCAGAAGTCAGCCTAAGAATTCGGCGTCTGATACGTAAGACTGCTTTTGGAGTAGACTTCTTTATGCTCCTAAGCCCGAATCTGAAAAAAGCATTCATTTTTGTAGGCAATGCGTTCTTTTGTTGAACTCATTTACAGAGCAAACATACACAAAAAATGAATTCAAAAAACTTTTTTTAATTTTTTTTACACTTTTTTCGAAACAACCTTACAACATTCTGATACACAAAAATATAACACTAAAAAAACTAACAGCATTTCTATAAAAAGGAACACGAAAAATATTTTCTAAAAAAAGTATAAAAAATAATTGTCATGTTTATTTTTTAGTTACTTTCGCTATAGCTTTTAGCTGACATTTATGAATTATATGTATGATTTCGGGTTGTTGGAAATTAGGAAGTCAAATCCAATAACAGCTTTTAGAATAAGTAACCGAAACTTAAAGCTAACTTCCGTTAAAAACTTCATTTTAAAACATATAGACACTACTGTAGTCGTCATATACATTCGCGCGTAATTCCTTTTCAACAGATTGGGAAGTATATATTTCATCAATACTTATCTATTTTAATTTTAAGAGAAAAAAACGTTCTTAAAAACTGTCAACTACTTGTCCGTTCTTCCAGAGAAGAATGTACTAGAGATTTCCGAACTCTACTTGACATACGCTATCGGACACTAATAAAAAATAATTTTAAAAAATATAGTATCATGAAAACAATCACAATTATTACCAGCATTCTTCTTTTCCTTTTTGCGCCTGTTGACGAAACTAAAACTATTGAAGCAACCTACGACGGATATGAAGACGGAACGTATTATTTTACAGATAGCAACGACGACCTTTTTGAATTTCAACAAGTAGAAAAAGCGGTCTTAAAAGAATTCGATTTAATGAGCAATACCTTTGAAAATAAAAAATTTAAAGTAACTTATAAAACCGTTGAAGAAGAAGTGGACGACGAAGAGTACACAAGCTACGTTATCACCGCTTTAACATTAATCAAAGAGTAACACTCACCATCTAGGAAACTCACAATTTCCTAGATGCTTTTACTGAGTTTTGAAACAAATTTTTCATCTAATTCATCACAAAAAAATCAATAAACAAAAAAATGATTATTCAACCTAATGACTTTGAGCCAACAGATCACTGGTATCCAAAAGCTTTAAACGCTACCATACACCCTATGGTACATTTCTTTTTTAATTTAGACAGAGAACGCATTATTACGAGATACTGTCACATGCATCCTTCCGTAAGTCGTGAAAAATTGAGAGCTATTCTCAACTATAAATGTAAATATTTCCAATGGGGCGGCGCGGATTTGTTAAACGTAACCTCATCAGGCGCGAAACGACAAATGGTGGTGATTGAAAATAACTCTTGCCCTTCTGGTCAGAAATCCATGCCTTTATTAGACGATAATGACGAACAAGGAAGTTACCGATTGATGGTTGAGCGCACTTTTAAACCTTTTATTAAAAAAATTAAAGATGTAAAAGGCGGTTTGGCTGTTATTTATGATAAAAATGAAATTGAAGTGTTCGGATATGCCAAAGTCATTGCCGATGTGATGAATGAACCTGTACATTGTGTTCCTTTTTACAAAGACGATAAAAACCCAAAAGTGTATTTTGAAGACGGAATTATGTACATTAAAGAAGATAACGACAAAGAAGCGTTACCAATGCGCGCCGCTTTTCGTTATTTGACACAAAAACCGTGGAACAGATTGCCATTAAACACCAAAACAAAAATATTAAATCCGACGATTGTATGTTTGGCTGGCGGACGAAATAAAATGGTGGCTGCCAAAGCGTACGATATTTTTAATGCAGAATTGAAAGCACACGGTTTAAAGATAAATACGCCTGAAACCATTTGGGACGTTCGTAAAGAGGAAATTCCGTTGTGGGTCAATAAAATGGGCGGACAAGCGGTTATCAAAGTTCCGTATAGCAATGCTGGACAAGGCGTATACACAATTATCAATGAAAAGGAATTGGATGATTTTATGGAACTTGAGTTTGATTACGACTTGTTCATCATTCAAAGCTTGATTGGTAATTCCAATTGGAGCAGCGTTACTTCTTCGGGGAAATTGTATCATGTAGGAATGATTCCGAACCAGAAAAACGAAACATACATTGCAGATATTCGCTTGATGGTGAGCGCGACTAAAAACGGAATTTTACCATTAGTAGCGTATGCGCGTAGAGCCAAAGCGCCATTAAAAGACCATATTGATGGCGGCTCTGACAGCTGGGAAATGTTGGGAACAAACTTATCGTTTAAAGAAACAGATGGTTCTTGGGGAAGCGATGCCAAACGATTATTACTCATGGATCGACGCGATTTTAACAAATTAGGACTAGGATTAGACGATTTAATCGAAGCGTATATTCAAACTGTATTATCAACTGTTGCAATTGATAAAATGGCGAAAACCTTGATTAATACAAAAGGTGTGTTTAAATATGACCTTTTCAAAAGTTTAAACAACGACCAAGGTTTGTTAGACGAAATTAAAATTCGTTAATGAAAACATACAACATACTCATCATTACCGATCATACGAATCACAGCGTACAAAACTCTGTGTACGTGATGGCAAGCGAATTTCCCAATCATGAATTGGTGGCTTCGGTTGACATTGCTTCTTTGGGAATTCCGCAAAATGAATCGTTTTTAGAAGATAGAAACACTTCAACGTTGTGGGTAAATCCTGTGGATACTTCGTTTCAGTTTACGGAAGATGGTACATTTTTTTACAACAATCTCACCGAAAAAAGTATTGAAGCATACGATTTTGTTTGGTTGCGATTGCCGCCGCCGTTAAGTTCTGCACAATTGACATTTTTAAAAGAAGTTTGCCAACAGCAAGTGGTTATTAATAATCCTTCGGGAATTGAAATAGCAGGTACTAAAAAATACTTGCTCAATTTTCCGCAGTTGTGCGCGCCAATGCAGTTATGCACTACGGTAGATGATATCATTGATTTCACAGAAAAGCACGAGGAAATTGTACTCAAACCTATCAATTCCTACGGCGGAAAAGGCATTGTAAAGCTAGACCGTGAAAATGTATGGGAAGGTAATAAATTGCTTTCTAAGCTTGACTTTTTTAACGAATTACACAAAAATCCGTTTGAGTATTTAGCCGTAAAGTTTTTAAAAAATGTGCATGAAGGCGATAAAAGAATTGTAGTGATTAACGGAGAAATTCTTGGTGCTACATTACGCATGCCTGCTTCTGATTCGTGGTTGTGTAATATTTCTAGTGGCGGAACTCCCGCAGATACCATCATCACACCAGAAGAATTGGAAATGGTACACACTGTAAATCCGTTTCTGAAAAAATTGGGCATTGCCATGTACGGACTTGACACGCTCACGAACGATGCAGGCAAAAGAATCCTCTCTGAAATTAACGTCACCAGTGTTGGCGGCGTATATCAATTTCACCAGAAAGAAGGTCGTCCGCCCGTACAAAAAGCAGTGAATGAATTACTAAATTTTTTTATAGAAAAAGCGAATGAAAATTGATCAAAAACAAACACCAATTCATGTTGAGGAAATTGACATACAAAATATTCAAAAGGAATCGATTTCAAGATATTGGCTCAAAATAGCGGAAGACGGACTTGGAAAGCCCATTAGTATTCCTGTGATTGTTGCCAAAGGAAGAAACGAAGGTAAAGTGGTAGGAATTACTGCTGCAGTTCACGGAAACGAATTGAATGGAATTTCTGTAATTCAAAAACTATTTGGCGAATTGGACGTTACCGAACTTCAAGGAACGATTGTCGGAATTCCTGTGGTGAATGTGCCTTCGTATATTAGAAACAGACGGCGATTTATAGACGATGTCGATTTAAACCACATCATGCCTGGAAAGGAAAACGGCAATGTGAGTCAGGCATACACGTGGAGTTTTGTGCACAAAATTCTCAATCAGTTTGATTATTTGGTCGATTTGCACACGGCAAGCAACGGACGTATCAATTCGTATTATGTACGGGCAGATATGAAAGATGCGACAGTTCAAAAAATGGCATTGCTGCAAAATGCGCAGATTATTGTGCACAATCCGCCAAGTGATGGCACTTTGCGTGGAACTGCGAACGAATTGGGAATTCCTGCCATTACGATGGAAGTTGGGAATCCGAACTTATTCCAAAAAGGCTTGATTCGCGATGGATTGACAGGAATTTACAACTTACTCAGCGTTTTTAATATTCTCGATTGCGAAGTGGAAGAAGCGGAAGAAAGTGCTGTTTTGTGTAAAAAATCGTATTGGATTTACACGGCAAAAGGTGGCTTACTCACGGTTCATTCCCGCTTGACGGATATTGTAGAAAAAGGAGAAAAAGTAGCAACTTTACGCAATATTTTTGGTGATATTACCGAAGAATACTTTGCGCCAGAAAAAGGTGTGATTATTGGAAAAAATGTAAATCCAGTCTCGCAAACTGGAGGACGTATTTTGCATTTGGGAATTTTGGAAAACTAGGTTTTTGATGTACGATTGTAGATTAACGATTTTTGATTTTTTTTACTGTTGTGGGAAGCTGAATCAAGTTTGGCTTGACGATGTTTTAATGGTGAATTCCTACCTTACTTCGACAAGCTCAGTACAAATCGTAGGAATGAAAAACAAAAAAAATCAACTGCTCAACTATTAGAAAGAACATGTTTACTCATTCAAAAGGTGGGTTTACATTTTCTTTGTTTCTCATAATTCTTGCATTACGTAGTTTTGAGAACAATTCAAAACCAATGACACTGTCTAAAATCAAATTCCTAAGCAGTTTTTTACTCTTTTATTGTTGTCTACAGAGTGCGGCACAACATACCATACAAAGTTCTAATATTGACTTAATAACGATTGAGAAAAATGGTAGACCAGCACTTTATAAAAAATTGGATTCACTGCATTATCAAGAAGTAGTTTTTGAATTGTACGATGATATAGATGATATTTCACTTAAAGGTAAAATTCATAAAGATGAATTCGCTGTCAATGAAACGTTGTACGACACTTTAACACTTTCGCAAATACGAAAAAATCATACGTTTATCATTCATGAAAGCGAGATTGCTCCAGTTACGTATCCTTACAATCTACATACTAATTGGGAAAAAACGTATACTTCTTATGAAACTCAATACAAAAATATATTTCAAGTCGTTAATAAATATATTGCTGTTTCACATCATTTCTATAGGAGAAAATCAAAAAATACAACTCAAAAATACACAAGGAAAACTTTGGGTAGCAGATTTAAGTTTATAGTCTGTGTTGAATTTGGTAACGACAAAAAACTGATACTTTTATTTAATTCGTATGATGTAAGCGACTTGTTTCTTATTGCGAATAACAAGACAATTCCATTAGAATTCTTCAGCAACAGCGCTACTTTCAAAGAAACAACAAATACAAGTTATGACTTTTTGAAGTATGAACAATATAGAGATTTTACTTTTCGTTATTTTTACAGAATTCATCAAACTAAAGACGAATTGTACGAAGTTCGTACACTCTTAGGAGACAAATTGCTTCCAGGTAGCTATGATATGATTGAGCATAGCGATTTTTTTATAATTGCAAAAAAGAATCATAAATACACTGTTTTTGATACTTCTGGACACGAAATTCCACTCGGAAACATATACGATTACTATCTTCACTACGATATTTTGGAGCTTTTAACGGAAGATGGTGCGTTTTTTTATCACTTTAACGAAAATCGTCCCGACAGTATTCCGAATTCCACATTAACAATTTGCGGTCACGCGACTTATAAAAAGTATGAGATTGATTCAAAAACTAAAAGACATATATACGTAACTTCAACTTCCAACCGAGACTGGAACAAAGTTCAAAAAGTAATTTTTCGCAATCTTCCCAAAGAAGAAGAAATCTATTTTACGGGAGATAAAAACGCAATCTATATTTATGGTTTTGAATCTTTAGATAGTGAAAAAAAACAACATCTATTAAAAATAAAAAAAGACAATCGTTACGGAATACGTTCATATAATTATTATTTTCCAGATACATCTGCCGCAACAGATACAATTTTCTCACAAAAACAATTGATGTACAAAAACCCTTTTTTAGCAGATACCAAACTGGAACTTCCTGCGCGTTTTGACAGCATTACCAAAGAGGAAAATGGGTTGATTCGTTTTTATAAAAAAGGCAAGATTGGGATTTTCCCTTCACACAAATCCGTTCAATACAAAAGCTTAGAAAAAGTAACAGATTGTTTTTACCGAATTCGAAGAAGAAACAAAAAAGGCTGGCTGAATATTAAAACCATGGAAGAATATTTTTTTGATTAACGAGTTACGATTGACGATTGTAAATTGACGATTTTAGATTTTTTTCTCAATGTTATGGGAAGCTGAATCAAGTTCAGCTTGACGATATATATTTACAAAGCATCAAAACCTCAACTACTAAAATATCAAAAGGCGAAGTCGACACCAATGCTACAAACGACCTAAAAGCAACGTTTCTTAAGTTGGAAAAGGCAGATGTCTACGATATGTACAGTATAGCTAGAAACATCAAAGTTCCAAAACCACAGAAATATATACGCATATCACAAAAACGGGTATTGAAAACATTAAAATCCTTTGGATGATTTTGACTTTGAATGAGAATAGTGTACTTTTAAAAATAACTGAATTTTAATGGCTATAAAGGTTTGGTTATAGTAGAAATAACGGGAATTCATGCTATACATACGTTGTGTTTAATTAAAACATAAATGAGGAAAATACATTGGATATTGCAAAAAAACTTAATCAAGGAATCTGATTTACATGAAATTAAGAATGCATTAAATGAAAGTAATACTTCGTTTGAAGAAGTAAAAGTTATTCCATTTTCTGATGAATTACCATTAATAAATGACAATAAAAATTTTAAAATTTTTTATGGCTCTACAACTTTGATATTAAATGCATATAAGAACACAAATTACAAAGAAGGAATATTTTACGATAAAGAAACATTTAGTTTAAAGAATTACTTTGACAAATGGAAAACCAATATGCTAAATTTCGATAGTGAAATTCTAACATTTAATGAAATTTTAAATAAAGATTTTAAGAAAGGAAATTGGTTTATAAGACCTATTCATGATGACAAATCATTTTCAGGAAGAGTTATGAATAATGAAGAAATCGAACATCTTGAAAATAGTCTTGCTGATTCGAATAATCCCTATTTGAATCCAGAAACGTTAGTTGCTATTTCAACACCTAAGTCTATTGCTAAAGAATGGAGACATTTCATAGTTGATAAAAAAGTTGTTTCGAGCAGTCGATATGCTGAATATGGGAAAGTATCTAAGTCAAGCGATGATGTGCCTTCAGATTTACTGGATTTTGTACAGGAACGATGCCAAGAATATGTACCAAATGATATTTTTGTTATGGATACATCAATTCATAATGATACATATAAAATTGTAGAATGTAACTGTTTTAATGATACAGGGTTTTACAAACACAATGTATCTAAAATAATTAAAGAAGTGAACAATCATATTGAAAATAAAAATAAGCACAACAACGGCAACCGCCGCACAACCCAATAATTCTACAAAAAACAAGGCATTCTTAGTACTTTTGAGAGTGTCTTTCTTTTGAGTTTTCCTATTGACATTTAAAATTAGTACCGCTTACAATCCAGCTATAGTGACCAAATAGTGACTTTATTTTGAAAATGACCAAAGCGAGTGACCTTGCTCCACTTTTTGCAGTTTTTGTGATAAATTTAAAGTCAAGTATTGCTGAAATTTGATGATAGAAATTGAGCAAAGCGAACAAAAATGTAGCTGAGCCTGTCGAAGCTACATCTTCTTATACATATTCTTTAACTTTTCACGTGTGATGATTTCCTGCCAGTTTTTTCCTAGTGCGTTTTCCCAAAGTGGTACCAACATCAACGCGATATCAATCATTTTGTCGAGTTCTTTGTCGGTCAAATCGGCGCAGATTCCTGTTGGAATGTCTATATCGTGTTTGCGTACCATTTTTTTGAATTCCGAAACACCTTGCGGATAAAATTCTTCCAAATGATTGAACACAATACAATTTCCAATTCCGTGTTTCGTTCCTAACAAATAGGAAAGTCCATAACTCATGGCGTGTGCTACACCAACTTGCGAATACGCAATGCTCATTCCGCCGTGCCAAGAAGCCATCATGAGTTTGTCTTCAGAATCTTCATCGCGTACGTTTTTTTCTAGGAATACGTTGCGACACAATTCCAAGGCTTTTTCACCATAACTTTGGCTAAACGCGTTTAAATACGTTCCCGTGAGCGATTCTATACAGTGAATGTAACAGTCCATTCCTGTGTAAAACCACTGATTTTGCGGTACGCCACGCGTCAATTCAGGGTCTAATACTACTTGATCAAAAGGTGTGTAATCGGAATTGATTCCAAGTTTCTTTTCGGGTCCAGTCAGAACGGTTGTTCGAGAAACTTCCGCGCCAGTCCCAGAAATGGTTGGAATTCCCACATGATACACGGCTTCCGTACTTACCAAATCCCAACCTTGATAATCGGCGGCACTTCCTTCATTTGTCAACATAATCGCCACTGCTTTTGCCATGTCTAACAAAGTTCCACCGCCAATTCCGATAATTCCTGATGGATTTTCCGTAAAACGCGATTTTAGTTCTGTGACCAATGCATCTACTTGTTCGGTTTTTGGTTCTTCATCCGCAGATACAAAAATAATTTGATCCAAAAATCGCAGCGGAATTCTGTCAATCAACCACGGATTGTTTTCAAAAACATCATCTACCAAAAAGATAAACGGTGCTTTTGTATTCACGCGTTTTGGTGCTAAAATTTCCTGTATCTGGTTAAAACTTCCTCTTCCGAAGATTACTCTGGGAACCATTGGAAAGTTTTTATAGTGCATAGCTCGTGTGTTTTATGTTGTATGTTATACTACGTTCGTTGTTGTTCGTTTTGAAGCGCTTTTATATGTATTGTAACACTTCTGCGATATTTTTTACGACATCATATTCATCCGATTCTTCTTGTGGCGACACTTCTTCGTGTTGCCAAGTGGTATGAAATGGCACATGAATTGCCTTTCCTCCTATGTTGATAATTGGCAACACGTCTGAACGTAACGAGTTTCCAATCATTAAAAATTCGTTGACATCAATTTCAAGATGCTCCAACAAATCGGAATAGTTTTTTTCTTTTTTATCGCTCATCACTTCTACATGATGAAAATATTTGGTTAAGCCCGATTTTTCTAGTTTTCGTTCTTGGTCGAGTAAATCGCCTTTCGTCAAGACTAGTAAACGGTATTTTTTGCTTAATCGTTCTAATACTTCTTCAATGCCATCAAGCAATTCGACAGGCATTTCTATCATTTCTTTTCCTATTTGGAGAATTTCAGCAATGATTTTGTTCGATATTTTTCCGTTAGAAAGTTCAATCGCGCTTTCCACCATTGATAAGACAAATCCCTTGATTCCATAACCGTAAATCGGTAGATTTTTCATCTCCATTTTAAACAATTCTTGGTCAATGGTATTTTCAGTTTCATATGCTGAGAGCAATTGCGCAAACTTGTGTTCGGCATCTCTGAAATAGGTTTCGTTTACCCAAAGCGTATCATCGGCGTCAAATGCAATGACTTTTACAGTATCGTATGTTATCATTTCCACACTTTTTTGGCGCGTTCTAAATCTTCTGGCGTGTCAATTTCTACACCTTCTACGGTGGTTTCTACCATTTTTATTTTCTTTCCGTATTCTAAATAGCGAATGCATTCTATTTTTTCGGTAGCTTCTAGCATTTGCATTGGCAATTGAGCAAAATCGAGCAAGGCTTGTTTACGAAACGCATAAATTCCTTTGTGTTTGTAATAGTTTGCTCCAACGTTTTTATCTCTTGGAAATGGAATTGGTGAGCGAGAAAAGTACAGCGCAAAATTTCGTTGATCTACGATGACTTTTACCGTATTCGGATTGCTAATTTCATCCCAATCTGTAATTTTTACCATTAACGAAGCCAAATCAATTTCTTTGTTTGGATCTTCATAAAAAACGTTGATGACTTTTTCCAGACTGGCTTTTTCCGTGAACGGTTCGTCGCCTTGTACATTAATTACAATATCTGCTTCCACATTTTGCACAGCTTCTGCAATTCGGTCGCTGCCAGATTCGTGCGGCTGCTTGCTCATGATGACGTTTCCGCCATTATTGCTAATTTCTTTTTGAATAATTTCACTATCCGTCACCACATACACTTCTTCAAAAAGACCTGTTGCTACCGTAGCTTCATACGTACGCGTAATTACCGTTTTACCGTGTAAGTCTTGCATCAACTTTCCTGGAAATCGGGAAGCTGCATATCGTGCGGGAATCATTGCTATTATTTTCAAAAGGAAGAAATTTTATGATTTCAAAAATACAATTATTTTAATCGTTGCTTGTTTTGAAAACAGATTATTTAACGAATTCATTATATTTTACTCACTTTCAGCAACAGGCACTTCTGCGGAAGTTCCTATTTTGGCAAGTAATTTTTCACCTATTTCTTTGGGAACACGAATAAAACTAATCAACGATTTTTCATCGTGGGTTACGTTTCCTTTCTTGTCAATCCGTTCTTTCATATTGCTTACACTCAAATAATACTCGTTTCCGTGAGTGCGTTTTTTGTTGTGATATAGTGAAAAAATAGCATGCGAACTATTCTGCTCATTTGTGAGTGGACCGATTTCTAAAAACGCTTCGTAGTTTTGTGTTTCGAGTTGTTTTTTGAGTGCTTTTTTATCTTCAATAGGTTCAAAAGGTCCAATCTTTGTTATATCTGCCCAATTATTATCATCTTCTAAAAACGGTTCTGCTGCTTTGGAAAAGGCAAAAAAGATAGGAGCTCCGATAAAGGCAATCAATTCCAAAATCCAAACAATTGTTAAGAAAGTTCCTGAAACGTTGGCTCTACTACTTCGACCAATACTCCACGTTCCTTGTTCGTTTATTTTCCAAACGATGTCCCAAACAGCGCCTGGCGCTTCTAGCAATTCTGTGTATGTAATCTCGTTAAAAGCAGAATCATTCAAATGGTAATGTAGCCAAATAATCCAGCTAAAGTACAACGCGGAGATTCCTATGATAAGTCCGAAAAGCAACGCCACCATTTTGTTTCGAACTTTTCCCAAACCGACTACAAAGTTTGCGATATATCCCAATCCGAACGCAATTCCAACTACACAAAGAATGTTTAAATACACAATTGGAATGTACAAAACAGCGTAGGTGTAGATAAACGTTAGCAGTGGTGCCGCAATAAATATGGCTAAGAAAAGGTATAAAAAACTAATGGAATTAACTCTTCCCGAAGGTGTGTAGTATTTGTTATGCATGTTACAGGTGTTGGGTTTTAGGTGTTGGGTTTTGGGTTTTATTAATTTCGTTGATTTATTTGTTTGCTCGTTTGTTAATTTTTGTTTTTGCAAACTCATTCTTGGAAACTTCTCAATACTAAAGTTAAAAAACGACTGCTAAAAATAGAAAAAATTATGGAATGTGATTTTGTGTGCCGAATTAGGAACTGAAAAAATCGTCCATAAAACCTATTAGATAGAGCTTTTCTTGAGCACGCGTCATTGCCGTATACAACCAGCGCATGTATTCTTTTCCAACACCATTTGGCAAATACGGTTGTTCTATAAAAACCGTTTTCCACTGTCCACCTTGCGATTTGTGACAGGTAATAGCGTAACTAAATTTGACTTGTAATGCGTTGAAATATTTGTTGGCTTTTACTTTTAAAAATTTCTTGTATTTGGAAGTTTCACTCGCGTAATCGTTCATCACTTCTTGATACAAGCGATTGCCGTCTTCATAGGACAATGCTGGTGTTTCGGCATGAATGGTGTCTAATAACAACACTGTTTCAAAAGGTTTCATGTTGGGATAATCGACCATGCGGATGTTGACTTCTGCAAAGCGAAAGCCATACAATTCTTTGATGGCAAAAATTTCCAACACTTCAATGATGTCGCCGTTTGCAATGAATCCTGCTTCGGAAGTTGGTTTCAACCAAAAATAATTGTTTTTTACCACCATCAGATAATCGCCCGAAGCCAATTCGTTTTCGTTGAATAGAATGCGACTGCGAATTTGCTGATTGTAAATATTCGCTCTTTTGTTGGAACGCACGATGATTGCCATGTCTTCTTTTCCGTTATCAGAATACGATTCGCTAATCGCTTCTTGAATTTCGTAACCATCTATCAACCGAACAATGTCTGAGAAATTATCGAGTTGAAATTTATATTCGGCATAAAATTCGTCGTGTAATTGTTCGCGCAAGTTGGTCGCGTTGACTAAAATTCCAGAATCCGAATCTTGTCGTACCACTTCGTCCAATTCGATGACGGTGACGTTTTTGTCATAATTCAGTTCTAACGTACGCTCGTCTAACGCGGGACTTATATCTAGTTTTACGGGCGGTAACTGTGCGGTATCTCCAATTAAAATCAATTTACATTTATGTCCAGAATACACATACATCATTAAATCATCTAGCAATGAGCCATTTTCAAACAATTTGGAATCGCTTGGTGCATCGGGAATCATGGAGGCTTCGTCCACAATAAAAATCGTATCACGATGCTTATTTGGCTGCAATACAAAGCTTACGCCGCCACCTCTATCTTTTTTAGGAAAGTAAATTTTTCGGTGAATGGTAAATGCTTCTCGCTTGGAATAATTGCTGATTACTTTTGCCGCACGACCTGTAGGCGCTAACAATACCGACTTTTTTTTGGTATGCCACAAATGCGTTACCAACGTACCAATCGTAGTCGTTTTTCCAGTTCCCGCATATCCTTTTAACAAAAACAGCGCATCTGCGTCGTTTCCGAAAATAAATTCACAAAGTTTATGCAATACCACATCTTGTTTGAAAGTAACTTCGTGTGGAAATTTATCTTTCAATAACTTATAAAATGTAGTTGCATTCATGAATAATAGAATTAAGGTCTTTTTTGTGGAATCTTCTAGGCGAAAATAGAAAAGTAATTCGAATGATTCTGCATCATTTACTTTTTTATAAATATAACATGCTTTTTTTGGGCAAATACTTTTAGCATTAAAAAAAAATTGTAGATTTGCGTATATTGATGTTCTTAAAACAAAACTATTCTTAATAGAGATGAAACACGCAAAACAAAAACTTAATTTAGTCTTATCATTCGTAATTGCTTTCTTACTCGTTCCAGCATTAGCTGTAGCTCAGAAAAAAGAAGTTGTAGAACCAGGTTCATTTGAAGCCTTGAAAACACCAATTATTTTAGTAGTTGCTTTGGTAGTTGCTATTGGACTTTTATTCTTGATTGAGAAATTAGTTCCAAGAAAAGTAAGACCTATTTTCTCTGTGATATTTTTGGCTGCTTCAGTATTTTTTGGATACAAAACGTACACATCAATCATGGCTCCTGTAGAGTTTAAGCAAAAAAAGGTAAAGCGCTATACGGAAGTTATTAACAAATTGAAAGATATTAGAGATGCGCAAAACGCACATAAAACGGTAACAGGAAAGTATGCACCAACTTTTGATAGCTTGGAAACGTTTATCGAAAATGCAAAGTTTGCTATTATTGAGCGTAGAGATTCAAGTTATACGGAGTTTGACAAAGTATATAAGATTGACAAGCTGAAAGAAGTTGTTATCATTGACACTTTAGGTTTTGAGCCTGTAAAAGATTCTTTATTTGGAACGTCTGACCGTTATAAGACTATGAAATATGTACCGTACGCTCCAACAAAGAATACAACATTCAAAATGGAAATTGGCTCTAAAGAAGTTAACGACAACTATCTTGCCCCAGTTTTTAAAGTTTCTATACCTAAAGAAGTAGTTTTACACGATTTAGATAAGGATTTATTAGAGCAAGAGAAGAAAATCGTTTCTGTTGATGAAATTGATGGACCAGTAATTTTTGTAGGATCACTTGATAAAGTAAGTGATACTGGAAACTGGCCAACTAGTTATGAAATTGGTAGTGGAAAGAAAAAGAAATAACATAACACAAACAAATTTTAATAAATTGTCCATTCAGGTATCTCTGAATGGACTTTCTTTTTGTGTCTTACACACAATTACGAACGAAATTACCGCATTACGTCACTTTTCTTTTGAAGACGTAACAAATCCTATTCAGCTAGAAAAAGAGATTATTCGAATTTTTGAAGAAGAAGCTTCCCTACTTCACCAAGATTTTGAATCTGTTACGGTAAGTCATATCAATTCGTTGTCTACGTTTGTGCCGAAACCTTTGTTTTCTGATAAACATTTGGCAGATTATTTAAAATACAACAATAAAATTCTGCCAACGGACTATATAACTTTTGATGTTATCACCAATAACGACATGGTGAATGTGTACATTCCGTATGTGAACATCAACAATCTGTTTTTTGAGAAATATGGTGCGTTTCATTACAAACATTTTGCAACAATTTTGTTAGAAAACATCTTTCAAATGACAACCGCCAGTGAAGAAGCAACAGTGTATGTACATGTGCAAAAAACGCATTTTGAAATTGTAGCCATTCAACAAAAGAAACTGTTATTCTACAATTCGTTTGAATATGCTTCTTCCGAAGATTTTATTTACTATCTATTGTTCACCTTAGAGCAAATAGAATTAAACACCAATACGCTACAATTGTACTTTTTAGGTGATATTGACAAAAGCGATGTGTTGTACACGGTAACATACACCTATGTGCGCCATGTGGAATTTCTGGATAAAAAATATCCGTTTGACTTCCACGAAAGTGTAGAAAAGCCAAAAAGTCACCACGATTTTACCCTACTAACCAATTTTTAGATGCGCATTATTTCTGGAAAACATAAAGGACGACGACTACAAGCACCTAAAAAATTACCCGTGCGCCCAACTACCGATTTGGCAAAAGAATCACTGTTCAATATTTTGAACAATCATTATTACTTTCACGAAATTAGTGTGTTGGATTTGTTTTCTGGCACCGGGAATATTAGCTATGAATTTGCTTCGCGCGGAACGGAAACTATTACTGCTGTAGATGGCGATTACGGTTGTGTGAGTTTTATAAAGAAAACCGCAGCGCAATTGGAATTAGATATTACCGCGATTAAAAGTGATGTTTTTAAGTTTTTGGATAAAACCTACATCAAAGCAGATATCATTTTTGCAGATCCACCTTACGCGTTTACCGACGCACAATTTGAACAAATAGTCAACACCGTTTTTGAACGCAATTTGTTATTGGAAGATGGTTTCTTGATTGTAGAGCACGCTAAAGAAACCAACTTAGAACATGTCGCTAATTTTAGCTTTTCGAAAGGTTACGGCGGTTCTGTATTTAGCTTTTTTGAATACCCAGAAGTTTCCGACGAAGAAGAATAAACCAAACCAATTCTGAATTCAGAATTAAAATGTGCGTAAAGCTGCCATTTTAATCGCTGCAACGGCTGCTTCTATTCCTTTATTTCCGTGTTTTCCACCAGAACGGTCAATGGCTTGTTGAAGCGTATTATCTGTCAGCACACAAAAAATTACAGGAATATCCGATTGCACATTTAAGTCTTTAATTCCGTGAGCCGTAGCGCTACATACAAAATCAAAATGCTTGGTTTCACCTTGAATCACACTTCCAATCGCAATAATAGCATCTACTTCTTGCGTTTTCTGCATATGCTTTGCTCCGTAGACCAATTCATAACTTCCAGGAACATTCCAGCGAATAATATTATCGTCTGCAACACCATTCTCTTTCAAAGCAGCAACGGCGCCTTCAAAAAGTCCTTCAGTGATGTTTTCATTCCACTCAGAAACAACAATCCCAAATCGAAAATCTTTCGCATTTGGGATTGTTGCTTTATCGTAGGTAGATAAATTTTTATTTACGGTTGCCATAATTACTTGCTCAACGCTTCTGCTTTTCCAATATATACATCTAGCAATTTACCATCAGCAGTCGTTTTGAAAGAAGCATATTCATCTTCAATTCTTCTAAAGTATTCCAATGCTTTTGCTGCCTGTGGTGTTTCCATGTTCAATGCTGTAATTCCAGCTTTTAACAAGTAAATTGGTGTCGTTGCTTCGTTAGTACTGTGTTTGAATGCTTTTTCGTAGTAGCCTAATGCATCGTCTAACTGACCTAACTGTACAAATGCATCACCGATAGCTCCTTTTGCTTTCGCACCGATAATAACATCATCAGAAGAAAACTCTTGTAAATGCTTGATAGCTTCTTCGTATTTGTTCATACTCAAATACGCGATTCCAGCACTGTAATTCGCCAAGTTTGCAGCATTCGTTCCTTCGTATTCAGAGATAATTTTCAAATATCCATACTTACCTTCTCCTCCGTTCAACGCAAGATTAAATAACGAATCTCTAGTAGCAATTCCATCTACCAAATTTTGTGATAAATCTACATTTAACGCTTCGTTAAAATATGAATTTGCTTGGTACACTTCATTTGCAGCTTCTACCTCTTTCGGTGCGGCAAATATTTTTGTGTAGATTAAGTATCCTAAAAGAGCTACAGCAATGGCTCCAATTCCAATAAAAATAAACTTTTGATTTTTGGCTACCCATTCTTCAGTTTTAGAAGCTTTTTCGTCTAACGTATTAAACACTTCTGCTGTTGTACTGTCTATTTCTTCAGCAGAAACTTCCTTTTCTTTCTCTACTTTGGTCTTTACTTTATATCCTCTTTTCTTGTAAGTTGCCATATATTGTATATTAATGTGCGCAAAAATAAAATTTTTAAGTAGAATTAAAAGCTTATTTATTTGATATTTTTCAATATTTTGCAATTTTATTGTAATGACGCTTCTATTTTCATGTTTCTAAAGAAATTATCGCTTATTAATTACAAGAATTTTGAAACGAATTCTTTCGATTTTAACCAAAAAATAAACTGTCTTGTCGGGAATAATGGTGTGGGAAAAACCAATGTTTTGGACGCTATTTATCATTTATCTTTTGGAAAAAGTTACTTTAATCCTATTGCTTCGCAAAATATAAAACACGGAGAAGATTTTTTTGTGATTGATGGCACTTATGAAAAAAATGAAAGAGAGGAAAATATTATTTGTTCGCTGAAAAAAGGACAAAAAAAGATGGTGAAACGCAACGGAAAACCGTATGATAAACTCTCAGAACATATTGGCTTTATTCCACTAGTGATTATTTCTCCTGCCGATCGTGATTTGATTATTGAAGGAAGCGACACACGCCGAAAGTTTATGGACAGCGTTATTTCGCAATCCAATAAAGCATATTTACAAAACCTCATCAATTACAATAAAGTACTATCGCAACGAAATTCCTTATTGAAATATTTTGCACTCAATAATACTTTTGATGGCGATACGTTAAGCATTTACAACAATCAATTGCACGAATTAGGTTCACAAATTTACGCAGAACGCCGAAAGTTTTTAGAAGCATTTCTGCCTATCTTTTTAACGCGATATAACGCGATTTCCAACGAAAAAGAAATTGTAAATATCAGCTATAAAAGTCAATTGCACAAAAAAGATTTTCGAACTTTATTAGACGAAAGTTTAGCCAAAGACAAAGTCTTGCAATACACCAGCGTGGGCACGCACAAAGATGATTTGTTGTTTACGATTGAAACCTATCCAATTAAAAAATTTGGGAGTCAAGGACAACAAAAATCATTTTTGATAGCATTGAAACTCGCGCAATTCGATTTTATTAAAAATTTGGCAAATGTGACGCCTATTTTATTATTAGATGATATCTTTGACAAACTAGACGAACAGCGTGTATCGCAAATCATGTCGCTAGTCAATCATGAAGATTTTGGACAAATTTTCATCAGCGACACACATGCAGAACGCACGGAAAACATCATAAAAGAGATTCATCAAACCTACGAGATTTTTAAACTATAATTCGTTTTGAAAAAAAGACATACCGAACATAGAGCTATTAGTGAAGTATTGAAAGATTTTATTTCCGAAAATCGTTTGGAAGATGGTTTGGACAAAATTGACGCACGCGATGCGTGGCTCAACGTCATGGGAAACGGTATCAATAACTACACTACCAACATCGTTTTAAAAAATGACACACTGTATGTTTCCCTATCTTCCGCAGCATACCGAGAAGAATTGAGTTACGGAAAAGATAAAATCATCAAAATGCTCAACGAAAATCTAGGTAAAGAATTGATAAAGAATCTAATTCTAAGATAATTTTTAACTAAAAAAGATAGCGCGAGTCTGAGACTCGCGCTAGCAAAATATGTTTTAAAATAAGTCTAAAAGCAAAGCGCTCTAAAAGGCAAAGCCGTGTCTAAAAATCTAAAAGCGTTCACACTGAGCTTGTCGAAGTGAAGCGTATCTAACTTAAAAAGTTTCTCTCCCAGAAAAATGGAAAGCACCTTCAATCGCAGCATTCTCGTCGCTGTCAGAACCGTGTACTGCATTTTCTCCGATAGAAGTTGCGTATAAATTTCTGATAGTTCCTTCTGCTGCTTCTGCAGGATTTGTTGCTCCAATCAACGTTCTGAAGTCGCTTACTGCGTTTTCTTTCTCTAAAATTGCTGCAACAATTGGTCCTCTTGTCATGAATTCAACCAACTCTCCAAAGAATGGTCTTTCTTTGTGAATTGCGTAAAACTCCTCTGCATCACGCTTGCTCAACTGTGTTAACTTCATTGCAACGATGTTAAACCCTGAAGCAGTAATTTTTTCTAAAATAGCTCCGATGTGTCCATTTTCTACAGCATCAGGCTTAATCATGGTAAAAGTTCTTTTTCCAGCCATTATGGTATGTATAATATGTTATAAATTCTCGTTATGAAAAATCATCTTTCTGATTTTCGGTGCAAAAGTACACAAATACAATTTATATGCAAGGCTATTTTAGTATATTAGCCAGCTATGAAATGAGAAGAGGTACAATCTTCATCGTTTTTAGACAATTTATGACCGAATTACAGAATTGAAACGCATGAACGAAGTTGACATACAAGGCGTACAAACGCTCTTAAAAACACCCAAAAATTGTGTCATTATTCCACATAAAAATCCCGATGGCGATGCTATTGGTTCCACGCTTGCGCTTTGGCATTACTTAAAAGGCAAGCATCACAACGCTGTTATTGTAGCGCCAAATGATTATCCTGAATTTTTAAAATGGATGCCTGGCGAAGCAGAAATTGTAAAGTTTGACACACAAAAAGAAGAAGCAGAAAAACTATTGAACGACGCAAATGTTATTTTTACGTTAGATTTTAATGATTTGAGTCGAATTGGCGACATGGAAACTACTGTTGCCAATTTAGATGTCACTTTCGTGATGATTGATCACCACCAACAACCGTCAGACTATGCCAAATACATGTATTCTGATACGAGCATGAGTTCTACTTGTGAAATGGTGTATAATTTTATTTCCTTTTTGGGCGATGCTGAAAGTATCTCTCCAGAAATGGCAACCTGCATGTACACGGGAATTATGACAGACACAGGCTCGTTTCGCTTTAAAGCAACAACAAGTACAACGCATAGAATTATTGCAGATTTGATGGACAAAGGAGCTGAAAATGCTGCCATTCACAATGCTATTTACGATACCAATAGTTTGAGTCGTTTGCAATTATTGGGCTGTGCCTTGAAAAATTTGGTTGTGTTAGAAGCGTACAATACAGTATACATTACCATTAGCAAAGAAGAATTACAACAATACGACTTTAAAAAAGGTGATACAGAAGGTTTTGTAAATTATGGATTATCGTTAAAAGGCATTAAATTTGCTGTAATTTTTATAGAAAACATCCAAGAACCGTACGTAAAAATTTCGTTGCGCTCTAAAGGAGATTTTTCTGTGAACGAATTTGCACGTGCGCACTTTAATGGTGGCGGACATACCAATGCAGCTGGTGGACGAAGTGATGCTTCATTAGAAGCTACCATTGAAAAATTCACCCATATATTGGCAGCATACAAAGAACAATTAAACGAAAACTATGCTTAAAAAAATTGCGCTTCTCAGCATTCTCAGTTTGCTTGTTGTTTCTTGTGGAGAACCACAAGCTAGAAAACCTATAAGCAGAAGTACTGGCTCTTTTTTAAAAGAATCGGTAGAACGAAACAAAGTGTTAATCGCAAAAGAAGAAGCAAACATTCAAAAATACATTCAACAAGATACCACAAATGCTTACATCGCATCAAAAAATGGGTTTTGGTATTTTTACAATACAAAAATTGATCAAGAATTGTATCTTCCACAAAAAGGAGACACCTTAACGTATGCGTTTGACATTTCAAAAATGACCACAGGCGAATCTATTTACAAAAAAGAAGAAATTGGTATTCAACAATATGTGGTAGACAAGCAACAAATTTTCCCAGGATTGCGTTATGGATTGCAATTACTAAAAAAAGGAGAAACTGCCACTTTTCTATTTCCATCGCATGTAGCGTACGGATACCATGGTGACAACAAACGAATTGGAACCAACGTTCCTATCAAATCTACCATAACTTTACTCGATATTAAAAAAGACAACAAAAACCTAGAAACAGAAAATTAACATGAGATTATTTACCACAACAATTACCTTATGTCTTGCCATCCTTACATTAGGATTTACAGCTTGCAAAAATGATAAAAAGTCAGATCCTACAAATTCGAAGGAAGTTGCTTCAAACAGCAATGAGAAAGATGAAAAAAACGGAATTTTTGCCGAAATTAAAACAACCAAAGGTACCATGCTTGCGCGCTTGTTTTATAAAAAAGTACCTGTAACGGTTGCTAATTTTATCGCTTTGGCGGAAGGAACTCACCCAAAACTTCCTGAAGATCAAAAAGGAAAGCCGTATTACAACGGTGTATCTTTTCACAGAGTCATGAATAACTTTATGATTCAAGGAGGCGATCCAACAGCGACAGGAAGCGGAAATCCTGGATATCGCTTTGCGAGCGAATTTGACAAAGATTTAAAACACGACAAGCCAGGCGTTTTATCCATGGCAAATTCTGGTGGAGTGGCTACCAACGGAAGTCAATTCTTTATTACAGAAGTTCCCTATCCAAGCTTGGATCCGATTGGTCCATATGGAAATATCAAGCCATGTGAAGCACCACGTGTAAGCTGTCATTCAGTTTTTGGACAATTGGTAAAAGGACTTGAAGTACAAGACAGTATTTCTAATGTGGAAGTAGGTCCAGGAAACAAACCTGTTGAAGATGTTATTATGACGGAAGTAAATATCATTCGCGTTGGAAAAGATGCAAAAGCTTTTGATGCCGTGAAAGTATTTACAGAGCAAGAACCAAATTTATTAAATAAGTACAACGCCTTTAAAGAGCAACTCCGAAAAGAATCTGCTGAAAATTTCGTTGAAAAATACAAAGATTTAGGAGAATTGTACAAATCGCCAACAGGCATGATAATGGTGACTACACAAGAAAATCCTTCTGGCGTAAAACCAACCTCATCAAACTATGTAAAAGTGAATTGTACAGGAATGTTTACCACAGGAAAAGTATTTTACACTACACGAAAAGAGGTAGCACAAGAAGCTGGTATTTACAATCAAGCCGCAGAAGCGCAAGGTGCGTATGTTCCTTTTTCTTCAGTTTACAATGAAAGTGCTACGTTAGTTCCTGCATTTAGAGAAGCATTTTTACGCATGAAAATTGGTGAAAAAGCAAAAGTATTTGTGCCTTCTCACTTAGGATATGGAAATAGAAATTACGGTCCAATTCCAGCAAACTCTGATTTAGTCTTCAACATCGAGCTTGTAGAAATTGATACTACTAAATAATAAAATTTAACCTGCAAAATACAAAAGCTCTTCAGAAATGGAGAGCTTTTATTGTTATTGAACTAGTGGAAACACACTAAGTGAACTAGTGTTTTCCTTTCTTATTTTTCGGGAAAAACACTTTGTAAGATACCTCTTTCATCCCTTTCTTACGAATCGTAATTGATTGATATTTGCTTCATAATTTAAAATATACAAATCATGAAAAAACAAAAAATTTCTTTACAGTTACGAAAGCAAAAAATCTCTTCGCTAGCAAGTAATAATATTTCTGGAGGAGATATGAGAACATTTACAGTACATCCTGAACGATGCATGCTTACAATTACTGAAATGACAAGATGTCTTCAAAACACTTGCAACGATTGTACTATTACTATTCAAACTATCAAAGTAACAGATATTTGCGACTATTTTAGTAAGAATAGAGCTTGTCAACCTTTCTAATACCATTATGTAAATTTAAATAATGTAGAAAGCCTCTTTTTTCAAAAGGGGAACTTTCACAAGGAAAAACACGGTACACTTTCCATTGCTTTTCCTGTTTTAAGAAATTTATCCTTACAAGATATTTGCACTGAAACAAAAAATAATATTTCACATGAAAAAACAAACTAAAAGTTTAGGATTAAAAAAGCAGACAATTTCTGCATTAGAAGCAAGATTTGTAAATGGTGGCGCACCAACAACGCACACTATGATGACCATGCAACGTGGATGCATTAGTCAACAACCTTGCGATCCGCTTCCGTCTGACCCAAGACCACAAACTGCAATTTCTAAATGTGAACCATGTACTACTGGTAGTTGGAATGGCGGATGTTAATAGTGTATTTACTAAGACAACTTAACAACAAAAGCTCCTTTTTACAGGAGCTTTTGTATTTCTAAAACTATTTGCAAATAGTTTTATTTACTTCTTCGGAATATTCTTTAAAATTTCCAATACGTAGTTCCAATATTTTTGTGCAGAAGAAATACTTGCACGTTCGTCTGGTGAATGCGCTCCACGAATATTTGGACCAAAACTAATCATTTCCATGTCTGGATAATTGGTTCCTAAAATTCCACATTCCAATCCTGCGTGACAAGCTGCTACGTGTGGTTCTTCACCATTGTTTAATTCTTTGTATAAATTGACCATTACTGGTAAAATAGAAGCATTCATATTCGGTGCCCAACCTGGATACGAACCTGAAAATTCTACTTCGCAACCTGAAAGTTCAAAAGCTGCACGCAATTTTGTAGCTAAATCCATTTTACCACTTTCTATGGAAGAACGCGTTAAACATAAAATTTTCACTTCTCCATCTTTAATAATTACACGTGCAATATTGTTAGATGTTTCTACCAAATCTTCAATATCTGGACTCATACGAAACACACCATTATGCGCTGCATACAACGAACGTGTAATACCTTCTTGTACGCCCAATTCCATCACACCACTTGGTGTTTCTGTAGTCGTACACGAAATTTCTAACTCTTTTTCAATGCTTTCATACTCCTTTTTAATAGTATCAATTTGGGTTTGCATTTCAAACATAAACGCTTCTTGGTGTACGCTGTCTATCACAACCGTTGCCACACTTTCTCTTGGAATGGCATTTCGCAAACTTCCGCCATCAATTTCCACAATACGTAATCCGAAATTTTCAAAACCATCAAACAACAAGCGATTCATCAATACATTGGCATTTCCAAAACCTTTGTGAATGTCCATTCCGCTATGTCCACCTTGCAATCCGCTAATTTTAATCGAATATGCTGCAACATTTTCAGGTGTATCTTCTACCACATACGAGCGCGTTGCTGTGACATCAATTCCACCTGCACAACCGATTCCGATTTCGTCGTCTTCTTCCGTATCGAGATTTAACAAAATTTCGCCTTCCAACAATCCACCTTTTAAGCCCATAGCGCCTGTCATACCAGTTTCTTCGTCAATCGTAAACAAAGCTTCAATCGCAGGATGCGCAATATCATTGCTCTCTAGCACTGCCATAATCGTAGCAACACCAAGTCCGTTATCGGCGCCTAAAGTCGTTCCTTTTGCCTTTACCCAATCACCTTCTACAAACATTTCAATACCTTGCGTATCAAAATCAAACACTGTATCTGCATTCTTTTGATGTACCATGTCTAAATGCGACTGCATCACAATCGCTTTTCTGTCTTCCATTCCCGCCGTTGCAGGTTTTTTAATGATGACATTTCCAACTTCATCTACAAAAGTTTCCAAACCTAACTCTTCGCCAAACTGCTTCATAAAAGCAATAACACGTTCTTCCTTTTTGGAAGGTCGTGGTACGGCGTTCAAATCTGCAAATTTATTCCAAAGTGCTTTCGGCTCTAGTGTTCTTATTTCTTGACTCATTCTATATTTTTTAAGATTGAATAATTGTCTACAAAGTTAATTTTTTGCGACCACTTATAACAACCATTTGCCAAATACATTTTAAAATTAGCGACATTATGACAAAAATATCACGCGAGACGTAGCAATAATGATTTAGTTTTTTTACATTAGCTTCAAATCATTTTCCCGAATGGAGTTCAAATGTATTGCTTATGACTAAGAGAACTAAGATTTTAATTGTCCTTTCTTTTCCCTTACAATTTATTCTCATTAAAATACTTGGCTACTTTCCTGAGTTTGTAGAAACGTATTACAGCAACGGATTGTATCCGTATATTTCAAAGCTTTTTCGAATTATTTTTGGATGGATTCCATTTTCAATGGGCGATATTTTTTATACGATTGCCATCATCTTAATCATTCGCTATATTTATAAAAATGCGCGAAAAATTCGCACAGAATACAAACGAATTTTGATGGATGTTTACATCACAATTACCATTGTGTATTTTGCGTTTCACTTGTTTTGGGGAATGAATTACTATCGTTTGCCACTATACAAATCGCTTGAATTAGACCGAAAATACAGTACAGAAGAACTCGTCAATTTTACCGAAAGAGTTATCGCGAAAGCTAATGCAATACAATTTCAAATTACACAAAATGATACGGTAAAAGTTGAATTGCCATATACCGTTGACGAAATTTATGAAAAAACCAAAAACGGTTATGACAATCTTAGCGCGGTACAACCTAAATTTACGTTTGATCATCAAAGTTTAAAAACGTCCATTTACAGCGGATTCCTTACTACTATGGGTTTTAGCGGTTATATAAATCCCTTTACGAACGAAGCGCAGGTAAATGGTAAAATTCCACTGTACAAATTTCCTGTAACGGCAAGTCATGAAAAATCACATCAAATTGGATATGCCGCTGAAAATGAAGCAAACTTTATTGGGTGTTTAACCGCTTTTTACAACGATGATATTTACTTTAAATACGGCGCGTATAATTTTATGACGTGGCATTGTTTAAAAGAAGTTTTCAACCGAAACAAAGACGAGTACGAGCGATTAAAAGCAACCGTAAATACTGGAATTGATAAGAATTACAAAGAAGTACAAGCGTTTTGGGAAGCACACAAAAATCCACTAAAACCAATGTTTAAATTTACGTTTGACCAATTTTTAAAAGCCAACAATCAGGCAAAAGGAATTTTGAGTTACAGTTATGTGGTTTCGCTATTGGTTAACTACGACAAAAAACACAATATTGTCCCGTAACGTACGAAAAACGTGATTTTGACGTTGTGCATATATGTATAAATCGATTCTTTTACTGTTTATTTTGAGTTGTTTCGCTTGCGCAGATGCGACACAGCAAGTCAAAACCGTAGTGACTCCAACAGTACAAGCCGAAAATACAACAATAATTCTTCCACCTTCCAATACGATTGATTCTGTCAAGTTAGGCATCAACTTTACGCCAAAAGGAAACTATAATACCATCAAACAAACCATTGCGGCAGATCGTTCCTATTTTGCGACACAATTGCAACAAAACAAACAAAAAGCAATCGATTCTGCAGCAGCGTATTTGCACGACAAATTACTCAACGAAATCGTGCCACATTGGTATGGAACTGTATGGGATTTTAACGGACATACCAACAAGCCAAACGACGGCGAAATTGCTTGCGGTTATTTTGTTTCCACAACGCTAAAACATTTGGGATTTCGACTCAATCGCTACAAAATGGCACAACAAGCAGGTTTGAACGAGGCACTAACGCTTCAAGCCAAAAACGATTTAAAAATCTATCGGAACATTTCACAAGAACAACTCAAAAAGAAACTAAACGATGTATACACCGACGGGATTTACTTCGTAGGTTTGAGCAATCACGTAGGATATGTGCTTATCAAACATAGCGAACTGTACTTTTTACATGCTAGCTATTGCGATGACAAAGTCGTGATTGAAAAAGCGACAACTTCTCCATGTTTTCAGAGTGATATTTATGTCTTTGCAGAAATCTTCACAAACGAAAACCTCATCCAAAAGTGGATTCAACAAGTGGTCATTCCTGTTCAGCAATAAGAAAAATCTAACCAAAACACGCAAAATCGTTAAACTAGAGTCGTAAAACGTTAAAAAAACCTTAATACGATTCAAAAAGCACATTCTAGCCTTATCTTTAGGTTTCTAACTAATTAACCTAAAATTCAAAGTAAAGCAATGAAAAATTCGTATTTGCTGCTGTTACTCTTTTTCTGTAGTTTCTCTGTCATTGCACAGGATTATTTTCCTAAAAATGATGGTGTAAAAACAGAAAGTCACATCATAACAGCGTTTACCAATGCCAAAATTTACGTTACGCCCACACAAGTAATTGAAAACGGGACGTTACTCATTCAAGATGGAAAAGTATTGCAATCAGGAAGCAATATTTCCATTCCAAAAAGTGCTACCGTTGTAGATTTGGCAGGAAAAAGTGTGTATCCATCCTTTATTGATCCGTTTTCAAATTTCGGAATTCAAACCCCAAAACGAGGTGGCGGAAGCTGGCGCGCTGCTCCTCAATACGATGCAGAACGCAAAGGATATTACTGGAATGACCATATTCGCCCAGACGTAAATCCGTTAGAAGAATTTACATTTGACAATAAAAAAGCAACCGCTTTACTCAAAGCTGGTTTTGGAACGGTAAACACACACATGCACGACGGAATTGTTCGTGGAAACGGACTGTTAGTAACACTGAATACAAAAGCTGACAACAGCATCCGAATTTTGGACAATCGTTCAGCTCAATATTTATCCTACAGAAAAAGCAACACTTCAAAACAAGCGTATCCAACTTCCTTGATGGGAAGCATGGCGTTACTTCGCCAAATGTATCACGATGCAGATTGGTACGCTAAAGGAAACGCAAAACGTACAGATTTAGCGTTGGAAGCTTTATTAAAAAATAAAAACTTAGTGCAAATATTCCATTCTGGAAACAAACACAACAGCATCAAAACAGACGCTATTGGTGACGAATTTGGCATTCAATATGTGTTGGTTGGTGATGGAACAGAATATGAAAACATCAACGCAATGAAAGCGACTAATGCGTCGTTTATCATTCCGCTTGACTTTCCAAAAGCGTACGACGTTTCCAATCCGTATGCGGCAAGTGTCGTAGAATTGGAAGCCATGAAGCATTGGAATCAAGCACCGTCTAACCCAAAAATGTTAGCAGATAAAGGCATTCAGTTCAGTTTTACAATGCACGATAGCAAATCGGGAAGCGAATTCATGTCCAACCTACACAAAGCAATTTCTTATGGTTTGGATAAGACGAAAGCGTTGGAAGCTTTAACGACAGTTCCCGCAAAAATATTACGCCAAGAAGACAAAGTAGGAACGCTTCAAAATGGTCGTCAAGCAAACTTTATCATCACTTCGGGTGATATTTTTGATAAAAAAACAGTGATTTACGAAAACTGGGTACAAGGAAATCAACATGTATTCAAAGACAAATCGCAAAAAGATTTACGTGGAAAGTATACTTTCAATGTTGCAGGAACGCAATACGATGTAGACATTGCAGGAACGCCTGAAAAGTTGAAAGCAACCGTAATGAAAGATTCTACAAAATTAAGTTCTAAAATTTCATTCGCTAACGACTGGTTACAGTTACACTTTACAACTCCTGATACGACAAAAACTGAATTTGTTCGTTTGACGGCATCTGTACAAAATGTGACGTATTTCTCTGGAAGAGCATTGTTGGCAAATGGTTCAGAAACCACATTTAACGCAACACAAAAAGAAGCGAAAAAAGCAGACGGCGGTAAGAAATCTGGAAAAGATGCTAAAAAGGAAGCTCAAGAAATGTTGCCTATCTCCTATCCTAATGGTGCGTACGGAATGACTTCTTTACCGCAACAAGAAGATGTATTGTTCAAAAATGCCACCGTTTGGACCAATGAAAAAGAAGGAATTCTTAAAAATACAGACGTTTTAGTAAAAGATGGAAAAATTGCGCGTATCGGTCAAAATCTAAATGCACGTGGTGCAAAAGTGATTGATGCTACAGGAAAACATTTAACAGCGGGAATCATTGACGAACATTCACATATTGCTGCATTTGCCATTAACGAAGCAGGACACAATTCTACCGCAGAAGTCAACATGGCAGATGTCGTAAATCCTGAAGATGTAGATATTTACAGAAACTTAGCTGGTGGTGTAACAACGATTCAATTATTACACGGTTCGGCAAATCCGATTGGCGGTCGTTCTGCGATTTTAAGTCTACGTTGGGGACGCTCGGCTGATGAAATGTTGTTTAAAAATGCTCCTGGATTTATCAAATTTGCTCTAGGTGAAAATGTAAAACAAAGCAATTGGGGCGATACAGAAACGACACGTTTCCCACAAACGCGTATGGGAGTTGAGCAAGTATTTACCGACTATTTCCAACGTGCTAAAGAATACGAAGCACAGAAAAAAAGCGGAAACTATCGCTACGATATTGAAATGGAAACCATTTTGGAAATTTTAAATAAAGAACGTTTTATTTCTTGTCACTCGTATGTGCAAAGTGAAATCAACATGTTGATGAAAGTGGCTGAAAAATTCGGCTTCAATGTGAATACATTCACACATATTTTAGAAGGTTACAAAGTAGCTGACAAAATGAAAGAACATGGTGTTGGCGGTTCTACCTTTTCTGATTGGTGGGCTTACAAATATGAAGTAAATGACGCGATTCCTTACAACGCGGCAATTATGCACTCACAAGGTGTTGTGGTTGCTATCAATTCTGATGACGGTGAAATGTCTCGCCGATTGAATCAAGAAGCAGCAAAAACAGTGAAATACGGTGGCGTTTCGGAAGAAGAAGCTTGGAAATTTGTGACGCTCAATCCTGCAAAATTATTACATATTGATGATACAGTAGGAAGTATCAAAACTGGAAAACAAGCTGACTTGGTATTGTGGACAGACCATCCAATGTCAATTTATACCAAAGCACAAACGACGATGATTGAAGGAACTGTGTATTTTGATTTAGAACGCGATGCGCAATTACGTAGAAACATTCAAAATCAGCGTTCTGAATTGATGAACATGATGTTATTAGAAAAAAATAAAGGCATGAAGACACAAGCGCCTAAGAAAAAAGATAAAGTACATCACCACTGTGATACTGTTGAATTTTAAAAACCATAACTGAGATGAAAAAATATATGAATCTATACGTTTTATGCGTAACTGTTTTATTTGGAGCCTTCAGTTATGCACAACAAACGCCTGCGCCGAAACAGTCGCAAGCAATTTCCATTATAGGCGCTACAGCACATATTGGAAATGGACAAGTCATTGAAAATGCTATTATTGTTTTTGAAAATGGAAAAATCACCAACGTTGGCGATTCGCAAATCGCAACAAAAGGAAAGGTGATTGACGCCAAAGGAAAACATGTCTACCCTGGATTTATTTCGCCAAATTCTACCTTAGGTTTGGTTGAAATTGACGCTGTAAGAGCAACGCGTGACCAAGATGAAACGGGACGTTTCAATCCACACATTCGCAGTTTGATTGCATACAATGCAGAATCAAAAGTTGTAGAAAGTTGTAGACCAAACGGAATTTTAATAGCGCAAATTACACCAAGAGGTGGACGCGTTTCTGGAACTTCATCTATCGTACAACTTGATGCTTGGAATTGGGAAGATGCTGCTGTAAAAGTGGATGACGGAATTCACTTAAATTGGCCAAGTAGTTTCACTTCTGGTCGTTGGTGGCTGGGAGAACCAAGAGGCTTGCGTCCTAATAAAAATTACACCGAACAAGTACAACAAATTCAAGATGTTTTTAACGAAACAAAAAGCTATTTAAATGGTTCAAGAAGTCCTAAAAACTTACCATTTGAAGCAATGAATGGACTTATGAACGGCACACAAAAATTATTTGTGCATGTAGATACCGAAAAAGGAATTTTGGATGCTGTCAATTTTGGAAAGAAGAACAACGTGAAAATTGTAATTGTTGGTGGTTATCATGCGCACAAAGTCGCAACTACCTTACGCCAAAACGACATTCCTGTATTATTACACAGAACACATTCTGTTCCTGAAATGGACGATGAAGATTATGATATGTCATACAAAAAGGCAAAAATTTTAACAGATGCCGGCGTACTAGTAGGATTGGAAAACAGCGGACAAATGGAGCGCATGAACACGCGAAATCTGCCATTTTTAGCAGGAACTGCCGCAGCGCATGGATTAGACAAAGAAAAAGCATTGCAATTAATCACGTCCAACACTGCAAAAATCTTAGGAATTGATGCGCAATTAGGAACTTTGGAAGTTGGTAAAGATGCTACCCTTTTCATTAGTGAAGGTGATGCGCTCGACATGCGTGGAAATATTTTAACACATGCATTCATCAACGGACGCGAATTGAGTTTGGAAACACATCAAACTGAATTGTGGAAACGTTACATGAAAAAATATGAAGGAAAATAGTAACTTTATGTACTGACAAGCTACGTATATAAAAATAGAATGGTATGAAAACACTGCGAAAATTTATATTGGGAATGTTGCTTTTAGGCTTTTTACAAGTCTCAGCACAGGAAACTGAAAGTACCCAAAGCACTACTAATACTAGTGAAATAGAGAACTTTCAATTACCAACGTTTTCTGAATTATCACAAACAATTGCCAATGAGTACTCATTAGTACGTGACAGATTGCCAAATTTATCAACTATTGGCGAACACGTAGAAAAAAGTATTCGCAGAGGCATGTTGGACGAACATAGCATTTCTGCAACATTTCGCAATTTGACGACCGAATATTCTATTTTACCAACCATTACGCAAAAACGTTTTCAATTGCGTGACAATTTAAACAACATCATGTTTAATGGTTTTGACGCGAATGTGTTGCATTTTATGGGCGCATGGAAAGGCGGGCAATAATCATTAATACGAGCTATAATAACAGAAGCTGTTTGTAAAGTCTTCATCAAAACGTCATTCTGAACTTGATTCAGAATCTCACGTTATATTTAATAACTGTGATGGGAAACCGAATCAAGTTCGGTTTGACGAATTTCTGATTTTACAAACAGCTTCTTTTTTTCTTTTTCAAAATATTTTATCCTTTCGGAACGATTTCAGCATCTTTTGGACGTTCATACATGTTATCGTCCATCTTTTTATCCATCACAGCAACATTAGAAAAAGTTACGGAATTCCTAGCTCCGATTACTTTTCCATTTTCGTTGGTTTTGTACCAAGTCAGCACTCTAGGAAGTAACAAACCATTCACTTTTTGCCAATCTTCGTAACGAATATACTTTATCTTATTGCTCGATTTTCCGTTGAAGTACGTTACTGTATACCCTAACCATTCCATTTGATAGGTTTCTGGATTGTAGTAAATAAAATAATTATCTTCTGGAGAATCACCTACATTTTCACCATACGAGATTTTAAAACCAGGAAACAATACATTTTCAAACGCTAAACTTTCGGTTTTTGAATAGGTAATTCCGTCATCACCTAGTACAAAAGGCATCGCATAAAAATAGAAATACAAATTATGATAAAAACGTGCATTGTTTCGAAATGCGGTAGAATCTTTTTGCGACAACCAAACATCTTTTCCATCAAAACCAATCGTAAAGTTTTTTCCTTGCAAACGCGTTTTACGCGAATGTAAATCAGTAATGTGCTTTTCAGTATTATCTGGTTTTACCATTTCATACACCAAAGTTTGTGCGGCATTCCACTTGTCAATTCCACCATGTGCGTCAAATACTTTTTGTAATTTATCTGGATAGTTTTTTGTGACAGTTTCAGTAGATTTTGGTGTCTTTTCAGAAGATTTCTCCTTTTTTTCAGTAGTGTTACAAGCGACTACAAAGCATAAAGCTACGAGCGCTATTGTAATTTTTTTCATGTGTTAGTTTGTTAAGTTTTCTATTCTGTCGAAAATATGCTGTTCTCATTACAAAATAGGATTGTGTGATTCTCAAATTATAAATCAGAAATACATCCGCTTATTGTATTTTTTCAATAGCAAAAGGTAACAATCGTTCCACAAACAACGAATAGGCTACTGTAGAAGGATGCAAATTATCTTCTGCCACTAACACCGTGTTGACCAAACCTTCACGCGTAATATCTGTAATATTTACAAATGTAATTCCATTAGCAGCACAATATTGACTAGCAAAACTATTGTACGCATCTATTTCTTGTGAAGTCACATCTGGATTTCCAAATGCTTGTCCAAAAGGCGTATATGCATAATCTGGAATAGAAAGAACAATAACATTCTCGGCATCACCTTTGGCAAAAGAAATTGCTTTTGTAACGAGTGCTGGAAATTCAGTTTCGTATAATGAAAAAGGTCGTCCTTGAAACTGATTGTTAACACCAATTAACAACGTAACCAAGTCGTAGTTATTCGTTGGATTTTCACTTTCAATCGCATTTAAAAGACTCGTAGTTGTCCAACCTGTTTGCGCAATAACTTCTACGCTAAAACTATCAACTACAGGAAATGTAGCAACCAAACTATCTTTTAGTTGCACTGGAAATCGACACGTCTCACACACACTTTGACCAATGGTGTAACTATCACCTAAAGACAAAATTTGATACAATTGCGGAACAACAGGTTCTTCATCTGATACCAAAGGCTCTTGAATTGGCATTTCAGGTAATCCATCATCTAACGTACAGCTGAACATACTAATTGATAGTAGCACTACTAGAAATCTAATTTTCATTTTTAACTTTTTTATAAAAATACGACATTACAACATCAAAAGAAATATCTTAAAAAAAGAACTGGCATCTATAATATTTCAATTGTTATACAACGAATCTCTTTCCTATCTTTGCAACATGTACAAACAAATTACGAGCACGCAAAATTCGACGATAAAATATATTTTGCAACTTCAAGAAAAGTCGCGAAGTCGTAGAAAAGAAGGAAAATTTATACTCGAAGGCTTTCGTGAATTAACGCTGGCTCTTGAAGGGCAGTATACAATTGACACCTTATTTTTCTTTCCAGAGATTTGTTCTCACGAAAGTGTACAAAACCTACTCAAAAAAGTAACAAACACGCCCGATTGTATAGAAATCTCAAAAGAAGTCTATCAAAAAATCGCGTATCGAACCAGCACAGAAGGCATTTTAGCCATCGTACATACCAAAGTACATACGCTCGAAAATATAACATTTCACAATGAAAATCCGTTGATTTTAGTAGCGGAAGCGCCCGAAAAACCGGGAAATATTGGCGCATTGCTTAGAACTGCAGATGCTGCTAATGTAGATGCGGTTTTCATCGCAAATCCGAAAACCGATTTATACAATCCGAATATCGTGCGTTCTAGCGTGGGTTGTGTGTTTACGACACAAATTGCCACAGGAAGCACTTCTGAAATCATTTCGTTTTTGCAAAAGAAAAACATTGCTATTTATTGCGCTGCATTGACTGCTTCGGAACACTATCACATTCAAAACTTCCAAAAAGCAACTGCCATTGTTGTTGGAACAGAAGCTACTGGTTTGAGCGACGAATGGTTACAAAATTCTACCCAAAACATCATCATTCCGATGCAAGGAAAAATAGATTCCATGAATGTATCTGTTGCTGCCGCCATCGTTATTTTTGAAGCCAAACGACAGCGAAATTTTAACTAATACTAGTAATCAGGACAACTGTATAATAACAAACAGCGTCCACCATTGTTAGTTGGTACACAAACCCAACATTCTGGCGAACCACAATCCGATTGTTGCGAACACGGACCAAATCCACCGCCAAGAATCCCTTGCTGCGCCTTTTTGTCTAAAATTTGAACATCTTTTAAATGTAGAATAGTTTTCATGATTATATATTTTGGTGAATGTATAATATACGTAAAGTCATGAAAATCAGCAGTGTTTTCACACCTACCATTACTACGGGAAACCAATAGCTTTTATCTGAAAAAATTTATCTTTTAAATTCCTACATCGGACTTGTTTGTTACATTTCTTTGTAGTAATTTTAATTATATGACAGAAATTGAGATTGAAAAAGAAAATGCAGCCATTGCTAAACAGTACAAAGAACTGTTGCGCATTAGTTATCAAGAACTTACCGATGAAGACAAAAAAATCATTCGGAAAGCTTTTGATATTGCCGTAGATGCGCATAAAGATCAGCGCAGAAAAAGTGGAGAAGCTTATATTTTTCATCCAATTGCTGTGGCAAAAATTGTAGCTTCTGAAATTGGAATGGACGCCACTTCTATCGCTTCTGCCCTACTGCACGATGTGGTTGAAGATACAGAATACACGCTCGAAGACATTGAACAAGAATTTGGTGTGGCGGTTGCCCGAATTGTAGACGGACTCACCAAAATTTCACATCTTAAAAAAGATAAAGACGTGTCGTTACAGGCGGAAAATTTCCGTAAAATGCTGTTGACGATTAACGATGATGTGCGTGTAATCATCATCAAAATTGCTGACCGTTTGCACAATATGCAAACTATGGAGTCCATGCCTGCGCACAAGCAAGTGAAAATTGCTTCGGAAACCTTGTACATTTATGCGCCATTGGCACATCGTATTGGATTGTACAATATCAAAACCGAACTAGAAGATTTAGGCCTAAAGTACACAGAACCTGATGTTTTTAACGACATTCAAAATAAAATTGAAGAAAGCAAGGAAGAACAACAAGAATACATTGACAACTTCTCTTCCATCATAAAAAATTCGCTCGATAAGGAGGATTTTAGCTATGAAATCAAAGGTCGTTTTAAATCTATTTTTTCTATTCGTAGAAAAATGGTCAAGCAAGGTGTCACCTTTGATGAAGTGTATGACAAATTTGCCATCCGAATTATTTATGATACGGAAAATTTAGAAAATGAAAAGTTCATTGCGTGGAAAATTTATTCGATAGTTACGGATCACTTTAGACCGAATCCTGTACGTTTGCGCGATTGGATTTCTTCTCCGAAATCTACAGGATATGAAGCGTTGCACATCACCGTTATGGGACCAAAAGGTCGTTGGGTAGAAGTGCAAATTCGCTCGCAACGTATGCATGAAATTGCGGAAAAAGGTTATGCGGCACATTTTAAATACAAACAAGGCGACCAAAAAGAGCAAGGACTTGAACCTTGGTTGAACAAATTGCAGGAAGCACTGGAAAATCAAACGGCAAATGCGGTAGATTTTGTAGAAGAATTCAAGTTGAATTTATATGCAAAAGAAATCTTCGTATTTACGCCTACGGGCGATTTAAAATCGTTGCCAAAAGGCGCGACACCGCTGGATTTTGCCTTTAGTATTCACACTGAAGTTGGTTGTCATACGCGTGGCGCGAAAGTGAATGGAAAATTAGTACCGCTAAGTCACGAATTAAAAAGTGGTGACCAAGTGGAAATTATTACTTCTGAAAAATCCAAACCCAATGCCAATTGGCTTGATTATGCTACCACTTCCAGAGCGCGTTCTAAAATAAAATCTTCTTTACGAGAGGAAAAGAAAGAAATTGCCGAAGAAGGAAAAGAAATTCTACGTCGAAAATTAAAGCAATTAAAAATTCCGCTCGACGAGAATTCTATTAACGAATTGGTAAATCATTTTAAGCTAAAAACAAGTTTAGATTTGTTTTACCGTGTCGGAATTGGAACGATTGACAACCAAAAATTAAAGGAATTTGCCGCACAACGCAGCAATAGTATTTTTAAATTCTTCAAAAATAAAATTCGAAGAGGACCAACGGCTCCGCCAGAAGAAATCAACGAACCTGAGGTGTCGAACCAATTTGACATGTTGGTCTTTGGGAAAGAGGAAGAAAAGCTCAATTACAAGCTGGCAAATTGTTGTAATCCGATTCCTGGTGATCCTGTTTTTGGGTTTATCACGGTGAACGAAGGCATCAAAGTGCATAAGAAAGATTGTCCAAACGCGGTAAGTTTACAGGCAAATTACGCATATCGAATCATGACTGCGAAATGGATTGATTCAACGCAAGAAGAATTTACCGTATTGTTACAATTGACAGGAATTGACAATATGGGCTTAGTTAATGAAGTGACCAAAGTCATTTCCAACAATATGCATGTCAACATTAGAAACATTAGCTTTGAAACCAACGACGGAATCTTCACAGGAAGAATCATGGTAATTGTGAAAAATAACACCATTTTAAAACGTCTAATCACCAAACTGGAAAAGATAAATGGTATTGAAAAAGTGACGCGCGCGTAATTTTTTAATGCATCTACTTTATTAAAAATAATACCCAAGTGTCAAATCGAGCGCAATCGAAAATCTAGTAAAACTTTAATTTCAGTAGAATCTCGACTGCGCTCGATTTGACATTTATAATTCAATATTTCTTACTAAACGTACTGTTTTTATCTTAACATTTATCTGTATTGCAATCCTCTGGAACTCGAGTTGTTGTAGGACATTGCATGCTACAATTACACGTAGCAATGATAGTACAGGCATCGTGTCTGGTTTGAAGCGTTTCAATAATTGTTTTAATTGGAACGATTGTAATATCCGTTCCGCCGTGAAGTATGCTTGCGTCTAAATTTGAAATGACGCTTTTGTGTAATTGGAGCTTTTGGTTGAAATCTTTTTTCTTCATATCTGATTATTTTAAAGGTTTTACTGTTACTTCTTTGAATGATACGAACGAAAAAAAGTGCATTCTCAATATTTTCTGAGGAAACTATCGGAATCGACAGCTTTTAAAAGTGAGCTCCATTTTTCATTCTATACAAAACCATAAACGTTTCCGCTTTGCATTATAAAAACGCAAATACGTGAATGTTTTATATAAAGTTTAGGAGAATGCACATTTCTGATAATCAGAAATATACTTACTAAAAGTACATTTTTTACAATGAAAAAGCAAACAAAATCAAAGAAGGAAACCAAAAATTGATTATGCTTCAATTGCACAACGAAATTACCAAGCAGAATATACCCGAAAATTTCAAAAATAAGTGTAAATTTGCTTTTTAATCTTCAGCCAAGATGCAACAAAACATGGAGGAAAATAATCAAGAAATTGTCAAAAACGTTTTTACGAAGTTTTTAGAAGACAACGGTCATCGAAAAACGCCTGAACGCTTTGCAATTTTACAAGAAATATATGATAGTGAAGAACATTTCGATATAGAATCGCTCTACATCAAAATGAAAAATAAAAACTATCGTGTGAGTAGAGCTACGCTTTACAATACGATAGAACTTTTATTGGATAGCAATTTGGTGCGCAAACATCAATTTGGTCAAAATCAGGCACATTACGAAAAGTCGTATTTTGACAAACAACACGATCATGTAATTTTGACAGATTCTGGTGAAGTGATGGAATTCTGCGATCCTAGAATTCAAATCATCAAAAAAACTATTGAAGAAATTTTTGATATCGACATTCACAATCACTCACTCTATTTCTACGCAACAAAGAAGGGTAAAAAATAAATACAACAACACACTAATCATTCAATATAATGGCAGTAGATTTACTACTCGGACTTCAATGGGGAGACGAAGGCAAAGGAAAAATTGTTGACGTACTTACCGCAAACTACGATATTATTGCACGTTTTCAAGGTGGTCCAAATGCAGGACATACTTTAGAATTTGATGGCATTAAACATGTTTTACGCACCATTCCTTCTGGAATTTTTCATGAAACCGCAACAAACGTTATCGGAAATGGCGTTGTGATTGATCCTGTGGTTTTTAAGAAAGAATTGGACGGTTTGGCACAGTTCAATATTGATATTCAGAAAAAACTCATCATTTCCAGAAAAGCACACCTTATTTTACCTACACATCGCTTGCTAGATGCCGCTTCGGAAGCATCGAAAGGAAAAGCGAAAATTGGTTCTACGTTGAAGGGAATTGGCCCAACATACATGGACAAAACTGGTAGAAACGGAATTCGTGTGGGCGATTTGGAATTGGACAATTGGAAAGAAAAATATCGCGCGTTGACTAACAAACACGAAGCGATGATTAACTTCTACAACGTAGATGTTCAATACGATTTACAAGAATTAGAAACAGAATTTTTTGAAGCGGTAGACGTTTTAAAAACACTGCAATTTATCGATAGCGAAGAATATTTACACCAAGCACAAAAAAGCGGAAAAACGATTTTAGCAGAAGGCGCACAAGGTTCGTTATTGGATATTGACTTTGGAACCTATCCATTCGTAACGTCCTCAAACACAACGGCAGCAGGCGCTTGCACAGGTTTAGGCGTTGCTCCAAATAAGGTAAAAGATGTATTTGGAATTTTTAAAGCATACACTACACGTGTAGGTTCTGGACCTTTTCCAACGGAATTGTTTGACGAAGTTGGTTCAGAAATGGCACGTATCGGACATGAATTTGGAGCCGTAACTGGACGACCAAGACGTTGTGGCTGGTTAGACTTGGTAGCATTGAAATATGCCTGTCAAGTCAATGGTGTCACGCAATTGATGATGATGAAAGGCGACGTACTTTCAGGGTTTAAAACCTTAAAAGTGTGTACAGCATACAAATATAAAGGCGAAACTATTTCGCATTTGCCATACAATATTGAAGCGGAAAATGTGGAGCCAATGTATACGGAATTTAAAGGTTGGAAGGAAGATTTGACCAAAATGACAGATTCGTCACAGTTTCCAAAAGAACTCAACGACTATATTGATTTCTTGGAAAAAGAGCTCGAAATTCCTATCAAAATTGTTTCGGTTGGACCTGATAGAACACAAACAATTCATAGATAATAAAAGAAAGCTTCCAAAAACGGAAGCTTTTTTTAGTTTCAGCAAACTGCCATTTTAACAATTTTTATGGCTTTAGGAATGGTTTTTGTTCAGTTTTTCGGTAACTTTGATATAAACTACAAAAGCGAATTTTATGTTAGGCGGATTCTTCAGAAAAAGAAAAAATAGGACTTTTAATTACACACCTCAGTTTTACAAACCTGAAGAAGATCGCTCATTGCCCGACAGAAGTTTCGCTAAGTATAGAAGAGCCTGGGAAGACGCAGGCGAAGCAAGCAGAACTCGCAAAAATTATGAAGTTTCTACGCGTTTAGTCATCATTTTTTTAGTCCTTGTTTTTATTGCTTTGTACATTCTAGACTTTGACCTATCAATATTTTATAGCAAGTAATTTATGGCAGATATCATAAAGCTTTTACCCGATCATGTGGCAAACCAAATTGCAGCAGGAGAAGTCGTTCAGCGACCAGCATCGGTAGTAAAAGAACTACTTGAAAATGCAATTGACGCAACAGCTACCGAGATTAAACTGATTGTGAAAGAAGCTGGAAAAACGCTGATTCACGTTATTGATAACGGTTTTGGAATGAGCGAAACCGATGCGCGACTTTCCTTTGAGCGACATGCAACTTCTAAAATTCAAGCGGCGGAAGATTTGTTCAATTTACATACCAAAGGCTTTCGTGGCGAAGCATTGGCATCTATCGCTGCGATTGCGCATGTGGAATTGCAAACGAAAAAAGAAGATTCGGAATTAGGAACGCGTATTAAAATTGAAGGCAGTAAAATCATTTCGCAAGAAGTAGTGACTACGCCGACAGGAACTTCGATTGCCGTTAAAAATCTATTTTACAATATTCCTGCACGACGCAATTTTTTAAAGTCAGACGCTGTAGAATTACGTCATATTATTGACGAATTTCAACGTGTAGCTTTGGCACATTCTAACATCAAGTTTGTGTTGTATCATAATGGAAATGAATTATTTAATCTTCCAAAAAGTAATTACCGTCAGCGGATTGTGAATATTTTGGGTGGAAAAACAAATGAAAAACTCGTCCCAATTCAAGAAGATACAGATATTGTTAAAATCAGTGGATTTGTCGGGAAACCTGAATTCGCGAAGAAGAGCAGAAACGAGCAATTTTTCTTTGTCAACAACCGATTTATCAAAAGTCCGTATTTGCATCACGCTATTACGGCAGCTTTTGAAGGTTTGTTGAAAGACAAGATGCAGCCGAGTTATTTTATCTACTTGGAAGTCAATCCTGAAACGATTGATATTAACATTCATCCCACAAAAACAGAAATAAAATTTGACGACGAACATTCGCTCTACGCTATGTTGCGCGCTACAGTAAAACACAGTTTGGGACAATTTAATATCGCGCCTGTGTTAGACTTTGAACGCGATGCGAATTTAGACACACCGTACGATTATAAAAACAAGCAAGCCTCGACTCCAAATATTCAGGTGGATAGAAGTTTCAATCCGTTTGCAAATGAGGTAAAAACGCAGAAAAGTTCCAATACTGCTCCGCGTTATCAAAACTATAAGAAGGAATCTACGGAAGGTTGGGAAAGTTTGTATGTTGGTTTGGAATCGAAGTCAAATGCAGGAAACTTTTCCACAGAAAATATCGAATTTGAGTCAGAAGCTGTTACGAGTTCGCTGTTTACCAACGAAGAACCTCGCGAAACACTGACTTATCAATTGCACCGAAAATATATTGTAAGTTCTATCAAATCAGGTATTGTGATTATTGACCAGCATCGTGCACACCAACGTGTGTTGTACGAGCAATTGTTACGAAATATTACAGTCAATGACGCAGTGAGTCAGCAATTGCTATTTCCTGTAACGTTTTCATTTTCTACGAGTGAAATTGCGTTGCTCAAAGAAGTCAAAGAAAGTTTGGAAAACATTGGCTTTATGTTTAGTGATATTACCGAAGACACCATTGAACTTTCAGGAATTCCATCAAATATTTCTGAAAGCGAATTGCAAATCATCATTGAGCAAATGCTGAACGATTTTCAAGGAGAAATTCCCGATACAGGATTCAGTCAAACTGATGTTTTGGTAAAATCATTAGCGAAAAGCATGGCAATTCGCACAGGAAAAAAACTAGAAACTGAAGAACAAGAAGCGTTGGTTAACAATTTATTTGCCTGTAAAGAACCAAGTGTTTCGCCTTTTCAAAAAACCATATTCATCACGTTAAGCGTTGATGATTTAGATAAAAAATTTATATAAGCTATGATGCGGATTACAGATACCGTAAAACATTTAATCATTATCAATGTCATTCTTTGGTTCACTACCTACGTGCTTGGGCAAAGAGGTATTGATTTGAATGCTATTTTAGCGTTGCATTTTCCGCTCAATGATTCGTTTGGGTTTTGGCAACCGATTTCGAGCATGTTTATGCATTCCATGGCGAGTCCAACACACCTTTTATTCAACATGTTAGGATTATGGATGTTCGGTTCGGCATTGGAAGCACGCTGGGGAAAAATGAAGTTTCTTAGCTTTTTTATGATTACAGGCGTTGGTGCTGGATTGGTACACACGCTTGTCAATTATATCGAATTTTATTCTCTCGCGAATCAAGTTGCAGAATTAAATTTGACGAGTGAGCAATTGCGCCAAATCATCAATGTAGATATGTTGAATGGAAATCGGTACCTAGGAGAAATACTCGGTCAAAGACTTCCTGCTATTTTAGATACTTCTCAAATTGTTGCCATTGAAAACAGTGGTTCTGCATTTAGAACACTTTTTGACATGAACATTCTTAACCACACACAAACCGTAGGAGCTTCAGGAGCATTATATGGTATTTTAGTGGCTTTTGGTATGTTATATCCTAATATCGAATTGATGTTACTCTTTTTGCCAATTCCAATCAAAGCAAAGTATTTTATTCCAGGATTATTAGTATTGGATTTTATAGGCGGAATTACAGGTGGAATGAGCTTATTTGGTGCTGGAAATATTGCGCATTTTGCGCATTTAGGCGGCGCGTTGTTTGGCTTCTTGTTGATGCTTTATTTCAGGAAAACACAGTTTAACAAAAATCGTTGGGACTAATGGATACGAAGACACGTTTATTGATGATGTATCGCGGTTTTAATGCCTCAGAAAAATTGATTGCGCTCAATATTACCATTTTTACGATTATGGTGATTTTTAACGCCATTTTTCGTTCTATTTACGGCGCTCCACCAACTTTCTTTTATGAGTATTTCGCTATTCCAAAAGATTTAGGAGAATTGATTGTAAAACCATGGACAATTGTTACGTATGCGTTTATTCACGCTGATTTTTTCCATGTGATTTTTAACTGTATCGGTTTGTATTTTACGGGAAAAATCTTTTATAATTTCTTTACCGAAAAACAATTCATCACGGTATATGCATACGGAATTTTTGCAGGTGCGATTTTATTTTTGATTGCTTATAATGTATTGCCTGCTTTCGCAGAACAGCGTGCTGTTTTGATGGGGGCTTCTGCGGCAGTGTTGGCAATTATGGCAGCTGGAGCCACGTACGCACCTAATTTAATTGTCAATCTATTTGGTGTATTGCCCGTAAAATACTGGATCTTGGCAATTTTATTGATGATTTCCTATATCGCTGCTATTGGACAAGGAAGTAACGAAGGTGGTCATTTTGCGCATATTGGCGGTGCGTTGATTGGATATTTGTTCGTGAAACAATTACAAAAAGGAAATGATATTGGTATCGGATTTGAACGTTTCTGGGATAAATTGGTTGCCTTTTTTACACCAAAAAAGAAATCTCCACTAAAAACCGTATACAAAAACAAAGAAACCAAACGTTCTACTACAAAGAAAACGACACAAACAACCTCTGAGAAACAACGAAAAATCGATTCGATTTTAGATAAGATTAGCAAATCTGGTTACGAAAGTCTGACCAAAGCCGAAAAAGACTTTTTGTTTAAAGCGGGTAAGGACAATTGAATTATGAGCGAGCAGAAGAAGAAAAGATTGCGTCTTGTAAGTAGAGTCATCTTCTTCATTAATAGCGTGTTTGCGGCATTGCTATTACTTTCGTACGTATTGCCTTATGCTGTTCCAAAAAGCTTTCCAATTCTTTCCGTTTTGAGTTTGTTAGTACCTGTTTTTATCATGATTAACTTTATTTTTATGCTGTTTTGGATTTTGAATGTCCGAAAGCAGTTTCTGCTGTCGTTTGTCGTGCTGATTTTAGGCTACTCGCACGTGACTTCGATGTATAAATTCTCGGGAACGTCAACAGAACCTACAAAAAACGCCATATCACTGATGAGTTATAACGTGCGTTTGTTTAATATTTACGATTGGATTCAAGAAGAACATATTGACCAAAAGATTGTGGATTTAATCAAAGAAAATTCGCCTGACATTATCGCGCTGCAAGAGTTTCATCCGAATCAGCAAGAAGCTTTTGATTTTTATCCGTATCAACATGTTGTCTTACGTGGAAAAAAGAAAAAAGCGGGACAAGCCATTTTCTCAAAGTTTCCGATTCTCCATAAAGGTTCTATTGAATTTCCAAATACGCCCAACAATGCAATTTATATCGATATTGTACGAAATACTGATACAATTCGTGTGTACAATTTACATTTACAGTCGCTCCACATCAATCCCAAAAAAGAAGCATTTTCACAGAAAAATTCAGAGCGCTTGTTGAAACGTATGGCAACGGCGTTTAAAATGCAGCAAACACAAGCAGAATTGTTTGAAATTAATCGTAAAAACTGCACGTACAAGAAGATTATTTTGGGTGATTTTAACAATACGCAATTTTCAAACGTGTATAAAACCATCAAAGGAAACATGAAAGATGCCTTTGTGGAAGCTGGAAAAGGATTTGGCTCTACGCTCGATTTTCCCTATTTCCCAATGCGCATCGATTTTATTTTGACAGATGCTTCTTTTAGTGTGAATTCATTTAAAACATTTTCACAACATTATTCCGATCATTTTGCCATTAAAAGTGTCATTTCGTTAGATTGATTGCTTGGTGATTTTCCGTTCGCTTTTTCACAACTTTCCTTAAAAAACCTTCCAATTTTACCATCCGTTTACCGCTGGTTTATAAAACATAGGTGCTACCAGCCGCTATTTTATAAACCAAAGGTTGCGCTTCTTGCTTCTAGCTGTCGGCTGTTCTACTTTCGATTCATATTAATTTTAAAACTGTTATTATGAAGAAAAGAAATTTTAACTCGTTACCACTTAAAAAGGAGAAAATTTCCACCTTGACAAACTCTCAAATCAAAGGAGGATTGGACAGCAAAAAATGTGTGTACTCATACAAAAACGAATGCAAAACATTAAATGGTCATTCCGATGCTTTTGTGGATTGTACTGTAACCAATTTGGCATGTGTTACCCAACCTAGATTTTGTGGTTTATTCGGACAAGAAGAATAATCACGCTTTCTGTAAAATTATTTTACAAAAATTATTTAAATATTAATTCAATAAAAGTTATTCCCATGAAAAAAAGAAATGTAAACTCGTTACAGCTTAAAAAAGAACGTATTTCAACGTTTACAAACGCACAAATTACTGGTGGCGTTAAAACAACTAATTGTGTTACGTATACGTATGAGAGTATTTGTAAAACGACACGCTGCGAAACAGAAGTATATTATTGTGAAGCTACAGATTTGCCTTGCCATACACAACCTGGATATTGTGTATTTGAGTAGTGAATTTGGTTAACCTTCTAAAGACATCAGAAAACAGTCTGCCGAGTCTGCCAAGATATGTAGCAACAACGCAATTCCGAAAACGCGTGTTTTTTTTAACAAAAGCATCATTACATATACTCCAATCGCATAGTAACTGTGCAACGGATGAAAGTTGATGCTACAACGATTCGGGTCAAAAATGGGTGTTGCTAGTAAATGATCGAGGTCAATGAGCATTGCCAAGAGAAAGATAAGGTAGACTGTTTTCCACTTTGTGCGATAAAAATACAGTGCGATAAACAGTGGAAAGATAAAATGCAATCCGTAATGAATACAAAATCGCAGCATTACAAAACGGTTTGTTGTTCTAAATAGTAAAGCGCATTTGTACCTTCATTAAAGAGTAAATCCAAGATACTCAGATTGGAAATAAAGCCATATTTACTATCAAAAACTTGTGTATACGCTTCAAATCCGTGATTGGGTTCTTTTTTGACATCAACCAATTTTCGAAAGTCTTTTATGTCTTTTACTACAGATTGATATGCTGTGGTGTGCGATGTGGAAACTTCCAATTGCAAACACTCATTGATAGCGTTTATGGTGTCCAAATTTAAGTCCATCAAGCGCGTATATTTCTTTTCGAATAATGGTTGTAATTCGTCTTCGTAATATTCAAAAAACGGAGAAGTTCTATAGGCACTTTCGAGCGATTTCCAATGTAAGCGTTGCCAAGCGGTTTCGTTGGCAATTTCAATATCGCGATACTTTTGATGTTGATTTTTTTTGGAATGCTTTACAGGAACATTCAACATCAATTTTCCATTTGCGCCATAAATATACGTTCGATTGCGATAGGTTTGCTTTTGGAAGTTATCTTCCATCTCAAAAACCAAATCGCCCGCTTTTGCAAATAACACGTAGTGTGCAATGCTTGGGAAGTATGTTGGATGTAGTAGGATGTTCAATTTTTTGTTGTTTATCTCTTTATTCTTTGTTCTGTTACTTTTTTGTTGAGTCGTTAAGTTGTGGAGTTGTTTTTACTTTTTTCTTGTAAGTTGATATTTTTTTAGTGCGTTTAGTTTATTTGTGATACTTTCTAGTTGTTTTCTTAATGGCAGATATTGCTTTTCGGTAATGAAATCGAGTTCTACAGAAATTATGAGTTGATTGATAACCTCAACTGCTGAACTATAGGCAATTGTTATAAATCGCGCTTTGTCCTTATTTGTTTCTCTGGCAATACCTTCCGCTATATTAGAACAGATTGAAACGGTAGCTCTTCTTAACTGTGATATCAATCCGAATTTCTCATTATCAGGAAATTGTTGTGTGATTTTATAAATTTGTTTAGCCAGCTCTTTTGATTCAATCCAAACGTCTAATCTTTCAAAACTATATAAATAACTCATAGCATAAACATATAGACAATAAATTAAATCTACAAAAACTTTTTACAAGCGTCATAATTTCAAAATAAGCGTCAAAGAAACTCAACAAAAACAACTTAACAACTCCACAACTCAACGACCTGACGACTCCACAACTCCACAACTCCACAAAAAAAACAAATCAACAACTAGTAAAACATCAGCTACTCATCAATTTCAATGGTTCTCAGTTTATTTTGAGCTTTCTCGTTTACGCTTACGATAATAACTAAAACCAAACCAACCTGCTAACGCAACTAGGAAATATGGGAAATAAGAAATCGGTTCGCCTTCGCCACTTACGGTTGTAAATAAACGATTCCAACGAATTTTATTAAGTCCGCTAGCGTTGCTATCCAAACTCATCCAAATGAAAGTTGGCTTTCCTAACACATGGTCAAACGGTACAAATCCCCAACTTCTAGAGTCTTGCGAATTCCCACGATTGTCTCCCATCATCCAATAATAATCTTGTTTGAAAGTGTACGAGGTTGCGACTTCTCCATTAATGAGAATTTGATTGTTTTCTACCGTCAAATTATTTCCTTCGTATTCTGAAATAGCTCTTTTGTACAATGGAATATTATCCATGCTCAGCTCCACTTTAATTCCTCTAGCAGGAATCGTAATTGGTCCAAACTCATAGTTATTCCAGTTATATTTTTTTGAATGTGGAAATACGCTCTTATCCCTATATCCCTCAGGCAATGAAACCTTTTCAATATATGCTACACTATTACTATTTTTTAGACGTTGATATGCTTTATCGGTAACTGATGCAAAAACTAATGTATCTGTACTGATTTTAGGGTCATTCCAATAAGAAACTCCGTCAGTAATTCCATAAGTATTTAAAACTTCTTCTGAAAGTATACGATTGTCTTTAGGAATAAATTTATAACTAAACTGCAACTTCGCTCTGTCTGGCAATTCGTTTTTCTTTCCGTCAATATACACATAACCGTCTCGCACTTCCAATTGGTCTCCTGGCAATCCTACACAGCGTTTTACATAGTTGGAACGCTTGTCTAAAGGTTTGTATTTAATTTTACTTTTAGGATCTGTGATTACCGTCAATGTATCTGTTGGCCAGTTGAAAACGACAATATCATTGCGCTCAATGGTTTCAAAACCTGGCAATCGAAAGTAGGGTAATTGTGGCTCTCTTATGTAAGATTGAATTCCCGTTCCTGGAATAGCATCATGTACCATTGGTAAAGCAATTGGCGTCATTGGTGTTCTGGCTCCGTAATGTACTTTGCTCACAAACAAGAAATCGCCCACTAATAAGGTTTTTTCCAACGATGATGTCGGAATCACAAAAGGCTGCATTACATATGTATGTACCAAAGTTGCTGCTACGACGGCAAATAAAATAGACGCTACCCACTCGCCTGCTGTAGAACGTGGTTTTAAACTTCTGTCGTGCACATATTGCACGTCTAACGCATAATTCACATAGAAAATATACAAGCCTAAGGTAAGCACTACTAAAATAGTTTCTGCACGGTCTGTGCGTCCGAAACTGCGAATGGTTTCTACCCAAAGTACTGGAAATACTATCAAGTTTACGATAGGAATGAACAATAAAATCACCCAATACCATTCTTTTGGTCGGTTGATGATGCGCATTAAAATAAACGCATTATAAATAGGCACGGCAGCTTCCCAAGCTTTTCTGCCTGCTTTGATGTATAATTTCCAAGTTCCTAAAAAGTGAATGAGTTGAACGACTAAGAAAAATAGTAAAAATGCTTGCGTAAACGTCATTTGTTGTTTGTTTTGTCATGCTGCACAGCAGCAAGTTTTGTTGGTTTTGTGTACAAATATATGTTCCTCAGTGAAATATAGTTGTAATTTATTATATGTTTAACACGTCTTTCATGCTATACACGCCTTTTTTCCCTTGAAGCCATTCTGCAGCTACGACTGCGCCGAGTGCAAATCCTTGTCGATTGTGCGCTTCGTGTTTTATGGAAATGCTGTCAATGGTTGATGTGTAATTAATTTTATGTGTTCCTGGTACTTCTGGAATGCGTTTGGCTACAATTGGAATCTCGTCTTCGTTTTCAACTGTGTCTAATTTCCAATTAGTATAGTTGGTATGCTGTATAACTCCTTCTGCCAATGTTATCGCTGTTCCGCTGGGCGCATCTAGTTTTTTCGTGTGATGAATTTCTTCAATATTCACCTTATAATCTTCCAATTGCGACATCATTTTTGCCAAATACGAATTCATCTCAAAGAAAATATTCACGCCTAAACTAAAGTTGGATGCGTAAATGAACGCGCCGTTTTTTTCTTTGCACAATTGCACAACTTCCTCGTATTTTTCAAGCCAACCTGTAGTTCCTGAAATGACAGGAATTTGCTGTTGAATGCAATGTGTAATATTTTCAAAAGCGGCGGTTGGAATGCTGAAATCAATCGCGACGTCAACGTTTGTGAAATCGTACTCCGTTATATTTCCTTTTATTTTATGAACGATGGTATGTTCCCGCGAAAGCGCCATTTTCTCAATCTCCTTTCCCATTCTACCATATCCTAGCAAGGCAATATTCATAAGTTTTCGTTTTGAAAAGTGAGTAGCAATTAAAATCTAAAGTTGAGCGTGAGTCCTAAGTTTCGGTTAAAATCCACATCGTTTTGATCAATATGCGGGCGCACTGATAAATCGTCACTTACGTTGAATTGCAACAAATGCGCGTCCACATTGGCGTCTACAATATTTAGCACATACGCAACTACCGTTAACAGGAGTGATAAATCGCGATTTCGTTGGTAGAATTCTTGCGCATCAATCAACGCATTGTTATCTGTTACCACATTTTGAAATTCATCATCCGTAAAACCAGCCAAACGACGTTTGTACGCGCGTCGATAGCGATTGTAATTGCGATTGTTGTCTATATAAAAGTAAATTCCTGTTCCCAACGCGGCATATACGATTGGAATTTTCCAATATTTTTTGTTGTACGCTTGTCCCAACCCTGGCAAAATAGCAGAATAAAACGCTGCTCTTGAAGGTGATAACGGATCAATTTTCTTTTTTTTATCAACTACTTGATTACTTTTTATTTTTAACGCAGATTCGTCTTTTTTCGTTTCTTCCGTTGTGTTTTCTTCCTTCGTTGTTTCTTTAGTTTCTTCGTTTTTTTCTTGTGCCCAAGAGAATTGACATGCAAAAACGATGCAACACAACGCGATGATGATTTTATTTCCCACCTTTGAGTAATTTTTTGATTCGTGTGAAATCTGCCTCAGAGTTGAACGGAATGGTTATTTTTCCTTTTCCGTTTTTCCCTACTTTAACGTCTACGTTTTGCCCGAAATATTCTGAGAAATCACGAATTCCTTTGCGAACAAATTTAGGTGTTTCGTCTTTTTCTTCGGTAGACGAAGCTTCTGTCGTTTTATCTTCTTTGTATTTTTTCACCAACGCTTCCGTATCGCGTACCGATAAAGATTTGGAAACGATGGTTTTGTAAATGTCTAATTGGTCTTTCGTTTTTTCAATATTCACCAAGGCGCGTCCGTGTCCCATACTTAAAAATCCGTCGCGCATGCCTGTTTGGATGATAGGGTCAAGTTTTAACAGACGTAAGTAGTTCGCAATTGTGGAACGCTTCTTCCCTACGCGCTGACTCATTTGTTCTTGTGTAAGGCTGATTTCGTCAATTAAACGCTGATACGACAATGCAATTTCTATAGGATCTAAATCGGCACGTTGAATGTTTTCTACCAATGCCATTTCCAACGATTCTTGGTCGTTGGCGATACGTACATAGGCAGGAATCGTTTCGAGTCCGATGAGTTTTGACGCTCTGTAACGACGTTCTCCAGAAACTAATTGATACTTTTCAAATCCGAGTTTGCGAACTGTAATTGGCTGAATAACACCTAATTCTTTGATAGAAGATGCTAATTCGCGCAATGATTCTTCGTTGAAATTGGTTCGTGGCTGAAACGGATTGACTTCAATCGTTTCAATAGACAATTCGACAATATTACCAACGACTTGATCAGCATTTTTGTCCGAAACTGAAGAAATATCATTTTCAGGGTCTTTCAATAATGCGGATAATCCTCTTCCTAATGCTTGTTTTTTTGTTGCCTTCGCCATAAATCTTATTTACCACTGTTTTTCTTAATCACTTCGTGTGCTAAGCTTAAATAGTTTGTGGCACCTTTACTGCTCGCATCGTAATTGATGATACTTTCGCCATAACTTGGTGCTTCGCTCAAACGTACATTTCGCTGAATGATGGTTGAAAATACCATATCGTTGAAATGTTTTTGCACTTCTTCTACTACTTGATTCGACAAACGCAAGCGAGAATCATACATCGTGAGCAACAATCCTTCAATATCTAACGCAGGATTGTGTATTTTTTGAACACTTTTTATCGTGTTTAATAGTTTCCCTAAACCTTCCAACGCAAAGTATTCACACTGAATTGGAATCATAACTGCGTCTGCCGCTGTCAATGCATTTAGCGTTAACAATCCGAGCGACGGCGCACAATCAATAAGAATATAATCGTATTCATCTTTTATGGACGCAATTGCTTTGCGTAGCATGTATTCGCGTTGCTCTTTGTCAACCAATTCAATTTCAATCGCTACCAAGTCAATATGTGCAGGAATGATGTCCAAGTTTGGTGAACTTGTTTCCATCACTACGTCTTTTGCATTTACGGTATGCTCAAGCAGTTGGTAGGTTCCTTTTTCAATGTTTTCTACGTCAATACCCAATCCAGAAGTTGCATTTGCTTGCGGATCGGCATCAATCAATAACACTTTCTTTTCAAGTACTCCAAGTGATGCTGCTAAATTCACGGAAGTCGTTGTTTTTCCAACGCCTCCTTTTTGGTTTGCGATAGCAATTATTTTGCCCATGTTTAGTTTGAGGATTTTGAGCGATAAAAATACAATTATTATTGAGTTAATGAAACGAAAATTATTAACAAAGATGATAATGTTTCGTTAAAGACTGATTAAAAGCGTAAGAAGTGTGAATCCGTAGATTTTAAAAGTAATAAAAACGTGAGATTGATAGAAGATTTTGGATTTAAAAAAACTGTTTGAGAAGTTGACATACGTCAAACCAAACCTTGTGCTCAACTTGATTGGGTATTGATTTGGTTTCCCATAACAGTGAGAGATTGCTATGATAAGATTCTGAATCAAGTTCAGAATGACGTTTCAGAGTTTCTCAAACAGTTTTTCTTATCTTATGATATTATTTTTCAGGATTGTGAATTCCTAAAATATAACCGCCCGTTGCATACTTTTTGGCTACGTTTTGCACATCTTCCGTTGTAATTTCATTGACTGATGCTTCGTATTTTAAAATTCTGTTTGGATTTCGCTTGGTGTAATCTGTATTATTTAGGTAGCTCAACCAGAATCTATTTTTCTTTATTTGCTCTTTGTTTTCAAGCAACGCGGCTTCTTTTACTTTGTTTATATCTTTTTCTGTCGGACCGTTTTCTACAATTGCTTGTAATTCTGCCAACGCAGCATCTTTTAACTTGTCTACATTTTCAGGACCACATGGAAATGAAATTCGCAAATTGTACCAGCCATACGGATGCGAGCGTAAACTTCCTGAAGCACTTGCACCATACACGCCGCCTTCTTCTTCACGCAATTTCTCAATAAGTTTGATGCTTAATATATCTCCCAAAAACTGCATGGCTCTCGCGTCTTTGGCATTGTATTCCGCTTCTCCTTGGAAAATGATTTGTACAGAACTTTTCGGATCAGTTCCTTTTTCGATGATTTTTGTGTGTTTTCCCGTCAACGGTCTAAACGACGAATACTTAGGCTCTTCATTAGAGTTTTTCCCAGGCAAACTTGCCAGATATTTTTCAGCATAGTCTTGCAGTTTTTTCTCATCAATATTTCCAACAAAATAGAAATTAAAATCGCCTGCATCGGCAAAACGCTCTTGGTATTTTTCGTATGCCAAATCATAATCGCTTGCGTCCATCATTTCAGGTGTTGGAAATCCTTGATATCGCGGATTTTTCCCGTTCATAAATTTGCCCATTTGTAACTGAAAGTAAAACTGCGGACTTTTCATAATGTTGGCTAAAAACCCTTTTTGCTTCGTTATAAACGAATTATATGCTTTTTCGTCCTTGTTGAGTTTTGTAAAATACAAGTGCGTCATTTGAAACAAGGTTTCTAAATCTTTTGGTGTCGTACTTCCGTTAAAACCTTCTCTGTACGAACCAATATATGGAGAGACGCGCGCTATTTTGCCCGACATCATTTTTCGCAAATCTACTTTAGAGAAACCATTGACACCAGCTTCGCCCAATCCACCGTTTGCAAAACCAATTGTTTTGTACTCTTCATCGGTATATAAAGAACTTCCTCCTAAACTGTAGGCTGAGAATAGAATTTCATCATTTTTGAAATCGGTCTTTTTATATACCACTTTGGCACCATTACTCAGTGTCATAGTTGTTACGCCAATGGAAGGATTGGTACTTTTGTTAATGACTCTTCCTGGCTCTGGCAAATCAGAAATCAGACTGTTTCCAACGGCTTTGTCTTCATACGGTTTAATATCTTTTGTTTTTACCTTCTTCAACACCTCCATAACTTGCGCTTCCTTAATTTTTGGCGCATCGTCTTTTTCTGGTCCTGTCAACACTATTACTGTATTGGTATCGCGTAAATAGTCATTAATTACGTTGTTAACCTCTGCAAGCGTAATGGTTGGCAATTGCTCGGTAAAGAATGCGTATGTCCATTCCATTCCTGGGATAGGTGATTCTTGCAAAAAGCCATTTACATATCTACTTGCAATTCGTGAAGATTCCATTTTGTTGCGATCTTTATATGCTTTTTCAAGTCCCGCTATGACAGTTTTTTTGGCTCTTTCAAGTTCTCCTTGACCAAAACCGTATTTTCGAGCGCGTTCATTTTCTTCCAACAATGCTTCCAACGCTTTCAATTGTCCATCAGCCGCAGTCATTGCTGTAGATTGATAGGCTTCTTTGGTACGTGCCCAAGTGCCGCCGTGATAACTTGAACCAAATACAAATGGTGGATTTTCAGATTCTGTCAGTTCACTCAAACGATTGTTAATCATTTGTGAGAATAAGTTTTGAATAAGTTGCTTTCTGTAATCATCTGTTGTTTTGATTTTTTCTGGAGTGCCCAAATCTTTAAACAATACTTGCACACGCGCAAACGATGCTTCTTTGTCAGTTTCAATCGCAATCAAGGTTTCGTCATGATTTTTCACATTGTGCGTTACTCTTGGTTTTGGATTTACAGCAGCAGGAATTTTTCCAAAATGTGATTTTATTTTTTCCTCTAAAACTGCTACGTCTACATCTCCTACAGCGACAACCGCCATCAAATCGGGACGATACCAATCTTTGTAAAATCGGCGCAAGCTTTCATATTCGAAAGTTTCTAAGTTTTCTTTCGTTCCTATTGGCAAGCGTTTTGCGTATTTGGAACCGTATAAAATTTTAGGCAAGTATTTTTGCAACATACGCTCGTCAGCGCCTTTTCCTAAGCGATATTCTTCTAAAACAACACCGCGTTCGTTGTCAATTTCTTCATCCGTCAACAAGGCATTGTGCGCCCAATCTTCTATGATTTGAAATCCTTTTTCTAACTTTTCAGGATCATCACTCGGAATTGGCAAAATATAGACCGTTTCGTCAAAACTCGTATACGCGTTTAAGTGCGCGCCAAATTTGACTCCGATACTTTGCAAATAATCCACAAGTTCGTTCTTTTTGAAGTTTTTGGTACCGTTAAAGTTCATGTGTTCCATGAAATGCGCAAGTCCAAGTTGGTCTTCATCTTCAAGAATAGAACCTGCATTGACCACCAAACGCAATTCGACTTTATTTTCAGGTTTTCCATTGTTTTGTATGTAATAGGTCAATCCGTTGGACAGGGTTCCTATTTTCACATTCGGATCCGTTGGAATGACATTGGAAACGCTCTGTTTGGATTGTGCAGCGGCATTATGTAAGCCAAAAACACTTAAAAAAAAGATGCTTCCCAACAGGTAAAGATATTTTTTCATGATTACGGTTTTGATTGTTTATTGAGGTTAAATATATAAGATATTGCCAATGCTTCCCACTAAACATCTATAATTTTAACATTAGTTTGTGAGGTTTTACGTAGTTTTATTAACAAAATCCTATTGTTTTTAATTTGAATATGTTGGAAGTTAAAAATTCACAATTTTTGATGTTTGCTGATAAAAAAGATTATTTTTGAGCGATTTTTTAACAGTTACACCATTTACATACGTACATTATTTTAGGTGTAATTTTGGATTGCTTTTATGAAGAAATTATTCGTTTTACTTTTTTTAGCACAAATCGCGTTTTCGCAAAATCAGCCAAATCCGGCAGAAAAAACCATCATTAAGATTGTATATGGTGGAAATTTGAACGTTAACGAAGAAAAGTTCCCAGGTGCTAAAATATTTTCCAAAACTGAAAAAGGACAAGTTCGCTTTGAGCATGAAGGAATGGATTTATGGTGCGACAGAGCCGTGTTGTTTCAAGAACGAAATTGGGTAAAAGCGTATGGAAATGTGTTCATTCAACAAGGTGATTCGTTAGAAATGTCGAGCGAATACATTGAGTATGACGGCGACACGAAATTGGCGGTTTCCAAACGAAAAGTACGTTTGCAAAATCCTGATATGACGCTAACGACGGATACTTTGTATTTTGACAGAAACGTGCAAGAAGCCTATTTTAACACCAAAGGCATTGTAAAAGACAGCGCTTCTACCCTAACGAGCATCGAAGGACGGTATTTTATGAACAAGAACAAATACCAATTCCAAAAAAATGTGCAAATTGACAATCCGGAATATACAGTAAACTCTGCGCAACTTGATTATTACACCGATTCCAAACATGCCTATATGTACGGTCCGTCCACCATCAAAGGAAAAGAATACACTATATTTTGCAAGCGCGGATTTTACAATACGGTTACAGAAAAAGGCTATTTTGTCAAAGATTCTCGCATTGATTACGACAACCGAATCATTAATGGCGATAGTTTGTATTTTGAGAAAAACACCAATTTTGCTTCGGCGACAAACAATATAAAAATTACCGACACCATTAATAAAATGGTCTTAAAAGGTCATTATGGTGAAGTATTTAAGGCTAAAGATTCGGCATTTATTACCAAACGCGCGGTTGCGATTAGTTTGGTGGAAGAGGATTCTATGTACATTCACGGAGATCGGTTGGTTGTTACTGGCCCAGAAACCAATCGTGTAATTCGTGCCTACCGAAATGTGAAGTTTTTTAAAACAGACATGAGCGGAAAATGTGATTCCTTGTTTGCCGATAACAATTCAGGAATTACCAAACTTATACGTCGCCCAATCATGTGGAATGGCGATAGTCAAATGACCGGCGATACGATTTTCTTGATTTCCAATGTAAAAATCGAAAAACTCGATTCGTTAAAAGTCATTAACAATTCTTTTATTGTACAGAAAGATACGCTTGGCGAAGGATACAATCAGGTGAAAGGACAAAACTTATACGGGAAATTTCGTGATAACAAATTGTATGAAGTCGATGTGGTAAAAAATACCGAAGTTGTATATTACATGTACAACGACAGCAACGAATTTATCGGAATTGACAAAACGATTTGTAGCGCCATCAATCTGACGCTCAACAACAATCAAATAGAAGATATTACCTTTTTTACACGTCCCGATGGCGTGATTTATCCTGATAAAGATTTACCTAAAAACGCTCGAAAACTTCGTGGATTTATTTGGCGTGGCGATGAACGTATGTATTCCAAAGATGACATTTTTGACGAAGACGATAACAATTTAATATTGCCTGTCATTCGCGGTGTCAACAATCCGATGGATCCTTTACAGGAAGAAGAACGAGACCCGCAAGACAAAGCTTCGAAAGAAACGCTAAAAGCACTTCCGCCAGACAAGGAAGAGAAGAAAAAGTTGCTAGAGCAGAAGAAAAAAATCGTAGTACAACCAGATTCTAAAAAGAAGAAGGTTTTGAAAAAGCAGGATTAGTTATTTGATTGACGATTTTTGATTTTTTACGATATATAATCAAATTGACATAGTAACTACCCGTCAGTTAGAGTGGTTTTTCGTAATAAAATGAAGAAAAATTGTATCGAGAACTTTTCAAAAGCATAAGATTTCATATTACTTGTCGATACTAATTTGTTACACAAATTCACTCGAAGTGACGATTTTACTTAAAAAACTCTAATAGCATCACTGTAACAAAAATGTTTCTCGCTTGTCAAATCAAAAAATAGTATTTGATAAAATCATGAAAAAACTGAATTTGTATCTACAAAATTACTTTTGCTTACTTTTTGTTATTTCTGCGGCAATATCTGGACTTTTAGGAAGAATGATTAGCGATGTTTTTGATATCCATTATTATTTTATTGTTCCAGATGCAAATATGCATTTCATTTCAGATATATTTATGATTATCTATTACATAAGTGCACTAACCTATTTATATTTTATGTTACTAAAAATCAAGACTAGCATTACATATTCAATAATGCATCTTGTATGTGCGAGTGCCCTTTTCTTTTACGGAAACTTGCAACCGATTGATTATAAATCAATTCTTATATTACAAACTATCGCAACTGCAACTTTTTTCTTAAATGTTTACTACACATTCAAAAACATTGAAGATGAAAAATGACAACTATTTTCAGATGAGAAAGGAAATCTACATTTTAATCATAATTTTATGCATGTCTTTCAGTTTTTGCGAGACGAAAAAAGAACAAAACTCCACAAAACAATCTGACAAAATCAATAAAGTTTCTATTCAAAAAGAACAGGATTCCATCAATCAAGTCCAAAAGAAAAAAGAAGTTGATTCTATGGCAAAAGTCAACATATACAATCCATTTTTAACACTTGATATTGATGAAGTGATAGCGTATGATTATGAAACGCATATGGACACTGAGATGCCTTATATAGTGGATACTAAAGGGAAGCTCAATCCGACAATTGTAAAACAAAAAGTACTTACGAAACAACAAGTCGAAACCCTAAAAATATTTTTAGGAAGTACCGATACATATGGTGAAACAAGAGCTTTTTGCTTTGAACCGCATTTGGGTATTGTTTTTTATAAGAATAAAAAAGTGGTGGAACACGTTAGTATCTGTATATCTTGCAGACATTTGGCTTCTTCCGTTGAAATTCCTGCAGAATCTTTCAAAACATATACATTTGAGTCAGATTCAAATACGAAATTTCCTTTAGATGGCTTCAGTCCAAAAGCCAAGCAGTTTCTTTTTGAGTTTTGTCAAAGTTTGGGTTTTAGTTACTGCAATAATTAAAATAAGCTTTTAATTATTGAATCTTTCAACATTTCATCTTCTCATAACTGCAAACACAGAAACACAACCTAAAAAATCAACCATTTACAGCAATTAACTTCGTATCTTTGCAACTTAGATTTTGAAGGAGATTTATTAGATGAAGAACGATTTTCTCACATACCAAGCACAAACGTCACCACATCCGTTGGCGATGGAAATTTCGCATGCGGATGGAAGCTATATTTATGATACGAATCAAAAAGCGTATTTGGATTTTGTAGCAGGTGTGTCGGCATGTAGTTTAGGACACAAACATCCACGTGTGGTGAATGCGATAAAAGCCCAGCTAGACCAGTATTTGCATGTGATGGTGTATGGCGAATACATTCAAAAGTCTGCGGTGGAATTGACGAAATTATTAGCGGCTCATTTGCCAAATCCGTTAGAAAAAACCTATTTAACCAATTCAGGAACGGAAGCTATTGAAGGAGCGATGAAGTTAGCAAAACGCTACACAGGACGCGCCGAACTGATTGCCGCAAAACACGCGTATCACGGAAATACACAAGGCGCGATGAGTGTGATGGGATTTGAAGAACGAAAAAGTGCCTTTAGACCATTATTGCCCGATGTACGATTCATTGAATTTAACAACGAAGCCGATTTAGAGAAAATCACACACAAAACTGCTGGTGTCATTCTAGAAACGATTCAAGGTGGTGCGGGATTTATCACACCAAAAAATGATTATCTAGCGAAAGTCAAAAAACGTTGTGAAGAAGTTGGTGCATTGTTGATTTTAGATGAAATTCAACCTGGATTCGGTCGCACAGGAACACTTTTTGGATTCCAAAACTATAATGTTGTGCCTGATATTGTGGTGATGGGAAAAGGAATGGGCGGCGGAATGCCTGTGGGAGCTTTTACCGCTTCCGCAGAATTGATGGATTCGTTGTATGACCAACCAAAATTGGGACATATTACTACTTTTGGAGGACATCCTGTCATTGCTGCGGCGTGTTTGGCGACCTTGCAAGAAATCACGGAAAGTGAGCTCATGGCACAAACTTTGCAAAAAGAAAAACTATTCCGAGAGTTATTACAACACAAATATATTGAAGAAATTCGCGGAAAGGGATTGATGCTATCACTCATTGTAAAAAATAGTGATATTGCCAATCGTGTCATATTGGAGTCGCAAGAAGAAGGATTAATCCTTTTTTGGTTACTTTTTGAACCAAAAGCCGTTCGCATTACGCCACCACTGACCATTTCGGAAGACGAAATCCGAAAAGGATGTGACATTATTATGAAAGTTTTACAAAAAATAGAAGACTAAATCGTTAATGAAAACGTTACTAATTTTACATAAAGAATACAGTTTCTTTTCTTTGGGCAAACAAAGAAAACGAAAGTAAGAACTAAAATTTTAAATTGAATAGATTTACTTTCAATCACCCTAAAAATCAACTATCAAACCATTAAAAAACGAGTACCCAAACGTAGTTGTTGATTACTTTGTTGAAAACAATTGGACAGGAAGTCTAAAATCAAACAGAACATCAACTACATTTAAAGTAACAGAAAATTAAAGCACAACTGCCTATGCTGTTTAGCTCTAACGAAGATTATAACCTTGCACTATCGAAGTTTGAATCGATGTTGAAAACAAACAATGTCTTCTTTTTTGACTCTGCTGAATTCGAAGAAATTACACACCATTATTTAGATGCTGGAAAGGTAGCTTTGGCTAAAAAAGCTATCAAAATTGGCTTGGAACAACACCCAAGTTCTGTCAACCTAAAATTGATGGAAATCGAATTAATGGTCTTCGAAAACAAGCTTGATGAAGCCGAAAAGTTGTTGGATGGACTCTACAATTTAGAACCTTCCAATGCGGAAATTTACATTCAAAAGGCAAACATCTATTCCAAAAGAGACGAGCATTACAAAGCCATTGAGTTACTAAAAATGGCGTTGGAATATAGTAGCGACCTAGCGGATGTCAATTCGTTAATTGGGATGGAATATTTATTCATTGATGATTTTAAAGAAGCGAAACGCTATTTTATGAAGTGTATGGAGTTGGATATTGACGATTATTCTTCGCTGTACAACATCATCTATTGTTTTGAATTTTTAGAAGATATTGATGGCGCTATCAATTATTTAAACGATTATATTGACAAAAATCCGTACTCAGAAGTCGCGTGGCATCAGCTTGGAAAGCAATATTATGCTAAAAAAATGTATGTCGAAGCCTTAGCTGCATTTGATTTTGCCATTATCGCTGACGATCATTTTATTGGTGCGTATCTTGAAAAAGGAAAAGTACTTGAGAAACTCGGACAATACAACGAAGCCATTCACAACTATGAAGTAACGTTGCAGTTGGACGACCCAACTTCGTTTGCGTATTTGCGCATGGGAAAATGTCATGAAAAACTTGGAAACAATGAGTTAGCAGTAAAATTCTATTACAAAACGGTTCATGAAGATCCATTATTAGACAAAGGCTGGACGGCAATTACCGATTATTACATCCGACAGGAAAACTATCAAAAAGCACTCTATTACATCAACAAAGCGATAAATATTGACACAGAAAATGTTGCCTATTGGAAGCGAAGTGCTGAAATTCATCGCATGTTGCAACTGTATGAAGAGGCTGATATTGCGTACCAAAAAACGGTTGAATTGGGCAACTACGAATTGTCTACATGGATTGCTTGGGCAGATATTTTAAAACTGTTGGGCGAATACAACAACAGTACACATGTGCTTTTGCAAGCGTTGGAGTTTTATCCTGACAATGCTAAAATTGAATACCGTTTGGCAGGAATCTATTTTATTTTGGGCGAACAAAGCAAAGGAACATTTCACCTAAAGAATGCGCTGCGCAACAACTTTAAAGAACACTTGATGTTTCAAAAACTATTTCCGAGTGTCATGATGCGTGCGTCCGTAAAAAATATTATTTCAGAATTTCAAAAACCATCCACATAATTCCATACTTTTGCGTGTAGCGTTCATTTCGAAAAAAATGAACTCATCAATAGTCAACTACTTCGAGGCAAGTTCTCGAAGTATATAGTCGAAACTATGAAAAATTTCGACATCAATTATACATCTCGATTATCGAGCAAAAAACGAATAACTAGCTACACATGAATAGAAATCTATTCGATTACATCATCATAACTCTCAAAGGTTTGGCAATGGGCGCGGCAGATGTAGTGCCTGGCGTTTCTGGAGGAACCATCGCTTTTATCTCAGGAATTTACGAAGAACTCATCACGTCTATCAACAATATCAATTTCGGATTGCTCAAAACACTTCGAAAAGAAGGACTGAAAGCAGCGTGGAAGCAACTCAACGGAAACTTTCTGTTGGCATTAATTGTTGGAATCGGAATCAGTATTCTGTCTCTTGCCAAACTCATCAAAATTTTACTCAAAGACGAACCGATTTTATTGTGGTCGTTTTTCTTCGGATTGGTGGTAGCTAGTATTTTATTCATCGGAAAAGAAATTAAAAAGTGGGATTGGAAAACGATTACAGGCTTTATCCTAGCTGCCGTTCTCGCCTATTACATCACCACACTTTCAGGAAGTGAAGCTACTGTCGATTCGCCTTGGTTTATGTTCATTGCAGGCGCGTTGGCAATTTGTGCTATGATTCTACCTGGAATTTCAGGCGCTTTTATCCTAGTGCTACTCGGCGCGTACGAACCTGTATTGACGGCAATTGACAACAAAGACGTAAAAATTATTGCGCTTGTTATTGCAGGTGCAGTCATCGGATTGTTGTTATTTTCCAAATTACTCAAATGGTTGTTCAATAATTTCAAAAACATCACGTTTGCAGTGTTGACAGGTTTTATTTTAGGTTCGCTCAACAAAATTTGGCCGTGGAAAGAAGTCATCACGACGCGTATGAACTCAAAAGGTGAAGAAGTGCCATTTTTAGAAAAAAGTATTTTGCCTAACACCTTTGAAACCTTGACGGGAAAAGACAATCAACTCGTACTTGCGATTGTATTGATGATTGTTGGTTTTTTGACTATTTTCATCATGGAAAAACTCGCCACTAAAAAAGACACAAAACACGCATAACTACATGGAAAACACACGAACGCTCAAAGACAAAATCTTACTAGTTGTCAAAGGTTTGGCAATGGGCGCAGCCAACAAAGTTCCGGGAGTTTCGGGCGGCGTTGTGGCGTTTGTGGCAGGTTTTTACGAAGAATTTATTTTCTCGCTACAGCGGATTAATGGCAAAGCGTTTAAATTACTCTTCAACGGACGCTTTAAAAGTTTTGGACGCTATATCAATGGTCGTTTTTTAGGATTGTTGATTTTAGGAATGTTGATTAGTTATTTTAGCGTTTCCAAAATTCTTGACTATTTTATTCAGCATTACAAACTCTATGTGTGGGCAGCTTTTTTTGGGATGATTCTCGGCTCCATTTACTACATCGGGAAAGATTTTAAACATTGGAATCGAGGGACGATTGTAAGTTTGCTCATCGGTGCCGCTGTCGGAGTTGCGATTAGTTTAATGAATCCTGCGATGGAAAACGATCATTTAGGTTTTGTATTTATCTGTGGAATCATCAGCGTTTCTGGAATGACTTTACCTGGACTTTCAGGTTCGTTTATCTTAATTTTACTCGGAAATTATGTCTTGCTTTTGGTCGATTCGGTAAACGCATTGTATGATACCATTGCAGAAATCACACAAGGAAACTTTGAATTTATTCACAATGCCAAGCGTGTGCGCGAACTGAAGGTTTTAGGCGTTTTTACAGCAGGTTCGGCAGTTGGACTCGTTACCTTATCACATTTACTCAATTATGTCTTAAAACACTTCAAACACATTACTACTGCGGTGATTATTGGGTTTATCTCAGGTTCGTTAGGCGTAGTTTGGCCTTGGAAAGAAGAAGTCTACAAAACTGATGAATTGGGCGTGCCTTTGCTAGACTCAAACGGACGAGAAGTTATTGAAAATTACCAACGTTTCATGCCTGAATTTGCTTCAAGCGAAACGTGGATTGCTGTATTTTTTATCGTATTTGGAATCACAATTGTATTAGCTTTGGATTGGTATGGAAAACGAACTAAAAAGGTATAAATCACTTTTCGGATTGTTGGGAAGACACATTTCGTATTCTTTTTCGAGAGGTTATTTTTCTAGAAAATTTAAAAATCTGCAACTCAACGACCATTTTTACACCAATTTTGATTTGCCAACTATTGAAGATTTTCCGAAAATTCTTCAAGAACATCCCAATCTCAAAGGAATGAACGTTACCATTCCGTATAAAGAAAGCGTCATTCCGCACTTAGACCATTTACACAAAAAGGCAAAAAAAATTGGCGCAGTAAACACCATTAAAGTTTTGGAAGATGGTTCGTTAAAAGGTTACAACACCGATTGCTACGGATTTAAAAAATCGCTCAAACCACACTTAAAACGTCATCATAAAAAAGCACTCATTCTCGGAACAGGCGGTGCTTCTAAAGCGATTGCATTTGTGTTTGAAGAATTGAATATTGATTACAAATACGTTTCGCGAAAGCCCAAAAACAAACAATCGATTTCCTACCGAGATTTAAGCGAAAAAGTCATGAAATCGCATCCAATTATTGTGAATTGCACGCCGTTGGGCACATTTCCAAAAATTGAAGATTGTCCTGACATTCCGTACAAATACGTTTCCAAAGACTTTTTACTCTTTGATTTGATTTACAATCCGTCAGAAACTACCTTTTTAAAACTTGGGCGTTTGCAAGGCGCGCAAATTGTAAATGGTTACAAAATGCTCGAATTTCAAGCAGAAAAGGCTTGGAAAATCTGGAATTCTTAACTAAAATCATTCTTTTTACTGCAATTATAGCAGTTTCGCGTCTGTAAAACTTTGTGGTTTTATTTGTTGTTAGTATCTTCGGTACGTAAAAGCGTGAAAAAGAACCCAAACATTTTACATGATGTTAGAAGAAAAAGACGAGAATCTGCACGAAAATGCAGAAGGAAATTTAGAAGAAAAAGCTGCTGAAACGAGTGCAGAAAATGAACTTGAAGTTCAGAATGAACCTGAAGCCGTAACTGAATCTGAAAGCACTGTAACCGAGACTGGAACTGACACTGAAAGCTCAGCAACCGAGACTGAAACTGCAGCTGAAAACTCAGCGACTGCAACTGAAGATACTGAATCTGATAGTGAGCAAACGAAAGAAGAGCACAAAGATGCCGTAAATGAAGTGCAGGACAATGCAGCAGAAGATGCCGAAGACGAAAGTGCTACTGGACGTCATGAAATTCCGATGCTCGATTACCATTCCATGAGCAAAGAAGCGTTGGTAGATGAACTTGAAAAGTTAGTGAAAAACGAAAAAGTTCAAGCTATCAAAGAACATGTGGAAAGCATTAAATCGGAATTCAATCAAAAATACAACGAAGTTGTAGAGCAACGAAAAGAAGAGTTTTTGGCAGAAGGTGGAAATGTTATTGATTTTCATTTTTCATTACCTATCAAAGGACGATTCAACGTTGCGTACAACGAATATCGTAGCAAACGCAATGAATATTATAAAAATTTAGAGAAAGATTTAAACGCAAATCTCGAAAAGCGTTTGGCGCTTATTGAAGAATTGAAAGGCTTGTTGAATGTAGAAGAAAACATCAACACTACCTACAAACATTTCAAGCAAATTCAGGAAGAATGGCGCAACGCTGGTTCTATTCCAAAAGCGCAATACAATAATATTTGGCGCACGTATCATCATCATATTGAGCGTTTTTACGACTTTTTACACTTAAATAGAGATTTACGCGATTTAGATTTTAAACGCAATTACGAAGAAAAACTAAAAATCATTGCACGCGCTGAGGAATTGGCAAATGAAGAAAATGTCATCAATGCGTTTCGCGAATTACAAAATTTACACCGACTTTGGAAAGAAGAAGTAGGTCCTGTAGCAAAAGAATTGCGCGAAGAAATATGGAATCGTTTTAGTGAAGCGACCAAAGTTATTCACGACAGACGTCAGGAATATTTTAAAAATATCGATCAGATTTATGAGCAGAATTTAGTCGTAAAAGAAGAAATTATTGCTAAAATCAAGGAAATTGCTGCTGGAAATTACAAAGTTCACAATCAGTGGCAAAACAAGATAAAAGAGGTTGAGAAACTTCGTGAAGCGTTCTTTAATGCTGGAAAAGTTCCGTTAAAAGTCAACGAAGAAACGTGGGCGAAATTTAAGCAATCGGTTCGTGAATTTAACGCGAATAAAAATGCTTTTTACAAATCTTTAAAGAAAGAACAGCAAGAAAATTTAGCCAAAAAGATGGAACTTATCGAATTGGCAGAATCGCTAAAAGATAGCGACGATTGGGCAAATGTGACACCAAAAATGAAGAAAGTCCAAGCCGATTGGAAGAAGATTGGACATGTACCGAAAAAGATTTCTGACAAGATTTGGAAGCAGTTTAAAAACGCTTGTAATCATTATTTTGACCGTTTGCATGCACAGAAAAATGCTGCGAATGCCGAAGAAGTAGAAGCGTTGAAAAAGAAAGAAGCGTTTTTAGCAGAAATGGAAGCGTTTGAATTGTCGGGCGATGCCAAAGAAGATGTGGAAAAAATCAAAGAAAAAATTGCCGATTGGAAGGCTATTGGGCGCGTACCTTATAACAAAAAGAATATTGACAACAAGTTCAACAAAGTGGTCGACGGATTGTTTAAAAAGTTAAATATTGATAAGCAAGAATCTGAATTAATCAAGTACAGTAACCGTTTGGAGAATTTGGACGAAGCAAAAATCAATTCGGAACGTATTTTTATCCGCAGAAAAATTGATGAAATCAAAGGAGAAATTCGTCAATTAGAAAACAATATGCAATTCTTCTCTGATACTTCTGCCGACAATCCAATGTTGAAAAAAGTACATCAAGATATTGAAAAGCACAAACGTAATTTAGATACTTGGAAAGCCAAATTGCAGCAGTTGCGTTCGCTTTAAGAAGTATTGAGTAGTGAGATATTAGTATTGAGTTTTTTTATTTCGCATTTCGCATTTCGACAGGCTCAATGCTCGGAAAATAGTATATAAAAAGAAGCCGTTTCTTTTGAAACGGCTTTTTTATGTATGTTCTTTTATCTTTGCTACGGCTCGTTGTGGGATGCTGAATCAAGTTCTGCATGACGTTTGAATTACGTTTTATATTTTGAATATTTTGAGCATTAAAGTGGATTCTTGCTTTCGCAGGAATGACAAATCATATCTATAGAAGTGATGGTATTTGTATATGATTTTAATTAATCTTGAAATAGACAAGTATGTCAAGTTGAACTTGATTCAACTTCTCACAAGCAGCTAAAACTTTTACATTTTACATTTAGTATTTTACATTCAGCGTTTCAAAGCTTCTTCGCTTCTTCCCAAAAAACGTCCATTTCTGCTAAGGTCATGTCTGCTAGTTTTTTGTTGAGTCCCGCTGCTTTCTGTTCTAAGTATTGAAAACGCTTAATGAATTTTTTGTTGGTTCTTTCCAAGGCATTTTCAGGATCAATTTTTAAAAATCGTGCGTAATTAATCATGGAAAACAACACATCGCCAAACTCTTCTTCCATTGCTTGTTGATTGCCTTTTACGACTTCTTCTTGAAATTCTGATAATTCTTCTTCTAACTTCTCCCAAACTTGATTGGGCGCTTCCCAGTCAAATCCGACACCAGCTACTTTATCTTGAATTCGGTTTGCTTTTACCAACGCAGGCAAACTTTTTGGAACACCTTCTAGTACTGATTTTTTTCCTTCTTTCAGTTTTAAATTTTCCCAATTTCGCTTTACATCTTCTTCGTCTTCTACCTTAACATCGCTGTAAATATGCGGGTGACGACTGATAAGTTTTTCACAGATTTCATTGGCAACATCAGCGATATCAAAATCGTTGGTTTCACTTCCTATTTTTGCGTAAAACACGATGTGCAGTAGCAAATCACCCAATTCTTTTTTGACTTCATCTAAATCATTTTCAAGAATCGCATCGCCCAATTCGTAGGTTTCTTCAATCGTTAAATGACGAAGACTTTGCATGGTTTGTTTGCGGTCCCACGGACATTGTTCGCGTAATTCGTCCATAATGGTTAATAAACGGTCAAAGGCGGCTACTTGTGCTTTTCTGGAATTCATACGTTGTAATCTATAAGAATGACAAAACTAGTCATTTTACAAACAATCTTTGTACTTTTAGTTCATCAAAAAGACTGCGTATGAAAACTTCCCTTATAAAATTATTCGACAGAGAAATTGACCGATTGTATCATGAAATTGAGCAATATCAAGAAGAAACAGCACTTTGGATTGTCACTAAAAACATTTCCAACTGTAGTGGAAACTTGTGTTTACATTTGATTGGCAATTTGAATCACTTCATTGGACACCATATTGGAAACACTAATTATGTGCGTCAGCGCGATTTGGAATTCAGCACGAAAAACACGCCAAAAGCAACCTTATTACAAGAAATTTCTAACGTCAAAGAAGTTGTTATTACAGCGCTTTCTAACTTGTCTGAAGAAAAATTACAAGAAGCGTATCCAATTGAAAAAGATGGCGTGGTTCCTTCACATGAACTGATGTTACTACATTTATTATGGCATTTGAGTTATCATGTTGGACAGATTAATTACCATCGTAGATTGTTAGATAGTTAGACATGTTTCTGCTAAAGCGGGAATTTTTTAGACGTGCTTAGATGTGTTAGCAATTTCACAAGATTATTTATAGACATATTAAATCTGTCAAAACAAATTAAACCTATCAAACTCGCTGCATATTGAGCCTATCGTAATGTGGCACATTAAGCCCACCGAAATCGTGGTACATTGAGTCTGCCGAAATCGTGGTACATTGAGCCCACCGAAATCGTGGGTACATTGAACCTGTCGAAATGTGGCACGCTTTATGCCTATACCTCAACAATTAACGTACGGATTTGCACTATTGCTCAAAACTATTCCGTACATTTGAACTATTAAACTTATAACAATAATGAAAAAAACATTGATGGCGTTGTGTATGTTATTTGTAGCTGTTGCTACCGTACAAGCGCAAGAAACAGAAGCTGAAAAGCAAAAAAGAGCTATGGAATTAATGTCTATTAAGGTAGACATGAAGGTTGACGAAGAACTTTTTATGAAAGTAACGGAAAACACATATGTATCAGAAAGTCCGAAAGCTGTAATTATGGCGATGATTGTTCCTGAAACGTATGAAAACGCTAAAGCAAAACTTGAAGGAAATATGCCACCAGATTTTAAAGTCACTGATAAAGGTGAAAAAATGATGAACGGCGTGAAAGTAATTTATATGCAAGGAACCGCAGAAGCGCAAGGAACTAAGGTAAATAGCACGGTATATTGCTTAAAACGTGATGCTGATACCTGTCTTATGTTTATGGGAATGTCGGAAGTTGGTGCTGATAAAAAGTATGCTGATGCCATTACAGCAGCCGCTAATTCTGTCGTAAAGAAATAATAAAGTTTCACCAATACGAATAAAAAAATCCAGCAAAATGCTGGATTTTTTATTTGACTAAACTTTGAAATGTGTGTTATTCTTCTTCGGATGAAGCTTCTTCTGTTGCTGTAAAATCTGTGATTCCTTTAGAATGCAACAAATTGTACCACTGAATTACCTTTTTAATATCGCTAGGATATACACGATCTTCGTCATAATCTGGTAATACTTCCGAGAAGTAATTGGTCAACACGTCTTTTGATTCTTTATGATTGATAGACGTTGCAGCGCCGTTTTCTTTTTGTTTTACCTTTTCTAAAACTTCGCCTAACGGAACTTCTTCAGTATACGTATAAATCGCGATTTCAGATAATAAACTTACATTGTGACGCAGACTCACCGAGATTTTCTTTCCATCTGACAATGATTCTGCCACAAAACCATTACGGGTTTGTGTTTTTAACTCATACAATCCTGGTTTTCCAGAAATAGCTAATATTTTTTCTAAACTCATAGTATATATTTTCTACGTAAGGATGGCAAATATACATATTGTCAGTATTCCATCACTTTTTTTAACGTTATTTTTAGTGAAACTAAATTGTGATAAAAAAGTATCTTTTATCTCGCTGTAGCGTGAATTATAATGCCTGTATTTTAGGGATTAACGCATCTTCTTAGCATCTGGAAAGCGCATTTTGTAATCTACTTTAATGCGTCCGCGCGAAATATTTGCCAATCTTCCTTTTAACAAACGTCTTTTTAGGGCAGATAGTTTATCGGTAAACAAAATTCCTTCAATATGATCGTATTCGTGTTGAATAACGCGTGCTGCCAAGCCATCAAACTCTTCTACATGCTTTTGAAAGTTTTCGTCGTAATATTCAATTTTGATACTTTCTGGACGAAACACATCTTCGCGCACATCAGGAATACTCAAACAACCTTCATTAAAAACCCAAGGTTCACCATCGCGCTCTACAATTTTCGCGTTGATAAACACTTTCTTCATGCCCGTTAATTGCTTTCGTTGTTCTTCATCAAGTTCTTCATCTTCAGCAAATCCAGTAGCATCTACCAAAAACAAACGAATCGGAAGTCCAACCTGCGGCGCTGCCAGTCCAACACCATAAGCATTGTACATGGTTTCAAACATATTTTCAAGCAACGTATCCAAATTTGGATAGTCAGGTGTAATTTCTTCTGCTACTTTTCGTAAAACTGGATCGCCATATGCGACAATTGGTAATATCATATTGTGTACTATTTGTATAGATACGATTGCAAAATTATGGTTGCACTTATCTCATCTATTAAACCTTTATTTTGACGTTGTTTCTTTTTCAATCCGCTATCAATCATGGTTTGAAACGCCATTTTTGAAGTAAAACGCTCGTCAACTCGTTTTATTGGAATTGTGGGAATCGCTTTGGTCAACAAACGAATAAACTCTTTAATTAGCACTTCACTTTCGGAAGCTTCATTGTTCATTTGTTTTGGTTCGCCTACCAAAAACAATTCTACATTTTCTTTGGCAACATAATCTTTCAAAAAAGGAATCAAATCGTGCGTGCGAACCGTCGTCAACCCAGAAGCTATCAATTGCAACTCGTCGGTAACGGCAATTCCTGTTCTTTTCTTCCCATAATCAATCGCTACAATACGCGCCATAGAAATTTTTGGCAAAAATAAGGTTTATATTTCAATGTGTGAAAAATTAGAGGAATAATTGCTAAAGCGACAAAAATTCTATGAATTTCACAGCATAATAGCGCATGCTTAGTGCAAAAACTCCAAAATTTATTTCTTAAATTACAACTGCATTAAACACTTGACATGAAACAGCTTATCCCATTTTTAGTATTACTTTTTTTAATTTCTTGTGAAAACACCAAAAAAGAAGCATCCAATCGCAAACTAGAAACTGAAACAATAAAAACTATTGATACGACGCAAACAAACTTCGCCGCAACGAATACTTGGAATGCTTCCACAACCATTGGAGAAGCTACGGTTTTGCGAACCAAAGAAACCGATAGCAGTACCACATGGACACAAATACAAGCCGTGAATGTTTTTGGGTTTAAAAAAGACGTGCCTTTGGGCGACATTGTACAAGTAATTCCGCTGAGTAAAAAACTTCCAATTCTTGGACTGAAAGTGACGAAAACAACCAAAAGAGATGATTTTGAAGATGATATTTGGTACGAAGTCCATTTGGAAGCAGTCAAGAATAAAGCGTATGCTACATTTGTAGGTTCTAAAAAAAGAAGCGATGAATATCCAATAGACTTATTAGTAGTTTATCCTGCTGTGGAAAATTGTATATTATTAGAAAATAAGCCATTCAAAACAGACGATTTACCAAAAAATATCACCAACGAAATCATCAAAGGTGCGTTAGATTTTGACAACGATGGATTGCCTGATGCTATTGTGTGTGAATTTTGCTGCGAAAACCGAATGTCAGCAGACGAATGCGAATATTTTTGTGGAGAAACGTATCTAAATGTAGATGGCAAGTGGATTTTGATTAATTCTTCAAGTCCAGCTTAAATAAAAAAATGAGCACGAAATCGCACTCATTTTTTTCATGATTACATCGTTTTCTATTCATTAGGAATATCTAATGGATCTTCTGTTCTGATAATGTCACATACCACACCTTCAGTACAATCAATTGTTGGACAAGATAAGCAGGACCAACAAGAAATTGCAGTTATTGTTACAGATCCGCCATTAACTTTTTTTCCGCTTAAATTTGAGATGGATCTTTTTTTAAGGTCTAAATTTTTAAGTGTCTTTTTTTTCATGATTTTGGTTTTTATATGGTTAGCATATTGGCAGTCAGTACTTTTTAAAATACTACCGAAATTTATTTTACTAAATTTCTAGAAGTAATCACTGAGATAACTGACATTTTCACTTAGAAATCACACACAAAAACTTATACTACTAGCCAGTATGTTAAGATGCATTTTTTGCATAAAAAAGATAGAAAGTGTTACATCTCTAAAATTTTTCCGTGAATCTCCTTGAAGGTTTTTATCTTTGTGCGATTAAACAATTAAAATATGACTGCATTACAAAAAACCATTGAAAATGCTTGGGACAACCGAGATTTGTTAAAGAATGACGACACACAAGCTGCCATTCGTAAGGTAATTGATTTATTAGACGTTGGAGAATTACGTGTTGCTGAACCAACTGCAGAAGGTTGGCAAGTAAACGAATGGGTAAAAAAAGCAGTTGTATTGTACTTTCCTATTCAAAAGATGGAAACCTTGGAAACGGGAATTTTTGAATTTCATGATAAAATTCCACTCAAAAAAGGGTACAAAGAAAAAGGAATTCGCGTAGTTCCACATGCCATTGCACGTCACGGAGCGTATGTGTCCAAAGGTGTAATTATGATGCCAAGTTATGTAAACATTGGCGCGTATGTAGACGAAGGAACAATGGTAGATACGTGGGCAACGGTTGGAAGTTGTGCGCAAATTGGTAAAAACGTGCATTTATCTGGCGGCGTCGGAATTGGTGGTGTGTTAGAACCTTTGCAAGCGGCTCCAGTTATTATTGAAGACAATGCGTTTATTGGTTCACGTTGTATTGTGGTAGAAGGTGTTCGTGTGGAAGAAGAAGCGGTGCTTGGCGCAAATGTCGTATTGACAGCATCTACAAAAATTATTGATGTTACTGGTGACGAACCTGTGGAAAGAAAAGGAGTTGTTCCTGCGCGTTCGGTAGTAATTCCTGGAAGTTACACCAAAAAGTTCGCGGCGGGCGAATATCAAGTGCCATGTGCCTTAATCATCGGGAAACGTAAAGAAAGCACCAATAAAAAAACCTCTTTAAACGACGCGTTGCGCGAGCATGATGTAGCAGTGTAGTTTTTTGGGTATTCACTTCGGCAGACTCAGTGTAAAGGTTTTAGGTTGGTTTGATTATCATTTACTATATACATCTTCAAAAGCTAGTCCGAGTTTGAAACTCGGACTATCCTAACTACCGTTTTCGTTTCAAATATTTTTTCTTTAAATACTTTTTACGATTGATTTTTCGCTTAAAGTTTTGACTGTGTTTGAGTAATACATCTTGAACTTCGTGCAATTCTTTACGGGCGAGTTCTGCATAGCGTTTGCTGATGATGTGAATCATTAATTTAGACAACCATAAACGTTTTAGGTTTTCCATGCGTTTGTCCAAATTCATCGGTTCAAAGCGCATTCGATTTAAATCGATTAAGTAAAAATCGTATTCGTTTCCGTTCTTGACAATCAAGGTATTTCCTGGTGAATGATCTAAAAAATTGACGTTGTTTTCGTGTAATTGAAAACAGAATTCGGCAAATCGTTCCAAAATAAAACGACGATTTTCAAACAACGGATCGTGAATCAGCGCTCGAAAATCAAAATCGTAATCAATATGTGCGCTTACATAGTAACTTTCTTTCAATCCGAAAGTGCTGTGATTTTCCACATACGCAATCGGAAACGGTGTTTTAATACCAAAAGACAATAACTTTTCAGCATACTCAAATGAGCGTTTTGCTTTGGAAGGTCGCAAAAACTTATATACAAAACTATTAAACAATTTTGGCACACGAAACGACTTGATATTAATCGTTTCATCATTCAATTCGAACGATTTAATGACATTTCGTTCCCCTTTCGTTACATATTCTCCTTCCGTTTCAAAATCATGAATAAAACGCAAAATAGCAGCTTTCTGATTTTGATAGTTGGGATGAATGTGAACGACTTGCATAGTTTTAGGATATTTTTCAAAGATATAGAAATCGCTTGATTAACATAAATTAGCTTTCAATTTTATTCGAATTAAAATACACATTCAACTAATATATTTCGTGTATAATTCTAAATTACAGCTTCTTACTTTCATTTTCTTTGCTCGCCCAAAGAAAACGAAACAAAAGAAATGGCGCTTTTCCAGAGGTGTTTTTAATTTTTCTTTTTAGGGAAAATTAAAACCGTAATAATTTTTTGAATTCTAAGTTTCTCGAGCTCTATTTTGTTTTCCAAAAAATTAAAATTAGCCCTATTTAAAATCTTTAAATAATATTCTCAAAAAATTATTACTACACTGCGGAAAAGAAAAAAAACTTTTCTCCATTAACGAAAAATGATAACTCACGTATTTAATTTTCACCACAAAAAAAACAAATACATGAAGTAAAATTTTAAGAACAGCCGAAAAAATAATATTTTGCACGCAACGCCTAGATGCAACAATCATATTCATGAAAAAAATATTAATTATACAGAACAAACGTATTGGAGATGTGCTGATTAGTTCTGTAATTGCCAATAATATTAAAAAACTATTTCCCGAAAGTCGCGTAGATTTTATGGCGTACGATTTTACGAATGGCGTTTTAGAAAACAATCCGAATATTGACAGAATTATTCCGATTAATGAAAAGGAATTGAAAAAGATTCCAAATCTCATCAAAATGATTCGCAAAGTTCGGAAAGAACGCTACGACATTATTTTTGATCCGTATTCTAAGTTACAAAGTCGCTTGATTTGCTATTTTTCAAAAGCTCAATATCGCATCGGGAATAAACGAAAGCATAAAAAATTACCGCTTCCCTTCTACTCGCATCCTATCAATTTGTTAGACGAAAAAACGCAGAATTGTGGTAAAGCGATTGAGGATAGAATCAACTTGATTACAAGTGTTTTCCCCCTAGAAAATCCAGATTATGAACCTAAAATCACACTTCGTGAAGAAGAAAAAGTATATCCAAAATTAGAAGCGTATTCGAATCCTGTCATTATGTTGGGAATTTTGGGAAGTACGCCGCAAAAATCAATGCCGTACGAATATATTGCTGAAATTGTGGATTATGTCGCGTCCAACTACAACGTGCATTTATTGTTTAATTATGCGCCGCATCAAAAAGCGGAAGCTGATAAAATTTATGCGCTTTGTAAACATAAAGAAAGTATCATTTTGGATATTTACGAAGATAGTATTCGAGGTTTTATACGACTGATGAATGCTTGTGATTTGATGATTGCGAACGAAGGTGGTATTGTACACATTGCAAAAGCTTTGCAGAAACCAACGTTTACCATATTTTCACCGTATGTCAACAAAGATCATTGGGCGAGTTTTGAAGATGGAAAATTGCACGAATCCATTCATTTATTAGAAGAAAAACCAGATTTATTTGATACTTTTACGTTTGAAGAACGTAAGAAAATTGAGAACAATCCGCACGCGTTGTACAAACAATTAACGCCCAAAATGATTATTCCGAAGTTGGAAAAGTTTCTAACCATACACTTAAAAAAATCGCATGAATCTACTAGATAAATTTCATAACTGGCGCCGAAAACAACGCTGGAACAAGCAATACCGAAAAGGTCGCTGGGACAATTTGCGCAATCCGATTGAAGCAGAGCGTTACTACACAATTATGAGATTTATTGAACAATACGGAAAGTCGCAACCGAGTATTTTGGATTTAGGTGCTGGCGAAGGTGTGTTGAATGAATACTTAGACGACGAAATTTTCAGTTATTTTATGGGCGTCGATTTTTCAGAAGTTTCCATTCAAAAGGCAAAAGCTAGAGGTTTTTCAAAAGCAGAATTTATCACAGCAGATATTCATAATTTTACACCTCCACAAAAGTTTGATGTCATCATTTTTAATGAAGCGTTTTATTATGTACACGAATCTGAAAAGCAAAACGTGCTCGACAGAATGTTAGCGCATTTAAACGACAACGGAATTTTAATCGTGTCCATTTACCGCGAAGGTATTGGTTGCTGGGAATATTTTGACAAACTAAAACAACTAGATTTTACTACCGTAACTACCGAAAACGAGAAAACCTATTGGAAGATTGGGGTTTTTGATGGGTGTTAGTTTTTGGGTGTTTGGTTTTGGGTGTTGGATTTTAGTTGTTAGAATTTTTCAAACAGCTCGCAAGAAGACAAAAAATCGTACATCAAAAATCTACAATCGTTAATCGTACATCATATAGATTCCTGTCTACACAGGAATGGCAAATTGTAACTCAAACGTCATGCTAAACTTGATTCAGCAGCACACAATAAGGAAGGAGTTTTAGGTTTTAGGATTTCTTTGAAACGTCCTTACGAGGAAGAATGACGAAGTAATCTGTTCATTGAAAAAACTAAAATATTGCTTTGATTGAAACAGATTGCCACGAATTTCTGCCAAAATTCTCGCAAAGACGAATCAAAAAAATCGTACATCATCAATCGTACATCAATCACGTTCTAATAATCTTAATCTCTCCATTGGAACGCAATTGTATAATGGTAGACGGTTTTGCAGCTTTTTTGGTGTCTTTTAAATTCACAATATAATCTACGCGATTTTTGACTTCATTGCTGATTTCATCAAAACTTTTTGGTGTGGGTTGTCCGCTCATATTCGCAGAAGTAGATACGATAGGACGCTTAAATTTACGCAACAATTTTTGACAAAACTTATCATCAGGAATACGGATGGCAAGTGTATTATCGGCGGCGACTAAGTTTTTGGCAATTCCCACAGGATTGTCATAAATAATCGTTGTTGGTTTGTCAACAGCTTCCAACAAATCATAGGCAATTTCGGGAACTTCTTCAATAAAACGTTCTAGCATACGCGTATCGCTTACCAAACAAATCAACGCTTTGCTTTCTTCCCTGTTTTTTACATCATAAATCTTTTGAACGGCTGCTGGATTTGTAGCATCGCAACCCAATCCCCAAACCGTATCCGTTGGGTATAAAATCGTGTTTCCCAACTGTAATTGTGCTAAGGTTTTTTCAATTTCTTCGTTCATGAATCAAATCGAATTTGCTGTTGTTGTTTTAATGATTGTGATAAATGTGCGCCTTTCCAAACCAACGAAAGCATAAACCACTTTTTTGGTTTTACGAGAAAGCTCAGACAAAAATACGCCTGAATGAAAAGATATTTTAGGTATGAATAATTTTTTTTAATCACGTACAAATGTGAAATCATGCCTTCTTTGCTTATCGTTTTGGAAACACCTGTACTCACACCTTGATAGTGCAAAATTTTTGCTTCAGGCACTAAAACACTGGTGTAACCGGCTTTTCGCAAACGGAAACAGATGTCCATTTCTTCAAAATAGAGAAAAATATTTGTGTCAAATCCGCCAACATGTTCAAAAGCTTCGCGTCTAAAAAACATAAACGCACCATTGACAAAATTGACCGTAACAGGCTCCGTATATTCTTTTTTGCGTTTTGGAAATTGCTTAGACCAATTTTTCTCTAAAAAGCTTCTTCCCAACAATAACTTCCGAATGCCTTTATCGTGATCAAATGAAATCACGTGCTTTTGATGTTCGTCGTAGTTTTGCGCAGTTGAAACACCTACTTCTGGATGTTTTTCCATATAATCAAACAAAATTGACAAACCATCGTTGAGCAACATTGCGTCGTTATTCAAAAACAAGATATATTTTCCATTAGTAAATTGCGCGCCAAACATATTTCCGCCACCAAAACCAGTGTTAATCACGCTTCTATGCAAAGAAATTCCAGCTTGCTGTGGAAAGTTGTTTTTCAAATGAGCAAAATCGCTTGACTTGGAATTGTTGTCTACCACCACAATTTCGTATGACAATGAGGTGTTCGTATATTTTACCACGGAATCGATACATTCCAAGGTATATTTTGCCGTGTTGTAATTGATGATAACTATGGAAATATCCTTCATAAGTAGAGTAATTACACAAAACTACATAATTTTAGGTTGAATTTTATACTTTTGCGAAAACACAAATTACAATTATGGGACTTCGCTCACGATTTAAGAAATACCTTTTACACAAAAGGTTACCGATAGAAACGTATGAACCTATCAAAAAGACGAAACCTGAAAACATCAAAGAAATGGTGACGGCGTGGAAAGGTCTTGAATTGATTATTGAAGATATTTTAGAGCGCTTCAATATCGGTCGCGATTCTTGTATTGAATTTGGTGTGGAATTTGGCTATTCTGCAGTAGTTTTTTCTAACTTTTTTAAAGAAGTAAAAGGAATTGATATTTTTATCGGAGATGAGCATACCGACCATAAAGGTGATCATTATGAAGCTACCAAAGCGTCGTTAGCCGAATATAATAATATTGAACTTATCAAATCCGATTACCGCGATTGGATTGCGAATGATGACAAACAATACAATTTTTCTCATGTAGATATTGTCCACAATTACAAAGAAACCTACGAATGCGGTTTATGGGCGGCGCAACACAGTGAATGCACTATTTTTCACGATACCGAAAGTTTCCCTGAAGTACGCAGAGCGGTGATTGATATTGCAAAAGCAACAGGAAAACGCGTGTACAACTATCCACATTGCAACGGATTGGGAATTATTGTGTAATTTCTCTTGAAATCTTCTAAAAAAATACTTGTCATTGCGCCTTTTGCCTTCGGGTACACAGCGCATATCCACAAAGCGTTGCAACAATACCCAAACGTTGAAGCGTCTATTTTATATTTGGACAAACCTGCGTTTCAGTATAAAAATGCGCTTCACAAAGCACAAAATTTTTTCTCGAAATTAGCATTGGGGAAGAACTTAAAAAAAAGCTTTGTTTCCAAACGTATCAAAGCGTCAGTTCGTGAATTGGGACAGCAAGATATCGTTTTTATCATTCGTCCTGATATATTGTCGGATGCGATGTTGCAATTCATAAAGAATCACACAGAAAAATTTATTGCGTATTATTACGACAGCACACGTCGCTTTCCGCGAAAAGTGGACATTATGCCGTTTTTTGACAAGATATATAGCTACGACCGATTGGATGTTGATAAGTACGATTTAGAATTTTTGACGAATTATATTTTTGAAGAAAGCAATCACGCGGAATTTGACTATCAATTTTTTAATATTTCTACGAACGATTACCGTTTTCCACTGCTTGAAAATTTAGCAAAATATCTAAAAGAAAACGCTTGGAGTTATACCATTCAAGTCTATAACGGAAGTGAAATGCCCGCGGAATATGTAGAAATCATCACTACACAAAAATCCATTCAAGAAGTTTCACAATTGATTCAAAAGGCAAAGATTATTGTAGAAATTCAGCGTACAGAGCAAGTCGGTTTATCGTTCCGTATCTTTGAAGCATTGGGACATCGTAAAAAACTCATCACAACCAATAAAGACATTGTAAATTACGATTTTTACCATCCGCAAAACATTCTTGTTGTGGATGAACATGCTATTGAAATTCCAGAAGATTTCGTGACGTCTCCTTATGTAGAAATCGACGAAAAGATTCTTTCCAAATACAAAATAGAAAATTGGGTACAACCGATTTTTGAATTGAAGTGATTTAAACTTTTTGTTTTGTAGCGAAAATTATAGAATTTTTGACCTGATGAAGCCTTTTTTGAGTAGCATAGCCGTAGCTACGTTAAGAAAAAAAGTCAAAATCAGGGCGAAACAAGATAAATTTGCAGCCATAAGAAAAAGTTTAAATCACTTCATTGTAAAAAAAGAGGTCTTCAGAAAATAGTACATTTCTAAAAACCTCCTTCACTTTAAAAACTAAATAATTGATATTTTCAGTTATTGCAGCGTATAGGTAATTACAGCGCCACCTTGGTAATTTTCGGTACTTCCATCTGGCTGGAGAATCGGATTGTCAGGGAAAAAGAAGCCTTCAAAAGGAAAATTGAATGTCAATGATTGATTGTCATCAGAAAGCGTTCCCGAAAAGAGAAAGTTACCATTAAAACAGTAATTGATGGTGTTGCCATCTTGCGTATAGTTTACCAATAAACCATCGCCAATCAAACAATTGATTAATTGCGAAAGGTTTCCATTTCCATCATCCATTACTTGAAACATTACATTATTCAAAGTCGGGTTTTTCGTTCTAAAGTCTGTTCCAAACACCAAAGGATCTGCCTGACAGTTATATTCATCTTCTAATTCTGTGGAATACACGCCGTCATTATTTCCGTCTATTGGACTTTCAATAACAAAGCTGGTACGTTGCCATGTGGTTCCCATGATATCAGGTGTGGTAGTGACATCAATCACACATTCTGGCTCCGTCTGATTGTTAGCTGCTTGTTGAGTTAAATCAGATGCTACATCGTCTACGCTACAGGCTAAAAAAGTTATCAAAACAAATAAACTCAGTACACATTTTTTCATAAAATACAGTTTTAATTATATTATTAAGATGTCAGTTTGCTTAAAAGGTTGCGTGTTTTTTTTGGAATCAAGATTCAGGATTCAAGAGTCAAGATTCAAGACAGAAAACACCTAAAACCTTTACACTGAGCTTGCCGAAGTGAACACCTAAAAAAGCAATTCTCGGTAGACTTCTGCATATTGCTTAGCAGTTTCGTTCCAATCAAAGCTTTTGGCACGTTGAATATAGGCTTGTTCGTAGGCGGTTTTGTGAGTTTCAAACGTGTGCATTCCGTTTTTAAAAATAGTCGCCATGTATTCCGCATCGTAATGGTCCCAGAAAAAAGCGTGCTTTCCTCCGATTTCTGGCAAGGAAGTTTTATTGGATAGAAATACGGGCTTTCCAAATCGCATGGCTTCTATTGGTGGAATTCCGAAACCTTCTCGCAGCGACGGAAATACGAATGCCGCACAGTTTTGCAAGTAATATTGCTTTTCCAAATCGCCAATTTTTCCCGTGATAATGACACGCTTTTCCAGATTGTATTTTTGAATCGTTTCAGCAAGTTTTCCGTTAGCGTATTCAGTATTGTTATTTCCGGAAAGAATCAAATTATAATCAGGTAATAAGGCTAGCATTTCCACTAAAGTGTGAAAATTTTTTCGCGGTGTGAATTCGCCAATGCTAAATAAATACGGTTTATCAGACACCAATTTTGGTTGATACTTCTCGGGAAGCGTGACTTCACCAATCGGATTTCCGTTGTAAATCACGTATTCTGGCACATCAGGAACGTCAAAATATTGATGCGTAGATTGTTTTGCAAAGTTGGAAATATAGGTAATGGCGTGACTTCGTTCGAGTTTTTCACGAAAACGCACATTACGCTCATGATTCATATCGCTCGATTCTTCTTCAATAAAATTCACATCGTGTACTGTGAGCAAATATGGAATATCGTGATACGGTTCAATTTTTATATTTTGATTGAGCGAATGCCATAAATCATATTTTTTTCGAATCCGTAACAACGGATAGCGACGAAAAGATTGATACTTTTTATAGTCAAAATACGCTCCGAATTCGTCTTTGAGTTTGCCAACATCTTTCGCGTGAAGCGTCATTTTAAAATCATCTATTTGCGCTTCGTGCAAGCCTTTTATCAAATGATAGTTGAATTGCCCAAAGCCAAAATGTAAATTCTTAATATTATGCGATTCTAAAAAAACGTTCTTCATGTTAGTCTATTTTTCGATACATCGTCCACAATTGCAAATAGCGTTTAAACACAGAAAACGCGTGGACATAACATAAAATAAAACCTTCTTTTCCGTCCAAAATTCCCAAACGCAAAAAATACTGATGCACAAAACGATACCACGGACGAAAGAAGAAATGATACGCATTGGGACGTACATTTTTTTTATACAAGGCTTCCGCTTGCAAACGACTGTAATGACTCAATTTTTGATTGTAATTGTCAAAACTTTTATAGGTTTGATGTTTTACCGCATGTTTTAATTTGCCAATTTTTTCGGCAGTTTCAATGGTTTCATGAACAGGTTTTCCGTTATAGCGACAGTATTTTTTGTGAAATAATCGTACAGAAATATCTGTTTGAAAACCGCTGTATTTCATCCGTTTTCCCATAAAGTGAAAATCGCGTTTTACGTGATAGGCTTTCATCGGATTTTCTGAATTCACCGTTGCCACAATTTCATCGGCTAAGGCTGTTGGAATGTCTTCGTCCAAATCAAAAAAGATAATCCAATCGTGAGAAGCTTGGTCAATGGCGAAGTTTTTCTGTGACGAAAAATCATCGAACGTTCGTTGCAATAACGTGACATTATGCTTTTTGGCAAGCTCCACCGTTTTATCCGTGCTAAACGAATCCACAATGATAATTTCATCCGCAAACGACAATTGTGCAATATAGTTTTCAATATTGTCTTCCTCGTTATACGTAATCGCTAAAGCACTAATTTTTCTATTCATACAAAGAAGAAAATTCTTTTTTTGGAACTCTTGTGATGAAAGCAAAAGTAGTAATTTTATAAAGATTAAATGATTCAAGAATTAAATGATTGAAAGATTAGTATTTTTGCAGAGGAATTATTGAATCTTTCAATCATTTAATCTTTCAATTTTCAAGAAAAATGCCTAAACTGCCCATTTTAATGTATCATTCTGTAACAACAGAGATTTCTAAAAGTGTCGGATTGACGATTTCGGCAGAAAATTTGGAAGCGCAATTTCGGTATTTACAGGAAAATGGTTATACTAGTTTACATTTTAGCGATTTACAACAACTGAAATCGCAGGCAGATTTCCCCAAAAAAGCAGTCATTATTACGTTTGATGATGTCTATGTAAATCAACTCGAATTGGCGTATCCGTTATTACAAAAATATGGTTTAAAAGCCTGTTTTTACATTCCGTTTCAATATGTTGGCGGCGTGGATGAATGGAATACAGGAACCGAAAATATCATGTCGGTTGCTCAATTGAAAAGCATGGATGAAGCTACAATCGAACTCGGATTGCATTCCTTCTCGCACCAAAAATATGACCAACTTTCGCCAGCAGCAATTGAAGAAGATTTTGAAAAATGCAAACAATTTATCGTCGACAATGCGTTGAATGTGAGTAATGTGTTGGCATATCCGTATGGGAAATTTCCACGAAAAAACCCCGAACAGAAAGGCTTTTTTGACATCTTGCATCAAAACAAAGTTGCGTTTGGTTTGCGCATTGGGAATCGCGTGAATCGCTATCCGTTTAAAAATAAGTATGAAGTACAGCGTTTGGATATTAAAGGCGAAGATTCGTTGCGTAAATTTGCTTCCAAGTTGAAACGCGGGAAATCGTTTTTTTAGTTTAAAAGTTTATCAATTTACATGAAAAATATGAATCGTATGAGAATTGTTTTAGGAATTTGCACTTTTATTTTTTTGGTTGCTTGTGAATCGGCTTCCAAAGAAAAAAACACAACGTATGATGATGTAAAAATCGTTAGTGCCATGAAAAATGTGATGTGGAAAGGCGAATTGCAAGGAAAAATTCAATTGGATACGATTGCCAATAAAAAAGGCTTGTTCGGTATTGGTCCGCTGAGTTATTTGCAAGGAGAATTGCTCATCAACGATGGAAAAAGTTATGTTTCAAAAGTAACTTCCGACTCAACCATGATGGTGGAAGAAACTTACAACGTTTCTGCACCGTTTTTTGTGTATGCAAATGTTTCTGAGTGGAAAACCGTAAAAGTACCTTCAAACATAAAATCTGTGAAAGACATTGAAACCTTTGTCGATGCGCAAACGAAAGATTACAAGCGTCCGTTCGCGTTCAAACTTACGGGAAGTATCAAATCGGCTACAATTCACATTCAAAATCTGCCGAAAGGCACCAAAGTCAGTTCTCCCGCAGAAGCGCATCAAGGTCAGACAAATTATGAATTATCTAACGAACATGTAGAAATTATTGGCTTCTTCTCTACTGAACATCACGGCGTTTTTACACATCACGATTCTAACATTCATTTACATTTGATAACAAAAAACAAAGACAAAATGGGTCACGTAGATGCCGTTGAGCTTACAAAAATGACCCTATTTTTACCTAAAAAGTAAGATTTCAACTTCTGAATTGAAAACTTTTAAACGTGTACAAAAGTAGCATTTTAAAAAGTTTCAACAAGCACCTCTTTTTTCGCAATTATCTTTATTTCAGTAAATTATATTACTAAAAAATCTTTCTAAAAGAAAATTCATTTTATAAAACGAAGGCAAAATGGATTGTTTTTCGCGTTTTTTCAGTCTTACTTTGGAAAAGAATTAATTATAAAACATTTTATTATGAAAAAAAGAGATTTACAAAAATTGTCTTTAAATAAAAAGGCAATTTCTTCTTTAGAATACACCAAAGTTAAAGGAGGAGAAACAAGACACACAGGCTGTACAATTTGCTGCTGGGTAGATGAAACTTATCCATGTGGATCGTATATGAACTGTTAAATTGAGCAAGTTTACCTAAACTTTAATACCCATACCAATTCTATATGATGTGCAACATATAAACTCATTCATTTTGCATTATTGTAGAATTGGTATACACTAAAACTAATAAGCATGAAAAAACAAAAACGTACATCATTGAAATTAAACAAAAAGTCGATTGTGGATATGTCTACTCAAAAAACCATTAAAGGTGGAAAAACTAGATGGTGCTGGGTTTCTTTTGGTAATTGTCCACGATAAGCGACTGAATTATTAAAACAAAATCAGTCAACTACTTCGGGAAAGCCCACGAAGCATTCAGTAGAAACTATTAAAACATTTCGACACAAACGTCGGAGCATTATAAATCTCGATTATCGAGTGAGCCGAATTGCACAAAATAGATTTGTGTGATTCGGTTTTTTTATTGGAATAAATTTTCAGTCCGATTTTGTGATGACTCCATAATTTAGAGTCAAAAGAGCTCTCGTAAAAAGAACTCTTTTGGTAGTAATAAAAAAGGGGTAATGTATTTAGAAAAATACACTACTCAAAATTACGATTAATCGGTTGTATGAATATTTTTTTTAGATAAATGAAGGGGAATTTGTAGACGAACAGTACGAAACTACACGTAACATCACTTTATCGAATGCCTTTTTTGAGCAGCATCAATTTTACGTAACGCGAAAAAACACCGTACGCATTGATGCCAGCCACTGCCAAACCTGGTACGCCATCCATAAATCCACGTTTTACAATGTATTCATGAAAAAAACGATACATCGGCTTAAAGGCTAAGTGAAAATAGGTTGCTTTTTTCCCTTTCTCCAACATGCGCTCTGCCTGAAACCACGCGTATTTGTCTTTTTTACTGATGTAATGCAACAAACCTTTATAGGTGTAATGCAACACTTTGTTTTTGAGCTTTCCAACCGAACCGTCCACAATCAGTTTTTCGTGTACATTTCCTTCAAAATGACACTTTTCACGAACGACCAATCGCGTGACATCGTTGTTGTGATAGTACAAAAACCGATTCATATAAAAATGTGGAAAATTCAATTTGTACGCGGTATGCTTTCCAGCATTCATCGCTTGAATGATTTCTTGCTGTAGCTGATAGGTGATGCGTTCATCGGCATCTAAAAACAATACCCAATCGCACGTAGCAAATTGCAAGGCGTGATTTTTCTGATTGGAAAAATTATCAAACTTTCGCGAAACCACTTTGCAATCGTGCGCTTCTGCAATCGCAACTGTTTCGTCCGTACTGAGCGAATCTATCACAATAATTTCATCAGCAAATTGCACCGAATACAGCGCATCTTTCAGATACAACGCTTCGTTATACGTAGGAATAATGACGGACAGTGTTGGCATGATAAATTTAAAACACAAACTTACTAAAAAACGTAAGTTCAGCATAAAAATCAACAGTGGTTTTTTCTTTTCCGCAGTGTAGCATGATTTTTTCGTTAAAAATTTCTGAAACCTTGGAAATCGAAGATTCATGAACTCCTAAAAAGAAAATAACAAACAGTGAACTAAAAATTTAGAAAAAATTATGCGGTTTTGCTTTTCTCCCTAAAAGAGAAAAGTAAAAACACCTCTGGAAAAGTGCCCTTTCTTTTGTTGAAGCCTGTGCTGAACTCGATTCAGTATTCTTTGGGCACGCAAAGAACAAGAAAATAGACAACTAATTTTTAGTTTTTAAAAAATTCATTTCATTGAGAAGGAGCTATTTTTATTTGAATAAAACTTATATCGAACTGACATTAAAAAAACTTTATCTTTGCACTCGGTATGACAACAATAGACACTTCCATTATCATCAGTACGTACAACTCTCCAGAGTGGTTGGCAAAAGTTTTACACGGATACAACAATCAGACGTATCGTTTGTTTGAAATTGTTATTGCAGACGACGGTTCCAAGCAAGAAACCATTGATTTGATTGATGAAATCCGAAAAGAAGTCTTTTACCCAATTGTACATGTATGGCATGAAGATAACGGTTTTCAGAAATCGCAAATTCTCAACAAAGCCATTGTAAAATGCAGCACGCCGTACATTATTATGTCGGATGGCGATTGCATTCCGCGTGCCGATTTTGTGGAGCATCATGTAAAGCATCGTGAAGAAGGCTATTTCCTTTCGGGAGGATACTTTATGTTGCCGATGAATATTTCGAAACTGATTACGAAAGAAGACATTTACGAAGGCAATTGTTTTGATGTGTCATGGTTGAAGAAACACGGGTTGAAAACTTCCTTTAAAAACAATAAACTCACCTCAACAGGATTGAAATCGCGCGTACTCAACGCTATTACACCAACAAATGCCAGTTGGAACGGACACAACGCTTCAGGTTGGAAAAAAGACATTGTTGCCATCAACGGATTTGACGAACGCATGCAATACGGCGGACAAGACCGCGAACTCGGTGAACGCTTGATGAATTACGGACTGAAAAGCAAGCAAATTCGTTACAGCGCCGTTTGCGTACACTTAGACCATCCACGCGGGTATAAAAATCAGGAATCGATTAATAAGAATTTAGCGATTCGGAAGACTACGAAAGATGAGAACCGAAAGTGGACGGAGTTTGGGATAGTTAAGGAGTAGTTTTGAGGTTTAAGTATTGAGTATTGAGATTTTTTAATGGAGAGACTACACATTTTTAGATTTACTTCGCTTTTAAACAACATAATATGAAATTTGAACATTATCAACTTTCATATCCAATTCATTATTAACTTCAACAAATTCGATCTTCTCAACATACTTTGGTTCGATTTTAATTTCGGCAATTCCAGTTTTATTAAAATTACGAGCAAGTAATTCCCATTCAAAAATTATTTTTTGTGCGCTAATCATTGGTAATACAGAGATTTCAAAAAAAATATTATCTTTTTGTATGATAGGGTTATTGTCTTTTGGTCGGTAAGTAATAGTTTTTCTTTCTTCCTCGACAAATGTTGTTTGTGATAGTCTAGGGAAAATTGGATGTCCATCATCTAAACGACTTACACCTTCTTTAAAATTTATTTTTAAGCACCAATCTTCAAGAACTAAAGAGCCTTTATTTTCCATGACTAGTTTAAAAGCTACCCAAGATTTATTTACTCTTTTATAATTAAACGGATCATTTACAATTTGGTTAAAATCTATTAAATATCTATTAGATTTTAAATTCCCCATTAATAATTCTAAATCTGTCTTAGTTGTCATTTTAAACTTTGTAATAGTTTTTTCATAAACAGGGTTCAAAGTCAGAGATTCATTAAAATCATTAAATAAAATATTAAAATCAAATCGTCCTTTTTGTCCTATTCCATTTAAGTACCAGTTGTATGTATCGGGATTGTCTTCTATTAAATCTACAATATCTTCCCAACAAAATAGTAATATCTCAAAAGAATTACTTTTTTGACTCTCTACATCCTTTAACCTAATAAACTTTTCGATTTTGGCATCTTTATTAGATGTTGTGGCTATTATGTAAACAGCCAATTTTGGTTCAAATTTTTTAGCTTTTTCAATTTCATTTGTAATTTCTGATTCGGTTAGTTTTGAATTAGAATAATTGTCCTTACCCTTTGCTTGTATTCCCCAATATTGATTATCTCCCTCAGGCTTACCAAATATATCGACTCCAGCTTGCTCTTGTCCTAAGCGTCCATTCTTTTTTATCTTATCTGGAATTCCCCATATTTCTCCCCAAAGCTTTTTACAAAGAGATTCAAAATCCTGCCAATTTTCTGGTTTTCCTATTGTTTTCTTCATTTAATTACAAATGAATTAATAAATTCATACATTATATTAAATCTACAATTTTCCTACAAACCCTCAAAATAATTCTCAATCTTACCACAACAAGTAAAAAACTTCCAAAAAAAGCTACCAATAGCGAATAGCGAATAACGAATTGACGAATTGACGAATTGACAAAAACAAAACACGAAAAACAAACAACAAACAACAAAAAAACACCCAAAAACATTGCTACATTGATACATTGATTAATTGGTACATTAAAGCATAAATTCGTAAATTTGCAATCCAATTTACCGTAGTGCATGAATTACAAAGAAGCCTTACAATCCAACATATTTTCAATCATTTCTAAAGCAGCGTCCGAATTACAGTTAGAAACCTATGTAATTGGCGGTTTTGTGCGCGATTTTCTTTTGAAACGCGGCGATGCCAAAGATATTGATGTAGTTGCGGTTGGAAGCGGCATCGCACTCGCAAAAAAAGTGGCTTCGCTCCTACCGAATAAACCGAAAGTACAAGTCTTCAAAAATTATGGTACTGCCATGATTAAAACGAAAGATATTGAAATTGAGTTTGTAGGCGCACGAAAAGAAAGTTACGAACGCGGAAGCCGAAATCCTGCCGTGGAAAACGGAACTTTGCAAGACGACCAAAATCGTCGCGATTTTACCATTAATGCACTCGCGTTGAGTCTGAACGAAGACAATTTCGGAGACTTACTCGATCCATTTGGTGGTTTGCAAGATTTGGAAGACAAACGCATTGTGACACCGTTGGATCCAGACATTACCTATTCGGATGATCCGTTGCGTATGATGCGCGCCATTCGTTTTGCAACGCAATTGAATTTTACCATTGATCCTGTGTCGCTAAAAGCCATCACGCGAAATTGCGAACGCATTGAAATCATTTCCAAAGAGCGTATTGTCGTAGAATTGAACAAAATTCTCATGAGCGCGCAACCTTCTATCGGTTTTAAACTGTTGGAAAAAACGAACTTATTACCGTTCATTTTACCAGAATTAGTCGCGCTGAAAGGCATTGATGAAAAAGAAGGACAACGTCATAAAGATAATTTTTATCACACACTGGAAGTGGTTGATAATATTTCAGAAAACACAGACAATTTGTGGTTGCGTTGGGCAGCGTTGTTACACGATATTGGAAAAGCTCCGACAAAAAAATTCAATAAAAAACAAGGTTGGACGTTTCACGGGCACGAATTTATTGGTGGAAAAATGGTGTACAAACTCTTCAAGCGTTTGCGCATGCCGTTGAACGAAAAAATGAAATTTGTGCAAAAAATGGTCACGATGAGTTCGCGCCCGATTGTGTTATCGCAGGAAAGCGTTACGGATTCTGCTGTGCGTCGTTTGGTGTTTGATGCTGGCGAACATGTAGACGATTTAATGACACTTTGCGAAGCAGACATCACCACGAAAAATCCAAGGAAATTTGAGCGTTATCACAACAATTTCAAAATGGTACGTGAAAAAATTGTGGAAGTGGAAGAACGCGACCATGTACGCAATTTTCAGCCACCAGTTTCGGGAGAAGAAATCATGCAGACCTTTAATTTGAAACCATCCCGAGAAATCGGTATCATAAAACACGCCATTAAAGAAGCGATTTTAGAAGGCGACATTCCGAACGAATACGAAGCTGCGCGCGAATTTATGATTGCCAAAGGAAAAGAATTAGGACTTGTTGAACATATAGAACGATAAATGAAGAAGCATTTTCACACCATCGCCAAAGTCACATTAGTTTTAGTATATATCGTTATCATTGCAGGCGCTGTGGTGCGTATGACAGGTAGCGGAATGGGTTGTCCCGATTGGCCAAAGTGTTTTGGATATTACATTCCGCCAACGGAAGAAGCGCAATTGCAATGGCAACCCAATCATTTTTATGAAGATGGCATGGTGATTATTGTAGACGAAACTTTGCAAGTTGCCAAAGAAGATTTTACCACAACGACTGCGTTTAACGCTGAAAATTGGGAAACCTACACCAAACACGATTACGCCAAATTTAACGCATCTCACACGTGGGTTGAATATATCAATCGCTTGTTTGGCGCGTTGGCTGGATTGGCGACATTGTTGCTTTTTGTAGGTTCGTGTTGGTATTGGAAAGAGCGAAAAATCATCACCATTTTATCATTTTTCACCGTTGCCGGAATGGGATTTCAAGCATGGTTAGGAAAAACGGTGGTCGATTCTAACTTAGCGCCGTTCAAAATTACCACACACATGATGATGGCATTGTTGATTGTTGCTGCCTTATTGTACATTGTACACGCCACATCAACCAAACTCAAAGCACACAAAGCAGATACAACTTTTACCAAATTGCTTTATGCTTCTATCGGATTGACGGTGATTCAAATTGTATTAGGAACACAAGTACGACAGTTTGTAGATGAGCAAGTAAAAGTAGTTGGTGAAACGGCAAAATCGTTATGGTTGGCAACTCCTGAGTTAGATTTTTACATTCATCGCACGTTTTCTATTATAGTTTTATTGGTGAATATTTGGCTGTTTTATCGTTTTAAAAAGTTGAATTTAGGATTTACAAAAGTGTATTGGGTATTGGTTTTATTAGTGTTGGAAATACTTTCGGGAATTGCCATGTATTACTTCGATTTTCCATTTGGAACACAAACCATACACATTGTATTGGCAACCGTTCTTTTCGGAATTCAATTTTATTTAATCTTAGAAGCAAGGAAAGCACGAAACAACGCAGAAAGTTTGTAAATTTGCTGTCCAATTTTATTGAGCATGATTTTTAGATTTAGAATAATACTAGACGCAACAGAAGATGTTTTTAGAGACATCGAAATACAAGAAGAAGCTACGTTTGAAGACTTTAGCAATGCTATTACGCAAGCGTTTGGCTTTGACGGAATGGAAATGGCGTCTTTTTATGTAAGTGATGACGAATGGAATCAAGGTGAGGAAATTTCGCAATTTGATATGGGCGATGAAGAAAATCCTGTTATGTTAATGAATGAAACAACGCTCGACGGCATTTTTTCAAAAGAACAAACACGAATGATTTACGTGTATGATTTCTTGAATATGTGGACGTTTTTGGTAGAATTGGCTGATATTGCCGAACCAATCAACGGTGTTTCGTATCCTAATTTATTATTCTCTCACGGAATTTTACCAGACAGCGCGCCCGACAAACAGTTTGAAGCAGACGAAGACGAAGATCCATATGGATTTGACGACGATGACAATTTAGACATCAACGACTACGACAGTTTGAATTTTAATGAAAACTGGAACTAGCTTCGGCAAGCTCAGCTACCAGTTTCGACAAGCTCAGCTGTCCAGTTTCGGCAAGCTTAGCTTTCTCGGTTTTCAGTATTCAGTCTTTAGTTTTCAGCACCACGCTAATAACCAGAACTAGCAACAAAAAAATTATACCGAACGCATGATTAATTTATACAGCGCACAAATTAATGACATTTCTATCCATAAGGTTGGAAATAAAAGTAGAAACGAAAATGTATTTCTTTCTTCAGAACCGTATCAATTGACGGACGAAATTACACCGTTGTTGAAAGAATATTTTTTTAAACCGTTTCGCGATAAGGAAGAAAATTACTTTCAATTTGCCAATGAAGTCGATTTGGAATTCAATCAACTGTACACGATTGTGACGGATATTTTTAACGATCCGTCGAGCGTGCATGAAAATTCTAAAAAAGTAGCTTCGTTATTGTTTGAACAATCACAACATCCGCATATTAAAAGTGGTGAAGTGTATGTTGGGCATTTTGAAAACGTGATTATTGACAACGAAAAAGTAGATGCCGTAGGAATTTTTAAATCGGAAATTAAACATGATTTTTTACAGTTTGAAGAAAAAGGCAGCAACTTAGATGTGTTATTACAACAAGGTGTTTCGTTGAATAAACTAGACAAAGGTTGTATCGTTTTCAATGTAAAAAAAGAAGAAGGCTACAAAATTTTGTCGGTAGACAGCAATAAATACGACACCAAATATTGGCTCGATCATTTTCTTGGCGTAGATGTGTTTGAAGATGAAAACTTTTACACGAAAAAGTACTTAAAGTTCTGTCAAGATTTTGCGAAAGACGTGGTATTTCCTGCGGAAGACAAAAAGGAAGAAGTCATGTTTATGAATCGTGCAGTGAATCATTTTGCGAAGAATGACAGTTTTGAAGAAACACAGTTTTTAAATGATGTAATTGAAAATCCGGATTTGATTCCAGAGTTTAAACATTACAAAGTTGAAAAAGGTCCAAAATACAGCATTGAAGATGTTTCGGAGTTTCCAATTGCTAACAAAGCGGTTTCTTCGGCTAGAAAAAGCATCAAAAACACCATTAATTTAGATACGAATATTCAAATTAAAATGGACTTTATCAATCCAGAATCGGCAGAAAAATTTGTTGAAAAAGGTTGGGATGAAGAAAAGCAGATGTATTATTATTTGGTGTATTTCAACAAAGAACAGAAATCATAAATAGTAAAAAGTCGTTTTGTAAGATTACAAAACGACTTTACTTTTTTTACTTTATTAGAAATTACATTCTGGACTTCCGAATCCATATACACAAAAACATACTTCTTGGTCTCCAAAACAATCGCCATTCGGTGTTGGAAATCCTCCGCAATTTTCGCAGGTTTCTGGATCAACGCCTCCCGAAATTTGTGCTTGTTCTTTTTTGTTTAGTTCTCTAGTTCCTTCTACTTTTAAAATTTTTTTTAACATGGTTAAGATTTTTTAGTTTGCCTACTCTATTACAGGTTTTTCAGCTTATGACCTTTTTCATGGTTTTTTTGTATTAAAAACACATATATTTCTCATTATATTCAAAACTAATTTCTTACAGAAATTACACTCGTTAAAATTTTCTTAAACTTTTATCTCGAGAGAATGATCTAAATAAAGCATTGAAGATATTTCAGCGTTTTCAATGACTAAAAATGTAGTGCCTTTAAGTTTGAATAAGTATTAAAAAACTCTTAGTTTGAATACAAATATTCAAACTAAAGAGAGATTGATTGAGAAATTTGTAGAAAAAGATTGGAACAAAAAAAATAGAAAGATTTTACCCAAAAAGTAAAGGCTTTTTTTTGTTCCAATAGCATAAAATTCATGAATGCATTTGTATTTTGTAACAATTTCACAAATGAGTCGTCAACTAAATACAATCAATCAAAAAACTAAATATCTTGGAAACAATCCTCTCACTGCAAAATCTGAGTAAGAATTACAAGAACGTTAAAGCAGTACAAAACCTCTCATTTACCATAGAGAAAGGAAATGTGTACGGCATTTTGGGGCCAAACGGAAGTGGAAAATCTACCACGTTGGGAATGGTCTTAAATGTAGTCAACAAAACTTCTGGAAATTTTAAATGGTTTAATGGAAATGTGGCTATACACGATGCTTTGAAACGCGTGGGTGCTATTATAGAACGCCCAAATTTTTACCCGTACATGACCGCTTATGATAACTTAAAGCTGGTTTGTAAAATTAAAAATGTATCTACAAATAAAATTGACGAAAAATTAAAGGTTGTTGGGCTTTTAGACCGAAAAAACAGCAAATTCAAAACGTTTTCGTTGGGAATGAAACAACGTTTAGCGATTGCTTCTGCACTCTTGAACGATCCTGAAATTTTAATTTTAGATGAACCAACCAACGGACTCGATCCGCAGGGAATTCATCAAATTAGAGAAATTATTAAAGACATTGCCACACAAGGAACTACTATTTTGTTGGCTTCGCATTTATTGGATGAAGTTGAAAAAGTATGTTCGCATGTGGTAATTTTACGTCAAGGTGTTAAAATTTATTCTGGACGTGTAGACGAAATGGTGGCGAGTCAAGGATTTTTTGAATTGAAAACCGATAAAGAAGCAGAATTGATTTCAATATTAGAAAAACATGAGTCGTTTGGAAAAATTAGCAAAGAGGAAGACATCATCAAAGCGTTTTTAACAGCGCCGTTGAATGCTTCCGTCTTTAACAAAGCGATGTTTGATCAAGGCATTGTGTTATCGCATTTAGTCAATCGTAAAGAAAGCTTAGAAGAGCAATTTTTACAATTAACCGAAAATCAATCCAACTAATTTTATCCCATCACGACTATGTTACGTTTATTACAAATAGAATTTCAAAAACTTTGGTTAAACCGAACGAGCAGAATACTCATCTACGTTTCGTTTGTGTTTCCACTTTCCATATTGGTACTTTCATCCTTAAAAATTGACATTTTTGGAAGAACTTTAGACTTATCACAAACGCAAATATTTGATTTCCCATACATTTGGCATATTTCAACATTTTTCATTGCTTTTTTTAAATTTTTCTTTGCCATTGTAGTCGTTTCTATGATTGGCAACGAATACAGTAATGGTACGCTTAAACAAAATCTTATTGATGGTTTGAGTAAAAAAGAAATGATTCTTTCTAAATTTTACTTCATCGTCGCCTACGCTTTTATTGTCACGGCTTTAGTATTTTTTATTACGCTTTTTATAGGATTGGCAAATGCACCAAAATCTAACATGTTTTTAGATATTATTTTTGACGGCACTGAATATATTGTTGCTTACTTTTTTAAATTAGTTGCCTTCTTTAGTCTTTGCTTCTTCGCCGGTGTAATCATCAAACGTTCTGCTTTTGCCTTGGGCGCATTATTTATAGTATTCATTACAGAAATGATTTTACTTGCTTTAACTTGGAACGAATGGGCAAATGAGCAAGTTGCAGTAGCTATATTTAAGTATATGCCTTTTACTTCAATGTGGCGATTGATAAATCAACCTGTTTATCGAATGGCTAATGTGAACAATCCAGATTCACAGCTTATTACCGACTATGCAGTACATGGATACGAAATTGCAATTGCTAGTGGTTGGATTTTTATATCAATATTTTTATCCTACCAATTACTGAAACGAAGAGATTTATAACAAAATACCATACAAATTAGATAGATTTTACAGAAAGAGCGAAGCAATTCGCTCTTTTTTTGGTTGCTAATTACTATATTTGACGGCTATTGAGTATGGAAAATTGCTATGAAATATCCTATCGTAAAAATGCGCTCTATTCTCAGAAATATAAATTCAGAGCTCTTTTATACAATCGTATTTCTCTCCTACTCTTTTTTAAAAACCGAAAACAAATCTTAAAATCAGATAATAATAATTCTGTAAAAGAGTTATTACACAGGATTATAGTGTGTTTGCGCCGAAAAAATATCAAGTTCAGATGAAAAAAATTTTACTATTCGTTCTTATCATTGTCCCAACTATCATTTTTGCACAAGGAGAAGCCTCTAACTGGTATTTTGGAAATAGTGCAGGAATCAGATTTGATCCAGTAACATTTGCTACGACGCCTTTAAATGACGCCTCGCCGCAATTTCAAACCAGCGAAGGTTGTGCTACCATTTCTGATGTAAATGGAAATTTACTGCTATATGTAGGTTCGCGAAGTAATCAAAATAATCAACAAGGAAATATTTTAACTATTTGGAATAGAAATCACCAAATAATGCCGAACGGAACGGATATTTTAGGAAGTTCTACAAGTACGCAAGCCGCCATTGTGATTCCACAACCAGAAAACCCGAATCGTTATTATGTTTTTACGGTTGACGGTTTGTTTCCTGGAGAAAATAATCCTGCCGATTTAAGTGGATTCAATTATTCGGTCGTAGATATGTCGCTCGATGGTGGTTTGGGAGATGTCGTTCCTGCTGAAAAAAATCTACCAATCCTTCCAAGATCATCCGAAAAAGTAACTGCTGTCCGTGGTGACGGAAACTTTTTTTGGGTACTAACACATTATATTGACACTTTTTATGCATACAGAGTTGATAGCACAGGATTTTCACTTGCGAGTGAAGTTACTTCTCAAGTCGGACCTGTTTTGTCAGAAGCTGGATATCGCAGTAACTCACAAGGATATTTAAAAGTATCTCCTGACGGAACAAAAATAGCTATGGCAAATTACTCTGACGATGATGACACAAGTAATGGTCCTGGAAATATTTTCATTTTTAGCTTTGATCCTGCTACTGGACAAGTGGGAAGTGGCGGTGCTGTAGAAGAAATATACACGGGAGATTCTCCGTACGGTGTTGAATTTTCCGCTGAAAGTAGAAAATTATATGCTACCATATTACTTTCTGGTAGTCAGTCAACACTACTGCAATACAATGTAGAAAATCCAATTGGTAGTATTGCTGCCACGCAAACACTTATCAATGGTCCTAATAGTAACAGTCCAGGTGCTTTACAATTAGCGATTGATGGACGTATTTACAGAGTCATCAATGGTTCTAACTCATTACACTATATCGAAAATCCAGAACTTGACGGAGCTGCCGCGGGCTACAATACTGCTGGAGTTCCCATTGGTGGATCGGCTGTGTTTGGATTACCACCATTCATTACGTCTTTTTTCTCAGCAAGTATCAATTTTCAAGGAACTTGCTTAGGAAGTCCAACAGATTTTTCTGTGAATACTTCGAGTACTATTGACAATATTTTATGGGATTTTGGTGATGGAACTACTTCTACCTTAGAAACGCCTTCACATTCGTATACCGCTGCTGGAACATATACGGTTACAGCGCAAATTACAAGTGGCGTAAATACTCAAAACTTTACTACAGACATCACAATTAGTGAAACTCCTACCGCAAACCCTGTAGACGACCAACTCATCTGCGATGATAACAACGACGGATTTTGGGCATTAGATTTAGATGCTCTGACAACAAACGTATTAAACGGGCAAGATGCTACTTTGTTTACAGTGACCTATCACACAAGTCAAGCAGATGCCGATATGAATATGAATCCGCTCACAAGTCCGTATACCAACCAAACTGCGTATGGATTGGAAACGATTTTTGTTCGTGTTGAAAACAACAACGATACTGATTGTTTTGACACCACTTCGTTCGACTTTGATGTATTTGATCAACCTACAGCGAATACGGTAATGGACTATGAACTCTGTGACGATGCTGCTGACGGTGATGATACCAATGGTTTTACAACCTTTGACCTTTCAACGATAGACATTGAAGTTTTAGTAGCACAAGACCCAATGCAGTACAATATCACCTATCATATCAATCAAAATGATGCTGATGATGGCATGAATGCACTACCAACCAACTACACAAACGATACAGCAGGCGGAAATCCTGTAATAGCACGAATTGAAAATGTAGACAACCCAAATTGTTATGCCACGGTACAATTTAATGTGGTAGTAAATCCGCTTCCTATAGTTTTACAACCTGTTGCACTACAACAATGTGACGATGATACAGATGGAATCTCAGATTTTAACCTAACAGAAGCAAATTCCTTACTATCCAATGATGCTGCTAACGAAACATTTACCTATTACACAAGTCTTACAGACGCACAAAATGCTACAAATCCAATCACAAACGATGCAGCCTACAGCAGTGGCAATGGTGGATTGGTACATGCACGAATTGAAACAGTCAATGGTTGCTTCCGCACTGGAGAAGTCAATCTATTAGTGGCAACTACGCAAATTCCAGACACATTCCAACTCAACTATGAAGTCTGTGATGATGCACTTGTAGATGGTGACAATACCAACGGAATCGCTGCTTTCGATTTTAGTGATGCAGACGCGCAAATCAACGCGTTATTTCCTGCGGGACAAAACTTGACAATTACTTACTATGAAAACTTTACAGATGCGCTAGCGGAGCAAAATGCGATTGCTGACATTAGCAATCACCGAAACGATGCATCTCCAAACGTTCAAAACATTGTGGTGCGAGTAGATAGTGAAACGAACAACTCATGTCTAGGATTGGGCGAACATATTACGCTGACGGTAAATCCACTACCTAACACAAATACAATTACAGACTATGTAGTGTGTAGTGACATTCCAAACCAATTCACTTTCGACTTAACTACAAAAGATCCAGAAGTCATCAACGGACAAGCGAATATCAGTGTCACGTATCACGAATCGCAAGCAGAAGCAGACAACAACACAAATGCTATTGCAAGTCCATATACAACGTTTCCAAGAACAATCTATGTACGCGCAGAAAACACGGTTACAAACTGTGTCAATACAGAAATGACGTTTGAACTTATCATCAATGAAAATCCTGTCGCGAATATGCCAACCGATTTAGTGGTGTGTGACGAAACTCCTTTTGATGGTTTCACTACTGTAGATTTAAACACAAAATCGGCTGAAATTGTCGGAACACAAATGGACGTCTCTGTTCAATACTACATCAGCCAAAATGATGCTGACAATGATGTAAATCCATTAGCGTCTCCATACACCAACACAGCAAATCCACAAACCATATACGCACGCGTTGAACACGGAATCACTGGCTGTTTCAGTATAACTAGCTTTAATATTGACGTGAACGAAGCGCCCATTGCAAACACACCTACTCCACTAGAATACTGCGACACAGACAACGACGGTATCGGAATCTTTAACATTAGAAGCTCCGAGAGTGAAATCACAGGCGGCGTGTTACCAGGACAAGTGACAGTAACCTACCACGAAACCCCAGAAGACGCCGATAACAATGTCAATGCACTGGCAGATACCTATAGCAATATCAACCCGTACAATCAAACCTTGTATGTACGTGTGGAAAATGTCCTTACGGGATGTTACAATGTAGTGCCGCTCGCCTTAATCGTACACGACTCACCAGAGATAGCAGCGCTCGATTCGCAAACTTTGGCTGAATGTGATGATATTACCGGCGACCAAATCGCACAATTTGATTTAACACAGGCAGAAACTGACATTCTAAATGGAGAAGACCCTGTGACGCACACAGTTCGTTACTACAACACTCAGGCAAATGCCATTACAGGAACTACTGCAGGTGAGATAAACAATCCAAACGCCTATAGCAACATTCCACCGAGTCCACAAACCATTTGGGTACGCGTGGAAGACCAAACCACAGGCTGTTTTAGCATTACCAACTTGACCCTTATTGTCAATGAGCTACCAAATCTGATACAACTCCCAGGGCTGGAACTCTGTGATGCTATCACCTTAAATGATGAAACAGAAGTCTTTGACTTGACCTCTTTGGCAGAAGACCTAGTAAACAACGTGCCAGGGATTAGTCTTCAATACTACGCAAGTGCTACTGACCTAGCCAATGACACACCGATTGCCAATCCAGCAGCGTATGCCAACGAAGAACTAGGGGTACAAACCATTTTTGTACTGGCGACCAACGATACTACAGGTTGTCAAAACACCATCACCTTTGACATCAGAGTCAATCCGCTGCCAAGTCCTACACTTGATCCAAGTGGAATGCTCTCAGCCGAGACCTGTGATGATGACAATGACGGTTTTGTAGCCACTGATTTAGATATGCTGGTAAACGATATTGTCAACAACGAGCCCGATGTAGTCTACAGCTTCCATGAGAGCGCCGAAGATGCTGACAACAACTTAAATGCACTGAGCAGTCCATATACGAACATTGTCATGGACAGTCAAACCATCTATGTACTGGCAACCAATACGGTAACAGGCTGTTTTACAGTAACACCACTGCAAATCAATGTGATTCCAATTCCTGTAATGCCGATCAGCATTGATGATGTAGAAGTCTGTGATGATGCATCAAGTCTAGATGGCTTTGCGATGTTTGATTTGACGGTGACCCAAATGCAAATCTATGGCGACCAAACGCCAGGCAACTATACACTGACCTATCATGAGAGTGAGCAAGATGCTATTGATGATGTATCACCCATAGTGACTCCAAGTGATTATATCAACACCACAGCCAATCAGCAAACCATCTGGGTACGTTTGGAAGACAACGCAACGGACTGTTTTGCCATTGGAAGCTTTGAAATCATTGTCGTACCACCACCAGTGCTGGTACAACCTACAGCCTTCTCACTCTGTGATGACTTAGAAAGTGGTGATGAGAGTGATGAAATCAGTAGTTTTGACCTAACAGATAAGTACACAGAAATCACAGGCGGCGATACCAGCTTAACGTTGACCTATTACGCCTCACAGGCAGACTTAAATGCAGATACGCCCATTGCAGACCCAACGGCGTATCAAAACATCAGCAATCCGCAAGTACTTTACATCCGCGCAACAAACAGTGCAGGCTGTACTACTGATATCACCATGACCCTTAGAGTGCTTCCCATCCCAACACCAAACACGATGCCAACACTCTTAGAGGCATGTGATGATGACAGCGATGGAGATGCGACCAATGGAATCCTTGTCTTTGACCTGACACAGGCAGAGGCAGAGATAGTCAACAATGAAAGCAATGTCACAGTGAGTTATCACACCACAATAGAAGATGCAGAGATGGACACTAATGCAATAGCAGACCCAACCATGCATGCGGTAGATATGGCAACTGCCAATGAAAACGGACAAGTAATTATTTATGTACGTGTGGAGAGTGACATTCAGATAGACAGCAATATGGAGCCATGTTACAAGGTAGTAGAACTCCCAGTGATTGTACATCCACTTCCAGAACTGACTGATACAGCATTTAATTATGTCTTCTGCGAGTATGACAATGATGATGTAGGACAATTTAACTGGGATGAAGTAACAGCTTCGTTAGACTTACTCACAGCGCCACAGGATGTAAACAACTTTACAGTGACTTACCATCCAACAGTAGCAGAAGCTTTGGCAGGAACAGGAGCGCTGGTAAACGGTTTTGAAAACATGACCGACCCGCAAACAGTCTTTATCCGCGTGGAGAACACCGCTACAGGTTGTGTAAACACCAACAACATTGCAAGTTTAGAACTCAGTGTAGAGCCTATTCCAACGGCAACCGCGCCAGCAACTTATGAGTTATGTGCTACAGACGAAACAGACCCAAATACCGCAGTGTTTGATTTGACAAGTCTGGATGCAGAAATCATCGCAGGACAATTAAACATGGCAGTATCTTACTATGAAACAGCTATGGATGCCGATAGTGATATCAATGCGATTGCCAATGCAGACAGTTATGTAAACATCAGTAATCCACAGACGCTTTATGCTAGAGTACGACAAACTATCACAGGTTGTTTATCTGATCCAGTGTTAGTAACACTACAAGTAAATGCATTACCTGTATTTACCCTGCCAGCAGATGATATCTTATGTGTAGATGCAGATACAGGAACCACCACTGATGGACCGATGATAGGCGTAGACTTAGGTGCAGGCTACAGCTATAGCTGGACTACACCAGATGGCACCGCTAGTACGCCAACAGTGGCAGTGACCACCGCAGGAACCTATAGTCTAACCATTACTGACAACAACTTCACCACAGCGTGTACTTACAGTGATAGTGTAACCTATGAAGCATCCTCAGCGCCATCGGTATTAGACATACAAATCACCACACCAGCCTTTGCCGATAGTCACAATGTGATAGCGACAGCCTCAGGTGGTTCAGGGGTGTATGAATACCAACTAGATGACGGAGATTGGCAAGCCACAGGAGAGTTTACAGACCTGTCACCAGGAGAACACACCATCACCGTGAGAGACACCAACGGTTGTGGAGAACTTATCAGAGGCTTTGAGCTGATAGATTACATGAAATTCTTCACACCAAACGGAGATGAGTATCATCCGACGTGGAACATCATTGGACTGAGAAATCAGCCAGGAGCAAAGATTTACATCTTTGATAGGTATGGAAAACTCCTTAAACAAATCAGTCCTGCAGGACCAGGTTGGGATGGAACCTTCAACGGTTCGCCAATGCCATCACAGGATTATTGGTTTAGAGTAGAATACGTAGACCCATTCGATGGAACACCAAAAGAATTTATCAATCATTTTACTTTGAAGAGATAATTTACTCAAAAAAACACCCACAATACACCAAAAACCGGAGATTGATTCTTCGGTTTTTTTATTATCCACTATTTTAGTACTTTCAAGCATTAATCAACCCCAGTGTGAATAAACAAACTTACATACGTATTTTTCTGTTTTTGGCTTGTTTGTTTTATGCACTTCAAGTGACTGCTCAAAATATTTCGCTTTTTCAACAATTTAATGGTCGTTTTGATTATACTGCACTGGGAAATACGCTAAATGTAGTAGAAAATGGACCAACGGATCTTTGTACTATCAACACAAGTTCGAGCGCTAGTTTGAATCTTACTTCCGACCAAACGATGGTGGCTGCGTATTTGTATTGGGCAGGTTCTGATGATGGCGATTTTGAGATTGAACTGAACGGAATTCCCGTCACTGCAGCACGTACGTTTAGTGATTCTTTGACAGGAAATCGCACCTTTTTTGCGGCTTTTGCAGATGTGACGGATATTGTGCAAGCAGAAGGCAACGGATTGTATACTGTGAGTGAATTTGACCTAACTTCAGTTATTACTCCTTATTGTCCGACAGGAACAAATTTTGGTGGTTGGGCAATTACGGTAATTTACGAAAATCCAGCGCTTCCGTTGAATCAACTGAATGTGTATGACGGTTTGGAAAGTGTACCTGACGAGTTGGAAATTACGCTCGACAACCTCAACGTTTTTGATAATATGGGTGCCAAAATTGGCTTTATTGCTTGGGAAGGTGACCAAGCATTGAGCGTTAACGAATCGTTGCGTGTGAATGGCACGGTGATTTCAAACTTTCCGCTAAATCCGCCAGACAATGCTTTTAATGGCACGAATAGTTTTACGGGCGCGACCAATTTATACAATATGGATATTGATTTTTATAATATTCAGAATAATATCAATATTGGTGATACCGAAGCGACGATTTCATTGACTTCTGGACAGGATTTTGTGATGATTAACAACATTATTACGGTGTTAAACAGTCAACTTCCAGATGCTACTGTTGTAATTGACAATCTTGAAGACGAATGCGATGTTCGAGATTTAGATTTGACATATACCGTTTTTAACACCAATAGTACCGCCGAATTACCACAAAATACGCCTATTTCTTTGTATGCGGATGGAACTTTAATCGCGACAGCTACTACGCAAGTGACTCTTCCTATCGGCGGAAGCACACAACAAACGATTACTGTTAGCATTCCTGCAAATATTCCTGATACTTTTGATTTATTAATTGTTGTTGATGATGACGGAACTGGCACGGGAACTATTGATGAAACGAATGAAGATAACAATACATTTGTTCAAAACGTCACCTTGCCTACTTCACCTGAAATTCCGCTGTTACCTAATTTAGAATTGTGTGATACGGTTGATTTTTTTGAGTTTGATTTAACGACGCAAGAAGTATTATTCACTAGTGGTATTTTTACTTTTGAATATTACGAAACGTTGCAAGATGCTTCAAACAGTATGAATAGCATCAATAATCCTAATGCATATAGCAGTGGAAATTATCCCGCAGAAATTTTTATAAAAGTCATTCACAATACGTCACTTTGTAGCTCTATAGGAAATTTTGAATTGGTGATTTTAGATAGTCCCGAAGTGGCACAACCAGAAGCGTTGCAAGCGTGTAGACTGGACGAAACTGAAAGTGTTCCTTTCGATTTGACATTGAATGAAGAAAACATAAATTCAGCTTCAAATCTGACGTTTACCTATTACGAAACGGCAAATACCGACGGAACGTTTCAAGATGAAATCACAAATCCGACAGTATACCCTAATAGTTCCAATCCGCAAACTATTTTTGTTACCGTTGAAAACACCTTAGGATGCATTGTTGCCACAAATTTTGAGTTGATAGTTGAAGATTGTGAAATTTATATTCCCAACGGTTTTTCTCCCAATGATGACGGAAAAAATGATGTTTTTAATATTCTCAATCTGGAAGCACATCCAAATCATATCCTTCACATTTATAATAGATACGGCACACTGATTTATGAAGGCGACAGAAATACGCCGCGCTGGAATGGTTTTGCTAACAGAGGCACGCCAAAAAATAAAAAACTTCCTACAGGAACTTACTTTTATGTACTTTATTTGAATGATGAAAATACGTTGGCAAGTCCTTTGTTATTAGAGCAAACCTATACAGGTTGGGTTTATTTACAGAATAATTAAGTAATCTTAAAACTAATGTCCCTGATTTTCCGTACTTTAGTGTAGATATATTGCTAATTATTTAAAATAAGTCGTCAGTACTAAAAATAATTTTTAAGGCTCTAAATTATACATATATTTGTTTCATATAAAAATAGCCTAAAATACTGACAATAAAAACTGCCCATTTTTGTTGTTTTTACATGACGACTTAACCCCATATTTATGAAAAAGGTAATCCTTACGCTTTTTGCTATTTGTGCCTGCCAAATAGTTTCTGCACAACAGGTGACAACTAATGAATCGTTTACACTTCAACAGTTGGTTGAACAGTTGGTGCAAGGTTGTGTTGAAATTTCTAACGTAAGTTCAAACATTAATGGGAACATTGATGGATTTAATAGCTATGCTGCTTTTAGTCAAAGTGGCTCCAATTTTCCTTTTGCCAACGGTTTGGTACTGACTACCGGACAAGCATCTGAAGCAGGAAATGGTTTAGACCCGATTCCGCTTAATAGTGGATCTACCAATTGGGGAACCGATCCTGATATGGAAGCAGTGTTAGGTGTGAATAATACACTAAATGCAACATCTATCGAATTTGACTTTATTGCTGTAACCAATCAAATTAGTTTTAATTATTTATTGGCTTCTGAAGAATACGCAGAAGATTTCCCTTGTCGATTTTCAGATAGTTTTGCCTTTTTAATAAGACCAACGGGAAGTTCAGCGCCATATACCAATATTGCAGTAGTTCCAGGCACCAATATTCCTGTGAGTACTAGTGTGATTCATGATGAAATAGTAGGTTTCTGTCCAGCAGAAAACGAAGAATATTTTGAAGGCTATAATTTGGGCGATACTAACTACAACGGACGCACAACAGTATTAACTGCCACCGCAACACTCATTCCAAATCAGCAATATCATATCAAATTGGTATTGGCAGATGGTACTGACCAGAATGCAGATTCTGCAATTTTCATTGAAGGGAATAGTTTTAACGCAACGGTTGATTTAGGTCCAGACATTACTACTTGTGCCAATTCTTATTTGTTAAATGCAGACATTGGTAATCCGCTTGCTACCTATCAATGGTTTCGAAATGGTGTGCCAATTCCTGGAAGCATCAATGCAACACACGATGCTGTGCTAACAGGAACCTATCGCGTAGAAATTACAATTCCTGTGGGAACCGAAACTTGTGTCATAGAAGATACGGTACAAGTAACACTCAACACACCACAAACTATCGCGCTACTGACCGATTATGAACTTTGTGATAATACAGGCAATGATGGTATGGAAAGTTTTGATTTAACCATTAAAGAACCCGAAGTTTTAGCCGAAGTTCCACCTGGAAATTATACCATAAGCTACTACCCTACTCAAAATGATGCAGATAATGAAACGAATGCATTTGCTAGTACAATCACAAATTCCAGCAGTCCACAAGAAGTTTTTGTCAGAGTTTGGGACAATGATAATGGTTGTTTGTCATTTACGAGTTTTAATTTGGTGGTGAATGAATTGCCGCAAATCAATACGCCAACACCAATTGATGTTTGTGATGACAATAGCGATGGTATTACACAAATAAATCTAACCATTCGGAATGATGAAATTACAGGTATGAATCCGATATATGGTGTTACTTATCACAACTCGCAAAGTGACGCTGATAATAATATCAATCCAATTGTGAATAATTATACAAATAGTGGCACCAACAATACCATTTATGTGCGTGTAGTAAATACTGAAACTGGTTGTGTAAGCCAAACGACATTAGATGTAAATGTAGGTGTAGCACCAATGCTAACGCTTCCCGACAGAAACCTAGTGGATGCTTGCGACCCTGAACATGACGGATTTGCAACCTTTGATTTGACCGAAATCATTAACAATACGACGGCTGGATTAACAGGTGTAACCATTACGGTACACACTTCTGCAGATGATGCTGCTACTGGAGCCAATCCGATTCCTGATGTAACTGCTTTTAACAATACAAATCCTGAAGAACAATCGTTATACATTCGTGTCGTAGATGATGCTACAGGTTGTTTTGCAATTTCTCCGTTTACAGTACATACCAACGCATTGTTAACCGCCACAAACATTCAAGATGTAAATCGCTGTGACGATGCTAGTAATGATGGAGTTTTAAATTTTGATTTTCAAAATATCACAACTTCCATACAAAACAACTTATCTTTTGTACAAATTGAGTACTTTCTCTCTGAGGACGACCGCGATAATAATGTCAATGCTATTGATGTGACTGTTCCATTTACAAACACGGAAAATCCACAAGAAATATTTATCCGACTTACCGACGTAGATACAGGCTGTGAAGACATTGCTTCTTTCAATTTGGTTGTAAATCCGTTTACACCAGCTCCTAATATTGGTACATTAACGACATGTGATGCGAATTCAGATGAAATTGTTATCATAGATTTACAAACGTTCACGCCCGATATAGTAGGTACAAACACTGGTTTTGATGTTATTTACTTTTTATCTGCTAGTGATGCTAACCTTGCTGTAAACGCGATTTCTGACCCAATCATAAACACAAGCAATCCGCAAGAAATATTCTTCCGATTCAGAAATAGTACTACAGGCTGTTTTGATATTGGTTCTTTTATGATGGAAGTTTTGCCTGCGCCAGATGTAAACACTCCAAATACAATTCTTATCTGTGATGACACTGACGGAATAGCGAATATAGACTTAACGCAAAGTCTTCCAGAAATCATTACAGATTTGACAAATATTGATATATCATATCATTCTACATTAAGCGGCGTATTTAACGATTCCGATATCATTACAGATCCAACAGCATACAACACAGGAACGACCTCAGCGTATGTTAGAGTGGAAAATGCAACTACAGGATGTTTTGCCAGAGTAGAACTACCAATTATCGTAAATACCGTTCCTGTAGTGACCGCTACCGACATCTATCAACTGTGTGAAACAGACACGGATGAAACGGAAAACTTCATTATGGAAACTCGCGATGATGAAATTTTAAATGGTCAAACCGATATGACCGTTTTCTACTATCCAACTGCACAAGATGCACTCGATAAAACCAACGAAATTGACAAAACGGCTCCGTATGCCAATCAAACAAATCCGCAAACCATTCACGTCCGTATTGAAAATGATACGGATCCCGATTGTTTTGCCGTTTCTGATTTTGTCATTCAGGTAAGTCCTGCTCCAATTTACAACGAGCCAACAGATGTTTTTGTGTGTGATGATATCAGCAATGACGGCGAAAGTACCTTTGATTTGTCCGCTACACGCGATGAAATCGCTGCGGGAATTTCTCAAAATCTTACTATTAGCTTTCATACAACCTTAGCTGATGCAGAAAACAACACAAATCCTATTCCAGATACGTTTACAAACACCGTAAATCCACAAGCAATTTATGCGCGAATCTCCAACGATTCTGACTGTATTACGGTGGCAGATTTCGCTTTGAATGTTATTCAAGTTCCTGAAGCCAATCCTGCGCCAGATGTTACAGTTTGCGATGTAGACTATGACGGACAAGTAGTATTTGACTTGACAGAAGCCGAATTTTCCATCTTAAACATTCGCCAAGATAATGTAGTCATTACCTATCATGAAACCCAAGATGATGCCGATAATGGCACGAATGCAATTGCGAATCCGACAAATTACACCAACAGTAACAATCCGCAACCAATCTTTGTGCGTCTGTTCAATACCATTTCAGGTTGTTATGTGATTGTTCCGTTTACGCTCAACGTAAATTTACCGCCGTTGATGAACAATGTTCCAACCGCAACTTTTTGTGATGCGGAAGTACCTGGAACTGTTGATCTCAATCAAATAGAAGAAATTATCATTGACGATAGTACAGGAGTTACGATATCGTATTACAATTCTGCCGCAGAAGCCGATAGCGACACTAATGCGCTTCCAGATATTTATACGTACATGTCAAATCCGGAAACAATTTTTGTACGTGCCGAAGATGATGTTACAGGTTGTTATTTTGTGCAAAGTATTGACATTACAATAGTTCCTAATCCAGTTGCGAATCCTGTGAGCGACATGGAAGCTTGTATTGATGATAATGCAAACACCACACAAACTTTTGACTTTTCTACGCAAACCGCCACTATTTTGGGTACACAAAATCCAGGATTATTTACGGTAAGTTATCACATAAGTATTGAAGATGCACAAAACGATGTAAGTCCGTTACCGCCTTTATACAATGCGTTTAACGAGCAAAACATTTATGTGCGTGTAGAAAATAACCAAACAGGATGCTATACTACAACCTCTTTTATGACGATTGTACATCCACTTCCTGTAATCAACTTACCAGAAGACATTACCTTATGTTTGAATGACCTTCCGTTGACAGTTTCCGCAGGAAATACAATAGGAAATAGTTATTTATGGTCTACAGGAGAAATGACTTCATCCATTGATATTACAACCGTTGGCACGTATTCCGTAACGGTAACAAGTCCGTTTGGCTGTGCTGCAACCGATAGTTTTACGGTGAATGAATCTGAATTGGCAACTATTGTGGAAGTAGATGTCGTGAATTTTTCTGAAAACAATGTCATTACGGTAACCGCAAGTGGAAATGGTGATTATGTCTATTCTTTAGATGGTGGAACGCCGCAGACCTCCAATGTTTTTGAATATGTTGGTCCTGGATATCATGTCGTAACGGTTGCTGACATCAACGGTTGTGGGGAAGTTAGCGAAGAAGTTGTGGTGATTGATTACATCAAATTCGTCACACCAAACAACGACGGCTTTAATGACACGTGGCATATTATTGGTATTGAAACACTTCCAAACTCTGTAGTCTATATTTTTGACCGTTATGGAAAATTGTTGAAAACGCTTCGTGCGAGCGATCCAGGTTGGGACGGAACGTACAGAGGTCGCAGAATGCCTTCGAGTGATTATTGGTTTTTAGCGGAAATCAAAGATGGGCCTGACTCTTTTGATGTAAAAGGTCATTTTACATTGAAGCGTTAAATGCCGCTGTGATACATTCTGTTAAATCTATCTCAAAAACCTAAAATCAAGAAGTGGAGAAACTGACTTTTAGTATTTTAGAGCCATCCACTCTAAAACTAAAATGATGAAACAGTTTATAATAGTACTTTTTATAAGTTTTTCAATAAGCAGCTTTGCGCAACAAACAACAATACCACATACAGAAGCCGTAAAAACAATCGACGGAACTTTAACCCGAATGCTACAATTACTTTCAATTGAAAAAGGAGAAAAGATAGATACAAAATCGCTTGAAAAATTATTTTTAGAAAACGCTACTTTCAGCGTACGTGCTACAGATGCCAACTATCCATATCCATTTGAAACAGTAAGTTTGAAAGATTTTTTAGCATCACTAAAAGACAGCTATTACGAAAGTGGTTTTGAAGAAAAAGAAATTGGTAAAGTGGTAAATGAATTTAACGGAATTGCCAATGTTTTTCAAAGTTTTGAAGGTTCTGATTCCGAAGGAAATACAGAAAAAGGCATGAACAGCTATCAATTAGTATATTTAAAAAATCGTTGGTGGATTGCCAACATGATTTGGACATTTGAAACGGATACCGTGAAAATTCCGAAAAAGTACTTGCAAAAAGGGAAGTAATGATTGCAATTAGGATTGAATTAAAAAATGTCATAAAGATAGCTCAATGACAATATGCATCTATGCTATCTCATATGCAAAATACTAGTAGTAAAAGAGGGAAAATTAGAAATGTAAAAAGAGAAGTGATTGAAATTTTTTTATATTACAGACTAGGGACATACCCTACTTTTTATACAGTTTACACTTACCTAAAATTTAATTTATTTTGTATTTTAGTCATAAGAAATTAGTACAATAGTCAAAAATTAATTTCATATTTAATTATTTGTCTTTTTTTAATACTTTTTAAATAGTAAAACCACAGGTCGCATAACGCTCAAGACCTTAATGGAGCAATAAAAACTTTACCATTATGAAAAAAGTATTTTTTGTGTTAGCATTTATGTTAACTGGAACTATTGTTTTTGCAAACAACGTAGAAAACAAAAATGAAAAGCTAGATCTTGAAAACACCATTGAGCTAGTAAGTTCTTCTGTAGACATGGAAATGACTGCTGTGACAACATCTTATGATTTATTTGGAACATGTACTGTTACAGTTACAGCTACCAATTCAGACGGAGAAGTAGTAGGGCGAGGCACTATTGTATTTGAAAATGTTGGTAGTGCTGAAGAATGTGATCAAATAGCACAAGATGTTGAAGATGCATTAAACAACATGTAAATGTAAAAAAACAAGCTTCAACTCTTAAATATAAATATTGTAAGAGTTGAAGCTTACAAAAAATGAAACTATGAAACAGATAGCATTGATTATAATTATTACTTTGTATACATTAAATATCTATGGACAGAATGAAGATAAATTTTTAGCCATTTACGATATTTATTATAATACTGAAGTTCCAGTGGTGAAAGAAGGTAAACTAGAAATACAAAAGAATCAAAAACAATCGTTATTTGTTATTTCCCCAAAAGATAAAAATAGAAAAAGGGCAAAACGTGAGGAGGACAATTCCATTACTCTAATGGATATGACAAAAAAATTACGTTTTGTACATTTTAATTCAGATAAAGATAGCTTATATACTACTTCAAGAATAAACAGAAAAGATTATATCATAAAAGAAAAAACACCGACAATTGATTGGAAACTTACGAATGAAACAAAAAAAATAGCCAATTTCAATGTGCAAAAAGCAACTGCAAATTTTAGAGGTAGAAATTATATAGCTTGGTACAGTACAGATTATCCCATAAAATTTGGCCCATGGAAATTTCATGGTTTACCAGGTCTTATCGTTGAAATATTCGATGAAACCAATAGATATCATTGGATATTAACATCTTTGGGAAAAACAACCGATAACTCTTTTGCAAAAGTTGACACATCAATTTATAAAGAAATAAGCATTAAAGAATACGTTGATTTACGTTACAACAAAAAATCCAACTATCTTGCTACTAAACTGCCAAGAAATGCTAAAATGCTATCTTTTAGCAAACCAGTAAGAAATAGTATTGAAACCAAGTTTGAATGGGAAAAAGAAGAAGAAACAAAACAATAAGACTTGCATTCCTCTCATTAGTTGTTAGTTTTCTCATTCAGCATTTTTCTTTTGCACAAACTAAAATCTTTGGAACCGTTTTCAGCAACAAGCAAGAAGCCTTATACGCTGTAAATATTATCTTAAAAGACAGTTCCAATACGAAAACTATTGCTTACACGTTTTCTAACGATTCTGGTTATTATGAGATTTTAACAGAGAAAATAGGTACCTTTAATTTAACATTTTCTGCACTAGGCTTTGAAAATAAAACAATTTCAATTGAAATTGACACAACACAAAAAGAAGCTAATTATCCCGTAATTCTCTTAGAAAAACCTTTCGATTTAGATACTGTCATTATCGAAGGTGAAATTCCTATGTCTATTAAGAAGGATACCATTAATTTCAAAGCAAAGTATTATGTTAGAGGTAATGAAGAAACTGTGGAACAGTTACTCAAAAATATTCCAGGACTTAACATCGACAATCAAGGAACTATTAAAATTGGAAATCAAGAAATTGAAAAATTAATGATTGACGGTGATGACCTCTTTGATAAAGGATATAAAATTCTTTCCAAAAACATGCCTGCTTATCCTATTGATGAGGTTGAAATTATTAAAAATTATTCAAATAATCCTTTATTAAAAGACATTGAAAACAGTGATAAAGTAGCATTAAACTTAAAACTTAATGAAAAATCAAAACGCATTTGGTTTGGAAACGTTGAAGCCAACTACGGAAATGACAACTTCTATCATCACAAACTTAATCTGATGAATTTTGGAAAAAAAAATAAATATTATTTCCTTACCAACTTTAATAATATCGGCTACAATGCTACTGGCGATATTGAATATTTAGTAAGGCCTTTTAGAACCAATCAACCTGCTAGCATTGGTGACAATCAAAAAGTAAGAAATTTGATTGATCTTAGAGAAACATCGCTGCAATTTGAGGACGACAGGGTAAATTTTAACAATGCAGAATTAGTTTCCTTAAACGCCATATTTAATCCTACAAAAAAACTCAAAATAAAATTCATAAACTTTCTTAACTGGAATGAAACCAATTTTTTCAGAAATAGTATAGATGCCGTTGATGTGAATGGAAGTAATTTTGTAAATACAGAAGATTATAAGCTAAGAAACATACAGCGAATTGCTTTTGGTAAAATTGACATGCAATACAATATTTCCTCAACTAAAATGTTAGAAATGACCACCAAGTATAATACTGGTAGACAATACAATACCTCAAACTTACTTTTTAATGGCGATTCTACGCTGGAAAACCTTAAGAATAATAACACCCTTTTTGATCAAAAAATAAGTTATACTAATCGATTCAAAGACAAAAAAGTTTTACTCCTTACCGGAAGACTCATCTATGAAGAAACACCTCAAAACTATAACTTAAATCGCTTTTTTTATGAAGAGCTTTTTATAGATAACACAAGCACTTCTAACGTTCGTCAACAAATTGCTAATCAAATGTTATTTGCAGGAGCAGATGCACATTTACTTGACAGAAAAGATAATGGTAATCTCTTTGAACTTCAACTAAGTAATGAATTTCGAAAAGACAAACTACGTACTGGATTTACTTTGTATGATGGCGAAACAATACTTGCGCTTCCAGAAGATTACCAAAACAGAACTGAATATCAAGTAAACAATTTATCTTTAAAAGGAAAATATCAATGGAAATTTGAGAACTTCTCCGTGACAGGAAATATTCGCCTACATCAGCTCATCAATCGACTCGAAAACAATAATATCACAACAACGCAAACTCCGTTTTTTATAAATCCAAGCGTTTCAATGCAGTGGAAAATAAATCCTAAAAATAAAATTGTTGCTACCTATTCTTACAACGTAAGAAATGCCACTATATTAGACGTGTATGACAACTTTGTTTTAACTGGTTTTCGTTCATTCAATAGAGGTCTAAATCAATTTAATCAACTTGATTCATCTAGTTTAGTTTTAAACTACCAGCTTGGAAATTGGAGCGATCGCTTTTTTGTAAATACACTATTTTTCTATGGTAAAAATCATGATTTCTTTTCAACTAACACAACGCTTAACCCAAACTTTGTACAATCGGAAAAAATTTTAATTCAAGACAGAGAGTTTTTTAATATTGATACCAAATTTGATTATTTTTTTAAATTCATATCTTCCAACTTTAAAGTAAACCTTGCTTACTCTCAATCTGAATTTAAAAATAGTGTCAACAATAATAGTTTAAGAATAGTTACGTCCAAAAACTTCCAATACGGATTTGAATTACGATCTGGATTTAGTGGTTTTTTTAACTATCACTTAGGAACTAAATGGATTAAAAACACAATAGAAACTACGTTTACAAACTCATTCACGAATAATGTAAGTTTTTTAGATTTAATATTCATCATAAATGATCGCTTAAATATACAACTAGACAGTGAGCGTTATTTTTTTGGAAATCTTGAAAACGAAAACACCTATTATTTTGCAGATTTCACTTCCAATTACAAAATAATAAAAGATAAACTTACTGTTGGTATAACTGGAAAAAATCTCTTTAATACTACAAAATTTAGAAATTTATTCATCAGTGATATTGGAACTTCTGTAACCGAATTTAGATTATTAGAAAGATTTGTATTGCTAAAACTTGAGTACCGATTTTAATCTTTCAACTAAAAGTATTCCTCGCTCCTTTTCCGTATTTTTGTAAGATATGCGTTAGCGATAGCAGCAAGTTACCGTGTAACGCGAATAGCGCGCCGTAAAAGTACACTGAGCTTGTCGAAGTGAACTTTTACGGAACGCCCAAAAACAAAGCATACACAATCTATGAAATTTAAAATTGTATCTGATTTTGCGCCTACGGGCGACCAACCACAAGCGATTGAGCAACTCGCGTCGGGAATTGAAGCAAACGAACAATACCAAACACTGTTAGGCGTAACTGGTTCGGGAAAAACGTTTACCATTGCCAATGTGATTGAACGCGTGGAACGACCAACCTTGGTTTTAGCACATAATAAAACGTTGGCGGCACAATTGTACTCAGAATTCAAGCAATTTTTCCCGAACAATGCGGTAGAATATTTTGTGTCCTACTATGATTATTACCAGCCAGAAGCCTACATTCCGACTTCGGGAACGTATATAGAAAAAGACTTATCCATCAACGAAGAAATTGAAAAATTGCGCTTGAGCACGACGTCTTCCCTACTTTCAGGTCGCCGCGATGTAATTGTGATTGCATCAGTTTCATGTTTGTATGGTATTGGAAATCCTGTGGAGTTTCAGAAAAATGTAATCAAATTGGAACGTGACCAAGTGATTTCACGAACAAAATTGTTGCATCGCTTAGTGCAAAGTCTCTATTCGCGAACGACTGCCGATTTTTTACACGGTTCATTTCGTGTAAAAGGTGATGTGGTTGATGTGTTTCCCGGTTATGCCGATTTTGCTTTTAGAATTCACTTTTTTGGAGATGAAATCGAAGAAATAGAATCGTTTGATCCTGGCACGAATACGGTACTTGAAAAATACAATACGCTGAATATTTACCCTGCAAATATGTTTGTGACATCGCCAGAAGTGTTGCAAAATGCCATTCACCAAATTCAAGAAGATATGGTGAAGCAAGTGGACTATTTTAGGGAAATTGGCAAACATTTAGAAGCGAAACGTTTGGAAGAACGTACGAATTTTGACTTGGAAATGATTCGCGAATTGGGTTATTGTTCTGGAATTGAGAACTATTCAAGATATTTAGATGGTCGTGCGCCAGGAACACGTCCGTTCTGTTTGTTAGATTATTTTCCAGATGATTATTTAATGGTTGTAGATGAAAGTCACGTGACCATTTCACAAGTGCATGCCATGTACGGCGGCGATAGAAGCCGAAAAGAAAATTTAGTAGAATACGGTTTCCGTTTGCCAGCAGCGATGGACAACCGACCATTAAAGTTTGAAGAATTTGAAGCCATTCAAAACCAAGTGATTTATGTCAGTGCGACGCCTGCCGATTACGAATTACACAAAACTGATGGCGTGTATGTAGAACAAGTCATTCGTCCGACAGGATTATTGGATCCCATTATTGAAGTGCGTCCGAGTTTAAATCAGATTGATGATTTGGTGGAAGAAATTCATGTAAGAGTTGAAAAAGATGAGCGTGTATTGGTTACAACTTTGACCAAACGTATGGCGGAAGAATTGACAAAATACCTATCGCGAATTCAAATTCGTTGTCGTTACATTCACAGTGATGTAGATACGTTGGAACGTGTACAAATTATGCAAGATTTACGAAAAGGATTGTTTGACGTGTTGATTGGTGTGAATTTACTACGTGAAGGATTGGATTTGCCAGAAGTATCACTTGTCGCGATTTTGGATGCAGACAAAGAGGGATTTTTACGAAGCAATCGCTCGTTGACGCAAACCGTTGGTAGAGCCGCAAGAAACGTAAATGGAAAAGCGATTATGTATGCGGATAAAATTACGAATAGCATGCAAAAAACCATTGACGAAACTGCGTACCGAAGAGAAAAACAAATTGCCTACAATGCGGAACATAATATTGTACCAAAAGGTTTAAACAAATCGTTGAACAATGCGTTGAGCAAAGATGAAAGTCTCGCATGGGAAGATACCATTGAAACCAAAGCTGCCGCAGAGCCTGACTTGGAATATTTAACCAAAGAGCAAATAGAAAAGCTCATTCGCGAAAAGCGGAAATCTATGGAAGCGGCTGCCAAAGAATTGAACTTTATGGACGCTGCAAAATTCCGTGATGAAATTAAAGTGTTGCAGGAGAAATTGTAGAGATTTTAAAAATATTCCACACAATTACTCCATTTTTAACGTAAAACATTCATAAAAAAGTCATTACGACGGCTATTTATTTATAAAGTCACCAAAAAATTTATTTAATTCATAAAAATTTTTGAGGGAATCATTTTTCAAAAAACTCCCTAAACACGCGGGCTTTCACACAAAAGTTAATCCCTTCAATATTAAATAATTGTAACTATTTAAAAAAAGTCGCACAAATTAACACGTTGCTTAGAATTAGACACTATCTTTGTTTTATTAAAACAATTATTTAAATTTATTACAATGAGTAAAGGAACAGTAAAATTCTTCAACGACACAAAAGGTTTTGGATTTATCGTTGAGGAAGGTTCAAACAAAGAACATTTTGTACACATTTCTGGATTAATCGACGAAGTTCGCCAAGGAGATGAAGTAGAATTCGAATTAACAGAAGGTCGCAAAGGTCTTAACGCAGTGAACGTGAAAGTAATTTAATATCTATATATTTAATTCCTTAATGAAGTAAAAGTCTATCGTTAGATAGACTTTTTTTTGTTTTGGTTGTTAGTAGTGAGACTCTTCTTTTATATTCTCTTATGTTCGCTAACTACAAAAAATAAAGAACGAAAAGCAAAGCGACCAAAAACCCAACACCTAACACCCAAAAAAAACCTATCTTTGCGCTATGGCATTAACAAACAACGACATTTTTAAGAAACTTCGCGTGGCTTTGAAGCTGCGTGACGACGATATTGTGAAAATTTTAGAATTGGTAGATTTCCGAATCTCCAAAAGTGAACTCGGCGCATTTTTCCGCAATGAAGATCATCCAAAATATAAAAACTGTGGCGATCAAATATTGCGTAACTTTCTCAATGGTTTGGTGATTCACTTACGCGGTCCAATGCCGAAAAAAGGTGAGAAACCCAAGCCAAAATCGACACCTGTGACTTCCAAACGGAAAGAGCGGAAATAACAGGTTTGTTTGCTTTTATAGAATCCTACAGTCAAAAACCAAATCACAGCACTATAACCTACAACCATGAAACCAACCAAATTACTATTTTTACTATTGTGCTGCTATTTCTTTTTTTCATGCACTAAAGAAACAAAAGCAGAATACCTACAGAATGTAACTGTAGACAGCAAAGGACTTTCTTGCGATGGCATTACCATGTCTAACTACGCAGGAACACTCACAGAAACCACTTTTAATTACGGCGAAAAAGTTACATTTAATTACGATAATTTTAAAGGATTGACCTTTGAAGACAGTTTAGCCTATCCGATGATGGACATACATGTGATGTTGAAAAGTGGTGATACTGTATTTTCCAGACCTGAATTGTTACCCAAAGAAGGTATTTCAAAAGAACAGTTTACTATATTTTCAGAAGTTACGTTTGCCAAACCTATGCTTCCCAACAATGAATACCTTGTTTCCATACAAATTTCCGATACCAAAAGTGACGCGTATTACCATTGGAAAAAACCATTTAAAATTGTAAACAATCCTGAAATACAAACAGAAACAGACGGATTTACGTATGAAATTCTATATCTGTATTCATTGACACGTGATATCGCTATTACGAATAATGTCATTCAGATGAATGAGAAAATATACCTAATACTAGAAGATTTAGAAGGATATGACATAGACGAAAACGGGAATGCTAGCATCATCGCGTCTATGAATTTGGTGGATAGCAATGACGCACTTATCTTGGAAAACGATAACTTGCTTCCTAATTCTGTCAGTGCAAAAGATTTAAAACAACAACTCTACGTTTTAATCGAAATTACCGATGAGAACATCCAAAATCCTGTGACGTGCAATTTTCAACTGAAAGATGCTGTAAGCGGAAAAACGCTGAGTAGTACATTTGAACTCACTGTAGAAGACCAGAAATAAAAACGACTATCTGCTTTGATTTTTGGATGAAAAAGCTACTTTTGCTTCAAATTCCAACTAATCATCATGAGTATCGAACGAGCGATTCAAAAACGAAGTGGCAATGCCTGCGAATTGTGCAATGCTACTGAAAAACTAGCAATATATCACGTACCGCCAAATCACAACGAAGCTTTAGAAAAGTCTATCTACGCATGTGAAACCTGTATTTCGCAAATAGAAAATCCAGAAACTATGGATGCTAATCATTGGCGCTGCTTAAATGATAGCATGTGGAGCGAAGTCAAAGCCGTACAAGTTCTTGCTTGGCGTATGCTACATCGTTTAAAACACGAAGGTTGGCCGCAAGATTTGCTCGATATGATGTATTTGGATGAAGACGATTTGGAATGGGCTGCAGCTACTGGAGAAGCGGAAGACAAAGAAAACACCATCAAACACTTAGACGCAAATGGCGCACAATTGCAAGCAGGTGATAGTGTAGTTTTAATCAAAGATTTGAATGTAAAAGGCGCTAATTTTGTCGCAAAACGCGGAACTGCAGTTCGAAATATCTCTTTAGTCCACGACAATGCTGAACATATAGAAGGTCGTGTAAACGGTCAGCATATTGTGATTTTGACAAAATATGTGAAGAAATCGTAAGTGGTTTAACTAAAAAAGGCTCGCCAATTGCTTGACGAACCCTTTTTCCATTAACTAACCAATCCTAAATAATTATTATGAAATGTGCGTAGCTGTAGGAATTGCTACGTACAACTTTTATATACTTATGAAATCTCAATCAAACGCTTTGGTTTTACTTTATCTTCCTCACGTTTTGGCAAGGTAACATGTAAAATTCCGTTAGTGTATGTAGCGTTGATTTCTTCTCTATTTACCGTTTGTGGCAATTTGAAAGAACGTTGAAACGCTGCATAACTAAATTCTCTTCGCGTATAATTGTCTTCTTTTGTCGTTTCTTCTTTTGTCGCTTCTGTGCTAATCGTTAACACATCATAATCTAGTGAGAGTTGAAAATCTTCTTTTGTTTTTCCTGGCGCAGCCACTTCTAATGAAAAATCATCAGCTGTTTCTTTAATGTTTACTGCAGGAATATTTCCGCGATTTGTTATTGGATTTACCGTTCCGCCAAACCAATCTGTTTGAAATAACTCGTCAAAAATTGATGGAAAATCTGTGTTTTTACGTTTTACTAAATTCATTGTATTGTTTTTTTTAAGTTTAATTTTCAGTTTTTATGTGTATGCTGTTTTGAATACGCTTTGTATAAGGCAAACAGTATTCCAACTGTATTCTGCTGTCATTTTGACATTTTTATATGTTTTTAAATGACAAAATGACATTTTTATATTGTTTTGATGTGACGCTGTGGCGGAAAACAAACAATTTCACACGCACATTACTGAACTGATATTTTGATTGAAAAAGAAATTACGCTAATTTGTACCACTAATCACCATCTAATTTTCAAAGCATGAAGAACCACTTTTATAAAGTAATAACAATCATTTGTTTAACGATTGTTTGCGCTTGCGCGAATGATAAAAAAGAAGACAAACCACAAAAGTCTAACGAAAAAACCGCCACAAAAGAAACGCCTGTAAACAAAAGAAGCACCTATAAATTTCCAGCGCTTGGAATTGATATTTCAAAGTATCAAGGTGACGAAATTGACGTGCTGAGCATGAAAAAAGATAAGTTACAATTTGTAATTTGCAAAGCAACAGAAGGCATCACATATACCGATCCGAAGTTTTCTGAAAATTGGAAAGCTATCAAAGAGAAAGGTTTTATCAGAGGCGCCTATCATTTTTACATCAGTGCAGACAGTCCAAAAGATCAGGCCGAACATTTTCTAAATACACTAAAAGGCTTAGAACCTACTGATATTCCGCCTATTATTGACATCGAAGAAAGTGGTATTGATAAAAGTTACGCTGTAGAAGATGTGCAGGAAAGTGTTTTAAGTTTATTACAAGAAATTGACAAAGCTATCAATGCAACGCCGATTATTTACTCTAATACAAGCTTCGCCAATAAATACCTCAATAATGAAGCGTTTGCCAACTATCCACTTTGGGTTGCCGATTACGACGCAAAGGCCAATCCAGATATTCCAAGTGCATGGAAAACAAAGGGATTTACCTTCTGGCAAAAAACAGATAATTACGACTTAAATGGTTTCACTGACGACGCTGATGTTTTTAATGGTGATATGGAACAATTAAAAGTATTCATCAAAAAAAGCTATCGATAATAAAACTTTTTATCCAATAAAAAAACTGTCTCTAAAAGTTCTTACGTCATTCTGGGCTTGACCCAGAATCTCATCACATGACTTCTCACTGTTATGGGAAACCGAATCAAGTTCGGTTTGACGAATTCTAAACTTTTCGAGACAGTTTTATATATAAACTGAATATATAAAATATATAACTATGCTTATGCTAAAACAGCTTGTACTTTATCTGCTGCTTCTTGGAATTGTACTGCTGATTCTACAGCCAATCCTGAATTGTCAATCAATTCTTTGGCGATATCTGCATTCGTTCCTTGTAAACGTACAATAATTGGAACTTGAATAGCATCGCCCATATTTTTATACGCATCTACAACTCCTTGTGCTACACGATCACAACGTACAATTCCACCAAAAATATTGATTAAAATTGCTTTTACATTCGGATCTTTTAAGATGATTCTAAACGCTTCTTCTACACGTTTTGCATCGGCAGTTCCTCCTACATCTAAGAAGTTTGCAGGTTCTCCTCCAGCCATTTTAATTAAATCCATTGTTGCCATTGCCAATCCAGCACCATTTACCATACAACCCACATTTCCGTCAAGGTCAACATAATTTAAGCCTACTTCTTTCGCTTCTACTTCAATTGGGTTTTCTTCACGTAAATCGCGCATAGCTGCGTAATCTTTGTGACGGAATAATGCATTGTCATCCAACGTAACTTTTGCATCCACAGCCATGATTTTATCGTCAGAAGTTTTCAACACTGGGTTGATTTCAAACAATGAAGAATCAGAAGCTACATATGCTTTGTATAATGAAGTCACAAACTTGGTCATTTCTTTAAAAGCAGTTCCGCTCAATCCTAAGTTGAACGCTACTCTTCTCGCTTGAAAAGGTAACAATCCTTGTGCTGCGTCAATTTCTTCTGTAAAAATTAAGTGTGGTGTTTCTTCAGCAACCGTTTCAATATCCATTCCACCTTCGGTAGAATACATAATCATATTACGACCTGTGGCTCTGTTTAACAACACAGACATATAAAATTCGTTTGGTTCGCTATCGCCAGGGTAATACACATCTTCCGCAATCAATACTTGGTGTACACGCTTTCCTTCAGCAGAAGTTTGTGGTGTTACCAAATCCATTCCGATAATTTGTCCTGCGATTTCTTCTACTTCCTGAAGATTTTTTGCAAGTTTTACACCGCCGCCTTTTCCGCGTCCACCAGCATGTACTTGTGCTTTAATCACATGCCATCCTGTGCCAGTTTCCTCAGTTAATTGCTTTGCAGCTGCTACAGCTTCTGCTGGAGTGGTTGCTACTTTTCCTCTTTGAACGCGTACGCCAAAACTTGCTAATATTTCTTTTCCTTGGTATTCGTGTAGATTCATTTTACGAAATTTTTTATAGTGCCACAAATGTAAAAAATCGAACGCACTAAACCCAATTAATTTTGGTTTTTGATAGATTGTAGAAAAACAACAAAAGAGCCAATTGTATAATTGACTCTTTTGCATTATTCATTCTTCTTTAAATAAGTGTTTGTATGTATTTTAGAATGCCATTAACAACCCACAAACGTACAACCTTGTGTTTGACATTCTACCGTACAAAACTCCGTTTCTGGTGGCGGACATACAAAAACAGAAATGTATTTGCAAAAATCTGAAAAACAAGCGTCATCGTAAGTTGGTACAATACTAACTGGAGTTGCGCCACCTTTAAGCTTGTGTAATTGACTAATTTTTTGCTTGTTAAGCATTAACGAAGTAAGTTTTCTTTTTTTCATAATTTAAGTTTTAGTTTACCTAAAAATAGCTAATATGAAAAGTACTTTATTACGGTTTTGCCATACTTTGCTTGTAAAAACTTAATTTTTTGATGCTTAAATTTTATCTGCTAAAGTACCAATATCAATAGGTGAATCACATGTAATCACAAATGAACAATTACGAGTTACGCAATCGATAGTGCAAAATTGTGTTACTGGTGGTGGACAAACAACAAAAGATGGTTCTTGGCAACCTGTTGGTCTACACGTTACACAAGAGCAAGTACTCATTGTAATTTGATCACTAGGTGCAGCAGCGCCTCCACTTTTGTTGTGTAATTGACTAATTTTTTGCTTATTCAGCGTTAACGAGTTTAGTTTCTTTTTTTTCATAATCGTATAGTTTTTGGTGATATTGTAAGATACACATATTCAAAATCAAACAATTACGGTTTTTCCATAGAATTTATTCCATAAAAAAAGCGAGCACTACGACTCGCTTCACTAGTTTTTTCTGATTATCGAATACAGTCTTTCGTAACAGGTTGAATGGTTTGACAACCTTGTCTACACGTATCACAACTACAACCGCTAGCTGTTGGACATGTTGTTGTTTCGCCTTCTTTACCTCCTATTTGATGTAATTCGCTAATTTTTCGTTTGTTCAGCGCAAGTGCGCTTAAATTTCTTTTCTTCATAATTGTAAATTTTAATACTCCAATATACAATCGCTCCTACTTCAATACTAATATTGTATTTGACACTTTATAAATCACGAGTAACTTTTAGAATAACAATTTTAAAAACGTACAAAATGTTATAAATAAAACATTTTGTGTTATTTTTATATTTTTTAATTAGTTTTCTTTATCGTAAATTCAATTTATTATAGTTTTGAACTTGAAAATAATACCATGAAAGAATCTGATTTATTAGCAATCACAGAAGAATTCGGAAGTCCAACATATGTATACGACGCCGAAAAAATTACTTCTCAGTATGAACGGTTAACGAATGCGTTTCAAACCGTACCCAAATTAAAGTTACATTATGCCGTAAAAGCATTATCTAATTTAAGCATTTTAAAGTTGATGAAATCGCTTGGCGCGGGATTGGACACAGTTTCCATTCAAGAAGTGCAGTTGGGCTTGGCGGCTGGTTTTAATGCCGAAGACATTATGTATACACCAAACGGAGTGTCACTTCAAGAAATTGAACATGCAGCGCAATTAGGTGTTAAAATTAACATTGACAATCTCTCTATTTTAGAACAGTTTGGCAGCAAACATCCTTCGATTCCTGTGTGCATCCGTATCAATCCGCATGTAATGGCTGGTGGAAATCATAACATTTCTGTGGGACATATTGATTCTAAGTTCGGAATTTCCATTCACCAAATTCCACATGTATTGCGCATTGTAGAATTGACAGGCATGCACATCAACGGAATTCACATGCATACGGGAAGCGATATTTTAGACATTGACGTGTTTTTGTACGCTTCTGAAATTTTATTCAAAACAGCGAAAAACTTTAAAGATTTAGATTTTATCGACTTTGGTAGCGGATTCAAAGTTCCGTACAAAAAAGACGATATTCAAACCAATATAGAAGAGTTAGGCGAAAAACTCAGCGTACGTTTCAACGAATTCTGCCAAGAATACGGAAAAGAATTGTCACTCAATTTCGAGCCAGGAAAATTTCTCGTCAGTGAAGCTGGCTATTTTTTAGCAGCTGTGAATGTAGTGAAACAAACCACTTCAACCGTTTTTGCGGGCATTGATAGCGGTTTCAATCACTTAATTCGTCCGATGTTATACAATTCGTATCATCATATTGAAAATATTTCCAATCCAAACGGTCGCGAACGCTATTATTCGGTGGTTGGCTATATCTGTGAGACGGATACCTTTGGTAACAACCGACGCATTTCCGAAATCCGCGAAGGTGATATTTTAAAGTTTAACAATGCAGGCGCGTACTGTTTCTCCATGGCGAGCAATTACAATTCGCGTTATCGTCCTGCAGAAGTTTTATGGCACAACAACAAAGCACATTTGATTCGCAAGCGAGAAACCTTTGACGATATTTTGAAAAATCAGATTGAAGTAGATTTTTCAACTCCCAAAAAGAAAAAAACCATTTCTAAAGCAGTGTAATTTTTTAGAAATATCTAAGTATTGACAAAGTGTCTGTGTAGTGCAGACACTTTTTTTTGTAACAATTATAAAAAATCGAACTCTTTACATAAAATAGTATCTTGTAGCAACTTCTTATATTTTTAGAATGAAAAAAGTGCTTTTTTTAGTGTTGATAGTTTGTATAAATTGTACCGATGAACTTATCTATATTGTCACTCGACATGGACAAAATACAAAAAGGCAAGGGTTTTTACCGAAATGATTCGCTTATACAACAACCCATGGATTTTTCTAAGAAGAATTATTTGCCAATTTCGACGCTGCGTGAACTTATGAAACGCGTGCACTATCCTGAAAAGTATGACGAAAGAGCACAATTGCAGCTAACGGAAAATGACCGCGAATTTTTACTAGACGTGATGCACAAAACTCCGAGAGAACAAGATTATGACGATGAAGAATATTATGATAGTTATGTGAAATTCTTCCTGTTTGGCGATTCAAAAGAAGCGATTCCTGCGCATATTAAAATGTATAATAAGGTTGGGTATGCGTATGGTTATTTAACCGATTGCGCGCATATTGTGGACACCAAAAATGAGATTGCATTTACCATTACCGCGACGATTCACGTGAATAAAAACCAAATTTTCAATGATGACACCTACGAATATGACGAAATTGGTATTCCGTTTTTAGCGGAATTGGGCAGACAAGTGCATCAATTCTATCTTCATCAAAAACCATAAATCATGAAACAACTTGCAATTATTTATGTATTTCTTTTTGGTATTTCGGTAGCACACGCACAGCATGTTTCTATTAAAAAAGATACAATTACAACGACCAAAGACACCTTAGTGTTGAGTATTCAAAATAATATGCTGTCGCCGATGTTTTTTAAAGTAAAAGTGAAAGATGTAGGCGCAAAGAATTTTAAATATTTGGAAAAGATTGTATTACAACCTTTGGAAAAAAGGGAAAACTACATGAAAATTCCCCGCAAAAAGATTGATACTACCCAAGGTTTGAAACTTAGCGGATATTTCGATTTTGTGGTGGCTTATGGTGATCCAAGTGTTGCTTCTCACAACGATTCGTATGTGTATTTGCTGCCGTATAAAAAGAAGCGAAAATTGATTCAGGGGAATTTTGGACGTTTTTCTCATGATCATATTCGTTCCTATCACGCCTATGATTTTGGTACAAAAATCGGAGACACTATTTATGCCGCACGAGAAGGGAAAGTTGTTTTAATTAAAGAAGATTCTAACAAACACGGGCGCACACGCAAATTTGCTAACGATGGAAATTTTATCATCATTCAACACGACGATGGTACAACAGCTTCGTATTATCATTTAGATTTTAACGGTGCTTTGGTAAAAAATGGCGATATTGTCGCCCGCGGGCAAAAAATTGGAATTTCAGGAATGACAGGTTTTACTACGACGCCACATTTACACTTTGTTGTTCATGAAGCTACCGAAAAAGATGGTAATATTTCTGTACCAATTCAGTTTGAAGGTTATGAAGGAAAAAAATTGAAGAAAGGAAGAAAATACGCCCGCAGAAAAAGATAACCAAATCTATGAATGAACTAAATATTGTAATTATCATCGCTGTACTTTTGTGTGTACGCTTAGGCATTCGATTGATTCAAAATTATCCCAAGTCTGAAGACTGAAATCACAAATCTTCGTAAAACGTTAAACCGTTCCTATCCAAATCGTAAAAAGCAAATTCTTTGGTGTGCCACGCAGTTTCTCGCAATTGTGTGTCTTCGTGAAAAACGCCTTTGGTTTTGTATTCATTAAAAAGTGCTTCGGTATCGGCAATGACAAAACGCAACATGGGTCTGTCAATTCCGTACTGCCATTCAGAAGCATCGTGCCATTGCAGGTGAATTTCAACACTATCACGTCGTACGCCAGCATATCTTGGTTCTTTCGTGTCATCGGCAAACGCCAAAGTAAATCCTAAGTTATGAACATAAAACCCGATAGCTGCTGTAACATCTTTGACTGCTAATACAGGATGCACTTGTAAGAATTGCTTCGTTATTTTCATAAGTCGTTTTTAAACTCTATAAAGGTAGATTTTTTTCAATAAGATTTCTTTTTATGCCGTAAAAAGGTATCTTTAGTACGTACTATTCTGATGAATTGTGCGGTATTTTTTCAATAATGATACTATTTTAAGTAGAAAAACAAAATTTTCACTGATGAAACAACTCTTTTTCTTTTTTATCGCTTTTAGTCTTTTTTCTGTAAATGCACAAGATTCCGACACTAACAAAAAAGCCGTTTATTCTGAGGTCGGATTGTACACAATGGACACTAGTTTAGACGAAGCAACCATTAAAAAAGAACTACAAACCATTTTTCCAGATGCATCATTTATTGATGCGGCTCCAGAACACATTGAAAAGACGTTAGTGTATGTAGAACCCGTAACAGATGTACCTCAAAAATATCCTGTATACGGCATGAATTATTTAAATTATTTTGCCAAAGACTTGACAAAAGCACAAAAAGAAAACCTCATCGCCTCTAAAAATGCGTTTATTATTGCTGTTTTTTACACGGCTAACGATGCTACTGAAAAAAACAAACTATTCTACGAGTGGATTCACACAAAACTAAAAGATACCGAATATGTTGCCTACGATGCAGAAACCCGAGAATATTTTTTAGCAGACACATGGAAAATACGACGTGTAGATGCGTGGAGCGAGGGAATTCCAGATGCTTCTCGACAAATTATTACACATTCGTATCGCAAAGATAAATTCTGTCGCACTATCACATTGGGAATGAAGCGTTTTGGTCTTCCAGATATTGTCATTGACGATTCCGCTTGCTCCAACACGACACAAGCCAATCAATTGATAACCGTAATTGCGCAATTACTTTTTGAAGGAAATGAAATTAAAAATGGTGATTTTATGGTTGATTTTAATGCGATTCAAAATGCAGATTTCAAAAAAGCCATCAAAGAAACTACTATTGAAGGCGCTGCACAAAAAGCGGCTATTCGTTTTAAAGAAGGAACTTGGGAAGAAGGTGATCCTACAAATTTTCTAATTCAAGTAGATTTTGAAAATGAAGCATATGAAAATCCGCAAGCGTATGAAAATACTATCTATTCCAACCTTTTTGGTGTCAATGATGAAGTGACTAGTGTAGACCATAACCAAGCAATTTCAGAGGCAAGCGAACGTGCAAAAAGACGTTTACCTGCATTGAAAAAATTGTTTAACAACGGCTTGTCTGCGGGCTCAACATTGTTATTAAAAGCGCCTTTTACTACGGATACTGGCGGAAGAGAATGGATGTGGGTAGAAGTTACTACTTGGGAAACAACCGCTATTGAAGGTATTTTGCAAAACGAGCCACATTACATCAAAAATTTAAAAGCAGGAACAAAAGTTACCGTGAAGCAAGCTGATATTTTTGATTATATTCTGTACAAAGCGGACGGCACTTCCGAAGGCAACGAAACAGGACGTTTGATACAGAAGTATGGGAATTGATTTTTGGTTGGGTTTTGGGTGTTTGGTTTTAGGTGTTAGATTTATAATAACTACAAAACAAACGTCACTGCGAGGAGTTTACGACGTGGCAGTCTGTTGCTAAGTCCACTCCTAGTTATCTTTGAAACAGATTGCCGCGAATTTTATCAAATTCTCGCAAAGACGAATCTAAGAGCGAAGCGACGCTACAAAAGCAACGCGTTCTTCAAATTCTTTTACCATTTCTGCAACAACTGTTGCTGCGGGTTTGATATCGTGAATCAAGGCAGAAACTTGCCCAATTTCCAATTCGCCTTCTACCAAATCGCCTTCAAACATCCCGCGTTTGGCGCGCGCTCTTCCTAATAAGGTTTTGAGTTCCTCTACAGTTGGTCCTGTTTGATACAACGCTTCGATGTCTTCGTAAAATTTATTTTTCAACAATCGTACAGGCGCTAATTCTTTCAGCATCAATTTGGTGCTTCCTTCTTTGGCTTCCACGACTTGTTTTTTAAATTCAATATGTGAAGAAGCTTCTTCTGTTGCCACAAAACGACTTCCAACTTGTACGCCGTCTGCGCCTAAAACCATTGCAGCCAACATGGCTTTTCCGCTGCCAATACCACCAGCCGCGATGAGTGGAATTTCGAGTTTTTCTTTCACACTTGGAATCAATGTGAGTGTAGTTGTTTCTTCGCGTCCATTATGTCCGCCAGCTTCAAAACCTTCTGCAACCACCGCGTGTACACCAGCTTCTTGCGATTTTAAAGCAAATTTAGAACTGCTCACGACATGTGTTACGGTGATGCCATTTTCTTTTAAAAATGGCGTCCACGTTTTCGGATTTCCCGCTGAGGTAAACACAATTTTCACACCTTCTTCCACAATAATATCCATGATTTCCTCAATATTCGGATACAACATCGGAACATTCACACCAAACGGTTTGTTGGTCGCTTTTTTACATTTTTGAATGTGTTCACGCAGCACATCTGGATACATAGAACCCGCGCCTAGCAAACCCAATCCGCCAGCATTACTGACTGCAGAAGCCAATCGCCAGCCACTTGCCCAAATCATGCCACCTTGAATTATAGGATATTGTATGTTGTATAATTGTGTGATTTTATTGTGTGCGAATAATGCCATTCGTTTAGTGTTTTATGATTTTTTTGGTGATGATTTCTCCGTCTGCTTCGATGCGTACAATGTACATTCCTGTCGTAAGTTGACTCAAATCGATTTGATGAAAAGTATTGTTTGTAGTAGCCGCTTTAAGAGTTTTTCCAAGCAAGTTTACCAATGAGATTTTTGTATGTTGTGTCGTTTCTGGCAGTGCAATTGTGACTATCGCTTTCGCGGGATTTGGATAGATTTGAATTTTTTCCGTACTAGAAAATGTATTGTTCGACAAGGTCTGAAATGCGGCTTCAAAATCAGGAATTCCATGTCCCAATTGAATCGTAGGACTACTGTAGGTGGAGCCTGTTTCGCGAACAATTTGCATCAACTCCAAATTTGTTTTATTGGGAAAAGCTTGTACCATACATGCCATAGCACCAGCCATAATTGGTGACGAAAACGAAGTTCCATTAGACGTCGCAATACCGCCACTAGACGTAATGACATACACACCAGCTCCTTGCGCTACCACATCTGGTTTTACTGGAATATTAGGCGTTCTTCCACGTGAACTAAACGACGCATAGTTTCCGCTAGCATTTACAGCTCCGATGGTAAAAACGTCACCATCTGCAGGAGCGGTCACAATTCCCCATGTACCATCATTGCCTTCATTTCCAGCTGCATTGACTACTAATATTCCTTTTTCTACTGCAATATTTGCACCTTTGGTAATGAATGCGGTGTTTCCGTCCATATCTGCTGTGGTGTAATCGTAACGACTTTCGTCAAAACGACTGTAACCTAATGACGTATTTACCACGTCAATACCTAAACTATCAGCGCGTTCAGCCGCTTCCACCCAATACGATTCTTCCAACGGTGTTTCACTGGCTACGTCTTCAGTTCTGAATAAGTAATAGCTAGCATCTGGCGCTGTTCCAACAAATTGTCCATCCACATAACCTGCCATGTCTGACAATACATTAGTACCGTGACTATTTCCTATGTATGCGTAAATATTTGCTGTTCTATCTACAAAATCATAGCCATCTAGCAAGTCACCATTATCGCGCAATCGCTGAAAAGCCGCCATGGTGTTAACGTTTGGAAAACCACTGTCCATCACTGCTATTGTAACGCCTTCTCCTGTGTAATCTAGTTCGTGGAGTTTGTGAACATTGATCATTTGGTTTTGATTGCCACTATTTCCATAATTGAACATTACGAGCGTTTCAAATTTTTCTTCTGTACGTGCGTTGTTTGCTTCCGCAGAAGACCTACTTGAGGTGTTTAAAGAGCGATCAGCATAAATGATTTCGCTGACAAACGAGAGATTTAATAAGTTATCAATATCTGTCTGATTACCAAGTACGTGAATACAATTAAACCATTTTGACTTCGCTTTGACCGTAATGCCTGTTTGCATTTTTACTTGCGTAATGTACGATTCGTTCACAGGCACATCACGTTCGTCAATAGCTACTCCGTGATTGTTTTTTCGGTCAATCGCTTTTTGAGTCAAAATCGTATTAGGATTTGCCAACGCACTGGTCACATTTGGTTTATCGGTAAAATATACCCAAGCATGCTGTGTTTGTGCCTTACTGAATTGTACTGCTATTAGTATTGCTAATACGATCAACTTTTTCATTTTTTGTTTTTTTGTTGTTCGTTTTTTGTTCTATGTTTTTTTGAAGTTTCTCAACTTCAAATTCATCAAGAAATTACTCCTGAACCTATGAGTTCGTCATCTAGATACCATGCTACAAATTGTCCTTCGGTGATGGCACTTTGCGGTTGTTCGAAATCTACATACGCGCCGCCTTCAATTTTATAGACAGTCGCTTTTTGTAACGGTTGACGGTAGCGAATACGCGCCATAACTTCCATTGATGCGTCTGGTTGTAAAGCTAAATCTTCGCGAACCCAGTGCAATTCATCATCCGACACAAATAAAGTTCTGCGGTACAAGCCTGGATGCGATTTTCCTTGTCCTGTGTAAATGACGTTTTCTTCCACGTCTGTTTCTATGACAAATAACGGTTCAACTGTTCCGCCGACCGCCAAGCCTTTTCGTTGTCCTTTAGTAAAATAATGCGCCCCTTGATGCTTTCCTACTATTTTTCCATCTGTGAGCTGATACGTATGTTTTTGCGCATAGAAAGCTAGTTCCTCTTCTTTGCTAGCAAAAGCTGGCACCTCTTTTTGGTATTTTTCTTCACTGTTGGGCACTTCTACAATAACACCTTCTTTGGGTTGTAATTGTTGCTGTAAGAAATCGGGTAGTTTTACTTTTCCGATAAAACAAAGTCCTTGCGAATCTTTCTTTTCTGCGGTGATTAAATCTGCTTTTGCAGCAATTTCGCGTACTTCAGGTTTGGTCAATTCACCAATAGGAAACAACGCTTTGGAGAGTTGTTCTTGCGAAAGCTGACATAAAAAGTACGATTGATCTTTATTTCCATCGACGCCCGCTAGTAATTTGTGAATGGTTTTGCCATCTTTTTCAATCGTTTCTTTACGACAATAATGTCCTGTTGCTACGTAATCCGCTCCTAAATCGAGTGCAATTTTGAGAAAGACATCAAATTTGATTTCTCGGTTACACAATACATCTGGATTGGGCGTACGCCCTTTTTCATATTCGTTGAACATATAGTCTACGATACGCTCTTTGTATTGTTCGCTTAAATCTACCGTTTGAAAAGGAATTCCCAGTTTATCCGCTACAATCATGGCATCGTTGCTATCTTCTAACCACGGACATTCGTTAGAAATGGTAACAGAATCGTCATGCCAATTTTTCATAAACAATCCAATAACCTCGTAGCCTTGTTCTTTTAAAAGATAGGCTGTTACACTTGAATCTACACCGCCGGAAAGTCCTACTATTACTCTTTTCATTTTACTCCTGTCACTTTTTGTATCAAATTTCTAATTGAAGTGGTTTATAAATCACGAATTCCCTTAGACGTATTCCACACATTTTGCTGACAAAGATACTACCTTTTTTATGTTTTTGGTAGTGGCCTCGCGCCAAGCATTTTTAAACACAAAAAAAGCTTGCGTGGAAAGAACACGCAAGCTTTTTAATAGATCACATTTCTACTTACAATCCAGACAATTCAAATACTAAATATTCTAAAAGTCTGTCTACTGTACTAAAGCCGTCGTCGTGATTTTCCGTATGAAATGAAGAATAAAATACGCCGCCGTCGCCTACTAGAAATGTAAACGCTAAATCTTTATTTTCTGTTACTTCTGCACCTGATGCATCTCGATATGTTACAGGACCATTGAACCAACTGATAACGTTTGCATCGTTAGCACTGTCTACTACTTGCCAACTGTTGAGAAATTCATCTAACAAAATGGTATCGTCGTTACTTACTGTAATTCCAAAATTAACCTGCAGCCAAGCGATAAGGTCTGGATCAAAAATAGTTGCTTCTGTTTCTGTAGAAATACCGCTTCTAATTGGGTTTAAAAAATCGATATATTGCTGTCCATCACCTGTAATACCTGTTAAATATGGAAATGCCCAATCAGTTGCATATAGAATTCCGCCATTAGTAACATATTGCGTGATGTTGTCGATATAATTGTCTTGATTTAGGTTCAGTCCGCAGTTTAGAAAAATGATATCGTATTCCGCTAAAAGTATTGGATTGGCAATTAAGTCTCCAAAATTAAAATCCACATTAGGCTGTAAATTCGTATTGTTTTTAGGAGTAGAATCTGCCTTGCTTTTGCCATGATGATGTCCATGATTGATTGTATTTGTATTGGCTCTGCCTGAAAAATTTCCTTGAATGATATCAAACAACGGTTCTTGCGTGAACGGATTTACCAAACCAATGTCATACAACACTGATTCAATATTGTCAAATGTACCTGTAACTACGCCGATTCGCGGGAATGTTTCAATAGGAATGTTTGGAATATCTATATCGTCATCTTCTTCTACAGTTACGATGCGTTCTGAACTAAAAAGTCCTTTTTTGAATGTTACGATATATTCTCCTGCGGTCAAATTGGAAAGTGTAAATGTTCCATCGGTTGCGGTATAGGTTTCAGAAATAACGGTATCGTCTTTTTTGGCAGTAATATGTCCGTTTACAATTGGATCTGTGTTATTTGGCGCGAGAAATTTTCCTGAAATACTGCTTTCTGCTAATGGCGCTGGGTCATTATTTTCATTACAAGAAAAGAAAAGCGTGACTGTCAGTGCAATGGTGATTATTTTTTGAATTTTCATGTAGTTTTTGGTTAGATGTTTTTTATATAGATGCGCATTTTGTGATTTAGTTGCGTAAGAATTTATTTTAATTCTCTCATTTAAAGATTTTTACAAAAAGGCTTCGTTTATAAAACAATCAAAATTGTAAATTTCCCCTATTCCGACTAGCATTTGTATAATAATTTGTTTTGTTTGCTTTTTAAAAGAAGTTGAGAATCCCTGTGGTATTATGCTTTTTATTTCATCAATTTTACCTATATTCGATATGAAATAAGTTATACATCCTTCGTAGATTACAACACACATATTCCATCACATTCATGAAAACCATTATCCCGATTGATGCTGTAGTAGAAACACTGAAAGCTAAATTTGAAAAAGTTTTCCAGATCCGTGTTCCCAATGACAATGCAGCATACCAAAGCAATGAAGAAGTGGAACGTGAATATTTTAAAACAGATGGCATATTTTATGTGAAGTATTGAATATATAGTACACCGTTAATGACGAAGAATGCTTGACAGATTGTATTATTTTATTTTTTCACAAAAATGAAGAATTGGTGTACTGCTTTTTCTATGATAACTTTGTGGTGAAAGAATATCATAAATTCGACCAAGATAGCAATCAAACAATTGAAGCAATTAAAAAAAAATTAATACATGAAATTATATACAGGAATTATTGCAATCGCATTCCTTTTGATGGGAAACTTTAGTTTTTCTCAAGTACAGAAAACAGACAGCTTAGATATTAAGATTGGACAAATGATTATGTTGGGCATCGGGAAAGACACTGAAATTCTTCCTGACAATAAAATCTTAGCCGATATTCAAGCGCAAAAATTGGGTGGTATTTTACTCTATGAGAAAAATATTTCTAAAGAAAATTCTGTTGAAAAACTGAAAAAACTGATTGCAACGTTGAAGAAAGACGCTGAACTTCCACTATTGGTAAGTATTGATGAAGAAGGCGGACTCGTAAATCGTTTAAAGCAAAAATATGGCTTCCCAAAAACCGTTTCTGCTAAATATCTCGGCGATACCAACGATATTGATTCTACGAAATATTACAGTGACATTATTGCGCACAATTTGTTATCGCTTGGGATTAATGTGAATTATGCGCCAGTTTTGGACGTACACAATCCGTTGAATCCGCCGATTGGTAAAAATGAACGCGCTTTTTCAGAAAATCCGAAAGAAATTATCAAACATGCGCGACAAGTTATTTTGAGTCATCGCTATTTTAATGTCAAAACCGTTGTAAAGCATTTTCCTGGACACGGAAATTCACGTCAAGACTCACATTACAATGTAACGGATGTCAGCAACTATTGGCAACCACAAGAAGTATTTCCGTATGTAAAATTGATGTACGAAGGCAATGTAGACGCGATTATGACAGCACATATTGTGAACGATAAACTAGACGATTCAAAACTACCAGCCACACTTTCTAAAAAAATTATGACAGATTATTTGCGTGGTGATTTGGGTTATGAAGGTGTTATCTTTTCAGATGACATGCAAATGAAAGCGATTGCTGATCAATTTGGTTTTGAAAAATCCATTCAAATGGCGATTCATGCTGGCGTAGATGTGTTGATGTTTTCCAATCACATTCCGATGGAAGGTCGCGATATGATTTTGCCGCAAGACATTATTGAAATCGTAAAGAAAATGGTAAAAGACGGCGAAATTTCAGAAAAGCGCATCGACGAATCGTATCAAAGAATCCTAAAATTCAAGTCAAGCTTGTAATTCATTCAAAAAACATTCAAAATAAAAAACTCCTCAATACATTCATATTGAGGAGTTTTTTGTTGTCTTAAAAAGATATGTGTTTAACGCTTTTTATTGGCGTTTGCCTTTTTCTGTGCTTCTGCCTGTTCCATCATTTCCTGCATTTTCTTTTGGAAACGATTTTGCTTTTTCGGCTTCTTTTTGTTTTCTTCTATCTGTGCGTGAATTTTATCTTCATCAATGATGTATTTCTTAATCACTAACATGATTCCAATGGTAATTAAGTTGGAAACGAAGTAATATAAACTCAATCCACTCGCGTAGTTGTTAAAGAATAATAACATTAATAATGGTGAGAAATACATCATGTATTTCATCATTTTACTCATATCTGGCATTCCTTCTTGCGATGGTTGCTGCATAGAACTCATTTGTTGTCCCGTTGTCATTCGCATGTAGAAGAAAATAGCAATCGACGCTAAAATCGGGAATAAACTTACGTGATCTCCGTATAACGGAATGCTAAACCCTTCTGGGAATTTATAAATGGTATCATACGACGATAAATCATCTGCCCATAAGAAACTTTTTTGACGCAATTCAAACGCTGATGGGAAGAACATGAATAATGCATAGAATACTGGAATTTGCAATAATGCTGGAATACAACCTGCCATTGGGCTTACGCCTGCTTTGCTGTACAACTTCATTGTTTCTTGCTGCTTCTTCATTGCATCGTCCTTGTACTTTTGGTTGATTTCGTTGATTTCAGGACGAATCACTTTCATCTTCGCTTGTGATAAGTACGATTTATACGTAATAGGCGATAGTAACAATCGAACCATAATCGTCATCACAATAATCGCGATTCCCGCTGGTAAGAACATACTTAGCAATCCAAATAACGGAATTAAGAAGTAACGGTTAATCCAACCAAAAATTCCCCAACCTAGTGGTACAATTTCGTCTAAGTTTCTATCATACGAAGTCAAGGTTTCATAGTCTGTTGGACCGTGATACATATTCATAGCATAGTTCAATTCTCCTCCATTTAATTCTAACGGAATGGTAGAACTAAAGTTTTTTAGGAACTCTACGTCCTTTTCTGGCATTTCGCTGTCTACAATGTTTTCAGAAGTCAAATTGGCTCTTCTAAACGGTGTATCTGTCAATAAAATTGAAGAAAAGAAGTGTTGTTTGTAACCAATCCACGTAACACCTTTTGGATTTTCTTCGTCTTCCATTTGCCCTAAATAGCTGTCTTTTCCATCTTCATATTCGTAATGTACATCGGTATAACGATTTTCATACGTCACACTTTTTGCATGGCGGAAACTCTTTAACTTCCACTCCATATTGATAGGCTGACTTGCATTGATGGCACCGTTTAATCCTTGCGAACGCACGGTAAAATCCATCATATAATCGTCTTTCAACTCGTATACGTACTCTAAAAAGCGGTTTGGCGCTATTTTGAGTTTCATGGAAAGTGTTTTGGTGTCTCCGTTTTCTGAATAGGTTGGCTCAAAAGGTAATTCTTTCGTATTGATAACACGATTGTCTGCCGTTGTCAAGTTTAATCCGAAAGAAGCATTTCCGTCTTTAACTAAATATACTGGAAGCGAATCGTAGGTTTTTAACTCTTTAAATTCACCTTTTACCAATTGTCCTTTGACACGTGCTTCTACAATTTGTCCACCTTTGTTGCTAATTTTTAAGGATAGCAATTGGTTTTCAATAGTCGTTGTGCCGTCCATGTCTACTTTTCCTGCATTGAAACCGAACGCACCTGTCGCATTTTTGTATTTTGCTACTTGCGTAGAATCTGTTAGGTCTAAAGTAGTTGTTTCGAGAGCCGTATTTGTTTTTGTTGTAGTACTATCGGTAGCAACTTGCGTAGTTTTGTTTTTTTCTGCGGCAGCTTTTTTCGCGGCAGCTTCTTCTTCAGGTGTTGGTTTCATGGTATTTAACCAAAAAACTCCAATCAACGCTATTAAAGCAAATCCTATTAGTTGTTTGTAATCAAACTTGTTTTCTTCCATTAAGTATGTAATTTATATGAATCTTATGTAAAGATTCCAATCTATTTGTAATAGACTGCTTTTTTGAAGGTATGTTACTCAAAAAAGCATCCATTTTTCATTTTTATGCCATACTGGCATTTTCTTTTTTCTCTGAATAATCAAACGCTGCTTTTACAAAAGCTACAAATAACGGATGCGGATTGGCAACCGTACTTTTGTATTCTGGATGGTATTGTACACCTACAAACCAAGGATGTGACGGCAATTCTACAATTTCTACCAATCTCGTTTTTGGGTTGAGTCCTGTAGCAATTAAGCCTGCATTTTCTATACGTTCTTTGTAATCGTTGTTAAATTCATAGCGATGGCGATGACGTTCTAATATCATTGATTTCTCGTAAATGTCATGCACCTTACTTCCTTCTTTCAGTTCGCATTCCCACGCACCTAAACGCATGGTTCCACCTTTGTTTTCTACATTTTCTTGGTCTTCCATCAAATTAATGACAGGACTTGCCGTATTCGGATTCATTTCTGTAGAATTGGCACTGTTTAAACCTAAAACATTTCGTGAAAATTCAATTACTGCCATTTGCATTCCTAAGCAAATTCCCAGAAATGGTACGTTATGCTCACGTGCGTATTGAACAGCTCTGATTTTTCCTTCAATACCGCGATCGCCAAATCCTGGCGCTACCAAAATTCCGTCTAAGTTTTTAAACTTTTCAGCAATGGTTTTCTCAGCAATATGCTCAGAGTGAATCGACTCTACATTGACTTTGATTTCGTTTTCCGCTCCTGCGTGAATAAACGCTTCTAGGATAGATTTGTACGAATCTTGCAATTCCACGTATTTACCAACCAATCCAATCGTGACTTCACTTTTCGGGTTTTTAAGTTTGGTTAAGAATTTATTCCAACGTGTTAAATCTGGCAATTCTTCATCTACAAGATTGAGTTTGTTCAATACTACGTTGTCCAACCCTTCTTGAAGCATTAAATTCGGCACATCGTAAATAGTTTCTGCATCAATCGATTGAATAACCGCTTCACGCTTTACGTTACAGAACAACGCCAATTTGTGACGCAATTCTTCCGACAATTCGTGTTCCGTTCTGCATACCAACACATCCGCTTTGATTCCGCTTTCCATCAAAGTTTTTACAGAATGTTGTGTTGGTTTTGTTTTCAATTCGCCCGCAGCAGAAAGATATGGTACTAAGGTTAAGTGAATGACCATTCCGTTGCCTTCTCCCAATTCCCACAATAATTGACGAACCGATTCAATGTATGGTAATGATTCTATATCTCCGACAGTTCCTCCAATTTCCGTGATGACGATGTCATAATCGCCCGAATTTCCTAGAATCTGAATGCGTTCTTTGATTTCGTTGGTGATGTGCGGAATGACTTGTACTGTTTTGCCTAAAAACTCACCTCTGCGTTCTTTTTCTATCACACTTTGGTAGATGCGACCTGTAGTTACATTATTTGCTTGCGACGTAGGAACATTTAAAAAACGTTCGTAATGTCCTAAATCCAAATCTGTTTCTGCGCCGTCGTCCGTTACATAGCATTCGCCATGTTCGTACGGATTCAGCGTTCCAGGATCGACATTGATATACGGATCCAATTTTTGAATCGTAGTTCGGTAACCTCTTGCTTGGAGTAGTTTTGCAAGTGAAGCTGCAATAATTCCTTTCCCCAAAGAAGATGTCACACCGCCTGTAACAAATATGTATTTGGTGTTTGCCATTATTGTGATGATGTTGTTGTGTTGTTGTTGTATTCGGCGGCAAAAGTACAAAGAAGAATTTATAATTACTAAAGGTTGAATACCTATTTTTCAAGTGTATTCAACCTTTGTGTTTTTTCTGATAAAACTGATTATCAGTGTAGTATGTTTGTTGTAATCGGATACGTTTCTGTTCAAAGAAATCTCGACTGCGCTCGATTTGACAAATCGGTAGCTTTTTACAGCAATGAATTAGAGTCATGATTCTAGAATCAGGAGTCAAGAATCATGATTCAAGAGTTACGATAAAACTAATGCCTAATTCCTATTCCCTAATCCCTAAAAAACACCTAAGCCGTAGCTTCATTATCATCCTCCTTGTTTGGCTTTACAAAACCAATCGCCGTTTCGATGACGGTATCAAGAATGCTGTTTTTTAAATGTCCGAGTTTGATTTTGGAAACGCCCGCAGCGTACAATCCTTTCAATACAACTAAATCTTTTTGACTTTCTACCAACCATTTGTAATCACTCACTGTGATGTTGCCTTCGGCGAGTAAAGTGGTCCAACGTTCAAGTTTGTCTTTGGATGCGTTTAGAAACGCTTGCACATCTTTTTTCGATTCGTCTTTTAATTCGTCAAACTTAGCGCCCATTAAGCTTAATAGGTTTCCTTTGAGTTCTTTTAATAATTCTTTGAAGTCCATTTCGTGTGTTGTTAAGTCGTTATTGAATTCCTAGCATTGTTTTAAGTCGCTTTTCTGCGGCTGGATCTTTTTTTCCTTCGTATTGTAAAATCATGTCCAACGCTTCTACCACTTGCCCTTTGGCTTCTGTGATGAAGAAACTTGAGAGTGTTCCTTGGTCTTTCCAGCGTTTTAGAAATCCTGCGATAAAGTTTTTTTCAGGATTCGCCATCATTTTCCACATCGCATAGCTGATTTGATTGTCTGGTTTGTTTTTTTCGTATTCTACCATTTTGTCAAGTTCAGCTTGAAAGTTTTCAATAGCTTCCAATTGCGATTCGTACGACATGGTTGCTTTGTCCATGATGCGTTGTGCATCTACTTTTATTTCTGTACCTTTTTGATACGAATATTGATCAAAAGCCGCCGTGCGGAGCGATGCACATGAGGTAAGTAAAAGAAACGCTAAAGCGCTAACATACGTTGCATAAAAACGTGTTTTCATAATATAAGTTGGTATAAGTTAGAATAATTCGTGTTGTACTCTTTTGATAGCATCTACGTGATAGCGAATGATTTTTTCGCGTCCTTCTCGCGTCATTAAGAGGGTTTTGCATTCTTCTTCATTGTCCATAAAGAAGTTTTCCGTCAAAATGGCTGGCATTCTAGTGTGTTTTAATACGTAGAAGTTTTTTTCTTTGTCCAAATCACCATCCGAGAAATCGGTTCGCAATCTTCTGTCGGGAAAAACGCGTTTGTATTCTTCTCCAAAAACCGTCGCAATCGCATCACTTTTGGTATTGTTTACCGAAGTAAATATTTCACTTCCATGTCCGCCGCCCGCATTGGAATGCACGCTGATGTAAAAACAGTTTCTAGAACCGTATTTATTAGCTCTATTGACACGTGTTCGCAAAGTTACATCGCGATATTCTGGCGCAATATTTTCGTATGGAATGCGCAACGTGGTTAATTCTTCAATGATTCCATTCACGATAGCACGATTGAATTCGCCTTCAAATAGTTGCGAACCATCATTCCAAATTGGAGAACGCTTTCCAGGTGTTTGATAGGTTCCGTTGATGAGTCCACCGTGTCCGTTGTCTAGTAATACGATCATGATAATTAAGTGTTTAACAAAAAATCCCTTCGTTTCTACTTCAAAAAGCAATTAAAATTTACTGATGAAGTTTCTATAAAAGGGGAATTCTTAAAGGTATGGAATATTTGAGAACCACAAAAAGGGGAAAATCACCTTTTTTTATAGTTGCAGGTTAACTATTTATGAATGTATGATAGAAGTTATTAGAATTTGAATACCTACCTTACATATATGTTTTAAAATTAGTATTGTTTGCATAAAAGAGAAGCTATCTGTTTCTGAATATTCCTAAGAAACAGGTAGCTTCAATAGTATTTGCGCTAAAAGGTCTTTTGAAAGTTTAAAAAACCTTTTTATTATTTAACAATCTTCAGTATAATCAGCTACGCATATCATCCAATTATATGTTTTATTTGGACAATCACAACTGTCGACACAACTACCTCCTAGTCCTTCTGATACAGCCGGAGTTATAGTAACTATTGTTGTCGTAATTTTGACTCCTCCTGTTACTTCGTTTAATTTACTAATCGTTTCTTTTTGAAAACTCAGTTTTTCAATACTTCTTTTTTTCTTCATAATAAATGTTTTAATGTTAGATAAAACTCATAGGTATTCTGAAAAGAATGATAAAATTTCGATACGCAATGAATGCGTCAAATATATCTACATAAAAAACTCAAACGCACTATTCATAAAGCTTTGTGATAGATCACCACTGAAATAGTGATGAATTAAAAGTAAGATGTGATAAAATAAGACTTTTTTGGGATGATTTTTTAACAACTACACCTATACATTTATATCCCAAAATATACTTATATGAACTAGGCATTGAAGTAATAAATATTTCCTTTATGATATGATAAAATTCTTACTTTTAAAACTGTCGCCGAGATAGTATAAAGAAATGAAGCTATTCGTCTTTAAAAAGAAAAATAGCTTCATTTTTATACATCACGATATATCCGTAAAATTTTTCACGGTTTCTTTATACCTCATGGATCACCATGAGTAAACGAATGGTCAATTTTGTCTCGATTACAATCCCAAATAATTGTATAAATCACTATTAGCCCTTCTGTTACCGTAGTTGTTACAGCTCCTCCTTTAATTGTGTTTAAATTACTAATTGTTTCTTTGTGAATTTCTAGTTTTTGAATGCTCCTTTTTTTCTTCATAATAAATGTTTTAATGTTTACACAACAAACATAAAGGATAAAACTAGAAGATAGAAACGTTGTTTTTGACATTTTATAAAACATCAACTAGGAACTTAAATTTTAAGAAATATAGTCATCATCATTTTTCAAACTGCCGCTGAATATTCCGAATCATCGGTTCTAAACCATTGATTTTGAGATCAAACATCTGCTGCAATTGTTGACCGAGTTTGCCTTTGGGAAAGCCTTTTTGCTGAAACCACACATAATAGGCTTCAGGAATATCTACCAAGTATCTATCTTTGTATTTCCCAAACGGCATTTTGGCGTGTGCCAATTCAATGAGTAGTTTTTGTTGCGTTGCTTTGTCAGTAAAATCAGTCATTTTCGTTGGGCAATCGTTGGTAGTTTTCGTATTTTTTAAGTTCTCTCGCAATGAGTTTTTGCCATTTGATTTGTCCCGCATAATCACGAGAATAATCTGAACCTTCATCATACGCTTCTTGCATTTCGCGCAGTTCTTTGTTGACTTGGTCGTAGATTTTCGAGATTTTTTGACGAATGTTGTTTTTAGTGAACTTCGCTTGTTTTAGTCGCTTGCGTAGTTTGCGAGCGTGCAATTCGGAAATATCAAAATGTAATTGCTCGTGCCCTAGTACGGTATCATTGACGCTTTCTTTTAAATACCAAGATTCTTGTGGATAAAACTGCGCCATGACTTTGGTTTCGTATTCTATTTTGTCACTGTTGGAATAGGTTTTTAAACTCAAACCATAGGTTATTCCAGAAGCTGTTATCGCTACTGCATCCGAATCGTAATCGGGCGCGCCTTTAAAGTTTCCCCAATGCAACTTTTGATGTGGCGACCACGTAATGGTTTCGTCACTTTGGACGAACAGAAAAATACATAGTATGCCAATCAGTTTATACATTTATTTCCAGTGAAATTCGACTATTTTTTCAATATCAGGATGCAAACTGTAATGTACAGGACAGGTGTTTGCGGTGTTTTCTAGTATTTTTTTTGTTTTTTCATCCGCTTCAAACGGCAAATGCAATTGTACTTCTATTTTAGAAATACGTCTCGGATTGGAAGCCATGATTTTGGTGACTTCTGCTGTCGTATTTACCATATTTACACCTAATTGCTCCGCTTTGATGCCCATAACGGTCAACATGCAACTTGCGAGTCCTGTAGCAACCGTATCTGTAGGAGAAAACGCTTCTCCCTTGCCATTATTGTCCGTTGGTGCATCGGTAATGAATTCATTTCCAGATTTGATATGTGTAGAAACCGTTCTCAGATTTCCTGTGTAGGTTACTTTTGAAGTCATTTTTATTGCTTTTGTTTTACTTCTTTAATTTCTAATCCGTCATATTTTACAATATATACGCCTTCATTAAAAAAGCCGCCTAGTAATTTTTTTCGGTAATCGAATTTGTTTTCTACATAACTCGTTTCAATGCCTGTACGAACACTTTTTGCTAAGTTTTCATCGTATAGCAAGCGCACTAAAATATCGAACGTAACGTCAAATCCGCGCGTTGCTATTCTGCTTGGCGAAATACCGTATTCTGCTTCGTATTTTTTTACGAATTTGTTGTTTAAAGACGAAGGCTTATCGATTGACGGATAGTGAAAACTAAGATTTGCCAAGTGACTGTGATAGATATTGTCGCTATTGTCGTAGCTATCGTCTTTGTTGGTTGTTAACAATACGATTTTGTATTTTTCTTTAGCCGCATACGAGTTTAAAATAGACGTTGCGTTGGCTATCAAATTTAATTCATCAGATTCTAGAATTACCCAATTTACAACATCTTCACGCAAATGAGGAAGAATCAGCGTAGGCTTGATATAGTTTCCTTCTTCTGGATTAAACATTTTATGATTTGGCAAAATAGATTGCAATTTCGCTTTAATCGTAGTTTTGTCTTTATCTGCTATGATAATGACATTTTTATCCTGTCCATTTTTTTTCATGAACTCCAGCATTTTTTCCTCTAATAAGTCTTTGTCAGGAATGGTTTGATACACATTTCTGTGATCTACTTTTTTGCTGGTTAATGGAGAGATTACAGGAATTCCGTCAGATTTCAATGCAGAAGCTACCACTTCAACATTGCCATCTAAAAAAGGGCCAATTACTGCATGTACGTCTGAAAAATCATTGTCATAGATTGCAGAACGCGTTGTGGAAGCACTTCCCCCATTGTCAATCACTTTTACATTTACTGAATAGCCTAAGTTTTTGATAGAATCCAACGCCATGAGTGAACCTGTATAAAAGTCCGTTGCATATTCTAGCAAACGGTCTTTTTGTAGTTTTTCTTTTGTTTGACTGATGGAATCCATGTTGATTTCGTTCAACTTGAACGGCAACATCAATACAATATTTGACACATTTTCAGGATTGGCATTTTCTAAAAAGTTGAATTTGTCTATAATAACTGCATCTACAACCTCAATATTTTCCTCTTCTGTTTTAGCCACAGGAAGTTTCAACACCATTCCTGCTTTTAAACCATCTTTTAAGGCTGGATTTAGTAAAACCAACTCTTCTTCTGTCACATTCAACTTTCGCGTGAGCGAATACATGGTTTGCTTCGGTTTTACATCGTAAAAGACATAGTTTTCCGTGCTAGCTACTTTTGGTTTTTTGGAGCGAATGGGCAATTTGATTTCTTGTCCAATTTGCAAACCGTCTTTGATTTCTGGGTTGATATCTTCCAACTCTTCAATGGTAAGTCCGTAGCTATGCGCAATTCCCCATTTGGTTTCTTTTGCTTTTACTTTATAAATTTCGAACGAACTTTCCTCGTTGTCCTTTTCATCTTTGGTGTTCGTTTCAACGGTTTCCGTGGTTTCTTTCGATTTTTTCTTGAATTGTGGAATGGCAATTCGGTCACCTTTTTTTAAACCTTCTTTAGCAACACTTTCGTTATACTTTAAAATGTCTTCCTCCTCAATTCCGTATTTTTTAGCAATACCATACAAGGTTTCTTTGCGCTTTACTTTATGATTGATAAAGGTAACATCAATGTTTGAAGTTGTTTTTAAAGATTTTGAAGGAATGACCAACATGCTGTTTTTGCGCACACCGTTTCTCGCTTCAGGATTGAGTTTTATGATATCATCTACACTTACATTGTATTGTTCTGCAATACTTTCTACCGTTTCTCCTCTGGATACTTTATGGTTTTTGTACGATTGTGCCGTAGCAGAACAACCTGACATTAGTATTGCTAAAAAAAATCCTAAAAGCTTTTTCATTCTGTAATCAAATTTATTATTCCCATTCAATGGTTGCTGGCGGTTTTGAGCTGATGTCATATACTACTCTATTAACGCCTTTTACTTTATTTATTATGTCGTTTGATACTTTTTGTAAAAATTTATAGGGTAAATCTACCCAATCTGCCGTCATTCCGTCGGTACTTTCTACCGCGCGCAAGGCTACTACTTTTTCGTAGGTTCGCTCGTCGCCCATCACTCCTACAGAATTTACAGGTAACAAAATCGCACCTGCTTGCCAAACGTTATCATACAAATCCCACTCACGCAATCCGTCAATAAAAATAGCATCAACCTCTTGTAAGATACGAACTTTTTCCGCAGTAATATCTCCCAAAATTCGAATTGCCAATCCTGGACCTGGAAACGGATGACGTCCTAATAATTGTTTGTCCATTCCCATTGAAGCGCCTACTCTTCGCACCTCATCTTTAAACAAGGCTTTTAGTGGTTCTACAATTTTTAATTTCATAAAATCTGGCAATCCACCCACATTGTGATGACTTTTTATCGTTGCGCTTGGTCCGCCTGTGGCACTCACACTTTCAATTACATCTGGATAAATGGTTCCTTGTGCCAACCACGTAACGTCTGTGATTTGATGTGCTTCATCGTCAAACACTTCTATAAATACACGTCCAATCGCTTTTCGTTTTTTCTCAGGATCGCTTTCTCCAGCAAGAGCTTCCAAAAAACGTGCCGAAGCATCTACGCCTTTTACATTGAGTCCCATTCCTTCATACTGTTGTAATACGCTTGAAAATTCATTTTTGCGTAACAAACCATTATTGACAAAGATGCAGTATAAGTTTTCGCCAATGGCCTTGTGCAATAACATGGCAGCTACACTAGAGTCTACGCCTCCCGATAATCCAAGAACGACTTTGTCATTACCCAGTTTTTCTTTTAACTCCGCTACGGTTTCTTCCACAAAAGCATTTGGCGTCCAATCTGGATTGACGCAGGCAATATGTACCAAGAAATTTTCTAGCAATTGTTTTCCATCGGTAGAATGATATACTTCTGGATGAAATTGAATTGCAAACGTAGTTTCGCCTTCTATTTTATAAGCTGCGTTTTGTACATCGTGCGTGCTGGCTAGTAATTTTCCGCCTGTAGGTAATTGTTTGATGGTATCGCTATGACTCATCCACACTTGACTTCCCGCAGAAATGCCTGCTAAAAAAGGTTCGTTTTCTTGTACGAAACTCAAATTGGCACGTCCGTATTCACGTGTGTTGGATTCGGCAACTTCTCCACCAGAAAAATGCGCTAAATATTGTGCGCCGTAGCACACACCAAGCAATGGTTTTTTGCCGCGTATTTCGCTTAAATCTGGATGAAAAGCATTTTCAGAGCGTACAGACATTGGACTTCCCGAAAGAATGACCGCTTTATATTCTTGTACGTTGGTTGGAATTTTGTTGAATGGATGAATTTCGGAATAGATGTTCAACTCTCGAACTCTGCGCGCAATGAGTTGTGTGTATTGCGATCCGAAGTCTATGATTAATACCTTGTCGTGTTGCATACGCAAAAGTAGCATTTACATTTTAAATTTTAACTTTTGCCATGGAGATTTTTTCACAGGATATTCACAACAAATTTATTGTGTTTTTTTACAACTCCAACACCAAAAATTCACTTGATAATGGTTGTAAATGTTCCACTAATGTGGGAATAAGGTTTTCGCCATATTCTAGGTAGAATTCCGAGAAGTTTTGCTTGCGTTCTTGTAAGGAGTTTTTTGGAAAGAGTTGTTTTTGAATATCTCTACTTCTAGAAACTTTGTCTTTTAGCATACGCTTTTGTGCTTTGAGCAAGCGTTTTTCTAAGTGTTTTAAGCCTTTGAGTTGCTTTTTTTCTTGTGCTGCTACCGCGCCAATAAATGATTTGTCAGTCTGCTCTGCAAGTTTGTATAAGTCTTCGAATTGTTGTTTTAAATGTTCTTTTTGCGGTGTGAAATCAATATCGATTTTACTTAATTCTTTGACTTTTTTTGTGATGAAATCGTCTTTCTTTAGGAACAAATCACGATTGGAAATGTTGAGTTTTCCCATCTTTTTGGATTGTTTGGACGTTTTCAACACTGCTGAATTTCGCAATAATAGCATTGGAAACGTCACGTTGACCGCTTCAAAATAACTTTTCAATTCAAACCAATACGCCAATTCTCCGCCACCGCCGATGTAACATAGGTTTGGCAGAATAATTTCTTGATACAACGGACGCAATAAGGCATTGGGTGAGAAACGCTCTGGATGTGCGTGTAGTTCTGCTTTTAGTTCTTCCGCGTTCCATCTCACGGAAGTGTTATACACGCCAAAAACACCATCTTGCTCCACGATGCGCTCACGGATTCCGTCATTGATGTAGAATAAATTGATTTCTCTCGGATTGACTTGAATTTGATAGTCGTCACTCGCTTTTGTCAGCCTTTCCGCAGTTTCTATCACTTTTTTGTGTGATGTTTGCTGAAAAAGTTCGTTTTCTATAAATGGAATGTACAACTGTTTTAGTGCTTTATCATTTCCATCCACAATGACCAAACCGTATTGCTTGAAAAGTTCGTTGGCAATGTAGCGCGTTGCGTCCGTAAGATTGTCATGCTTGATGTAGCCATCTTCAAAAAGCGATTGTAAGTATTTAGCATTGTTGCTATTTCCTAATGCTTTTGAAAACTCTGTTAGAACATCATCCAAACCTTCTGTAGACAATTCGCCGACAGCACCGCTTGCTGCTCGTTTCCAACGGAATTTTTCATCCTTAAAATTAAAAAAAGAAATTTCGTCAAAATCATGATCTTCCGATGCCATCCAATAGATTGGCACAAAATCATAGTCAGGATATTTTTTCTTTAATTCAGTTGTGAGATTGATGGTTGAAATGATTTTATACAAAAAGTACAACGGTCCTGTAAAGAGATTCAACTGATGTCCCGTAGTAATGGTAAATGTATTTTCAGCAGCTAACTTTTCAATGTTTTGCTTGGTTTTTTCAGAAGCCGAAACGTGTTCGTATTGCGCCACTAAAGCTTTAGACAATACAGCTCTTTGCGAAGCATCTGTGAGTGAAGATTCCTTTTTTTCAAGAATTTGCGCTTCAAAGTTTTCCAATTTTGGATAACGGTGATAGAATGGCTGTAATGCTGGTTTTTCAGCTACATAATCGCAAATAATTGGTGTAAAATATCCAGTTTCTTGATAGGGAATACATTCAGTTGGCATAGTGGTTCGTCAGAGTTATAAAGTTGCAAAGATAAGGTTATTTGAAATGTGGTTTTCTCAAAATTTCGTTAAGAAATGTGTTTTCAAAATTTTATTAAGTAGCTTTGGAGTCTATCAATTTGAATCCAACCAATGAGACGCTATTTTTTTACTTTCCTTTCATTTTTTATTTTTTCCACTACCATTTTTGCCCAAAATATTCAATCGCCTAAAGAATTTTTAGGATATGAATTGGGAACGCGATTTACGAATCATTATCGTGTGGTCGATTATTATCAGTATTTGGCGAAAGCTTCTGATATGATTCAGTTGGAAGAATACGGCAAAACCAATGAGCATCGTTTGTTGCAAATTGCCTATGTGTCAACGCCTGAAAATTTAAGCAATTTAGAAAGTATTCGAAAGAATCATTTGGCAAATGCAGGCATTGGAACGGCAGAAAGTACGGCGAATAAAGCCATTGTGTGGCTGAGTTATAATGTACATGGAAACGAATCGTCGAGTACGGAAGCTTCTATGAAAACTATTTACGAATTGATTACGGCTAAAAAAGCATGGTTACAAAATACGGTGGTGATTATTGATCCGTGTATCAATCCTGACGGACGCGATAGGTATGTGAATTGGTACAATCAAGTAGCGAGTGTACCTTTTAATTCGCATCAAAAAGCAAAAGAACACGATAGCGAACCTTGGCCTGGCGGACGTCCAAATCACTATTTGTTCGATTTGAATAGAGATTGGGCGTGGGCAACCCAAGTAGAAACGCGTCAACGTTTGAAAGTGTATAATAAATGGTTGCCGCATATTCATGTCGATTTTCACGAACAAGGCATCAACGAACCGTATTATTTTGCACCTGCTGCAGAACCTTTTCATGAAGTAATTACCGATTGGCAACGCGATTTTCAAACGCAAATCGGGAAAAATCATGCTGGGTATTTTGACAAAGAAGGTTGGTTGTACTTTACGCGAGAACGTTTTGATTTGTTTTATCCAAGTTATGGAGATACCTATCCAACGTTTAATGGCGCCATTGGAATGACCTATGAGCAAGCGGGTCACGGACGTGCTGGTTTGGGAATTATGACCGATGAAGGCGATTTGTTGACTTTAAAAGATAGAATTTTGCATCATCACACGACGGGATTATCTACCGTTGAAATTTCTTCCCAGAATGCAGAAAGATTGAATTCAGAATTCAAAAAGTATTTTGACAATAAAGATTTTACGTATAAAAGTTACGTGTTAGAAGGCAACACACACCGTATTAAAAAGTTAACCGAATTGCTTGACCGACATGAAATTGCGTATGGTTTTACTGCAAATGCTACCGTGAAAGGATTTGACTATGAAACGAATTCGCAAAAATCAAATCGTATTTCCAACGCGTTGGTGGTGAGTACGAATCAGCCAAAAGCGAATATGGTGAAAGTATTGTTTGAACCGAATGCAAAATTGAGCGATTCACTTACGTATGATATTACCGCGTGGAGCATTCCATATGCGTACGGATTGAAAACGACAGCTTCAAAAACATTGATTACTGCTACCGAAAAACAACCAAATTTTAAAGGTGGACTTTTTGAAACAAATGCTGCAGGATATATTGCGCCTTGGAACACCGTTAAAGATGCCGCGTTTTTGAGTCAGTTATTGCAACAAGGAATTCGCGTGCGTTTTACTGAAAAAATATTCAAGCATAACGGAAAAACATTTGATAGAGGTTCGTTGATCATCACGAAAAGTGACAACAAAAAAACAGCCGCTTTTTATAAAACCGTTATAGATTTAGCTGAAAAACACGAGGTAAAATTATCTGACATTTCTTCCAGTTTTTCAGATAATGGTGTCGATTTCGGTTCGCCCGATATTAAAGAAATTAAATTACCGAAAATCGCGGTAATGTCTGGAAAAGTGTCTCGTTCGCTCGGATTTGGTGAACTTTGGTACTTTTTTGAGCAAGAATTGAAATTTCCTGTGACGAATATCGACTCTGAAGATTTTTCTTCCAACACTTTGTATTCGTTCAATATCTTGATTTTACCAGATGGAAACTACAGCAAACTTTTTGATAGCCAACAATTGAAAGCCTTGAAAAGCTGGATTTCACGCGGCGGAAAAGTGATTGCAATTAAAGATGCGATACGTACTTTTGCAGGAAAAGAAGGTTTCGGTATTTCTAAAAAAGAACAAGAAAAAACAGAAAACGACAACAACCTCGTTTCCTACGCAAAAAGTGAACGTCAAAATATTTCCAACTACATTACAGGTGCTATTTTTAAGACCAAAGTTGACAATACGCATCCACTCGCATTTGGATATGGCGATTCATATTTTACGTTAAAATTAGGAAGCGCTGCCTACGATTATTTAAAAAACGGACACACCGTAACCTACTTGGAAGATAATACTGCCGTTTCTGGATTCGCAGGTCACAACGCGTTGAAAAACATAAAAAATACCTTAGTTTTTGGCGAACAAAAAATAGGAAGCGGAAGCATGATTTATATGATAGATAATCCAATGTTTCGCATGTTTTGGGAAAATGGAAAGCTGTTTATGGCAAATGCAATTTTTATGGTGAATAATAATGCGTTTGAGCTTTAGATACGCTTACGCTTTTAGACTCGCTATCGCTTTAGAAACTAGACCGCTGTCGCTATTAGATATTAGACTGCTTCGCTTTTAGAGATTGTCTTGACTCTTGGTTCTTGATTCTTGACTCTAAAATCTAGCATAAGAATCGTCTTTGCGAGACGCGTAGCGGCGTGGCAACCTGTTACTTAAAATAATAAAATTGTTCTATGATAAACAGATTACTTCGTCATACTTCCTCGTAATGACGTTTCTAACGATTTTGATTCAAAACCCAACATTCAACATTTAGAATTTCTTAAACCGGTTCTCCATACAAATCAAAATCTGCAGCGTCTGTGATTTTTACGTTGACGAATTCGCCTTGCTTTACATAGAATTTTGCAGCATCGATTAATACTTCATTGTCTACATCTGGTGAGTCGAATTCGGTTCTTCCCACAAAATAATTGCCTTCTTTTCGGTCAATGATGCACTTGAAGGTTTTTCCAATCTTTTCTTGATTCAATTCCCAAGAGATTTGCGATTGAATTTCCATGATTTCATTGGCGCGCTGTTGTTTCACTTCTTCTGGAACATCGTCTTCTAAATTGTACGCATGCGTGTTTTCTTCGTGTGAATAGGTAAAGCAACCCAAACGCTCGAAACGCATTTCCTCAACCCATTTTTTAAGCGTTTGGAAATGTTCCTCAGTTTCTCCTGGATACCCTACAATCAACGTAGTACGAATGGCCATTTCTGGAACTGCCGCTCTGAATTCTTGCAACAATTTCGTAGTTTTCGCCTGATTTGTTCCGCGACGCATAGACTTTAAAATATCATCTGCAATGTGTTGTAACGGAATGTCCAAATAGTTGCACACTTTTGGCTCTTCGTTCATCACTTCCAATACATCCATTGGGAAACCAGTTGGGAAGGCATAATGCAATCGAATCCACTCAATACCTTCTACTTTGACCAATTCGCGTAGCAATTCGGCTAAGTTTCGTTTTTTGTATAAATCGAGTCCGTAATAAGTTAAATCTTGCGCAATGAGAATCAATTCTTTTACGCCTTTTGCGGCTAACTTTTCGGTTTCTTCTACCAATTCTTCAATCGGTTTTGATTTGTGTTTTCCACGCATTAGCGGAATGGCACAAAACGAACACGGACGGTCACAACCTTCTGCAATTTTTAAATAGGCGTAGTTTTTTGGTGTTGTCGTCAATCGCTCACCAATCAATTCGTGTTTGTAATCGGCTCCTAACGCTTTGAGTAATCTTGGCAAATCAGACGTTCCAAAATATTGGTCTACGTCTGGGATTTCTGCTTCTAAATCTGGCTTATAACGTTCACTCAAACAACCTGTCACAAACACTTTATCAACCACACCATCTTCCTTCCTTTGCACATAATCTAAAATCGTATTGACACTTTGCTCTTTGGCATTATTGATAAATCCACACGTATTAATGACTACAATATTGCCTTCTTCCTCGTGCGCTACGTCTTTGCCATTCGCTTTTAGCTGTCCCATCAATACTTCAGAATCGTACACATTTTTAGAGCAGCCAAGTGTTACTACATTAATTTTATTTTTCTTTAAGGTCTTCGTTCTCATATCCAAAAATTCAGTGGGCAAAGATACAATCTAATTTAAACCTTTGGTATATTTAGCAGTCTAAAAAATCAAAACCTACACAATGAACCGACCATTTTATATAGCTTCTTTATTCTTTTTTGTCTTTTTTGTGAATTGTTCTTCGGAAGATGTCGATGAAGTCCCGCAAGAAGAAACACCTATAGCTGTGCCTGAATCATTGTATTTTCCACCATTAAATTCCGATACTTGGGAAACCGAAAGCGCTTCTGAATTGAACTGGAATACCAATCAACTAGCGCCGCTTTTAACCTATCTTGAAGAAAAAAACACCAAAAGTTTTATCATCCTTCACAAAGGAAAAATTGTCGTAGAAGCTTATATGGACGGACATACAGAAACGTCTCCGTGGTATTGGGCAAGTGCCGGAAAAACCTTGACGACCGCTGTTGCGGGAATTGCGCAAGAAGAAAATTTGCTCAACCTCAACGACAAAGTTTCTGACTATATCGGAACTGGCTGGACGAGCGCTCCTTTAGACAAAGAAAACCTAATTACCTGTAAAAATTTATTGTCCATGACTTCTGGGCTGGATGATGGTTTGGGTGACGGAATCGCGCCTAGTGATTTACACTATTTAGCTGATGCTGGGACGCGTTGGGCATATCATGGCGTTTTTGTAAAAATGCAAGATGTGGTTGCTGCCGCGAGCAATCAAACTTGGGATGCTTATTTTGATACAAAATTGAAAAATCGCATTGGCATGACAGGCGCTTGGATTCCAAACGGAAATGCCAACGTATATTGGAGTACCACACGAAGTATGGCGCGTTTTGGCTTGTTGATTGCCGCCAACGGAAAATGGGAAAACACACAAATCATTCCTGAAAGCTTTGTAAATGAAGCCACTTCGACTACTCAAAACATCAATTTGGCGTATGGCTATTTATGGTGGCTGAATGGAAAAACAAGTTACCGTTTGCCACAAACGCAATTGCAATTTAGCGGCGAATTGGTTCCAAATGCACCGCAAGACATGTATTGCGCGTTGGGAAAAAATGACCAAAAAATATACATTGTTCCAAGCAAAGATGTGGTAATTGTAAGAATGGGAAACGCTGCTGACGATGCCAATTTTGCACTTTCTGACTTCGACAATGTGCTTTGGGAAAAGATTTCTGCGTTTACAAACTAAAATTCTTGTTTTTACGCTATTCTAAAATCACGTAGTTCTACGTTTATCTTTTTTAGTTTTCTGTTTTAACTTGCTTATACAATTTTAAAATAATGCACTTTCCTCCTACCAATGCATTTTTTAAGATTCAAGTATAACCTTATTAATAGTCAACATGAAAGGAAACGAAACACTTGCCGGTTACGACATGGTGCTCGCCTTGTCGCAAAACACCATTAATTATCAGTTTTCACAATTACACAAACGCAATATCATTCACAAGAAATGGGGCGTTTTGGGTGGAAAAACTACTGACGACAAAAACTTCCACGTCACAGATCAAGATGCGGGATTTAAACAGAAAATTAACGCTTGGATTGCCATTCAAAAAGAAATTGAAAAAGCTCGAAAAGACAATAATTGGGCTGAAATTGGCAATTTGATGAACCGAGTACAATCGGAAAATTTAAACTTTACCTTTGGTTGGGAAGCCGTTTTACTAGCGCCCGAAGTCAGTTTTATAAAAGACAATACCAAAGAAGTCTTTCTAGAACTCCGTTTTAAAAGCGGAAAATTGTATTACCGAGAAGAAGAAACCAAAGCGATTTCAGTATTCGATTTGAAAGATGCTTTATATGTTTTTAAAGTTCCTATCGGACAGCTTAAAGTTTCTAAAGAAAATATGATTTTAGATGCTGGCGAAAGTGCAAAAACCATCATTCGCGAAAGTGGTTTGTCTGATGAAGACTTTACGATTCAAAGCCTATTTCTAAACTTTGAAAACGCTAATATTTCAAATTTTGACACTACAAAAAGTAAATTACCTGATGGTAGCGACTCTGATTTCCAAAATGCGATTGCAAATTATTTTAATATGACCATTGCTGGAAGCGGTAATCCGTATGTGTTGGGTTATGGAATCCATCGCAAGAAAATAAAAGCTACCGAAAAGGCGATGTTTCAACCAACTTCGCTCGCATTTTCTACATCGTATAGCAATAAAAATAAACAATCTGGTGTGTTTAGCGCGCTCAATTTTTTAATGATGCTCAATGATACCAAACCGCCAACTTCAACAACTGCGGGAATTCTTCCACATAGTTTAATTGAACTCGGAAAAGACACAAGTAGTTCTACCGACGGCGTGTTTTCTATCCAACAAAATCATTTCAATACCTATTTAGATTCTTTGGATCAGTACGTACAAAAAACATTTACAAACTTAGATGGCGTAGAACTGCAACACGGTTTTGAAAATGGCGTGATGAAACTTAAAAAACATGACACACACAAAGATGACACCATTGATACTGTGTATACTGTAACGAAAGAATATGTAAAAAATACCGATGACAATTCTGGAATTAAAGTACGGTATAAAATTGAAATTAGTATTAAAGTCATTGTGAAAGCATGGTTTGTAAAAGTTGGAGAAATGACGTTGTCGACTAGCGGACAATACACCAAAGGTGATATAACGTCGAAAGGTAGTGCAGGGTATTTAGATTTCACCATAAAAAGTGGCAAAACAGGACGTTTTGATTTACTCCACAAGCTCACAAAACCTTCCATTGCGTATGATGAGAATCCAAACTATTTTGAAGGTGGTTTTTGGAAAGTCTTCTCACATATTTTACTGCTCATTTTTGCTTGGGTTTTCGCCATTATTGACGCTATTGTGAACCAAATTGCTGTTGACCTTGGAAAAGACAGTGCTTCAAGTTCGAGCGCTCTGATTGAAAAACTCAATGATATAGATGTACTGAACCAAACCAACAAAGTCATTCTTCCGCTTGGTAAAGTATATGCCTTTAAAAATTTGCGCATGGACACTGAACGTGATATTGTAGCGTATGACATTTCCTATGCGCCTGTAATTGAAAAATAATAGCCTTATGAATGTAGATCCAAAATTTCAAATAACGAAAAACGACAACGTAACTGTCGATTTTCAAAGCGAACTAATGCACAATTACTTTCCAGAATCTGCCATAAAAGCTGGAACGACAATTCGTTCGTTAATGGTCGCACCCGAACAACCTTTTATTTTTTGTTTGACAACAGATGGAAAATTACAAGGTATTTTACGCACCGAAGGTTCCGCTTCTGGCTGGACGCAATTGCTATTTTCTGAAGGAAAAGTAACGTCTTTCGAACTTGAATATAATACAGAGGAAGATTATTTCCAGATTGCAAAAGTAGAAAACAACAAAGTATGGATTTCGGATGAAATTCCGCTCAACGCGACACAATTCGCTACGTTAGACAAAAGTTTATCATGGACGAGTATGGAAGCGTTGCATGCTGATGAAACCATTAACAAAGTATCAATTGGCGTTGAAAAAGTAGTGTTTTCTACCACGTCCAAAGGAAAAGATGCCAACTATTACGTAGCTAATCTGGACGATTTAACACCAAAACTGTCTACACTGTTTGAAAATGGCATGAAAATTATTCAGTTTGAATTGGGAAATTTTCAATACAACGATGGTGTTTTTATGTTGTATGATATCGGCAAAGAACGCTCGTTTGTATTTCAATCGTTTCCGGATGAACGCTACGGAAAAACTTCCAAAGCGCGTTTTGAAAGTGATGATGATGTCAACTGTTTTGCGCTGGTAGAATCTGACGATACCAACGATATTGTATATGCAGCTGGAAAAAATATTCATCAATTTGTGACTGGTATTGAAGATGAAGAAGTAGATGTGATTAAATTGCCTGGAACTTTTGAAGCAATTACAAGAATTCGTGCGGCGCGAAACGATGAGTATCACAGTGTATGGTCGCTCAACGAACAAGGATTGCACTACCAAACCAATCACTTTTTTGAGCAAAAAACGCAACAATTCGTATCGAATCAATGGACGCAACCAATTGTGATGGCAGACGATGCAGAGCAATTTTGTTGTGTAAAAGGCAACGGCATTCGTAATCAGTTGTTTTCCATCAATACCAAATACGGAAGCGAACTCACGAGTTTATGGCAAGATGCTACAACAACGCTTTGGAACAAAAAAACGCTCGCTATCAAAGAAATTGATAGCTTGAAGAAAGTGGAATCCTATTCCGCACACATTCGATTTCGCAGTAAGGCAACCAAAACGTTTCAAGGTTTGCAGGTAAGATTGAGCGCGGAAAGCAATTTATTTGTGTATGTTGATAATGAGAGTTATCATATCGGACCTGATAAAGAAGCACTGATTCCTTTGAATGTTAATGCCGAATTCACCGTGATTTGTCCTGTAAAAGAGTTGGCTTCTTGTCGAATTTTACTCAATGCAGACTTTTTAGAAAATACTGTTGCCATTAACTTGGCAAGTCAAGTATTAGAAGATTTACAACAAAAAGCTTCCTCTGGAGAAGACTTGGCTTCTGCCCGAAAACAAAACGGCGATTTGTTAGTCCCAGAAGGAACTGACACCAACACCTTAAACAGTGCTGCTGACGGTATTCAGAAAATGTTAGACGCTGCCAAAACGATGGAAAATGACGCAAATGGTAGCTTGCAACGTTCGTCGTTTACTGTTGGACAACTCGTAGCTCCAAATACACAAATGCGTGCTAGTCATGTTGCAGCAAGTAGTGTTTCGCATCACGGACTGACTTTGGGCGATTTTTTACATGCTGTTTGGGACGGTGCAAAGCATGCTGCCGAATTTATTGTTGAAAAGGTAAAAGACGGATTGCAATTTGTCATCAAAATTGGTGAACAAGTATTTAATTGGATTGTAAAAACCATTCGGGAAATTGGCGCATTTATTCAGAAAATATTTGACGCGATTAAAGTGTTTTTTAAAGATTTGTTTGAGTTTTTGGCGTTTTTATTTGATTGGGATGCGATTGTAGAAACCAAAAATGCTTTTAAAGAATTTACCAACGTTGCCATCATTTCGCTAAAAGATGAAATTAAAAACATTCGCAAGTTTGTGGATGATACGTTGGACAAACAAATTGAAAAGTTCTCTCCTGAATTGGTAGATATTCCTGATTCGCTCGGAAAAATAGATCCATCTCAATCTTCGGATGAAAAAACGGCCGATCCGCGTGCCAATTGGTTAAACTCTAAAAAGAATTATTTACACGACAGTTCGGGAAAACCTATTAGTTCGCAGATTCCAACAGATTTTACAGATGTTTTTACCTCGTTTACGACACAATTGAAAGATATTTTGGTAAAATCGGGAGAAGGTTTCAAGTTGCAAATGGACATTATTTTTGATGGTTTCAAAAAGATGATTCAAGGAGAAAGAACCTTTTTAGACTTTTTAAAATTACTCCTGCAAAAACTAGCGGGATTAAGTCTGTTTTTAGTCAAACAACTCATGGATTTAATTTTTGTATCGCTCGATTCGCTCATTAGCTTGGCGCAAGTCGGACTTAACAAACAATGGGAAATTCCAATCATTACGCCAATTTACAAAGCCGTAACTAAAAGCAACGAATTGACATTTTTAGACGTAATGTGCTTGTTTGTGGCAATTCCAACCACGATTCTATATAAAATTGGAGAAGGAAAAGCACCGTTTGGCGACGGAAAAACCAAAGAAGAATTTATTAACCGAGGGAAAACCATTTTTCAACTCAACTTAAACTAACGCATCATGACACAAGAAATAGATAACTCCGCAGAAAACACCTTAGACGATGTAGATAAAATATTTTCTATTGGTGGCATGGCACTTTCCGGATTAGGACTGTTATTTTACGCTGCCGAAGAAGTTGCCGATAGCACCGAAACCGATTTGGGTTTTGTAGGAAGCATTACCAAAACGATTTCAATGTTAGGTTTGGTAGGTACGTTTTGGTCCATGGGATTGTTGTACCATCGAAAAATTGAAATTCCACCCGTAATTAAATGGGTTTTAGTTCCGATTCTCGTGTTGCATATTTTGGTGTTAGCACTGATACTTTCCATGCTCGCACTCAAAACCAATAGTGTTTCTCATGTTGGAAAACTGGCTTTAAAATATGTAAAACCTGCTGTTTGTTCGCTTGGTGGTATTGGAATTATTATTGCGATGGCAGCAATGCCAAAACAACTGTTTAATATGAAGTTTGTAGGAATGACCATTCATTATGTCCCTGCAGGATTTGGCTATGCGCCTATGAATAAACATCCGTTTTATGCGCTTGTAATTTTTGTTCGTGCTGGCGGATTAGTTACCACATTTGCTGGAAATTTTATTGACATCATATCTAACGATGATAAAGAGGATACAACTAACATTGAAGCATAGTTTTTAGAAGCATTTTTTATAAAAAAAGCACACTTTTATATGTTGAAGTGTGCTTTTTTGTTTATCTCAATTGTGATAGATAGTTTTTCTATAATCACCATCATATCTAAAATGGACTTCTCCTACTTGTCCACAACTTGTTGTGAAGTGAATTTTCCAAGTGCCACCTTTGTACAATTCTTTCTTTGTAATTTTATATCCGTTAGAGCAAATATTCTTTAAACGCTCTTTCGCTTTTCGAACAGAAATTTCTTTTCCTTTTGCTGTCTTAGCATCTCGGATATCTTGAGTTACGCCACCTCCGCCATGTTGTGCATAAGCAGATAAACTAAAAAATAACGTTACTAAGAGTCCTAAGAAAATTGGTTTTGCTTTCATAATGATATTATTTATATGGTTAATGCCGTAACTGTCACCAATTAGCATGCCAAAAATAAAATTTCAATTTTCACAACCAACTTATAATCAGTAAAATATACTTTACTGATACTTCTTCGGAGCTTTTCGCTTTTTTGAAGCTTGTTCGTACGCATACGCGAACTCTAATAATTGTCGTTCCGTAAATGGTTTTCCTATGAATGTTAATCCTTTTGGTTCGCCTTTGTCTGTATAACCCATCGGAACAGTTAATGCAGGATATTCCGCTACCGCAGCATACGCCGCATGGTAATTATTGATAGATAAAATGGCATCTAAATTCTCCGTTTTCATTGGTTCATGAAGGAATTTTTGCCCGTTTTCTTTGAGTACTTTTTTTATCTCGTTGAATTCTGTGGTATTGGCTTTATCGTTTACAATTCCGTAGAATAATTTTTGTCCGTACGGCATTGCGTTGATAGAATCTTTTTTGTTAAAATCAATCACATCTTGCACCGATTTGAACGAAAGTGCTTTGCTTCCATATTCTGCAAAATAGGCTGGTAAATCGTTTTGCATGTCTAGATTTAGCAGATTTATAAATTTTGGAAGTGGCACTTGCGCTGCTTCAATTTCGACGATTTCAGCTCCTTGCTTTTTAAGAACATCTAAAGCAGCTACATATAAAGAATCTTCCATCAAATTTTTAAATGCGCCAATTCGATTACCCATAAGAGAAATATCGCCTCTTTTTACCGTTTCGTAATAATAACTTCCAGGATACTTAAACGATTTGCTTTTTGCATCCGATGCATCGTATCCATACAAAGCAGCAAGCAAAATAGCATTGTCAATTACATTTTTTGTCATTGGTCCAGGCGTGTCTAACGTACTTGAAATCGGTACAATTCCTGAGCGACTTAACAATCCGATAGTAGGTTTCAATCCCACAACCGAGTTTTGACTTGATGGCGACAAGATAGAACCTGCCGTTTCCGTTCCGACAGCGGCAACCGCGAAGTTTGCAGCAACCGATACGCCACTTCCTGAACTCGATCCACCTGTGTCAAATATTTTTCTTCCGTACGGATTTAAAGTTTGTCCGCCAATGGCACTATAACCGCTTGGACAATCGCCACAGAAAAAATATGCCCATTCGCTCAAATTGGCTTTCCCTAAAATGATAGCGCCTTCATCTTTTAATCGTTTCGTGATAAACGCATCATTCGTCATATTCTCTTTTAACGCCAACGCACCTGCCGTAGTTGGCATATTTTTCGTATTGATGTTATCCTTTAGTAAAATTGGCATTCCGAAAATAAGTGGCTTCAATCGCTTGTTAAAAAAATCTCGATCGCGTTGTTTCGCTTCTGCAATTGCATTCGGATTGATGCTGATGACAGCATTTAAAGACAATTCATTATTTCGGTCGTATTTTTTGATGCGATATAGATAAAACTTTACCAATTGCTCATACGTAAACACACCTTTCGTTCTGTATTGATGAAGCTCTAGGATATTTTTTTCGAGAATATATGGTTTTAGACGCTGGTATTCTGCTTCCGTAAAATCTTCCATTTGTTTCGAAACAGCACTCCAAATATCTTTATTTTCAATATTTTGCGAGTCTAATACTTTAAACTCTCTAAACTCTTTGGCACTGATATCAGAAATATCATTCTCTGTTTGAATATTTTTTTGAGTATGACAAGCTACCGATGAAAATAGCACAAGTACAACTATAATTTTCTTCATTTTAATGCGTTATTTATGGATATAAAGATACAATCTAAAAGTTTAACTGTTTGGAATTCTTGTTTTTTTAGCTTCTAAATGTCGAACTCATTATTGTTTTTATATATTTGTCATACACGAAAAAAAAATTTTATGAGAAAAGTAGTTTTACTTCTACTGATTGGATTTGCATTCTCATGTTCGGATGAGGTTCAAATTCCAGAGATTATACAACCATGCCAACCTGTTGCTGCTTCTTTTGCTTCAGATATTACCGATAATTCTGCGAGACTTAACTGGTGCGGAACCGTAAATGACGCAGGCGAATGCTTACCTGTAACAGGCGTAACTTGGACAGCTTCTTGGGGAACTCCAGGATTCAATCCAGACGAAGGTACTATTATTGACACACCAACATCGAGCATCAATATTACTGGCTTATCTCCACAAACATCTTATGAATTTTATGTAAAATCAGATTGTGACTTAGGGAATAATGAATGGTATGGTCCAACAGAATTTACAACGTCGTGTCCAGCACCAACCACTTTAGGAGCTGCAGATATTACGCAAACTGGCGCTACCTTAACTTGGATGCCAGGTGGAAGCGAAATTGCTTGGGAAGTAAAATATGGTTTGGTAGGATTCAATTTGGAAGAAGCGGATGGTTTTGCCACTGGAAATAATTCAGGATATCCTGTGACAAATTTACAACCAAATAGTGATTATGAATTTTATGTAAGAGCCAATTGTAACGCGACTACAGACGGAGATCAAACTGGAAGTTTTAGTGCGTTCTCTGGACCGTACAGATTTTCAACGTGCTTGCCTCCTTTAAATTTATCTATTGATGATGTAACGCAAGTTTCTGCGGGATTAAGTTGGGATTCAAACTCACAAACAGTTTGGGAGATTAGTTATGGAGAAGCAGCCACTTTTACACCTGACACGGGAACTATGGCTACGGTAAGTAATACTAATTTTGTTGCAACAGGATTATGTCCATCAACTACCTATACATTTGCCATTAGAACACTTTGTGGAGTTACCACGCAAAGTCCATGGATTAGTTTTGGAAGTGTAACTACACCTGCATTGGAATACACAGGAATGTACACGTATGAAGAAATTGGCAATACTGACGAACCTATTTTTGGTGACCCAACGACTGTTGAACTAGTACAAGTTTCTGATACTGAGAGAAGCATTACGGTAAAATATTTAGCCAATTTGGATGTGACGAATACACAACCAACAATGACATTCAACTTTACACTGAATTGCGACGGAACAGTTACCGTGGCAGATGATCAAGACACAAACTTTAATTGCGGCGGCGATAACGTCTTACTAGGACAAGGAATGGCAATGCCAGCATCGTATAATATTACTGATGATAGCACTATTGATATTCGATTTGTAGAAGATACTGCAAGTGCCACGTGTACAAATGCACCACAATCTGAAGTGGTGATTCGTTTGACGAAATTGTAACTAAGAAAAAAAGATATTATATATTAAAAAAAGCTGCATATTTTGAGATATGTAGCTTTTTTCGTTTATAGTTTGTAAGTTTAATTGTTTACGTTTAATAACTGTTGTAAGTTTAAATCTTGCAACAATTATGATTTGATTTTTTTGTAAGAAAATTGTAGTTTTAAAAATAATTAAATTCTTAAAAATATTTAGCCATAGTACAATTGAAAAGAAATGACAAGTAAAGAAAAAATAATCAAAGACTTTGAAGACAATAAAAGTAAATTAGAAGATTTTTGTAAAAAAATACATGCTCTGATTGATGAATTATTACGAAATTCTTCAACTTATCCACATCAAATAACAAGTAGAATAAAGCAAAAAGAAAAGTTAGACGAAAAAATAGATCGTAAGAAAGATAAATATCAAAAGCTATTTGATATAACAGATTTAGTAGGAATAAGAATCATAACTTATTTAGAAAGTGAAGTTGATGACATAGCAAAAATAATTGAATCGGAATTTCTCATTGATAATATAAATTCAATTGATAAAAGAATATTGGAAATAGATCGGTTTGGATATAGATCTCTTCACTATGTAATTGAATTTGACAGTTCAAGATGTGAATTATCAGAGTATAAAAGATACAAGTCACTTAAGGCTGAAATACAAATTCGATCGATACTTCAACATGCTTGGGCTGAAATCGAACATGACATTGGTTATAAAGGAGAAATTGAAATTCCTGATTTTGCAAAAAGAAGATTTAATCGAATAGCAGCCTTATTGGAAACAGCTGATAGCGAATTCATACACTTAAAAGATTCCCTTGAAGAATACCAGTCAAGCTTACCACAAAAACTAACTAATACACCAAAAGAAGTAAAACTTGATAAAGCATCACTTACAGAGTTCATTAATTCAGATAAATTAATAGATAAATTAAATGACGAAATAAGTAATTTAACAGGAATCAAGTGTAATAACGAAATAGGAAATCTAAATCAAGTTTTATTGAGGATGAAATTCTTCAACATAAGTTCTATAGATGATTTAAAAAGTAAATTAATAACTTACCAAGACAAAATTCCTGTATTTGTTAATAAATTCATAGACATGTCTGTAATATCTGAACAAGAAGGATATAGTAAGGATTGGTCAATTTTTTATTTAGGATATATTCTTTCTGCACAAAATAATGATTCGAATGAGATAATAGCTTTCCTTAAAAATGTATTCCCAAATCATTCAAATTATTCAGAATTATCAAATAGAATTTTATCAGCAAATTTATAGAAAGCACTACTTCATTCTAAATAGCAATAATATGAAGCATTTTTTAGTTTATATGTTCCTAAGCTTAATTGTTTATGCTTCATAGCTGTTGTAAGTTAAAAAAACTTAAAAGAACGCTTGAAACTCAAATGAACGTTTGAAATTCTATGTCTTAATTCTTGAAGAATGAATCTACGAATTCGTATTTGTTGAATACTTGCAAATCTTCAATGCCTTCTCCTACGCCAATATATTTGACAGGAATTTGAAATTGATCCGAAATTCCGATGACTACACCACCTTTTGCTGTTCCATCGAGTTTGGTAACTGCCAGCGACGTTACTTCTGTAGCCGCTGTAAACTGTTTCGCTTGCTCAAATGCATTTTGACCTGTAGAACCATCTAACACTAATAAAACGTCGTGAGGCGCGTCGTCAATCACTTTTTGCATCACTTTTTTGACTTTCGTCAATTCCTTCATCAAATTGACTTTGTTGTGCAATCGTCCAGCCGTATCAATAATAATGACATCTGCATCTTGCGCAACACCTGATTTTAACGTATCATACGCCACAGAAGCTGGATCGCTTCCCATATTTTGCTTTACAATCGGAACGTCTACTCTATCTGCCCAAACTTGCAATTGGTCAATCGCTGCTGCTCTAAACGTATCTGCAGCTCCTAAAACTACTTTTAATCCTTTTTTCTTAAATTGATACGCAAGTTTTCCAATCGTAGTAGTTTTTCCAACACCATTTACACCCACAACCATCAATACATACGGTTTTTTATTGGCTGGAATTGTATATTCTGTTTCTTCCCCGGAATTGGTTTCTGATAGCAATCCTGCAATTTCTTCGCGAAGAATTTTGTTTAACTCGTCTGTTCCTAAGTATTTATCTTTCGCGACTCTTTCTTCAATTCGGTCAATAATTTTAAGTGTGGTATCTACGCCGACATCACTACTCACCAATACTTCTTCCAAATTATCTAACACTTCATCATCAACTTTGCTTTTTCCTGCAACAGCTTTGGTTAATTTTGAGAAGAAACTAGATTTGGATTTTTCCAAACCTTTATCGAGCGTTTCTTTTTTTTCTGATGAAAATATTTTTTTAAAAAAACTCATAATACGTGGGTAATTTTTTAATTCTACAGATGGCACAAACCGTAAACAAGATACTTAAATTTTGTCAAAATTTTGCAGCGGATTGTACCCCATTTTGCTGACAATTATCTTGCCTAATTTACCAATCGGCAAAAGTGTCATACTGTGTTCATATATAAAAACAAAAAGCTACTCTCTTTCGAAAGTAGCTTTTCTTTTTGTATACATTATATACTTATTTTTTTAACCAATCGTTTACTTCGTCTGGAGACATGATTGACTCAACAAATGTGTAAGCACCTGTTTTTGGTGACTTTACCATTTTGATAGCTTTCGTTAATCTTTTTGATCCTGTCTGTAAGGATGCTACTGCTTTCTTTGCCATGACTTATTATTTTATTTCTTTGTGAACAGTCATTCTCTTCAAGATAGGATTAAACTTTTTAATCTCTAATCTATCTGGAGTGTTTTTCTTATTTTTTGTAGTGATGTAACGTGAAGTTCCTGGTTGTCCAGAAGCTTTGTGCTCTGTACACTCTAGTATCACTTGAACTCTATTTCCTTTCTTCGCCATTGCTATTGGTATTTATACTTTTATGACTGAATTACTTGATAAAACCTTTCGCTCTTGCTTCTTTTAGCACAGCTGAGATTCCTTTTTTATTAATTGTTTTCAATGCTGAAGTAGATACTTTTAAAGTAACCCACTTATCTTCTTCAGGAATGTAAAAGCGCTTTTTTGTAAGATTCGCATTAAATTTGCGTTTCGTTTTATTCATTGCGTGAGAAACATTGTTCCCAACCATAGCTTTCTTACCTGTTAATTCACAAATTCTTGACATCTGTACTAAACTTTTATGTTGTTAAAAACGAGGTGCAAATTTACATTTTTTTATTTTCTCAGCAAATATTTATTAGGTGTTTTTTAAAATTTCTTCTAATAACATCTGAAAAGCTTTGGTAACTGCTTTGTTTACGACCTTTTCACGCGGTTGCCCAAAGTTAAATCCCTGAGAAATAGTTCCACTAGGAGTTTTGATTCCTATAAAAACAGTTCCAACTTCTACATCAGAGTTTCCTTTGCTTGGCCCAGCGTTTCCTGTAGTTGCCACTGCATAGTCTGCTTTGTAGACTTTGGCTGCACCTGCTGCCATTGCTTCCACAACTTCTGCACTGACGACTGAATGTTTGTCAATTAGTTCTTTCGGAACTCCTAAAATATCAATTTTAGATTGCAAAGCATATGTTACTGCACTTCCGTTAAAAAATGCCGAAACACCTGATTCTGTCGTAATTTCTGCCGCGATTTTTCCACCTGTACAACTTTCGGCTGCAGCCAATTTTTGCCCTTTTGCTTTTAACAAGTCACCTATTTGAGTCACAATGGTACTTTTTCCCTCTTCTCCTTGAATGATGTCTCCAATAATAGGATAGAGTTTTTGTGCAGATTCATCCACCGCTTTGGTGATGGTTTCTTTATCTGTACCTTTTCCCGTAAGACGCAAACGTACTTTTCCAAAGTTTGGCAAATACGCAAGTTTTACATTTTCTGGTAGATTGTCTTCCCAATGTTCAATTTTCATGGCAATGCTACTCTCGCCCATTCCGTACGTTAGAATGGTTTTATGATAAATGAACGGACGCTCAAATTCTTCTTGCAGCTTTGGAATAATATGATTGGTCATTAATCCGCGCATTTCATACGGAATACCTGGCATCGATATAAAGATGGTGTTGTCTTTTTCCAGCCACATTCCTGGCGCTGTACCAAATTCGTTGTGCAATACCTGTGCTTTGGAGGGCACTAATGCTTGCATACGATTCATATTTGAAATAGGCGATGTTGTAGAGAATTTTTTGAATAATTCTTCAATATGTGCCAATACAGCGTCATTTTGCACCAATACATCTTCAAAATATTCGCACAGCGTCAATTTGGTAATATCGTCTTTTGTAGGACCTAATCCGCCCGTAATTAACACCAAATCTGCTTTTTGTTTGGCAGCTTCTAACGCTTCTAAAATGTGTTGCTTATCATCTTGAATCGACGTGATTTGATGTACTGAAATACCAATTTCGTTCAATGCTTTGGAAATGAACACAGAATTGGTATCTACAATTTGCCCAATCAAAATTTCGTCGCCAATCGTGATTATTTCTGCAATCATATATTAAGATACCTTGAATTCTTTTTTAAGTCCCGAAATATTTTCGTCAATCATTCCTTTCAACACAGGAAAATTTTCAGCAATTTCGTCTATGTTGGTTTCGTCTTTTGCCCAATTGAGAATTTTAAAATTCAAATCGAAAGCGGCATCCATGCCTAGCAATTCCAAATTCGGTTTTATTTTGTGACTTACTTGATAAATTCCCCCATAATTTTTCGCCACAACTTCTTTTTCAAACACAATCATATCTTCTGGAATTTCCTCTATAAAAGCAACGACTACGGCTTCTATAAAGTCATTGTCTCCATCGGACATTACGTGTATTTTTTCTAAATTATATCCCATTTTTTATTTTACTACTATTGAAAATAATTCTTGTCCTTCTAAATAGCCTGTCAGTCGCTCGTCAGCATGTACTTTTGCCACGCCTGCAGGTGTTCCTGTAAATATGATGTCTCCAATTTTTAAGGTAAAGTATTCCGAAACATACGCGATGAGTTCATCAATTTTCCAAAGCATTTGTTGCGTATTTCCTTGTTGAACAACTTCTCCGTTTTTTTCAAGTTTGAAATTTAGGTTGTTCATATCTTCAAATTGATCTTTCGGAATCCATTTGCCGACAACCGCCGAACCGTCAAAGGCTTTGGCTTTTTCCCATGGCAATCCTTTGGCTTTGAGTTTTGCTTGTAAATCGCGCGCTGTAAAATCAATTCCTACACTGATTTCATTGTAATATTTGTGCGCGAATTTTTTATCGATATATTTTCCCAACTTATTAATTTTCACCAAAACTTCTACTTCATGATGAATTTCTTCTGAAAAGTCAGGAATAAAAAACGGTTGTTTCTTTAACAGAATCGACGTGTCTGCTTTCATGAAAATGACTGGATCTTTCGGTTTTTCATTTTCAAGCTCTGCAATGTGTTCTGTATAGTTTCTTCCGATGCAAATAATTTTCATCTGCGATGTTATTTAATTAATTGGTCAATTTTATTTTGAATGCTGGCGCCACTACTTCATTTTGCTTGAAGTCTGAGCGCGGCATTTTTAGCTTTCCTACTTTTTTCCAGCCGTTGACGGACATATAATAGGAATGTGATTCGTCTACTTTTTCAACAATTCCAGCAAAAATAGGCGCGTAACGTATTTGTTGTACATTTTGCACTTTCACAGAATCGTTGACTTTTAAATTTACAATTTCGCGCACTTCATTTTCTTTAATGAACAGGTGCTCTATTACCACAAAAAAACCTTCTCTCGGCACCTCAACACCGTTGAATGGTATTTTGACTTTCACTTTTCCTTCATTGTATATAACACTGACAAGAATAGGATTGAGTAAGTCGTCTTTTGGCATTTTATCTTTTGTAGAAGAGAGTATTCGCAATCGAAATTTGGCGTTATGTCTTCCTTCTTTAAATAATAATACCGTAACTTCTTCTACATAGTTTTCATCACCTAATTTTTCAATGAACGGATAATATCTAGCAAACATTGACGGATAGTCACCGTCGCTAAAATTTCCCAAGCCAATTATTCGTTTGCCTCGAAACGGATTAACTCGCTTTCGTTTTTGGCGTTCTTTATGCGTTAAGTGTACCGAATTTAAGAATTCAATGGAAGGTTTTAAATAAATTACCAATCCTTTTTCCTGTGTTAGTACAACTTTTTTATCTTCAAAACCTACGCAAGTTATTTTGAGTTCTTTTCCAATCCAAGCATCTGGTACGGAAAATTTAAAATTACCTTTTACATCTGAGGTTGTACCTCTTTTTTCAGAAGGTATAATAAGATGCGCATACGAAATTGGTTCCTTGGTTTCTTTATTTACAATAATCCCTGCCATATTTTTTTGTGCAAACGCAAAACTCAAACTGAATATCGTAATGAGTATGATGGCAGCATTGTTCAAAATCTTCTTATGTTTTTTAAAATTTCGTATTCAGCTTTCGCAATTTGATTGCCGTCAATACTTTTTTGGTATACAACGGAAAATTCGCGTTGAGAATCCAGCCAAAATAGCCTGGCTCTTCTTCTAAAACTTTGGCTACTTTCTTTCCTTTATGTTTTCCAAACGAGAAAATTTCCTCATTGTCTTTGTCAAAAATGATAAATCCTGCAAAATCAGCCGTTTTTTTACGCGTGGTGAATTCACTCAGCTTTTTTATATCATTTTCCAATTCGTCATAGCGATCTAATTGCGATTTTAACACTTCATACGTTGCATTGGTGTCAGCTTCTGCACCATGTGCGCCTTCCAATTCTTTTCCGCAGTAAAATTTATATGCGGCAGCCAACGTACGTTTTTCCATTTTATGAAAAATAGTTTGCACATCAACCGACACTTTATTTTTCATATCAAAGTCAATTTCTGCGCGCAACAATTCTTCTGCCAATAGCGGAATGTCAAAACGATCGGAATTATATCCTGCCAAATCACTGTCTTTTATCATGTTGTAGATTTCTTTCGAAATTTGCTTAAATGTTGGCTCATTCGCTACTTTTTCATCCGTAATTCCATGAATTTCAGATACGCTAGCAGGAATTGGCATTTCAGGATTTACCAACCACGTTTTACTTTCCTTTGTTCCGTTAGGATATATTTTTAGTATCGAGATTTCTACAATTCTATCTTTCGCTACTTCCACGCCAGTAGTCTCCAAATCGAAGAAGCAGATTGGATTTTTTAGTTTTAATTCCATTTTTTTGTTTAAAGCAGTAAATTTATCATTATTATAGGGCAAATAAAATTATTTCATGGTATAATCATGGATTTTAATTCATTCTTAACAATTGTAGAAAAATTCGTATGTTGAAGTCAGTCGTTGCACTATTTTTTATGGTTTTTTGTTGGATTTTTTCCGCGAAAGCACAATCGGAAGCTATTGAAATTGTAGAAGAAAAAGGCAAGAATAAAATCATCATTTACGCAATTAATCACACCGAAACTGAGAAAGAAGTTTTTTTTAAGATTGATGGAAAAGGGTTTCGAAAAAGCAGCTATCGCCCTGTGATTAAGAAAGTTCCGCCACAACAAAAAATAAAACTCACCACACTGATTCCCTTGAAAAATGCTACGCCTGAATACACGTATTTTCATTCGTTTGATAACTCGCTGGAAGAGGTAAATGTAGATGTAGTGAAAGTGACGAACTGGAAAACACTGGATCAACTCATCGACAAGGGAGAAACCATTATTTTTACGAAAGATGACTGCGCCAAATGTGAAAAATTGATTGGAATGCTAAACGCCAATCGCATTGCACACAAAGCGTTTGATATTTCTGAAAACGAACGTTATAAAGAGTTTTTCTGGAATACGATTTCCAAAATGAAACGCAAAGATGTATTTATTTCTTCCATTCCCATCGCAATTGTAAAAGGGAAATTGTATGAAAGTTTGAATTTGATTTCGTTTGTGGAAGGTTTGAAGCAGTAGTGGTTGTTGGGTTTTGGGTGTTAGGTATTGGGTATTCTTAGCTTACTGAAGTATTGTTTATTTGTCTTTTGTTTTTCGTCGTTTCTTAGTTTTTCTTTGAAACGTAAACTTATAAACTCTTAAACTGATACACTAAGAACTGAAACCTAAACGTCACTTCGAGTGATTTTCTTGTCATTGAGCCTGTCGAAATGAAAGAAAAATGTATCGAGAAGTACTTCGAAACTTCTCAATACTCAATACTAATATCTCAATACTTTTTTTGTTTATTCGTTAATTTGTTTTTTGTTTTTTGTTTTTCGTCGTTTCTTAGTTTTTCTTTGAAACATAAACTTATAAACTCTTAAACTGATAAACTAAAAAAAGAGCTCCCATAATTGAGAACTCTTTTCGTTATATGATATGTGCTTTTTCACATTAAATATCTCTGTCACTGTCCCACGCTTCTAGGTAATCTGCCACTCGTTTTACGAATTGTCCGCCAAGTGCTCCATTTACCACTCTGTGGTCGTACGAATGCGACAGGAACATTTTGTAACGAATTCCGATGAAGTCACCTTCAGGAGTTTCAATCACCGCAGGCACTTTTCTGATAGCTCCTAACGCTAAAATCCCAACTTGTGGCTGATTGATAATTGGAGTTCCCATGATGCTTCCAAAGGTTCCAACGTTGGTTACAGTGTAGGTTCCGCCTTGAATTTCAGCTGGTTTTAGTTTGTTTTCTCTTGCTCTTCCTGCCAAATCGTTTACCGCTTTTGCCATTCCCACTAAATTCAACTGGTCAGCATTTTTGATGACAGGAACGATTAAGTTTCCGTCTGGTAACGCAGCCGCCATTCCTAAGTTGATGTTTTTCTTTTTGATAATAGTATCACCATCTACAGAAATGTTCATCATTGGGAAATCTTTCAACGCTTTTGCGACTGCTTCCATAAAGATTGGCGTGAACGTCAGTTTTTCTCCTTCGCGCTTTTCAAAGGCAGTTTTTACTTTTTTACGCCAGTTCCAAATATTGGTTACGTCTACTTCTATAAAACTTTGTACATGCGCCGAAGTTTGTACCGAAGCTACCATGTGATGCGCAATGAGTTTCCCCATACGCGTCATTTCGATGATTTCGTCGCCACCGTTTACAGATACTGGAGTTGCTTGTGTCGATTTTGCCGCAGCTACTGGTTTTGCTGCTTCTTTTACAGCCGCTTTTGGAGCTTCTGTTTTTTGAGGTTGAACTGGTGCTTTTCCTCTATTTTTTACATACGATAAAATGTCGTTTTTCGTGACTCTTCCGTCTTTTCCTGTGCCTGCAATGGCATCCAATTCTTCTACGGAGATGCCTTCTTCTTTCGCAATGTTTTTAACTAATGGTGAATAGAATTTTTCAGAAGATGAGAAATCGTTGCTTACAGCTTCTTTTGCTTTTACAACTGCTTGTGCTGCTAATTCTGCTGCCGGTTCGCCTTTTTCTTCTACTTCTGGAGTTGGCTCTGCTGCTACTGTTTCCGTGTTTCCTTCTCCGTCAGTTTCAATGATAGCAACCGTTTCACCTACTTTTACAACATCGTCTACATTGAATAGCATTTCAACTAAAACACCGTCAACTTCACTTGGTAATTCAGAATCTACCTTGTCAGTTGCGATTTCCAACACTGCTTCGTCAGCTTCAATAGTATCGCCAACTTCTTTGAGCCATGATATAATTGTTGCTTCTGCAACACTTTCTCCCATTTGAGGAAGTTTTAGTTCAAATTTTGCCATATCCTTAATCTAAAGATGTTATTTTTATTTTTTTTGCGAAAATACTAAATAATATCGTTTTTTATTGAATTATTTTTAATTTAATTCTTTATTAACACACTGCTGTAGATTCGTTCAGCAACCGTACTTCGCCTCTATTTTTGGAGGAATCACTTCCGAGGATAAAAGTACTGTTTTTTGGTAATATTTTGTAATATCCGAATTGCTTTTCAATGATTTGAATGCTGGTTTTGTAATCAACGAAATGAGTATCTACTACAATTTCAGTATGTTTCTTGCCATCTATTTCTTGAAAAAAATGATCTAAATTTTCAACTCGGACACATTTTTTTTCATCATAAACGTTCTGAATCTGTTTGAAACGTTCTTCAGCATCGCTCACAAAGATGCACGAATGTACTATTTTTTGTGTTTTCTGTGCTGGTTTTGATAGAAACGGAATTAATTTCGCGCCAAGCGTCACCGCAATATCATATAACAGATTTCGCTTGAAATGCTTTTTGTAAAATAATTGCATGGCGCCGTAAAAACGTTTTGCATAGGTTTTGTCTTTGAGTGTGCTTTCGCCTTTATAATGAATGACTGTCGTTTTGCCGTAGTAGTAATTTTGAAAACCCGCTTTTTTGATTTTGTATGACAAGTCAATGTCTTCGCCGTACATAAAATAGTCTTCGTCAAATCCGCCAACTTGGTCGTACACACTTTTTTTCATCAACATAAACGCTCCGACGAGAATGTCTACTTTTCCAATTTCATTTTCATTAAGATTTGAATAATATCCTGATGTTTTGCTTCCTATTATTTTTTTGACAGAAACCATCGGTGTGGGAATGTTTCGTTTGCTTTCTGGCAAAAATGCGCCGCTTCCGTCAATGAGTTTGCAACCAATACTACCAACGTTTTCGGTACTTTCTGCGAATTTTAGCAATTGTGTAAACGTGTCTTCCGCAACAATGGTATCAGGATTTAAGATACAAACGTATTCTCCTTTTGCTACTTTGACTGCTTGATTGTTCGCTTTGGCGAATCCTACATTTTCGTTGTTGGCAATGAGTTGAATGTTTGGAAAGGTGTTTCGCATCATATCGCAACTGTCGTCGGGCGAATTGTTATCTACCACAATGATTTCTGCGTTCATTCCCGCAACAGCGGCTTCCACACTGCGAATACAAGCTTCCAGAAAATAACGTACATTGTAGTTGAGAATGACAACAGAAAGTTTCATAAGTTTAGAAAGTTAGGAACTTTTCAGCGAGTTTTCAAACGGAACTCTGTTGATAATACTTCTTCCCAGCGTGACCTCATCCGCGTATTCCAATTCGTCACCAACCGAGATTCCACGTGCAATGGTGGACGTTTTTACTTCGTAATTTTCAATTTGCTTGTAAATGTAGAAGTTGGTCGTGTCGCCTTCCATCGTAGAACTTAAGGCAAAAATGATTTCTTTGATTTTCCCTTCTTTGACTTTTTCTACCAAACTAGCAATGGTCAAATTATGTGGTCCGATGCCATCCAACGGAGAAATTTTCCCGCCAAGGACATGATACAAACCTTTGTATTGCGCCGTACTTTCTATTGCCATGACATCGCGAATGTCTTCCACGACACAGACAATATCTTCTTGACGATTCGGATTGGCACAAATATCACAAATGTCCACATCAGAAATGTTATGACAGTTGTTGCAGTGCTTGATTTCCGTACGGAGTTCTTGCAACGCATTTACCAAGTGCAAGGTTTGACTTTCTGGTTGTTTCAATAAATGCAATACCAAACGTAACGCAGTTCGCTTCCCGATTCCAGGCAACTGCGAGACTTCGTTTACGGCATTTTCTAAAAGTTTTGAGGAGAATTCCATGTGGCAAATTTAACTTTTTAAATTCAGAATTGTGAATTCAGAATTATGAATTGTTGATTATGAACTCCAACTTTACATTTTTTCACAAAAAAACCAGATGAACTGAATTAACACTCCATCTGGCATTGTAAAACAAACGCTTGTTTTCTATTGCTCTACATATTTTTGAACCACAAGTGGTGCTGTTCCTAACGGCACTTTTTCTTGTATAATTTTTCCATCGGATTCGTATTGCATCACCAATTGCCACACTTGATAGGTTATGCTTTTTTCGTTGTTAAGCGTCTTAATCGTGGTTTCCCAAGATGACGTATTGGATTGGTTAATGGCTAACGAGTGTGAACTTGTACTTGTATCCGTGAAACTTGTTGACAGTTCTGCGCTAATACCTTCCAATTCTTCTTCTACACCTTGTGCTTTTAAGGTAACTCCTATGGTTGCTGCAAAACTTTGTATTTCTTCATCTGTACTTGTAGTTCCTTGTGTTACAGTTTTTGTAAATTCTTGTGGTGTGTTTGGGGTTGCTTTTCCGCTAGCGATGCACGTCCAAAAATAGCTTGCACTCGTTGGAACAGTTCCTGCTTTTAATTCAACACTTCGAACCCAAGCACCTCCAGCAGTAGGCATAATGATAATATTATTTGTCGCTGCCGTTGCTTGTAACATTCCTTCTCTAATTGGAATTTCTACTTTGTGCCACGCTGGATTGTTATCAGGAAATTGTTCTATAGAATAGGAATCGCCATTCACAAAAATATCCCAATTGGTATTTACGACTCCGTTGTTTGTAATGGAAGCTGCGTCAATAACAAGTGTGGTATTCCTCATAATCGGTGTTACTGTATTTAGTTGTATTTGAGCACCTCCGCGAGCCACAAAATACGGTACGCCTTCTGCCTCTCCACTCGTACAACCTGGAATACCTGCCCAAGAAATACAGCCTTGCCATGAATTTAAGGCGTCATAAGGAGTTACAATACTTTTAGGAATTGCACCCGCAGTGCCATTTTGAACATTAATTGGGTTTGTTGGCGATTGTGCATACATATCTGGCGCTGTAATTGCTGGGGGAAATTGTGAAATTTGCCATCCGTATACCGAAAGCGATGGTGTAGCCATTTCAACATCTTGATTTGATAATTCAATTGCGTTTTTGTCTTTTGCTATTGTCTTCATAATTATACTTTTACTGTTGTTCCTACTCATTTGTAAAATGGCTTTTCGGATTCCGCCATTAAGAATGCGCATTGTTTTTCGTTTTCTTCTGATACAAATTTGCAATAACTAAGTAGCGTACGATAGGTAGATTTTACCTAATTCATCAAATCCGCAAAAATTACGTGAAGTAAATTCTCATAACAAGAATAAGAATTACGGTAATCTTTCAATTTTTCAATCTTTTAATCTTTCAATTTTAAAAAGACCCAGAAGTTTGTATTTTGCAAACTAGAAAATTTACACATGCAACCGATTCATATTTTACTCCTTATCGCTGGTTATTTTGGCGTTTTGATTTTAATCTCGTATTTGACAGGGAAAGACGATAGCAACGAAACTTTTTTTAAGGCTTCGCGAAAGTCGCCTTGGTATGTGGTTGCGTTTGGAATGATTGGCGCTTCGCTTTCAGGTGTTACGTTTATTTCTGTGCCGGGTTGGGTACGCGATTCCAATTTTAGCTACATGCAAGTGGTTTTTGGCTATTTGGTTGGTTATTTTATTATTGCGTATGTGTTGATGCCTATTTATTATCGCTTGAATGTAACGTCGATTTATCAGTATTTGGAAGATCGATTTGGCGTAGTGAGTTATAAAACAGGTGCTTTTTTCTTTTTAATTTCTAGAATTCTCGGAGCTTCGTTTCGCTTGTATTTGGTTGCAATTGTACTACAACAATATGTGTTTGATGCCTATAATATTCCTTTTGAAGTTACAGTTGCGCTGTCCATTTTGTTGATATGGTTGTATACGTTTCGCGGTGGAATTAAAACCATCGTTTGGACAGATACATTACAAACCTTGTTTATGCTAATTGCCGTTGGCGTAGCCATGTATTTGATTTTAGGCGATTTGAACCTTAGTTTTAGTGAGTTTTGGAGTTCGGAGAGTTTGGCGCAATACAATCAAATTTGGTTTACAGATGATGTACTAGCACGAAACTATTTTATAAAGTCTTTTGTTGGCGGATTGTTTGTTGCCGTGTGTATGACAGGATTGGATCAAGATATGATGCAGAAGAATTTAACCTGTAAAAATTTAGGGGATGCACAAAAAAATATGGTTTCGTTTAGCGTGGTACTAATTGTTGTAAATTTTATCTTTTTACTGTTAGGTGCTTTGCTATTTATCTACGCTGCTGAACATCAAATTGATGTGCCAGTTGTTGATGGAAAGGAACGAACCGATTTGCTGTTTCCAGAAATTGCAATTAAAGGCGAGTTAGGAATTTCACTATCTATCGTGTTTTTACTTGGTTTGATTGCCGCTGCGTATTCGAGCGCCGATTCTGCGCTAACATCGTTGACGACTTCTTTTTCGGTAGATTTTTTATCGATTGAAAAGCAAGAAAAAAGCAAACAGAAGAAACTCCGCCAAAAGGTTCACATTGCCATGTCAGTCGTGCTAATTATTGTCGTGATTATTTTTAACAGTCTCACAAATAAAAGTGTTATTGACAGTATTCTTACTGTTGCAAGTTATACCTACGGACCCTTATTAGGCTTGTTTGCTTTCGGAATTTTCACCAAATACAATGTCATTGACAAATACGTTTGGATTGTTACAGCGGTTTCCATTTGTCTTACGTATATCATCGCCAATTTTGGTGGCTATTTTATGTATTTCACAGAAGATGTTGCCAATCTCGCGGAAGCGGAAAAATTAGCCAAAAGTAACTGGTATCAATTTGGATATGAATTATTAGCCGTGAATGGATTGCTAACGTTTATCGGTTTAGTATTGATTAGACGCCAACATGACTAAGGTACATGCTGAAAGACATTTTACACCTTTTTCTGTTAATTCCTTAAAAAAAGCTGGATTTTCTGTTCCGGGATTAAAAATAACACGCTTGGGTTGTAACGAAACTATATATTCATAATATTCTTCTTGAACTGTTGGATTCAAATACAATGTAATGGTATGAATATCATCATATTGCTGCAATTCGGTGTCGATAGTAACACCGCTAATTTCTCCTTCTTTAAGTCCGAATGCAACAACTTCATGATTGTGATCAACCAATCGTTGTACAGCTTTGTATGAAAATCGATGTGGTTTGATAGAAGTTCCTAAAACTAATGTTTTCAATAGATTACGATATTTATATTTACAATTTAGGTATGATTCGCTGGTAACGAGCTCGTAAATTAAGCAATTTTCATGGGAACAAGTTCAATTTGTTAAAATATGTTAAAGTTTTTCCTGTAGCGTAACACAACCTATTTTACTTCGTCAAGTATGCATAATTCTAGTTAGACTAGAAATCATCAAAAAATAAAAACGAACTAATTACATGAAAAAACTATTCTCACTATGCATGCTCATGCTATGCATTGGCTTGCATGCTCAAACACCATCCCCAAAAATCGGAACTGTAGAAGGAAAAGTCATAGACGCTACTACGAATGAAGCAATTCCTTATGCAACGATAGTTATTAAATCAAAAGCAGATGGCAAAGTACTCACTGGAGCTATTACGGACGATTCAGGAAATTTTAAAATTGAAAAAATTCCTGCAGGCGCTTTAACTGTCGATATTCAATTTATCGGTTACGAAACTATTACAAAAGACATTACTATATCTAACGAAGCTCGTGTAGCACAACTAGGAACTATTTCTTTAGCAGAAAGTGCTACTACGTTAAATGAAGTTGAAGTAGTTGCCGAACGTACCACTATTGAACAAAAAGTGGACAGAAAGGTTATTACTGTTGGAAAAGATTTAGTGACTGCTGGACCTACAGCTTCTGATATTATGAACAACTTGCCTTCTGTAAATGTGGACCAACAAACAGGAAACATCAGTTTGCGTGGAAATCAGAACGTACGTGTCATGGTTGACGGAAAACTGTCTACCATTCCAACAGCACAATTGTTACGTCAATTACCGTCAAATTCTATCAAAAAGATTGAGTTAATTACAAATCCATCTGCAAAATACAATCCAGAAGGAATGAGTGGAATTATCAATATTGTATTGCGTAAAAACGTGAATATTGGTTTTAACGGAAATGCAACCTTAGGATTTACACGTGAGCGTGAAGCTAAATTTAATAGTGCGCTTGATTTGAACTACCGAAACGGAAAATTCAACCTTTTTGGAAATTACTCAAATAATATTGCGAAAAACCGAAATGGAGGAAATATTGAAAGACCTGACGAAAATTCATTGCAACTTTTTGACAACTTAGATAATCAGAAGAATCACTTGATTAAAGTAGGGATTGATGTGTATTTGAATGATAAAAACACGATTTCTTTCTTTACCAATCAAAATATTACAGATGTGAAAAGCAATGGATTTGTGAGTGTTCTTTTTCCAGAAGCACCAGAATTCAACAACTTTCAAGACTTTTTTGCCATCAACGACAATTTAGCATCCCAATATAACTTTAACTATAAATATGATATTTCTGAAGAAGGCGAAAGTATTGAACTAGAAGCGGATTACAACGTATTTGACGCTGATAATCGATTTAACTTTGCTTTTGCGGGTGCAAATACATTTCCAAATTATGTTGATGAAGCTCAAACTGACAGAGATCGTACAACGATTAATTTAGATTATGTAAAACCTTTAAAGAACAAAGCAAAATTAGAAGCAGGAGCTGAAGCTCGTTTGTTTAATTCTGAAATCGATTATCAATCTACAGGATTTACCTTTAATGAAGCTGGCGTTTTACGTAGAACACCAAGTACTGACTTTAACTACAGCAGAGATATTTATTCTTTGTATGTAACGTATGGTAAACAATACGAAAAATGGTCATACCAACTTGGACTTCGTGGAGAAACGGTACAAGTAGATGCCAATGCATTATCTAGGGAAATTGAAACGCCTGATACTGAAAATATTGTTTTTGAGAACGATTATACACAAGTATATCCATCAGCATTTTTTACGTATTCACCATCAGAGAAAAACTCGTACCAATTAAGTTATAGTAGACGTGTAGACCGTCCTGGTATTGGGCAAGTAAATCCGATTAGAGAATGGGCAACTCCGTTGATTACTTCTTTTGGAAACATCAACTTGCAACCACAGTTTACCAACTCTATGGAATTAAATTACACACGTAAAGTTGGAAATAAAGGAACCATTACTGGTGGCGTATTTTACCGAATTATTGAAGACGAAATCAACAGAGCCGTTTTTGTAGATAGAACAGACTTGAACAGAATTATTTTAACACATGACAACTTTGACAATACTTCTGCGTACGGAGTTGAAATTTCGAGTAATTTCAGACCGACAAACTGGTGGAGTTTCAACACAAGTTTTGACTTCTTCTCTCAAACACAACGAGGAATTACAGAATCGTTAAATGTACCAACTGACGTTGCTACGATAGATAATATTGTGCGTGAAACAAGACAAGTAGAAAACCAAGCGTGGAACTTTAGAATGTTTAACAACTTTAGAGTTTCTAAAAAACTAAACCTTTCTGCCTTTGGTTTTTACAGAGGAAGCGTGCAAGGAATTCAGTTTGAAATGGAGCCAATGTATTTTGTAAACGTTGGAGCGCGTTATGCTTTCGCAGATGGAAAAGGAACACTAAGTGTTAACTACAACGATATTTTCAATACGATGCGATTTGGTTTTGACGGACAACGACCATTCCGCCAGACTGGTGAATTTAGATGGGAAAGTAATACTATCAACGTAAGTTTATCGTATCGTTTTGGAGGTGGAAAATACCGTGCAAAATCGCGTAAGCAACGTGATAAAGATGTAAAATCTGGAAGCGGCGGATTCCTGTAAAACACAAAACGCATTACAAATTAATAGCTTCAATTATTATTGATGGTTAGTGTTAATTGAACGTTATTAAAATGTGAAGACCTTGGTTATGCACAACCAAGGTTTTCTATTTTCTGTCAAAGTAACCGTTAGTTAATCCGTAAAGTCGTACGTTTTGACAAAAAAACTGTTAAAATTGTATAAATGAGCGAACTAATTCCAAAAAAAACGTCGAAATTTGCAGTATTCACAAAGTATACTGTATTGTTATTGGGTTGATTATTCGAATTTAGCACTCTAAAATTTACCATTTATATTGTACAAAGTATACTAAATACTATCAAAAAAAATCCCAAGCACGTTAGTACTTGGGATTTTGTTTTTTATATTTTTTCAATTAAAAATTTAGAGAGTTTTCATCTTTTCCGCAGTGTAGCAGGATTTTTTCGTTAAAAATTTCTGAAGCCTTGGAAGAAATTTAGAAAAATTCATGCGGTTTTGGTTTTTCTCCTAAAAGAAAAAGCAAAAACACCTCTGGAAAAGTGCCCTTTCTTTTGTTTCTTTTCTTTGGGCAAGCAAAGAATAAGAAAATAAACAACTGATTTTTCGTTACAAGAAACTTAGTCTGTGTTCTTTGAAAATTAATATTTTAATTAATCAAGCATAAAACTACCATTTCATTATCACACTTCCCCACGTAAATCCACTTCCAAAAGCTGCTAATACTACGGTATCACCTTCTTTTATTTTTCCTTCTTCCCACGCTTCTGTCAACGCAATTGGAATAGAAGCCGCTGTCGTATTTCCGTAACGCATAATGTTGTTATATACTTGATCATCTCCTAATCCGAATTTTTTCTGGATAAATTGTGCAATTCGCAAGTTTGCTTGGTGTGGAATGAGCATGTCAATGTCTTCTTTCTTCAATCCGTTTTTCAGTAAACCTTCCATAATGACTTCGCTAAAACGAACTACGGCATTTTTAAATACAAACTGTCCATTCATGTATGGAAAATAGGAAGTATCTTCTTCGCCGTTGTCTAAATCCTTAATGATATCATTCACCCAACGTTTTCCCATTCCTGGTGCAATGAGCGACAATTCTTCCGCGTGTTCTCCTTGCGAATGTAAATGTGATGATAAAATTCCACGACTGTCATCTTCGCTTCTTGTGAGTACTGCAGCGCCTGCTCCATCGCCAAAAATTACAGAAACCGCTCTTCCGCGTGTGGTCATGTCTAAACCGTGTGAATGTAATTCAGAACCAATCACCAAAATATTTTTATACATTCCCGTCTTGATAAACTGATCGGCAACAGAAATTGCATATACAAATCCCGAACATTGATTACGAACGTCCAACGCTCCTACAGTTTTAATATCTAATTCTTTTTGCACCATCACGCCTGGTCCTGGAAAATAATAATCGGGACTCAACGTAGCAAAAATGATAAAATCAATATCGTCTTTGTCAATTCCTGCGCGTTCAATGGCAATTTTGGCAGCCTTTACGCCCATTCCTGAGGTTGTATCTTCGGTACCTTTTACGGCAAATCTTCGTTCTTTGATTCCTGTACGTTCCTGAATCCAAGCATCATTGGTATCCATTATTTTGGACAAATCGTCATTGGTAACCACATTATCTGGAACGTAATGTCCTAATCCTATAATTCTTGATGTATACATAAATTATCGACTTTATATTTTTGAGTATGAAAACGTCATATAAAATTACGAATTCTTAAAAATTAAGCTACTAAATTAAGCATTAATAATTATATCTGTCACTATAATCTGATGCGACACAACAAAAAAGCACATTTATACCAAGATAAGTGTGCTTTAAAAACAACCTAACCAATAAATAAACAATTGATTAAGGAATTATTCGTTTACTGCATGATTTCTATCCTTAATCTCGAAAGTTATATCGTGGTTTTCTGTAAAACCTTACAAGAAATACTGTTTTTCTACAACGTTTTCGACTTTTTTTAAATACTTTTAAGGCTCATCAACCATAAACACTAGGAAAAACATGAAAAAAATCTATTTACTACTACTATCTCTTCTACCCTTTTTGGAAATACAAGCACAAGAAAATCTTGGCTATCAAGTACCTCCGCAAGAAATACTAGAACTCGCCGATGCAAAACCAGCGCCTAGAGTGAGTATGGATAGTAAAGGAGAAAAATTTTACTTTGGCTATCGAGACAATTATAAAAGCATCGCTGAACTTTCAGAAAAAGAATTGCGTTTAGGAGGTTTGCGTATAAACCCAAAAACAAATATTGGAAGTAGACAAAACTATTACAATCAAATTAAAATAAGAATCGGCAGAAATAATGCAGAAGAAACGGTTGCTGGATTGCCTGCAAAAGGGCGTTTTACCAATATTAGCTGGTCACCCGATGAAACCAAACTCGCATTGACAAATACTGTTGAAACTGGTGTTGAATTGTGGATTATCGATTTTAATACAAAATCTGCAAAAAAAATTACGGAAGCTAACCTAAACGCTAATATTGGCAGACCGTTTATGTGGTTTAAAAATAGTAATGAACTGCTCGTAAAAAAAATTCCTGATAGCAGAAAAGACCTCATCAATACTGCTAGCACCGTTCCTGCCGGACCAACAATTTCCGTAAGTGAAGAAGGTGTAAAAGCGCAAAACAGAACCTATCAAGATTTACTGAAAAATAAAAACGATGAGTATAACTTTGAGCAATTAGCCACCTCTGAACTGTATAAAGTAGGCTTGGATGGAACAACAACTTTATGGAAAGAAAAAGACATGTATCGTGGTATGTCTGTTTCGCCTAATGGTCAATATGTAATGTTGACGACGATTGACAAACCTTTTTCGTATTTGGTGACGTATGGTAGATTTCCTTCTACATCAACTATTTATGATAGCAATGGAACTAAAGTCTATGAAGCTTTAAAAGTGCCACTTATTGAAGATTTGCCAAAAGGATTTATGGCTACACGTACTGGTCGTAGAAACATCTCGTGGCGTGATGACCAACCTGCAACAATCTATTGGGCAGAAGCGTTGGACGGCGGCGATCCTGCAAAAGAAGTTCCTTACCGAGATGAAGCCTTTCAATTAAAAGCACCATTTACAGGAATACCAACATCATTGATGAAAACTGTGGGACGTTTTTCTAGAATCACTTGGGGAAATAGTACAACTGCTGTCGCGTATGATTATTGGTGGAATACACGAAATACCAAAACATACTTATTCAATCCGTCGGACAATACTAAAAAAGCAACCATCATTTTTGATAGAAGTTACCAAGATGTTTACAGTAATCCTGGAAGTTTCATCACTCATGAAAATGAATATAATGAATTGGTCTTGAGTATTGAAAAAAACAATCTGTACTTAATTGGTAGCGGTTACAGTAAAGATGGTAAAAAACCGTTTGTAGACAAATTCAATATCAAAACACAAAAAAAGAAACGAATTTACGAATCTGATTATACCGATAAGACCTTCAATATTCTAGATGCTATTGATTTGAAAAAAGGAACATTTTTAGTCATGCTAGAATCTAAAAGTGAATATCCAAACTACTACATTCAAAACTTAAAAAAGAACAAACCAGCAGTTGCGTTGACAAATTTTAAAAATCCTTTTGAAAGTATTCAAAATGTAAAAAAAGAAGTTATTACCTATAAGCGCGATGACGGATTGGAGCTTTCAGGAACCTTGTATTTACCTACGAATTATGAAAAAGGTAAAAAATATCCAATGATTCTTTGGGCATATCCAAGAGAGTTTAAAGATAAAAGTAGCGCAAGTCAGGTCACTGCTGATGCGAATGAATTTACCTTTTTATACTACGGCTCGCCGATTTACTGGGTAACACGCGGCTATGTAGTACTAGACGATGCTTCTTTCCCAATTATTGGTGAAGGCGACGAAGAGCCAAACGATACGTTTATCAAACAATTAGTAGCCAATGGAAAAGCTGCGATTGATGCAGTAGACAACTTAGGTTATATTGACCGAACCAAAGTTGCGGTTGGCGGACATTCCTACGGAGCATTTATGACCGCAAACCTACTCACACATTCCGACTTATTCGCCGCAGGAATTGCACGAAGTGGAGCGTACAACAGAACGTTAACACCATACGGATTCCAAAGTGAAGAACGCAGTTATTGGGAAGCTCCCGAAATCTACTACAACATGTCTCCGTTTATGCATGCGGATAAAATGAAAACGCCGTTGTTGCTAATTCACGGAGAAGCAGACAACAATTCTGGAACTTATCCATTACAAAGTGAGCGTTACTTCAACGCACTCAAAGGAATGGGCGCGCCAGTGCGTTTGGTCATGTTGCCAAAAGAAAGTCACGGATACAGAGCCAAAGAATCCATCATGCACTTATTGTGGGAACAAGACCGTTGGTTGGAAATGCATTTAAAAAACAAAAAACCAGATTCCAAGTAATCTCTATTATATAAAACGATACAAACTCCGCTTTTTTGGCGGAGTTTTTTTTTGATAACATACTAGCGTCATTCTGAGCTTGACTCAGAATCACATCCAGATAAATTTCATAAAGCAACGCCATTACTCTATAGCATGAGTTTAATGCACAAAGTTTAGATTTAAAAAAATTCTTCTTAGCTGCTTAATGCGATGCTGAATCAAGTTCAGCATGACGTTGTGCTTCTTTTTTCTATCAAAATTATCAGAACTTGACAGCATTTATGTCATCTTGTCACTTGTGTGAAAATGGTATTTTTTTTGGGAAGTTATCTATCGTAATCATGAAAATAATTAATAACAACTAAAAAGATAACACATGGCAACAGGAAATATTAATGTATCTGTAGAAAATATTTTCCCTCTCATAAAGAAATTTTTATACAGCGATCACGAAATTTTTTTAAGAGAATTGATTTCCAACGCAACCGACGCCACTTTAAAGCTAAAACACCTTACGAGCATTGGCGAAGTGAGCGTGGAATACGGAAATCCAGTCATTGAAGTAAAAGTAGACAAAGAAGGTAAAAAACTGCACATCATTGACCAAGGAATCGGAATGACTTCAGAAGAAATTCAGAAATATATCAATGAAGTAGCTTTTTCGGGTGCAGAAGAATTCTTAGAAAAATATAAAGATTCTGCCAAAGATTCAGGAATCATCGGACATTTTGGACTTGGTTTTTATTCTGCCTTTATGGTAGCTGAAAAAGTAGAAATCATTTCAAAAAGCTATAAAGAAGACGAAAAAGCAGCTCATTGGACGTGCGACGGTTCGCCACAATTTACATTAGAAGAGCACGATAAAACAGTACGTGGAACAGAAATTATTTTACACATCGCGGAAGATTCTACCGAATTCCTAGAAGATGCAAGAATTAGCGAATTGTTAGTGAAATACAACAAGTTCATGCCTATTCCAATCAAATTTGGAACGAAAGAAGAAACGTTACCACTTCCAGAAGATGCAGAAGAAGGCGCAGAACCAGAAAAAATTACAGTTGATAATATCATCAACAATCCAAATCCTGCATGGACAAAACAACCTGCCGATTTGGAAGAAGATGACTATAAAAAATTCTACCGCGAATTGTATCCAATGCAATTTGAAGAGCCATTATTCAACATTCACCTAAACGTTGATTATCCGTTCAACCTTACGGGAATTTTATACTTCCCAAAGCTTGGAAACGATATGAACATGCAAAAGGACAGAATCCAATTGTATCAAAACCAAGTGTTTGTAACAGATAATGTAGAAGGAATTGTGCCTGAGTTTTTAACGATGTTGAAAGGTGTGATTGATTCGCCAGACATTCCGTTGAACGTATCGCGTTCGTACTTGCAAGCGGATGGAAACGTAAAGAAAATTTCGTCGTATATCACGCGAAAAGTGGCGGACAAGTTAAACTCATTGTTCAAAAACAACAGAGAAGATTTTGAAGCAAAGTGGGACGACATCAAAATTGTGATTGAATACGGAATGCTTTCTGAGGAGAAATTCTTTGACAAAGCAGACAAATTTGCGTTGTATCCTTCAGTTGACGGAACGTATTACACATACGAAGAATTACACGAAAAAATTAAAGATGCACAAACAGATAAAGATGACAAAACCATCATTTTATACGCATCTAACAAAGACCAACAGCACAGCTACATTGAAGCAGCAAAAGAAAAAGGATATGAAGTATTGTTGTTAGATTCGCCAATTGTTTCGCACTTAATTCAAAAGCTAGAAACGTCTAAAGAAAATATTTCATTTGTGCGTGTAGATGCTGATCATATTGACAACTTAATCAAGAAAGACGAAGAGCAAATTTCAAAACTTTCTGATGAAGAAAAAGAAAAGCTAAAAACTACTTTAACAGAAGTAGTTCCTGCTGATAAATACACAGTTCAGTTAGAAGCAATGGATTCTGGCGCGTCACCGTTTATGATTACGCAACCAGAGTTTATGCGCCGTATGAAGGAAATGCAGCAAACTGGTGGCGGCATGTTTGGCATGGGGAATTTCCCAGAAATGTACAACTTGGTCGTAAATACAAATCACGAATTGGTTGGACAGATTTTAAACACAAAAACACGCAAAAAACAAGAACGTTTAATCAAACAATCACTCGATTTAGCACGTTTATCGCAAAATTTATTGACAGGTGAAGAGTTGACACAATTCATCAAGCGTAGTTACGAAATGATTAAATAATCACATATTTTTCACTATCTTAAAAACCGCTTCTCATAAGGAGCGGTTTTTTTGTAACCATTTGCAAATTTGTTCGTCATACCAATATTCATTCAATCAAAAAAATTAATAAACCACTAAACATGAAAAAAACACTTTTAAAAAATTATCTTTTCCTTCTTTTATTAGCAATTCCGTTTCTTCAATATGCACAAGATAGCATCTCAGAAATTGACCAATTAATGAGCGAACAATACAAAAATGATGCTTCTGGAGCGACCATTTTAGTAGCTAAAGACGGAGAAGTTATATTTCGAAAAGCTTATGGAAAAGCCAATTTGGAACTCAATGTAGACATGAAACCTGAAAATGTCTTCGAAATTGGCTCTATCACCAAGCAATTTACGGCAGTTGGCATTTTAATGTTGTTGGAAGAAGGAAAGCTTTCGCTAGAAGATGAAATCACAAAATACCTTTCTGAGTATCCTACGCAAAATACTAAAATCACCATTCATCACTTGCTGACACATACGTCTGGCATTAAAAGTTATACGTCAATGCCTTCGTTACAAGAGTATGCACGAAAAGATATTTCGCCAACTGAATTAATTGACGTTTTTAAAAACGAACCAATGGATTTTAAACCTGGTGAGCAATATTTATACAACAATTCTGGCTATGTGATTTTAGGGTATATCATTGAAAAAATCACGGGAAAATCGTATGAAGAATTTGTACAACAGCGAATTTTTGATAAGTTAAACATGAACAATTCCTATTACGGAAGTAAATCTGCACTCATTGAAAATCGCGCAAACGGTTACCAGCAAGGCGAATCGGGTTATGTGAATGCCAATTATATCAGCATGACTATTCCGTATGCGGCAGGTTCACTTATGTCTACTGTAGACGATTTATTTATTTGGAATTCAGCAATTCGTGCTCACAAATTGATTTCAAAAGAAAGTACCGAAAAAGCCTTTACCAATTACAAACTCAACAACGGAAACCACATTAATTACGGGTACGGTTGGCAAACTACACAAATTAAAGATGTTCCTGTAATTGCGCATGGTGGCGGAATTTTTGGCTATACATCGCAAGGTGTGTATGTGCCAAGCGAAAATGTGTATGTGATTATTTTAACGAACTGCGATTGCAATTCGCCATCAGAAACGGCATATAAAGTTGCGGCGATTGCTATTGGAAAACCATATCCAAAAGTGTCAGATGCAATTCAACTAAGCAACGAACAATTGCAAAAATGGGTTGGTGCGTATAAGTTTGAAGATGGCGCTACACGTTTTATCACACTAAAAGACAATCAATTGTACAGTCAACGTAAAGACACAAACAGTAAATTTAAAATTTATCCAATTTCTGAAAATCAATTTTTCTTTGCTGATAGTTATTCAGAATTTATTTTTTCTGATACTCCTGAAAAAACGGCAATTTTCAGAAGTCAAAGTGGTGAAGTAACGGGCGTTTGGAGTGATGAAAAAATGCCTGAGCCAAAAAAGGAGATACAATTGCCTGTAGAAGTATTACAAAACTACGTAGGAACATACGAATTGAATCCTAATTTATTAGTTGAAATTACCGTGGAAGACGGAAAAATATTTGCACAACCTACCAATCAATCGAAAGCGGAGTTGTTTGCGGAATCGGAGCGTGAATTCTTTTTAAAAGTTGTTCCTGCCACTATCACATTTACTGTAGATGAAACCACAAAATTGCCTACCAGCTTTACCTTACGTCAAAGTGGAAGAGCTATGGAAGCGAAAAAAATCAAGTAAAAAAACCTTTTTTAAAACAAAAAACACGAAATGTTCATGAACGTTTCGTGTTTTTTTATGAATTCTATTTGTAAACTTCTTTAATTTCTTCTTCGTGTGGACGAACGAACCGTATTTTTGATTCGTGTATTTTTGATATTATGAATTCTTACAACGGTATCTTTTACTACACGAACTGTGGTGGTTACAGGTATGGTATTTCCTTCCAATTCTGACTCTCTTACAGCAGATTCATCAGTAGTAATATCGTCTGAAGAGCAAGCTGTCATTAGTGCGATGAGCAGACATGCAGTAGAAAATAGTGCTTTCTTTATGTTCATAATGGCTATTTAGAAAGATTAAATATAAGATATATTTTATAAAGAAGGTATGTTTTACAAGCAATACTTTTTTGTAACGTTGTAAAATGTGCTGCCACAACACTTATAAATACTGACTGTTTGTTATTTTTGCAAAAAGCCTTTTTTGAAACTTCTTGAAACTCATATCGTCTCCAAACTCCCAAATTCACAACGTATTCAGGAATATGATGTATCTCTTTTTAAAAGTGTGGCTACCAAAAGTGCATTCAAAAAAATACTCAAAAAACAGTTGGTTACTGTGAACGACGAAAAAGCAACGACTGCCACGTTTATTTTTGAAAATGATGTCATTAAAATTTATGAAGCGGAAACTGTTGTTAAAAAAATATTCAAACTATCAATTCCAGTCATTTTTGAAGATAATGATATTGCTGTGATAAACAAACCTGCGGGATTTCCCACGAATGGAAATTATTTTAAAACCATTGAAAACGCACTACCTTACAACGTAAAAGCTTCTACAGCAAATGATGCACTTCCCTATCCAAAAGCCGTACATCGATTAGACAATCCCACAAGTGGCATTTTAATTATTTCGAAAACCAAAAGTGCACAACGAGATTTGTACCGACAGTTTAAAAAACAGCAAATTAGTAAGACTTATGAAGCTATAGTGATTGGTAAAACTGACGAAAAAGGCGAAATTACCTCAGCAGTTTTTGAAAAAGAAGCGTTTACTAGTTACGAAACGCTTCAAACAGTTCCCTCACTACAAAATGAATTTTTATCACATGTACGTTTATTTCCCAAAACAGGACGCACACATCAATTGCGTATTCATTTAGCGAGTATGCAACATCCGATTGTGGGTGATCAGTTGTACGGGAAGGCAGAAGAAAATTATAAAAAAGGACTGTTTTTGTGCGCTACTTCTATTGCGTTTACTCATCCAAAAACGGACGAAAATGTAACATTCTCCATTCCTCCACCAAATAAATTTAAAAATTTACTAACACGAGAAGCGAAACGTTTTTTAAAGTTTCATGGTTAGACTTCTTTGAAGTTAGACTGTCTTAGATTTTTGGACTTCTACGAAGTTAGAATTGTTCTTTTTTCAAAAAAAAAAGCGAACCGAAGTTCGCTCTATTTTCATTAATCTAACCAACAGTCCCACCAAGTATTGCAAGCAGATCCTACACCAGAACCTCCTTTTACTTTGTCAATTTCAGTTACTTTTAGTTTTGAAACGCGCTTTTTAGATAAGTTTAATTTTTTTAGATTTCTTTTTTTCATGATTTGATTATTTAAAGTTAAAAAAGTTAGTTCGTAGAGAAAAGTCTATCTCCATTGTGTTGTTGCGGTACAATTTGTTTGACAACCAGTTTGCTGTTGATTGCTTTGCGTTGCGCCACCTTTAATAGCAGATGCGTCAAACATAGAAATAGTTTCTTTTGCTAATTTCAAATTGATTAGTCTTTTAGATTTCATGGTGTAATTTTGTTTGTTAATGTTTAAATCTATAAAAACTAATTCGCAATGAATTACGGGAACACCGTATTTCTAATATCATGAAAATTAAAATCTTCTTACAATAAAATAATATACTCTGTCGCAGTTGCGCCGCCAGTAATATTTTCCGCGTTTGTAATTTCGAATTCTTGAAGTTTGTCTAACATAATTTCTAGATTTTAAATGAATTAATACTAAAGTATAAGTTACAAAAATGATGTCACTTTACAGGAAAGTCAAAATATTCATTATAATACGGTTCGCCTCGAAGTGTAAAATGCCACCATTCTTTCGGATAGTTTCGGAAACCGTTTTCCAACATCACTTTTTGTAATAGTTTGCGATTTTCTAGTTGCTTTTCGGTTAGATTTTGATAGGAAACCCACGATATCTCACCAAAAAAATCATACGAACTTCCCATATCCAATTCTTGATTGGTTTTTAAATCGATTAGCGTAATATCCACTGTACTTCCACTGCTATGACGTGATTTGGTTGCGATGTATTCCAGTCGAAATAAATCTTTTTTAGCAACATTTGGGTAAAACTGCGATTTCATCAATGTATCATTCAAATTGCGCGCCCAACGACGGAAATGATCTACAGCACGTTGTGGTCGATACGCATCAAATATCTTGATTCCTAACTGTTGTTTTTTAAGGGATTCTTGTACGTTTTTTAATGCTTTGGTGGCAGGTAATGATAAAATACATTGTTCGGCTTCGTAACCGTCAATTGGAGTTCCTACAAAATTATTCGAGCCAAAATAGCGCAATTCTAATTGAACATCTGGAATATAATCCGTGACATATACAAAGCCCTTTGGAAGTTGTGTCTTCGTACAAAAACTGACAATCGACATGAGTGATAGGAGAAAACAATAGAATTTATGCATGCGCTGTTAATTGGAAACTTTATTGACAAAATAATGATTAATTTTGTATTCTGAGCACAAATTGTAATGAATCAAGCTTCTTTATCATTTGAAAACACACCACAAAAGTTACATCTTCCTGAAGCTGACATCACCTATTACCCAAACTTCATTGCCCCAGAAGAAGCGACTCATATTTACGAAACCTTATTAAAAGAAACACCATGGCAGCAAGACGATATTAAAGTATTTGGCAAAGTATATGCACAACCGCGATTGACAGCTTTATACGGAACCAATCAAAAATCATATAGCTATTCAAATATAGAAATGACGCCGCATCCGCTAACGCCTTTGTTACAAGATTTAAAACAAAAAGTAGATACAACTTGCGATGAAAACTTTACCACCATGTTGCTCAATTATTACAGAGACGGAAAAGATAGCAATGGCTGGCATGCAGATAATGAAAAAGAACTAGGTACAAATCCTGTAATTGCTTCTTTAAGTTTTGGTCAAGAGCGTTATTTTCACTTAAAACATCGCACTGATAAAACCTTAAAACATAAAATTTTATTGCAACACGGAAGTCTCTTGTTGATGAAAGGGGAAACACAACACAAATGGTTGCATCAAATTCCGAAAACCGCGCGAAAAATTAACGGGCGCATCAACATTACATTTCGCATAATTGCATAAAAAAAGCATCCCGAAGGATGCTCTTTTTTTAACTAACCAACCAAAAATGTAACAAGCTCTATTTAGGAAGTAACCAGCTTCGCTAAACGTCGTTGCTTTGTTACACTTTACTATAAACAAACCGCGTGCCAAACTTTATTTTTGGATAAAAACTATTACCATTCCTGATAAAATTCAATTTTAAAAAATCGTTTAGAAAAATTTAAAGTGTCATAACTAAGAAAATATAAATTTATTTTTATATATTTATGATATCATTTTAATATCAATCTAAAATTCATCATCATGAAAGAAGAAAAAATTATTGTCCCTGCAAACGGTTATTTAATGTTGTTTGTATTTTTAATCCTGTTTTTTGGAAGTATTGCTGCAATGATTATCTTAGAAAATCCAGCATTTATTCCTGTAATTCTCATTGCGCTTGTGTTAGCCTTTGGTTTTATCATGGTCAATCCGAACGGTTCACGCGTATTATTACTATTTGGTAAATATGTCGGAACGGTAAAACAGAACGGTTTTTATTGGGTAAATCCTTTTTACACAAAGAAGAAAATTTCATTACGCGCAAGTAATTTTGATAGCGAACGTTTAAAAGTAAATGACAAACTCGGAAATCCTATCATGATTAGTACGATTTTAGTTTGGCGTGTAAACAATACCTACAAAGCGGCTTTTGACGTTGATAATTACGAACATTTTGTGCGCGTACAAACCGATGCAGCAGTCCGAAAGTTGGCAAGTATGTATCCGTATGATAATTTTGCCGACGAAGGACACGATGAAGACATTACCTTACGTTCTAGTGTCAATGAAGTCAGTGAAGCGCTAGAAAAAGAATTGGAAGAACGCTTATCTATTGCAGGAATTGAAGTCTTGGAAGCACGTATTGGGTATTTGGCGTATGCACAAGAAATTGCCAGTGCCATGTTAAAAAGACAACAAGCTACTGCCATTGTTGCTGCACGTCATAAAATTGTAGAAGGTGCTGTAAGTATGGTAGAAATGGCGCTTCACGAATTAAACCAAAAAGAATTATTAGTCTTGGATGAAGAACGAAAAGCAGCGATGGTGAGTAATTTATTAGTGATTTTATGTGGTGATAAAGAAGCTTCTCCCGTAGTAAATGCAGGAACCTTACACCAATAAAACACTATGAAGGAATATAAAGTTGTAAAACCCAATTTGGGTTGGAAAAGCAGAAGTGAAAAGCTAGAAGAAATACTGAACAATCATGCAAAACAAGGTTGGGTATTACACACCGTAACCAAACATGAAGGTTTTGTACAAATCATTTTTGAACGAAATAAAAATAGATAAATGTTACACAACAACAGACCTAAAATAAAAGTTCCTTTAGAGCCTATTGACACCATCATAGAAGCGACTACGGCTGCATTGCTACTGGCTTTGTGGATATATGTCATCATTACATATGTATCATTACCAGAAACCATTCCGACACATTTCAACCACAAAGGAGAAGTAGACGGAACAGGCTCTAAAAACATCATTTGGTTTTTGCTTGGTATGACAACAGTTATTACGGTTGGAATGCACATATTGACAAAGTTTCCGCACATTCACAATTACATGGTCAATATCACAGAAGAAAATGCCGAACACAATTACCGTTTGAGTAGTAGAATGTTGCGGTATGTAAACCTGCTCACGTTACTTTTATTGGCGTATGTGTGTTATGCAATGATGCAAAAAGCCTTGGGAAGTGATGCCTTTACAGGAACAGCTATGACCTATATTATCATTGTTTATGCGGTAGTGATGCCGATTGTATTAATTGTATTTATGTTGAAAAATCAAAAAGCTCCAAAATAAATTATTTCGAGAAAAATCTGCAAAAGCTAGAACGTAAACAAGAATATGTTTCGACGCGAGTAACAGAATCATCAAATCTCGAATATCGAGTAAAAAAATAATTATGGCAAAAAAGAAAGCCTTTGCATTACGAATTAATGAAGAGATGTTGAAAGCTATTGAAAAATGGGCTGCTGACGAATTTCGCAGCACCAATGGACAAATAGAATGGATGCTGATGCAAAGTTTAAAAAATGCAAAAAGAGCACCCAAAAAACGAACAGATGATACGCAGCAAACACCCGATTAATATTTTCGGGAGTTTGTTGTGTACTTCTTTCTAAATCTTCAAATTGATATATCTTAACATTAATTAACACTCTTGTCTGTTACATTTTCAAAAAAAAACTACTAATTGCAGCGTTGAATGTAAACAGAAAAATCATGCTCAGAAAAAAATTAGGAATTCTTGCCGCTGCTGCTATCCTATTGGCAAGCTGTAACGCAGGAAAAGTTGGAACTGATACCAATAAAGATATCGTAACTATGATTGACCTGGTCAATGTGGTGGAAGATAAAGTAAAAGTAGAAGTCAATCCTGGAAAGTTTCAAACAGAAACTACAACGTTCAATATTCCGAAAACCGTTCCTGGAACCTATAGCGACGACAATTACGGGAGATATGTGGTCGATTTCAAAGCATACGACTACAAAGGAAATGAAGTCCCTACCTCAAAAGTTGACCAAAACTCATGGTTGATTTCCAATGCTAAAAATGTAGACAAAGTTTCATATTGGGTAAACGATACGTACGACTCAGAATATGAAGATACAGAAGTGGTATTTTCTCCAGCAGGATCCAATATTTTAAAAGACAAAAACTTCGTGTTGAATTTGCACGCCTTCGTTGGTTATTTCAGCGGAAGCGAACAATATCCATATCAAATCAATGTGCAATATCCTAAAAATTTAGAAGGTGTTACTTCCTTACCAAAAGTGGTTTCCGAACAAGAAACTTTCAATATCGATACGTTTGGCGCATCGCGTTATGCGGAAGTGACCGATAATCCAATTATGTATTCTGAGCCTGATATTGCTAGTTTTCAAGTTGGTGACATAAATATTTCGTTGAGTGTGTATTCGCCAACAGGCGTATATTCAGCTGAAAAATTGAAAGGAAATATTGAAAAAATGATTGCTGCTCAAAAGAAGTTTCTCGGCGAAGTGGATGCCACAAAACAATACAATATTTTACTCTATTTATCTACCTTAAAACCTGACGATGCTAAAGGATTTGGAGCGTTGGAACACAATACCTCAACTGTGGTAGTATTGCCAGAACAAATACCACAACCTGCCATTGAAGATGCCTTAAAAGATGTCGTTTCACACGAATTTTTTCACATCGTAACACCTTTGACTGTACATTCCGAAGAAATTCACTATTTCGATTACAACAATCCGAAAATGTCGCAACACTTGTGGATGTATGAAGGTGTGACCGAATATTTTGCCAATTTATTCCAAATCAATCAAGGGTTGATTGACGAAGAAGCGTTCTACAACCGAATCAACACGAAAATTAAAAATTCGCGTTCACGCTATAACGATGCGATTTCATTTACCGAAATGAGCGCTAATATTCTTTCGGACGAATTTAAAGACGAATACGCCAATGTATATGAAAAAGGAACGCTTATCGCGATGGTTGTGGATTTGACAATTCGCGAAGAAAGTAATGGCGAGATGGGAATTTTGGACTTAATGCAAAAACTTTCAGAAACTTATGGAAGTGAAAAACCGTTTAAAGATGATGAATTATTTGATAAAATCATCGAATTTACCACACCAGAATTAAGAAGTGTCATCGATACGTACATCAAAGGAGATACGCCAATTCCGTACGATGAATTCCTTTCAAAAGTCGGATTGGAATTGGGTGAAACGCTAGTTGAAACAGGATATTTCTTAAATGGACAAGTTCCGTACATTAGCGTAGACAGAGACACAAAAGAAATTTTCATCATCCCAAATGGTGTGTTGAATTCCTTCCTAACCGATATCGGATTGCAAAACGGCGACATCATTACCGAAATCAACAACGTTGCGTATTCGCTCGACAATGTATATGACTTAATCGGAGCTTCTAGAAGTTGGAAAGAAGGCGATGCTATCAGCATAAAAATTAAGCGTGATGGCGAAGTAAAAACGTTGAGTGGAAAAATTACCAAACCAATGACAAAAGGTACAGGAATCACTGTAAAAGACCTGCCAGAAAACAGCAAAGAAGTACAATTGCGAAAAGCGTGGTTGTATGAGTAGGTTTTTTTAGGTGTTTGGTGTTGGGTTTTAGGTGTTGGGCTTTTCACTTGAATTAAAAATATGAAACGTCATTGCGAGGAAGTATGACAAAGTAATCTGTTTATCATAGAACGATTTTATTATTCGAAGTAACAGATTGCCACGCCGCTGCGCATCTCGCAATGACGTTTCAAAACAAAACTCCATTTTGATGCAGAGCTTTAGTTTTTATATTAATAAAAACGATTACCTACTGACACAAACTTTTCTAATTTAATTTTGACAATTCTCTTTTTATAAATTCAAATTTTGGTATTTTGCGGCATAAACCATCCGATTATGTTAAAAAAAGCCGCTGCTTTCCTCCTATTTTTGGTGTCGTTTTCAGTGTATTCGCAAAACCTAAAAATTGACAATATTGAAAGCAAACAACAAACCTTCAACGCAAAAATCACGATTGATTCTATTGCTTTTACAGGATTTGACTTAAAAATTAAAGTGAATGATTCGTTTGCGAGTATTGAAAACATAAAAAACATTCACAAACCGTTTTTAGCAAATGGTAGTTTTACCTTTGACATAAAAAATTCTGAAGCGTCCATCTCTTACATAGGTGACAACGTATATTCCACCGTAAAACCGTTGCTGCTTTTTGAGCTTGCAAACGCTCCCAAAAAAGGATTCTCGGAGTTTATTTACGAATTCACCGAAGTGAATTTTCACAATGGAGAACAAACTATTACTGTTCTTCCCAAGAAGCAAAAAATTAAGAAAACCATCATTTACCCAAAACCATTTTTCAGCAGCGACAAAGTGGTTTTCGGAATTTTGATGATCCTTTTAGGCTTTGTATTTTACACAGAAGCCAGCAAAAATGCAGGTTGGAAAAAGTTTTACAAATACGTTCCAGCATTATTAATTTGCTATTTATTACCAGCTATTTTAAGTTCGTTCGGAATCATTTCTGATAAATATTCGGAAGCGTATTTCATTGCAAGTCGTTTCTTATTGCCCGCAGCTTTGGTATTAATGACGTTGAGTATTGACCTAAAAGGTGTATTCAACTTAGGCCCAAAAGCGTTGATTATGTTCTTTACAGGAACTGTCGGAATCATCATTGGTGGACCGTTGGCAATTTTGTTAATCTCTATATTTTCACCAGAAACCGTTGGTGGCGCAGACTTTGACGCTGTTTGGCGTGGATTATCTACCTTGGCGGGAAGTTGGATTGGTGGCGGAGCCAATCAAGCAGCCATGTTGGAAATCTTTGAATACAGTCAAGATAAATACGGCGCGATGGTGTTGGTGGATATTGTAGTCGCGAATTTATGGATGGCGATTTTACTTTTCGGAATTGGAAAATCTAAAAAAATTGACAAAAAACTAAACGCAGACAATTCTGCCATTGAACGATTAAAAGAACGCGTTTCGGCATTTACCGATAAAATAAAACGAAATCCAACACTTTCCGAACTCATGATTATTCTTGCATTGGCTTTTGGTGGTGTTTCCTTAGCGCATTTTGGTGCTGGAGTGATTACAGACTATCTCGGACAGTTTGATATTGTTAAAAATGACGATGGCGCGTTGTCGTTTTTAGGTTCGTCTTTCTTCTGGATGATTACCATTGCTACTGCTTTTGGAATCATGCTTTCATACACTAAAGCCAAAAACTATGAAGGTGCTGGCGCGAGTAAATTAGGAAGTATTTTTATTTATGTATTGGTCGCTTCTATCGGAATGAAAATGGACTTAGGCAAAGTATTGGAAAATCCAGGATTGTTAGCGGTCGGACTCGTTTGGATGGCGATTCACGCTGGCTTGCTGATTTTAGTGGCAAAACTCATACGTGCGCCGTATTTCTTCCTCGCTGTGGGAAGTCAGGCAAATGTTGGTGGTGCGGCTTCTGCGCCGATTGTGGCTTCTGCTTTTCACCCATCGTTGACGTCGGTTGGTGTTTTGTTGGCTGTCTTTGGTTATGTAGTCGGAACCTATGGCGCTATTTTGTGTACAATTTTGATGGAAATGGCTTCAAAAGTTTCCTAAAATTATAGATATTTGCGCTCTTTAAAATTCAATACAATGTTCAGAAAATGTTTGGCAATCCTAGCGGTTTTAGGATTTATAGCTTGTGGGAAAGAAACAAAAGGAAATTTAACCATTACAGGAAATATAGACGGTTTAAAAGAAGGAACGCTCTATTTACAAAAAGTACAAGACACGACGTTGCTAACGTTGGATTCTTTGGTTGTAAATGGTGATGCCAACTTTACATTTCACACCACCATTGACGAGCCAGAAGTATTGTATATGTATTTGGATAAAAAGGATTTTAACGATTTAAACGATCGTGTAGAGTTTTTTGCGGAGCCAGGCGAAATGACCTTCCATACAACCTTGCGCCGATTTGTAAACGATGCCAAAGTAACAGGTTCCAAAAATCATAAAGATTTGGTGACTTTTAAAGAATTTATGACCAAATTCAACACCAAAGAATTGATGTTATTGCGCGACGGAATGGACGCGCAGAAAGAAGAAGACGTTAAAAAAGTACAGGAAATCAACACGCAAATTTCGAATTATGCTAAAAGCCGTATGCGTTACATCTTAAATTATGCCATCACTAATGGTGATAAAGAAATTGCGCCGTATGTAGTCACTACAGAAACCATGGATGCGAATTTGAAGTTTCTGGATACGATCTACAAACGACTCACTCCAAAAATTGCCGATTCTAAATATGGTAAAAAGTTAAAGGAATTGTTGGAAGCGCGAAAGGCGGAGGAGAATAACTAAGTCGCGAATAAAAACTTTATTGGTTAGTCAAAATTTATTAAACCGATATCATTACTATCAATTATTTTTAATTTGTCTTTTTTGCCTATTTCATTAAGGAATTTTGACAATTCTTGAAATAATATAATGCACGGATACCAATCTTTGTTTATTTTTTCAATAAGATTGATTAAATCTTCTGTATTTGTCAAACAAAGGTTTGAATCAAAAAGTTTCGACTTTTTTAAAGTAATATTAATTGCTGATTCAATCATTTGAAGAATTAATATTCCTTTAAAATCAGCTTCAAGATTATTACTTATAAATACTCCATTATAATTGTAATTATCACAAAATTCTTTGATTGGCTCTATATCTACATGTCCTCCTATTTTATTTCTTACATGTTTCCAGTTAGAAGTAATTTTCTGGATATTTCCTAATTTAATTTTAATCTTCTTATCTAAATATTTTGATACATTCTTGTAATTATAAATATCCTTAATCAGGGAATTATAACCCTCAAACAAAGATATTATCTCAATAATATCATATGCAGTTTCTCCCTTTCTTTTTATTAATTCTTCAACACTTAAAGTTAATGAATCAATAGAATTCACACGACGAATATTATCATTAATTTTAACAGATTTAAAATGTAGAAATAATAATTTAGTTTGAATAGCGCTTATTTCTGAGATTAAAGTTTCTTTACTCATTATTTATTTTAAAATATCGATAGGCACTTTTAGAAAAGATGACTATTTGACCAATTTATTATTAAGTTTATTTAAATTCTTCTAATTCAACCCATCCATAAACTCTAATTTGACTTTGGTTACTTTTTCGGTATCAAAGTATAATTCGCTTCCTTTTTTTAGTGGAACTTTGGTTTTGTTTCCTGGAGTCAATTCGATTTCTCTGAAAATTTTTCCTTTGTATTGTACACGAATCGAAAAAGTGTGTTCGCCTATATTTTCAACAATCGCAATGCTATTTCCATCTTTATACGGATTGATAGCGCCGTCTTGTCCAGGACCTTTTCCGGTCATCAACATGCTTTGTTGCGGTTTAATTTCGAAAACGGTGTCGTCTTTTTGCGCGTAGGACTGCAATACAAAAAGCATCACAAAAAGCATTAGGTAATTTTTCATCGTAGAAGGTTTTATGTTAATGTACATGCTGTAAGATACGATTTTTTGGGTACTTCTTGTTGTTTTTATGTAATGACGCAACAGTAAAACAAATCTAACCATCACTTCGATTTCTATAACAAAAGCAATTTATCCTTAGTGAAATTTTCAGCTTTTTTTGAGAAGCTGAATCGAGTTCAGCTTGACGAAGTATATTTTCAATTCTAAATAAAAAAACCATTAGTACATTTTCAAATTATCAAATTGACACATTGAAAAGACTGTCACTTCGAGTGGATTCGCGAAGCGAATTTGTATCGAGAAGTACTATGAAAACGAGTTATTCCATAAAAAATTTTTCAAAACCTAAAAAACAGATTACTTCGTCATTCTTCCTCGTAAAGACGTATCAAAAAAATATAACCATCACTTCGATTTCTATAACAAAAGCAATTTATCCTTAGTGAAATTTTCAGCTGTTTGTGAGAAGCTGAATCGAGTTTAGCTTGACGAAGTATATTTTCAATTCTAAATAAAAAAACATTAGTACATTTTCAAATTATCAAATTGACACATTGAAAAGACTGTCACTTCGAGTGGATTCGCGAAGCGAATTTGTATCGAGAAGTACTATGAAAACGAGTTGTTTCATAAAAAATTTTCAAAACCTAAAAAACAGATTACTTCGTCATTCTTCCTCGTAATGACGTTTCAAAGAATTGAAGTATAATCAAGAAGTTACTTTCCGCAATACGTTCCAACTTCGCCCGATTTTATTGACTTTATAATCACCTTTTTTCCAGAACCTAAAAAGCTTTCGTTCTTAGCAATTATAAGAGCATTTGGAATATTATTAATATAGATAGTATCATTTCGAAACTGCATTTGAACAGAATTGAATAAGTCGCCAATATAGTAACCACCGCAATATTTCCACATTCCCTTTTCTAACTCAGAAGTTTTAAATGAACACGAAATAAAAAAGATTGAAAGTATAAAAATTGATATGTAATGAGGAAATTTCATTTTTAATTTTTGATTTAAATTGTTAATCAAGAAAAAATTACATTTCATAGCATTTCTCGATACAAATTTGCTATTATTTCGACAAGCTCAATAATAGCAAATTCACTCGAAATGACGATTGAAGCTTATTATAAAAAATCAAAAATCGTAAATCATAAATCATAAATCCTCTAATACCAACGTTTCTTCTTCTTTTTAGAAGCTGCTGATTTTCTCCCTTTCTTGTATTTGCTGCCTTTCTTTTTGTGAACTTGTGGTTTTGCTTTGGGATCGAGCGGATACGGATGCTCCTCTTCTACTGGAATTTGCGCGTTGATGAGTTGCTGAATGTCTTTGATATAATTTTTTTCATCTGCCGAACAGAACGAAATCGCCATTCCTGAAGCGCCTGCTCTTGCTGTTCTTCCAATTCTGTGCACATAGGTTTCCGAAACATTCGGAATGTCAAAATTGATAACAACATCTACATCTTTGATATCAATTCCGCGCGCAGCAACATCGGTTGCGATGAAAATATCAGCTTCACCATCTTTAAAAGCATTTAACGCCTGTTGACGCATACTTTGCGATTTATCACCGTGAATACTAGCTACTTTATAATTGTTTCGCAGTAATGTTTTTTCAAGCTTATCAACACCGTATTTGGTGCGTCTAAAAATGATTATACTTCCTTTAAGCGAGTTTCGCAGTAAATGCAAACACAACTCTATCTTTTTAGGTTTTGGCACATAATACAAGACTTGTTGCACGCCTTTTGCCGTAGAAGATGTTGGCGCGACTTCAATGTATTCTGGTGCTTTTAAAATAGCATTTGCCAAATGTTCCACTTTATAAGGCATCGTTGCCGAAAACAGCAAAATTTGCTTTTCAGAAGGACATAAACGCTCAATTTTTTTAACATCATCAATAAATCCCATATCGAGCATCAAATCGGCTTCGTCTAAAACCAACGTTTCCACATAATCCAAATTGACAACATCTTGTTTGTGTAAATCGAGTAATCTTCCCGGTGTTGCTACTAAAATATCGATTCCTTTTTTGAGCATATCTATTTGCGGCTCTATAGAAGCACCGCCAAAAATAACGCCTGTACGTAAGTTTGTGTATTGACTGTACGCTTTGAAATTTTCTTCAATCTGAATTGCCAATTCACGCGTAGGACACACTACTAAGGCTTTTATTTTCTTCCCTTTTTTAGGCGCATCTTGCTTATCAAATAATAATTGCAAAATAGGCAATGCGTATGCTGCTGTTTTTCCAGTTCCTGTTTGCGCAGAAACTATCAAATCTTTTTTATGTAATATGACTGGAATGGCTCTTTCTTGAACTAATGTAGGTTCTTCGTAGCCTTTTTCAAATAGAGCACGGATTATTGGTTTGTTGAGTTTTAGTTCTTTGAAAGTCATTTTGGGTGTTGGGTTTTGGGTCGCTTTGCTTTTGTTTTTTGTTGATTCGTCAATTTGTTTATTTGTCTATTTGTCTATTTGTTACTCTTAACTTCGTTATTCGTTATTTGTTGTTTCGTCAATTTGTCTTGATTCTTGATTCTCTGTTAAAAGTAACCTTTTTATTTTGAAGTGTAAGCTAGTAAACTTATAAACTCCTTAAAAATCATGTATAAAAAAACAGCAATCATTTACGACTACTGTTCTTATGATACTTTGAGCCGATGGAGGGACTTCCTTCAACTTCGCTCTGGATAAACTTCTCGTCCTAAGCTTTGATTTTCTCAATAAAAAAAGCAGCAACCATATACGATTACTGCTTCTGTTTTACTTTGAGCCGATGGAGGGACTCGAACCCACGACCTGCTGATTACAAATCAGCTGCTCTAGCCAGCTGAGCTACATCGGCAAAGCGGTTGCAAATATAAAAACCTTTTTATTTTTTGCAAACGTTTTTTTTATTTTTTTAGAGCGCGTTAATTTTAGTCACTAAATCCGTTGCTTTAGTCTCTAAAGATTGTCTAATTCCTCTGAAATGTGCCTTTGGATTTTCAACACCTCTTTTGTTTGTTTCTGCGATTAATTCATCAAAACCTTGGATAGATTCGTCGATGATTTCTTCACTTTTTGTAGCATCTGCATCCGGATTGGCTGCTTGCCACAACAAAGAAGCTTCAATAATGTCTCCAAATACGTGGTTTAAGTCTTTCTTTAAATCTCTTTTATTCGCCATGGTGTAAAATTTTTGACAAATTTACACTAAAATGGTCTATTATTTGTTATAAATAACACAAATGTTAGTTTGTCTAATTTTAATTTTCTAGTTTTATACTCATGAATGCTTTTGTACAATTATATCGTCAATTTATGAATCGCAGCGCGCAACCGAAGCGCCAGATGATTTGTATCCCTGTATCAATTCGTAAACGCCCGTACACCAAGCATCGACGTAAGTATTAGTTAACAATTCAATATCTATATTATAAACTTATAAGGTGCTTTTTACAAAGCACCTTTTTTATTTTTAATCTGTTTAATTTTTTAAAATTCTTTCGTATGAAATCTACAAAAAACATTCGCCAAATGATTCCCATGATGATTCGCTTTTGCAAACCCTTTTGCTATTTAAAAACATCAAAATCATTTACACCTTTAGTACCAATACCACTTTTGTTACATCATTAAATTTATAGTTATGCACACATCCACACAACATATAGTTCAGACCAATATTCAATTTTTAGTTACGAAAAAAGTAACGAATAGCAACGGATTTTTACATCCACATATACTTTTTGATAAAATTCAAACAGTAGCCACGTATCCAATTAGAGAGTTTTATACTCATGAAGTTCCTGCCATTGTCGATTATTCTTTTAAAATGACCAAAAGCGCTCGAGTAAACGATAGTTTGACCATTCAGGCACAATTGATTCAACACGAACACCAAAAGTTGAAAGTTCGCATTATGGTTTCCAAATCAAAGAAAAGATCAAAAACTGAAGAGATTATTTGCGACGCGTTGTTTGGCTTTCCGCTGAAAGAACAACCGATACGCAATGTTTCGTGAGTGATAAGATTCCCAAGTTGTTTGCTTGGGATTTTTTTTATAATAGCACGAGTTGGAAACTCGCGCTGATTTTTTAAATACACTGTATTTCAAGCGCTTATATAAGTCTTAAAAGTCCCTTTTTGGGGTTTTTGTATGCACTTTGGTATTCAGTTCTCAGGTTTAACTTATAGGGCTAAATTAGGATTTTAATTTCATATACACAATTCCCACATACTTTTTACAAACCGAATATATTATTCTATGAATGAAATGTATTGTTATAAACTTAAAGGAAACTCATACTTGTTATTCCTCAGTAATAGTAAACGTTTTCATCATGTGAATAGCATCATTGACAAAGAAATCAAAAAAAATAGATTTGGCAGTGTAGGCAACTTTGTAAAGTATTCCATTATACACATAAAATTGTTTGATTGCTTTAAACTCTGTATAATTAATTTTATTGGTATAAATCAATACGATACTTTCTCCGTATTTTGTTGGCTCTTTTACTTTTTTAAGCACTGTAATCTCATCAAATTCTGATTTTTTACGCTCATAAATGTAATCATTCACAATATCCGCTAGAACTTCATCTTTTATTTTTTGCTTAGTTACAGTAACACCATTGTAAATATATTCCCTGCCAACTTCCATAAGTCTTTTGGGCGTATAATTGAGCATCCCATGAAAACTATGGAATTCCCAATTTGGTAGTTTTTGAATACTAAAGCCATCTGAATATTTTTCAAAAGCTTCTCTTTTGGTAAGTCCTTCTACTTTTACTGTTTTTGAAGAAGCAGTTGGATCAGAACTACTACATCCAACCAAAAAGGGTAATAATAACAAAATCAAGATAATCCTAGTCATAGCTAAAAATATTGTAACCGTTAGATTTTATTAGTGTACTCGTTCCCTTTTTTGAGTGACTTAACTACTTTACCATTTGCTTTGTATTTGGTTGGAATCGTTTTTCGTTTCCCATCAAAACCTTGTACAAAGACTTGCAAATGCAAATGTGGGGCTTGTGAAAAGCCTGTATTACCACTCAATCCGACTTTATCTCCTTTTTGAACAATTTCACCGAGTTGCAAATGTGTTCCATTAAGTTGTAAATGTGCATATTCGGCAATAGTTCCATCTTTATGTGCTATCCAAACATAATTGGCTTGCTCGATACATTTCTTTGTTGGGCAGCCAGTATCGGAATCTTTCTTTATTTTAATCACCTTTCCTGTTCTGATGGCATGTATGGGAGTGCCTTCTGGCATTGAAAAATCTAAAGCATATTTGCCTTGATGGCTAAAGCTACCGTGATATCCTTGCGAAACTCTATGCGTACTTCCTTTGGCAAATGGTAAGTCATAAGTAAATGTCTTATTTGGTATGGCTTTAACATCACCAATTACATAATCGTAATTTGTGGTATATCTCCATTGTTTTTTGGTTGGAACAATATCGAATAATTTCACTTCTCCTTTTGGTGGAATCACAACTGTTATAGGTAGTCTTTTATTTGCCTTACAACCAGTTCCTTTCATGTTTAATTGTACTGAATAGGTAAAAGAGGTGTTGTTTTTTCCATAAACAACAGTTTTGCCATCTATCTTTTTATCAAAAGTTAGAATTTCTTTTTCTTGAGCAAATATGATGGTGATTGAAAGTAGAAATAGTAGTTGTATTATAAGTTTCATAATTACTTTTTTGGATGTAGAATTTTTTGAATAACAAGAAGTATGTTTTATTGAACTACTAACGTTCCTATGTATTCTTTAGGTTGACTATACACTTTCATATTTAAAAAATACCAATCCATCACACCCGATACAGAATAGGAATATTTGCCATTGTCTAGCTTATCAATTTCAACATGGTCACTTGTCCAATTGAAATTCCCGATATAACCACTTAATGAACTTCTAGTTAAAACAGGAGATAGTTCTCCATTAAACTGTTCTCGAAAGCGAACTGATAGACGAACATCAAATAATGCGTTATCTTCAATGATGGTTGCTATTCGTTTGGAAGTTCTTCCAACAAACTCACCATCGGTAGGAAGTTCAAACACATTTTTAGATTCAGATTCTCGATTGTTAAAAAAGCCTATAATACCAACTGTCAGAATAACTACTGCGGCAATACTATATTTTTGTAAAAATACCTTCTTCCCTTTAGCTATAACAGTTAGTACCAAAGCTGAAAATATGATGATGAAAATGAAATTAAAGATTGTCCAAAGTAGGTACATGATAATTTATTTTTTCTTTTTAGAAACTTTTTCCGCCATCAGCAAGGCGTTGTAAGCGTTGACAATTTTCCCTGACTTTGAAAGAGAACTGAAAGGTACGAGTTCTTTTTCTTTACTGGTTGATGGTTTATAAACCATAATATCATACGAAACGCCTGATTCCATGATGATTTGTTTTACTTCGGCGGCAGTTAGGTTAGGATAGTAGGAGAATATTAACCCAGCCATTCCTGATGTAATTGCCGATGACATAGATGTACCTTTTTCGTATAGGTATTTGTTATTAGGTATTGTTGTGCGTATCATGTCACCAGGGGCAAATATATCTACATCATTATTACCATAATTAGAAAAATTACTAGTTAGACTATCATTAGCCTTAAATGTAGTTGATCCAACTAATAAGAAGTTTTTTGAAACTTCATTGCCATTATCAATATTATCATTTGGATAATAGTCATTTACATCATTAAGATTCATACTATTATTACCTGCGGAAGAAACGATTAATACATTATTTTTTTCAGCATATTTAAACGCGTCAAAAACAAACTGCTTATTTAAAGACAATCTTTTACCAAAGCTAATATTCACTACCTTGGCACCATTATCTACAGCATATCTAATAGCAAGTGCAATATCTTTATCATGTTCATCACCGTATCCTGAAATAGAAATAGGCATAATTTTATTGTAAGATGAAATTCCTCTAACAGAATCATTTTGCTGTTTAGGATTTATTATGGGCGCGACAATTCTTGTGCCGTGTGTTAAAACATCTAAACTATGATTTACATTATTATTCCCGTAGAATTTATCATTAATTTCATTTGGATTGTCTCCTATTTTTTTTCTTTCATCATAATTAAGATTTAAAAGAACCTCTAAATGATTACTGTAAATAAGATAACCTAAATTTATATCTTGTTCAGTAGCGTAGGTAGTGAAAGTTTTTACGTTGGTAATTGCATTTTGGATATCTTCATTATTAGGATATACTTTTTTTAGACTGTCTAATTTTGACTTAGATAAATCATCATTCAAATATGGCATCAATTGATTTTTTGCTTGATGATAAACAGTATGCATAATGGTATATTGTTGTGCTGTTTTTTTCGATTTTGCTAATCTTTCATCGTAATATTTTTTAGCAGTTGTATACAGTTTGAAGTTTTCTCTATCTCCTAAATTGATATCTTCTGCATTTTTATTTTTGAATATTGAGTCAAAACGCTTGATGATTCGGGTATATTCCATACTCATAAAAGAGATATTTTCTCCCGAAACATTTCCTTGAAAGTTCCATCCATGGACATCGTCTATGTAACCATTATTATCATCATCAATGTTATTATTCGGAATTTCATCTTTATTGACCCAAATACTACTTTTGATATATTCGTGTTCTATATCTAATGGAGTATCAATAATTGCAATGATAGTTTCTGAGCCTTTCTTATTTTTTAATAATTCTTGCTCTGCAATTTCAAGACTAATACCGGGTAAAGAATCCTTATGAATATCTTTAAGATACCAAAATTTAATATTATCAGCAGATAATTCCTTTGAATTATATTTAGAAATCTCTTCTATAAAATCTTTTTTAATAGTGCAGCTAGTAGATATCAAACTAGCTGCGACTAATAATAATTTGTATTTTTTGTATAGTTTAAACAACGTAATATTTTAATTAGTGGGATTCAGTATAACAGAGCCTGTTACTTTTACCCTTAGTTCATAAACTTTTGAGTTTTGCAAGCAAACATATTCATAGGTTTCAGGTGCTGGTAACATAGAAAATGTTGTTTCTCCTCCTGTGTTGCTATCACCTGTATTATCTCCTTCACCATTTCCTCCATGGATGTTGCTCAAATTAGCTACTTTTCTTTTTTTCAAAAATAAAAGATTTTTGTCGTCTTGATTTTTTTTCATAATTATATTTTAAAATTTTTATCCCAACAAAATTAAAAAGAAATGAGTTTGAATCTTATAATTGAATCAAAACACTAGTGTTGATTTATAAATGAAGTGTTATAACTTGCTGTTTACAAATGGATTAAAAAACATCATGGTTTTTGAGATTTTTCAATTTGTTTTATAAAATAAGACGGTTTTAATCCTGTTATTCTTGTAAACGTTTTAGAAAAAGTTTGTGGACTTTTAAATCCAACCTCTACCGAAATTGCTTTAATTGTATACTTTCGGAATCTTGAATCCTTTTTTATTTTTTCAATGGCATAATTAACACGAAGCTCGTTAAGATATGTGTTTAGGTTTTTATTTTTAAGATAATTTATAGTTTTAGATAGATAGGTTGTATTTGTATTAAATTCCTTCGCCAAAGAAATCAATGTTATTTGAGAATCTGTAAACTCGTTATTCTTTTCAAAATTTTCAATTGATTGAATAATTTTATTTAATATATCCTTGGGAATATCTAATTCTTCACCTTCTATTGTATTTTTAGAAATTTCAAGTTGTTTATCACTTTGACTATTTATTAATGAATTAAACCTTTTCTTTAAAGTAATTTGTCTTATAACTAAATAGATAATAATCACTACTGCTAAAAAAACAACTGATAAGAAATAATAGCTTCTTGATTTATTTTGTATTTCAAGACTCCTAATTAACTCCTCTTTCTCGGCAGTATATTTTGGAATATCATACTTAAATTTTAAATTTTCGTTTATGTAAATATAATTGCTATTAAGAATACTATCAGATTGAATTAACTTTTGGATATACTTTAATTGATTTTTGAGGTCTTTTTTTTCTTCATAGTATTCACTTAATATATAGTAGGTTTCTCTTATTTCGGGAATCAAATCTTTCATTTTATCAAAAATAGAATCTACTTTTTTCAAATGTAAGATTGCTTTTTCTTCATTATTGAACTCTAACTCAGTTTTAGCTAAATAAAAATTTGCTTCTGCGGTATTTGGCAAATGCTGATTTTCTGTAAAGTATGTCTTTGCTAATTCTAAATAATTTTTAGCTTGGTCAAGATCATTTTTTAAAAACAGAATAATACCTTTATTTAATATAAAATAGTGATAAAGATCCTTAAATTCATTCTCTTGAGTTTCTTTTATACCAAAATCATTATAGTGTGATGCAGAATCTAATTTGTTTAAATTTTTGTAAGTAAATGATAAAGCAAAAATGGCGTGCAAATAATTTTCTTGACTTATGACATCAGTATGGTTTTTTGCAAATTCTATATTTTCTTTATGAATTTTTAATGCCTCATCATAATTTCCAATTCTATCTTTTAAGATACCTATTTGATGGTTACTTTGAAAAAAACATCTCTTATCATTTGTTTCTTTAGCATACTCGTTTGCTTCTATTAATGCATCTAAAGCCTTCTTGAAATTTCGCTTTTCTCTATAAAAAATAGCCTTTCCAATATGTCCTATTGGTGTAAAAATAGGATCTGATTCTTTTTCTGATATCTTCAATATACTATCCAAACTAGATATCTTTAAACTATCGTTTTTAGTATAATTATATTTATAATAATAGCCCGCCTTAACACTAAGTAGATTATTTTCTTTTTGTGCCTTTCCTATAAACTTATTGATATACATAAATCTCAAGGTTGTATCAACAGTTGAATTTATTTTTTTTGACAATATTTCAAGATTTAATGTATCAAGTGAATCCTGAGCATATACTGGAAATGACAAAAGAAAAATAAAAAATAGGTTTATAAGAACAATAAGGAATCGCATAACTAACACTTTATAAATAAAAACACTTCATTTATAAACCATAACTTACTCTATTTGGAATATTGAAGTGACTTTAAATACATTTACACCAATCAAAAAAATCTGACAACGAAAGTAGAAGATTAATTTTAATAAACAAAAAAACAGCGACAATGGCATTAGAAAATTTGATTAGTGTAGAATTTACACAAGAAGAACTTACCAATTTAGACACACACTTAGAAGCTATTCAGCAAATCCTAGCTGGAAAAACAGTAAACCTTACTCCCGAACAACGACAACAATACGGGCGTATTGCCAACCAAAACAAATTGATTGTTGACAAAGCCAAAAGTCACATGGAACAACATCCAAATTGGGTGCCAAGCTTTATTGACAAAGCAGAATTTGACAAAGACTACACCGCACGCATGCAAATAGAAGGGCGTGTGCAAATGTTGGAGAATCTTACCCAACAACTGCTAGACACTAAAACCTTACTAGACCATGATAACTATACAAATACATTGAGTTTTTATAGAACCATGCGTTACTTAGCTGGCGAAAATGAAGCTGGAGCTAAAACTGTATATGAAGACATGAAAAACACTCTTTAAAAAGGCTTCAAGAACACAAAATACCGATGAAACTACCGCTCCTAGTAGTTAATTAGCATTTACATGCATCATTTTACTATTTACAAGAGATACATTAATATTTATAAATACTTATTTAATCCTTAAAAATTGTAAAGTACTCTTTTTATTGTTCAAAATGACGGATATAAATCGTATTCTAATCATTATAAATAGTAAAATAACGCATCAAAATAGTTCATCAACACTTATAAAGCTCTTTTCATAGGTACTACCCCTTACAGTGATGGGGTGATGATTATCGTTAAACTTTATTGCAAATACAACTGTGTATCCCTAAAAACAGTCGTGGAAACCGAAAAACGTACGAGTAGGTGTATTAAAAATCAATATCTATAATGAAAAAAGTAAAAAACCTCTGTCAATTTTTATGTATCTTGGCTTTGTTCGTATCATTTACTAATTGTCAAAATGATTCAGTTTCAGAAATGCAACATGAAGAAATTCTACAAAAAGAGTTTCCTTTTAAAACAACATTACTAAGTAAGCAAGATATTGCTACAAATAGTAAATTAAGTAACCAAATGAGAAATCTAAAAATCATACAATCAAGCGATGCTTCAAAGAGCGTGTATAATGCTATGCATGATTTTACGATTGACACAGATGCTGTAAAACTCATTGAAAGTACCGAAAACAATACACATTCCTATACTTTTCCAATTGAGCGTAGTCAGCCAAATGGTAGTGAGCTAGAAAACTTAGTTTTTATGTATGATGAAGCTACAGATAACTATTCAGCAAGTTTAGTTACGTATCACTTTTCACAGACACAACTTCAAGAGTTCATTAATACAGGTCATATTACATCTTCAAGTTATAATATTAGTTATGAATCAATAGATACAAACATTGATGATATTTTAAATAAAAATATGACAGTTCCATGTACTACTACATATACCACTTATCATATTACACCAGACACCAATGAAACATTTTTATATTCCACAAATGGAGTTGCTCAAAATGCTTGCGAACACGAAAATGATGATGCCCCTTGTGACACGTATACTGTGATTGTTATTGATTGTCCTGATGGTGGAGGAACTACAGGTACTACACATGATACTGGAGACTATTCAAATAACACTTCATCAAGTAGTTCGACTAGCGGCGGTGGCAGTAGTGGAACTACTAATGAGCCTAATGATAATCAAAATGAGGTTATTACATCTCCAACCAAAGATAAGTTACAAGACTTTTCTGATATATTGAATGATGTTTTAGGTGAAGGAAACTGGGAATTAGGTCAAGATGATAATTCCGATGATGCACCTAATTTTGAGTCTGCTGAAGAACTTGAAGCCTTTTTGGAGAGTCTTGAAAATAATAATTTCACTGTAGAGTCTTCGGAGTTTATAGATTTACAACAATCTACTAGAAGAGATGTACACAGTATGCACTTTAGTTCATTTCCAAGTGCAACTCTTAGAGCCACTGTTAAACTCAACACTCCTCAAACTAATGTCCCTTTGGCAGCATCAAATTTTTTAAGTGTCAGAACTACAGTTCATGGAAGTACTTCGTTTTTTAGATGGACTCAATATGATTCCGAAGATATGTCTGATAATACTTCTCCTCAGATTGAAATTGATGAAGCTAATAACAGACTTAAAATTAAAGTGGAAGGTAATATGGAAATTGGTTTTAGAATGTTTGGGAATTACTTCACTTCTGACCAGTCAATAACAGTAGAATTAGTATATAACTTAACAACTGCTATACTAATCTCTCAATATAGCCTTTGGTATTTAAATTAATAACTTCAAAATTACTACAATGAGAATTAAGTATGTTTTAACCTTTTTTATCCTGCTGTTAATAATAGCATGTAATAGCTATCAACCTTTTTCTAGTTCAAAAGAAAAAAGAATGAAATCAGAAACAATTAAAAAAGACTTGAAACTATCTAGCAAGAATTTCAAGAAAATCAAAAAAGAAGATTCTATTTTATTTTCAATAGCAACTGCACTTGAAAAAAAGGTTCGACTTAACCTCATTAAAAGACGTTTAGACTCTTTCTTTTCAAATAATTACACAAAAAAAGAACTTCTAACCATTTTAAAACTTGACTATAATTTTCCTAAAATCAAAAAACCTTTCGAGTTTAATAGAAGAAAAGATGCTCAAGGCATCGATTTTAAAGATATTAATGAAATGAAAAAGTTTTTTAATGAAGGCGGGGTAGAAAAAAAACTTGATAGTGTATTGGGAATGAAAAAAAGAGACTCCACCCAAAAAAAGAATAGATAATTCCATAAATCAAAAATCCTTTTAAAAACTCAAAAAGCCATGCTCACAAAAAGCATAGCCTGCCATCGGCATGGCTTTTTTTAACTTTTCTTTCCCTGTACCAATAGCCATTTAACCATAACAAACTTTAAAATTATGATTACTAAAGAACAACGTAAAAGACTAAAAAAAACTTTAGGATATCACTATACTGGCAACGTATTGAAAATCTTAAAAAAGCGAGGCATTACCAACCGTAAAGGTTCACCCTACGGTTCTTCCATGATTCGGAATGTGTACAATGGCTTAAATGAAAACAAAGAAATTGAAAACGCCATACTCGACTTGTATATTCAAAAACTGGAAGAAAAAGAAAATGAGTACAAAACAAGAAATAAATTATTAGGTCTCGACACTGATACTGAAAGTTAACTATTAAACAACTTTCCCCTATTGCTATTGATAGCCATAAAACCAACAATAGCATGTATAACATCGCAACATTAGTAATAGGATTGTGTAGTGTATTCGTCGTATTCATTATCATACTACTAATCCTATATTTTAAAAGAAATTCCCATAATAATGAAGTCGACAAAGAAATTGAAAGGGAATTAAAAAAACGTAAATAAGCAATAAAAACGAATATTATGAAAATCATACATACCATTTTTTTAATAACTGGCGTATTACTGTTGAGTGTATCATTTGTATATGGCAAGGAGTATGAAAAAACTCAAAAAGGAATTCAAGAGTTGTCACTTTCAAGCAAAGTAATACAATCTGACAACTTAACCTTAGTTGCTGAGCAAGAAAAAATGATGAATCTACTGCTTAAAAGAAAAGAAACTTTTGAACAAAAATATTTTATACTTATTGGTATTGTGTTGCTTTTAGTAGTTCTTTTTGGATTGTTATGTTTTTTTAATAAACGTAGAGACAAACGATTGAACAAAATTATATCACTGTTAGAAAAAATTAAAACTGAACACACAAATACTATTACTGATGATAATCACAATAATAAAAATACAACACTAGATATTGATCCTTGCATCATACAATCTATTCTTGAAAACTTGCGAGATTTTGAAAATGAACAAGGATTCCTAAACACCAAAATTACATTATTTGAGTTCGCAAAAAAGCTGCAAACCAACACCAAATACTTATCGAAAGTAATCAATACTTATAAACTAAAATCATTTCGAAATTATATCAATGATTTACGAATTCAATACAGTATTGAAAAATTAGAAAAAAAGACTGATTTCAGAAATTACACGATAAGCGCTATGGCAAAAGAGGTTGGTTTTAGCAATAGAGAATCGTTTACAAAAGCATTTCAAAAGAAAACAGGAGAAACCATCTCAGAATTTCTGAAACAAACTCCATAAGAAATTAGAAAATTAATACATAAAAAAACAGCTAATGGTAGTTAAGTATCACGTTGGATTGGGGAATCTTTTAGTATAGCTGTTTTTTAACCAAGCAAGACGGTTCTTTCTATTTGAAGTAAGTCCGTCTTGCTTACATAAAATCCATAACAAAAATAAAGGCTAAAACAAATCAGTTTGGGGAAGCTGAAACCTAGAAACTTTTAAACTTTAGTGGTATTGCTGAAATACTATGGTGGATAACAATTTATGTGTTTAAGTTGATGGTTAATGTAGACTTTGTATTAGAGTAGCTAGGCTTTTAGCTACTCTACTTATTTAAAATTTTAAAAATTGATATGTAGAAATTGAATACACATTTTATCAAAGGATTTCTCATCGAATTTCTCACCGCATCGATTCTGTTTGCGTTAATTGTCTTGATAGGAATTTGTTTTTTTACCTCTTAAAACTACAACTTAAAATCTTGTTGCTAGTTGTTGCGTTTTGTTGCTACTACATCCCATCAATAAATATTTCTACAAAGTCAACGATTTTGTTGGTAATACGTTCCGAAGCTTTGGCGCGTTCTCGCAAACTTGGTCGTACTTCCATTAGGTTTATAATATCATCGCGTAACGGTGTTTTACGTGTGAATAAATAATTGTTTATTAATTCGACTAACTTATTATAATCTAAGTTTTCTTCTTTGCTGAGTAGTATTACCGCTTTCTTTTTCTCGATTGTCCAGTAATTGTCAAACTCATCGGCGACGAGATCGGAATCGCGTACCATTGGTAAGTTTTCTTCAATAAAGCGTTCAATGAGTTCTTTTTTGCTTCGCAGTTCGCTATTGGATGCTAATATATCTGAAATGGTTTTCTTCTGTTGTTCTTGGTCTTTTGGCTTTTTGCTGTCTGCTAGTTTGGCTAAAAGCGTTAAGATATACGCTACGTTGATTTCATCGCGGCGTATGAGTTCTACTTCAAAGTCGATGTCGTTTAAGATGGAAACTTTTTCTTTTTGCTGTTTTACATCGTCACGAATGTCTAAATACTTGGTTTGATAATCTGCAAATTCCTGTTCGGTTATGTCTAAATCGTCAAAGCTGAATTCTGTAAAGGTTGACAATACATTTTTGAGTCGCATTAATTGTCGAAAGGTTTTTACAAATTCCAGTATTTCGGTTTCCGATGGCAATTCGTTTACACTGTCAACCGTTGGTGCTATTTCTTTGAGTTTGTCAATCGCTTCGGTAAATTTTTCCGCGTAGTCTTCATACGGTTGCAGTATGATTTCTTCAATCGCTTCTTTGTTTGAAAATAGTGTAATGGCTTCGTCGGTATTGTCTTTTAGATTTCTGAAACACACGACGTTTCCTTGCGACTTTACTTCGTCCAATATTCGATTGGTACGTGAAAAGGCTTGTATCAAACCATGATAGCGTAAATTTTTATCAACGTAGATGGTATTTAAGTGTTTGGAATCAAAACCAGTAAGAAACATATTTACCACTAACAATATGTCAACATCTTGATGTTTTACACGTTGTCCAATGTCTTTGTAATACGAATAGAATTGCAATGTATCATAGTTGGTTTGAAACATTTCGTTATAGTCGTCAATAAAGCTTTCTAGTTTTTCGCGGGTGTGTGAATATACCGTTGTAGGTTCTTTTACTACTTTAAAATCGTCATAATCTTCATCGGGTATAAAGCCAATTGCATCTTCGGGTTTTTCATTGGCTAAGTATGAAAATATCGTTGCTACGTTTAAATCGTGTTTGCCTTGTTCTTTCTTGGTTTTAAAGAGTTCGTAGTATTTGATGAGGGTCTTTACATTTGATACACAAAAGATGGCTGTAAACTTGTTAGATTTGGTTTTACGGCTATGATTGGCAATGATATAGTCTACAATTGTGTCCAAACGCTTTGGTGCTTCCATGACCTCAACTTTGTCAATGCTTTCTACGTCAATATCTACACTTTGATTGTTTTCTTTGCTCTTAAATGTACGAATGTATTCAATGGAAAATTTTAATACGTTTTTGTCGCGGATGGCATCGGTAATGACGTATTTATGTAAACATTTATCAAATAAGTCTTTGGTGGTGCGTTTTCCTAAATCATTTTTAACTGAATTATCGGCAAAAATCGGCGTTCCTGTAAAGCCAAATAGTTGTGAGTTTTCAAAGAATGCTTTGATACGGTTGTGCGTTTCTCCAAATTGGCTTCGGTGGCATTCGTCAAATATAAATACAATGCGCTCTTTTTTAAGTCGCTCCATCTTTGCCAAATACTTCTTTTTGTAGATAGCAGTATTGAGTTTTTGTATCGTGGTCACAATGAGTTTGGTATCGTCTGAAAATTGTTTGACTAAATTGTTGGTATTGTTCGTTGCGTCGATACTTCCCTCGCTGAAACTGTTAAACTCTTTAATGGTTTGGTAGTCGAGGTCTTTTCGGTCTACTACAAAAACAACTTTTAACACTTCGTCTAAGTTTGTGAGAATTTGCGCAGCTTTGAATGATGTGAGCGTTTTTCCCGAACCTGTGGTGTGCCATATATAGCCAAATTTGGTACTGTTTTTAACCCGTTCTACGATGGCTTCGGTGGCGTAATATTGATACGGGCGCAATACCATCATGATTTTTGCAGTATTCAGTACCATATACTTAGTAATCATTTTTGATAAATGACACGGTTCTAAAAACAATTTTGCAAACTCATTGAGTTGGGTAATGATTTTATTTTCCTTGTCTGCCCAATAAAAGGTTTGCTTAAATGTCATTGCGGCTTTTGGATTGTTCGCGTAGTATTTGGTGTTGACACCGTTGCTAATGACGAATAATTGAATGAATAGAAACAAGCCTTTGCCTGCACTGTATGAATGCCCTTTGTAGCGTAAGGTTTGGTTAAAGGCTTCTTTGAGTTCCAAACCGCGCTTTTTGAGTTCTATTTGTACCAATGGCAACCCGTTGATTAAGATGGTTACATCATAACGGTTTTTGTATTTGTCCGTCATGGTTATTTGATGCGCTACTTGGTATTGATTTTTACACCAATGCAATTGGTTAATGAGTTCCAAATAGCCTGTACTGCCATCGTCTTTGGTATAACTTAGTTTTTCGCGTAAGGTTTTGGCTTTTTCGTATATGTTCCCTTTTGATAATACATTTAAAACTTGCTTAAACTCATTTGCTGACAATGTACAGTTGTTATGCTTTTCTAATTGCGTACGCAAATTGGTAATAAGGTCGGCTTCGTCTTTGATGGTTACTTTGGTATAACCGCTTTCCGTGAGTTGCTGTACTAAGTTTTCTTCTAATATATATTCGGGTTGTGTGGTCATTACAGCTTGTTTAGTTTGTCTTTTATATCCAAAGCTTTAATCTTTGCTTCAACTAACTTTTTTTTATCCTCAAAGTTCTTAATAGTTTCCAAACGTAAACTTTCTTCCATATCATGAAATTCAAATTTGAACGCCCAAATCGTATTTTCTATGCTTTCCAGTTCTTTTTGTAAATCTTCTTTTGTACTCATAGTTAAATATCTACTATTATTTATATTTTCTAAATGCTTGAATGGTTTGATATATTCCATAACCTACAAATATTCTACCTAAATAATCCCAAAAATAAAAATATGATTCTGGTTTCAGATTATCTAAATAAGAGTGTTTATGAACTGGATTTAAAGATTGCCAATAATATTTAAAGTCATTACTTTCAAAAGACCAATACAATGGATTCCATTCAAATTCGTATTTCTCAGATGATAACAATGAAAAGTAAAAAAATAGTAATCCCGAAATTAAAACGAAGATAGCCCCTTGCCAATAAGATTTTCCATACCTATTTGATAATCTATTTAATGTTAGTATGAATCTATTACTATAATGGTCTATAAAAGCCACAATTTTATCAAAAAAATTATATTCAAAACGCCTAGCTCTATTTTCATAATTACCTATTAATTCCTGTTTTAAAGCTTGCTTTTCTAATATTCTAAAAGGTATAGATTCAACAATATTATTTTGACTTTCATGAACTTTTTTAATAATTCTAAATGTTTCTCTCTTATTTTTGGAAGGAATTTCTCCTTGTTCTGAAACTAAACTTTCATAAACTTCTTCATATTTTATAGCATAAACTTCATTATACGTTTTTTTTGGGTTTTTGTGTTTTTCTAAAATTTCTTCATTCGAGACAAAAATACCTTGATAAAAAATATTATAAGCTATATTGTTCTCACTTATTACTAAATGATTAATTTCTTCTATGATTCCTTCATCAACATCAAAAGATTCAAAGTTTTTAAGTTTAAAATCAAAAACACTTATTTCTCCATTAATTAGTGCTAGTGAAAGATCAATTCCTTTTTCTACAGTAGTACCTCTGAGGATAATAAGCTTATCAATTAATGTGTAAGTAAATAATAAATTTTCTTTGAATTTTGCTGCTGAAAAAACAACATTATTAAGAAAATTAGTTCTGTAGAAAATTGTTGGTTTGTAAAAACTAGATCTCCAAAAGTCAGCTAACTCTTTAAAAGTAGCATTCGTAAAATTAATATCGTGAAAATTACAACCATGAAATCGTATTTTATTATTAAAAATGACATCTTCAGCATTAATCTGATAGAATATGCAGCACGAAAATTGTAATAAACTATTATTGTCTTTGAATTTAACTACACCTTTGAAAATACATCGCGTAAACTTAAATTCATTTTTTGTTTCAAATTTAAATTTTTCATCAATTCTTTTCTTTTCAATAGGAAGCTCAATATCAAAATTTACCGTCACATAACTAATACTAGGAATTAAACTTTTACTTTTTGAGGTGAGTGTATCCAACTTACTCAAAAACTCTTCTAAATTGTTGACGTCTTTCATAATAATATTTCTAAACAAACATCTGCTGCAACAACCCTTTTTTAAACTGTTGTGTATTTTCTATTTGGGTGTCTACCAATGTTATTTTTTTGTCAATAGTAGATAAAAAGGTAGCGATTTTGGTTTGTTCTTCTAATGACGGTATTGTTAGTTTTATATTACCTAATCTACTCGTTGAAATACCTAAGACTTTTGTTCCCTGTGCTATTTTCATTACTTGCTTTCTGACACTCCAATCTTTAACAAGATAGCCTGCAAAACCTAAAGCCATTTTATATTTATTTGGTCTTGCATGAAATGTGTGCAAACCAGAAATAACTTTTTCTTTATTAAGATTAACAACTTCAATTGTTTTACCAATATCGTTGTAATCTTCAGAAGCGTCAGCAATTAATAAATCACCATTTTTCAAATAGTTTTCTTCTTTGATTTTTGATAAATCAATATCATTATTTATATATGGCGTTAATTCCTTAGTAATATCATATAAAGTAGAGAATTTTGTATGTATATCACCATAGTGTATATTCTTAACTTTTCCTACTTCATAATTTAATTTATTTCTTGAAAGTGAATTGGTTGAGTAGAATGTATAAATATCTTTATATTTCTTTTCTTCCCATTTTGGAAATTCATTTCCATCATCATCTTTAAACCGCAATTGCTGACTAAATAGTTGTTGCATGACACCTTTTTTGTACTCCTCCAAACGGTCTTTCTTTTGTTGTAATAAATTGAGTTTGGTATCTACGGACAAAAGAAAGGATGCTATTTTTTGTTGTTCTTTAATAGATGGTAGCAAAATTTTAAAGCCTCTGATACTTTGAAAGTTTAATCCCTCACGTCCACTGCCTGTTTGTCCTCTTAGTATTAGCTTTTGCCCTTTATATGATGATAGAAAGGATTGTATAAATTTTGGCTTATCTTTTTTAAGCCTAATGATAGATACATGTTGATTTACATTTCCTATCTCAAAATTTTCGGGAACTACACAACTTCTACCTATTGAGCCACCCGTAATATTTAATAAAATATCATTAGCTTGTACAATACTACCTTTCATTTTTTCATTGATTTCTTCAGAAATACAGGTATCATCTAAAATCAATTGATTATCAATAACATTTTGACTTCTAATAAAAGGAATACCATTTTTTTGATAAACTTCTGAACCGCCGCGAGGTGTACTTCCGCTACCTACTTTAGAACAAAGAACCCCTAATTTACTAGATTTCCAATCTTCCGTAAACTCCTTAAATCGCAACTGTGGTACTTTTTTAACTTCTTTCTGCATACTAAAAAGGTGTTTTTATATTCAGTTGTTGGCAAAAGTCCGCTATGGTAGTATCTACTTCGGCAATGTCCGTTTCAATGGCTTGTAAGGCGTTGGCAACTTCGTTTAGGTCAATTGGTTCTTCTTCTTCAAAGGTATCTACATAGCGTGGTATATTTAAGTTATAGTCGTTTTCTATAATTTCGTCCATCGTGGCTACATAGCTAAATTTGTCAATGGTGGTACGCTCTCTAAACGTTTTTACAATTTTGTCAATGTGTGCTTCTTGCAACTTGTTTTTGTTGCCGTCTTTTTCAAATTCGTTACTTGCATCAATAAAAAGTATGTTTTCACTATGTACGCGGCATTTGCTCAATACCAAAATGGCTGTTGGGATGCTTGTACCAAAAAAGATATTCGGCGGTAAACCAATGACGGCATCTAAATAATTTAGGTTTTCAATAATGTATTGGCGTATGGTAGCTTCTGCCGAACCTCTAAACAACACCCCATGCGGCAATACGCACGCCATAGTGCCATTTTCTGCCAATTGGTGTATCATGTGTTGCACAAAGGCAAAATCGGCTTTGCTTGTCGGAGCAAGTCGTCCGTATTGGCTAAAACGGTCATCATTTTCATTCAGCGGATTGTTTTTTCCTTTCCACTTTGCCGAAAACGGCGGATTCGCTACTATGGCTTCAAAACGTTGTTCCGCGTGTTGTGGCTTTTCTAAGGTGTCTTCTTGGCGTATGTCAAACTGTCGAAAGTGTACATCGTGCAAAATCATGTTCATACGCGCTAAGTTGTACGTGGTTCTGTTGAGTTCCTGTCCGTAAAACTCGCCTACCTCAACTTCACGCGCTACACGTAGTAAAAGCGAGCCACTGCCGCACGTTGGGTCGTACACACTTTGCAGTCGTTTTTTGCCTGTGGTTACAATTTGCGCTAGTATTTTAGAAACTTGTTGAGGCGTGTAAAATTCGCCCGCCTTTTTTCCTGCACCGCTTGCAAATTGTGAAATTAAATATTCGTAGGCATCACCTAAAACATCAGCTTCGGTGTCTTCTAAGGCAAAGTCTATTTTATCTAAGTGAAACAATACTTTTGCAATGAGTTGGTTTCGTGCTTCTGCGCTTCTGCCTAATTTGGTACTGGTTAAGTCGAGGTCTTCAAAGAGTTTATTAAAATCGTCTTCGCTTTCCGTTCCCATCGTGCTTTGTTCGATGCTGTTTAAGATGCTTTCTAGGTCTTCCAATATAAAATCGTCTTCAACTTCGGTATTGGCATTTCCTTTTTTGGCAATGGCACTAAACAATTCGTTTGGCAATAAAAAGTACCCTAATTGCAATAAGGATTCCTCTTTGATGGCTTCCAAATCGTCTTCGTCGGTTACGTTTGCGTAGTCTTTGATGTCTTCGGTTTCCAGTAGACTATTGGCAAATATGTATTGCTTTTCAGATAAGTATTTGTAAAAGATAAACCCAAGTATATAATCACGAAATTCGTCTGCATCCATTTTGCCGCGTAATTCGTTGGCAATATTCCATAATTGGGTTTCGAGTAGTTTTTTTTGTTCTTCTGACATGTATGCGAATTAGTAAGAATTTTAATATTTCCGAAAATACTAAATATTAGCGATTCGTGCCTATTGGATTTTAAAAAACGTATTGCAATAGTACATTTTCTTTGGTTGCTAGTTTTACGGGAAACCTCATTTATTTAAGCAGGTATTAGAGAAATTGTATTTGTTAAATTGTTGTTGCGTTTTGTTGCAAACTGTTGTGTTTAATGTATTTTTGTAAGATTTTTATATGTATTGCACTGAAAAACCCTTACATGTTGTTTGTTAAAAAAATAGCAACTTTGTAATGGAAACATCAATTAAACTTATGTCGGAAAAAGACAAAAGAGGTAAGAACGTAAAATACGCTGATACGTTCAAACGAAAAATAGCAGAAGAATATTTATCATCTACACATTCTTGTAGTCAGATATAAGAACTTTATCACCTACCATCGCGACATACTGTTTACAGCTTTGTTCGTTGGTATAAGAAGAAGTATGACGTTACTTCTATATTATTGAAAGAACTTTCTAATACAGCACTTAAAACTCAGAAAGAGAACGACCTTGAACAGATGCTTCATTATGCAAAACTAAAGATTGAATCCTTGGAAACAATGATAGATATTGCAGAAAAAAGTTTTGATATTGATATTAGAAAAAAGTCTGGCACCAAGTCGTCCGAGAAATGAAGCAACGTTATGCAAACATTGGTTTGACAAAACTTTGTGGCGTACTTGGAAAAAGTAGACAAACCTATTACGAACGTATCGCGATTCAAGAAACTAAAGAAATGAAAGAAGACTTCATCATTTCATTAGTAAAACAAAAGCGTAAAGAGATGCCAGAACTGGGAGGTTCAAAACTATATCGTCTTTTAAAAAAGGAATTACCTTCTCATGGATTATATATAGGTAGAGATCGTCTTTTTAAATTATTACGATTACATGATTTACTTATCAAACCCAAGAAAAATTATACCAAGACAACCAATTCTTTTCATCGTTTTAGAAAGTATCCTAACTTGATTAAAGATATAAAAGTCAATACAACCAATCAAATTTGGGTAGCAGATATAACCTATGTTTCTGTAAAAAATCAATTTGCTTACTTATCATTAATTACAGATGCGTATTCTCGTAAAATAGTAGGCTATTACTTGCATAAAACTTTAGAAACTAAAGGTTGTTTAATGGCTTTAGTCATGGCTATTGACTCCTTAGCAGAACAACCTAAATCATTGATTCATCATTCAGATAGAGGGATACAGTATTGTAGTAATCAATACATAGCTACCTTAGATGAGTTTAATATAGATGTTAGTATGACTAATAATGGAGACCCTTATGAGAATGCCATAGCGGAAAGAATTAATGGGATTTTAAAAACTGAATTTGGAATTAGTAAAAAATACAGTTCTTATAAAGAGGCAGTAATAGGAATTGAGAAAAGTATTTTTATTTATAATCATAAACGTCCTCACATGAGTTGTGACTTTTTAACTCCAGCAGAAGCTCATAAAATGAAAGGGCAATTAAAAAAGCATTGGTAAATCAATTAGGAATTATGACACAAATAAGAACTCCAACTTAATCAAAACAGAATTTATACTGTAAGGGAAAATCAGTAATTCATTTTATAGTGTACGGGTTTTTCAGGAATATTTATATATCTTACAACTTCTACACTTACTTGTGTAAGTTTTTTAGTAACATAACTAAATAACTGTAAGGGAAAATCAGGATAAGACATTGTTGAAAGTTGTTGATTCTTGTTGCAAACTGTTGCGTTTTGTTGCTAATCGTTGCATTTTAAGTAGCAAACAGCTTCTTTTTGTAAGATTTTTAGATTGATTCTTGTTGCAAGTTGTTGCGTTTTGTTGTGGCTTGTTGCAGGCACTCATAATTCCTGTTGCTTTTTGTTGCATTTTGTTGTGGGTGTCTAAAGAGGTTCATACTCAAACCCTAAAAAATCAAGTACGATTATCACCTCTTTTTGAAAGACTATCTTTTGCTTTTTTGCGAATTCTAAAGAAACCCCTCGTTGCTTTGCGATGGTTTCATTTATAATTGGGGTAACATATTTTACACTCACTGGTCTTACAAGCTGACGAAGCTGTGCTTTGCCCATCGTTTTAATTTGTTCTTTTCTTATCATAGTGTTTCGTCTTTCTTGAAATCAAATAACTTTGGTAGCGTGTAAATTTACATGATTTATTAGCACTCATAAAGTTCAAATTCTTTATGGGTTAATGCATTTAGGATTCTCGGTACTTCCGATATAAAATAGTTCGGGATTCCTCTGTTATGTTCGATATAATGATACACTTGTGGCAGTGTAAATTCACCTTTGATGTACTTTTTGATTTTCATACGTACTTTTTCCTCTGCGGTCATGATTCTACGCCTTGCGCCAGCTTTGGTTGCTTTTTGTTGGCGTCTTGTTGCTCTTTGCTCTTGATACTTTTGATATTGTTTAAGCCATTCCACTGTATAGGCAAATCCGCCTTCACTGGCTCGCTTTCGTGTGCTATCGAAGTAGATACAAGGGAAATAGATTTGATACTCTTTTTTACGCCTAAAAAAGCGTTTGGCACGATTAATTCGGTAGATAAGCAGTCCAAACATGTACAACAAGGTTTCCTTTCGCGGAATGCTCCCGTTGGGATTTCGCAAATATTCATCATCGATTTGCACGAGCGCATTGTGCCAGCTTCCGTAATACACCTCTTTGCCTTTCCATATCGGCGCTGCTATTTTTACAAAGAGTTGCAGAAGCAGTTCTCGAAACTCTTCTTTGGATAGCACGCCATCGGTGGATTCTCTCTCAAGACGCCTGTGCATCTGCTCTGATGCGTAGCTGTAGGTGTCATAGTGATGTTCGGTCAGTGCTTGTAATAGCTCTGGGCGGTAGTAAATTTTACTTCGCAAATACTCTGATAACTCATTTTTGGGAAAATTTTCGCGCGCCCCTAGTTTGCCTGCGTTCTGATTGGAAATTTTTAAGGCTTCATCTTTTGTGGAGTTCTTGTAAGAGTTCCTGTTTTTGCCATCGGCAAAAGAATAAACTTCCGCTTTTCGGGAATGGTTATCAACATTCCCTACTTTTTTTATCTTTTCTTTAGTAAGAGTTCTTGTATCTACACTATATAGCCACAAGTTTTGTGGTTTAGATTGGCTAACTTTCTGATTTTCAGCGTTAGCATTTCCCTTATCGCGAAAGACAAAAATAGCTTCGTTTATAAAGTAATTCACAGACTTTTTTCTCCCAAAGGACTCATATTGCTCAAAAACTCCTGCCTTGTACAATCGCTTGATATGATTGAAGATGGTATTTTGACAATACAGTACTCTTGGCACTCCCTCTTTTGTAAAATTAGCCATCTCATAAGAGTTGGTATGTGCTTTTGGAAAGGCAACTCTAGCATCACTAGATAAGAGTTGGAGTTGTTTTCTAAGCTTCCTAAGCTGCTGGCTGTATAGCCATAGAATCACTTCAAAAGTAGTTTCGTACTGTTGTCGCAATGGTAAGTAGGTTTCTTTGTAGAGCAATAACATGKAATCWGTATTWWGATKYTCYACAAGCTTGTTATAYTCWKWRGTRGAAAGATTGCTGTTTTTAATTCCGCCAGTCTTTTGCTTTTTAAATTTGGATGCAAGCGAACAGGCTTGTGCTTCCAATCCATGTTCAGMAATAAAARCAGCTACGCGCTTGTTRTACTGCTYMACCTCTTTATTCAGCTTWGGAAGCTTTGCATTAAACTCATTGATATAGATACGATAGCGTTGCATCGTTTCCGCYTTGTCTTCACTTAAAAAGTAAGGACATCTRATATGRGATGGTCTATATCTGCGGATGATTTGCATTGCTATATTTTGTACTTGTATTATCTATGCTGWAAAAACCAAAGGCAAAACRAGTTTACCTTTGATTTTAGAATTGATGAAAAACTTCATCTTTCGTGGCTTGTCWATTGCGAAACATATTGAATCACATTTAGTACACTCCCTRAAGTGTTTTCTCATTTATATTGTTATATTTGTTAAGGYATGTCTAGCACAAYTAAGATGCTACGCATACTGAACAAYAYATATTTTGAACACAAAAATGAAAATATTTCTTCAAATATAACCATTTTATRTTCAAAATATTGTTTGTTTTAACATTTTTTTACTAAAAATCCCTGAAAAATGACCTAYAYCCAAGCCTTAGAGTATGTRCTRCGTAAAGGCTACACAGCATATCACATCAGYAAAAAGTCTRCACTGACCATCTCGACCATCAATAGAATGTTGGAACAAAAAACACAGCCACAGGAGAAAAATAAAATCGCGCTGATTGAGTTTGTCAAAGAAGATATTGAAGTTACCAAAGAAGATGWYAKMSATGTATTTTTGRWAAGGAGTTGCATTTTCTAAAGTATCTTTAAACTTGTAATTTTGAATACCACCAGTTGGTATTGCTCCATTTACGTCTGGAGTTGCACCAATCTGATCTACTCTTTTTGAATTTAGTAAGTTTACTTGGGCATTTACCAAACCTGAACTTAGTATCGCAAAAAATAATATTACACAATTTTTAATCATAACTATGTTTATTTTCTAGTTTGTTAACTCTATATTAACTGGTAAAACCTTTTTTAATTTATAAGAGTTATTCTTTATTTCTGCTTTAATATCAAAGATATTAATCATATCTCCTCTTCTTGCTTTAGATAGTGCCTTTTTTGCAGCAGCATTAAATTTAGTACCTTTTACTATAATAGCTAATTGTCCTGGCACTTTAACCTTAAAGCTTGTTACTTGCAAATCTAAGTCGAATAAAAAATCTGGCAACCCAGCACTTATGGGTGTATTTACTAAACCAGACTTTGGCATTCTTACCGTACCATATTGGCCTCTTACAGATCCCATCGCTGCAGGAATATCTTTTACTCTAAATGTCTTTGGTGTTTTTATTGGCTTTCCATCAGGTAACTTACCTGTTACACTAATAGTTACCTCATCACCGGCCTTTGGGCTTATCATATAGCTACTGCCTTTAACTTGTCTTAAACCTGGGGCGCTAGCTCTCACTAAATTTGCAGGAACTCCAGGTATAGATATCGTTAATGGATTTTGAAGCCCTCTGTAAACAACATTCATTTTATCTGCAGATACCACTGCAGAATTAGGTTTTGAAATAACAGAATAAGAACTTTCAAAAGGAACTGGGACCTCTACTTCATTTTCCATAAAGAAAATTGTCCCTTCAATTTTTCTATCTCCAACACTGCCGGCTCTTAAATCAAGATTTACAGCACCATTTTCAAAATTATCATAAGGCTTGCCATTTAAAACAACTCTACTAGGTCTTAAACTTGGATCATATCTCCCTAAAACAACAGTCCCTTCAACCTTGTCTCCTGGGTAAAAAGCGTTTTTCTTTAAGTTTACAATTCCGTTATAGTTCGTCATAGATACTTCAGATTCTAATTGTCCTCCTAATAAATTTGAGATAATATCTGCTTCCGTATTTTTAATATCTGCTTGCATCTGAGTTAAATTAGTCAGAGAAGCTACCAAAGGAAATCCTTTGAATCGATAATCTAACCATTTAATTTTCTTCCCATCTCTATTTGTAATAGCATTTGTAGAAAATCTTTTTACCAATATGTTGGCAAACTGATTATTTTCTCCAAGAACCTTTGTTACGTCTGTTCTGTAGCCATTAATTTGGTCTAAAAATTGCTTACCTTTATCCGTAAACTTATCTCCTTTAAAGAAATACTCATCTAAAAAAGTAGTTTGATCCATAGATTCATAGTCTTGCCTATCTTCTATGTTTACAGTCATTTTATCTTTTAGTTCCTCTAAATAAATATAAAAATTTGCCGAATAGGTTTTAATTTTT
>SMNH02000003.1:0-178486 GCA_006383075.2 Kordia sp. TARA_039_SRF
ACCTCTTACCATTCCGAACAGAGAAGTTAAGCCCATTAGCGCAGATGGTACTGCAGAGATGTGGGAGAGTATGTCGCCGCCTTTTTTTAATTAAGTCCTTACTTGTTTAACATGACATGTAAGGACTTTTTTTATCTCTGGAAATTTATGCACTTTTTTAGCTTCAGACTTTTTCATTCTTAAGAGCAACTGTTATATTTCTATCTATTGTCTCAATGATGTGCGTAGATTAATTTACTTCTTCATTTAAAGGATTAATCAGCTTTATTAGGGAAGTTTTTTCAATAAAGGATAAAGCGTTAAAAGGAAGGTGATAAGAATTATTAATTTTTTTAAATAAAAAAAACCTCTTGAACTAATTGCTCAAGAGGTTCGCGAAACAAAAAATAGAAGCTTATTATTTTACAATAAGCTTTTTAGTAGTCTTTATATCATTTGATATAATATTGATAAGATATAAACCTGATGCAATATTGCTTACATCGATTGTGTTGTCTTGTGATAGTTGCATTGTAATCTGCTTTCCTGCATTGTCAAATACTTCTATCTCAATGTCTTCAATTCCATCTGGAACTTGAATTTTTACGATATCACTTGCTGGATTAGGATATAACGATACTGCAGAGAGTTCATTTTGTTCTTCCACAGATAGTGTGTTGAAATCAAACGTGCTCATTCCTGATACTGCAGAGGCATTAGGATCTACTACGTTCACAAAAGTTGTAGAACCATCGTCTACCATGTCAGCTTGCTTATATGATTTTAATGGTGTTACTGCAGTTGCTAAAGCAGAATTATTTTCTAAAATATACATGGTTCCGCTGGTTGGACTTCCATTTACCGTAAATGTATATACGTTTGTATTAGTTCCATTAGAAGGAGCTGGATATGTAGCTGGACTTCCTAAAGTTTCTGTGACTAAGTATCCATCAATTGAAGGCATTCCTACATTAGTTCCATCAAAGAACGTTGCACTAGCGCCACCTCCTAAAGATGTTGTTGATCCTGTGTCTATTGTCACTCCGTCAGGCACAATGATTGTGAATCCGTAGCTTTGTACTAATGGAGCAAATGTATTTGCACTGGCATTTGGCACAGCTTGTACGGTGAAACTATAAGCACCATTGTGTTGGAATGTATAGGTGTAGCCATCTTGAGCTTTTAGCGTCATGACTGAAAGGCATATAAAACTGAATAGTAATATCCTTATTTTATTTTTCATAATTTTAATTTTCTGGTAATTGTTCTAAAATTTGATATGTGCTAAAGTTTAGGAAGTTTCCTGGATGCGCTAATACATTTTGTAATAGTATTGGTGTATCAGGAGTTGTTCCTGTATATTGTGTATTTCCATCCATATTGATGTCATGTGAATTATATCCAACAACAATATATGTAGGGAAATTTAAAAAATTTCCAGCATCATTTAATACTTCTGATAAAATACTAGGTGAATCTGGAGTTGTTCCAGAATACTGAATAATAGTATCACCATTTACATTTCCTGCCCATAGCGCCATATCTCCATTTGATAATTGTACACGCGCATTTGAACCAAATGTACTTGTAGCACTATTTGCTAAATCAACATCACTTGGCGTTACTGAAAGCGGGATTACATTTGCTGTTACAGTACCTAAATGATTACGATGCTTTATAGCAACAAAGTAACTTCCTGTGATACCTCTTAAAATAACATCAGATGTTCCATCTAAGTCAACAATGTCACCATCTCTTTGTATTAATGCAGATGTTTGATCAATTACAACTGTATTATCCGAGCTGCTTCTAATTTCAATCCATACCCAATCTACAATATTGTCAGCGGCTGCTCCAGTTCCAGAGATTCCTCCATCATTAAACACGTTCGAGTCAGCTATAACATCTCCAGCATCATACGGACTTACTTTCGGAATTAAGTTTCCAGAACGTAAGTTGTCGTTCATTAAATCATCGTCAACAGGATTTAAAATAGGACCTTGTAAAAATACTTTTGCTCGTATTCGAAGATCTACTATTTGATTTGGATCTAAGAATCCATTAAACGAGTCCATGTCAAATCCGTCACCATTACTTCCTCCATATAATACAGTTAGCGATGTATTGTCTAGTGTAGTAGCGGTTAGTAATGCTAAATCAAAACCATCGCCACTGTTACCATTATACAAAACTGCTAATTGCGTATTGTCTAATGTGGTAGCAGCGAGCAATCTGTTTGCATATCCATCACCGTTACTTCCATCGTATAAAACTGCCAATTGTGTATTGTCGAGTGTGGTAGCGGCGAGTAGTCTATTTGCATAACCATCACCATTACTTCCATCGTATAAAACGGCTAATTGCGTATTGTCGAGCGTGGTAGCGGCAAGCAATCTATTTGCATAACCATCGCCATTACTTCCGTCATATAAAACAGCGAGCGACGTATTGTCGAGCGTGATGGCTGCAACCAATCTATTTGCATAACCATCACCATTACTTCCGTCATATATAACTTCTAAAGAGAGATTTGTAAGAGTGATGGATGAGCGACTATCCACATCAAATCCATCTCCATTAGAACCTTCATACAATTGCGCATCAACGTGCATACTATACAGGAGAGAAATAGTCAATAAGAAAAGAATTCTTTTTTTCATCTCCTTAGTCTTATGGTGCAGTTCTAACAGCTCTAAATCCTAAACGGTTATTTCCAGTACCAATAACTGATGCTCCATCAAATCTATCAGAAACTCTGATGAAATCAGATCCATTTAACCAACTTCCACCTCTATAGCTGTATCCGTCTCCAGTAGAATTATTTGGCCAGTTAACAGCAGTTCCATTTCCTGTAGAACTGATGATTCCGTTTCCGTGAACGCCTGTAAAGTTTCTACCTTGTGAAGTTCCTACAGTAACACAACGCTCATATAAGTTTCCAGACATTTCCATGATACCATAATACGTTCCGCCAGTTTCTTCACGGTTGTTGTTTACAGCACTTGCAGCAAAGATTCCATTACGTAATGGACCACTAATAGTTCCGTTGGTATCTGCATAGATAGCGTTTCCAGTGTTAGTCTCAGGATTGGAAACTCGTTCACTAGAGAATCCAGAGTTTACCAAGGTATATGCATTAGAAGCAATATTAGCACTTCCCCAAGCAAATTCTCCTGGTTTTGGAAGTACAGGTCCACGACACGCTTTTTCATATTCTAACTCTGTCATAGGGCGCATTCCTGTCCAATCCATATAGGCGTTCATGTCACCAGGACTTATGTAGCTACAAGCTCGGTCTGGTGCAGATGTGGTAGCACTGGCTGAACCACCTGTCCAAGAAATGGTATTTCGACTAACAACACCATCACTGTTTTTGTGGCTGGCATCGGTTAAATCTCTGTTTGTTTTTTGAGTTTCTGTTAAACTATTAAAAAAGCCTAGCCACTGTGCTTCTGTTACTTCATATTTCATACAGTAAAAGGCACCAAATCCTTTTGGCCATTGAATTCCTAAACTTCCTGTTTGGTCTCCACCACTAGCATTGTCTCCTGTGTAGTATAAGTTTCCAGAAGTATTGGCAATAGTGATGGCATTTTCAGAGGTAACTTGGTAAGAAGAACTTGTAGAAAAACCACCTGCATAAAATTTATTAGCTTCGCTACCTGTAGTTCCTCCTAAGTAAAAAGCACCTTCTGGCACATATACCATTTCTATGGCAAATACTTGAATGTCAATAATATCATCGGTATCTGTAGAACCAAAATTCCAACGTAATTGTGTATTTTGAAAGTTTACGTTTCCGCTTCCGTCAGAGGATCTGTAAATAAAAGCACCCATACCATCTGAAGTTACATCTAAGGTAGAACCCGCAGCAGCTACAGAGTTTGCCTGACTTACAATTCCGTGAGTCCAAGCACCATTATTTACTCTATATTTTATAAATACCCAAGCTGCATCCCAGTTGGACGGTCCAGAACTGATTCTCCATGAATTTTCCCAAAAAAGATCAAATTCAACATGTACCCAGTTTGATACTTCGTTCAAATTTTCAAGCGAGATGTTGTTCACCTGAATGTTATTTGCCTTTGTCGAATTGCTAAAGGCAAAACAAATTAGCATTAAGAATAGTGTAATTTTTTTCATTACTTTGATTTTGATTGTTAGTATTTGATAAATTGTATGTTATGTTTGCCTTCGCAATCATAGTTAAATTTATGGCGATCAAAATTTGGGATGAGCTTGATAGCAGTTCAAATATATGTGAAGGAAAAGTTAAAAAGTGTAGTTTTTGTATAAATGGAAGCAAATGTTGTATAAATTGTTTTAGCTGTAAAAAAGTACAAAAAAGGTGAAAAACCCCTTGTGTGTTATCTATTTACGAAAGTAGACCGCATATACATATTTTTGAACCAATGATACGAACTGCGTCAGAAATTAACCCGAAAAGTGTACCTTTAAACTATTAAATGAATACCTATGTTAAAAGCAATTTTAATTGACGATGAACCGAAAGCGCTAGAAAGTCTCTCTTGGGAGCTAGATAATTTTAGTGATGAAATTGAGATTTTAGCAAAGTTCACCGATCCAGAAGAAGCATTGATTTATATTGAAAAAGTATCGTGTGATTGCCTTTTTTTAGATATTGAAATGCCAACAATGGATGGTTTTCAGTTTTTAAATCGCTTAAAAACAAAGGATTTTGCTGTAATTATTACGACAGCCTATAATGAATATGCAATTAAAGCGTTAAAAGAAGAAGCGATTGATTATTTGTTGAAGCCAATTGATATGGACGACTTAAAAGTTGCCATTTCGAAAGTGAAAAAATACATTTCTCGAAATGATGTTTCTACGGAAAAATTTGAGCGTATTTTATCAGATTACAACAGCCGATTCAACAAAAAACGAATTACGATAAATACAGATGGTAAACTTATTTTTCTCGATTTAGACGATTTACTTTTTGCGGAATCTGATGGAAATTACAGCACTTTGTATCTCACTAATTCCAAAAAAATAGTGCTGACGAAAAAATTAAAAGAAGTCAATACCATGTTGCCAGATGAGCGCTTTTTCCGAATCCACAATTCATACATTGTCAATTTAGACAAAATAAAAGAGTTTATAAAAGCAGATGGTTATGTCATTTTAGTATCCAATCATAAAATACCAATTTCGAGACAGCGTAAAGCCGCGTTCTTAGAAAAACTATAAAGAAATAATATAAAGTGTATGTATCAATTATGTAAGAATGTATTTGTTTGCGTTCTTTTCTTCTTATCTACCATTAGCTATTCACAAATAACCGATAGTGTTTTTGTGAACGATGCCAATGCACTTTTGAAAAAACAGTCTAAAGAGTATCCAAGCATAGATGAAGTTCTGAAACCATACAAGAAAGACTCGCTACAGCTGCAATATTTAATTGATGTATATCAAAAGAATGCCTATTTAGAAGGTGAAAGCTATGTGCTGAACGCCATGGGCGAATATTGCCGAAATACCTCGCAATACGATAAAGCTATTGAATTTCACGAAGCTGCACTAACAAAAGCCGAAGCTGCCGATAACAAATTATTGCAAGTACGCGCGCTAAATATGTTGGGCGTTGTGTACCGACGCATTGATGATATTAGAAGAGCATTGGATTATCATCAAGAAGCATTAGCCTTGGCGGAAAGTATTCAAAATAAAGATACAGCTGTAAAGAAAAGTATCGCGGTTTCACTGAATAGTATGGGAAATATTTTCTTAGTGTTAGAGCAGTACGATTTAGCAGTACAACGCTTTACCAAATCTATGGAAATAGAAAAAAGCGTCGGAAATAAACTCGGATTAGCAATAAACTACCACAATATAGGATATGCCAAAGAAGCAACGGGCGATTTGGAAGGTGCGTTGGTGGATTATAAAGAGTCATTGCATTACAATAACGAAATAAACTCAGATTTAGGACGTGTGATTTGTAATAATACCATCGGACGAATTTATATCAAACAGAAAAAATACCAAGAAGCCATTGATATTATTTCTTCTACGTTGGAGCAGGCGAAAGGATTGCGCGATAAATTCCATCTTTCTAGCGTGTATACCAACTTGGGTTGGGCACATTTAGAGTTGAAAAATTATAAAAAGGCAAAAAAATATTTGAATGAAGGATTGGAAATCTCGAAAGAATACAATTTAAAAAGTTCGATTGCAGAAAACTACGGACGTTTGGCAACATTGGCTGAGCAAGAAGGAGAATACAAAAAAGCATTCGATTATCAGAAGCTTTCGTATGAATTGAACGAAGAAATTACCAACGAAAAGAATTTTAAATACGTAAATGATTTAATCGTTAAGTATGACACGAAAAAGTTCATCAATACGCAGATTAAAAATTTAGAAAAGGAAAATGCTACAGTAAAGCAAACCTTGAAACGAAACAAAAGCATTTGGATTACCAGTAGTGTCGTGTTTGCGTTTTTGGCGATTATGATTTACATTCTCTATCGTCAGCGTTTGTTGAATAACGAAAAGAAGATTTTGACGCTGGAGCAAGACATGTTGCGCAGTCAGATGAATCCGCATTTTGTGTTTAACTCGCTTAATTCTATCAAACAATACATCATCAGTAACGAGCAGAAAAATGCCGTTCATTACTTAAATAAGTTCGCAAAACTGATTCGTAAAATATTAGATGCTTCTCGCGTAAAAGTAGTTTCGTTAAGTGATGAATTGGAAACGATGGATTTGTATATGAGTATTGAAAATATTCGCTTCTCGAACGAAATTAACTTTGAAGTATTGGTCGATGAAGATATCAATCTCGAACAAATTAAAATTCCGTCATTGGTATTGCAGCCGTTTTTAGAAAATGCGTTGTGGCATGGTTTATCGTCGAAAAAAGGTGAAAAAAATATCAAACTTTCCGTCACCAAAACCCAAGATGATTTCGTGACTATTTCCATTACAGACAACGGAATTGGTAGAGAAGCTGCCGCACAAATTGCTCACAATAAAATTGTAAAACGAAAATCTATCGGAATCGCGCTGACAAAAAACCGACTTGCTAATTTCGTCAAAGATTTCAAAAATAGTTTCACAGTTCAGTTCATGGATTTAAAAGATCAATTCGAAAATCCAAGCGGAACAGAAGTGGTGTTGAATATTCCACTTCGATAGTAGTGAGTATTGAGATTTTTTTGCTCGTTATTCGCTCGTGTTTTCTGTGAGATTCTTTACAGTATGATAGATAAAAAATCATTAGTACATTTTCAAATTATCACATTCACACATTGAAAAAAGCCGTCACTTCGAGTGTTTTTCTGTGTCATTGAGCTTGCCGAAATGCAGAAAAATGTATCGAGAAGTACTTTGAAAACGATAGTTTCTAAGCAAATCTCGATACAAATTTGTTACACAAATTCACTCGATTTGACGCGCGTAGTGTAATGAAAAAATATGTTAGGTTATAAAGACATTTCAAAAAGTCTAATTTCTAAAGCAAAGCGTTTCAAACAATCTAATTTTCTATGCGCAAAGCAAGTCTACTACAAAGAATCCTTTATCATGGTCACAGAATCTCTTACAACTTCAAATTCAGTTTTTTTTCGATTAGGGAATACGACATCATCTGATAAATTTTCAGTGATTTTCCACGTTTCGCCCAATTGGTTTACAATCTCTTCATTCCATTTGGAAGGATGTTTGGCGTCAATCCATACAACATCTTTATAGGAAACATCTACCAATGCTAAATCTGGCGTAGAACCGCCATCAAACTGGTCGCTGTTTTCACGTTTTGCAGCAATGGTACTCAACATAAACAAACGTCTTTTTCCAGCAATATCTCTGATAAAAGGTCTAAATTCAACAGGTTTGTTCACTGTCCAATCGTAATTTTTTCTCGATTCCATCACTTTTGCAGGCATTGCCGAAACACCAGCCAACCCTTCTTTTTTGCTTACATGGTCATAATAAAATACATTATCACTTCCATCAGCAGGAATAAAAACACTAATAGACAATCCTGTACGTTCGTCACCAATAGGTTCCAAGCCAAACCAATGATATAAGCCGTCGTATGCGTTATTGGCAGTTCCTTCAAACTTAAAGTCGGTCACAAACGGTTGCTGGTTTTGGTCTTCTTTTAAATCTGGTATTTTTACGGCCGTTTTCTTATTCCACGGAAGTGGATCGGTAAAACCACCTAAAAACATCATCGATTTTGCCTGAATACGCGATACTTTTTCCGATAAGGTATTTTGACGTGTCAAATACGGATACTTTTGCACATCTTCCGCAGGAATAAAAGTTCCTTTCCCAATCAACAAACGCTCCAAATAATCGTTAAAATCGTGGTCGCCAGTTTCCAACACCATCACGCCACCGAATGTTGGATACGGAAAAAAGAAGCCTTTCCATTTGATTAAACTCACGACTTGTACCCAATGTCCGTCGTCATTTTTCATGTAATATGCTTCGTGTGGTTCGTAATTGAACAATTGCCACGGATTGAAACGTTGCACCACCGCATTATACGTGTTTCTACTAAACGCTAACGATTCACCAATGGAAAACGTTGCGGGAATTCTATTTTCTTTTGAAAAACGCGGAGAAGGAGACGTACTTGACACTGAAAATAACTCTTCAATATTGTCTTTTGTACGTTGAATAAAATAATCTTTGGAAGGTTGCACAGCCATCGTCCACTGATTGCGATCGTCTACACGGACGAGTTGTGGAGGCGATACTTCTTTCGTTTCTGTAATAGATTCGTACGCCATTGTTCGGATGTTGTTGTACGGTTGAATACGCTCGTTTCTACTCAACGGAAGTTCTGCAATTTCTTGCAAATTCATATTGTTAAATACATTGTACGTTTGCATATATTCATACATGCCAACGGTAAAGAAAAAGACATAAATTAGTGCTACAGAAGCTAATGTAACAAGGCCTCTCAAGATTTTTTTACCTGTGCTAGCAGTTTTTCGGAACCATCGCAATCCAAAAAATAAAATCACGCCGAAAAGGACTAATACAAACAAATACTTTCGTAGAAAGAGTAAAAACGGTTGATAATCGTCTCTTAAAATAAAAAGCGCACAAAAAAGTATCAATCCTAATAGGATGATGATGAATTTTTGTTTTTTTCCACGGTTCCAATATCTTTTTAACATAGCTCTTATTTTAATAGTCCTTTATCTTTTAAACGTTCTCTAGCACTTTTTTTCGGTGCTTCGGGCTCTTCTGTATTGGTAGTTTTTTCTTCTGCTTTGGTATCAGTAGTCTTGACATCTTCTTTTACAAAATCGGGCGCTTCTTTTTCTTTCGTTTTAATGTCGTCAATAATTTCTTTTCCAGTATCGACAACCGAGTCAAAAAGATTTTCAGAAGTACCTTTTACTTTCACAACAAAACCACCGAGATACACGCCGATTAAAGTTCCCACAACAGCAGAGACATAAAAGTCTGCACGTATGCTAAATGGTAGCAAGAGAAGAAATAATAGCGCGATGATGAATAGTAAGTTTACATAAATTAATCGCGGAATAAACTCCTGATTCACAAAAAAGCCTTTTTTATTTTCGGGCTTCATTTGTAATTCTTTCGAATGCGTAAGCTTGTTGATGGCTCTGTACAAACCGTTACTTTTTGTTTCTGACCAGTACAAAGAAATGCCAAAAACAACGCAAGCAATGAATATGATAATGTCTAGTGTCATGAGTTCCAGGTGTTTTGTTTGATTAATTTTATAACCCAATCTTGATACGATTCGTCCCACGTATTGTACGTTTCGTAAAACGTTTCTTTGTCGTACCAATATAAGAAAAGCGGATCTTTATATGCTGTTGTTTTTACGATGAGTTTCCAAACGAGTTCTTGCAAATTCATGGACAACTCAGGTGCGGGAATTTGAATACACGCTAAAATTTCTGGGGAAAGTCCACCTTCAATGTCGAGAGCCTTTTCACTTTTGGCATTGGCTTGTAAGCGATCAAGTTGGATGATTTTTTTCGTGAATCAGCTTCCATATTGTTCAAATAGCGTTTGTATACGTTTGAATTTTCTATGATATCACTCACCGAATGTATGGCATTTTTGATGTGTGATAAAAAGATACTTTTTTGAACGCGCTCAAAATAACCTGACAATACACTATGTTCAGGATCGAGAACAATCATTTTTTCTGCCGCAAGTGCACTGTAGAAACGTCCGTCTTCAATATGAAACGCTTGTATGCTTGAAGAAACGTTCACTTTTTCTGCCGCAGCTTCCGATTCGAATATTAAAATATTTTTACCGCTTCCATTTTTTCGAAAGACAAATACGCCGCCAAACGCTTTGGTGTAAAATGAACTTGTTTTGTAATCAATACTGTCCATTTGCAAGGTGCGCGAGCGTAAATCACCATGTTTTCTGGCGGAAGCCAAAATTTTCAAATGGAGTTTTTCATCCAAAAAGTTATCTTCTCGGTGAAATTCTTCTACAAGTTCCAATTGCTGTTGCTGAATGCTGTATAAATCTTCAACTACCGTAAAATCGACTGTAATTTGATTGTATTTCAGTAAATCTTCTGGCTCGTAAAACGCATCAATAAATTGGTCTAAATTCACGCAAATTGCCGCATCACGTGTAATATCTTTTATCGTGTGTTTGTGCTGTTTAAACACCAAATTCATGATGTCCCTATCAAAACTATGAAAAGGCGAATACGCAGGTTTGTCATTCTGCTTTGGCGATAGAATAATCGCGTTCGGATTGGCTTCTCCAGAATTTAAGTATAGAAAATCTTCTTTCTCTTCGGCAATTTCAGGACTCCAACCCATGGCATCAATATGAAAACTTTTTAGTTGCGTAGGAGCAGTTCCGATAAAAGAAAGACATTTATTATAGCGTTCCACCAAAGCGCCCGTAACGGGAACTAGGGCAGCGCCAAATAATTCAGATCGTTTTAGTTTTTCCATGTACTTATTTTCTAGGTGCTATAAAAATACAATTATTTATAGATTTTCAGGCGGATTATAATGTGCTTCGGTTTCTGGAATGATTTGCTTCCAATCGCTCACAGAAATCGGTACAATTTGCTGCGATTTCAAATCCGAAATACAGCGTTGCACTAGTGCATATATTTGTTTAAACTTTGGAGTAAAATGTAAATAGTGCTGTTTTATAAGTACACTATTTACGTACCATGTTACATTTTCTGTGATGTATTTGTCTTGTAATTGATTAATGATGTTGATAGGAATGAATTCATGTTCGCGTTTTGGATGAAAGTAAATGGTGATTTCAATCCATTCGTGCATCATGGATTTGGAACGTGCTGCGTGAATGATCACGAGAAAATCCTCAATCTTTCCTGCCAAATAGTTGTCTTCCGTTACTTGAAAATGATGTTTTCTAGCAAACGTTTTAAATGGTTTCTTTTTATTTTTTCGCGCACGGTAATGACTGTCGGTTGGCGGATAAACATAATATACCAAAGGTGCAGTAAATAGTGAAAGTATAAACGGCATACCAAAAATCAATAGTGTCTTTTCGTCCAAATTGAGGGATTCTTCCAAAACCAGCATAATTCCAAAAATCAGAACAAACACGAAATACATACTGATGAAATATTGGAAATAAGAGCGCTCCATTAGTTGCTGCCAATTACAAAAAGTGTTGCCAAATAAACGCCTGTAATGTCTTCCATATCAACTAAGCCATAGTGTCGACTGTCCATAGAATTGTCGCGATTATCACCAAGTACAAACCCTTTCCCTTTAGGAATGATTAACGGACCGAAAAAATCTTTGTTCCAGTGTTGTTGAAATTTCGCTTTGATATATTGGTCAGTTTTGTCTTTTGGGGTAATAGCACGTTTACTTGCTAATTTGTACTTTGCAGCATCTTTTTCTTCAAGATGAACCAAATACGAATCATTTCCTTGTGGCTGAATGCGAAAGAAATCTTTGATAGTATTTTTTGGAAGGGCTTTGAATTCTTCTTCACTCAAAAAATAGGAATATTGTAAATTATAATTGGTGTCAACATTTTTTCCATTTACAAACAGTGTTCCTTTTCGAATTTCTAAAGTGTCATTTTCCATAGCGAGCAAGCGATGCATCCAAGTGGATTTACCATAAATAGAATCTTCAAATTTATAGGTAATAACATCACCGCGTTTCGGAGTCACTAAGTTTGAAGCTACAACTATAGCTCCATTTTGTATTGTTGGGAGGTTTGAAGTTGTGGGAATTGTAAAAAACGCCAATATTCCTGTCATATTAAGTATTTGATATACAACAATCAAGCCTATGACAATATAAAGGGTTATTTTTAATTTTTTATTCAAAATCCTTATCGTTTGATATAATATACTTCGGCTATTTTCCCATGTTCAACTACATACATCACTACAAATTCTTTCGGCGTGCCACCTTTTGTGTAGATGACTTTTTCTTGGTCAATAATTTTGTTGTCGGTGATGATTCGCTTTTCTATGAAACTATAGAGTTCAGGTGTTTTTTTGAAAAAATCGCCGTAGTATTTTATGAGTTTGTCTTTTCCTTCATAGCGTAATTTTTTCGGAAAATCATACACTTTGATCTCATCGCTAAATAAAGCTGCATACGCTTCAATATTCCTTGAATTATACGTTTCCATTTGTTTTTGAGCAATGATTTTGATGTCAGTCAGCTCTTGAGCATTAGCAAATGATATCGCGAATATGAAAAGAAATAGTAGTTTTTTCATGATAGTTTATGAGCGTTTTAAAAAGGTAACTTCAGCAATTTTACCTTTTTTTACTTTGTACATGACAATAAATTCCATAATAGGTTGTCCTTTTCTAAATTGTACTTTTTCGTGATCAATTATTATATTTCCCGAAACAATTCTATTTTCTATATAGCAATATAAATTAGGATTGTTTTTAAAAAGATTTCCAAAAAGTTCTTTTAATTGTTTTTTTCCTTTAATAGTAACTTCTCTAGAAGCTTCATAAATCACAATGTCATCACTATACGAGGATAAAAAAGTATCTGAATTGCGAGCATTATAAGCTGTTAATTGTTCTTGAACCACTAGAGCTGCCTTATTAAAATCTTGCGCTACAGCAGTCATGCTTATAATAATTGTAACTGCTAAAATGATACGTTTTTTCATGATAGCTTATTTTATTCCTTCCTCAAAACGATCACGTGCTTCTGCGGCAATTTTGATTTGCATGATTTGTTGGTCTACTTTTCTAGAGAAATCGGTGTCTGCAATGGTTGCCACGTTGTCTAAATAACGAATGACTTCTTGCTTTCGGATTTCGGCAAAGTTGAGTCCTTTCATGTTTGCTTTCATCAATTCTTTGAGCATGCCAAGTTTGGTGTCGTAATCTTTTTGGAAATACAATTCAGGATTTTCAAACCAATCGTCTTCTAAGTTGAAATCGGTTAAACGTAACGAAATGGCACTTTGAATGTTTCGAATATCTCGTGAAGAGAAAAATGGAAATTCTTTTTGCACGGCTTCGTATAGATTCGCGTAAAAAAGATGGTCGTTAAGCGTCGTGTTTTGTAATGTGTTGTTAAAGATTCTCTTGATTTTCTCATCCGTAGGTTCGGTAATATTCCCTAGAATTTCGCCAGCACTGTTCGCCAACGTTTGGTCACTCAAATACGTGTACGATTTGTGATCATTCATCGCCACAAAACCAGGCAAAGTTTTTTCAATTTTAGACCACCAAATATAATCTTGATCTAAGAAATCTGCTTCCGTACGCGCACCGTCAATTTTAAAACGTCCTTGAATTCTGGAAATTACAGCTTTGTCCAATTGTTCTGGCAAATTCGTAAATAAACCAATGGAACTATTTCCGTGATTCACCGCGTACGCACCTTCCGTATAGCGTAAAAAGACACCAATGACTTCTTTAACTCCCGCGGAAACACCTTGTGCGGTTCGCTCTTGTAAATTGTTTTCCGCATCGTCAATAGGCGCAAAAATTAAGCGAGTTGGGTCTTGCATCGGTTTCATCCATTGTACCATTTTTTCTGCCGATCCACCTTGAAATGTAGAAACTACGGTATCTGGCATTGGATGGAATAAGAATGGAATGTCCAAATGGTCACAGCGTTCTTTCAGCATAGTTGCAATTGCCGCAATCAACATACTTTTTCCCGTTCCTGGAATTCCGTATCCCATAAAAACAGGCATAAAACCACCCAATTCTTGAAATGGATTTCGCTTGGTTGCGATGTCGTAACTCATCAAACGTTCTACCAAACGTTTGGCAAAATGCTTGGCGTCTTTGTTTCCGACAATTTGTTCAAAACGAATCGGATTGAATTCCACACTCGTGGCACTTCCTGTAAAAACAGTTTCCCAACCTGCAATAGAAAAGTCAGAATCTTCCAGTTGATACGTTCTGTCGGTAATGACATCGGTATGATCTAACGCGCCTTTTCGTTGCATGATTTCATCCAAATAGGCTTCAAAGTACATCACCGTGAAGTCAATCACATCTTGTTCAGAGTTGATTACATTCGGGTGATTCATGTATTTGTCATAATAGAACAATTGACATGAAATTCCTTTCGTCGGCGTTAAGAGTGAAACTTCTGGAATTCCTGCGAATTTGTTATGCATTATAGTGTTGTCTTCCGACGCTTTTTCTTTGAGTTTGGAAACGATGTAATACGCCAAACTGAACACCATAAAAGCTGTTGAAGTTTGTTGTTTGGATTCGTATTCTTTACGTTGTGCTGTGGAAAGTCCTGCACGTTTTTCATGAAGAATGGACAATCCAGAAGCATCATAATAACTATCTCGAATCCACAATCCAATAGCAATGGCTTCTTGCAATTGAAATAAGGTTTCATTCAGCGCAAGCGGTAATGCTACAGAATCGGGCAATAAACGTTTTTTGAGATTTAAAATGGTTTTTGAGATGGAAATTGCATCAAATCCACCGCCACTTTTTGCTTTGGAAAGGTATAGTAAAATGTCTTCCTGTTCTTTGCTTCCGTCTCTATTTCGTGCTTTATAACCTTGTTCCCATTGTACACTTTTGATAAATGAAGAAGCTTCTTCACGTAAGATTTGTAATTCTGTTTTTTTGATAGGAAATGTCGGTTGTTTCTCCATTGTTTTTTGTTCTTCGTCGTTCGTTTTTTGTTAATTTGTCAGTTCGTTGACTTGTTCAACTAGCCATTTTATGTTTGTTCTATTTGTCAGTTTGAGTACAGTCGAGAACAGCTTTGTTTTCAGAGTACTTCTCGATACAAATTTGCTTCATTTCGACAGGCTCAATGAGCAGCAAATTCACTTGAAGTGACGTTTTGGCTTTTTATTGAAAAATTAAAAGACTCAATGATTAAAAAATTAATTTTATTCAACATTCATCACTAAAACCTAACACCCAACACCCAACAAATCAAACTTCAGGCAATTCTTCTACTTCAAAAGGTTCGTGATGTAGGTGAATGATAGTTTTTGGTATTTTTCCATACAACAACTGAATCACTCTGTGTGGCGCGAGAATGTATTTGTGTGTTTTAACATCGCTCCATACTTGAATTTCTTGCTTTTTGAAGGATAAAAATTCATTGCTCACTTTGGAAGAATTCACCGAATCAATGGTTTCTACCGTTGTAGTGAGCGAAAACGAATTGAGTTTGACATCTTTTACCGCAATAGCTTTTAACAATGCTTGCGTGATTTCATGGTCGTCTTTTGAAAAAATACTGTGTAAAATTCCCAAATCAACACGTTTTATTTTTCGCGGATGCACATGTTTCAATCGTTTGTCAATCATGTACGCCATGTTGTTCAAATCCTGATAGCGATCGGCACAATCTTGTACAGTTTGATAAATTTCTTGCTCTACTTTTTCGTCGTATTTGTAATCAAAATACATAAAGCAGATAAACGGTCTGTTGAGCGTGACATCGTAAAAAGCCCAATCCAATACGTAGGTCGCAAAGGTGCTTTTCGTCTTTTTTATCTTCCCTAAAATAAATTTTTTAAAGATTTTTTCTTCTTGAATGCGACTGTAATACAGCGATGACGAAGCTTCAAACAAATCGCGCTTGCTTACATGTTCTTTGTTTATCATGAGTTGTAGCAAGAACTTCTTTTTAAATTCATCAGCGTTCGGGAATTTGGCTTTAAATTCATCTTTTAAGTCCAAATCGTTGTGAATGTAGCGCAATTCCAAGTAATTTGGGAAGCCAGATTCGGTCAAATCGACTTTCATCTGTTCTTCATCAAAACGGTATTTTAATCGCATCACACGAAGTGAAAACGCCAAACGTTTACAGTATTCTTCAAGCGCTTTTTGTTCTTCGTTCGTGCAAATTCGATAGTGATTCCATTCCACCAAATTAATTTCAAATTCATCCAAAACATGCATCACCATTCGATAATACAAATCATACTGCGCTTCCGAGTCTAACGCTGCGGAATCTAAAGGTGTTGTGATATCGTTTATAGACATGTAAACGTTTTATAGTGTGTTTTTTTGGCATATCCGCGATGCGGTCAGGCTATCGGTAGTCGCTTTTTGCTTTGTCATTCCTGCCTACGCAGGAACACAACTCAAAAGAGCTCCAACAATACCTCTATCCTTTATGCGATTTTTAAGAATCGTTTGTGTTGCAAATTAACTTAACAAATCGTCAGTTCCTGTATCTTTTGCAGGCGCTCCGTTGCCGACACCAGAGGAATCTCCTGTTGCATCATTTCCACCAGGACCACCCGCAGAAGGATTTTCGCTGTTTTTATAATATTCTTCAAACAATTCCTTCATGTCAATTCCATAACGGTCTGCAAAGTTTTTGCGGATTTCTACGTCTTTTTCACGAATTTCTTGCAATGATTCTGCGTAACTGCTGTAAATTCCTTTCATCACTTTTTCGTGTACCGGAATGTTTTCCATCATGTCTTGACGCGCTTTTGAACTTGCTGTGTACATCGCCGCCAAAGTTTCCCCAATTTTTTCATCGGTTTTGATACCTAAGTGTTCCAAAATCGCCGCAAATTCTTGGTCGGTACGTGCTTTTAAGGCAACTACATAACCGTCGTAGTAGCGAATACGTTCTTCCGTATCCGATTTTAGCTTGGCTCTGTGCGTTTGTAAGTTGCTACGTAACGATGTCAATACTTTAATCGTTAAGTTATGCTTGTGTACGAAACTGTCTTTACTCGCTGCTAATGTGATGTATGCAGTGCGCAAACCATCGAGTTCTTCTACTTTTTGCTCTAATTGGGTGATTTTTGCCAACGCTTCTGAATATTCAGGAGATTGCTTGTCTACAATTTCTTCTAACTCTTGTCGCGCCTGACTCAATAATGCTTTTTGCTTTTCCAATTCCGCTTCCGTTTCTTCTTTCTTTTCTAACGCTTTTGTATGGTTTTTACTTGCTTCTACAATTGCGTCTTGCAGTCGATCTTCAACTTCTTTAATTTCTACTTCACGGTCTTTTAAACGTTTTACGGCAGCTTGACTTTTAAAGGAAAGTTCTTTTAGTAATGTTTCTGTATCTGAGCTTTCGATACGCTTTTGAAACATTTCCTTTGCTTTAGAATCGGCAAATTTTCTATCTTTTTTTGCTTGGTCGAGTTCTGTTTCTTCACGTTTGATACGCGATTTTCGTCCCCATAAATTATTCCACCATGTATCTGGTTTATCGAGTGCAGCTTGATACTCCGCTTTCGCTTTGTCCAATTCTTTTTGCGCATCGTCAATCACGCGTTGTTCATCATCATTTAAGGTAGAAAAACGTTCAAAAATGATTCCGACTTCATCTTGATAATCGGTTAAGTCTTTAATGGCATCTAACAGAGAAGTTCGATCTTTTTCGGCCATTTCTACAACATTATCGAGCGTTGCATTTAATATTTTTTGGCGTACTTCTGGACTTTCTTCTTGAGAAAGTTTTGACTTCATTTGGTCAATTGCTTTTCCCCAATCTACTTTATCGTTGGATTTTTGTTTTTGTTCTTCGCCAGAAGTTTCTAATAAATCAAAATCGTCAGCCATATACTTTATTGTTTTTTTATTAATGAATGTTTTTAAAGTTGGGTTTTAAAGTTGAAAAATAGGATGGATTTAAAAAGAAACACAGTGATTTTTCAACTAAGCTTTAAATATAAGAATTTCGTAGTATATGTTGTCGCTTTTTTTAAGATGTTACAACTCTGATTTAAAAAAAGTGTTTCTCGTTAGATTTGAGGAAGTTTTTAGTCTGTTTTTTTTAAGAGGAATATTCTTAAAAATAAAAAAAGGAGACTACCAAAAGCAATCTCCCTTTTCATCGCATAACTAAACTAAAAACTTTTAATTAATAATCAGTTTTTTAGAAGCTGATTTATCAGCTGTTGTTATATTTACAATGTAAATTCCTGAGGAAACATTGTTTAATAGAATGCTGTTATAACCAGCAATTAGATTTTGTTTTTTCACTGTTTGTCCAGTCATGGAAACAATTTGAATATTTATTTCTCCTGATAGAGAATTGTCAAGTTCAATTGTTAATTGTCCATTACTTGAAGGGTTTGGATACATCGTGAAGCTGTCTTCATTAAATACATCTTCTACCGATAATACAAATTGTCCTTCAAAAGCTCCAATATCACGAGTTCCACCAAAAACAGCTTGTCCAATTTGATCGTCAAACGCATCAGCTGGGTCACCAACATTTACTGCAGGAGAAGGATTCATTAAAGCATGTGTTAACGTATTTCCTCCATTGTCTTGTAACGGGCCTAAAGCTGGGTCAACACCTTCTAAGTCGTTTGCTTGTGGTGTGAATACATTTAAGTCATCACTGCCAATCAAATTATAATCATTTGAAGTAATCATACCATCTACATCAGCTCCTGAAGCTGCCATATTGTTAGCAACAATTGTATTTTTAATAGTTACATTATTTACAGCGTTGATTCCTCCTGCGTTTCCTGTTGAAGAGTTCATTGCTACCGTTACTGCATTTAAGTCTAAGCTAGCACCATTATTCGTCAATCCTCCACCAGAAACTGAAGCCATATTACTAGAAACTGTACTTCTTGTTACCGAAGTGATACTTCCTGTATTATTATAAATTCCAGCTCCTTCTGCGGCGATGTTGTTGTCAATCGTTGAGGTTATTACGGTCATGGTTACTCCATTTTGATTCCAAAGTCCACCACCTTCGTTGGCAGCTGTATTGGAAGATACAGTACTTTCCGTAATGTCTATAACTCCAGAAGAACCGCTTGCATGTAAACCACCACCATTTCCAGGCGCACCAGCACCCGTTACAACACCAGTGTCGTTAGAGTTTAGGTTTACATTTGTTAAGGTTACCGTTCCGCCACCGTTGGTTTCAATTCCACCACCAGCACGGTTGGATGTGTTGTCTACGATAGAAATTCCGTTGGCTGTGAACGTACCCGCAGCATTTAAGATTCCACCACCAGTAGATTGTGTACCGTCTGCTACGTTGTTGGTAACAGCGGTAGTTCCTGATAGATTTACCGTTCCACCTTCGTTGTAGATTCCACCACCACCAGCAGCACCAGGCGTTGTCATGTCATTTCCAGAAGCAGTATTTCCATTAATAGTATAATCGGTTACCGTCATAACTCCAGCACCATTCCAGAGTCCACCGCCTTCATTGGCGGCAACGTTTCCATTGGAAGTTCCTCCAGTTATTGTAATGTCTTGCATTCCTGTAATGTGCAATCCGCCACCATTTCCTGGAGCGGCTATAGCAGGAGCTACTCCAGCGTTATTGTTGTCTAAAGTTGTATTAGTCAAAGCAATAGTTCCAGAACCTGCATTGACTTCGATTCCGCCACCAGCTCTGTTAGCTCTGTTGCCAGTGATAGAAGAGTTCATCACGCTAAGTGACGCAGCATCCACCATGATTCCACCACCAGAACCTGCGGTTCCATCAGCGATATTGTTAGAGATGGTTGCACCATTGATTACATTTACGGTACCATTCGGCAGTGCAAATATTCCACCACCACCTTCGGTAGCTGTGTTTCCGCTTGCAGTATTTCCATCAATGGTAGTTCCATCGACGGTCATAATGCCTGTACCATTCCAGAGTCCACCACCTTCAGAGGCAGCAGTGTTCATGTTTACTGTTCCTCCTGTGATATTAATTGTACTGTTTCCACTTACATGTAAACCACCACCATTTCCAGGCGCACCAGCACCCGTTACAATACCAGTGTCGTTAGAGTTTAGGTTTACATTTGTTAGGGTTACTGGTCCGCTACCGTTGGTTTCAATTCCACCACCAGCACGGTTGGACGTATTGTCAATAATAGTGGTACCGTTTGCATTTAGAGTTCCAGCGGCGTTTAGAATTCCACCACCAGTAGATTGTGCGCCATCGGCAATGTTATTACTAATTGTGGTTGCTCCTAAAATACTTACTGTTCCACCTTCATTGTAGATTCCGCCACCACCGGCAGCACCAGGAGTTGTCATGTCATTTCCTGAAGCAGTGTTTCCATCTACCGTATGATCTGTAATTGTCATTACTCCAACACCGTTCCAAAGTCCACCACCTTCATTAGCGGCAACGTTTCCATTGGAAGTTCCTCCTGTGATATTGATGTCTTGCATTCCTGTGATATGCAATCCGCCACCATTTCCGGGTGCTGCTGTCGCAGGAGCTACTCCAGCGTTATTGTTGTCTAAAGTTGTATTAGTCAAAGCAATCGTTCCAGAACCTGCATTGACTTCGATTCCACCACCCGCTCTGTTTGCTCTGTTGCCAGTGATAGAAGAGTTCATCACGCTAAGTGAAGCGGCATCCACCATGATTCCACCACCAGAACCTGAAGTTCCATCAGCGATGTTGTTAGAGATGGTTGCTCCATTGATTACATTTACAGTACCATTTGGCAGCGCAAATATTCCACCACCACCTTCGGTAGCCGTATTTCCGCTTGCAGTATTTCCATCAATGGTAGTTCCATCGACGGTCATAATGCCTGTACCATTCCAGAGTCCGCCACCTTCAGAGGCAGCTGTATTCATGTTTACTGTTCCGCCAGTAATATTTATATCACCAGCACCTGTGATGTGGAGTCCACCACCATTTCCGGGCGCTGCTGTCGCAGGAGCTACTCCGGCATTATTGTTATTTAATGTTACATTGTTTAATATGACTCCTAAGCCAACTCCAGAATTATCTTCAATTCCGCCTCCAGCACGATTTGCAGTATTGGCAGTTATTTCAGAATCGTTTATAGTTAAAACACTTCCAGTGTCATTAAATATTCCACCACCAGAACCTGAGGCTCCATTTGCCACATTGTTTGTTATGATAGAATTGTTAACGGTAAGTGAGGTGTTTAATACATAAATAGCACCTCCATCAGAAGCGAGTCCGTTGGTAAGTGTTAAGTTGTTTATAATGAATGGTCCGTTGGAAACATTGAATATTCTGCCATTATTTCCAGCATCAATAGTTGTCGTAGTTCCTGAAGCTCCTGTTATTGTTAGCTCTTTATCAATGATTAATTCTGAATTAAGACTGACAGTGAGAACAGCAGCATCAAATGTTATTGTTCCGCCGGGCGGCGTGTCGAGAATTTCTTGTCTGAGAGTTCCATCTGATCCATCATCTAACGAACTTGTTACAAGTTGACCATAGGAAAAGGAAGTTGAGAGTATTGTACTTAGTAGCACAATAAAAAGAGTAGTTTTTCTTTTCATTTTTTTTCGTATTGGTTGCTATTAGTTTTGTTGTGATTTACTGTATTGTAAACACATTAATACGTACGAAATTGATTTGTATAAGGTTTTCGGGAATTGGAATTTTAACACTATTTAACATTTTAAGAGAGGAATCTTGTCAAGATGAGTTCTAAGTGTGTACGGTCTTCCTTAATATTAACGATTAAAATATACATATAATTAAGTATTGCATTCAGCAGGTTTTTGAGTGATATTTATGGAAACCAAAATAATGACTACATGAAACCATCAAAAACAACCATTGAAATCGGAAACGAATTTAAAGAAGTAGAAATTTATTATGATGAACAAGAAGAATCAAATTTGACCATTGCAATCAATAAAAATCAAGTAACAGTTTTTCAGGCATGATGTTTTCCATCCTTAATATTAAGGAAGAAAAAACACTCAAATTTAACGATTGTTTCCGTCGTGGTTTTACTAGAACTTTGTCATAAACCAAATAAATCGAAAATATATGGAAACATTAATTACTAAAGCTGAGATTGCAGAAGAATTAGAGGAAGTACAATTTTTATTGGCTTCTGAAGAAACAGAAGACAAGCCAAGAACAGGTGAGACAGATGAGACTGTTGATCCTAAAAGGACTAATCCAAATGAAAATAACGGTGAAACTGAAGCGGAAGTAGAGGGAGAGGAAAGACCAGGAGAATTTTAGATTTATAGATAAATTTTTACAATTCTGAAAGGCTTTACTTATCTTTAGAAAGAGAGTAAGCCTTTTTTATTTTCAATTTTATACACCTAAATGAAATTCATGCTAAAAACTTTATATTTATTTATTTGTCTTTTTTCTTTACAAGTTTATGGGCAATCTTCAAAAATAGATAGTTTGAAAGAAGTTTTAATGGCACAAAAAGGAGTGCCTAAAATTAGGACTTTGGATGAACTAGCTTGGAGATTTCGATTCGTAAAAGATTCCACAGCAACAAAATATGCGTTGAAATGTCTTGAATTAAGTAGAGAGCTTCGCTTGTATGAGTACGAATCTAGCTCCTTAAATATACTGGGAAAAGCAGCAAAAGCTAATGGAGAAATTGAAGATGTAGAAAATTATTTATTGGAAGCTTTGAGGGTTTCAAAGGAAAATGAATATTTACATGGAATTGCAAGAGGGTATAATGAGTTAGGATTCCTTTATAAAGAACAAGGACTTACATTAAAGGCGATTGATGCTTTTTTATATAGTAGCAGACTTTTTAGAGAATCGGGGAATTTAAAAGCTTCTTCAAAAGCAATTTTTAATCTCGCAGGCTTACATGCCGATATTGAAGCGTATTCAGAATCTTTAGCTTATTATTTAAATTGTTTAGAATTAAGAGAAGCGATTAAAGATTCTTTAGGAATTGCTAGAGTTTACAGAGATTTAGGAACACTTAGTAAAAATCTCAAAAACTATGAAGATATGCTTTCTTACTACCTTAAAGCATTAGCATTGTTTCAAAAATTAAAACGATACACTGATGTTTTTGAGATGAAGGTTCAAATTGCTACTTCTTACGATTACTTAAATCAAAACGAAAAAGCACGAAAAACTTTTTTGGAAGCTAAAAAAATGATACCAACATACGGCATAAAAGATGCTTCCAATTTATATCATAATCTGGCAGCTTTGTATAAGAAAATGAACGTTTTAGATTCGTCTTTGTATTATTATAAAGAAGCTCAAGAAATATTCAAATCTAATAATGATTCGGTTCGTTTATCAAAGAATTTTAATAATTTGGGAAATCTCTACGTAACTCTTGGTAACAATCAAAAAGCACTTGCAAATTACAGACAGAGCTTGGCATTGAAGCATAAGATTAAAGATTCTTCTTCACTAGAAAAAACTTATCACGCATTAGCAGATTATTATAAAAAGACCAACGATTTTAAAAAAGCGTTGGCATATAAAGATTCTAGTGAAAATATTAGAGAGCAATTGTCCAAAAAAATCAATGCTTCCAATCGTTTTGAACTCAAGTATATTCGTGATAAACAGCAATTGGAAAAAGAAAAAAGTGAAGCAAAATTAGCAGTAGCTAATGCAAATATTGAAGCAAGTAATGAAAGAAGAAATACAATCATTATTACCATTGTACTGATAACCATGTTGTTATTATTTTTTGTCTTTTTGAGAGTAAAAAAACTGAAACAAGAGAAAAAATTAACAGAATTGGCATTTGAACAACAAAAAATTGCCGCTAAACTAGAAAAAGAGCAACAAGAGAAAAAACTTGAAGAGTTATTGAAAGAGCAAGAACGGAAAGCTATCACTTCTATGATTAGTGGACAAGAAGAAGAACGCGAACGCATTGCAAAAGATTTGCATGATCGATTGGGCAGTATGTTGTCGGTGGTTAAAATTCATTACAAATCTGTGGAAGAAGATTTGGAGAAAATTAAAAAAGAAACCAAATCTCAATACGAAAAAGCGAATGAATTGTTGGATGAAGCCTGTGAAGCTGTTCGTAAAATTGCTCATAATATGCTTTCAGGAACGTTGACGAAATTTGGATTAATTCCAGCGTTGCGCGAATTAAAACAGAAGATTGAAGAAACAAAAATGCTTCAAATTGAACTACTAGCGCATGGTTTGGACAATCGACTAGATAACACTACAGAAATACAGTTATATCGCATCATTCAAGAATTATTGAATAATATTTTAAAACACGCTAAGGCAACTGAGGTCACAATTCAATTATTGAGAAGAGAAACCGATTTGAATATTATGGTGTTTGATAATGGAATTGGGTTTGATAAAAATATCAATCAATCTGAAGGAATGGGATTAAAAAGTATCCACGCGCGTGTGGCAGAAATGAATGGGCACGTTTTAATTGACTCAGGCTCTGGAAGTGGAACCACAATTACCATTGAAATACCTATGAAGAAATAACATATCATGACACAAAAAAAGGAATTACGCATCATCATTGCAGATGATCATCAAATAGTGATTGACGGATTGAAATCACTTTTAGTACAACAACCACATATCAAAGTAGTAGGCGAAGCATCCAATGGAAAAGAGGCATTAGATTTTGTTGCCAATCATGCAGTTGATATTGCAGTATTAGATATTAGCATGCCTGAAATGAATGGTGTTGAAGCAGCAAAAATCATCAAGAAAGAATATCCTGACACAAAGATTTTAATTTTAACAATGCATGACGGAAGTGAGTTTATTCACGAATTAATAGAAATCGGCGCTAACGGTTACATCTTAAAGAATAGAGGAAAAGAAGAGTTTGTTGAAGCACTAGAAACTATTTCGCAAGGAGAAGAATACATCAAAGGACAAGTGTTAAATACACTACTAAAAGCTGTTCGTAAACCAAAATCAAAAAATGTTCAATTTACAAAACGAGAAAAAGAAGTTTTACGATTGATTGTCAACGACCACACAACTTCCGAAATTTCAGCAAAACTGAACATCGCAAATAGTACTGTAGAAACCCATCGTAGAAACCTCATAGAAAAAACAGGCGTAAAAAGTTCTTTAGGTTTAGTTCGGTATGCGGTAGAAAACGGATATGTATAACGAATAGAAACTGAATATTTTAAAAACTCCCCAAATTTGAGGAGTTTTTTTCTTCCTCAATATTGAGGTTTTCTTATATAGCGAAACGCGTGATATTTGTAAGTGTATGAAAATCATAAACTACCATAATATGAGAAGAGCGTTACTCGTGGGAATCAATCATTATCAAAAAAGTCCGCTGTCAGGTTGTATTCCTGATGCTAAGCGTATGGAGGAAGTGTTGGCACGTCATCAAAATGGAGATCCAAATTTTGATTGTAAACTATTAATTTCAAAACCAGATCGAATGACCATCACTACGGCAAATTTGAAAAGTAAAATTCACGATTTATTTCATCATGAAACGGATGTAGCATTGTTATATTTTTCTGGACATGGAGTGGCGACGCCTCGCGGAAGTTATTTAATGACGCAAGATGCTGAAAAATTTAATGAAGGTGTAAGTTTGGCGGAAGTCATTATGATGGCAAATAATTCCAAAGCCACGGAAGTTATCATTATGCTCGATTGTTGTCATGGTGGTGATATTGCAAACTTTGGAGAACTTGGAGAACGTAAAGCTTTGTTGAGAGAAGGTGTTTCTTTAATGACAGCAAGCAGAGACACGCAGTATGCTATGGAACGCGGAGGTTTTGGGGTTTTTACGTCTATCATTTACGATGCATTGCAAGGTGGCGCAGCAGATATTTTAGGAAAAGTAAATGTGGCGCGAATGTACAATTATATTGATATTATGTTAGATTCATGGAAACAGCGTCCCATCTTCAAATCGCATGTATCTAAAATGATTCCTTTACGAAATTGCACACCTAAAATTCCGTTAGAAACACTTAGAAACTTAACCAAATATTTTGATGGAGATAAAAATGGGATTCAACTATCAGAAAGTTATCTCTCAAATTCAGAAAATCAAAATGGACTTCACAAAGTGATGTCCGATATACGACAATATCATGCAAATGGATTATTACTTCCACTTCATAGTCAATCACTAGACGAAAGCGCAGAAAATGGTGAAGTATGTACCTTAACGCCTTTGGGAGAATATTACAGGGATTTAGTAAAAAAGAACAGAATATGAGAGTTTATAAAGATGTTCTTGTTAAGTATGCTGCGGCGTTATTTATTCCTATGTTGATTTTTAAGCTTTTTGTATGGACAAGTGAATATAAAGGTATTTATGCATTGACTTCGTCTTTGAAAAATGCTTCTTTTAGAATAGGAGCAGAAGAAGGAATCGGCGTTTTTGTCCTTTTGGGAATTCTGCTTTACAAACTCTCAGAACATATGATTTACAAACGATATGCTTCAAGAATAAAAAGAGAAGAAAAACAACAAAAACTAACTTATAATGGAGTTTTATATCAAATTGACTCTTATTCCATTTCAAAGTCTCTACGAACGCAATTAAAATCAGAAATTATTATTCAAAGTTATTATAAACACGAAACTATATGAACCCAGTAACTCAACACAGACTTATTCAAGACATTTTCTTTTCCCTACAAACCAGTCACAGTATGCGAGAAATGGTCGATATCCTTAGCGGCTACGGAATTACCAATGCGCAAGTTAATGACTATACACAAACCGAAATCAAAAAACTATTGGCAACGGCTTCCGACAACGTTTTATTATTAATTGCAGACGACTTGAAGATTGATACCTCTAATTATGTCATTCAGCAAAAAACAAAAGGCAAGCCTACTGTAAAAGAAAAGGATATTTTTCTAAAAAAAGTATTCATTAGTCATTCAAGTAAGGACAAGGAAGTAGTGATAAACTTTATACAAATTTTGGAAGTCATCGGAATAAAACCAGAAAACATTTTTTGCACTTCTTTAGAAGGATATGGCGCTGGACTCGGAAGTAATTTTATTGAAGAAATAGAAGCGCGTTTGGATGAAGACGTATTAGTCTTTTTTATGCTATCAGACCACTTTTACAAATCGCCGATGTGCTTAATAGAAATGGGCGCAGCGTGGGCAAAAACCAAAAGTCAAATTTCTGTTGCTATTACACCATTTGATTTGGACAATATCAAAGGAGTTTTTAAGCATTTTCAAGGAATTCAAATCGACCAGGAATTACATTACGACTTGCTCAAAGAAACCCTAGAAACCAAATTCGGGCTAGAACCTATTCGTCCGTTGGTGTGGGCGCCCAAGCGAAATATTTTCTTAAATATGATTAAGCAGCAGATTCAATAATGAGTTGTAAATATAAATTTCGATAAGGTATAATATGAATAAGAGAAAAGAAGTAGATGTGCCAGCAATGAATATTCTTGTGACGCTCTTTGCATTGTTCATGGTGGCTCAAAAAAGATATTTCAAATATTATAAAACTACAGCTGTTTTTTGGCTAGTAGGAGTGGTAGTTTGCATCATGTTTTTGGTTGATGAAGACCTCATTTTCTTAATCATTTTAGTATTAGCCTTTTTAGGTTTTCTAGAATTAACAGATAACCAATTATGGAAATATCCGCCTTTTTTATGGCTATATGAAGTTAAGGATTTTTCGGGCACGTATTGTGGAACCATTGAATACTTATACTTTAAAGAATTTAAAGAGAATTTGTACAAGCAAAAAATATTTAAAGAATACAAAAAACATCTGCAATTAACATTGATAATATATCAAACTGGTAGTGAAATCAATATCAGTTTTTTTTATAAAGACACCGTAAATAAAAAATCTTCAAAAGTAGAAAGTACCAAAGTAGTCATGTCAAAAACGGACGACGGTCAACATTTTATTTTGACTTGTTATCACGGAAGTTTGGGAATTCTAGAAGAAGGCGGACATCATGAAACGATTGTTTTAAAGTTTTTAAAATCGGGTGATGATTGTTTTATAGAAGGTGGATTTTATGATAACCGAAAACTACAAGGAAGAGGTAAATTTGTTAATCTTAAAAAAGTAAATCAAGAAACAATACATCCTTTTTGATTTAAGATTGAATCAAATGAAAACTTTTGGCACTTTTCTTGATGCAACTTCAGCAACATTAAAACCAATTGTATGAAACCAAAAATGACGCTTTCGTTGCTGCTATGTTGCCTACTGTTTAATCTGAGTCACGCACAAGGAAAACTCAATCGTGCCAAAGAAGACCTCTCTGGGAATAGTAATAGTTCTAGTAGTTCTAGCGCACGTTGGAGTAATAATGACGATTTCGGTAACGACGGCGTTGGTTTCTTCGATAGTGTTTTTATTGAAATTGCTTATCATGCTACTATCGGCATTCTATTTGGGGAAATGGAAACGCGCTATTTCTACGACTATCCGTATGCCGACGGCTCGCATGGCGAATATGCGTTTGGAGATGAAAATGTGCCTTTGAAAAGAAGTCAATTCACCATTTCAAATACGTTTTTTACAAGCGGAAACGAATTCTACGGAAATGATATACGACTTAATTTTCGCTTTGTACCCTTAGTTGGTGTAGAAGTGAATCATCTGCACTTTTTTGAAGAAACACCCAAAAATGATTTAGGAGCTACGTCATTCATGCTAAACTATTACAGAGTTCGTGAAAAATATGTCACGGCTTTTTGGGGCGTTGGAGCATCGTATGTTGGTAGTGGCGTAGACGAAACAGGGTTTGTCTATCAAATAGGAGTTGAGGTGTTTTTGAAAAAACCATACAGTCTAAGCGCACTGTGGAAACAAACGCTTATCAACAACTCTTCTATTGACGAATTCAAACTCCAAGCACGATATCACTTAAAACGATTTGCCATTCACGGCGGATTCAATCATTACCAATTGGGCAGTGTCAATATCAATGCTCTAGGTTTGGGAGTGGATTATCGTTTCTAATCGAAAATTACTTTTTCCCACCAAGCAAACCGCCTAGTAGCGCAACAATTCCGAGTCCGATAGTAATGAAAGCATTGGTGTTGTCTTGTCCTTCTATTTCAGCAACAGCTAAATCTACGGAAGTTTCTGGACTAATCACCATATAAATACCATAAGCGATTAATGCAATTCCGGCGATGAGTAATACCATTTTTATTGACTTATTCATGATTTGTTATTTTTGGTTGAAAGCAAGATACAAAAAAAGCGTATCGAATATATCAATACGCTTTAGAATTATATAAATTAAGTACTCTTAATCTCTCAAAACACCTCTTGAAATCACAATTTTCTGAATTTCAGAAGTTCCTTCGTAAATCTGTGTAATCTTCGCATCACGCATCAAACGCTCTACATGATATTCTTTTACAAAACCATTTCCACCGTGTACTTGTACCGCTTCCACAGTAACTTCCATCGCAACTTTTGACGCATATAATTTTGCCATCGCACTTTGCATGTCGTAATTTTCTTTCGCATCTTTTTTACAAGCAGCTTCCATAACCAAATGACGTGCAGCGGTAATTTCAGTATGCATATCCGCCAATTTAAACGCAATAGCTTGGTGATTGCAAATTTCCGTTCCGAATGCTTTACGCTCTTTCGAATATTTCAATGCCAATTCATACGCTCCAGAAGCAATTCCTAAAGCTTGTGCTGCAATTCCAATACGTCCACCAGAAAGTGTTTTCATCGCAAACTTAAATCCGAAACCATCTTCTCCAATTCGGTTTTCTTTTGGCACTTTTACATCATTAAATTGTAGTGTATGCGTGTCGCTTCCGCGGATTCCTAACTTGTCTTCTTTTGGACCAATATCAAATCCTGGCGTACCTCTTTCTACAATAAACGCGTTAATTCCTCTATGTCCTTTATCTCTATCTGTTTGTGCGATGACCAAATACACATCTGCGCGTCCACCGCTAGTAATCCAGTTTTTAGTACCGTTAATTACATAATGGTCACCTTTGTCAATAGCGGTTGTTTTTTGAGAAGTCGCATCACTTCCCGCTTCTGGTTCACTCAAACAAAAAGCACCAACTTGCTCACCTGTAGCCAATTTGGTTAAATATTTTTGCTTTTGTTCTTCCGTTCCGTATGCTTCTAGTCCATAGCAAACTAGCGAATTATTTACTGATACAATTACAGAGGCAGAAGCATCAATCTTAGATAACTCTTCCATAATCAACACATACGAAATCGTGTCCATACCACTTCCTCCATATTTTGGATCAACCATAATTCCCATAAAACCTAATTCGCCCATTTTACGAACCAACTCATTTGGAAACTCTTGTTTATTATCACGTTCTATAACACCAGGAAGTAATTCCGTTCTTGCAAAATCTCTCGCGGCGTCGCGAATCATCATGTGTTCCTCTGTAAGATTAAAATTCATAACTATATATTGTATTAGTAAATTTTTAAAAAAGTCGCACAAAGATAATTCTAAAATAGCAAATTTTCAATAATAGGCTTTTATTTTTAAGAATTCTTAATTTATGTGTAACAAAATTGTGAATCTTACCCAAAAGCGAATTCAAAACAGCGAATTTTAAATACATTTACAACATGAGTCAGTATAATGTGATTGGTGTAATGTCTGGAACTTCCCTTGACGGAATTGATATTGCCTACATACAATTCGAGAAAAATGAACGCTGGAAATTTAAAATTCTAGTCGCGGAAACGATTCCATACGAGAGTATTACTGAGCAACAATTGCGAGAAGCGATTCATTATGATTCAGCAAAACTTCAGAAACTAAATACTTCGTATACAGAACTTTTAGCCGAAAACATTCAAAAATTTATTCAGAAGCACCACATTACAAATTTAGACGCTGTTTGCTCGCACGGACATACCATTTTGCATCAACCCGAAAATGGTATTACCTATCAAATTGGAAACTTGCCTGAATTGGGCATTTTACTAAAAAATCATGTGAAAACGGTGGTGTGCGATTTTAGAGTACAAGATGTGGAATTGGGCGGACAAGGCGCGCCGTTAGTGCCGATTGGCGATGAATTGCTCTTTTCTGAATACGATTACTGTTTAAATTTAGGCGGATTTGCCAATGTGTCGTTTCACAAAAACGGAAAACGCATTGCGTACGATATTTGTCCTGTAAACATCGTACTAAACAAATATGCCAAGCAACTTGGGTTTCCCTATGACGACAGAGGAAACTTAGCAACATCGGGAACGTATTTATTGAGTTTGGGAGCAGAACTAGACACGCTTCCATATTATCAACAAAAACCACCAAAATCGCTTGGTTTGGAATGGGTTCAAGAAGAAATTTTTCCACGATTAGAAGCTTCTCCAAGAAAAGAAATTGATTTGTTGCGTACATTTACAGAACATGTTGCGAAGCAATTGGCGCAAAATTTTACAAAAAATGCTAAAATTCTAGTCACTGGCGGCGGCGCATACAACGATTATCTGTTGGAAAGAATCAACTACCACAAAAAACTACAACTAGTAAAACCGTCACAAAAACTCATAGAATACAAAGAAGCCTTAATTTTTGGTTTTTTGGGTGTTTTACGCTTGCGCGAAGAAATAAATTGTTTGAAAAGTGTTACGGGAGCAGCCAAAGATCACAGTTCGGGAAAAATATATCGTCAAAACTGAAAAAGAATTTTATGTAGGATTACGATTATCATAACGTTAAATAGTATGTTAAGGATTCTTAAAACAAGCGAACAATTCTTATATTTGCGAGATTAGAAACTATTGAATACCAAAAATAAACCTTTGAAAGAATTACTCAAGATATACGAAAACAAAGCACCTGAAATTGTTTTCAACTGGAAAGATCCAGAAACTGAAGCGGAAGGTTGGACCGTAATTAACTCGCTTCGTGGCGGTGCAGCTGGCGGCGGAACTCGCATGCGTAAAGGGTTGGATATGAATGAAGTACTTTCGCTTGCCAAAACAATGGAAGTAAAGTTTACTGTTTCCGGACCTGCGATTGGTGGTGCCAAATCAGGAATTAATTTTGATCCGCAAGATCCTCGAAAAAATGGTGTTTTAAAACGCTGGTACAACGCGGTAGCGCCTTTGTTAAAAAGTTACTACGGAACTGGTGGTGATTTAAACGTTGACGAAATTCACGAAGTTATTCCAATTACAGAAGATAGTGGTGTTTGGCATCCGCAAGAAGGTGTTTTTAACGGACATTTCAAACCGACAGAAGCTGACAAAATCAACAGGATTGGTCAGTTGCGTTTGGGAGTTATTAAAGTCATTGAAAGTGCCGAATATTCACCAGATGTTTCCCGAAAATATACTGTAGCCGATATGATTACTGGTTTTGGAGTTGCCGAAGCCGTTCGTCATTTTTATGATATTTATGGTGGCTCTGTTAAAGGAAAACGAGCTGTTGTGCAGGGATTTGGAAATGTTGGAGCCGCAGCCGCGTATTATCTATCGCAAATGGGCGCAAAAATCGTCGGAATTATTGATAGAGTTGGCGGAATTATCAACGAAGATGGTTTCTCACATGCAGAAATCAAAGAGTTATTCCTCAAAAAAGAAGGAAATACACTCGTTTCAGACAATATGATTCCCTTTGAAGAAATGAATCAACGAGTTTGGGAATTGTCAACTGAAATATTTGCACCTTGTGCTGCTTCACGCTTGGTAACGCAAGCGCAAATTGACAGAATGATTGATACTGGATTGGAAGTAATTACCTGTGGTGCAAACGTACCTTTTGCAGATAAAGAAATCTTTTTTGGACCTATCATGGAGCATACAGACCAAAAAGTGAGTCTCATTCCCGATTTTATTTCCAACTGCGGAATGGCAAGAGTATTTGCCTATTTTATGGAGCGCAGAGTTGCCATGACCGACGAAGCCATTTTTGAAGATACTTCTAAAATCATCAAAAAAGCGCTGCAAAACACATTCAAACGAAATGCTTCAAAAGTAGATGTGAGTAAAACTGCTTTCGAAATCGCATTAAAAGAATTAATCTAAGTAAAAAACTTTAAAAAACACAAATGGAATCAGCAATAATAGCCGTATTTGTCTTAGGATATTTAGCCATAACCTTAGAACACAATTTAAAAATTGATAAGCTTATTCCTGCATTAGCCATGATGGCAATATGTTGGGCATTTATCGCTTTTGGAATAGAAGATTTTCAAAACTGGTTTGACTCTGGCGCACATGAACTTGTAGGTGGAGAAGGTGGTTTTGGAGCCATGACAGATGTCGATGCCAAGATGCATCTGATGGAAGAAGGCTTGTTACATCATCTAGGAAAAACGGCTGAAATACTCGTATTCCTGTTAGGTGCGATGACCATTGTGGAAATTATTGACTATTTCAATGGTTTCGCAACCATTAAAAGCTTCATTAAAACACGTAGTAAAAAGCGTGTATTGTGGATTTTTGCATTTTTGGCGTTCATCTTATCCGCGATTATTGATAACCTTACCGCTACGATTGTACTAATTTCCATCTTACAAAAAATTATTTCAGACAGAAACATTCGTATTTGGTACGCAGGTTTAATCATTATTGCAGCAAATGCAGGTGGTGCTTGGTCTCCAATTGGTGATGTTACGACAACCATGTTATGGATTGGAAATAAGGTATCTACAGGGAAACTATTTGGATATTTATTTTTACCATCATTTTTATGTATGGTTGTGCCAACGTTTATTGCGTCTTTCTTAAAACCATTTCAAGGAAACTTATCGCAAGAAGAAGATGCGGATGATAACAAACAGCACCGTTTCGGGCCAACAATGCTATACTTAGGACTGTCTGCAATTGTATTTGTGCCAGTTTTTAAAGTGGTTACACATTTGCCACCATACGTGGGAATGATGTTGTCACTTTCTGTAGTAGCGATTTTTGCTGAAATTTACAGCAACTCGAAATTTAGCATGGCTTCTGTAGGGGCGAATGAAGGACACTATGCGCAAGACACCGCGCCAGGACATCACAGTCCCGTACACCATTCTTTATCAAAAATTGAATTGCCAAGTATCTTATTCTTCTTAGGAATATTAATGGCAGTTGCCGCTTTGGAATCGTTAGGATTGCTCTACGGATTTGCAGGATGGTTAGAAACAGCAACACCACAATTGGGAACTGAAATGCACGAAGGTGGCGTTTCCGATTTGGTAATAATGGCATTAGGAGTAGGTTCTGCGGTGATAGATAATGTACCATTAGTAGCAGCGAGTTTGGGAATGTTTACCCAACCATTAGACCATGAATTATGGCATTTTATCGCGTTTGCAGCAGGAACGGGAGGAAGTATGTTAATCATTGGTTCAGCAGCAGGAGTTGTAGCAATGGGAATGGAAAAAATAGATTTCTTCTGGTATCTCAAAAAAATATCGTGGTTAGCCTTGATTGGATTTGTAGTCGGATCAGGAGTTTTCATGATTATGCGAACATTGTTTTAAGTAGTTTACACACATACTTAATTAGAAAAAATACCGTTATTATAGTCTAAATCAAAAAACACCTATGTTATTATTTCAAACACCTACTGATTCTGTTGAAAACCCTGAAGTACAAGAAAAAACACTCTCTATCTATCAATTAATTGTAGATGGTGGTTTAGGAAGTATCATTATCATTAGTATCTTATTAGTGCTTTTAGCTGTTGCGCTATACATTTATTTTGAACGTACATTCGCGATTAAAGCAGCATCCAAAATCGACAAAAATTTCATGAATCAAATTCGTGATAATGTCTCTGCGGGAAAACTTGAAGCGGCTAAAGTACTCTGTGCGCAAACAGATTCTCCTGTGGCGCGACTCACTGAAAAAGGAATTGATCGTATTGGAAAACCACTAGAAGATATCAACAAAGCCATAGAAAACGCAGGAACGTTAGAAGTATACAAACTTGAAAAAAATGTCAGTATTCTAGCAACAGTTGCTGGAGCGGCGCCTATGATTGGTTTCTTAGGAACGGTAATCGGAATGATTATCGCTTTTGGTGAAATGGCAAATAGTGGTGGACAAGCTGAAATGGGAGAACTCGCAGGTGGAATTTACACCGCAATGACAACGACAGTAGCAGGACTTATTGTGGGAATTATTGCGTATATTGGATACAATCACTTGGTAGTAAAAACGGATAAAGTAGTCCACCAAATGGAGGCAAATGCTGTAGATTTCTTGGATTTATTGAACGAACCTGTATAATCTGGAGTGTATGAAGTTACGAGGTAGAAACAAAGTAAGTCCAGAATTTAGCATGTCGTCCATGACGGACATCGTTTTTCTATTGCTAATATTTTTCATGTTGACATCCAATTCGCCAAACGCACTCGATTTATTATTGCCGAAAGCAAAAGGAAAATCAACCAACGTGCAAAATGTATCGGTAAGTATCAAGAAAAATTTAGAAATTTATATTGATGCAAACCGTGTGCGTGAAGGACAAATAGAAGCGCAATTAAAAGCAAAACTAGCTGGACAAGACGAACCAACAATCATTCTAAGAGCAGAAGAAGGTGTTCCTATTGAAAAGGCGGTAAACATTATGGATATCGCTAATAAGAACAAATACAAAATCATTCTGGCAGTGCGACCACAATAATGAGTTTGCTCGAAACGCGGAATAAAAAATTCAATCTGCCTCTTGTTTTTATTATAGGTGTGATTTTTCTAGTAGGATTGGCGTTTTTTGCGAATTATATTGAAAATTTATCGCCAAGCGAAACAGTCACGAAAGCAGAAAAAGAAAAAATAATACGCATTACAGTAGATAAAAATGCAATGATATTTCTAGATGGAACGAAAATTGATACAATTCAACTAGAAAAAGTATTAAAAATACAATTTGACGGTCATGCAAATCCTGTCATTCAGTTAGAAACCCAACAAAAAGTTTCTTCTGAAAAAATCATAAAGATTATGGATATTGCAACGAAAAACAACTATAAAATCATTCTCGAAGCAGTTTCAAACTAACGCGTTATGTCAATATTCAACACAGAACACAAAAGAAAATCGGCAACCATTACAACCATTTTAATGGCAGTGTTGTTGTTTATATTATTTGTATTTGGAATGAAATACTTAGATCCACCACCAGAAAGTGGCATCGCAGTCAATTTCGGAACTAGCAATACAGGAAGTGGAGAAGTGGAAACACAAAAAAATCCGAAACCTGTAACTTCTCAAAAACAAGAAGTAGTAGAAGAAAAAGTTGAACAAACGCAACCTGAAGAACAATCGCAACCAGATACATCTGCCTCTGAAGAAGTCGTGACGCAAGACTCGGAAGAAACCATTGCGAATGAAAAAGGCAGMAGARGAARMAAAACGCAAAGCSGAMGAAGAMRCAAAGGCTAAAGCAGAAGCTGACCGAATTGCGAAAGCAAAAGCAGCAGAAGAAGCAAAACGCAAAGCGGAAGAAGCAAAAAAGAAAGCTGATATTGATGCCTTGTTTAAAGATGCCAACGGAAACGGAACAGACGACGATGGAAAAGGAGAAGGTCCAGGTGATGGTCCTGGAAATAAAGGAAATCCGAATGGTGATCCGTATGCGGCAAGTTATTATGGCGAACCAGGTTCTGGAAATGGCGGAACTGGCGGTTATGGTTTGAACGGAAGAAGTAAGTTGTCTGGTGGAGAAGTAGAAAAGCAAGATTGTAACGAGGCTGGACGTGTAGTAGTGCAAATTAGGGTAAATCGTGAAGGAAAAGTGGTAGAGGCTATTGCAGGAGCAAAAGGAACTACGAACAACGCTGAATGCCTCTTAAAACCTGCGGAGCGCGCTGCTTACAAATATAGTTGGAATAAAGACTCAAAAGCGCCAACAACACAAATAGGTTTTATTGTGATAAACTTTAAATTGGGGCAATAAACAGTTTTCTTCGCATGACTCGTAAAGAAGCTTTAGCATGGTTAGAAGCGCAATACCAAGCTTCTTATCAACAAAAAGGAGCAGCTTCAAAAAGTGATGCTTGGGATTTGACAAAGATTTCCAAGTTCGCAGCTTATTTAGGGAATCCGCACGAAAAATTTAAAAGTGTACATGTTGCTGGTACGAACGGAAAAGGTTCTACCAGTCATATGATAGCTTCCATACTGCAAGAAGCGGGTTATAAAGTTGGACTCTTCACATCACCACATTTAAAAGATTTTAAAGAGCGAATTCGTGTCAATGGTCATACGATTGCTACGGAAGCTACTATTGCCTTTGTGAAGCATTATAAAGACTTTGTAGAAGAAAATCAACTCTCTTTTTTTGAATTGACAGTCGGGATGGCGTTTCATCATTTCGCGCAACAAAACGTGGATATTGCTGTGGTAGAAGTAGGTCTCGGCGGACGTTTGGATTCTACAAATATCATCACACCAGGAGTATCTGTCATTACCAACATCGGATTTGATCATGTGAAAATTTTGGGCGATACCTTGTCAAAAATCGCAGTAGAAAAATCGGGAATCATCAAGAAAAATGTTCCTGTGGTTATTGGGGAATTTCACGAAGAAACATTTCCAGTTTTTAAAGAAAAAACACAAGAAGTCAACTCAAAACTATATCTCGCCGAAAAAACTATCGAAAAAAAGTATCAAACAGATTTGTTAGGCGATTACCAGCAGAAAAATTACAAATCGGCAGTGCAAGCTGTGAAATTACTAAACGGCTTTCAAATTACAGAAAACCACATTCAAAATGGATTGGCAAAAGTGGTTTCAAATACCAATTTACAAGGTAGATGGCAAATTCTGTCTAAAAACCCAAAAACAATTTGCGATACCGCGCACAACAAAGAAGGATTGGAATTGAATATGCAACAATTGCAAAAAGAATCTTTTGAAACGCTGCACATTGTGTTGGGCATGGTGAATGATAAAAATCTCTTTGAAATTATACCCATACTACCAAAAGATGCTGTTTATTACTTTTGCAGTCCAAAACTAAACAGAGCTTTACCAGCGCAGGAATTACAAAAAATAGCGGCAACATATCATCGAAATGGTACTATATATAATTCAGTGCCAGAAGCGTATGAAGCGGCAAAAAAACAAGCAATAGACAATGATGGTATTTATATTGGCGGAAGCAACTTTGTGGTAGCAGAAATACTTTAAATTTTTTAGGTTTAAATTTTGTCAGATATAAAATCTATTCTATATTTGCATCCGCTATAAGCAATAAGGGCGATTAGCTCAGCTGGTTCAGAGCACCTGCCTTACAAGCAGGGGGTCACTGGTTCGAATCCAGTATCGCCCACTCTTATTGAAATAAAAATGAATTACGGGTGATTAGCTCAGCTGGTTCAGAGCACCTGCCTTACAAGCAGGGGGTCACTGGTTCGAATCCAGTATTACCCACAAAAAAAAGCTTCTATTTTTAGAAGCTTTTTTTAGTTTATAGCAAATCTAAAATTCGTTCCAGCGCCATGCCGCGCGAACCTTTGATTAATAATGTGCTGTTTTTTAAGCTTGGGAATTGACTTTTAAGCGATTCAAACGTAGCGTGAATGTGTACGTTTTTGTGATTGTTTGTAGTGTTGCCAAAATTTTCTCCGACTAAGTAAATCGTGTCAATATTTAGTGAAGCTACGTAATCACTGATAAATTGATGTTCCTTTTCGGCGCTTTCTCCTAATTCAAACATGTCGCCTAAAAAAGCAATTTTAGGACGTTCGCTGAGGTTTGAAAAATTATCCAATGCAGCTTTCATGCTCGTTGGATTGGCATTGTAGGCGTCTAGAATGATTTTGTTGGAATGTTTCTCTATGATTTGTGAACGATTATTCGCGGGAATATATGCTTCTATAGCATCCTTAATGTCTGAGAGCGAAACCTTAAAATACGTTCCCATGGCAATGGCTGCGGCAATGTTTGAAAAGTTATAGGAGCCAATTAATTGACTTTGAATTTCTACATTGTTTACGGTTGCCCTTACCATTGGGTTGGCGCTTACAAACTGAATGGTGAGTTCGTGTGAAGCAGCGCTTCCAAAAGTGAAATGACGCGCGTTTTGAGTTCTTTCAACTTGTTTTGAATCGTCACCATTGACAAAAATAAATTTATCATTGGCTTTTAAATAATCGTACAATTCACTTTTTCCTTTAATCACACCTTCTACACCGCCAAAGCCTTCTAAATGCGCTTTTCCAAAGTTGGTAATATATCCGTAATCGGGTTCGGCAATACTGCTTAAAAAAGCAATTTCCTTTTGGTGATTTGCGCCCATTTCTACAATGCCTATTTCGGTAGTAGAATCCATAAAAAGTAAGGTAAGCGGTACGCCAATATGATTGTTTAAATTGCCTTTGGTAGCGGTAGTTTTATATTTTTTAGAAATAACAGCGTTTATTAATTCTTTGGTCGTTGTTTTTCCGTTGCTTCCTGTCAAAGATATAATTGGAATATTGAGTTGTTTTCTGTGATGATTTGCAAGTCGCTGTAGTGTTTCTAATACGTTTTCAACTAGTATGGCGTATTCTGAGTCGTGATATGCTTCTTCGTCAATAACAGCGTACGCAGCGCCTTTTTCTAATGCGTCTTTTGCATATGCGTTTCCGTTAAAGTTTTCACCTTTTAGTGCAAAGAAAATAGAGTTGGGGATAATGTTTCTAGAATCTGTAGAAACTATCGGATATTTTTGAAATATAGCATATAACTCTTGAATCATCGGTATTTTTTTAGCTTACAAATTTAGATAAAAAAAAAGCCCTGATAGGTCAGGGCTTCATATTTTATGTAATAAGTCGATATAACTATCTTGGACTTTTTCTTTCTTGCGATTTTGAACCTACTCTTGACATTGCACATCTAAATCCGATGTAAGAAGTTGCCATATATTCTGGGAAAGCTCTTCTTTGCGCAGGATCAATCCAATACGCTCTGTCTTTCCATGAACCACCTTTGTAAACTCTTACATTATCGTCAATTAATGTCGTTCTAGAATTTGATTTATCATATTCTCTAATCATTCCTGTAGAGTCAGAATCAACAACGTGTTTTGGTGCGTTGTACATACGCTTGCCTTCCGCTTCACCGTTTTCAATATCTTCTTCGCTAAAACGGTCATAATATCTTGATGAAGATAAATCACCATCACGGTAGTTTCTGTTGTCAGACTTGTCAAAGTTCGTTCTTAAATACGTTTCTTTTTCGTTTACAGGAACTTGTGCAATTTGTCCTGGAAGGTTTCTAGCTACAATTCTACCGTTAGCTAACGTATCATATTTAATACTGTCAGTAGTAACAATTACTGCTTTTCCTTCTTCATTAATCTTACTTTTCATGTAAACGTTACCACGATAGTAGTTGAAGTCACTTGCTTCATCATCTACAATTGGACGATATACATCGGCAACCCATTCTGCAACGTTTCCTGCCATATCATACAATCCAAAGTCATTTGGAGGATATGATTTTACTCTAGCTGTGATATCAGCACCATCGTCAGACCAACCTGCAATTCCACCGTAATCACCTTTACCTTGCTTGAAGTTCGCTAATTGGTCACCACGTCTTTTTCTGTTACCGCTTCTTGTAAATTCTCCTTTCCAAGGATATTTTTTTCTACCACGGATGTTATTGTACTCACGTAAGCCATCTAAACCTTTTGCAGCATATTCCCACTCCGCTTCTGTTGGTAGGCGATATTCTGGTAAAATAACTCCTGAGGTTCGTTTTGCGTATACGTTTTTATCTGTATCTGTAGAATCTTGAGATTTGCTATTTGCTTTTTGAGCAATTTTTCCTTGGTATTCATCAATTTTCCCTCCGTACGTTTTAGAAGGGTCTGTTAAATATGCTTCCGTACTGAATGTAGCATCAGGGCTTAAACTATCAACAGATTTTGCTCCTTCAGCAATATAGCCTTCACGCTCTAACACAGCCTCATTCACTCTGTCAGTTCTCCACTTACAGAATTGCACTGCTTGAATCCAGTTAACACCAACAACAGGATATTCTGCATATCCAGGGTGTCTTAAATAGTTGGTTGTCATCGTTTCATTAAATCCTAAACGATCTCTCCAAACTAATGTGTCTGGTAAAGCTCCTCTGTAAATGTTTCGATAATTTTCGTTTTCTGGTGGAAAAACAGTTTTGGTCCAATATAAGTATTCAGTATACATTAAATTGGTTACCTCAGTTTCATCCATGTAAAAAGATTGTACGTGCTGCTGGTTTGGGGTATTATTCCAGTCGTGCATTGGATCATCTTGCGTTTTTCCCATCGTAAAAGTTCCACCTTCTATAAATACCAATCCAGGAGCTGTTTCCTGATCTTTATATTTGGTATTTGCTGTGAATCCGCCATCTTTACCATCAATACGCCATCCTGTGGCTCTTGAGGTATTGTTTGATGATGATCTTTTACAACTAAAAAATCCTAGTGAAACTACTGCGACAAGTAGCATAATTCTTAATGTTCGCTTTTTCATAGTCAAGACTTGAGTATTGAAAGAAATTTAGGTTTGCAATATAGTAATTAAAGGTAAAATATCAAGATTAATTTCAAAATTTAATCCAACACTTTATCTTCATTATTAATATCAATAGTTTTCATATAACGGGCACAGTTGTAATTTATTATTATTAATTTTGTTTTTTTAAAAAATTAGCTAAAACATTGAATAATATTTCAGTGTATTTACCGTTTAAGATGCAATGAAAAAAACACTAACTTTTTTAATCAGCCTCCTTTTTATAAGTGCATACGCGCAAAATAAGCACTTTGACTTAACATGGAGTACTACGCCAAAAGAATTTTCTAAAGAAAGCACAACCGTGCAATTGCCAACGTTCAACAAAGAGTATTTTGTAAGCAATGACGACGGAACCATTAGCTTTATAGCGCAATGGGACGACAGTCGTTTTGTGAATTCTAGATCGTTACAACTTGACAATGTGGTTTACGAAACAATATCAAATGAAAGTTTGGGAGCTATCGATAAAACAAAGCTGCCAACATCAGTTCAGGCGAAAATTGTAAATGCCAGCGCAAGAGATAACAATGCGCATTTACTTATTGTTTCTCCATTAATCATGGAAAACGGAACGGTAAAAAAAGTTGTGAGTTTCGATGTTTCGTATAATTTTTCAGCAAGAAGAGCAACCGCAATCTCTAAAAGTAGTACAGCTATTAGTAGTTCAGTACTTGCGAGTGGAAATTTCTATAAATTTTCAGTGACAGAGTCAGGAATTTACAGGATAGATGCTAATTTTTTAAATCAATTAGGACTCAATACAGGCGCCATTAACCCGAGAAAAATTAAAATCTATGGAAATGGTGGAAGAATGATTCCACACCTAAACTCTCTAAATCAATATTACGACGTAGCTGAAAATGCCATTACGGTAGTTGGCGAGGAAGATGGTGAGTTCAATGCGCAAGACTACATCTTATTTTATGCAGAAGGTCCAGATGTGTTCAATGATGACAGTCAAACACACATCAATGCGTATACCGATAAAACTTTTTATTACATCACGGCAGATGGTTCGGAAGATGGTAAACGAATTCTAGAAGCAGTGCAACCAACAGCAGCGCCAGATGTGACTATTACACAATATAATGATTATCAATATCATGAAGTAGACAACGTAAATATTGTAAAACTCGGTCGTAGATGGTTTGGAGAAGTATTTAATATTGAGTCAGAGCAAACGTTTAACTTTACACTGCCAAACTTAGTGACTACCGAACCTGTTCGAATAGGTATCAAACCTGCGGCAATCTCTAATGGGATTACCAATATGAATACCTTTATAAACAATCAGCCAGCGCAAAATATTGACGGACAACCAGCGTTTAATTTTACTTTTCCACAAATCAACGATTCCCGATTGGCAACAGAACACAATGTATCTGGAGTTTCTTCTAACAGAAATGGATTGATTATAGACGAAGTAAATGTAACATCAGAAGATTTAAACATTACGCTCAACTATCAAAACAATGGAATTGCTGGTTCTATAGCATATCTCGATTATATTACGGTAGAAGCGACACGAACGCTGACAGGGATTGATGATCAATTCAAATTCAAATACGACGAAGCCAGAAACATCATGGGCGTTGGAGAATTTGTCATTTCAAACGCTAGTAAAGTCTTTGAAGTTTGGGATGTCACAGACATGTGGAATATCACGAAAGTAACCAATACAACCTTAGCAAATACATTCTCGTTCAAAGCGCCAATGGGCGAAGTGCGACAATATATGGCAGGCGATACTTCACGATTCTTAATTCCTACCATCGAGCCAAACAGTCAAGTCGTAAATCAAGATATTAAAGGAACTATCTTTGCAGATGGCGATGTAGAATATATCATTGTGGCGCCAGAAAACTTAGCCTCACAAGCAGAACGCATTGCTGAATTTCACCGTGGAAACTCAGGCATGATTGTAAAAGTAGTGACGCTTCAAAGTATTTACAACGAATTCAATACAGGAAACCCTGATATTGGTGCTATTCGCAACTTTATAAAATATGTGTACGACAATGCGAGCATACCTGAAAATCGTGTCAAATATGTATGTATGTTTGGTGATGCGTCGTATGATTACAAAGATAGAATTCAAGGAAATACCAACATTGTTCCTGTGTTTCAAGCATATGACAGTTTCAATCTGACAAGTGGTTTTATGACAGATGATTTCTATGGAATGATGGACAGTAACGAAGGAACCATGGCAGTGTTCGACCGTTTGGATGTGGCAATGGGAAGAATGTTAGTCCTTGATCCAAATCAGGCAAAAAATATTGTAGACAAAACGCTAGTATACTACAGCAAAGAAGCATTTGGGCGCTGGCGAAATACGGTAACCATTGTTTCAGATGATGCTGAAAATAACTCTGACAAAGACTTGCAAGTCGATTTGGATGCGCTAGGCGAAGTCATTGCAGCCGAAAAACCATTCATCAATATCTCTAAAATACATTCGGATGCGTATGTGCAACAATCTTCGGCGGCTGGAGAACGCTATCCAGAAGTTAATGAAGCCATCAAAGATAACATTGCATTAGGTTCATTAGTCGTTAATTACTTTGGACATGGTGGAGAAGATGGTTTGGCAGGTGAGCGAATTTTTGAAAAAGGAGACTCTCAAGAACTTACGAACGATTGTCGTTTGCCATTATTTATTACCATTACTTGTGAATATACACGTTTTGACAATCCGCTACGGGAAACTGCGGGAGAATTTATGTTTTGGAATGAAAACGGAGGCGCAGTTTCACTCTTAACTACAACGCGACAAATATTTCAAAATGTAGGAGTGAGCATCAACGAACTCTTGGCGAGATACTTATTTGCGTACGATTCTAACGAATATCCAACGGTGGCTGAAGCATTACGTCAAACAAAAAACTTGGTGACAACAACCAACAAAAGAACCGTTTTCTACATTGGCGATCCTGCCATGAAACTAGCAATTCCGCAACCAAGAGTCAATCTCACAGCAATCAACGATGTGCCAATCACACAGCCAACAGATACACTCAAAGCATTAAGCAGAATAAAAATAGCTGGAAATGTCACCGACGATGCTGGAAACTTAATGAATACCTACAACGGAACGGTTTTCTCCACGATTTACGATAAAAAAATACAGCGTCAAACGCTATCCAATGACTTTCCATTCATTTTTGACTTTGAAACTTTGGGAGAAATCATCTTTAGAGGAAAAGCGGAAGTAGTAGAAGGGAATTTCGAATTTGAATTTGTTGTGCCGCGTGACATTACCATCCCTGTAGGAAACGGGCGTATCAGTTTCTATGCGGAAAAAGAAGGCACGCTCGAAGACCATACAGGATACAGTGAAGAACTCAAAGTAGGAGAGCTCAACGAAGATGCACCAATTGATAACGATGCGCCTGTGGTAGATTTATTTCTAAATGATGAAAGTTTTGTGTCGGGCGGAATAACAAACGAATCACCATTCTTACTTGCTAAACTCTCAGATGCAAACGGAATTAACACGGCAAGTGGAATTGGGCATGATATTGTCGCTATTTTAGATGGTGATGAAGTCAATCCAATCATTCTAAACGATTATTACGAAACCGAACTCAACGATTATACACGCGGAATTGTAAAATTCCAATTGCGCGACTTGGAAGAGGGAACACATACACTATCGCTCAGAGCGTGGGATGTATATAACAATTCAACCACTACAGAAATACAATTTACCGTTTTCAACGAAAGCAACTCACTGACGATTACTAATGTGTTAAATTATCCAAACCCTTTTGTTAGCTACACGGAATTTTGGTTCAATCACAACAGCTCAAGTGAACTTGATATCATGGTGCAAATCTTTACCATTTCGGGGAAAGTAGTACGTACTTTGGTAGGAAAGACAAATGCTGGAGCCTCTAGCAAAGACTTTAGTTCGCTTTCGCGGGATATCGTCTGGGATGGAAAAGACGATTTTGGTGATAAACTCGCAAAAGGAGTCTACGTATACAAGATTACCGTAAAATCTCCGTTAACTAATCAGAAAGTTGAAAAATTTGAAAAACTTGTAATCCTATAAATAAAACCTATATTTGTTAAAATTTTAACTGAATGAAGAAGCTAATCTTATCTATATTGTGTCTAATTCCATTGGGAATGGTTGCACAAACTACAATTGTTAATCCAAACGATACCAGAGTGATTACAACAGGAGTACCTTTCCTACTCATTACACCAGATGCACGCGCAGGTGGAATGGGAGAACTTGGAGTGGCTACGTCCGCAGATACGTATTCACAGCAGTGGAATCCAGCAAAATACGCTTTTGCAGAGGAGCAAATAGGTGTCGGAATCAGTTATACGCCATATTTGAGCGACTTGGTAAATGATATCTTTTTAGGAAACCTAACGTTCTACAACCGAATCAATGAAAGAAGTGCTTGGTCTGCAAGTATCAAATACTTTAGTTTGGGTGAAATTGAAATCATCACACAACAACAAGCAGATATAGGAAACTTTACACCATTAATTGAACGACCAAACGAATTGGCAATTGATGCATCGTACGCATTACGTTTAAGTGACCAATTCGCCATGTCGGTAACAGGTCGTTTCTTGCGTTCTGACTTAAAATTACAATCGCAACCAGACGTAGAAGCCAATGCAGCAAGCAGTTTTGCGGTAGATATTGCAGGTTTCTATCAATCAGAAGAAATAGCATACGACAGTTTCAACGGACGTTGGAGAGGTGGATTTAATATCTCAAACTTAGGTCCAAAACTAAAATATGACGAATTAGGTCAAGAAAACTTCTTACCAACACAATTAAAATTAGGTGGTGGATTTGATTTTATCTTTGACGAATACAACAAATTAGCAGTAAGTGTTGAAGTAAACAAGCTCTTAGTGCCAACACCTCCAAAACTCGGTTTCGTTGACACAAATGACAACGGAAATCAAGATAATGACGATTTATCAACTCCAGATGTAAACGAAAACGAGCCAACCATTATCGTAGAAGGACAAGATGACGACGTAAGTTTCGTATCTGGTATCTTCCAATCATTTGGAGATGCGCCAGGTGGTTTCAGTGAAGAATTAAAAGAATTTACGTGGGCATTAGGTGCAGAATACTGGTATCAAGACTCATTTGCCTTACGTGCAGGATACTTCAACGAAGCAGAAGAAAAAGGAGCTAGAAAATTCTTTACACTCGGGGCAGGATTCAAATACAGCGCCGTAACGATTGATGTTTCATACTTATTCTCAGCTTCGCAAGTACGTAATCCATTAGAAAATACATTGCGTTTCTCACTAACATTCAACTTAGGAGATACGTACAACGAATTATAAAAGTCACAACATAAACAATACAAAAACCTTTCAAGCTTCTTGGAAGGTTTTTTTTGTGACCGCTTTTTAGAAATTAGCAATTAGGAAATAATAAGAAATATTTGAATAAACAAAAAACGAATGTCATAGAACAAATAACTAAAAACAAAAAAATCACTATCTTTCCAAGCTATTTCAACGGTAGTACCTGCTTCCCAAGAAAAATAAATTGTCATGAAAGAAATCAAAATCACGACGACACTCACGTGTTACGACCATATAGAGGAGCTGCCTCAACACATTCAAAAACTGATGGGACATGCTGTAAATGCTAGGAAAAAGGCGTATGCGCCATATTCAAAATTTAGAGTTGGTGCTGCGTTGCAATTGGAAAACGGTGTTGTGATTACGGGAAACAATCAAGAAAATGCTGCCTATCCTTCAGGATTGTGCGCAGAGCGTGTAGCTATTTTTCACGCTGGAGCGGAATATCCTAACGTGAAAATACAGCAAATCGCCATTTCGGCAACGTCTGATTTGCATCTAAACAAAACACCAATTCCACCATGTGGTTCGTGCAGACAATCCATTGCAGAATATGAAATGCGTCAAGATGCTCCTATTGAAATTTACTTTATGGGAGCAGAAGGAAAAATCATGAAATCAGATTCGTTAAAAGATTTATTGCCGTTGGTTTTTGATAAAACGTATTTGTAATGTTTAAAAAATTAAATTTAACTCTTAAAGAGTTTTGTTTTGGAGTCTTTCTTTTATTGACTCCATTTTTATTTTATGCGTATGAATTAGTTCCTCAAGTTAAAGTTATTACTATTTTCGGAGTTGACTTTCATTCGGGGTATTTTAGTGAGTGGCAAGTATTCTTTCATTTTATATTAACAAAATTAGTTCCGCTATTAGTGCTTATCATTTTATTTTTTCTGAGTAAAAGTAAAGTTGTCTACTTCACATTGCCTTTAATTGGATTGTACATATTTCAGTTGTATGCGATTTTTTTAGAGCAATTCAAATCTGGAGATGTTTTAATTATAGATGATATATTTTTAGATCGCTGGTTTGTATTCCCTATTGCTGTAATTTCAGGCTTTATTTTAGTTCTAATTAGAAATGCTTTCAATAGAAAAGAAAGAGCGAAAAAAAGAGAAGAGTTGTTACTGAAAGAAAAAATGGTTTCTCTAAAGCATCAAGCGCTAAACGCTCAGATGAATCCACATTTTATCAATAACTTATTACTTCATATCTATGTTGCGCTAGAAAATGGAAATAAAAAAAATTCGTTGAGCGATTTAGGCAACTTCTCTCTATTGGTGAGTCTAATTTTGAAATCAACACAATCAGACTTTATCTCTTTAGAGGAAGAATTAAAAATTGTAGACTATTATTTTAAATTACAGCAATCGCGATTTGAACATAAATTTCAATATTCAATTCAGAATAACAACATAGAAAAGAGTGACTTAGATCTTATAAAAGTCCCGCCAATGATTCTACAACCGATTATAGAAAATTCAATAGAACATGGTATTCGATCTAAAGATAATGATGGAGTTATTGAAATTAATCTTTCAGAAGAAAAGGAATATTTATATTGTGAAATCTCAGATAATGGAATTGGTTATTCACAATCGAAAACAAGACAAAAAAAATATCATTCTGGAATTTCCTTAAAAAATATAGAAGAGCGTTTGCAAATAATGGAGAACGGTGTTTCAGATGAAAAACTTGTGAAAATAGAAGACAGGATAAATGCAAATCACGAAATTATTGGAACAAAGGTTATATTGAAAGTACCATTAGTAGTATAAAATGACAATAATGAAGATTGAATCTGTAAATCAATTGTTTTCGATAACGTTTTCGAAAGAATAAATCGTGTTAAAACATAGATAAATTACCGCTACATTTTTACACTTCTTATTAAAATAGTATTTTTGTTATTCGGATATTGAAAACAAACAACAAAAAAATAAACCCTAAAATGGTTTTGAGATTTTCAAAAATTACAAAACCAACCAATTTGAAATAAATGGAAAAAATCACTAAAGAAGTATACCTCAAGTGGTACGAGGATATGTTATTTTGGAGAAAATTTGAGGACAAACTTGCCGCTGTGTACATTCAGCAAAAAGTGCGTGGATTTCTTCACTTATACAATGGTCAGGAAGCTGTATTAGCAGGATCGTTACATGCAATGGATTTATCGAAAGATAAAATGATTACTGCCTACAGAAATCACGTGCAACCTATCGGAATGGGCGTTGACCCTAAAAAAGTCATGGCAGAATTGTATGGAAAAGCAACAGGAACTTCGCAAGGACTTGGAGGCTCTATGCACATTTTCGCACCAGAACAAGGGTTTTATGGTGGACACGGAATTGTAGGTGGACAAATTCCATTAGGAGCAGGATTGGCTTTTGCAGACAAATACTTCAAAAGAAACGCAGTGACTTTATGTTATATGGGTGATGGAGCCGTGCGTCAAGGTTCGTTGCACGAAACCTTCAACATGGCGATGAATTGGAAACTTCCAGTCGTATTTATCTGTGAAAACAACGGGTATGCGATGGGAACTTCTGTAGAAAGAACAGCCAACCATACCGACATATGGAAACTTGGATTAGGATATGAAATGCCTTGCGGACCTGTAGACGGAATGAATCCTGTAAAAGTTGCAGAAGCAGTTCACGAAGCAGTAGAAAGAGCAAGACGTGGTGACGGACCAACATTCTTGGAAATGAAAACCTATCGTTACAGAGGTCACTCCATGTCCGATGCACAACACTACAGAACCAAAGATGAAGTAGAAGAATACAAAAAAATAGATCCAATAAATCAAGTGAAAGAAATTTTATTGGAGAAAGAATATGCTACAGAAGAAGAAATCGAGGAAATGGACAGGCGCGTGAAAGACTTGGTAAAAGAATGTGAAAAATTCGCAGAAGAATCTCCATATCCAGAGAAAAATGTAATGTACGATACGGTATACGAACAAGAAGATTATCCATTTTTACCTCATAAACTATAATAAAACATGGCAGAAATTATAAACATGCCACGATTAAGCGACACCATGGAAGAAGGTGTGGTTGCATCATGGCTAAAACAAGTAGGTGATAAAGTTGAAGAAGGTGACATTCTCGCAGAGATTGAAACTGACAAAGCAACAATGGAATTTGAATCTTTCTACGAAGGAACATTGTTGTATATCGGTGTTCAAGAAGGAGAAACAGCTCCTGTAGATACGTTATTAGCCATCATCGGAGACGAAGGAGAAGATGTAGATGCATTGGTAAAAGAAGCAGGAAGTTCTGAAGCTAAAGAAGACAAAAAAGAAGAAACCAACGAAACGAAAGCAGAAGAAACCTCAAAAGAAACCAAAGAAGATTCTAGCGAAGAAACTGCTGAAATGCCAGCAGGAGCAGAAGTCGTGACGATGCCACGTTTAAGTGATACAATGGAAGAAGGAACGGTAGCTTCTTGGTTAAAACAAGTTGGTGACAAAGTTGAAGAAGGCGATATTTTAGCGGAAATCGAAACGGATAAAGCAACGATGGAGTTTGAATCGTTCTACGAAGGAACGTTGTTGTACATTGGAATCAATGAAGGAGAAACGGCACCCGTAGATAGCATTTTAGCAATCATTGGAAAAGAAGGAACAGATGTAGATGCTGTATTAAAAGCAGCAAAATCTGGCGGAAGTTCAAGTGAAAGTGCTTCTTCAGAGGAAAAAGAAACGTTGAACAAAAGTGAAAGTTCTTCAAACACAAACGAAAAAAAAGAAGAAACTTCAAAAGCAGTTTCAAGCAGTTCTTCAAATGGTAGAATCATCGCATCGCCATTAGCAAAGAAAATTGCAGAAGATAAAGGAATCGATCTCACGCAAGTGCAAGGAACAGGAGACAACGGACGTATCATAAAACGTGATGTTGAAAACTACAAACCAGCCGCGAAAGAAGCACCAGCAGCCAAAGAAACAAGTGCGCCAGCTACAGAAACCGCTCCAGTCGTGACACCATTTGTGCCAGCAGGAGAAGAAAGCAGCGAAGAAGTGAAAAATTCACAAATGCGTAAAACCATTGCGCGTCGTTTGGGCGAATCAAAATTCTCTGCGCCGCATTATTACCTTACGGTAGAATTGGACATGGACAATGCTATTGCGTCACGTAAAACCATCAACGATATTCCAGACATCAAAGTGTCTTTCAACGATATGATTGTCAAAGCTTGTGCGATGGCATTGCGTAAACATCCACAAGTAAACACTACTTGGAACGATGGAACAACTACCTATCACAAACACATTCACGTGGGTGTTGCCGTAGCAGTTGACGAAGGATTGTTAGTGCCGGTGTTGAAATTTGCTGACCAAATGAGTTTGACAACTATTGGCGGAAAAGTACGTGAATTGGCTGGGAAAGCAAGAAACAAAAAAATTGCTCCAGCAGAAATGGAAGGAAGTACATTTACCATTTCAAACTTAGGAATGTTTGGAATTTTAGAATTCACTTCTATCATCAATCAGCCAAACTCGGCAATTTTATCTGTGGGAACCATTGTGCAAAAACCAGTGGTGAAAAACGGAGAAATTGTAGTAGGGAATACAATGAAAGTAACATTAGCGTGCGATCACAGAACTGTGGACGGCGCAACAGGAGCACAATTTTTACAAACTGTAAAGCAGTATGTAGAAAATCCTGTGACCATGTTAGCATAAACTATAAAACACTTTAAAAATCCCACGAAAGTGGGATTTTTTATATACATCAATCAAAACCAACACTCATGAAACATTTTAAAAGCATAATTACAGCCTGTTTAGTGACTTTTGTAGTCTTTTCGTGTAAGACCAAAGAAGTTGTCATAGAAGCTCAAGAAGTAGACGATATTGTGTCGTATTTAGCTTCTGACGAATTGGAAGGACGAAACACAGGAACCGAAGGCATTGAAAAAGCGGCGGTGTACATTGAAAATTATTTTAAAGAACTTGGCGTACAGCCGTATTATGATACCTATCGCGATAGCTTTACAGTAAAAGGCAAAAATGCGTTTAATGTTATTGGATATTTAGAAGGAACAGATCCTGCGCTAAAAAATGAATTTGTGATTATTGGCGCGCATTACGATCATATCGGATTTGGAGAAGAAGAAAATGGCGATACCATTGCAAACGGAGCGAATGACAATGCAGCAGGCGTTGGAACGGTAATGACGATGGCAAAATACTTCGCAAAAACCAAAAGTAACAAAAGAAGCATCTTATTCACGTTATTTTCTGCGGAAGAAATGGGCTTACAAGGCTCTAAATATTTGGCAGAAACTTTGAAAAAAGAAAACATTGATTTATACATCATGCTGAACTTTGAAATGGTAGGTGTGCCTTTGGTAAACAAAGATTACACAGCGTACGTGACAGGATTTGACAAATCAAACCTAGCGCAGAAGATGAACGAATATGCAGGAAAGAAAATTGCAGGTTTCTTACCAAAAGCAGGTGAATATCGTTTGTTTATGCGTTCGGACAATTATCCGTTTTTTAAAGAATTCAACGTGCCTTGCCAAACATTTTCAACCTTTGATTTTACCAACTTTAAACACTACCACAAAGTAGGAGACGAAGCAGATATTATGGATTTTAATCACATGGCAGATTTTGTAAACACGTTTATTCCAGCAGTGAAAAAAGCAGTCAACGCGCCAACCAAAGAAATTAAATTGACAACTTCGAAGTAACATATAATTTGCTTGAAACGTAAACGTCACTTCGAGTGGATTCGCGTCACATTGAGCGCAGTCGATATGGAGCGAATTTGTATCGAGAAGTACTTTGAAAACACAATTTATGTACGTCATGCTGAACTTGATTCAGTATCCCACAAAACCGAGAAATTAAATTATGAAAAACGTCATCATCACAGGAACAAGCAGAGGTATTGGTTTTGAACTCGTACATCTATTTGCCAATGCAGGTTATAACGTATTAGCGTTGTCACGCAATGAAAAACCGATTTCCAATCTTACGTATGATAATATTACTTCGTTTGCGTTCGATTTGAGCAAATCAGAAGATTACGATAGAGTGACCGATTTTGTCAGAGAAAATTGGGAACAAGTGGATATCGTCATTCACAATGCAGGTTCGTTGCTAAATCGTCCGTTTGGCGAAACCACGATGGAAGATTTTCAGTGGATTTACACAGTAAATGTGTTCGGTGTGGCGGAATTGAGTCGCGTGTTATTGCCATTTATGGTAAAAGGAAGTCACGTAGTCACGATTAGTTCTATGGGCGGAATTCAAGGAAGTATGAAATTTCCAGGATTGGCAGCGTATAGTTCTTCCAAAGGCGCCGTAATTACGTTGGTAGAATTACTCGCAGAAGAATACAAAGACCAAGGAATTGCATTTAATGTATTGGCGCTAGGAGCCGTACAAACCGAAATGTTGGCAGAAGCCTTTCCAGGATATCAAGCACCTGTTTCCGCTGCTGAAATGGCACAATACATTTTCGAATTCGCACTCACAGGAAACAAATACTACAACGGAAAAATTATGCAGGTTTCGAGTTCGACGCCTTGAAATTAGAGAATCATTTGAGAACTAAATCATTCCAATTATATCAGATTCATCCTTCTGTTCTTTCTCAATGCATTCGCTCATTTTTTCTCCTTGACTTATCATTTTAGGGATAAACTTTAGTAAAAAATTACGTAATAAATATTTTGAATGATTTTTTTGAATTTTCACTTCAAAATCTATAATATCACTTATTTCTAGGATATTTTGAAATGAAAAATAGAGTCTTTTGATTTCGAAAAAAATTTGATGTAATAGTTCTGGATTTAAAGTGTTTTTTGTTTTCTTGTAAGAAAATAAATATGGAATTATCGCATATTTAATTACATTTTTTTCATCAATCTCACATAATAAAGTGTAAAAATGAAAACGATCAGAAAACTGTCTTGTTTGAAGCCCAATTATATGGGAAAGTATCTTTTTGTATATTCTTTCCTTGTTTTTATTATCTAATTTAGAAATATACTTAGCAGCGAAATATTCCTGTAAAGAACGATGTGGGAAAGTATAATTAACACCTTCTTCAATCAAAATCGCTATTGCAACTTGCAAATCGTTAATGATTTTGGAATTGTCAAAGATTAAATGATTTTTTTTAGATTTTATTAAAGTTAGTTTTTCAAATAAATATGTTCTTGAAAAAATAAACTTTTCGTCAAAAAAGGATAGAAAAGAAAACAATTGTAATACTTCTTCAAATTGCTCTTTAGATAATCCACTTAGTTTTTCATGCTCAAAACCTAGTTTGGACAAACTGTCATGAGAAGAAAATAAGGCATTAAACACTTGCTCATAAAAATCACTCCTTTTTTGTGGAACATTAGAATACGATTGATATGTTAATACAAACATAGATAACAAAAGTGGATTACTTAAATACGCTTGATAAGATTTGTTTTCATTTTTGTGTATAGTATTTATAATTTTTTCAGCCAATTCAGCTTCTTGACTCGGGAGTTGCTTTTTTACAAAAAATGCAATTTCTTCTTCATTTAATTCGGATACTTGATAATTCTCAAATAAAGGCAATGTCTCAATGTTTGTATATGGTCTTGATGTCAATATGTAGTTGTTTTTTGAATACTTCATTACAAACGAATCAATGTCCTTAGTTGTTTTTTCTTTAATTTTTGAACTAATCTCGTCGTAACCATCAAAGAAGAAAATGAATTCCCCAGAACTTAACATTCTATCGATAATTTCATCTGAAAAACCTAATTTTTGAAAATGAAAGATTTCATTAAAAATATAATCATTTAGACGACCTTCATGCTCATTCAAGTATCTTAATTCAAGTTTAATAGGAATTTTATATTTTTCCTTAAAACAGTTCGTAAAAAGATATTTTACAATGGTACTTTTTCCACTACCTGCATTTCCAATAAGTGTTATATAATTTCTATTTTCAAATAATTTTGTTGTTGAAGTAGTTTCAATACGATTATCACTCCTAGGTTTTAGAATATAAAGAGGTTCATAAAACTCAGGTAATGCTTTTGGCGTAGAACGGTGTAAAATTGTTTTACAATAGTAATTTCTTTTATATTCCTCAACTTGGTATTCTAATAATCTATTTGAAAAAGTTTGTGAAAGTTCGTTCCCAATTAAACCAAATAATTTGTCTAAAGGAGATTTGAAGATTTTAGCAATCGAAGATTTATTCATGTAATGTTAATTGAAATTCCCTTAAAAGTAAGATATAATTTACATTATAGCAATTTACTTTCAATCAAGATAAACAGTTTTTAATTTGATAATTAGAAAAAAGGTATCACGATACGAAAAAAAACAATTCAAAATCAATTCTTAAAAACTCTAGAATCTCCATCAAAAACGTCTGTATTTGTCAGACTTTTGATGGATTTTTTTTGCGTTTATGTTTACAACAAAAAATCTTCCACCTTTTGAATCACTTTCTTATTGCCTAAAATTCTACGATGTCCCAAACCTTCTGTCAAATAAATGCTGCCTTTTGGAAGTGCTTTGTGTATAGAACGTGCGCAGCTTACATCCACATCAGCATCGTCTTTATCGTGAACAACTAGCGTAGGAATCGTGACTTTTTTCGCGACGACACTTGCTGAAAGCTCATCAATATCACCACCGTACAAATCGTCTAAAATCGCTTTCATTTTTGTAGATACAATCGGTTTTAACGTAAGTGCTTTTATAAAATGCGAAATGATATCTGAAATCATATCTGCCGCGCCAATGGTCACGAGTTTTTTCACCTGCATTCCATCATGAATGGCTTTTAAAAGTGACATGCCGCCCAAACTATGTCCAACAGCAAACTCAAACGGTCCGTATTGTTTGTCAATTTCATGAATAGTAGCAATAAACTCTAATAATGACGATTGATTGCCTTTTAACTTTCCATGCGAAGTAGCGTCAAAACTAATGGTTTGGTAGCCCAATTTCACAAAATGATCGGCAATCTTTACCAACTGCGTTCCGCGACCGCTCCAACCATGCGTTAGCAAAATCTTTTTGTCACTTTCGCCATACGAATATACCAATACCTCTTTTTCAATTTCAGGAACTCGCATCAAGGTTTGTTTGGAAGCTTTATCCATGTGAAATTCACGCTTCGGCATTTTGTGTTTAATAGGCGTTACAAACAAACGCTTTGCATATTTTGCGGCTAATGACGTAGAAATCGCTTGTAAAAAGCGTCCTGTATACAAAATAGGTTTTGGAACTTGAACAGATGGTTCGGGCTGTGTTTTGGGTGTAGTTTGACTCATTTTTTGGCAATCTATCTAAGATTCTTCAAAATTCGGGTAAAAATATGAGCTTCAAAAATACATTTTATAGTTTTATGGCAATTGTGTAATAATCGTTAATTTTGTAAGAACCAGTATAATGTTCTAACACAGAACAAACAATATTCTAAAAATAAAACAGCATGAAGAAAATAATCGCATTATCCATATTCATAACTATTTTATCATGTGCAACTAATCCGTTTACAGGAAAAAAGACCATGGCATTTGTCTCTAATGACCAATTGTTTCCAACGGCCTTTGCACAGTATGATCAATTTTTAAATGAAAACAAAGTAGTCAAAGGAACTTCGCAATCTGAAATGATTAAAAGAGTAGGAGAGCGTATTGCAGTCGCCGCAGAACGTTGGTTAGATGCGAACGGAAATGAAGGCTATTTAAAAGATTACCGATGGGAATACAATTTAGTGCAAGATCCAGCCGTAAATGCGTGGTGTATGCCAGGTGGAAAGATTGTTTTTTACACAGGAATTTTACCCGTAGCACAAAATGAAACCGCTATTGCAGCCATTATGGGACACGAAGTAGCGCACGCGTTGGCAAATCACGGGCAGCAACGTATGAGTGCGGCTTATTTACAACAAGGATTGGCTGTAGCAGGAAATATTGCTATCAAAGATGACAAATCGCGCCAAGCGTTCAATCAGTATTATGGTGTGGGTTCTAATGTGTTGGGAATGTTGCCTTTTAGTAGAAAACATGAAAACGAAGCGGATAAAATTGGTATCTATTTGATGGCGATTGCAGGGTACAATCCAGACGAAGCTCCAGAATTATGGAAGCGTATGGGCGCAAAAAGTGGTGGACAGGCGCCGCCAGAGTTTTTAAGCACGCATCCATCTAGCGAAACACGAATTAAGAACTTACAAGCTGAAGCAGATAGAGCCAAAGCAGAAGCGCGAAAATTTGGCGTAAATACCTATCGACCATTAGGAAATTTTTAAATTCATGTGGGTTTTGACATAAAGATTAGAAGCAGTTTTTTTCTTTTCCGCAGTGTAGCAGGAGTTTTTCGTTAAAAATTTCTGAAACCTTGGAAGAAATTTAGAAAAATCATGCGGTTTGGGTTTTCTCCTAAAGAGAAAAGCAAAAACACCTCTGGAAAAGTGCCCTTTCTTTTGTTTCTTTTCTTTGGGCAAGCAAAGAATAAGAAAGTAAGTGGCTGATTTTTAATTTTTTAAAATTAATCTTATTGAGAAAAAACAATTTTTATTTGAATATAACCTATATCGAACTGACGTTAAATTAACATACTTTCAAAAATAAATCTGTATTTTAGAAGCCGTCCATACACTATGGACGGTTTTTTATTTTGATACTATGGGAAAAACAACACGATTGCAAAAAGGAGACAAAAAACTCATCAATGCTTGGGCATTTTACGATTGGGCAAACTCAGTATATTCATTGGTCATCAGTACCGCCGTTTTTCCAATATATTATGCAGGCGTTACCAAAGGATTTGATAGTTATGTTGAAGCTTACAAAACCATCGAGTTTTTAGGAGTTGAAATCAATCCAACATCCCTATACAACTACACGGTGGCGTTTTTTATGTTTATTGTAGCAATCATATCGCCAATACTCTCAGGAATTGCGGATTACACAGGAAACAAGCTCAAATTTTTAAAGTTCTTTTGTTTGCTAGGTTCGTTGTCTATCATCGGACTATTCTTCTTTGAAAATGAAGCTACACTTTGGGTAGGACTCGTACTGACCATCACATCTGGAATTGGTTTTTGGGGAAGTATTGTGTTTTACAATGCGTATTTGCCCGAAGTAGCACATCCTGAACAGCAAGATCAAGCAAGTGCCAAAGGTTTTATTATGGGCTATATTGGTTCTATTTTATTGCTCATTATCTGTTTGGTCATGATTATGAAGCATGAGATGTTTGGTTTTGATGATGCAAGTGAAGCGACGCGACTTTCGTTTATTATTGTGGGACTCTGGTGGTTGGGTTTTGCGCAAATCACCTATAGACGTTTGCCAAACAATGTACATAATAAAAAGCCAAAAAAAGGGTATTTAACAAGCGGCTTTAAAGAGTTAGGAAAAGTGTGGAAAGAGTTGAAAAACTACGCTTCCTTACGTACATTTTTAATATCATTTTTTCTTTTTAGCGTAGGCGTGCAAACCATCATCTATATGGCAGGAATTTTTGGAAGTGATGAATTGGACTTGCCAAGTGAAAATCTAATTTCAGCCATTCTATTGGTACAATTTGTCGCTATTTTTGGCGCGTACATCTTCTCTAGAATCTCAGTGAAATATGGAAATATTACGGCATTAAAAATTACAATTGTCATTTGGGGATTGGTGTGTTTTGTGGCGTTTTCATTAGATAAAACACAAGAAAATATAGAATTATACTTTTATTCGCTTGGCGGATTAATTGGATTAGTGCTTGGCGCGATTCAATCCTTATCACGTTCAACTTATTCAAAATTATTACCAGAAACCGAAGATACAGCGACGTATTTTAGCTTTTACGATGTTACCGAAAAAATAGCAATCGTGATGGGAATGTTTGGTTTTGGACTTTTAAATGAAATCACAGGCTCTATGCAATGGTCAGTGCTATTTTTGGCGGTTTTCTTTTTGCTGTCGTTTATCATTTTAAGTTTTGTAAAAAAGACGAAGTATGTACAATAATTTGTTCAAAATGAATTTTAAAATTAAGAGTCAGTTATTAGTTATTTGCTTAGCGTTTGTAGTATTGAATGCTTGTACAACAAAAAATGACCTTATCTATTTTGGATTGAACGGAAATGTGAAATCTTTCAAAGAAAAGGCTTTTCATGCTGAAAAAAAGGAGGGAAATTGGCAACAAGGAGATGCTATAGGAAATGTCTTTGACTATGAAGTATTTTTTGATGAAAATGGATTTTATACACGCATCAATAATTACGATAATTTTCAACTTTCTCAAAAAACGCTTCCAAAGCGAAAAAATGGAGATGTATATGAAGTTTACTATTACGATAGTGATGATAAATTACTTGTAACTACTAAAGTCACCTTTTCATCAAGCGAAGAAGTAAAATTTGAAAATATATCTGCTGAAGGTAAACGTTTATCGAAAGGAATTATTTATTTAGAAAATGGTAGAAATAAAAGACAAGAAATGGTTCTTTATGAAGGACGTTTTGATGGAGACGATGTAGAAAAGGTGATGACTGATTTTATATATGATAAAGATGGTAATTTAATACGACAAAAAAACACCAATGATAAAAATGAAATCGAGTCTGATATCAAATATGAATATTTAGAATTTGACGAATATAATAACTGGACAAAACGCTTGGAATATAGCATGCAAAACGATAGCTCAACTCCAGATAAAATCACCATTCGTACTTACGAATATTATTAAGGAAAAACGTCCGCAATGTTGCGCAACTACAGAAGGAAATTGTTTCTCACTTGAAATATAATTACTTTCAGCAATTCATTTTACGATATACAAGTAGGCGATACAGGTTCTTCAACAGGGCAAGATGCTACACCAACGGAAGGAGAATATTCTATTAGTGCGGACGGACAAACACTTACATTTATCCAAAACGATACGCAAACACAATCCGAGCAAGGAATTGAAATTACCGCAAATATTTCAGGAGTTTCTGTTTTTACACGTTTTTAAGAATAAAAATTATCATAAAAAAACTGTTTATAAAGTATAGATTTCGTCAAACCAAACTTGATTTGGTTTCCCATAACAGTTGAAAATCAATTGGATGAGATTCTGAGTCAAGCTCAGAATGACGTGTATAAGATACTTTATAAACAGCTTTTTTTATATTTTAAAAACGAAACCTTACATTTCTTCAATAATCTGTTCTATCAATTTGGTAGTTGAGGTATATGAAATCCCTTCATCTTTGGCAATATCAACAGCTTCTTTCGCCTTTTTTAAGGCTTTGGTATAATTTCCAGTTTTATATAACAAAGCTGCATGTGTATCAGTATTGTAATAATTTTTTTCTAGTTCAATAGAACGCTCTACCACTTTAATGGCTTTCAATAAAATTTTGACATTATTTTCGTTTTCATAAGCTTTCCACGCCATAGAATTGAGGAGAGAAGACGAATCCCAAATTTTATTCAAGTTTTCCTGACTAAAATCGCTCATGTCAAAATCGTCCGTTTCTGTCGATTCTATCACGGTTTCTTCTACTTCTACTTCGTCATTTGCTACCGTTTTCATGTGTTTAGTAATCAAACCTTCCATGCGCGTTTTGCTCATAGCACCTTCTATTTGCTCTAAATTGGAACTATTTTTAATAAACAAATACGTTGGCATTGCCGCAATTCCTAAGGCGTCGTCTACTTGACTTTTATCGACGTCAATCTTATAAAAATCAACACGATCTTTGTACTTTTTGTTCAATTCTTTCAAAATGGGATCCATGCGTTTGCAAGGGCCGCACCAAGTGGCATAAAAATCTAAGACAATCAAACGGTCGTTATTCACGAGCAATTTTGATTCGGCTTCACTATCGGATAATTCGGTTTGCGCAAAAGAGGGAAGAGTAGCGCACAGCAACAGAAGTAGCAATACTTTTTTCATATATAAAAAATTAATTTGTTCTTAAAGTTATATAAAAAAATCGTGCCATAAAATTATTGTCTTGGAATTTCGGCATACACACAATGTTTTTAGACGATTCGAAAGATGTTTATTCAATGGCTTGAAACGAAAACGAAGTATTTATGCGCATTGTATTATCAATTTCAATAAATGCCTGTTGTAGCACGACCAAAACGCTGTCTTGTACTGTGTAATTGGAATTGATATGTTTTGTATACCGAATTTTTTGAGCAAACGTACTATCGTTATGGGTTTTCAACGCGCCAACAAGTTCAATATCTGTAATGGTTATTTTTTGAATAGAATCTGAAAGTGAAGTGTTGAACTTGCTCGAAGCTGTCAATTGCTCTTTGATGGCTTCTGCAAATTCAGGATGTTTTGCCGCCAACACTTGCGATTCGTAATTGGCTTGAAGCTTCGTGGCAATCTCAGGATAAAAGTTATCAATACTAAAATTACTAGTTTTAAAATCAAGAAAACCTTTTTTTAACTTGTCGTTAGCTTCTACATCAAGTGTAGATTCGTGAACTTTTACATCTTCTCTCGGAGCAGTTGCATTTTCAGAAGTAGACGCAGACTGATTGCACGACACACAAAAAAACAAACTCACTAGTATGTATCCTAACGTTCTCATCATTGAATGGTGAATTTAAGTTTTACAATCTTCTCATTTGCGTAAATTTTATCCAACACTTGCATCTTTTTCAAACTACTTGTCGGAATCGTCAACAAATTAATAAATTCCTTTTTGCTATACATTTCAATTCCAATAGTATTGGTAAACACACGATAAATTTGCGCATTGTCTGCAATCAATTCGTTCAATTGTGCGCGTCGTTTTTGCCAATCGTCCGTATTGCCATTTGCATAATATAGCAGCATCAACGCGTAATCATCAGTTTGTAATTGAACCGTTTTGTGTGAACTCGAATTGATATGTCGTACAATCGTGTCCGTTTTATGATACGGAGATTTTACCACGAATTTCAATTCTTTTTCCGAAGTAGTATATGAAAAACAACCCAAACTATCCGATTTAAAATACAAAGAAGACTCATTAGCGCGAATTACTTCAATATCCAACGGAATTTTGGTAATCGCTTTGCGTTGGTCCGCATCTGTAAAACAAAAAGTAAAGGTGTTTTTTGTTGGATACATACTATAAATGGCAAAAGCAAGCAACGGAAGCAGCAATACAAGCCAAAGCAACTTTGAGAATTTTCGAGAAGAAGCTTTAGTTTTAGGTTCAACTTCAAGTTCAGCTTCGACTTCAGACTTCATCACAAAATCATTCCAATTCTCAAAACCGACATACGTACTCAGCAAATTCAGCATGTCAATTCGCGGTAACTTTTCGGCATCATTCTTCATATACGTATAAAACCATTTTTCGCTAATACTGCTGTTGGTTTTGCTGCGTACATCTTCTTGAAAATCGGTAATCGTATCTCCTTTCCACTCACGAATATCGCTTGAAGCCGCATGCGACGACAGAAAAGTAGCAGCAATTTGCTCTTTTAAGCGAGAAAAATGATATGTTTTTTTAGTGTTCAATAATGATGTAAAATTCAGTAAATCAAGTAATTGTATTTTGTAAAATAATTTACAAAGCTATTACAAGGCATTTACAAAGCTTCTTGCCGAAACTCCGATAGGTTTGTATTCGTAATCCTTAAAAATATAAAATTATGAATGCAATCACACGAAAACAATTGGTAAAATATATCAGCTATATTTTTTTATTCTTTGTAATCATTTCTTGTCACGACAATAGTGAAGCGTATCTAAAAGAAGAAGTCACACTAGAAAATGTAGATTTACGAGATGATTATAACAGCGTAGACGATAAAACTTCAGAAGCATTTAAAGTGAAAGAAAGTCCTAAAATAGAGGAAGGTTTTATTGAACAAACCAGCAATCAAGCTTTAGCAACAAACATTCCTGAAAACTTAAAAATCATCAAAACGGCGAGTACGCGTTACAAAGTAGCAAATATTGGAAAAGCGTTGAACGACATTAAACAAATGCTCTTTACACAAGGGGGTTATATTTCTGAATTGCGTTATGATAAAAATTACAACGAAAAGAAAAATAGATTCACCATCAAAATTCCAAAAGAAAACTTCGACACAGTGTTGGACGGTATTCAGAAATTTGCAGAAGAAACCGATTATGTAAACATTTCCACTACCGATGTCACTGAAAAATACATAGACGCACAAACGCGTTTACAGACCAAAATGGAAGTCAAAGCGCGTTTGGAAGCAGTCTTGCGCAAAAATGCAAAAACCGTAAAAGATATTCTGGCAACAGAAAATCAATTGCGTACCATTCAAGAAGAAATTGAAGTTGTGCAAGGAAAACTCAAATACATGTCGAGCAGAGTTGCTTTTAGCACGATTCAGGTAGAATTGTACGAAACCATTGAATACAAAGAAGAGCCCGTAGCCTACACAAAAAGTTTTGGAGCAAAAGCCAAAGAAGGCTTAGCCGCAGGTTGGCATTTTATTCAAGATATTTTAATTGCCATTTTAGCTATCTGGCCAATTGTAATTTTGTTGATCATTGTCGTGATTTTTGTTAGAAGATGGAGACGCGCTAGAAAATAATGTAATGAATTACAAACTGACGATTTTCATTCTCTAAATCGTCAGTTTATGAATGTTTTAAGCTTGCTTCTTTTCAAAACAAATATGTATTTTTGTGTACGTGAAAGAAATACTTGCCAAATACATTCCCGAACGCGCTGTCGATGCTACTTTTGAACTCATCAAAGAACATCAAGTGCATTTAAAAATCGTAAACCAACGCGTGACGCGACATGGTGATTACCGCAGAATGCCTGATGGAAGACATCTCATTACGGTAAATGCAGGCGAAAATAAGTATCGTTTTTTTGTGACCTTAATTCATGAAATTGCCCATTTGGTAGCCTATGAAAAATTTGGACGATTTATAAAACCACACGGAATCGAGTGGAAGCGAACCTTTCAGCAATTGATGCTGCCGTTTATCAATCCGCAAATATTTCCGGTGAAGATTCTGCCTATTGTCGCCAATCATTTCAAAAATCCAAAAGCGAGTAGCGATACCGATGCAAAATTCGCCTTGGCGCTCAAGCAATACGATCCTGAAAATGATAAAAACTACGTGTTCGAAATTCCGCATGGAAGTACATTTCGCTTACACAACGGTAAAATTTTCAAGCGCGGTAACAAACGCGTCAAGCGTTACGAATGTGTAGAAATTGCTACAGGACGTATTTATTTATTCAATCCAAATGCAGAAGTGGAATTGCTGCGGAGTTAATATATCTTATCTTCTTTTGCGAGTTTATCCATTGCTATTTTCCATCTAGTAACAGAAAATTTGTCAATAATTTGACGATTTTTACCAATCACATAACAAATTCGCGAACAATATTTTTTTCGGTATGTATTGTAAAAATCTTTATTAGAATCATTTTCAACGTCAATTTGAAATCCTTTGTTGGTTTCTTTAATGTTTGAATCTACACGTAATATATGTATGTTTTTGTAAAACTCTTGCATTTGAAAAAATGCGTGTGTAGAAGCTGTATCGCCACCACAACCACAGGAATTTGCAATCACTATTGTCTGATTGTGTAAATCATTACTTTTAAGCGTATCGTTTTCAGTAGTAATAACTGTAAATTCAGGAGCAATCATGCCAACCTGTGTTCCAATTTTTTCAGGAAAGTTGTTTTCTCTTATCAATGTAATGGAAGAACCATCTTTAGAAATGTTATGAAATTTATAGTATACATCATCAAACGCAGCAAATTCGCCTAATGACAATAAATCTCTGTGCGCACTTTTTTCTTCTTTGTTTGTTGTTGAAATCACAACTAATTTTGGATGAATGTCATACGTGAAACTCAAATTCATAGGATCGGCTGCTGCAATTTTATAAGATTTCCTGTCAATAGTGATATTTGCTGTCACATGATCACTTCTGCCAATTAAAAGGCTGTTAAACGAAGTGCCAATTTTAAGCCAAGAAGTTTTTTGTTTCACTTCAGAGCCATCAAAGTAATTATATTCACATTGTATACGATTTTGGTTTGAAAACCATTCCATTTCTTCCAAAGGATGAATTGTATCATCTGTCAAATCCTTATTATTATTTTCATCAACAATAAAAACCTCTTTTCCATCTTTCATTCCTTTTACAATATCCACGTAAAAAGGTCTTTTCTCTGTAAAATCTGTTGTAAAATAACTGCGTTCCATCTTAGTGATTCCTTTCGGATATAGAATTCGATAAGGAAATACACTATCAACTTTTTTAAAAATTGACGTATTAGCGCCAATTTCAAAAACGCCGTCGCCTTTTTGTTTTACAGTTTGAATCGTTAATGTATCAGCAGTACTAGAAAAATTATTCTGGCAAACATTTACAACTTCCGTACAAGAACAATGCAGAATTCCGAAAAATAATAGCAAGAAGTAGTGGGTTGATTTCATAAACAGATAACTAATGTATGCCGATTATAGTACGTTTCTAAAAAATCAATCCTCGGATTGTAATTGCAAATCAACGTTATAAAGCCGTTAATAATCTACAGTTTTGTTAGGTATTTCGGGAATCTGTACTATATTGCTTTACAAATTAGAAACCTACCACGAATATTGACAAAAATGAACAAGAATTATTATGCCATATTGATGGCTGGCGGCGTAGGCTCACGTTTTTGGCCAGTAAGTACCGCTAGCTTTCCAAAGCAGTTTCACGACATGTTGGGAACAGGTGAAACGCTTATTCAAAAAACATTTCACAGGCTTTCAAAACTGATTCCAACCGAAAATATATACATTCTTACCAACGAAAAGTATAACGATTTGGTGTTGGAACAATTGCCAAATGTAACGCAAAAACAAGTGGTACTTGAACCTGCCATGCGAAATACGGCGCCGTGTATTTTATATGCATCACTCAAAATTCAGAAGGAAAATCCGAACGCGGTGATGGTGGTAGCGCCAAGCGATCATTGGATTGAAGATGAAGCTGCTTTTATTGAAAACTTACAAACGTCTTTTAGCAAATGTGAAAAAGAAAATGTACTAATGACCTTGGGAATTCAACCGACATTTGCCAATACAGGATATGGATATATCAACTTTGAAAAAAGTGAAAGCGTGATTAAAAAAGTACATCAATTTACAGAAAAACCCGATTATGAAACGGCAAAAAAGTTTCTAGAAAGTGGTAACTATTTGTGGAATGCTGGAATTTTTATGTGGAGTGTTAACACGATTATCACAGCGTTTCAAAACTTTCAACCGAAATTATTTGAACTATTCGATGAAGGTTTTTCAGTGTATAATACTGATTTTGAAGACGATTTTATTCGTGATAATTATGGTAGAGCGGAAAATATTTCCATCGACTATGCCATTATGGAACACGCGTCACACGTATATGTATTGCCTGCAACCTTCGATTGGAACGACTTAGGAACCTGGGGAAGTTTATACGACAAATTAGACAAAGAGGAAAACCGTAATGCGGTTGTTAATGCAAAACCTATTTTGCAAGAAGCGAGCGGAAATATGATTCGCACCACAAACAAAAAAGTCGTGGTGATTGATGGATTAAATGATTATATTGTCGTGGATAAAGACGACGTATTGCTCATTTATCCAAAAGCAAAAGAACAAGATATCAAAAAGGTTTTGCAAAAAGTTAAAAACACCTATGGTGAAAATTACGGTTAATTCATGAGTACAGAAAACGAAAACAAATTTAACTTTACAGAAGACGAATCGGCAGAAAAAGCAGCTGAAAATCAGCCTGTAGATGATCCAAAAGGATTGTGGGAAGGTTTTAAAAGCTTCCTTTATAAATTGCTAGACATTCGCGATGATGTTGACAAAGATCAAACCATTGAAGATGTCAAAAAAGACATTCCATTTAAAGGTGCAACAGCTTGGATTTTAATCTGTTCCATATTTATAGCATCTATCGGATTAAACGCAAATTCAACAGCAGTGGTAATTGGAGCCATGTTAATTTCTCCACTCATGGGACCAATTTTGGGAATGGGAATGTCCATTGCCATCAACGACATTTACACTTTGCGTAAATCCTTAGTGAATTTTGGGGTAATGGTCGTATTGAGTGTATTGACAGCGTTTTTATTCTTTAAATTTTTTCCTTTACAGGAAGATTCTTCTGAGTTATTGGCGAGAACCAAACCAGACATTCGCGACGTGCTGATTGCATTTTTTGGCGGTTTGGCATTAATCATCGCAAGAACCAAAAAGGGAACAATTGCCTCCGTAATTTTTGGAGTAGCGATTGCAACCGCCTTAATGCCGCCATTATGTACCGTAGGTTACGGATTGGCAAAAGGTGGAACGCAAGGATTGACTTATGCAGGTGGCGCATTATATTTGTTCATTATTAACACCATTTTTATTGGGTTAGCGACGTTTTTAGTCTTAAAAGTGTTGCGTTTTCCAATGCTGAAATATGCGAATTCCAAACGTAGAAAACGTATTTCACAATTGGCTTCTGTTGTAGCATTGGCGGTCATGATTCCGGCAGTGTGGACGTTTTGGAATGTATTGCAAGAAAGTAACATCAACAGAGATTATGGTATCTTTATCAAGCGCGTTGAAGATAATCCTAAATTATGGTTTCAAAAAGACTTTAAGGACGATAATAAAAAGGAAATCACATTATATTTTAACGGAGAAGTTTCTGAAGATGTCATTGCCGAATATACCAACGCACTTCGCGAATACGAGTATATTGGAGGATACACGCTAAAAGTTGATGGAAATAATAGAAGAAGCGTTGATGAACTTTCTAAATCGTTGAACAGAGCATACACTGATTTAGATAACAGCCGAAATATTATAGACGGTTTGCAAAAAGAAATTGCAGATTTAAAATCGAAACTTTCTAATTTACAAACACAATTAGAATCCAAAGCTACTTTGCAAAACGAAAACTTCGTAGCGTTTACAACCTTGTCCAAAGATGCTAAAATCCAATATTCAGATTTACGTCAATTCGGATTCGCAAAAATGTTAAGTTCTAAAGATTTTAGTACAATTGATACGATTCCTGTGGCAGCTGTCAAATGGAATCCTGCGTTGAGCGACAGTATTCAAACGCTTCGTGAAGCGGAATTAAAAGTTTGGTTACAGCAAAAACTAGCATTGGACACGTTGCTTGTAGAGCGCATTCAGCAGTGATAAAGTATACACATTACAACATAAAAAGAGGCTGTCTAGGTTTTTAGACAGCCTTTAAAGTTTTTAAAAACAATAAGATGTTTTTCCAATTGTTACATGTTAACAATGATCGCAACCTGAAGCTTCATTGGTATATCCCCAATAAGGAGACGTTGGTAAATCTGCAGGATCTGGTGCTACGGTTGATTGTTTTGTTGTTGGTAATCCTCCTTTAATAGTTGATAAATTCAAATGAGAAATAGACGTTTTCTTTAACTTCAGTGATTTTAATTGATTTTTTTTCATTGTAATAAAGTTTTAAGATTATATAAGCGAGTTCTAAAAAGAGGAAATTGTTACCCAATAAAAAAGTAAAATTATAAGCAATATAGAAGACGACATGCTTTTAAAATAGATTTGTGACGTTTCTGACTAAAAATTAGAAAATTTGTATTGACATAAGAATGCAACTAATGTATGCTATTTATGTGAGTAGTTTTCAATCTTCTAATTCTCTCAAATACACTTCTCTAACCTTTTTGAATACATCAGAAGAATACACAAAGTCTGTAACGGATTCGTTATTAGTTTTGAGATATTCCTGTTGTAACGTTTTAATAAAATGTTACACAGATACTGACAGAAACCGTAAACGTTACCATTATGTTGAAAAAATCCGTCATTTTATCGTTATTAGTCATTTTAGTATGTATTTCCTGTACAACTGAAAAAAAATCCAAAACAGCTTTGGAAGGTACTTGGATTGCAAGTTATTCGCAAACTGCTAATAATGTTAAAAATAATTTCAAGGATATTCCAGATTATATTCACTTGATGGACTTTAAAGGAAATACGGTACGACTTAAAAGCTTTAACGATAAAAACTCAAGGAGTTATATTGATACTGTCGTTAATTTTTCATTGAATGATGGTGCAATTAAACTTGGTAATGAAGTAAAAATGCAAATTGCAATGGCAACAGACAGTATTGTGCTCTCGAGTGAAGTTTATAATCAGAGATATCAAGATGTTTTTAGAAAACTACCTAAAAACCCTAAAACTGTTAGCTGGAATCCAATAGGGAAACACTATACAACATACCATGAAGACATACAAGTGTTTATTGACTTTGCAAATGATTCTGTGATGTATTCCTTCAATGATGCTACAAGTATTTATAGTAAAAGCTTATGGAGGATTGAAAATATTGACAATCGTACCATATTAGTTCAAAAAAATGATGATATTTTTTCATTAACATACGGTATTGTAGATTCCTTAATTGACAATAAATTATATATTACTGATTATTTATTTCAAGAAAAATCAATAGTTTTTGAAGAACAAAAACCTGCTCATGCAAAGCCATCATCATTATATGGAACTTGGAAGTTGGCGTACAAAGAAAAACTTCCATTAGATTCGGAACAAGTAACGCTTCCTTCTTCACTAGATAGTTTTGAAAAGTTTCGTATTAGTAAAGATTCATTTTACTTTGTTGGCGAACCTATTACATGGTGTTACAATTGGAAATATTATGAAAATGCGGAAACCATTGTATTAGAAAAAGCCAAAAAAGCGATTAAAGTTTCTAAAGTCACAAAAGATAGTTTAACCCTAAAAATGGATCTTTCTCAAATAGATTTTTTAAACAGAAAATATATTCTAACTCGTGAATAAATGATAGTTGAGAAGTTATTTTTAGAAGTGTTTTTTAGTCCTCCAATTCTCTCAAATACACTTCTCTAACCTTTTTGAATAAATCAGAAGAATACACAAAGTCCGTAACGGATTCGTTATCCGTTTTGAAGATTTCTTTGTTGGTGCCTTCCCACGCTTTGTAACCGTTTTTCAAGAACACAATTTTTTCGCCAATTTCCATCACAGAGTTCATATCGTGCGTGTTGATAATGGTGGTAATATTGTATTCGTCGGTAATTTCTTGAATTAAATTATCAATCACAATCGCCGTTTTTGGATCGAGTCCAGAATTGGGCTCATCACAAAACAAATACTTTGGATTCATCACAATAGCACGCGCAATGGCAACACGTTTTTGCATTCCACCAGAAGTTTCCGCAGGGAATTTATGATGCGCATCTACCAAATTCACACGTTTCAACACAAAATCCACACGATCTTGCATTTCACTGACAGATTGATTGGTAAACATGCGCAACGGAAACATGACATTCTCAGAAACCGTCATAGAGTCAAACAATGCACTACCTTGAAAAACCATGCCCATTTCGGTTCGTAAATGCCTTTTTTCAGCAGTAGACAGCTTTTTATATTCTTTCCCATCAAAAAATATAGAGCCTTCTTCCGGCGTAAAAAGACCGAGTAATGATTTTAAAAAAACAGTTTTTCCAGAACCACTTTGTCCAATTACAAGACTGGTTTTTCCTTTCTCAAAAGTGGTTGAAATTCCTTTTAAAATTTCAACACCGTCAAAAGATTTTTTTATGTTTTTTACTTCAATCATTAAGTCAGTAATAATTGTGTGATGATATAATTAATCAAAATAATCACAACACTCGTCCAAACAAACGATGTTGTACTTGCTTTTCCAACTTCCAATGCGCCACCTTTCATATAATATCCGTAAAAAGAAGGAATAGTCGCTAGAACAAATGAAAATACAAAAGTTTTCACAAACGCATATGTAACGTGAAATGGTATAAAATCAATTTGCAATCCTTGTACAAAATCGGCACTCGTGGAAAATCCGCCGTAAATAGACGCCAACCAACCGCCAACAATTCCCAAAAACATTGCAATGGTAATCACAAACGGATATAAAGACAAGGCAACAATCTTAGGGAACACTAAGTAATTCAAGGAATTTACACCCATCACTTCCAACGCGTCAATTTGCTCTGTAACACGCATGGTTCCGATACTCGATGTAATAAACGAACCTACTTTTCCAGCCATAATGATGGAAATAAACGTAGGCGCAAACTCTAAAATAACAGATTGTCGTGTGGCAAAGCCAACCAAATATTTTGGAATTAGCGGATTGCTAATATTCAACGCCGTTTGTATGGCAACAACGCCACCCACAAAAAAGGAAATAAAACAAACTATTCCCATAGAACCAACGATTAAATCGTCAATTTCTTTAAAAATAAGATTTCGTAGCATGGACCATTTGGTCATTTTGCTAAACACGCTTTTCAACATTAAAAAATAGCGTCCTATATTTTCAAGGTAAATCATGGGTTAAAAATACATCTTTCATGGAAGCTAATAAAATAATTAACGATTTAATGATTGCTTAAAATGCTATTTCTTTTAAAACAATTATTTTTGTGACAATTTCAATACTAAAAGCATTTAATTTAGCGATTATATCATGAAGCATACTGTCCTACTTATTTTAATGTCATTCTTGTTTATTCAATGTATTTCTGTAAAACAAAAAGTAAAAAGCGCTCCAAAAACTACGACAACTAGTATGGAAAATGTAACAACGTCAAAACCTAAATTGGTCGTTGGAATTGTGGTTGATCAAATGCGGTACGATTACTTGACTCGTTTTAAAGAAAAATATGGCGAAGGTGGCTTTATGCGAATGCTGCAACAAGGATACAATTGTAAAAACACACATTACAACTACATTCCAACCTACACTGGGCCAGGACATGCTTCTGTCTACACAGGAACAACACCAGAAAATCACGGAATTATTGCGAACGATTGGTATGATAAATATGCTAAAAAAGAAGTCTACTGTGCGTCTGATCCAAATCAATCTTCTGTGGGAGTAGAAGGACAGTGGGCTGGAAAAATGTCTCCTCACCGAATGCAAACAACTACGGTGACAGATCAACTTCGTTTGGATACACAAAAACGCGGAAAAGTAATCGGAATTGCCATCAAAGATCGCGGTGCTATTTTACCAGCAGGTCATGCTGCCAATGGCGCATATTGGTTTTATGGAAAAGACAAAGGTAATTGGATTACAAGTACGTACTACACGAATGAATTGCCTGGTTGGGTACAAAGATTTAATGGAACTGATAAGGCTGAAAAATACTTGAAGACTTGGAATACGATGTATGACATCAATTCGTATGTGGAAAGTGATGCAGATTTGAATGCGTATGAAGGAACATTCAAGGGAAAATCGAATGCGACTTTTCCGTATGATTTAGCAACTTTACAAAGTCAAAATGGAGGATTTGATATTTTAAAAGCGACACCTTACGGAAATAGCTTGACTACCGATTTTGCAATTGCAGCAATACAAGGTGAAAACTTAGGGAAAGATGATAACACTGACTTTCTTGCCGTAAGTTATTCAAGTACAGATTATGTGGGACATCGTTTTGGCGTGAATTCGGTAGAAGTTCAAGATACCTATTTACGATTAGATAAAGATATTGAACGTTTATTTGCAACGCTTGATGCGGAAGTTGGAAAAGGAAATTATACTATTTTCTTAACTGCTGATCATGCTGCGGTGCATGTGCCTTCTTTTCTAAAAGACATGAAAATACCCGCAGGATATTTTAATCATGGCGATTTAAAGAAGCATTTGACAGAGTTTTTAAATACCACTTTCGGAAGCGATAAACTCATTGAGAACGTGTCGAGCGGACAAATCTTTTTAGATCATACAGAAATAAAAAAACAAAATCTTTCTGCAACAGCTATTGAAAATGCATTACAACGAGAATTGCTCAACTATGATAAAATCGCAAAAGCATATACGCGTACCGCATTAATAAATAGTGAATTTACACACGGAGTTGCGGCAACCATACAACGCGGTTTCAATCAAAAACGCTCTGGCGATGTGTGTTATGTGTTAGATATTGCTACGATTTCATACTCACGAACAGGTTCAACGCACGGTTCAGGATTCAATTACGATACGCATGTTCCGTTGGTATTCTATGGAAATGGCATTCAACAAGGAGAAACACTACAACGCTACAACATTACTGATATTGCACCTACAATTTCGGCGTTGTTAGAAATCTCATTTCCGAATGCTGCTACAGGAAACCCAATAGAAAGCGCATTGAAAAACTAGTACTGTCTGTTGTTGTAAAGTCTCAACAATTCTAAAACTCTTTTACGATTTCTAGCAGAAGCTGAAATCTCTACATCATTTACAAAGGTGACATTACCGTCAGCGGTAAACTTTTGTATTTGTTTAAAATTTGCCAAATACGAACGATGTACGCGGAAAAAATCTGTGTTTTCCAGCATTTCTTCCACTTGTTTTAAGTTTTTTGAAATTATCAACTGCTGTTTCGTTTTCAAGTGTATAATTGTGTAACTTCCAGCAGCTTCGCAGTACAGAATGTTTGAAAATCGTACGGAAGAATATTTTCCTTTTTCAAAAATGGTAATAGATTCTCCTTTGTTTTCAATTTGATGCTTTAGTGCTTCGTATTTTCGTCGGTCAAACGCCGAACGTTTCAACTCGTACATATCAAGCACTTTTTTAAGTTCGGCTTCTAAAATAGGTTTGTTGAGGTAATAAAACGCAAAATAATCCATTGCTTTTTCTTTATAATCTACGAAGCCAGTAGTAAAAATCACCTCGAAAGTCATTTTGCTTTGAAGTTGATCTAACACTTCAAAACCACTGCCACTTTTAAGTTGAATGTCTAAAAAAACAATTTCAGGATTTTTTTGTTGAATTAATGTCACACCGCTTTCAACATCGGTAGCCCAACCAAGAATTTTAATCTTTTTATGATTTTTTTTCAAAATAGACACCAAATATTCCATAGAAGACTTTTCATCTTCAATGATAATTGCATTCATCATGAATATACTTTTTACTGGATGGGGTTTCTTGAAGGGTATTTGACCTAAATTTACATCAAATTTCTGAAACAATGCAAGTTTTTGTTAAAAATACGAAATTATGTCTGCTATTTTTCTGACTATGAGATACCTAAAAAACGTTTTATTTTGCGTGTCATTTGCGTACGTCTGTATGAGCGAATAAACGTTGCTTGTTTTTCAGTCACCATTTTAGGCGTTTTTGCCTTTTTGGCTGCAAAGAACCCTTTCATATAGTCAAAAAATACGCGGATACTTTTCTTTTTCAGCGCGATTTTAAATGAAGAAACGAGCGAAATCCAAAAGCCATATCCCAGTTTATAAAAAACGGCACCATGCTTTTGGTGAACTTGTTGTTTATAAGCGTTTCCAGTAGGTTTTAAATGTTTTACTTTGAGCGATTCGTCCACAAAAACCTTCCAGCCATAAAATCGTGCTAACAACACATCAGCCGTGTCCCAACCTAATGATTTTTGCAAACCACCAATTTGTTCAAAGCATGTTTTTCGGTAGGCTTTAAACGGACCACGCACATGATTTTTATCGGCAATGGCTTCATACATCCAGTCGCCATTTTTTTCAATAAATGCCAAACCGCCTGCAATTCCGATAGTTTCATCATTTTGAAAGTGATTGCAAATTGTTTCAAAGTAATTTTCAGGCAAAATAACATCCGCATCCAGTTTTACAATCACGTCAAAATCGGTGTGCAGTGTTTCAAAACCTTGATAAAAGGCAGCCACAACTTTACTACCAGGAAGATGTTCGTTGGCAGCATTTGTGTTTACTTTATGGATATACGAATGCTTTTCAACAAAAGTATCAATAATCGATTCCGTTTGGTCAGAAGAATTATCATTTACGACGACAACTTCTTGCGGAAGCAACGTTTGCGCTACAACCGAATTCAGCGTCATTTCAATAAAATCAGCTTCGTTGTGTGCAGGAATGATAATCGCATATTTCATAACCTAAGCTTTGCGTTCGGCATATACGGCGTAGTATCGCGGAGTAAAATAGCGCAGAATTGGTCGAGGAGCGATTGGCAGTTGCGACGGATTTGTCCATTTTTTAGTTTTCTTAATTTCCCAACCCGATTTTTCTAATAACCAATCAAATTGCCAATCTTCAAACTCGTGGTAATGTCTGTCCCACGGATCGGTTTTACTACGATATGCCGTAGCAAACCACAAACGTAACGGAACGGTTACCACCAGTTTTTTAGCTTTAATTTCTTTCAATACATTGTACGGAGCAATTAAGTGTTCAAAAATTTCAAAAGCAGTTACCACTTCAGCATCGCTGTTTTGAACGGCGGAAAAATCTTCATCCAAGTCTTCTCCTTTTGTGTTTTCAACAGTATATCCTTCTTTTTTCATGATTTCGGAAAAAGGATTTTCTACGCCTAAATCTAAAATTTTAGCGTTGCTAGGAATAACTTCTTTTAAAAATTCGAGGGTATATTTATAGCGCTTGTGCGGATAAAATTTGCTGTACATCTGTTGAAAATCTTATTGGTTACAAATATATGTAAAATCAAATGACGAGTTTAAGAGATTGGAAGTTTATCAGTTTATTTTTAAATAAATCAACAAACCGACAAAATCCTTACATTTGTTTGGTAATAACTACACGATTGGAAAAACAGCAAAAAGAAGTATCGTCACAAACGCTCAAATTTAGCATCATCAACTACATTGGTGCGGCAATTGGTATTGTGTCAACGCTTTTTATTTATCCAAATGATAAAGAGTTTTTAGGCATCATTCGTTATATTTTTGATGGTGCACAAATATTGATGGCGTTTTTTGTATTTGGCACGTCGCAATCGCTAGTGAATTATTTTCCACGTTTTAAAGAATCGCCCGAAAAACGAAACGTATTTTTCTCCACAACATTACTGATTGTATTGGTGAATAGCGTTTTATTTTCGGCAGCTTTTCTGTTGTTGGCGAATTCGCTTTATGGTGTTTTGCCAGATTTTCATGCGTTTGATTATATCGGATATTCCATTAGTGTAGGTGTTGCTTTCGCGATTATGGATGTGTGTAAACGGCAAGCGTCTAATTATAAAAAAATCGCGATTCCGACGGTTTTAGAACGTTTTTCGATTAAAATTTTCTTTCCAGCTATCTTTTTGCTGTATTTAGGAAACATTATCACGCTAGAAACAGGAAAAATTATATACGTTATTTGTTTTGTTATCATCATGATAATTGCATTGTGGTATGTAAAAAAAGTAGCGAATATCAAATTTATTTTTTCACCCAAAAAAGTATTCAATCGCGCATTTCGAAAAGAATATATTCCCTATAGTTTGTTTGCGTTTTTTAGCATTTTGGGTTCGTTATTAGCGTTTAAAATTGACGGAATCATGGTGCCAAATTTGATTGAAGAAGGCAACGCGATGACTGCAAATGGAACGTACAGTATTGGCGTAGTTTTGGCAGCAACATTGGCAATTCCTGCGATTGGTTTGTATACGATTTACAGTCCAATCATCACAGAATATATTGCGAAAGATGAGATTGCTTCGCTAGGGAAAAAGTATCAAGAAGTATCTAAATTATTGTTTGCTGTGGGCGGATTTTTACTATGCTGTATCTTTTTAGGTGTGAATGATTTATTTTCAATTTTACCGACGCGCGAAAACTTACTAGACACGATTCCTGTGATTTTAATTTTGAGTTTTAATGTGGTAATTGATATGACGACTTCGTTCAATTCGCATATTCTATTGTATTCTAAATACTATCGTTTCAACATGGTCGCGATTGCTGTTTTGGTTTTTTTAAATATTGCGTTGAACATTTATTTCATCAAGCATTTGCAGTTAGGAATTGAAGGCGCAGCCTACGCGACATTGACTTCGATGACGTTGTATAATACCGTGAAATTAATTTTTATCTATTCAAAATATAACATTCAACCGTTTACCCAAAAGCATCTTTGGTTGTTACTTTCGTTTATAGCAACCGTAGGTTTGTTGTCTAACATTCCAACGACGAGTTTTATTATTTTGGATATCATCTTAAAAGTCGGTACCTGTATGTTGGTTAACGGTATTGTAATTTATAAACTCCGTATGATTCCTGCCGCCAACGATTGGATTGCTGAAAGATTTTGATTTGTAAATGTGTTAATTTGAAGATTTACTTTGAGATGTTTTAATGGTTGAAGAGTTTATAAGTTTAGATTTTAGAAAAAGTTTTGCTAGTCACTACTCATATCTCAATACGATGTCAAGTTTCCAAGTACTTCTCGATACATTTTTTCTACGAAAAAATACTCGAAGTGACGTTCTACTTTTTGAAGTTTAGGAGTTTATAAATTTAAGAGTTTAGGATTTAGAAAAAATCTCACTACTATCTCAATTTTTATGATAAACGCTAGTGATTTTTGTTGCTTCATGGGAAGCTGAATCGAGTTCAGCTTGACGAAAATATATTTTCAAATTGACAAATTGATACATTGAACAAACACGTCACTTCGAGTGAAATTTCGCAGAAATTTAGTATCGAGAAGTGCTATAATTTTTTAAGGTGAATCGTTTAAGTAATTCAACATTCAACATTATTTCGCAGCATTTTTCTCCGCAATTTCAAGTTGTTTCTCTAACAATTCTGTCATACGATTGAGTAATTCAATATCTTTTGGTGTAGCAACCGTTGTATTTTTAGGATCTTGTGATTTTTTTCGAATCGAATTCATAAATTTTACCACAAGAAAAACCGTAAAACCAATAATTGCAAAATCGAGTAGGACTTCTAGCAATTTTCCATACGCAATGGAAACTTCTTGAATCGTAGTTTGTCCGTCAACCAAAACCGCTTCTCGTAGCATTATTTTTTTATCAGACCAATTAATGCCGTCCGTCATTAAAGAAAGTGGTGGTAGCAGCACTTCTTTTACCAACACATCAATCACTTTATTAAATGCTGCACCGATTATGACACCAATGGCGATGTCAATCATATTTCCTTTTACCGCAAATTCTTTAAACTCTTTGAATAGACGTAGTTTCATATTTTATTTTTTGTAAAAATAGCAATCCTTTTTGAATCTTTTCAATACTAATTGTGACTGCTAAAATCGTTATTTTTGTAGTAAGAAAAAGAAAAAAATAATTGTTATGAAATTAATCAATCACGCTAAGCTGAGTACCGAAAAGATACAAAATGTTCCAGCATCTATTTATGATATTGAACTCAACGATTTGCAAGGAAATCCAATGTCGTTATCAGATTTTAAAGGAAAAAAGTTGCTATTTGTCAATGTGGCTTCCAAATGCGGATTTACCAAACAATATAAAGAATTACAAGAATTGAGCGATACGTACAAAGACCAATTAGTCGTCATTGGCGCTCCGTGTAATCAATTTGGAAAGCAAGAACCTGGCAACGCTTCACAGATTCAAGAATTTTGCCAAGTCAACTTTGGAGTCACTTTTTCGCTGACGGAAAAATTAGAGGTCAAAGGAAAAAATCAGCATCCGTTGTACACGTGGTTAACACATAAAGAACTAAACGGCAAAAAAAGTTCAAGTGTGAAATGGAATTTTCAAAAGTATTTGGTAGATGAAAACGGTAAGTTTGTCAATTATTATTATTCACTCACCAAACCGATGAGTTCGAAGATTACGAAGTATTTAGGTTGATTTGAAAGTGTGCTAATTTGTTTTTTGAAGTTTAGGAGTTTATAAGTTGAAGAGTTTAGTTTTTGAAGAAACCTCAATACTCAATACTAACATCTCAATACTATCTCAAATTCCACAGTACGTCAGTTCGAGTGGCGAACACTAGTTCGTTGTATCGAGAACAGCTACGAATTTCTGTAGTTTCTTAGATATTTAAAATTTGAAGTAAATTACAATTCAAAATTCAGCATTCAACATTCAAAACTGTAATCTAACAGCGCATTGCGCGGTCTAACAGCGAAGCGGTCTCATATCTAGCAGCGACAGCGGTCTAAAATATCAATCCTTCTGAATCGTTTCTATCGAAGTTTTAATCCCTTTGATTAACGACGAACTAAATCCTTGATGCTCCATTTCGTTCAAGCCTGCGATGGTACAACCTTTTGGCGTGGTTACTTTGTCAATTTCTTCTTCTGGATGATTGCCGTTTTGAAGTAACAATTCGCTCGCACCTTTTACTGTTTGCGATGCAATTTTTGTGGCGGTTTTGGCATCAAACCCAATTTCAATGCCACCTTGAATCATCGCGCGAATAAAACGCAATACATAGGCAATTCCACATGCGCCTAAAACTGTGGCTGCGTCCATCAAACTTTCGTTAATTTCAATAGTTTCGCCCAACGAGTCAAAAATAAATTTTGCTTTTGACATGTTTTCTGCAGAAGCATTTTGAGTTGCCAAACACGTAAGCGATTCGCCAATGGCTGCCGCAGTATTCGGCATGGCACGCACAATTTGAATCTCTTTAGAAACACAGGACTTCAGCTGTTCCAGCGAAAAATCACTGATGACTGAAATTATCAAATGATTTTCTGTGATGTACGGCGCTAATTCTTTTAAGACACTTTCAATGCGATACGGTTTTAAGGCAAAAATTAAGATTTTCGATTGCTGCACAGCCAATACATTGTCGGAAGTTGTCTGTACACCTTGCGCCTTCAAATCGTCCAACAGTGCCACTTTTGTACGCGTCACGTAAATATGAGAAGGATTGTGTTGTTTCAATAATCCTTGTGCAATGGATTTTCCTAAATTTCCGCCGCCAATAATGGCAATTGTATCGTGATTCATATTAGTATTTATAAACAACAGCATTGATGTTCATTCCTGCACCAACACTAGCAAACATAATAATATCGCCTTTTTTAATATTTTGGTTTTCTACTTTTCCTTTAGAAACCATGTCAAACAATGTCGGAATAGTTGCTACCGAACTGTTTCCGAGTTTGTGGATGTTCATCGGCATGATGCCTTCTGGCATTTCGTGATTGTATAATTTATAAAAGCGCTCTACAATGGCTTCATCCATCTTTTCATTTGCTTGATGGATAAAGATTTTCTTTAAATCTTTGATGTCAATATTACTTTTGTCTAAACACGCTTTCATTGCTAACGGCACGTTTGTCAGTGCAAATTCGTAAATCTTACGTCCAAACATTTTGATATAGCGCGTGTCTTTGCACAATTCCTGATTGTTCGATTTTCCAAAGTATAAATAGTACGCTTCGTCATAGGTAAATGTTGCGGTTTCATGTGTAATGATGCCGCCATCTTCGTTAGAAGCTTCTACAATCGTAGCACCTGAACCATCGGAGTAAATCATAGAGTCACGATCGTGTTTGTCAACTACTCTCGATAAGGTTTCTCCGCCAATCACCAAGCATTTTTTAGCCATGCCTGCTTTGATATATGCATTTGCTTGAATGACACCTTCAACCCAACCTGGACAGCCAAAAAGAATGTCATACGCCACACATTTTGGATTTTTGATGCGCAAGCTATGTTTTACTCTACTTGCTAAACTTGGTAAAATATCACTTTGAATGGTATTGTGTTTTACATCGCCAAAGTTGTGTGCAAAAATGATATAATCTAACTCTTCGGGATTGATATTGGCATCGGCAATGGCTTTTTCGGCAGCAAAAAATGCTAAATCAGAAGCATTGTGATGTTTTTTGGCATATCTACGTTCTCCAATTCCTGTGATAGATTTGAACTTTTTGATGATGATGTCTGTATTTTGTTTAAATGGACTACCATCTTCATTGAGGAATTGGTGTTGGTGAAAATCTTCATTAGTTTCAATTTCTGAAGGAATATAGCTTCCTGTTCCAGTAATTCTAACGTTCATACTGCTTTCTTTTTAGGGTTTTAATCTACTAAATTAACAATTATACTTTTGTAATTATTTAGTTAAAGCTGCTAAAAAATCATTTTTAAGGAAATAATAGTTAATCGGTAATTTTTTAAATAATCAATAATAAAGTAAGTATAATACTAAAAATTATTCAATTATCCTGTGAGAGATTAAAAAAAAGGAGCGTTTTACACAAACGCTCCTACTAATATTTTAGATCATTTTTTTGAATATTTATGCTTCTGCATACGCTTCAATTGGTGCGCAGGTACAGATTAAGTTTCTATCTCCATAGGCATCGTCTACACGACGTACCGAAGGCCAAAATTTATTGTCTGTCACGTACGGTAATGGAAACGCCGCTTTTTGTCGCGAATACGGAAGATTCCATTCATCAGCGGTTAACATGTTTAGTGTGTGCGGTGCATTTTTCATTACGTTATTGGTATCGCTTGCACTTGCTTCTGAGATTTCTTCAAAAATAGACAACATTGCATCGCAGAATCGGTCTAATTCCGCTACACTTTCACTTTCTGTTGGCTCAATCATAATCGTACCATTTACTGGGAACGATACAGTTGGCGCATGGAAACCGTAATCCATCAAACGTTTTGCGATGTCGGTAACTTCAATTCCGTGTTGTTTGAAAGGTCTACAATCAATTATCATTTCGTGCGCACAGCGTCCACGTTCGTTGGTGTACAAAATAGTGTATTGCTTTTCCAAACGACCTTTGATGTAGTTGGCGTTCAAAATAGCATATTCCGTAGCTTCTGTCAATCCTTTTGAGCCTAACATGGTAATGTATCCGTACGAGATTAAACATACTAAGGCACTTCCCCAAGGCGCCGCAGAAATCGCGGTAATAGCTTTGTCGCCGCCAGTTTCAATCACAGGATTGCTTGGTAAAAACGGTGTTAAATGTGCTGCGACACAAATTGGTCCAACACCAGGGCCACCGCCACCATGTGGAATAGCGAAGGTTTTGTGTAAGTTTAAGTGACAAACATCAGCGCCGATTGTTGCAGGATTGGTCAATCCTACTTGTGCGTTCATGTTTGCGCCGTCCATATACACTTGTCCGCCGTTATCGTGGATGATTTTTGTAATTTCTTTAATTGTAGCTTCAAAAACTCCGTGTGTAGAAGGATACGTCACCATCAACGCTGCTAGATTGTCTTTGTGAAGCAATGCTTTTTCGCGTAAATCGTCAATATCAATATTTCCATTGTCGGAAGTTTTGGTTACAACAACTTTCATTCCAGCCATAACAGCACTTGCGGGATTGGTTCCGTGTGCTGATGCAGGAATTAAACAAATGTTTCTATGTGTATCACCTCTTGATTCGTGATATGCTCTAATGACCATCAAACCAGCAAATTCTCCTTGCGCACCAGAGTTTGGTTGCAAAGAAGTGCCTGCAAATCCTGTAACGACATTCAATTGATGCGTTAATTCTTTTAGTAAGATTTGATAACCTTCTGCTTGGTCAACAGGAACGAAAGGGTGAATATTATTCCACTGAGGAGAGCTTAACGATAACATTTCCGCCGCAGCATTCAATTTCATCGTACAAGAACCCAAAGCAATCATGGAATGATTTAGTGATAAATCTTTACGTTCTAGTTTTTTGATATAACGCATCATTTCAGTTTCCGAGTGGTAACTGTTGAATACTTCTGCTTCCATAAACGTCGTTTTACGCACTACAGAAGGTAGTATTTTTGAGGTGTTATTTTCTTGGATAGCTACCGTTTCTCTTACTGCAACCGCCGCAAAAATGAAGATAATATCTTGTAAATCTTGCTTTGAAGTTGCTTCATTTAGAGAGATAGCAACTGTTTCTTCGTCAATGTATAAAAAGTTGACTTCGTTGTATTCTGCAATTTCCTTCACTTTGGCAGCGTCTGCTTTGACAACAATGGTATCAAAGAACGAAGTGTTTGTTTGCTCGAAGCCTAATTCTTCTAAGGCATTTGCTAAACTTACCGCATTCGAATGTACTTTATTAGCGATATAGCGCAATCCGTTTGGGCCGTGATATACTGCGTACATTCCTGCCATTACGGCTAAGAGTACTTGTGCTGTACAGATGTTGGAAGTTGCTTTGTCTCTTTTGATATGCTGCTCACGTGTTTGCAATGCCATACGCAAGGCACGATTTCCGTCTGTATCTTTGGTAACACCGATAATTCTTCCCGGAATGTTACGTTTGTATGCTTCTTTTGTTGCGAAAAATGCTGCGTGTGGTCCTCCATATCCTAACGGAATTCCGAAACGTTGTGTTGTTCCAACCACTACATCTACGCCGAAATTTCCTGGCGATTCTAACAATACCAAACTTAAAATGTCTGCTGCTACCGCAACTTTGATGTCGTTTTCGTTGGCTTTTTCGGTGAAGGCTCTGTAATCAAATATTTGTCCGTACTTGCCTGGATATTGTAGCAAAGCACCGAAATACTCTGAAGAAAAGTCGAATGTTTCATGATTTCCAATTACTAACTCAATACCAATTGGAATGGCACGTGTTTTTAGTAATGAGATGGTTTGTGGCATTACTTCTTCCGACACAAAAAACTTCACTATATTGTCTTTTTTCTGTGATCTTGAGCGTACGCCAAATAGCATAGTCATGGCTTCTGCTGCTGCGGTGCTTTCGTCTAAAAGTGATGCATTGGCAAGTTCCATTCCTGTTAATTCTGTAACCACCGTTTGGAAATTTAATAATGCTTCTAGTCTTCCTTGCGCAATTTCCGCTTGGTACGGTGTGTATGCAGTGTACCAACCTGGGTTTTCTAAAATATTACGTTGAATAACGGGCGGCGTTACAGCTTCGTGATATCCTAAACCAATGTATGTTTTGAAAATTTTATTGTGACCTGCAAGCTGTTGCATGTGCGCTAAAAATTCGTTCTCGCTCAATCCTTCTGGAAGTGCAAGTGCTTCACGCAAACGAATTCCGTCAGGAATGGTTTCGTTCATTAAGTGTTCAATGGAGTCCACTCCAATAGTTTCTAACATTTGTGGAACATCTTTCGCGCGAATTCCATTATGTCTCAATGAAAAAGAATCAGTTTTCATCAGCTATATATGTTTCTTTTTTATAGTTGTGCTTATGGCATGCAAAAATACAACTAAAAAATTACTTCTAAACTATTTTATAAGGATGCGAATATGGAAAGTTTTTAACGAAAAAGTTAGGTTATGAACAGTTTGGTTATTTTTGTGTAATGAATGTTTTTAAAAGACTTTTCAATTTTTATTTGGATAGTAGTATTCATATAGGCTTAAGCGTATACGCGTTGACGTATAGTACGCTGATTTTGTTTGAACTGGTGTATGACGAAGCTGTTTTATATTTCACATTTTATAGTACGATTGTGACGTATAATTTTATAAAATATGGAAGTTCAGCCCAGCAATATTTCTTTGTTGCTACACGATATTTGCGATATATTCAAATTTTGAGTTTTGCGTGCTTTGTATTGGCGTGTTATTATGCGTTTCAATTGCAATTTAAAACGTTGTTGGTCGCTGTCGGATTGGGCTTGCTGTCTACCTTGTATATTTTACCATTTCTGCCCAAGCAAAAAAACTTAAGGACACTTCCAGGGTATAAAATTGCTATTGTGGCGTTGTGTTGGACAGGTGTTACGGTAATTTTACCGTTGTTAAACGCTGATGTTTTAGGGCTAGAAACAAACGTGATTTTACTGAGTTTGCAACGTTTTCTCTTGATTTTAATTTTGATGATTCCGTTTGAAATTAGTGATATGTCCTACGATGCAGCAGCTTTGGGAACATTGCCACAGCGTTTGGGAATTCCGCAGACAAAACGACTTGCGTATGTGTGGATTGTGTTGTTTGTTGTATTGGAATTTTATCTTAGAAATGCTTTCTCAGTAGCTTTCTTTATTGCTGTGGGAATTGGTTTGTTGTTGACTGTATCTATTTGGCAATCGCGTATAAAAAAATCGAAATACTTTACCGCGTTTTGGGTGGAAAGTATTCCGATTGTATGGTTTTTACTATTGTTACTTTGTACTTAGTATTTGCTCATTTCTTCTTGCAATTCGCGTTGCATTTCTTCCTTTTTTTCTTGTTCAATAGCATCAATGTTTGATTTTTTCATCAATTCGGTCAACTTGCTATTTTTGTTCGAATATGCACGTGTAATATGGCACCAAGAAAGTCTTACTTTAAGTTTTACTTTTTCCCAAAAACTAGCTTCTCCATATTGCGACTTGTCACAAATATGTTTGGCTTCTTCACAGGAAATGAAAAATTTGAATTTCGTACTCATCTATATTCGTGTTAATACCAGTTTTGTTCTAAACATCCAGAGAGCGCTGTTCGTGCTCTGTGAATAATTACCCAAAGATTAGACGCGGTGATATTCAAATCATTACAAATAGTTTCCGTATCGTATCCTAAAATGGTTTTCATTTTAAAAATCGTAGCTTGTTTTTCGGGAAGTTTGTCAATACAATCTTCAATAGCCAATCCGAGTTCTTCATTTTGTATTTGATCTTCGGCATTTCTATCATAAGTATCTGCCACGCGTTCTTCCAACCAATCACCTTCTGATTCTGTATCAGCGTTGTAATTGATTCTGACTTCTGCTTGTCCTTTTTTAGAGTTTATTTTGCGATAATAATCAATGATTTTTCGCTTTAAAATAGAGATTAACCACGTGCGTTCCGAAGCTTCTCCTTTAAAGTTTGCCATTGATTTTAATCCTGCAAAAAAGGTTTCTTGGACTAAATCTTGTGCAGTTTCCCTGTCGTTTACCCGTACAATTGTGTAATTGAAAAGGTAATCTGCATAAAGCGTAATCCATTTGTTAGGATCCAGTTGGTTGTTTGGCATTTGAGAACTGTTATTTTTTCAAATGTAAACGATATTGTTGAAATAAAAAATTATTGTACGGATGGAAAAACAGCTTAATTTGTTAAATATCACAATTCTGCACACTGTTTGAGGTGCAGATTCCGTTCGCGTAAAAACTTGGTGAGATACGATTTAAGAATAAAGTAATTGAAAATTCGTCCAAAAACACCATACGGCACTTCATACTTTAAGACATCTATCATTTCAGTCTTGTGATTCTTCTCTTTAAAAAGATGTTCATGGCGAAAACTTTTAAAGACACCTTTTACCATTTCATCCACAAAAAAAGTAGGCGATTCCATTTCGGAAATAATGCTTGTATGTTGCAGATACAAACCAAAATGTTTGGCACGCCACGTAACCGTTTCTCCTAAATTAATTCTTCCAGAAGTTGTGCCTGCAATTGCTTTTTCGCGTGTGTTTTTGCTCGAATTTTCATGTTCTGTAATGTCTCTTGCCAAGTCAAAAACAGTTTGAATCGGAGAGTTGATGGTTGTTTTTAGGTGAATTGTAGTCATGAGCGTTGCGTGATTTCTCGGATTGCTTCTTCAGCAAAAGGATATTGAAATTGAAACCCCGTCGCGAGTAATTTTTCTGGAATTACATATCTACTTTTTAAAATCAATTCGGCTTCTGTTTTAATGATGCGTGCGCCTAATTTCAATAACCATTTTGGCTGTGGCAAACCGACAGAAACTTTTAAAACCTTACGAATGGTTTTCATGAATTCTTTATTTGGAATTGGATTCGGTGATGTAACATTAAAGATTCCTTTGGCTTGTTGTTCGAGCAGAAACGTTATGGCGCGACAAAAATCGTGTTCGTGAATCCAGCTTACTTTTTGATTACCGTTTCCTTGCGTTCCACCCATACCGAATTTTACCAGATTTTTTAACGGAACGAACGCACCGCCATTTTTTCCCAATACGATGGAAGTTCGCAAGGCAATTTTGTTTGTTTTTGGTGTGTTGCAGTCAAAAAATACCTTTTCCCATGCTTTGGCAACATTCATAGAAAAATCGTTGCCAATAACGCCATTTTTCTCTGTCATTTTTTGTGCTAGCGAATGCTCGTAAATTGTCGCTGTAGAAGAATTTATCCATACTTTAGGAGGAACAGCACACGCTTGAATGGCTTCGCCTAATACTTTTGTAGCATCGATTCGTGAGTTTAAAATTTCAGCTTTGTTTTTTTCGTTGTAACGGCAATCTACCGATTTTCCCGTAAGGTTGATAAGCGCGTCAGCACCTTCCAATTCGGTCATCCAAATATCGAATGTTTTCGCGTTCCAAGTTACGTAGCGTAACTTGTCATTTCCAGTTTCTTTTGTGTTTCTAGATAAGATGATGATTTCGACATCTTTCGGCAAAAAGTAGGAGACAAGCGATTGTCCTAAAAATCCACTTCCACCTGCAATGATTATTTTTTTCATAGTATTATTTTTTTGCTGTAATGATGTAATAGCCAAAATTTGTCAAGCTCAAACTACTCAACAAAGCGAAGAATGAACCTTTCAAATTCTTTTTACTCTCTGGTTTGAGTGGTTCTTTTTTGAAAAGCTTTCTTAAGATAAATCCGCTAATGGCAAATGGCACATGCAATACAGAAGGCGCTACTCTATACCAAATGTTTTGCACTTTAATATCTTTAAAACCAATAGCTTTCATGTCGTCAATCACGCGATGTATGTTTCCTAAATCTTCCAAACTCCAAGAGTCACACAAGCCTTGATACGTGTATTTTGCCAACGGATTCATCTGTTCAACGTCTTTTTTGGTAAACGCATCCGCAATAACAAACATAGCGTTTGGCTTTAAGATACGATACGTTTCCTGTAGCGCATTCGTACTGCAACCAGAATGGCACAAACTTTCAATCGCCATGGCGCCGTCAAACGTATTTTCTTTGAGAAGAGTATTTCGGTAATCTCTATTTAAAATGGTAGCGCGTTCAGAGTTTAGTAATTCATTTCCTTTTTCTACTTGGAATGAAGAAATGGTCAATCCTGTAATGGCTAATTTTGGGTGATTTTCAATTCCGTGACGAATAGAAGCGCCCATTCCACAACCCAAATCGACAATATGCTTTTTTTGATTTTTAATTTCTAATCGCTTGAAAACTTCCGCATTCATTTGATTGAGCATTCGATCTCGTTTCCACAAATTCGTTTTAAACGGGATAAAATAGCCAAAGTGCATATTCAAATCTTTACTCCAAAAGCGATAATCGTCTGTTGCTTTGTCATAAAAATTGATAATTTGCTCTTTATTGGTAGGTTTTTGAAATTCCTTTTTTAGATAGGTGAGAAGGCAGAGATTTTTCATGTTGTTAAATTTTTAATAGAAATAAATTCCCATAAGATTGTATATAAATAGCAGCGTGTACACAGTGGCAAACAGTACAAATAAAGTATTCATACCATACGAGCCTATTTTAAAAATTGGTTTTTGTGGAATGGTGTACATAGGATAATAGGCAATCTGCGTCGCCACTTTTCCAACCCAATACATTCCAATTAATCCTGTAATGGCAAGTGCTAATAGTGTTTGATTTTTTAAGTCGTTTGTCAACAGAATCGCAATTACACCAAAGGAAAAATTCAATCCTTGAATGTATCTTCCGTACGTTTTGACAATTTCTTGATTTAACGGTTTCAGTTTTTTTACATCCGTATACCAATCAAACACACGATGTCGAATGTATGGATAGATTAAAGCGGTAAATATTTGACCAATCCCGCCAAGGATAATGAGCCAATTTGGAATAAAATCTGTCATAATACACATTTTTTAAGTTCAGCAACGATATAGGTAAAGTAACCAGCAATACCGAGTGGCATGAGAATATTAAAAATCACATATCCCAATGTATTTAGAGACTCCATAAATGATTCACCGAGAAAAAAGAGTAATAAAAATGCCATCGTAAGAGTTCCATAGATGAGTAAATATTCTTTAATTTTTGTTGAAAATTTTTCATAATTGAGTAGCAACACTATAAAAAATAGTACTTGTAAAATGCCTAGAATTATCTGCATAAATAATCCGGGAAACAATAAACTATAACCTAAAATGGTAAGCGCAAATACAATATTGTTGGTGTAGTAAATAAATTTCATAACTATTATATTTTTTAAACTTTCAATAATTTTTGAAACATTGATTGAAAATAAAAAGGAAACTTAATTCCTCTTTACGATTTATTTTAAAAGCTTGATAAACGTTTTGGTCAGCCAATTGGATTCCTGATTTGCAATACGATTCAGAATCGCGTCGGCGGTATCTGCCAGTTCATACAATGCTTTGGTTTGCTTGATGAATTCTTTGGTCTCTGCCGAGCCGTCATCTTCAATGTTGCTTACTTCTTTGAGGACTTTTAACGTTGGCTGAATTTCGCGTCTGCTGCGTTCTCGTGCAATTTGTCGCGCCAGTTCATTAATGTCTTTTTCTGAAGTAAAATATTCTTTTCGTTCACCAGCTTTGGAAGCTTTAAAGACAATTCCCCAATCGATTAATTGGCGTAAATTCATACTGGTGTTTCCTCTCGAAATGTGTAATTCTTCCATGATATCTTCCATAGATAATGGTTCTGGAGAAATTAAAAGTAAGGCATGAATTTGTGCCATTGCTTTATTGATTCCCCACAACGTACCGAGCGAACCCCAAGTTTGAATGAATTTATCTTTAGCTTCTGTCATTTTCATGGTTCAAATATACAATTATTTTTAAACTTTCAAAAATTATTGAAAGTTTAATTTGCTTTTTGATGCGTGTGAATTTTTTAACAGCTTTCGTAAAGACATTTGAAGAATCTATTTTCAGTCAAACAATTCTACATTTCGACTACGACGCTCTATGTGACATGATTCTATATCAAACAATTCTAAAAAACTATTCCTCAACCAACAATCCAGCACGTTTTAGCAATGCTTCTGGTTTTGGTTCGCTTCCGCGGAAACGTTTGTATAGCGTCATAGGATGTTCTGTGCCACCTTTTGAGAGTACATGCTCCACAAATTTCTTCGCGATTTCTCTACTGAAAATATGATGCTCTTTAAAGTATTCAAAAGCATCGGCATCCAATACTTCCGCCCATTTATAACTGTAATATCCAGACGAATAACCACCTTGAAAGATATGAGAAAACGACGTACTCATACAAGTTTTTGGATTTTCTGGAAATAAACGCGTGTTTTCAAAAGCGGCTGTTTCATGTGCTTTTACGTCAGTAATATTTGTTGGGTCAATGCCATGCCAGTTCATATCTAACAAGCCAAAACTCAATTGGCGCAAAGTTGCCATTCCTTCCAAAAATGTTGCGGAAGCCTTGATTTTTTCAATATATTCCATCGGAATGATTTCGCCTGTTTCATAGTGTTTTGCAAAAATTGCCAACGCTTCTGCTTCGTAACACCAGTTTTCCATCATTTGACTTGGCAATTCCACAAAGTCCCAAAACACCGATGTTCCGCTCAAACTTGGATAGGTTGTATCTGCCAACATGCCGTGTAGCGCGTGTCCAAATTCGTGAAACAAGGTAGTAACTTCATTAAACGTTAATAATGAAGGTTTGGATGCGGTTGGTTTTGTAAAATTACACACAATAGACACATGCGGACGTTCTACACTACCATTTTTATGGTATTGCGATTTGTACGATGTCATCCAAGCGCCATTTCGTTTGCCTTTTCGTGGATGAAAATCTGCATAAAAAACTGCTACAAAGTTATTCTGACCGTCAAAAACTTCGTAGGTTTTCACGTCTTCATGATACACATCAATATCAAAAACTTGCTCAAAACGAATATCAAATAGCTTTTCAGCAACTGTAAATGCGCCATCAATGACATTTTCAAGCTTAAAATACGGCTTGAGCTTTTCATCGTCCAGATTGAACAATTCTTGCTTTAATTTTTCAGAATAATACGAACTGTCCCAACTTTGCAATTGGTCAATTCCATCTAACTTTTTCGCAAAGTTTGACAATTGTGTGAACTCTCGTGCTGCTGCGGGTTTTGCTTTTTCGAGCAATTCGTTTAAAAAAGCAGTTACTTTTTCAGGAGTTTCCGCCATGCGTTCTTCTAAAACAAAATGTGCATGCGTTTCATATCCAAGCAAATTTGCACGTTTGTGACGAAGTTTAGCAATTTCCAACACGTTTTCTTGGTTGTCCAATTCATCACCTTTAAACGCTTTAGAACCAAAAGCAGTCGCCATTTTTTGACGCAATTCGCGGTTTTCAGCATATTTCATAAAAGGGATATAGCTAGGATAATGGAGGGTGAAAATCCAGCCTTCTTTCTCTTGACTTTCTGCAAGTGTTTTTGCCGTTTCTAAAGCGCCACTAGGAATTCCCGCAACGTCTTTTTCGTCGGTTAAATGCAGTTGAAATTTATTCGTTTCAGCCAAAACATTTTCACCAAAAGTCAAGCTCAATTTCGAAAGCTTTTTATCAATTTCTCGTAAAATTTCTTTCTTCTCAGCTGGTAAATTAGCGCCATTTCGTGAAAACGACTTAAATTTTTTGTCGAGTAACGTCTGTTGTTCGGTAGTTAAATTGAGCGAATCTTTCTGCGCATACACCGCTTTTACACGTTCAAATAATCTTTCATTCAGAATGATATCATTAGACAATTCGGTCATTTTTGGTGAAATCTCCTGCGCCATTTTTTGAATGTTCTCATTCGTTTCTGCCGAATTCAAATTGAAGAAAATACTTGTAATGCGATCCAGTTGTTCGCCAGAAAATTCTAGTGCTTCAATTGTATTCTCAAAAGTAGGTGGATTTGTATTGGAAACAATCTGCTCAATTTCTTCTTTTGTGCGTAAAATCTCTGTATTAACAGCACTTATATAATCATTTTCATCAATCTTTGAAAATGGAGCGGTTGTATGTTTTGTAGGAAATTTTTTGATTAAAACTGTCATTTAGTCGATGTTTTTATTTGATTGGTCGATTTTCAATCGATAACTTTGTAGGAAAAAACTATTTTTATACAATATAAAGTAGATTTATATATTATCTTGTGATTTGTCACAAAAATGTAAAAACCAAAGATATAAAAAATACGTACATATTGATAAATATTACCCCAATGAAAAAGAGTTTATACTTACTGAAAATACTACTGCTATTTACATGTATAGCAGTGGCACAGCCACCCAATGATGGCTATTATTTGGATGGTGTTGATGATTTTATTGAGCTAAACGATACTGATAATATTAACACAACCATAGTTAGAAATAGAACAATAGAAGGATATTTTAAGGTAGATGATGCTACAGGAAGGCAAGTAATTTATGAAGAAGGAGGAAATTCTAGAGGAATTTTAATATATGTTGAAAATGATTATGTAGTTGTTGGAGCTTTCAATAGAGCTAGTGATTACACACCTCGTTGGGATGGAACATATTTTAGAGAACCTATTAGTGATAATACTTGGTATCATGTTGCCTTAGTATTTGATAATGCTTCTACTCCTGTGAACAATCCTATTGCAGCATCTGACAATACGAGTTTAAAATGGTATTTAGATGGAACGCTGATGGACTCAAGAGCAGGATTTGAAGTTCGTGGTCACTCTGGAGATATTAACTTAGGACGTTCTGATTCTAATATGCGCTTTCCTAATTGCAGCACTTGGACTTCTGGAGGAAGTTCAGAATACTGCTTTAATAATATTACTCAAATAAGCTCTGGAAATTACTTTGCAGGAAATGTTTGGGGATTTAGAATTTGGAACGATGTCCGAACGGCAACAGAAATAGACACAAATAAAGATGTACTCATTACTTCGGTTGGAACTGATGATTTGGTGGCTGCCTTGGATGGCGATACAATTTCTTATTTAGATGACAGTGATGCCGTTACCACAGATACTGCAAGCAATAAAACAGTTATTACGTGGTCAACTTCTGCATCTACTACGAGTTGGACAACAGGATCCAATTGGGTTGGCGGTGTTGCACCAGATGCAACAAAATTGGAATCGGTTGTTATTCCTTCATCAGCGAGTAACTATCCTGTGTTAACAGCACATACTGTGGTTGGAGAATTAACGGTAAGTTCATCGGCTAATATTACGGTAAATGCAGGTGCTACGCTAGATGTATATTACGACATCACCAATAACGGAACAATTACGGTTGAAAATGACGGTGCATTGCTTACACGCAAAAGCATTCCTGTAAAAGGAACTGGAAATTATGTAATAAAACGTGATTCTCCAAATTACACCAACCGCTATTTTTATTCTTTTTGGTCTACACCGATTGATGAAACTAATTCTGTAATTGCAACTATTTTCCCAAATGTTGGTGGTTATAATTATTATTGGGATGCTTCGGCGACAAATGCCTTTTGGAATAACAATCAAGCAAATATGGAAGTTGGACGTGGCTATGCGTTTAGAGCAAACCACTTTAATGTAGAAACAGCAACGTATGATGGAACTGTAAACAATGGCGACATTACAGAACCTGTTTTTTATACCAACGATCCAAATACGGGAGAATCGGGCTACAATATCATTGGAAATCCATATCCGTCTGCTATCGATTGGCAGCGCTTTCACGCAGATAACTCTGATGAAATAGAAGGAACTGTATATTATTGGCGACAAACCGATGCACCTGTAGGTGACAATTTAGCGTCTGATTATATCGAATATAACAACACAGGTTCCAATCCATTAGGTGCAGCAGATGGAAATATTGGTGTTGCGCAAGGTTTTGCAGTTCAAGCGAAAAGTACGGGAAGTAGTTCGGTAACCTTTAAAAACTCACACAGATTGGTTGCAAATAATACACAGTTTTTTAGAGCAAACAATACAGATGTTGCCTTTACTACGGAATCTAACACAACAAATAATAGCACTACTGATGGACGTTTATCATTGCGTATGGCAGGCAACGGATTGTATGTAACACAATTGCTAGGATTTATTCCACAAGGAACTGTAAATTTTGATGATAAATATGATGGAACCTTCATCAACGAAGGTGCGGGAATAGAGTTTTATTCGTATACAGGAACAGATAAACTGTCGATTCAAGCATTGCCAGCATTGAACAATGTTGATGTGGAAGTGCCTTTAGGATATCAAGTGCTTTCCAGTGGAACATATACAGTATCTATTGATGCTGAATATCTTTCGCAAGATTTTGATATTATTCTCGAAGATAGATATCAAGGTACATTTACCGATTTACGTCAAACGGCATACACATTTACAACTAGTCCCACAGAGGAAAATGACCGCTTCTTTTTAAATATTCAATATAGAAACACCTTAAGTATTGACGAAGTAGAAATAGCAGCTGATGAAGTACAAGTATTGTTAAGTGGCGATGACTTACAAACCATTACCAAGCGAACTGATATTGAAACAATTGCATTATACGATATTTCTGGAAAACAATTATTACTGCGCGAATATGCTAGCAATATTTTGATGCCGCAATTGGCAAAAGGAGTATATATTGTACAATATACAACCGAAAATGGAGCTGTGTTGACTAGAAAAATTTTGAAGTCGTAACAAGTTGAAAATTCAATTGTAGATTTATTTACGTATTATTGTTGTAGAGATTTAAAGTACCCCAAATCGCTCTCTATCATGAAAACAAAACTGTTCACTTTTGGACTTTTTTTTGTCGTATGTATGTCATTGCACGGTCAAATAAATGTCGATACTGCAAATAAATACACAGACAATATCACCAAAAACATAGAAAATAGTCCGACAGATGGACGAATTTCGTTACGATTGGCAGGAAACGGCTCTTTTGTGACCATTTTAATAGGTTTTATTCCTGAAGGAACCGTTAATTTTGATGATGGTTACGATGGTCCATTTATCAACGACGGACAAACCATTGAGTTTTATTCTTTTTTGGGTGCGATGCGATTGTCCATTCAAGCCTTGCCAGAATTGACCAATGCGGATATGCAAGTGCCACTAGGCTACGAACTAACGTCCAATGGCTCGTATACAATTTCTATTGATGCCGAATTTCTAGATTCGAATTTTGATATCATTCTTGAAGATACCTACCAAAGTATTTCTACCGATTTACGCCAAACAGGATACACGTTTTCAGGAATTACAGGAGAAACGCACGACCGTTTTTTTCTAAACTTAGTCTATCGCAACACGCTAAACGTTGATGAATTTACGGAAGCTTCTCAAACGATTCACGCATATTTTTCTGGAAATTATTTAAAACTACATACCAAACGCACCGACATTTCCAAGGTGACTGTGTTTACAACCGCAGGAAAACAACTATCTACGAGTGATTTTACACAAAAAATCATGCTGCCAAAGCTATCTCACGGAATTTACATTGCACGTTTTACCACAACTTCAGGCGCGCACATCATCAAAAAAATAAAAAAATAGGCTGTTTAACTGCACTTTGCCGACAAAAAGTGTAGTTCATCGATTTTCAAAAGAAATTTTTTCGCCATTCTTCTAACTGTTAGATAATTAAGAATTTTGTCCTGTTGATTTAGTAGTAAGATATTTTTTTTCATGGTTTAATAATAATATATGTAACCTACTTGACACATTTAGTACAATGTTGATAGCCCTAATTAACTGTATTATAATTAAATGGATTGGTTGATGAAAGCCCTTTAAGTTCTTTAAAGGGTTTTTTTATTACACGAAATTGAAGTAAAAATGAGCATAAAACAGCAAGAAATGTCTTTTATCGAAAAGTTGTTGCACTTTAACGAGAAAACAAATTTTCATCGTCCAAAAAAGCCAGAAACATTCGCAATACAATACATTTGAAACATCATTACAAACTGGTTTATCCGATTTATTCTGGGGTAAAAAATGATTAATAATATGGTAGGTTAGTTTTATTTTTAGATAGTTTGTAAAGATCACAAAAGCCGCTTTAAAGCGGCTTTTGATGTTTTTATAAGTTATTTAACGTGAGTTTAATAACTGTCTTATTATATAACTGATTACTAATAGATTATACCAATGTCAAATCGAGCATTATTGAAATTAAAATATATTTTAATTGAAAATACCTAGCGAAGCTATCGAGATTCTTTTGAAATTATCAATTCTTAGCTGTTCTCAGAGCTACGCTCGGCATCTACGATAATGCTCGAACTGACAATTTGGTATTTATTATGAATTATGAATTACATAGTGATTTCTTAAGTCGAACTCACGTTATTTAGCAACCTTCTTGGCACCTTCAATAACTTTTTGCTTCAAACCTTCTTTGTACACTAAAATTTTATCCAACACACATTTGTCTGAACTTCCAATAATTTGAGCTGCTAAAATTCCAGCATTCTTAGCACCATCCAATGCTACAGTTGCTACAGGAACGCCGCCAGGCATTTGCAAAATAGACAAAACAGAATCCCAACCATCAATTGAATTTCGAGATTTTACAGGCACACCAATCACAGGTAGCGGAGACAATGAAGCCACCATGCCAGGCAAATGCGCGGCGCCACCAGCACCCGCAATAATGACGTTAATACCGCGTGTATGCGTATTTTTTCCATATTCAAATAACTTTTCAGGAGTTCGATGTGCGGATACAATATCGACTTCAATTTCAATATCAAAACCTTCCAAAATATCGATTGCTTCCTGCATTACAGGAAGGTCACTTGTACTTCCCATAATAATTCCCACTTTTGCCATATTATTTGCTAATTACGTTGATTGTTTGTTTTACGGTTGCTGCTATTTTTCGGGCTTCAGCCACATCTTCGTTCACAATAGTTACATGTCCCATTTTGCGAAACGGACGTGTTTGTTTTTTTCCATAAATATGTGGTGTCACACCTTCCATTTGCATAATTTGCTCAATATTTTCATACACCACATCGCCAGTATGACCTTCTGCGCCTACCAAATTCACCATGATTCCCGCGACTTTACTTTCGGTTTTTCCTAATGGAAGATTTAAAATGGCGCGTACGTGTTGTTCAAATTGGTCTGTATAACTCGCTTCAATGCTGTAATGTCCGCTATTGTGCGGTCTCGGTGCGACTTCGTTGACTAAAATTTCGTCGTTTTGGGTTTGAAATAGTTCCACGGCTAAAATTCCTGTATGTTGAAACGCTTCGGAAACTTGCAACGCGACTTTTCTTGCTTTTTCTTCAATTTCTTGAGGAATTCGTGCAGGACAAATCACATATTCTACCTGATTGGCTTCTGGGTGAAACTCCATTTCGACCACAGGATAGGTTTTCATTTCTCCAGAAATAGTACGAGCCACAATCACTGCGAGTTCATTTTTAAAATCAATCATTTCTTCCGCCATACACTCTACATTGGGCAAACTTTCCAAATCTTCAACCGAACGTATCACTTTTACGCCGTTTCCGTCATAACCAAACTGTGTGCTTTTCCACACAAACGGTATCGAAATCACGTCGTTTTCTACGCTGTGTATCAATTCTTCCAATGACATGTAAATTGAAAATGGTGCTGTCGGAATCTTATTTTTTTGATAAAAAAGCTTCTGTATCCCTTTATTTTGAATCGTTTGCAAGGTTTTTGGCGATGGATACACTTTCACACCTTCATCTTCCAATTTTTGCAAAGCATCAACGTTTACATGTTCAATTTCGAAGGTTAACACATCTACATTCTTTCCAAAATTATACACCGTATCAAAATCCATCAAATCACCTTGATGAAATTCATTACAAGCAATTTTACACGGAGCTTCGGCACTTGGATCTAAGACCGAAGTATATACATCAAACTTTCGCGTGGAGTACAACATCATTTTTCCTAATTGTCCGCCACCTAGAATTCCTAATTTAAAATTAGAGGAGAAATAATTCATCAGTTTTTACATTTTTGACAAAAGTACAAATCTAAACTCGTAAAAGTAAATTCGTTAAATGGTATTCATAAATCAATTTGTATCTTTGCACCTTTAAAAGCATTTTGAGCTGCAATTTGGCAGAAAATCATAGAAAAACATCCAAAGCGTGATAAAATTACACGATAAATATTTCAAGAAATTCATCTCTCAGGAACAAATTCAAGAAGCTGTTGCAAAAATGGCAACTGAAATCGCGGAAGATGTCAAAGAAGAGCAACCTATTTTCGTTGGTATTTTGAACGGTGTTTTTATGTTTTTTGCAGATTTTATGAAAGCATATGCGTATCCGTGCGAAATGACTTTTGTGAAATTATCATCCTATCACGGCACGTCTTCTTCGGGCGAAATAAAAGAGCTGATTGGACTTTCGCAAGATATTGAAGGAAGAACGGTGATTGTGTTGGAAGATATTATCGACACGGGAAATACGCTCGACGAATTGCATGCTATTTTCAAGGCAAAAAAAGTAAAAGATTTCAAAATTGGAACCTTATTTTTTAAGCCAGAAGCTTATCAAAAACAACACAAAATAGATTATATCGGAATGGAAATTCCCAACGAATTCATTGTCGGTTATGGACTCGATTATGACGAATTGGGAAGAAATCTACCCGAAGTTTACCAATTACACACAAACAACATGATTAACTTAATTTTATTCGGAAAGCCAGGCGCTGGAAAAGGAACGCAAGCAAATTTCTTAAAAGAAAAATACAACTTAGTACATATTTCTACGGGAGATTTATTTAGATACAACATTGGAAATGGTACAGAACTAGGAAAACTAGCGCAGTCGTATATGGATAAAGGCGATTTGGTTCCTGATGAAGTAACGATTAACATGTTACAAGCAGAAGTGGAGCGAAATCCTGAAGCGAATGGTTTTATCTTTGATGGTTTCCCAAGAACCACGGCGCAAGCAGAAGCACTTGATAGTTTCCTAGCGACAAAAGACATGGGAATTTCTGCAACGATTGCTTTGGAAGCTGATGACGAAATTTTAATTCAACGTTTGTTAGAGCGCGGAAAAGTAAGTGGAAGAGCAGACGACCAAGACGAAACAAAAATTAGAAATCGCTTTGACGAATACAATCAAAAAACGGCTCCGTTAATTGATTTTTACAAGAAGCAAAACAAATTTCACAGTGTCAATGGAATTGGAACGATTGAAGAAATCACTGTGCGTTTAAGTTCAGTTATTGATGAATTATAACAAGGAAATTTACATACAAAAACTCCAGCAAGAATTGGCGCCGCTACAACAACAAATCGTGGCGCATTCTTTATATAACAAAGTGGATTCTGTAGCAGCATTGAATGCTTTTATGGAATATCACGTTTTTGCGGTATTTGATTTTATGTCATTGCTAAAAGCATTGCAAATTCATCTCACGCAAACAAACCTACCGTGGACTCCGAAAGGGAATCCTGCTACGCGTCGTTTTATCAACGAAATTGTGTTTGGTGAAGAAAGTGATATTGATAAAGACGGAAAACCGTTGAGTCATTACGAAATGTATGTAGAAGCGATGGAAGCTTCTGGCGCAAACACAACAACAATGCAAGAGTGTATTTTACATATTGAAAACGGTCAAAGCATTGTTGAAAGTCTTGAAGCTGTCAACGCACCAAAAGCGGTACAAGAATTTGTCAACTTCACATTTTCCATCATCAATACGCAGGAAGTTCATAAAATTGCAGCGGTTTTCACTTTTGGTCGCGAAGATTTAATTCCGAACATGTTTTTAGAAATGGTCAAAGGAATTGATCAAAAAAGTATTGCAGTCAATTTGGATAAATTTATCTATTATCTAGAACGACACATTGAATTGGACGGCGACGAACACGGACCTTTGGCATTACAAATGGTGCAAGAAGTATGTGGTTCGGACGTTCAAAAATGGCAAGAATGTATTGAAGTTAGCAAACAAGCGTTGCAACACAGAATCAATCTTTGGACAGCCATTGAAAACGAAATAGTACGACACTCGCAACGAGAATTTGCTTAGTCAACTACTTCGGGCAAGCAATGAAGCATTCCGTAGAAACTATTAAAAATAGTTCCACGCAAGCGTCGGAGCATTATAAATCTCGATTATCGAGTAAAAAACATTGAAGAAATGACAGAAGGGAATTTTGTAGATTATGTAAAAATGCATTTGACTTCCGGAAACGGAGGAAAAGGTTCTATGCACTTATTGCGCGAAAAATACAACGCAAAAGGCGGTCCAGATGGTGGCGATGGCGGACGCGGCGGACATGTTATTGTGCGCGGAAATCAAAATCTTTGGACGTTGTTTCATTACAAACTGAAACGTCACTACAAAGCAGGTCACGGCGCACATGGAAGTGGAAACCGAAGTACAGGTGCTGATGGCGAAGATGTTTTTTTAGATGTTCCGCTGGGAACGGTAGTTCGTGACAAAGAAACTAACGAAGTCATTTTTGAAATCACGGAACACGGAGAAGAAAAAATTGTTGCCAAAGGTGGAAAAGGCGGACGCGGAAACTGGCATTTCAAATCGTCTACAAACCAAACACCACGCTATGCGCAACCTGGTATTCCTGGCGAAGAAATTGACGTAATTTTTGAATTGAAAGTCTTAGCCGATGTTGGTTTGGTAGGCTTTCCGAATGCTGGAAAATCTACCTTATTGTCTGTAATCACTTCGGCAAAACCTAAAATTGGCGATTATGAGTTTACGACCTTAAAACCAAATTTAGGCATTGTAGAATACCGAGACTTCAAATCGTTTGTCATGGCAGACATTCCTGGAATTATTGAAGGAGCTGCCGAAGGAAAAGGGTTGGGACATTACTTTTTGCGTCATATTGAGCGAAATTCGACCTTATTATTTTTAATTCCTGCAGACAGCGCCGATATTTCCAAAGAATACGACATCTTACTCAACGAATTAAAAAAATACAATCCTGAATTGTTGGACAAAGAGCGTTTTATCGCCATTTCAAAATCAGACATGTTAGACGACGAACTGAAAGCAGAAATGCGCGTAGAACTTGATAAAGATTTAAGCGTTCCGTACATGTTTATTTCTTCCGTAGCACAACAAGGCATTATGGAGCTAAAAGACAAACTCTGGGAAATGTTAAACAAATAATAACAAGCGACTTTTGAGTCGCTTTTTTTGTATCTTTTTTCAAAATAAATCATCAATCATCATGAACATTCGCAATCTAAAAACGCTTTTTATTTTTTTAGTTTGGATTCAATGTAGTTTCGCGCAAAAAGATGAACGTATTTCTACCATAGATTTCGTGCAGATTGTAGATGGAAATCGAGCGGAAGCATTGTTTTATTATGAACACAACTGGAAGATTTTACGCTTATTAGCCGTGGAACAAAAGTATATTTCTTCGTTTGAAATTATGGAAACATCGTATTCAGAAGAAGCGCCGTTTCACTTGATGCTGATTACCACGTATGCCAACAAAGAACAATACGAACAGCGCGAAGAACATTTTCAAGAACTCATCAAACAAAAGGGAAAGCTAGAACTATTAAACGATAAAAAACCGCCACAATTCCGAAAAAATATATTCCACAAAGAAAACGTGCAGCATTTGTCTAAGGGAATTTCGGTGATAAAACATTAGCACAGTTTCTTGTAAAATCTTTAAATTGTCCTACCAAAAACCAAAACCATGAAACCAACCTTATTTGTGTATGGCGGACAAGTCAATCAAGAATTTGTAAAATACACTGCCAAACTTACAGGAAAACCAAAACCACGAATTTGCTTTTTACCAACTGCCACAGGCGATGCGCCTTGGTATATTGAATATTGGTACGAACTGTGTCATAACATTGAAGTAGAACCGCACGTATTAAAAATCTGGATAAGTTCTAGTTCACAGGATTGGGATTTTGAAGACTATTTGATGGAAATGGACGCCATTATTGTCGGCGGTGGCAACACGCTCAACATGATGACATTGCTCAAAGCACACGAAATTGACAAGGCATTGATGAAAGCATACAAAAATGGAATTATTTTGGCTGGCGGAAGCGCAGGTTCATTGTGTTGGTTTAATGGCGGATTTACAGACTCGCGACCAAAACAACTCACCTTTGTGGAAGGTTTCAATTTCTTGCCGTATAGTCATTGTCCGCATTACCATTCCGAAGCTTCGCGACGTCCGTTGTATCATCAAAATATAGCTAAGGATATTTTAACCGATGGCTATGCGTGTGATGATTTGGCAGGAATTGTTTTTGAAAATGAAAAACCAGTCAAAGCCATTGCGTTAAACGAAAATAATCATTCGTATTACGTGTACAAAAAGGACGGAGAAGTAGTGGAAGAGCGTTTAGACGCGGAGATTATTTAGGTGTTTTATGTGTTGGATTTTGAATGTTGGATTTTGAGTTGCTTCGAAGCTAATACTTATCAACTTACAAACTATATAAAATCATAGCTGTTCTCGATACAACGAACTTGCGTTCGCCACTCGAACTGACGTGTTTTGTAACTTTGAAGTAGTATTGAGATATGAGTAGTGAGTATTGAGGTTTTTTTGAAACTAAACTCATAAACTTCAAACACCAAACCGTCACTTCGAGTGAATTTGCATAGCAAATTTGTATCGAGAAGTACTCTGAAACTTAAAATGTTGAATTACTTTAAACCTCTAAACTCCAAAAACTACAGTCTCATCGCTTTTTTAGTTTCCAGCGTCTTACCATCGGCAGTAATTTTGATTAAATAGATGCCTTTTGGTTGTTTTGACAAATCAATTTGTGGCAGCTTGGATAGTGTTGTGTGTGTCGTTGTTTGAAGCAATTGTCCGTTCAAATTAAACACTTCTGTGGTAAGTTGTGTGTAATTGTCATGCAGCTGTAACTGAAAAAATCCAGTTGCGGAAGGATTTGGAAAAAGGGAATTCAATCGTTCTTCTCCTTGAATTCGTTTAAATTCAGTTGAAGTTTCTTTTTCAATTTCAATACCGATAGAACCACAACAACATCTACAAGCTATAGCTTTACGAACTGCACTGCCACTAAGCCCAACAATTTCAACGGCATCAATTTTTTCCCAACTGTACATAAGAGCAACTTTTATTTCTTTTGCATCACTCACGGGAATTTCTTTTGTTTCAAAGCCCAAATAGGAAATTTCTAAAATATCTTTCGGTTCTACTTCAATGGCGAATCGTCCGTGTTTGTTGGTAATTGTTCCGTTGGTGGAATTTTTAACTCTCACACTAGCATCTGCTAATATGTTTTTTTCTTCGTCATAAATAGTTCCTGTCAACGTGCGTTTCTGCGCAAAGCAAGTGATAGAAATACTGAAAAATAAAGTAAAAAGTAATATTCGTTTCATATTTTTTGGATTTGATTATGATTCAAAACTAGCAGAAACAGCTACTGCAAAAAAGCACCAATGCGTGAACAAGCATTTTCAATGAGGGAAATTTTGAGTTCTTAGAAAAACTAAACATTTAAACTTACAAACTATAGAAAATCATAGCTGTTCTCGATACAACGAACTTGCGTTCGCCACTCGAACTGACGTGTTTTGTAACTTTGAAATAGTATTGAGATGTGAGTATTGAGTATTGAGATTTTTTCAAACCTAAACTCTTAAACTTATAAACCCATAAACTCAAAAAAAAACTATTCAAACGTCAAACGAATTCCTTTGGTGTGACTTCTCAATTCAGGCGCGTACATGCTTTCAATCGTGGTAATTCCGTTGGAGAAGTTTCCTGTATTGTTGACGCGGACTTCATATTCTAAGATAAAAACACCTTTTGGAATGCGGTCGAAAAAGAAATTGGTGCTGGCATCGCGCGTGCTTTCATAATACCCAACTCCATCTTGCCATTTGTATTCCGATAGCGTAGTTACAGGCTCCAGACCAGCAGCGCGCATATCTTTTAAGTGAATGAACTCTACTTCTTTTTCGTTTCGAATTGTTAAACGTACCGTGATTTTGTCCCCAATTTTTAACGTCTTCTTTTCAATTGGCACCAAAATCTCTTCACCGTTACGAGTTTCTTTTACGTATAAGGATTTTGATATTTGCAATTTGGAAGCTTCACTTTTAGTAACCTTATCCAACGTTTCAAAATATTGCCAGTACACAGCACCAAAGCCTGTTGTTTTTCCATTGTTTTTTACATTGATAGTCGCTTTGTCTTTGGAGATTTCATCTTTGCGCCAAGCAGTTTTAAAATAGCCTGTACCAGCTTCTTTTTCGGTTTCGTCAAGTTTTTTGGTACTGATTTTCTCCGTGCCGATGGTAAATTTCGTGTTGTCCTTGATAGCAACAAATTGCTTCGGATTCAACAATAAAGCATAGATTGCTTTGGTCGTTGCTTTAGTGGTTGTCCATTGATTTCGCTGTTTTTGTTGGAGTAACCACAATTGCAATTCTTGAACAATAGTATCGTCTTTGGAAATTTCTGCAAAGGCTTCAATCAATAACGCGTGTGTTTCTATACTGTAAGCGCTAGCATATCGTCGGTTGGAAAGTTCTTTCCAATACATACCATTTTCTTCCGATGTTACGGCAGATTCTTCCAACGCTGTCATGATTTTTTTAGCTTCTTTCGTTCGATTCATTCGTGCCAACGTCAACGCCAACATTGCTTTTTGATTGATAGGTAAGAGCAACCATTCATCTTGCAAATTGTCCAAATACACCTCTATAGCTTTTTGAACTTTTGTTGGAATCTTTATAAAGTCTGTATTCATGCTTCGAGTATACAGATATGGAATTTGTTCAGCGTAACTAGCAGTATTTGGTTTATCTCTCAGTCTGGCATAAGCAACCAAAAAGTACGTGTCAATATAGCTAAATGCATCGTCAATAATATCTTCAAAATACAACTTTTCTGATGCTTCTGTAATGACATTCAGCTTCACCAAATGCGCAAAGGTTTGTAAAATGTGTAACGTGATGTAATGGTTTTCCTTTCCGCCAGCAAACCAAACAAATCCGCCCGATTCGTTTTGCAAATCGTTTAACTTTAGCCACATTTCTTTTTGCATTTCTTCCGTAGCTTTTTCGTCAAAAAGTATAGCGAGTTGTTGTTTTCTAGCTGTTTCAGAAGCGGCATCGCGAACCCAAGGAGTTTCAGCTACTAATAAAGATTTGAATTCAGGATTTTTTTCCAAATCTGACATCAATTGTCCGTTGACTTTCCACGCTTCAAAGACTTTTTTGATTTTTGGTGAACTTTGTAAAATGTGCGCGGCAATGGCGTTGGCATACAAACGCGCAAAGGTTTGTTCGGCACATTCATATGGATATTCCATCAAATACGGCAACGACTGAATGGCGTTCCATGTTGGATTGGACGTGTATTCTAACGTTAATTGATGGTTTTGTAACGTCGAACTCGTGTTGTTTTTAAGTTTTTCAAATGTGATTGTTTTTTGTTCGCCCGCTTTCACCAGAAACGGTTTTGCTTCCGTGAGTAACAAACTGTTTTTAAGAACAGGCAACACACTTTCTTCGCCGTCAGAGAAATTTTCCGCTGTAGCAAGCACTTTGTACTGAATTGCTTCCACACCTTCTGGAATATAGAGTTTCCACGACAGTGTAGCATTTCCTTTTGCGTCTACTGTAAATGCTTTGTCCTTTTCGGAAAGATGTATTTTTTCGTCAATTGCGACTTGTGTTTGTGCATCAACCAAGCGTAAGGAGGCAATGCCTTTGGTGGTTTTGTTTTGTAAATTGACCACTTTCGTGGAAATGACAATCGTATCTTTTTCACGAAGAAAACGCGGCATATTCGGCACGACCATCAACTCCTTTTGTGTGACTGCATTTTTAAGAATACTTCCGTAGATACCATCTTTTTGATGTGCAAACAATTGAAATTTCCAGCGCGATAATGCTTCGGGAGCATCAAATTCAATCGCCACATTTCCTTTAGCATCGGTTCGTAAATGCGGATAGAAAAAAGCCGTTTCTTGTAAGTTTTTACGAGTTTCGATGTTGTCAACATCTTCTTCAGTGATTCCGACAGTTACTTCTACACCATCAATTACTTCTTTGCGCGTACCGTATTTTGTGGTAACAAGAACAACTCCGCCAGCACCTCGACTTCCATACAAAGCTGTTGCCTGCGCATCTTTTAAAACACTTAATGTGGTAATGTTTTGACTGGATAAATTTCGAAATACATTTTGATTTACAGGAACACCGTCAATTACAAACAATGGTGCTACATCACCTTGTAAACTTGACCGACCGCGAATGACAATTGTTGAAGATTGTCCAGCACTGCCACTTCCAGTACTTATATTAATCCCTATAGCTGCTCCTTCTAGTATTTGGTCTAAGGTTCCAACAGGAACTTGCTGAATAGATTGCCCATATACTGTTACTACAGAAGAAGATACTTTTGCCGATTGTACTGAGCCGCCATACCCAACCACCGCTACGGCTTCCAATGCTTCTCCTTGCGTTAATTGAACGTTGATATTTTTTTGGTTGCCAACTGTTATTATTTTTGGGGTGTATCCAACATACGAAAACAGTAATTCATCTTCTGGATTTGCGTTAATGCTATATATGCCGTCAAAGTCAGTTGTAGTACCTATGTTTTTTCCTCTGATGCGTATCGTTCCGCCAGGCAATGGCATTCCAGTTTCATCCAGTAAATATCCATAAATATTCCCTGTACTGTTTGTTTTAAAGTAGTCTTTCCATTTGAGATTGTTTAGGTATTTATTATTTCTGTATTCTAAATCTTTAAAACTCAGTCCAAAATAATTGAACTCTAAATGACTACGAAATGAAGGAATACGGTAATAGGTTTTTAAGTTGTAAAATTCATGTGAGGGACTTGTATTAAAACCATTTGCTTCTATACTTGGTGTTGAAGTGTAGGAATCGCGAAAAGGTCGGAAGTTTTTATTCCAATCGTGTACTACAAATTGATCGAGCGATTCGTCATACATAGACGCTAGTACTTCTGCGTTGCTAGGTTTATTCTCCAATCCGAGAATGGTGAATTTCCAAGTTTCAGGAGTTCCTGGTCGTAATTTGTTACGGAATGTGGTTGTTTTAATGTCTAAGTATTTTTTATCTTCATACAAATTGATGGAAAATTGAGTTTTATAAAAGGTATTGAATTTTACATAGCTCATTCGGACACCAATATTGCCTGTCCAGTGTTTTTGGATAGGAATCTTTACAATTTTAGAACCTTTTTCAATAGTTTCTATAGTAGAAAAAACCGTTTCCCCTTCATGAAATGTTTGTACGTTTACGTGCAGTGGTACATCGCGTAAAGCCGTAGCTAATTTTAGCAAAATAAATCCATCGTTTTTATATAAACTATTGCGTATTTCGTAGCTAAATAGTTCATTAGTCGCCAAGTACTGGTCGTTAGGATCAACAAGTGTAAAGGTGCGTGTTTCTCTGATGCTGTCCTTTAGTTTTTCATCGTACACAGCGGTTTCTAACTGATACATTCCCGATTCCCACGAAGAAGCATCTATTGTAAATTTGGAAGTTTTACCTGTGTTAAATGTTTCTTGGAACACTTTTGCCTCTTTTTTGTGTTGCGTTTCCGCTTCGTTGTATTGTGTGTATGGAAATTGCTGAACAAACGCTTCTTTCCCAATTATATGATAATCTGGTATTCCCCACGAACGCTTTTTTAGAATTCTCTCAGGATGTTGAAGCTTGTAAATTTTATAGTTTCCATTGGCTTCCACAGCAACATTGTTGACATCTTCTGTTAAAATCTCTACTTCCAACGGTAGCTTTTTATTGTTTTTCTTTGAAATATTTGCATATAGTTTAAAACCTTTAGTGCTAACACTGACTATTTTTTCAGCTGTTTGTGTTTCGCCGTTGATATCAGTAATTTCAATGGAAACCGTGTATTGATACGCATATACTTTGTCCACATCAACAGTTTCATCGACCAAAGCCACAAAAGGAATATTGAAGTTTCCTTTTTCGTCCGTACGTGTTTCTGCTTCTTTAACTATTTGACTTTCTTCGTTGTAACGACCGTATGCATTAATAACTCTTGAAATTTTATAGGAGACTTTGGCATTGGTAACAGCACTTCCTAGCAACGCTTTGGCTGTTCCTGTTACGTTTATGCTGTCATTAAAAGCAATGTTACTTGTTACAGGGTTCACAAGTACTTCAAAGCGTGGACGTTTGTATTCTTCTACTTTAAATGTGTATTCTTCATTGTGAAATTCATCAATGGCGTCCCAAAATGGATGCTCACCCTCGTATTCATAATCTTGATCAACATCGATGGTAAAATCGCCCGTAACGCTGTTTTTTGGAATTTTAAAAGAGCCACTAAACGAACCAAACTCGTTAGTTTTTAAACGCATAAATTTTAGTTCTCCATCTTCAGAATCTACATACACTTCACAAAAAACATTAGGCACCACAGCACTTACACCGTTTTTTTCCTGTAGCAGCAGTACTTTAAAATGTACGGTTTGTCCAGGTCGGTAAATGGCGCGGTCAGTAAAAACAAAAGGTCTGGCACGCCAATATGATGCGCCCTCTTCTTTTTCATATTTTCTCCCTAGCGAAACTGCCGCTGTATACAAAGTATCACCTTGATGAATAATATATTTTTCTACAATTTTATGTTTTGCACGCTTGTTAATTGTTGTTTTTCCGTAGCGATTTGTCCGTGCGGTTTGCTTGACCGTTTTTTTACGGTCGGCTATGTTGATTTTTGCATTGTGAATTGGCTTTCCGCTTTCACGATGTAAAATTGTGTACTCTTCTCGGTCATCGAATTCTGTGATAATTTCAGTCAGATTTGTCTTTTGAATGCTGTTGTATGAAACAATATTTCCTGCTTTGGGATTTTTGTCAACGTCCGAAAGCATTAGTAAATAATTGCCTAGGGGAAGTTTCGGAATGGCAATTTCAGTAGTGTGTTCAAAATAGTCTTTTGGAGTATTGGTTACATATACTTTTTGTACTAACGCTTTTTTATGCTTGATGAAATCTGCAATTGTTGAATCGCGTTTTTCGTAATTCAAGCGCTCTATAAAACCATAAGGAATGCGATAGACTTTAAAATATAAGGAATCTATATTTTTGATTTCTACACTAGCCAAAGCCGTTTTGTTGGAAGGACTAAATTCTTCGACGGTGAATTTTAGTTTTTTATCTTCAATTTTCTTTTGAAGCAGCGCACATTTGATGCCACCTTCGGAATTTGGATAGTTGGACGCCATGGTTTTGGTAAGCTCATCAGCTTTGAAACGCAAGGAATCAGTTTCGTTTTCTAATTTGTAATGGTTTAAACCAGAGATTCCTAGGTAATGATCGGCAAGTTCATAATTAATCAACGCTTCTAGCGGATTGTCTTGGTATTTTTTTGCTAGTTGCTGCAAAGCGGTACTATACAACAAATCACTTTCAGGCTTTCCATGTATTTTAAGATACATCAACTTGAATCGTTGTAGCATTATTTCGACATGTGCATTGGTGTTGTTTTGTGCTGCTTTTTCAAGTTTTTGAAACAGTCGTAAAATATGCTGATTCGCAAAAATTTTTCCTGCTGTTATTGGAATGTCTCGTTTTAGAAATACCTCTGTTTGTGCAAAATCTTTTTCAGTAATGGTATAGTTTTCTTCTTTAAGATATTTGTGTGGAATTTCATTTTCGTAAAAATCGAGCGCGTTGTGTGCTAAGATTTCAAACAAACTCGAACGATATATTTTCATAGTTTCTTTTCCTTCCAAAAGCAACATATAGTCTTCCACGGGAAGCTGCAGGAGTGTTTCTTCGCGCGCAAGTGAACGTTGATAATAGTTGTGAATTTGTGTTATGAACATTTCTTTATTCCACAATTCAATATCGTTTGGAATGGTGTCCAATAGTACTTCAGAACGTTCGTAAATTTTATAGCGGTGTTTGTTTAGGTAATCATTCAACAATCGTGCATATAGGTTTTCTAAAATAGCATTTGCGGGAAATTTTTGTTTCGCTATTTCAGCCTGAAGACTTTGTAAAACCTGCACTTCCGAATCTTCCGTAAGGAGCAACGAAAATTTAGCACGATAGAGAAAACTTTTTACAATTTGCGCTGTTTCCTGTACTTTATCTGCTTCTTTATAGATTTTTTCTACTAGTTTTTGAGCCGAAGCAAACTTTCCTTCCAATTCTAACGCTTCAACTTTTTGCCATTTTTTATCAAAATTGTACTGCGCAATGCTACATTGTACACACAAAAACATCACAAAACAGATACGGTATATATTTTTCATGAATATAATTTCCTTGGTTAGTGCAACAAATAACTAGAATGCTTGTAAAAGATACAATAAAGGATTAGGGAACACACGTTTTGAATTAGGAAACGAATCTAAAAGGATTTTTAGTATCTTGAAACGTATATGAAAAATCGATATCTACTTTTTGTTTGTTGTGTATGTACGTTCATGAACGTTTTTGCGCAAGGATTTCCGCTACCGAAATTGGCTTCTCCAGAAAGCACTTTTTATACATATTTGGATAATGAATACATTTCCAATCCTGAAAAATTTAAGGGAAAAATAAAAAAAGTGGTGCGAACCTTACGGCAGTATGAGCAAGGTGTAAATCCGACGACGGTTGAAAAAGTAACGCTATTTTTAGACAACAATAAGAAAAGAACTAAAACGGTATCTCGCTATTATGTGTATGGAATTGAAGAGTATAAGGAAGAGGTGAATCATTTAGAAACTCCAGAAGCGACCATTACCAAAGAAGGAAATAAAACGATAAAAATTATAAAAGATGATGATCCGTATGCGGAATACGGATATACAGAAAAAGGAGACGATGTGTATGTGTATGAAAATGACCTTTTGCTAGCATTTTACAATAATAACGACAGTTTGGCGTATGCGTATAACGATAAAAATCAGTTGACGTTTTTACAAACTTTTGAAAGTTTATTGCTCGATGAATTTGATGAAAATGGCGAAACCACTGCGCGTTGGCGTACCGTTTTTGAAGTACGTGGATTGGAAGTATTGGAGTATCAAAATGAATTGCCGAAGCAAAAAAATATCTATGATAAGTTTGGTGAAGTGATTGATATTTATAAAAAAACATATAACTACAACGCTGATAAACTACTCACCAAATTCACAACTGAATATAAACGATATCTATCTGACGATTATGTAGCTTCTGTTCCAATCAATCAACAGGAATATGAGACATTTCAAAGAGTATTTACCAAAGATAGTCTTCAAACAGGAACGTTTCAATATTCCAAAACCAACAAAATCACAGCATATCAACGTACCAAAGGCGAAGAAAATGAAGTCTATAAAATCACTTATAACAAAGAAGATTTAATGTATTTGGTAGAAGGAACGCTTACGTTTTACCAAAAAGAAAAACTCGTTGCTTTAGATGTGGAGTATGAATATTTGTATGATGACAAAGGCAATCCCAAAAGCATCAAAACATTTTACTACCTCGGCGGTGAAAAGATGATGGATAAAGAAACATTTTTTGAGATTGAGTATTATTAGAATGTTGAATGCTGAATTTTAAATTATTCTAAACCTTTTAACTATAGAAAATCATAGCTGTTCTCAATACATTTTTCCTTCATTTCGACAAGCTCAATGTGCGGAAAAATACTGACGTATTGTGGAACTTTAACTAGAATTGAGATAAGAGTATTGAGACTTTTTCAAGCCTAAACTTCAAATAGTAAATCACCAAACTGCTACATTGCTACATCAAATAATTGGTACATCAAATTTAATCTACTTTCACACGAATTCCTTCGCTATGACTGCTAAATTCTGGCGCGTACATACTTTGAATGGTTGAAATTCCATTGGAAAAATCACCTTTGTTGTTGACGCGCAAGTCGTACTCGAATACAAACAAACCTTTCGGTAAATAGTCAAAGAAGAAGTTGGTACTTGCATCTTTGGTACTTTCGTAATAGCCCAAACCGTCTTGCCATTTGTATTGCGATAACACGTTTATAGGCTCAAATCCAGCTGCGCGCATGTCTTTTAAATGAACGAATTCCATAGGTCTATCATTTCGTAATTCAATGCGAACTCTTACCAAATCGCCCAATTCTAATTGCGTGTTTTCGTCGATTTCAGTAATGACCTCACCCGAAGCATCATACGTTCGCTTGAATAGTTTTTTACTCAATTTCAACGACGTTTCTGCGGTTGTAATTTTATCTAAATCTTCAAAATATTGCCAGTACAATCCGCCCCAAGCGATCCCTTTTCCTGTTTTGGTTAAAGTTACTTTTGCCATTTCAGGTTGAACTTCATTGCCATTCCACGAAGTTTTAAAATAACCTGTGCCAGCTTCTACTTTTACATTTTCGAGTTTTTCAGGCGAAATCTGCTGATTGCCCACTGTAACCTCAACCATGTCAGTTACCGAAAGCCAATCGCTTCCTTGCAACAATAACGCATATACTGCGTCGGCAGTAGCTTTGGTCGTTGACCAACGATTGGTTTGTTTGTGCTTCAGCAGCCATATTTTTAAATTATCTACGGAAGTGATATCATTCGAAACTTCCGAAAACGCTTCAATCAGCAATGCTTGCGTTTCAATCGGCGCCTGATACCAATACCACGAACGTGTATTTGCTTTCCAGTACATGCCCAATTCGTCACTCGTAATGCTGTTTTCTTTGAGCGATTGCAGAATTCCGTTTGCCGTTTTTGTACGCTCGTTTCTGTGTGCAATCAACGCCATCAATCCTTTGGAATACAAACTGCGACTCAGCCAATACTTGTCAATTTGACCTAAATAATAATCGCGAATTTTTTGTGCTTCTTCCGATAATTGAATTTCCTCAAAAAAGCTTCGCATGTACAAATAATGCAGTTGCGAATACGATAAACGGTCTTTGGATAAATCTGCGTCTTTGTCGTATTTGCGAATGTTTTTGTATTCTTTGATGAATTCAGCATCCAAATATTGAATTGCTTTTCGCAGTAGTTGTTGCGTGTTTCCATCTTTCGGATTGAACACATTGAGCTTTTTTAAATGTCCAAAACCAGTTGCAATATGTTGTGTGATAAATCTATTATCGCGTCCGCCCGAAAACCAAGGGAATCCGCCAGAAGACGATTGCATTTGCTGTAATTTTTGCAGCGTGCGGGTTTCTTCATGTTGCATGCGATTGAGATCGAATAACAACGCAATTCGTTTTTTCTGAGCTGCTTCCGATTGCGCATCGCGAACCCAAGGTGTTTCTTGTAAAATCAAGGATTTTAATTCTTGGTTCTTTTCTAAATTGCTCAACAAAGCATCTGACGATTTCCACTGATTGAACACTTGCTGAATTCTCGGATTGCTATTCGCGATGTGACTCGCCAACGCATTCGCATAATAACGAGAAAACGTTTGCTCTGAACATTCATACGGATATTCCATCAAATATGGCAATGCTTGTACCGCATACCACGCAGGATTGGATGTGATTTCCAAACTCAATTTGTGATGCGAAAGTGTAGTCGATTTTGTTTCCGCCAATTTATCGAGCGTAAACGTTTTTGTTTCGTTAGAACGAATCCACATAGGCAAGGTTTCTGTCACCAACATACGATTTGACAATACTGGCAACGCATTTTGTTCGCCATCGCTGTAGTCGCCAGCTTTTGCCGTAATGGTGTATTGAATGGCTTGCAAATTCTTCGGAATGTACAACAACCACGATACTTGCGTATTGCCTTTTGCTGTTACTGAAAAGTTCTGTGATGGTTCACCTAAACGTGGAAATAAGGCAGGATTGATGTCATTTCCTGTAAACGGATCAATCAGTTGTAACATCGCTTCTCCGTTGAGATTTTTTTCGGAGAGATTCGAAATTTTTGTGCTAATGACTACGGCATCACCTTCGCGTACAAAACGCGGAGCATTTGGCAATACCATCAACTCTTTTTGTGTGACTGTTGTCAACGTTTTGGTTGCGGAATGCAATTCTTTGGTATGTGCTAACAATTGCAATTTCCACTTGGTCAACGCTTCTGGAGTCGTAAAGGTAAACGATACATTGCCTTCGCTATCGGTTTGTAATTGTGGAAAGAAAAAGGCTGTTTCCTGCAAGTTTTTTCGAGGAATGATAGCTTCTTTTTGTGTTGTTTCACCAATACTTTTTGGGTCTTTTGCGTTTAAAACAGTGGTGACTTCCATATTTTTTTCAGATTTTTCGACCATTGAAAAAGCAACTGCTTCTTCACTTTCTTCCCCAACCTCATCCATCACAACTTCTTCAGCTACAGGTACTGCTATTTTTCGTTGCACCATACTGGATGATTCTAATGCGACAGCTCTTTGATATCGCGCTCTTCGATAGTTTGAAAGATAAAGCCCAAACCAATTTAAGCGGTCAAAAGTTTGTTTTTGGTAGCGACGCTCATAGTTTTCTTGGTCTCCAAAGCGAGCGATATAAAAACTAGTTTTATCGTCAATACTGACATAACTTCTGTACGAAGGTTGGTATATTGGATTAAAATTCCACTGATGTGATTTGAATTGATCTAAGGAAGCACCATACATGCTCGACAATACTTCTGCGGCAACTTTTTCTCCTTTGGGACCTTTGATTTTAAAACTCCATGTTTCTTTGTCATTTGGCTTTAGTTTGTCTCTAAACGTTGTGGTTTCAATCGTCAAATCCGTTGGAGGATAGTTGACTTGAATGTTGAGCCGTTTTTCAAGAAAGCTATTGTACATTGTTCCTGAACAATGCACTACAAATCCGCCTTCGTCTTTCTTATCCACAGGAATTCGGAATAGTTGTTTGCCATCTTCTAGCGAAATGGTGTACGAGTTTACAATTTGTTCGTCTTTTTCAATATCGACAGTCACTTTAAGGTCTTTTGAAGCAGAACGAACCGTTACCATAACGTCGTCGCCAGCTACATACGATGTTTTGTCAGCATATATTTCCAGCAACGCATTATCAGCCGCATACTTATCTTTCGGATTCCAAACATCGATGTATACAATGTCTTTAATTTCAAATCCGTTGGCATCGGTTGTTACGATTTCTACCACATATTTTCCTGCGTCCCAGCGTTTGATTCTTTTCAGTTTAATGTTGGAGCTTTTTTCAGTATCGAAAGTTTCGGTAAGAACGTTTTTTCCTTTGTTCCACGTTCTGAAATTTTGCTCTTCCTCCGAATACGCTTCATGCGGAAAGAGTTCTTTAAATTTAGCTTCCGCGATAGAAGGGAAGTCAGGCACTTTGTACGGGCGGTTGCGCAACACACGATTTGGCGCTTGTAATTTGTGAATGGTAATGGTTCCTTTGGCAGGAACTTTTTCACCATTTAAATTTTTCGTGATGATTTCTATGTTGTGATTACGTTTGGTAGCATCTAGTTTATCATTCATGGAAATACTTGCTTGCAAACTGTGATAACCTACGTGTATAATGGTAGATGTACTGCGTGTTTCGCCATTAATATCTGTAATATCAGCCGTTATATAATAGTCGAAAATCGGCAGCAAATCTTTGGTAGCGCTTGCTTCTGGAATGGCTTTAAAGTTGATATCAAACTGTCCGTCAGCGTTTGTGGTCGTTTCTCCACTTGTAATTTGTTGTTCAGAAGTTACCAATGAAGGTCGTCTCCAATACATCCATGACGGATACCGTTGTTGTCGTTTTACCGAATAGGTCACTTTGGCATCAGAAATGCTGCTTCCCGCGTATGCTATCGCTTTTCCTGTGACGGTTACGGTGTCATTTACTGCAAAGGTTTTGGTTACAGGTAAAAACTCTGCTTCAAACTTTGGACGTTTGTATTCTTCCACAGAAAAATAAACATCGCCCAAATTGCTGTCTTTAGAGGACGCTTGAATAGAAAAATTTCCTGTCAAGCCATTATTTGGGATGCTAAATTCTCCTTTGATAGAACCATATTCGTTCGTCACAAACGTACGCTCTTCAATGATTTGATAATTGGCATCGCGTAGCACGACTTTTATATTTTCGTTGGCTACAATGTTTGAATTTTTTTCTTTTTGATGCACCAAAATTCCTTTGAAATGAACTGTTTGAGAAGGTCTGTAAATGCTTCTATCCGTAAATAAAAAGAGTCTTTCAGTAGTGCGTTCGTCTCTGTAATTTCTTCTGTAAAATGAAAAATCATCAAAATGCGCTAGGTCATTTTCCTTTGGAACTTTGATAGAAATATCATAAAAATTATGACTTCTGCTTGCTTCTAAAACCGCACTTCCTGTAGCGTCGGTTGTTAAACTCTTTTGCACGCTTTTGTCACGATATCCTTTTTTATAGGAAATAGTAAATGTTTGATTGGCAATTGGTGTTCCGTTAGCTCTATCAGTCAGTTGAAAAATATAATTTTTTGCGGTCTGTTTGTGTGTAATGGCAGTATTAGTAACTTGCAAAACATCCACTGCTATAAATGATTCGTTCAATTTTTTAGTAGGCGAAGCTGTTAGTACATAAAAACCATTTTCCAAAGGTGGAATTATCACTTCCGTACTGTGCGGCTGATAATCTTGCACTGATGGCAAACTAGAACTCCAAGTTTCATTCGTTGGCAAATTAGCGATAAATTGTACCGTCGATTTGTTTCGTCGTGCTTTTCTGTAGGCGTCAAGTTGGTTGTATGGAATTTTATGTACCGAATAGTACAGTGTATCCACATTTTTGTACGTGATGAGCATTTTGGAGTGTTTTCCAATCGGAATCACTTCTTCGGTATTGATATCAATATCTTTTAGTAAAATATCATTTTTGATTTGCTTGCATCGCACCGCAGCTTCACTATCTGGGAATTTTGAAATGACTTCATTGCAAAGCTCCATCGCTTTTTTGTATTCCCATTGGTATTTTTCTTTTGAATCGTGTCTAAACTTACTTCCTTGCTGTTCATGTAAATTAGCCAATTCTGCAACATACATTCGCGAGTACGAATGCGTTGTATATGTAGTACTTTCGTTTTGATATGCTTGCATGAGCTTTTCTTTAGAATCATCAAAACTGGCTTTTTCTTCTACATACTGCAAGCGTTCAATATTGACATTAATCAATGCTTCTGGCGATTTGTCATTTAAGTGAAAACGAATCAGGTTTTGATAGAGTTGCAGCGCTTTAAATTCCCGCGAAAGCGAATCTTTTGTCGTTATAGTTAATTCCGTAAATAATTTTGCATCACACAGATATTCTTCATTGTCAATTGTAAAGATTTCTTCAGGCTTGATGATGTTATTTTCGGGTGTTTTGTAAAAATCTAAGGCATTGTGCGCTAAAAAGTCATACACTGTCGGGCGAAACTTTTTAGAACCTTCTTGCTCAACTAGAATGGCGTTAAATTCGCTTAAATTTATTTTCTGCAATTGTGACGCATTTTCGAGAGAAGCGTCTAAGTGTACAATGATTTCAGTAAATATTGTTTGTAAATCCCACGTTCTAAAATCGGTAGTGTCAATCTTTTTTCCTGTTCGGGTACGATTGTAAAATTTATAACGATTCGATTTGAAATATTGCCAATATAACTGTCCTAAAATACTTTGCAAGATGTTTTTGGTGGGAAATGATTGTGACGCAATTTCGGCTTTTAACGAATTGATAATCGTCAATTCAGCATCTTCTTCTAGCGTTAATTGATAGTTAGATTTGTGTAAAAAAGCTTTGACAATTTGGGGATTGTTTTGCTCTTTTTTAGCCAACGTATAAATTTCGGAAGCTTTCTTAAAGGCAGATTTTGTCAATCCTTTTTTCTCTAAATTGTTGACTTCTTTCCACAATTCCACATATTTTTCTTGTGCGTTTGCGAATTGACTAAATAATACAATCATAAATATGGTGAGTACGTTTTTCATTCGTTTAAAAATTTGGTCAAATTGTAAAAAGTTTGTGTTGTTATGTAAAACTCTAATCACATTCTTTACGTATGTAAAGTAAGGATTTTAATTCTAACATGCCTTATATCTGAATTTTTAATCGCAAAGAACATTCCAAGATGCTAAATGTTAAGATTATTTTAGGGAACATGTAGTCACGAAATAGTATCTTTGGAATGAAAAATGATATGTAATACTAATTAAAAGTATCGTTTGTAGTCTGTAAAACGGCGGATTACATTTTGAATTCTACAAAATCGAAAAAACGAAATGAAGCATTATTTTTTATTCCTTTTGTGCATTCCAATGTTGTGTGCAAGTCAAACTACGGAAGAACTTGTAACAAAATTATTTGACAAAAAACAATACAGTCAGGCTGAAACCATCTTAAAAAAAGCAGTCGCAGATGCTCCAAATAATCGTCAGTTGATTGAATTGTTGGGCGATGCGTACGGATATCAAAAAAAGTGGGACGGCGCCATTGAAAATTACGAAAAACTGGTTGAAATGGACGATTATAATGCCAATTATCACTATAAATATGGCGGCGCTAAAGGTATGAAAGCCTTGGAAGTAAATAAGTTTAAAGCACTTGGTTTGATTGGAGATGTAAAACGTGCTTTTAAACGCGCTGCGGAACTCGATCCGACACATATTGACGTGCGTTGGGCAATGGTTGAATTGTATATGCAATTGCCAGGCATCGTTGGCGGAAGCTATAAAAAGTCGATGAAATACGCCAACGAATTGGAAAATCTCTCTAAAGTTGATGGCTATTTGGCGAAAGGATATATTTACGAATACGATGATGAGCCAGCAAAGGCGGAAGAGTATTATAAGAAAGCCATTGAAGTTGGTGGTTCTATGACCTGTTACGATAAATTAACGAACTTATATGTAAAACAAGATGAACCTTTGAAAGCGATTGCAAATTTGGAGAAATCGCACACCAAACACCAACGAAATGCCATGCATTATCAAATAGGAAAAGTGGCGGCAGATTATAATATTGAGCTTGAAAAAGGGGAGAAGTGTTTGTATTTATACATTACCAATTACACCGCAAAAGATGGTGTTCCTGTGTGTTGGGCATACTATCGTTTATCACAAATCTTCAAACATAAAGGCAATAAACAAAAGGCGCTGGAATGGATTAACAAAGCTATAGCCGATGAAAAACTCGATCCGTTTACCGAGCATAAAGAAAAGGTGATGGCGATGTAGGGTTTTGTATTCACCGTTTCGTCCAAATTCGCAAGTTCAAATCCAAGTCGTTTAAAATGGCTAGAATGCTTTCTACTTCTGCCAAAAAGCGCTCTATTTGTGTAAAGTTTACTTCATCATGAAAGCTGGTTTTAAACATATCGTACGATTCGCTGATGGCAATATACACATTGTGTCCGCGAAAGGACAGGTATAAGTTTTCGCCAAATCGATCTTCCAATTCCACAATACGCTCCATAATTTTGGGCGTTAAAATGTATCGCGCTTCCACTTGGTCATTGCTGTATACATTGAATCGGTCTTCAAATACAGGGTCTTCCAATCGCACACGTTTGTAGCGTGAAAACCAATTTTTCCCACCCGAAGAATACACATAGGTATCGTTTTGAATTTCTTTGTTGAAATCGGCAATTAAAAACAATCCTTTAAAAATCGTGCTGTAGGAAGTTGTCGTATTTCCATCCTTGTCGCGACTTGTGTGTTTTTCTTCTGCGTGAATTTCTGAAAACGTAAAAGCAGTGGCGTCTAGTTTTCCGCTGAATAAATCTTCGCCATCAAATCGGTCAGGATTGATAAAAAGATTACTTGCGTTAAACATGCGTTCCGAAATATGGTGATTGTCTTCGTAAATAATTCCTGGAAATTGTGCTTCAACTATCGGTTTTATAACTTCGTCTTTGTATTTCTCAACCCATTTTCCTTTCCACGAATACGAAGAAGCTAACGGAATCATAAAAATAATGGCAGGAACAATAAACGCAAAAATAAGTCCAGGACCTTGTATGTTTATAGCTCCAAAAAGTAAGAACAAGACAAGCAATGTCATAATTGCGAGATAGACAAAAAGCGTATATCGCCAGCGTTTTTTGGAGCGTTCAGAAATATGCTTTTTTTCATTTTTAAAAATATCAAGAATCGCTCGGTAGTTACTTTTTACCTCTTCTGAAATCATTCGTTGTCAAATAAACTTTTTACGTTCGGATTGGCTCTTTCGGAAGGAATGATGTCGAAAAATTCTTCTCTTTTAAAGTTAAAAAAGCCAGCAATAATGTTGGAAGGGAATTTATCCAAACCATTGTTGTAACTTAATACGGCAGCGTTGTGCGCACGTCGCGATGCGGAGATTTGACTTTCAATTTCGTTGAGGTTGTATTGCAAATTCAAAAAGTTTTCATTGGCTTTTAAATCAGGATAATTTTCTACAGAAATACTCAATTGTTGCAAGCCTTTCGTCAATTCTCTTTCCAGCATATTTCGCTCCGATTTGTCCAACGATTGTGAAACTAATTTTGAACGCAGTGCCGTAATATTTTCCAAGACTTCTTTTTCGTGATTTGTATACTGTTTTACAGTTTCTACTAAATTCGGAATCAGGTCGTGGCGTTTTTTGAGCATCACATCTACCGAACTTTCGGCATTATGCACTTGATTTCTTCTGCCAATAAGACTGTTATACATAGCGGCGATAGCAATTAAAATAATGACTACAATAGCAATCAATACGAGTGAAATATCCATGTTGTTTAAAATTAAGGTTCGTTTATTGGTGTTGTTTTTTGTTAGAATGTTTCAAGCATAGTTGAAATTTAATCATTTAATTCTAGTAAAATTTAAGAATTCACAGCAATCGCATTTCGTTTTCAATTTCCTTAAAAAACTACTCAAAAACAACTTCATCAATATAAATGTTTTGAAAAGCACCAGAACTGCTAGAAAAAATAACCAATCCAGAACGGATACAACGCAAATCAGCTCGTTTTACGTTGAGCGTATATTTTTTCCACTTGCTAGTCAATTCAATCTCTTTTGATTTTTTTGAAGTATCTGGAAAAGGTTTGTCGTTTTCAATCAGTCCAAAACCAATCGTAGCAAAAACGCCGTCAAAGTCCGATTTAGCCCAAAAAGAAAATTGTTTGGCATCTTCAATTGTATATCCGCCAAGAATATCTCCCCAATCATTTTTTGGATCAACAAAGGCGAGTCCGTACCAACCACTTCGCTCTTTATACGAAATTTTAATAGCATAGTTTCCTGCATAGACTTCTTGAGTATGTTTCGTGTCGACAGTCATTGCTTGGTAATTTCCCATGTAGCCTGTTGGCAGATAGGGAAGTTCATCACCATCCTTATACACATAAAAAGGCGCTTGTACTTTTGGAACTAGATATTTCCTATTTTTGGCGTCAGCGTCAGTTGCTTGAATTCCTGTAGAAGCGATACCGACATTATTAAACGTATCTTGCACATTGACATAGATTTTTACCGCACCATGCTCTTTCGGAACTTGAATTTCAAAACCTTCTGTGAGCGAACTTCTAAAATTTAACTTATTAATTTGATTTCTGCGTTTGCGACTTCCTGTGCGCTGATTGTAATAAAAGCGAATGTCTAATTTTTCATTTTCAACATCCGTGACGTTTAATGTTATAGGAATCCAAGAGCCGCTTTTTAAGGTATCGTTTGAAATTTCAAAGCTGTTTATTTTCGGAATGTGATTTGTCGGTTCTTTTCCAGTGTACGCTTTCCGAATTGCCCAATACGTCGGACGATACAACCCGCGATGATGTGTAAACAACCAAGGCGTTCCAAAATCATTTCCGTTGGCATAATGAAATATATACACGCCCAAACACTGTGATTTGTTTTTAATCCAGTTGTTGTAACCATTTACAATTGTGTTGTATTTTTCTTCGTCAGAAGGTTCTATTTTGACACCATTGCTATCGTTTTGAATGTCCCACTCGCCAGTGACATTAAATTCCGTAATCACGTACGGTTTGTCAATATTTCTTTTTTGAAGTTCTTCTTGTAACAAATTCGCACCAGCGCCATAACTATTTAAACCATAAATATCAATGGAAGGTACGTATTTTTCCCACCAATCTAAGCCAAACGTCCAAGCTTCTGTAGAACTAATCGGGTGCTTCGAATCTATTTTTTTAATGTTGCTACATACACGTTCTAAAAATTTGGAATAGGCTTCTTTTTCAGCATCGGTTGCCATGTTGAGATAGACTTCATTTCCTACGCCCCAAACCAACACTGCAGGATGATTTTTATACATTTCCACAACATTCATGGCTTGTTGATACATTGTTTCCATTCCTTGTGTGTCTTTCAAGTAATTGAAACTATCGTCGTCTTCCATGCCAGGACGTCCGTGACGCATCCAAATGCCAACCATCACTTTGATGTTGTGTTTTGCGGCAGCATCTAAAAAAGCTTTTGTGTGTTCGCCTGTTGCCCATGTACGCAATGTATTGATGCCCAGTTTTTGTAAATCTTTAAAATAACGATTGTAATTGGCTGTATCATTTTCATGTCCGAACGTGACACCTTTTACAGGAAACGGTTTTCCGTTAACTTCTAATTGCCAAATGGAATCTTTCTTTTCAACCGTAACTTGTGCATTCACACAAAAAGTACAGAGAACTGCAAAAATAAATATAGAGTGAAGTACTGCTTTCATAGCTCTATAAAAATACAATTTATTACTTACTTTTCTTAGGCGGCGTCATAAATCCCCAAACAACATACAGAGCAGCAAAAAAAGTAATCAAGACTTCTGAAATGCTGAATCGTTGCTCAAATATTGCAACACTGGCAATATATACAATTGTCAATGCGAATACGGTTCGAAGCGTCCAGTTGTTCTTAAGGAAATGGATGATTTTTTGCATGGTAAGTGGTTTTAATGATGTGCTATGTTTAGTCTTTAATTCGACTTTTTAATATAGTCTGCTTATTCTTAAGAAAGGCAAAAATTGTTTTCACAGCAATGGTTTTAATGTAGCATGTCAGTTTTAAAACTGTAGCATTTTTACAAATCTTTACACATTTCCTAAATGACTTATTCCGCTACTTTGTTTGCATTTTTATTTGGATAGCGCAAATATAAATACAAACCAATAGCCATAAAGGTGAAAGCTTTTATAAACATCAACACGATTCGTAATTCGGTTTCTTTTATATCAAAAAAGTCTGTTTGCATTCTAGATTCCAACTTATTATTCGCAATTTGTTGCAAAAGTTCAGTCATAAAAATAGAAATAATAACCGCAATGATAATACTAAGTCCAATTTTACTAAAAAGTAAACGCAAACTTTTATCTATAGTAAAAACAGTACCTGCGCGACGATTTTTATAGGTTTTTCCATAAAAAATCATTTCTAATAGGAGTCCTAATATCCATGAGATTATTATAATAAGCCATAAAGCGAGTAGTCCGTCTCCTGTAGAAAAACTAATGAAGGGATAAAGTGTATAAAATAGGATGAGTCCTGGAACGAAACTGACTAAGAACTTGTCAATAAAAATATCGTTAAAAAACGCGTTGATTTTTTCGTTGTTCATAATCTTGGTTGGTGTTAGATGTTGTTATTAAGGTTTTTAGCCCTTTAAAAGTAAGAAAATATAAAATAAAACTCACAATTCATTCCATTATATAGCGCAACTATTGAAATTGCTTGTAGAGTTTCAATGCGTAAAATTGTCAAAAACCAAAAACCCTTTTATCTTTACATTTTTAGAATCTTACAACCAATGCGAATACATTTTATAGCTATCGGCGGAAGCGCCATGCACAATTTAGCACTTGCTTTACACGCAAAAGGATACCAAATTACAGGAAGCGACGATGTTATTTTTGAACCCTCTAAAAGCAGATTGGACGCAAAAGGATTACTTCCAGAAAGTTTTGGTTGGTTTCCTGAAAAAATCACTACTGACTTAGATGCGATTATCTTGGGAATGCACGCAAAACCAGACAATCCTGAGTTGCTAAAAGCGCAAGAATTGGGTATTACTATTTATTCGTATCCTGAATTTTTATACGAGCAATCCAAATACAAAACGCGCGTAGTGATTGGTGGAAGTCACGGAAAAACAACGATTACATCCATGATTTTACACGTGTTAAATTATCACGATATTGAAGTCGATTATATGGTTGGTGCGCAGTTGGAAGGTTTTGACACGATGGTGCATCTCACAGAAGAAAACGATTTTATCATTTTAGAAGGTGACGAATATTTATCATCGCCGATTGATCGTAGACCGAAATTTCACTTGTATAAACCAAATATCGCATTGTTAAGTGGTATTGCGTGGGATCATATCAACGTATTTCCAACCTATGAAAATTACGTTGAACAGTTTCAAATATTTGTAGATTCTATCACAAAAGGCGGAAGCATCAATTACAACGAAGAAGATGCAGAAGTGGTAAGAGTGGTAGAAGCTTCTGAAAATCCGATTCGTAAATTAAGCTATAAAACGCCAGAATATATCGTGGAAAATGGGCAAACTTTATTGTTGACGCCAGATGGTTATATGCCGATTGAAATCTTCGGAAAACACAACCTCAACAACCTCGCAGGCGCCAAATGGATTTGCCAACATATCGGCGTTGATGAAGAAGATTTTTACGAAGCCATTGCTACATTTTCTGGAGCGAGCAAACGCTTGGAAAAAATTGCGCAAAAAGACTTAACAGTAGTGTATAAAGACTTTGCACATTCGCCAAGCAAAGTACAAGCAACCACCAAAGCAGTCAAAGAACAATACCTAGACAGAACTGTGTTGGCGTGTTTGGAACTGCACACATACAGTAGCTTAAATGCAGAGTTTTTAAAAGAATACAAAGGCGCACTTGATGCGGCAGATAAAGCAGTCGTTTTCTATTCGCCACATGCAGTAAAAATCAAACAATTGGAAGAAGTTACAGAAGCACAAATTGCCAATGCATTCCAGCGTGAAGATTTAATCATTTACACTGATTCAGCCGAATTTAAAGCATTTTTATTCAGTCAAAACTTAGAAAATACAGCGGTTTTACTCATGAGTTCTGGAAACTATGGCGGATTGGATTTTGAGGAATTTACACAGCACGTTCAAGGCTAATTAAGTACCCAAAAGTGTATTCATAAAGTCTGTAATATCTTTGCGGCTTTCTTGTTGCAATGCCTCTTTGGCAAGTTGTTTGTCTTTGGACGATTTATCTTGTGAAAGCTTAAATTTTCCTTCCCATGACGTAATTTCGAGCTTAAATCCCACAATATAATCTGCGAGCGATTGCACTCTTGTATTTTTCGTGTCTAACACATAAGGAGCGTCAGAAGTTTCCAAAAAAGCAGTCATATCCGCAATAGATTGTATGACTTTATCAGCATTATCAATTCGTGTCACATTTCCTGTAATATGAACCTTTACATAATTCCAGGTTGGCAATTGTGTAGTACTGTATACTTTTGGGGAAATATAGCAATCAGGTCCGTGAAATATCGCTTGCGCGGGAATGTTCTCTTGTAACAACGTTACTTGCGGATTGAATTTGTCAATATGTCCAATCAAACAACCCAATCCATCGTCAGAAGCTTGATACATCAGTGGAACATGTGTTGTGAAAATTTCACTGTCTTTCGCAGAAATTAGTGTCGCCAGCGGATACTTTTTGATGGTTTCAATAACATTCTCAAAATCTGTTTCCTGATGATGTTTTGGAGGATAGTTCATACCTACACACTAAACTGATTCAAATGATGGTCCAAATGTTTGTATTGCATTTTTCCCCATTGTTCCTGTGTAAATTTTCCAAACATCGGATGCGCTGGCCAATCTGTGACATCTTTTTGGTTGTGAAATTCTGTTACCAATTCAGCGAGTTTTGCCTTTTCGACAGCTAAATCTTTTTCATCTACAATCAAAAAATCGCGGACAGTTGGTAAATTTTGCGTCCAAGGTTTGTCGTTGTACATCAAGGGTTTATAAATTTTAAATACCAGTCGCTTCATAAAACCAGGTCTTTTACCACTTAATGCAATTTTTCCCATGGAAAGTTCTAGTGGCTTTTGACAATGTGTACACATTTGTGCCACAGTCATTCTTCCCCAATCTGGAGTAGATTCTATAGACAATTGGGTAATTCTATCTTGAATTTCTTGGTGCGCATTTTCTTCAAAGAGTGATTTCATCGGTGTTATTTTAAGGCTTAGTTGTGTTATATAGGTGAAAAATAAAGGTACTGCAATCGCGGATAATCTGAAAATAAATTCTCAAAATTAACGCTTATAAAATTTATAACACGCTTACAAACTTATCTATACAAGTACCGTAAAAAAGGAGTAGTTTTAAGATGGATTTTACCATATGCCATAAAAAAATAGATGGTATTTACTCAAAACGCAATCGGGAATGTGGTGAAAATGAAGTGTTGTTTGAATCTCGATTGCGTTTAATTTTAAAATAGAAAACAAGTGAATCTATGCAGCTTACAAAATATTTTTTAGGATGAAAGATACGACTGCCAATCTCCAATCGATAAAATACTGGTCAGAAGACGATCGTCCGCGTGAAAAATTAGCACTCAAAGGAAAAACGGCACTGAGTGATGCAGAATTGCTAGCAATTTTAATTCGTTTGGGCAACAAAGAAGAAAGTGCGGTAGACCTTTCCAAGCGGATTTTAGCATCGGTTGATGGAAATTTAAACGAACTCGGAAAACTATCGTCCGATCAACTCAAAAAATTCAAAGGCATTGGATTGGTCAAAGCGATTACGATTATTGCTGCCTTAGAGCTTGGAAAACGACGACAAGTAGAAACCAAAGTTGAGCGACAAAAAATCACTTCGAGTCGTATGGTTTTTGAAATCATGCAACCGATTATTGGCGAATTGCCACACGAAGAATTCTGGATTATCTATCTAAACAATTCAAATAAAGTCCTCAAAAAAATACGTTTGAGTAAAGGCGGTATCACAGGAACATTAGTTGACATTCGGTTGGTTTTAAAAACAGCATTAGAAGTTGGTGCCGTTGCGATTATTTTAGCGCACAATCATCCATCGGGAACATTAAAAGCAAGTTCGGCAGACAAAGCCATTACAAAAAAAATGCGCTTGGGCGCGGAAAATATTGATATAAAAGTACTAGATCATTTAATTATCACAGAAAAAGAGTATTTCAGTTTTGCAGATGAAAATTTACTGTAAAAGTACTAGAAAGCTTTGCCAAATTCACAACCTCAGCAATGACATAATTTATAGAAAATGAAGCGGTAAGTTGCAAATTGCTTATTTTTGAATCTAATTCAAGTGAACTTACTCTAAATGCTGTTAGTATATACTAAAAAAATCACACCACGACTTCGGTATACATTTAAACATGTATTAACGCGTATTTTGGGTATTCCTGTAGATTTTACCACGAAGATAGAAGCATTCATTGCGCATAACGAAGTGAAAATGTCGTACGTAAAACAGCCGCTTGGCGACGAATTTTCAGTGCGAAGTCACGATTTACTATTTCAGCAAGGAGTTGGCGAAGTAGACATTACAATGCAAAAATGGGAAGAAGTTCCTTGTTTTTTTCCTGCGAGTGAAAAAAGCAGCATTCCGTTTGATATTTTCGCAGCAAGCTTTTACATGTTGAGTCGTTATGAAGAATATTTACCCTATGTAAAAGACGAACACGGACGCTATACCGCAGAAGAAAGTTTGGCATACGAACACAATTTTTTAACGATTCCTGTAGTAGATATTTGGTGTCAGAAGTTTTTAAAAGTTTTTTTAGAACGTTTCCCAGATGTGGAATTGGAAGAACGAAAATTCAAATACCAACCAATAATCAATGTGCCTGTGGCGTATGCGTATAAAAAACGTGGAATTCTCAGAACATTAGGCGGATTTGCGACAGATATTGGACGATTCAAATTTTCACGTTTCATAGACCGTTTTGCTGTATTGTTAGGAATGCGCGACGATCCATACAACAATTTTGATGCGCTAATTGCATTGCACAAACAATACGAAACCAAAGCACATTATTTCTTTCAAATTGGCGATTATGCAACTCATGATCACAATATATCTATCTACAAAAACGAATTTATCCGATTGATAAAAAATGTGTCTGATTACAGCAAAGTCGGATTGCTAGCTTCGTATGCTTCGTTCACAGAAACCAAAAAACTCAAAAAAGAAAAGAAGCGACTCAATACCACGATTAACAAGCCTGTAAAACGTGTGCGGCAGCATTACAACATGCTCAACATGCCACAATTTTACCGAAATCTCATCGATTTAGAATTTACAGAAGATTACTCTATGGGATATGAAAGCACACTAGGATTCCGCGCAGGAACTTGCAGTCCATTCTACTTTTATGACATCGGACTCGAAATTCAAACACCATTACGAGTACATCCGTTTTGCGTACAATACAATGGCGAATTACACAAAGAAGTTTTAACAGACGAAATCATGCAAATGGCAACCGAAGTCCAAAAAGTAAATGGTATTTTTGCAACGGTATTCCACAATGTAGTACTTTCAGAACGAAATGTTGCGTGGAAACAATTGTATATCAATTTATTAAAAGCGTATAGCAATGCAGAAAATCACTGATATTTTCTTTGACTTAGACCATACTTTGTGGGATTTTGAAAAAAACTCAGCGTTAACCTTCCAAAAAATACTAGCAGAAAACAATGTCGCCGTAGATTTTGACCGTTTTTTAGAAGCGTATGTGCCTATTAATTTAGAATATTGGCGATTGTTTCGCGTAGAAAAAATCTCTAAAAAAGAACTGCGTTATCAGCGATTGTTTCAAACTTTTAATGCAATCAACTTTGAAGCTTCGGATGAATTAATTCAGCTACTTTCAGAGCAATACATTCAGTGTTTATCTGACTTTAATCATTTATTTGAATATACAGAAGAACTCTTGCAAAATCTTCAGAAAAAATACAAACTTCATATCATTACCAATGGCTTCAGAGACGTACAAAAGCGAAAAATAAAAGCTTCTGGCATTGCTTCGTATTTTGAACACATCATCGATTCGGAAAGTGTACATGTAAAAAAGCCAAATCCGAAAATTTTTGAACACGCGCTAACACTCGCAAATGTAAACCCTGAAAACGCATTAATGATTGGCGATAGTTTGGAAGCAGATATTTTGGGAGCAATCAACGTACAAATGAACGTCATTCATGTCGACTTTGACAAAAAGTACACACATTTGCTTTGTCCAATTGTGCATGATTTGACTGAGATTGAAAAATTGCTGTAATAAAAGGCAAAAAGTGTCGTTTTTTTAAAAGAAAGTTGTTATATAAAAGAGAATACTCTTCTCGCATATACATCTAAAGATGTCGCTTTATGACCAAAAAAATCGTTTGCTGTTTTCTATTAGTTGCGATATTTTCCTGTGTGAAAGATGTCGATTTTGAACAGGCGGAAGATATTGTGCTTTCACCTGTGGTAGAATCGAGTTTGGTCTTTTTTGACTTTGAAGCTTCGGAATTTTCAGAACCTACAGGAACCGCGATTGTCACTGTGGGAGACGATTTGGAATTGGATATTTTTAACGATGAATTTCTACGCGATAATCTAACACGATGCGAATTCTTTTTTGAAATCACCAACTCAATCGACAGAAACTTTAGAGCAGATATTATCTTATATGATGAAAACGACCAAATCACGTATGCATTCGCTATTAATGTAATGCCTGATGGAAACAATGAAGTCGTAACCACGCATACCGAAGTGTTTGAAGAAGCGCTGCTAGAACAACTAAAAAGTACCGTACGACTCGAATTGATACTGAGTATGTTTCCAAGTGCAACAGGCATTCCGCTTGATGAAAATAGTGTCGGAAATATCAAAATGCGCTCAAAAGCTACGCTATTCTTTTTAATCGATAACGAATGATAAATTGAATAGCTTTTGAAAAAACTCAGTTACATATTCCTATTTTTCATCAGTTTTGCATTCGCACAAAACAAACAATTGCTATATAATTTTACAGACATTCCACAATCGTTATTGCTCAATCCTGGTGCTGAAGTCAATTACAAATGGCATGCAGGTTTTCCGTTGCTATCACACATTCATGCTAGCGCAGGTGCTTCCGGCGTTACGGTGTATGATGTGTTTGCAGATAATGGTGTGAATTTTAATGATAAGTTGCGTCGTGTCGTATATAATTTAGATCGAAACGACTATTTTACAATCAATCAGCAATTGGAAATTTTTAGTGGCGGATTTGCCTATGGAAACTCGTACGAACCTGATAAATATCTTTCGTTCGGATTGTATCAAGAACTGGATGTGCATTTTTACTATCCGAGAGATTATGCGATTTTGGCGTATGAAGGAAATCAAAATAATATTGGACGCAGTTTTGACTTGGGCGATTTAAACGGAAAAGGTGAGTTGTTGTCGGTTTTGCATGTCGGAATCACCAAAAAAGTCAATAAAAAATGGACGTATGGTGTTCGTGGAAAAATCTATTCGAGTCTGCTCAATTTTAAATCGACCAATAACAGTGGAAGCTTCGTCACGACAGAAGGCACGAATAATTTTTACAATCACAGCTTTGATTTGGATTTACAATTGCAAACTTCAGGATATGCTTCATTAATTGATTTAGACAACGACGGACAAAACGATTGGAATCGAAAAGCCATCAAAGAATTACGAAAAAGAGTGCTTTTTGGTGGAAATTTGGGCTTAGGATTGGACGCAGGATTTACCTATCATCCCAAAGAACAATGGACAATTACAGGAAGTATTCAAGATGTTGGGTTTATCTATCACACCAAAGATGTAGAAACTTATGCGTTAAAAGGTCAGTACACATTTGAAGGCGTAAATCCGCTATTTCCAAACAATGGTTCAGGGCAAACTGCTGATGAATACTGGCAGGAAATCACCGAAAATTTTGAAGACTTATTCGAACTAGATACGATTACTACAAACTATATGGCATGGCGTTCGCCTAAAATCAATGGTTCTGCTTCTTACAAATACGGAAAAAAAGTACTCAAAGAATGCAATTGCACCGCAGATGACGGCGATTATTTAAACGAAGTGGGCTTACAACTATTTGCTATTGGACGTTCGCGCCGACCGCAATTATCAGTTTCTGCCTTTTATTATCGACGGTTGTTTAATTTTTTAAGTGGAAAAGTCACGTATACGGTTGATGGTTTTTCAAAAACGAATATTGGTGTTGGACTGTCTTCACATATTGGAAATATCAACTTTTACATTATGGCAGATAACTTACTGGAATATCAAAATCTTGCCAAATCCAATTATGCTTCTGTACAATTGGGCTTCAATTATATTTTTCCGATGGAGAAAAAGTAGCGGATTCCGATAAAATGCTTAATTTGGAGCAAAATATGAGGTCTATACATTGATAGGCGATGTAACTTAATAACTTAAATAGATGAAACGTTTTATAGCGAGTGTACTTTTTGTATTTATAACCTTTTCTTGTTTTTCGCAGAAGTTGAATACATATAAATATGTGGTGATTCCGTATGAATTTAGTTTTTTAAAGAAACATGATAAATATCGTGTCAACACGCTCGTACGTCACTTATTTAAGAAAGAAGGTTTTGAAGTCTTATATGATTCTGAAGATTTTCCAGAAGAGTTGAGCAGTGACCGATGTTTAGGTTTGTACGCAGATATTAATAGCAAATCTAACATTTTCACTACAAAAATGGCGTTTGTCTTACGCGATTGTTCTAATAAAATTGTGATGGAAACTCCTTTCGGTCGCTCTAAAATAAAAGCGTATGAAAAAGCATATAGTCAAGCATTACGAGAAGCTTTTGAAACGATTAAAGCGGAAAATTATACCTATCAACCTAAGAAAAAAGAAGAAGAAATTCCGCCACCACCACCTATTCAAATCGTAGAAGAAAAAGTAGATAAAGTTGAAGTGAAAGTAACGGAAGAGAAACCACCAATTCAAAAAACAGTCAAAGAGACAAAAACAACGACAACTGTTACAGAAACGACCAAAGCAGTTTTATATGCACAACCGATTGAAAACGGTTACCAATTGGTAGATACTTCGCCCAAAGTGGTGATGATTTTATTAAAAACTGGCGTTCCGAATGTATATTTGGTAAAGGGACAAGACGCAACGGTGTACAAAGAAAACGGACAATGGATTTTGTCAAAAGCGACTGCCAACGGGAATGCAAAGTCTACGTTGGAGATTAAGTTTTAGTAGTTAGTTTAAGAGTTTATAAGTTTAGGTGTTTAGGATTTGAAATAATTTAAAATCTAACATTCAACATTTAAAATTTCAAGTTTTCAAGTACTTCTCGATACAAATTTGCTTCATTTCGACAAGCTCAATGAGCAGCAAATTCACTCGAAGTGACGATTCTTTTTAATGTGTCAATTTGATAATTTGAAAATGTACCAATGATTTATTACGCACTTTTTTTTATAAAACTAAGTAACGGCTTTGATTAACGAATAACGGTTGTTGATTGCTGATTTTTGATTGAAAGAATCTCAATACTAGCTAAAGTTTCACAACACGTCAGTTCGAGTGCCAAATCAAAGATTTGGTGTATCGAGAACAGCTATGAATTTCTAAAGTTTATTAAATGTTTAGGATTCAAAACAATTCAAAATCCAGCATTCAACATTTAAAATTCAAAAAGTCTAACAGCGATAGCAGTCTAATATCTAAAAGCGAAGCGTTCTAACCGTCTAACATATCTAGTAATCATACTTATCCTTCCAACGATTCTTTAAAAAATCGCGGAGACTTTTCTCTCTTGGACTGCTTCCTGGCTCGTAAATTTTTGTGTTGGATATTTCATCGGGTAAATATTCTTGCGCTACGAAATTGTGATTGTAATCGTGTGAATATTTATAATCTTCGCCATAACCCAAATCTTTCATGAGTTTAGTTGGTGCATTTCGCAAATGTAATGGAATGGACAAATCGCCTGTTTCTCTAACGATGGCTTGTGCCTTTTTGATTGCCATATACGAAGCATTACTTTTGGGAGAAGTTGCTAAATACACGGCACATTGACTCAAAATAATACGTGCTTCTGGATAGCCAATAATGGAAACCGCTTGAAACGTATTGGTTGCAATTACCAATGCTGTCGGATTGGCAATTCCGATGTCTTCACTGGCAGAAATTAGCATTCTACGTGCAATGAATTTCACATCTTCGCCACCTTCAATCATCCGTGTGAGCCAGTACACAGCTGCATTTGGATCGCTTCCACGAATCGATTTGATAAACGCCGAAATGATATCGTAATGTTGCTCGCCTGTTTTGTCGTATAACACCGTGTTTTTTTGTACGCGACTCAACACTAAATCGTTTGTAATGGTTACGTTATCAGTTCCTTCGGAATTGATAAGGAGTTCAAAAATGTTCAACAGTTTTCGTGCATCACCACCTGAAAGCTTTAATAATGCTTCCGTTTCTTTGAGCGTTATTTGCTTCTTGGAAAGTTCAACATCTTCTTTGATGGCACGTTGCAGCAACTTTACCAAATCATCTTTCCCGAAAGGATTCAACACATATACTTGACAGCGTGATAGGAGTGCAGGAATGACTTCAAAACTCGGATTTTCTGTCGTGGCACCAATAAGTGTCACCCAACCTTTTTCTACCGCGCCTAACAAAGAATCTTGTTGCGATTTGCTGAATCGGTGAATTTCATCAATAAAAAGAATTGGGTTTTTTGTGGTGAATAATCCATTGTCCTGTTTGGCACGTTGTATCACTTCTCGAACTTCTTTCACGCCAGAACTTATCGCGCTAAGCGTATAAAAAGGTCGGTCAGAAGTAGTCGCAATAATATTTGCCAGTGTTGTTTTTCCAGTTCCTGGCGGTCCCCAAAGTAGGAGTGAAGGGATGATTCCCTGCTGTATTTGTCGTGTTAATACACCTGTTTCTCCTACCAAATGTTCTTGACTTATGTAATCTTCAAGCGTTTTGGGACGTATGCGTTCGGCTAATGGTTCACTCATGGTGTAAAAATAATGTAATTATCCAAACTATGCATATGGAAAACTCGTAAGATGCTGCAACTACAAATTGAAAATGTGTATTAGCGTACTCCAGACGATTTTTTCCCAGAATGTTTTATCGCGCAACGAAGGTCTCTACCTTCAGGACTCATCACAGGACCGCATTTTCCACCAACTAAAAAACCAAGAACATCAGCGCCAGCACGTTTGATACCGCGCCATATATCGCCAAAAATGTTTTTTTGAAGGTTAGTTGTTTTACTTTTGCCTCCGTTGTACGTGCTCATATATTTTAAGCGATAATTCCATGGATGTGATGTGTCTAAAGTAGCATTTATCCAATAGCTATAACTGTTTTTCGCAATGCTACACGCTGCTAAAATGGTAGCAGCATAATTTCCTGTTTTGGTTGTAGCATCATAGTCAATGAGGTAGTTGTTGATGACAAAATTTTCAAATTGTTCAATTTCCGTAGTAAAGTCTGCCACACTTTTATACGTATTGTTTTCATAAGAAGCAGCATTGTCAAGGATGTTGAGAAGCATATCTGTCAATGGCACATCTTGCGGATTGATAACATTCATATTGAGCAGGATATTTGAACCATTATAGGTGTCTTCCAGAATTGTTTCAATCATGTTCATGTGCATTTCCTGTGTTTGCCAGTCGTCACAGTTACAACTTTGGTTTGTGAAATAAGCGTCTGTGTAGGTGTCTGCAAAATTGTAAATGTCTTGTAAAGTAGCATTATTAAAATTTGGCATCGTAGCGATATAATCCATGGCAAGATTGTGTGATGTTCCGTAATTTTCAAAATCAAATAGTGATTTCAGATTGTTTTCTGACGTGATTTTTCCAGTGTCATTTTCTTCTACGTTACAAGAAAATAGCAGTACTAAGAGAAAAATTGCAAGTGTGGATGTTGTTTTCATGGTGTTGGTTTTTTTAAGTTATAGATTAAGTTACTGCTTAACAATCAATAAGTTATATGTGTATTCCATATTTTTTAAGCGGAAAAACCCTAATTTTCAGTCCATTACAAGCAGCTATGACAATTTTTCATGGACATACATCTTGGCTAATTTTTTGACAAGTATTTTGTATGAATTCAAAAAAGCATCCTTTTATTTTTACGCCAGCAGTATTGCTGATTCCTTTCCTTTTTATTTTTTCTATTTGGTTGGTGTATTGGAGTGAAGTGCGTTTTGGATTTCGTTTTAATGATTATGGTGTATATCCAAGAACATTGAAAGGATTGCGAGGTGTTATTTTTAGTCCGTTTATTCACGGAAGCATGCGCCATCTGTGGAATAATACCATTCCGTTGTTTTTGTTGAGTGCAGCGATTATTTATTTTTACCGTTCGCAGCGTTGGACAATCTTTCTTGTGGGATTGTTTGGTTCAGGAATTATTACTTGGTTGATAGGGCGCGAAGCAAATCATATTGGTGCTAGTGGATTTATTTACGTATTGATGAGTTTTATCTTTTTCAAGGGAATTATTACGGGCTATTATCGTTTTGTCGCTGTTTCGCTTATTATTATGTTTTTATATGGTGGAATGTTGTGGTATTTATTTCCGATAGATGATCACATTTCTTGGGAAGGTCATTTGGGAGGATTTATTACGGGATTCTTGCTCGCTGTTTTTCTCCCTGTAATTTATACAAAAGAGAAGTTTGAGTGGGAAAAAGAAGAATTTATCCCTGATGACGATCCATTTATGCGTCATTTTGACGAAGATGGAAATTTTATTGAAAATCTATCTGAAGATGCGTTTGAAACCACGGAAACAGAAACAAGCGTACGCATTAAATATATCTACGTTGATTCTTCTAAAACTACCGAAGAAGAATAACTACGTTAACCGCTGACGAACTATTTCATACAAAAAAGCACCGCAGGCTACAGATACGTTTAAGGAAGCAATTTCACCTAGCATTGGCAATTTTGCTTTGTCATCAACAATTTTTAGAATAGAAGAGGAAACTCCTTTTCCTTCAGAACCCATCACAATTGCTACAGGAACAGTGAAATCGATGTCATATACATTATGTGTGGCTTTTTCAGTGGCAGCTACAATTTGTATTCCAGAGCTTTGCAAATGGTAAATAGCGTCTTTAATGTGATCTACTTTACAAATAGGAATTTTAAAAATGGCTCCAGCAGATGTTTTTACGGCATCGGCATTGACAGGTGCGCCACCTTTCTTTTGAATAATGATTCCATCTACACCGGTACATTCTGCAGTTCTGATGATGGCTCCAAAATTACGTACATCGCTCAATTGATCGAGAATTAAAAAAGTAGGCACCTTTCCAGACTCAATCACATTTAACACTAAAGAATCAAGGTCATAAAATTCAACAGGGGAAATCAATGCAATTACACCTTGGTGATTTTTTTTGGTCAGTCTGTTCAACTTTTCAGGAGGAACAAACGAAGTGCTGATTGCATTTACACGTAGAAGCTGGTCTAATTCGTTGAATAACTCACCTCTAAGACCTTTTTGAATAAAAACTTTATCAATAGTGCTTCCTGAGTTGATGGCTTCTATAATCGCCCTTATACCAAAAATTTGTGTAGTGTTACTTTGCATGGGGCAAATATAAAACAAAAAACCACCCAAGTGGGTGGTTTTTGATACGAATAATTATACAGCTTTTAATTACTGCCCAACAAATGTAGCAGTTACAGTAAAATCACCAGTAAATAAATCTTGTTCTAGAACTATAGTAAATGTATCTGTACATGAATCATAGAATCCTTCTCCTCCAGGAAGATCTTCATCATCTGTTTCATATACTACTTCTTTAGTTTCTGGATCTAATGTTAGTGTTCCAGGATATAAAAATAGTCCGCTAAATGCACCATTACCTGTCAACAAGGCAACAAAGTTTGGTCCCCATCCAGTACTTACAGTCCAAGAAGTATTTTCTGGGCCATCTTCTACAGGAGTTAATGTAGTAACAAATGCAAATGGAGCATTGTTGTCATTAGTAAGACCTAAATCTTCTGCAACTACATTTGCATCGTATATTCCTGTTACAGATGTGTTTATAGTACAAAAAATAGTTACTCTATGAGTAGTGTTACTTACAGAATCAATTCCTACCCCAATACCATTGTCTGCATTGGTAATTGTTACATCAAATACAACATTTTCAGTTATGTTGGCAGGATTGAAACCTAAGTCAATTGATTGAATTCTATTACTAATTGCAGGATCTATAAAAAGTGTTCCAGGTGCTGCTAATTCTATGGCAGCGAAATCACCTGAAACAGGCTCTACACTATATGTTATATTAAATCCATTTTCATAAATAGGGACATTAATATCTAGTGGAATTGATAATGAACCTGTTGTAGCAAAAGGAGTCAATTCTGTCTCAGCTCCGCTAAACTCCACCCAACCACTTGTAGGATCTGATTGAAATCTGCTATCGTCATCGCTTACACAGCTTGTAAATGTAACTATAACGGATAATATTAATATTTTAAATATATTTTTCATTTATATTATAATTTAGTTAAAGTAAAGTTTTGTACAGATGGTGCAGCACTACAAGATGCATTTGGATCTTCCAGATAATTTACGGTAAGCATCGTATCGTTACTTAAATCGTACATAGAATTATTATTTCCAGCCTCTACTACAATATAAGCAGGACCTGTACATTGTACATTAATATCGATAGGATCTATTACAAAATTGAAACATTTCAAATTTACAACTACGTCAACATCTCTAGCAACTCCTGTCCCAGGTAAAAATTCTGCAGTAAAGATTCTTGCTGTAGAATCATCTGGGTCAATTGTAAGAGTTACAGGAACATCAACCCCAAAGTTTCCATTAGAGTCGGTTAATAAGTAATCACCAACCATATATGTTTCAGGAATAGGGCAAACTTGAAAAATACTAACTTCTAATTGAGCAGAACTTACAACTCCATTATCAAAACTATCTAATTTAATAGTTATAGTTTCAGGAGTAGTTTCAACTCCAATATCTACTCCATCAATTACTAAGTCTCCAAAGTAAGAGTTAGCAGGGATTGTTACCGTAGATGGAAGTGTATAAGTTACAGGATCTGCTGTTGTCAACTCTTCAACAATAGAAATTGAAACAACTCTATCCTGGCTAGAAAGTGTACTAGCGCCTATAGGAACTGTTACTGAGCCAGTTTCATCAATTAAGATACCAAGATCAGCTGAAGTTCTACTAAAGTATGCCAAAATATCTGAGGCATTAGTAGTGTTTGAATTATAAATAGGTGCTTCGGTTTCTTCACAAGAAGTGAAGATGAAGAAAGCCCCTAATAATGTTAATACTAATTTTTTCATTATATTATTTTTTTATTAATTAATATCCAGGGTTTTGAACCATATTAGGATTTGCATTAATCTCAGCCTGAGGAATTGGGAACGTAAATTTCTCAGATGAAACAGGCAACGAACATGGAACAGTTTCACAATCTGCAGAAGCTCTTTCAATTCCTTCGTTTAAGATATTTCTATATCTTTTGATGTCGATATATCTGAAACCTTCATAACATAACTCTACTCTTCTTTCAGCTTTGATGTCAGTAATAGCTTGATTTAAAGAGTTGTAAGCAGCAATTGTTTGGGGAGATCCAAATCTAGCACTTCTTACAGCAGAAACGTCAGCAGCAGCAGCAGCATAATCAGGAGCCGCTTTTCTAGCATGAGCTTCAGCTCTGATTAAATACATTTCAGAAAGTCTCATTGCTTTGTAATCATTGATATAGTTTGTATCCGCATTTGGAGGATATTTACCAATAATTAACAAAGGAGTTGCTGCACCTGGATCACTTTCTGGATCAAGGTTAACTGAACGACGGATATCACCAGCAGTAAATTCGCTAAATAATCCATTTGACATTTCCATGAATGCTCCGCCAGTACCTGTGAAAATCCAGTTAAAAGCAATAGAAGCGTTGTTTCCTTGAACATTATCAAATTTGAAGATTACTTCCGTAGAATCTCCATCACCAGCAAACATAGCAGCATATTGTGCCTGGTCTGCTAAAGTATAGTTAGCAATAATAGTATTTGCATTAGAAATAGCAGTGTTAAAATCACCAGTATATAATGCAATTCTAGCTCTTAAGAACGTGATGAAATCTGGAGTAACATAATTGATATCCGTTGCACTAGAAGGAATTAAACTTGCAGCTAAAGTCAAGTCATTTTCAATTTCGATTAAGTTTTCACCAACAGTTTGTCTTGCTGGTAAACCAGAAGTAGCTACTACGTTTTGGTAGTATACACCTAATGAAGATGGGTCCATTAAATCTGGAGCATAGTAAGTTAATAAGTCAAAGTGCAAATATGCTCTAAAGGCATAACTTTGCGCTAAAATATTATCATACGCATCTTCTTCTCCTGTTTGAGGAATAATAGTACTAGCAGCTGCTAACAAACGGTTAAAGTTGTTAATAGCATTGTATCTGTCAGCCCAAGTCCCTTGGTCTCCACCAGCTTCGTTTAATACTTGATTGATTAAAGCGATTTGCTGTCCACCATTATCAGCTCCAACTTTACAGTTGTCTGTGAAAATAGAGTTGAAAGCTAATAAACTTGCTTGTCCACCACCACGATTAATACTATTGATGGCTCCACGAAGTCCGTTTTCTAAGTCAGATACACTTTGAAAGGCAGTTTCCTCTACTAAGTTATCTACTGGAAAACGTTCTAATTGATCATCACAACTTACTGTAAAAAGTAAGGTAACAATAATTGGTATTAGAAAATATTTTTTCATTTTTATTTTTTTATTTAAAAGTTTAAGTCAAATCCTAAAGAGAATGTTCTAGGAATCGGATAGTCAAAGAATCCACCAGATTGGTTACCTTCTGGATCAAATCCTCTCCATTTCGTCCAAGTAACTAAGTTTGTACCTTGAACATAAATTCTCATTCCAGAAAAGACGTTTGTTTTCTCTAAAATTTTTGAATCAACAGTATATGAAAGTGTAACATTTCTTAAACGTAAGAAAGATGCATCTTCGATGTAACGGTCTCCAATTTCTGCACGACCTTGGAACGTTAATCTTGGAATATCTGTTATTTGACCTGGAGTAGTCCATGCGTTTAACATAGTGACAGATTGGTTAGCGAATCCTGCTAAAGAAGCATCTTCGATAATCGCTAATGAACCATTACGTCTCCATCTGTCAGCTGCAAAAGAGAATAATGCATTTAATGCAAATCCTTTATAAGAGATATCAGCTCCAAAACCTCCAGTATATGTAGGATCAAAGTTTTTGTCTAAATAAACTCTGTTATTAGGAGTATATACATTTGTGATGTTACCATCAACATCATAATAAAGTGGTTGACCATTAGAAGGATCTACACCAGCCCAACGTACATCAAACCATGTAGCAGCTTGACGACCTTCAGCATTACGTAATGTAACTCCTGTAAAATCTACTGGTAACTCTTCAATTCTGTTTTTGTTGTAGTTAGCATTACCACGTACTGTAATAGCCCATGGGTTTGTTTGAGATTTTCTCAATACATCAAATGCAATTTGTAAATCAACCCCTGAGTTTCTCATGCTACCAATGTTAGTTGTTACTGTACCGTAACCTGTTTGAGCAAGAGATAATGGTGCGTTGTTTGAGAATAAGTCTTCTGTTAAGAAGTTATAGTAATCAAACTCCCCAGAAAGTCTATTATTCCATAAACCAAAACTTAAACCAATGTTTAACTGATTTGTTGTTTCCCATTTGATATCCTCATCAATCAACCCGTTAAGTCCATAACCTGTACCTAATTGGTAACTTGTTGGATCAGCAAATACTGTTTGTAATCCTTGGTAACGAGTACCAACACCTTGATTACCTACAACACCGTAACTAGCTCTTAATTTCAAAGCATTGATGAAATCAACATTGCTCATGAAATCTTCATTATCAATATTCCAACGACCAGCAACAGACCAGAATACACCTGTTGAGTTTTTAGGGAAACGAGAAGTTTGGTCACGTCTGATTGTACCAGAGAAACCATATTTTCCATCATAATCTAAATCTAATGTTGCGAATAATGAAGCTAACGCTAGTTCAGTTTCAGTAGAGAATACACCTGGAACATAGTTTAATGCCAATTCAGTTTCAGCATCTAAAATTCCATCTTCATTTGTATCTTCTCCTTCTTGTGTGTTTCCACTTGTGAAACCAGCAGAAGAACCTGGTAATGCAGGGTTCAAACCGAAAGCAGTATATCCAGCTTGTTGCGTGTTTGAGTAGTTGTACTCACCGTATACAGAAGCAGATAAATTTAACTTGTCAGTAATGTCATTTTGATATCTCAAGAAAGCATTTAAGATGAAGTTAGCATCTCTAAAGAAAGTTTCTCCTTGAGAACCTTTTACTTCAGCTCCTTGGTTAGGAGTAATTAAACCTCTAATACTTCCTGGAGTAGTAATTTGTAATAATTCAATATTTGTATAGTCAATACCAATAGAACCTCCAACTGTTAAGTTTTTAGCGAAGTTGTAGTCAGCGTTGATACCTCCTACCGCTTTAAATTCAGTTTCTTGGTCAGTATTGAATCTTGCAGTGTTTAATGCTAAGAAAGGAGTGTTTAAGAATCCGTTAGGATTATCTATATCTCCATTTGTATCGATAGCTTGACTTCGGATAGTACCAAAAGTATTTAAGCTACCGTCTGGGTTAAATCTGTTTAAGTAAGGAAGTCCAATATAAGGTACAATGAACGGGTTGTCTAACTGACCACCTGTATTGTTACCTCTGACAGCATCCACAATAAAATTACTTACAGAACGGTTCAACGTTAATGTAGTTCCATAGTTAAATTTCTTGTCTGCAGAACTTCCATTGAAGTTATTTCTGAAAGAAAAACGTGTCAAGTCACTACCTAATGTAATACCCTCCTGCTTGTAATACTGCATAGAAGTATATGAACTTGTATTCTCATTACCAGTAGAAATACTCAATTCGTGAGAAACTGTTGTTCCCTGCTGAAAGAATACATCTGACCAGTTTGTGTTTGTTTGTGCAGCGATAGCAGCAATTCGAGCATCAGATAAACCATCACCAAATTGTGTGCCAGGTAACAAATCTCTTTGCCATGTTAATAGCTGCGAAGCATTCATTACTTCAAATCTAGTTTTAGGCTTTACAGCAACACCATAAAGTGTTCTGTATTGAAGATTTACTCCAGATCCTTTTTTACCTTTTTTAGTTGTTACAATTACAACACCACCAGCACCTCTGTTACCATAAATCGCTGTTGCAGCTGCATCTTTCAATACAGATAGCGTTTCGATGTCGTTTTGGTTTAAACTTCTAAAGTTATCTTGATCTACTGGTACACCATCGATAACAAATAATGGCTCAATATCACCTTGTAAAGATCCACGACCTCTAATGATGATTGTTGCCGATTGACCTGGTTGTCCAGAACCTGTGTTCACGTTAACCCCTGCCGCAGCACCCTGAAGTACCTGGTCTAACGAGTTAATCGGAACTTGTTCAATTGTCTCACCATCAACTGTAGCAATAGAAGATGCTACTTTTGCACTGTTTACAGCTCCACCATAAGCTACAACTGTTACAGCTTCTAAAGCTTCACCTTGTTTTAATTGTACATTGATAGTAGTAGACGAAACCTTGATTTCTTGAGGAGTATATCCTACATAGCTAAATACAAGCGTTTGCCCGTTGTTAACTTGGATAGAATAATTCCCATCAAAATCAGTAGTCTTACCTGTAGTAGTACCTTTAATCGAAACAGTTGCTCCTGGTAGCGGCATGCCCGTTTCATCGGTCACCGTACCTGAGACAGTCTGTTGTTGTGCAAACAGAATTTGCACAAATAACGCTAGGAATAGCGTTAGAATTCCACTAAACTTTGTTCTCATTTTTTTAATTTATTTGAATTAGCTATCGCCAAAAATCCTAATTATATGTTAATAATCCAATTTTTTTTTCTTAAAAATGCTTAGAAAGACTAAGTTTTTTTGAAAAACAGGGTTTATTTTACTTGAATTGGCTTGAGTATGGTCATAGAAATGAGGGGAATGCAGAGTTGTAATTTATAAAATTATCAAAATGAGATAGTTTTGTTAAATTTTTAATGATTTAGCAGAATTTTTAATTTATGTGATTGATGTTGTGTGATAGTCCTATGAAGTAAAAAACTCAATAATTCAAGAATAGTTGAATTATTGAGTTTTTTAAAGTTGTGTCTTTTATGCTTATAAAGCTTTGTTTATTGTTTGATGATTTTTGTCGTAGTTATTTTATCATCAACATATATTTTAGCAATATAAAAACCGCTATTTTGAGACGTTAAATCGATGTTTTTATTTTGAGAAGTGAGGACTAATTCACCAAGCGCAGAATATATCTCGATTTTATCTATTTCTGAAACTCCATTAATCTTAAATCGATTTTTGATAGGATTTGGAATGATTGTAAAATCATTATTTATAGATTCATCTACACTTAAAATGGTACAATTTGATAGGTCTGGATTTAGTTCTACGGGAGCAGAAGGCGTAAGTGTTCTTCTAGCGAAAGCAGGATAATCAGCAGCATATCGTAAAACTCTAAAAGTTAAATTTGGAGAAGCAGTTGGATCATCTCCTTGCGATAAAATTCCTGTAGGAGTCACGGGATTCACATATTCCCAAACAATTTGTTCGTTGGGCGTTATTTCAAAAAAGTATCCATCATCGCCATCACAAATTAGCGTATTTCCATTAGGCAAGCGTTGAGCACTAGATAAAATTCTAGAGTAAAAGTCCGTTTGCACTGGAGCAGTGTATGTGTAATCTGTGTTTTGAGGTCCATAAGCAGTTCCAGGTGTGTAACTATAGACGCCTTCTGAATCCTCTGGAGGTGTAATAATATCTATTTGAGATACACTAGGAATTCGAGTAAGCCCATTGTTGAATATAATCATTTTGCGAGCATCTGTAAGTCCGTCAGCGATAAAATGAGGGTAATGCTGCCCAAATAATTTTTGATCGGATGCTGTACCTCTTCTGTATGCTTGCGGATTTCCCCATCGGTATAAAAAATCGCCACCTTTTCCTCGGAGTCCGCCAGAGCTTGCTGCTGCTTCTGCGGTTGTAGTGCTATGATCGATAATGTAAATCTCACTCATTAATCGTGAACTAATGACAATTTGATTCAATCGTTCATCATATTGAATAGAGTTGTAATGTAGCCAATTGGCATTTCCTGAGGAAGTTCCTAAAAAGTTGATGTCGAGCAATTATGGATTGTCTTCAACGACACCAAAATTATCTTTGGTAGCATCAAAATCTTGAATTAAGTGGTCTTTAATATTCCATTCCCATACGATATTAGCGCCGTTTGCGCCTACTGGTTTTAACTCTAAAATTTGTTCATTAAATAATTTTTCTTGTGTAAGATTGTTTGGGTCTCTACCAGCTTGTATTGCTTCGGCTTGTTTCATGGTTGTTACGGCAAGCACAAGAACATTACCGTTTGGCATTGGAAATACATCATGATGCTGGGAAATAGTAGGAGAGGAGTAGGTATATTACCAAAGTAAGTTGCCATCCCAATCAAATAGTTCAACTTTTCCGCCAACGCCTCCAAAATTAACATCAGCATTTGGAATTCTTCCAGCGCGTAGCAGGTTTCCGTTTTCTAACAGATATACTGCATTTCCAGGTGCAACCGTACTTGTCCATTGATTAATGACTTCTCCACAATTATTAATAAGATATGTTTCAGTATGTCCTGCGGGCTCGTCAAAGTATAACCGTTGAAAGTTCCTTGATTGTTGGTTAGTGTGCCTACAGTGTTTTGGGCTTTCGCAGTAATAATGCATAAGAAAATACTGCAAAAGAAAATATTAATTTTCAATTGATTTTTCATAGCTTTTTATCATTTTGAAAGCATTTTAACTTTCAAGGGCGAAAAGTAACGAATATTCATTGAAAAAAAATTGCCTTTGAAGTTTATTCAAAGGCAATTAGTATAAAGTTAAAATCGTGTGATTTTATTCATTACATAAATTTAATGCAATTGGTCCAGCAGCTGTTCCTGGTGTACCTGTAGCTACAGTACTACCGCTAGGTCCTGTAATTTGGAAAGACATTTCTCCCCAAAAATCACCATTGAAAACCCAGTCACCACTTACGCCATCAGGAATAGTTATGGTTCTAGATCCGGCGCTATTTTCAGCAGTACATGCATATCCTGGGTCTTCATAAGGAGTACAAAGTCCTATTTCGAATACAGTTCCGTTACTAAGTGTTACTGTAATTCCAGGGCCACCACCTCCACTTGTAGTTGGTTGCCACCCATCTCCGTACGAATCTTGCATGTCAATTACCCAGTCACCTGCTGGTAACGTTGGAGAATCACAAACAACTGTAGATGAGAATGTGTGGTCTGCTGATTGGTTGTCAAAGTTAGCACTTACGTCAGAAAACGTTCCTTGCGGATTTGTCAATGCTAATCTGTAGTTAAACCTGTCACCACCTTCTAATGCTGCAGGATCAATTCCTAAAGCAGCAATAATAGCGGCACCATCAAAAGAAATACTTACTTCAGGATATCCTCCATCAGAATTTGTAAAACTTGATGATTCAGTCGTAATTAATAATGCTTCTTCAGTTGTAAGGTTTTGTCCTGAAAGAGAAACAAATACTTCAACTTTAGTAACATCTGTTCCACCAGCAGGAGAAATGATTTGATACTCCTTTGAGAAACTTGAGCTACTAGGGTCTAATTTATTTACATTGGTGGAACCGTTTGTTATGATTTCAGAAGCAAATGGTTTTCCTGTGTTGATTAAGTCATCAAAATCAACAGGCAACGTATCGTCGTCTTTACAGCTATAAAATGCAATACAAACAGCACTTATAGCTAGAATTGTTTTTAAAAATTTATTTTTCATAATTCTCTTTTTTTATTGAATAAAATCTGCAGGATTGTTATCCCAAAATACTTGTACAGCAAGTCCAGGCTTCTGAGAGATATTTATGTTTCTGTCCACGGCAACATTTGGATACAGGAATGATCTAGGGAACGAACCTGTTCCTAATAATGTAGGTTGTAAGTTCCCTGGTGCACCAGTTCTTCTGTAAAGGTTGTATCCTTCTACACCGTTTCCATACATAGCAATCCAGTATTCTTTACCAATAATATCCATTCTTTCAGCGTCCGTAGCTGCAGCCATATACGATGCCATAACATCTGCTACATAATCATCAATGTCAGTAGCGGAAGCAGTATTTGAGAAATCTCCTGGGTTTGGTAAGAATGAAGTTACTGTGTTTAATGATGCTCTAACACCTTGTTCTAGCATTGCTGCTGCATCATCAGAAGTTCCAAGATATATAGCAGCTTCAGCTCTCATAAAGTAAACAAATGAATCCATCATGATTGGCCAAATACCAGCACCTTGTAGACCGTCACCTGCATCAATAGAATCTGCATCATTGTCATCAAAGCGACCGCCAACAGGATATACACCAAAAGTACTTCTTTTGCCAGTGTCTGGTGGAATACCTTCACGATTTGCATGATCTCTTCCCCAATATCCGTCACCTCTTCCAAATAATGAACAGAAAGGAAGTGGAACTGCTTGCATTGCATCAATTGGATCATAAGTTGTAGGTCTTGGGTCGTTCCAGCAACTGATTTCATTATCTAATATAGCTGGATCTGTTGGGAAACTATTTACTTGTCTGTAAACATAGTATCTTAGTCTTGGATCTTCAAAACCTTTTTCTTCAGCCAATGCCCACATTAAATAGTTTGGAATGTATTCTCCAGGGTTTGCAGCTAAATACTCTTCTACGTAATATGGATGTGTACTTTGTGGGTTGATAGAAGTACCTGAAGACCATTTGAAATCTTCTGAACTCGATGTGATAATGTCACCACTAGCTAATAAAGCATTTATTCCTGCTGCAGAGCCAGTAGGATCAATCAATCTCTTATTTAAGTAGTATTTAAACTTCAATGTATTGGCAAACTTTGTCCAGTTGTCCATTGTTGTACTTGAATTTTCACCATAATATAAATCGTTAAACTCTGGAGTTAAAGCAGCATCGATATTAGCGAAGTCGGCTAAAGCTAAATCTAACTCGGTAAGAGCAGCATCATAAACATCAGAGCCTGAATCTAAGCCTGGAAATATAACACCATTATTTCCTTGTAGTGCTTCAGAATATGGAATGTCTCCAAAATAATCAACTAACGTCATCATGGTGTATGCTCTAATAATTCTAGCAACACCAAGGTGTCTAAAGCGTCCTTCAGCAGTTGCAATAGGAATCAATGCTTCAACCTCATTAAGAATGTTCGTGTAAGCAGTTGTCCACATGCCGCTGTTGCTAGCATTGTTATTGATAAAGTTTATTTCGTATGTATTAAACATATATTCTAGTCGTACGGCTTCTCCTCCAGATTCGGTAGCATCTTCAAAAAACTTTGCTAATTGAAACTGGATGAAGTTTAAGTTTGTATCTGTATCCAGCGCTTCTGGAGTAGGTACATTTGGATCTACTAGTAAATCTAATTCTGTAGTTTCACAAGAGAATACAAGTATTAGACCTAGCAACCAAAATAATTTATTGTTTTTTATTTTCATTGTTAATTTTTTTAGAAAGTTACTTTTACGCTCATACCGTATCTTCTCGAATTCCAAGAAGTCAAGTAGTCAAACCCTTGAGAGTTACCAACACCTAAACTGTTCAATTCAGGGTCGTAATTAACACTGTCAGGTGTGTTAAATGCTTTCACGAATAAGTTCTGTCCAGAAAGTGTTAATGATACAGTTCCAAAAGGAGTTCTATCTAGCCACTTTTTAGGTAATCTGTAGCTAATAGACGCTTCTCTTAATCTTAAGTGTGTAGCGTCATAAATTAATGCTTCATCAAATCCAAAACCGATATTATCAAAATAGGCTTCCGTTGCTGTTAATTGAATGTCATTTGGCTGTCCTGTAGCCTGACGAATACCAGGTAGTACAATACTCTGTGTTCTGTCAAAATCTGTATCTTCAACAAGACCTCTACCTACTAAGGCACCGATAGTTGTTGCGTAGATATCACCACCTTGTTGGTATTCCCATTGCATGTTAACAGTCCAGTTTTTCCAAGTAATTCCAGTATTCACTGTAGTGAACCAGTCTGGGTTTGGATCTCCAATAATACCATTGTTTGGATCTTGTAGCCAATATCCATCTTCTCCTACAAGTCTATTGCCGTTTTCGTCAGTTAAAAATTGTCCACCAACAATAACGCCTAATGGTTGGTCGTTAATGGCTGCATTGGCAGGAGTGGAGAAAAGTCCTGCATAAAGAATTTGCTCTCCATCATCCAGTCCTTTTACAGAACTTTCGTTTTGTGTAAAACTTCCTGAGAATTTTAATTCAAAATCTTCAGTACGTATTGGTGTTACATCAAAACCAATTTCAAAACCTTTGTTGATTACATTACCAATGTTGTCAAAGGTAAAGGTATATCCGCTTTCTGGTGCTAGTGGGCGGTCAATAATTTGGTTTTCAGTATCTCTGTTATAGTAAGTAAAATCAATACCAACTCTATTGTCTAAGAATCTTGCTTCCAAACCAACTTCAAATTCTTTAGAAAGTTCTGGTTTTAAGTTAGGATTTGGTAAAAAACCAGGAATACTAGTTGTCGTAGTGTTATTTCCACCACCTGTTTGGAAAATATTTGGTACTAAAGAAACGATACCTCTAGTGGTGTATGGAACAGGGAAACCTGGAGAGGTTCCGTAACCTGCTCTAAGTTTTAAAAAGTTTAGTCCGTTTGTAGATCGTAAATTTTCAAATGCAGATGTAGGGATAAATGATAAACTTACACCAGGAGAAAATTGAGATCTGTTTTCTGGCTCTAATGTAGAGTTCCATTCATTTCTTAAAGAAGTGTTTAAGTATAAATAGTTCTTATATGAAAGCGTTCCAGATACATACGCCGCAACGTTGTTTTGTTCGTTATATGATTGGTATGTAACATTATTCTCCGCAAAAACGGTTCCTTCAATAATTGAACTTGAATTTCTAAAGTTGATATGATTCCATAGTCCAAAGATAATTTGATCTCTACTTTCCAATCCATCACGCTCAAAAACCTGACGTTTTGTAGTGGCACCAATTGTAGCTTGCAATCCGAAATCTTCAGAAAGTTCTTTGTCAATACCAATTAATAAAGATTGATCCCAAATCGTAAATCGTTGAGAAGTTGTTTGTAAGTATCCATCTGGATGTAAACCATCATTAGATCCTCTATTAATTACACGTCTTCCTCTTGTGTTTTGACTGTCAATACCTAAACGGTAGCTGATGTTTAACCAATCTGCAGCGTCATATGTTACAACAAAATTTGTAAAGAAACGATCGGTACTTTGTTTATCTTGTGTGTTGTTTAGCGCCCAAACTGGGTTTGTACGGTCATTACCACCGCGATACCAAATACTTTCACCTGTAATAGGGTGTTGACTAGGCAATGTAATGTCTACACTTCGTGGTATATACAATACATTCCAAATAGAGGCAACCCCACCAGTACCTGCGGTAGAAGAAGTTACGTCACTACCTGTGGAAGCATCTGTAAATGGACTTCTAATATCTGTCTTAGCTAAGCTTATTTTACCAGATACCGTAAATTTATTATCCATTTTGAAAGTACCTCCTACAGAGAAGTTGTCTCTACGTAAGCTGTTATTTGGAATAAATGACTGGTCATCAACATGGGCATAAGATGCGTTAAAACTTCCTTTATCTGCAAAAGCGCCCGCAATATTTACAGAAGTACTTGCGATAGTTCCCGTTCTAAAGAACGCTTCTTGACTATCATACGGTCTGTAGGCTACTGTTGGACTGTCGAGGTCTGGTCTGTTTGGAAATAATACAGATGGCTCAACACCAAAGTTGTTTAAAATAGAAGTTCTAAGTGCATTATCAATAGTTTCTTGACTGTCAAAACGCGATCCCCAATTACTAAAGAAAGCTCCGTAGGCGTTTTGGAATCCGTTACCCCATGTGTCCTGATAATCAGGAAGAATAATGTCGTTAAAGAAAATAGATTGGTTAATAGTTACTTCCATTTTCTTGTTAGCGTCTGATCCTGTTTTTGTAGTAATTAAGATTACACCATTACGACCTTCACCACCATACAGCGCAGTTGCACTTAAACCTTTTAAGATGCTTACGCTTTCAATGTTGTTTGGATCAATGTCAGCAAATCTACTTGCTACGTTACCAGATTGGAAATCTCCTGAACTTGCAGATTGGTTTGCACTACCAGAAGATCCGTCAAATGGTACACCATCTACGATAAATAAAGGTTGGTTATTACCAGTAATAGAAGATTGCCCTCTAATAATGATGTTAGAACCACTACCAGAAACACCACCAGTACCTGTAATACGTACACCAGATGCTTTACCACGTAATATCTTACCGATATCTGTGTCTGCTTTCTGCTCTAAGTCTTCACTTTCAACAGTTGTTACGGCGTATCCTAAGGCTTTCTTTTCCTTTTTAATACCCTGTGCAGTAATGACTACTTCTTCTAGTTGATTGTCAGGCGTTAAAGAAGCATCAATAGTATTGGTTGCACCAACAACGACTTCTTTTCTCTTGTAGCCAACATAGCTGAATACAAGCGTTTGTCCTTGATTCGCTTTGATGGAGTAGTTTCCATCAAAATCAGTAGATGTTCCCGCATTAGTTTCTTTAACGACTACACTGGCCGCGGGAAGCGGAATTCCAGATTCGTCGGAAACAGTACCTTTAACTGTTTTCTCTTGTGCAAGCGCAAGCTGCACCATTAACGCCAGCAACAGCGTTAACATTCCATTAAACTTTGTTCTCATTGTGTTAATTATTTGAATTAGCTATCCCAAAAATCATAATAATATGTTAATATTCCTATTTTTTTATGGAAAAAAGTAGATGAAATTCAATAAAAGCAATAGGTAGCCTATAGAGCAATAGGTTTTGAAAAAACCGTATTTGGCTTAATTTTAGAGGGTTTCAGTAGTTTTATAGCGTAAAATGCGTGAATGCTTTTAGAAAAAATATTTGCTTATTTGTGTAAAACTAACTGTTAAATGCTAGCTATTTTCTTACTTGTTGTTCGATTTGTTGTGTTTTCTATGTTGTTTCTGTAAATAATAAAACGAAGATTTATTTTGAAAATAATACTGTCTAAAAAGAAGTTGATAAACTTATGTGTACTTTCGATTCTGATAGTTTAATGGCGGTATTGTCGGTTTTGCCAACAGCATAATTTATTTTCAAAAGACCAGATTTGGAGCGAATTCCTAATCCGAAGCCAAAACCGTATAATTTGACATCTGTATCGGTTAAATCATCTTGAAGGTAAGTGAAATCTATAATCGAATGCACATAGGAGTTACGCGAGAGAATGTAACGATATTCTGTATTAATAGTGCTGTAGAGAGTTGCTTCTAAACTATTTTCATTAAAGCCTCTAATGGATTGTATGCCGCCCAAACGAAACTTTTCATTGGTTAAATACTGGTTGGAAATCAACGCTTCTGAAGTATTGTTGAAGTAAATAAAATTACGGTTGTTCAATTCCCATAAATAATTTCCAGTAAAGGAGAATTTTGACTGTTCATTTTTCTCGCCATCATTGGTGCGTGTTCCCAATTGTGCTTCCAGTCCTGCAAACATTTTAACAGGGAAAATGCTTAATGCGTCATTTCTCTTTGTAAAGGTGTATGCTGCGGTGGTAAAAAAACTGGTGTAATCATCAATCGTGGTGTTGGCTTCATCTTCTGAAAGATTGTTGGATTCTGTTTGTAAAATTCCTACATGCAATTGATTATTTGGATTTATCTGATAAAAAGCGTTCAATTTCACATTGACAATATTAAAAAGAGAATCGCGTCTAAAAATATCCAGTCCTGCATTAATGCCAACAGGAGAATTAAAAATATACGGCACGCGCAAATCAGCTAAAAACTTCGTTTGTCCGTTACCATCATTCTTCCATAAAAGATTAAACTGCTCGCCAGCGTTCAAATTATTCATCAATTTCAAATCGAGATAACCATTCAGTTTTAAATTTCCAGTATCTTCATCTGAATTAAATCCTATAAAGCCATCAAAAAAATTACTCTTTACCTTTTCAATATATACATATAATATAGTAGAGTCTTTTGCAAATAAAATTTCAGGGTCTTTTATCTGTCTCGCAAACGGAAGTTGGTCAATGCGTTTGGTTTGTTTGGTAATTTCATCTTTATTAAAAACTTTAGAAGTCAAACGCAAATAATTTTTGGCGTAAGCTTTTGGAAACTTTTCGTATCCTTTAATAATGACTTTGTCCAAACGTCGCTTATTAATAATGGTAATATTTAAATCGGCAATAATCGTTTGTTCTTTCTTTCTAATGTTTTCAAGTTGTACTTCTGCGAAAGGGTTTCCTGTGTTTTGAAAATTGGCAACAATCGCTTCTAAAAAAGGTGTTACATTTTCAGGTGTGATGGTGAATGTACTGTCGGTTCGCTGTAAATTAAAAGCATTCAATAAACTTTCGTCAACCATTGAGCGGTCGTAATTAATCTCTAAAGAAGTGTATTTTGTATTCAGGTTGAAAGTACTCTGATATATAGAATCGCTCACTTTCTCAAGTTTGCTGTACGTAGCGTCAAAATAACCAATGGTAAAAAAAGCTTTTTGTAAAGAGGTTAACTCATCTACGATAGATTTTATATTTTCGTGCGATTTTTTATAATTCGTTGCATCAATTACTTGTTGGTCGTTTTCTGTGGTGCCATTAATCTGTAATGTTTGGCCATGAGTGTATTGGATGCAACAAAGCGCAAAAAACAAATAAAAAATATGTAAGGTTGATTTTTTCAAGTCAAAAAGTGAATGCAATCCTGCTTCAAAATAACGCAAAAAAAGAAGAAATCATATGTGTTAAATCGCTAAAAAATTAATCTTATTGAAAATTAAGTCGTTAAGATTTGAATCTTAAAAAATAATACTTACCTTTGCCGCCCTCAAAAGAGGGTTTTTAAACAAAATTATATTTAATATAAATGCCAACAATTTCACAATTAGTAAGAAAAGGAAGAGCCAAAATAACTAAGAAGAGTAAATCGGCTGCTTTAGATTCTTGTCCTCAGAGACGTGGAGTTTGTACGCGTGTATACACTACAACGCCAAAAAAACCGAATTCGGCAATGCGTAAAGTTGCGAGGGTTCGTTTGACAAATGGTAAGGAAGTGAATGCTTACATTCCAGGAGAAGGACACAATCTACAAGAGCACTCGATAGTATTAGTTAGAGGTGGAAGGGTAAAAGATTTGCCAGGAGTTAGATATCACATTGTACGTGGAGCTTTGGATACCGCAGGTGTTGAAGGTCGTACGCAACGTAGATCTAAGTATGGTGCTAAACGCCCAAAGAAGTAATTAAAAACTTTTAATGTAAAGACATGAGAAAAAGAAAGGCGAAAAAAAGACCTCTTTTACCAGATCCAAGATTTAACGATCAATTAGTAACGCGTTTTGTGAATAACTTAATGTGGGATGGTAAAAAGTCAGTAGCATTCAGGATTTTCTATGATGCAATGGATATTGTAGAATCAAAGAAAACAGACGACGAAAAAACTGCTTTAGAAATTTGGAAAGAAGCGTTATCAAACGTTATGCCGCACGTAGAAGTACGTTCGCGTAGAGTTGGTGGGGCAACATTTCAAATTCCAATGCAAATTAGACCAGACAGAAAAGTGTCTATGGCGATGAAATGGTTAATAAGCTATTCTCGTAAAAGAAATGAGAAGTCAATGGCTTTAAAATTAGCTTCAGAAGTATTAGCGGCAGCAAAAGAAGAAGGTGCGGCAGTTAAGAAAAGAGTAGACACGCACAAGATGGCGGAAGCAAACAAAGCATTCTCACATTTTAGATTTTAATAAGACACAACTATAAAAATGGCTAGAGATTTAAAATATACTAGAAATATCGGTATCGCTGCTCACATTGATGCTGGTAAAACAACAACTACAGAGCGTATCTTATACTACACAGGTGTAAGTCATAAAATTGGAGAAGTGCACGATGGTGCTGCTACAATGGACTGGATGGAGCAAGAGCAAGAGCGTGGTATTACTATTACGTCTGCTGCAACAACTTGTACATGGCAATTTCCATTAGAAAATGCACAGCCAACTCCTGAAACAAAAGGATATCACTTCAATATTATCGATACTCCGGGACACGTTGACTTTACCGTAGAGGTAAACCGTTCATTGCGTGTATTAGACGGATTGGTTTTCTTGTTTAGTGCAGTTGATGGTGTTGAGCCACAATCTGAAACTAACTGGAGACTTGCAGATAACTACAAAGTTCCAAGAATTGGATTTGTAAATAAAATGGATCGTCAAGGATCTAACTTTGCAAACGTTTGTACGCAGGTAAAAGAGATGTTAGGTTCTAACGCAGTGCAAATCGTTTTACCAATTGGAGAAGAGGCGGACTTTAGAGGTATTGTTGACTTGGTGAAAAACCGTGCTATTGTTTGGCATGATGAAACGCAAGGAGCTACTTTCGATGTTATTGATATTCCAGAAGAATTAAAAGAAGAAGCGGCTGAAGCACGTGCGCACTTAATTGAAGAAGTAGCAACGTATGATGAAGAGTTGTTAGAGAAGTTCATGGAAGATGAAAACTCTATCACAGAAGAAGAAATTCATGCTGCATTAAGAGCTGCGGTAATGGACATGGCAATCATTCCTATGATTTGTGGTTCTGCATTCAAAAACAAAGGAGTTCAGTTCTTGTTAGATGCAGTATGTCGTTACTTGCCTTCACCAGTTGATAAAGATGATATTAAAGGAACGCATCCAGATTCAGGAGATGTGATTTCTCGTAAACCATCTACAAAAGATCCATTCTCAGCATTAGCATTTAAGATTGCAACCGATCCTTTCGTAGGTCGTTTAGCATTCTTCCGTGCATACTCAGGAAGATTAGACGCAGGTTCATACATATTGAACAACCGTTCAGGTAAAAAAGAGCGTATCTCGCGTATCTACCAAATGCACTCTAATAAGCAAAATGCGATTGACTTTATTGAAGCTGGAGATATTGGAGCTGCTGTAGGTTTTAAAGATATTAAAACTGGAGATACCTTATCTGATGAGAAGAATCCAATTGTATTAGAATCAATGGACTTCCCAGATCCTGTAATCGGTATCGCAGTTGAGCCAAAAACAAAGGCTGATGTTGATAAATTAGGGATGGCTTTAGCAAAATTAGCTGAAGAAGATCCAACATTTACAGTAAAAACAGATGAAGCATCTGGGCAAACAGTTATCTCAGGAATGGGAGAGTTGCACTTAGATATTATTGTAGACCGTTTAAAACGTGAGTTTAAGGTTGAAGTAAATCAAGGTGAGCCTCAAGTAGAATACAAAGAAGCTTTAACTAGAAAAGCGGATCACAGAGAAACGTATAAAAAGCAATCTGGTGGTCGTGGTAAGTTTGGTGATATTGTATTCGAAATGAGTCCAGTAGATGAAGATTTTGAAGGTGATGGATTGCAATTTGTTGATGAAATTAAAGGTGGACGTATTCCAAAAGAATTTATTCCAGCAGTAGAAAAAGGATTCAAAACAGCAATGTTAAATGGTCCTTTAGCGGGATTCGAAATGGATTCTATGAAGATTGTCTTAAAAGATGGTTCTTTCCACCCGGTGGATTCTGATGCATTATCATTCGAGTTGGCAGCGAAATTAGGATACAAAGCAGCAGCGAAAGCAGCAGGAGCAGTAATCCTTGAGCCAATTATGAAATTAGAAGTATTAACTCCAGAAGAAAACATGGGGGATATCGTAGGTGACTTAAACCGTCGTCGCGGACAGGTATCTGACATGTCTGACAGAGCTGGTTCTAAAGTTGTAAAAGCAACAGTGCCATTATCTGAAATGTTTGGATATGTAACATCGTTACGTACATTATCATCTGGTAGAGCAACTTCAACAATGGAATTCTCTCATTACGCAGAAACTCCTTCTAACATTTCTGAAGAAGTAATCGCGAAGTCTAAAGGTGTAACTGCTTAAAACTAAGAAAATGAGTCAAAAAATTAGAATAAAATTAAAATCATACGATCATAACTTAGTTGATAAGTCAGCTGAAAAAATCGTAAAAACAGTAAAAACAACTGGTGCTGTAGTAACTGGACCAATTCCATTACCAACACACAAAAAAATCTTTACTGTGTTGCGTTCTCCGCACGTAAACAAGAAATCAAGAGAGCAGTTTCAGTTAAGCTCTTACAAAAGATTGCTTGATATCTATAGTTCATCTTCAAAAACGATTGATGCGTTGATGAAGCTTGAATTGCCAAGTGGAGTTGAAGTGGAAATTAAAGTGTGATAGTGTTTAGCTTTTAGAAGCGAAGCGAACAAAAAGGTTAGCAATATCACATTCCTGCGAAGGCAGGAATCTCTTTGAAACTTTAAAAAAGAGAAGTTTTCCGCTTTCGTGGAAAGTGAACATGTCCGGCGCTGCGTGCAAAGGAAAAACGGTAAAAATACAATTCAGAGCGAAGTGTATTTTTCGCTCTGAATTTTTTTAATAAGTAAATAATTAATAACGGACAATATGTGTAACAACTGAGTCCACAATCTAAAATCAAAATGTCTGGGTTAATCGGAAAAAAAATCGGCATGACAAGCATCTTTGACGAGAATGGAAAAAACATTCCATGTACTGTTATTGAAGCTGGACCATGCGTAGTTACCCAAGTCAGAACCAATGAGGTTGACGGGTATGAAGCTCTTCAACTTGGTTTCGATGACAAGGCAGAAAAACGTGCTTCACAAGCGGCTAATGGTCACTTTAAAAAAGCAGGTACTTCGCCTAAATACAAAGTTGTTGAGTTCCAAGGATTTGAAGAAGAGTATAAATTAGGAGACAGTATCACGGTTGAGCACTTTAGAGAAGGTGAATTCGTTGATGTGTCTGGAACATCAAAAGGTAAAGGTTTCCAAGGAGTTGTAAAACGTCACGGATTTGGTGGTGTTGGACAAGCAACTCACGGTCAGCACAACCGTTTGAGAGCACCAGGTTCTATTGGAGCTGCATCATATCCTGCGCGTGTATTCAAAGGAATGCGTATGGCAGGAAGAATGGGTGGAGAAAAAGTGAAAGTTCAAAATTTAAGAGTATTAAAAGTAGTTCCTGAAAAGAACTTACTAGTGGTAAAAGGATGTGTTCCTGGTCACAAAAACTCATATGTAATCGTTCAGAAGTAATGGAAGTAGCAGTTTTAGATATAAACGGAAAAGAAACAGGTAGAAAGGCAAACCTTTCTGATGCTGTTTTTGCTATTGAGCCTAACGATCATGCGGTATACTTAGATGTGAAGCAGTATTTAGCTAATCAACGTCAAGGAACGCACAAGGCAAAAGAAAGAGCTGAAATCGCGGGAAGTACTCGTAAGATTAAAAAACAAAAAGGTACAGGTACTGCGCGTGCAGGAAGTATCAAAAACCCTTTATTTAAAGGTGGAGGTAGAGTTTTCGGTCCAAGACCAAGAAGCTACTCTCAAAAATTAAACAAAAATGTGAAGCGTTTGGCAAGAAAATCAGCGCTAACATTAAAGGCAAAAAGCGAGTCAATTATCGTTGTTGAAGACTTTAATTTTGACGCTCCTAAGACTAAAAATTTCATCAATGTATTGAAAGCTTTAGGGTTAGATAGTAAAAAATCGCTATTTGTGTTGGGTGATTCAAATAATAATGTATATTTGTCGTCACGTAATTTGAAAACTTCAGAAGTTGTAACTAGTTCAGAATTAAGCACTTATAAAATTGTTAACGCAAACAGTGTAGTAATTTTTGAAGGTTCGCTAGAAGGAATTGAGTCGAATTTAAGTAAATAAGGAACCAAATGAGCATCTTAATTAAGCCAGTTGTAACTGAAAAAGCTACTGCTGATAGTGAATTAAATAATCGATACACTTTCTTAGTAAATGTAAAAGCTAACAAAGTTGAGATTAAGAAAGCTATAGAAGCTACTTATGGGGTTTCTGTAGAAAAAGTTCGTACGATGAATTACGGACCTGATAGAAAAGTACGTTACACCAAAACTGGAATTCAGCATGGAAAAACGAATGCTACTAAAAAAGCAATCGTTGATGTGGCGGAAGGAGATATTATTGATTTTTATAGCAATATATAAATAAGCAAAGACAAAAATGTCAGTAAGAAAATTAAAACCAATTACACCAGCTCAGCGTTTTAGAGTAGTTAATGGATTCGATGCCATTACTACTGATAAGCCGGAGAAGAGCTTGCTCGCACCGAAGAAGAAGACTGGTGGTAGAAACAATCAAGGTAAAATGACCATGCGTTACATCGGAGGTGGTCATAAGAAAAGATACCGTATTATCGATTTCAAAAGAGATCGTAAGGATGTTTCTGCGGAAGTGAAAACTATTGAGTATGATCCAAACAGAACTGCTTTTATCGCATTAGTTCAGTATACTGATGGAGAAAAGCGTTACATCATTGCTCAAAATGGATTAAAAGTAGGTCAAACTGTAGTTTCAGGAGAAAAAGTGGCTCCAGAAATTGGAAATGCAATGCCGTTAAGTAATATTCCTTTAGGAACTATTATTTCTTGTGTTGAATTGCGTCCAGGACAAGGAGCTGTTATGGCTCGTTCAGCTGGTGCGTTTGCACAATTGATGGCGCGTGAAGGTAAGTATGCTACTATCAAATTGCCTTCTGGTGAAACTAGAATGGTAATGGCAAATTGTTTGGCGACTATCGGAGCTGTCTCTAACTCTGACCACCAGTTATTAGTATCTGGTAAAGCAGGTAGAGGAAGATGGTTAGGTAGAAGACCAAGAACAAGACCAGTAGTAATGAACCCTGTTGATCACCCAATGGGTGGTGGTGAAGGGAAGTCTGCAGGTGGACACCCAAGATCGAGAAAAGGAATTCCAGCAAAAGGATACCGTACACGATCTAAAACGAAAGCGAGTAATAGATATATCATAGAACGTAGAAAGAAATAAGACATGGCAAGATCATTAAAAAAAGGACCTTACGTTCACTATAGTTTGGATAAAAAAGTTCAACAAAACATTGAGTCAGGAAAGAAAGCCGTGATCAAAACTTGGTCTAGAGCGTCTATGATTACTCCAGATTTCGTTGGTCAGACTATCGCTGTTCATAACGGTCGTCAGTTTGTTCCTGTATATGTTACTGAAAACATGGTAGGACATAAATTAGGAGAATTTTCACCAACACGATCATTTAGAGGTCACGCTGGTGCGAAAAATAAAGGAAAAAAATAATAAGAAGCTATGGGAGTTCGTAAAAAAGAAAGAGCAGAGCAAATCAAAGAAGCTAAGAAAAATATAGCATTTGCAAAGTTGAATAACTGCCCTACTTCTCCAAGAAAAATGCGCTTAGTTGCGGATTTAGTAAGAGGTGAGAAAGTAGAAAAAGCGCTTCATATATTAAGATTCAGTCAAAAAGAAGCTTCTCGTCGTTTAGAGAAATTGTTATTATCTGCAATTGCAAATTGGCAAGCTAAAAACGAAGATGCAAGTATTGAAGACGCTGAATTGTTTGTAAAGGAGATCAGAGTTGATGGTGGAAGTATGTTAAAAAGACTACGTCCAGCGCCACAAGGTCGTGCACACAGAATTAGAAAACGCTCTAACCATGTTACATTGGTTTTAGGAGACAACAATAACACACAAAGCTAAGAGAAACAGTATGGGACAAAAAACAAATCCAATCGGAAATCGCCTTGGTATCATCAGAGGATGGGAATCTAACTGGTACGGAGGTAATGACTATGGAGATAAACTTGCTGAGGACGATAAAATCAGAAAGTATATCCATGCTCGTTTATCGAAAGCTAGTGTTTCTAGAGTAATTATTGAGCGCACATTGAAACTTGTAACCGTTACTATCACTACGGCGCGTCCTGGTATCATTATTGGTAAAGGAGGTCAAGAGGTAGACAAGTTGAAAGAAGAGCTTAAGAAGATTACTGGTAAAGAAGTACAGATCAATATCTTTGAGATTAAGAGACCTGAACTTGATGCAAATTTGATTGCGGCGAGTATCGCACGTCAAATTGAAAACAGAATTTCATATAGAAGAGCTATTAAAATGGCTATTGCGGCTGCAATGCGTATGAATGCTGAAGGGATCAAAGTTCAAATTTCTGGTCGTTTAAACGGAGCGGAAATGGCACGTTCTGAATCGTATAAAGATGGTCGTATTCCTTTATCAACTTTCAGAGCAGATATCGATTATGCATTACATGAAGCTCACACTACTTATGGTAGATTAGGAGTGAAAGTATGGGTAATGAAAGGTGAGGTGTATGGTAAGAGAGAATTATCTCCACTTGTAGGAATGTCTAAAAAGCAATCTGGAAAAGGTGGAAACAATTCAGGAGGAAAAGGAAAATCTCGTCGTAGAAAGTAATTTTTTAAAGTAAAAGAAAATGTTACAGCCAAAAAGAACAAAATATCGTAAAGTACAGAAAGGGCGAATGAAAGGAAACTCTGGTAGAGGTCACTTGCTTTCTAACGGTATGTTTGGTATCAAATCATTAGATTCAAATTTCTTGACATCTCGTCAGATAGAAGCTGCCCGTATTGCGGCAACTCGTTACATGAAAAGAGAAGGTCAATTATGGATTAAAATATTTCCAGACAAGCCAATTACAAAAAAGCCACTTGAAGTGCGTATGGGTAAAGGTAAAGGTGCTCCAGAATACTGGGCAGCTGTTGTAAAACCTGGTAGAATTATTTTTGAAATTGGCGGTGTGCCAATGCATGTTGCTAAAGAAGCATTGCGCTTAGCAGCTCAGAAATTACCAGTTAAAACGAAGTTTATTGTAGCTCGCGATTACGAAGCTTAATTTTTAGGAAGTATGAAACAATCAGAAATTAAAGAATTATCTGTAGCTGAGTTACAAGAAAAACTAAAGGAGTTAAAAAAGAATTACTCAGATTTGAAAGTAGCGCACGCTATCTCTCCTTTAGATAATCCAATTCAGTTGCGTTCAGTGAGAAGAACAGTTGCGAGAGTAGCTACTGAACTAACTAAAAGAGAATTGCAATAAATTGAATTCTACTGACAGATGGAAAAAAGAAATTTAAGAAAAGAGAGAATAGGTGTTGTTACTAGTAACAAAATGACGAAATCAATCGTGGTTTCTGAAGTGAAAAGAGTAAAGCACCCTATGTACGGTAAGTTCGTGTTAAAAACAAAAAAATATGTTGCGCACGACGAAAAGAACGATTGTAACATTGGTGATACAGTAAAAATAATGGAAACACGTCCATTGAGTAAAACCAAATGTTGGAGATTAGTTGAAATCATTGAAAGAGCTAAATAATTATGGTACAACAAGAATCAAGATTAAAAGTAGCAGACAATACAGGAGCTAAAGAAGTGTTGACAATCCGCGTTTTAGGTGGAACAAAAAGACGCTACGCTTCTGTTGGAGACAAAATTGTTGTCACTGTAAAAGATGCAACTCCTAACGGAAGTGTGAAAAAAGGACAAGTTTCTACAGCAGTTGTTGTTCGTACTAAGAAAGAAGTAAGAAGACCAGATGGTTCTTACATCAGATTTGACGACAATGCGTGTGTATTATTAAACCCAGCAGGGGAGATGAGAGGAACACGTGTTTTTGGACCAGTTGCTAGAGAACTTCGTGACAAGCAATTCATGAAAATTGTATCATTGGCACCAGAGGTGCTATAAACGTAGTTTAAAATGACAAAACTAAAGATAAAAACAGGAGATACAGTGAAGGTAATCGCTGGTGCTAACAAAAGTACTGCTGATAATCCTGTAACTGGTAAAGTATTAAAAGTTCTCCGTGAGGAAAATAAAGCCATCGTAGAAGGTGTGAATATTGTAAAAAAACACACAAAACCTACAGCGCAAAATCCTCAAGGTGGAATTGTAGAAAAAGAAGCTCCAATCCATATTTCAAATCTTGCATTAATGACTTCTAAAGGTGAAGCAACAAGAGTTGGATACAGAATGGAAGGAGATAAGAAAGTGAGATTTTCTAAAAAATCTAATGAAGTATTATAGTTATGGCTTACATTCCAAGATTAAAAAAAGAGTATAAGGAAAGAGTAATCCAAGCTCTTACAGATGAATTCGGTTACACAAACGTAATGCAAGTTCCAAAACTTGAAAAAATTGTTTTAAGTAGAGGAGTTGGTGGTGCAGTAGCTGATAAAAAGTTAATTGACCACGCTATTGAAGAGTTTGGTAAAATTACAGGACAAAAAGCAGTAGCTACAATCTCAAAGAAAGACGTTGCATCTTTTAAATTGCGTAAAGGAATGCCAATTGGCGCAAAAGTTACTTTACGTGGAGAGAAAATGTATGAGTTTTTAGATAGATTGACTACTTCAGCCTTGCCACGAGTAAGAGATTTTAATGGAATCAAAGCAAATGGTTTTGACGGAAGAGGTAATTATAACTTAGGGATTACTGAGCAAATTATCTTTCCAGAAATAAATATCGATAAAGTGAACAGAATTGCTGGAATGGATATTACATTTGTAACTTCTGCGTCAACGGACAAAGAAGCGAAATCATTATTAACAGAATTAGGATTACCTTTTAAAAAGAACTAATTATGGCTAAAGAATCAATGAAAGCCCGTGAGGTTAAAAGAGCAAAAATGGTTGCTAAATATGCTGAGAAAAGAAAAGCTTTAAAAGAAGCTGGCGATTACGAAGCATTGCAAAAGCTGCCAAAAAATGCTTCTCCAGTACGTATGCACAACCGTTGCAAACTTACAGGAAGACCAAAAGGGTATATGCGTCAGTTCGGGATTTCTCGTGTTATGTTCAGAGAAATGGCTAACAAAGGATTAATTCCTGGCGTTAAAAAAGCAAGTTGGTAAAATTATAAATTGGTTTCAGGTTCGACTTCGGTCGAAAACCAAAACCGCAAATTGATAAATATGTATACAGATCCAATAGCGGATTACTTAACAAGAATCAGAAACGCTAGTAGAGCGGGACACAGAGTTGTCGAGATTCCAGCTTCAAAGCTTAAAAAAGAGATTACAAAAATCTTATTCGATCAAGGATATATTTTAAGCTACAAGTTTGAAGACAAAACTGTACAGGGAAGCATCAAAATCGCATTAAAATACGATAAGATGACTAAAGAGCCTGTAATCAAGAAAATTCAAAGAATCAGTACACCAGGTTTACGTAGGTATGCTGGCGCTAACGAACTTCCAAGAGTATTAAACGGATTGGGTATTGCAATAGTGTCTACTTCTCACGGAGTAATGACAGGAAAGCAAGCGCAGCGTGAGAATGTTGGTGGAGAAGTTTTATGTTACGTTTACTAATTAAAAAGACTAACGGAAATGTCAAGAATAGGTAAAAACCCAGTAAGTATTCCAGAAGGAGTTACTGTAGATATAAAAGATGGTCAGGTAACCGTAAAAGGTAAATTAGGCGAGTTGACACAACAAGTGGAAGGTATTACCGTATCACAAGAAGAAGGTCAAATCGTTCTTGAGCGTCCATCTGACAGCAAAGATCATAGAGCAAAACACGGTCTATATAGAGCATTAATCAACAATATGGTTGAAGGTGTATCTAAAGGATTTACAAAAGAGCTACAATTAGTAGGAGTTGGTTACAGAGCAAGCAACCAAGGACAAAGACTAGAGTTAGCTTTAGGTTTCTCACATAATATTGTTATGAACTTAGCTCCAGAAGTGAAAGTTGAAACAATCTCTGAGAAAGGTAAAGATCCAATCATAAAATTAACTTCACATGACAAGCAATTAGTAGGTCAAGTAGCTGCTAAAATCCGTGCGTTCCGTAAGCCAGAGCCTTACAAAGGAAAAGGAGTTAAGTTTGTTGGAGAAGTATTAAGAAGAAAAGCAGGTAAATCAGCTTAATAATTAATTATGGGATTATCAAAGACTGAAAGAAGACAAAGAATTAAAAACAGAATCAGAAAAATCGTTGAAGGTACTGAAGCTAGACCACGATTGTCTGTTTTTAGAAGTAATAAAGAAATTTATGCTCAAATTATCAATGATGTAGACGGTAAAACAATTGTTGCCGCTTCATCTAGAGATAAAGATATCAAAGCAGAAGGGACAAAATCAGAAGTGGCTGCCTTAGTAGGGAAGTCAATCGCAGAAAAAGCGTTAAAAGCTGGTATTGAAACTATCGCATTTGATAGAGGTGGATACTTATACCACGGAAGAGTAAAATCATTAGCAGAAGGTGCTAGAGAAGGAGGACTTAAATTCTAAGAAACTATGTATCAGAAATACAAAAACGCAGAATTAGTAAAGCCAGGTGGACTAGAATTAAAGGATCGTTTGGTAGGAGTACAACGTGTAACGAAAGTAACAAAAGGTGGTAGAGCCTTTGGATTCTCAGCAATTGTTGTTGTTGGAGACGAAAACGGTGTTGTAGGACACGGTTTGGGAAAATCTAAAGACGTTGCTACTGCGATTGCAAAAGCAATCGAAGATGCGAAGAAAAATCTAGTTCGTATTCCTTTGCAAAATGGTACATTGCCACATGAGCAAAAAGGAAAATACGGAGGAGCTAGAGTATATATTCAACCAGCATCTTCGGGTACGGGAGTTATCGCAGGTGGAGCTGTACGTGCAGTATTAGAAGCTGTAGGAGTTCACAATGTATTATCAAAGTCTCAAGGATCATCTAACCCGCACAATGTAGTAAAAGCAACTTTTGATGCTTTATTACAATTACGCGATGCAGGAATGGTTGCTAGACAGAGAGGAATTTCTTTAGAAAAAGTATTTAAAGGATAAATCAAGGATAAAATGGCAAAAATTAAAGTAACACAAGTAAGAAGCAAAATTAGTCGTCCTCAAGATCAAAAGAGAACACTAGAAGCGCTTGGTCTTAAAAAGATCGGACAGGTTGTTGAGCATGATGATACACCGAACATCCTTGGAATGATAAATAAAGTTAAACACTTAGTTTCTGTAGAAGAAGCTTAAAAATAACAACTGGTTATGGATTTAAGTAACTTAAAACCAGCTGAAGGTTCAGTTCAAAGTAATAACAAAAGAGTTGGTAGAGGACAAGGTTCTGGAAAAGGTGGTACCGCTACACGTGGTCACAAAGGAGCTAAATCTCGCTCAGGTTATTCAAAGAAAATTGGATTCGAAGGTGGACAAATGCCACTTCAAAGACGCGTTCCTAAGTTCGGTTTCAAGAATATCAACCGTAAAGAATATCAAGGCGTAAATCTTGATACACTTCAGGAATTAGTTGATGAAGGAAGAATCACAGATACTGTTGATTTAGACACATTAGTAGCTAACAGAGTAGCTAGAAAAACTGATTTAGTAAAAATCCTTGGAAGAGGTGAGCTTAAATCAAAATTAAAAGTTACCGCACACAAATTCACAGCTTCCGCAAAAGCAGCTATTGAAGCAGCAGGAGGAGAAGCAGTAACTTTATAATTTCTACATAGAAGCATGAAAAAATTTATTGACACAATAAAAAGTATTTGGAGTATAGAGGAACTAAAAAATAAAATTTTAGTAACTCTAGGACTATTACTTGTATACCGTTTTGGTGCTCAAGTGAGTCTTCCAGGTATGGACTATACACAACTTGGTGATTCCTTTGCTGGTAAGTTTGATGATGGTATTGGAGGCCTGTTAAACATGTTTACTGGTGGAGCTTTTGCTAAGGCTTCTGTATTTGCACTAGGAATTATGCCTTATATATCTGCTTCTATTGTAGTTCAGTTAATGGGAATCGCAATTCCTTACTTGCAAAAACTTCAAAAAGAAGGAGAAAGTGGTCGTAAAAAAATCACGCAAATCACAAGATGGCTTACTATCGTAATTTGTTTGGTGCAAGCACCATTCTACTTATGGGGATTAGGTCAATTAGGAGTTCCAGATGCAGCATTTACAATTGGAAAAGGATTAGATTTCATTATTCCATCTGTAATCATCTTAGTAACAGGAACTATCTTTGCAATGTGGTTAGGTGAAAAAATTACGGACAAAGGAATTGGTAACGGTATCTCATTATTAATTATGGTTGGAATCATCGCACAAATGCCTGTTGCATTTGTTCAAGAAGTTGCTTCTAACTCATCGAAACCAATGTTAATTCTTATTGAAATTGTAATTTGGTTGGTAATCATTCTTTTAAGTGTAATGTTGGTCATGGCAGTACGTCAAGTGCCAGTACAATACGCAAGAAGAACCGCAACTGGTGGATACGAAAAGAATATGTTTGGAGCAAGACAATTTATTCCATTAAAATTAAATGCATCTGGTGTAATGCCAATCATCTTTGCGCAAGCATTGATGTTTGTGCCTTCTGCAATAGGTCAAGGTTTAGGAGCCGAATCTACAGTAGGACAATGGATGCAAGCTAATTTTTCCAATGTATTTGGATTATGGTATAATGTCTTATTCGCATTCTTAATCATCATATTTACATACTTCTATACAGCTATCACCGTGCCAACAAACAAAATGGCAGATGACTTAAAAAGAAGTGGAGGTTTTATTCCTGGAATTCGCCCTGGTAGTGAAACAGGAGAATACTTAGACAAAATAATGTCACAAATAACATTGCCTGGATCAATCTTTTTAGCATTGATTGCAATTTTCCCTGCTATTGTAGGAACAATCATGGGAATTCAGCAAGGTTGGGCATTATTCTTTGGAGGAACATCGTTGCTAATTATGGTAGGAGTTGCCATAGATACCATGCAACAAATAAACTCATACTTGTTGAATAGACATTATGATGGTTTAATGAAAACTGGTAAAAACCGTAAAGTAGTTGCATAATTATGGCTAAACAAGCTGCAATAGAACAAGATGGAACAATCATAGAAGCATTATCAAATGCTATGTTCCGAGTAGAATTAGAAAATGGTCACATCGTAACGGCTCATATCTCTGGGAAAATGCGTATGCATTACATCAAATTATTACCTGGTGATAAGGTAAAACTTGAAATGAGTCCGTATGATTTAACAAAAGCAAGAATTACCTACAGATACTAATCTGTACATAGTTCAAAAATTGATAAACTCATGAAAGTAAGAGCATCATTAAAAAAGAGAAGTCCCGAGTGCAAAATTGTGCGTCGTAAGGGAAGATTATACGTAATCAATAAAAAGAATCCTAGATTTAAACAAAGACAAGGATAGTTATGGCAAGAATCGCAGGAGTAGACATTCCAAAACACAAAAGAGGTGTTATCTCATTAACATACATCTTTGGAATAGGTAAAAGCAGAGCTAAACAAATTTTAGAAACTGCAAACGTAAGTGAAGATACAAAAGTATCAGACTGGACCGATGAAGAAATCGGGAACATTCGTGAAGCAGTTGGTGCTTTCACTATTGAAGGTGAATTACGTACTGAAGTTCAGTTAAACATCAAGCGTTTAATGGATATCGGTTGTTACAGAGGAATTCGTCACAGATCTGGACTTCCATTAAGAGGTCAAAGAACTAAGAACAACTCTAGAACAAGAAAAGGTAGAAGAAAAACTGTTGCTAACAAGAAAAAAGCAACTAAATAATCAATAGACGTCAGTTTTAGGAGTTAGCGGTTAGTCTAAACACTAACAACTAACAACTAACAACAAAACACAAAGAAAATATGGCAAAGTCTAGCAAGAGTACAAAAAAACGTAAAGTAATAGTGGAGTCTGTTGGAGAAGCACACGTAACAGCATCTTTTAACAACATCATTATTTCACTTACAAACAAAAAAGGAGATGTGATTTCTTGGTCATCTGCTGGTAAAATGGGCTTTAGAGGTTCTAAAAAGAACACTCCTTATGCTGCACAAACTGCGGCAGAAGATGCTTCTAAAGTAGCACACGAAGCTGGTTTACGTAAAGTAAAAGTTTATGTAAAAGGTCCAGGAAATGGTAGAGAATCTGCAATCAGAACTATCCACAACGCAGGAATTGAAGTAACAGAAATTATTGATGTTACTCCATTACCACACAATGGATGTAGACCTCCAAAAAGAAGAAGAGTATAATTAATTTATTTTCACTTGAGAGATTAACGATTATCGAAGGACAAGCCTTAATTCATAATCACTCTCATAATAACTATTAGAAATGGCAAGATATACTGGTCCAAAAACTAAAATTGCTCGTAAATTTGGTGAAGCAATTTTCGGAGACGATAAATCTTTTGAAAAAAGAAATTATCCTCCAGGGCAACATGGTAACAACAGACGTAGAGGAAAAAAATCTGAATACGCTATCCAGTTGCAAGAAAAACAAAAAGCAAAATACACATACGGAATTCTTGAGCGTCAGTTCAGAAATTTGTTCAAAAAAGCTAACAGTAGCAAGGGAATTACAGGTGAAGTATTATTACAATTATGTGAATCTCGTTTAGACAACGTAGTTTACAGAATGGGAATTTCTCCAACAAGAAGCGGTGCAAGACAATTAGTATCGCACCGTCACATTACCGTAAACGGAGAAATCGTGAACATTCCTTCATATACACTTAAAGCTGGTGACGTAGTAGGAGTAAGAGAAAAATCGAAATCTCTTGAAGTAATTGATAACGCACTAGCAAACGCTAACCACGTATATGAGTGGATTACATGGAACGGAGACAAAAAAGAAGGTACATACGTATCTATTCCAGAAAGACTCCAAATTCCTGAAAATATTAAAGAGCAATTAATCGTAGAATTATATTCTAAATAATAATAAATCAGAAAGTATTCTTAATATGGCATTATTAAACTTCCAAAAGCCCGACAAAGTTATCATGATTGACTCATCTGAGTTCGATGGCAAATTTGAATTTCGTCCTTTAGAACCTGGTTATGGGCTAACTATCGGGAACGCATTAAGAAGAGTACTTCTATCATCATTGGAAGGTTTTGCGATTACTTCTGTACGAATAGACAAAGTAGATCACGAATTTTCAACGATTTCTGGTGTTGTAGAAGATGTAACAGAAATTATTTTGAACTTAAAGCAAGTACGCTTTAAGAGACAAATAGATGATATTGACAACGAATCAGTGTCAATTTCTGTTTCAGGTAAAGAACAACTTACTGCTGGTGATTTCCAAAAATTCATCTCTGGTTTCCAAGTGTTAAATCCAGATTTAGTTATCTGTAACATGGATGCTAGTGTGAATATCAACATGGAAATTACAATTGAAAAAGGTAGGGGTTATGTTCCTGCTGAAGAAAATAAAAAATCAAATGCTCCTTTAGGAACTATCTTTACAGATTCTATTTACACTCCTGTAAAGAATGTAAAATACAGCATAGAAAACTATCGTGTTGAACAAAAAACTGACTATGAAAAATTAGTTTTTGAAATCATCACTGATGGATCTATTCACCCTAAAGAAGCATTAACAGAAGCTGCTAAAACGTTGATTCACCACTTCATGTTATTCTCTGATGAGCGTATTACATTAGAAGCGGATGAAATTGCACAAACAGAAACCTATGACGAAGAGTCATTGCACATGCGTCAATTGCTAAAAACAAAATTAGTAGACATGGATCTTTCTGTAAGAGCATTAAACTGTTTAAAAGCTGCAGAAGTAGATACATTAGGAGACTTAGTATCTTACAACAAAAATGATTTAATGAAATTCAGAAACTTTGGTAAAAAATCGTTAACGGAACTAGAAGAACTAGTAAACGTAAAAGGATTAAGTTTCGGAATGGACTTGTCAAAATACAAATTAGATAAAGATTAATTCCTTTATAATTTGCTCCTCAAACGAGTTGTAGCAAGATAAAGGGTAAACACAAATGTCATGAGACACGGAAAAAAAGTAAACCACTTAGGTAGAAAAACGGCTCACAGAAAGTCAATGTTAGCAAACATGGCTTGTTCTTTAATTGAGCACAAACGTATCAATACAACAGTTGCTAAAGCAAAAGCATTAAAGCAATTTGTTGAGCCATTGGTAACAAAGTCAAAAGAAGACACTACGCACAATCGTCGTTTAGTATTCAGTAAACTTAGAAACAAGTATGCTGTTACTGAATTGTTCAGAGATGTAGCTGTAAAAGTAGCTGACAGACCAGGTGGATATACTAGAATTATCAAATTGGGAAATCGTTTAGGAGATAATGCACAAATGGCATTAATCGAATTAGTGGACTACAATGAAACGTACAACACTGAGAAGAAATCGAAATCAACAAGACGAAGCAGAAGAGGAAGAGGTGGAAAAAAAGCCAACACTCCTGCACCAGCTCCAGTTGAAACACAAGCTTCTAACGAAGAAGAATAATGAAATTCACATTATTACATATAAAGGGATAAACTTTTTTAAGTTTATCCTTTTTTTATATATAAAAGAATTAACAGACCAATGATTCAATTTGTAAAATCATTAGTACCTAAAAAACTAAAGAAGTACCTCAAAAAAAACGTGCTTAAAAAAGGCGTTGTCAATGCCCCAAAACATGTTTCTTCTTTAGTGAAGGATGGTACGTTAGATGCAACTACTGCATACAACAAATACGGCGGTTACTGTACGCCATTTGCTGCACAAAAAGAATCGGTTGTGCAAGCAATTCTAAAAGGTGACGTTTACGAACCAGAAACCATTCAATACATCATTGACAATTGCCAAGATGGCGATGTGGTGCAAGCAGGTGCTTTTTTTGGTGATTTTTTACCTGGAATAGCTAAAAACATTTCCGAAACTGCCAAAGTATGGAGTTTTGAACCAAGTTTAGAATTTTTCCGATGTGCGGAAATAACCATACGAATCAACAATCTTAACAATGTAGAACTCTTTCAAGTAGGCTTGGGCGCTGAAAAATCTGAACAAAAATTACAAGTTGCGACAGCAGATGGAAGACAATTAGGCGGCGCAAGTAGAATAATTGACGGAGAAAATGGTAAATTTGTACCCATTGTTATTGAAACGTTAGATAGCATCATCCCGAAAGACAGAAATATCTCAATCATTCAATTCGATTTGGAAGGTTTTGAAATTCCTGCACTCAAGGGCGCTATCGAAACCATCAAACGATGCAAACCGATACTAATATTGGAAATATTATCACATAACGATATCCTATCAAACGATTGGTTTAAAGAAAATATCCTTTCGTTAGGCTATCAAATCTCAGGAAAAGTACACAACAATACTATAATTACAATACAACACAACTAAATTATCGAAGCGATATGAAATACCAAAATCGACAAAAAGCACTATTACTTTTGGAAGATGGAACTATCTTTTACGGAAAAGCAATTGGACAACCAGGAACGGCTTTCGGAGAAGTGTGTTTCAATACGGGAATGACGGGATATCAAGAAATCTTTACCGATCCTTCGTACTACGGACAATTGATGGTAACCGCCAATGTTCACATTGGAAACTACGGTACGGCAGAAGATGAAATGGAATCAGATAGTGTGAAAATTGCAGGGTTGATATGTAAAAACTTTAGCTATGAATTTTCTCGCGATGCCGCCGATAGTTCGCTGAAAGATTTCCTAGAGAAAAATAATCTATTCGCAATTTCTGATATAGACACAAGAGCGTTGGTAAGTTATATTCGCGACAATGGAGCTATGAACGCTGTAATTTCTACAGATGTAGACGATGTTGAAGGATTAAAAGCAAAACTAGCCAAAGTGCCAAGCATGGCAGGATTGGAATTAGCGTCAAAAGTATCTACAAAAGAACCTTATATTTATGGAGATGAAACTGCGGATATCAAAATTGCAGCTTTAGACATTGGTTGCAAAAAGAACATTTTAAGAAACATGGCAAAACGCGGAGCGTGTATCAAAGTATTTCCATACAACACAAGCTTTGAGGAAATGAACGCATGGAATCCTGATGGCTATTTCTTGTCCAACGGACCTGGCGATCCAGAACCTTTGGAAGAAGCTATCAACTTGGCAAAAGAAGTTATTAAACGTGATTTGCCGTTGTTTGGAATCTGTTTAGGACATCAAGTCATTGCGCTGGCAAACGGAATTTCAACCTATAAAATGCACAACGGACACCGTGGAATCAATCATCCTGTAAAAAATGTGTTGACAGGAAAAGGGGAAATTACCTCTCAAAATCACGGTTTTGCGATTAACAGAGAAGAAACGGAAGCAAATCCAGAAGTAGAAATCACGCACGTACACTTGAATGACCAAACAGTACAAGGAATTCGCATGAAAAACAAAAACTGTTTCTCAGTGCAATACCATCCAGAAGCAAGTCCAGGACCGCACGATGGCGAATATCTATTCGATCAGTTCATTGAAAACATTCAAAAAGTAAAAACGGTTTAATCGTAATCTGAAAAAATGCAAAAAATAGTCACGCTTATTGCTGCTGTATTACTGTTAGTAGCTTGTAAAAACGATACAAAATCTAAAAAAAGCACTTCTCAAAAAGAGACGCCAGCGAAAGCGGAAACAAAAGAAGTTACACTGCCAACAAATCAAGAGCAATTCTTGTTAACAACCATCGCTTATTTCAAGCAATGTAAAGCCGAATCGACCAATAGAAACGATTGTAGAAATAGCATTACTAAAATGATTACGGAATTCTACAATATTGGTGATTTCCGTGCAAAAGATGGTGGTTTCGTCATTTATGATAGCATTCAACCTATTGTAAAACGTTCAAATGATTGGGTAAAATTAGGAGCAGCAAGTAATCAAGAAGTATTAGATAAAGCACAACAAGCAGCAAACGAAGGAAAGGCAACATTGGCGATTGACGTTTCGGAAACCTACGGGCAAGTCGCGATGATTATTCCAGGGAAACTGACCAAATCTGGTTCGTGGAATCTGCAAGTGCCAAATGCGGCTGCGTTGGTTAATTACGATGCAGAAAAGTCCTTTATGGATAAATCACTCGCATACGCATTCAAATCAGCAGAGAATATCGTTTTGTATAGCAAAAAATAATAAAAAAAGATTGCGTATAAATTTTATTTAAAAGTAACAGTGAGTTTTCTTTTCCGCAGTGTAGCAATGATTTTTTGTTAAATCATGTAGAAGTTTTGAACAAGGACACATAAGTGATTTTAAAACTTAGAAGCTAGAGCATGATAAATTACAAAGGGCGAAAAATTATTGCGGTTTAAGTTTTATTTCCTAAGAAAGAAAACTTAAAACACCTCTGGAAAAGCGCCATTTCTTTTGTTTCGTTTTCTTTGGGCGAACAAAGAAAATGAAAGTGGAAAACTAAATTTTACTTTTACTTGAGAATTTTTATTAGATAGGACAGTAGTTTTTAGATAAAAAAGATTGCATTATTTTTAACAGGAAAACGTTTTCGCATTCTATAAAAATCGACAAAAAACGAACATCGTTCATATATCCGTAAAAGTAACGGCAAAGCCTGTAAAACTTGAAAAGGTTTCGTAAATTAGCTTAGAAAACAACAGAAAAAAGACAAAAAAAATGAGCAGAATAATCAACATTCACGCAAGACAAATATTAGATTCAAGAGGAAATCCTACAGTAGAAGTAGACGTAATCACAGAAACTGGAATCTTAGGAAGAGCTGCAGTACCATCGGGAGCTTCCACAGGGGAACATGAGGCTGTAGAATTGCGCGACGGCGGAAACACTTACATGGGAAAAGGCGTGAGTAAAGCTGTTCAAAATGTAAATACAACTATCGCAGAAGAATTAATTGGAGTATCTGTATTTGAGCAAAATCAAATTGATAAAATCATGATTGACTTAGACGGTACGCCAAACAAAGGAAATTTGGGTGCCAATGCTATTTTAGGTGTTTCGTTAGCGGTTGCCAAAGCTGCAGCAAATGAACTAGGCATGCCATTGTACAGATATGTTGGAGGCGTTTCTGCAAACACGTTGCCTGTGCCAATGATGAATATCATCAACGGAGGTTCGCACTCGGATGCACCAATTGCGTTTCAAGAATTTATGGTGATGCCTGTAAAAGCAAAAAACTTTACACATGCCATGCAAATGGGAACGGAAATTTTCCACAATCTTAAGAAAGTATTGCACGACAGAGGTTTAAGTACGGCTGTAGGTGATGAAGGTGGTTTTGCACCAACTTTGGATGGAACCGAAGATGCATTAGATACCATTTCGAAAGCAGTAGAAAATGCAGGATACAAATTAGGAGATGAAGTAATGATTGCGTTGGATTGCGCTGCGGCGGAATTTTACGTAGATGGCGCGTATGATTACTCAAAATTTGAAGGTGATACTGGAAAAGTACGTACGTCGCAAGAACAAGCGGATTACTTAGCTGAATTGGCTGAGAACTATCCTATCATTTCTATCGAAGACGGAATGGACGAAAACGACTGGGAAGGTTGGAAATACCTAACTGAAAAAATTGGAGACAAAGTACAATTGGTGGGTGATGACTTATTTGTGACAAATGTAGAACGTTTATCTCGTGGAATTGAAAACAATACTGCAAACTCAATTCTTATCAAAGTAAATCAAATTGGAACATTGACAGAAACCATTGCTGCTGTAAACATGGCACACAACGCTGGTTATACTTCTGTAATGTCGCACCGCTCAGGAGAAACAGAAGACAATACCATTGCAGATTTGGCGGTAGCATTAAACACAGGACAAATCAAAACAGGTTCGGCTTCTCGTTCGGACAGAATGGCAAAATACAATCAATTATTGCGCATCGAAGAAGAATTAGGAGAAGTTGCTTACTATCCACAAGACAAAGCTTTTAAAGTGAAATAAAAAAATTAGTTGACAAAATTCATTAAGACATAAAAATCTAGAAATAAGCATCTTAGATACTAAAAAAAAAGATGCGGAACTTTTACAAAAAAGCAGCTGAGGTTTTAACCAAAACCTCAGCTGCTTTTTGTCATTTCCTGCTGTGCTTTTACCCAAAACCTCAGCAGGTTTTTTTTGCCTGCTCCACAAGGTAAATTTCTAAGCAAAAAACAACGAAAAATTACTGACAATTCAAGCAAAAAAGGAGTAAAGTAAACTAGCAAATTTACCAATTGACAAATACGCGAACGAACAAAGAGACAAATCCAAAAATCCTAAAGAAAAAACAAAAAAAAATAATATCTTTAAACCATGACCGACGATAAAAAACCTAATGGCTGTCTTGTAGGCTTTCAGCGACTCTTTTCGGGAGTTATGGCAGTTTTGGCTACTATTTTTATTGTCAGTACACTGTTTTTTCTAACCTATCAAGTTCGGATAAGAGGTGTCGCATTACTCATCTTTACGGCAAGTGCTTTTTTTGTTGTACGATTTCTTTGGAAAAAAGTAAAGCGCAAATCTTCTTCCAACAAAGAAGTTTTTCAAGGAATTGTTTCCGATTTTTTTCGAACGGTTTTTGTGCTGATAGCGTTCTCTGTGGTTATGAATATTCTATATGAAAAATCAGGTCATAAACTCACATCAAACACTAAAGATGCAGAAAAAGTCAAAAGAGAAATCATCACAACAACCGAAAACGGAAAAGAAGTTCGCTATATCGTTAACAAGCAAAATTGGAGAGATTTTAATGGCAATCGACATCAAATGGATTTCAAAATTGCAGAAAACAGTGTACTAAAATCTGAAAAAAATCGCAATAGTTTTCGATACACACGAAGTTTTACTTGGGGAAATTTCTACAAGCACATGGCAGACCACGACAGACCGTTGCTTGAACATTTATATACAGAATTCAGCAAAATTCAACAACAAAAAAAATTAAATCGCAGACAATTTGCCGAATTAATCATTACCAGTATTCAAGACATTCAATACAATTATATAAAATCAACTCCCTGTGATGGAACCGAAGACTATCCTTGTGTTGGCAATGTGCGACTCGGAATTTTTGCGCCCGCAGAATTCAGTGCCAATTTGCAAGGTGATTGCGATTCTCGAACCGTGTTGCTCTTTGTGCTTTTGGCAAAATTCAATTACGATGTTGCCATCTTAAATAGCAATGAATACGGACATTCCATACTTGGAATCAATATACCATCGCGCGGGAAATATAAAATGTATAACAGAAAAAAATATTACTTTGTAGAAACGACTGCCGAAAATTGCGTAATTGGATATTTACCTGCAAAAGTGTCAAATATCAACTTTTGGAATTTTGTACTAGTCAATAAAAAATAAATCGTATGAACACAGATGTATTCTATTTAGCACTCAGTCAGCTTATATTGTCAATTGTATTGTCAATCGTTATTTTCTTTATTTCGTATAAAATTCTAATACGCATCTTCAAGCTGAAAGAAGCGGACATCAACGATTCCAATTTGGCATTTAGCATTCTCTTTTCAGGAATTATTTTTAGTACAGGCTATTTACTCAGCGGTATTATTCCTTCTATCATTGGCGCCATTGAAATGTTGCAAGCGCATGCAAAAGAAAACCTGTTTGTAGAAATTTTAAAATACTCTTCCTTATCACTTTTTGTTGGATTCTTATTAGCAGGCGTGATTCACTTTAGTGGATTTATGCTAACAAAGTCGTTGACCAAACACGTCAATGAAGTTGGCGAATTGCGAAAAAACAATCTGGCAGTTGCCATTTTGCTCGCTACCATTTTAATATCCATCACTATTATTGCGAGAGATAGTTTGGTGTTTTTAATTGAACTTTTCTTACCGCAACCTACTGTTGTAGAATACACTTCTTAAAAACGGGTATTATATATTTAGATTACGAAGTCTTTTTTTTGCAAATCAACGGTTTTAACAAAAAATAACTTTAAAAATAGGAAGCTTTAAGTATATTCGCATCGGCAAAAAATGTTTTTTAGCAAATTTGCTGAACACCCTCATTCATGCAAGACAAGATTATGAAGATGATGTAACAACTGCATCATATGATTCGTTGCCTACACTTTTTTACTAAACAAACTAATTAAATCATATTGCATGAGATTAAAGTTACTATCTACAGTATTATTATTTTTAAACATTATTTATACAACTACAACAGTAGCACAACCTTCAAATGACAATTTTGCAAATGCTATTCCTGTAAGTTGTGGAGGAAACTATACATCGTCAACAGCACAAGCAACCATTGACGAAGACGATGCTCCAGATTCTGTGAGTCCTCAAGTAGATTTAGATGCGCCAAATATTTGGTATTCCTATACAGGTTCAGGAATTCCAGAAATTGTGACTGTGGATTTATGTGCTTCTGGATACGATACTTCCTATTTAGTATACACAGGAACTTCTGGAAATTTAACCTTAGTTGCAGCCAATGACGATAATGAGGATCAATGCGGGCCAGGATATCGTTCGTACGGAACCTTTGAATCTGATGGAACAACAACATACTACATTACAGTTACAGGGTATGACTCATCAAGTTTTGGAGATGTTGACTTAACAATTACCTGTGAAGCACCAGTGCCAGATACCATTGAAACTGCTGCGCCAATCGTACCATCGCCAGAAGGAACAGGCTGTTCTACTGGTTATTCATTCGTGCTTGATTTTGCTACAGATACAACAGATAGTGGTATGGGAGGATGTTTTGACAACGAAGTGGAAGGATTGGATCAATTCTTTACATGGACAGCAACTACAAATGGATTACTATTTAGCAGTACACTACCTTCGGAAGGACTCGGAGGAATAATTGTCAGAAATGGAAGTGCACCGTATGATATCATTGATTGTAGTGGGGTAGATCAATTTGTTACACCTATTCTCAGGGGATGGAACATTGGAGACGATGTAATCATTCAAATATATAGAGGTGAAGGGCAAACAGGAACTTTAGACGTAAGCTTTTGTTTAGAAGAAAAAACAATCATTACGCCACCTAATGATACAGCTGCGGGCGCGATTCCAATAACCGTAGGTTTAGCGGGAAGTGACTGTTCAACTACAAATAGCAATCAAACAGTTTACTTCAATACAGATTCATATACTACCACAGCTAGCGGAACAGCAGCTTCTTGCAGACCGGATAGTACAGGTGTAGATCAATTTTTTACGTGGACAGCGACATCCACAGGACTACTTTTAGGAGAAAATGATGACGCTATTGGAATTGCCATACGAAGTACTTCTGGAGTTGAATATGCATGCGCAGTAAGAGGTACAGGAGATCCTATAAAATTAAGTGGTTGGCAACTTGGCGAAGAAGTAATCATTCAAATATATAATTTTGAAAACAGTCACAAAGACTCATTTTCCTTTTGTTTGCGAGAATATAATACATCTGAAAATGATTTAATTACAGGAGCAATTCCAATTATTCCTGATGCGCTCGGAAGTGATTGCACCGAAAGAACATTGTCTTTTAGTTCAGATGGAACTACAGATAGCGGACTGGATGGAAGCTGTAATACAACAAATACAGGATATGATCAATTCTTTACATGGACAGCAACTACAAACGCTTTACTTTGGAGTGGGCTCTCTGGCAGTCCAGGAATCATTATAAGAGACGTAGCTGGAAATGAAATTACATGCGCAAATACTATTACTCCAGATGATACCGAACTAACTGGTTGGCAAGTTGGAGATGAATTAATCATTCAAATTTATGATTGGGTATTTCAAAATTCGAATGGTACTTATGCAAATAATGTTGAAACATCGTATGTTGATGTTTCATTTTGTCTAAAAGAACATACACTAGAAATTCCTGGATTAACGTATGTGCCAGATGATAACTTTGAGCAAGCTTTGATTGATTTAGGATWWGAYRMWRYMTTAGAYRATTWTGTSAYTACGGCAAATATCAACACAGTMAAYGACTTAAACATMCGCRAYCTTGGTATTTTTGAYCTTACGGGRATAGAAGACTTTGCAGCRTTAGAAATCTTAAACTGCGGATTAAACTTCTTAGGGGAATTAGATTTAAGCAACAACACGAATCTAAACTACCTCATAGCAGATAGCGCAGCCTTAACRGCATTAAATGTRAAAAAYGGYAACAATACCAATGTAACAACATTCAACACACTCGGCAAYATAGATTTATTCTGTATCGAAGTAGATGATRCTGCATACAGTACTACAAATTGGACAAATATTGAACCTACAACAAACTTTAGTACCAACTGCGTTTTGCCTATAAATGACGAATGTGTAAATGCTATTTCAGTACCCATTAGTGACG
>SMNH02000003.1:178495-662413 GCA_006383075.2 Kordia sp. TARA_039_SRF
GCTGCATACAGTACTACAAATTGGACAAATATTGAACCTACAACAAACTTTAGTACCAACTGCGTTTTGCCTATAAATGACGAATGTGTAAATGCTATTTCAGTACCCATTAGTGACGCTACGTGTAACAATACAGTTTCAGGAACGCTAGTAGAAGCTACAAACTCTAACTCACTGCATTGCTTTGGAGATTCGCCAAACTTTACAGATGTTTGGTTTAGTTTTGTTGCCACAGAAACGACACACAATATCGCCTTGCAAAACACCACAGGTCCATCAAATACTGTTTTTTATGCAATCATAGATGCACAAACGTACAATTGTGGAAACATCACCGAGGCAATCTACTGTTCAGATGAATTGGAAAGTCAAGCAACAGGATTAACTATCGGAAATACATATTACATTCAAGTATACTCCGATGTAGCAAACTCCACGGAAACCTTTGATGTATGTGTTTCCACAAGCACAACTGCAGGATTGACCTATGTGCCAGATAATAACTTTGAGCAAGCTTTGATTGATTTAGGATTAGATGATGTCTTAGACGATTATGTCATTACGGCAAATATCAACACAGTCAATGACTTAAACATACGCGACCTTGGTATTTTTGACCTTACGGGAATAGAAGACTTTGCAGCGTTAGAAATCTTAAACTGCGGATTAAACTTCTTAGGGGAATTAGATTTAAGCAACAACACGAATCTAAACTACCTCATAGCAGATAGCGCAGCCTTAACAGCATTAAATGTAAAAAACGGCAACAATACCAATGTAACAACATTTAACACACTCGGCAACATAGATTTATTCTGTATCGAAGTAGATGATGCTGCATACAGTACTACAAATTGGACAAATATTGAACCTACAACAAGCTTTAATGTAGATTGTGGAAGTCCTATTCAAGTAGCGGCAAAAGTATACTTACAAGGGGCAATGTTAGAAAATACAAATGGTTTGATGCGAACCGATTTAAAAGATAATAATTACATTCCAACAGTAAGCCCGTACATGGATAATACTACGATTATTGCTACTGATCCTGTATTTACTGCTACAGGACAAGACAAAATTGTCGATTGGATTTGGATAGAACTTAGAGATGCTAACAACCCTACAATCGTAATTGATGGAAAATCAGCATTACTACAACAAGACGGAGACATTGTAGAAGCAATTTCAGAGAATACTTCAACTCCTGTAAATTTCAATCAAGTCCCGGGCGATTACTATATAGTCATAAAACATAGAAATCACTTAGGAATCATGTCTAGCAGTCAAATCACGCTATCTAATACAGCTGTCACTGCTGTAGATTTTACCGACAGTAACAACCAAATTACCCACGGCACAAACGCGCAAACAACATTTGGAATGCCAGCAAACACCGTAGCAATGTGGTGTGGAAATGTAAATGGAGACAACATTGTGCAATACTCAGGAATCATTCCAGATGTGCCAGCAATACTCACAACAGTGCTAAATGATGTCAATAACTTCTTAAATTTTCCAACCTTCACAGTTGCAGGCTATAACGCAAACGATGTTAACATGGATGGAAACACCCAATATACAGGCGCAAATCCAGATACGCCAATAATATTACAAAATGTACTCGTGCATCCAGGAAACTTCTTAAACTTTAGCACGTTTCAAATCGTAGAACAATTGCCTAATAACGAATAGAAATTAAATAACTAAACAATAAAAACAAGAACACATACAACTAGAATCATGTCGTAGTTTCACTGCTTTTTGAAGGATTTTCGGAATTTATTTTTACTATAAACTATAGTGATATCTTAATTGTTAAATCCTTTATAAAGTATTTTCATAAATCGCTACATATTTCGTAATTTAGCAAACCAAGTAAAAACAAAAAAAATTATAAAGAAAATATGTCAGATACCACAGCTACGTTAGAAATTAATGGTGAAAAATATGAGTTTCCAATTACCAAAGGAACAGAAAATGAACTTGCCATTGACATCAAAAAATTAAGAGGCTCTACAGGAGGAATTATCACCATCGATCCAGGATATAAAAACACAGGCTCTTGTGAAAGTGCCATTACTTTTTTGGATGGAGAAAAAGGAATTCTTCGCTACAGAGGATATGCCATTGAAGACTTAGCTGAAAAAGCAGACTTTTTAGAAGTCGTGTATCTGTTAATTTTTGGAGAATTGCCAAACGCAGAACAATTGGCAAAATTCCATAAAGACATCAAAGCACAATCTGTTGTTGATGATGATGTAAAGAAAATTCTTGATGCTTTCCCAAAAAGCGCACATCCAATGGGCGTATTGGCATCATTGACAAACGCATTAACGGCTTTCAATCCTTCGTGTGTAAATGTTGATTCGGAAGAAGACATGTACAAAGCGATTGTGCGAATTCTAGGGAAATTCCCAGTATTAGTAGCATGGACAATGCGCAAAAAGCAAGGTTTACCGTTAGACTATGGTGACTCTTCACTAGGATACGTAGAAAACGTATTAAAAATGATGTTCAAGCAGCCAAATGAAGAATACAAACTAAATCCGATTGTTGTAAATGCATTGGATAAATTGTTAATTCTGCATGCAGACCACGAACAAAACTGTTCTACATCAACCGTACGTATCGTAGGTTCGTCACACGCAGGATTATTTGCTTCGCTAGCTTCTGGAATCTCTGCACTTTGGGGACCATTACACGGAGGGGCTAACCAAGCTGTATTGGAAATGTTAGAAGCCATTCAGGAAGATGGTGGTGACACTAAAAAATACATGGCAAAAGCGAAAGACAAAAGCGATCCGTTCCGTTTAATGGGATTCGGTCACCGTGTATACAAAAACTTTGATCCAAGAGCAACGATTATCAAAAAAGCGGCGGATGAGGTATTGAGCGATTTAGGAGTGGAAGATCCAATCTTAGACATCGCAAAAGGACTTGAAAAAGAAGCGTTGGAAGACTCATATTTCGTTGATAGAAAACTATATCCAAACGTAGACTTCTATTCAGGAATTATCTACAGAGCAATGGGCATTCCAGTAGAAATGTTTACAGTAATGTTTGCTTTAGGACGTTTGCCAGGATGGATTGCACAATGGAGAGAAATGCGCTTGCGCAAAGAACCAATTGGTCGTCCACGTCAAGTATACATTGGAGAAAATCACAGGGCATTCAAAGATATCTCTGAAAGATAATTAACAACAAAACACACACAAGCTTCATAGATACAAAATCTATGAAGCTTTTTTTTACAATACACCTTACCCAAAATCACATGCTAGAATTACATGTAAATGACGAAACGGCAACGTTAAAAGCAGTTGTCTTAGGAACTGCGGAAAGTTGTGGTCCAACTCCCAAAGCAGAAGATTGCTACGATCCAAAATCAAAACAACATGTGTTGGCAGGAACCTATCCGCTTGAAAAAGATATGATTCCAGAAATGGAAGCTGTAGCTGCTGTTTTAAAAAAATACAACGTACAAGTATTCCGTCCAAAAGTCATTCAAGATTACAATCAAATCTTTTCACGAGACATTGCTTTTGTCATTGAAGATAAATTCATCAAATCGAACATCTTACCCGATCGCGAACGTGAAATAGAAGCAATCAAACATGTAATTGAGCAAATCAATCCAGAAAATATCATCAAATTACCAGAAGAAGTGCATGTAGAAGGTGGCGATGTAATGCCTTGGGGCGATTATATTTTTGTGGGAACGTATTCGGGAGATGACTATTCGGATTACATTACCGCGCGAACTAATATGGACGCTGTAATTGCATTGCAAGAATTATTTCCGCATAAAACCGTAAAATCTTTTGAGCTACGAAAATCTAATACCAATCCAAAAGAAAACGCGCTGCATTTAGATTGTTGCTTTCAACCAATTGGGAAAGACAAAGCCATTCTACATAAAAACGGCTTTTTAGTAGAAAAAGAATACGAATGGTTGGTGAATCTCTTTGGAAAGGAAAACATCTTCGAAATTTCAAAAGAAGAAATGTACAATATGAATAGCAATATCTTTTCTATTTCTCCTAATGTGGTCATTTCTGAGCAAAACTTTACACGCTTAAACGTATGGCTTGAAGAAAAAGGATTTACGGTGGAAAAAGTTCCGTATGCGCAAATTGCCAAACAAGAAGGCTTATTGCGTTGTAGCACCATGCCATTAATCCGAGAAAAGTAAGGATTCCGTTTTTTTATAGACTAACTTTCTTATAGAAGTGATTTAAACTTTTTCTTATGGCTGCAAATTTATCTTGTTTCGCCCTGATTTTGACTTTTTTTCGTAACGTAGCTACAGCTATGCTACTCAAAAAAGGCTTCATCAGGTCAAAAAATCTATAATTTTCGCTACAAAACAAAAAGTTTAAACCACTTCATAAAGAAAAAAATTATGAGAAAGAAAACGACGCAATTTTGTGTATGTGTAATGCTTTTATGCTTTTCCGTAAAGGGAATGGCGCAAGGAGCTATCAGCGGATTTTACAACGCTAAGGAAACAGCAACACTAGTATTAGGAGCTGGATTTGAAGATTCTAAAAACTACTTTATTGGAAGAGAACGAAGCGATTTAAGCCGAAACCTATACAGTATTTCTCTCTTTGGAATTTACGGAATTAGTGACCGTTTCAATATACAAGCATCTTTGCCGTACTTATCAAGTGGTGAACAAAACGGATTGCAAGATGCACAAGTATTTCTTAAATACAAAGCTTTTCAAACACAACGCGAAACTTCAAAACTAGAAATATCCTTCGCTACAGGATTTTCGACAAATGTAAGCGATTACCGAATTGGCGGACTGAACGATTTGGGACAACAAGCCAAAATTTTGGAAACGCGTGCCATGCTTCATTATCAAAAGAATTCTGGTTGGTTTGCCACGGCACAAAGTGGTTTTTCATTCAAATTTGAAGAAGTTCCAAACAGTTTTCCGTTCACACTCAAAATAGGAAAAGCAAGTACCAAAGGGTATTTTGATGTTTGGTACGACTTTCAATATGCTTTTGGCGGAATTGACTATCGAGGCACACCACGACCACAAAACTTTAGAGAATTGGGCGTAAGTTATCACAAAGTAGGAGGAACGTATCATTTTCCGTTCTCCAAAACTTCAGGAATTTACATTTCACCTTCGTATGTTCTTGACGGACGAAATGTATTTCAAGGATTCGCTTATTACGCAGGATTTACCTATCAATTATAACTTCCCGAAAGGATAAAAATAAAAAAACTGAATATCAGTAAATTACAGCTAATAAGCTATGTTGTTATTCTTTTTTTTGAAAGAAAAGACTATCAAATTCACAGGAAGTTTGAAAGGTTCATAATTTTATCAACACATCATTGAAAAAAGCCAAATTAAATTAGCATAATTTTAGTTTTTATGTAATTTTACAAACTCGAAAAATAACCCTAAAACAGGCACGCAAAATGCAGCAAATTACCAATACAATTTTAATGGTACGTCCCGTTGCGTTTCGAATGAACGAACAAACGGCTGTAAACAATTATTACCAAGAAACTATTACTGATTTACAACCCAAAACTATTCAGCAAAAAGCACAAGAAGAATTTGATGTTTACGTAGAAAAATTGCGTGGAATAGGCGTAAATGTAGTCGTAATTCAAGATGAGCAAGAGCCTGATACGCCAGATTCTATTTTTCCAAATAATTGGATTTCTTTTCACCGAAGTGGAAATGTTGGTGTGTATCCAATGTTTGCTGAAAACCGTCGTTTAGAGCGTAGGGAAGATGTGTTGGAAGTATTGGAAGCACAAGGTTTCCATATTGAAAATATTATAGATTACACGTCGGCGGAAGAAGAAGATATTTTCTTGGAAGGAACTGGAAGTATGGCGCTCGATAGAATTAATAGAAAAGCCTATTGTGCTTTGTCTCCAAGAGCTGACGAAGATTTGTTCATTGAGTTTTGTGAAGATTTTGAATATTCGCCTGTCATTTTCACGGCATATCAAACGGTTGAAGGCGAGCGTTTGCCAATTTACCACACAAATGTTATGATGTGTTTGGCGGAAACTTTTGCAGTGATTTGCTTGGATTGTATCGATGACAAGAAAGAGCGTAAAATGGTAGAAAAGCACTTGAAAGAAGACGGTAGAGAAATCATCCGAATTACGGAAAAGCAAGTGGAAAGCTTTGCAGGAAACATGTTGCAAGTATTAGGTGCCAATAACGAACCGTATTTGGTGATGAGTCAATCAGCATACAATTCGCTAACCAAAGAGCAAATATCACGTGTAGAAAAACACTGTAAAATTTTAACCAGCTCTATAGAAACTATTGAAACTTGTGGTGGAGGAAGCGCACGTTGCATGATGGCTGAGGTGTTTTTGCCGAAAAAATAACAGTTTTTATAAATATAAAACGATTACATAACGATACTCAAAAGTATGGTATGTAATCGTTTCGTTTTTAAGGTATTTTTCAAGTTTTCAGCCTAGTGTTTATGAGGTTTTTATCAAGATAAATAAACCTACAAATTATAGAGATTTACGTTGCTTTATAAAACTTTCTATGGAACAAATTAGTTTCCACAATCATTGTATTCTTGAATAATTTGCTTGAGGTTTTCCTCATTCGTTACATCAAACTCACCTGCTTTTAAATCGTTTGCAAGTTGTTTACACTTCCTCAAGTATTTTGCCATTGCCTTAGAAAGTTTTTCATTCTTACGATTGTCTATCATAAAGCCAACATCCTCATCAGCAACTTTAATAACATAAGTGTCTTCTTCACCAGGCTTGATTAAAACCATACTTCCGTTTTCTTCGTAAATTTCTTCATAAAAGTAGGAATTGTTAAATCCAAAATTAGAGGCATTTGCAAACTTCTTTAATGCATTTCCTTTAGTTTTCATACCGTGAAAGGTCTTTGTCACGCCTTCATCTACAGCGGTGAAAGAAATGCCGTCTTTTGCAGAAAATTTCTTAATGCGTGTTCTTCCTTTATCATTTACATAGCGAATACTGATAAATTTTCCGTAATTGTCAATTGAGTTCATATCGTGTAATCCTGAAACTTCTTGTCCTGGTTCTAGTACGAGTCGCTCAAAAATTACATATACAGTTCCCTTATATTGCGTTCCTTTTTTATCAGTAATACTTCCTGGAACACCGTACAGATTGACACTATTTTCTTTAGCTATTTTTACTTTTTCTTTATGCAATTCGCTTTTATATCTTTTTGCTTGACGCCCAAATACATAACCACGACCAACCATTTCTTCTACAAAAAGCTGACCGAATGTTCTTGAAAAATAGCTAGTAAACATAGTTTTTGAGCCTTCATCAAATTCAAAAGTTTCATCTGTATAAGTTTTTACAACTGCAGCTGTCGATCCTATTTTGTTTGATTCTTGCGCCGTTGCTACACGAATACCATCTAAGTCTGTAATAACATAGGCTTTTTCGGAAGCAGCATAATATACTTTCCCAACAATCTTTGTTCCACGAGTGCCGCCAAAAGTGATGGTTCCGTTTGGTTTTACATAGGGTTTGTAACGACCTACAGTTTGCTTGCGTTTGTCGGCTTCAAGTTTTGCTTCTGCAGCAATCTTCATATACTTTTCGCTGATAGATTCGCGCTCTTGCGCAAAAAAGTCTGCTACTGCTTGCTTGTCAATTCCATCCGCATCAATCAAACCATACTTTTCACTCAGTAGGCGAATGATGATTTTCTTTGTATTAAAAGAAGTTTGTAAAATTTCATATAAAATCTCAGTCTTAGTGCCATCTACAGCAGTCATTTCCAAATACTGATGATCTTGAATAGACGAAATAGAGAGTGCTTTATAAGCAACATCAAAGGCTTTTTCGCCCGATAAATACTTAAATGTATATTTATCTCGTTCGTCACCATCTTCTATAATAGCAACTTCCTTCTTGTCAAAAAGAATCTTATTCTTCTTAATTTTAATTTTTTGACTAATTGCCAGAGTAGGCAATAACAACAATACGACTAAGATGTTTTTCATTATGAATGTTTAATTAGAATACAATTGGCGGCTAAATTACTAAAAATAAAAGTACACAGGATGAGAATGTTAGGGTATTTACTCGATAATCGAGATTTAAAATACTCCGACACTTGCATCTAAATTTTTAAACAGTTTTTATAGAACGCTTCGTGAAATTACCCCAAAGTAGTTGACTAAGTGATGTGAAGATGTTTACGTTTTTGAAGAAAAACCAACTTTAATGATTTTATAGTTGAAAATTAAAAAAATGAATACAATTGTAGTTAATCTGTCAGATAATTAACATTTTCTTTGTTTTTGTGAAACATCCCGTTATTTTTGTGCATAAGATTGTAATGCCTCGAAAATGTTCCCACATACCAGAAAACTAGTCACATGTTGTCTAAAAAAACAAAATATGGGCTCAAAGCATTAAGTTATATTGCCAAAAAAGGAGATGATGCTCCCGTATTAATCTCAGAGATTGCTACCGAAGAAAATATTTCTAAGAAATTCTTAGAAGCCATTTTGCTGCAATTAAAAAATAATGGTTTACTAGGTTCCAAAAAAGGAAAAGGTGGCGGTTACTACTTAATAAAAACTCCCAAAGAAATCAACGTTGCTTCCCTCATTCGTATCCTTGAAGGTCCGATTGCCATGTTGCCGTGCGTGAGTTTAAATTTCTACGAAAAGTGTGACGATTGCAAAGACGAAGCGCAATGCGGTTTGCACCATATTATGATAGAAGTGCGCGATAATATGCTGGCAGTTTTAGAAAACAAAACCCTAGATGATTTAACGAGTTTATAAATTGGAATAATCTCTACACTTTTCGTCAATCCTTGTTAATAATTGATATCTTTGCATCTTAAATTTTTTTGAGAATCATGAATATTCAAGAAGTATTAACAGCAAAAGTCAAAGAAGCATTTGAAAGTTTGTACAGTGTCACATTAGATACTGTAGAGTTTCAAGCAACCCGAAAAGATTTTGAAGGAGATATTACAGTGGTAGTATTTCCAATGTTACGCGTTAAAAAAATGAATCCTGCGCAACTCGGTGAGGAGTTAGGGAATTTTTTAGTGGAACATGTTGCTGAGGTACGTCGTTTCAATGTAGTAAAAGGGTTTTTAAATCTTGTTATTGATGATGCGTATTACCTAAATTTCTTCGCGAAAAGTACTCAAAATGAAACCTTCGGACATGCAACTCCACAAGCAGGAGAATCTGCCGTAATGGTTGAATATTCATCACCAAATACGAACAAACCGTTGCACTTAGGACACATACGAAATAACTTATTAGGATACAGTGTTGCCGAAATCATCAAAGCATCTGGGAAAAAAGTCTATAAAACTCAAATCATCAACGATAGAGGAATACATATCTGTAAATCCATGTTGGCGTGGAAACGTTATGGCAACGGTGAAACACCTGAATCTACAGGCATAAAAGGAGATAAATTGGTTGGAAATTACTATGTGAAATTTGATAGTGTTTACAAACAAGAAATCGCAGAATTGGTCGCTAGCGGGATGGAAGAAGAGGAAGCAAAAAAGCAAGCTCCTGTGTTATTGGAAGCCCAAGAAATGCTCCGTAAATGGGAAGCGGGCGACGCTGAAACAGTAGCGTTGTGGAAGCAAATGAATCAATGGGTATATGACGGTTTTGCAGTGACCTACAAAAACTTAGGCGTTGATTTTGACGCACTATATTATGAAAGTGATACCTATTTATTAGGAAAAGATTTTGTCTCAGAAGGTTTGGAAAGCGGTGTTTTTTATAAAAAAGAAGACGGCTCTGTGTGGTGTGATTTGACAGACGAAGGTTTGGATGAAAAAATCGTGTTACGTGCTGATGGAACTGCGGTGTACATGACACAAGATATCGGAACGGCAATTCAGCGTGTAAAAGACTATCCAGATGTTGGCGGAATGATTTACACAGTTGGAAACGAGCAAGATTATCACTTCAAGGTATTATTTTTAATCTTGAAAAAACTCGGATTCGATTGGTCTAAAAACCTATATCACTTGTCCTACGGAATGGTCGATTTGCCAAGCGGGAAAATGAAAAGTCGTGAAGGAACTGTGGTCGATGCAGATGATTTAATGATTGAAATGGCAGCAACCGCCAAAGAAATCTCACAAGAATTAGGAAAACTAGACGGCTATTCGGAAGAAGAAAAAGAAGAACTTTACAAAATCATCGGAATGGGCGCATTGAAATACTTTATCTTAAAAGTAGATCCGAAAAAGCGTATTTTATTTGACCCAAAAGAATCGATTGATTTTGCAGGAAATACAGGACCTTTCGTTCAATATACGTATGCGCGTATTCAGTCAATTTTGCGTAAAGCAGATTTTGACTATACCAAAGAAATCGCTGGAATTGACTTAGACATTCGCGAAAAAGAAATTTTAAAGCAATTACAAGGCTATCCAGATGCGGTACAATTGGCTGCGAACAATCAAAGTCCAGCAGTCATTGCCAATTATACCTACGATTTGGTGAAATTATACAATTCGTTCTTCCAAAATATTTCCATTTTAGGCGAAGAAAACGAAGACAAAAAAATCTTCCGAGTACAACTCTCTAAAAAAGTTGGAGACACGATAAAATTAGCCTTTGGCTTGTTAGGAATCGAAGTTCCAGAACGAATGTAGTCTATTAGAAAAGCTAGTATAAAAACTATAAAAGCACATGTTCTTTGGAGTATGTGCTTTTATTTTTTGTTTTTGAGATAAACTTAAAACTCCACCCGAAAACTCAATGTTGACTTTCTGCAAGTGCTACTCTTTTGGAATAGAGCAAATCTAATAACTGCATTTTATTTTTAATTTGCAGCAAAGCAGAAAATTGGAATTCTAGACTTTTAATAAGAAAAACTGAATTACTTTTAGTTAATTCCAAATTACGCAGTCTTTCATATAAACTATCAGACAAATTTTCATTGTGAGTTTCCTTTAAATGCGCCAGGTAATTGCTAAAGGTCATATCTTTAAATAAAAGCTTATCGGAAGCATTCGCTTTTAAAATATAATTTTCTATATCTAGTTGAACTTCTTTAGACAGCTTTTGAGTTGCTTTAAATCGTACTTCTAAAGGATCAATATATTCTTCTTCTTTTTCCTCTTTTTGTTCTTTGCGTTTATAAAAGAAAAAGTATTCAACAGTGATTATTACAATGATAAATCCTAAAATTCCTAGAGTTACTTCCATGTATTTTAAAATTATAATTCAAAAATATTAGATTTTGAATTATTTACTTCAATAAATTGTAGTAAAACATCAAAACTCCACTCGAAAACTCAAATTAGGCGTAATGCCGAGTGCGCGATTTTGAATTTGTGAAACGACATCGTTGTCCAAATTGTAGTATTCGTTCAAGACGTTTTGCTGGTCAAAAATGTTCCAAATGGAGAGCCCGATTTTGGAGTAGATTTTCTTCTTTTTAGACAACGTAAAACGATAAGTTGATGAAAAATCCGTTCTAAAATAGTTTTCTAAGGTTGCTGCATTTGGCGCATTATAGTTGATTTCGCCATTTGTAATTTCAGGCGTTCCAACGGTTGTATTGGGAATTCCGGTGCGGAAATAACTTCCCAATGAAAACTCAAATTGGTTCCATGAATACGTCGCGCCAAGTGTCAAATTGTGTGTAATGTCAATATTATTTGGAAACGAATTTCCATTGTTAAGCGATGTGAATTTATAATCGTTTTTGCTTACAGAATAACTCAACCACGTATTCAAATCGCGCCACTTTTTGTTGAATAAAAAGTCAATTCCATACGTAGTGTAACTTCCCACAGCGTTGACAAACTGAAACTGATTTTGAAAACCTTGACTTCGTGTGGTAATACCGTCAACATCTTTTACGTAGGCTTCTGCCGTAATCAATAAGTTATTTTTCGTGAATTGCACACCAACAGACGCTTGTTTGCTTTCAATGAGCGGAACAGTTGTATTGTTTGCTAAGGTCCAACGACGCTTTTCTACACCTAAAAAATCGTTTTGCAAATCAATGACTTGTGAAATGGCTTGACTTTTAAATTCGCCCAACACCAATACACTAAAATAATTAGAGAATTGCTGTCGAAAACTTAAGCGCGGCTCCAAACGAAATTTATCAATCTTTCCAAACTGATTCGCACGAAATCCTAGCGTTAGCATGGTACGATAACTATCTGAAAAATAGTGAATTTCTGAATACAGGGCGTGATTTCGCATCACATCTTTTCGCTCGCTACGGAATTGCGGATTGCTCACATCTTGAATGTTGGTAATCCCAATTTCAGAAAATTGATAACCACTTTCTACCGTAAAATTTTCATCAATTCGGTATTTGGTGTGGAATTTTATAGAGCTATCTGCCAAATCATTTTCTTGAAATAATCGCTGACTGTCCGCAATATTGAAGTTGGTGGCTTCTAAATTGTAATTGGAAGTATACAACTGTACTTGGGTTGAAAATGCAGGATTCCATTCGCGAAAATAAGTCAAACCTGTCGCCAAGTTTCGTTGTGTAATTCCGCTATTAACGGCGAGTTGTCTGTTGTTCAAAGTAGCTTCTTCCGTATAACTCAAATCGTTGAAAATATTTAAAAAGCTAACCTGTATATTTTCAGTTTTCGAAATATCATAGATAAACTTTGCGCCAACATCGTAAAAATAAAAATCTCTGTTAGTCGTAGTCGTTCTATTGGTTTCTTGATTGTTATTGGTGATGTCAGTATCTTGAAAAATTCGATCAAAATAAATGGCGTATGTTGGTGTTTCTAGCAAATCGGTAATCGCTCTTCGTGCGGAAACTTGTACTTCCATCTTTTTATTGAGTTGTACTTTGCCAAAACCATCCACGTGAATTAAGTTCAATCCCGCACCAGCGATTAAAGAATCGTTTACATGTTCGTCCAAATCCATTTGAATCATTCCAGAAACGCCATCGCCGTGTTGTGCGCTTGTGCCGTTTTTTGTCACGATAATTTTCTTTAAAAAATACGGATTAAACGCAGAAATCAATCCGAAAAAGTGTCCAGATTGATACATTTTAATATCGTCCCATAGTAAAATATTTTGGTCATTCGTGCCGCCGCGAATGTTGATATTAGAAACCGTTTCGTTCACGCTAGAAATACCTGGCAATGCTTGAATCGTCAATAAAACATCAGGTTCGGTAACGCCAGGAAGAATGCTGAAATTCTTAGGTTTTACGGTAACTTGCCCGTTTCTATTCGTAGAAATTCCTGAAGCAATATATTCGGTCAAATACACTTCGTCTAACTCTTGAATTTGATCTACAAAAACTGTGATGGCAATGTAGCGCTCGTTGATAATGGTAAAGCGCAAATTGGTTTCTGATTCAAAACCGTCTAACAATTCTTGTAGTGAAATCGTTTTGTTTCTTGGCGTGACCAAGACTGTATCGAGTGTATTATCGACATACGAAAAAACGACATCGTATTGCTTTTGAATGCTAGGTAATAATTTAGACAGTAAAATTTTAGTTTCTTGATTTTCTTGTGCGATAAGACACTGAAAACTAAGAAAGAAGCATAGAAAAGTGGAAAAAGTGAGTACGCGTTTTTTAATCACGTTTTAGAATAATCGAATTTTGTTTCTTCTGATACTTCAAGTTAAACGGTAATGTAATGGATTGTAATGCGGTATCAATATTTGTATGCGTAAAACTTCCAGTAACTATTTGAGAAGTGTCAATATTTTTGGCTTCTACCGTTACATTATATTGTCGTTCAAACTCTTGAATAACTTCCTGTAAAGGTAAACTTTTAAAAGAACTTTCATTGCGAATCCACGTAGGTTCTTTCAAATTTTCTTCTTCATAGCGAAATTCTTTTCCATTCAGTATTCCATAGCTTTCTCCAGGCGATAATACCACATTTTTGTCGTTGTGCGTAACTTTTACCGAGCCTTCATAACAAAACACTTCAAATAAATCATTGCGTTGTTTTACGTTGAATTCAGTTCCCAACACCGTGACAATTCCATCGTCTGTTAGTACGCTAAAAGTTTTTCCTTTTGCAACTTTAAAGTACGCTTCTCCGTTGAGGTTGACTTCACGTTTGTTTGTCCACGCATCTTTGTCAAAAGACACGCTAGAAACTGCGTTGAGCATTACTTCGGAAGTATCGGGTAATTCGACACGTGTTTTGTGTGCGACTACCGTTTCGTGCGTGGTGAGCGTTGGTAATGTTGTATAAAAATACGTTCCAAACCCGATGACTAAAATGGCAGCAATTTTGAGTAATGGCATTAACCAAGTCGTCGATTTTGATGTTTCTTTCTTTGTAGTTGTTACAGTATTGTACGCAGAATTTACGTCTACTTCAGGCGCTTTAAAATACTGCAAAGCGGTTTGCATCTTGGTCAATTCCTCGTAATCGTCAAGCTGTTTAAAAGCTTCCAATTCCTCAGGAGACAACGCATGATCTAACCATTTTTGAATTAATTCTTCTCGTTTCATAATCGTTACTTATCTATATAACAACTTACTATGTAAAATTCCCCTGTGTTTTTATAAGTATTGAGGTGTTAGTATTGCATTTCAACTGCGCTCAATGTAAAAGTATTGAGATTGTTTTTATTAAAATTAATCGCTTCACAGCAGATTTTGATACAAAATCTCTACGAGATTTCACTCAATCTGACGTTTGATAATCGAATACATCAAAAATCGTACATCACAATTCTTCAATATCTTCTCGCAGCTTTGCCAAGGCTCTGTAAATACGCTTTTCTACGGCTTTGGTGGAAATCTCTAAAATAGCGGCAATTTCTTTATGACGTTTTCCTTCTACACGATTCATCAAAAAAGCAGTGCGTTCAGATTCTGTCAAATTCCCAATAGCGCGTTGCAATTTTTGTAAATATTCTTGCTCTTGCATTAAAAATTCCGGATTCTCGTTGGTATGCGATTTCGGCTTTATTTTTTGGTATTGCAATACTACTTTGTGATGTTTTACTTCATTCAACATCAGATTATTACCAATGGTAAATACATAACTTTTGGCTTTTTCGGGTTTCACCTTTCCGCAATTTTGCCATAATTTGGTAAAAGCTTCCTGCGTTTTATCTTCAGGATTCAAATAATCACCAAACTTATAGTATAAATACGAATACAAACTTTGGTAATGTTTCTTGAAAAAATTAGAAAACAGTACCTCATTACAAATAGTATCTTGGAGCGATTTTGGCATTTGTGTTGGCTAAATAATTCGCTAAAAGTAAACATAAATTTTTTATAAGTAAAGGTAGGAATTTTACCGATTGAGTTGTTCAATAGATAGCATACTAAAAGAGTAGACTATTATTTTATGAGTAAAATTGCCCCAAGAAAAGTTTTAAAAACTGTGCTATTGCTTTGCGCGATGAGTTTTTGTTTTTATGCTTGCCAAGAAGAAAATGTACAAACTACGGAACCTGACACGGAAACTACGCTGGTTCCAAACACGACTTTACCTCGTTTGATGGAACGTGTTTCGCTGCTTGATGGCTCTGTGGATAATTTTATTGATAATGCCAATTGTTTTATTGTTGATTTGCCTGTAACGGTTTCTGCCAATGGAACTACAATTACCATCAATACACCAAACGATTACGCTGCAATGTTGGGCGTATTGCAACAATCGGATGAAAATACAGTGCAAATTAGCTTTCCAATTACTATTATTTTAAGCGACTACACAGAAATTATTATTGAAAATGAAGAAGAACTCGCAACGCAAATTTCAAATTGTGCAGGACCGAATGAATCAGACATCGACATTGAATGTATCGATTTTCAATATCCGTTTAGCATTGCTGTTTTTGATACGAATTTTGAAGTAACGGAAACACTTACAATCACAGACGATGAAGAATTATTCAATTTTATAGCAACGTTGGCAAATGGACTTGTGGCTAGTATCAACTATCCAATTAATCTTATAGAAGCAGACGGAACTATTATTTCTGTAAACAGTAATGAAGAATTGGAAGCTGCCATCGCTGCGGCGGAAAATGCCTGTGATGAAGATGATGACAACAATTACAACGACGCCGATTGTACAGAAACACTCGTAACGGCAAGTTTGCTTAACTGTTTTTGGCGAATTACCAATTTTGCTGGAAATACGGAATTGCCGTATGAATTCTATTTCAATGAAGATGGCTCGTTTACGTTTTCTACCGAACCGACAAGTAGTACTGTGCATACAGGAAATTGGGAAGTAGCCGTTTCGCAAGGAAGTTTGGTGTTGCATATTTCAAATATTACAGGTGAATTTACAGCGCTCAACGGTTCTTGGATTATAGATGAATGCAGCGAGGACGAATTGATAGTTTACAACGGAAATCAGGAAGTTGTGTTAGAAAAAGTATGTGAAAATGCGACTGCTTTTGAATGTTTTGAACATATAGAATTGACCGTGTGTGATGAAGAAAATCCGTTTGATGGCTTTGTCGAAATGGACTTAGAAGCATTGGTAATTTCGCCGATAAATTGCACGCAAGAATTTACCTTTTCATTCCACACTACACAAGCGGATGCAGATTCGGATACGAATACACTCAATCCAAATTCATACACCAATACTGCTACGCAAGAAATCTTGTATCTACGTATTGAAGCGATAGACGGAACTTTCGAAGTTTACACTATAGAAATCACGGTGGAAGATTGTTGTACGAATGCTACTGTGTTAACAGAAAATTTAGTGTTGTACATGCCGTTTGCCAATGAAACAACAGATTTGGTAAGCAATTGGGAAACTTCTGAGAATTACAATTACGTATCTGACAGAGCTGGAAATCAAAACTGTGCGATTTCGTTTAATGGAAATGAAATGGTTGAAATACCTGTAACAAGCACAAATCAAATTGTGCAAGGTGACGCTTTTTCAGTAAGTCTTTGGTTTCGAATGCAAAATACCAATCCGTCGAATTATGAAATTTTATTCCAAAAAGGAAATTCGGTGAGTGAAGGTTTTCAAATCAGTGTGTTCGATTTAAACACGCCAGTATTTAGTGATGCAGACTCAGGATATGGTTTGTGGGATGATCCATGGAATATGGACGCCAATTTGCCAAGCGACACAACCAATTGGCATCATTTAGTGATTACTGTGGATGAAAACAATACGGTGCGATTGTATCGTGATGGAATTCAGCGAAATGTAGATGAAAATGCTAGTATTGACATAGGAAATACACCGTTGCAAAATTACATATTGGGAAATGGCTTTGAAGGTCATTTAGACGATATACGCGTATATAAAATTGCGCTCAGTCCAAATCAAATCAGTCAATTGTACAATTTGGAAGCCGATTGCAACAACTGTTTATAAAAAATAAAAATTAAGTGTTTATTTAAGTTAGTTTAGTGACTTAGTTAAAAAGCTGCCTCAATTGATTTTGGGCAGCTTTTTTCAACAATACTAATCTGGTAGTTTGAGGTTTGTTGTAAAATATTATGAGACTGTCTAAAAAGTTATTAGAAACGTCATTCTGAGCTTGACTCAGAATCTCATCATGCTGATTATTAAATGTTATGAGAAGCCGAATCAAGTTCGGCTTGACGAACTAGACTTTTTAGACAGCCTCATATATTCACGATTATGAACTTACTTTTTTAAGATTTTAATACTTGAATTTCCTTTTGTAGTCGCGATGTTTAAAATATACAATCCAGCAGGTAAGTTTGCCATGTCTACTTGATTTGTATGTTGCGAACGTACAACAACTTGTCCCATCGTATTCAACACTTCGATAGTGGTGACCGTTTCATTCGTTTTTATAGAAACTGAGGAGGAAGTTGGATTTGGGTACGCAATAATTTCTGCGCTTGTAGCTTCTATATCATCAACGCTTAGCGGAACAGAGTTAAACTCATACGCACCAAGATCTACTGTAGTATTCGCAAAACGAGCATTCCCCGATAAGTCTGCATTTCCAAACAAATTGGCATCATAAAAAGAATTGGTTCCTTGGTCAATTACCGCCGTAGATGCGCTTGTTGGTTTGTAGTTGGTATCCAAATTTGGGTTAGCTACGTTGATGTTAAAACCATCGGCATCAACATTTGCAGTATACGGGTATATGCTTGGCATTACGCAGTTGTCAATATTCAAGTCTCCAAAATTTCCTTCCGATGTTTTAGAGTTGTCAAAAACAATATCACTAACCGAAGACGTATTGTACAAGTTGTTGTAAAAGATAGAGTTATGCACGTTTACAATATTATTCAAAGAACCTGTTGCACTAATGTTTATAAGTTGCTTTAAAGTTGTAGAAGAGAAAAAGTTTACATTATCAGCAAAAGTCGAATTGACAATTGTACTGTTTATCGTTGATGTGCCTGTTCTTCGAAACCAAATCGCACCAAAGTCTGAAGCACATTGATTGCCAACAAATTCAAAGTTTACAAAGTTTGCGGTAATGTTGTTTGCGTTGGAAGACTGCATTAATAGGATACCTGTTGTACCATTTGTAGCATTATTTTTTACAGAAACATTGATAAAGTTTACAGTACCGTTAAAGTTTCGGTAATCCATCACCAATCCGCTAGAGTAGTGTTCTTGAATGATGGTATTTTGCAAAGTAAAGTTGTTGGTGGTGTTTGATTGAAAATCGATGGCAGGATTTTTACTGCCTGAATGTCCATTTTGAATAATGAAACCATCTAGAGTTACAAAACTGGCTCCTACATATACCAATTGCGCTAGGTTATCTGTTCTGTTTGTAAATTGATCGTCATAAATATCATCATCATTAACATCACCAGAAATAATTGTAGCATTTGTGGTGTGAATTAATGAAAAATCTCTGTCATTTTCATCTGTTTCTGTTCCGTCAAAACCACCAATAAGCTTTACTGAAGCATCTGCAATTGTGTATGCGCCTGTTGTTGGTTTGTATGTGCCTGCTTTTACAAATATTTTTGAGCCAGCACTCACACTTGTAGAGTTTACCGCATCATAAATAGTAGTGTACGCATCTGTCCAACTCGTTCCATCATTGTTTCCTGTAGCCGCAGCATCTACATAAATAGTTGCTGCCGGAGCTGGTAATGATAAACTGGCAATATTTCCAGGACCTGTAAACATCGCAGTATTTGCATATTGAATAGCGCCTAAGCCAATAATGGTTCCACTAGAGTAAAATCGTCCGTTTTGAAAACAATCGGTAAAAGGCAATTCGTTCGTATCATACGCGCTGCCATTCGCAGTTCCTGTTTGTCTGTATGCTGGTAGTGGTGCAAAATTTCCTGCAGAAATATCTTCAAAAGGACTTTCTGACAAAAAAATTGAATTCGGTAATGTATATACTGGAGCAAAATCGAGTGCGTTTGTGCTTCCTAAATCAATACTTGCGGTACTTGCTGTAGCAGTTCCTACAAACTCATTGGTTCCTGTGTTGTTGTAATAAATATTGTTATACCACCAACCATCAACAGCTCCTGAAGTGCGTTCTAAGCGAATACAACTTGCTAGTGAAGCCGCTACGCCAGTACCTTCTTGGTTTAATGCAAGAGTATTGTTAGAAAATCGTACGGTAAGTCCTTGTCCACCATTCGAAATAAAACGCGCAACACTTCCAGAATATCCAGCATCTGTTACTTTGTTCGCAATGAATAAATTGTTAGCAATGTAAATTTCAACGAATTGACTAAAGTTTCGATATTCAAATGCATATCCTACTTGCGAAACATTTTCATCCATGATACTGTTTAGCAAGTAAAAGTTCTTTGTCGGATTCGAGGAAGTTCCTGAATTATTCAAAGAACGCATGTCTAAAGCAGGACGAGAAGCTGCATAGTTTCTTGAAAAACGACAATTCAAAATCGTAATTTTCTTTTGCGTATATCCTGTTTGTGGATGTGGGTAACTGTAAAAAGCACTTCCTCCATACGAATGTACTAAGTTGATTCTGTCAATAATGATTTCAGCATTTACATGATCTAAAACAGTTCCACCAACCGTTGTAGGTTCAATTTGTAAAATACGAGTTGCATTGTCTGTTTTGTTTGCAGATGTTGCGCTCGGAATTTCGTTGAGATCATCACCATTGATATCACCAGATAAATATACAGGATGCAACCAAGGATCTGTACTTCTGTCTGCTCTAATAATTTCGGTGCCGTCAAAGCCACCATAAATATTCACACCGTATTGATTCAAAAATGGCGTAGAAGCGTTTACGGGTGTGTACGTTCCTTCTGCAATCCAAATTTCTGCGCCTGCAGTAGTCGTGTTGGTAAGTGCATCGTGTAAGGAATTGTAGGCATTTGTCCAACTTGTTCCGTCGTTACTTCCTGTAGCATCAATATCTACATAAACAACAGTTTGTGCTTGCGAAACAGCAAATACCAACAGGGGAAATAATAGTAGTATTCTTTTCATAATGATTTGTGTTACTTCGTTTAATTTAGAAGCAAAACAACAAATGATTACGCTGTATACAAGTTACATTTTTCTAAATGGGTTCGATTTTTTTCTAAATGAATTTATAGAAAAGTTTCTTTTACAATAGTGATGAATTGTTCTTTTTTTGACCTAGAAATAGGAATGCGCTTTTGGTTGTTCATTAATAAGAAATCGCCGTCTTCTTTAATGAGTTCATCCACATATTTTAAATTGATTAAGTACGAGCGATGACACTTAAAAAACATAGCATTTTCTTCTAGTTGCGCTACAAAATGCTTTAACGGTTTGCAAATGGTTTTTGTTTTTCCGTTTTTGAGCTGTACGTTGGTATACATACTATCAGCTTCAAAGTAAATGATATCTTCATGCGAAGCAAACATGATTCCTTTTGGAATTTCGAGCGCAATTTTATTGATGGAAATTTGTTGCAAGGAAGCTCTTAATTTTTCAAATTGTTGCGTTAAATTGTTTGCTTCAATCGCTTCTTGCGCTTTCAATACAGCGCTTTGTAACTCTAGCGTATCAATCGGTTTTAAGAGATAATCAATTGCAGAAATTTTAAAAGCTTCAATCGCATATTGATTATACGCTGTGACGAAAATGATTTTGAAATTGATTGGTTCTTCAAAATAATCTAAAATATCCAATCCAGATTGATTGGGCATTTCAATATCTAAAAACACCAATTCAGGTTGTTCTTCTTTAATGACTGAAACACCAGAAGCCAAGTCAGAAGCTTCTAAGGTTTGTTGTATTTGTGGACAATAGGCTGTGATTAACTGCAATAGTAAATGTCTTGCACGTTTTTCATCGTCAATAATTACAGCTTTCATATCAATTGGATTTTAAAGGTATATACATAGACACTTTGGTTCCTGCAGGTTTTTCGTTTGCCATCATATCTTCTACAGTTACATTAATGTCGTATTTTAAATTGGTATTATAAATATGCACACGTTCTTCGTTGGCTTTGGTAGCAAATGGTTTGTGTGATTTTTTCTGCGCAGCAATTTCTTTTGCCTTTTCTCGTCCGACACCATTATCTTCAACGGTGATAAACAGTTTTTCGTGTTCTTTTTGGAAAGAAATCGTTAGGTTTCTATCTCCTTTTTTATGTAACAAACCATGTTTTAAAGCATTTTCAACATACGGTTGAATAAATAGTGAAGGTACTTTAATTTGCTGTTTGTTGAGGTTGTTATCAATATTAATTTGATAGTTCAACTCATCTTCAAAACGAACTTTTTCAAGTTGTAAATACAGTTCGAGTGCTTGTATTTCTTCGGCTAACGTAATTTTGTTTTGTTGACTATATTCTAAGTACATGCGAATTAGTCGACTAAACTTTACCAAATACGAACTCGCCAATTCTTTTTCATTGGAAATGATATAATCTTGAATAGAATTCAATGCATTAAAAATAAAATGTGGATTCATTTGCGAGCGGAAATTCTCTAACTGCAAGTTTGCAATTTTCTTTTCCATCAAAATCTTTTCAATAGCACTGTTTCTTTTTCGTTCTCTCTTTTTAAATTTTTGTAAAAAATAAAACACAATCACGCCAATACAAACCATGCTACAGAGCGCATAAAACCATAAAGTTTCCCAAAAAGGTTTTGCAATCGTAAAACGTATGGCAGCAATTTCAGAAAAAGTAGTACCTGCCGTATTTTTTGCTTTCACTTCAAAGGTGTACGTATTGCTTGCCAAATTGTTGAAAGTGACAAAGCTATTACCACGTTCAATCGTTTGCCATTCGGTGTCAATAGGCTTCAAGCGATATTGATAATTCATGTGTTTGTCCGATTGATAGCCTGCCGAATGAAAGTCAAACTTCAGCTTGTTGGTATCATAATCAAAAGTGTACGAATCGCGGACCAACGTGTCTACATTGTTTACAGCAACAGCATCAATATGGACATTTGCTGTGCGGTACTTTTTAAAAATTAATTGTTCATTTTTCGGGAAGGTATAAAAGTACTTTGGCGTTGTTAACACTACATGCTTGGAAAGCAATACCATATTTTTTACACTAAAGTCCAAACCGTCTTGTCCTGTTAAAAAATGTAGCGAATTTGTTGTTGGATTGAATTTTGCCAAGCCTTTATCAATTGCCAACCATAAGATGTTTTCATCTGCTTTGATAGCGCTAATTTCCAGATTTGCAAATTGTTCAATACTTTTTACGATTCCATCAGTATATTGTAAAACCTTCGTGTTTTGTGTCAAAATCCAAACTTGGTTTTTGGTCGCAGTAATGTCACTAACTAAAATTGGGTTGCCATCTTGTAAAATAGGTGTTTCGTTTCCGTTAGCATCATACAAAAACAAGCCATCTACAAACGCAATCAGGAGTTCTTTATTGGGTAATAGGAGCGAAGTTATCACGCGTTTTTCTCGCAACAGTTGTTGCTGCGTGTTCTTGTAAATGATGGCTTCTTTATAGTTTCCATAAAAAACACGGTCTGCATCCAAAATTTGAATACTTTTTGCAACGGCAAATTTCCGATGTGTATTTTGTAATGTCTTACTTGTTATATTGTACACGTACGATTGCGCATAACTCGTGCTAATAATGAGTTGATTGTTATACTGATCAAACTGTATCAGTTTCACCACAAGTTTGGAAGGAAGCGTTAGTTCATCAATCAATTTAAAATTTTCATACAAAAGAAGGGTTCCTTGATTCGTGCCTATAACAAATGAATTGTCGTTCAATTGGCAACTTGCGGTTATTTTGGAAACTTTAGAAGGCAATTCAAAGGTTTTAATCGCTAAATTAGGAGAAACCAATACGCCGTTGTCAATAGTTGTAAACCAGTAATTTGCATTAAAATCTTTAATAATATTTGTAATCGATTCTTCTTTAAAAAAATGATTCTCTAACAGTAATTTGTCATCTTTTAACGTGTATACAAATACACCAGAAACGGTACAAAACCATACGCTCTCATCAATCGTAACCACATTATAAATGGTTTCTTTAAGTAGTTCTTTAGGTGTTTTGATAGTCTTAAAATGGTCACTTTTTGCATCATACAAACTAAAAACATACTCCAACTCATCTTTATAAATAAACAACAGTTGCTGTTTAGTAAGCTTAAATATTTTAGGTGTTTCAACAATAGATTTCGAGTTGATTTTCGCAACTTGTCGTTCTGTAGCATCTTCAATAACTTGTAAAGCAGGTACTTGATTGATAGGGAAGAAGTAAAAATTATCATTCAACTTACAACTTGCAATTACAGGGTTTGTGGTCAATTGTTGAATTTCCTTTGTGTCTTTAGAAATTTTAAAAATTCCAGCATTGGTAAACACAACAATAAAATCTTCAGAAACTTCGAAAGTAGCTAGCTGTCCGTTGGTAATATGATTAATATCTAAAAAAAGGAGTAGTTCATCATTAGCTACATAAAACAACTGACCGTATAAATTAGTACACCAAATTTTACCACTTTTATCTTCCGTTAATCCAAAAACAGCTTTTCCTTTTTGGGCAACATTGGTAAATTTAGTGTAGGTATAACCGTCATAGCGTAGCAAACCTTTATTCGCGGCAAGCCACATATAATGGTTACTATCTTCCAAAATATCATAAAACTCACTATACGGTAAATTGGTTACGGCTGTTAAATTATCAGCCACAGGTCGCTGCGAAAAAGCAAACTGTACACCAGTCAAAAACGTAAAAACGAGGATTAAAAGCCTTACTATTTGAAACATACCAAATTAAAAAAGCAAACTTATCATTTTCTAATTACATCTAGCTTCTTTTTTTTCTGTAGAAGGGTTATTTCTTTCTAAAATAAAAAGTGAATCAATACTTCGGCAAGCTCAGTGTAAACAGATTAGAAGTTAAAAAGTTTATAAGTTAATAGTTTAGAGATTGAAACAAGAAACAGTGTCAACGACTAACCGACAACTCACAGCCAACAACAGACAACAGAGCGCAGCGACCTAATACCCAAAACCCAACACCTAAAACCTTTCAAAAGTTAGAAGTTTCCACTATCTTTGCCACTTGTCAAAAAAAGAATAAAAGTCGTATGTTTAATAATTTAAGTGAAAAACTCGATAAGGCGTTACATGTATTAAAAGGACATGGAAGTATAACGGAAGTAAATGTTGCGGAAACCTTAAAAGAAGTGCGTAGAGCATTGCTTGATGCCGATGTAAACTTTAAAATTGCGAAAGACTTTACAAAAAGGGTCAAAGAAAAAGCCATTGGACAAAACGTACTGACAACTTTACAGCCAGGACAGTTAATGGTAAAAATCGTAAAGGATGAATTGACGGAGTTGATGGGTGGAGACGCCGCAGGAATCAACTTGTCAGGGAAACCATCGGTGATTTTAATGTCTGGTTTACAAGGTTCGGGTAAAACGACTTTTTCTGGTAAACTAGCCAATTACTTAAAGAACAAAAAAACAAAGAAACCGCTGTTAGTTGCCTGTGATGTATATCGTCCAGCAGCGATTGACCAGCTACATGTGGTTGGTGAGCAAATCAACGTTGAGGTATATTCAGACAAAGGAAATAATGATCCTGTTGCGATTGCACAAGCGGGAATTGCACATGCAAAGCAAAACGGACACAACGTAGTTATTATTGATACCGCAGGTCGTTTGGCAGTTGATGAAGCCATGATGACCGAAATTGCAAATATTCATAACGCCATTGAACCACAAGAAACCTTGTTTGTAGTGGATTCTATGACGGGACAAGATGCGGTAAATACAGCAAAAGCCTTTAACGATGTATTAAATTTTGACGGTGTTATTTTAACAAAGTTAGATGGTGATACGCGTGGTGGAGCTGCAATTTCTATTAAATCTGTAGTCAACAAACCTATCAAATTTATTGGTACGGGTGAAAAGATGGAAGCGATTGATGTTTTCTATCCTTCACGTATGGCAGATCGTATTTTGGGAATGGGAGACGTTGTTTCGTTAGTAGAAAGAGCGCAAGAGCAATTTGATGAAGAAGAAGCTAGAAAATTGCAAAAGAAAATCGCGAAGAACCAATTCGGTTTCGACGATTTCTTAAAGCAAATTCAGCAAGTAAAGAAAATGGGGAACATGAAAGACTTGGTCGGCATGATTCCAGGAGCTTCCAAAGCGATGAAAGGTATGGAAATTGAAGACGATGCCTTCAAACATATTGAAGCATTAATCCATTCTATGACACCAGCAGAACGCTCAAAACCATCTATGATTAACGCAAGTCGTAAAAAACGTATTGCCAAAGGAGCAGGTCGTTCAGTGCAAGAAATGAATCAACTCTTAAAGCAATTTGACCAAATGAGCAAAATGATGAAGATGATGCAAGGCGGCGGCGGAAGAAAGCTCATGCAAATGATGAAGGGAATGGGACGTTAATTGAAGTTAACAGTCTCAGTTAGCAGTTTTCAGCTTTTTCATTTTATACATAGAAATATTGAGATTATATGGATTTTCAAAAACTATTAGCTTATCAAAAATCGTATGAGTTGGCAATGCTAGTTTTTGAAATTACCAAACAATTCCCAAAAGAAGAAGTATATTCTTTAACTGATCAAATAAGACGTTCTTCAAGATCAGTAACTGTAAATATTGCTGAAGCGTACAGAAAAAGAAAGTATGTAAAGCATTTTATCAGTAAACTAACTGATGCAGATGCTGAAAATTCAGAAACTATTGTTTGGTTAGATTTTGCAGTATCTTGTAATTATCTAGCAAAATCGGAAGTAGAGAATTTAAAGACTTTGAGTAAAGAAGTAGGGAAGTTGCTCAATTATATGATGAATTATCCTGAGAAATTTGGGGTGAAGACTGAAAACCGACAACTGAAAACTGAGAAACAACAACAACACAACTATACATGATTTTATTAGACGGAAAAAAGGTATCAAATGATATCAAGGACGAAATAGCAGCGGAAGTCCAAAAAATGAAAGATCGCGGTGAAAAAGTACCACACTTGGCAGCCGTATTGGTAGGAGATGACGGAGCGAGTTTAACTTACGTGGGAAGTAAAGTGCGCGCTTGTGAACGCGTTGGTTTTGAATCTACTTTGGTACGTATGTCCAACACGACATCTGAATTGGAACTTCTGAGAAAAATCAAAGAACTAAACGAAGACGACAATATTGACGGATTCATCATTCAGTTGCCATTGCCTCCGCAAATCAATACGCAAAAAGTGTTAATGGCGGTTGATCCAGAGAAAGATGTAGATGGTTTTCACCCAGAAAACTTTGGAAAAATGGCGTTGGATATGTCAACTTTCATTCCTGCAACACCTTTCGGAATTTTAGAACTTTTAGAGCGTTACGACGTAGAAACCAAAGGAAAACATACAGTTGTCATTGGAAGAAGTCATATTGTAGGTAGACCGATGAGTATTTTGATGGGAAGAAAAGGATTTCCAGGAAACTCTACAGTAACCTTAACACACAGTCACACCAAAAACATTACCCAAATTACCTGTCAGGCAGACATTATCATCACCGCTTTAGGACAACCTAATTTCTTAAAAGCTGAAATGGTAAAAGACGATGCTGTCGTAATTGATGTTGGAATCACAAGAGTTCCAGACGAGACACGTAAACGCGGATATCGCATTACAGGTGATGTTGATTTTGAAAATGTGAGTAAAAAAACGAGTCACATCACGCCAGTACCAGGTGGAGTTGGACCGATGACGATTGCGATGTTGCTTAAAAACACTTTGCTAGCGCGTGAAGGTCACATGGAAACGAGAAAATAATACTTCTTATAGCATATAAACTGAAAAGCAATCTTTAAAAAAGGTTGCTTTTTTTTGTGAAAGATTTGATTACAATACGGAAAACCTCAATTTAAATTTAAAGTTTTATATTACTATTGTTTTTTAATACCAAATTTCATGAAATACAAACACATACTTTTTATAATACTCTTAGCTGTTGTTGTTGCCTGTAAAGGAGATAGAAAAACAAATCAAAAAACGACAACAACCAACAACCAAGAAATCGCTGATAAGTCAGAATTACTGCTGGGAAGATGGAAAACGTCGACTTTTGTCAATAAAGAACAATTCAAAAAAAGTATAGGCGAAGACATGGAAGAAGGAATGAGCGGAGAAATGACCATGATTAATGAATTTCAATTCATAAAAGGAAATCGTTTTAATGAAGAAGGCGAAGTGACTTTTAAGTTGACAATGGGAAATCAAGAAATACCTTTAAAGTTTTACGGTAAGCAATCAGGAACTTGGAAGTTATACGGAAATACTTTGGTGACTGTTGCGGAAGATTCTAAAATAGTTCCGTTGGATGATATCACTAAAAGTGTGGTAGAAGCTGCTCCCGAATTCAAAGCCATGATTCAACCCAACAAAGGGGAATCTATCTCATACGAAATAAAATTACTCACAGAGAAGGTCATGCAAGTAACTGATGAAGACATGCCAGATATGATTATAACCTATAATAAAAAATAATACCTTAGCGATACGATTTGTTTATACTATCTTTAAAGAAAAACAAATCTCATGAAAACCTCCGAACCACCAGTAATTGTTTTACAACACTTTTCACAACCTTTAGAAACCCTATGGAAAGCCATCACGGAAGTTTCGCAAATGCGCCAATGGTTTTTTGACAATATTCCCGATTTTAAAGCTGAGGTAGGTTTTCAAACAGCATTTGACGTTCAAGCCACAACACGCGTTTTTACACACCAATGGACTATAAAAGGAGTGCTACCGCTACAAAAAATTATCTACAATTGGAAATACAAAGATTTTGCCGGAGATTCATTTGTAACTTTTGAACTGCAAGAAAAAGAAGATGGTACACTTTTAACCGTAACAACAGCTGTTATCCAAGATTTTCCAGATGATATTCCTGAGTTTACCAGAGAAAGCTGTTTACAAGGCTGGACATATTTTATTAAAGAGCGGCTGGTAGAATATATAGAAAGTCTACACTAATATGCTTCTGAAATTCATTTTTATGTAGTCTAAAGCTTATATTTTTTAGAAATAATTCTATCACTTGGTTTTAAAAGTATTTTTTTTAAAGAAAATTCGTATATTTATAATTCACGCATTAAAACCAATTAATATGAAAAACTACTTAAAAATTATACATGTACTGTGCTTTTTGCTAGTATTAATTGCTTGTTCTCATGAAAATACCAATACGAATGAGATTCAGCAAAAAGATATAGAGCATATTCTCTCTGATATGAAAAAAGAAGGTGATGCAAAAGGGAAAATAGTCATTTTTAGTTTTAAAGACTTTAAAAATGGAAACCATTTGGAAAGTTTTGATTACATCGAAAACTCTAAAAAAGTGCTTTCATTTACAAATGGAACTAATGATTTGAGTAAATTTTCCATGGACACGTTTACAGTATCTTTTGTATCAAAACACGGTAATTCAACGGCGAAAGATTTAGGAAAGGACATCAAACTGATTTCTGAAAACTTCCCAAAATTAGATGATGAAAACTTTAAAAACACTACAATTACTTATACGCCTTCATTATTTTAAATATAAAGATTATTACGGCGAATAAAAAACCGAGCAAATATCACTAGAAATAATTGCTCGGTTTTTTTATAACAACCTAAAGTGTGTCTACGTTTTATAAGGTATAAATGAATCGGAAGGTTACAAATCGTGGTTGAATGAAGGTTTCCGAACTGAATACAGATATATTATTGGCGCTGTTTCGCACACGCGCGTCAATGTCTAATAAGTTGGTTGCCTTGATTTCATATTCCCATTTAGCATCTCTGTCTTTTCGATACGAAAGTGATGCATTCCATGTTTGAAACGATTGTGATTCTCCATTTCCTAAATCTTGATTGGTATAGGTGAAATCGGTTCTAAAAGTAACTTTCTTCCAAATATACGCGTCAAAATCAAAGGTCGTAGCGTTGGTAGTAAATTTTGTGCTTCGTCCACCTTGTTTGTTGTCAGTAACGCTATAACTATGGCGCAAACGTACATTCGGTGCCACTCTAAAGTTGGTGCGAATTTCAGGAACATAAGTTTGTGTAAAACCTTCATTCACAGAACGACGTTGCTGAATGAACTGATTGATTTTACTATAGTTAAATCGCCCAAAAATACTTGCTCTAATCTTTCCAAATGTACGCTGAACACGTCCTGTTAAACTAGCGTTTTCATCCGCAAAATTCGAATTAAAAAACGTTCCTGTACGAATAACACTCTCAAAGTCTGTCAATCCACGAATTTGGTCAATATTACTTGAATACGCAGCTCTCGCAAATACATTGGTATAGTTAAACAAATTGAAACTTGTATAAATCAAGTTTACATTGTGCGAAAGTGCATTTTGTAAAGTCGGTTCTCCAAATTGATAGCTATTAAAGTTATTCATTACCAAGCCTTCTGCCAAACGTGTAACGTCTGTAAATTGATTTCGCATGCTGTAGCTTAGCGTTAAGGCTTCACTCTTTTTAAACTGAATTCGGGTTTCGAAATCTGGTAAAATTCTAAAGAAATTATCTTTATATTCTACACCAAATTGACTGTTTTTATTGCCATACGCATGTACTGAAAATCCTGGCGTAAAGGTGAACTTACCACTTTTCAATCGGTAATGAAAACCTAGATAAATATCGCTAAAATTGTATTCAATATCGTTGCTCGCACGTCCGTCATTAAATGTTGGCGTAGGGTTTAACGTTAATCCAGGTCCTAAAAACTGAAATAAGTTTGAGTTGAATCGTTGATTGCTTAAAATGGTTCCAAACGTGATATTGAGATTGCTTCGCGCATTTAAAATATGATAATAATCGAGTTTTGCGTCCAACTGATTGGATTTAATGCGTCGATTTTGTCCTAAATTATATTGCTCTGCATCCGTATCTAAGCCTAAAGCCGTTGCGGTTGTATCAAAAGCGCTATTTGTGTCATTGTCTAAAATTGCATTGTAAAAAGGATCTTCGTCTTTAATCAAATGCTGCGCTTCAAGCGCAAAAATATTATTCTCGTTGAGCGTGTAATAATAATTTAAGCTTTGATTGAAGCTAAACGGCTTTACTTCCTCAATTTGATTGGTACTTCCAATTACAGATGAAAACACACCTTGATTTTGCGTATCGTTAGAAACTCTACCAATTACATCATAATCCAATTGATTGTTTAAATTTGGCTGATACGAAGCACTCAATTTTGCGACTACTTGGTCCGAACGTTCTCTGCTTCGTTGTTCGGTAGCTTCATCAGGAATGCCTAATTCTGGATCGGTATATCGTACAAAACTTGTTTCTCTTGATAAAATACGATTGCTACTGTAGATTAAAAATCCGCCAATATCCAACGCTTTATTTGGAGAATAGCTAAAGTTTCCTGTCGCCAATTTGCTTTCTATTTCCAACGCATTGTTTTGATTCGTCAAAAAGTTTAAGCCATTATCACCAAGATTGATATTTGTTCCGCTACTTCTACTTGGAGCACGAAATCCGCCTGTAAAGTTTCGAATATCACGTCGCGTTAACGCAAGTTCTCCAATATTGTTCATATCACCAATAAAGTTAATGCTGTACTTCGGACTGTAATAGAAGAGCTTTGGTTGAAACAAATACAATTCATTATCTGGTGACGCACCACTTCCTGCGGTAACATTTCCAAACCAGAAATTTTCTTTTCCTTCTTTCAGTTTAATATTGATAGCAACATTATCTTGATTGTTAGTTACGCTTCGCAATTGTCCAACTTCCGAGTAATTACGCAATACTTGAATCTTATCAACTGCTTTAGATGGAATATTTTTCGTAGCCAATTTGGTATCGCCGTCAAAAAAGTCTTTTCCGTTCACCATCAATTTATTGACTACTTTTCCTTCAACTTCCACTTGTCCGTCTTCGTTAATTTCGACGCCTGGTAGTTTTTCCAGTACGTCTTCTAGTTTCCGTTCGGTACCATTTTTAAACGAATCGGCGTTGTATACAAGCGTATCACCTTTAATCGTTACAGGCATTTCATACGTGAGTTCCACAGCTTCTAGCGAGTTGCCTTGTTTCATAATGAAATCCTTCGTGATGTCACTTTCTTTGGTAGAAAGGTCTTCTTCCAGATTTTCCAATCCGATATAGCTGACTTGAATTTTATAATTGGTGTTTTTAGAAAGTTTCAGTCGGTATTTTCCAAACTTGTCTGTAATTCCATACGATTCTAGCGTACCCGATGTTTTGTTGAGCGCAATTACATTGGCTAGTTCTAACGGATTTTTAAGACTATCTCTTACAACTCCTTCCATAGTTACTTGTGAGTAGGAAATTGTAGCTACCAAAAGCAGTAGCAAAGTGCAGAGTTTTTTAATGTTCATGTGTTATAATAAGTTAGTGTATTAGTTAGTGTGTAAAATTAATGAATTAGCCGCGTCTTCTCCCACGATTGTTCATCATTTCTTGCATCTTTCCACGAATTGTTTCTTGATATTTATCTTTTGTAATTTCTTTTCCGCTGTCAGGCGCTTCAATTTCAATCTCGTCTCCTGGATTGATGACAATTTTAGAGCATAACATCGTCGTATTGTCCGCGCTAACTTCTAAAATAAGTCCTGGTAATCCCCAAAACTCTGCAGGTCCATGACTTACAGGAACTTGTGGTGTGTACCAAGCTTCTACGGCAATCATAGGAACATCGGGAGTTCCGTCGCCATCATCATCGTTTCTTCGTAAATCACTCCATGAAAAATTGTACCATTCCAAATCGTCTTTGGATACCATTGCAGTCGCTTTAAAGCACATATATTGTCCAATTTGCTTGGTTTCTTTCCCCATTTTCCAATCAATCGTGTGCAATTGGTCTTTTACTAAAAATTTCTTTCCATAAAATTCTTGTGCCTGAATCAACGCAGAATCTTTCACATTTTTATACTGTTCGCCACGAGAAAAATTCGCGCCCCAAGAATCGGTGGCACCAGAAATCGCATCCAGTCTATCTTCTTCCTTAAAAACAGACGCTTCTTTATCAAAACTTAATACATAGCTTTTTTCAAGTCTGTTCTTTAAACGTGCGGCAACATCTTTTTTCTGAGCTTCACTCAAGCGTTTGCCCCAGTTTCCAAGTTCCATTTTTGATTTGGAGAAATAATAGGCTTTTCCTTGAAATTTTTGGGAGTCATCTACACTAAACGAAAGCAGTGCGATAAAGGAAAGCGATAGGAATTTTAGTAAAAAAGTTTTCATAGCGGTTGATTCAGTTTGTTTTGTCTAACGAATATACTAAAAGATTAAACGTTTATTCTGAAATCATAAAAACATTAACATTAATTTAAGTCCTAATCAGCTTCTTTTCATTTCGTTACAGCCTATAGACTCTAGAAATTGAAAAAGGTTTAAAATGTTTTTTAATTTTTTTCTTTTTTGCATAAAAAAAGAAACCGAGCCGATATTCTTTTCAAAATACCGCTCGGTTTGCTAACTGAATAATAACACTTACTAACTACTTATGAACTCTTTATATATTATTCTCCTTGACCTAGTGAGAAACCGCGTTTCCCGTCAAATTCATAGAGATTTTCTGTCTTAATCACTTCGTATCCAATTTCGTTGATGTTTGAGAGTAATGCTAAGATTTGTTCAAAATCCACTGGTGTATATTTTGGTGTTCCACCTTTGATGACTGCATCGGTTGCTACAAATCTGCAACGCCAGTGGTCGGTACAATAGGTTTCTGGTAATCCGTTTGGATACACTTTTACACCGCGATTGGTAATCATTTTTAATTTTAGTTTGTACGATTGTAAACTTGCCAACGCATCTCCAATTTCCTGTGGATTGCTACCTTGCCAGTTGATAAATACGTCGGTACCGACCAATACTTGTTTTTCTTTTGGACGCTTGTATTCAGGAATAACAATGCTTCCTGCGTTTTCATCTAAGTTGCTTGATGGTAACTTTTCAGGGACATTTCCTAAGTTTTCGATGATTTTTTCGGCAAATTCACTCGTAGAAACTTTCTGAACACTTTGCCCTTCTTGGTAAATATCTGCGGTATGATATCCTTGCTCAATCGTGCTTAACAAAGCATTTTTAATTTTATTGGCAATCCTAGCTTTTCCAACGTGCACCAACATCATTACGGCTGCGTTTATCAATCCTGACGGATTTGCAATGCTTTTTCCAGCAATATCTGGCGCCGAACCGTGAATAGCTTCAAACATGGCTACATTTTTTCCAACATTCGCCGAGCCCGCCATTCCGACAGAACCTGCAATCTCAGCAACAATATCTGATACAATATCACCGTACAAATTGGACGTTACGACCACATCATAATCTTCTGGTCGCGCTGCTATACGTGCGGAACCGATATCGATAATTTGTGAGTCACTTTTAATTTCAGGATATTCTGCGGCAATTTCTTTAAACACACTGTGAAACAATCCGTCGGTTAGTTTCATAATGTTGTCTTTTACCATGCAGGTTACTTTCTTGCGTCCGTATAACTTTGCGTATTCAAAAGCATATCTGATGATTTTTTCGCAACCTGGACGCGTAATCAGTTTTAAACATTGTACCACATCTTGGGTTTGCTGATGCTCGATTCCTGCATATAAATCCTCTTCATTTTCACGAATAATTACCACATCCATGTTTGGAAAGTTGGTGTGGATGTACGGGTGTAGCGCACTTACGGGACGCACATTGGCAAACAATCCGAGTGATTTTCGCAAGGTTACGTTCAAGCTTTTATAGCCTTTTCCTTGTGGAGTTGTAATTGGCGCTTTAAAAATGATTTTATTTTGATTAATCACTTCCCAAGACTTCTTTTCAATTCCTGAAGAATTTCCAGACAAGTATACTTTTTCGCCAACTTCAATAATTTCAGGTTCGATTTCAGCACCTGCTGCATCTAAAATATTAAGTGTAGCTTTCATGATTTCAGGACCAATTCCGTCACCATACGCTACGGCTACTTTGGTTTTTGTGTTTGTTTGTCGCTGTTGCGAAACCTGTGTTTTGATGTTCTCCATTGCAGTGTTTTTAAGTTTACAATGCAAAGGTCAGAAAAAGAATTCATATATTTTTATTTATGTTTTATATGATATATATAAGTTATTTTTATGTTTTGTTGTTTAATTGAAAGATTCTTTGACAAATTCTTAGGTCAATTATGCTTTTTAAACTCCACCGTTTTCATCCGATTCTTAAACTCTACGCTTGGGCGAAAGCTTACTTTGACATCGGTAATGCTGTGTGCATTAACGGCTTCGGGAGTATCTTTTCCTTCACTGCGAATATGTACCGAAAACGTACCAAAGTCGCCCAACGAAACACTATTGCCGTTGCACAAATATTCAGGCAGCAAATGCACCAAGCCTTGTAACACTGCAATCGTATCAATTTCAGATACAGTAGAAATAGCGGCGAGTCGTTCACTTAATTGTTTTAAATCTATCTTTTGGCGTGCTGTTGCGGAAGCGTAATATTTCTTAGAACCACCACCAGAAACTCCAGGTGTTCCGCGTTCAGTAACTTTATATTTAATTGCCATTGTCTTGTGTGTTTACCATTTTTAAACAGATTATTTGTCTACGTTCTCAAGTAGTTTCCCATAAAACTTCCTGATGTTTTGACATACTACTAAATATAAAAATAAATTTTAATACGTATGAAACTTATTTTTAATAGGTATCAAAATCATTTTTAATATGTATTAAATTTTTCAAAGCTTTTGTTCTTTTATTACAGACATCTTGATTAATGGGGAGGGAGTACTTGATGGAGTGGTGGGGAAGTCGGTTTGTTTTGAGGGAATGATTTGGAGTATTTAGTAGTGTTTGCGGGAAACCGTAATGTTAAAATGTAGGTTTTTTATTATTTAGTGCCGATAAAATTAAACTTTTAATTATTAAAGTATTTGATAGGGTATAAAAAGGACTTACCATCCATCATGAGTAGAAACAAATATTAAAAACTTATAAATTAATAACCAACATAAATAATCAACATAACAAGAATTAAAATGAAAAAAAATATCCTTATAAAGTTTAAAGTAATAATACTAACTATTTGTATTAGTATTGGATTCATTAGTTGTTCTGAACAAAGTGAATTTTCAGATAATGAGTATGCCTTTAAAAAAGTAGCTGTTGCTTTTCTTGAAAATGCAAAGGAAACTACAATTAATAAGCAAATGATTAACTCTAATTACTCAACGTTATTAAAATCATTTCAAAATGTATCTAACAAATCAAATGTAGAAAATGAAACATATACATTTGAGGAATTAAGTATAATGTTTGAAATTAATTTTGGAATCCCTAGTGAAAATACAATGAGATTCTTTAATATTGCGTACGAAAACAGAGACCTTTTGCTTAAAGAAAATGCAAGGGAATTATTTACAGAACAATTAAAGTTAGAATTAGATTATATAATAGGTCAAGATGCTACTAATGAAAAATGGCTTTTTGCGACTTTATATGAAATGATTGCAGGAGATGATACACATTGTGCCTTGGGAGTTTTAGCTCATATCGTAGACGCTATGATTTTAACAGCTACGGCAGCAATTACAGCTCCAACAGGTATAGGAGCTGCTACAGCAGGAACAGGTGTAGCTTCATCAGTAGCAGCGGCAACACATGCAGCTAGTAACTGTGATTAATATATAAGTATCTTATGATAATTTCAAAATACTATTACATATTTCCATTGTTATTAACCATAGCTACCTATGTTCTCTTATTTAAAGAACAGAAGTTACGTAAGGAAAAACAAGAGTCAAAAGAGTATACTTGGTTAGTATATATTGGTGTTATTTTGGGAGTATTGCTAGCTTTTATGGGGATAAGTTATATGTTTTTTACGGAGCACTTTACCGAAATATTAAAAAGTATACTTTTATTGTTACATATTATATGGTTCTTAGGAATCATACTATGGTATCGAAAACTAACAGATAGCATTATTTAGTCGATAAAAAAACCAAACAATACATTCTCACAAATATTGCTTGGGTTTCGGCTAACTTTTATAACATTTTACTAACTACATACGATTAGCGTATGTGTCTTTGCTAACTTTTACATTGCAAATATCGGCATAACAGTTTATGTGTTTTTATTTATGTTTTAAATGATATATATAAGTGTATTTTATGTGTTTGGTGGTGTATTGGAAGTCAGTGTGTTATGTGATTTATTCTTCGCGTTTGGTACATGAAATTTTCCAAAAAGGAAAACTCATGGTCTCTTTTGGGTCTACCCATTCACCTATCCATTTGTAACCAGTATCGGTGATGTCGTAAAACGTCAATCGTGAAAAACCATCCATGCCATTCGGTGCCTTTTGGGGTTTGTAGAGAACAATTTTACCATCGGCTGTTTTGTTGCCTTTCCATGAACCCAATGTTGGAGTAGGCGTGGCAGAGGCATAATAATGCACATACCATTGCAAACTATCTTTATGAAACTGTCGGATGCTGCCCGAATGCTTTCCGTCAGCTTTCAAAGTCTCATCTTGAATAGCCATGCCGTTCATAATATACTTAAACTTCCACGTCATTTTCACAGGTGTTGCCCACGAACCATCAGGGTTTCTACGCTCCGAATCGCAATCGCAAATGCCAATCATCGGTTTAAAATCGTCTAATTGTTTAGGTGCTTTCGGGTTTTTAGTTCCATACGGATCTATTTCGGTAGGTTCGTGTTCGGTTTGCGCAATGGCAAAGGAACTCAGAAATAACAGAAGCAGTGTGATTGTTTTCATCAATACAAGGTTTTAATCTTAGGAAGATAGTGATTTTTTTGGTCTGTTGCTGTTTTAGTCGTGAGAATTGAGTCGTGAGTCGTGAGATTTTTTTTGTTGTTACGAGTGTTTCTTACAGCGATGCTTTTTGTGAGTTTTTTGAAGTGTCACTGCGAAGCGTAGCTGTAGCAGTCTTCAAGTTTCGAAGTTTAATTTTTTTATGAAAGATACAGATTGCCACGAATTCCAAAGAAATTCTCGCAAAGACGTTTCAAAAAATCGTAAATCAAAAATCTACTTCCGATGTATACTACTCAACACTTCCATAACTTCCACTTTTTTACGAACCGAAACAGGTACAGTGCTTTTATCTTTCAACAGTAAATAACCACCATCCGTTTTGATAAACGCTTTGATGAATTGTAAATTGACCAAATGACTTTGATGTACACGCAGAAATTGATAATTGCTCAACATGTCCGAGAAGTATTTCAAGGTTTTGGTCACAAAAATTTTCTGTCCGTCTTGCAGGTAAAAAATAGTATTATTGCTATCCGATTCACAACGAATGATTTCATCCATACTTACAATAATAATTTTGTCTAACGTGTGAAGTGAGATTTTGGTTGGCTTTTCATTTGGCGCGGCTAAGGTATCTTTTAAAATGTCCAAACGCTCTTTGTTTGGGTGAATTTGACCTTTGGCTTTTTCAATCGCGGTAGAAAGCTCTTCTTCCGAATAGGGTTTCAATACATAATCAATTGCCGCAAATTTAAAAGCTCTGATGGCAAACTCGTCACTCGCAGTGACGAAAATAATCTTTGAGGTCAGATTTGGAAAGATTTCCAACACATCAAATCCAGAGCCATCACCCAACATAATATCTAAAAACAGAATATCAGGTTGCTGTTTACGCAACAATTTTGCCGTTTCCACTACGCTTGAAGCGGTTCCAATAATATTCAATTCAGGATGCAAGCGTTTGATATCGTCGTGAAGCATTTGCAACGCCGCAGGAATATCGTCAACGATTATAGTAGTGAGCATATTTTTAGGTATTAGGTGTTGGGTTTTAGGTGTTCTTTGTCTTTTGTCATTCCTGCGTAGGCAGGAATCTATATACTTTTCATGAATCACTCAAAGCATATTTCTTGTTTCAAGCTTAAATATAACAATCAAAATGCAAAAAGCTAGTTGATGACTTTGAATTTTTTTGAAACGTCTTTGCGAGAATTTCAAAGAAAAAATACACTTCGATACTAAAAGACTGCCGCGGCTACGCCTCGCAGTGACGTTTCAATAATCGTAAATCAAAAATCCCTAAAACTCAGTTTCTAACGGAATCTTAAACGAAATTTTTGTTCCGGTTGCTCCTTCTTTTGATACATCTTGAATTGTTAAGGTGTTTTTTCCCGCTAAGGATTCTATGCGTTCTTTCGTCACTTGCAACGCCATAGATTGATGATCGGTTTTCGGTTTGTTTTGTTGCGATTGTTGAATGCCAATGCCGTTGTCGGTTATAGTAGCGTATAAAAAGTTAGTGTCTGTTTTAAACGTAACACTCAGTGTGCCTTCTCGTTGCAACGGTTTTATTCCGTGTCGTATTGCATTTTCCACAAACGGCTGAATCAACATGGGCGGAATGAGGACTTCTTCTGGGTCTAAATCTGATGTCACATCAACAGTATAGGTAAAATCCTGACTCGCCATCAAGCGTTCTACTTCAATATAGTTTTTAAGCGTTTTTACTTCTTGCGCAAGTGTAATGCTATCTTTTCTTGAATTTGTCAACGTTTCTCGGAGCAGTACGGCAAAGGTATTGATGGTTTTGTCCATCTTTGAAATGTCGTTTCGACTCATCCCTTTAATACCGTTCAACACATTGAAAATAAAGTGCGGATTCATCTGTAAACGCAAGGCTTTTTGCTCTAGCGAAAGCAAGTGATTTTCCAATTGCAAACGCTCACGAATCGCGCGGTTTTTAGCCTTTACACGTTTGATGTAATTGTAAATAATAAAAGCAACAATCAATCCGAGAATCGTCCATAAAAGGTTTTTAAACCATGTTTTTTTATACAACGGTTGAATGACGTGAAAGTTAAAGCCTATCGGTTCACTTTCCAACCAATCTTTGTTACGTGATTGTGCCATAAACGTATGGTCGCCAAAATCTAAATCGCCAAACGTAATTTTACTTTCTGCATTCCACGGACTCCATTTATTATCGTCAAATTTGTAACGGTACACAATCGCTTCTGGATTGTCCAAATCGACTGTACGAAACTGAAACGCCAAATCATTTTCATCTTCGGTAAGTTGCAATTGCTTGTCGGAATTTGTCCAATCTTGTAAATCAATCGAATCCAAAATTTGGTAGGCAACTTCAATGTTTTCAAAGTGTATTTGTGGTTTTTCGCTTTCTTGTGTCGCAATAGAAGGCGTGTATTTGGTAAGTCCGTAAATAGTACCAAACCATAAGTTTCCTTCTGCGTCTTTTGCGGTAGCATTGTGACAGGTTTCAATACCTAAAAAACCATCGTTTTCGCCATAATGAATCACGTTTTGAATTTCATTTTTCTTATCCAACGTAATTTGATCCACGCCGCGTTCACTTCCTGCCCATAAATCACCGTTAGTGTCAAAAATCAATTGGTAAATATTGTCAGAATAGAGGTCTTTTTTTCCTTGTAAGGGTTTAAATTCAAAGTCTTTCGACAGATAGGAAAACCAAATTCCTTTTCCAAACGTGCCCAAATACATATCGTAATTGTGAAAACGAATGGTGCCAATCGTGACTTCACTTCCGGTTACTTTTTCATAACTGAAGTGCGTAACTTCATCATTTTTGATATAGCCTACATGTCCTTTGCTCGTGGCGTACCAAATACGTCCGGTTTCATCACGTGCCAAATCGCGAATGCTCACATCTTTGATGCCGTCTTCTGTTCCAAATGTTTTTAGATTGTATATTTTTTTCTTTTCGTGATTGTACTCAAAACGGGCAATTCCGTCCGCATACGTTGCAATCCACACTTGCGAACCGTAAATTTTTATCTTGCTAATCCAGTCGGAAGGCAGTCCAATATCAGTCGTAATATACGCTTCGTAAACATCTTCAATTTTTTGAATTTCATAAGTTTTTTCATTGGTGGCAGTACTATCATACACCACGCTGTCGCGGATTTTTTTCTGATAGATATAAATTCCTTTCCCTTCAGTTCCTGCCCAAATTCTTCCTTCGTTATCGTTGGTGAGTGTTTTTACCTTTTTGTTAAGATAGTTGCTCGTTTCTCTTTCTTGATGAATACCTGTGGAATCTATTTTGGTCAAGCCAGATTCTGCTGTCGAAACCCACAATGCGTCGTTTACATGATGCAACGCGTAAATTCGATTGGCAACCAAACCGTTGTCTTTCGTATAATGTCGAAAATTATTCTTTTCAAACTTAAACAATCCGCCGCCAGAAGAACCAATCCACACATTGTTTTGGCGATCTTTAAACACTGTTCGGATGTTGTAAACGGACAAACCATTACTTTTAGAAATTGGTTTTTCGTCAATATTATCGGTAAGATTGATGCGTTTGATGCCCGAATTGGTTGTATTAATCCATAATTCGTCGCCGTTAATCACTTCAATACTGTTGATTTGTCGCGCTTCAGAAACTTCTTGAAAACCTGGTCTTTTTGGGTGAAATGAAAAAATGCCATCTACAAAACTCGCGGCAATAATTTGGTCTTTATACAACGTGAGCGATTTAAAGTCACTGTTGAATACTTTTTGAAACGTTCCGTCAGCCGCCAAACGATTTGTTTTCCACAAACCACGACGCGAAGCAATCCAAAAGGAATTGCCGTCAAACAAAATGTCATTGATTTGCGTCGCATTAAGCGTTGCATTGCAATCTACTTTTACAATTTCATTGTTGGAAGTGTATTGATAAATTCCTTCTTCGGTGGCTAAAAAGGATGTGTCTTTTGCAATTTCAATGTCATAGACTCGTGGCGCTTTGTATTCTGAAAAACTATTTTTTGTGCGAATGGCAAGACCTTGTCGCGTACCGATGTAGAGTTTATTTTTTTTAAATTTTAATGCGTGAATGTAGTTGGACATCAGTCCATTCTTTTCATTCCAAACGGTAAACGATTTTCCGTCAAAACGTGCAATTCCGCCACCTTGTGTTCCAATCCACAAATATCCCAGTTCATCCTGAACAATAGCATTTACTTGCGATTGCGGCAAACCATCTTTTAATGTATACGCACGCAGTTGATTGTTTTGAGAAAAGGAAAACCAACTTCCAAACACAAAAAATAAAATAAAAAGATGAATATGAGTGGGAACCTTCATGTGTCTTTGAAATTAATTGTTAGGGTTGTAATATTTTTTAGAAAATTCAGGTACCAATTTCGTGCCATCCCATTCGTAATAGCGAGACATACTTTTAGTCTTCGTCCACTCTGTCACTTCGTCAATAACTTCACTTTCTTCCTTAGTAAATAAAATAGCTATATTGCCAGTATTTGGATTTGGTTGAAAAGTAAAGGTTTCAGATTCATAATATAACGCATCACCATTCACGGATAGGTGTGCTACAAATACCATTTCATCAAGATTATTGATAAAGAAATATGTATTGCCGTTTTCCGCACCACAAGAATCTCCGTAATGCTTAATTTTTAAAATATACTGCACATTTTTTAAATCATGATTGCTTTCTATTAGTGCGCCAACATCTGCGCCTCTGAGTTGCATTGTATTTTCTGTATAGTTGCTAAAATCGTCGTCTTTTAGCAATCGGATAGCCAATTCTTCACCGTTTTTTTTGGAAAAACGTTTTGTGAAAAATATAGTATGTGTATTGTATGTTAGTGTTTTGTGTGCGATAAATTGTCCTGGAATAAATCCTCTTAGGTTGTTGTATTCTACTTCATACCAAGGCGTTTTGTTGATGCCATTTTCAAAAATGACAGCTGTTTTTGCTATAATTTTCACATTAAATCCTATACGCAATCGCGTGATTTCTTTAGAAGTGGTATTTGGTTTTTCTCGTAAATTGACATTGTCGCCAAATAGCGAATAGGTTTCATCGATGTTGAGTTCTTGAAAAACATTCAAATACACAGGTTCTTGCGCAGAAAGCTGATGTATGTTGATGAAAAGAATGAAAATTACCAAGTGTTTTGTAAACAAGCTCATAAGGCAAATATAGGTTAAAAATTGATTGTTAGTTGTTGGTGGTTTTTTTGTTTTTCGATGTGTTTGTGAGTGTTGTTATGTAAATTTAAAATGTCATTTCGGTTGAAATCTTGGAGAGATTTTGTATCGAGAAATGCTTTGAAAATTATGTTTCTTAATATTTCTCGATACAAATTTGTTACACAAATTCACTCGAAATGACGCCAGTGTTTCAAACCAACAAAGAACAAATCAACAAACAACGAATAACAAACACTAAAGCTGTGTATAATAACGCTGATTCTCAAACTCTGTACGCACGTACGATAACGGATTGTTGCGCTGCATCATTGGTTGTAATACACAAACCACAGTTGTTTTTCCTTTGATGATGACTTTTTGCCCAGAAGTGTAGGCTCTCCATCTAAATTTTTCCACGTCGATTCCCATGTCTTTGATGCGCTTGCTGTATTCTTCGTTAGCGTCAATCCAGTCCATAATTTCGTTGGCGTTGCTAAGTTTTGGAACATCTTCGTCATCTGGGAATTGAATTTCCCAACGGACAGGAATGTTAAACTTATACGAGAATGCTTCGCCAGGTTCGCCTTCTTCTTTGGTTCGGATTGCATCTAGCCAATGAATGTCTTCCAACGGATATTTACGAATGAATTGCTTTGACAAATCCACATTTCCAGGCGATTGCGCAGTTGGGTAATACCCGTAAAATACTTTTGCTAAGTAATGTTTTTGAAAGTTTCCGTTAAAAACTGTTGCGTGTGGAGTCGCAAATACTTTCGGTTGATGATTTGCTGTAAACGTTTGTCGCAATATCTGTAAGAGTTGTTTGTTTTTCCCCAATTCGGAAGTGTGGAATACCAATTTACTATCAGCGGAAAGCACGTTTTCTAGTTTTGGGAGTTTGTCCTCTTTCAAGCAATTTAACAAAGCTTCTTGTGATAAAAGTTCGCCATGAATCGTAGTTTCGAGCGATAATCCTTTTTTTGAATTTCCTTTGTTTACAATGTGAATTTCTTCAAAATCTTTTCCATCGTGATTTTTATTCAACCACGAAATAATTTCCTGAAGCGAAAATGCGTCATCCACAATAGTGTACTCTTGCGCTTCAAAATGTGCTTTGGCATCTTTATAATAGGTGCTTTCATCTTTGTCATATCCAGCAATAAACACGACTGATTGTTTTGCAATGCTAACTTCTTCGTCATTAATTGCGGTTAAATTTTCTTTTTTCTCTTCTGGGGAACATGCAAAAAACAATGTCAATACAAGTCCCATGAATGCGGTCATTTTGAATGTTCTTGTTTTCATAGTAGTAGTATTTATAATTAGTAAATCCTTTAATATTTTAGTTTTTCAATCATTTAATCTTTCAGTTAGCACATATAAAAATCAGCTCGAATGTTTTTATTTTTTTGGATAAAAACGACTATCAGTATTGTTTTACTAACCCACTCTTCAATACGTTTGATAATCCTTTTTGACAGCCATCAAAAAGATTCAAGCTGATTTTCCCAACTAACCAACCTAAACGTTCTTTATCTTGTTAATGTGATAGATGCTTTTTGTTTTACAGGTAATGCAATATGTTGTAAGCGCATGCGTTTTGCGAGTGTGGGACTAGAAATCCATTTTCCTTCTTGAAATAAATCGACTTTGTTGACTTTACCTTCTGCGTCAAATTGCAAGTTGATTTTCGAGTACATGTCCAAATACTTTTGAATCATTTTTGTTACTGTTATATCGTACCACATGTTGTGTTGTTTTTAAATTACATTTCAAATGTAGTAGCTACGAAGCGCTTTTTGGGAGTGGTTTTAGAATTCGTTGGCAGTAAACTAGAATTCGTAAAAATGTTTGCGAAAGTAGGGGAGAATTCAACTGATTTTTATTTTTTGCCTGTATTGAAACCGTCTTTTTCCTATGTGGAATTAGTTTTTAAACTCTTCTGTAACTGATTGAACCTAAATAGTTTTGTGTCGGAAATAATATAACCTAAAAACTAGAAAAATCATGGGAACAATTAAATCAACTTGGGCAGGAACGCCTATTAGCTTAGAGGACCAATTAGAAGATGCAGTTTGGTCGGGCGCATTGGAAAAACAAATGGAATTTGATGGCGGATTTATGCTGGCAAAGAACGACGCAAAGTATTTATACGTTGTGTTAGATGTGGTAAAAGATACACATAACGATCCAGGAACGGGCGATTATTTTTGGTTTACCTTCGACAGAAACCGAAATAAAGCCATTACACCAAGATACGACGTGAATTATGGAAATTATCGTGGGAATCCTAATAAAATGGGGCGACAGTATTATTTGGGAGCTGGACGATGGACAGGATTGTTAAATGAAGAACAAAAGTCAGAATGTAAAAGTACGTTTGGAACGTCGCCAAATTCAGCAACACCACACAGAATCTGGAAATTCAGATTTTTGTTGTCCGATTTAAAAGTGAATTTATTATGGTGGTGGTTCAGTTCGTATACAAAGTTTGGTTTTAGAGTACATTCTAACAAACCGAATTTGAATTATGATACACCTGCAAATTTCTTTAGAGATTTCTCAAAACTACACACGCTGTACTTTTCAAGAAAACCAAGCATTGCAACGGCTGATTTAGGTCCCGTAATGGGAAGTGTAGGATTGATTCCAACCACAAAAATCAATTCGTCTACAGGACGTGCTACTACTGCTTCAAACTATTTCATTCACGCAAAAAACGCCGCTTTTGGTGGACGATTGAACGTGATTGGAAATCGTACAAAAATGGATCAATTGCCAGGAATAGGTGCAAAAAAGCATAAAGTATTTCACCGCTCAGGAACGTCAGGTTCGTTTTCAGAGTTTGTGACTTCTTGGTATAATTACAAATGGGATGGCTCCGATTATGTGTTAGAAGCAGCTTCGCCAGACAGCAATAATTTTTATAAAATGCCAAGTGCCGGTGTTGATTACTCGATTGACGATTTGCTCTTCCAGTTTGATTCTTCCAAATTGAAGACAGGCTTGCATCAATTCAAAGTCAAATTCTACAACAACGCAGGAACAGAAGTGGGCGCAACGAATCCTGAGCAAGTATTGACCATGTACATCGACAATAATGTCCCTGAAGTGAGTATCAATTCGGTAAAATATAAAAATGCGGAAATTGGTGCCTGTGGTATTGTAAACTTACAAAATCCAACCGATAAGATTGCTGTTGATTTTGAAGCGTTTGATACCGAAGGAAACTTGTTGGATTATAGTTTAACAGCGCGTTGGGGCGATGGCGATTCGGAAAATATTGTGTATCAAGCATACAACTTAACAACGCCGCCAGCAACGTGGCAAGGAAGTAGAAATATTTCAGGAAGTTTTAACGCGAAAGTAACTTGTGCACATTCGTTCAACGTGTATGCGAGAGCCAGAACGACCAACGGTTACGGCTATATTGGAAAAAATAGCACGTACCGATACGTGACAATTATTAAATAAAAGAATTTGAATTAGTTAGCTAGCAGAATTATCAAATCGAGCGCAGTTGGGAATATTTTGAATTCTTCACTGCGCTCGATTTTTTTACTTCAATATTTTCTTTTAAAAACAAATTACTTCGTCAAACCAAACTTGATTTGGTTTCCCATAACAGTGAGATAGCTACGACAGCACTAATTTGTGACCTTGAATCAAGTTCAAGGTGCCGTTAGGATGTTTACGGAAGTTTTTTATTGCTCTTCGCGATGCACCAAATCCATTGAAAAAGCTGGCAAGCAAATAGCGATGTATTCGCAATCTTCGTCAAACGGATTGGAATATTGAATGCGTGTATTTTTTTCTATTTTGATAGATTGTCCCGCTTCCAACACAATAGTTTCGCCTTCAATAATAAACTGTTTTTTTCCTTTGATGATGTATGTGTATTCGTCAAATTCAGGTGTTTGAAATGGCTCGCTCCATTTCGGTGGCGCAATCATGTGCGCAATGCTGATGTTTTTGTTTCCATCAGTTGCATTTCCGAAATGTTCTTCAATCAATTTGCCGTCGGTAGTAGGAACTACAAACGGACTTTTTTGAATTTGATACTTTTTATTCGCCATCTTTTTTCTCGGTATTTTCCGTGTCTCGGTGTTTCCAATTAATCATGAATTGCTTGATTTTTGCTTCACCCGGAATTTGAATGGCTTCAATATTCAAGCTCATGTTGTGGCGTAAATCTTCAGGTAATTCCTTTTTGTCAATCGTAAAGTATTCTTGTCCATTTACGGTAATCACCAAATTTTTCATAGTGTTGTAAATGTTCTTTATTTTATAATGCTCCCGAATATCTTTGAAGGTGCTTTTTAGCGAAATTCCATTTTCAGTTTTGTAACGTGCATCATGAATTTGAATCGTTTCTATCTTTTCATTTTCATCATGCTGTTGTCTTGGAATTAAGGTGAAAACATGCTTTCCTTGTTTTTCATACACCAAATACTGGTCGTTTCCAGCTTGCATATAATCGCCTTCGCCAATGCGTTTTACCAAAGAATCTTTCGCAAAAATAGAATCCAACTGCTTTACAGTGGCGTCTTTTGAGAGTTTTCCAATACGATCTTTCTGAATTAAAAATGGATCTTCTTTTTTAGCACAACTTACCAAACAAGCTGCCATAAGTCCAAGAAATACGGTTTTTTTCACGCGATTTTAATTTATGTAATTTGTTATTTAATTATTTTTTTGAGGATTCCAAAAATGCTTCTGATAAAAGTAGCGCTAGTCAATACTTTCACAATCGGATTTTGTCGCGTACTTCTTCTTGACGAACTTCTGGAAGTCTTTTTCTCAGCTTCTTTCTCTTTTTCATGAAGTGCTTCTGCTTTTTCAATTTTTTCAGTTAGCATTTCATACGCACTTTCTCTGTCTATTTCTTCATTGTATTTTTCCACCAATTTCGAATTGTCAATCACTTCTGCCAATTCTTTTGGAGTTAAAACATCCATACGACTCATTGGCGCACGTAACATGGTTGCGGCTAAGGGTGTTGGTCGTCCTTTTTCGTCTAAGGCAGAAATTAAGGCTTCCCCAATTCCCAAAGAGGTTAACACTTCGGTGGTATCATAGAATTCAGAATCTGGATAGTTTTCTGCGGTGAGCTTTATTGCTTTTCTATCTTTTGCGGTAAACGCACGTAGCGCATGTTGTATTTTTAATCCTAACTGTCCCAAAACGGCTTCTGGAATATCGGTTGGATTTTGTGTAACGAAATACAAACCAATTCCTTTTGAACGAATCAATTTGACAATACTTTCTATCTGATCTAATAAAGCATCCGAAGCTTGCTTAAAGATTAAATGAGCTTCATCGATGAATAATACCAATTCTGGTCGTCCGCTGTCGCCTTGTTCAGGAAACGTCTCGTAAATTTCTGCCAAAAGGCTTAACATAAACGTGGAGAAAAGTTTCGGTCTGTCTTGAATATCTGTCAAACGAATGATGTTGATATAACCGCGACCGTTTTCATCAATACGCGTTAAATCGTCTACTTCAAAAGATGTTTCTCCAAAAAATAAATCGGCACCTTGCTGTTCTAGCTCGATAATTTTACGCAAAATAGCACCTGTAGAAGCAGTTGAAATTCGGCCATAGGCTTTTTGAAATTCTTCTTTTCCTTCGCCAGTGGCGTATTGTAATACTTTTTTAAAATCTTTTAAATCGAGCAACGGCATTTTGTGGTCGTCACAGTATTTAAAAACAACGGCTACTATTCCTGATTGTGTTTCAGTCAAATCTAAAATTCGAGAGAGCAAAACAGGACCAAATTCGGAAACGGTAGCACGCAAACGTACACCATCTTGGTCAGACAATGATAATATTTCAACGGGAAAGTTCTTTGCTTCAAATGGAAATCCAATTTTTGCATGACGCTCATCAATTTTAGGATGTCCCGCACTTGGTTGCGCAATTCCACTTAAATCACCTTTTAAATCCATCAATAACACAGGAATTCCTTGTTCGGAAAGGTTTTCTGCCAATACTTGAAGCGTTTTGGTTTTTCCAGTTCCTGTTGCGCCGGCAATTAAACCGTGTCTGTTTAAGGTTTTTAAAGGAATTTTCACATACGAATTTGTCACCGTTTCTCCTTCATACATGGCTGCGCCCATGGTAATAAAATCTCCTTTGGTGGTGTATCCTTTTTCAATGTGTTCAATAAAATGATTTTTGCTGCTCATTCGTTCAAAAATTTGGCTTAAAAGTACGGATTTTGATGAAGTCTAAAAAAAATGCGTTTAGATTTCCGAAAAAGTTCTTTCACAAGAATTCATTCAAAAATAAAACATCCGCTTTTCCTAAGAAAAACGGATGTTATATGTACGTTGTATTCGATGTTAGTATCGTATAATCTTTTTTGTAACGCTGATATTATTTTCAGTATCGGTAATTCTGATAAAGTATAAACCAGCAGCTTGTCCTCTCATAGAAAGTGTATTGTCACCTTCATTGAAGTTTCCAGCTTTGATGCGTTGTCCTGTCACACTATTGATTTCATACGTTACATTGGAATAGTTGCGAATGTTTACGGTGAAATCTGCCGCAGACGGATTTGGATAAATACGCAAGTTGCTTTCCAAAGCATTTTCACCAACACTCAAAGGTTCTGTTATTTTGAATAAGTTGGAAACGCTGGTTGTAAATGAGCCATCACCGTTAATCAAAACATTACCACTGCCATCTTCTAAACGATAAGTTCCAGAGCCGTATAAACAGCAAATTCCGTCACCATACGAATCGTTTAGTGTAAATGTATAACATTCGTTCAATGTTGTAATCGCTACATCTTGAATTTCATCTGGTTGTGTTCCGTTCGTTCCTACTGTAGTGTATGGGCCGCCGCTTCCTATCACCATGCCGTTAGAGTCTTCTAACGTCCATGTAGTTTCAGCTCCGTAACGGTCAGGTGTAATGATAACGCGAATTGTAGTTACTTCAAATCCTTGCGGAATTGAGAAGTTTTGTACGTTGGTATCGTTTGTAAGCGATTCGTCTGTCCCGCCATTTGGATTAGACACCGTAGCTGTGAATGAATGTGCGCCTTCTCCCGTTACTGCGATTGGACTTAACACGATATCTTCAAATTCGTCTAAAGCCAAACTTCCTGTCCAGTTGATAACTACTGGCGTATCTGTATCTAGTTGATACGTAATAGTTGCGCTTGTCAATTGAAAGTTTCCAGCATTTGTAATTCGGATAGTTGGTGTGATGGTATCTTCACATAAATCATTTGGAATATTTAACACGGATACAGCCGCATCAGTGTCAAACACCTGTAATGGAGGGAATTGTCCTAAACTAATAGGATTTGTTCCTGCTGGATCTAACCAAAATTTTAATTGTGTAGCATTGGTGGTTCCAAAATCCCAAGAAACACCAAAACGGCCATAAATGTCAAATCCGCCATTATCATTCGTTCCAGCACATGCCGCAGAACCTCCAGATAGTTTTCCAATGATTAATCCATCTTGGTCAAATAAAGGAGAACCTGAAGAACCTGGTTCTGTAACTCCTAAATCCCAATCTGCAATTCGCCATACTTGAGTATTAGGGTTTCCATTGAAATTTGTTGTTTGTCTAGTTGCTCCTTGCAAGTCTACACACACTTTTTGAATGTCTCCACTTGGATGGTGAACACCTACATTTAATGAAGGTACTGCCGAAGTAGAACGATTCCATCCTGCCCATACCAAATCAGCACTGTTATTAGTAAAGAATGCCGCATCTGTAATTTCTACCAAAGCCATATCCGATTGAGAGCTGAAAGCTCTTAAAATACTTCCACTAGCCGTTTGAATAAATGAGCTGTTGATACTTGGTGCGTTTGTTGCACAGTCTGCAACTGACTCGTCACTTGCCCAGTTAAATCGGAATGCCCATCCAGCTACCGAACCACCTAAACAGTGATTTGCTGTTAGGAAATATGGTGTTCCATCATTATTGGTGTTGTTTACCAATGCGCCGGTACATGCACCGCTTCCACCGACAACAATCATGGCTACCGATTTTTTTACATCTTCTTTAATGTCGTGCGCTGTGGAGTCGAACGCAGAAATATCACAGTTTACATCCACATTACATGGTCCAGAATCATTCAATGCTTTTGGCGTACCATTCACATTTTTTACGGTTAAAGTTCTGTATCCGTGAATTACGTTTCCAATATTTAGTTTTCCTTGACCTTTTACTTTTTTAGGCTCAAAATATTCAATCCATAAACTTTCGCCGTCAACCATCCAAGTTCCTAAAATCTCTTCTGGGTTGTTTTGTAAGTGTGAATATGTATTTAAAATTTGCGAGCGATCGCCATTGTAAACATATACTTTTCCTCCGATTGGAATTTTATAACGATCAAAAAGAACATTCATCGTTAATGCACCAGGAGAGATGAAGTTAATTCTCCAAATACGATCTCCATTAGGTAATTCGTACCATTGTCCGGCATTTTCCAGACCGTAATCTACAAAGTGATCATATCCAAAACGCCAAGGAATGGACTTGTCTAAGTCATTGATAGCATCTTCCGCTTTTAAAGGCGCTAAGTTCGGTTCTTGAAATTTTATTGGAGTTACCTTGTCAATGGAAGGAATGCTCCAACTTTCAGGTTCTGGTCTTTGAGGATTTTGTGCCGACATCTGAAAAATAAAGGCGAGCAACACAAAAAGCGTAAAGTTTTTCATAGTAAATAGGTTGATTAATTTGGTTTACAAAAATTTTTTGTCGGGAAATTAACAAAAAAATAACATTTTGAGCCACAATTTTAGAATTAATCCTAAATAAAGTGGTCATAATATGAGAAGTTTATCAGTTTAGCGATAAAAATATATTTTTCTATTTCTTTTTTGAAAATTAACTGGAAAAGTAATATTCTTGTAAAGCCTACCTTTTTACAATACTTGTATGAAAAAAATCTTAATCTTTGTTTTTCTTTTTGTAGGAATACAGTTTACGGTTGCTCAAAATGACCCGTATATTGACAGTGTAAAGCATTATTTGACCATTAACGGAACGCAAACGCAATACGAAAATGCAATTGATGCGATGTTTGTGATGTTGAAAAAGCGCTTTAAAGAGTATAAAATTTCAGAGGCAATTTGGACAGAATTAGAAAGTGAAAAAGCAACACACGTAGAAGATGTGAAATCAATTTTGGTGTCTGCCTACAAAGCGTATTTTACACTGAACGACATTAAGAATATGACTGCTTTTTATGAATCTGCTGCTGTCAAACAAATGCGCGCTGATAAAACAAAACTCACCGATACACAGCGCCAGCAAATCGTGAATTTTTACAACTCCGATACAGGATTGAAAATGATTGACAGTCGTGAAGGTTTGGCAAAAATTGAAGGTGAAATTTCACAACAATGGAGTGGTGAATTGTATAAAAATGTTCTTGCGAAACTTGCGGCGAAAGGGTATAGTTTGGATTAAATCGCTTCGCTCAATTCAAGGATTTAAAGATTCAATGATTCAAGGTTTTTTTCTTCGCTTTGCTCAATGTAAGAGTTTTAGAAGCGCTTCGCTATTAGATTCTAGATTTTTATCGCTTCGCTCAATTTTAGTTTTTCTGATTAGGCTTTTTGAAAATTTCAATGAAGTTCGAAGTAATCAATTATCTATCAAATTGGCACATTTTCAAATCATCAAATTAAATAAAAAGTTTTGCCAAATAATCGTAATGTTCGCCTTCTAAGATGAGTTCGCATTGCAAACCACAGGCGTGCGCAGCATTTTGAAGCGTGTTGTAATCAATATATAGCCATGGAAATGGCGCTTCATGTTCGCCTTTGTAACTTACGTAGTATAACAATTCGCCGTAATAATCAGTATCGGAAGGAATCCATTTGCCGCCATCTTCATCTTCGTCAAACATATAAATGATATCGGAAGAATCTACCAAAATTTGTCCGCCATCTTTCAACAAGCTTTTTAAATGATTTAGAAAACCAGCAATTTGATGGAGCTTTCCACACATACCAGCGCCATTCATCAACAACAAAATAGTGTCAAATTTCCCTGAAAATTGCATCACATTTGCAACTTCAGCATGTTTGATGCCGCGCAATTTGCAAGCTTCAATAGCTGCTGGCGACACGTCAATGGCAGTAACTTCTAATTGACGTTCGTTTTGTAAATACAAACTGTGACTTCCTGCGCCGCAACCCACATCGAGTACGTTTCCTTTTGCGAGTTGTAAAGCGGTTTGCTCTAACAACGGCATTTCCGAATACGAACGAAACAAATACGGAAGTGGCAACGAATCTTCTTCCGAAATAGAAGTTGCTGTCGTAATATCTTCTGTGTAGTTTCCTTGTTGGTAATCTAAAATCGCTTTTCCGAATAGGTCTTTCATCACAAATACAATAGAGCACAAAAGTACAGCAAGTTCATGAACTTTATGACAACATTCACAATTAAAGTTTTTTACATTAATGGAGAGCCTCTTTTAAAATTCAAGTAATATTTGTTTGACAGCATAGCATTCGCTTTAAAAAAAGATATTATAAGAGAATTTGAAGAACGAATATAGCTATGCGCAACAAAACGTGTACAATTAACTGCTGTTTCTATGTGTACTCGGAAAATTCTAACAGATTTCCCTCTAGTTTGTTTTCTTTTACTAAATTAGTTGTCAACACAATTAACCAACCATACACAATCACGTTGTAGGTAATACGAGAAAAATCGAACTGAATGAAAAAAATATTAATACTTATGGGAATTTTATCCTTCTTTGGTTGTGGAGCAAAAGACTTATCACCGAAAGAAACTGAATTAGTAAATAAGTTAGATTTTAATATCGAACTTATGAAAGAACTTAAAAAAGAAACCAAAAATGGATTGATTCAGTTGCCAGCAATCGACCAAGAAACAGCTGATGTTTTGGATGAATTTTATAACGGAATTTACGCAAGTGTTTCAGAAGAAAAAGCGAACTCGATAGTAAAAAAGTTAAAAGAAAAATTTAGAGCAAAAGGATATTTAATATTTGCTTTTACAAAAGAAGAAGATTCAAAATGCATAGGAGTTATAAAAGGAACTAACGACCTTGATATTTTGCGATATAGAAGAACCGACGGAATTAACCACGATTACGAAAATGACGATATCGTTGCGAAAATATCGGAATGGAACGAAAGATTTGGACTCACTGTAATTGGCTGCGGACGAGATTGGCTCGAATTGGAATTTAAAAAATTACCGACTGATTTGGACGCTTTTTCAGAAGAGGTTTATGAATTCTGCCCTGATTCAGTTGACCAAGGAGTTGGAGAAGTAGAAAATTTAAAAGCATTAATAAAAGAAATGAACGGAATATGGTTGTGGTGGGACTAAAAAAGTACTTGTAAAAGTTTTATTTAGGTACGTAACTACCTATAGTCATAAAGTTGTGTAAAATTTAAAGACTGAACTATAAATGAAATTTACTACTAAATTAATCTTGTTCTTAGCAACCTTATTTTTGTTTAATTGTTCTTCCGATAAGAAGAAAACTCTACAATTAGATGGAGAAGTTAAAGGTGCTGATACCAAATCAATTATGTTAATCAAACCTAACCAAGATACTAGATTTGATTCAATAATACAGATTCCAGTCATTGAGGGGAAATTTTACTATGAAGAAGAACTTCAAAATCCAGAGGTCGTATATTTAGCATTTGCAGAAAGCGTAAAAAAAGGAACTTACAGACCAATGCCTTTATTTTTAGAAAACGAAAAAATTAATTTGACCATTTTTCCAGAAGAAGAATTTGATAAAAATATAGTCAAGGGAGGAAATTTGAACATTAAATACCAAAATTATAAAAAAGAAGCAGGCTCTTTATTTAATTCTAAAGATTGGGAAAAACAACTAAAATGGGAGCAAGAGTATTATATTCCTCAAAACCCTAATTTGATATCATATTACCTTTTTTTAGACCAATTAAGATATTTTAAAGAAAACCTCAATTTGGATTTAGTTAAAAATAACTATAAAAAATTATCAGAGAGCAATCCAAACCATCCTTATAACGAATTAGCTTCAAACTTAATTACCGCAATTGAGAATATAAAAATCGGCAAAAAATACACTGACTTTTCCGCACCTGATTTAAATGGAAATGAAATCAAACTTTCTGAAAAAATTAATGGAAAATTAGCATTATTAGATTTATGGGCTACTTGGTGCGGACCTTGTATCGCTAAAAGTAGAACAATGGTTCCTCTCTACAACGAATACAAAGACAAAGGATTTACAATTATTGGAGTTGCTGGGGAATTTAAAAATACAGATAGACTTGTAAAGTTCCTTGAAAAAGAAAAATGGGAATGGACAAACCTTGTCGAACTAGACAGACAAAACAATATTTGGCAAAAATATGGAGTCGATGGTGGCGGTGGCGGAATATTCCTAATTGACGAAAATGGAATAATATTAGCAAAAGACCCAACCGCAGAAGAAGTTAGAATGGAATTAGAAACTCGATTGAATTAAAAAACTTTGCACGACAAAGGTTAAATTTCCTATTCGGCAATTCAACTCATTTTACTAAATTAGGCGCGTCAGCGGAAAGCACTCGCGCACTTTTCCATTACTTATGCTTACACAATACTGTTAGCAAACATTTGATAAAAACGTGAAATATATTCAAATTCTCATATTGATTTTGATTTTTAGTTGTTCGAATAATAAAAACAAATTGAATGATAAAGAATTTGGTTTGCAGAATATAGACACACTGAGATATGGATATAACGGATCTAATTATGGAGTACAACTGGATTTATTAAGTGATGGACGCTTTATTAACGAAAATTATCTGTTCAGTTGCTTAGGTGGTGGAGAAAGAAAAAAAGTATTCGGAACATATAAAATGGAAAGTTTAAAACTGACTTTGAATCCCGAAAGAATTGAATTTATTGAATATTCTGAGGATATACCATCAAAACCGAAAATGACCAAAATAAAATACGGGATTGACTCATTAAAAATCAAAACGGAATTTCAAGTTATAAAATGGGAAAATAATGAATATCTGTTTTCAGAATTCTTTGATTTTGGTTGGAGTTTGGAAAAGGAAAATGACTATATCCGATTTGCGGACTATCTAAACAGTGGTTTAGAACCCGAAATGAATGGTATGTATTTAGTTCGTAAAACTACAGATTCAATCACATCTGAATTTGATTTAAAGCAAATACCTGAAAAATGGCAAAGTTATTTTTTAAAAGAACCTGTATCTGCGAAAATTAAATACATCAAAAAAGTTGTTGACCCAAACGATAAAGAAAATATCTCTTGGCTAATAGAATTAGACAAAGGAAAAAATGACAGAATAAATAATAGATTGACCTTACAAACGAAAGATGGAGGGTTTTTTATCGAGGTCGATTCTGTATTGACGCACAGAAGTTTTGGAATGACTTATATGTATGATTTTACGCTAAAAAAAATTCCAATCGGAACTGAATTAAGAACAAAATGGAAATAAAAATACGTTTGCTAACGTCAGTTCTAAACCGAAAATTAACCCATAACTGACGGTTGCACGCAACTGTTACATACTTCACTACATCTCTCATTCCTATGTAATTCTCCTGAATCCAACAAGATGTGCTTGCTAGTATGAATACAAATGAAATTAAAAAAATAACTATAGTTGGAGTATTGTAAATTCAATAAAAATAACACAGTGCTGATTTTTTTAACAATTAGCAGCAGAGCATCGTACATCATTACTTTATTCAAAAGTAAAGGATAAAGAAATTTTCAATCTATTCAATCCTAAAAAAGCAACGACGCCTTACAAATGGAGTCGTCGTTGCGGTTGTTAACTATAACCTAAATAATTAACAAAACTTGCTAACCCTTAAAAATCCCCCAATTTATAAGGCTAGGCCTTCACTTTTTCATGAAAAAATGACGTTGTAATTATGGTTTGTTTCTCTAAAGTGTCATGTTGTGTATTTTGTTACCCAATACATCTAAAAAAATGTGTGTATTTTTGCTTTTTAAGATAAATGTGCATGCAAGATATCATTGATGATTTGCCTCAAAAGGCAAAAGAAGTTGAAAAAGAGAACCAAAAGTTCTTTCATAAGCTACGAAAGAAAGCGCCCAAAAATTTAGATTACATCATGCAAGAATTGCACGAGGAAGAATTTTCAACAACAGATTGTCTTGCTTGTGCCAATTGCTGTAAAACGACGAGTCCAATATTTACAAATGCAGATATTGCACGTATTTCCAAGCATTTTTGCATGAAAGAACACCAATTCATCAGTCAGTTTTTATACTTTGATGAAGACAATCATTATGTGTTGCAAAATGCACCGTGTCATTTTTTGGGAGCAGACAATGAATGCATGATTTATGATGTACGTCCCAAAGCGTGCCGTGAATATCCACATACCGACCGCAAAAAATTTCACAAAATTTCAGACATCACCATGAACAATATTGCCATTTGTCCTGCGACGTATAATATTGTAGAAAAACTCAAATCGGTGATTGAAAGTAAAGGTAAACGATAGTTTGGACTAATTTTTAGAAAATTGTATCTTTAAAAACACACAAAAACCTACAAAATTGGATACTATTTTAGCATATTTTGACAACATTCCATCATCGCATCGAAGCCTGATTTTAGTAGGCGGAATTGCATTTTTTTGGTTGATAGAATATATTATTCCGCTATTTCGATTTAACTATAAAAAAGTAAATCATGCTGGAATTAACATCTTTTTTACGCTAACAACCATCGTAGTCAACTTTGTATTGGCGTTTTTACTACTAAAAGTTTCCGATTGGACAGTCGCCAACAAATTTGGAGTATTACAATGGATTGATTTGCAATTTCCAGAACTATCCGCGTGGTGGTATGTGTTAATCGGAGTTGCGTTGCTGGACTTTATTGGCGCTTGGCTCGCACATTACGTAGAACACAGAGTGCCGTTTTTTTGGCGATTCCATTTGGTGCATCATACCGATACGCATGTAGATACGACAACGGCAAACAGACATCACCCGGGCGAAAGTGTCATTCGTTTTGCCTTTACACTGTTAGGAGTTTTTATTGTGGGCGCGCCTGTCGCGATTATCATGTTGTACCAATCGATGTCGGTGGTATTATCACAGTTCAATCATGCGAATATCCACATTCCAAAAAAAGTAGATAAATGGATTAGTTATGTCATTGTTTCACCAAACATGCACAAAGTTCATCATCATCATGTATTGCCGTATACAGATACCAATTATGGAAACATTTTCTCTATTTGGGATCATATCTTTAGAACCTTCGCTGTGAAAGACCCAAATACCTTAGTGTATGGTGTAGACACGTATCCAGATGCGTCTGAAAATGCCAATTTAAAAAGTCTGTTAAAAATTCCATTCAATAAATATCGTCCGCCAACAACGCTCAACGCGGATGAATAATTGTATACTCATGAAATCACTTTTACGAAGTTCTTTCGCGTTATTGTTGCTGTTACTAGTACAGTGCAAAGAAAATACTTCCCAAAAACAACACTCAAAAATGATAGACATTCAAGGGCATCGCGGTTGTAGAGGATTGTTCCCTGAAAATTCCATGATTGGATTTGAAAAAGCCATCGAATTGGGCGTACATACGTTAGAATTGGATGTTGTGATTTCAAAAGATAAAAAAGTAGTGGTTTCGCATGAACCATTCATGAATCATGAAATTGCGCTCGATGTACAAGGAAATTCAATTCCAAAAAGTGATGAGCTGAATTACAATCTCTATCAAATGAATTACGACAGCATTCGTCAATACGATTGCGGTAGCAAACATCATCCACGATTTCCAAATCAAGAAAAAATAAAAGTTGCAAAACCGTTGCTTTCTGAGGTGATCCAAATGGCGGAAGCAAAGACTGAAAAAACAATACGATACAATATCGAAATAAAACGTACACCTTCAAATGATGAAATATTTACGCCTAAAGTAGCAGAATTTGTACGTTTGGTAATAGACGTCATTCAAAAACACGATTTGAGCAATCGTGTTAACTTGCAAGCATTTGATTTGGAAACCTTAGAAGAAATCAAAAAACAAGCGCCTTCGATAAAAATTGCACTATTAGTAGATGGCGGCGAATCCATCGATGAAAAACTACAACAATTGAGTTTTTCACCAGAAATCATCAGTCCGTACTATAAATTATTGACGCAAAAAAATATCGAAAACTATAAAAAGAAGCAGTTTTTAATCATTCCGTGGACGGTCAATAAAAAAAGTGACATGCTCCAACTCATCGATTGGAACGTGGACGGAATTATCACAGATTATCCCAATTTAATAACCAATCCTTAAAAATCCATGCAACACGTGTTAGTCATCGGCTATGTGTGGCCAGAACCGAATTCATCAGCCGCAGGAACGCGTATGTTGCAATTATTACAACTCTTTCGAGCAGAAAAATGGCACGTAACTTTTGCGTGTCCCGCAGCAAAAAGTGCGTTTTGTGTAGACTTACGTCAGATGGATATTGCGACCAAAACCATTCAAATTAACGATAGTAGCTTTGACGAATTCATCAAAAAATTGCAGCCAACTATTGTACTGTTTGATCGTTTTATGATGGAAGAACAATTCGGTTGGCGTGTGACTGAAAATTGTCCAGAAGCCTTACGAATTCTCGATGCGGAAGATTTACACAGCCTGCGAAAAGCGCGTCATCAAGCCTTAAAAGATGGAAAAGAGTTTCATATTGACCAATTAAAAAATTACCAATTGGCGCAACGGGAAATTGCGAGTATTCTGCGCTGTGATATTTCGCTATTGATTTCAGAAGTTGAACGCGATATGCTTATCAATGAGTTTAACATTGACGAAGCGTTGTTGTTGTACATTCCGTTTATGTTGGATGAAATTCGACAAGAAGACAAAGAAAAGTTACCCACTTTTGAAGCGCGACAACATTTTGTTACGATTGGAAACTTTCTACACGCGCCCAATCGTGATGTGGTTTTGTATCTGAAAAAGGAAATTTGGCCAATCTTGCGAAAAAAACTACCAAAAGCCGAGATGCAGGTGTACGGGTCGTATGCGAAAGAACACAATTTACAACTCAATCAACCGAAGGAACGCTTTTTTGTAAAAGGCAGAGCGGAAAGTGCGGCTGAGGTCATCAAAAATGCACGAATTGTATTAGCGCCGTTGCGTTTTGGCGCGGGACTCAAAGGAAAGTTCATCGATGCGATGCAAAACGGAACACCTTGTGCAACAACGTCTATCGGCGCAGAAGGCATGCATGGCAATTTGTCTTGGAACGGAATTATTTCAGACAATGTAGAAACTTTGATTGAAGAAACCGTCAAACTGTATACAGACAAAAATCGTTGGTTGAAAGCGCAGGAAAATGGTTTTGAAATCATACAAAAGCGATATCATAAACAGTTCTTTCAACAGCAACTTTTAGATAAAATTCAAAACACTCAACAACATTTAGAAAAGCACCGTACACAAAACTTCTTTGGAAGCATGTTACAATTGCACCACATGAAAAGCACCAAATATATGTCACTTTGGATTGAGGGAAAGAATAAAGATTAGTATGGCAATTTGATAATTGCTTTTTTGATATATTTTAAAAATTAATTTACAGAAACATTACAGTCGTCTCATTGATTTCTATGACAAAAGAGCAAGTAGTAGTTTTTGTTGAAAATTTTAGTTGCTTTATGGGAAGCTGAATCGAGTTCAGCTTGACGAAATATATTTTCAATTCTAAATAAAAACTATTGATACATTTTCAAATTATCAAATTGATACATTGAAAAAACGTCTCATCGAGTGAATTTCTGATAAGAAATTTGTATCGAGATGTACTTTGATGTTAAGAGTTATCAAGGACTTCTCGATACAATTTTTCTTCATTTCATTTCGAAAAACCACTCGAAATGACGTTTTAGGTTCTACTTATTTGTAAATCAAATATCTCTCTCTGATTTTCTTAAAACTTTCCAAACCTTCTTCCCAAGTCGCTTTGATTTCCGCTTCCGACATTCCAGACTCAATTTGTTGTTGTAATTTGTCCGTTCCTGCGAGTTTAGAGAAGAATTTGTTTTTATTGAAAAACGGTGTTTTAGGCGCGAATTGTTGGTGCGTTTTGTAAAACTCTAACAACCATTCCAAGTTTAGTGCTGATAAACGTGGTTCTTTTGTCAAATTGTAACCGTTACATTCTTTACCATTATGCTTCGGATTTTTAGCACCAGGATTTGGTTTTGGTGTAAAACTATACAAGTGACGTTTCAAAAAATATTCAGGTGTTCCGATGACTTGAAATTGCTTGTTGGTTCCGCGACCAACACTGATAGGCGTTCCTTCAAACAGACACAAACTCGGATATAAATTGATGGATTTGTCATTTGGCAAATTTGGCGACGGTTTTATCGGCAAACTATAGTGTGTTTGGTGCGTGTAGTTATCTACAGAAATCACCGTCAAATCACATTGTGCCTTGTTTGCCAACCATTGTTCGCCATTAATCATTTTAGCATATTCACCAATCGTCATGCCGTGTACAATCGGAATCGGATGCATTCCGATAAAGCTTTTAAATTCTTTTTCTAAAATTGGTCCGTCAATATAATGTCCGTTCGGATTAGGTCTGTCGAGGACAATCACAGGAATATTGGCTTCTGCGCAGGCTTCCATTACATAGTGTAATGTAGAAATATAGGTGTAAAAACGCACGCCGACATCTTGTACATCAAAAATAACAACATCTAAATTTTCAAGCTGTGTTGGAAAAGGTTTTTTGTTTTTTCCATACAAAGAAATAATGGGCAAGCCTGTTTTAACATCTTTTCCATCTTTTACAATTTCGCCAGCATCTGCTTGTCCACGAAAACCATGTTCAGGTGAAAAAACAGTTTTTACATCAACCTTTAGCGCTACGAGCGAATCTACCAAATGTGTATAGGTCGCATCTGGCTTAAAAATCACACTCGTCTGATTGGCAACGATTCCCACGCGCTTGTTGTGTAGCTTGGGTAACAGTTCGTTCATTTTATTAGCGCCCACAATGGGAGTTTTCTGTGTCCATTCTGCGGAAGCGTTAACAGTTGTATTAGTTGCAGAAATAGAAGTATCTGCTATTTTTTTAATGTTTTGTTGTTTGTTGGCGTCACATCTTGTGAAAAATCCAATTAATAACAACAAGAAAAATGTATTTTTGAAAAATCTATAAACCATTCTTACTTTGAATTACGAGTTTTTTATTGCCAAACGTATTATTAAGGCAAAACAATATAAAAGTAGTGTATCGGCAACAATAATAAAAATCGCGATTGCTGCTATTGCAATTGGGATTATTATGATGATGGTTGCGATTGCTACGGGAATGGGACTGCAAAAAACAATCCAAGAAAAAGTTGCGACGTTCAACGGGCATATTCAAATCTCTAATTTTGACAATAATAATTCGGAAGTTTCCTTGATGCCTTTGGAAGTGCAACAAGACTTTTATCCTGAGTTTACAGAGGTTTCAGGCATACAACACATTCAAGCAGTAGCCATCAAAGCAGGGATTATTCGTACTGAAAAAACTTTTGAAGGTGTATTGGCAAAAGGTATTGGTACCGATTATAATTGGGCTGCTTTTGAAGATTTTTTAACCGAAGGACGCTTTCCAAATGTTTCCGAAAAGCGCGAAAATAGAGAAGTATTGCTCTCTGCGTATATGGCAAGACGTTTGGAATTAAAGTTGGGCGATACGTTTAAAACCTTATTCTTAAAAGAAGATACAAGTGAAATTCCCAACGAGCGTACGTTTGAAATTGTGGGGATTTACGATTCAGGATTTCAAAAATTTGACGCCAATGTGATGTTGGTAGACATTCGTCACATTCAACGCATGAATAAATGGAGAAACGGCGAAGTTGGTCATTTTGAAGTTTTTATTGACAATTTTAATGAGATAAGCGAAAAGACAGTGGAAATCTACGATAGCATTCCATCTAATTTAGACACGCAAAGTGTCATCAGTAAGTTTCCGTTTATTTTTGAGTGGATTTCGCTGTTTGATGTCAATATCTTTCTCATCATCGGAATCATCATTATTGTGGGCGGCATCAATATGATTACAGCATTATTGGTGTTAATTCTGGACAGAACACCTATGATTGGAATATTAAAATCGCTCGGAAGTAGCAATTGGAGCATTCGGAAAATCTTTTTGTACAACGCAGCGTATTTAATTGGTATTGGATTGCTTTGGGGAAATATCATTGGCATTGCGCTGGTGTGGACGCAACATGTGTTTGGGTTTCTAAAATTCCCGAACCCTGAGCAATATCACACATCTATCATTCCTATTCATATAGAAGTATGGCATATCATTGCGCTTAATATTGGGACGCTTGTTTTATGCGTTTTAATGTTGTTATTGCCGTCATACATCATCACCAAAATATCTCCTGTAAAAGCGATAAAGTTTCAGTAATGTTATTAGTCTATTAAATCGCTGGGTTTTGTAAAAATATTAGTATAAAAATCTATAGAGACTTTGTATCTTTGTCCCTTCAAAATAAAAGAATGGAATACGCAGAAAATATATTAGAAACTATTGGAAATACGCCTTTAGTTAAAATGAACGCTTTAGTAAAAGAAGTCGATGCCTTGGTATTGGCAAAGTACGAAACCTTCAATCCTGGAAACTCTGTAAAAGATAGAATGGCTTTAAAGATGATTGAAGATGCGGAAGCGGACGGACGTTTGCAACCCGGCGGAACTATTATTGAAGGAACTTCTGGAAACACAGGAATGGGCTTAGCGTTAGCAGCCATTGTAAAAGGATATAAGTTGGTGTGTGTAATGGCAGACAAACAATCGAAAGAGAAGATGGATATTTTACGTGCCGTAGGTGCTGAGGTTGTCGTATGTCCAACAGCCGTTGAACCAGACGATCCACGCTCGTATTATTCAGTATCAAAACGTTTGGCAGAAGAAACACCAAACTCTTGGTATGTAAATCAGTACGACAATCCAAGCAATGCTAGAGCGCACTACGAAAGCACAGGTCCGGAAATTTGGAAGCAGACGAATGGAAAAGTAACACATTTTATCGTAGGTGTGGGAACAGGCGGAACCATTTCTGGTGTTGGAAAATACTTAAAAGAGCAAAATCCGAACGTAAAAGTTTGGGGAGTAGATACGTATGGTTCTGTATTTAAAAAATATCATGAAACAGGTATTTTTGATGAGAATGAAATCTATTCGTATGTAACGGAAGGTATTGGAGAAGATATTTTACCTAAAAATGTCGATTTTGATATCATAGACGGATTCACAAAAGTGACCGACAAAGATGCTGCTGTATACACGCAGCGTTTGGCAAAAGAAGAAGGCATGTTTTTAGGAAACTCTGCGGGTGCAGCCATCAAAGGTGTGTTGCAACTCAAAGAGCACTTTTCTAAAGATGATGTGGTAGTCGTGTTGTTTCACGATCACGGAAGTAGATATGTTGGGAAAATGTTTAATGACGATTGGATGCGCGAACGAGGTTTTTTAGAAGAACAAGTTTCAACGGCGGCCGATTTAATCAAAGAACACTCAGATAAACCTTTAATCACTGTAAAAACTGGCGAATTGGTGTCGCACGCCATTGAGCGTATGCGTACATTCAAAATATCACAAATTCCTGTGGTTGATACGGAAGGTTTTGTAGGCTCTGTTGATGAAACTTCGTTATTTGCAAAATACATGGAAGGGAAAGATATTGCAGATGCACATATTTCTGACATCATGCAAAAACCATTTCCTATTGTAAAACACACTACAACAATTGATGCAATTGCTAAGCTTATCAATAAAGAAAATCAAGCAGTTTTGGTCGATTTGGGAGATGAAAAATATCACATTGTTACCAAGTATGATATCATTAAAGCGTGTAGTTGATACAGCAAAAAGTTAGGATAACAAAAAAGGTCGAATATCACTATTCGACCTTTTTTATTTGTGTCTTATATTTAAGAATCTTTGTTTTTAAATTCTGCGACGAGTTTCTTGTACCGTTTTTCTAAGTTTCGGTTATCTATCAAAATAATTACCAATACTGAAAAGAAGATAAAAATAAAATATCCCAGCATAGAATCTAGAGAATCTCCTTTTGTGTCTGAGAATGTTCCCATTGAACCACTTTCATCGTCCATAATTCTTGGCGATTCAAAAGTAATTTCTCCACTTGATTCAGATGTTATAATGGTAGATGTCGTATTTGTATAACCATCCGTGTAGATGAGATTATTCGCTAGCAATGTGCTAGTGTATAAGAAAAATAATACTATGGTGTGTTTTAATTTCACGGATTAAATATATAAAAAATATCTTACAAAAATAAGTTTACTCCTTGATTTTTAATTTTTTACTATAATTTAGTTTCGCTGTTTTATAAAATAAACAAGTTGGAAATATATTTTTTTCCTAAAGAAACACTCACAAATACAAACAGTTAAAACGAATGCTTCCTTTGTAAAAACAATTGTCTATTCAATTAGCCTTCTGTCAGTTATTTTAGTTTTCAAGATCTAAAATCACTTCACATTCCATAAAAAACAACATACAATAATGTTCGGCTTAGGGGAAAGTATCGTTTGTATGTAATGTTAATTTTATGGTTAAACTCGAACTTTTTAATTCAAATCGGAACAAATAAACGACTTTTTTTTGAGAAAATCGCATAAAAAAGTCAGATTAACTGCAAAGAAGGGAAGATAAAATGCACTTTTGAAAGAATTCTTTGTAAGAATCACAGATTTGCTAACGAATGTTAGTTTTCGAACAATAAAGAGATTTAAAAAATTAAAGAAATTGTATCTTGTAATAAAAACGTAGTCAATGAAAATGTACATTCTACTCAAAGCTTCTGTACCTGATGCCTTTGCACCTGTCATTGCCGCACATGCTTCGTTGGCGTGCTACAAAAAGTACGAAGACGATACCGATATGCAACAATGGATGCAAGGTGTCTTTAAAAAAGTAGTCTGTCGTGTGAATGATAAAGAGTTTGAAAATGCCAAAGCAGAAACCAAACATGTTGTACTTACAGAAGCTGCTTTAGACCATCAAGAAGTGTGTATTGCTTTTTGTCCTCGCGAAGCATATTCCAAGCAATTTCAATTTTTTCCTATGTGGAAACCAACAGCAATCTAACAAAAGAAGAGGCTGTCTAAAAAAGTGTATTTAATCGTCATTCTGGGCTTGACCCAGAATCTCACTATCTTGATTATCAACTGTTATGATAAACCGAAATGCGAGCATTCATGAATGCCAATATATTAAATAAGCATGACATGGATAATCAAGTTCGGTTTGACGAAGACTAGACTTTTTAGACAACCTCTTGTACGACTCACTAACGGAGCTTTTTTTTAACGACGACTACAGTGACAAATAGAATCTGCTGTTCTAACCTCACAATTTTTTAAAGTAAAATTGTTTTGTATTGGCAATCCCCCAGTAATCTTAGTTGCTATCGTTATTTTTTTAAGTGTCAATGTGTTCATTGTTTTTTTCATGATGTATCGTTTAAATTCAGTGACAAAACTATAAAAGGATATTTTTCTTTTTATAGGGAAAAGGCTATTTCAGTACAGGAAAATCACTGATTTCAATTCAATTTGTTCGTTGAAGTATTATATTTGTTATTTATGAACCGATTATTCTTAAAAATGAAGAAACTTTACACGCTATTCTTTTTGTGCCTATTTCACAATATCATCTCAGCACAAATTATAAATATTCCTGATTCAGTCTTTAAAAGTTATCTTGTTAATAATTCCGTAGCCGATCTAAATGGAGATGGTTATTACTCAAGCGTAGTAGATACTAATGGAGATGGCGAAATTCAAGTTACTGAAGCAGAGGCAGTCATAGGACTTAGGGTAAGTGCTCTTTATCAAGGTTTAGTTTCTGTACAAGGGATTGAAAGCTTTGTGAATTTGAAGACATTGCTTCTTAATAATAACGAAATTACAAGTATTGATGTCTCTGCACTTTTGCAATTGGAAATATTGGAAGTGGAGTATAATCAGTTAACCAATTTAGATGTAACTCAAAATCCTGCATTAAAAGTTCTTAAAATACAACAAAATAATATTGGAGGCATTGATGTCACTCAAAATCCAAATTTAGAAATTTTTGAATCCACTTTAAATCCATTAGGGAATACCGATTTTACGCAAAACCCTAATCTTAGAGGATTAACGGTATCGTCTGCCAATATGACGTCGTTAGATATTAGTCAAAATGTTAATTTAGAATGGCTAGGTTGCGGAGGAAACCAATTAACCTCAATAGATCTTAGTCAAAACGTTAATCTCAAAGATGTCTATTTACTATACAATCAATTAACATCGATTGACGTAAGTATGTTACCAAATTTGGAAACGCTTCAATGTGGTAGAAATTTAATTTCTGCAATCGATGTCACACAAAATCCAAACTTAATAGATTTATCCTATGCAGGTACTGATAGTCCAACGGGTGGATTAACAACCATTGATTTAAGTCAAAACCCTCTTTTAAAAGAATTGTATCTTGTTGATAACAATTTGACATCCATTAATTTGAGTCAAAATCCTCTTTTGGAAGATTTATCTCTTAGCAGTAATCAGCTTACTACTTTGGATATTTCACAAAATCCTTTAGTGGAATTATTGTCGTTGAATTCCAATCAGATTACTACTTTAGATGTATCTCATCAGAATAGTATAGGGTTTTTAGACTGCCGAAGTAATTTGTTAACAGAGTTAGATGTTTCAATGCATACGGAATTGGCATATTTAAACTGTAATTTTAATCAGCTCACAAGCTTAAATATAAAAAATGGACCATTAAATATATCTACTCTTAGTTTTGCGGGTAATCCTGATTTGGCATATTTATGTGCTGACGAACAAGATTTTGATATTTTACAGACCAACTATCTAGATGTTTATGGATATACTGATTGTGTAATGAATAGCTATTGTTCCTTTGATCAAGCAGGAGATACTGTTTTATTATCTGGTAGTGTCATTTTAGATGCAGATATGGATGGCTGTGACATAAACGATTCGCTTTTAGGAAACCTTAGAATTCAAATTGGAAGTTTAACTAATGTCGGGGTTTTTACGACCAACGCGGATGGAACTTATTCAATTCCTGTACTTCAAAGTTATACGTATGTTACTCCTCAACTAGAAAATCCAAGTTACTATACAGTCACACCAAGTACGGCAACAATTAATTTATCATCAGCGACCAGTCCTTACACGCAAGATTTTTGCATCGTTCCAAATGGAGTTCATAACGATTTAGAAGTTATAGTGGTTCCTGTAGACCCTGCACGTCCAGGTTTTGATACAGATTATAAAATCGTATATAAAAATAAAGGAAACACTATTTTGTCAGGAAGTATCACTTTACAATTCGATGACGATTACATGGATTTTAGTTCAGCTATACCAGCGCAAAACACACAAAGTGTTGGACAACTTACTTGGAGTTATTCAAATATTTCTCCCCAAGAAGTTAGAGAAATTGATTTTACAATGACGCTTAATGCTCCTACTGATACAAGCTTTCCCTTAAATCAAGACGATGTTCTCAACTTTACTGGTACTATAGATCCGCAAACGGGAGATGATATGCCTTTGGATAATGTGATGACGCTTAGCCAAACTGTAGTTAATTCTTTTGATCCAAATGACAAATTGTGTTTGGAAGGCGATACAATTACACCTGATAAAGTTGGAGAATATGTGCATTATATGATTCGCTTTGAAAATACAGGAACCGCTAGTGCAATTAATGTAGTGGTGAAAGATGATATTGATGACACCTATTATGATATTAATACATTACAACCTTTGAGTGCGAGTCATCCTTTTGTAACCAAAATTCAAGGGCAAAAAGTTGAATTTATTTTCGAAAATATAAACTTACCATTTGACGATGCTACAAACGATGGTTATGTATTATTCAAAATTAGAACAAAAAACACATTAATGATTAACGATATTTTCGCTAACAAAGCAGAAATTTACTTTGATTTCAATGCGCCAATTATCACAGAGTTAGCTGAAACACTTATAGCAGAACCTTTAAGTGTTCTAGAAGTTTCTGAAGATCAGAGTATAGTTGTGTATCCAATTCCAGCAAAGGATGTAGTCCATATAGAAGGTGATAATGTTCTCACAAAAGCATCGTTATATGATGTCAATGGTCTATTATTAATCGATAGAATTATAAAAAATAATAAAAGAAAAACCTCTATATCCGTAGAATCATTAGCTAATGGTTTATACATATTAAAGGTGCAATCAGAAAAAGGAAATTATGTAACTAAAATCATTAAGTAGGTGTACATTCCAAAATAAAATGCCCTTATATAAAAAAGTCAAAATCAGGGTAAAATAAGATGAATTTGCAGCCAGAAGAAAAAGTTTACATCACTTCAATAGGAGTCTAACATAGTCCTACTCTTGTCATATTACCTTAAAATTATCTTATCGTTAAAAACAACCTGCATTCATACATAATTTGTAGGTACTAAAATACATGCTTTTTCATACCTTATCTATGGTGTTTCCGTACTTATAATGCTTTGGTGTCATGTAATTTTGAAGACAATATAAATTCAAAAATAAAATTATAACGACCATGAAAAAACTTCTTACTTACAAACTTATGCTTGTATTGATGGGACTTACCTTTTTTGTAAGCTGTCAACACGATACGGAAGAAGCATTAGAAGACGCCGCTGCTGACATTGAGCGCGTTGATGTGAAATGGCTTGCGCCAGATGATCACCCTGTAGTACAACTATTGTACAGCAGAGGTTACGAAAAAGGAACTATTTACGAAACAGAAGAATATTTCCTAGCACCACCAGATTTGTTCTACAGCAAAGACATTAAAGATTATGATGTTACCGACACTGGAGTGAATCCAAAACAGGCGTATAACACAGGCGCTTTGGTATCGCTAGACAGAATGCGTATCAATGTATTTTTAGATGCTTCTATTGGAACCGATTTACAAACGCAATCAGTCAATGCTATCAATGAACTTAATAGCATCAACAACTGTGCGCTGTTTTTTGTTCGTGTGTTCAATGCCAATCAAGCACACATTACCATCCGAAGCGATTTTGGCGTGGAAGGCACCAACGTTTTAGGACGTGCTGGTTTTCCATCTAACGGTCGTCCTTTCGATTTGGTGACTCTAAATGTAGACCGTATTGATGATTTTGGCGCTGACATCCGCAGAAATGTTATCATTCACGAATTAGGACACTGTGTAGGATTGCGTCACACCAACTGGCAAGCCAATGGAGAACGTGGAGCTGTAAACATTCCAGGGACTTCTGCTTTTGATTCAGGTTCCATCATGTGGAGTACAGCCAACGGAGGAACTCCATTTACTAATGGCGACTTAACAGCATTCAGAGCGTTATTTCCAAGAGCCTTACGAAGAGATAAGGTAAATGTAGTTGATGAATACGATTACAGTGGTGAAATCTATGTATTAGATGAAATATTTGTAGACGTATTTACAGACGGAAGCTACACAACATCCGCAACGCTTAACAGAAACGTGCGAGTTAACTACAAAAAGCGTGTGCAAGAATACAATCATACTTCTGGTACATATACGTATTACAGAAACCGTTTGCTCACTGCAGGAAGTAGTCGTTACTATTTAGATGAGGAAGAAGAAGAATGTTCGCCATATCAAGGTGAAACCTGCACCTATGAAGACGTAGATATTACCTATGCCTTTAGCATTTTATAAAACTTTCTTCTCTAAGAAAAAACAACCGTTTTTTCCAATGCAACAAAGCCCAACAGTCTCCGTTGGGCTTTTTAATTGTTATAAATTCATACCAATACTATACTTCGTATAGAGTAGTATGGCTTTCATATACACCATTTACATAAAATACGTTCACGGTATATCCATCACCAAAAGTATCACCACCACATCTATAAGAAGCAGTTGTGTAGGTACCATAAGAACCTTCATAGGTAAGACTTCCTGTTAAGCGACAGTCGGAAGCCAATCGTCCACCAGCAACGGCATGTTGTTCCTTCTTGTCTAATTCTTTTACTCCATCTAATTTTAAAATGTCTTTTAACATGTTACGTTTTTTTAGTTAATACTACGGTCTAAAATATTAGAAGTGCTACAAAAACTAAAGAAACATACCTCGTAATTCATAAATCTGAACTAATAATTGTGCGAGTTATTGTGTTGGTTATGAGTTTGATGATGTGTATTGATACAAAAAAAGCGAACCGAAGTTCGCTCTTATGATGAATGACATTCTAATTAGCTTATTTAAGATGACAGCCTAGTCCTCCTTCTGCAACAGGAACTGAATTACAAGTTTGAGCCGTAGCTTGTGGTTGACTTGTTCCTCCTTTTACACTTTGCGTGTTTAAATTAGATACTTGCTTTTTGTTTAACAACAAGGCGTGTACATTTCTTTTTTTCATAATATAAATAATTTGATTTCTTCAAAAATACAGTATGTATTAGAAAAAGCAGTAGGGCATTCCCGTAGTTCATTTATTTGTTGTGAATACATTTTAGGGCTTCTTACTAAAATAAAACTATCAACGCTTACAATTAGCTAACTTTTATATAAGAAGAGATACGCTTATAAAAAACTTGGCACGCTTATAAAGTAATTATGTGTAGCAATCGATTTTTTTATGAGATTAATGGTGTAAAAGCAACTAGAAGCATTCCAATTTTGGGAAAACTGTGTTGCAAGTCAGCGAGAACGAATCTTTGATTGGGGAATGTATGCTGCACGCCAGCAGGAAGAAATTCTCCGCGGGGGAAAGCATGTTGCACGTCTGCGGGAAGGAATCCCCCACGGGGGAAAGCGTGTTGCACGTCAGCAGGAACAAATTCCCCACGGGGAAAAGCATGTTGCACGTCAGCAGGAAGGAATTCCCCACCGGGGAAAGGGTATTGCACGATAGCAGGAATAAATCCCCGAAAAAGGAATTGTAAAAGGAGTATCTGCAGCAAAATGATTGATAAGAAGGAAAGCTAAGCATATGAAATCAAATAAAAATTAATATTCATTAAAACTAGAACACTATGGAAACACCTAATTTTTCTCGCTACCGAAATAGCGAATTTTTACAGTATTTAAAAGACGTGCTAGAATTAGTCAATTCACAGGATGTTGATACGTTACAATTAACCGTACCACGTGACGGATTGCAAGCAGTAGTCACGCAAATGGACAATCTCTTTCAGCAAGAGCAGAGTAGCGGTATCACGCAAGAATTGATTCGTCTGGATGAGCGTCGCGACAAAGCATTTATCGGATTAAAAGTATTGTTGGAAGCACATGAGTACCATTACGAGGACAATGTGCAATCTGCGGCACGTAGTTTACTTTATAATATGAATTCTTTCGGCACAAACATACCGCGTATGAACTACCAAGCAGAAACCGCCGTGATTGACAGTATGCTTACCGATTGGAGTACAGAGCCAGACTTAGTAGCTGCCATCACTACTTTGGGAATCTCAAATTGGGTAGCAGAACTCACTACGGCAAATACTACCTTTAACAATCGTTTTTTAGCAAGAATCTCAGAAAGTGCTGCTAATCCTGCCATGAGTTTTACCAATATGCGAGAAAACAGTGCTATTGTGTACAGAGATTTGGTAGCGCACATTCAGGCATATGCCGTACTTGGCGGCAATGCGGTATATCAAACAATGGTTAATGAAGTTAACGAATTGACCAATCATTATAATCAAACCGTGTATGCACGTATTCGTAACAATTCTGACAACACTGACGAGCCATTAGCTAGCGAAACGCCATCAGACGATACGCCTCAAGAAAATAGTGTCACTGAAGGCGAAGTATAATTGCAAACGGAATTGAAATCCGTTTTATGCCATTTTTGTTTTAAAACCACTCATGCAGTTTTTAGGAAACTGTGGTTGGGTGGTTTTTTGTTTTTTTTACGGGTTTCCGTAATGCTAGTGAATAAATAAAAAGTAGTATTGTAATAAAAACCCCTAAAAAATCAATAATATTTATAAGTTTGTTAAAAGGACTACATTTAAATATTAATTATACTTTAAAAATGGAAGTTAAATTTCTCAAAGCTGGTACAGGAGATTCAATCTTAATTCATCATAAATCACATAATATTCTAATTGATGGAGGAAATGATAGTAGTTATATGCTTAAACAGGTTGAAGAAATCTACGAAAGAAAAGAAATAATCGATTTATTGATTATTACTCACCATGATGATGATCATATAAAAGGAATTATAGATTTATTAAAATTAATAAAACAAGGAAAATTCGGAGAAGGAAATAAGTTTATTAAAAAAGTCTTTTTTAATTCTCCCAGACTAATATTAAAAAAAATATCCTCTAAGAAGGAGAGGTCACAACTATCTTATAAACAAGCTTATGAAGTGGAAGAGCTCTTTCAAAAGCTAGGGATAAAATGGGAGCTATGTACAGATGAAACAGAAACGGAAGTATATGGTAATTTAAAAATGCACTTTCTTTCACCTACTAAAGAAATTATACAGGAATATAGTGAGCATAAAGATGTTTATTTAACTAGTGATTACAGATGTGATTGGGAAGTGTCAATGGTTACTTTAGAAAGAGCGTTAGATAAAAGTAAAAGCCAAGATAGATCATTGCCTAATCAAACAAGTATTGTAGTGCTGTTAGAATGTGATAATAAAAAAGTTCTTTTAACAGGTGATGTCACACCAAATAGATTTGAATCATTAATAACAGAGTTAGTATCTGAAAATAATGATAATCCCGTATATTTTGATTATGTGAAGCTTCCGCATCATGGAAGTTATAAAAGTTTGAATTCTCGTATAATGAGTAATATTGATTGTGCCAACTATATTTTTAGTACAAATGGTAGTAAATATTACCATCCAAACAAAAGAGCAATATTACAAGTGTTGAAAAGTCCTAATAAAAAACAAAAAAATTTTTTTTTCAATTATGAAGAGGCAATGAGTAATTTGATTATTACAGATAAAGAGAAAAGAGACTATAATTTTAAACTTATTTCAAACAATCAAGACTATGGCTTTAGTATCTGAAATTGTTAAATCCTGTGGTGTAAAGATAAAAGTATCTGTTGGAGGTGTGCCTAGTTTTGGTTCAGGAGTAGTTTATGTTACTCCAGACATCTACGATTACAATTATATTTTAACAGCAAAACATATCTTCCAAGAGGACTCGCAAACTTCTTATGATGAATCATTAATATTTAATTATGAAGTATTGTATTCTAATGGTAAAAAACTTGAACGCTTAGAATATGTGAAAGATGAAGATGTAAAAGATAAGCTAATCGATTTTGAAGAAGATATAATAATGATAATTGTTAAGAAGAACAATGATGTGCCATTTAATCAAATTCTTGTTTCAGATAAATTAGCAGATAATGATTTAGATTTTTTTTCATGGGGAATATTTACAGCAAATCAAGATCAGATAACTAGATTTAATTTTAAGCGTAATGATCCAGAAAATAAAAGATTTGAATTACTAAGTAAAATAACAGAGCCTTACTTAGGAGGAATGTCAGGAGCAGGATTATTTAAAGATAGAAATAGTGAATTATACGGAATCATAAGCAGATACCCCAATGAAAACTTTCAAGGAGCTACCATAGATTGTGCTTTTACAGTATTTTCTAAAATAAATAAAAAACTTAGATTATTAGGGAAAGCAGAACTAGAAACTAAGTTGTCTAAAAATAGAAGAGAGATAAACAATAGGGTGGTTGACATTCGTCAAGCATATATAAATAATGTGTGTGTCAATTTAGAGTCGGCAAGAAAGAAACTCGAAACAGACATTATTGATGATTGGTATTACGATCCATTAAAATATATCGATCTGCTAAGTCAGGACTATTTATTTGAACAATTTAGGAGTAATTTTTACAGAAATAACTACAAGCCTAAAAATGCGGAATCTTTTTATGTTCCCAAAAAGAAATTAACTCTTAGACAAGCTTTAGTTTCTCCTTTTATAGATCGTATTATGTACATGGCTACTGTAGACGTTTTAGCAGAGAAGATGAATGAAGCTTTAATTTCGAATGTGTTTTCTGCGAGATATAATAAATATTCTAAAAGTCAATTGATAATCAATGGAGTTGAGCAATGGAAAAAAATGAAATATAAATTATCAGAATGTGCAAACTCAAGAGATGATGAAGGAAATTATTTGTATGGATGTGTTCTTGAAATAGACCTCTTGAATTTTTATGATAATATAAATAAAAACTTGTTGTATAAGAAGATAGATAGAGTTTGTGAAACTGAAAATGAGAAGAGAGCAGCAAAACTTTTAAGTGAAATAATTAATAATATATCAAATAAAGAACAAGGGTTGCCTCAGAATAGCGATGCGTCAGCTCTATTAGCTACTTTCTATCTTAATCAAGTAGATGTGTTTATGAAGCATACTTCACACGCTTACTTTAGATTTATGGATGATATAAGAATTTTTTGTAAGGACAAATATGAAGGACGAAAAATATTGCAAACATTTGAATATGAAATACGAAGATGTCATTTATCTGTAAACTCGCAAAAAACTAAAGTTTTAACACTCGTCGAAAACCCTACAGAAAGCCCTGATGAAAAATATAGAAGTGAATACGATAAAGTATATAACTACGAATTAAATAAAATAGTAAGACTAAGAAAATCTAAGAATTATACAGGGCGTAATGAGGCTTTTCATTTAAGCAAACAGTTGTTGGGAGAAAACCTATCTAGTGAAGACTTGAATGATAAAGAAGATTCAGCAAAACTATTGAACTTTGCACTTGGTACCATAACCAATCTTGGATATGGTAAAATTAATAATGCTACAGGAGACGATAGTTTTATTGAATTGATGCAAGAAGCAGTAGACTATCTTAGGGAAAGACCTTGGATAACTACACAAGTTTGTAAAGTATTAGGGTTAATTTCAAGTAAAGTATTTAATAACTTTTTTCCAAAAAAGCTAAAAGAAATAGTTTTAGAAGAAAAATACAATACCTATGCTTTTCAAACATATCAGATATGGTTGCTATTAGCAAAGCATAAATATGTATCAAAAGAATTACAAGAATTTGCGATTAAAGAAATAGAAAAGAATGATGAAACCAATAGACCTGTAATAGCATCTATGGTAATTTATTTATGTGCTGTGGATAAAAATTATAGAAGAGTGATATTAAGAAAGCTAGAGGAAGGTTTTACGCATGGATATTTTCAAGATAGAATTTCATTAATCTCAGTAAGAAATTTTGAATCAAAACTTGTTAGTGAAAAATATATAGATGCTTCCTTAAAGAGATCACATAAATTTACGCACACGTTTAGGGATAAAGATTTAGTATTTATTAATGGCTTCTTAGAAGAGGGAGAGGAAATGGATTATTTAGAACAACTTTATTCAATATAATAATTATGAAATCCTACATTGTAATGTATGTCGAGTCTAATTGGTATTCTTTAAATGTTTATAACCATGATGAATATACAAGCTCACTAAATTATATAATTGATGATGTTTTAGTAACTCATCAAGTTACAGATTTGATAGCTTATTTCAAGTCTAAAAAGGTAAGTAATTTGCCATCAATAATTGATTTAGAGTCTTACGATAAGCAAATGTCTCAAGAAGGGAAAGAGTTTAAAAGTTTTAAAAAGTGGACTGCTTTTCAATCTTTAAAGCATCATAAGATATTAGATAATAAATTTAAGCTTACTGAAGATAATTTTAAAACTTATATGACGCACCTCGCCGATTTATATTTGGCTCTTAGTGAGAAAGATGAAATAGAGAAAAAGAGATATGAAACTATAGAAAAAAAGATCAACCGAATTATTTATAATAGACAATTAAAAGGAGTAAAGATCGACAGTGTATTAGCTAAAGAAAGGTGTAAGCAAATTGAAAAAGAGATTTATAGAATTAAAAACATTCTTCAATTTGAGCATAACATTTACACTCCAGAAGACGAATTGTTTCAAAAAAATTACTTGAAACAAGCAGGTTACAAGATGGTTAAATCTTTTGAGTATACTTTTAAAACAAGGAAAAATATAGATAAAGTATGTGAGTTGTTGTATGAGCTTATGAGGTCTATTAAAAATTTAAATAGTTTGATTTACACTACTGCTCATTTTGGAGGAGATAAGCGTACACATCCTTATTATGTTGGTTTTGGAACAATAACTTCTAGAATAACTTTAAGACAACCTTCTTTGCAAAATCTTCACAGAGATAATAGAGATATCATAATCCCAGATGATAATATGAAGCTATTATATGTCGATTATTCACAATTTGAGGCTGGGATTTTAGCATCTTTAAGTGATGATAAAGATCTAATTGATTTGTATAATACAGATATATATACGGATTTGGCTGATAAAGTATTGAATGATAAAAACAATAGAGATGATGCTAAGATTATTTTTTATAGATACATGTATGGGGATGATACACTAACTCAAGAGGCACAGGAATATTTTAAATCATTTATTAAGTTAGAAGAATACAGGAAAAAGGTATATCAAAAAATAAATAGCAATGGAAGAGTAGGAACAATTCATGGTAACTATAGGCGTAAGCAGATAGAAAATGATGAGTTTACATGGGGTTTAAGTCATGTGATACAATCAACAGCATCTTTAATTTATAAGAATGCATTAATCTCTACTAATGACAAAGTAGAAAGCTGTGATTTTTTAATCCCGATGCATGATGGAACTTTATACCAAATACCGATCTCAGTTTACGAAGAAACTAAATCAATGATTAAAGCAATTTATGAAGAAGAGTTTAAAAGAGTGTGTCCTAAACTTGAAGCGCGGGTTACATTAAAAGAAGAGTTTTAATAATATTCAACTTAAATATAAATTAAATTATAAAGGTTATAGTTGGTATATCAATTGCTATTTGTAAAATAAACTTAAAATAAACTACAGCACTCAAAGCCCTAATTCCAATATCCAAACCTTAAAAAGCGAATCCCACAAAACCAAGGCTACCCTTTTAAATAAAAAACGGTTAATAATCTCCTCGCGCACAACTTGTAGCAGGTTTCGTGTCCGTGTCTACAAATTTTGTGTGCCCAACACCTTCTGGACAAATGCTAATAGAATCACATGCCGCCAATTGCGAACATCCTGTTTTCGTAGCATAATCTGTCGTACGAATAATAATCACGGTTCCAATATCTACAACAGAATCCGTACCACCCGTAATCGTATAGCTGTGCAAACTAGAAACAGTGGATTTTTGAAGATGCAAGCTTTTCAAATTCTTTTTTTTCATAATCGTAAAATTTAAAGTGTTAGTTGACTAGTTTTTTCGAACAAAAAGGTAGTAAGAAAACTTAATCTAGCAGTATGGTTTTACCGTAAACATTTGATTTGTTAGGTGTTACATCTCGACCGTGCTCGATGTGCCATGTGTTCAAAGTTTATATGTTTTAATTATCCAACAAACAACAAGAGCGCCAGCGACCCAACCGACAACAAAAAACAAACAACAAATATAAAATGTAAAACAGCAAAATGTAAAACGAAAAAATATATTTAACCAGCAACCAGCAACCAGCAACCCACAACAGGAGCAAAGCGACTAACATCAAAAAAAGCCGTATTTTTGTAAAAGTGCGCTACACACCAAAAATTGCTAAATGAAGATTATAAAATTCACAAAAAAAGGAATCTACTGCATTCCAGGGAAATTTTATTTGGATCCTTGGTTGCCTGTGGACTATGCCGTCATTTCACACGGACACGCCGATCATGCACGCTGGGGAATGAAACACTATCTCTGTCACACGCACACCAAAAACATTCTCAAACATCGCATCAGTGACGATATTTCTGTAGAAACACTTGATTACAATGAACCGAAAACCATCAACGGCGTCAAACTCAGTTTTCATCCTGCGGGACACATCATCGGTTCGGCGCAAATTCGATTGGAATACAAAGGAAAAGTAGTGGTTTTTACAGGCGATTACAAAGTGAAACATGACAACATTACCATTCCGTTTGAACCTATAAAATGTCACGAATTCATTACCGAAAGCACCTTCGGATTGCCGATTTACAAATGGTTACCCGAAGAAACATTACAGCAACAAATTCACAATTGGATTCTGCAAAACAAAGCCAACAATCGCACGAGTGTGTTGTTTGGGTATTCGCTCGGAAAAGCACAGCGAATCATGAAATTGGTAGAAGGATTGGACGAAATCCTCGTACACAACGCTATCTATCACATCAATAACGCCATTGAAAGTTCGGGAATTGTCTTGCCAGAAACAACACGGTTAGACGGACATTTTAACAAAGCTGATGTTCAAAATAAAATCATCATCATGCCGCCTGGATTGCTAGGAAGCAAAATGCTCAAACGCGTGCCCAATGCTGCGACAGCAATATGTTCAGGTTGGATGCAAGTTCGTGGAAATCGCCGCTGGCGTGGCGTCGATGCAGGTTTTGCCGTAAGTGATCATGCGGATTGGGACGGGTTATTGCAAGCTGTAAAAGCATCGGAAGCCGAAAAAGTATATGTAACGCACGGCTCGCAAGCGATATTTGCCAAATACCTAAATGAAATAGGAATTGAAGCTGCCGAAGTCATTACAGAATATGGCGACAATGAATTAGAAGCTGCGGAAGCTAAAAAAGAAGCAACCGTATGAAGCAATTTTCAGAACTTATCAGCGCTATCGAAATCACTAACAAAACGAACGCTAAAATTGCAGCGTTGGTCAATTTCTTTAAAGTTGCGGATGATAAAGATAAATTGTGGATGATTGCTCTCTTTACAGGAAAAAGACCGTCGCGACCTGTAAAATCGTCGCTCATGAAACAATGGTGTGCCGAAATCACCGAATTGCCTGAATGGTTATTTTTAGAAAGTTACAGTACGGTGGGCGATTTAGGAGAAACACTTGCATTGCTCTTGCCGCCACCCACACATCACATCGAAAAATCGTTGAACGATTGGATGCAGGAACTCATCCAACTAAAACCAAAAACGGACGAAGAAAAGAAAAAATATGTGCTAAACGCTTGGAGCGGATTGGAAGCGCAAGAGCGTTTAATCTTCAACAAACTCATCGGTGGAAGCTTTCGAATAGGTGTTTCTAAAAAAACACTGGTCAATGCGTTGGCGAAACTCACAAATATTGATGCCAATCAGCTCATGCACAGTATCATCGGAAATTGGGACATCAACTCAATTACTTTTGACGAATTGCTTTCTGGAAGTCACATCAACTATGACAATTCCAAACCCTATCCGTTTTGTTTGGCGTACGCGCTGGAAAAAGAATTGGACGAATTGGGCGATGTCAACGACTGGCAAGCAGAATACAAATGGGATGGCATTCGCGGGCAAATCGTTAAGCGAAACAACGAATTATATATATGGAGTAGAGGTGAAGAATTGGTCACCAAACAATTTCCCGAACTTACGGAGGTATTCAAAACGTGGCAACATGACTTTGTGATTGATGGTGAAATTCTCGCAATCAAAGATAGTAGTGTGTTGTTATTTAACGACTTGCAAAAGCGCTTGAATCGGAAGAATATCTCTAAAAAGTTATTGGAAGATGTGCCTGTTGGTTTTTATGCGTATGATATATTGGAGTTTGAAAACAAAGACATTCGCGCTGAATCGCTGGAGGAACGACGAAAAAAACTCGAACTTATTTTTAAGCAAAATACAGCAGAAAATATACAACTATCTCAAATTGTTACAGTTGAAAATTGGTCTGAATTACACGCGATTCGCGAAGATTCTCGGAGTGTCAATTCGGAAGGTTTGATGCTAAAGCACAAGCATTCGCCGTACCATACAGGAAGAAAAAAAGGCGATTGGTGGAAATGGAAAGTCGATCCGTTAACGATAGATGCGGTCATGATTTACGCCCAAAAAGGAAGCGGACGCCGAAGCTCAAAATACACCGATTATACTTTTGCTGTGAAAAAAGACGACGGTTTGGTTACAGTTGCCAAAGCCTATTCCGGATTGACAGATGCTGAAATCACAGAAATCAGTCGTTGGGTTAACAAAAACGCGATTGAAAAATTTGGACCTGTACGAACCGTAAAACCTGAATTGGTTTTTGAAATCGCCTTTGAAGGCATCGCGCTCAGCAATCGACACAAATCAGGAGTCGCACTGCGCTTCCCAAGAATCAAACGCTGGAGACAAGACAAAAAAGTAGACGAAATAGATACCATTGAAAGCGTGAAGGATTTGATTGTTGGGTTTTAGGTGTTGACTTCGACTTGGCTCAGTCTGTCAGGTTTTGGGTGTTAGGTCGCTGCGCTTAGATGTTAGTATTGAGATATTAGTAGAGAGTACTTGTACTGAGTTTGTCGAAGTATTGAAAAGTTACTTATGTAATTCCTGCGGCTTGTACTGAGCTTATCGAAGTAAGGCAGGAATCTACCTATGGAGTTAGACGGCATTAGTGGAGTAGGCATAAGGGATTAGTAATATTCAAAGTTGTCATTTCGAGTGGCGAATCTGCGATTCGTTGTATCGAGAAAACTATGAAGCGTCATTCCGAATGAAATGAAGGAATCTGTTTCTGTCAAAGTGTAATTGTAGTATGAAATTAACAGATTGCCACGAATTTTTGATTTCGACTTTGTCTCATAAAAATTCTCGCAAAGACGAATCAAATAGAGAGGAAATAATAACCAAAAGAGAAACAAAGTGGATTCCGCATCAAGTGCGGAATGACACTTCGACAGGCTCAGTGTAAACAAATCAATGCTTCGACAAGCTCAGCATAAATATAATACGAAAAATAAACAACAACGGAGCGAAGCGACCAAAAGCAAATCGACAAATCGACAAATCGACAAATCGACAAATCGACAAATCGACAAATCGACAAATCGACAAATCGACAAATCGACAAATCGACAAATCGACAAATCGACAAATCGACAAATCGACAAATCGACAAATCGACAAATCGACAAATCGACAAATCGACAAATCGACAAATCGACAAATCGACAAATCGACAAATCGACAAATCGACAAATCGACAAATCGACAAATCGACAAATCGATAAATCGACAAATAACAAAAAACAAACAACAAAAAAAGCAAAGCGAAAAAAACCAACAACCAAATGACCAAACTAGAACAAACCGAAGGCTACCGCATCATTCACAATTGGATGGCAGACAAAGGATTCTCGCCGTTTGATTTCCAGTTGAAGGCTTGGAAAAAGTATGCGCAAAACTATCACGGACTCGTGGTGGCGCCGACGGGTTTTGGTAAGACATATTCGATGTTTCTAGCGGTGTTGATTGATTATTTCAATCATCCAGAGCAGTATAAAAAAGGGATTAAGTTGCTTTGGATAAGTCCGTTGCGCTCGTTGGCGAAAGACTTGCAAATTGCGATGCAAACGGCAATTGACGAAATTGGTCTCGATTGGCAAGCGGCGGTTCGAAACGGAGACACTTCTACAGCAGTGCGACGCAAACAAGAACGCAACATGCCCGACATTTTACTCACGACGCCGGAAACAATGCACTTACTTTTTTCGCAAAAGAAAAATTCACGTTGGTTCAAAAATGTACGTTGTGTCGTCGTTGACGAATGGCACGAATTGCTCTCTACAAAACGAGGCGTATTGACCGAATTAGCGATGGTACGATTGCGTTCGTTGTCACCAAAAATCAGAATTTGGGGCGTTTCGGCAACTATCGGAAATTTGGAAGAAGCCAAAAATGTGTTGATTCCTTTTAAAGACGTCAAAACAACCATTGTCACTTCCAAAGAAAAGAAAAAACTCAAAATCATTTCCTTATTGCCCGATGAGGTAGAATTGTTGCCGTGGGCAGGACATTTGGGAAAACAACTCGCCAAAAGCGTTTTGCAAGTGATTTATGAAAACAACACAACGTTGGTCTTTACGAACACGAGAAATCAGGCAGAATTGTGGTATCAGTTATTACTAGATGAAGACGTGGATTTGGCAGGGCAAATCGCGATTCATCACGGTTCTATTGATGCCAAATTGCGCAATTGGATAGAAGATGCCATCAATCAAAATCTGTTGAAAGTAGTCGTTTGTACATCGTCACTCGATTTAGGTGTCGATTTCAAACCAGTAGATTGCGTCGTGCAAGTCGGTTCGGCAAAAGGAATTGCGCGTTTCATTCAGCGTGCGGGACGTAGTGGACATTCGCCTTATGAAGTCTCCAAAGTATATTTTGTGCCAACGCACACGCTAGAATTGATTGAAGTTTCAGCCTTAAAAGAGGCCGTAAAACAACGCGATGTGGAAGCGCGTGAACCCATGGTGCTGACGTATGACGTATTGGTGCAATTTCTCGTAACACTCGCCGTTGGAGAAGGTTTTAATCGTGAAGAAACGTTTGCAATAATTCAGCAAACTCATGCCTTTTCCTATATGACCAAAGACGACTTTGAATGGGCGATGCAATTCATCACCAAAGGCGGAACTACGTTAAACGCGTACGAAGAATTTCATAAAGTCGTGTACGATGACGAAAAGGAATTGTATGTTGTAAAAAGCAGACGTATCAGCATGTTGCATCGCATGAATATTGGCGCGATTGTGAGTGATGCCATGCTGCGCGTACGGTATTTAAAAGGTGGACACTTGGGAATGATTGAAGAGTATTTTATTTCGAAATTGAAAGTCGGAATGCCGTTTGTCCTTGCGGGAAGAATCTTGGAAATCGTTCATATAAAAGATATGACCGTTTTTGTGCGACGTAGCAAAGCGAAAAAAGCCATCACGCCAAGTTGGAAAGGCGGACGCTTGCCGTTAACCTCGTATTTGAGTCATTATTTACGTTTAAAATTGAACGATGCCTTACAACCGTCTACGCGAGAACGCGAATTGAAATTTTTGAATCCGTTGTTGACAACGCAGCAAGCACATTCACACATTCCGAAGTCGGACGAGTTTTTGGTGGAAAAAATTCAGGCAAAAGAAGGTTGTCACTTGTTTTTCTATCCGTTTGAAGGGCGTTTGGTTAATGAAATTATGGCGTCTTTGATTGCGTATCGCATCAGTAAATTACAACCAATCACCTTTTCCATTGCCATGAACGATTACGGTTTTGGCTTGTTGAGCGATCAAGATATTCCTGTGACGGAAGAAAATTTAAAAGAGATTCTGTCCAAAGAAAAATTAATGGACGACATGATTGCTAGTATCAACGCATCGGAAGTGGCAAGCAGAAAGTTTCGCGATATTGCGGTCATTGCAGGTTTGGTAGTGCAATCGCAACCTGGCGCACGAAAAACAAACAAAAGTTTGCAATCGTCTTCGAGTTTAATTTTTAAAGTGTTGGAAGATTACGAACCGAATAACTTACTTTTGCGGCAAGCGTATACCGAAGTTTTTAACGAACAACTGGAAGAAGCGCGTTTGCAGGAAGCGTTTGACCGAATTTCAAAAAGTGCGGTCATTTTAAAAGAAGCAAAAGGCTATACGCCGCTGAGTTTTCCAATTAAAGTAGACGGATTGCGCAATACGATGAGCAACGAAAAATTGAGCGATCGCATTGCTCGATTACAAAAACAACAATACAAAATACTAACGTGAATATAGTTACGAAAGACATTCGTTTTGGTGATGAAGTTTTAACGTTGACGAATCAGCGCGTACTGTTTTGGAAAAAGCAAGAGGCGTTGGTGTTGTCGGATATTCATATTGGGAAAACGGCACATTTTCAGCAGCATGGCATTGCAATTCCAGATACGGTTTTGCTAAAAGATTTGGAGCGATTGCAAGTATTGATACAGTATTTTTCTCCTAAAAAGTTAATCGTTGTGGGCGATTTGTTTCATGCCGATTACAATCAAAATTTTGACGTATTTGTGCAATGGCTACAACAGTTTGACGGTTTGGAAAAAATACTTATTCGTGGAAATCACGACCGTTTTTCAACTGCATTTTACGAAAGTTTAGGATTTCACACCCAAAAGCAACAACAATACAACACATTGATGTTTGTGCACGATGCGGTACAAACACAAGAAGATACATTTTATATTTCGGGACATATTCATCCAGGCGTTCGCATTCAAATGAAAGGCAGACAGTATTTGAAACTTCCGTGTTTTCAAGTCAATTCCCAACAATTAATTTTGCCAGCTTTTAGTCTTTTCACAGGATTAAATACACGCTCAGAACTAGAAAATGTTCGAAACTACGCGTTTACTGACGATGCGATTTTGGAGTTTTGAGTTTTGTTGTTTGTTCTTTGTTTTTCGTGTTTTGTTTTTTGTTGGTTTGTCGATTTGTCAATTTGTTTTTGGTCGCTTCGCTCCGTTGTTGTTCGTTTTTTGTTTATGCTGAGCTTGTCGAAGCATTGATTTGTTTACACTGAGCCTGTCGAAGCATTGATTTGTTTACACTGAGCCTGTCGAAGTGTCATTCCGTATTTGATTCGGAATCTACTTGTTTTTACACTTTTTTTTCTTTTATCCAAAATATTGTTTAAAACTTTCCTAATCCCAAATCCCTTTTTAAATCACATTCCCATCACTTCGAGTAAAATTCTGCAAGAATTTTGTGTCGAGAAGTGCTAAGAACCTAAGTATTTCATAGCATTTCTCGATACATTTTCTTCGAAAAATACTCTAAATGACGCTTTGAAAATCCTCAATACTTCAGCAAACTCAGTACAAGTACTCACTACTAACATCTCACAACCAATAAAAAAAGATGCCCAACTACCTGAGCATCTTTAGTGAATTAATAAATAAACCAATGTAACCATCGATTTCTACATAGCGCAAAAATCAATAGTTAAGTGTAAAGGTGTCTTTCAGTTTTGTATCTGAACTTCCGCCGACGAAAACTTCAAAATCGCCAGCTTCTACCATGTATTTTCCTTGATTGTTATAGAATCCAAGTTCTTTGTTGGTCAACGTGAATTCAATAGTTTTGGTTTCTCCTTTTTTGAAATGAACTAATTCAAAACCTTTCAATTCTTTTACAGGACGTGTAATGCTTCCAAATAAATCGCGGATGTATAGTTGCACGACTTCTTTTCCATCGTAATCACCTGTATTTGTGACGTCGACAGTTATTTTGATGTCATCACCAATATTAAATTTTTCACCGTGAACTTGGAAGTTTTTGTACTCAAAGGATGTGTAACTTAAACCGTGACCAAATACCCACAACGGCGTGTTTTCTTTGTCAATATAGTGCGACCAAAATACGTTGTCGTTATCGTTGGTTGGTCTTCCTGTACTTTTGTGATTGTAGTAAATTGGAATTTGCCCTACGTTTCGCGGAAAAGTCATTGGTAGTTTTCCACTCGGATTGTAATCGCCATACAACACTTGTGCAATCGCGTTTCCTGATTGCGTTCCTAATTGCCAACCTTCTACAATGGCAGGAATGTGTTCTGCTGCCCATTCAATTGCCAATGGTCGTCCATTATTTAAAACGAGTACAATATTTTTATTAACTGCATAAACAGCTTCAAGTAATTCTTGTTGTAATCCTGGTAAATCCAATTCTGTTCTGCTTCTCGCTTCCCCACTTTGGAAACCATGTTCGCCCAACACCATCACTACGACGTCTGCAGTTTTTGCGGTAGCTACGGCTTCTTTTATGCCATCACGATTGGTAGTGTTTAGGACTACTTCTTCAATGAATGCGGTATGTCCGTCAACCAAATCAACTCCTTTTTTGTGTATGAGTGTGTTGCCTGTGTATTTTTGCATTCCTTCCAACACAGAAACGGCTGTGTTATCGTCAGAAGCAATGCGCCAACTTCCTAGTGGACTGTTTTTGTCAGCAGCAAGCGGACCAATCAACGCTATTTTTTGTCCTTTCTTTTTGAGTGGAAGTAGCTTCTGTTCGTTTTTTAATAATACAATAGATTTTTTAGCTACATCCAATACAGCTTCGTGATGTTCCGCTTTTCCAATGACTGCTTTTTCGTTTTTTGAATCGCAATACATATATGGATTGTCAAACAATCCCAATTCAAATTTTACTTTCAAAATTCTGCGGACAGCGTCGTCAATAACGCTTTCTGCAACAATACCATCTTCTACCAATTGCACCAACTCACGAATGTATACATATCCTTCCATATCTAAGTCAGAACCTGCTTTTGAAGCAATGATAGCTGCTTGACGTTTGTCTTTGGCATGTCCCCAAAAAATCAATTCGTTGATAGAAGCCCAATCGGACACTACAAAACCTTCAAAATTCCAGGCTCCTTTTAGAATATCACGTTGTAAAAATTCGCTTCCTGTTACAGGAATACCATTAAGTTCATTAAATGAATTCATAAAGGTTTTTACGCCGCTATCTGCCGCAGCTTTAAATGGCGGAAGCACAGTATTGTATAATGTAGAAGTTCCAATATCGACGCTGTTGTATTCTTTTCCAGCTTCCGAAAAACCATAAGCTGCAAAGTGTTTGGCGCAGGCTGCAATAGAATGTTTATCAGCTAAATTATCACCTTGAAAACCTTGTACACGCGCACGTGCAATTTTACTTCCTAAATACGGGTCTTCTCCGCCACCTTCCATAACGCGTCCCCAGCGTGGATCTCTTGAAATATCTACCATGGGTGCAAATGTCCAATTGATTCCTGCGGCAGATGCTTCGGTTGCTGCTACACGCGCTGATTTTTCGATCGCTTCCAAGTCCCAACTTGCTGATTCTGCTAATGGAATTGGACTGAGTGTTTTGTATCCATGAATCACGTCAAATCCTATTAATAAAGGAATTCCTAGGCGTGTTTCTTCTACTGCAATGCGTTGTACTTCTTTTACATTTTCAGCACCGCGAACGCTCAACATGGCTCCAACCCAACCTTTTCTAAGATGTTCGTATTTTAATTTGGCAGAACCTTCTTTTGGTGTCGGTCCTGTAACATCCCAAAAACCGTTATATAAATTCATTTGTCCCACTTTTTCCTCGAGTGTCATTTTTTCAAGTAACGAATCTACACGTTGTTCAATGGGTACTATTTTTAAAACTTCCATGTTTGTATTCCTTTTTTTGTTCATGACAAATCCAAAAAAACTAAACATCATTACAGCTGCTAGTAGTGTTTTATAGTGTCTTTTAATCATTGGTTTAGGTTTATTGAATTGTTGCTGTAAAAGTATAATATTAAACCATGCTGAATTATACATAAATAATCAAAACATGGTATTTTTTTACAGTTTAAGGTCAAAAAAAGTTCAAAAATGATAAAATAGTATCATAATACTTTTTGAATTCCGTTAAATTCTGCACGGAACTCACTTGGGGTTGCTTTTTTTATCTTTTTAAACATTCTATTAAAGTGTGCTAAGTTGTTAAATCCGCACTTATATGCAATTTCTCCTACGCTCATATCAGTTTCTAAAAGAAAGCGTGTGGCATAACTTACGCGCGTACTATTGGTAAAAGCAATAAAGGTTTTTCCAGTTCTACTTTTAATAAAACGGTTGAACGAAACAGGCGTCATATTGATTAAAGAAGAGATTTCATCTAGTGTAATTTTGCGGTCAAAATTATTTTGAATGTACTCGTAAATCTTCTTAATCTTATCACTATTTTCAAATTCGTTGTAGTTTGAAAATGAAGTAGATAAAAGCTTCTGATTTCGAGAATTTGACAAATCTTGTAAGATGGAGATAAATTCTAAAAAGTAGTCAATCCCAGAGGTTTTGGGGAGTTCAAGCAATCTTGGCATAATTTGTTCGGTGACTTTTTCCGAAAACAAAATCCCGTGAATCGATCTGTTTAACATATCTCGAATAGACTTGAACACTCTTCGAGATAAAAGCTTTTCATCCAGCAAATCGTTGTGAATATGAATGGTAACTTCGTGAATTTCTTTGTTTTTGCAATTATGCAATTCCCAACAATGTGGTAAATTTGGACCAACTAATACGAGTTCATATTTTCCAATTTCTTCCATGTGATCTCCAATAACTCTTCGAACACCATCGCCATTGTAAATAAAGTTTAATTCGTATTCGGGATGAAAATGTAGTGGGAAATCGAAATCGTCTTTTACTCTGTAGTATACGAGAAAGCTGTCGGCTTGAGATAGTTGCGTTATCTCTCTGTGAATCTTTTTTTGCATGAACTTAGGAGCTTATTTTAACACAATTTTACAAAAAATATATTGACATTTGATAAAATTGTATTAAACATTTGTTAATATTGAGTATACATTTGTGCAAATAAAATGATTTTTTGTTAAAAAGATGAAAATAATGCAGCATGTTTATTGAATTTTTAATAATAAACGTCTTTAAAAATGCTTTTTATCTAACAAATAGCCTAATTAATTAACACTTATGAAAAACAAATTTTTAAAACACTTTTTCCTGATACTACTGTTGTCTTCGTTCAGTATTTTATCTGCGCAAGACATTTCAGGAGTTGTTTCAGACGCTACAGGACCAGTTCCTGGCGTAAATGTTTCTGTGAAGGGAACCAATAATGGAACAGCCACAAATTTTGATGGTGAGTATACTATTAAAAACGTAAAGTCAACCGACATTTTAGTATTTAGTTATGTAGGTTACAAAACCCAAGAAATTCCTGTAGGGGAACAAACAACAATCAATGTGACGCTTGAGTCTGATCAAAATGCGTTAGATGAAGTAGTCGTAGTAGGATACGGTGCTAAAAAGAAAAGTTTGGTTACGGGTGCTATTTCGAGTGTGGATGCAGAAGACATTAAAAGTGTGTCCAACCAACGCGTAGAGCAAGCATTACAAGGACGTACGTCGGGTGTTACAGTTTCGTCATCTTCTGGTTCGCCAGGTTCAGGTGCTCGAATTCGTATTAGAGGTACAGGTTCTAGTGGTTCTTCTGAGCCGTTATTTATTGTAGATGGAATGAAAGTATCTAACATAGACAATATTCCTCCATCTGACATTGAGAATCTGGAAGTATTAAAAGATGCGGCTTCGGCGGCAATTTATGGTACAGAAGGAGCAAACGGTGTAATCATTATTACAACGAAAAGCGGAAAAGGAAAAGACGTAAAAGTAAACTTCAGTTCGCAACTCGGATTCCAGTTTTTAAATAGCGATATCGAATTGATGAATGCTTCACAGTTTGTAACCTATATGAATGAAGCGGGTGTAACTTCGGTAGTAGATAATGGTATCGATACCAATTGGATTGATGAAGTTTTTGATACAGCATTTATGCAACGCTACGATGTAAGTTTATCAGGAGAAGCAGCTGGAATTTCCTATTATGCATCGATAGCTCATACCGATCAAGATGGTATTGTAGCTAAAGAAAATTCATCATTTAAAAGAACAGCGTTACGTTTAAACTTAAAAACAGACGTTACCAAATGGTTTGAAGCTGGTGTAAGTGCTACAACGTCATTCATCAAAAGAAGAGGTGTGCAAGAAAACAATGATACTAGAGGTGTTATTCAAAATGCTTTAGTAATTGATCCATTAACGCCAGTAACATACGCGCCAGGTACGGTGCCACAAGAAGTATTTGACAGAGCAGCGAATAATGGTTTTCCAGATGTTCCAGTGTTGAGAGATAGCAACGGAAATGTGTACGGATATCCAACGTATTCTACAGGTGAAGTATTGAACCCTGTGGCGTTTGCAGATGTTAACCGAACGTTGAATCGCAACAATCAATTTCTATCTACTATCTATGGTAAGTTTACTATTATGGAAGGATTGACATTTACCTCTCGTTTTGGATACGAATACGGAGATTTTCATAATGAAAATACGATTAGACCTTATTTTGTAGCGTCAGAAGCACAAAATACTACTTATACAATGTCAGAATCACGCGTTCGTACAGAGCGTTGGTTATGGGAAAACTTTGCGTCGTATACAAAATCGATTGGAAATCATAACTTCGCTTTATTAGCAGGATATTCTGCGGAAGATTTTGAAGTACCAACAATCGTTTCAAGAAGTGGTTCGGTAGCAATTCCAGATTTTCCAGGGTTCGATTTAGATTTACCAGGTTACACCATTGATGACAGAACAGCAAACATTGTAACTTTCAGAGATAACTTAGTGTCGATGTACGGAAGATTATCGTATGACTACGCTGGGAAGTATTTATTTGAAGCTTCTTTCAGACGTGACCGTTCTGATAAATTCCCTAGCGCAAACAAGGCGGGTAATTTCCCAGCAGTTTCTGCAGGTTGGGTACTTTCTAAAGAAGATTTCTGGAAAGAAGATTCGTTTGTAAACTACTTAAAGGTAAGAGGTAGTTGGGGACAAAATGGTAACAAATCTAACTTATCTGGAAATTCAGATATCATCAGTATTACGCGAAATATCAACGGATTGCCAATTGACTATTTAGGACAAGGCGGAGCGCAAATTACAGGATTTGCCAATACGAATCTTGTATGGGAAACGTCTACGCAAACCAACTTTGGTATTGATTTGAGAGCGCTAGACAATAAATTGCGTTTCTCGGTTGATTATTTTAACAAAACCACAGAAGACTTAATTGTTTCTGACGGAAGTTTAATTACGCCAGGTTCTGCAGGATTTACCTCGAATGAATTCAACGCAGGAACAATTGTCAACAAAGGTTTTGAATTTGAACTAGGATACGCAAACAACGACAACGCGTTCAAATACCAAATCAATGCGAATTTATCTACGTTAGATAATGAAGTAACTGAAATATTATTCTTGCCACCAGGAACGTCCATCAGAGGAGCAGGCGCACCACAAAACGATGACGGAATTACTCGTTTCACAGAAGGATTGCCAGCTTGGTACTTTTTCGGATACCAAACAAACGGAGTAGATCCAGCAACGGGAGAATTAAGAAGAGTTGATACCGACGGTGACGGGAACATCACAAATGCTGATAAAACCTTTATCGGTTCACCACATCCAGATGTATTATTTGGAGGAAATATAGGAATGCAATACAAAGCATTTGACTTTAACTTGCAATTTCAAGGAAGCTTAGGGAATGATATATTTACGTCGTACAATCAGCCTTCGCGTCCTATCACCAACAAACCTGTACACTATTTTGATGACAGATGGCAAAATCCAGGCGATGTTGCTGCTTTTCCATCATCAGCTACCATTACAGATGCGTATGACACAGACTTAATGGTAGAAGACGGTTCGTACATGAGAATTAAACAAATACAATTAGGATATACATTGCCTCAGCGTATATCTGAAAAGCTACATGTAAACAATTTAAGATTATATGTATCTTTAGATGACTACTTTACATTCACAAAATACAGAGGATTGGATCCAGAAATCGGAAACTTTGGATTTAATGATATTGGAGTAGATAGAGGATATTATCCAACCGCAGCAAGAATGATATTTGGGTTGGCATTAGACTTTTAATCAAAAAAACTTTTGAAAATGAAAAAAAACATTTTTTTAACCGCATTAGTACTATTTTTAGGTGTACTAGCTTGTAGTGATGACTTTACTACAAATCCGCCTGAAAATGTAGAAGACTTAGAAACATTCTTCCAAAGTGAAGAAAATGTAGAAGCTGCAGTCATTGGAATTTATGACTTATTACACTTAAACTACAGTAGAGATTGGCACAGTGCCTTTTTGGTAAAACAATTGCCTGGAGACGACGCCAATGCTGCTGGAGGAAACTCAAGTGACCAACCGCAACTACAAGATATTGACGATTATACCAATGTTTCCACCGCAAATGGTTCTATAGAAAGTGTTTGGAATAATTTTTACAGCACTATTGCACTCTCCAACTTAGTTATTGAAAGTTTGGCAGAAAGCACATTAAGCAACAAAGACAGAGCAACTGCAGAAGCAAAATTCATCAGAGCGTGGTGTTATTTTGAATTGACAACCATGTTTGGAGATGTGCCATTGCGCTTAACGCTTCCGCAAGGAGCGGCAGATTTCGGATTGGCAAAATCGCCACGAGCAGATATCTATGCGCAAATAGAAGCAGACTTAGCAGATGCTATTGCCAATTTGCCACAAAAACCAGCCTTGGCAGACGAATTCAGATTCTCTAAAGGAGCTGCAGAAGCGTTGATGGGAAAAGTATTGGTATTCCAAGAAAAATACTCAGAATCCATTCCGTATTTTGAATCAGTAATTGGAAACAGCGCACACGATTTAGAACCAAATGTAGCAGATGTTTGGGCAATTGATAAAGAATTTGGTATTGAATCTTTAGTAGAAATTGGTTTTGTATCTACTTCGGGTAGAGATTGGGGAAATATCTCTTGGGGAGGAAGAAACGAAAGTAACTTACACGTACAATTAATGGGACCTAGAGGTGACGGAATTTTTGACGTAACTGGAACAGGTTTATTAAATGGATGGGGATTCAACTTGCCTACCGCAAAACTAGCAAATGCATTTGATGCAGCAGGAGACACTGAAAGAAAAGCAGCAACCTTACTCACAGAAGCTGAATTGATAGCCTTAGGTGGTGGTGTTGACCCAACAAGTGCTACGGGAGGTGTTATTTGGGATTACGAAGGTGCTATCCGCGTAAAGTATGCTTCAAGAGCAGAAGATACAAGCGATGGAGGAGTTCGTGAATTAAACTACAGTACAAACTTTAGATTGTTCCGTTATGCAGAAGTATTACTATTAGCTGCAGAAGCGTACAACAAAATAGGACAAGACGGAAGCGCACGTACCGAATTAAATAAAGTACGCAACAGAGCTGGATTGGCAGACGTAAATACATCACTTTCTGGAACCGCTTTATTCGATGCAATTGTAGATGAAAAATTCTTAGAACTAGCGCACGAAGGACAACGTTTCTGGGATTTAGTTCGATGGGGAAGAGCAGCCACAGAATTGGCAGGAACAGGATATACTCCTAAAAATGACTTATTCCCAATTCCTATTACAGAAATAGATAAAAACGGTGAATTAACCGTCGCAGATCAAAATCCTGGGTACTAATAGGATTTCAAAATAGCGTTAATTATTATTCATATATACACTATTTGAATTGCTGTAACAAAGCAGTATGCAACCATGCTGCTTTGTTATTTTAGTGAAACTCAATTATAAGTTGAACGAACACAGCTAAAAAAGCAGTGTCTTATTATAAAATATCCAATCTGTAAGATGTTTTTAAAAAAAAGTATCTTTCAATTAAATCTCCAAACCTCTTTGATTACCATCCAACAAATAAAAAAACTGGGCATCTATACCTTCACACTGCTCATTTGTAGCTGTACGAAAGAAACCGACAAAAAAAGTACAGTTACGCAACCGCTTTTTACCAAACTAAACGCGCAACAAACCAATATCACCTTCAATAACGCGTTGACGGAAACCGATTCACTAAACTATTTTACCTATACGTCCATTTACATGGGAGGCGGAATTTCTGTGGGTGATATCAATAACGACGGTTTGCAAGATGTGTTCTTTACAGGAAATCAAGTCAAAAACAAACTCTATCTCAACAAAGGAAATTTACAATTTGAAGACATTTCTCCGCAAAGCAATACACAAGGCGACGAGCGTTGGTACACTGGAACCACAATGGTAGACATCAACAACGATGGGTATTTAGACATTTACTGTTCGGTGGCAGGAAAAACAGGCAACAAAAAAAATCAGTTGTTCATCAACAATCAAGACAATACCTTTACGGAAGCGGCTGAACAATACGGAATTGCACACGAAGGCAACTCTATTCAAGCTACTTTTTTCGACTATGACAATGACGGTGATTTGGACATGTACTTGGCGAATTATCCAATATCGCATCCTTCAACGTCCAATATGATTTACAAAAATCGTATGGAAAATGTCAATTCGATAGAATCTGACAAACTCTACCGAAACGATGGCGAAACTTTTACCGATGTGTCGGAAGAAGCCGGCGTTAAAAACTATAGTTTCTCTATTGGTATCGCTGCTGCAGATGTTAACAATGATGGCTGGCTCGATTTGTATGTTTCTAACGATTATAGCACTCCAGACTTTCTCTACATCAACAATCAAGATGGAACCTTTCGGGAAGTCATCAAGGAAGCTACCAATCAAACAGCGTTCTATGGAATGGGCGTAGACATAGCCGATATCAACAACGACGGGTTTTTAGACATCTTTCAAGCAGACATGGATTCTGACAACAATCGTCGTCAAAAAGCAAACATGGCAAGTATGAATCCGCGATTATTTCATGAAACAGTATTCTACGGATTTCACTACCAATACATGCACAACTGTTTGCAGTTGAACACAGGGTATATGGAAAACGGCGTACCAAAATTCTCTAACATTTCACGACTTACAGGAACGTCTTCTACCGATTGGAGTTGGGCGCCATTATTTGCCGATTTCGACAACGATTCGTACAAAGACGTATTTGTCAGCAACGGAACGCGAAAAGAAATCAACAACAAAGACTTCTTCAAAAAAATAGGAAAAAAGGAATACGACAAACTTTCCCTAGTGGAAAAAAGTGCCAAAATTCCAAGTGAAAAAATAGACAATTTCATGTTCCGAAATCTTGGAGGATTGGAATTTAAAAAAGCAAACAAAGATTGGGGAATTGAACACAAAGGTTTCTCAAACGGAGCTGTCTACGCAGACTTGGACAACGACGGCGACTTAGAAATCATTCTCAACAATATTGACGAAGAAGCAGTCATTTTCCAAAACAATGCATCAAACAATTACCTAAAAATTCAATTACAAGGAACTACAAAAAACAAACACGCTCTAGGTTCTCGCGTCACGATTTTTATCAGCGGAAAAGCACAAGTACAAGAACTAACATTGACCAGAGGTTTTCAATCGTCCGTAGCGCCAGAATTGCATTTCGGTCTCGGAAACGAAATCACAATCGATAGTCTACACATTGTTTGGAACGACGGTAAAATCACAACACAAAAAAGTATAAAAGCCAATCAAACTCTAAAACTAAACTACCAACACCAAAAAACCAACACCAAAAACCGAATAGTAAAGAGCCAAGAGTCAAGAGTCAAAAGGCAAGAGTTATTCACAACTAATACAAATCTGTCAAAAACCATCAAACACACCGAAAACGACCACGACGATTTTGCTACGCAAGTATTATTGCCACATAAAATGTCCACACTAGGTCCTGCGGTAGCCACAGCAGATGTCAATAACGATGGTTTAGAGGATATCTATATCGGCGGCGCGTTTGGATTATCTCCAACGCTCTATTTACAAACAAAAGAAGGTTTCAAACCACAAAACACCAACGCTTTTGAAGCAGATAAAATTTCAGAAGATGTTGGCGCTTTATTCTTTGATGCAGACAAAGATGGCGACCAAGACTTATACGTGGTTAGCGGCGGTTACGAATTTGCGGAAAATTCTAATTTCCTAAAGGACCGTTTATATTTGAACGATGGCAATGGAAACTTCCAAAAAAACGAAATGGCATTACCCGACTTTAACAGCAGTGGCTCACGTGCCTACACATTCGATTACAATAAAGATGGAAAGCAAGATATATTAGTGCTAGGAAGACAAACGCCAGGAAAATATCCGTTTCCAACATCGAGCTATCTTTTGGAAAATATTTCACAAAAAGGAAAAGTAAAGTTCGAAGATACTACCAAAAACTTTGCGCCTGACTTGCAGGGAATTGGAATGGCGACAAGTGCTATTATTACAGATTTCAACAACGACTCGTGGGAAGACATCATTTTGGTGGGCGAATGGATGCCGATAACCATCTTACAAAACAACAACGGCGTTTTTGAAAATGTGACCGAAAAAATGAACCTACAAGAAACCACAGGTTGGTGGTGGAGCATCAATCAAGGAGATTTTGATGGTGATGGCGATATGGATTATATCATTGGAAATAACGGACAAAACTACAAATACAAAGCTACGGAAGACGAAACTTTCGATATTTACGTAGAAGATTTTGACAAAAACAAAAAAGAAGATATCGTACTCAGTTACTACGATGACGGTACGCAATATCCTGTGCGCGGGCGTCAATGTTCGTCGCAGCAAGTGCCCGCGATAAAGCAGAAATTCAAAAATTACGACGAATTTTCCACCGCAACGTTGATTGACGTGTATGGAAAGAAAAACTTGGAAAATGCATTGCACTATCAAGTCAAATCGTTTGCGAGTATCTATTTGGAAAACACTGGAAATGGTTTTAAAATCCACAAACTGCCTGTGGAAGCGCAAGTATCAAGCATCAATCAAATTTTGGTCAAGGATTATGATAATGATGGAAAGTTAGATGCCCTTATTGCAGGAAACTTGTACAATTCGGAAGTAGAAACACCACGAAACGACGCGAGTTACGGACTATTTCTAAAAGGTGATGGAAACGGAAACTTTCAAGTAGTACCTGTAACGCAAAGCGGATTTTTCACGACAGGCGATGTCAAAGATTTACAACAGATTTCCATTGGAAACGAGTCCTATATTCTATCCATCAAAAACAACGATTACATACAATTTATCAAACATAATAACAAAGGGAAATCGTAGTACAAACAACCTTATTACACCAAAACTACATGAATAAAATAACCGTATTCTTGCTGCTTTTCTTCCTAATGAGCTGCAAAAAAAAAGAAGTAACACCTACCGAATTGGTGGCTGAAATAGCCTATAAAACTCCAGCAAAATTGGGAGAAGGTGCTTTTTGGGATTACAAAAACAATCAACTCTATTGGGTAGATATTATTGGGGAATCACTCAACATATACAATCCCGAAAATAATACAAACAAAGAAATCAAAATGCCCGCTCCAATCGGAACAGTGGTGCCTTCTGAGGAAAAAAATACCGTCATAGTGGCGCTCAATGATGGTGTATATGTTGTGAACGTTGCCACAGAAGAAATCACGAAACTCACCGACGTAGAAGCTGAAAACCCTGGAACACGCCTAAACGATGGAAAATGTGATCCGAATGGAAATCTCTGGATTGGTTCCATGGATTACTCGCAGACGAATCCGGGCGGAAACTTATACAAAGTTGATGCACAAGGAAATGTAGACAAAATGCTCGGAAACATTACGATTTCTAATGGAATTGTTTGGTCAAAAGATGGCAAAACGATGTATTATATCGATACACCAACAACCAACATACGTGCGTTTGATTATGACAAAAAAACGAGTACCATTTCCAATGAAAGAGTTGTAGTGACGATTCCTGTCACAGAAGGTTCGCCCGACGGAATGGCAATTGACGAAAACGATATGCTTTGGGTAGGCTTATGGAATGGAAACTGCATTGCCAATTACAATCCGAAAACAGGAAAACTCATCCAAAAAATAAAAGTGCCGGCGCACAATGTAACTTCCTGTGCGTTTGGTGGCGAAGATTTACAAACACTCTACATCACTACTTCAAGTTTGGACATGACGGAAGAAGAAACTGCCAAATATCCGTTAGCGGGTTCGTTATTTAAAATAAAATTAGATGTAAAAGGTGTGCACAGTGACTTTTTTAAAAAACCAATGCCAAACGATTCGCTGGTAATGCACGATAAAACACAACACTAAAATGAAAAAAATATACACACTTTTCTGTTTGCTCTCGTTGGTAATCATTGCGTGTAACACAGAAGAAAAGCCAGCCGATGCACTAGAAGATAAAGTAGCAACGTTGCTCTCCAACATGTCTTTGGATGAAAAACTAGGTCAGTTAAACTTACGCGGAACTTCAAGCAGAGTAAAAGGAGAATTATCCGATTCGCTCAAACAAGCTGTACGCGATGGCAAAATAGGCGCTTTTCTCAATGTAACCAATACCGAATTTGTGGACGAATTGCAACGCATTGCGGTAGAAGAAAGTCCAAACAAAATTCCGCTCATCTTTGCCAGAGATGTCATTCACGGTTACAAAACCATCTTTCCAATTCCGTTGGGAATTGCCGCAACATGGGATGCGGAAGTAGCAAAAAACTCCTCGCGTGTTGCAGCAGTAGAAGCTTCTTCTTTTGGAATTCGTTGGACGTTCGCACCGATGTTAGACATTGCGCGAGACAGTCGTTGGGGACGTATTGCCGAATCACCTGGCGAAGATCCGTTTTTGGCGACCAAACTCTCAGAAGCGTATGTGACAGGTTTTCAAGGCGACAGTTTAAATAATCCAACCAGTATGATTGCTTGTGCAAAACACTTCGTAGGCTACGGTGCAGCCATCGGCGGACGCGATTACAACACAACGGTTATCAGTGAAGCGCAATTGCACAATACCTATTTGCCGCCGTTCAAATCGGCAGTGGAGGCAGGTACGCAAACCTTTATGACGGCATTTAATGAAGTCAACGGAATTCCTGCTTCTGGCGATACAAAAATGTTGACGACTATCTTACGGGAACAATACAAGTTTAACGGTTTTGTAGTAAGCGATTGGGATTCTGTAGAAGAAATGATTGCGCATGGTTTTGCTGCGGATGACAAACACGCTGCGGAAATTGCACTCAAAGCTGGCTTAAACATGGAAATGAACAGCGCCACTTTTGAAATGTATGCGAAACAATTGCTAAAAGAAGGCAACATCACCGAAGCACAAATTGATGCATTGGTAGCAGAAATTTTACGCGTAAAACTCAGAATGGGCTTGTTTGAAAATCCGTATCGGGTAGACAAAAGTGACAACTTATACGCAGCATCGCATTTGCAAATGGCAAAAGAAGCGGCTATCAAAAGTTCGGTATTGCTGAAAAATGAAAAAAACATTTTGCCACTAGACTCAGCAACAAAAGTGGCAGTTATCGGACCAATGGCAAACAAACCAAGAGAGCAACTTGGAACGTGGTCGTTTGATGGTGATGGAACTTATACACAAACGCCTGTCAAGGCATTTCAAGACAAAAACGTAAACTTTCAATTTGTAGAAAGTTTGTCGTATAGTAGAGACAAAACTACTCAGGACTTTTCCAAAGCAATTGCGGCGGCAAAACAATCAGATATCATTCTATTCATAGGTGGCGAGGAAGCGATTCTTTCGGGAGAAGCACATAGTAGGTCTAACATCAATCTGCCTGGTGCGCAAGAACAACTCATCAAAGAATTGGCAAAAACTGGAAAACCTATTGTACTCATCATCATGGCAGGGCGACCAATTACGGTATCAAACATCATCAACGATGTAGATGCTATTCTCATGGCGTGGCATCCAGGAACTATGGGCGGACCAGCAATCTACGACATGGTATATGGAAATGCGGAACCGAGTGGACGTTTGCCAGTCACATGGCCAAAAGTAGCGGGACAATTGCCGTTGTATTACAATCATAAAAGTACGGGACGACCAGTAATTCCGGAAGAATTTGTGCAAATGGACAGCATTCCTATTGGCGCGTGGCAAAGCTCTTTAGGAAACACGACGCACTATTTGGATATTGGCTACTTACCGCAATATCCTTTTGGTTACGGTTTAAGTTACACCACTTTCGAATACAGCGATGTTACGCTTTCAAGCAATAACATTTCAGCAGAAAATGATATCACTATCAAAGTCACGGTGAAAAACACGGGAACTCGCGAAGGAAGTGATATTGTACAATTGTATGTGCAAGATGTCGTGGGAAGAATTACGCGACCAGTCAAAGAACTCAAAGGATTTCAAAACGTAACGCTACAACCCAATGCAGCAACCGAAGTCACATTCAAGCTTTCACTTGATGATTTAAAATACTATGACAACGAAGCAACATTTGGTGTTGAAAAAGGAGAGTTCAATATTTTCGTTGGACAACATTCAGCAACAGGAATAAAGGCGACCATCAAATATGAATAACATATATATCATATTCGGCGTAAGCGGTTGCGGCAAAACAACCATAGGAAAATTGCTATCACAATCGCTTGCAATTCCTTTTCTAGATGCTGATGCGTTTCATCCCAAAGAAAACATTCAAAAAATGACCAACGGAATTGCGCTTACTGATACGGATAGAAAACCTTGGTTGGAAAATATCAATCGAGAACTCATTCAGCAATCACACCAAAAAGGAGCAGTGTTGGCGTGTTCTGCGTTAAAAGAAAGCTATCGAAAACTCCTGTCAAAAGATATAAAACATATAGAATGGATGTATCTCAAAGGTGATTTTAAAACCATTCAACAACGCATGCAACAACGCGAACACTTTATGAACGTCAATCTATTACAATCGCAATTCGACACGCTCGAAGAACCGACGTATGGAATGCAGATTTCCATTGAAAAATTGCCAGAAAACATACTTTCAGAAATACTAAAAATACTCCAAGAATCATGAAAGCAACCTTTGGCATCATCGGATTGGGCGTGATGGGCAAAAGTATTGCCATCAACGCGTTGAATCATCATATTTCGGTTGCAGTGTACAATCGTGAAACGAAAGATGAGGTCAATATTGCAGGCAAATTTGTAGCGGAACATGCAGATAAAAACGTACAAGGTTTTGCTGTGTTGAAGGATTTTGTCAATGCCTTAGAAACGCCTCGCAAAATTTTGCTGATGGTGAATGCAGGCAACGCGATTGATCAAGTGGTGAATAATTTGCTGCCGTTGCTCTCGAAAGGTGACATCATCCTTGATGGCGGAAACTCACATTATCAAGATACGAACCGAAGAATTGCAACGTTGCGCGAAAAAAACATCCACTTTTTAGGCGTTGGCATATCGGGTGGAGAAGAAGGTGCGCTGAAAGGTCCGTCGTTAATGCCTGGCGGTGATGAAGAAAGCTATCAAAAAGTAGCTACTATTTTAGAAACCATCGCGGCGAAAGATACAAACGGGCAACCGTGTTGTACGTATTTGGGCAAAAATGGCGCGGGACATTTTGTGAAAATGGTACACAACGGCATCGAATACGGCGATATGCAATTGCTGGCAGAATTATATGAAATCTTGTCAAAAAGTAACAATTATGAAGACATTGCAGCGATTTTCAGCGCGTGGAATCAAACGGAATTGGCAAGTTATCTGTTGGAAATCACAGCAAAAATCCTCACAACAAAAGAAGGCGACGAATATGTGTTAGACACTATTTTAGACAAAGCGGGAAACAAAGGAACAGGTTCGTGGTCGAGCAAAGCAGCTTTGGAATTGGGAATTCCGACAACCATAAAAACAGCGGCGGTATATGCGCGATACATCTCTTCATTTCATCAAAAAAGACAAGAATTGGGCGTACAATCAGCAAAAAATAATATTGGCGAATTAGATACCGTAACACTAAAAGAAGCCTATAGTTTTGCAAGAATCCTCAATCTACATCAAGGTTTTGAATTGCTCCAAGCAGCTTCCAAAGAATACAATTGGCAATTGAATTTGGCGGAAATCTGTAGAATTTGGTCGAACGGCTGCATCATCAAATCAGCATTGCTAGAAAAAAGTATTGAAATTTTCAAAGAATACAAGACACTTTTAGACAATCCAAGCATTATTCAGCAATTACAAAAACAAGAAAGCGACGTTAAAACAGTTATCAAATACGCCTTAGACAATCGCTTGAATATTCCGTGTATTTCTGCGGCATACAATTATTGGATTATGATGACAACTCAACGCACGTCTGCCAATATGATTCAAGCACAACGCGATTTCTTTGGCGCGCACACGTTTCAAAAAGTAAACGATGTTACAGGGCAAACGTTTCACTATAACTGGAAAAAGTAAATGGAAGCAACACTAAATATTCAATTACTTGTAGCCGTTTTTGCGGGAATTTCTGTGTTGTTAGTGCTGATTTTAAAGTTCAAAATGCAATCGTTCATTGCCTTATTAATCGCTAGTATTACAGTGGGAATCACTGCTGGAATGTCGCCTGTAAGTATCATTCAAACCATACAAAGCGGCATGGGAAACACGCTCGGTTTTGTAGCATTGGTGATTGGTTTGGGGGCTATTTTCGGTTCCATTCTTGAATATTCTGGTGGCGCAGAAGCGTTGGCGCGATTCTTACTAAAAAAGTTTGGCGAAAAACGCGCTTCATGGGCATTGATGCTAACGGGATTTTTAGTCGCGATTCCTGTGTTTTTTGACGTAGCATTTATCATTTTAGTACCTATCATTTATTCGCTACAGCGGAGAACAAAAAAATCGCTGCTGCTGTACGCGATTCCACTTTTGGCAGGTTTGGCAATTACACACGCGTTTATTCCACCAACGCCAGGGCCGATTGCTGTTTCAGACATTTTAGGAGCCGATTTGGGTTGGGTGATTCTCTTTGGGTTTTTAGTGGGAATTCCAACAGCAATTGTCTGTGGTCCCATCTTCGCAAAATACATCGCCCAAAAAATACACGTCAACGCTCCTGAAATCACGACTGAAATTACCGAAGAAGAAAACTATCCTGCCATCGGATTGATTGTATCCATCATCGGAATTCCAATTCTGCTGATTGTTTGTAACACCATCATCAACAGTCCGCTCGTCAGCGATGACATCATTCCGACATACGTCAAACAATGGATAACGCTAATCGGAAACCCAATTGTAGCGTTGATTATTGCCAATGTAATCGCGTGGTATGTGTTGGGCATTCGAAGAAAAGTCACCAAGAAAAAACTACTAGAAATTACTTCAAAATCCATGGCGCCGACAGGAATTATCATTCTGTTGACAGGAGCAGGCGGCGTTTTTAAAGAAATGTTGGTCGCAACAAAAACTGGCAACATGTTAGCGGCATATTTTGCGGAAATTGGCATTCCAATCATTATCTTCGGGTTTTTTATTGCGGTTTTGGTCAGAATATTACAAGGTTCGGCAACTGTGGCAATGATTACCGCGGCGGGATTTACCTCACCGCTAGTCATGGCGCAGGATAGTATCACGGATATTGACAAAGCGTTGTTAGTAATTGCGATTGCTTCTGGCGCGTCTATCATGTCGCATGTCAATGATAGCGGCTTTTGGTTGGTTAGTAAATATTTGGGAATCAACGAAAAACAAACGTTCAAAAGTTGGACGGTTATGACGACTTTATTGGCGTTGGTGAGTTTTTCTATCGTCGCTGTTATTGCATTTATAAAATAATTTAACTTAAAAAATATGGCAACACACACAAAACTAAGCTTGCGCGAAAAAATAGGATACGCTTTGGGCGATACGGCAGCAAACATTGCTTGGCGAACCGTTGCTTATTTTCTGCCAATATTTTACACTGATGTATTTGGCTTGGAAGCTGCAGTTGCTGCGACGTTGATATTTCTAATTCGTTTGAGCGATGGTGTAACGGATTTAATCATGGGAAATATCGCGGACAGAACCAAAAGCAAGTATGGAAAATTCCGTCCGTGGTTGTTATGGACAGCCTTGCCGTTTGCTACTGCGTTGATTTTACAATTTACCACACCAGATTTAAGCTTGACGGGAAAAGTAATTTGGGCGTATGCTACGTCTATCTTTTACACCTTAACCTATACGGCGAATAATGTGCCGTATTCTGCGTTAATGGGCGTAATGACGAGCGATGTGAAAGAACGTACCGAGTTGTCTTCTTATCGTTTTTTTGGTGCGTATTTGGGTGGAATCATTGCAACGATTGGTGTCATTGCTTTGGTAGATTATTTAGGCGACGGAAATCAAAATATTGGTTATCAATACACGATGTATGTGTTGGCGTTTATCTTGGCGGGTTGTTCGTTAATTACTTTTTATACGACGCGAGAACGTGTTCCTGTCATCAAAACTAGCAATCTAAAAGACGATTACAACGATTTAATTAAGAATGTTCCTTGGCTGATTTTACTATTTATCGGATTTGTCTTTGTAACCTACAATGTCATCAAGCAAAGTACCACCATGTATTACTTTACGCATTACGTGAATGATGAAAATAACATATTCGGAAGTTTGGTCGCTTGGGGCGGAAAAAAAGGCTTGGCAGGTCTGTACTTGCTCTCTTTATTGGTTATCTCGATGATTTCCACGGTTTTTGCACCAGCGTTGACGCGAATTTTCGGGAAAGTAAAACTATTCATCATCAGTATTGTGTTTTCTGCGATTACAGCAGGCGCGATGTATTGGTTGGAAGCGAATCAAGTAGGAAGTATGTTTACGTTGGGAATTCTCTCAGAATTTGGCGCAGGGTTGATGCCTGTACTGTTTTTTGCTATGTTGGGCGATGCGGCAGATTATTCCGAATATAAAAACAAACGACGTGCTACGGGATTGGTCTTTTCCGCGGGAACTTTCGCGATGAAATTCGGCGGCGGCATGGCAGGATTTATTACGCTGATGGTTTTAAATATGTATGGTTATGATGGTAAAGTCGTTGAGAAAACTCCTGAAATGTTAGAAGGTATCAAATTGAATATGAGTATTGTACCCGCATTGTTTGTATTGGTTGGTGTCATTGCGTTATGGTTTTACCCGTTGACTTCTAAAAAAATGGAGGAAATTGAAACGGAGTTGAAGGAAAGACGTGATGTGGAAGAAGCCAAAAAATGAAATTTTATCAAATTATAATTAAGGTAATTCAAAGCTTTACATTTAATATCATTAAACAGAATATCTCAAGTATATACTATCAATGAAATTATAACGGCTAAATCCAGTGTGGCTACGAGAGTTACAACACCACCCATAATAATTGTTAATATAGGAGCTTCTATATCCTCACCCATGGCAAAAATAAATAATGCTGAAATTCCTGTTATAATAAATAAAATAACTAAGAATCCAATAGTTAACCATTTGTATTTAAAAAATGAGTTTATAGAAAGGACAAAAGTTTTGTAGCCAAGAACAAACTCTTCATTTTTTGATAATATAGGCCCTTTAACTTTACCATTTTTAATTTTTCCTTTGATGTCAAAGTTAAATGGTACAGGGTCTATTAAATATAAATCCAAAGTAACTTCATCTCCTTTATTTAATAGGCTTGGTAAATAAGTGAATGAACTTTCTTTGTTTAAAGATTCGAATTCTAAAATTGCGTTTTGTTGTCCAGCATTATTCTTTTTTGAAATTTTAAATAATTTCAAATCTTGATTTACAAGTTTTGACTTTAAAAATATTTTCAATGGACCATCAACAAAGTCTCCTTTTTCAATGTCTAATGTTCCAGAGTTTATAATTCTAAATTTTACTCTTGAAATATTATTAATATCTGTACTGTCATATTTTATTGAGACATTATTTCCAAAACTGGAAGATTCAACAATTAAGGGCTCTATGTTCGAGTATTCTACGGTTAGTTCTTTTTTAGTGTCGTTTGACTGACTAATTAAAATAGAAACTATTATAGGAAATAAAATACCAAAAATTGCAATCAAATTCTGAGGTTTTTTATACCATGGTTTTTCATTTTGAAGTCTCAATTTTTCTTTTCGAAGAAAGTTTTCCCTTTGTTCAATTTCTTCTAGTCTTTTTGCTCTTTCATTTGCTAAGCTAAATTGCTCTTCATCATAAAATTCGAATTTGTTTTTGTCATTCATTTCGTTAAAAATTAAAAAATAAAACTAGCATAATATAGTGTAAAATCATATTAAAAAGTAAGATTTTTAAATAATTAATTATCTTATCGATAACAACACCATCAAACCAATCAAAGGACCGAAAGCTAATACTGTTAGAATAGTAGGCGTGTTTGTCCAAGTTTGTAAGCTGTTTAGCAATTGAATACTGATGATGGTAATAAAGAAACCTATGCAATTTACAATGGTAAGTGCTGTGCCTTTTAAGTTTGGTGGTGCGTTTTGAGCAACCAACGTTGAAAACAGTGGTGAATCGGCAATAACAACCATTCCCCAAAAGAGAAGAAAAATGATAAACAGTATTACTGAACCTACAGAAAATAGTAGCGGAAACAGTAAACAACATAGACAAGATAACGCCAACGAACTCATCGCGACTCGTTTTACGCCGACTTTTTGAGAGATGTAACCACCCATACACATGCCAAACCTCCGATAGCGATGATTGAAAATGATGCTACAGGAATATTGAATGTTGCGTTGTGTGTTTTGTTGAATAAGTGAAGCATGCTCGGTACAAACGCCCAAAAAGCATACAACTCCCACATGTGACCAAAATATCCAAACGCAACTTTTCTAAAATTTTGCTGTTTAAAAATTTTCGGAATCGCGTTGAAGTCAATTTTTTGAGAAGGTTTTCGATACGGACCATTTGGCACCAAGCATAGCATTAAAATTCCTCCTAAAAACGCTAGTGTAGATGTTGTGATTATAACGAATTCCCACGAAAGATTGCCTTTGATTTCTTTTAGTAAATGTGGAAACGCAGTTCCAATAACCAAAGCGCCCACAAGATAGCCGAGCGATTTCCCCAATCCTTTTTGGTAGTAATCTGCCGCTATTTTCATTCCGACAGGATAAATTCCCGCAAGGAAAAAACCCGTAAAGAAACGAAATACCAAAATGCTTATATAGCTGTTTCCTTACCAAATAAGAACGATGTTGCATAGTGCACCTAAAATAGCACATACAAAGAAAACGTTGGAAGGTGCGTAGCGATCGGCGATAGATAACATAGCAAATAAAAGCGTTCCAGCAATAAAACCAAATTGAAGCACAGATGTAATGCGTCCTAACGCGTTTTCATTGAGTAGAAATGTTGTTTGTAATTCGTGCATCACGCCATTTCCAGCAAACCACAATGATGTGCAAAAGAATTGCGATAGTACAATGACAGGAAGTATGTGTTTTGGTGGATTCATGATTGTGTTAATTAATCAACTCCAAGGCTTTTTCCACGCTTTCCGTCGGTAATTTGCACGCTCTGTTCACACATACATAAATTAAAGTTTTGCCTTCGTAAAAACGATTTTTGAGTAATGGCAAATCACTTTCAGTAATGCTTCCGCAGAGAATGATATTTGGCAAGTAGTATTGCTGTAATTCGTTGGCTTTTGTAATGGCGTTTTCACCAGTAATCACCACTTCGTAATACGGTTGTGTGCGATTCAAATATAATTCCAGCCAATGTGAGTATAAGTACGGAAACACAAGCGCATCTGGCAAAATACGTTGCAACATTTGATTGCTTTTTGCTAAATAATCATCATTGCCAAAATAATGTCCCAATTGAAATAAGTTGTGACTCATCACAGCGTTCGCGGACGGCATGACACCATCTTCTACATCAAATTCTTTAAAGTTGAGTCCTGTGTCATCACGTTTGGAAAAGGCAAACAATTTTTTCTCAGTGTCGTAAAAATACGTTAACGTATAGTTTGTCAGAGATTTTGCATCGTGTAACCATTGCTCGTCAAAGGTAATTTGATACACCGCTAAAAACGCATCAATCACATAGGCATAATCTTCTAAAAAGCCGTGAATATCTTTGTTTTCAAGACTTCGAAGTACTTTTCCATCACTTACAATTAATTTTTCTTTGAGGGAAGTCGCTATTTTGATAGCTTTTACTTTCAAAGTTTCATCACCAAAAACTTTGTATGCATCTGTGTACGCTTTTAGCAGTAAAGCATTCCACGATGTAATGATTTTAGTATCCGTTTTCGGGGCTTTTCTGCGTTGACGTTCTGCGAGAAGTATTGATTTCCATTGCGCTATTTTTTGAGCTAAACTTGCTTTTGTCAATTGATGTTTTTGGATGAATTTTTCATCAGATTGCACTTTTACCAAGACATGTTTTTCATCTTCTGTAGGCGAGATTTTATTCAAGCCATAATAATCTGAAAATAAACTGAAATCGTCTTTTAGTAATGTTTGTAATTCCGCTTTTTTCCAAGTGTAATACGCGCCTTCTTCGGTTTCGTTTTCTTCATTGAAACTGTCTGCATTGAGCGAAGCATAACACAAACCATCGTTGCGCATTAGGTGTTGTTCCACAAATTGCAAAGTTTGAAAAACAGTGTTTTTGTAGAGTTCCGCTTTTTCTGTTTGGTGGGCATAGGAAAACAGCGAAATCAGTTGCGCATTATCGTACAACATTTTTTCAAAGTGTGGAATATTCCAATGTTCGTCGGTTGCGTATCGTGCAAATCCTCCTTCCAAATGGTCAAACAGTCCGCGATTGGCAATGTTTTGTAATGTTGTGTTTACATGACTTTTTACGAGTGTATCTTTTTGTGTAATTGCATAGCGAAGTAAAAAACGATAATTGCTTGGGCGTGGAAATTTTTCTGCTTCTTTCAGTCCGCCATTTTCAAAATCGAGTTCTTTTTTCCATGTATTTATAATGGAATCTGTGGAGATTTTAGAAAGTTGCAATGCTTCCTCATCCGCAAAGTTTTGCAATAAACTCATGCGTTTTACCTGTGCTTGCGCGAACTCAGCCGTTTTCTCAGGATTTTCTTTGTGAATGTTCACAATTTGCTGTAGCGATTGCAACCAGTTTTCTTTTGTAAAATACGTTCCGCCCCAAACAGGTTCGCCATTCGGAAGCGTGACACAATTCAAAGGCCAGCCTGAATTTCCCGTCATTAATTGTACAGCTTTGAGATAGGTTTTGTCAATATTTGGGTGTTCTTCACGATCTACTTTTACATTGATAAAATGCGCATTCATGAATTCAGCTACCGCTTTATCTTCAAAGGTTTCTTTTTCCATCACATGACACCAATGACACGATGCATACCCAATAGAAAATAAGATGAGTTTGTTTTCTGCTTTAGCTTTCGCGAGAATTTCCTTGCTCCAAGGTTGCCAATTCACAGGATTGTGCGCGTGTTGCAATAAATACGGACTCGTTTCATTGACAAGTGCGTTAGTGTATGTATGCGTTTCTTTAGAAGTTTCCGAACACGAAATCAGCACTATACAAAGACAGAAAAGTGAGTAAACAATGCGCATGCAAACTTTTTTCTCAAATATAGCTAAATTGTGTTTTGTTTTTTGTGATTCGTTATTTGTTTTTCGTCGTAAAATAAAAACCTACAAACGAACCTTGAACGTTAAACATTGAATAAAAAAATACCCAAAACCTAACACCTAATACCCAACACCCAAGAAATCAATGCGTAAAATTCCCAAAATACACCATGTTGATATCTAATTCCGTATTTCCCAATGTAGAGCCGTCGTGGAAGCAATTGTCTGTTGGAGCAATGTAATATTGAAACGGTTTTTGCGCCATTCGGATGACAGGATAGCCTGGAAAATGCTTGAAAAAAGTTTCTGCCACATTGTACACATCTACTTTGCTAACGTCTGTGACTTCTTTGAGCATGTTGTACACCTGAATCATCGAAAGGTTGATGTACAAAAAGTACCGCGTTTGCGAACCTAAATTGATACAAATTCGGTTGCCGTGTTTGTAGGTTGTATGAAGCGTCATGAATTGCGTACCATCGTTGTGCATGCCCATATATTTTTTCTCAGGAATGGTAAAGTCTTCAGGCAATCGTGTAATGTCGCACGCCACCATTTCTACATTTGGTAAGTTTGCTGTAATACAATGCAAATGAAAGGATTTTCCATTCGCGATTGTCGATAGGAAATTGTGCAATTCTGTATTGAGTGCAATTGTTAATTCTTTATTCTCGGCAAAGCGTTGCATCACGTGTTCTCTACCTTTACAAGTACTAAAATCAATTTCTTGGATGAGTTTTTGAGCGCTTTCAGGCAATTCACCTAAGTAGATATTGTTATGATCTTTTAATTCACCAGAAGCTGTTATCAGTCGCTGTTCGTCTATATCTAACGGACGCCAATCGCGTTTTGGAATGTACGCTTCGTCAATGTACAACGGAACGAACGAAAAATGTTCAAAATTTACACGCGAACCTTCATGCTCCGAATGATGAATAACTCCCGAATTGATTTGTACATCATCCAATCCGCTAGGTAATTTGCTGTGAATTCCGATACCTTTTTTTAGTGTTGTTGCGGTTGCTGTGAGACTCATAACGTTAATTTTTTACAGGTTGAAAACTTCCAAAATATACAATACACACATCCAGATGCGTTCCGCCAAGCGTAGAACCATCATGGAAGAAATTGTCGGTTGCAGCAATGTAGTATTGATACGGTTTTTGCGCAATACGAATGACAGGATAGTCTGGAAAATGCTTGAAAAAGTACTGCGGAATGTTCGCAATATTCACGTTCGCGATTTCTTCATCGCCTAACTTTTCTTTGAGCATTGCATGCGCTTCTTTCATGGATAAATTTACAAATAGAAAGTAGCGCGTATCTTTTCCTAAATTGATACTGATTCGGTTGCCGAATTCGTGCGCTGTTTCAATCGTCATCAGTTGTGTGCCGTCGTTGTGCATGCCTAAGAATTTCTTTTCCGCTTGCTTAAAGTTTTTTGGCAACATCGTCGTATTCGACGCTACCAATTCCACATTCGGATAATTGACGCCAATACAGTGAAATTTAAACGGTTTGTCATTGGCGAATGGTGTTAGAAATTCGTTGAGTAATTCGCTCGTACGCATTGTCAATGCTGGATTCGCCTCAAAACGATCAAAAACTTCATCGCGGTCTTCGCTGTGTTGCAATCCCATTTCTTGAAAACAGGCTTTTAATTCTTCAGGAATTTCACCTAAGTACACCGTATTGTGGTCATTTGCCTCTTCATCTGGCGCTAAGCACGCAATTTCTTCTTCCGTCAACGGTCGCCAATCGCGCTTATTTACATAGGCATAATCGACATATTCTGGGATAAATTCTTCATCTAAATACGTCACTAATGCCGCTTTGTGGTGTGAATGGTGAACGGTTCCTGAGTTAATCATGAGTGCGTCAACACCATCAGGAAGTGCATTGTGAACGCGTATATTTTTTTTAATTTTCATGAGTGTGCTGTTTGTTCGTTAGTATTGAAATTTTCCAAAATAAATCATAATCATATCGAGCGTAGACATTCCTTCCGTAGAACCGTCATGAAAACAATGATCGGTTGGCGCAATGTAGTATTGATAGGGTTTTTGCGGAATTTTAATTACAGGATAGTCTGGAAAATACTTGAAAAAGAGTTTTGAAATATTGTATAAATCTATCTGCTCTACGGAGATGCCGAGTTTCTTTTTGAGCATGTTGAACGCTTGTGTGAGCGAGAGATTGACATATAAAAAATAGCGCGTTTCAGTCCCAAGATTAATCGTAAAACGATTTCCCGATTTGTAACTTTCGTGCACCGAAGTCGGTTCCGCACCGTCGTTGTGAATTCCCATACATTTTTTGTCTTCTTCTTGATGGTCTGCTGGAAGCATTGTATTATCTGCCGCTACCATATCGATATTTGGCAAATTGGCGCCAATAAAGTGAAAGTGAAACGGTTGGTTGTTTGCGAAATCTGTCAAATAGTTTTGCATGGTATTACTCAATTTCAACGTCATGTCGTGGTCGCGTTTCATGCATTCGTGTACATCTTCTGGACGTAGACATTCTTTAAATCGTAGCGCTTCAAATATGTCTTTTAATTCCTCAGAAATATCACCCACATAAATGGTATTGTAGTAATTTCTATCAGTTTTTGCCTTTAGTGCGTTGATTTCGTTTGGAGTCAAATTTCGCCAATCGCGTTTTACCATATACGCATCGTCTTCGTATTGTGGTACAAAAGACCAATCTAAATAATTAACCTTGCTTTTGGTTTGTTGCGAATGGTGAACCGTTCCCGAATTGATTTGAATTTCGTCAAAGAAATTGGGAAGTGTGCTGTGTAATTTGATGCCGTTTTGAATGATTTCCATAGAATTTAAGCTTGAGGAATTTGATTGAATACGCCTGTGTAAATGATGGTAATGTCTATATTTTTTGTGCCTGCGGTAGAACCGTCATGGAAAAAATTATCAGTCGGTGCAATGTAAAATTGATAAGGTTTTATCGCAATTTTCGTCACAGGATAGTCTGGAAAATGTGTGTAAAAATGCCGTGCGATGTTGTCTGGATTTAGCGGTGTTTTTTTCAAATCCATTTTGTCTTTAAGCATATTGTATACTTGAATCATGGTGAGATTTGTGTACACTAATGTTCGGGTTTCACTACTGAGATTGATGGAAATTCGGTTGCCCGATTTGTGTGCGGTATGAATGGTAAAATGTCTGCTTTGATCAATGTGCAAACCGAGATATAAAAAAGCATCTTCTACGTAAAAACTCGTCATGGTTTCTCGGTTGGGATTTGCATACGTGATTTTATGAAATTTGAAATTTCCTGTTGATGAAAAGTGTAGTAAAAAGGCATGCAGTTCTTGGTTGATTTTTACGACTTGTTCTTTGTTGTTTTCAAATCGCGGCATGACTTCATACGCGTCTGTGATGCTGTGCAAATCGAGTTTTTCAAAGGTCGCTTCTAATTTTTTAGGAATTTTTCCAACAAATAAATCTTTGCGATAATCGAAGCGTGTTGGTTTTTTTCCTGTTACAGCGTTCAATTGTTCCTTTGAAGGTGTTTGCCAGGTTTGCAATGGAATGTACGAATCTTCAAAGTACGTGGCGCCTTTGTATGCTGCTACGAGTCGCGTACCTGTGTTGACCAGTAATTGCTCGTCAACGGTTGCTATGTCTGAATAGAGTTGTACTCCTTTGCGCAGTTTCATACGTGTAATGCTTTTTGATACGATTGTAATTTCGCTTGAATTTTCGGATCGATTTTTATCTCGTTTTCTTCATCAAAACTTTGAATGATCTCGTCGTACACCAACGGTTCAATACCCAATTCGGCAACAGAAGCTTCTGGCAACGATTGTAAAATATCATTTTGAATAAACGCGATGAGTCGCACCATATCTTTACAATACATGGTCGGATTGTCAAAGCCTTTTTCTTCGGAATAGCGATGTCCTAAAAATCCGCCCCCGCAAATATCATACACAGGACAGTTTAGGCATTGCTCCGCAACTTCATCGTGCGCTCGGTAATAGAGTTGAAAAGTGTCGTCTTCAAACAAATCTTCCAAATCATTTTTATGCACATTGATGTCGTTTCGCGTGATGCCTTCAAAACAAGCGCGAAGAGAGTCAACTACTTCTACACTTCCGTCAGATTCTACCACGACAACACCATTGGTTTTTCGTCCCATTAACTGGTTTCCAATACCTTCTTGTCCCATAATCATTTTGACTAAGGTTTCAAAAAAGTAGATGCTCGGTCGGTCTTTGTCTTCTTTCCAAATTTTGTAGAGTTTGATAAACCAATCTGCATACGGCGTATAGTCTTTATCGCCCCAACGATTCATATCTAGTCCAAAAGGTGCTTGGTCATAATGTCCGTCTGGCAACAGTAAATTCAGGCTGTTTACGTCTAAGGCTTTCATTTCGGCATACAAATCTGCTACAGGAATATTGATGTTAACGACTAATAATAAGCCACGTAAATTGTATTGTTTGCCTAATTGAATTGCCTTTGCAACTTGATTGTACGAACCTTTTCCATTGTGAAACACTCGATATTCGTCATGGTATTTTTTAGGTCCGTCAATACTGATTCCGATAGAAATTTTCAGTTTTAGCAACAATTCGTACCAGTTTTTATCAAGCGTAACACCGTTGGTTTGAATGGTAAACACATATTCAACTTCGGGAATGGTATTGCGAAAAATAGCGACACATTCTTCAAAATATGATGGTTTTGCCAACAAGGGTTCGCCGCCGTGAAATATGATTTGAACAAATTCAATTCCAGCACTATTGCAATAACTTTTCAGTTTATCAGCAAAGGCTTGCACTGTTTCGAGTGCCATGAATTTGGGTTGTTTCAAATAGGTTTGATCGCCCATATTGTACATGTAACAGTACGAACAGTTAAGGTTGCATCTGCTGGCTATTTTTAAAACATACGAAGTGACGCTATACATAATTATCTTTTTTCTAATTGTTTTTTTAAAAGCTAGATAGCCTTTATCAAATAAAGACTATCTAGTAAGCTTAACTTTCTTAGCTGTCGCTAGACAATGGAGCTGATGGATCCATTGGTGCCGCTTGTAAGAAAGTGTCAATCTTGTCATAACCAGAAGCTCTCGTTGCTTTTGCACTAACAGCTACTACTGGACAAGATGCACTAGCTTTTCCTCCAAAGATTGCTTTGTAAAGGTCTAGCTGGTCTTCATTAGAGTTGTTTAACGCTTTGTTAACAATCTCTTTTGACTTTAAGTTTGAAGTGATTTTTGAATTTTTCTTCATCGTTAAAAGTTTTTAAAATGGTTAATATTATTGTCATCCGTAAGGACATGACAAATGCCCTTCATTTTGTAAGTAAAATGAAAAACCTGTGTTGTATGTTATTTTTATGATTAGAGACGTCTTTGAATATCACTATTCCCAGGATCTCTATATCGTTGGTCTTTTACGGTTGATTTCCCAAAAGCATAGCGCACAGCAAAGGCAACGCTTCTGGTATCGTGATAATTGGTATCATTGATACGAATATCACCTACACGAATGTCATATAGGTCTTTGTTGCTCCTGAAGAGGTCTCTTCCCGAAAGGGATAGACTAAAGTTTCCTATATTTTTTCGTAAAACAATTTCAGTTTCAAGACGATTACCGATTTCGGTATTTACGAGTGTAAAGGGGAATGTGTTTTTGGCGAAAACAGTTAGGGAAAGTCCTTTTTCTTTTGAAAGCGTAAAGGCCTGATTCGCCGCAAGGCTATATAATAACGTATTACTGTCAATGCTTATTGTATCATCAGCGTAACTTCCGGTAGTTTGTACGTGTCCAAAAAGTGAGGTAGCGTTGAGTCGCCACCAAGGCTGTATTTTGGTTGCCATTGTAATGCTGGCAGTGTATCCATATTTGTTTCCGTAATTGGTTTTTCTGTTGATGATGATGTCTCCTTCAGCATTTAGCGGAAGCGAAAATATTTCATCGTAGGTTTGACTCGCCGCCAACTGCGCTACCAAACGGATTTTTCCTTTGTTACGCGTGTAATTTAATTCTTGGCGATAGTATCGTGATGGATTTAAAAACGGATTTCCTTCAAAGAACGTTTTGTCAGTTGTATATTCTCTGAACGGATTTACATCCCAAAAACTTGGTCGCGTGATTCTACTCGAAACTGATACTACAAAGTTGTGATGGTTGTTGGGCGCAAATTTTAAAAATACAGTAGGGAAGAAGTTGGTGTAGTTTCTATCAACTACTTGTGTTCCTTCTAGTTTTCCTTTAGCAATAGTGTTTTCAAAACGTGTTCCTATTTGATACGACCAACGCTCGCTTAGTGTGTGATTGACAACCGCATAAAACGCATTGATGTTTTCGTCATATTCGAAGAAATTACTTCGTGTCACGTCTTCAATCCACGCCATGCCTTGTGCATCTCTATTGTCAAAATTAAGGTCGTTGTCTACTTTTGAGAACGAGAATTTCACACCTGTTTCAAAAGATAAGTTATCATTAATAGGTAATTCGAAATCCAATCGAAAGGACGTGTTTTGGATGTCTTGAATGGCAGCGTTTCGAAACCAATCACGAACGTACAGAACCTCGTTATCATCTAACGTTACGACATCGGTTTTGCTGATACCTGTGTTGTCGGATGAGAATTCTAAAAAGTCTGCATCAAACGTTAATAGCGTTCCTTTTTCGTCTAACTTTCCTTGATAGTTTAAGTTGAGCGCTAACGTACGGTCAGTTGCTTCGTCGTTGTTTTTGGTAAACGTCAGCGAGTCATTTACCGAATAGGTATCAAAGCTGATGGCGTCTCTGCGTTGGTTTTCATCAGTGCCAGCATAGTCAAAAATCATTCCCACCACATGATTTTTGTTGAGTTCATAATCGATTCCAACATTGGCACCCGAGAATAACATTTTAGACGTATTTTCTCGGTCAATAAAACGCGTTTCTATGTCTAAGGCATTGTTTTCGGGATAGAAGATATCTTTTTCATAATTGGTCAAACGCTCTCGATTGCTCAAATAGGTTGTTGCATATACATTCCATCGGGCTTTTCGGTAATTCAAATACACGCTTCCAGCTTCAGAAAACAGTCGTGTTTGTCGCGCACTTAAACTGGCATTTCCTTCCAAACCTTCTTCTTTATTTTTTTTGGTGATGATGTTGATGATGCCTGCGCCGCCTTCCGCTTCAAACCGACTCGAAGGTGTGGTAATGACTTCAATAGCTTCTAAATTATCGGCAGGCAAACTTTTGAGATAATTCATCAGTACTTCTCCTGAAAGTCGTTTTCTGCGATTGTTTATATAAACAATTACGCCAGTATTTCCTAGCATATCAATATTGCCATCTTCATTTGTGGAAACAAATGGTGTTTTATTTAAGGTTTCCCACACACTTGTTCCAATTGTTAAGTCAGAATTTGCCAGATTGAAGCGGAGTCGATCTGTTTTGCGTTCAATCATGCTTTTTTCGGCGGTGATGACGACTTCCGAAAGCTTGTTGTTTTCTCGGAATTGAAAGTTTTGAGTAGTGTTTTCCGTGATGTTGATAGTCACGAGCGAATCTACATACCCAATATGACTAAAATTGAGTTGATACGTTCCTTGTTTTATATTGTTGAGTTTGTAAAAACCGATGCTATCGGTAAGGACACTTTTAACAAGTGCATCATTTTGAATAAGGCTGATAAAAACATCAGGAATAGGTATTTTTTGTTCATTGGTTACGACACCTTCTACAGCATATTGGCAATGAGCCACCTCACTGCTAAAGATGATGAACATCAATAACATACCTATTTTTTTCATGTAATTTCCCCTTTTTTTCGAAATGAATTAGCTTTTTTGTACTACACAACTGTTTGGTTAATACAGATGATATTATTTACAAAATTTGAAGCATTATTTCTTTTCTTACTACCGTCCCTAACTTACAATAAAAATATTATTTTACCTAAATTATTATAAGGAACAATAGTTGTATGAGGGTCAAAGATTGTCTAATTAAAACGGTTAAAAAAGGGGAAAAACACCTAACTATGGTATTTGTGTGAAGTATTCGCTATTTGGTAAGATAAGGTAAAAAAACCGCTTCGACATAAGTGGAAGCGGATGGTTTGTATTGCCTTATTCATCTTTACAGCATTCTGATAATTCTGTCCAGTCGCTTTCACGTCTTCCTCCGCGGAGTAATTCTGGATTCATGTCAGATACTTGTAGTTTCTTGATTTTCAGTTTTGTTACTTTCTTTTTTTTCATGGTTTAAAAGTTTTGATTCATAATTAACTAAGATACTAAAAAAAGAAGCTATTTGAGAGATTGTAACGATATCTTGGCTACACTTGTTTCTTCAATTAGGAATGTTTTTTAAAATTACAGTAAAATCATAATATGTAACAAGCTATTCAAAATTGCATCTGGCATAGTTTGCCCACCAATGATTTGATGATGGCTTTATATGGGTTATAATATTAGAATTTTTGCTATGTCTATCCTTTATAATTTTCAATTACGGTTTTACCGTAATTGTTTTACTGAAATGAGTTTTTTATGAGATATATTTTTGCTGGTAAAAAAAAAAATACTACTATTACCCAAGAAATATAATCAGTTCTACCTAATTGCTGATATATTATAAGAAGTTATCTAAATATAACCATCCTCCCTCTTTAAATATTGTATATAAAGAATTTCATGTAAGTGAGAGAAGCGAAGCTTTGCTTAAAATTTAAAACAATTCAATAATGGGGGCATTTGAAAAAATAGTTCTAAAGCTACTTTTCCATCCTATGTTTTTTGTTAGTTCGACATCTCTTTAGAGTTTTACAAAGCATGTTTATTCGATTTAAAAAAAATATGTCAGAGTATCTGAAAAAGAAGTAAACCACGTAAAGTTATTTGTGGGAAATAATACTATTTCAGATGTAAAAACTAATGTAATGCTTGCTGAAGTCGGAGAAATCAAAAAAATCACACAAAATAGTTGCTAAGCGTAAATGAATAAGCACCTGCCAAGTTACTGATGCTAGTGTGCAAGATTTACCGTAGTACTTTGTTAAAAAAGAAAGGCAAAGGACACGAACTTTATGCTGAAAAAACTTATGTGTGATAGAAAAATACTTTAGAAAAACATCTAGTGATAAGTCAAATTCATCAAAAGGGCTATGAGAATAAACCCTTCGCAGAAACATAAAAGTTATCAAATACAGAAAAACCAAGAATACGATTAAAAGTATAAGATGTCTTTGGGTTTGCAGAAAACTCTACAGACAGTACGCTTTTTAGGAAGATTGGTATAAAAGCGCAAAAGCTTTTAGAGAATTAATGAACTTAACCTAATACTACTTCACGTGAAATTTAACTTATAAAACAAATGCTGGGAACGTTTGTTTTATTGCAAATAACTAACAATTTACATACCGAACATCAGTGAATCATTCAAATTGATTAAAAATTTGAAAACTGAAAATTTATCGAAAAATCTAATCTCTAAAATGAATTTAAGGTTTTTAGAGATGTCTTAAAGTAAAAATCTACCAACCAATAAATTACATAATTACTAAAACCGATTATATGAATTCTTTTCAAAACGGATGGCATGTTTTATATGTCAAATCTAAACATGAAAAAAAAGTGTCTAACGCATTAGATGATTTATCAATAGAATCTTACTTGCCATTAGTGAAAACAATACGGAAGTGGAAAGATCGAAAAAAAATAATCTTCCAGCCACTTTTTACCTCTTATATATTTGTCAATTTAAAATCCTCTTTGGATTCTTATAAGGCGCTGACAGTAAACGGAGCTTGTGCGTATATACGTTTCGGTAAAGAATATGCTAAAGTATCAGATTTAGAAATTAATAAAATAAAATTATTATTAAACGCTGATGATGTATCTGGTATTGAAACCAATACTGCTTTGCCTAAAGTTGGTGAGACTAAAAAAATTAATTATGGAGCACTCACAGGATTAGAATGTGTAGTTCTTAAAGTAAATAATATTAACAAGATAATTGTCCGAATTAATTCACTTCAGCAAAATATTATTGCAACCTTGCCTAACTATTATTTCAGCGAAGAAATTTTAAAAGTTTCCTGATTTAACACCATTTTTATATGAATACTGTCAAACGCAAAATTATTTCTAATTATTGGACAGATAAGTTAAAGGGGAAAACCAGTGTTAATTTTGGAAATTTAACTTCAATACGAAGCGAAATTATCACTATTCCAAATTCTGAATTAACTTATTTTTCAAAAGTAACTTCTGGCAATCAACTTGCCGAATTTACGGTTCTTTTAGCAATTTTTAATACACTAACACAGCGTTATCTAGAAGAATGCTTTTTGATATTTTCAGAAGGTATTCCAGGGAATGACAACGTTCCGTTATTGTATTCTTTTGAAGAAATTGATAAAAAAAATCTAAAAGAAATACTTCAAAATGTAAAAGCTGAAGTTAAAGAAGTATACAAGCATAGCACGTATGACAATTCCCTGAATATTAAAGAGTCATTCAATACATTTACACCGTATGGTTTTTTCTATAATAAAGAGATAACTGAAGTTCCTGAATTGCCTTTTTCCATTTACATCAAAACAAAACAAGATGTGATGGAAATTCAAGTTTCGTATTCAGAGAAGTTTGTGTCAAAAGATGTTGCAGAACACTTTCTAAAAAATATAGGAAGATGGTTGCAGGAATTGGAAGTTGTATTGACGACTCCATGTGATAAAATTTCATTAATTTTTGAAGAGGAAAAAGATGTTTTATTACATGATTTTAATGCAACAACCAAAGCTTATGATAGTTCGGATACAATTGTAAGTCTTTTTGAAAAACAAGTAGCAAAAACTCCAGATGCTATTTCAATCATTTGCCAAAATAAATCGTTTACATATCAAGAAATACATGAGAAATCAAATCAGTTGGCACATTACCTTAAAGACGATTGTGGTGTTGTTTCAGAAGATTTGGTAGCAGTAAAGTTACCTCGCACAGAAAATTTAATTATAGCTCTTCTTGCGGTTTTAAAAACTGGTGCAGCGTATGTTCCTGTTGATGTAAATTATCCGCAAGAGCGAATCAATTTTATTGAAAAAGATAGTAATAGTAAAGTAGTAATTAATGAGACGGTTTTAAACGCGTTTGAAAATAAAAAAGACTCGTTTCCAACAACGGAAGTTGAAGCAAAAGCTTCTCCATCTTCGCTCGGATACATCATATATACATCTGGTACTACAGGAAATCCTAAAGGTGTAATGATTACACACGCCAATGCAGCAGCCATGATTCATTGGGCGCAATCAGAGTTTGATGCTTCGAAATTTGAGATTGTTTTTGCAGGAACTTCGCATTGTTTTGATTTATCTGTGTATGAAATGTTTTATACGTTTTCAATAGGTAAAAAGTTAAATGTACTAAGCTCAGGTCTTGAAATTAGAGATGCATTGGCAAAACATAAGAACATACTCTTAAACACAGTACCTTCTACCGTGAGAAAACTTTTGGAAGATGGAGTAGACTTAAATAATATAACTGTATTAAACTTAGCAGGAGAAGCTTTTCCTGTTGATATCGCTAATAAGCTACAAAAAACGCATATAGAAGTTAGAAATCTTTATGGACCATCAGAAGATACAACTTATAGCACATATTATAAAATATCCGACAAACCTTACAAAACGTCAATTCCTATTGGGAAACCTTTAGATAATACGCAGGCTTATATTCTTGATGAATACTTATCATTAGTTCCAATTGGTGTTGCTGGGAAACTATATCTTTCTGGAACTGGTCTTTCTAAAGGATATTTAAATCGAAAAGAATTAACCAAAGAAAAATTCATTCCAAATCCTTTTGAAGAAGGACAATTAATGTACGATACCGGAGATTTGGCAACATGGATGTTAGATGGCAATATAGCATTTCTTGGAAGGAAAGATCATCAAGTCAAATTGAGAGGTTATAGAATTGAGTTGGGAGAAATACAAGCAGCGATTCAGGGCTTTTCCGAAGCAATTCAACAAGTCGTAGTCGTAGTAAAGCAAAATGCAGGAGAAGATGTATTGGTAGCATTTTTTGTTACAGAAAGCTCTATAGATATTACCTCATTGAGAACATTTTTATTAGACAAATTGCCCTCTTACATGGTTCCAGGTTTCTTTATAGAAATGGAACAACTACCATTAACACCAAACGGAAAAGTAGATAGAAAAGCATTGCCAGAATTATCTGAAAAAGTCATTAAAAAAGAAAACTATGTAGCTCCACGCACGCATGAAGAAAATTATTTAGTAGCGATATGGGAAGAAATCCTTGGGGTTGAAAAAATTGGTGTTAAAGACCACTTTTTTGAATTGGGAGGACATAGTTTAATGATTTCTCAACTTATCAACAGGGTTCATAAAACCATGGGGAAACAAATCCCATTTAAAATATTCTACACGAATCCCACGGTTGAAAGTCTTTCAAATGCAATGAAGAATGAAGCATTTGTAGCGATACAGAAAACTTCTGATAAATCGTTTTACCCTGTTACGCCATCGCAACATAGATTGTGGTTGCTAAGTCAAATGGAAGGAGGAAGTAGCGCTTATTTAATTACAACTTCATTGCTGTTGGAAGGAAGTTTAGCTATTGACAATTTTTCATCTGCTTTTGATTATGTTATGCATCGACATGAGGTGTTACGAACGTATTTTAAGCACAATGAAGATGGAGTATTATGTCAATACATTAATGCAAATAATGACTTTGAGTATGCATTGCCTTATGTAGATGTGTCACAAACAGAAAATCCAGAAGTTGAAGCGAAAAAATACATTGAAGACTTATGCAGTCATGGAATTGATATTTCTGAAAAGCAATTATTCAAAGCAACGATACTAAAACTGTCAGAAGAAAAGTATGTCTTTTTTATGACGTTGCATCACATTATCAGTGATGGTTGGTCTCTTGAAGTGCTTACATCAGAGGTTATTAACGCGTATCAACAAAAACAACAAAATCAAGCAATAACTTTACCTGAGTTATCAATTCAGTTCAAAGACTATGCAGTTTGGTTATCAGATAATTTAAATTCAGAATCAAACAACGAAGCCGAGATATACTGGAAAGAAAACTTTAGTGGAACGCTACCGATATTAAGTTTGCCAACGTATCAATCGCGACCAAAAGTAAAAACATACACAGGGAAAATTTTTCAGTATGATTTTTCAAAACAGTTGATTAAGAAATTAAAAAGTATTTCAAAGGAGCACCAAGCTACATTGTTTATGACATTAATGGCTTCTGTAAAAATGTTATTATCACGATATAGCAATCAAACAGACATTATATTAGGAACGCCTATAGCTGGAAGATCTCATCCAGATTTAGAACCTCAAGTAGGATTATACCTTAATACCTTAGCTATTCGAACGCAATTCAATAGTGATGATCATTTTTCAACGATTCTTTCAAAAGAAAAAGATCAACTGATAGCAGCTTATGCACATCAGGATTTTCCATTTGATAAGCTTGTTGAAAGTTTAGAAATACCGCGCGACACTTCGCGTTCGCCTTTATTTGATGTAATGGTAGTTTTACAAAATCAACAGCAACTATCTTCATTCCAAAATAATGGATTGTCTGATATTACAATTACTGATTTTGAAATAGCTCGCGAAACGTCTCAATTTGATTTATCATTTTCATTTGTTGAAAATGACTCATTAACCTTGTTACTATCTTATAATACAGACTTATATGATGTTAAATTCGTCAAAAACCTAGTACGTCATTTAGAAAATATTTTTAAAGAAATTACTGCAAATCAAGAAATAAAGCTGAATGAAATAGACCTGATTACTTCAGAAGAAAAAAATCAACTTCTTACCGTATTTAATGACACAGAAGAAGCTTTTCCTCTTGAAAAAACAGTTGTTGATTTATTTCATGAGCAGGTTCAAAAAAATCCGACAGGCATTGCTGTGAAGTGTGATGATGCGGTGTTAAGTTATCAGGCATTAGATGAAAAATCAACAGCACTTGCTAATTTTTTGCGTGAAGAGCATGCTATCTCAAGCGGTCAATTAGTCGGAGTATATTTAGACAGAAGTGCAGATTTATTAATTTCTTTACTAGCAATCTTAAAAACAGGTGCGGCTTATGTACCTATCGATTTAAACTATCCGGAAGAACGTGTTACTTACATAAAAGAAGATGCAGGCATTACAATATGTATAGATGAAGCATTTTTGAAAACGTATGCAGAAAATGAAGTTTTAAATAAACAACCGCTTCATACATTGCCTACTAGTGATAATGTAGCGTATGTGATTTATACATCAGGTTCTACAGGAAAACCAAAAGGAGTTGTTATAAAACATAAGAGCTTGACGAATTTATGTTTTTGGCATCAAAAAGCATACACTGTAACGGATGAAAGTAAAGGAACACTTTTCTCAGGCATTGGTTTTGATGCTTCTGTATGGGAAATTTATCCTTATTTGACAGTTGGCGCATCTTTAGTGCCAATTCAAGATAATTCGATTCGATTGGATGTAATTGCATTATCAAATTTTTTGAGAAATAATAAAATCACACATACATATCTTCCGTCTAGAGTTTGCCAGGATTTCATAGCAAATAATATTTCTAATCTGGATACTACGATTTTAACAGGAGGAGAAGCATTAGTATATTCTAAAGAAACAAACTTAAAGATATATAACAATTACGGTCCAACAGAAAACACTGTCGTGACTACCTTTTTTGATTGTACTTCTGCTTTCAATGAAAGTATTCCTATCGGAAAACCTGTTAGCAATACAAAAGTGTATGTTTTATCAGAAACACTACAACTTGTACCTATTGGAGTTACAGGAGAACTATGTATTGCAGGAATAGGACTAGCTGACGGATACTTGAATCGTCCAAATCTTACTGCGGAAAAATTCATAGAAAACCCATTCAATACAGAAGAAAAACTTTATAGAACTGGAGATTTAGTAAAATGGTTGCATGATGGAAATATTGAGTTTGTTGGGCGAAAAGATTCACAAATAAAAATTAGAGGTCATCGCGTAGAATTGGGTGAAATAGAACAACACATTGTGAAATATTCGCAAGCGATATCTCAAGCTGTAGTTGTTCAGCAAAATTTGAACACTCAAGATGAATTAGCAGCATATTATATTTCCAATACTGTGATTGATGAAAAGGAGTTAAGAACTTATTTAAAGTCACAACTGCCTTCGTATATGGTGCCTAATTATTATAAAAAGCTTGAAAGTATACCATTATCGGCAAATGGAAAAATAGCTAAGGATAAGTTGCAAATTATAACCAAGAATGATCTTGTAAAAGGTGATTTTGTAAGTGCAACTAATGAAACTGAAGAAAAAGTAATTGCTATTTGGGAAGAACTTTTAGGTGAACAAACGATTGGAATTACAGACAATTTCTTTGAATTAGGCGGACATAGCTTGCTATTAAGTAAACTCGCAAATACATATCACAAGGTTTTTCAAAAGGAGCTAGATTTAAAAGCCATTTATGCAAATCCTACTCCTGAATATCATGCCTATTTGCTAAGAAAGAATAGTACTAAAACTTATGAGCAGATTACTCCAGTTGTGACTTCAGATATTTATGAATTGTCGCCTTCGCAGTTGCGCTTTTGGCTACTTTATAAAATACGTGGAAAGTCAAAAGAATTCAATATATGCAATTCATTTGTACTATCGGAAAACCTAAATTTTTCTCTTTTTGAAAAAGCTTTTAATGTCATACTAGAACGTCATGAAACTCTAAGAACGGTTTTCTTTGAGATTGATGGAGAACCTAAACAAAAAATAGAAGCTTTTAAACCTGTGCAAATTAGTGTGCAAGAACTTCCTAAAGAAGTTGTAAAACGACAAGTATTTTATCACGAGTTTGAGTTGCAAGAAGCTCCATTATATAAACTTTCAATCTCTACAGATAAAGGGGTAAACACCTTGTTCTTTAATATTCATCATATAATTAGCGACGGTTGGTCAATAGAAGTAATCGTGGAAGAATTATTACAAGTTTATCAAGCGTTGTTAGAAAAAAGGAATCTAAACTTAGAAGAACTTACCATACATTATAAGGATTATGCACATTGGCAAAACAATCTTTTAGCTACGAATAAACTTAAAGACCAAAGAACCTATTGGAATGAAAAACTTTCAGGTCATATACCATATTTACAATTGCCTAAAGATTATACATATACCAACAAAAAGAAATATACTTCTTCAAGGTATCATACCATCTATCTTGATGAACAAACAAAGGAGAAAATTTCAAATGTATCTAAACGTTTAAAAACGAGTGTTTTTTCATTGTTTTTAGCTTCATTTAAAGTTTTACTATATAAAATCACTTCAGAAAAGGAATTGACGGTAGGAATTCCTGCTGCAAATCGTACGCATGACCAAGTAAAACGCATAGTAGGTTGTTTTTTAAATACCTTAATGCTTAGAGACACGCTTATAGAAGAAGAAACATTTGAAGCATATGTAACCAAAGTAAATCAAACTTTGATGGAAGGATTAGCGAATCAAAATTATCCTTTCGAAAACATATTAGAAGATATTCAAGTCACAAAAGAACAATATGGTTTTCCAATCAGTCCAGTATTCTTAAATATGTTGGACTTCAATTTGGATACACTTGAAAGTATTCAGGATTTTAACACTCAGCAAGGAACAATTGATAGTGTTCCAAAGTTTGAATTAGAATGTTATTTAAAAACATATATCAACGGAATGGCGATTAACTGTGTTTACAATGACAAGTTATTTACACCTGAGACTATCGCTTATTGGATGAAATCTTATGTAGAAATCATAGAACAAGTGCTTGCAAAACCGTCAAAAGAGCTACAAGAAATTTCTGTTTTCAACACCTATGTTTCAGAGCCAGCAGCAACAATGCCTGCCAATTCGTTTACAACTTTCGATGCTACTGAAATTGAGCAAACAATCATCAGTAGATTTGAAAAACAAGCGCAAAAATATCCAAACAGAATTGCTGTACATTCTGAAAATCATGATTTTACATATAGAGAAATAAACAACTTAGCAGCAACATTAGCTTTTAAAATCGATAAAGAAAGTGGAGGGAATTCTAAGAGAATTGCCTTATTGCTAAGCCATAACGAATCTTCGGTTATAGGAATGCTTGGAGTTCAAAAAACAGGTAAAACCTATGTTCCTATTGATGCAAATGCACCTATGCAAAGAATACAATTTATTCTTCAAGATGCGGAAAGTACTGCCTTAGTGTATGATTATAACACTAAAAAGATTGCTGAAGCATTAAAAGCATCTAACCCGGAATTGATTATCATAGAAATTCCAACAGAAATAGATGCGCAAATAGGAGTTTATCAAACTAAAACAGTCGCTGCAAGTGCAGAAGCTTATATATTATACACTTCAGGCTCCACCGGAAAACCAAAAGGAGTAGTACAAGCACATAGAAATGTTTTACATTACATAAGAGTCTATACCAATAATGTTCGAATTTCAATAAATGACAATCTTAGTGTTTTATCAACGTACACTTTTGATGCTTCCGTGAAAGATATATATGGCGCCATTTTAAACGGAGCTACAGTAAGTTTTTACGATGTATCAAAACAAGGTCTTACAGGATTTTATGACTGGTTACATAGCAGAGAAATTACAATACTTCACATGGTGCCAACTATATACAGGCATTTTCTAAAAGAACTGGAGTCAAATCAAGTTATAAACTCTGTTCGCTTGGTTGATTTAGGAGGAGAAGCGTCTTATAAATCCGATTTTGATTTGTTTAAAAAATATTTCACAAAGAAAGCATTTTTAGTAAATGATTATGGACCAACAGAGGCAACTATTATATCTCAAAACTTCATGTCACATGATGCATCTCCAACTCGCAATAATATCTCTTTAGGAAATACAGTAAGAGATACAGAAGTCATGCTTCTGGGAGAAAACGGAGAACACAAAGGAGTATATCAAGAAGGAGAAATTGTTTTTAAAAGTGAATATTTATCTCTAGGATATCTCAATAGACCAGCGCTAAATGAAAAGGCTTTTATAACATCTGAAGCGTTTGGAGGAAGAATATATAAGTCTGGAGACATAGGAAGAAGACTGCCAAATGGACAAATTGAATTTGTAAAAAGAAAAGATACACAAGTAAAACTCAACGGAGTTCGTATAGAACTTGCTGAAATTGAATATCAACTAGAGCAAGTAGAAACAATTAAAGAAGCCGTTGTATTGGTGAAAGATGTTGATGGAGTAAAATATTTAACAGCTTATGTTGTAACCAATACAGAAGTTTCTAAGGAAGATATTCAACGTATGTTAAAAGCTAGTTTACCTAAATATATGATTCCTACCTCTTATGTTTTTATGGAGAGTCTTCCATATACAAGAACAGGAAAAATAGATAAAAAATCGTTACCAGAATTACAGGTATCCGCTACTACAAAAACGTATATAGCTCCAGAAAGCGATATAGAAATTGAATTAACTTCAATTTGGTCTGAAGTACTTAAAAATGATGTAAATAAGATAGGTGTTACAGATAATTTCTTTGAATTAGGAGGAAATAGTCTTCAAGCCATTATCCTATTAAATAAAATAAATAAAGCATACAATACGGCGTTGTCTATTGAAAATCTTTATGACACATTAACCATAAGAGACTTGGCAACACTGCTAGAGTTCTCAGTATTCCAATTACAAGAAAATACTATCGAAAATCATGACATTGATCATGATGAGGTAATATTATAAGTTTTCTCTAAAATAAAGTTCTGTGAAAAAAACGTTTCTCCAAAAACTACAAACGCTTGGGGTAAGTCTGAAAGTTGTAGATGAAAGTCTTAAAATCAATGCTCCTAAAGGCGTATTGACAAAGGAATTAATTGATGAAATTAAGGTGAATAAAGAATATTTACTAAAATTAATTAAACCTAATGAAATTAAAATTCCTGTTACAGCAACAAAAGAAAGTTATCCTGTAACACCTGCCCAAAAACGCTTTTGGATTGTAAACAAGCTAGGTGGCGAAAATGGAGCATATAACATTACAACTGAACTCAAGTTTCATGGAAAGCTAGATGAAGAAATTTTCTCTAAGACATTACAAGAGTTAATTAAAAGGCATGATAGTTTCAGAACATACTTTCTAGAAGAAGAAGGTTCTTTAAAACAATGCATAACACCTTATAAAGCAGAAAATGTTGTAGTAGAAGTAGAAGATGTAAGTAATTCTGAAGTAAAGAAGCAAGTAGCTCTTACTGCGCATTACATGTTTTCACATAATCTCTCACAAGCACCTTTAGTTCGCTTTAAAGTTTTAAAAGTAGAAGAAGAAAACTATATCCTACTTTTTAACATGCACCATATTATCGGAGATGGTTTATCCATGGAAATAATGTGTGCAGAATTTTTACAGATTTATAATGCGCTGACTAAAGGAGAAACACCTCAATTGACTGATTTACCAATTCAGTACAAAGATTATGCGTGTTGGTTAGAAAAGCAGCAAGAAGAATTAGAGCAGTCAAAATCATACTGGATTGAAAAATTGGGAGGAGAATTACCAACATTAGATTTTCCTTCAGTTTACAAACGTCCTAGAGTAAAAACATACCATGGAGCAGTATATGAATACGTTTTTTCAAAAAACTGTTATGAATCATTAATGTCGTATACAAAAGAATCGGGAGCGAGTCTTTTTATGGGCATAATGGCAGCTATGAATGGATTGTTTTATCAGTATACTAATGCGACTGATATTATTTTGGGTACAGCTGTAGCTGGAAGACATCATACTGATTTAGAAAATCAAATTGGGTTGTTTTTGAATACTTTGCCAATACGAACCGAGTTTAGTGAAACTTTGAGCTTTGAAGAACTACTAAATATCCAAAAAGAAACACTCATACAAGCATACAAGCATCAAAAAGTTCCGTTCGATGTTATTGTTGATGCTTTACAAATTCCAAGAGACGTTTCGAAATCAGTATTATTTGATTTCATGGTGATTTTACAAAACCTTCAAAACAATAAAGAAGAACAAATAGAATCATTAGAAGGTATTACAATTGAAAAGTATAAAAGAGAGAAAAAGTTCAGCCAATACGATAGCACCTTCTCTTTTATAGCGCAAAAAGAAATGTTAAGTATTTCGGTAGAGTACAATACAGATATTTATTCTGAATCTTTTATAAAATCACTGAGTACGCATTTAGAAAACTTCATCATTAATGCAATACAGTCGCCAAAAGAACCCATAAAAACCATTCCTTATGTATCGGCTGCAGAGGAAAAACAATTTCTTTTCGATAACAATCAAACAGCGCAAAGCTATGACAAATCACAAACAGTAGTTTCGTTATTTAGTGAAACAGTGAAGAGAAAATCAAATGAAATTGCTCTGGTTTTTGAAGGAAAAGAATTTACATATAAAGAATTAGATTTACAATCAAATAAGCTAGCAGCCTATTTATTAAGTTCAAATTCCATTGAAAAAGAAGATCGTATAGGAATACAATTACAACGCTCGGAATGGTTGATAATCGCCATGCTAGCCATTATGAAAGTTGGAGCGGCTTATGTTCCTATTGATCCTGATTACCCAAAAGAAAGAGTCACCTATATTTCTCAAGATAGTCAATGTAAGCTTATTGTAGATGCGGACTTTATTCAGAAATTTAGTGAAGATAAAAATGTGTACGACTTCCCTAAAGTTATTTTGAATCCTGAAAACTTAATGTATGTAATGTATACCTCAGGATCTACAGGAAAACCGAAAGGAGTAATGATTGAACATCAAAATGGAGTTTCCTTTTTACAAAATGTAGAAGAGCAATTAGCATTTAAAAATTATACAACTATAGCAGCCACAACCAATGTGGTATTTGATATCTCGTTTTTGGAGATTTTTGGAGCATTATGTACAGGAAGAAAAATGGTGCTATTTTCTGAAAATCAATTAAATAATGAAGGTTTGTTTATTGAAACCATGTTGCAAAATAGGATAGAAGTATTACAAGCTACACCGTCAAGATTTAGTTTGCTTTGGGAAGCAATTTTAAATACTTCCTTACCAGCATTTAAATTATTACTAATTGGTGGCGAAGCATTTCCTAATGCATTATACAATAATAGAAAAGCGTTTGAAGGCATCGAAATATTAAATGTTTACGGTCCAACGGAAGCTACGGTTTGGAGTACCTATTTAAATGTGAGTAAGAGTGATAATCTCCATATAGGAAAACCATTAGCCAACGAACAGGTATATGTTTTATCCGAAGACTTGTTGCCAAAACCACAATGGATAAAAGGAGAATTATACATTGGTGGAGATGGCGTTGGTAGAGGATATTTAAATCAAGATGAATTGACAAAAGAACGATTTATTGAAAATCCTTTTAAAAAAGGAAAACGCCTATACAAAACAGGGGATGTAGCGCGATGGTTACCGAATGGAAATATTGATCTTATTGGAAGAGTAGATAACCAAATCAAAATTAGAGGTCACCGAGTAGAATTAGGAGAAATTGAACAAGCAATAGCTAAGGAACAAGAAGTATCTCAGGTTGTAGTAGATGTATATACTAAAGATACAAGCAAACTGCTTGTTGCCTATATAGTTCCGAATGCAAAATTTGATAAAAAAAGATTACAAGCTCAGCTTAAGCGTGTTCTTCCTAACTATATGCTACCTAGTTATTTTATAGAAATTGATCAAGTACCACTTAATAAAAGCGGTAAAATAGATAGAAAACAGTTACCTAAAATTCAGGAGAGTGACTTAATCAAAGAAGAATACATTGCTCCTGCAAACGAAATAGAAAAACAATTAGAAACTATTTGGAAAGAAGTTTTAGGATTGGAAAAAATAGGAACACTAGATGACTTTTTTGCCTTAGGAGGCGATTCATTGAAGTTTATAAAAATTGCAAATAATATTCATAAAGTTTTTGATGTAGAGCTAGACATCAACGAGTTCTTTTTGAATTCCAATATTCAAAAAATAGCTAAAGAAATAGATTTCAATATCCAATTGAAAAAAAGCACTACAGCACTTCCAGAAACCAAATTTGAAGATATCATATAATGAAAAATTTTATCAAAGAATTATTGGCTAAAGACATACATTTAGTAAGTCAAGATGGTAATTTAAAAGTAAAACATAATGGAAACCTGACAGAAGAAATCAAGGTTTCTATTAGAGAAAATAAAGAAGAAATTTTACAATTCTTGAATGCATATAATGCTAAAACTACTTTTGAAAATATTTCAAAAATAGAAGCGCAAGAGTCATATGAATTATCATCTTCACAATATAGAATTTGGGTACTAAGTCAATTTGAAGGTGCTTCAGAGGCTTATAACATGTTCAACTCGTTTCCAGTTGAGATTGAGGAAGTTGAAATATTCAAAAAAGCAATTTATGCTGTTGTAGACAGACATGAAATTTTGCGTACAGTATATAAGAAAGATGCCAACAATCAGGTTAGGCAATGGGTGAAAGATAGGGCAACATTGGGTTTTGTAATCACAGAACATGATTTCACCAAATCAAACAATGCTTCAGAAGAAGTTGTGAAATTTATCAAGGAAGATGCCTTTAAAGCTTTTGATTTGGAGCATGGTCCTTTACTACGTGTATTTCTTCTCAAAACATCAGCAACCAATTATATGTTTTATTACAACATGCATCACATTATGAGTGATGGTTGGTCTATGAATATTCTCTTCAGAGATGTAGCTGCTTATTATGAGGCACTTAGCAAAAATACAGTTGTTGAATTACCAGAATTAAAAATTCAATACAAAGACTATGCAGCTTGGCAATTGAATTATTTGAAAAGCGATGTTTATAAAGAACAAGAAGCATTCTGGAAGAGTGAATTATCGGGAGAATTGCCAATTCTTAAATTACCATCAAAAGGAGCAAGACCAAAAGCATTAGGGAATAATGGATATCATTTGGCAACATACATATCGCCAGATAAAGCAACAGCATTTAAAAAGTACTGTAAAGAGAAAAAAGGAAGCTTGTTTATGGGACTTCTTGCTGTGTGGAATGTATTGTTATACAAATACACAAATCAAAAAGATATCATTATTGGAATTCCTGTTTCAGGAAGAGAACATACCGATTTAAAAGACCAAATAGGTTCCTATGTAAATACATTGGCATTAAGAAACCAACTAAATCCAAATGATAGCTTTAACGCTTTATTTGAAAAAGTAAAAAATCGTGCGCTGTCTTGTTTCAAACATCAAATGTTTCCTTTTGACAAGTTAGTAGAGGCTTTGAATATAGAAAAAGACCCAAGCAGAAATGCTATATATGATGTGCTGATAACTATGCAAGGAGCCGATAAAACTCGTGATGTAGTTTCTCCATCTCAAATTGATTATGCTAGTATTGAAGATGTAGGTAAAGGCATTTCAAAATTGGATTTGGACATTGACTTTGAAGAATATGGTGATGCTATCAGTTTTAAAGTTACGTACGATGCAGATATTTACGCCAAAGAAATGATAAAGCGTATGATGCTTCAATACAGGGAATTGATAAGTGCTATCATAGATAATCCAGAAGAGGAACTCCAGTATTTAAACTATTTAACAGAAAATCAACGTCAAAAATTAATTGTAGATTTCAACACAACAGAACCAAAAGAAGAAAACGATAATACCTATATACAATTATTTAAAGAACAAGTACAAAAAACACCAAACCAAAAAGCATTGGTGTTTGATGACAAAGTTTTAAGCTATAAAGAATTAGATGAGCTATCTGATGAATTTGCATTTTTTTTACAAGACAAAAGTGCAATAGAAATCAATGATAAAGTTGCCATACAATTACATCGCAACGATTGGCTGATTGTTGCTTTATTAGGGATTTTAAAATCAGGAGCATGCTATGTTCCTATTGACCCGAATTACCCAAAAGATCGTATAGAGTTTATTCAAAAAGATAGTGCTTGTAAATTTATCATAGACTCAAAATTCATAGAAAGCTTTGAGGAGCCGCATAACGTAGTTTCCAATATTGAAAATTTATATATAGACCATACCAATGAAACAAGCGCATATATAATTTATACATCTGGGTCTACTGGAAAACCTAAAGGAGTAGAAATAAGTCATGCTGCTTTTGTAGATTATGTAACTACGTTTAAATCGTATTTTAAGCTTACTACAGAAGACACGGTTATTCATCAAGCGAGTATTTCTTTCGACACTTCTGTTGAAGAAATTTTTCCTGTATTGATTAGTGGTGGAACTTTAGTAATAGCTTCCAATAATCAAAAAGATATTGATGGTTTATTAAAACTTTGTGAAGAACATAAGGTGACCGTTTTCAGCACCAATCCGCCAACATTACAATATTTAAACAGTATTTATACTGAAAACACGTATGATTTTAGAATTCTGATAAGTGGAGGCGATGTGTTAAAAGCAAATCAAATCGATACACTTTTTGATAAAGTAAACGTATACAATACGTATGGTCCAACTGAAAGTACAGTATGTGCAACCTATCACCAAATCAATAAATTACATGCGAATTTGCCTATCGGAAAACCTATACCGAATAGAGAAGTATACATATTGGAACGCAATAGTGAAAGTTTGGTTTCAGAAGGAGTCGTTGGAGAAATATGCATTGCAGGAAAAGGAATTGCTAATGGGTATGTAAATCGTCCTGAATTAACAAAAGAAAAATTTATCCAGCATCCATTCAAAGAAAATCAACGCTTGTATAGAACAGGTGATTTAGGAAAGTGGCTTTCGGATGGAACAATTGCTTTTATAGGTAGAAAAGATGATCAAGTTAAAATAAAAGGGTATAGAATAGAACTTGGTGAGATTGAATATATAATAGCTCAAAAAGAAACCATTAAAAATGTAGTTGTTTTAGTGGAAAAATCAGAAACATCTGCAAAACAACTGGTAGCATACATTGTTTCAGATACAAAAGAAGAAACAGAAGATTTAAGAACATTTATTGCGGCATCGTTACCGGAATATATGATTCCTAATTTCTTTGTACAGATTGACGAAATTCCACAAACTATAAATGGAAAGGTAGACAAAGTTGCTTTACAAAAACTTAAAGGAAACACCATAAAAGAAGATAATTATGTAGCTCCTAGAACTCTTGAAGAAGAAATCTTAGCTGAGGTTTGGAAAAAAATTCTAAAAGTACCTGAAGTAAGTGTAAAAGCTAAGTTTTTTACCTTGGGAGGAGATTCAATCAAAGCAATTCAGGTTGTTTCAAAGTTGAAAAAAGAAGGATATGGATTAAGCGTGAAACAAATTCTTCAGTATCCCATTCTTGAAGACTTAGCACTTCACGTAACGTCATCTATTAAGACCTCTGATCAAGAAGCAGTGGATGGAATAGTAGCGTTTTCTCCAATACAAGAAGACTTTTTTAATGACAAAACCATTAAAAACAGAAACCATTTTAACCATTCTGTAGTATTAAAAAGTAAGTCAGCAATTGATGCAGAAGTATTACAGAAAACCATAAATACATTAGTAAAACATCATGATGTTTTACGTATGGTTTACAAGGAAACAAAAGACGGTAAATGGGAACAGATAAATTTAAATGCCGAGACAAACTTTGACCAAATCAGTTTTCAAGACTTAAGAGAACTTGACGATGAAGTAGAAGCTATGAAGGAACATGGAGCAACATTGCAATCAAGTTTCAACATACAAACAGGGCCTTTATTAAAAATAGGACATTACAGAATGTCTGATGGAGATCATTTGGTGTTTATAGCACATCATCTCATTATTGATGGTGTTTCTTGGAGAATACTATTAGAAGATTTTTCAAATGTGTATGAACAAATTGCTGCTAACAATAAAATTGAATTACCACTAAAAACAGATTCGTACAAGCATTGGTCTACAACTATTAAAAACTATGCGAAAAGTGCTGAAATAGCAAAGGAATTACCGTATTGGGAAACAATTACTCAAAAACAAATAGAAAAAATACCAACAGATTTTAAAACTGATGAAGAGTACGATATTCAATACAACAAGTACTGTTCCTTTGAAATTTCTGAAGAAACCACCAATCTATTACAAACAGAAGTTCACAAAGCCTATAATACAGAAATCAATGATGTATTACTAACGTCACTTGGATTAGCCATACAAGAAGTTTTTGGCGTTAACCAGACAGTGCTTACTATGGAAGGACACGGAAGAGATGAAATTATAGAAGGCGTAGATGTAAGTAGAACAATGGGTTGGTTTACATCAGTGTATCCTGCAGTAGTTGATGTTACAAATACAAGCAGCAATACAGAAGCTCTTATAAATATAAAAGAAAGCTTAAGAAGAATTCCAAATAAAGGAGTTGGCTACGGAATTTTAAAGCACAATTCTAAAGATTTTAAACAAATTTCAGAAGCGTCATTAATATTTAACTATCTAGGAGATTTTGGTAGCAATGCAAGCAATAAGGAAGCGTCTATTTTTGACTTTTCTAGTGAAACAATTGGTCACAATTCAGATGCTCAAAATACAAACGAAGCGTTATTAAATGTATATGGAATTCTGTCGTCAGGCAAGTTAAGAATGTATATAGATTTTGATGATTCCTTGTTCAAAACGGAAACAATACAGCAACTGTCAGATGCTTACGAAAAACAGCTAAAGGCTCTTATTGAAGCCACTTCTGCCCAAGAAGCACAAGTAACACCTTCAGATTTGACATATAAAGGATTGTCCACAAAGCAATTAGCTGAAATAAATAAGGATAATACTGTTGAAGATGTGTACGAATTGGCTCCATTACAACATGGAATTTATTACCATGCCTTGCAAGATGCTATCAATGCTGTTTACTTTGAGCAAACCGCCTATAGAATACATTATGACAATGGAAACATTGACATGTTCTGTAAAGCGTTTAATGCCTTAGTTGAGAAATATGCGGTCTTACGCACTAGTTTTACCAATGCTTATGGAGAAACACCTTTACAAATAGTTCATAAAAAAGTAGAAAGCGATTTTTCTTCTGAAGTTCTCAATAAAGAAGCTGTCAAAGATATAGAAGCGTATGTAGAACAGAAGAAAATTGAAGATAGAAACAAAGGATTCAATCTTGAGACTCCACAATTAATTCGATTGACAGTTTTAGAGTTAGGAAATAATAAATTTGAATTCATTTGGAGCTTTCATCACATTTTAATGGATGGATGGTGTGTCGGAATTTTAATTAGTGATTATTACAAATTTTTAAAAGCATTTGAGCAAAATAAAGAAGCAACGTTTGAAAAATCAACGCCATACAGTGAATATATCAAGTGGTTGCGTACTGTTGATACAAATGATACACTTGAATTTTGGCAAAAGAATTTAAGCAATTATGAAAATAATGCGATACTTCCATTCCAAAAAAACAAAGCAACACTGAAGAAAACTTCAAAAGAAGTCGTTGAAAAACACATGGAAATTCAACTGAAAGATGAAGTGTTTAATCATATAAATACCTTATGCACAACTCTTGGAATTACTATGAATACATTTATCCAAGGAGTTTGGGGTTATTTACTTTCACGCTACAACAATGTTGAAGATGTTGTTTTTGGTGCAGTCGTTTCAGGTCGTCCTGGAGAATTAACTATGGTAGATCGTATTGTTGGACTCTTTATAAATACAATTCCAGTGCGTGTTGCATATACAAATGATGACACACCGCAACAATTACTAAAACGTATCCATCAAGAAGGTATTGAAGCGAGTTCACATCATTACATAAGTCTCTCTGATGTGCAAATGCAAAGCGAGCTTGGAAAAGAACTCATCAATCATTTTATTGCTTTTGAAAACTATCCTTTAGAAGAGTTTCTAAGTGAAGGAAACGAACAAACACCTGACAATCAGAAAAATGAACTTACGATTGAAGCTGTTGATAATTTTGAACAAACAAACTATGATTTCCACATCATGGCAGTGCCATCAAAAAATGCGCTGAGAATACAGTTTACATACAATGAAGCAGCTTTTGATACTGAGTTAATTCAAAAAATCCCTGAACATTTTCAAAATGTAGTACATGAATTTGTTTCAGATGAAACCCAATCTTTGGGCAACATTTCCTATTTGACAAAATCGGAAGAAACTCAGATTCTGGAAGAATTTAATGCTACAAAGATTCCATATCCATCAGAAAAAACAATCATCACACTTTTTAAAGAGCAAGTACAAGAAACGCCAAACAATATAGCGTTGATCTTTGAAAATACGGAGATGACGTATGAAGAATTAGACAAGAGTTCAAATGAACTTGCAAACTATATTAAACAGCAGTATACAATCAATACAGGAGACTCTGTAGGAGTTTTATTAGAAAGGGATGAATGGTCTATTATAAGCATGTTGGCTATTTTAAAATTAAGCGCTGTATATGTGCCTATCGATACAAATTATCCTGAAGAACGTATCTCGTACATTCAAGAGAATAGTAATTGTATCTTCACAATCAATACTGACTTTATAACGGCTTACAAAAACACAAAAGCTAAAAACGCTTCTTTAGAAGTTGACGTTACCACTACAGCAGACGACCTAGCTTATATTATGTATACTTCCGGTTCTACAGGAAAGCCAAAAGGTGTGATGGCTGTACAAAAAGGAATTGTTCGATTAGTAAAAAATACAAACTATGTAAAAGTAAAAGCAGGTGATCGAATTTTGAGTTTATCTAGTTTTTCCTTTGACGGAGCTACTTATGACATTTTTATGGCATTGCTCAACGGAGCAACGGTAGTTGTTACAACTAAAAATGACTTCTTAGATTACAAAAAACTCAATCAGATATTACTAGATAATCAAATCAACGGATTCTTTATAACCACTGCATTGTTTAATACATTGGTAGACCAAAAACTGAGCGCATTGCCTACCTTAGATTATATTTTATTTGGAGGTGAACGTGTTTCAAATTTACATGTAGAAGAATTCATGAAAATGTGCCCTGAAGTAACTTTAACTCATGTATATGGGCCTACAGAAAATACTACTTTCTCAACATATTACACGATAAAAGAAATAACACAAAATGATGTGCCTATTGGAACATCCATAGCTAATAGTACAGCATATATCTTAAACTCTTCAAAACAATTGCAAACAGTCGGAGTAGTCGGAGAAATATATCTTGGTGGTGACGGATTGGCAAAAGGATACTTAAACGATACGGCACTTACTGAAAGTAAATTTATCACATCTCCATTCAATAAAAACGAACGGATATACAAGACAGGAGACCTTGGGAAATTGTTGCCAGGCGGATATATAGAATTTATCGGCAGAAATGATGGACAGGTCAAAATAAGAGGCTTCCGTATAGAATTAGGAGAAATTGAGGATGCACTTCTGAACATGGAATTTATCACATCTACTATTGTAATTGCAATTACAAAAGATTCCAAAGAAAAATCACTGGTAGCGTATATAACAGCAGAAAAGGAAGTTATGGTTGAAGAAATTCGAAAAGAACTCGCAGACCAGTTTCCACATTATATGGTACCATCTAGTTTTATACAATTAGAAAAATTGCCATTAAATATCAATGGGAAAGTAGACAGGAAAGCACTTCCTATTCCAAATGATATCAATTCATTATCAACTACAGCATACGTAGCTCCTACCAATCAAATAGAAGAAGAATTGGTGGCTATTTGGGAAGAAATATTAGAAAGAAAAGGTATTGGCATACAAGACAACTTTTACGAATTGGGTGGGCATAGCCTAAAGGTGATAAAAGTGATTTCAACGATTCAGGAAAAATACGCAATCAAAATTCCAGTTGAAAAAATGCTGATATCTCCAACAATTGAAGCGATTGCCTTAGAAATTGAAAATGTCAAATGGTCAGAGCATGTAAGCGAAAATGCATCTACCAAAAAAATAATCTTATAGGATAGTAATATCACGTATACAAATTTGAATTAACCTATTACAATGAAAAAAACGGCTTATTTAATAAAAACTCTCAGAGAAAAAGGGATAGGTGTCAATATTCAGGGAGAAAACTTAGAAGTTTCTATTTTGAATAAAGACAACGAAATTGATGACGATACATTATCAATTCTAAAAGAAAATAAAAATCAAATAAAAGAATATTTACAATCTCTTTCTCAGCATGAAGTTCTTGAAGTAATTCCTGTAATTCAAGAGGATAGTTCGTACGATATTTCAAATGCACAACGCCGAATTTGGTTTTCTAGTCAGATTGAAGAAGTATCAATAGCTTATAATATGCCGGCGAGTATTACTCTACACGGTGAATATAATATAGAACATCTGACAAAAGCCATAGAGAGTGTTGTTGATAGGCATGAAATATTAAGAACTGTATTTGAGTACGATTCAGAAAAAGAAGTAGTTAAGCAACGTGTAGTAGCTATTTCAGATATAGAATTTAAAGTTTTTTATAAAGAGTTTCACCAAGAAGAACAATCATTTAGAAAAGCCAAAGCTTATATTTCAGAACGTGTAAACATTCCTTTTGACTTGGAAAGAGGACCGCTACTTCGAGTAAGCATATTACGAGTTAAAAAAGATGAGTATATACTGTTCTATAACATGCATCATATCATTAGTGATGGATGGTCTATGAATATATTATTCAAAGATATCATAGCTTATTATCGATATTATAATGAGGGCAAGGCGCTGGAGCTACCAACGCTAAAAATACAATATAAAGATTATGCAAATTGGCAACGAAATAAGCTAACCTCTGGAGCGCTTGATGCACACAAAGAATATTGGACAAGCTCACTATCAGGAACAATTCCAAAGATAGATTTACCATCTAAAAACAATAGACTACCAGAGAAAAGTCATAATGGAAGAAGGCTAAAAGTTGTACTTCCAAAGAGAATCAGCAGTAAGTTAAAAACATATACGCATGCGCACAAAGGAACGGAGTTTATGGGAGCTCTTTCTATATTAAATGTGTTGATTTTTAGGTATTTAAATCTTTGTGATATTGCTTTGGGAATACCAATAGCAGGTAGGGAACATGCAGATTTGAAAAATCAAATAGGATTTTATGTAAACACATTAGTTTTAAGAAACCAACTCAAAGCAGATGATAGTTTTAATGATGTTTTTGAAAAAGTAAAAGCAAATACACTCAACGCATATACATACCAAGAATATCCTTTCGACATTCTGCTAGAAGACCTAAATATATCTAGAGAAACAAACAGGAATCCGCTGTTTGACATCATGCTAAACTTCCTAAATGTAACCAAAGGAGGTTCTGAAAATACAACCGTAGATAAAACGGAAATTGGTCAAATAAAAGATCAAGGATTTATTTATCCAAAATATGATATTGACATATTAATTGAAGCCTCTGAAGAATATTGGTCACTCACTTTAGATTATAACAGTGATGCGTACAAAAAGGAGGCAATGTCTGACTTAATTAATCATTTTATTGCAATATTGGATGCTGTATGTGATAATCCTAAAGAAAAAATAAGCAAGATTAGCTACCTGTCTGAACAAGAAAAAGACAAGCTTTTATATTCTTTTAACGAAACTACTACTGCATATCAAGAAAAAGGAATCATAGAATTATTTTCAGAACAAGTCAAATTAGTTCCTGAAAACTTAGCGGTAAAATATGAAAATGAAAGTTTAACATTTCTTGAAGTTGATGCACTATCAAACAAGTTTGCTTCGTATTTAAATACAAAATATCAAATAAGCAGTAATGATAGAGTAGTTATTTCGTTAGATCACAATCAGTATTTAATTCCAGTATTAATTGCAGTTAAAAAATTGAAAGCGGTATATGTACCGGTCGATTCTATCATGCCAGAAGAAAGACTATTGTTCATAAAAGAAGATAGTCAAAGCTCTATAATTATAGATGCAGCATTCTTAGAGGTAATGAATAACGAAGCTGAAGAAAAAAGTTTTGATATTCAAGAAGATCATCATACAAATCCTGTTGAATTTATTATATATACTTCAGGCTCTACAGGCGTTCCTAAAGGAGTATTGTTGCGCTCTAATAGCGTATACAATAGACTACATTGGATGTGGAAAAATTATCCTTTTATGTCAGGTGAGGTATGTTGCGCTAAGACATCTATAAGTTTCGTAGATCATATCTGGGAATTCTTTGGACCATTACTACAAGGAATACCATTAGTATTCTACAAAAAGAATGAAATTTTAGATGTTCAGAACTTTATAGAAAGTCTATCTCGAGAAAAGATTTCACGCATTGTATTAGTCCCTTCACTGTTAAGAGAATTACTATCATATTCAGATATATGTAAAGAAAAACTGCAACACCTAAAAATTTGGATTAGTAGCGGGGAAGCATTACGAGAAGAAGATGTTAAAAGGTTTTACAACGTAATGCAAAATAAAGAAGTAAGACTTCTTAATATTTACGGATCAACAGAGTTGACAGCAGATGCAATGTACTTTGATACCTATGAAGCATACAATCCACACAAAAAAATTAAATTATTTGATGACTCTTTAAAAGATGAGTTAGCAAAGTTAATATCCGAACATGATGCTTCTACGAAAATAATTAAAAATCCGTTTAAAGAAATTATAAAAAATGTAGACTTTAACAGCCCTGACATTGAAAGAAACTATACTACTGATGAGTATTTAAAACTACTAAAAGCGGAAATTTTACCAAATGTAGTCAACGTTAATTCCCCTTCTTTCATAGGACACATGGCTGGGCCAATCCCTAAAGTGGTTAGAGAACTTAACGAAGTTGTTGTAGCACTGAACCAAAATCAGGTTAAAATTGAAACATCAGCGATTGCCACACTTATAGAACGACAAGTCATTGGTTTCTTTCATAAGACTATCTACAAAGAAAACAATGACTTCTATGAAGAAAACATACAGAATCCTAATACATCCCTAGGAGTTGCCACCAATGGAGGAACAATTTCCAACATCATGGTGTTAAACTACGCTTTAAATAAAGCGTTAGCTCCTGATAAACAATTTAAAGGGGTAAAATCAGAAGGACTTGTTGAAGCTCTTAAGCATTATGGCTATAAAGATGTTGTTGTTATTGGGTCAGAAAGATGTCACTACTCAATAGGAAAAGCATTAAAAATATTAGGACTTGGAACAAACTCTTTTGTTGGTTTGAATTATGAAGGAAAAACAGCCAAAGAAATTCAAGATGAACTAGCGCATAAAATAAAAACATTACAAGACGAGAAAACCTTAGTTGTTAGTATCATAGCAATTGCTGGAGCTACGGAATCTGGAAATATAGATCCTTTAGAGCTTCTTGGAAATATAGCATTAAAAAACAACATTCATTACCATGTTGACGCTGCTTTTGGAGGTAGCTTTTTACTTGCAGATGAGTTTAAAGATAAATTCAAAGGGATTTCTTTGGCAGACTCTGTATCTGTTTGTGCTCACAAACAATTATATCTTCCTGTAGGACTGAGTTATTGTATATTTAAAAAACCTGCTTTTGCAGTGCATTCTGAGAACAATTCAAACTATCAAGCACGAAAAGGAAGTTACGACTTAGGCAAGTATACCCTTGAAGGATCTAGAAATTTTTCAAGCTTTATTGTACACGGAATACTAAACATTTACGGTAAAGAAGCATTTAGTGAAATCATTGTCTACAACTATAAGAATGCACAGCAATTTGCAAAGAAAATTCAAGGCTATGAAGAATTTAAGTTGCTGTTTCAACCAGATTTAAACATTGTTTTATATAGATATATTCCAACAACGCTCCGACATAAAAAAGTATTTACAGATACAGAACTTGAACTGATTAATCAAATTAACCTTCAGATTCAGCAGCAACAGTTTGATGCTGGAAACTCTTTTGTATCCTACACGAAAATACAAAGACAGAATGCGATGGAAGATCTTGTTTTACGAGCAGTATTTATGAATCCATACACAACAGCGGAGGATTTAGAAAATATACTCGAAGAGCAACGAGCATTGGGTTGTGAAATAGAGGATGTTCCTTTTATTGAAAAAGAGAAAAACGTCGGTAAAAATGTATCATTAGGAAAACCAATTGACAATGTTAAAATTTACATTTTAGATGAATATGCCAATATATTACCTGTAGGTGTTGTTGGTGAAATTTGTGTAAGTGGTGACTGTGTTTCCGAAGGTTACTTACGAAATACTAATGTAGAATCTAATAAGTTTATGGACAGTCCTTTTGTAAAAGGGGAGCGTATGTACAGAACTGGAGATCTTGGAAAAAGATTGAGAGATGGAAGCATAGAATTCATCGGAAGAAATGATTCGCAAATAAAAATAAGAGGAAACCGAATTGAATTAGGCGATATTGAAAATGCGCTATCAAATTTAGACTATATAAAGTCTAATGTTGTAGTGACTGCAACACAAGATTCAGGTCAAAAAATATTAGTTGCATACGTAACTACAGATAAAGAAGTACCTAATGAAAATATCAGAAAGGCATTAGCTGAAAAATTACCAAATTATATGTTGCCTTCTTATTTTGTACAACTTGATGAATTTCCATTGAATTCGAGCGGCAAAATAGATAAAAATAAATTGCCATCTCTTGAGGAAATAGGTACGTATAGTAACACTTCATTTGAAGTGGCAAGCACTATTAATGAGCAATTATTAGTTCAAGTCTGTGAAAATGTCTTAAAGCAAAGCCCAATTAGTTTAACAGACAATTTTTACAATCTTGGAGGAGATTCTATAAAATCAATTCAAATTGTTTCAAGATTGAGACAGCATGGATTGATTATAAAACCTGAAGATATTCTTACTACAGATACCTTGAAGGATTTAGCAAAATTAATTGTAAAAATAGAAAGAGAAATTGATCAAGCAGCAGTTACAGGAACTGTAATACTTACGCCGAGTCAAAAAGTATTTCTTAACAACAATCAATTGCAGGAAACATCAAATGATAATCAAACTGTTTTATTACAGACACAACGACAATTGGATTCAGAATTGTTGGAAAAAACGATTAAAGCACTAACGATTCATCACGATGCACTTCGAATGACATTCAAACATCAAGAAGAAGGCATCATTCAATACAACGAGGATACTTCAAAAAAGCACTATGTATTCACCTCTTATAATCTTACAGCAGTAAAAGATACACAGGCGGAAATGACAAGATTATTGGAAGATGCTCAAAAAAGTTTTAATCTTTTAAAGAATCCAATACTTCATGTACATCATTTTAAATTACCTAATGAAGATCAAGTAGCATTGCTTTCACATCCTATTGTAATGGATGCGGTTTCTTGGCAAATAGTTTTAGAAGATATCTCTAATACGTATACGAACTTAGAAAAAGGATTACACAGTAATTTGCCACTAAAAACGGATGCTTTCCAAACTTGGGCTAACGCTCAAAAATACTATGCTCAAGAAGTTTTAAATACTAAAGAAGTAGCATACTGGGAAAATGTCACAGCGCAAACAACATCAGAATTTCCAGTAGATACCCTATTGGATGAAGCAGTTGTGCTTGATGCTAATATGTCATTCAAATTAGATCAAAAAACGACAAAATTACTACAGAATGAAGTACATGCTGTATACAATACAGAGACGAACGATATATTATTAACCGCTTTAAGTTTAGGAATCCTAAAGAGTTTTGGAGTAACCGAATCTATAATAGAGTTGAGAGGTGATGACAGACCGCGAGTTATTGAAAACATCAACACAAACAGAACTGTAGGATGTTTTAGTAATGTTTATCCCTTTATCTTACTAGCGAACTCAAGTTCTAACACAGAAACACTTCTACAAGTAAAAGAATCTTTACGTTCAGTGCCTCATCAAGGAATAGGATACGGAATTTTAAAATATTCGACGAATGAATTTTCAAAAGAGATACAACCAGATATCGTATTTAATTACTTAGATGGTACTATATATCAGGAAAATAACTCTCTATTTCATTTGAAAGCAAATGAACTAAATAATAATTTGTCTACAAGTAACGGTACAGAGAAATTAAATGTCTTATGTACTTTGATAGACGGATCATTAGAAGTCAATGTTAATTATGCTTCTCAAGTATATCATGAGAAAACTATACAAACATTCATTTCATTATATGAATCTGAATTAAAGGTACTTATAGAAAAGGTTATTGCCACAAAAGAACCTGTTCTTACCCCATCAGATTTATCATTTAAAGGGTTAAGTATAAAAGAATTAAAAGCACTAAACACAGACTACACCTTAGAAGATATTTATAAAATATCTCCTTTACAAGAAGGAATGTATTTCCATTGGTTACGAGCTAATAAATCAAGAATGTATTTTGAGCAAACTTCTTACAAACTTACGGGAGTGAAGTTCTCTATAAATTCATTAAAAGGCGCATACGAAAAGTTAGTATCTAGACATGGCGTTCTAAGAACAAGTTTTAGTAATGACTATGCAGGAGAATTACTTCAAATAGTTAGAAAGGAAGTTGTTGGTGGCTTTAGCTATGAAAAATTTCCAGAGAAATTAACAGCTACGCAGCAAAAAGAATATATAGAAAGAATCAAGAAAGAAGATATAGAGCAGGGTTTTGATTTGAATGTAGCTTCTCAAATGCGACTTAAAGTTATTGATTTAGGAAATGAATCTTATGAGTTTATATGGAGTTACCATCATATTTTAATGGACGGATGGTGTTTAAGTATTTTAATAAACGAGTTTACTTCATTATACGCGTCTTTAGAAAACGGATCGGCGCCTATATTGCCAAAACCTACACCATATTCCAACTATATTCAATGGCTAAAAACGGTACAAAAGGAAGAAACAAACGCCTATTGGAAAGCATATTTATCATCCTATGAGACGGTAGCAGAAATACCTTTTAAACAAGCGGATAATTCTTTAGACTCTACAAATCAATTAGAAGAAAGTTATGTCATAAAAGATGAACTCTATGCAAGTTTAGAATCATATTGTAATACTTTAGGAATTACACAAAACACCTTTATCCGCGGTATATGGGGATATTTGCTATCTAAATATAATAATACCAACGATGTAGTATTTGGCTCTGTTGTTTCTGGACGACCTGCCGAACTGGATGATGTAGAAAACATGATAGGTCTTTTCATAAATACAATTCCGGTAAGAGTTCAATATGATGGTCAGACAAAGGCAATAGATTTACTAAAACAATTACAACACGAGTCTATTACTAGTACTAAACATCATTACAATAATTTAGCATCTGTACAAGATCAGAGTACATTAGGTTCAGATCTCATCAATCATATCCTTGTCTTTGAAAATTATGCAGTGCAAGAAACTGTTGGAGAAACAAGTAATTGGACAGATTCTAAACTTACAGTTGAAGAAGGAGACAGAGTTACACAAACAAATTATGATTTTACAATCATAGCTATTCCACAAAAAAGAAGTCTCGCATTAAAGTTTAAATACAATGGGAATCTCTATGTTGAAGATAAAATTAAAAGAATAGCAAAACATTTAGAAAATATCATTCTCGAAGTAGTCAACAACAAAGATGTTACTTTAAGTAATATAAACTATTTAGATACCGAAGAACAAGTTAGAATATTAGAAGAATTCAACGACACAAAAACTTTATATCCAAAAAATAAAAGTTGTATTACATTATTTAAAGAGCAAGTAGAGAAAACTCCAAAAAATACAGCACTTTGCTTTCAAGACATCCAACTTACTTACGATGAATTGGACAAACTATCTAGTCAATTTGCTACGTATTTACAAACGCATCACAAAGTAAAGCCTAATACTACTGTAGGGATAAAGCTTCCTAGAAGTCAATGGCAAATTATAGCACTACTTGGCGCCTTAAAAACGGGAGCTATTTATGCACCGATAGACTATAAGTATCCTCAAAATCGAATTGATTTTATTATAAACGACAGTAATTGTACAACTGTAATAGAAGAAAACACGATTGATGATTTTGTGAATCTTCAACATGAAATAACAGAGCAACTAGAAGCACATACAGGAAAGGTAGATGATATTGTCTATGTAATGTATACTTCTGGATCTACCGGAACACCAAAAGGTGTAAAAGTTACACATCAAAATATTGTCAGACTGGTAAAAGAAACAAACTTCTATCAGTTCTCTAAAGCAGATACTTTACTGAGTACAGGATCGTTCTCTTTTGATGCTACTACAATAGAATTCTTCGGAACACTTTTAAATGGAGGTTGTTTGGTAATTCCAACCTATGAAGTATTAATGAATCCTGACGCACTATCAGAGGAAATCAACGAAAAAGAAGTAAACATTATGTGGTTTACTGCAGGTTGGTTCAATGAGTTGGTAGATACTTCCAGCAATCTCTTCAGACCATTAAAAACAATCTTAGTAGGAGGAGATAAGCTCTCCAGTACACATATTTCAAAAATACAAGACATATATCCTTCTCTTGAAATTATCAATGGATATGGACCTACAGAAAACACAACTTTTTCGCTTACATACAATATTTCGAAAGTCGTAGAAAATATTCCTATCGGTTCACCAATAGCAAATAGTACAGCTTATATATTTGATGCCTATCAACAAATAGTTCCTACAGGAGTTATTGGAGAAATTTATCTTGGAGGAGATGGTGTTTCAAAAGGATATTTAAACAATCCGGAATTAACAGCAGCAAAATTTATCCAAAATCCTTACAATTCGGAAGATACGCTCTACAGAACTGGAGATTTAGGAAGATGGCTAGACAATGGTGTTGTTGAATTTATGGGAAGAACGGATGATCAATTAAAAATTAGAGGTCACCGCGTAGAATTAGGAGAAGTAGAAACACAATTATTACAAAAATCTTCCATAGACAAAGCAGCTGTTTTGGCTAAGAAAGACGAACATGGGAATTACTATTTAGTTGCGTATTTCGTTTCCAATAAGAAAGAAGTAATTTCTGAGATAAGAACATTTTTGTCAAGTTCTTTACCAATATATATGATTCCTAGCGGATATATTCAATTGGATAAAATGCCGCTAACAGTCAACGGAAAAGTTGACAGAGCTGCACTGTCAAGTATCGATACAGAAAAACACATCATTAAAGATCAATATGAAGCTCCAATTACAGAAAGACAACAAGTACTTTGTAGTGTTTGGGGAAATGTATTAAAGCGTACTCCAGTTGGTCTAAAAGACAATTTTTACAATTTGGGAGGAGATTCTATCAAATGTATACAAATTGTAGCACGACTCAAGCAAGAAGGATATAGCTTAAAAGTAGAAGAGATTTTAAGATATCCGGTATTGGGAGAATTAGTGCAGTATATGAAACACAATCAAACTGCTATTGATCAAGCAGAAGTAACGGGAGATGTACTCTTAACTCCAATTCAACATTACTTCTTCGAAAACGCAAACATAAAAAACAAGAATCATTACAATCAATCTATGTTCTTAAAAATCACAAAGAATATAGACCATGAGATTCTTAAAAAATGTCTACACAAGCTGGCTATCCATCATGATGCGCTGCGAATGACTTTTGATAAGGTTAACGAAGTGTGGATGCAAACAAATCTACCAGAGTCCGAAACTACATTCGACGTTAGCTATCATGACATAACCGAGGTTGAAAATCCTGAAAAGGAAATGCAAAAAATAGGAAGCGAAACGCAAAAATCATTCAACATTGAGAATGGTAGTCTTTGTAAAGCTGTACACTTCAAATTAAAGGATGAAGATATGTTATTTGTAACCATTCATCACTTAGTTGTGGATGGTGTATCATGGAGAATTTTCATGGAAGATTTAAGCACACTTTACGAACAGTTCTCAGAGAATAAAACAATCAAGTTACCTTCTAAAACGCATAGTTATCAACATTGGGCAGCTATTCAAAAGCAAGTTGCTACTAGCAAAGTAGTACAAGAAGAAACTTCTTACTGGGATAGTATTTGTAGTAAAAATGTACATCCAATCCCGTATGACAAACAACCAAAAATCAAATTATTTACTTTAAACGGTTCTACTTCTTTCGGTTTAAGTAAAGAGGTTACTGAACTTTTACAAACCAAAGTACATAATGCATATATTACGGAAATCAATGACATCTTAATTGCTTGTTTAGGACTAGCAATCAAGGATGTGTTTGGAACTACTGAAACCTTGCTGCAAATGGAAGGACATGGTAGAGAAGCCATTGCTGAAGATTTGGATATCGGTAGAACTATAGGTTGGTTTACCTCTATTTTTCCGTTTGTATTAAATCATACCTATGAAGATCACTTAGAAGTATTGGTAAAAGTCAAAACAGACTTGCGTAAAATTCCTAATAAAGGAATTGGGTATGGAATGTTAAGACATCTAAATAACAATGAAGAGCTTACATATATTCCTGGAGCAATATTTAACTACTTAGGTGATTTTGGAAGTAAAGCAGGAAACAAAGAAACTTCAATTTTCGAATACGCTTCTCAAAGATTAGGAGAAGATGTAAGCAAGAAAAACGGTTACGACTGTCCGTTAATTGTTACTGGAATGATGAGTTATAACGAACTTAGTATCGACATTACGTATGCAAAAGACTACTATGAGGTCGATACAATGCGAAAATTAGCAGCGCGTTATCAGCATCATCTTGAAGCATTAATTCTTGAACTATCAAGTATTGAAACAAGGCAGCTAACGCCTTCTGATGTAACTTTTCCAAGACTTACGAGTAGAGAATTAAAAACACTAAATACAAATAACAATGTAGAAGACGTCTATGAACTATCGCCTTTACAACAAGGAATATTTTACCAATGGTTATCGGATAAAGAATCGTTAGCATATCTGGAACAGGTTTCTTATCGATTAGAATCTAAAAACCTAAGTATTGAAAATGTTCAAAAAGCATACAATCAATTAATAAATAGATATGCAATTTTAAGAACAAGATTCACCAATGATTATGGAGGTGTTTCTTTACAAATAGTATACAAATCGATTGTAGGAAATTTTGAATATCAATCTATTGACGCTTTAACCATAAATGATACTGAGGCATATATAGAAAATATAAAGTTGGAAGAATTGAGAAAAGGATTCAATCTTGAAAAAGACTTCTCTCAAATGCGCTTAAAAGTTGTAGAATTACCAAACAATGAATATGAATTTATATGGAATTTCCATCATATTCTTATGGACGGATGGTGTATTAGTATTTTGGTAAATGATTTCTATAAATTGCTTTTAAATATTGAATCTACAAATGCAACAGCACTTCCAACACCAAAACCTTATTCAGATTATTTAAGTTGGTTAACAAATATAGATAAGGAAAAGTCGCTATTATACTGGAATAACTATCTAAATGGGTACAATAGTTTAGCAACCATTCCTTATAAAAAGAATGGTTTAAAGCAAAATTCAGAAAAGTTTTCTAGAAAAGAAATGCATATTACAGGAGCATTACTAGAAAAGATTAACAAAATATGTCTTGCTCAAAACATTACTCGAAATACATTCATGCAAGTAGTTTGGGGATATTTATTATCAAGATACAATGATGTGCAAGATGTTGTATTTGGAGTAGTAGTATCTGGTAGACCTGGCGAACTGGAAGGAGTTGAAGAAATGGTTGGACTATTTATCAACACGATACCGGTAAGAATGTCTTATACGCAAGAAGATACACCAACTTCTATTTTACAAAAAATGCATCAAAGTGATATCAATAGTAAGCCATATCACTATTTGAATCTTTCAGAAGTTCAGGCAGAAAGTAATCTTGGAACAGATTTACTAGATCATATCATGGTATTTGAAAATTATCCTGTTCAAGAACTCATTAAAGAAGATATTGAAAGTCACAACAAACAAGAATTGGCAATTGCAGCGGTTGATGTAATTGAACAAACAAATTATGACTTAGATTTGACCATTGAATTGTCTGAAAACTCATTAACAGTACAATTTAACTACAATGAGCATGTATATGAATCTTCTGGTGTAGAATTAATAAGTACGCATTTACTAAATGTAATTGATAGATTTGCTACAGAAGATACAAAACCACTAGCTAATTTTGACTTTTTATCTGAGGTAGAGAAAAACGAACTATTGATTGCATATAACGATAATGCAACAATTTACCCGTCAAATGAAACGATTTTAGACGTATTTGAACAACGAGTAATCGAAAACCCAGAAGAAATTGCTGTAGTTTTTGAAGATGTCAAACTTTCTTTTAAAGAATTAGACATACTTTCCAATCAATTAGCACATTACCTAAAGGCAAACTACTCTTTAGAAACAGGAAGCCATGTAGGGATAAAACTTGATAGAAGTGAATGGGTAATCGTAAGTATTTTTGCAATTCTAAAAACAGGAAGCACATACATTCCAATTGATACTGCGTATCCTGAAGATCGTATATCATTCATAGAAGAAGACAGCCAATGTAGTGTGTGTATTGATGCTGAATTTTTACAAGAGTTCAATAAAAATCAATCAAAATGTAGCAAGGAAAAACTGGTAATACAACTATCTTCGGAAGCTTTAGCTTACATTATTTACACATCCGGATCAACAGGGTATCCAAAAGGAGTTTTAGTAACGCATGCTTCGGTTGTTAACATATACTACGGATGGAAAGCAGCATACCGTCTAGATGATTTTAAAGTAACCTTATTGCAATTAGCAAGCTTCTCCTTTGATATGTCGGTGGCTGATTTGTGTAGATCTATTCTAACGGGAGGAACCATGGTAATTTGTGGGAACGATATGAAGTTGGATACAACGTCTATGTGTAATTTAATCACAGAGAATCAAGTAAGTGTATTTGAAGGAACACCTTCATTTGTAATGCCGTTGATGCGTCATATTCACAAACAGAAGATTGATGTTAGCTTCTTAAAAATGATCATTTTAGGAGCTGAAAGTCTTAATTTAAATGACTTTGAATTCTTACTTCTAGAATTTGGTCACAATAGCCGTGTTATCAACAGCTATGGAGTTACGGAAGCAACAATTGATAGTACGTATTATGAATGCGAAGTAGACACCCATCACGAGTTGAGTACAACTGTACCAATCGGAATTCCTTTCCCGAACGTACAATTATATGTCTTAGATGCCAACAAGCAACTCGTGCCTAAAGGAATTGCGGGTGAATTGTATATAGGTGGAGAAGGAGTTGCTAAAGGATATTTAAACAGACCAGAATTAACAGCACAAAAATTCATAGCCAATCCGTTTAATAAAGAAGGATTACTTTATAAAACCGGAGATATGGCAAGATGGTTACTTAACGGAACACTAGAATTTTTAGGGAGAAGTGACGATCAGGTAAAAATTAGAGGATATCGAATTGAATTAGGTGAAATAGAGTATCAAATACAACAATTCACAACTGTAGAAGATATCATAGTACTTGCAAAACAAGGCGCACAGGAATATAAAGAATTAGTGGCATACTTTACAGCTACTGAAAAGATAGAATCTAAAGAATTGAGAGCATATCTGTTAGAAAAACTTCCATCATACATGCTTCCAAGCTACTATATTCAACTAGATAAAATGCCGTTATCTCCAAACGGAAAAGTTGATAAAAAAGCACTTCCTGAAGTACTAGAAGAGAACTTACAGCAAGAAAACTTCATTGCACCTAGAACTCCAGAGGAAAAAGCATTGGTTAGTGTTTGGAATGCAGTCTTAAAATTTGAAAACATAAGTGTAAAAGATAGTTTTTACAATTTAGGAGGAGATTCTATAAAATCAATTCAAGTAGTAGCAAGACTAAAACAATTAGGATATAGCTTGAAAGTAGAACAAATTCTTAAAAATCCTGTGCTGGAAGACTTAGCAAATTTTGTGACGAAAAATACACGAATTATAGATCAATCGCCAGTTTCAGGAGAAGTATTACTTACGCCAATACAACACTATTTCTTTACAGACGAAAGCATCGTAGTAAAACATCATCACAACTTACCAGTATTGCTAAAAAGTAGTGTGGAACTCGATGCTAAAGTCTTAGAACGTTGTATTCAAAAATTAATCATGCATCACGATGCTCTACGTATGGTATACAGTAATGAAGATGGAATTTGGAAACAATACAACAAAGGTATTTCAGGCAAGCATTATACAATACAATATCACGATTTAAGGAACGTACCTAATGAATTAGAAAAATTAGACAAACTAGGAAATGATATTCAATCGGGAATAGATATTGTCAACGGACCATTATTGCATGTTGGACATTTTAAATTATCCGATGGAGATCGTTTGGCATTAATAGTACACCATTTAGTTGTTGATGGGATTTCATGGAGAATTTTATTGGAAGACCTTACGGGATTATATGAAGCAGAAATCAATCAAACAAAGTTTGAATTAATGCTAAAAACAGATTCTTTCCAAAGTTGGGCATTAGCACAAAAAGAATATGCACATGGAAAATCTATTGAAAAAGAATATTCGTATTGGGAAGAATTATGCCGTCAAACCATACCAATGTTGCCTGTAGATAAAGAAGCATCAACAAATGGAATTTATCATCACAATCAAGAAAAAGTACTGATTTTAGATAAAAAAATCACAGAAAAGCTACAAACAAAAGCACATAAAGTATACAAGACAGAAGCAAATGATATACTTCTTACAGGACTTAGTTTGGCTATTAGAGATACATTCCAAACGAATCAATGTGTCATAAAATTAGAAGGGCATGGAAGAGAAGACATCATAGATGATATTGATATTAGCAAAACTGTCGGTTGGTTTAGTTCTGAATATCCAGTAGTACTTGATGTTGCGAATGTTGAAGAAAACATAAAAGCATTGGTACGCATCAAAGAAAATCTTAGAAAAATTCCAAACAAGGGAATTGGCTATGGAATGTTGCGCTATTTGAGAGATGACTTTGAAGGGAAATTACATCCAAGTATTATTTTCAATTATTTAGGAGATTTCGGAAGTAATGCCGGTGGAACTGCAACTCAAGAAGGAAATCAACCAATATTTGATTACGCTTCAGAGAGTTTTGGCTCAGATACAGATGCTAAAAATGGACAAGAAGAATTGATAGACATCTACGGCGTTTTAGCATCTAATCAATTGAGTATTAATTTACGTTATTCAGATAAAGTGTTCAATGAAGAAACAATGAATCTGCTTACGGCGAATTACGAAAAATACTTGATAGCAATTATAGAAGAACTTGCAGCAAGTGAAACAGAGCACATTACGCCATCCGATTTAACATTTAATGAGCTTACTTTAGAAGGATTGGCATCTATCAATAAAGACAACAACATTGAAGATATTTATCAACTATCTCCATTACAACATGGAATGTTCTATAACTGGTCTTTAGATCCTAGCTCAAACGCCTATTTTGAGCAAATATCATACAAGCTAACTACTTCGGAGTTACGAATGGAAGATATTAAGAAAGCATACGATTTATTAATACAAAGACATACAATTTTAAGAACTGGATTTACGAATGAGTATGCAAATATGATATTGCAAATTGTTTACAAATCAGTTCCAGACAGCTTTAGTTACGAAATAGTTCCGGAAGATGTAGATGTAAAAGAATATATCAAGCAGCAAAAACAAGCAGATATTTCCAAAGGGTTTAATTTGTATGATAAAGTACAAATGCGCTTAAAAGTACTTGTTTTAAGCGAAAACAACTATGAATTTATTTGGAGTCACCACCATATTCTTATGGATGGTTGGTGTATGAGTATTTTGATTAATGACTTCTATTTAATTTTAAATGAAGTTTGTACAGGATCGTCATCTAAATTACCTGCGCCGGTTCCATATGCTAATTATATTGATTGGATCAATAAAATTGAAGAAGACGAATCGTTGCGTTTTTGGAAAAAATATTTAAAAGGCTACGAAAATATAGCAGAAGTACCATTCCAAATTAAAGAAGTAGCTCCGACTTACAAACGAACCCACGAAAAATTAAAAGTCGATAATACAACATTCAAGAAAATTCAATCCATTTGTGCCAAATTAAACATTACACAAAACACTTTCATACAAACGGTTTGGGGTTGTTTAGTTGCCAAGTATAACAACACATCAGATGCCATTTTTGGAGCCGTAGTTTCTGGAAGACCTGCAGATTTGGTAGGTATAGAAGAAATGGTTGGACTCTTCATCAATACAATTCCAGTCCGTATCAAATACAACGAAAATGAAACTCCAGAATCATTACTAAGAAGAAGTCATAAAGAGTTTATCGATTGCAATCAGCACCACTACATAAACCTATCTGAAGTACAGGCGCAAAGTGAATTTGGAATGGATTTAATTGATCATGTGATGATCTTTGAAAACTACCCTATTCAGGAAGTTATTGAAGAAGACATCAACTCCAATAAAAATGAAAGTTCTGTAGGATTAGCTATTGAATCTGTAAATATATTCGATCAAATAAACTATGACTTTAGTATTGTGGTTCATCCTGAAGAAGACAGATTAGAAATTTGCTTCGACTACAATGCCAATATGTACGATAGTAAGGGAATTAAAGAATTGGCAACACATTACAATCAATTATTACAACATTTCTGTGATTCTCCAAGAGAAAAAATTGATCAATTCACCTATGTTTCTGAGGAAGAAAAGTATGAACTACTCAACGTTTTCAACGGACCAAAAGTGCCGCTTGTTGAGAATGAAACATTCATGGATTTGTTTGTACATCATGTAGCGGAAAATGGAAAAAATGTAGCTTTATATACAAATGACAAGACATTTACGTATGAAGAAATTCATAAAACTTCAGATAAGTTTGCAGTATTTATCAAAGAACACTTCAATCTTCCAAAACAAGCAATTGTAGGGATTAACTTGACTAGAAGTGAATGGTCGTTAATAAGCGTTTTAGCAATATTTAAAACAGGAGCTGCCTTTTTACCAATCGATCCAGAATATCCGAAAGAACGTATTGAATATTTACTAAATGATAGCAAATGTAGATACGTAATTACCGAAGAACTCATCAAAGAATTCATGACCAAGAAAGACAAATATGCTGGTTCATCGTGTAAAGAAGAAATTAAAGGAAATCATTTAGCGTATGTTATTTATACATCTGGCTCCACGGGAATGCCTAAAGGAGTTATGATAGAACATGATGGAATGCTAAATCATATGCATGCCATGGTATCTTCATTAGAATTGGATGCCAATAGTATCATTGTACAAAATGCACCAAGTACTTTCGATATATCCATTTGGCAATTGCTAAATAGCTTAATTGTAGGGGGCGCAACGAGTATTTATGAAAAAGCGACACTACTCAATCCTCAACGGTTTTTAGAAAGAGTACAACGTGAAAAAGTAACCATACTACAAGTTGTTCCGAGTTATTTAAAACCGTTATTACAAATTGAAAAAGATTTACAACAAAGCTACCTTTCAAATGTAAAATATCTATTAGTTACGGGAGAAGCGGTAAGTAAAGAACTTATCAAAGAATGGTTTAATAGATATCCGAGCATCAAAGTTGTAAATGCTTACGGACCAGCGGAAGCTTCAGATGATGTTACGTTACACTTCATGGATAAAGTTCCAGAATCTTCAAATATTCCTATCGGAAAACCGATTCAAAACATGTCTATATTCATATTAGATGAAAACTTACAATTATGTGGTAAAAATATCATCGGAGAAATATGTGTAGCAGGAATTGGATTGGGAAGAGGATACTTACACAGAGAGGAATTAACTAGGGAAAAGTTTGTAAAAAACCCATTCAATAAAAATGAATATCTATACAGAACAGGTGATTTAGGAAGATGGCTGCCAAATGGTACATTAGAATTTTATGGGCGAATAGATGATCAGGTTAAAATTCATGGTTTCCGTGTAGAATTAGGTGAAATTGAATACCAGTTAATGATTCATGAAGCTATTGAACAAGCAGTAGTTATTGTAAAAGAAGAAGAATCAGGAAATAAAGAACTAGCAGCTTACTTAGTTTCAGAAGAAAAGTTAGATATAGCTGAAATAAGAGAATATCTACTAAAAAGATTACCTGACTTTATGTGTCCGGCATTCATCATACAATTAGAAAAACTGCCGCTTTCAGCCAATGGAAAAATAGACAAAAAAGCATTAACTAAGATTGGCGATGCTGAAACAGAAGCAAATCCAGATTACGTACCACCTAGAAACGAAAAAGAAGAAAAATTAGTCAAAATTTTAGCCAAAGAATTAAACAAAGACGAGCACACAATAAGTGTTACCGATAACTTCTTTGATATTGGAATGACTTCCATTAAACTACTCAAAGTAATGCACAGCATCAACAAAGCATTTGATGACATAAAAATAAAACCGAGGGTATTATTTGAATACTCTAATATAGTTGAGTTAGTAGAAAATGTATTTACTCCTAAAGAAGTAATTGAAGAAGAAATCACAGAAGAAGAAGTTGCTGTGGATGTATTACAAGATATAGACGATTTTTTAAGTGAAATAGAATAAAAATAACTGCTTTAACATGGAAAAAAGATCAATAAAAAAAGATATAGCGATTATCGGTATTTCGTGCAAGTTTGCACAATCAAACTCACCCAAAGCTTTTTGGGAAAATTTAAAAAGCGGTGCAGATATTTCACAATTCTATACTGATGAAGAGTTAGAGGCTTTAGGAACACCTAAAACGTTTATTGAGAACCCAAATTATATAAGACTTAAATCCTTTGTGGAAGGATCTGACTCTTTCGATTATCCGTTTTTTGGATATACTAAAGATGAAGCCGATTTAATGGATCCTCAAATACGCGTCTTACACGAACAAGTATGGTTGGCAATGGAAGATGCAGGGTACAATGTGCATGCCATTAAAGAAAAAGTAGGATTGTATTTAGCCGCGTCTGACAATTTGAATTGGATGGCACATGGGATGTTAACCCAAAATGAAAATGTAGATATGTTCTTTCAATCACATATCATCAATAAAAACTACGTAAGCACCTTAATTTCTTACAACTTGAACCTTAAAGGACCGAGTTATGTGATTGATACCGCGTGTTCTAGTTCGTTAACTACAGTGCATTTGGCTTGTAGAGGTTTATTAATGCGAGAATGCTCTGTAGCAATGGCTGGTGGTGCCTGCTTAAATACGGAAGGAAACTCTAGTTATCTTTTTGAAGAAGGAATGATTGGTTCTAAAGATGGAAAATGTAAAGCTTTTGATAGTGATTCTACGGGAACCATTCCGGGTGAAGGAAGTGGCGTTATTGTATTAAAAAGGTTAGAAGACGCATTACGTGACAAGGATCCTATTTATGCAGTTATAAGAGCTTCCGCAACCAATAATGACGGAAAAAGAAAAGTTGGATATACTGCTCCAAGTGTTGCTGGACAATACGATTGCATAAAACAAGCACAGCGTTTTGCAAATATAGACCCTAATGATATTACCTACGTGGAAGCACATGGAACAGGAACTAAGCTTGGAGATCCGATTGAAGTGGAAGCATTAAACAAAGCTTTTAATTACAATACCAATCATAAATGTGCTGTAGGATCTGTAAAAACAAACATTGGGCATTTGGATTATGCCGCAGGAATAGCAGGAATTATTAAGACTGCATTGGCTCTTGAGCAAAAAGCGATTCCGCCATCGCTACATTACACAAGTCCAAATCCAGAAATAAATTTTGAAGACGGACCTTTTTATGTAAATTCAGCATTGACAGAATGGAAAAGAAAAGATGCCAAACCATTACTTGCTGCAATCAATAGTTTAGGAATAGGAGGAACAAACGTTCACGTGATTCTTGAAGAAGCAACATCAACAAATAAGACTACTCCTTCAAGACCTTATCAATTACTAACATATAGTGCTAGAAGTGAAAAATCACTCACAAACTATCAACATCAGTTAGGTACATACTTAGAAACCACAGCAAATGATTTTAATGATATAGCCTATACCTTAAATGTTGGAAGAAAAGGACATACTGTAAGAGATTATATAGTAGCCCAAAATGGAGCTGCTGCTGTTGATATTCTAAAAAAGAAAACAGCGAATAATTTAAAAACAAGCACCAGAGAGCAATACAGAAGTATCGTTTTTATGTTTGCAGGGCAAGGAACACAATATTTCAAAATGGCTTTTGATTTATATAAAGAAGAAAGTACATTCAAAGAAATTATTGATGAGGGACTGAAAATTTTACAAGAAGAAACTGGAGAAGATTTCAAACAAATTTTAGGATATCACATTGATGCTCATGAAGATCAAGAAAAGATCAACCAGACATATTACACACAACCCTTACTATTTTTAATTGAATATGCTTTGGCATCATTGCTTATAAAATGGGGAATTCAACCTAAATATATGATAGGTCATAGTTTAGGAGAGTACACAGCGGCGTGTATTGCAGAAGTTTTTAGTCTTAAAGACGGTCTTCGTTTGCTGGTAAAAAGAGGAAGCTTGATGAATACACTTGAAAAAGGATCAATGCTAGGCTTAAATATTTCTGCAAAAGATATAGAAGCCATACTTCCTAAAGACATTTCTATCGCTACAATAAATACAAAAGAATCCTGCGTAATTTCAGGAAATGATGCTAGTATAAATGATTTTGCAGAAGTACTAACAGAAAAGGAAATCGCTTTCACTAAGCTAAAAACATCGCATGCTTTTCATTCAGCGATGATGGATCCAATATTAGAAGAGTTTAAAAATGAACTAAAAGAGATTACATTATCAGCGCCTAAACTTAGTTATATTTCAAACTTAACAGGAAAAGTTGCAAAATTCGGATAAAGTGAACCACTAACTTCGGGTTAAACTGAGCCACCCTTGCCGGCTCAAAGTGAGCATAGCTTGCCGGATGAAAGTGAACCACTAAAAATCGTTTCTATTTGAGTTTATAAATAATCTTTCTTTTACAAGAAAAGATTATGGCAAACAAACAAATAGACATGCGAAAAGTAAAAACCTTATTCAAATTATATTCTGGTGGCGTTAGTAAACGTCAAATAAGCTCACAACTTGGCATATCACGTAATACAGTAAGCAAATACATTAATTTTTTTAAGTCATATAAATTAACTGCTTATGAGATATCTGCGCTAAGTGTAGAAGAACTTCACAAGCTTTTTTTAACCAAGACTAAAGAAAAAAGTCATCAGCTAAAAACTTTAGAACAGTACTTTCCTTATTTTGATAAAGAGATTAAGAAAACAGGTGTCACCCAGCGTTTATTATGGGAAGAATACAAAGAGCGCCATCCAGATGGTTATCAGTTCTCACAATTTAGATATTGGTATTTAGAATGGCGTAAAGAAGTCTCACCAGTGATGCATTTTAATCATAAGGCAGGTGATAAACTCTTCATAGATTTTACAGGAAAAAAATTGACTATTGTAGATAAGTACACGGGAGAACTAGAGGAATTAGAAGTTTTTGTTTGTGTATTAGGCGCAAGTCAATATACCTATGTAGAGGCTTGTAAGAGTCAGAAAAAAGAAGATTTTATACGTTGTATAGAAAATGCTTTATGGTTTTATGGCGGTGTTCCTCGAGCATTAGTTACTGACAACCTTAAGGCAGCTGTGACAAAAAGTAATCGTTATGAACCCAAAATAAATGAAACTTTCTCTGATTTTGCAGATCATTATGAAACAACCATCCTACCGACAAGAGCCTATAAACCTAGGGACAAAGCTATTGTAGAGAATGCTGTACGTATTATATATACTAGAGTTTTTGCCAAACTCAGGAAAGAAACTTTCCATAGCGAAACAGCTATTAACAAGCGTATACTAGAACTTATAAAGGAGCATAATAATATGTCTTTTAGAGGACGTGAATACACTAGAGCTTCCTTATTCCAGGAGCTAGAGTTATCACAGCTCAATGCATTACCTGTAAAGCGATATGAATTAAAACAGTATGCTAAGGGAACGGTACATAAAAACAGTCATATTTACTTTAACAAGGATAGGCATTATTACAGCGTTCCATATCAATATATAGGCAAACGCATACGGATTGTATATTCAGAAAGCTTCATAGAGGTATATTACAAATACAATCGCATAGCGCTACATCCAAGACATAGAAAAAAATATGCTTATACAACTACAAAAGAACACATGCCTTCTCATCATAATTTTGTTAGTGAATGGAGTAGTGAGAAATTTATAAGTTGGGCAGGTAATATTGGACAATACTGTCAAGACTATATCATCAAAATACTAGACAAGAAGCAGCATCCTGAACAATCCTATAAATCCTGTATGGGAGTTTTACAATTAAATAAGAAGGTAGGTCGTATACGATTAAATAATGCCTGTAAAAGAGCTTTAGATTATGGAGGGTACAATTACAATATCATAGTAAACATCTTAGAAAAAGGTTGGGATGTTATAGAAGACACTCCTGAAGAGCAAAGCCAAGTTCCTAATCACAAAAACATAAGAGGAAAAGAATATTATAAATAATTACAGATATGAATACACAAACATTAGAACAAATGAAGCTCTTACGCTTCTACGGTATGCACAGAGCTTTTAGCGAAGCATTACAAGCAGGAAGTGTTCAGTACACTAATGATGAACTTATTGCTCATTTAATACAATCTGAATGGGATGATCGGTATAACAGAAAAATTGAACGGCTCACCAAAGCCGCCAAGTTTAGGTACAAAGCTATTATTGAAAACATCAATTACGATCCTAACAGGAATATTGATAAAAATCAGATACAGCGTTTTGCTTCTTGTGATTTTATTAAAAATCAAGAAAATATACTTGTCACGGGAAGTACTGGTGTTGGAAAAAGCTATATAGCTTCTGCAATTGGTTATCAAGCCTGCTCTTTAGGATATCGAGTGATGTACTTTAATACCAATAAGCTATTTACTAGAATGAAAACAGCTAAAGCTGATGGATCTTATTTAAGAGAGATCAATCGACTAGAAAAACAAGACCTACTTATTTTAGATGACTTTGGGCTTAAAACCTTAGACAATGTTAATAGGCATATTTTTATGGAAATTATTGAGGATAGACATGGGAAACGATCTACTATTATAGCATCACAATTACCTACTGAAGCTTGGCATCAAATCATTGGAGAACAAACTATTGCTGATGCTATTTTGGATCGATTGGTACACTCAGCACATCGTATAAATTTAAAAGGTGAATCGATGAGAAAAAAATTAAAAAAGAATCACTAATTTTAACACTCAAATGAAACGATTTTTTACACTTCATTTACACTGCTCAATTTAATCCGGCACGGGTGGCTCACTTTACCCGAATTTTCCAAATAGATCCTCGGAAAGTTTTCCACATTATCCAAAAGCATATCTAATTCAGCTTTAAAATCACCAAAAACAGGAAGGTTTTGTTCTTCATAATACTGCTTTATTTCTTTTACGCTAAGAACAAATGAAGGACGAAAAACAAGTATGTACATTCTAAACTTCCAGAGCCGTATTAAATTCCTCTCTGCTTAAACCACTATATTTATCTTTCTTGGCTTCTTCTGCGAGTGCCTCTAAAATTTTCTTGTGTTCTTCTGGAACTTGGTACTGTGGAAGCTCAATCAGACCTAACTCAATTTTGAGTTCTTCAACGCTCTCAAAATGAGTTTTAGAAAGTTTTACATCGCCGCCAATCGTTATTTGTACCATATTTTTATAATACTTATGACAAAACGAAAAGCAACTGCCAATATTTGGCTTTTCTAAATTACTGAGATTGGATAAAAACAGGAGCTAAAAAAAGCCCCATTTTACAATGAGGCTTTGTTATTTATTGTTTCGTTAACGTCAAATGTGATGGTATTTTAAAAGGCCAAGGGTCACTTTCTCTCCCACTTGCCCAAAAAATATCCCATTTTAATTGTGGATTACAACCCAGCGTCGTACACGGCAAATATTCTAGATTTAAAGTTGGTGTCATGCTTTTACTATATGGAATATTTGTAGGTTCAAAATAAGTAAGAGATACTTTATTTGGCGTATCTACAAAGATAGAACCTCCCGAAATTTTATGCTTTATATCTTCATTTATACTATTTAAAGTGTTGTAGATAATGGTTCCATTTTCCGTGTACTTGAACCTCGCATAAATCTCATCAGAATACGAACCTGAATAATCGACATGCTGATTCAAATAGAATGTAACGATAAGTTCCTTCGTAGCATCTTGGTATTTCCATGTTCCAAGGAATTTATTCAAATCACCGTTTATATCTTTATAATAATACACTATATTTTCTTCTTCATCTAAAATTCCTTCTTGTGTTAATGGAACTATCTGCTCTTGAGCAAATAAAAGACTTGTAAATAAGCCACAAATTATTGATATTATGTTTTTCATATTATTTCGTTTTTATTTTCTATTCATCACAGAGCCAGCCTGTAATTTCATTATTTTCTCCTATAACAGCTCTTAATACTTTTGCTTCAACTTTAGTGCCACCAATTTTCAGCTTATTCATAAACTTATTGAATTTGTTTGCCACATCATTTAAACAATTAGCATCACAAACTTCTCCAGCATTTTGATTTATTTTGTCCCAATCTTTAAGAACCTTTTTATTAAAACTTTTTCTAAATTTATCTTCCGTTTTTGTATCCTGCAAAGCATTTAAAGCAGCTATAGCTTCTTCAGGTTTGATAACAATAGCAAAAACACCAGCTTCGGTCATTACAATTTGCGTTACTTCATTAGCTAGTAGAGGATTGTTATCTTGAATATACTTAATATTTTTCATCAACTCAATTACATCCTCATCTGAAGGCACAGGTGCATTAAAAAATGGCTGGGAACTTACAGCTGCATTATAAAACTTTGTTTGATGAATATGTACCGAAAGAACTTCACTTGCCATGTAGTCTGGTTCATAATCTAAACTATTTCCATCACGTGTACTCGGATATCTCGGTGTATATTGATTTAATCCTGTTTTTGCAAAACGAACCCCATCTTCTTTGTAATTACTAGATAAATCAGAATGAATTCCCAACTTTAAAGCATCTATATGCTCTTTTACCGTTTCATTATTCACAAGATTTAACAATCTTTGTTTCTGCTCTTCACAGTTTATCTCGTCATTTTCTTGTGGTTCTCTTGGCGTCAAAACAGTCGTTTCATCATCTTCGCATGGGTTCTCAATGGTGGGCACGCAACCATCATCATCAAAATTATCATTTGGATTTACATTTCCTCCACTGCCCCCGTTTCCTCCAGTATTGGTAGTATCTACAGGGTGGCTGTTAGTGTCGTCTCCTGATGTAAGCTCTGGCGGACACGCTCCATAATGCACAGTTACCACGTAATTCCACGAAGTACCATTTGTACAGTTTGGGTGTCCTTCATAATGTCCTTCATTTCCTAAATTACATTCCCAGTCACCACTGATACCAGTTATGCACTGACTAGACGATTTAGCGGCGATTGCATCAGCTATTTCTTGCTCAGAAAATATAGTACCTTGAGCCTTTACTTCGCCCACAAAAGGCGCTGAAGTATCAGACAGCCAGCTGTCAGAAGGCGTGTACTCCAAAATTCGCATAGAACGTAAGGTATTATCGTAATTAATACCTAAAACAAAGTTATAAAATTCATTTTGTTCTGTCTGTGTTCCAATTCGAAAAGTATAAAACGTAGCATCTTCTCGCTCAATCATGACAATCTCGTCAGTCATAATCCATGCTTGGTCACTTGCATCTAACGTTTTTTGCTGTGTTTTATTTCCTTTACGATTTCCTTCAAAAAGAGAGCTTAATGATTTATATTCAGCAATACTCCCTAATTTGAGGTTTAGTTCCTGTAAAGAGATTCTCTTTACCTTGCTTTCTTGACTTGCCTCTATCTGCGTATAGACAGATTCTTTTTCACATGATATTGTCGCCAATAAAAGTAAAAAAAGGGCAAGGGTTACTCTAATACAATGTTTAATATTCATTCGGTTTTAATGATTTATATCAAAAATAAAAATATTTCTTTTATCGAAAGAAAAAACTTAATAAACGTTTTATTTTTACTCTGGGAGTAAAAGGAATCTAAAGCTTCTCAGATGTCTGAGAAGCTTTAGATTGAGAAAATTTCTGAGGTTATTTAATTACCTCAGAAAATCGTTTTTCTTCAAAATAGATATCTCGCTCAATGCCAAGTCCAAAGGGAAGTTTTACAGATTCCATATCTACCAGAGAAAAAGTTCCCCACTCATCAAACGCAAATCCTGTAACGTATCCAAAGAAGATTTTGTCTTCTGGATTATACTCCGTAGCGTACCATGTGCCACTTCCGCATGGATTAAAGAATTTGGCGATAATGATTGGGTCGTCAACATGTTCTTGTGAGCCGACTTTTTGAAAACGATCTTGTATTGCTTTTGTTAAGAGTTGCATACTAAAAAAATTAAAAATTATGCACAGCTTCAAGTTCTGTTGGCTCTCATGGCAAGGAGGAACTCGTAAGAGGTAAATCCTTGTCCATGAAAAGCCCATAAAGAACAAGCTTAGTGCGTCATTTTAATTTTTGGATGCTAACTGGAAAAGCATGAATCGTTTATTTAGGAGTTATTACATATTCGAATCTAAATTCGGATTTTTGAGGCTCACATTGTTTGGTTGGCGGATCTACTCGAATACGTTTTTTCTTTATTGCTTGAGAAACACTACGCAAAAGATCTCTTTTCCAGCTACCCTGTTTATCATCACCATTTCGATCTCCATTGACCGTTGCAAATCTTCTGTCTTGCATGTAGCTTATCTCAATTTTTTTGTAATTGCCTTTTTTATCAAAGAAGATGAAAATATTCGCTTTTACATTACGAGCGTAATCCCTCAGATATGATTTTTTAAGTCTTTCTACTGCTTTTAGAAATTCAGGTTCATTAGTTATCGCAGTCTCTAAGTACGTTTGTACATCTGTTGTATTACGCTGATTATTGACGATTAAAACCGCTTTTTTATCTCCTTCCTCACAGTTGAGTTTGGTGTACCATGTATGAATTGGCTCAATCTTATAGGTATTTCCACCAGAAACTACAGCTCGTAAATCTTGGAGAAAAAATAAATACTTGTTGCTTACTTTTTGTTGTTTAAAGTGTGGAGCTTGGCTACGAGGCACACGTATTTCGTATCGTTTTTTATTGTATTTGTATAACTGTTTTGCGTCTTGTATTTCTACGACCAGGGTGAATATTTCCTTTTCAGCATTATACTCCATACTTTTGATGTGCGCTTGATTATGAGGTTTGAGTGTTGGCGGATATTTTTTAATAAAAGCATTTGTTTTCGCTTGTTTCTCAATTTTACTTTTATGCCTTCTGCATGTGCTAAGAGCTTCTTTGAAAGAAACACCGATATTCTTACTTCGTTCTTGGTATTTTCTTGTGACTTGTAGTTCTAATGCAACATATTTTGCAAATCGCTTTTTAAATTCTTGCTGAGTTTCAAACTCTGTTTTTCTCTTTTTTAATGCTCCATGCTCAGAAACTAATTGCTTTAACTTTCTCGATTGGGCTTTTTCATTCTGTATATGCATAAACAGAGGAGAATAGTAAGGTCTTGCCTCTTGCACAAGGGCAATACTTTTAGCATACGACTTTTCTACAATAGACTTATAAAGATCAATTTCAGATGCTAAGACAAGGTTTGCATTGGTTACATAATCCTTTATCTGAAGATTATCCGATTCAAACTTTAACCTTTGTTGTTCGTCTTCTACCGCTTTTAGTGTGGAGAACTTATAATCTCTTTCGAGAATTTGTATGTATTTATCTGCTTTCTTGAAATATCGTTCGGCTGATCTAAAACTATTCTGACCAAGATAGTAGTAGCCTATATTATAATAGTCATAAAGAGCTATCCCAGATCGCGTATTTCCATTATCAATATTTTGTACTTGTTTACTCGTTAAAAGAGTTGATTGTTTTTGTGCTTGGGCTGGAATACTTAAAAAGAAAAAGAGCATGAACCCTAAAAGAAAAGAATTTTTCATCATATATGTTTTTTTGTGCTTTTGAGGTTCTAAAAAGCGATTTTTTTAGGATAAAAGATGAGAAAAAAAGCAGTATCAAAAAAGGTGTGAACCCCAAACTAAATCAGCTAGTTCGGGTCTCGCCAGAAACCTAAGAGGACTGAAATAGTAATATGAGGAAACACACCCAAAAAAGATGCATTGCCTTACTATTATCTTCCTCTTTTATATTAACTCTGGCGAAGTTTGAACTAGAGAGTAAAAATAGTAACACGATTGTTGTTACGCTTATATGATTTGTTTTATATGTTTCTTATAAATACAGTTTTGTGTTTCTGATATGTAAAGATAGATTTTTTTCTTGTTTGTAGGAATAAAAAACAAAAACCTCGTTCGGATGAACAAGGTTTCTTTCTCAAATGTTTTGTACAATCTAAGGTTTACAACTCAAAAGCAATGAGTTCTTTCTCAATTTCGCTTTTGCGAGTTTCAAGCGTTGCTTTTAAATGATTTGTCACCAACGTAATCAAATTCGAGTTGGTCGTTTTAAACGATAAATTCTGAGAATCCACGATTTCAAAACGTACAGACTCGCTTTGGTTGTACTTAAATTTATTAAGTTCCGTAAGCGTACTGTTTAAGCGTGTTCGCTGTTGTGCCAAGCCTTTCATTTGTTCAAGCTTTTCCAGCTTGTCTTGCAAGTTTACTACTGGTGTTTCAGCAGGTTTTGTGTGGGTTTTTGGCGGTGTTTTGCTTGCAGGGGTTGTCTTTTGCCCTACCGCTTCTTGTGCCAGTTTTTCCTGTACAGCTTTTTTTGCTGTAGTTGCTTTTTTGGTACTTCCGTTTTGTGTTTTTGCAGTTACTGCCATAATTAAAATTTTAAATGAAACATAATTTTACTGTGTCTGATAGCCGTTATATTTGAGTGGTATCAAACACAATGCGACAAAGGTTGCGGCGGCTGAAAAAGCAAGAGAGAAGTGATATTTTTTCGATAAAGCGAAGCCGAAAAAATATCGCTTCTCCTGAAAAGGCTTGCTCTTGCAAAAGCGATGGCAGAGCAACTATCTTTGCATGGGTTTGTATTCCACGTATAAGGGCTCTTTGGTACAATTATATTTTCATTGGATTTTTGGATAGTGATAGTAAAAAGATGAAGAAGGGCTATATTTCAAGCCCAAGTTCTAAAGCTAACTGATAAGCAGTTTCTTCAAAGGCAAACCAAGTCATAAAGTTTTTTAAATCACCTCTTATAGCTAGAGGTTGACCAATTGAATCTTCATAATCATATCGAAGATTTTCTATATAATCATAGTATTGATCGTAGAATCTATGAGTTTGAGAATAGAAACAAAGGGAGCTTATCCATCCAGAAACACAACCATGTTTCAGTAAACCTTCAAAGAAAAATGCTACTTCATTATCGTTTATATCTTCACTGAAAATCAGAGCTTCGTTTGCTACATAAGCTTTTAGAGTCGATGATTCACTTGAAATAATCTCTTTAAGTTTTAGAACGAAACTGGTTTTTTTAGACGTATTCATGATAAAAAGAATTAAGGGTAAATACATCTAGCGTCAGATTGTGAAAGGCTCAAAAATCAAGGAGGAACTCACAGGAAAATCCTTGATTTTTGAGAAACTGAAACAATAGCTTAAAAATGTATCTACCCATTCTTTATCATGAATATTAGAAACATTAAAATTTAGTATCGTTGAATGAATCAATCGTATTCGATTTACTTAAAACCGTTATTGTAATTGTAGGCTTGCTCAGCACTGTTTATATATTCAATTTGTGGCACGCCTGTTTTGAGTAATGTTCTATTCACTACAAAAGCACCTTTGAAATTATTCTTTGGATACAAACTATCATCGGCAATTACGATTCCATGAATACCATGATGCATGAGATTAAGGGCTGCCATTTTAGTACACATGAAATCCAGATCGACTAAAAAATGGAAGTTCCCCAATGATATAGCATTGGATGCCAAGGAAAAACGTCCGCTACCGCAACAAGGATCACTAAACGTTTTACAGGTTTTCGATTTTGCAATTTGCACCATCAAATCACAAACTGACATTGGCGTAAAGAACTGTGAAAGATTCTTTTGTTTTGATAATCCGATAAATTCATAAAATGTTCCAAAGAAATCATACCATTTCGAGTCATCTTGAATTTTTTCACCTAATATCTTGATGACTTCATACATCATAAGGGTAAACTTCTGACGTTCTTCTGAAGTATAACGGTTTTGTAACAATTCTGTATTCAGCGGATAATTAAAACACCAAGCATGAATGTAGAGATCAAGAAAATCTTCAAAAGCGTAATGTTTTCCATGACTCCGTGAGACAGATTGAAAGAGATCATAAAATGCTTTAAATTCGCTAGGTACATATGTCTTTGCTTTGCTCATTGTATTAAGTGGATAAAAATTAAATATGCCCTGTCTCTAGCTGAATGAATGGAAAAAACACAAGGAGGAATTTGAAAAAGCATTCCTTGTGTTTTTTGACTGTTCAGCTATTTTTGGCGTATTTAATTTTGGGCTTTAGACAACGAGGGAAATAAATATATTCTAGTTTTGGATTGAAGATTACCTTTCAAGTTTAGAATTTAGACCTGCAAATTGTTCTATTTTATTAGAACAATTTCAAAGTTTTATAATTATTAGAAGTCAATCAAAAAGTTTCATTTTCGTCAAGTATGGTGCACCATGTTTGATAACAGCTTCTCAGATTACCCTGCAACCTGCTTGTGGAGTAGTCTTTTGGGGGTTCGATTTTGTTATTTTTATGGACTCTGAGCTTTTGAATAGTTAGATACTTCCGTTTGGCTTGTACTAGCAGTTTTTTATCCCTTAAAGTGGGGTTCGATCCTATTTCTAAAATCAACTGTTTTTTTTCTTTATTAGAAGCATTTAAAAATTTAGTTTTCAAGTTTTCTATAAAAGACAGAGCTTCTCTAATTTCTTGAATTTTCGTGTTTCTACAATGATTTTTTCCTTTTAGAATTATCATTTGTTTTTCAAGTACTTCTTTTTTCTTCTTAAATAAATCTGCACCAATTTCATCAGTCATCCGCATGTCAACAAGTCGAGATAATTGTGATTCTAAATCCTTTATTTGTCTGATTCGTGTTTGCTTATCTTTTTTCTCCTTTTGAACTTCTCTTTGTTCTAAATACTTCAACCACTTTTCAGCCCAATCAATAAAGTTTGCTCTTATTTCTAAAGAAGTAATAAAACTTTCAAACTGTTTGTCTAACAATTCTTTTCTGATAGATTTTTGATTACATTCACCCTTTGACTTTGAACAATGGTAATAGGTGTAGAACTTTCCTTTTGAAATATCTTTATGACTTATCATATACCCACAAGAACATATTTTAGGGTTTTTAGCCGTTTGCTTTTTACCGCACTTAGGACATTTATATTTTACTTTCGTTTCTGCTGTGATCATACTACTACACACTTTACATTTCATGATTCCAGAATAAGCAAATGATTGGCTCGTATATGCTTTTCTTCCTCTATACCTCAAAATTGATTGAACTTTTTCAAATTCTTTAAAAGTTATCATTGGCTTATGATTCCCCCAAGCCTGATGTTCTCCAGCTTTTATATAGCCATAATAAAATGGATTTACTAAAATATTGTGAAGTGTTCCTGTCGTTAATTTGACTCCACCAGTATTTTTCTTCTTTGAGGTCTTAAAATTCCACTCATTATTGGCTTTCTCGCAGATTTGCTGAAGTGAGTATTGACCTGTAAGGGCTAAGTCCCACATTTTACGAACAGTTGAAAAACGCTCTGGATCAGTTTCAATTTTTTTCTCAAGTCTATTATTCACATAGCCTTGTGGAGCGATATGACACCAACCACCTTTATTGACTTTCGTTTTATTCCCCCTTTTAATATTAAGGGATAAATCTCGGCTGTACTGGTTTGCCATTCCAAACTCTATTGTCAGCGGCAACGTATTATCAGTAGGCAAGAATGTTTTATGGGGTGTTTTAATCATTTTTATAATCCCCTGTTCTAAACAGTGCATTGTCATTCCCCCTTCAATATGATTTCTCGCTAAGCGGTCAGCTTTCCAACATAAAATACTATCTATTTTTTTATCATTAATATCTTGTAGCATTTCATTAAAGCCTTTTCTGTTATTTGGCTTATGAGCAGATGCACAATCCTTATATATTTTAATAATGTTTATATTTTCTTTTCCTGCATGTTCTTCTAATACTTCCAATTGAGATTCGATGGATTGCACCTGTCTGTTTTTATCTTCTTGTGATTTACGGACATAAAGTGCAAAACGAAGCTGTTTATAATCATAATTATACATGTATTTGAGCTACAAAAAGAGATGGTTCAGGCTTCCCAATCAAATAATTCCATTTATTGGCTGAACCACCTCTTCTTATCCTGAAAAGTTAGAATTATATGAAATTAGGGAAGCTATTTTATATTATTATTAGATTTAATCAGTGTCAATAAAATTGTTTAAAAGGTAGAGCTTTCCTTTAGAAAACGCATATATATACAATAAGCTTTGTGCCTCTGCATAACACTGATCATCTGTTAGTTCATCATTATACTTTTGTTTAAATAATTGTTTTAATTCGTCATAGGCTTCTTTGGGAAGTTGTTGCATGTAGTTTTATGAAAAATAATAGACTCTTCTTATAACCTAGAATCGTGTAATCTACCAAAAGAAAATTGAGTGATAAAATAAATTCTTTTCATCACTCAATTCATGTTATAGATGATTTAATTATTTTCTAATTTCATTGTTTAATGACTAAATTTTATGGGGGAGCAGATTTCAAAATTCTACATTATAATTTCCTTCATGGAGATACAAATGGAAAGATTTTTATTATGGAAGGTTATGAATCGGAATCTGTTGGTTGGGGTAAAGGCGCTATCATTCATCTTCACAAAGCAACACCTTTTCTACTCAATGTAATATTTGAATGGTTTCAGGACCATCCAAAGGGTATTGTTGGTGATATAAAGTTACTCTATGATTTAGTTGAAAAATATGAATGTTGGGAAATATCGAAAAAGATTAAAAGAAGTCATTATAATTTTAACAAGAGAAAAAAGCGAATGCTTTCGCTTCATAATATTTTAAGAGAACATAGATCCTCCCAAAAGTTTGACATCAAACAACTAAGATCTGTTTAATAAGAACGCATCAAAGAACCAAGAAGAATATATTCTTGGTTCTTTTTTTAAATGAAAACCTTTAGAGAAGGTTTTCATCAGCAAAGCTAAAATAGCTATCTTCTGTTACGATGATATGGTCAAGAAGTTTAATATCCAAGCTTTCTCCTGCAATTGAGATTTTCTTCGTAATAGCTTTGTCAGCACTGGAAGCTTTGAGTGTTCCGGAAGGATGATTATGTGCCAAGATCATAGCTACTGAATTGGTAAGTAATGCTCCTTGAAAAACTAAACGCACATCTACTAAAGTTCCTGTGATACCTCCAGAGCTTAAATGATAATACCCAATGATTTTATTGGAATTGTTGAGATAGATAACATACATACTTTCTCGATGATTTATTTGTCCTTCTGGATAGAGAGAACGAATATAATCGGATGCCATACGAGAGCTTGTAATTTTTGTGATTTGAGATTTTTTCCGCTGATACGAGAGCTGTACTTCGCCAAAGTAATGAATGTCTAGATTTTCCATGATGCCTTAGTTTTAATGAATAATTCTTTGGCGATATTGGCATCTGTCCAAGGGGAAATAACACAAGGGAAAATTTCGGTAGAAATCCTTGTGGTTTTGCCCTAAGATGATCTTTGACAAGGAATTTTCATAAAGGCATTGGGAAATATAAATCTATACATAATGATGAATAGCATCTTTACTGATAAATCCGTCTTTTAAAGTCTGATGTAGAATTCTGAGAATGGGAAGTATTCAAAGAAGCTCAACAGTCTCCCTATGAGAAGTTCCATGGGTTAGCACATGACTTTGCAAATACACACTAAGCTAAAAATCCTCGCTGATTTTCAGAAGTAGGCGAGAAAAAGCAAGTACCTGTAGTAATTGTTAGTCGCCGTTGTTATTCCTATTTATCTTCTTAAAAATATCTCTTAAACGTTTTTGCTCTTCATTAAAATCGATGTCAAAATAAGTTCCAATAGCTCTAGTTCCAGTCCACAAATATCTACCAGCAAATCCTAAGAATATATAGCTTATGACAACATCTACAGTTTGGAAAGTAAATTCCAAAGAGCTAAATTCTACTAGTCCTGGCGTAAACAGATTTTCATCAATCCAAGAATCAAGCCCAACTGTATAAACTACATAGAAGGTGAAAATCATAAAAGCAGTAATAAGTCCTTTTTTAGCTTTTTCTGTTGACTCTACTTTTTTCTCTAATTTTTTGAGTTCTTTTTTTAAAGGTGTTTCATTAAATCCGTGTTTTTTACCTTTAGTTATAGATTTATCTAAAAATTTTATCCGTTCTTGAAGTTTTTCAAGTGTATTATTTGCGTTGGGAATAAAAAAAGCTGCAGCTGCCAAAGATAAGCCAGCAAGTGAAGCAACGAAGTCAGAACCGATTGCTTCATCTAAACGAGCTATTATTTCAGTTATATCCATAATTTTTTCTAATTGCGCCTAAAACCTAGATATAAGTATTACAGTTATTTTTCTTTCAAACATTGTGTTTAATCAAATATAGACAAGCATCTATAATTAAGCTTATTTATCCACATTTAGAATAATATTTATTTTTATCACCTCTTTTATTTGGTAAACATTCTAAATTAAATATAACAGAATCTTATATAAATAATGAGGATTTGCTGTTAAAAACTAATTTTTGCTCTAAATCCACTATTCGCCTTAAAATTTAATAATATTCAACGAAAATAAATTTTCATCCATTTTTGACAAAATCTTATACCATATCACTTATTTTTTAAATCCTCATCTGTGATATTAGGTGAGACTAATTTATTATTGATTAATTCGGACAATTTTATCATAGCTATTCCTCCAATTTTCAAATCAGAGGACTCAAGTGCCAATGTCCATGGTCTTAGTTTATTTGAATGTGTGCATTTCAGCATTGAAACAAATGTATCACAGTTTATCAACTCAATTTGAAACTTTTCTTTTTTGACTTCTTGAATGTATTCATGGGATGAATTACCAAATTTTGTTGCAGTAGTTATAACCTTTCCATTTTTTAGGTTTTTGGGAATCATTGCACCTACCAATTCTCTTACAACCGATGGTCGCTCTGTTATGCCTTTTGATCTTCTTTTTACTTGAACCGCTGAAATATTGCCATTGTCTATTATCAATAAATCAATTCCCCCATCTCTAGATTGCCCAACATGTTTTACTTCACAGCTAAAAAAATCTTTCAATACAGAGGCAACAAGTTTTTCAAACTTGAAAGGGTTCATAAGCCTTATTTTTTTCTCATTATGATATAAATAGTCTCTTAAACTATTCATTGCATCTTCATCACAATCTTCTAAGTTTTTCAAAGTAGATGATAATAAGTGGTCTTCAGTTCCTCGATGTTCAGAAAAACTCATTATTGGACGCCATTTTTCATGGCTAAGAACTTGCCACCAGCCACAATTAGGGCAATCATTTATTGTTACCCAAATTCCTGTGTCACTATGATCCATATAAATGTGATCCCAAATTTGTTCATTATGATACCAAAGCATTCTCATTTTTGAACCGTCAATGGGACAATACTCATTAAGAGATTTAAATAGTTGATCCCCAACTTCAATATCTGGTGTACAACTTTTTGTGAATTTTTTATAAATTAAAAAATCAGAATACTTAAGGGTAGTGAGATCCATTTTAAGTTTTATTAAGTATAAGGTCTTAAATCCAGATAACTATTATTTTTCTTTTAATTATAGTATATATACCAATAATTAACTAAAACATAAAAAATTACTTTTCTATAATATAATTCAATAATATGTTTTATACTACATAAAAATAAAGAAAAAAATATAAAACATTTAATGTTTCATTAAAATAAAAATATTAGCGATGTATATTGAAAAATAACTAAAAGCATAAGCAACATTATCAATATCTAAAAAAGAGCCACAAAATAACTTCTGTGACTCTCTTAATATTTTTATTTACATACTTTACTTCCTCGGATCAGCAAACAGCTCAAAAAGTTTTTTGAGGATCTCACCAAGAAAAAGCAGTAGCTTTTCTATGGTGTAAAAAAGCCATTTAAATAGCACTTTTAAGAGGTAAGACAAACCGTAAAAGAGCTTTTTCACGAGTGGCACTAGTATGTTGCTAAACAATATTTCGATCCAACCGAATGGAAGATATTTATTTTTGATTCTAAAAAGCCAGCAAATAATACCTATCCATATAAGGGGCTTAATAATGATGAAAAAAAGGTTAATTATAATTGAGAGTATTGTGTGAATTATCATAATTCTATTTTTTAAAGGTTTATAACTTTGATCTTCTTTTAAGTTTAAATTGCTTATACCATGGCTTGGTTTTTAATATCGTTGCCTTGTTTTTGTGGATGTAGAGAAAAGATTGTTTTGGAAGTTCACAAATCTGTTGGGCTGAAAGCAACGGTACTCCCACAGGACGATTTTCGCCCAGTTCTTTCGTTTGATTGCCCAATAAAGCAGATGCCCAAAGAGCCGTTTCGGTAGAAACAGAGGGAAAGATGAGCTTGTTTAGGCAGTTATTCAGAATCACCTTTTTTTGAGAGATTCCATACATATCCAATTGCTCCAACGACTGAAAAAAGAGCATAATAGAAACTGCTCTTTTTCTCATCGTGACGATATAGCTTTCCAAATTTTGTAAATAAAAAGCGCCTGCTTCATCAATATAAGCATGGACTTCTAGTTGCTCCTCTCCTTGTTTTGGAAGTTCCATACACTGAGCCATCAGAAACTTATTTATGATAGAAAGCATGGCTTTCACTCCGCTATTACTCAGGCGATCTTCGCGCACCTGGATAAAAATAGCTTGCGGTTTTTGGCGCAAAGTTTCTATCTCAAAAGTATCGTCGCTGATAATCTCACCAATCGTTTCGTTATTTACCAGCTTCGCAATAGCAGATTTTGCCGTGCTTACAATACTGAGTAACATTTTGCTGTTATCTGAGCTATTTGCTACTAACGACTTATATTCTTCTTTGAGTCGCTGATTACTTTTAAGATGCGTTAAAATAAAACGGTCAAGTTTCTCTGGCGAAGCTCCAAACCAATTAAGAAGCATATACACCGTATGCAGGTTTTTCGGGTACTCGTTTTGTGTCGGAGACACAACAGCACGCATCAAAAGTGTTAGAATAATTTCCGCAGAATCCGACCAAAAAGGGTCTCCCTTTTTGGTACCATCATACTGAATGAGAATAAGCAAACTGGCTAAATCCTCAATCCCATTGGCGGTTTTAGATACCACCAAAAGCACATTTATTTTCAGTGATTTTGACGCATCATCGAGGTTTACAACCTTTACATGAAACCCCTGAGATTCCAACCATCTATGCGTATCTCTCCATATATCTGATGCAGGATCAATCACCCAGAAGGAGTGTAAATACTGCTTTATTTTTTGGAGAATAATGGTCTTTAAAAGGGTTGACTTACCACCTCCGGTTGGACTGATAACAACGGTGTTAAGTTTGGTATATTCTGGCTTTAGAAATCTTACTCCATCCAAACAAATGCCTTTGCATTTGCGTTGAAAGTACCTTCGTATTTGTCTCGGACTCATCATCCTAGCATTCCCGTAGAGTCCGCCTTTTTTGGGCTTAAAAATTATATTATAAAATGACATTATTTTTTTTTAAAGATTAATATTCACGAGACATATCTCGTGTTCTTGGTTTTTCTCGAAGCTTTTTAAGCTCGTCTAATTCATGTAGAATTTCGTATTTCTCAGGCGTTGTATAGCGACTAAAACGATATTTACATCCCTTGTACCACACGCCGTTAATAACTCCTTTTTTGGTAGTGTAGAGCGTACAATCTTCCTGCTTTTCGATTAACCTGTATAGCTCAGAAAGATTGGAAGCCTCATCCGCAAGCGTATTGAAAAGTTCACGTATGAAATCCTTGTTGGTTTCTCGTGGAGTATTTTGTGGCTTCTTGTCTTTTGTGCGATCTGGACGGGTATAAACAAGAGACTGTAACTGAGGATATTTTTCCCTCTGATACATTTCTAGTTCCTTGTCTTGACTCTCATATTCCTCACGTGAAACTCTGGTACTTTGCTGACTTTTTACATGATTTGTTGACACTGCGAAATGCCAATGATAGTGCTGTATTCCATCCGCTTTGCCCTTTTCTGGCTTATGAATAACGCCGTACACTAAAGCATTATCCCCATAACCACGCAGATCCAAATATTTCTCTGCTAAATCGTATAAAATTGCAGGATTGTTTTCCAAATGCTGGCTGTCCTCAGCCATAAAACTCATAATACAGTGTTTGAGTTTTTTCGAGCGAACGTGCCGAAATTTGGCGTTTGCCTCAAAAGCTTTCGCAAGTTCTTCAGGCGTACTGGCAAGCCCTGTATTTTTAAAGATTTGTGGATCACCTTTTTGGTAGCCATCCAAGAAGTATCGAATCATTTTTCCAAATGGCTGATTGCTCGATTTTAACTGCTTAATGTACATCGAGTTCCTTTTTTATCGCATCTAAAATCATCTGCGAGTGCTCCAAAAACCTTGGGTTTTTGGCATACTCGCTTCTAAAAAAAGCTTCCAATGATACAGGCGTACAAAAACGCATAAAGACGTTTTGAAGCTGCTGAAATTCCTGTTTGAGCCGTTCCATATCTGCGTGGTGGACTTGATTGTGTGTCTTTGTATTGATATGAAAGCTTATTTGCCGCATACTCGTTGCACATTGAATGAGGCATGCCTGTATCTCACGCAAAAGATCATGCGAAAGCATTACAAAAACTTCTTGTTTGTAGCCACGATCTATGACCGACTGAATCAGCTTCGTAACACTTATATGAAGCTTTGTTGCATCTAGCTGAAACGCTTCATACTGTTCTAAAGTAAATGAGAGTTCGAGGCGTTTTTTGCCTTTTCTTCGCTTCTTTTGGTTCGAGCGTAATTGTGTTTTACGAAAATTATTATACAGTTCGATACGTCGCTCAGCACTGCACGCACTCTCGCCTATTTCTAATAAATATTGTTCAAAATTCATATGTAAAAAATGAAGTAGGTTCTTCTTATAACATGACTTCTTTTTTCGCCGAAAAAAGAATAAGAGTGTCCGTATCTCATCGCCCTTATGGGCGGAGATAGTGGGTTTTAGTCCATAAAATGATTGAAAAAGAAGGGAGTGAAACCTCCCTTCTTCCATCGAGCTTTTAGCGAGACTTATCGTGCGATTTGTCCTTGTTTTTGGCTCTTAGTTTTTGGAGTTCTGAAAGTTCAGTCTCAATCTGTTTTTGGCCGCTCTTTTCCATCGCCATTTTGATATTCTGTTCAATATACTTTCGCTCTTGATGGGCATGATATGCGCCTTTTCGAAACGCAGAAAGTATTTCTGACGTAGAGCCATATTCCAAAATTTCTTCGATCAGATTGCCTAGCACAGCTTTGTCTTGACGTGATACAAAGCCGTAGCAATACCCAAGCTTGAACGCCTGAATTGTAGCTGTTTCTTCTCTCCACTTTTTCATAACTCGTCAAAGGTTTTATGACTGTGTTTCTCCAAATACTTTAGAAGCGATTCTCGTTTATAAAGTATGATCTTGCGAGATGGTTGACTGTATTCAATAAGCCCCTGAGAACGGAGATGAAAGAGCGAAGTATCGCTCTTTATCCCCAACAGTTTTTTAGCTGAATCCGAATCTATCCATACCTCTTTTTGATCTTTCCCCTGCAATTTTTCAAGATGAGAAACCACTTTATCAATCAGTTCAAAAAAATTCTTCTCGGTAATCATGATGAAATTATCGCCTTCCATATCACAGTGTTTCAAAGGTTACCTTCGTTATGCCAAAACTTGCAAATACTTCCTTCCAATAACTTTCGAGATACGAAAGAATATCGCCCTTGGCTTCCATATCAAGCGGTAAAACAAACGTAGCACTACTAATATTAGAGATCGTCTTTGGCAAGCCAAATTTTCTGCGGATGCGTTCGGCATCTTTCTTGGCAGATTGAACTGCTTCCTGCATGTTTTGAAAACTCCTACGATCCATTTGTCGATACTCAGATGATTCAATTCCATCGGTAAAAAAATACACATCTACGTTCTTGCCTGTGGTTTGAGAAAGTGGCACAAGACTCGTTAAAATCTCAGTAGCACGAGCTTTGGCTTTGTATGTTTTGATAAACTCAAGAACAGATTTTGCAAAACGCTTTCTTTTACGCTTGATCGTAATTCCGAAAAACTGCTTTTCTCGCTCAATATCTTCTTTTTTATACAGCGAAGCGTTAAAAATAGACTCTGTATAAAAGAAGGTTTTTACATTAGTAATTGACGAGGTTTTCTGGTTTATAAATCGCACTTCAATAGTAGCTTTCTTGGCTTTGCAAGCATTGTTTACAATCTCAAAAATTCTACGATTTTGTGTATCTGTCTGGTCTTCTACCGAAACAGATTTGTCATTAAAAATCACGATGTGATTTTCATTCTGTGCCACCGCAATAAGCGGTGTAGCACAGAAAAAAAGAGTCATTGTTATAATTACTATATTTTTCATTTGTTTTCTTTTAGTGGTGAATAATTCGTGTGATGTTGAGCAGTCATCTGCCCATTAAGATTTGGGGGAAAGGGTGGTTCTTTCCTCTGCCTGTACGTCTTGATATATTTGCTTTTATCCAAATCTTTCGCTTGGCTTAAAAGTTTCTCACAAGCGTTCTTCCTCCCCAAATGATATCTAAACAGCTGACGTAAAACATTTGCATCCAAAAGACGTTCAACTTGGGTGTCATACGTGAATTTAATTTGAGCAATTCGTTTAGACAAAACTTTTCGTCTTCGTTTAAGTTTCATAAAAAGTTTCGCTTGCTCTACTATTGATTTGAGACTACAACAAGAAAATATGCTTATAACTGAGAAAAGAGATACTACTATATAAGTACAAACAACTATAAAAAATGGCTTTTGTTCTAGTTCCTTCGAACGACGTGTTACTTCTGCCTCAAGCGTATCTGCTTTGGTTTGCAACTCTGACACCTCACTTGGATCATATGCGTCTGCTATAGTAGATTGATAGTGTCTTAAACGGTTTTCAACGTCATAGAGTTCCTGCCTCTCTGCTTTATGGCTTATACTCTGATATAATAAAATTCCAGCAGTAAATACTTGAGCGAAAAAGAGAATACTAAATATCGTAAACAGTACTGGATATCTTTTTTTTCTTCCCAAAAGTTGCTCTGACTGCGTAAAAAGCCTTCTGCTAATAACGTACGTAACACCCACAATCATAGTCGCACATACCCATGATTTTTCAGGAGAAAAACCAATAGTATTCTCAAAAATGGATTGAAAAACAACACCTTCTACTCCAAGCATAAAAGCAAGAACAGCTAAAAGAGAGGGTACTGTCCACGAAGTAAAATACTTCCTCTTATTCGTGCTCAGAGGCTTCTTTGGTTCTTCTCGCTTCACGATTGGAAGCGGTTTTACATCTTCCACCTTCTGAAACTGATTGGTGCTAATATCTACCGTTTTAATGGCTATATTATGGATATCCTCGTCTAATTTCATGATAAGCTCAAACTCGTCTGTATTATGTTTTGGCACACTCCTTTGAAAAATATAACTGTTTACATCTCTCGACGCTTTATATTTCTTACTCGTATCATCCTCGAACTTTATTACTGGAATATTGGCTTTCAATTCTTCCTCTTTTTTTTCATCAACAGACAAAATGTTATAGTATTTATACTCAACCTCATGTAATTCTTCATAGAGCGTAACATATTCTTCTCGAAGTTTCGCGATCTTCGTTTTAAACGAAAGTAATTCCGAATTAATAATCGCCAACATTTGTTCTAGCATAATTTTTTTCCCTTTCATTGGTTTCAAGCCCAAGGTTTTCAAAAAAGCATTCCCAAATTGATAGGTTTCTTCTGAGTCAATACCTAAAAAGGTATACACTAACATCACTAAAGGATTTTTGTGTTTAAATAATTTTATAAAAAAATATTTCATATTTGTTTTGTTTTAAAAGCCATCAGAAGCATCGCTTCTGATGGCTTTGTTTAGACATTTTTTTGATTACTCTAAGAGTAAGTGGAGAAAATCTAAATTCTCTTGATAAATCTTTTGAGCCATTTTAGAGGCCTCATCTTCTCTATTAGAATTTGTTTTCTCTGGTAAGGGTGGAATAACTATACCTTGATAAAATCCACCTCCGTTTAGAATCATTTTTTTTATTTCTTTTTGGATCATAAAATTTAGGTTTTTGTTTTTTTGAGTGCACTTCAAAAAGACTTCGTTTGGTAGAAATTTCCACGTACTTTAAAACTAGTTTATGTTTGTTTGAACACTGCAAGTATATTTACAAAAACAAGCACAAACCCAATAAAATCAATACTTTATAGTGGATTTATCAAATATAATAGTGGATTTATTAAAAATGGTAGTGGATTTTTAAAATCGAGTTACAGGATATTAATTCGTATAAGATTACAATCTAAAGTTATTATACTCCAAACCTGATTTTATATGACTAATTTGACTCTTTTTACTTTTTTGACGCTTTATACCTCTGTCCAATCTGCTATCTACTCTATCATTCAAATCTGCGAGACTGATTGAATAATCCTCAGGTTTTCCTTGATCAACTTCGGTTATACTTTTTACTTTAAGTAAAATTTGTTCCTGTAAATCAAAAAAGTATTGCTGCGATTCAAAACCAAAAGCATATTTATTTGCATCCCCATACATTTCTTTTCTATATTCAAGAAATGTTTTAAGCGTTTTATCTATATGATCTACACCTTCTTGTCCAATGATATCTAAAACACGTTTTGAAACATGGGGATAGCCATTAAAAAGAGTTCTTCCTTCATAAGTATTAGGAATATACTGTATTCTTTCTTCGATTTTTTTTATTTTCATAATCTATTAATAGCACACCAAAAGTAACTTGTCAATATTTCTTATCTAATCATGAGTAAAGAAGAAAAATTTAAACAAACACCCGAAAGAATAGCAGAACTTCAGAAAGAAGTATTAGAAAAAGTTAAAAAGTCATTTAAAGACTTAGCGTCTTCAAAAAAAGCAGAAGGATTAATAAATGTAACTTTAACATATTTGAACGCCTATAAAGAAGTTTTTAATGAAGAACTTCCTAAAGGTATAACTACACAAAAAAACGATAACGAAAAAAAGAATACTGAGAGATATGAGTTGCTTAATAATTTATTGTACTGTGATGAGTTTAACGATTATATTAATGATGTAGACATAAAGTATATTAAAGAAGATGAAGAAATAATTGCCGATAATGATGAGAAGAAAGATTTATATATTGAGCAACACTGCTATAAATTTAAAAACTCAATAATAAAATTAATAGAAGATAATAAATATGGGCAAAAAGAGGGAAAAATACGTTATGGAGTAATTGAATTAGCTTCTATTTTCGTTGGATATTTAGGATGGAATCATTTTGTTTTAGAATTAGAAGGTCAATACGATCAAAAACAATTTATTGAAAATTTGAAGCAAAAAACAGATGAGAGATTTAAATTAAAAACCAAGCTACAATCGTTTAACAAAAAAAATGATGCGTTGTTTGACCTATTCAAAAGTATAGAAAAATTAGAAAGAATGGGGTTAAAAACTTATTTAACTGCAGAAGATATATACAATATATTATTACAATTGTCAGATGATTCAAATAATTTACAAAGATCAATTGAAGAGAATAAACAATTAGACAAAGCTAATCATGATAAGCTATATAACATTATTAAACAATATAACTTGAACCTCAAGAATAAGGAAGAAGAATTTAAAAAAGAGGCTTTAAAAAATGCCCAAGAGGCAAAAAAAGAATTTTCAACATATAATTATTTCAAAGGAAACCTATTCTATATTATCATCTGTGTCATCCTATTGTTCTTTACAGGCTACTTAATTTATCTTAACCAAAAAAATCAAACTAAATATAAGAATAATGAATCCAAATATTCTTCAAAGATAGATGGTCTGAATAATAGACTAGACAGTATAAGTAAAAGTAGCTTGAAGAATAAATATGATCGCTATATAAACTTTCTAAGAATTAAGAAAGGAAAATTATTTGGAATTAATAGTGCCGAGGACAATTTAATTATACCTCCAATATATAACTACATAAATTATATGAAGATAGATAGAAATGTAAGTATAAGAAAAGGAGATAAAACATATACATATGGCGATATAGATAATAAAGAGAGTGAAATAATTTCAGTAAAATATAGTGATATTAAGAGTGCCGGAGATATTTTCTTCAAAGTTAAAAATGAGAAATATTTTGGTTTAATAAATTCAAAAAATGATACAATTTTACCCCTAGAATATAATCATATATTCAGAATACGAAATGGATTGTTAAGAGTAACAAAGGAGAAAAAAACTGGTTTCTTTAGTTTAACCAAAAAACAATTTGTCGTTCCACTACAACCAAATCTATTGCTTGTTAATGATTCATCGAGTAAAGATTATATTGGTGGTGCTATTATTATCAAAAGAAATAATAAATATGGACTTTTAAATGAACAAGGAGAACTTATTAGTTCTATTATTTATGACGATATCAATCAATTTTTTGATAATTATATTATCATAGGTGAAAAAGAGGATAAATATGATGTATTTGATTATGATGGAAATATTTTAAAGGCGAACTATTTTGATCGTATCATTACTATAGACTTTAATCGTGATAGCATAGCAAGATTCAAAAAGAATGAAAAATGGGGATTGATAAATAATAAACTTCAAGAAATTTTAGCAAATAATTACAATCGAATAGGTCCATTTTATAATGGATTGGCTTATGTAGAATTAAATAAAAAATGGGGGGTTATAGATAGATTTGGAATTGAAGTAATATCAATGCAATATGATAGCATTGAAAGACTTCCGTTTTATAATGATGAATCAGCAACGGTTTTTCTAGATGGAAGAAAATTTAAGATCAATAAAGAAAATGAATGTATTGAAAATTGCCCAGATTAAAAATCATTTGTTGTACCTATGTTGTACCTGTAAAATTAAAAAAGCCCTCACATTTCTGTGAAGGCTTTATTTTCCTAGTAGCGGGAACTGGACTCGAACCAGTGACCTTCGGGTTATGAGAATAAACCTTATTGTGTCAAAATGATTTAAAATGCCTAAATATCAGTATTTTGCAAATTTTCACATATCATAAAGAGTCATATAAAACCATATAAAATCAGCAAATGTTTTAGGTATGTTTTAGGAAAATATTACGCTTTTTCGTATCTTTAAGTATCAAAATACGCACCTTATGGCTTCGGTAAAGATACTACTTTGGAAGCACGATCAAAAACCTGACGGCAGATTTCCAATCGCAATACGCATCACTAAAAATAGAAAATCGAGATATATTTTCACAGAACAATATGTGTTTGAAAATGAATGGGATTCTAAAAACTTAAAGGTTAAAAAATCACATCCCAACTCGACACGCCTAAATAATTTACTTCTTAAAAAACTCAGTGAAGCCCAAAGCGCCATTCTCGATTCAGAAGCCAATGATGATAACGCCAGCAGCAAACAGATTAAGAAGAAAATCAAACGCTCCGGTAGAAATACATCTTTCTTTCAAGTGGCAGCAGAGCGTATAGAAAAAAAGCATCTCGCAGGAACGTATTCAGTCTCTCAATCTGAACTTTCTATTTTATTCAATATTAAGGAATTTCTTGATCTTAATAAAAAAGCCCCTGTCCTGTTGGTAAAAACCCAAATCAAGCAGCGGCGCAAAGAACGCATCTCAAAAGGACGTAAAGGTGAACTCACACCGCTTGGTCAAATTAGGAAATTCTCAACGGACAAATCCTTAATATTTAGTGATATCACGACCGCTTTTCTTGATAACTTTAAATCATTTTGCACGATATATCTTGACCAAAAAACAAGAACAATTACCAATCAATTAATATTCATCCGCACGCTTTACAACGTCGCAATCAAAGATGGAATTATTCATGAGAAATTTTATCCATTCGCAGGGGAAAAGGAAAAAATTACGCTTTCGAGTAGTAATAAAATTGGTCTAAATCGCGAAGAAATCACAAAAATTGAAAATCTCGAATTGGAGCCACAAAGCTCGATTTGGCATACTAGAAACGTGTATTTATTCTCATATTATTTTGCAGGTGTTCGTATCTCTGACGTATTAGAATTGAAATGGTATAGCTTTATGGATGGTCGCTTGTATTATGAAATGAATAAAAACGAAAAGCCGGTCAGCATAAAAATTCCTGAAAAGGCAAAAGTAATTCTAAGTCTGTATGAGCAGGACAAACAAGGCGTTGACGATTATGTATTTCCATTTCTCAAAAAAGCTAATCAAGCTAGCCCCGAAGATATTTTTAGAAAGACACGCAATGCAACAAAGCTTTTGAATAAATATTTAAAGCGTATTGCAGTTATGTGTGAGATTGATAAAAACCTATCCAATCACATAGCAAGACATACATTCGGAAATCTAGCAGGTGATAAAATTAACCCAATCATGTTGCAAAAGCTTTACCGACATAGCGATCTAAAGACCACAATTGGATATCAAGCGAATTTCATACATAAAGAAGCTGACGATGCTCTCGATATGGTTTTAGGAGATTAAATTTTTAATTTTTACCTGGCTCTAGTACTTTTATTTTATAAATCTCTTGAGGTTTTAATGAATCAAGTTTTGCTTGTTCTTTTTCATACCTTTCACGAGTAATTTTATTTACTCCTTCCTCACATAAAGATTTTTTTAGGTAATAAGAATCTATAACAAGTGTAAACTTAATTGGTTTATTTGCTTTAAATTCAGGAGCAATTACTTCTCCATACTTGACTTTAGTGACTTTTTGCACTAACCAAGTGTCACAAAAATCTGATTTCAATACAGAACTACGACCACTAACCCTAGTTTGCCCCACAGTAATTACTTCTGAGACGTCTAGTTCTTTTTGCAAAGCAGCTTCTAAACCCGAGAAATTTATTCCTAAGCTTCCTCCGTTACTACCTCCCCTATCAAAGCTAAGTTGTCTCGTATTTGAAAAGGTTGCATCTAAATCCTCTTCTGTTCCTGGTGTAACAAAAATAATTTTTGGCTTTTCCAATATTTCTTTTGTTACATCAGTCATTTTCCAATTTATCAAATTACCAGATAAAGGGATTCCCGTTTCAATCTTAATTTTATCGTGATTTTTAATAATTGTCCTTTTCGTTACTACTTCACCGTTGTTCCAAAAGTAGCCCCACATTGCAATTGAAGGACAATCTGTAATAGTAAATTCATATTTAACACCCTCTAATTCAAAAATTTTAGTATAGCCCTCTTTTGGCGACTCTTTGCTTATTTCAAAAATCCAGCCTATATGTATCTGTCCAGTAACGCGATCTTCTACATCAATCAAAATTTCACAATGATCTCCGACTAATGGTTCCCCTCGCATGTATATATTTAAAGAATGTGGTCCTGTCCCACCAAAATCCTCTTTGTTTCTTATCAAGTATTCTCTAAACGAATGCTCAGGATTACTAGAATCTGTTGCATCTGGAGTGGGTGTATGCCTTCTGTGAAGATTCTTGAAGCCTCTTGATATTGATGTTTCAAAGGTTTCAATTTCGTATGTAACGTTATTTTCTTGAAAGTTGTTCACTGTTTGGGCAAATAATCCCCCTAATAAACTGAAAAATAATATGGTTGTAAAAAATTTCATTTTTTATAATTATCATAGTAGACTATTATTCTTATGGATAAAAACAGTTTTAAAAGTAGTAAAATTTTTCAATTTATGTAATTTATTACTACTTTTATTTTATGGAAGTAATATGCCTTGAAGATAAAGCATTTCATGCGCTTTTGGATGAAGTTATGGCGCGGGTGCGGGAGCAGTCATCTAGTGTAGTCCTTGATAAATGGATATCGGGGAGTGAGGCGATGCAGATGTTGCGGATTACCTCAAAAACTACGCTTTCCTATTTGCGCAATGAAGGAAAAATACGATATAGTCAGCCGCAAAAGAAAATCATTCTTTACGACCGCGCATCAATCGAAGCGTATTTAGAAAAAAACGCTAAAGACACCTTTTAAATTTCATATCTATGGAAGAATTAAATGACCCTTCTCAAGAGTTTATAGAAGGATTTAACAAAGGCTATGTGCTACGTGAGCATAAGCCAGAACTCGCACTTAGTTTAAGCCAAACTAAATTTCCTGATAGTCAGAAAGATTTTCAGACTGGTTTTCTAGGTGGCATTGAACAGAAAGAAGCTGAATTGAGAAAAGTAAAATCCAAAGGTTTCTCTTTTGGTAAACTTAGAGAGCAATACAAAGATGAGTTAAATCTTGGCGATACAGCCAAAGGTAAGGAAATAGACAGGGAATAAATTCTAAACTCATAAAGTATGGGGATTTTCGATAAACTCATCTCTTCTGATAGTTCAAACGATCCAAACAAAAAGCTAGACAAGGTACTTTACGAAGTACCGGGTACCAACACCGACATTACTTGGGCGGATGCTGTAGAAGGAACTTTAATCCTGGGTGCAACCGGTAGCGGAAAATCATCTGGTCCAGCAAGGCATATCGCCATGGCGATGCTCAAACAGGGATTTGGGTTTTGCGTGTTATGCGCTAAGAAGGATGAAAAACAACGATGGATTAAATATGCTGAAAAAGCAGGGCGAACTGAAGATGTCATTTTATTCGACAAAGACAACGGCTTACAATTTAATTTCCTTAGTTATGAAATGAGCCGCAGCGGTGCAGGCGCTGGTGATGTTTTCAATGCTTCGAATATGCTTGTAAATCTCAATGAGCAAATTCGTATTCTACAATCTGGCAGTGCGCAAAGTGATGAAAAGTTCTGGGACAACTCTTTACGCAGATTAATAAGCAGAACCATTTCTCTTTTGAAATTTTCCAATCAAGACATTAACATTTATAATATTCGAAAGGTTATTGCAGATAGTTTAACCAGTGAAGATATAAAGCTTTATAGCCATATAAAATCACAGGCGTCATCGCAGAAAAATATCCCTGAGCAACAAAAAAAAGAAGCTCAAGAAAACCTCGCTGCGATGGTAGATGGAAATTATTTTGTCGAACTTTTAGAAATCTGCGATACATTACCTTCAACTGAAAATCTCGCAACGACACTTCAATATTGGAAAAACGAATTTGCGACCTTATCAGAAAAAACACGCTCAATTATCATTGAATCTGCGCTCGGAATTATTGAGCCGTTCTTGGTAGATGGTATTTTAAAAAATCAATTCTCTAAAGGATTAAGCGCTGATTTAATGCCTGAAAACATTATCAAGAATAAAAAGATTGTTATTGTTGATTTTTCCGTTAAAGAATTTGGATTCTCAGGCATTATCGCCACAGCCATCTATAAAATTGCTTTTCAATCGGCGATGGAGCGCAGGGATATTTCAATAGAAAAAGATCCGAAGCCGGTGGCATTTTTTGTTGATGAATATCAAAACTTTTGTTATCCAGCTATGGACTCACTATTCCAAGCTACCGCTCGCAGCTCATGGATAGCAACAGTGTACATTACGCAAAATCTCAACGGTATCATTCAAGTGATGGGCAGTAGCAATGCTATGGCGCGGACAAAAAGCCTATTGTCAAATATGAACCTCAAATATTTCGCAAGTAATTCAGACTACGACACAAATAGATGGGCAAGTGATATGATTGGAGAACATTGGACTAATACTGATAGTTTTAACTATGATGAAAATGCTAAAATCAAAAATAAAACACAAAGATCAGAACGTAGACGTAAAGTCGAAATCGACGATTTTACCACATTAAAGACTGGACGTGCGGCAAACAAATTTATAGTCGAAGCCGTTGTGTTTAAAGCCGGTAAACTTTGGGGTGAACATAATGACAATTATGCCCTAGCCTCTTTCAAACAAAAATAAATTCAGAATAAGAATTCAACATGCTGACCATTACACGCTCACATAATTCTGTGGCTGCGACGGACTATTTTACCAATGGTTTGTCAAGCGAGGGCTATTATCTAGATGGCGATGTGAAAGCTGTCTGGTCGGGCAAGACCGCAGAGCTTTTGAATTTGAGAGGAAAAACTGTTGAAAAAAATGTGTTCTCTAACTTGGTTTCAAATGTAAATCCCAACACTCAAAAACGCCTTACCGTTCGTAATGCACAAAATAGACGTGCAGGGTTTGACCTTACTTTCTCGGCTGTAAAGTCTGTTTCTATTTTATATGCACTAACAGGTGATAAAGATATTCTACGTGCGCATCGAAACGCCATTCAAAAGGCTATGCAAGCCGTAGAAGCCGATGCGCAAACACAAGCCAATACTGATAATGAAAGAATATATCAAAACACAGGTAACATCATATATGCTGCTTTTGATCACTTCACATCCAGACCAAATGAAATTTCTGTGAATGGCAGAACAAAATTTATTTCCGATCCGCAATTACATACACATTGCTTTATTCCAAACGCCACATGGAATGCGGAGAAAAAACGCTTTCAGGCTTTTGAAATAGGGAATATCCATAGGCTTGCGTCCTATTACGAAGCGATTTACCACTCGCATCTTTCAAAAGAATTGCAAAGACTAGGTTTTACCGTTGAGCGGAATGAAACCCGCTATGAAATAGCTGGTGTATCACGCAAACTCATTGAAAAATTCTCAAACCGCACAGCGACCATTGAACAAATTGCAAAAGAGAAAAACATCACCGATGCGAAATCCAAAGCAAAACTCGGTGCCCTCACCCGCAATTCCAAAGCAAAAACCATCAGTGAACATGAATTACTAAAACATTGGAAAAGTCGCTTATCAGAAAAAGAATTAAGCGATATTCAATTGCTCAAAGATAAACCGCAGCCACAAGAAAAACCAATCACAGCCAAAGAGGCAATCGATAGAGCGATTTCACACTTTGAAGAACGCCAATCAGCCTATCAAGAAAAACGTGTCCTAGCGCATGCCTTAACCTTGGGTTATGGCCGCTTGCTCCCTCATGACGTTCAACACGAATTGAATAATCGAAAAAACATTCTGCGTGCCGAGATTGACAGTGTTACCTATATCACAACACATGAAATGGTGCGTGCGGAAGAGCGCATGATCCGTCTTGCCACGCAAGGAAAATCATCTGCCTCCCCCATTCATCAAACTTATAAAATCAAGCAAGAATTTTTAAATGACCAGCAGCAAAATGCTGTTCAAAAACTGCTCAAATCATTCGATCAGGTTAATATTTTGAAAGGTCACGCCGGTGTTGGAAAAACTTCATTACTCATCGAAATTGATACAGCCATAAAAGAAACGGGAAAGAAGCTCATCGCACTTGCGCCTTCATCACAAGCCGTAAAACAGCTCTCAAAAAAAGGGTTTGAAGCAGATACCATCGCTGGCTTTCTAGTGAATGAGAAAAAGCAAAAAGAACTAAAAAACAATACCCTTCTTATTGATGAGGCGGGAATGTCAGGCGTTAAAACGATGTCTAAACTTTTGGAGCTGGCGCATAAATATCAAGCCAGAGTCATTCTCTCCGGAGATACAGCACAACATAATTCAGTTGAGTTTGGGGATGCGCTGCGCATTCTTGAAGAAAAAGCAAAGCTGAAAACCGCACGTGTTGACAAGATCATGCGGCAAAAACCTGATGATTATAAAAAGGCGGTTGAACTACTAGCAAAAGGTAAAACCACTAAAGGCTATCAAGCGTTAGATAAAATGGGATCAATAAAAGAAATCCCCGAACATGATAAACGTATCGAAGCCATCGCAGAGGACTACATCAAATCTGTTAAGCAAAAAAAAACCGCATTAATTATATCACCCACACATAAAGAGGGTGATATAATCAATGCGGCCGTACGCCATAAACTAAAACAGCAAGGTATTATCAAAGGCAAAGAACGTGAACTAACCACGCTCAAAAACCTATCCTTTACCGACAGTCAAAAACAAGACACGAAGCTTTACAATGACAATCAAGTCATTCGCTTTATCAATCATCAAAAAGGTGGCTATAAGGCGGCAAAACATTATGAAGTTCTACCACCAAAAACCAAGGAACCTATTCAAATCAAAGATGTCGATACAGGCGAAATTTTGCCGCTACCCCATCAAAAGCTAGATAATTACCATGTATATAAAAAGACAAAAACCAAATTAGCAAAAGGCGACTCCATCCGACTAACGCAAAATTCAAAATCCATTGAAGGCACCAAAATGAATAACGGCAGCGTCTATAAAATTGAAGGATTCACCCGATCCGGTGACTTAAAACTGAGCAACGGTAAAACCATTTCTAAAGACAACGCCCATTACAAACATGCTTACTGTGAAACCTCATACTCCTCACAAGGCAAAGACGCACAACACGTGTATATTTCCATGTCTGACCTATCTTTCGGCGGCGCATCCAAAGAACAATTCTACGTCTCCGTGTCACGCGGAAAAGAAAAAGCAACCATCTACACCAGTGATCAAGATGCCCTCAAAACAAGCATACGCAAATCCAACAAGCGCCAAACTGCGCAGGAGGTTGCACGCAAGCAAGAGCAACAGCGAAGGGAAATAGAGCGGAAACGAAAGTTGAATGAGCAATCTATTGTTCAAAACAAATATAAATCACCAAAATTCATTGAACCTCCAACGAAAATAAAACACTAATTTCAACTTAATCAAGAGAAAATTCTTTTTTAATACCATCAATCATAAAGGAGGCATCATATTCTGGTAGAGAAATACCTAATTTATCAATTTTTTCTATAAACTTTATTACTCTTTTTGCTTTTTCTAAATCATCAAGTTCTACCTCGGGAAAATCTCTAATAACATCAAGTAAAACACCATAAGAGTCATCCCAAAATCTATCATTAATATCGGATTTATAGTCCATCATTTCAGATAGAACACATGTATTAACATTCCATTTATGCGTTAAAGATAAATCTCTTAATTGTAAGGCAAACATATTGCCACCACTTTTACCTGCTTTTTCAAACTCCTTTCCTAATTCTACAAGCTTGTCACATTTGATATACTGACTATATTTTTCAATTTCATCATGAACAGAAGAACTATACATTAAAACCTCAAAGTAAATTAACAAAAATTTACATAGCACGAAAGCTCGTAACTAGTCAAGTTTAGCCTCAATAAAATTATAAATAACAGTCAATATCTTTTCTCTATCCTTCTCTGATTCAAAGCTAATATTTTCAATCAAAAAGTTACTGTTAACATATGTTAGCTTTTCTAGGCGTTGAGAAATAGTTTCCTTTTCGGATATTAATAGTATGTATTTAGAACTCTTTAAAGCCCAACCAAGCTGTATGATTGAATACGAAATTCTATCTGTTTCTGGCAATAATATTATAAAATATCTACTCTTTTCTAAAAACTTTAATGTTTTTAATGGCCTTGTCCTGGCTGGATCTGCCTCAAAAGAGCCCTCTGTGAAAACATCTATTTCTTTATTAAACCAAGCTTCAATTTTACTTGGGATAGCAGTTATAAAATTCTTAATTTCTATATTATCTTCACGATCTTTTAAACTTTTTTGCGGATAAGCTATAAACGCAATTGGTTTTTCAAGTTCTAAAAATCTATTTTCTATGTCATTTATACTTGGCTCCTTCTCAAACTCGCTCTCTACAAATGATTCAAGACCTGCCTTGTTTTGGACAATGGTTTTTGGCGCTTGTCTAATGTTTTTTAATTTTGAAGACAGATAAGACTTTATTGAAATATGTACATTATCAAAAAATTCAATACTATTCTCCCTACGAGACAAAAACATTACCTTTTGATTTAACTTTTCTTCATTATTTAACAGGCTTTCATCCTTTATTCTTTCTAAAACTAAAGCCCCAGTGTAAATTCTTTTGTCATAAGTATTGTATGAGCCTATAATTATCTCATCTTCCAAAGTTCCGAAATATATTTTTACGTGTAGTTTTTTTATTATACGCGGCTTATTATTCTCATCCTTTTCTAGAGTATCTAAATCAAAAAAACCAACATGGCTATTGAGCTGGGAAAACTCCCCTTCATAATCATTAATCGGGTCATTATCGGGTATTTTTAAAGTGACGTGTTTTTTATTGTGCATTACTAGGACTCCACGACCTAGCTTCGGACACTTTTCTTGAATTGTTCCTATTTCTAAAAAATAGAGATACCAATACTTTACTTCTGTTAATTGATTTTTCTTTTCTATTTCTTTATCTAAAATATACTTTTCAGCATATTCAATAAACCTTTGTGAATTTAAAACCTGCGGTAGTTCGTGAAAGTTAAATGCCTTATTTTCTATGGCGCCATTTGCCATATTTTTAATCTCTTCGCGCAAGAATCTACGATACTTTTTTTGACTCTCGTAATTTAATGATCCTATTTGATTTGGATATTTTTTCTTGATCCATGGTAAAAATTGCTCATTAATTCCTGTTTTGTTTCCCAACTTTTTCATCCAAAAGTCAAGATTATTACCCAATTCTTCCGCTTTTTTTTTGATTAGCTCAACTTTATCTAGCAAAATAAAAAATTTAAGATTATTCTTTCAAATATAATAAAAAACTAAAAACTTACCCTTATTACCTTGATTTACCCTGATACGCGCAATTTATTAGAGTATTTCTTAGAAATACTAAGGTCATTAAGTTAACTGAAAATCTATCCTTAATAGATTTACAAACTATATGTTTGGCAAATAATTCAAGTTCTTTGACATTCTGAAATTTTAATCAACGAAGTAGTGAAATTAAGTTTTAGTCAATTAAGACACATATTTATTAATCTAATAAAACCAAACTATTATGAAAGAAAATCAAAACTTTGGGGTTGGTTCTCCAAATGATGGAACTCCGATAGGTGATATTGAAAGCTTTTGGATTCAAAAAGCTATCAATGATTCAAGTAATGGCGGAACATATGAACCGTATAAGATCGAGTTGGAAAATGAATTCAGCGATTTAAAAATGAATTCAGATATGTTTTTCGACAGCAGAATTTCAAATCTTTCTATTCGTATTGCCAATGACAAAAAACGTTTAGAGGAATTAAATGTAAATCGTGAGGGTGTTATTAAAGCTTCTCGCCGTGCCAGAAAAACGCACAATATGGAAGCGGTTGCTCCTTTAAAGCGCAAACGTAAAGCGTTTGAACGCAAGATTAAGCAGCTTAGCGGTAAAATTATGCTTCAAGAAAAATACTTACAAGAAGCAAAGAAGCAAAATTCAGCACCTACAGTGCGCCTATCGAAGTATTTCTTTTGGGGTGTTTGTAGCGCTTACGTTTTAGCGGCATCATTTTTTAACATTCCAATCTTTACTGAAATTTTCGGTGACCAACCAATCTTTGTTTTTGCGGCTCCGATTTTCGGCATTGTTGAGGGTTCTCTCATTCACCTGATCGGGTTAATGTATGGCGTTGGTAACAAAAAAATTGCAAAAATCCTTGCTGCCGTCTCGGGCTTAACCCTTATCTGCTTAATCATCGGACAATTGTCATTAACAAGTCACGGTATTTATAGCTCGGTATTTTTAATCATACTTTTTGTAATTGGTGTAGTGACATCTTACATACATGCAACAAGTTATTTTGAAAGAATGCTTGAGCGATTAAGAAACAAAAAAGGAAGGCTCTTATCTAGATTTCATAAAATAGAGGACGACATAGAAATCCTCGAAACAAAACAAGAGGTAGAAGCCGATAATAATTTGGATAACACAATATCCCAATTAGAGAGATCAATAACCGATAATCAGGTTAGAAAAAGTGATGCGGAGCGTGAGAAACAAGATCGCTCTGAAATCCTAAAACAAACAGAGACGAATATCCTTAAAAAAGCAAAGTCCATATTCGACCTCATTAACAATTTTGAAAACTAACATTTAAAACAAGAAATCATGAAACAAAACTACTTTTTCAAATCAATCATTATCGCAGTAGCATTTTTTGCTACTGCCGATAACGCAACAGCTCAGGTCAATAATGACCAGATAAGCGTACAAAATATTCAAATAAGCATAGCTGCTGCACAAATTGTAAGTGCCGCACACGATGCTGTATCAGACACCTATGAAGAGTACGCTTGCATCAGGGATTTATCGGTTTCACAGCAATCTGAAGGTGATAAATTTAACACCAATGAGATTGTATCAAGAACCATTGATAAAAGCGATTTAACACAAAACGGCAATGGTTACGGTTTTTATTCTGCTGTGATCGGTTACGATGCTTATCCTGATGTTAACAAGGTACCTCTTGAAGAAGTGTCCTACTGGCTTACATCGAGAAAAAAGCGTAAAGCAGCAATTGATGAAGCCAAATCACGTATCGTGAAAGACTTGGATAAAATTGCCAACACCGAGCCTACTTTCAAATACTCCTCGCTTTATCGGGGGATGCTGCACGTGGTTGGTCAGATGAATAAAGACTGTAAAAAAACCGTTTATATTTATACAAATGGTGCAGAAAATTACATCTATAATTTCTATGACGTGAAAGATTGGAACGCTGAATACGAAACCATCAAGAAGACATTGCTATCTGACATGAAAGCGCCCAATGTTAAAAACTTGGAAATCATATTTATAAGCTCCGGACGTGATGAATTGACAGTCCAATCTTTGCGCTTTTGGTCACGCTTTTTTAGTGAACATGGTATTAACACAACAGTAAGAGCGTCCATCTAAAGGGCGCTTCATTAAAAAACTAATCCACTATGAGAAAGCACGAAAACAAGGGGCGAGAGCCCCTTATCAAAACGGAAACATCATGGAACGATCACTTACTATGGCAAGCAGCACTAACTTCTCCCGTATGGGAAAAGTTGAGAAAAGATAGAAATACCGCTTATTTACTCATTGCAAAATATTGGTTTCGATTTTGCCTGGCCATTGTCAATAAATGTTATTGCAGCGTTCTACGTACAAGGGCGGGTATAAATCAAAGCTCAATTATTATCTCGCTATGTGCATGTCTGTATTTAGCGTCATTTAATGCGCAGGAAATTTGGATAGTTTTTACAGGCATAGGAATGTTCTACATTCCCGTAAGCGCAGCATGGAAAGACAGTGATGAAATTTTGGAGCTGGTCATATTCGATACAAACTCAAATATTTTACTATGCTACAACGCCATTTTGGTCATCACATCATTGCTGGATATCATTCGCATTTACACTAAACGCACAGACTGGAAAGACATATCTTCAAGAGGTACATCAAGACTGTACCTCTTGATAAAGTGGCTTTGCAAAAAACTCAGAATCACATCTTTTGCGCCAGATCGTCAATTTATCGAAGGGGTTCTAGAACCTGTGGCTCTTTTTTCAGTAGCAGTAGTTCTGCTGCAACTAGACTTTTGGGCAGCTATGTTTGTATTTATGATGGCGATATCTGAAACCGTTATTCAAATGAACAACAAAGCTGCCACACTAAAGCATTTAAAGCTTGTCTATGCACAGAGCCCAGGCTCGAAACCCAAAAGATAATTCAACAACATTATTAACCTTAAATAACAGGCACGTGCATGCGCGTGCCTGACGTAATCGCTATGCAGTTTAAGAAACCAACATCATTATCCGATACTTTCAAGGGGTACTATGACGTTTCCGGCAACGGTTGGTCACCTGAATTTTTAAGCAGCGATCAAACCTACGCTATTTCAAATGGTGATACACTCGTCAACCGCTTTCGTATCATCTTGAAAGACGCAAGCTTCTATTCAGTGCCGTACAGCCTATTACCGATTTTAATCTACACTGGAGAAAAGCTTATCATCAAATCATACGGTGTTCACATCTCTCTTTTTGGGAAGGGACTGAGCATCATTGAAAATCATATCGGCAATCAAACCCTACTTTATGTTCGAGAAAGTGTGAGCGGCATCAATCTCGAAGAAAAAGATGTGTTTGTCAGTCGCATAACCATCGAAGGTAAAAACGTATCAACCGACATTTCAGAAGAGGAAATTTAATATGAATATCTAAACACATACATCTATGGACTCAAAAGACAATAAAGGAAATTTAGAACCGCACGAAGCTGATAAAAGAATGGAAAATATGGCAAAGTTAGCCAAGGAAGCTGAACACGGGATTGAGATTGAAAGACTGCGCGCAGAAAATAAAAAGGAAATTCAAAAGAACGAAAACGATCGTAACAAATCAAAGCTTCATCATTCTATGGGGGAACGCGCCCGTCTGCATCAACAATCAGTTCAAGAAGTTGACCAAATCTACGATGAAAAAAACCAAAAAGTAACACAAAAGACCTTCATATTTGCCAAAGGAATTTACAAAGAACATGGAGATAGCGCATCCAAGAATTTTTCAAATTCTAAACTTAGAGGATTACTAAAACACGATTTCAAAGAAGAAAAAGAAACGACTACGAAGCAAAACAAAGAATTATCTGATAAATTCAACAAAAATAAAGACGTTGATATGGATAAATAAATACCTATGTATTCATTGTGAAAAAACAAATTGACATTAAATAGTAAAATGAATATTTATCCTCTCGAAAAATCCTCCCAACCATCATCAAAATTTTTCTGAAACGCATGCAACTGCCGCTCTAACTCATTGGCGATGCAAACATAATCGTTGCCGTCGGGTAGAATTTTAATAAGGGCTTGCATCAGTCCGTTAATGTGAATGAGCTGATCTTCCAATTCGTGTAGTCTTTCATTGGCAGATGACATTTGCGTATTCTCCTTTTTCTATCTCCCATACTCTTTTGGCGATTTCGCGTTCTTCGCTGCCCATCACATCCAAATAAATTGCTGTGGTTTCCAACCGGCTATGACCAAGCCATTTTTTTACTGTGGTGATTGGAGCTTTATCCGCCGCCCGCACGGCAAAGCCGTGACGCAAACCACGGGCACAGGCACGAGCGCCCAAAATATCCGCTTCAAGCATGACAGTTTTGACGTGACGTGATGCGCTACGCAGTGAGAACTGCCAAAGATACTGTGACTTTTTACCCCTGAATTTTATGTAGTTTTTCAAATCATTGAGCAAAAAATCAGGCAACGGAATTTCGCGATAAACACCACGCTTGCGTTTTTTGAGCGTTTCTAAAACGACAGTCTTATTTGAAAAATCGAGATTGCTTTCACTCAAATTATGAATTTCAGCGATGCGGGCGCCTGTATAATACAGCAGCTGACAAAACAGACGAACATGAACAGGACGTTTTTTTGTGCATTCCAAAAAACGTAAACGCTCGGTTTGATTTAGATACTTTCGCTGACCGTTCCGGTCGTGCAATGAAATTGTAGGTTTATACATGATTATTTGGGTTTTAAAAATTTAACTGTCTGATTATTAGGTATATTCAGTCGAATATTCAAACAAAAAGTGTGTTTTTTCCTGATTTTAACAAAAATATCATCTTAAAGTTGCTCAAACGTTCCACTTTTATACGGAAGACTTAGTCTTACTCGCCCGCAATGTCCGAGTATACCTAATTTTCGGACAAGTTTAGCCACATAAAGAAAAAATATTTTCAAAAACAGCCTTTTTGCGCTGCTTTGAGTGATGAATATATGGGTAATCATTAAAAATCAAAACTATGGCGAAATATAAGAAGGTCGGAAAAATAGACGTCTATGAAAGACAAAAGGATAACGGCGGATGCTTTGGCATCATCGCGGTCATCATCATCATTTTAATCATTGCCAGCCAGTGCAAATCGTAAAAAACAAAACATTAACAAATTAACAATTATGAAGACATTTTCTTGCGCATGGCGCTTTATCGGTGATATAAATAGGATAGGATATAAAGGTATAGCCAAAATGAAACTCGACTTTAGATCAGCGGCGAAAAAGGCACAGGCGGCGATTATTGCGCTTCCGATGTTTTTCGCATTCAACCTGTCGGCGCAAAATGCGTCCAAGGCGGATATCGCTATGGTCACCACCCCCGGCGATAAGGCCAAGACGGAGATTAAGGCGAATGCGAAAAGTCTGCTTTCTGAGAAGAAAGACGTTGAAGTTATACAAAGAATGACGAGCGGCGCCGCACAAGATGCATCTGCCAATAGCGATGCATTATATATTTCCATCACCTTTGGACGAGGCACTGAAGGAAAACCGAAAGAAAAAATAGCAGCCCACGTAAGGTCGCTAATGCTTAAAACTATGGGTGAAAGTGAAGATTCTCAGAAAATTATCGTCGGCTTAGACTCAACAGACGTGGGCGAAGGTTATGTGTTTAGAGTATATAGCGCCTTTAAAGAGTATGATCGCAATGGTGGGGTTCTTTACGACGGTGACTCCAACTTGTCGGGCAATTACTTTATGAAAGAGGCTAACAGGATATATATTTTAGATTTCCATAAAGAATCTCAAGCCTCCCGCCCCAGCTCTGAATACAAAATCACGGGGCTGGACAAAGATTAATTTTCTTTAAAATTCTATCTTCAGAGCACAGGCGTATTTTGCGGCAGCGGCGTATCTTTCGATGGCGTAGTGGTGAGTTCACGCTCAACCTCAACGGTATTGCCAGATGCAGCCTTATCAAACTCGGCGGTTAAATCCGGTGCACTTTCAAAAAGACTGTCTTCAAAAGCATCATTTTCAATAGCTTCAAAATCTTTATTTTTTTGCTCTCTTGTGTAATTGGCTACTTGATTGCCTTTTTCAGCAACATCAGCTCTCATCTCTCTAAAACTCTTTCCCAACGCTTCCACTTCGGTTTGGATTTGTTTTTCACGCTCAGCAAATTCTTTGGTCAGCTTGTCTTTTAAGGCGGGATTGTTTTTGATTTTTCGATCATATTTTTCCGCTAGAACTTTATATTCGTTTTTAAACATATGGTATCGCTCTTCGGCGGTCAGAACCTCCTCTTTTAAGGCACGCTCAATTTCTTCAAACGTCATTTTTTGCAGCGTCTTCCGGTCATATTCATCGGGATATTCTTCAATCAAGAATGCCATCATCAGGGTTGCATCATCACTACTCTCAAGCGCTTTAAGACCACGGCGCATTTTACGCATCTGGTCACGCATTTCATGCATCATCGCATCCATGCGCTCCAAAATATGATCCAACTCCTCCCGCAAGCGCTCCAGCAATAAAATTTGCTCAAACTGCTCTTTTTCTTTTTTCTGCTTTTTGATGCGGGCATCACTGGAGTGTTGATTTTGCGTGTTTGTGGTGTCGATGCGGCCGATCTTTTCGATCTGCCCGCGCGCACCGTAATGAAACTCGCTCTCGCGCTGATGCTTCAGCTTTTCTTTCGCAATTTCGTATAAAGATTCTTGTGTATCGACCATTTTATTAAAGACCTGCGCTAACACGCCTTCCTCCCTCACTGTCTTTATAGTATGAAGGAATAAAGTTACGCTTACGTAAATTATGTGCGCAATTTGTCTTTAATTGTAACTATTTACTTTTTGTTAAGGGGCTCCAGTGGGGATGAGTGGCAATGTAATTTCATGCGCATATTTGACGCATATGATCAATGGTGATATTATATATAATATTGCCAGGGAGATTTTTAATGACCATCGAGCATAATCACGAAACATCTAAGCGTCGACCTATTAATTTAACGATTAGTCAGGATGTTATAAGCGAAGCCAAAAAACTATCACTGAATACATCAAAAGCAGCAGAATATGGAATTTTGGAAGCGATAAAACAAGAAAAAGAAAAGCTATGGCTGAAAAAAAATAGGGCTGCTGTTGAAGCTCATAACAACCGTGTCGAAAAAAATGGAACATATATCAAGCCAGTTTGGATAGAAGAATAATGGCTAGGTACGATGTTTATGAAATACAAAACAGCGCAATAGATTTTGTTTTGGATATACAGGCGGATTTACTCAACCATCTAAAGTCTACTGTGGTTATTCCTATGGTCGATAAAAAACATTTTGATAGTGAAATATTGGAACATCTGCATCCTGTCATCAATGTAAATGACCAAGACTATATTCTTGTAACAACAGATTTAAGCGCCATACCAAGAAGTTATCTAGGCGCTTGCGTCTGTAATATAAGGAAAAGTCACGACTTAGACATCACAAATGCCTTAGACTTTTTATTTCAAGGCTTTTGATTTTAATGAGTGTTTTGGCTGATCTTGAAGATAAAAATTCAGCCAATAAAACGCTCGCCATTCTTCAGGAAATGTTTTCTTAAAAAATCAATGACAGACGGCGATATATGAAAAAATATAAAAACCATATTGTCATTACACCCCAAATGCACAAAGCGCTGTTAGATCAGAAAAACAGAACTGGTATGGGGGCGATAGCGATCTATAAATATATGAGTGAGCAAGGACTATTGCAGCAATGCGAGCATCTTACCGTGCAGCGCATTGATAGCTGGTTTACAAAGGGTGCTCAAAAAGCCGTTGAAGGCGATTTTAATGCAGTGATGGGGGCTTATAAAAGCATTACCGAAGCTGATATCAAGCATGCAATCCCAAGGTGCGGCTCTTTGCGTGAGGATGTTACACCGGAATTTATCGATAAACTAAATCAAGTCTTTGAAAAAAGACCCAATTTTAGCAGCAAACTACTATTAAGACACAAAGATGCACCCGCTGATTTAACCGTGACAAAGCTTTCCAACATTCGCTCGGGAAGAACAAAAACGCTGCCAAAAAGGCACATGGATTTCTTAGAAAAAGTAATTTCAACTAATCTTCAAAAATGATTATCGTACGCATGAATATCTCTGATTGCTCCCCTGCTCAGATATACTATTAATATAACGCAATGATTAAAATTTGTTTACCGAGCTTTTCACTCTAGGTGTACTCCGCAATATTTATTGCTAATAAATAGCATCAAATGCTACAATAGATTATAAGCAAAGGAGATTTTAGATGACTTCAATGAGTATTTCTTTATCTAATCATTTAAGAAACTTTATAAAAAGCCGTGTTACTTCAGGTGAATACCACAATGAAAGTGAATACATCAGAGATCTTGTTCGAAGGGACCGTGAAAAACTTTCAGAAGAACAGCAACTTTTAAATATGCTAAGGCATTCTAGAGAAAGTGGCATAAGTGATTATGATCTTCCTGAAATAATGAAGAATGTTAAGGAAAGGCTCCGAAAAGATGGGAATCTATAAACTATCCAAGGATGCTTCTCAAAAATTAGAAGAAATTTATGAATACTCGCTCTCGAATTTTGGAATAGACAAGGCTGATGAGTATTATTATTCTCTTCATGAAACATTCAGCTTACTCTCTGATCAGCCGCATTTAGGAAGAAAATTTCACGAGTTTTATCGCCATGAACACGGCTTTCATGTATTTTTTTATCAAGTCACTAACTATGGCATATTGATTCTTCATATTTTTCATCAGAAACAAAATATAAGCGATATGTTTCAATAAGCACAAACTAAACCCTTTTCTTAGCCAAGTTTAAGCTAGCAGTTTTACCACTCTTATTCGAACAACCATAAAACCAAAAAATGCCCTTCATTTTTCAAATTTGCATACCTGCGCATTTATTGGAGCATTTTTTCTTGACGCATCAGAAAATCTGCTTTAGGCAGCTCGACCTTGTTGCAAGTACCTTGCATTTTCAAAAAAATCAATAAACTGAGTTAAGGGGGAATTCATTTATGAATTATCATATTTTTTATGCACATATCAGAAACCAAATCACAACCGAGCTTTTAAAACAGCCAGAGTATCTATCTGACATTGAGCAAAAAATATCTTTTCAAAACAGTGAGACCATCTACACCTTTTGCAACGAAGCCGCGCATATATTTTATTCCATCCAAAATTTGTTGAGTTTAAAATCCACCAGCGATATCACTAATTCTTTGCAGAGCTACACGAATGCAATTTTCGCGCATTTAATCAAAGGGAAAAAATTACCAGCCCTTGATCTTATTTTGGCAGCAGCAGAAGCTCTATCGCCACTTCTCTAAGAACACATCTTCCGACAGTAACTTTTTCATTTTTAACGAAAAACTCAAAACTTTGAGCGCGCATCCATATGTCCGCATTTGGATTGGTGCGCGCTCAAACCCTCAACCCATGAATGAAAGGATTTTCATGAACCCAAAACACACCAAACTAAAACTACGTTACATCATTCACAATGAGCCAGGCTCAATCAAAGCGTTTGTAGCACAAGAACTGCTTTCCAAAAAAAATTATCAAGCATTCTTTGACACGCTATTCATAAAGGGCTGTGCCTGCGGCGTAGTTTCATCACTCAAACATTACGATCAAACACATTACTTTTTTGATAAATATTACGACCAAATCGAAACGCTACGTCTAGAGCGAGATGATGAGCCGTATGATCCTATACCACTGCAATATGACCTGAAAACCACCTTGGCATGGTTTGCCTTTGAGCAAACCGCTTCCGATTTGGCTTATGAATTGGGCATTTATGACACGTAATAATGAGTCAAAGACGCTTATTTGTGCGATTACATCGCGTGCTTTAGGGAGTTCCCCCTCGCGCGCGGCAATTTGGAAGCCAAAACAATTTGAAAAATGCGGTTGCGTAGCCGTCCTATTTTTAAAATTCTTTTGCCCAAGGCTTAGCTAAAGCACGCTTCCGGCATTGCCACTTTCTCACCCCCTGTTCGCCACATGGCAGGAGTTATGTCAGACGCACAATGCTTCGCATCAGCGTTTAACAAACTCCTTTTCCAAAGGATTTTTTAAACCAAAGACATGAAAGGAAAATCAAATGTCAAACAAACCTAACAACGAAAAAATATCAGAAACAAACCAAACAGAGCAAAAGCTTTTTGCAGATACAAATATCTCTATGAAGTCCGGGCGCTTAACCCGCGATGCTCAAATTATAGCAGATGGTAAGTTTGTGAAATTTTCCATTGCCGCCAATAAACAATATTTAGGCAGTGATGGCGAAGTGAAATCAAACGTCAATTACTTCAATGCGCTTGTCTCCAGCAATCTATCGGAGGCTTTCGAGGTCGCTAAAAACCTTAAAAAAGGTGATTGGGTGTATTTCAAAGGCGAAGACGCCACCCAAAGCTTTGACACCCCCGAGGGCTACCGCAAAACAGAAACCACCACCTTTGCGTATCAAGTCACACTCAAAAAAGAAAAGAGTGATGATGCGCCCGCGGCGGACGTTGCCTAAATCTCGACGAAGGGAACAGGCGCTTTGTCTGTTCTCTTCTTTCTCCCCTCTAACGCCAACGGAGTATAGCATGACCAAACAAAAAACAGATATACGTCAGCATGTCACCAATCAAATAATTGAACTTTTAGAAACGGTGAGTATCGAAGATTACCAGCCGCCTTTTGCCAATCTTGCCACGCAAGGGATTCCCGAAAACCCCACCACAGGCAATCAATATCAAGGCATCAATATTTTATCGCTTTGGTTCAACCAACAATCAAAAGGTTTTTCATCGAATGAGTGGGCTACTTTTAATCAATGGAAAACCGCCGGAGCAAATGTGCGTAAAGGTGAAAAAGGATCACGCATAATTTTCTACAAAACACTTACTGCTTCTGAAAAAGATGAAAACGGCAATGAGCAGGAGCGTAAAATCCCCATGCTTAAAGCCTATACGGTATTCAATGCCAACCAAGTCGATAATTATAATTACACAGAAGGTTCACTCCCCTCGCAGCTTAACAAGGTTGTTCGCATTCACTTAGCAGATGAATTTTGTAAATACACAGGGGCAGATATTCGCACCACTGACGAAAATCGCGCGTATTATGATACGGAGCGTGACATTATACACATGCCCGATCAGTCACGTTTTCTTGATACCAAGCATGCCGATGCCACCGAACATTACTATGCAACTAAGTTTCATGAATTAATTCACTGGACCGGTCCTGAATATCGCACAAATAGAGAAACACTACATAGCGTTTCGGATATTGGCGCGTATGCACAAGAAGAACTTGTGGCCGAACTCGGTGCAGCCTTTTTATGTGCGCAATACGGCATTACCCAAACACAACCAGAACATCATGCCATCTATATCAAATCATGGCTTAAAGCGCTTAAAAATGACAAAGCCTATATTTTTAAAGCCGCAGCCGAGGCAATGAAATCCGTCGATTATTTAAATGAATTGAACACGCAAAGGCACAGCTATGAATCAATGCTTTAATGACTTTTCTAAAATCATGCATGGTATAGGGCGGACATTTGAACTTTCAAAAGTGTTTAATGACCTACTTACCATGTCGATCTGTGCCTTTCATCGCACCAATATTCAAAGTCGGTTGCAGGAAAAAGATGAGCAGAACGAAGCGTTATACATGAACACAATCAAAGTTTATGAACGTGAAACTTTAAATGAATTTGCAAAAGCTATGGGCATCCTACAGCTCAATGCCACGCAAAATCCATATTCCGATATTCTGGGCGAATTCTTTATGCAAGACATCACCAAAGGTCACAACGGACAATATTTTACCCCGCATCATTTGTGCGACATGATGGCACAAATGCAAATCAGCGATTGCAAGGATGAATTTAATAAACGTGTGCTTGATCCCGCTTGCGGCAGCGGGCGCATGCTTTTGAGCGGAGCAAAGATCAATCCAAGAAACTATTTTTTCGGCGCTGATAATTCAAACACCTGCGCAAAGATGGCAGCAGTTAATTTTTTCCTAAATGGTCTACGTGGTGAAGTCGCATGGATGAACTCCCTGTCCATGGAGTTTTATGGTGGTTGGCATGTTAATATGAATGGAATAGGTATTGTACCGATTGAAGCAGAGCAGTCGCATATCTGGTCAAAGCCGCCACAGGCAAAAGAAATTAAAACAAAATCTCAAGAACTAGATCAGGAAACATCTTTCGGTGAGCAGCTTACGTTTTTTTGATTATTCTAGTAGAGAATCGCTAAATTTATGTAATCAAAAAAGCGCTGCATGTCCAAAAGTTTTGATACAAATCTTTTAAAAGATCCGACTCTTAAAAAACTCTACGATTATGTCCTTGTTAGAAGCAGAAACATTTATAACGTTTTCGCGGATGTTTATCTTGAGAAATCAAAAAACAAAGACATTCAAATCGAATATGCATTTTCTACAAAATTTCAAGCAAGCGCATCAAAAAAGAGTAAGCACTTATATTGTGTAAACATGCACTCACCGGTTCTACTCTTAATGAGAAGCTTATTTGATTGTTTGATGACTTTTGACGAAATCGGATTAGAAATATGCGGTAAAACCTCTACTTCTTCAACTTTTAACAGCTTGCCTATAATTCCCGATATCAGAAACATTTCACAAAAAAAATACGTCAAAGTCACCTCAGATTTAGATAGAACCTTTGTTTCTTCAATTTTAACAGACTTTGTTGGCACCTTTATGATGCTCCACGAGATTGGGCATGTAGTATCCGGACACGTGGAGTCATGCAAAACCTATTTTAATGAGGACCAAGTTCTAGAAATATTTGGTTTATTAAAGCATAAAAAACTCAAAAAAATTCAACTACGTCAATCAATGGAGTTTGACGCAGATATGATAGCTGCTCGCCTAATTCCTCAATATATAGAGCAATTATACTCTAAAACCTTAGAAGATAAGCGATATCAAAAGGCTTTTAAAAATATATACAATACTAACTATCTACTTGAAGAATTAACAGCTCTGTCTTTGGCAGCTTTATTCACATTGTTTGTTTATATGGTTGGATCAGATAAGGATGTTGAATGCGAAAAGTCATTTCACCCACATCCCTTATCAAGGTGTCAGTATATAAAAGATGGAATAATTCAAACACTTAAAGAAAAACATTCACTAAACCAAGAAATCCTTATAGAACGGTATTTAACTCATATTGACCAGGTATTGATATGCTTTGATAGATTAGGAATGTACAACCCAATTCTTTTCTCTGACACCTATTTTGATAATGCAGATAAGGATATAGAAAGAATTTTTAAAATTACACGTGAAAACAGAAAGCTTTGTGAAAAATGGTCTTGGCTACCGGCAAAAGAATGGACTAAATAAGATTTCAATAGCTATCATACCTGTTAAGAATTTCCTCCAAATCATATACAGATTGAGGGTGCTTCTCAAAGTTTTCTCCTTCAAATACCACTACTGACTTCCCGCTTTTCTTAATTAGTTCTACTTTATAATGAAAGTCACCTATTGTTTGCGAAAAATCTTTATTACGCCATTTCTTTGTTAGGTTTTCGATATGTGTTTTTATTTCTTCAAATGCTGAATCAGACAGTCTTGAAAGGTCGATAGTTAAAGGCTCAAATAGTTCGCCTCCGCTGAATCCACCATAAGAGGATAATACGACCTGATCCTCTTTATTGACTCTTATGAAATATTTTCTAAGTGACCCAAAAATAAGTAGATATCCTTTTGAAAAAAATTGATTTTTCTTACCTTACCATTACTTATTTATCTCAGAAAGAGACTAAAAATTCAATGTCTTATGAAAGGAATATTGAGAATACGAAAAAAGAATACTGAATCCCTTAATTTTTCAAATCAGAAAGAAAATCAACCTTTTGATGGTTACTTTTCTAGATTAATAAAATTAATCCCCGCAGAAATAGTGTCTATATATATTCTTGGGCAAAACCTAATCCCTGAAAGAGACAAGGAAGTATTGCTTGGATTTACAGTTATTTGTTCAATCTTGTTAGTAGTGATTAGATATCAAGCCACTAAAGAAGAGGAAGAAAGTAAAACGCAATGGATGGCAATTATCATATCATTGATATCCTTTCTAATCTTTGTCTACTCCATTGGTAGCTTGTTTGAACTTTACGACTTGAAAGAAAGGTGGATTGCAACACTCATGATGGCTTTTTGGGTTTTTATAATTCCTATAATTTATAAAGGTGACAAGAGCAGTGACTAAATTCTTTTAAATAATGCTTTAGCTTCTTCATCTAATGTTGGTTCTAGCTTTCTCAATCTTTCCATTAAATCCATTGAGGCATGCCGAACAGTAAGAATACAAATAGCATCATCTATAATGTCACAAATTAGAATGTGCTTTTGAATTGGATAAGCAATAAAGCGGGAAGAAATTTTTCTATTAATTTTCAATAGACCTTCATTGCTTTGCAGCAATGAAAAGCAGTCTTCAAAGCCTTGAATATAGTCTGAAGCAACTTTATCACCCCATTGCGTTGCAGAATACTCATAAATATCTTGGATATCATCCAAGGCTCTTTCAGTTAATAAAAGCCTTTTCATTATGAATTACGACGCTTATGTGCTCTTAAATCACTCATCAAATCCCCTGAAAACTCATGCGTGCGACCATGTATCACATCTTGATAACCTTCGATAACTGCATTCCTAATGGCGGCTGCTTCAAGACGGTCTTTTTCATGACGGATTAAATCACGAACATATTCGCTCGGTGTAGCGTAAAGCGTTCCATTACCAGACTGACTGGCAATGAACTTTTTCATTTCATCGGTAAGAGCTACATTAATACTTTCAGTTTTTGCCATGAGATTGCATCCATTTGTTATAATTCAAAGATATCAAATTCTTTATATATTGTCAATATTTGAAGGGAAATTAAAACTCCAAAATCAATCCTAGATGCACCGTTAGCACAAAACAAGCCGCTTACCATAAATAAAAACTTAACTGACAGACATCACGTCTAAGAGGGTACCCCCTTAGAAATCATGACGGTTCATGAACCGTATATGCCCCTTTTTGGCTTTCCCAATTTTTCGCAATTCACATACAGAAAGACTCAATGTTCGATACCAAAAAAACGCCAACTGACACTATATATGAAAATATAGTGCAGGATATGCATACGCTTTACAATCATGAAATTCATCATCATGAAGCTCATGACGCAGCTCGAAATTTCATTGGTTTCATGCAAACCTTGCTTGAGATCAAGCGTGATAAAATGTACAATGAACAGTATGAATACAGTGATTAATTTTCCAAAAAGAAAAGAAGCAAAATGTGCTGTTATTCTTGCTCGCGTATCATCAAAAGAGCAGGAAGAAGGCTACTCCATCGACGCACAAAAGCATCGACTAGAAACTTATTGTACTCGTAAGAATTTACAAATTCTCAACACATTTGAAATCACAGAAAGCTCAACAGTAGGTGATCGTAAAAAATTCATGAAGATGATTGCTTATATTAAAAAGCAAAGAAAACCTATAGCTTTGGTGTCCGATAAAGTTGATAGATTACAGCGTTCGTTCCGTGAATACCCGTTGCTTGATGGATTAATACAAGAAGGAAGACTGGAACTTCATTTCAATACTGAAAATCAAATTATTCATCAAACATCCACCTCACATGAACGCATGATGTGGTCAATGAGCGTTATGATGGCGCAATCCTTCGTAGATAGCATGAGAGATAACGTAAAGCGCTCACAGGAGCATAAAATACGTATAGGAGAATGGTCTGGCGCCGCACCTGTTGGATATTTAAATATTCGCAATGAACAAGGAAAAACAGATATTACGATTGACCAAGATCGCGCGCCTTTAATCAAGAAGCTTTTCTTAACCTATGCCGAAGGCGGTAAAACACTATCTGAATTAGAAGCACTTTGTAAAAAATGGGATTTAAAAAACATCAGAGGTAAGAAATCACACCTGCAAAGATCACATATTTATAAAATCCTAAATAATCCATTTTACTATGGAAAAATGCGTGTAAAGGGACACTTATATCCACACCGCTATGAGCCTATCATATCAAAAGAAATATTTGATAAATGCCAAGCCGTGATGCAAGGCTGGAATAAAAAACCATTTCAATATGCCGCAAAAGAATTTGTATTTAGAGGATTATTACAATGTGCTACCACAGGAAGGACTGTCACCGCAGATACAAAAAAGAAAACCTACAAAAGTGGTAAGGTTGCGCAATGGACATATTTAAGATGCTGGAATCCCGATGATCCTGAAAAGAAAATGTGGGTTAGAGAAGAAAAAATTCTAAGTCAAATTGAAGAAGTTTTTAAAAAACTGACTATCCCAGAACCGCAGCTTACTAACGTTATTAAGTATATTCGTGAAGTCGACTATACAGAGCGTGAGTTTGTACGCAGACATCGGAAGGAATTGATTAAAGAACAGGATTCCATTCTAGCAAAGCTTGATTCTCTGATGGAATTGTTACTTGAACGCATAATCGACAGAAGTGATTTTACGAGAAAGAAAACAGCTCTCAATGAAAGATTGGATGAAATTGATCTCCAATTAAAGGATGACCGAAACGGAGATGAAAATTTCAAGGAAACGCTCATATCCCTTGTTGAGCTTAGCTCACAGGCTCATGAACTGTTTAAAAGTTCGACCGTTGAGCAAAAACGAAGACTTGTAAATTTCATGTTTGCGAACCTAAATTTAAAAGGCGCAACCCTTTGTTATTCCTTGAAAAAACCCTTCGATCAGTTCATGAAATGCACTAATGATAGTCAATGGCGCATTTTAGTAAACAGACTGCGAACTAATTCGATTGATTTTTGCCATATAGATGCAATAACTTTTTATAAAAACAGCCTCTCAAATTCAGTCGGGAGCGCTGACTGATATTATTTTCAAGGCTAGTTTTAGGATTAGGCTCTTTTTACTGACTGGCTATTAATTTATTTTCGCTCTTACATTTAAGTTTTGACTGGCGATAATTTTCTTAAAGTCTTAATTAACTATTGTTACGCCATGTCTATTGTGCACAAATTCCAAATCAGTTGCAAATTTAGCCGTTCGCCTTTGCCCGCTTGCAAGGCAACCCTATCGGGATTTACGAACATTTTTTGCGCACAAAAAATAACCGATAAATGCCTTGCCTTTTCATCCGCTGTGGCCATTTATGCACTGCTTTGGCACTTGCCACAATATCCGCCAAAGCATGAAAACAATGTATAATTTAAAACTTTAAAATCATGGCAACAGCAACAACAGTTAAACAAAATGGAAGCGCGAAAAAAGAAACGACAACAGCCAAAACAGCCGTTACAAAAAAACTGGCACAGGACGCTGTAAAACCAGCAAAGGAAACACCACAAAAGCAAAATCCCGATTCTGCAAAACAGCCTGTCAATCTTTTGGAACGCATTCAGCGATTGGAAAAGCTGAAAGGCATCAGTGCCAAAAGAGAACGTTTGGTGGAAACGCTTTCGAGCCTTTCACGCTTTAATTACAACAGCAGTGATAGCTGTTCTTTTTACCTCAAAGACGCATCGGGCATGGAGTTTAAAACAACCAATAGTAATTTGATTACGCTTGTCGCAACACAATTACAGACCACCCTTGAAAACAAAAAAGAAGAACTGGAAAAGCAGCTCATGGAGTTTGAGTTCTAAAGTTTAAAAACGCTTTTATTAAGAAAGCCACTCGATTGAGTGGCTTCTGTTATGATCATTTTAATAATATTACAAACGAATTGCCTTGTAGGCTAGAGCCTTATCAACTACTTCTTCAACGGATGGATTGTAATCTGAAATATTATCCTTCCTTGCATTGTAGTTTTCAGGATAAAAAAACAAATTGGCGCCATCGGGATGTGGAACATTTTTATTAAACTCTTCATAAAGTAAATCAATTTCTTCCTCAGTTCCCTCACAAGCTATTATCTTCTTTCCAAGTTCTATAAGTTCTTCTCTATTCATATTTTACTTCCTTTAATTTTTTAATATCCGTATCCATAATGATACTCTGGTGCTAATATTTCTTTGTGAAATCTTGGTGTCACAATATACAAATTATCCATGTCATAAACACCCCCACCCCGATTAATTGGAGTTTTATGGTGAAGAACATAATTCTTTTGACCTCCTAAATTTTGAGTATTATGTACAAACGGAGCATTACCTTTCTTCATTCTAGTTATACTACCTGCACCAAATTCTTTACTGAGTTTTGGATCCTCTGCAACAGTTTTCCAAAATTGTTTTCTAAAGTCATCAAAATTTTTGAACTCTTTTCCTCGTAGCTTATCAGCCACTGATTTTGGAAATAAACCTGCATTACCATTTGTACCTTTTAACCATTTACCTTTAATCTCTTTTCCTAAACCTGTAGAAGTTCCCGGCAATTTCCGTGCCTTCTTTAAAACTTCTGCATCTTCTCCTTTTTTAAGAACCTTTGATAAGTCCTCTCCAAGGTCATTTAGTATCTCCTTATCTGTATTTTGAAGGAAATCTTCAGTTTCCGTCCTATTCTTCTTAAAGTCAGCTACGTCTTTTTTATTCTCAGGCAGGTATTTATTATTCGCCTTTATTTCATCAACTGAGTTCAAAAGTTTTGGATTATCAATTTGCTTTAAGCCATCAGTAGCGGTCTCAAGAACATTATCTAGCTTTCCTACCTTGCTAAATTGCATTCCCGGGATTAGCATTGTGGCAGCAGATACAGTGGTCTTTCCTGAGAAATGTTTTAATCTTTGAGGATCGTTTTTGATTTTTTCCACTTCTGAAGTAAGACTTTGAATCATTTGATTAAAGCCTTCCTTCGTAAATATTTTAACAAGAGCTTCACGCTGTTTTTCGTCAGTTACCAACTCATAAATACCTTTAATAGCCATCGGAATGCCTGTAATTTCCTCTACGACTCCGTCGGCAACACCTCCAATAGTTGGATTTAAGTGCATGTATGATGGAAACTGCTCATATTCCTCTTTATCTTCTCCTGTAGAATGCCACATTCCCTCATTGATCTTTCCTTCATCCCAAACATGAATAACAACCTTTTGAGTAGCTTGAATAGCCTCAATATATCCTCCGATATTTTCATTAAAGAATGCTCTGGCATCTTGAATAAAACGAGCAAAAAAGCCATGTTCAACTTCGGCATCTTCAAAATCTTTGCGAACCTGCTCACGAAGTGCCTTAATGTCAATTTCATCTTCTAAGCCTCTAGCTTTAATTTCCTTATCCCATTTACTTTCGTATTCTTTTAGATAATTAGGACTTGCTTTGTGCTTAACAGAGACTTTTCCGCTTGCGTCAATTTTAATATTGAGGGAAATACCACATGGCTTATCATTTTTCTTAAATGAACTTGTGTATGTGTTTGTGATTTCATATTGTTGATTCTCACCTTGACTGAAAACGCCCACTAAATTGACTGATTGATTTCCATCTAGCGGTTTAACATTTTCATCATTTGGAGATTTTTTAGGATACCCTTCTTCAATTGTAAGGTTCACACAAAGGTTTACTTCTTCATAAAAAGGATTATCAAGCTGCTTTTGAATGATATTGTTTAATTCAAAATACTGTTTTTCAGCACCTTCGCGATTTGTATGCTTCACGTGCTCACTAACTAAATCTGACACATGATCAACTTCAGCTTGCTCGATTGGTTTTGTGATATCAGGACAGGCTCCATCATTAAAAGATATTGGAATTACTAATTGACTGACTGTCCATTGCTTCTCTTGCTCCCCTTCTTTATTGTATTTAAAAAGAATTGCTTCTTTTTTATCTTTTAAATCTAATTTGGTGATATTTTTCACCTCAGATACATCAATGTATTTTAATTGCAAATTTCCTTTTACAATGGTTCCGTGAACAACTATTGGCTCTCCATTTTTACAAACATTTTTGTAAATAAAACTCTGAATATTATTCTTTTTAAGAAAAGACTCTAGTTTCCCCTTTTTTGTGTTTGCATAGGCTTTTTCAGGATCTGCTCCAACATTTTGCAATACAAAATTCATCATGCTTTGATGAGATAAGGTATTATCAAAGTGTTTTTTAAGGGCTTCAACGTCAGAAATAATACTTTTCTGCTCAACAGAACTAGGCGTTATTTTATTAGACGATAAATAGTTTTTAAAATTCTGTCCAAACTTGAATGACACAACAGCTTTGTCATTTTGATCAATTTCAATAAATGTTACCACCTCGTGATTTCGAGGCTGCACTCTGTTTTTCTTTTGACTAGCTTCTACACCTCTCGGCATTGAAAATGTTATTGCTGTTATTAATTTATTACTGTCCGTAATAGGAAATAACGCTCTTGATGAAGGACGTAATCCATTAAATAATGCTGCCCCATCATAGAAACGAACAGCTTTTCCTTGGTATCCTTCCACATTGGGTAAGAATGTATCTGCAAATTTGATAGGATCATACGAATTCCAGTTCAGATTAAAAACTTCATGTGGTCTACAATTATGAATCAGTCGTTGCCATTTTTCATTAGCAATAAGTGTATCATCTAATAAATTTTCATCTTCAAATGGGGAGATAAATCCGAGCTTATCACTGAGTTTAAATCTACTCATATTTTTATTTTTTGAGCCTTATGGCATAATTATGTGCGGTATATATGTAGCGACAAACTGTTAGTATTGCCGCTACATAGTTTTCTCTTTAATCCATTTAGGATTATAAATTTCCTTTAAAACTCAACTAGCTTGTTGGAGTTTCATTTTGGTTTCCTTCCATGATAGAAGTACTCGGTTGTAATGTACTGTCAGTAGCATGCTCTTTACAAAAACATGGCAAGCCCCCTTCTTTTAAAGTGGCTGATTCAGCCTGTACGATTGTTAGTGATGTTGGCAGACGTGTTTCCCATGTACCTTCAACTTCACCTTCAATAGTTTGCATTTCTTCTGATACCGAGATGTATAAATCATCGTCCATATCGACAACCAAGCCTTGACCTTCCCACAATTCACCTGTCTCCATATACCAATTCACCGCTTCTTCGAATCCTGGCTTTACAGGCACCACAGCTCTTGCCATACCTGACTGCAGGAACGCTTGGAAGAGTGGATCGGCAGCATCCGTAGCTTGAAATAATGCTTTCCAATCTTTCTCATCTGCGTAGAAGTAAGGGTAAAATACATACGCCATGATCTCCCAATCAAAAGCCTGCTCGAAGAATTTTACAACAGAAGCATGTAATTCTAAGGTTGTTCCTTTATTGACTTTTGCAATACTGGTTTCTTCATTTTTTGAACCGTAATTATCAACCGAAACTGTATGTCCTTTTTGTTCAGCTAATAACTCAATTGCAATACGTTTGATTTCTCTTTTTTCTAAACTTCTATTAAATAAAGGATTGAAACGAATTTCTGTCGTATTATTTGAAGACGTTAGCTCATTTGCTTGTTGCGCTTCATTATATCTTCTTAATTGTTCTTCATACGCAGCATAAATAGAAGCATAGGTTTCGTTTTGCCATTGTGAAAACGCCTCTGGAGTGATGGAACAATACGCCGTAACATTAGCACGAATACCTCCAACATCAGCTCCGAGAAATGAAATCGCCAATTCATTTTCAATATTGTCAAGTGGTAGTAAAGGCGTGACAGTATTCCAACTCTTACCACCTGCGCCAATTTTATGGTTTTCAACAGCTACTGTTGCAAAGGTGTATTCTAGTGATTTAGGCACAAATACAAACCCTGCATTAAATTTTGTCCCTGTTGCCATATATCCTTGAGGAATTTCCATAGTGAAATTACTAGCACCCGGATAGTTATGCTCTGCTATATAGGTGTTTCCTATCACGCTAAATGAGTCAGAGACTACTTTCGTCAACTGAACACCATCAACTTCAGCACCATATAATCCTGCGATGGACTGATAATTATCTACACTCAAATCTTCAGCGCTGTGAATGTTATGTACACTTGGGTGATCTGGCGCATCCGGTAAAATCATGTTTGTATCAACTTCCTGATCTTCTACCTGCTTTTTAATGGCTTCTTTAAAAAATCTAGAAGGTTCAGGAATCGCAAATTCATACATCAAACGCTTACCATAGTTAATCAAACTGTTCTTGTAGATTTTATCAACCCAACGATATACACCCGTGATGTGCTCTGCTCCTTTTGTGTTATCAAAACCATGCGTATTTTTTTCTTCAAATTCTCTTAAAATACGTGTGGTTCTTTTTGTGCTAATTTTTTGAACAATACGCTCCATGGCACGCTCAGTGACTTCTTTCGCATAGGTTTGTGCCTGTGAATTAGAATCTGAGGTAGCACTAGAAGAAGAGATATTTGCAAAGCTTCCTACACTGTATGTTCCACTAGGGAAGCTTCCATTAACACGACCATCAACACCATAATTGTTTACTTGATCTTCATTTAAGACAGAAGCAACCTCACTTTGCATTTCGTTACGCTCGGTTGTGGTTGTATCATTAAGATTTTCAACCTCGCGTTCTCTTGTTTCTTCTGTGGTACTTTCAATGCTGTTTAAACTTCTGGTTTCACGCTCTTTGTATTCTCTTGCCAAGATATTTTCAATATGAGAAACTTCTCCCGGCACATAACAACACACTTCTTGTTCTACACGTCTAAAATCAGCAATTCCCAGTTTGGTAACGCCATAAACTCGATTCGCATTAACCGTTGACGGTTCTGTGCCGCCCTGATCTTTTAATTTGGCACATCCATGAAATAATAAAGCTCGATTCAGTGCTGCTGTCGCTACTGACGAAAAAGTGTATGTCTGTCCATTGTTTAATGTAAACTCGCCACTAAATTCTATTTCAGTGCCATCACCCATCAAAAATGGATCAAAGTGAAAAAATGCGGTCAATGTCGTGGCAGTACTTGCCATGTTTTGAACTGAAAGTCCTGCTTTTTCAATACCTGATTGTACATATCTAATCTTGAAAGTAGCACTTGTGATAGAAGCACTTGGATAATCTGTTGCGAGCTTCATCATCATACCAAATTCTCCGCTTGGAGATTTCTCGTGAATAGCCTTATAGCAGTATGGATTTACTGTTCCTTTGGCTAGATTCATCTTTGCACCACCAATGCGAACTGTTTTTCCTTTTTCAGCCTGCTTATTTTTAAAAATGGTTTGATGCGCTGTCTTTGTTTTTTGAGCTATGGCTTGATAAATAGACTTGAATTCAGTTGCAGTATCTAATTTTTGCTCTTTTAAAATACTTAATGATGCTTCAGAGATTTTTCCTTGAAAATATTTCTCATCTAAAACTGTTTCTACTACAGGTGTAAATTCAGGGAGTTTTAAGTCTGGATAGGTACGTTCTTGACGGATGTTGCCATTTTCATCTCGAACTTCGACTAATACTGGTTCTGCTTCATCAATGGTTTGTTGCACCGCATCTCTATGCTTTTTTACCGCTGCTTCATGAGCTTTTCCTGCTTCCTTCTTGAAAACTTCTTCGACCGTTTCAAGCTCTTTTTGTAGTGTTTTATATTGTGCTATCGCACGTTCAGCGGCCAAGTTTTCCAAGTCACGTTCAAACCCATCTAATGAAGATGCTCGTTTGGTTATTTCATTAGACTCGGTGTTAGCAAACAAGACCTTGGAAATCACAACACTTGCATGGGCGCGGCGTGTAAATTCTTTTTGCTGTTCTTCTGTAAAAACATGTCCAGCTTCTACAGTTTCAGAAAAAGCACTAAATGCTTTCAAAAATTTATTGGCAATCAATAATTGAATACAAGCTTCACGCACATACAAAGATGTTTTATTGACCGTTTGGTAGATAAGGTTTTCCCAGATCGATAATTCTTCTTCACTTGTTAATAGTGCGACTTCTGAAGTATTCTCTAAAATACTTACATAAGAAAGTTCATTTTTGTGACGCATCAGCCAAGAAGCAAATCTATATAAATTTTCATTGATTTTTCTTGCTTCTGTTCTTGTCTTTAATGCTGAGAAATTTTCACTAACACTAGCAAGTGCAGCCGCTTTTTCTTGGTCTTTTAATCCTTCTACAGCTTTATAAAATACACTTTCTGCCTTTTCTGGGAAAAATACAAATCCGGGATCTTTTTCTTGTTCTGCAATCAGTTGCGGATTACGCAGGGTAACAAATCTAAATAGACTGTTTTTAATCGGTTTACTCATAAATAAAATAATTTTAAATTAAATGTTCTTAATTTTTGGACATACCTATCCTGTTTCCGAAAAAGCCGAACTTTTTCAGATTTAAATTGTGGTTATAATTTTATTAGGCTTGTAGGGGTGGGATTTTATTCTTACCGAATATAGAAATAAAAACTAATATTTCTGTAAGATATTGTATAAGCGTCATGATTAATTGATAAGCGTAATTTTTTAGCTATATTTTATGTTAATTTTTTATTTTTCTTAACACAAAGCAAAATAATGCATCACTCTCATAGCTCATTTGCCTCCCATTATTTACGTGACAAAAAAAGTAAATTATTGCCATTCTCGCACCGTTTTTGAGTAATAGCTCCCGTAGTTTCAGTAAATTTTATTGCTATACCAAATTCGCTTAACAATTCTTTGACAAAGCTAATCTTGACGTAAAACCACAAGGGTTTCTTGATGAAACTTTTCCTTGTGTTATGTACGCTATTCAAGATTGCTTCCATTAGCCAAATAATTGTTTCACTAAAATTTGGTACACATGATCATCACAAATTCAAAAAACTTAATCGGAGAAATTCAGCTTCACTACACTAAACAAAAAAATATTGAACTCGAAAAAATCAGCAGCTCACGACATGTTTATGAATGCGTTCGTAAATTTTTCCCGCTCGATCAAATAAATCACAGAGAGCACATGTACGCACTCTATCTCAACAACTCAAATAAGATCACTGGTTACTATCTAATCAGCATCGGCGGCATCACTGGCACGCTAGTTGATATCCGCGTAGTGTTACAAGCCGCATTGCTTTCAAATTCTGTCGCAATGATTCTAGTGCACAACCATCCATCAGGCACTCTAAAACCATCCGCAGCCGACAAAGCCATCACCAAAAAAGTTAGCAACGCTTGTGATTTACTAGATATCAAACTCCTCGACCATCTCATTATCACTGAAGATAGCTACATGAGTTTTGCTGATGAAAGTTTGATTTGAAAACTTCTCAGATAGAAAATAAAGCAGGTTTTTCATTACCTGTTTTTTTATTTCCACTGAAACTTTAGCTCAAATGAGGAAAACCGTAATAGTTAGAGATATTCAAATATTATCTTTAAAAATTTATTGAAAGTCCTAAATATCTATTCAAAATGAAAAAATATACTTCTAAGATTAGATTAATCATTATATCTGATTTTTTACTTACACTACAGAATAAGCCTAATTAATTATAAGTATTTTTTTATAAATTTACAATTAGTCTAACTAATCACAACTAACTCTCATTTATGAAATTAAACCACATTGTTATTCATCAAATCATTAAAGAGCAACTCGGAAAACCTTTATTAAAAACTTCTGATACTCTTTTACCAATTAACGAGGACACAAACGAATTCGTTGAAAAAATCATAAAAAGTTATGCAGCTAAAAACCCTACGTACGGAGTTTTTGAGAAAGATGAAGTTATTTATCCTTTTCAAAGTTTTGTTAAAAAATATCTAGGAGATAAGATGTTTTATGAGTTTTCTGTAACTGCAATGGATATCCTTAAAAAGGAGATCGACAAATCTACTACAACTGGGGGGTATGTCGTTTTTATAGATTATACAGAAAAGAAAACTAAATTCTTAATCACGATAATGCTAGACAATTCAACAAGTTTTTCGGTAAATGATACCAATTTAACCTTAAAGAAATTAAAGAGTTTAGATATAGACAGATTAGCTAGAGCAAACCGCCTAAATATTACCAAATGGCAAAATGATGAAGCACAGTATTTATCATTCATTAAAGGGACTCGCGGAATTTCTATTTATTTCCAAAAATTTATTGGTAGTACAGATTTAACATCTTCTAAAGAAAATACTAAAAAATTAAAGTCTGCCATGGCAAATTATATGAATGAACGAAAATATAGTAGAGAGCAAGCCAGAGATGTTTATAATAAAATCAACGAATACTCACTTAAAAAATATGATAGAGATGAAGATTTAGAAATTAATGCCATTTCAGTACTTATAAATGACATGCAGCCAAATGACTTTATAAATTACTTAAATGATAATGAAGATTTAGAAGTGAGTGGAACTTTTCGTGTTACTCAAAAAAGTCATCTTAAGTTTTTAACAAAAGAAATTATCAAAGAAAAAGGATATACTCTAGAATTTGATAGAAAATTAGTAGGAACAAAAATCAGAAAAGTCAAAAACACTATTGTAATCAAAGATATTCCCTCTGATATTTTGAAAATCTTTTAATCATGGAATTAAAAGATTTTATAGAAATAAGACAGAGCTTAAAAAATGGAAAGGTAAAAGATTTCCATCTAGTTGGTAGTGTCGTAAATTTATCTAATTTGCAAATTTCTCTTCTAAAAAATTTAGAAGAAGCTATTTATGAAATAAAAGATTCAAATGGACAAATTTACGGTTGTGAACAATTAGATCAACTTGAGAATAAGGATATTTCGGTAGAATTAACATTAGGGGATTTCCCCAATTATTTTGAATCTTTTTCAGAAGTTATTGAAAAACACCCTTACACATTTGAACTCGATGAATTTTATATTCATCAAGGAAATATAACTAAGTATGATGATGATAATAAATTGATGACTTCTTACAGAAATGTATTAATGTTAATATCTTTTTTAAAACAATTAGCGGATAATAAAAATGAAAATACTGATGGCTTAGAATTATATTTCCACAAAATAGGCGAAAGTCTTATTCTTCCAATATCTTATACTGTTAAAGATTTAAAAAAATCTAAAATTGAAGATATAGAAAATTTCTTAAAACAATTCTCAAACGAACTGCATAGTGAGGATAGAAAAAAGCTATTTGTAAATGACTTAATAGACTTTTATTCGCGTAAAAGAAAAAGTTTTTCCTTGATTCTCAAAGAATTCAAACAGATTCAAAATAATTTCTTTCACAGTTTAGATGCTTATTTAGAAGGCTTTTCATTTGAAAAAATCAAAACGTCATCGATAGTTTTTTTTCAAGAAATTTCAGATAAGATTCACGATGCTATAAGAAAAGTTTCTAGCTATTTATTTGCAATACCAATATCTTTTTTATTTCTAGCCAGTAGGCTTGATTTCGAAACACCATCAATAACAAAAAATTTTACTTTACTCGTCTTAGGTTATTTATTCTTTATTCTTTTATGGAAGATATTCTTTAAGAACATTAAAGAATCTCTTGATTCAATTGACATTGAAATAAATCGATTTCTAAAGAAAATAGAAAACGTAAGCGAATTAAATGAAATAAAAATTGAACTTAAAAATGATATAAAAGGCAAACTATTATCTAATCAGTACAAAAAATTATTTTTATTAAAGATTATAACCACCCTAATACTCTCTACATTGACAATAGTAGTATTCTATATTCATTGGTCGTCAGTGGAAAAATGTTTCATCTCAATCTTCGAGACGATTTCTAATCACATAAAATAAACAAAATGTTTTAGGTATGTTTTAGGAAAGACATTAAAAAAAGCCCTCACATTTCTGTGAAGGCTTGATTTTCCTAGTAGCGGGAACTGGACTCGAACCAGTGACCTTCGGGTTATGAGCCCGACGAGCTACCTACTGCTCTATCCCGCGATATTGGACTGCAAATATACAATCATTTTTTATTCTGGCAATAAAATTTTAAACTTTTTTATTGTTCTATGTTTTGTGCGTCAAAAACGATGATTTCACCATCTTCAGTTTGTGCATAAATTTCTATCGGATTGCAGCAAACTTCACAGTCTTCAATATATTTTTGCTCGCGTACCGACGTGTCAATCAACATGGAAATTTCCTCCCAACAGTAAGGACATTGAAAAAAATGTTCGTTCATGCTGTAAAAATACGACTTTTATAATTCAGCTTCCAAAGCTTCCATTTCCTCTTGAATGACTTCCCAATCTTCCATGAGCGACTCCAATTCCTTCTTTTTTCCTTGATACATATCAAAAAAATCAGGTTGCGCAATGGTTTCCTCGTAGTTTACCGCCAATTCCATGTCAATGTCTTTGATTTCCTTTTCTAAGTCAGAAATGGCACGCTCGACTTTGTTGAGTTTGTTGTTGAGCGATTTTAATTTTTTTTGCGATTCGTACGACTGTTTTGGTGCTTCTTTCGCTTCCGTTTCTTCTTCTGCAATCGTTCGCTTCTCTACTTCGCGTAAATCAGATACGTTTCGCGCTTCCAAATAGTAATTAATATCACCCAAATATTCTTTGAGCTTTCGGTCTTTAAATTCGTAAACTTTATTGGTCAATCCTTGTAAAAAGTCACGATCGTGAGAGACTAGAATGAGCGTTCCTTCAAAGTTTTGCAATGCGGTTTTGAGTACATTTTTCGATTTGATGTCTAAGTGATTTGTCGGTTCGTCCATTACCAAAACATTGAATGGCTGTAAGAGCATTTTACACAACGCCAATCGATTTCGTTCGCCTCCGGAAAGTACTTTTACTTTTTTATCGACTTCTTCACCTCTAAAGAGAAAAGCACCCAACATATCGCGCACTTTAGGTCGTGTTTTTTCGTCAGCTGCTTCAATCATAGTTTCTTCTACCGTAAGGTTTCCATCTAAATATTCTGCCTGATTTTGCGCGAAATACCCAATTTGCACATTATGCCCTAATTCCAATCGTCCGTCGTGCGGAATTTCATTAACGATGATTTTAGCCAACGTAGATTTTCCTTGACCGTTTTGTCCAACAAACGCAATTTTGCTACTGCGCTCCACAAATAAATCTACGTGGGAAAGCACCTTTTTTTCACCGTAGTTTTTAGAAATATTTTCACCTTCTATCACTACTTTTCCAGGTTGAACCGAAATAGGAAATTGAATAGACATGACAGCATTGTCATCTTCATCAACTTCAATACGGTCAATGCGTTCGAGCTTTTTGATGAGCGATTGCGCCATGGAAGCTTTGGAAGCTTTGGCGCGGAATTTTTCAATGAGCTTTTCTGTGTGCTGTATGTGTTTTTCCTGATTTTTCTGCGTAGCCAATTGCTGCTCGCGAATTTCTTCTCGCAACACCAAATATTTAGAATACGGTTTGTTGTAATCGTAGATTCTTCCCAAAGAAATTTCAATAGTTCTGTTGGTGACATTGTCCAAAAACATTTTATCGTGCGACACAATGATGACAACGCCAGGAAAGTTTTTAAGAAATTGCTCCAACCAAATGATGGATTCAATATCTAAGTGGTTTGTAGGCTCATCAAGCAGTAAAATATCGTTTTGTTGCAGTAGCAGTTTTGCCAATTCAATTCGCATGCGCCATCCGCCTGAAAAGGTATCGGTTTTTTTGTCAAAATCTTCACGCTTAAAACCCAATCCTTGCAGTACGCGTTCGGTATCACCTTTGTAATTGTAACCTCCTAAAATTTCGTAACGAGTTGTGCATTCGCTTAAATTTACAATGAGTTGGTTGTACGATTCACTGTCGTAATCGGTTCGTTCTGCCAGTTCATGATTGATACGGTCTATTTGCAATTCGAGTTCGCGAATTTCTTCAAAAGCTTCGTAACTTTCTTCCAAAACGGTTCGTCCTTGCGTAAATTCAATATCTTGCTTTAAAAAACCAATAGCGATATCTTTATCCGTAGCAATTTCACCTTCGTCAGGCTCGTTTTCTTTGGCAAGAATTTTTAATAAGGTAGATTTCCCTGCGCCATTTTTTCCTATCAATCCGACACTGTCGCCCGCGTTGAGTCGAAACGAAATTTCTTTAAAAAGATAGGTTCCGCCAAAAGCGACAGCAATGTTGTGAATATTTATCATGTGTGTGACAAAAGTTACCGTTTTTGTAAAATGTATGTCTTATTTTTGCAGTTACATAAGACAGTCTGAAAATATATTTTACAAATGTTAAAAAAAGGAACGAAATTAAATAGTATTTTAACGGGAAGTTGCCCAAAATGCCAAAACGAAAGCATGTATAAGGTAAAAAACCCGTATAAATTGAATGCTACTTTGAAAATGCATGAAACTTGCTCACATTGTGGCACGCGTTATAAGATTGAACCTTCCTTTTTTTATGGTGCTATGTACGTAAGTTATGGCGTAGGAATTGCTTTTGCGGTAGCTGCTTTTATTATTGCGCGTTATTTTATTGGAATTTCGGACTTATTGGCTACTTTTTTTATCATTATGGGAACTTTGATAGGTTTTATGCCAATTATCATGCGATTGTCGCGAAATATTTGGATTAATTTATTTATTTCTTACGATAAGGAAAAAGACCCGAAACGGAGTTAGTTTTTTTTAGCGCTATTTTTCACTTTTCCTTTGAGAAAAAAGCTAATATGCTTTATTGCTATTGTATCCTTACAAATTTTATTGGGGATTTTTCAAAATGTTTTTTGAAACGTGTAATATTTACTTCTTCTGGTAATGCAGCGTTATTTTCAATGTGATTGTAGAGTTGTTTGGCTACGGTTGGTGCAATCATAACGCCGTGTGTTCCTAAACCGTTTAAAACGGCTAATTCTGGATATTTTGGATGTATTCCTACTAACGGTCTTCTATCAACAACGGTTGGTCGTATCCCTGCTACTTGGTCTATGATTTCATAATCGCAGTTAATGAGCGTTGCGAGTTTTTCTTCTAATTCTTTTTTGGCACTTTCTGTGGGAAGATTGGTTTTGTCTTTCCAATTGTATGTAGCTCCAATTCGATAAATGTCGTTTCCCATCGGAATGATAAAGACAGACGATTTTACAACTTCCGTTACGTTTAAATCGGGCGCTTTGATGGTAAGTAATTCGCCTTTAGTTCCGTTTAAAGGTAAGTATGAAAAGTACGGATTTCTTTTGATACCAAAGCCTTCACAGAAAATAATATGCTTTGCTTGAAAGTCTCCGTATTGCACAACACTTTTGGTAAAGACTATTTTTTCGTATTGAAAACGCTCACTTCGCAAACAATTTTTAGCATTTAAATAATCGCGATAGGCTTTGAGAAGTTTTCCCGTAAAGATTCTGCCTGTTTCGTTTACTTTTCCTAATGAGAAAGATGCCTTAATCGATTTGTTGTCATTGTGGATTAGTTTCGTATCCAAATAACGCGTTAGTTTGGGTTTGTCGGCTGCTTCAAACCACTTGTTTTGTTCTTCTATACCTGCAAAGCGTCGTAGTACGGGAAGTTTTTCATCAAATTGCGTATTGAGTTTTTCCTCCAAAGCTTTATAAAAAGGCAACGCGACTTCCAATTGTTCATCAGCATTCCAAACAGGCGTAAATCGTTTTAGAATTACAGGATTATACAATCCGCCAGCCACTGTGGATGATTGCTGAGAGTTGTCTTCAAACACAATAAAATTCTTGCCTGCGGCTTCTAGTTCTTCACAGAAAGCAATTCCTGCTAATCCCAATCCGACGATTATATAATCTACCATAGAGCAAAAATAAAAAACGCTCACTAATTAGTGAGCGTTTTTAGTATTGTTATGTTATGAATTTTAGTAATTCCACATGTCTTGTTCTCTTCCGCGAATCTTTTCTTTGATTCGTTGTGATTCTAACAACTGCATGAGCGAATTATCTTTTACGTATTCTCTAACACGTCTGTCGCCTTGTACATTTTCTTCTTTATAGATGATTCCATCAAATCTTCTGGAATTCAACAAGTGATCAAATGATAATGGAACAGCCGCATTTCGGTCATTAAACGCTTTGGCTTCGTGCAAAATTTCACGTGCATCTGGATAGAAAACCCAGAATAATTCGATTAAATCTTGCTGTCCGTCTAAATCTACAAACTGTGCTTCAGGTGATACAGGAGCAATTCCTAACAAGCGATATTTTAACTCACCTTGGCGCTTGTCAAAATACCAAACACCTTTGATGTGAAATGCTTCAATATCTGCTGCTGTTAGCTCTCTTACTTCGATAAATTCGTCAGATAATTTTTCACCTCTGTTTAATTGGTCGATTCCTGGTGGCAGGGTATCCACTTTCTTTAAACTTGATTGAATATCCTTTAACGTACGTACTTCCGTAAAGTTTCCGTCAGCATAGATTGTTTCAATTTTATTAGACTTGATGTTCTTCATTAACACATCGTATAAAGAACGTCTGTCTGCACGCATACCAATCGTATCGATTGGGTAGTACAATGGGAAGTTTACTCTTTCATCAAGATCAATAATTTCCCAAGTCGTTGCTGACCAAAGAATATCTCTGTCATCTACATATCCATATGGCAACGGACCATCATTGTCAGCTTTTTTCTGCGCTTCCGTTTTTACACCTATTTCACTAGGATCTTTGGCATTCAATAAATTTGCTTGAGCAAACATTGATCCCGAAACTAGGAATGTACATGCAATCGTAAATAAACTTCTCCAATTCATAACAAATAGTTTAATAATTTTAGTTTGTAATTTCAATAATTACTGGTGATACTTTCTTAATAAGTGGTCCAGCACTTTTCGCTTTGATATTAAGAATTTGTACCGTTTGTCCTCTTTTTGCTCTGTTTAAGGCATTTTTAGCTCTTGCGTCTAACCTACTTCCTCGAACCGTAATTGTTGGCTGCCCAGGCACTTTAAAGTCAAACTGTGTAACTGTTAATGGTAAGTCAAAATCGAAATCTTCAAATACAGCCTTCACTGTTCCTTTTGCTACACCAGATTTAGACATTTTTTGTGCTCCAGAAAGTCCTCTAAACTGTCCCGTAGGCGCTGGAATTTCCTTAATTCTGAATGTTTTCTTATCGCTTGAAGTTGAACCATCGTCTAAGCGTGCTGTAACATTAATAGTTACTTCTCTACCACCTGCTGTAGGCTTCATGTTGTATGAACCATTTCCTTTTTTCTGTAATCCAGGTGCTGAAGCTGTAACTTTATTGTCAGGAACTCCCGCAAATGAAATTGTCATTGGGTTGTCTACTCCACGATATACTACGTTCATTTTATCTGCAGAAATTGTTGCAGAGTTTGGACGTGGCACTACTACATAGTTAGCTTTGAATTCAATTGGTAATTCTTCACCTTTTTCAACAAAGGTAAATGTACCTTTTACTTCGTGCTCTCCTACGTTTCCTGTTTTGAATCGTACCAAAGCATTTCCTACAGAGTCTAATGCACCTTCTTCTTTTAAGGATACTTCGTCTCCATTTACAGAAAGTTTGATTGGAGATACATTTGCATATTTTCCTAATACTACTGTTCCTCTAAATTCTTCTCCTGCGAAAAATGCGTTCTTTTCAGGAAGTACAATTGCTTGATAGTTTTTCAAAGTAATTGCCTCTTCTAAAGAGTTTCCTAAGAATAAGTTATATAAGTTTGCTTCTGTAGATTTTACGTCGTTTTGCATTGCCGTGATTTTCGCATACGAAGCTACCGCTGGAAAACCTTTGTAGTTATAATCTAAATACGACAATTTAGCACCTTCTTCAGGTTTTATATCACTTAGGTCAAATCTTTTTTCAAAGTTAGCAATTGCTGTTGTATACGTTTGGTCATCACCAAGTACACTTCTGATATCATCTTTGTACTTACGGATACGTGCCATTACTGCTTCTCCTTCTTTTGTTAAACGGTCTCCAGTAAACCACTTTTCATCTAAGTAGTCACCTTTATCCATTTTTTCAGCTGGTAATGAACCATCTTCTGTTTTTTCATACTGTCCACCTTCTAAGATATCTTTTTTGATGCCTTCAAGATATGTATTGAAATCGTCTGAGATAGCTCTAATTCGCTCAGCTTTTTGCGCTGGAATGCTAAATTCCGCTGGTTTTTCGTTTGCTTTTTGCTCTAACCCTTTTAATAAACGGTCGTTAGATTCGTCAGTCAACTCATTGGTGCTGACAAATTTTGAGTTCATGGAATCAAACGCTGATAGTACTTCTTTGGTCATCGTCATTGCAATCATTGCGATGAATACCAAGTACATCAGGTTAATCATTTTCTGCCTTGCAGATACTTTTCCTCCTGCCATTTCTAATTAGTTTTTTTGTTAATTTTTGTTGAATGAAATTATATAAGTAACTAATTAGTTTTTGTTCATTGCAGATAACATTCCACCATATACACCGTTTAATGATGATAAGTTAGATGCTAATGACTGCATTTGTTCTTTTAACTTCGCTGCGTTTTCTACTGCTTCTTCGTTGATTGCTGCCTGACGGTTTGCACTTTCCATTTGTACTTTGTACAAGCTGTTTAATGACTCCATTTGTGCTGCTGCTAAAGACATTTCTTCGCTGTACTTTTTAGTAGATGCAATAGCGTCAACTGTTGGAGAAATACTTTTTGCCGCTCCTTCAAAGTTACGGATACTGTTTCCTAAGCTAGACATTAATTCGCTATCGATTCTAGCGTCTTTTAATAAGTTGTCTAATTTTTTAGATAATAATCCTTCTGCGTCAGCAGCTTCTTCTTTTTTAGCTTTTGCTTTTGCTGATCCTCCTGCTAATTCAGGATATACTAACGACCAATCTAGTTCGTCTGATTGTCTTTCAAATGCAGAATATGTAAATACTAGTGCTTCTACAATCATTCCTAGTGTTAAAATTTCACTACCGTAAGGCCAGTGCTGAATTTTAAATAATGCTCCTACAATTACAATTGCCGCTCCAAGTCCATATACCATGTTCGTTAGCGTGATCTTGCCATTCTTTGCCATAATAATCTAATTTTTAGTTTAGTGTTTAGTTAATAAATTTAAGTGTTGGGTTAACCGTGGTTTATTTAAGTATTACGATAATTAGTTTTTAACTGTTCCGATAACATCTGTTCCCATGTAACTTTGTACCGTTCTGAAACCAATGTAGCTTCGGGCTGAATCTTTGTATTCGAAATCTCTAGTACTTACTTGCAAGAAGTACTCAACATCTTTCCAAGAACCTCCACGAATTACTTTTCGTTTGTTCAGTGTGTCGTTTACATTAGGGCTCATGGTTGACATGTACTCATACGAACTTGGGTCATATGAAGATGCTGTCCATTCTGAAACGTTTCCTGCCATGTTGTATAAGTTGAAGTCGTTCGGCTCAAACGCATCAGCTTCTACTGTGTACAATGCTTGGTCAGCTGCATAGTTTCCTCGCAATGGTTTGAAGTTTGCTAAGAAACAACCTCTATCATTCATAGTGTAAGGTCCACCCCATGGATAGGTTGCTCCTTCTAGTCCACCTCTAGCTGCGTATTCCCACTCTGCTTCAGATGGCAATCTGAATTTATTGATTAGGTGACGCTTTCTTTCTTTTCTGTAAATATTCTTTTTAAGAGTTCTCCACTCACAAAACGCCTTTGCCTGCTTCCAAGTTACGCCCACTACAGGATAGTCATTGTATGCATCGTGCCAAAAGTAGTCGTTGTGCATTGGCTCGTTGTATGAGTATTCGAAATCTCTAATCCAAACTGTTGTATCAGGATAGATTTCTAAATTTTCTCTTTTGATAAAATCCGTACGTTTTTTTCCTTTGTTTTTAGCAGCGCTTTCAATGTCCATCCACGTATATTGAAAACGAACCTTTGTCCAGTCAATTGTACGTTGACCGTTGTATGATTCTTCTTCAGAGATATACATAGAATCCATTACCTCAGCATAGAACTCATCAGGAATTTCAGAGAAATCCCAAATTAATTCTTCATCTCGGTTTAACCTTCTTCCTTCGTATCCTGTTGGCCCCATTCCTGCATAGTTAGCATTGTAGTACTTCTCCCAAGCAGTCATATCTGTAGTATCCGCATCTTTAAAAGCATACTTCGCAATTCCATCTTCGTTAGGGTCAGTTTTTCCTTCCTCATCAGCCAAAATTGCCAACTTCGTTCTGATGATAGAGTCACGAACCCAATACACAAATTCTCTATATTCGCTGTTTGTGATTTCTGTTTCATCCATGTAGAACGATGGAACGGTTACAGTTTTTGTAGGTGCATTTTTTGTTTGAGCAATATCGTCATCAGACTTACCCATGATAAATGACCCACCTGGAACTAGCGTCATACCATACGGTTTTTCAGGATGCCACTTTTTTCCTTTGACACCAACTAGCTCACCTCTGTCTTTTGAACCACAGCTATAAAGAAATGCTAAAACGGCTGTTAATACAACAATCTTTTTCATACGGAATTATTGAGGTTAATACGTTTTTTATAGATTTTAAGGGCGTAAACCTATCTATTTATTTTTAAAAAAACAATTTTTTATTCTAAAAACTAATGGTTTTAAATTGCTTTTTGCAAATACAAATTTAAGGTTTTCTTAACACGCTTATTTAATTTATACTTTTTTTATACGCCATCCACCATCTTTCAGGGATTATTTGGTTGCAAGCATTCAAATAATCTTGGTGTGTGCAAGGTAATAACGTATGTCTTTTTAATTTATTATTCAAACTTGAAATAAATGGTATTTCTATCCACCACCTTTCGGTTTTGTTACTTTTATAAAAAACCATTTCCTCAACGTCATTTGGCACAATATATTTTAAATAATCGTCTTTTGAGGTAAATGGATAGTCTTTTACGCGATAATTGACACCTTCTATGAAATACCAAATCATTTGTGCTACTAACATTGCCGTGATTTCTTCGTCTTTAGAATTTCGATATTCAAATATACCAAACGAAGATACTTTGTCACTGATTCCCGCATAGCGACTGATAGCACAGATTTCTTTTCCGTCCAAACCATTGGGCGACGTGTTTTGATTTCCGCTGACTTCCGAAGCTTTTACAGCAGACAAGTCAATTCCGACAATATCGGCATCGCGAGTAATCGGTTCTACAATACTAATGTCGTTAGATACTTGCCCCAAACGATATGCATCAAAGAAGAGTTTCTGCATCAAATCAATTTCTTCTTGCGCGTTAAAATAGGTTTGGTAGCCAATATTACTGTAGTTGAATAGATTGTGTGGTGCTTCGGTAATAATTTTTCCCATATAGGAATGATTGCTCACCGATTGTGTAATGGCGCCAAAGTCAAATTTGCTATCTACATTGACAATATTCACCATTTGCTCCAAATTGTCATACGAGCGATACATAGCATACATCAAATCTTGACTTCCACCTAGAATGATAGGAATGATATTTTTTTTGAGCAGCGGCTCCATAATGCTTTTGAGTGCTGCATAGGTATCATCAACTGTATCTCCCTTTTGAAGGTTTCCTAAATCGACCATGCGATGATTCCAGTTGCCTGGATAGAGACTGTAAAAGGCTTTTCGGATTTCGAGTAAATCGAGGTTTTCGCCCAAGTAATTGATATCACTGCGATTTTCCAATACAGCAATGATGGCAAATTTTGCCGTATCAATAGATTCAGGAATTCCATTTTTAGACGAGTGAATGTCTATTTGATTTCCTAAAGCTTGTTGAGATACTAGTTCATTATGAGCCATCAATAAATCATTGACAGGCGATAAAAATTCGAACTCCATTACTTTTTAGCTTTTGCTTTTGATTTCGCTTTTGCTTTAGTTTTTTTCTTTGGAGCTTTCTCCGCTATGATTTTTTGAACCTCTTCTAAGGTCAATTCGGTAGCATCAACTGTTTTTGGAAGCTCAATTTTTGTTTTTCCTTGAATGATATTGCTTCTTCCCCAACGCGCTTTTTCTACACGAATACCTTCTGCTTCCCAATTATGGATAATTTTTTCGCGTTCTTTTTTCTTTTTATCTTCAATCAATTCTTCAATATCTGCTTTGGAAAGATTGTCAAAATCGTATTTTTTGTTCACGTTGATAAAGATGCCATTCCACTTTAAGAAAGGTCCAAAACGCCCAACACCTTTTGTTACATCATGTCCTTCGTATTGTGCGATTGGCGCATCAGCTTTTTCGCGTGCATCAATCAATTCTTTAGCTCTGTCCATTTCTACGCTTAGTGGATCTTCTCCTTTGTCTAACGAAATGAATTTTTTTCCAAATTTCACATACGGACCGTAACGACCATTGTTGACCTCAACAGGTTGTCCTTTATATTCTCCCAACGATTTTGGCAGTTTAAACAAATCCATCGCTTCTTCATACGTAATGGTATTCAGTTGCTGATCTGGACTTAGACTGGCAAATTTTGGCTTTTCTTCATCATCTACCGTTCCAATTTGTACCATAGGTCCAAATCTTCCCAAACGCACACTTACTTGTTTTCCAGTTTCAGGATCGGTTCCTAAGATACGTTCTCCTGATTCGCGCTCGGCGTTTTCTTTAACGTCTTCTACTTTTGGATGGAAATCTTTGTAGAAATCCTTCATCATGTCTTTCCATTCTTCATTTCCAGAAGCAATATCGTCAAAGTCTTGTTCTACTTTTGCTGTAAAGTTGTAATCGAGAATGGAAGAGAAATTTTTCACCAAGAAATCATTTACAATCATTCCGATGTCTGTTGGCACCAACTTTCCTTTGTCTGAACCTACTTTTTCAGTGAGTTCTTTTTCAATGATTTTATCATTTTTCAGCGTCAGTTGCTCGTATTGTCGTTCTACACCTTCTACCGTTCCTTTTTCTATATAACCTCTGTTTTGAATGGTTGAAATAGTTGGCGCGTATGTAGATGGTCGTCCAATGCCTAGTTCTTCCAATTGCTTTACCAAAGAAGCTTCTGTGAAACGATATGGTGGTTTTGTGTAGCGTTGTGTTGCGGTGATGTAATCGTTTGTTACGTTTTCACCTTCAAATAATGCTGGCAACATACCGTCTTGTTCTTCTTCGTCATCATCTTTTCCTTCTAGGTATACTTTTAAGAAACCTTCAAATTTTAATACTTCTCCGTTGGCAGTAAATCGCTCGCCATGTGTATTGGCTTCTATTTTTACATTGGTACGTTCTAGTTTAGCATCGCTCATTTGAGAAGCTAATGTACGTTTCCAAATTAGCTCATACAGTCGCACTTGGTCATATTCAGCATCTACCGAATGGTTTTCCATGTTTGTCGGACGAATAGCTTCGTGCGCTTCTTGTGCACCTTTAGCTTTGCTTTTATAGTTTCTTGGCTGACTGTATTCTTCACCATACGAACGGATGATTTCTTCCTGTGCTGCATTTTTAGCATCGTTGGAAAGATTTACACTGTCCGTTCTCATATAGGTAATGTAACCCGCTTCGTATAAACGTTGTGCTAAGGTCATGGTTTTACTTACTGAGAAATATAATTTACGAGAGGCTTCTTGTTGTAGTGTTGATGTAGTGAATGGCGCTGCTGGCGATTTTTTTGCAGGCTTGGTTTCTAAGTTCGCAATCTTAAAATTCGCACCAACATTTTTTGCTAAGAATTTTTTAGCCGCTTCGTGCGTTGGAAATGTTTTGTTGAGTTTTGCCTTGAATTTTTTTCCTTTTGAATTCAGGAATTCTGCTGAAATTTTATACGATGCTACGGGTTTAAAATCTTGAATGCTACGTTCGCGCTCTACAATTAAACGAACTGAAACCGATTGCACACGTCCGGCAGACAACCCGCCTTTTACTTTTCTCCATAATACTGGTGAGAGTTCGTAACCTACCAATCTGTCTAAGATTCTTCGTGCTTGTTGCGCGTTGACTAAGTTGTAATCAATATCTCTTGGATTGTCGATTGCTTTTAGAATTGCCGATTTGGTAATTTCGTGAAATACAATTCGTTTTGTGCGCTCTGGATCGAGTTTTAGCGTTTCTGCCAAGTGCCAAGCAATTGCTTCTCCTTCACGGTCTTCATCACTTGCTAGCCAAACAGTTTCTGCCTTTTTTGCTAAATCTTTTAGTTTTTTTACAACAGCTTTTTTATCGCTCGATACAATATATTCAGGTTCAAAATCGCCCTCAACATTCACGCCTAATTCTTTCGAAGGTAAGTCTGCAATATGCCCAAAACTCGATTCAACTTTGTAGTCTTTTCCTAAAAATTTTTCAATCGTTTTTGCTTTTGCGGGTGACTCAACAATTACCAGATTCTTTGCCATATATTATTTTTTCAGAGTACAAAAGTAGTTAGATTTTTAAAAACGGACACATTTTTTTGAGATTCCACCGTTTTCCCACCTATACAGTTTTACTTTTTGCACGCCTAAAAATTGTATCTGACACCGACGGTAAACGCGCCAAATTGCTTTGCTCCGCGATAGTTTATGTAGGGCGAAAATTCATATTTGAATACCAAGCCAACTTTTTTGTAATGCAGCACTGAAAAAAGTCCGTAATTGATTTTACGCTCAAAGAAGTTGATGTCGTTATTGTTGAAAAATTCATTGTTTGGCGAATACAATTCGTATCCCACATAACCACCAGCTTCGACGGCAAAGTCTCCAAAACCTCTTTTGATTCCTGAATGAATGTTAAGACTCAACTCTCCTCTATTAAAACTGATTGAGTCTTGTTTGAAGCGCAGGTTTCTAAATTGCAACGAGCCACCGTAGGTATAAAAGTAGTTTTTGTCTAGCTTTTTTTCATCTGTATAAGACAATTCAAACACGTACGAACCTATAAATTTGTAATCGTTCGGTTTTACAAAACCATTGAACCCAACCATCAAATCCAATTGCTCATAAATTTTAAGTGATTTTTTAGTGGTTTGTTTGTTACGTTTCTTTTTGAGTGTTTCTGGCGCAATTAATTGCCAATCATATAATGTAACATCTTTAGCATTTGCGTAAATTTCGTCTTCTTCACTAAAGAAAGTTGCGGTTGACTCTGTACCTGATTTCGATATTTCTGAAGATAAATTCGTCGTTGTTGCTTCTTTTGCTGTATTATTTTTTTCAGCAAATCGCGAATGATGCGCAGCCGTAGTTGGAGCTAATTCATTTTTTTCACCATGAAAATTGTTAGTAGTTACGTATCGATTTGTGGCTATCCCTGAAATTGTATCAGTTGAATGTTGCTTATCTCGACTGGCATCATCTACGATTGTTGAGTTTGAATTTGAATCTTTTAGTGTTTCTGTGTTATGATTTGTACGATTTGATTTTGTTTGTTTGTTGTTGTTTGAAACAGAAGTTTCTGTTGCGTCCGTTATCGAGTTTACACCGATAAAAATTCCTAAAGAACAAATGAGCAATAGCAACACTATATATAGGAATGCTTTTTTACGTTTTCGCTGCTGTATTTGTTGCTGCACCATATTCCAGCCATCTTTGGAAGGTGTCGCCGTACGGTCCGAAAGTGCTTTTTTAGCAAGTTCGTCTATGTAATCAAAATCTTCCATGTGCTTTTTTTAGGGTTTGCAATTGTTCTTTTAATAATTTTCGCGCTCTGAATAAACGTGTTTTCGAAGTCGCTTCTGGAATTTTTAATAACTCTGAAATTTCTTTATGCGAATAGCCTTCTACCGCATATAAATTGAACACCAACTTAAATTCCAACGGAAGTTGCATGACCAATCGTTGAATTTCCGAAACTTCTTCTACAGGTTTTTGATACGTTTTTTGTCGCTCTAAAATGATGTCGCTCTGCGAAGCAATGAGAAACTTTTTCTTTCGCAGAAACGACAGACTTTCCCGAATCATGATTTTGCGAATCCAACCTTCAAAACTTCCTTCATTTTTGTATTTTTTGATATTGAAAAACACTTTTACAAAACCGTTGTTCATGGCTTCCTCCGCCATTGTTTTATCGGAAATAAAGTTTTGACACGCCGCTAACATTTTGGGCGCAAAAGCATCGTACACTGCTTTTTGAGCCAACTCATCACCTTTTATCAAAGCTTTAATGTTATATGTTGTAGCGCTTGTGTGTTTCAAAAATGGTTGCCCAATTTGGTTGTTTTGTATTTGGATTGTTTTTAACAAGTTGTCGAAATAATTGTGATTGGAATGATGAAAAACTCATTAGCAACTCCGTAATTCACTCGCACATAAATCGTTTGCTCTTGCATGATGTTTTGATACGATGTTTGCGAAAGCGGATTCGTTTCTACATCTGCATCTAATTGCGTTTCGTAGAACGCAATACTATCGTCATCGGTTAATTCGGCTAAATCTTCAATTTGCAAAATACAAGGTATGTAATTTTCAAATACAAATTCTGATATTCCCGAACCGTCAATCCCTTCACATTCTTCAAAAATGAGTTCTGTACAGTAGTTTTCTTCTTCGCATTCTTTAGTGAGTGTAAAGCTGACATCGCCGTTTGTAAATTTCATCATATTATCTGATAGAATTTGCGTTTTCCAATCAAAATTCCAATCGTCTGCGGTCATTCCTTCTTCTTCAAAGGTAATGTTTGTGTGTAATTCATCTTCAATAAAGTAGACAATCCACGTTCCTTCTTGCAATTCGCCATTGTTGTAAAACTCAAAAGTTCCATCGTCTGCAACATCAAATACCGCGTTTTCATAGGCATCTTCCGTTTCATCATCATGACTTATAATCCAAACACATTCTTGTAATAACAATTCGCAGTTGCCAATTTGTTCTTCTTGATCTGCTTCTATACAATCGTCAATCGCTTGTTTAAGTTCGTCTTTGTTTTGAATGAGGAATTCTTCTCCATTGTCTAAAATGCTTTGTATAGGAAAGTTGATTCCGATACTGTTTCCATCTGAAATATTCTCTAGAATAAAGCTAAAGTTTTCATCACTAGAAACTGTATATTGATTTACCACCATTAAATCGGCATCAAACTCCAACATGGTAAACGCGTAGAGAAATTTGATACAGGTAATTTCGTCCTCATCTTCGGTTTCGGCTACGCGTTCAATCAAACTAAATAATTCGGATTCTTTCTGAATAATGTTTTCGAGAGAAACTCTTCCTATTTCTTCGTTGTCGTCTAAATCGGAACAGGAAAAAATTAGCACTCCTACAAAAGACAGAAAAATTATTTTTAAAAGTTGCTTTTTCATATATGGTTTTGTTAATGATTTTGCTTTCTATAAGTATAGACGCCACCATTTTAAAAAAGGTTCCCGAAAAAAACGAAAAAACCCATTTTCCGAAAAAAATAGGCTTCTTCTAAAATGAAAAGTTGTTGTAGTAATAATTATTGAATTGTAAATTCACTTATCAATTCAATGCCCGTATTTGTGTAATTGTATTGTGAAAGCGTGTTATCGCCAATTAGCAAGAGTTTGTCCTGCATCGGAATGACATCGTACGCGTCGTTCGTGGTAAAATTTTGTAATAGTTGTAAGTCTGAAATTGCTGTTTTGTCGTATACTTTTAATCCAGAAGCGCCATCGCAGATAAAAAGTTTTTCGTTTTTGATTCCCAAACCGTACGGTTCATCCATAATATAGGTTGCTTCCAGTTGCGGATTGTAAATGTCTGAAATGTTAATGATTTCCAAGCGACTGTCCAGCATTTGCATTTCGCCATCCATACAACTTGCGCCAGCGCGAAGCGTTACGTAGGCATAATCGCCATCAACTACGACAGGATCGCAGAATTTCATGTGATCGTAATTGGATATAAATGTTGGCGAACTCGGCTGTGAAATGTCGTAAATATACATACCCGTTCGCGTTCCGATAAATAACTTGTTGTCTTGATAGAAAATAGTTTCCGATTCCCACGTCACGAATTCTTCATTAACTTTTACGGGCGTTTCTAAATTTTGAATATCAAATACATTAATTTTATTCGTATCCACCGCATATAAATATTGGTCTACAATCTTAAAACGTGCCAGAGAGCCACCCGAACCTGTATTTCCGCCGCCGTCATTTACTGCTTCTGCGCCTGTAGTGTAATAGATATCTTCTTCAATTTCTCTTCGTTCAACGGCAATATCCCAACCAATAATAATATCTTCTTGGTAATTGTAATCGCCCCAATTATAATACCCGATATTTTCAGGATATTCGACTGTTTGGTAATTTTCCAATACGTTTTCTACATGTCCCACAAACTCAATACTATTAACTTGACTGATGTCAAAAACCACCAAATCTCTTCCGCTATCGGCATATAAATAATTGTCTTTGATGGAAACGTCTCTGTTAAGCGGAATTTTCAAAAAGTTGACAATGGTTGGCTGCAACGGATTTCTATTGTCAATGACATGCACGCCTTTGTCTACATCGTTGATAAAAATATATTGATTGTACGCGTAAATTTTTCCCGATTGCACAATGCTTTTGGGTGATTGTACTTCGATAGAGGAGCGCAATTCTGCGGAAGTTACCGTAATTGGTGTTGCTACATTAACATATTCGTAATCTTTATCATCAGAACAAGACAAAAAGAAACATCCTACGATGCACAAAAAGAAATAATTGAACTTCATAAAGTGGTTGTTAGTTGGTTGATTTACACAGTAGATACCAATACTTTTAAAAGGTTGCGTTGAAAAAGAAAGTATTTAACATGTCATTATGTCACTATCCTAGAAATAATTCTATCTTTGTACCTTATTTAAATCGAATTACTTCGAGGAAAACCCACGAAGCATGGATTATTATAAGTCTCGATTATCGAGTAAAAATTCAAGTTACAGAATATAGTACGATGGAGAAGATTATTGACGAAAGCAAACAAGGAGAAAGTATTGTTTTAGCACAAAATCCGAAGAATACACGAAAATTATATATTGAAAGTTACGGCTGTCAGATGAACTTTTCTGATAGTGAAATTGTAGCGTCTATTTTGGCGAAAGAAGGATTTAACACCACCAATCGTTTGGAAGAAGCAGATTTGGTGTTGGTAAATACCTGTTCTATTCGCGATAAAGCGGAACAAACGGTTCGAAAACGTTTGGAAAAATACAATGCGGTAAAAAAACACAATCCAACAATGAAAGTTGGTGTATTGGGCTGCATGGCTGAACGTTTGAAAAGTAAATTTTTGGAAGAAGAAAAAATTGTAGATATGGTTGTAGGACCAGATGCATACAAAGATTTACCTAATTTATTACAAGAAATTGACGAAGGACGCAACGCCGTAAATGTTATTCTTTCCAAGGAAGAAACCTACGGAGATATTTCACCTGTACGATTAAACTCAAACGGAATCAATGCACTGGTTTCTATTACGAGAGGTTGCGATAATATGTGTACGTTTTGCGTAGTTCCTTTTACGCGTGGACGCGAACGTAGTCGTGATCCGCAATCTATTTTAGAAGAAATTCAGGAATTGGTCGATAAAAATTACAAGGAAGTCACGCTGCTTGGACAAAATGTAGACAGTTATTTATGGTACGGCGGCGGCTTGAAAAAAGATTTTAGCAAAGCTTCTGAAATGCAAAAAGCAACGGCAGTCGATTTTGCCAAATTGCTCGATATGGTTGCAACGAAATTTCCAAAATTACGTTTGCGCTTCTCTACGTCCAATCCGCAAGACATGCACGAAAATGTACTGCGCGTGATGGCAAATCATAAAAATATCTGCAATTACATTCACTTGCCTGTGCAAAGCGGAAGCAATCGCATTTTAAAAGAAATGAACCGTTTGCATACGCGCGAAGAATATTTCCGACTCATCGATAAAATTCGTGAAATCATTCCTGAATGCGGAATTTCACAAGATATGATTGCTGGTTTTCCAACAGAAACCGAAGAAGACCATCAAGATACTTTATCGTTAATGCGCTATGTAAAATACGATTTTGGATATATGTTTGCCTATTCAGAACGACCAGGAACGATGGCAGCACGCAAAATGAAAGACGATGTGCCAGAGCCTGTAAAAAAACGACGATTGGCAGAAATTATCGCCTTACAACAAGAGCACAGTGCATACAGAACCAAAGCGCAAGTAGGAAAAATAAAAGAAGTACTTATTGAAGGAACTTCTAAAAAATCAGACGCGCATTGGAAAGGAAGAACTTCTGAAAATACGGTAGCTGTATTTCCAAAAGAAAATTACAAACCTGGCGATTTCGTCAATGTAAAAATCATTGACTGTACTTCTGCAACCTTGATTGGAGAAGCTGTTGGACTTTCAGATAATAATTAATTATAACTTAATACAGTATCAATAAAACCATATTTATGAAAAAAATCTTATCAATCACTACAATAGTACTCGCTTTTTGCTGTTTTTCTTGCGATAATGAATTGCTAGATCCATCAATTGTTATTGAAGAACCTGCAAGCAATAGCGGAAATAATGGAGGTAATAACGGCGGTGGCAACGGAAATGGAAACGGCGGCGGAAATAATGGCGGAAACAACGGCACGGTACTTTCTACCTACTCGCTTGATACGACTTCAAATGTGCCCTTTTTTGGTGAAATTATTGTAAACTCTGATTTTATCATTAACAATGGAATTGTAGTCTCTGCCAATATTGAAACAACTGCATTAGGATTTACTGACGCTGGAACAAGTACCATTACTAGAGATTCTAATGGTCGAATCATTCAAGTAGAAGCTATGAGTGGTGGCAATGTAACAAATAGAACAACGGTTACCTATACTGGCAATAATATCACGCAAATAGCTTTTGAAGATTTTGATGATAGCTCTGAAAATTACACATACACATTCGCGTACGACGGAAATACTGTGACACGAACCAATGCAGCCGCGGGCGAATCTGCGGTATTTACGTTTGATTCTAGTAGCCGATTGATTTCATTTGAATCTTTCTCTGGAACCACTAGCACACAGCTTGAAGTATTAACGTATGCAAGTGGAAATTGTATCAGCTCGGATATTTCTGGAGGTACAAATGTCACCAATACATTTTTATTTGATTCGTTTACAAACCCTTTAAAAACAGTCTTTAATGACCAAATTTTATTTACAATTTTTGATCAAGACAATGATGCTGAAATCGGTTCGTATTTAGCAACTTTCTATTCCACAAACAATTGGACTAGTTTACAATCTACTGATGGAACTGTGGATTTTAACGTAACATACAACGCGAATAATGATATTACAAGTAGAGACAGTATGGTTGACCTTGGTGATGGCGTAGATGTTTCACAATCAGAAGCATTCCAATATCAATAATATTTTTACATGAAAAAAACACTTTCATACCTTTTTCTTTCGTTATTGCTCGTTTGTATTTCGTGCGATAACGAACCGTATGATGGTGAAATTATTATTGAACAGCCTGTGACTGGCAATCCTACACCAGATTCTGAACCCGATCCGGATCCTGTAGACCCAAATCCTGTCCCTAGTGCGTCAACACAACTTGCAGATTACGATTATATAAAAACATTCTCTTCTGCGGGAGATGACACAACTTTTAGCACTGATTTTACAATCAACCTAAACAATCAGTTTATCTCACAAAATACCATGTTTACCTTTTTAGGTATTACGGTAAATGGTATGAGTACTGTGATTCGTGATGAATTTAGTAGAGTAACACAAGTACGAACTTTTGTTGACGACGTACTCATCAACAGAACTACGATTTCGTACAATCTCGACAAAATTACAGATATTAGTTATGAAGATTTGGAAGATGCCTCTGAAAACTTCATCTTTTCATACACACATACCAACAACGCAATAACACGTACTAAAGAAGGAACCAATCGCACAACTAAATTTACGTTTGATACTACTACAAACAAACTAGTAGAAAGAGAAACTATGGAAAATGGAACGATTGTCAAAACAGAAAACATTTCGTACGACAGTAATGGAAATATAACCTCAATTGTAATTACGGGACAAGATGCAAATACATACACGTATGCACATGACAATAACACAAATCCGCTGCTCAATTCGCTCAACGACTTGTATTTATTTTCCATCTTAAATGATGAATACGACGACCAATACGAGCATTGGCAGGCGATGATTTACAGTCCTAATAATGTAACGAGTGTTACTACGCAGCAAGGAAGTTCTAATTTAGACATCCAATACGATGCTAACAACAGAATCATCACGCGAAACGGAACTATTTTTACGTCAGTACCCACGGTTTCTAGCGATGTTTCCATTACTATTGACGAAACATTTGAATATATAAACTAAAAAACTACCTCGAATACATGGAATCCATACAAGCGATCAAACAACGTTTCGGAATCATTGGAAACAATGCTGGACTCAATCGCGCCATAGAAAAAGCCATGCAAGTAGCGCCAACTGATATTTCTGTATTGGTGACGGGTGAAAGCGGTGTTGGTAAAGAAAGTATTCCAAAAATTATACATTCTCTTTCACACAGAAAACACGGAAAATACATTGCTGTCAACTGTGGTGCTATTCCCGAAGGAACGATTGACAGTGAATTATTTGGTCATGAAAAAGGTGCCTTTACCGGAGCTACACAAACCCGAAATGGTTATTTTGAAGTGGCTGATAACGGAACTATTTTTTTGGATGAAGTGGGAGAATTGCCGCTCACAACGCAAGTGCGTTTGCTACGTGTGTTGGAAAATGGCGAATTCATCAAAGTCGGTTCGTCTAAAGTGCAAAAAACCAACGTTCGTATTGTGGCAGCAACCAATGTGAACATGTTTGAAGCTATCAAAAAAGGAAAATTTAGAGAAGATTTATACTATCGTTTAAGCACTGTGGAAATTCATCTTCCGCCGTTGCGTGCGCGAAAAGATGACATTCATCTTCTATTCCGAAAATTTGCTTCCGACTTTGCCATGAAGTACAAAATGCCTTCTATTCGTTTAAATGAAGAAGCTACTGACATGTTGCAAAAATATCGCTGGAGCGGAAATATTCGTCAATTGCGAAATGTGGCAGAACAAATTTCAGTACTAGAAGAAAAAAGAACGATTACGGCAGAAACACTACGTCAGTATTTACCGAACAACACAGGAAACTTGCCTGCGGTTATTGAAAATGAAAAAAGTGACAGTGATTTTAGTTCGGAACGTGAAATTTTGTACAAAGTGCTTTTCGACATGAAAAGTGATTTAAACGACCTTAAAAAGCTAACGATGGAACTCATGCAAAATGGTGTTTCACAAAAAGTAAAAGACGAAAACGAAAGTTTGATTCAAAAAATATATGGCGAAGATGACACTGAAGAATTCTTCCATGAAGAAGAAGCTGATACGCCAGTAAAATTATTATCTATTCCTCCAGAAGTGAGCGTTGTGTCCGAAGATGACAAATATCACTTTGCAGAAGATGTGGAAGAAGAAGAAACGCTTTCGCTACACGATAAAGAATTGGAACTCATCAAAAAAGCACTCGAACGCAACAAAGGAAAACGAAAAGCTGCTGCTAAAGAATTAGGAATCTCTGAACGCACGCTCTATCGAAAAATCAAACAATTTGATTTATAAATATCAAGAAATACTTATGAAAAAGATACACATCATTATTACAACACTTGTTATTGCAACAGTTATTGCAGCTTGTGGAAAATATAATTTTACAGGAACAGGTGACTTGAATGCAGAAACCTATCAAGTCAACTTTTTCCAAAACAACGCGCCTATCATTGAACCTGGACTTGATAGAGATTTTACCTTAGCTTTACAGGATTTCATTCTAAACCAAACAAGTTTAGATTTGGTAAGAGCCAATGGCGATTTGATGTATGAAGGTGAAATTGTAGAATATCGCGTATCACCGATGACTGCAACAGCAAATAACACAGCGGCACAAAACCGATTAACGATAGCCGTACAAGTTCGTTTTACGCACAATAACAGACCAGAAGACGACTTTGACAGAAGATTTTCGTTCTTTTATGACTATCCGGCAAGCACACAATTGCCTTCAATAAAAAGTACAGCGCATCAAGAAATTTTTGATCGTATCACTCTCGATATTTTCAACGCAAGTTTAGCAAATTGGTAATATGAATATTTCTGATTTTACATACATCCTTCAAAATCCTGTGCATATCAACGCTGCACAAACGGAAGCTATTGCTGCTATTGCAAAGCAATTTCCGTACTTTCAAGCAGCGCGCGTGGTACATTTAAAAGGACTCAAAAATCAGGACAGTTTTCAATACAATCAACACCTAAAAACTACGGCAGCGTATACGACTGACCGTAGTATTCTATTCGATTTCATTACATCGAAAACCTTTGATCAACACGAAATTTCGAGTACCATCAAAGAAACGCACAACAATGTCAACGATATTGACGTCACTGCGGAAGAAGTCGTGGTAAATGAGCATCTTCTTATGGAAGAGGCAATCAAGACAAAAATTCAAGAAGCTGACGCTATTCTCGATCCAGATTTGTTTCAGCCTAAAGAAATTGAAGTCGAACCTAAACTTAAATCTGAATCTGAACCTGAACTTGAAACTTTAACGGCTGTAGAAACTGAAACTCCTGTTGAGACAGAGACGAAAAAATCGAAAAAGAAGCGCAAAAAAGACAAGAAGAAAAAGAAGAAGAACAAAAATAAAAAAGCAACCAAAGAAACAACGACAACTGTTGAAACTCCTGAAGAAACCTTACAATTAGGAAAACCGCTATCATTTGAGAAAAGTGAAAAACACTCGTTTGCGGAGTGGCTTCAATTAACCAATTTCCAACCGATTGATCGTTCTGACGAAAGTCCAAAAACTATCGCTAACGAAGAAAAAACAACATCAGAAGGCGATGTGAAATCACAAAAAACAGCGCCAAGCGAAGCAGAAAAACAAAAAAGATTTGCACTGATAGACAGGTTTATAGATAAAAATCCGAAGATTACACCCAAGCCAACACTCGAAAAAACCATCAATTTGGCAAGTGAATCAAGCGTAGACCAATCAGTACTAATGACGGAAACATTGGCAAAAGTATATCTGGAACAAAAAAAATATAAAAAAGCAATCAAAGCTTATGACATTTTAATTTTGAAATATCCAGAAAAAAGTGGTTTCTTTGCAGACCAAATTCGAGCAATAAAAAAATTACAACAAAATAATTAATAAACAATGAGTTCAACTTATTACGTATTTATAGTATTAATCCTTATTGTAGCATTTTTATTAATGCTGGTAATAATGGTGCAGAATCCAAAAGGTGGAGGATTATCATCTACTTTTGGCGGCGGTGGAAATCAGCAAATTGGTGGTGTACAAAAAACAACCGACTTTTTAGATAAAAGTACATGGGCGTTAGGAACTATCTTAATTGTGTTAATCTTAATCACAAACTTTACCAATTTAAGTGCAAACAATCAGCAATCGAAATTGGCTAATAAAAATATTCCGCAAACGGATCAGCCAGCAACAACAAACGATTCCAATACTACAAACGGACAAGGAGAATAATTTCTTTGTCGGTTTTAAGCATAAAAAAATGCCAGCTTGTCTTATACAAGTTGGCATTTTTTGTTTCAGCTTGTCACTATGTCAGCATTCTTACAATGGCATAATTTCTGTCTAATTGGTATGCGTAAATAATCAAACAATTAAAAAATTAAATACAAATAAAATGAGCAAAGTTAACATCAAACCACTAGCGGATAGAGTTTTGATTGCCCCATTGCCAGCAGAAACAAAAACTGCTTCAGGGCTTTACATTCCAGATTCGGCACAGGAAAAACAACAACGTGGAACTGTAGTGGCTGTCGGTCCAGGTAAAAAAGACCAGCCAATGACAGTGAAAGTCGACGACACTGTTTTGTATGGGAAATTCTCAGGAACTGAAATCAAGTTCGATGGTGGCGACTACATCATCATGAGAGAAGATGACATTTTAGCAATTATTTAATTTAAAAGAATAACAAACTAAAAAATTATGGCAAAAGATATAAAATTTGATATTGAAGCTCGCGACGGATTGAAACGTGGTGTAGACGCTTTAGCAAATGCAGTAAAAGTAACCTTAGGACCAAAAGGTAGAAACGTAATTATTGGGAAGTCATTTGGTGCGCCGTCAGTAACAAAAGATGGTGTTTCGGTAGCAAAAGAAATTGAGCTCGAAGACGAACTTGAAAACATGGGCGCGCAAATGGTAAAAGAAGTAGCATCTAGAACCAACGATTTAGCGGGTGACGGAACTACGACAGCAACCGTTTTAGCGCAAGCAATTGTAAAAGAAGGATTGAAAAACGTAGCTGCAGGCGCAAATCCGATGGACTTAAAACGTGGAATTGACAAAGCCGTGAGCGCGATTGTAGAAGACTTACAAAAGCAAGCTAAAGAAGTAGGTGATTCTTCTGAAAAAATAAAACAAGTAGCTTCTATTTCGGCAAACAACGACGATGTTGTAGGTGATTTAATCGCACAAGCATTTGGAAAAGTTGGAAAAGAAGGTGTGATTACTGTTGAAGAAGCCAAAGGAACGGATACGTATGTAGATGTGGTAGAAGGAATGCAGTTTGACAGAGGATATTTATCACCATATTTCGTGACCAACTCTGAAAAAATGGAGACTGAAATGGAAAGTCCATACATCTTATTATTTGATAAGAAAATCTCTTCCATGAAGGACTTAATGCCAGTATTAGAGCCTGTAGCGCAAACTGGAAAACCATTATTAATCATTGCTGAAGATGTAGATGGTGAAGCATTGGCAACGTTGGTTGTAAACAAACTTCGTGGTGCATTGAAAATTGCGGCAGTAAAAGCACCTGGATTTGGTGACCGTAGAAAAGCTATGTTGGAAGACATCGCCATCTTAACAGGCGGAACGGTAATTTCGGAAGAAAGAGGATTTACGCTCGAAAATGCTACGATTGACATGCTGGGAACTGCAGAAAAAATCACGATTGACAAAGACAATACGACGATTGTAAATGGTGCTGGTGATGCAGAAATGATTGAAACGCGTGTGGGACAAATAAAAGCACAAATAGAATCCACTACGTCTGACTACGACAAAGAAAAACTACAAGAACGTTTGGCGAAATTAGCTGGCGGTGTTGCGGTTTTATATGTCGGAGCCGCTTCAGAAGTAGAAATGAAGGAGAAAAAAGACCGTGTAGACGATGCATTACACGCAACTAGAGCAGCTGTAGAAGAAGGTATTGTTGCTGGTGGTGGTGTTGCCTTAGTTCGTGCGAAAGGTGTGTTGGAAAGTATCACTACAGACAATTTAGACGAAGTAACAGGAATCAAAATCATTGCGCGTGCCATTGAAGAGCCATTACGCACCATTGTTTCCAACGCTGGTGGCGAAGGAAGTGTGGTTGTTTCTAAAGTAATTGAAGGTAAAAAAGACTTCGGTTACAATGCAAAAACAGAAGAATACGTAGACATGCTAAAAGCAGGAATCATTGATCCTAAAAAAGTAACTCGTATTGCGTTAGAAAATGCAGCCTCTGTAGCGGGAATGATTTTAACTACAGAATGTGCGCTGGTAGATATCAAAGAAGACACTCCTGCAGGTGGCGGAATGCCTCCAATGGGCGGTGGAATGCCAGGAATGATGTAATCATTTCATCATATAAAAATCAAAAAGCCTTTCGATGTATTCATTTGAAAGGCTTTTTTTATAGTACACAACAAAGAATTTCGCTATTTCTATTGTAACTTTGAGGTATTTGGTATTCTTTTTGTGGAGTATTTTCACACATTAACAACCCACTTTTATGAAAAAAACATCCTTTTTCTTATTGCTTTTAATTGCAAGCATATCCTATATTTCTTATGGACAAACACAAACTAACATTGAAGACGAATACTACTCGTACTTCAAACTTCCAAGAGAAGGATTGTTTCTACATCTTAACAAAACCAGCTATTTTAAAGGAGAAGAAATTTGGTTCAAAGGCTATGCGTTTGACCAAAGAAATCAACTTGCTTCAAAAGGAACCACTAATATTAAAGTTGGCATTTATGATGCAGAAGGAAATCAAGTCAAAAAAGGATTGTACGCCGCAGAGAATGGTGTTACGTATGGAAATTTTGCAGTAGACTCTATCTTTTCCGCAGGCACGTACTACATCAAAGCGGAAACCAATTGGATGAAAAACTTTAAAGAAGACAATGCCTTTATCCAAAAAATTGAAATTCTTACCGAAACACAAGCTACCGACGACACCAAAGGCGAAATAGCGAAATACGATTTTCAATTCTTGCCAGAAGGCGGACATTTAGTCGCAAACACACTTAGCAACATAGGTTTTAAAGTGATTGACAATAACGGGAAAGGTGTTGTTGCATCAGGAATTGTATATGATGCCGAAAAAAAGCAAGTCGCTTCGTTTCAAAGCAATACGCTTGGCATGGGGAAATTTCTCCTGAAACCTCAAAAAAACACAAAATACACCGCAGAAATCACATTAAAAAATGATTCTATCATCACCACTGATTTGCCAGAAATAAAAGCAACAGGAATTTCGCTAATGCTTCAAAATTCATTAGATGACAAGGTAATTCTCGATTTTAGCACGAATGAAGAAACGCTGAAAAGCAATGCTGAGAAAGCGTACAAAATTTTAATCCACCAAAGTGGCAAACTCAAAATAGCAGCCTTACAATTTAGCAATGTCGAAAAAGCTGTAAGCATTCAAAGAAATCAATTATTTAAAGGCATCAACATCATTACGGTGTTTGACGAAAAAAAGAATCCAGTTTTAGAACGTATCTTTTTTAACGATTACGGTATCAAAAAATCAAAAATTAATGCTGTAAAACTTAACAAGATTAAAGATTCTATCATTCTTTCCGTAAATGAATTGAATTTAAACGAAAGCGCCAATGTCAGCATTTCAATTTTACCTGAAGAAACCGAAGCGTATCAGCCGAAACACTCGATAATTTCTGCGTTTTATCTAAAACCGCATGTAAAAGGTTTTATAGAAAATCCGAAGTATTATTTCGAGAATATGAATAAAAAGAAAAAATATGAGTTGGATATTTTACTGCTTACGCAAGGATGGAGTCGCTACGATTGGAAGAATATTTTTGACAAGAAACCCTTAACAACACATCGTTTTGAGAACGGAATTACCATTTCCGGACGTGTCAATCGCCCAGCTACAGGTGTAAAACAATTGTTTTTACACGCAACAAAAAAGCAGCCCGCAAAGTTTATAGATTTAGATGAAAATCAAAAATTTAAACTCACCAATTTCTTTTTAGAAGAAGAGGAAGATGTGCGTTTTTCCTATATCAGCGAGAAAGGCGCGTTAAAAAAACCAAGCATGTACTTGAGCTTTCAAATTTCGAATGAAGAAGATAAACTTTCCGAAAGCTATTTGAACGAAACAAAAAAAATTCAATCAAAATTAACCGATTTCACAGTTCCTAAAGATTTTTTCTACGAAAAGGCAGAGGCACTCGATACTGTTGTTTTAAAAGCTGAAAAGGAAAAACCAAAGTTCAACGACCTTTTTTTGAGAGATCCAACCGTCCTTGAAATTACACTAGAAGAATACAATCGGTACACAAGTGTCGTGCAATATCTGAATTTTAACGGTTTCAACGCAACTGAAGATATGGGACGTGTTTCTATTTCATCAAGAATTGCTCAAGGTGGCACACCAGCAGTATTTTTTAACGATGTGCGATTGCGTGATTTTAGTATTCTGTACAATATGTCTTTGGCAGAAGTTGAACGTATTGTAACCGATCGATACAGTGTTGTTCCCACAACGCAAGGACGTAGTACTGGTGTCGTCAAAATATATTCTCGTAGAACTCCTTTATTTCCTAAAGGCGGAAATACTGCTGTATACTTATCGGCACAATCGCCTGAAACCTTTGAAACAGGCAAAAAATATTATGCGCCAAAATATGCTTCGTATTTGAATCCTATCTTTCAAAAATACGGAACCATTTCGTGGCAGCCGATGGTAGAACTCAACACAAAAAACGCAACTGTTTTTAAAATTTACGACACGTATACCAAAAATATCACGCTACTTATTGAAGGTATTTCAGAAAGCGGACAGTTGATTTCGGAGCAAAAAACTATCAAAGTTCGCTAATATTTGTATGTCGTATCGTATTTTAAATCTCCAAAAAATAATTTAAGCATTAAAAGCAACTTTTATCATTATAGTGCCTCAACATGTTTTATGTTGGTATTGTTTTTGTGACTGATATATCAAACATTAAAACCATCACTACATTATGAAAAAAAGTAAATTAGCACTACTGCTCTTTTATGGGCTTTTGGTATGCAACAGTTACGGACAGCAAAAAAAAGTTGAAGACGAATACGCTGCATATTTTACCTTACCACGAGAAGCTTTGTACGTACATTTAAACAAAACCACTTATTTTAAAGGAGAGGAAATTTGGTTGAAAAGTTATGCGTACGATCAAAAAAATCAACTGACTTCTAAAGCAACAACTAATATCCAAGTCGGTGTTTATGATGCCTCAGGTAATAAAGTGAAAAATGCATTGTTTAGAGCGGAGAATGGAGTTGCTAAAGGCAATATCCTCATTGATTCTACCTACACAGCAGGCACCTATTTTATAAAAGCGGAAACCAATTGGATGCAAAATTTTGAAGAAGACAATGCGTTCGTTCAAAAGATTGAAATACTAACCGAGAATCCCACGAAAAAAAAGCAATTAACTAAAGAAGAAAAATACGATTTTCAGTTCCTTCCTGAAGGTGGAAATCTTGTTGCAAACACTCAAAACACGGTAGGTTTTAAAGTCATAAATCATCAAGGAAAAGGGGTTTTGGCTAAGGGTGTAATTTACAATGCCCATCAACAAAAAATCACTTCTTTTGAAAGTAGTGATAAAGGTTTGGGGAAATTTTTATTTCATCCAAAATCCAATCAAACCTATACAGCTGTAATTACGTTTGAAAGCGGAAAAGAAATCACACAACCATTGCCAAAAGCAGCAAACAAAGGAATCGCACTTACTGTTACCAATCCGCTACAGGAGCATTTTATTCTCAATTTTAACACGAATGCCACAACATTAAATGATTTCTCTTCAAAAAAATACAAAATACTAATTCATCAAAATGGCAAACAAAAAAGTATTGAACTTTCTTTTGAGGATGCTCCTAAAAAAGTAATTCGTGTTTTAAAAAAGGATTTATTTCAAGGCATAAACACCATTACGGTATTTACTGCTGATAATACGCCCATTATTGAGCGACTTATTTTTAACGATTATTTTCTAAAAAAATCATCTATTGAAGTATCTAAAGTTGCTATTGAAAATGATTCCATTGTTTTTGCAATGAACGAATCTCAATTACAAGACAATATTAATTTGAGTGTTTCAGTATTGCCTGAAGCTACAGTAAGTTATGCTCCAAAACACAATATTGTATCCTATTTTTATCTAAAACCACATATAAAAGGTGACATTGAAAATCCGCAATATTACTTTACCAACATGAATCGTAAGAAAAAATACGAGTTGGATATTTTATTGCTAACGCAAGGTTGGAGTCGCTACGATTGGAAAGATATTTTTGAAAAAAAACCAAACAGTTTTCATCGTTTTGAAAACGGAATCACCATTTCAGGAAAAGTCAATCGCCCAGCAAAAGATGTCAATCGCTTGTTCTTTTATGCAACTAAAAATCATGCTGCACAATTCATTGATTTAAATGAAAATCAAGAATTTACGCTTACTAATTTATTTTTGGAAGAAGGCGAAGAAGTGCAACTCTCATATATCAATGACAAAGGTATTTTTAAAAAACCTAGTGTGTATTTACGTTTTAAAGTATCAAACGGAAAAGATAACATTACTGATAAGTCACAACTTGAAACGACTTCGACTATTGCTAATGCTGCTACATTTACTGTACCCGAAAACTTCTTTTATGATAACAGTGAACAACTTGATAAAGTTGTCATAAAAGCAACAAGAGAACGTGAAGAAAGAGATCCGGTATTGGTAAATGCCAAAGTAACCCGAATTACAAAAGAAATTTATGAGCGTTATTATAATGTTACTGATTTTATCCAAAATAACGGCTTTGATGTGTTTGACCAAATGGGCGATGTTGTTGTTACCTCTCGAAGACCATTTTACAATGATTTAGAACCAGGAATGCCTGTGAGTCCATTACTTTTTTATGACGATGTACGAATGTCTGATTTTTCTATACTTTCAGGATTGTCAACAGCCAACGTAGAAAAAATTGTTATTGACAAAAGCGGATTGGGAATTGGAAGTATTGGTGGTTCTGCTGGCGTTATTAAAATCTACTCACGCAGAACACCACTTTTCACAAAAAAAGCAAGTGAACAATTATATACAAGTGCTAAAGTGCCACTCACATTTACATCTTCAAAAAAATACTACATCCCAAAATACACATCGTATCAAAATAATACTTTTCAGCAATACGGCGCTATTTCTTGGATTCCAGAAATAAACTTGCAACAATCGCAAGCAAAAAACTTTAAAATCTTTGATACAAATACCAAAAACATCACGCTATTTATTGAAGGAATTTCAGAAAGTGGACAGTTGATTTCGGAGCGAAAAACAATTCAAATTCGATAAGAACGCATCATTTTCAATTTAAAAAAATTTAGTATCTTTTGATACACTAATTTTCAACTACTGCATTTAAAAATAATATGCAGTAGTTGTTTATTTTAAAACCTATAATCCCCTTTTAGGAAACAAAAAATTGTTCATAAGCACCGTAACACAACGTTGTGTAATTATCAAAATTAAAATCTGTTGAACTGCTATCTATGAAAAAGACGTATTACCTTGTATGTGTATTGCTATGTTGTGCTTTGAATGTATTCGCCCAAACGGCGACTGTTTCTGAGCGCTACCAAACCCATTTTAAACTTTCAGACGAAGCATCCGTCTTTCTTCATATAAACAAAACGAGTTATTTGGTAGGAGAAGAAATATGGTTTAAAGCCTATGCGTTCAGTAGAAAAGCAGAGAAAACTGCCACAAACGCTACCAATTTATACGTAGCTCTCTACGATGCAAGTGGCGCAGAAATTTCTAAAAAACTCATCCAATTACAGCAAGGTTTGGGACACGGAAATTTTATATTGGATGAAAAATTCAATTCGGGAATCTACTACATCAAAGCAGCGACGCAACAAATGTTAGACACATCATCAAAAGATGCGTTTATTGCGGAAATTGTCGTCTATGGAAAAAGTCCGATGCAAAAAACTCAAGAAAAAACTGCAAAAGCTTACGACATTCAATTTTTACCTGAAGGCGGACATTTGGTGCAACACATTGAAAATACCATCGCTTTTAAAGCCATCAATCAAGAAGGGAAAGGCGTGTATGTTTCTGGTCAAATTTATGATGAAAATGATATCAAAATCACCACGTTTGAAAGCAATAACTACGGAATTGGCACATTTCAACTTACGCCAAAAAACAACACCAATTACAAAGCAAAAATCACTTTTGAAGAAGAAAAAACTAGTGAACAATTGTTGCCAAAAGCAAAAAATACCGGAATCGCCATTCAGGTAAACACGCTTGAAAGAGACAGCATTCAAATTTCATTACAAACCAATTCGGAAACCTTGTCGTCTATCCTCTCAAAAGAATATACGCTATTAATTCACAAAGACGGAAAAGCACGTACACTACCGTTTTCCTTTAAAAATGATGAAAAAGCAATAATCTCCATCCCGCGAAAGCGACTTTTTCACGGCGTAAATACCATCACGCTTTTTGATGGGAAAGTTCCCGTGTTGGAGCGTCTATTTTTCAATCAGAAAGTCAGCAAAAAGCTTTCTGTGATGGTTAAAAAAGACAAAATTGGAAACGAGTATGCAAACTTTTCGCTCTATCTGGTAAAGCGAAAATCAGGAATTTTAGATGCCAATGTGAGCATTTCTGTATTGCCTGAAACGACAGAAGCATACAATCCTGCGCACAACATTTTTTCTGAGTTTTACTTAAAACCCTATGTTCGGGGCGAAATTGAAAATCCGAAATACTATTTCCCAAATACTACCAAAACAAAAAGAAAAGCGCTAGATGCACTGTTAATTACACAAGGTTGGAGCGCGTACGACTGGACAAGTATTTTTGAAAAAGCTCCTAAACAGCCAAACTTTGACAATGGAATCACCATCAACGGAACTCTAAATTTTCCCGAAAAACGCGTAAAAGGACTATTTTTACACGATACCAAAGCGCAAGCAGCACAATTTATTCCGTTAGACAATGAACGTAAATTTGTGATTACGAATTTATTTCTGCAAGAAGGAGAAACGCTTCGTTTTTCGGCGGTTGATTACAGTAAAAAGTTCAACAAACCCAAACTATACTTGAATTACAGCGCGAATCATGAAAAAGAAACGCTTTCAAAAAATACAAAAATTGACCGTTCATTTATAAACAAAAACACCATTTTTAGACTCCCTGATGGATTCTTTCCAAAAGATGCGGTAGACTTGGAAGCTGTCCTTTTAGAAGGCTCGAATAAAAACACAAAGGAAACCCGCGACCCGATGATGGTCAACGGAAAAGAAACAAAATTTGGCGAGAAGGAATATCTACAATATCCACAAGTGAAAAATTTTATTGAAAACAGCGGTTACGACGTTTCTGACGATCCTTTTGACATGCAAAATCTGCGCATATTCACGCGAAAGAGGCTTACCTTAGAAACAGGGAATCCACCAGGATATGTTTCTCCATTAATCTTTGTAGATGGCGTACCGTTGACTGATTTTGCAATCCTACGAAACTTCTCCACTGCCAATGTCGATAGAATTATTGTCAACAAAACGGGACAAGGATATGGCGTGCGAGGTGTTGGTGGTGTGATTAAAATTTTTACTAGAAAGAATCCCTTAGTAGCCAGCGAAAATGTCCCTCGCGAATCATACCTAGCCTATACGCCACCGATTGGGTTTAGCGTTCCAAAGCAATACTACGAACCGAAATACCAATCGTATACAGACAACACATTTCAACGATTTGGCGCTATTGATTGGCGACCGAACAATACCATTCCAAGAAGAGGTGCACTCAACTTTAGCGTGCAACACAAAAACCTCAACGCCATTGTTCTATACATTGAAGGAATTTCCAAAGACGGAAGCCTCATCTCCGAAAAACGAGTTATTGAACTTGTAGAAGAGGAGTAGTTTTTTGTTCACGCTGAGCTTGTCGAAGTGTTGTTGTTTGTTTTTTGTTGTTTGAGTGCATAAATTTTTGAGAGGTGTATTTTTACCTTTACGAAAAACCGCATTGTATATGTGTGGGTTTTGTTTTACATTTATAGAAAATAACAGGAGGTTATTTTTAAAATTAGTTACTGTTATCTACTAATATTAGTATAAAAACAGGAATTCCTGTTATACATATGTTAGCTTTCATTAAAAAACTCTATGTCAAAAGATAATAAATGGAAAGATTATTTATTGAAAAGTGGAATCCCACTTGAATATGAGATAAAAGAGTTTCTGGACAAAAAAATGTGCGTTAGTAATTTTGAGTACACTTACTTTCGTAAAGATAAATCCAATGAAATAACCGAATTTTCTTATGATATTGACTCAAGTTATATAAAGCCTCCACACTTTGTCGACTTAATGATAGAGTGTAAATATCGTCACGAATCTACAAAATGGTTGTTTCTACCTGAAAGTTATGGGGGTCCTGATGAAATTGAATTTACATCATTTATGCATCCAAATGACCATTTTAACAAAGATGGACATTTTAGATTTTCAAATTTCCCTTTTCCCCTTGCTCCATTATGTTCAAAAGGAATTGAGTTAACCTCACAAGGTCAAAACCCCAAAACAATTACTCAAGCAATATCGCAACTTTCATACGCGATGGCTGAGCGTGTAACGAACGGAATGTATCATCAAATAGATGAAGTTCTAAGTAAAAGTTTTAATGGGACAATTTTCCATAATATTCCAATTATAGTTACTACTGCTGAATTATATAGAATTAAAGAGAACTCTTCAATTGATTCTATAAAACAATCTGGTGATATTGAAGAAATCGCAACAAAAGAAAACTGCCTCGTAATCAAAAACAAAGCAGGTGTAGATTTAGAAAATTATAACTTATTGATATTTCAAAATTTCGTAAATGAATTTGGCAAAGAAAAGCTTCAAAAGAAACTTAATTCATTCAATAAAGATTTAGATTTTGTATTGTCAGTTATAGCTAAGCATTATTGCCCAACTTGTTTCGTAGTAGTACACTATTCTAAAGAAAACAATGGTTTAGAGAATTTCTTCTCATATATTGACAGAGTAATAAAACCTGACAAAGAAATATTTGAACTGATAGAAAAGAATTACGAAGAAAGTCAAGAACGTTTAAAAAAGCTGAAAGAAAAAATGGATGAAAAAAGAAAAACGAAAAGCTAACAATGTATAAGAAAACATAGGGCTTTTGGGCTTAACTGAAAGAGCTGTGTTTATTTATAAAATCGCCAAATATAAAATTTGGCATTTACAAAAAATGATAAAAGCAAAATATTTAGCTTAGTAATAACCCGAAACGTATAGTTTATTATCCGCCCTACGTTTCTTATACGAGACGTTGGCAGTAATTTGAGAACTGAGAAACATTTGGACAAATACGACAAAGAAATATTATTTGAATATCTATGGAAAACTATCAATTTCTTTTACGGAATTATGATAATACTTTCCATTTTGGTTGGAATTAGAACTTTACTCTATCTTTTAGGTGGAATTCCTGAAGAAGAAACAAGTATAAGCGGAACTATTATTGTTATAGCTTTTATTGTTGTATATGTGTTATTCAGAAATCTAACAAAACCATACTTTATGAAAAAAATGAATAAAAGCTAAACTGACTTTATACTCAACCGAAAATGGTGGACGTGAAACTGGAATCGGAACAGGTTATCGCCCAAACCACGTAATGGAATATTTGCCAAACTCGGACGAGTTTCCAACAACCTATATTGGACAAATTGAATTTAAAAAAGAAAGAATTTACCCAGGAGAATACGAGAACGTTAAAGTGATGTTTTTAAAACATCAGAATATTGAGGAATTACTTGAAAAAGGAAAAATTTGGTGGATTCATGAAGGACCAAGAAAAATTGGAGAAGCTGAAGTTTTAGAAGTTTATGATAAATAAAAACTACCGCCAAAAATCTATAACCGCAATTATGGCTGATTCGACTACGTCCGAATCCACTCGGAATTGCTAACGTCAGTGCTTAACCAAAAATTATTAATTTTAATCCCGTAACTGACAGTTATACTAGACCGTTGTGCGCCAGCTGAATGAAAATACGTTATAGACATAAAGAAAAAGCAAAAAATGCCAAATTAGAGCAAGAAAATTATCAAGTTCTTGGATATGGAGATTTTAGTACTGAGTCGAATATATTTCTTATTGCAAATGACGAATTGAAAATTTTGAATTTTGACCAAACTTCTGTTGAAATAATTGATGATGATTTATCTGAATACGTAAGAAGAGATGATTTGAATTATGGTAAAAGGTTCTATTTAAACTCTAAATTAAATCAAGTTAGAAATGATTTAATTAAGTATTCTGATTTAACATTTTCATCAATTTGGAATTTTAGTAGAAACTATAAATTTTTTAAGGAAAGTAATTATGAGATATCCGACTTTTATAAAGATTATGTTTTGAATGAGGAATATAAACTAAATCTAATTGAAGGTTTTCTGATTTTTGCGAACGATTATGTTGATAGAAAATTTGGAGTAGACCATTACAGAGAAGCCTTTAATTTTTACAAAACTGAATCTTTGGAATTATTAGTTCAAAAAAAAACAGATGACATTCAGTTTTTTGAAAGTAAAAGTTATTCAAATACACTAATGAACTTTATTAGTGAGACTTTGTGGGACGAAAATCAGAATGAGGAAAAATCTAAAAGCCATAGACTTCATTTTTTTTGGCTAATTGACTCTCTATTTTTAGAAGAAATAACAAGTATTCAACGTTTAAAAACTTTTTATGATGATTGTCTTATTATAGAATATAACAAGAATTATTATGTTCTTAATAAATATTGGTGGGGATAATAAAAGCCGAACGAACAACACGGTATATAAGCAATAGCGAGACAGTGCAAAAACCAATCGAAATGACTTTTAATAAATTTTGTACATTAGCCAAACGGCAGTAGTTTTAAGTGCTACTGCATATATACTTTATCGTTGTAATGCATTAGAACAAAAATAAAAATGAGTAAAATATATTTTACATCTGACCACCATTTTGGACATTCAAATATTATAAAGTTCTGTGAAAGACCATTTGCGAATATTGAAGAAATGAATGAGACTTTGATTGAACGATGGAATGAGAAAATAAAACCAGAAGACGAAGTCTATCATATTGGCGATTTTGCAATGACTAAGGATAACGAATTAGTAGCAGACATATTAGACAGATTGAATGGTACAAAATATTTGATAGTAGGAAATCACGAAGGTCCTGCTTTGAATAATAGAAAGAAATTTAAATGGATTAAAGAATATCACGAATTAAAAGTAAAAGATTCTGATTGTAAAAATGGTGTTCAACGAATAATTCTATTTCATTATGCAATGAGAGTTTGGAGAAGTGATTTTAGGGGAACTTGGCATTTATATGGACATAGCCACGGAAATTTACCTGACAAAGAAGATAGGTTAGCCTTTGATATAGGTGTAGATTGTCATAATTTTTATCCTTTGTCATATGAAGAAGTTAAAGCAATTATGAAGACGAAAAAGTGGAAACCGCCATTTGATAATATTGAAATATAATAACGCATTACAACAATAGCTGTAATAACGCAACCCAGCAAAAATCTGAATTTTAAACAATTAAAAACTGAGGAATGTAAGTCAAATAGTGCTCAAATGTTCTTACTCAAAACCTGAATTACAAAAAATTGGAACAACAAGCTAAAAACACCACTCAAATAACTAAAAATCAATAAATTGAGTAAAGCAAAAAAAATCTAAAAGTGACAGCAAAAAACCTTGAATCATTGAATTTTTAAATCATCGAATTGAGCGAAGCGAACAGCGACAGCGGTTTAAAAGCGAAGCGCCTCTAAAACTCCTCATGCTTAATTTTCCGCTGATAATAAAAAGCAGGCAACAAAATCAACACAAAAAGTGGCTGAATTAAAAAGCGGCGAACGTAAAAGGTGAGTAAATAATCTTCTGCTAAATCGTGTTTTATCAAATAAAAATACAGCGAACTCAAAATGATAAAAGCGACCAAGTATAATCCTAAGGAGAATTTTACAACTCCTTTATTTTCAAAAGCTACGTAAATAATTGTTAAGGAAACCAAGGTATTCAAACCATAGCGAAATACGTGACTCAAAAAGAGCTGCCACGTTTCATATGCGGGAATGGTTCCCTGAAAATAATCATACTTAAAAAAGTTCAAAAACGGATCGTAAAATAATTGGTATTCAAACGCACGAATCAACACCAACAACCCAAAAAGGAATCCAATAACGATATATTTCCAAATCTTTTTCATCTACTTCTTTGAAAATTTTTGCACCCACAACATCCACAATAAAAACACCATTCCGTAAATAATCGTCGGAAACACAATTTGATGCAACAGATATTCTTGGTCGGGAAAACTGTACAATCCGATGCCTAAAATCACAATTCGAATCAAATTTGCTAGATAGACCAACACACTTCCTGCCAAGAGAAATAAGATTGTATTTTTTAAATTTCCCGTAAAAGCAATCACAAACGTAATAAACAAAATCAACACACTAATCGAATTGCAACCTTCTACAATGCGTCCCACATAATTGCCATGTACCAACAATTTCATCGTTGGCTCCGACTCGTGCATTTCAACATTGGCTTCATAACCTAAGGTATTAATAATACTTTTCGTTTGCTGTGCCACCATGCGCGTTACGCCATCAGGCTCGCCTTCAAAATTGGACAAATACAAACTATACACGTACGTCAAAATCGCATACACGACAAAAAACTTGACGATAAAACCCAGTGCTGATTTATATTTTTGAATGCTTTTAAACACGTTGAAGTATTACATTTTATGGATTACAAACATACTCCAAAACCTTTAAAATATCACATTTTCAACAAGTTTTGTCGAATTCAGTATTTCTGTGATTTTATTCTTTATGTTGTGAAAGATTTTTAGCTTTTTTTCGACTATTTTTGTCTATCATTAAAGAAAAATTACATGAAATTCGAATCATACAAGCCTGAAATAACAAATATCATTTCCACAGAAAATCTATCCGTAGATGACCGATTGACCAAAGTATGTCAAGTACTCCAAGAAAATATTGCACATTACGACTGGGTTGGATTTTACTTTAAAAACGGTGACAAACCCGAATTAAAATTACGTGCCTTCGCAGGCGAACCAACAGACCACACCATCATTCCATTTGGAAAAGGAATTTGTGGACAAGTCGCGGTTTCCAATGAAAACTTCTTAGTGCCAGACGTAAAAGCGCAAGACAATTATATTGCCTGTAGTATTCATGTAAAAGCAGAAATCGTGATTCCATTGTTTGTCAACGGTGAAAACATCGGGCAAATTGATATCGACTCACACACACCTGATCCTTTTGACAAGGAAGACGAAGAATTTTTGGAATTTATCAATGCGAAGGTTGCGGAGATTCTATCTTAGAAAAATAGTTCTCTAATTTTATAAAGTCCTGAAATTCATAGCAGTTCTCGATACATTTTTCTAGCGAAAAACACTCGAACAGACGTTTTGAAATTGAACACAACCCGTCACTTCGAGTGAAATTTCGAAGAAATTTAGTATCGAGAAGTACTTTGAAACGAAATCAGTACTGAGAAGTTAGTGGTGAGTAGTGAGATACCTTCACGAGAAACGTTCAGTAAATTAAAAAATACGTTTGTCAGTTTTTTTTAGACGAATTCAAACAAAAAAGAACACATTTCGTTACATCCCAAATTTCTCCCATAAATAATTCCATAAGAGCGTGTTTTTTTCGTGTGAATTAGTACTTTTGCAGCTTCACACAACACAATTAAACAACTCAATTAGAATGAATTCCCAAAAACAAGCGAAATCAGCTTTAATTTCGGTTTTTAGTAAAGATGGTTTAGCTCCCATTGCACAAAAATTACACGACTTAGGCGTAACAATTTACTCTACCGGAGGCACAGAAAAATTTATCAAAGACCTTGGTATTCCTGTCGTTCCTGTAGAAGATGTAACCTCCTATCCTTCCATTTTGGGCGGACGCGTAAAAACATTGCACCCAAAAGTATTTGGTGGTATATTAAATCGTCAAAACAATGAAAGTGATGTTGCCGAATTGGCACAATATGAAATTCCACAAATCGATATTGTCATTGTAGACTTATATCCGTTTGAAAAAACTGTTGCTTCTGGCGCAAGTGAGCAAGATATCATTGAGAAAATTGATATTGGAGGAATTTCCCTCATCAGAGCAGCTGCGAAAAACTTTGCAGACGTGATGTGCGTTTCTTCCGTAAACGATTATGCAGACTTTTTAAACTTGTTAGAAACGCAAGAAGGTGCTTTTTCTTTGGCAGATAGAAAAGCCTTTGCGGCAAAAGCATTCAATGTGTCTTCGCATTACGATACCGCAATTTTTAACTATTTCAATCACGATCATTCAATTCCTTCGTTGAAAATCAGCGAAACACAAGGAAAAGTATTGCGTTACGGAGAAAATCCACACCAACGCGGATTCTTCTTTGGAAACTTTGACGAAATGTTTGAAAAGTTACACGGAAAAGAACTCAGCTACAACAACTTACTAGACGTTGACGCTGCCGTAAACTTGATGAACGAATTTATTGGAGACGATCCAACATTTGCGATTTTAAAACACAACAATGCTTGCGGATTTGCCACACGCGCAACCATTCACCAAGCGTATGTAGATGCTTTAGCGGGCGACCCTGTATCTGCTTTTGGTGGAATTTTAATCGCGAATACGAAAATTGATAAAGCTACGGCTGAAGAAATTCACAAACTTTTCTGTGAAGTTGTCATTGCGCCATCGTACGACGAAGATGCCTTAGCTGTTTTAAAAGGAAAGAAAAACAGAATCATCTTGATTCAAAACGAAGTAGAATTACCACAAACTCAAGTGAGAACGTGTTTAAATGGTGCGTTGGTTCAAGATAAAGACAATAAAACGGATGCGGTTGAAGATTTAACCTATCCAACAAACAATAAACCAACAGATTCGCAGTTAGAAGATTTATTATTTGCGTCTAAAATTTGCAAGCATACAAAATCGAACACGATTGTGTTGGTCAAAAACAAACAATTGTGTGCCAGCGGAACTGGACAAACAAGTCGTGTAGATGCCTTACGTCAATCGATTGAAAAAGCAAACAATTTCAAATTTGATTTAGAAGGAGCTGTCATGGCGAGTGATGCATTTTTCCCTTTTCCAGACTGTGTAGAAATCGCAGACAACGCAGGAATAAAAGCAGTAATTCAGCCTGGTGGTTCTATCAAAGATCAATTAAGTATTGATTACTGTAACGCCAATAATATTGCAATGGTATTTACAGGCACAAGACACTTTAAACATTAATTTTTTTATACCTTTGTAAGTCAATAACTTTGAATTACAAATACACTTAATAGCAGACAGAGCAGATGGGATTTTTTGACTTCTTAACCGAGGAAATAGCGATAGATTTAGGAACGGCAAACACCTTAATCATTCACAATGACAAAGTTGTTGTGGATAGCCCGTCGATTGTCGCCAGGGATCGCATGTCGAATAAAATCATTGCGGTTGGACAAGAAGCGGCTCGCATGCAAGGAAAAACCCATGAAAACATCAAAACCATTCGTCCGTTAAAAGATGGTGTGATTGCTGATTTTGATGCGTCTGAAAAAATGATCAGTCTGTTCATAAAAAATATTCCAGCACTAAAAAAGAAATTATTTCCGCCATCATTGCGAATGGTGATTTGTATTCCATCAGGAATTACAGAAGTGGAAATGCGCGCCGTAAAAGAATCGGCAGAACGTGTTAATGGAAAAGAAGTTTATTTGATACACGAACCAATGGCAGCTGCCATTGGTATCGGTGTCGATATCATGCAACCAAAAGGAAACATGATTGTTGATATTGGTGGTGGAACTACGGAAATCGCCGTAATCGCTTTGGGCGGAATTGTTTGTGACAAATCTGTAAAAGTTGCCGGTGACGTATTTACCAACGATATTGTATACTACATGCGTACGCAACACAACTTATATGTGGGAGAACGTACCGCAGAAAAAATTAAGATTCAAATTGGTGCTGCGACGGAAGATTTAGAAGTTCCGCCAGAAGAAATGTCGGTTCAAGGACGTGATTTATTGACAGGAAAACCAAAGCAAGTACAAATTTCCTATCGTGAAGTTGCCAAAGCTTTAGACAAATCTATTTTACGTATTGAAGATGCTGTGATGGAAACGCTATCGCAAACGCCACCAGAATTAGCAGCCGATATTTACAATACAGGAATTTATTTAGCGGGCGGCGGTTCTATGCTTCGCGGATTGGACAAACGTCTCTCACAAAAAACGGACTTACCTGTGTATATTGCTGAAGATCCATTGCGTGCAGTAGTACGCGGAACAGGAATTACACTGAAAAACCTCAACAAATTCAAAAGCGTACTAATTGGGAAGAAGAACTAAGTAAGACATGCAACATATCATTAACTTTCTAATCAGGAATAAAAATTTTATTCTGTTTTTGATGTTGTTATGTATTTCATTGCTCTTTACCGTTCAATCGCATTCGTATCATAAAAGTAAATTTATCAACTCTGCCAATTGGCTTTCGGGCGGTATTTACGAAAAAGCAAATGGAATTTCTTCCTATTTCAATCTAAAGTCAGAAAATGAACGTTTGGTAGAAGAAAATCGCCGACTCAAAAACATTCTTTACAACAAAGAAGATAGTCTAAACACTATTCAGTTTGTAGATAGCACTTCCTATCCGACAGATTATTTATTTCGCTCAGGAAAAATTACCAAAAACAGCTATTCAAGTCGTAACAACATCTTATTGATAAACAAAGGAAGCAACGACAGCATTGCGACAGATATGGGCGTTATCAATGCCAAAGGCGTTATTGGAATTGTAGATCGTGTGGGTGGAAGTCACGCAACGGTGATTAGTATTTTAAATTCTATCTCAAAAATAAATGCCCAACTCAAAAACACCAATCATTTTGGCACACTTTCGTGGGATGGAAAAAATCCAAATATTGTTCAGTTGGAAGACATTGAAAAACTAGCAAAATTTACCGAAAACGATACGATTATCACGGGTGGAAACTCTACGCTATTTCCAAAAGGCATTCCGATTGGAACGATAAAAGACTTTCAACTCAACACCCGAGAAAACTTATACAAGATAAACGTGCAATTGTTCAACGACATGACCGATTTGGAACATGTATACATCATTGAAAACCTGCACAGAGAAGAAATTGATAACTTATTAGCACCAGAAAACTAAATGGGTTCAGTCATTTTTTGGAATAGCATCCGATTTGTCCTAGCGGTATTAGCGCAGGTGTTGATATGCAATCATATTGACTTCTTGGGCTATATCAATCCGTTGGTGTACATTTACTTTATCTTTCTATTTCCGCTAAATGCCAACCGAAGTGCTTTCTTAATCATTGCTTTTTTATTGGGACTTACGGTAGATATGTTTTCAGACACAGGCGGCGCACATGCTTTTGCTTGCACTATCATTGCCTACATTCGTCCGTTTGTATTGCGCTTTGCCTTTGGCGTTAGTTACGAGCATCAATCTGTAAAGCTTGAAAACACAGCGGCAGGACAGCGTTTGGTGTATATTGTCATCTTAACCGTAATTCACCATTTTTTCTTTTTTCTCTTAGAAATATTTAACATTTCTTCTATCCTAATCATCCTAAGAAATACAGCATTCTTTAGTATATTTACCATTCTAATCATCACACTATCAATAACTTTATTTAGTCGAAAAAATTCATGAGGAAACTTTTGTTATACCTTGTTGTCATCGCTGTTGGAATCATCTATACAGGACGTCTCTCCTATCTTCAATTATTTAATGAAGAAAAGGTTGCGACGAATTTTTTGAACGATAGTGCCATCAAAACAGAATATACCTATCCGCAACGTGGCTATGTGTACGATAGAAACGGAACGTTGCTCGTGGCAAATCAGCCATCGTATGATGTCATGGTCATTCCACGCGAAGTGAAACCATTTAATATTCCTGAGTTTTGCAAATTATTACGCATCACGCCAGAAGAGTACGAGAAAAAACTAGAAAAAGCCAAAAACTACTCTTGGCGAATTCCATCAGTATTTGTCGCGCAAATGGCGAAAAAAGATTACGCGTATCTTCAAGAAAAAATGCACCGTTTCAAAGGATTTTATATTCAAAAGCGCTCTATTCGTAACTATCAAACTGATCACGGTGCCAATGTATTAGGCTTTATCAGTGAAGTAAATAATGCAGACTTAGAGAAAAACCCGTACTATCAATCGGGAGAACTCATAGGTCGTACAGGAATTGAAAAGTCGTATGAAGATGTTTTACGCGGTGTTAAAGGCGTACGACGCATTCAAAAAGACATTCACAACAAAGTCATTGGTCCATACATGAACGGACGCTTGGATACACTTCCTGTCAACGGAAAAGACATTCAAATCACCATTGATGCAGAATTGCAAGCGTACGGAGAGAAATTAATGATTAATAAACGTGGCGGAATTGTAGCGATTGAGCCTTCTTCGGGAGAAATTTTGGCATTGGTTTCTGCACCAAGTTATAATCCAGATTTACTCGTTGGTCGCGAACGTTCAAAAAATTATAGTGAATTGCATTACGACTCTATCAGAAAACCATTGTACGATAGAGGCTTATTAGCGTCATATCCGCCAGGTTCGCCTTTTAAAACTTTAAATGCGTTGGTAGGCTTACAAGAAGGAGTCATCACGCCAACGTCTACCTACACGTGTCATCACGGATATATTTACGGACGTAGCGGACGAAAAATGGGTTGCCATTGCGGTGGCGGAAAGCGAAATGTGATTAACGGTGTTGCCAAATCGTGCAATGCGTACTTTGCCAATACCTATCGTCAAATCATCAGCAAATACGATTCACCGCGCGAAGGCATGAATGTTTGGAGCGACCACATTAAAAGTTTTGGCTTGGGCGATTATTTCGGAAATGATTTATCTACTGGGAGAAAAGGATTGATTCCCACAGGAGATTATTACACAAAACAATACTTTAAGCATGATAGATGGCATGTGCTCAATACTATTTCCAACGCTATTGGACAAGGACAAGTATTGCTGACTCCGATTCAATTGGCAAATATGACGGCGGCTATTGCCAATAGAGGTCACTATTACACGCCACACATCATCAAGAAAATAAATGGAAAACCTATAGACAATCCACATTTTACCGAGCCAAAACATACTACGATTGACAAGCAACATTTTGAGCCTGTGATTCAAGGAATGCACGATGTATTCAGCATGAAAAAAGGTGGAACTGCTCGTTTTTTAAATGTTCCAGGTATTGAAATTTGTGGAAAAACAGGAACTGCCGAAAACTTTACCAAAATTGATGGTGAAAAAACACAATTGACTGACCATTCTATTTTTGTGGCATTTGCGCCGAAAGACAATCCTAAAATTGCCATTGCGGTTTTTGTGGAAAATGGATATTACGGAGCACGTTGGGCAGGAAAGATTTCGAGCTTAATGATTGAAAAATATTTGAAAGGCGAAATTACCTTAGACTACATGGAAAAGTTAGTACTAGAGAAGAGTTTGGAAGAAGAATATGCGAAACCACTAAGCGGAAAACCATTCACGATTAATGAGTAGAGAGGTAAAATTTGTCAAAAAAATAGACTGGCTTTCCATATTGCTGTATTTTTTGTTGGTCGGAATGGGCTGGCTTAATATTTACTCCGCTTCCGTTACCGAAAATGCCAACGGATTGTTGGACATGAATCAATTGTATGGCAAACAATTATTTTTCATTGGCACAAGTTTGGTTCTCATTGTGCTGATACTTTCTATTGAAGCTAAGTTTTACGAACGATTTTCAAGTATTATTTATATTGCCGCTTTGCTGAGTTTACTCGGTTTGATGGTGTTAGGAAAAAACATCAACGGCGCTACGTCTTGGTATGCTATTGGAAGTTTCACTTTGCAACCTTCCGAATTTGCTAAAGTCGCCACAGTGTTAGCATTAGCAAAATTTCTGAGTGACATTCAAACGAATATCAACTACTTTAAGCATCAACTGATTGCCTTTGCGATTATTTTGATTCCGCCAATGCTTATCATGCTACAACCCGATGCTGGAAGTGCCATGGTGTATATGGCGTTTTTCTTTGTGCTGTATCGCGAAGGATTGCCTGCTATTTACTTATGGATTGGCTTCTCGCTGGTGTTACTCTTTATCATCACGCTAAAACTCGGATATATTTATACTATTATTGGAACAGCTGTACTTGGTTTGGCGTGTATTTTTTTCTTTTTCAAGAAGAAGCTAAAACAAGAACGAAAAACGACTTTAGCACTCACTTCTTTAATCGCTGCAATCGGATTTATTTTAGCCGTGAATTATATCTTTTACAATGTATTTCAACAACATCACCGCGACCGTTTTACGTTGGTATTAGGCTTAGAGAAAGATCCTGAAAAGTTAGAAAAGATTCGAAAAACCTTTGGCTTTAACACCAATCAATCAGAAATTGCCATTAGTTCAGGTGGTTTTTGGGGAAAAGGTTGGCAAAAAGGAACACGTACACGAGGTGATTTTGTTCCAGAACAAGACACCGATTATATTTTTACTACCGTTGGTGAAGAATGGGGATTTATAGGAAGTTCTATAGTGATTTTTTTATTTGTGATATTACTCTTGCGAATTTTACACAGAGCCGAACAACAAAAAAATAAATTCAGTCGTGTCTACGGCTACAGCGTCGCCGCGATTCTTTTCTTTCACTTTGCCATTAACATCGGCATGGTGATTGGGTTGTTTCCTACGGTGGGAATTCCGCTGCCGTTCTTTAGTTACGGTGGTTCGGGACTTTGGGGCTTCACCATTTTACTTTTTATCTTTATAAAATTAGATGCCAATCGAATTAACGAGTGGTAATCATCCTAATTCCATCAAAAAAATTAAAAAAACGTTAAGTACGGAATAACCGTAAACTTTTCTTACAACTGTTTTGTATTTTGAAATTATTAACCAAAAAAAATACAAATCATGTTACAAAGTATTTCAAAATTAGGAACCGTACTCGGCAAAAAAGAACAAAGTACAATTAAAGGCGGTGCTTGGCCAAGAACAGAACAGGAATGTCTTCATTGTGGTGGCGAATGGTATGCGCCTCTCTGCGCTTTACCACACGATTCACCTTGCGCGTAAGCTAACAACTGGGAAAGCCCGTAAAAGATACAGGAAAGAAACAAAAAATACTTTGACACAAGTGTTCAAGTATTGAAATCTCGATTATCGAGTAAAAACATCATTCTGAGAAGATTATCAAGCGGACATGTGTCCGCTTTTTTTAGCAAGCATTGTGCTATTTTATAAATCAAACAAAGTCAAATCTTAAAAAGAACTATCCATAGCTTGTAGCTCAAAAATACTTTCTATATTTAGTCAGTAAAAAAAACAGTTTTAATTTCCCCTACCAAAATTAAACGTAATTACATGGAACATATTATACTTTCTTTACTAACGAATAATGGCTACTTAGACGTCAATCGGGAATTATTAAACCTACAATTTTTATCGCATCCAGAGTATCCGAGCTTAAAATCGATTACCGATACGCTTGATTATTTTGGAATTGATAATTTGGCAGCAACCGTTCCCAAAGAAGCATTAGATCAAATGCCCAATACGTTTTTAGCTTTGGTAAACGGAGAACGCGGTGAGGAAGTTGTATTGGCAGAAAAGAAACGAAGTGATATTCGAATCACTAAAGCAGACGAAAAGAAAGAGAAGATTTCTGAAGCTGCTTTTACCGAAATTTGGACAGGAACCATTGTCGCAGTTGAAGAGCAAGAAAAAAGTGGAAACGTAAAATCAATTCAAGAAGCACTTCCCTATTTTATTGTGGCAGCAGTCGCTTCTGCCAGTGTGATTATCAATTTTAGTTTGGTCTACTTATTATATACAGCATTGACACTTGTTGGGTTGTATGTAAGTATTTTGATTATTCGAGAAGATTTAGGGATTAAAAGTAAAGCTGTTGCTAAAGTATGTGGTGCCATTTCAAAAAATAGTACTTGCGGGGAAGTTATCAACACCAAAGGCAATAAAATATTCGGAATTATTTCGTTGAGTGATGCTTCTTTTGTGTTTTTTGCAGGATTATTTTTAGCGCTGGCTTCTATTGGGTTTCATCAAGCTACCTTGTTAGGCATGTCCTTGGCGGGAATTCCTATTGTACTATACGCGTTGTATCGACAAGGTGTTGTATTGAAAAAATGGTGTGCATTGTGTTTGTTGATTGCTGGAATTTTAGTTTTACAGACTGCTTTATTATTGGTGACTTTTGAATATGCTTGGTACTTTTTCAAAGAATATGTGATCTCATTAGTGAGTATTTTTGCGCTGTTATATATCGGTTGGACGTATTGCAAATCGTATTGGGAAAGTCACGAAAAATTGGCTACAACCGAAACAGACTTTTTAAAGTTTAAGCGAAATCCTGAATTATTTAAAACTATGCTAAAAGAGCAAGCGGTTATCAATCCAAACGTGATTCCAGAACAATTGCGCATTGTTTTTGGAAATCCTAATGGAGCGATAAAATTGCAAGGAGTTACCAATCCGTTGTGTGGTTTTTGTACGGCAGCTTTTGAATCGTATGATACTTTAATGAACACATACGGAAATGATATTCAGCTAGAATTTATTTTCAATGTACCGCCAAATACAGATAATAAAAGCACGCAAATTGCTTCTCAATTGATTGATTTGTATATAAAAGATCCGAAAAAATCGTATGCTGCCTTACAAGATTGGTTTGCCAATAGAAACGTAGATGCGTGGCAAGCAAAGTTTGGTATTTCAGAAAATACGATGGTTTTGGAATATTTAGAAGCACACAAAGAGTGGTGTGACATTAATGACGTACATTACACGCCAGCTAGTATTTTGAATAATCAATTCTTCCCACAATCGTATGGAATTAAGGACTTACCGTTGTTTATTCAAGATATGATTTTGGAGTTGCAAAGTGAGGAAGAAGCTTCTTAAGTAGTATAGTTTGACTTAACATGTTTTTAATGTAAGCGGTTTCTATACTCGCTAGGCGACATACCAAGCACCTTTTTTACATACCTTGAAAAGAAAGAGCGACTGGAAAATTCCATCTTATCAGAGATTTCAGTAATGGTAAGGTTTTGATTTTCTAGAAGAATCATGAGTCGGTCTCTCACAAACCTTTGAATCCATACTGAGGCAGCATCGCCTGTGTTTTGCTTGCACACAAAATTCAAATGTTTTGGAGTTATGTTTAGTTTTTCAGCATAAAATTGTACTTCACGTTCAGTCATGCAATAATCGCCCACTAAGTGAATAAACTTGTCGTAGATAGTACCACTTAGCAACGTTCTTTTGTTACGTTCAAACTCAGACGCAAAAACGTGCCACATTTCAAGCGTAAAAAGGTACATTTGTGTATCGAGTAATTCTTCATAAAATGTATGTTCGGTATCTAAAAACTTGTCATACAGCAATTGAAAGTTCGTCATTACTTTATGTTTGTTTTTCTTTTCATTAAAATACAACACCGGATTATCTCGCGTGTGAATTAAAACATCAATACTCCAACCTAAATCGGGTAAATTACCGTTTAAAAACTCTTTTTCTACCAATAAAATAGTTGCTGTAAAATTATTTGAAATAATTAACTCAGAAATTACACTTTCCGCATACCAAAACACAAACTCTCCAGCGGCACAGGTATACACTTTGCCTTTAAAACCAAACTCCAAAGTACCACTATGACAATAAATATGTGTGTGGTAATAGTCTAAAAAGTCATCAGGAAAGTGAATTGTTCCTGAAGCTTCAAATAGCAGTACTTTTTGTATCTGTTTTGCTTCCATACGCGTTAAAAACTCTAAAAATACGTAATATTTGAAACTATATGCGAAATTAATGTAACAAACAGAGTAAATCATTGCAATATCTTTGTACTGTAATTAAAAAACTATGATGAAAAAGCGAATGAAAATAATTGTATTCATCTTACTATTAGGAAGTATCTTTTTAATGTTAGGATGCAATTCAACAACAGAAAAAAAGAAAAAAACAATGAAAAACAACCACACATTAGAAGCTATTTTTCCAAAAGGAGAAAAAGGCTCAGAAGATTTTTTTACAGGAAATGCTTTCAATATAGGTTTGGTAGCTCCAGATTCCGTTTACACAACAGCTGTCGGCAATGTATATTTTGAACCTGGCGCTCGAAGCAATTGGCACAGTCATCCTGCTGGACAAATATTAATTATTACGGATGGAATAGGTTATCATCAAATTGAAGGACAACCGATAGAAGTTATAAAAAAGGGTGATGTCATCAGCTGTCCGCCAAATACCAATCACTGGCATGGTGCAAGTCCAGAAGTTGGGTTGCAACAATTATACATTGTTCCTAATACCGAAAAAGGCATTGTAGATTGGAAAGAAGAAGTTACCGATACACAATATTTAAAAAAGTAAACCAATGAAAAAGTTCATATTACTTACCTTATTTGTCTTAGGCGCAATAACTGTAACCGTAAGTCAAAATAACACTAATCGAAATAAAAAATTAAAAAATATGGAAACTATAACAACTACAGATAATTATACTTTTGAGCTCAGCGAAAAAGTCACACGAAAAAAAGTACATTTTAAAAATCGTTACGGAATTACTTTGGTAGGCGACTTGTACCTTCCAAAAGATATCCAAAACACAAAAGTAGCTGCAATAGCAATAAGCGGACCATTTGGCGCTGTTAAGGAGCAATCATCAGGATTGTATGCCAATCAAATGGCGCAACGCGGTTTTGTAACGTTGGCATTTGATGCTTCTTACACAGGAGAAAGTGGCGGAGAACCTCGACATGTGGCTTCACCAGACATCAATACTGAAGATTTTAGTGCTGCTATTGATTTTCTTGGGCTGCATGAAAATGTAGATAGAGACAAAATTGGAATCATTGGTATTTGTGGATTTGGAGGATTTGCTCTTAATGCCACAGCTATTGATAAGCGCGTAAAAGCCGTTGCTACGACAAGCATGTACGACATGTCGCGCGTAAGTGCCAAAGGCTATTACGATAACATGTCAGCAGAAGAGCGCACCAAACTGCTTGAAAAACTAAGTTTACAACGTTGGGAAGATGCAAAAAATGACAAGCCTGCGTTAACTCCGAATGGATTGCCTAATGAGCTGTCTGGAGACGAACCACAATTTGTAAAAGATTACTATGATTATTATAAAACAGATCGCGGTTTTCATCCTAGGTCTATAAACTCAAACAGTTCGTGGGCAATAACATCGCCAATATCGTTGATGAACATGCCGATAATGACCTATATTGAAGAGATTTCCCCTAGACCTATTTTAGTTATTGCTGGAGAAAAGGCACATTCAAGGTATTTTAGTGAAGATGCTATTAAAACTGCCGCTGAACCAAAGGAATTAATCATCATTCCAAATACGGTTCACACAGATTTATACGATAAAGTGGATATCATTCCATTTGAAAAATTAACCACATTCTTTACGGAAAACTTGAAGTAAAACTCCAGTTTATATGAGTATTTAGGCACCATAGCGGTTTGGGAATTTCCTGAATCGCTATTTGTTTTGCATATACTACTTTATAGAAAATTTAATGTGCCAAAACCCATGCAAATACTGGACTTAAAAATCGTTGAAATTTTATCTTTATAAAATTATTTTTTATCAGGATGTTTTGCGCAAAGTATCAAGATAAAATATTTTTTTGTCTTGAAGATTACTTCAAAAGATTAAGAGGTTTTTTGAATTTAATACGTACCAAAAATAACTTTAATACGTATTAAAAACTATTTTAATACGTATTAAAGTTATTTCTACTCTTTATAAAAAGCTTAAAACTTCAAGGTGTTTTGGGGCTTTACAGCTGAAGTTTTACATGAATGTTCCCTAGTGAATTATAAGAGTGTCTGATTGTTTTTGATAAGACTTAATCTATAAATAAAAGAAGAAAAAAGACACTTATACGAACATTATCGGAAACTCCAATTCTTATACGTCGTCATGGCTTCTAGCCGATTCTCTTTCGCATCTTCCATTGCTGGAAAGAAATCGATGCCTGTACGTTGCTCTAGTTCATCAACCGAAACCACAAATTCATACAAAGGCTTATCAGATTCTTGATGCGGTAGCAAAAACGCGATGGTTTTGGTATTTCCACCAGAATTATCCAACAAAATTTTATAAAAATACTTCGGAACTGCGACAGCTTCACTTCCAATCGTTTCTAAATTGTCTTCTAAAATTCCGCCTGTTATCACATACACGCCGTCGTATTTTTTTGCCCAGTAGCGTACTTTTTGCTCCAATCGGTTCCAAATTCCCGAATTGAATTTGTGTTCTTGTGGTGAAATATTGCTGGTTAGAAAGGTTTCCGTAAAAGCAGCTTTGGTATACTTTCGATCGGCTGCTGGACATAAATGTCCGCGGTCGTAGCCAGAGTTTTTATAATTTCGCCAATGCGCCGATTCCGTTTGTACGGCAGCATCTTGCTCAAAATACGGACGTTTAAAATCAGTGTACACAACTTGATTCTTCTTCAATTCGTACGCAACCCATTCCGCTTGCTCAAACGCTTCATGATACGACAACGAATACCCTTCATGATGTACAATTTGTCCCGTTGTAGAGCTCGGCAAGTAAAAGGTGTTGGTAAGTTCTTTCGGTTGACTGTTCGTAGTTTGCGTCTTCGTTCCGTGTACTTCATCGTTAGGATTGTACGTGGTCTTAAAGTCATTTTCTCCATACTGTTCATACACAAGAAATGCAGCTCCTATAAGAAGAATGATGAGTGGATATATTTTTTTGCGGGACATTTTTTTTAGGTGTTGGGTTTTGGGTGTTGGGTGTTGGTTTTTTGTTTTTCGTCGTATTCAAAAAAAATCAAATTAACATTGATACATTGTTACATCAAAAAATTGGTACATTAAAAAGCTAGCTTTTCACATCTAAGGCATCGCGCAGAGCGTTTCCTACCAACATAAACGCCATCACCAAACTCATAATGGCAATTCCAGGTATGATGGCTAAATATGGTTTTCCTAAGATAATATAGCTGTAGTGATCTTTAATCATGGCACCCCAACTCGGCATTGGCGGTTGCGCTCCAATTCCCAAGAAACTTAAGCCACTTTCTATCAAAATAGCGGCTGCGAAATTAGCTGCTGAAATGACAATTACTGGCGCCATTATATTTGGTAAAATATGTTTTATAATAATACGAAAGTCATGATATCCTAACGCTCGCGCCGCCGTAACGTATTGCATTTGCTTTACACTAAGTACTTGTCCGCGCACAATTCGCGCCACCTCAACCCACATGGTGAGTCCGACTGCGACAAATACTTGCCAAAATCCTTTTCCTAGCGTAAGCGTAATCGCGATAACCAATAGTAAGGTCGGAATGGACCATGTAACATTAATCAGCCACATGATGACAGCATCTACTTTTCCTCCAAAATATCCTGCCAATGCTCCTAGCGAGATTCCTATCAAAAGTGAGATAAATACGGCTACAAATCCAATAGAAAAGGAAATTCGCATCCCCACAAGCATTCTACTCAAAACATCTCTTCCGTATTTGTCTGTGCCTAAATAGAAGGTTTTTTGTTGAATGAATTTCGCAGGAATTTCACTCGCTTTCAAAATCGCAGGAAAGGAAGTTAGTGGAATTTCTTTTTCGATTCCCGTTACCGCTTCATCGGTATATTCTGTAATAAAAAATTGATTTTGGTCTACGCGATACTTTGTAATTGGAATTTCTTCTGCGGTGTTTTCTTTCCCAAAAAAAAGTGTTTTTACAAAACTTTCTTCCTTTTTTTCTGCTGAAGGAATCGTTAACATTTGCACTGAAAACCCTGGCTTTTTAGAGTGAATCGACAAATGCATTTGATTGGCATTTTGTGTATCATCTGGTGCAAACATATATGCAAAAATGACCAAAAAGGCGCAAAGCACTATAAAGCTAAAACTCAAAACGCCCCAAAAATTCTTTTTGAATTTCTGGAGCGCTAATTTTGTGAGTGAATTTGAGTTTTGACTCATTAATTTCGTTTAGATTAGCCTTTTACTAAATCGCGTTTTTTCTTTTTGATGTTGTTTATTTGTATGTCTCCCAACACATTGATAGCTTCTTCTACATACACATCTTTCGATAATTCTTCATGCCACGCTTGTCTTTTTCCTTGTAAAGAAGAATCTTTTGCCATCAATAATTGCTCGTAAGGTAATGATGTAAATACTAATTTAGTATCGTAATCAGAAATTGCTTTGAAGCGTTTTGCATATTCTTCATCTGCATCCGATTCTTTTTTGTACTCTGCATAATTTAATGGATATACATTTTCATCTTGACGTTTTTTAATCCACTTTGCATTTTCTTCAATCAACTTCAGTTGCGCATTATTTGCCATACGCTCTTTGCTTTTTTCGATGGTTTCTTCATACCCGATATAACCATCCCACAAATCGTACGAAGCAGGATCAATTTGATCCCAAGGTAATGGATTTTCTTGATCTTTTTCTCCAACGTCGATAAAGCTGAATCTGTCTACCACAACAACATCACTTTTTACACCTTCCAATTGTGTTGAACCACCGTTAATTCTATAGAATTTTTGTGTGGTTAGTTTAAGCGCACCCACATTTCCATCGCCACCACGGACAAATCTGTTTAAGTCCACAATATTCTGTACGGTTCCTTTTCCGTAGGTTTGCTTGCTTCCAATAACAATTGCTCTTTTATAATCTTGCAAGGCTGCAGCTAAAATTTCCGAAGCCGAGGCTGATAATTCGTTGACCAATACTACCAACGGTCCGTCCCACTGGATGCGACTGTCTTCATCTTTTAAAATTTCTTTTCCGTCTACAGAACTTTTCACTTGTACAATTGGTCCATCTTTGATGAAAAACCCTGCCATATCTACTACGGTTTTTAGTGAACCTCCACCGTTGTTTCTAAGATCTAGTACCAATCCTTCCATGCCTTGATCTTTCAAACGCTCAATTTCTTTTTTAACGTCACTTGCAGCATTTCGGTTGTTATAGTTTTCAAAATCCACATAAAATTTAGGCAAATTGATGATTCCGAACGTGCGTTCGCCTTTTTTCACTACTGCCGATTTCGCATAGGTTTCTTCAATTTCAACCAAATCTCTTTTAATCGTGATGATTTCAATAGAACCATCTACTTTTTTTACTGTCAGCGTTACTTTTGTTCCTTTTGGTCCTTTGATGAGTTTTACAGCATCGTCCAAACGCATTCCTACAATATCCACAGGCTCTTCACCTTCTTGTGCTACTTTTAAAATAACATCTCCCGCTTCAATTTTTTTACTTCTCCACGCTGGTCCACCCGAAATTACTTCAAAGATTTTTGCACCTTCCGTACGTTTTTGCAAACGTGCTCCAATTCCTTCCAACGTTCCAGACATGTTCATGTCGAAACGGTCTTTATCTTGTGGCGCTAAGTACGATGTATGCGGATCAAATTCTTCCACGATTGCGTTTACGTAAATGCTAAACCAATCTTTACGTTCTAAATCGTCCATTAAATCAAAAAATTCAGCATACGTTTTGGAAGTAGATTCGCGTGCTTCTTTTTCTAAGGTAGCAGCGTCTTTCACTTCATACGAAGCATCTTCTTTCTTTTTATTTTCTTGTACTTCTAGTTTGATGTCGTAATTGGCAAGCGTAGAAAATTTTAATTCTTTTCGCCAGCGATCTTTCAATTCTGACACATTTTTGGCGAATTCTAATTTGTCATAATCTCTATCAATTGTTTCATCAACGGTAAAGTCAAACGGTTTTTCTAAAAGTTCTTTGTGGAACTTTTTCGATTCTTCCATTCGTTGTATCAAGCGATTATATACCAAGCTAAAAAATTGTACGCCAGGCTCTCTGATTTCATCGTCAATTTTGTCTTTATATTTACTAAATTCCTCAATATCAGATGCTAAAAAGTAGCGTTTCATTGGATCAATAGCCTTGATAAAATCGTTGTATACATTTTCAGAAAAATCGTCATTTATATCTTGCGGATTAAAATGCCATCTCCCTAATACATAAGAAATTAAGTCTACTAATGTTTTGTCTTTTCCTGGGTCGTCAAAGGATTTTTTTGCAAAACTGCAAGACACCATCGCGAAGATTAATAGTGCCACTAAATATATTCTGTTCCTTCTCATAAAAGCTCTAATTTTCACAGATTTATTTTTTTTCATTCTCATAAATCAGCACAATCCTGATTTTCAGTGATAACGTTAAAAGACGTTTGTGCCAATTACTTTAATTTTTTACTAAAATAAAGAAAATATTATGCCATTTTTTAACAATCATACTAATTTTTTGTTAAACCCAATTCCGTATGCAAGTAAACTGTAAATTGTGTACTTTAGCACTTTAAAACGACGTACTTTTTTTATGGATGAAAAACCTTTGATTTTAGTTACAAACGACGATGGAATTACCGCGCCAGGATTGCGTGCTTTAATTGATGTAATGAACGAGTTGGGCGATGTAATTGTCGTAGCTCCTGATAGTCCGCAAAGTGGCATGGGACACGCAATTACAGTGAATTCCACAATTTATTGCAATGCGATTACGATTGACGACGGACCGCAAATTGAATATTCAAGTTCTGGAACACCTGTTGATTGCGTGAAACTTGCTGTGAATGAAATTTTGAATAAAAAACCTACAATTTGTGTTTCTGGCATCAATCACGGAGCAAACTCTTCGATTAATGTCATTTATTCGGGAACCATGAGCGCCGCGGTAGAAGCTGGTGTAGAAGGTATTCCTGCGATTGGGTTTTCTTTTTTAGATTACGATTGGGAAGCAAATTTTGATGCTACTAAAACGTATGTAAAGAAAATTACGCAAGAAGTTCTGGAAAATGGCTTGCCAGAAGGTGTCGTTTTGAATGTGAATATTCCAAAACTCAAAGAAAAAGATATTAAAGGAATTCGTGTTTGCCGACAAGCGAAAGCACGTTGGGAAGCTGATTTTGATAAACGAACCAATCCGTACGGAAAGCAGTATTATTGGCTTTCAGGAAATTTTGTCAACGAAGATAAAGGTGAAGATACGGACGAATGGGCATTGGCAAACGGCTATATATCGATTGTACCTGTTCAATTTGATTTAACCGCGCATCACGCCATACAAAAACTTAACAGCTTAGGATTCAATGAAAAATAATAAAGATGTTATTATTGGTGCCGTTGTAGGCTTGTGTACTGCCGCTTTAGGAACGTTGTTGTATTTGCTGTTTATTGCCTACGACCGTAATGCTTCTTTAGGAGCTGTGTGGGATTTTGCCGTTATGGGAAGTGAAATCAGTTCGGTAGTTGTGTATGGAACTGCCTTAAATTTTGCATCGTTTTTTGGGTTTTTACAATTCAACAAAGAAGCGCGTGCCAAAGGTGTGTTGGTAATTACGGTTTTGATTGGAGTTGCTGTGTTGATTCATAAATTATTTGTGTAACGTCATGAAGTACTATATTGTTGCAGGAGAAGCGTCGGGCGATTTGCATGGTTCTAATTTGATGAAAGCCATTGTAAAGGAAGACTCGGAAGCCGATTTTCGGTTTTGGGGAGGCGATTTAATGCAAGCAGTTGGTGGTACGTTGGTAATGCACTATAAAGAACGTGCGTTTATGGGTTTTACGGAAATCATCATGAATCTTCGTAAAATTTTAGGCATGATTTCTTTTTGCAAGAAAGATATTGCCAAGTTTCAACCTGATGTCGTTATTTTTATTGATAATTCAGGATTTAATTTACGCATCGCCAAATGGGCGAAAGCGGCTGGTTTTCGCACCAATTATTATATTTCTCCACAAGTTTGGGCAAGTCGCGCTAGCAGAGTTCATAAGATTAAAAGAGATATTGACGACATGTTTGTGATTCTTCCGTTTGAGAAAGAATTTTACAAAAAATATGATTACGACGTGCATTTTGTCGGTCATCCATTGCTAGATGCGATTGCAGATAGAGATCCTGTTGACGGAAAAGCTTTTAGGAAAGAACACAGTTTGGACGAACGCCCAATTATTGCCTTACTTCCAGGAAGCAGAAAGCAAGAAATTACTAAAATGCTATCCGTGATGCTTTCGGTGGTAGATGATTTTCCAGCGTATCAATTTGTGATTGCAGGCGCGCCAAGTCAGGAAAAATCTTTTTATGACCAGTTTGTCGGTGTAAAAAGTGTGCATTTTATCAGCAATAAAACATACGATATCTTGAGTACGGCTACAGCTGCGTTGGTAACTTCGGGAACAGCGACTTTGGAAACTGCTTTGTACAAAGTACCGCAAGTAGTTTGTTATAAAGCCAATAATATTTCCTATCAAATTGCAAAGCGAATTATTACACTTGATTATATTTCGCTGGTGAATTTAATCATGGATAGAGAAGTTGTCAAAGAATTGATTCAGCACGATTTCAACACTAAAAATCTCAAAAAAGAACTCACCAAAATTTTAGACGAAACCGAACGTGCCAAGCTTTTTATGGACTATTTTGAGCTGGAACAAAAACTTGGTGGTAAAGGTGCGAGTAGCAATGCTGCAAAGTTAATTTGCAAAGCAATTCGGAAGTAGTTTTTACTCGACAATCGAGATTTATAATGCTCTGATGCTTGTGTCGAAATGTTTTACTGATTTCTACTGAATGCTTCGTGGACTTGCCTCGAAGTAATTGACTTTTTTGAATTATTATAGTATTTTAGATTTTGTTAGTTTACTTTAGCAAAAAGCTTCTTTTTATGATTCGAAAATTACTTTTCCTTTTTTTGGCGATTTCCATAGTGTCTTGTGGCTCTTCAAGAAAAACATCTTCTTCGCGAACAAAATCAAAATCGACAACGGTTGTTCGTAAAACTTCTAAAAAACGTAAGATTGATAGAAAAGCATTTAATAAAGCAGATGCGATTGTAGCAACAGCAATGGCGTACAAAGGAACGCGTTATAAGTTTGGCGGCACCGATAAAAAAGGCATGGATTGTTCGGGTTTAACATATACAGCTTTTGGCATGCATCATGTGGAGCTGCCACGAATTTCGTATCAACAAGCTACGAAAGGAAAACGCATTCAACTCAGCGCCGTAAAAAAGGGCGATTTGCTATTTTTTCAAACGAATAAGAATCGTAAACGTATCAATCACGTAGGCTTGGTGATTTCACACAAAAGCGGTGTGATTCAGTTTATTCATTCCACAACTTCCAGAGGCGTATTGGTTTCTTCCCTAAAAGAACGCTATTGGAAAAATGCTTTTACCGAAGCGAGAAGAGTTTTATAGGTGTTCACTTCGACAAGCTCAGTGTAAAGGTTTTGGGTGTTAGTTCGCTTCGCTTTTTGGTGGTTTTTTGTTGTTTGTTATTCGTTTTTTGACAACTCATCAAATCTAGACTCTAGACTCATAACTCTTGTTTCCTGAACTAATCCCTAATCCCTAATCCCTAAAAAAACATACGCTTACAAATTTAATAGCACGCTTGTAAATTCATTTGAAGTTTGCACTTCTTTTTTGTGTAGTTTGAAGTCACTTTTACAAAAATGGACAGATGAAGTGGCTTAATTTTACCATTACAAAACTTACGTTTTCGCTAATTCTTGGGATTTTAATTGCGTATTATAGCACAATTTCTTGGGAATGGAGTTGTTTGATTTTTGGTGGATTGCTATTATCTCTATTCATTTTCTTTTGGATTGCTCGCAAACAATTTATTCAGAAAATTTATTTTGGAGTGCTAGCATTGTTGACCATGACTAGTTTGGGAATGGTGATTGAAAATTTTCATCAAGAGAAAAATCATGCGCTACATTACAGTTATGTTGAAGAGCGAACTTCTGTACAGTTTCGCATTCGGGAAGTGTTGAAATCCAATTTGTATTACAACCGATATTTTGCCGAAGTCATACGCATGAACAATTCCGCTGCGTCTGGAAAAATACTCGTTCACATTCAAAAAGACACGACTTCCACAGCGCTTCCTGTAGATGCAATTGTATATACGGAAAAGCTTCCGTCTTTGGTAAAATCTGCATTGAATCCCACAACTTTTGATTATAAAGCGTATTTAGAAGACCGATATGTCTATGAGCAGTTATTTTTAAAATCGGATGAATTTTTAGTGGCAACACATTCGCCAACAACATGGTTTGGATATGCAGCTTTACTTCGAAATACCATTCATCAACGCTTGCAAGAATATGGTTTTAAAGCTGACGAACTAGCTGTTATTGAAGCACTTCTGTTGGGACAGCGACAGCAAATTTCTAAAGAGTTACAAACCAATTACGTCAATGCAGGCGCCATTCATATTTTGGCAATTTCTGGATTGCATGTGGGAATTCTGTTATTTTTATTACAATTTTTGTTGCGTCCGCTGCACCGTATTCGTTACGGAAAAGGATTTTCGCTGTTATTAATTTTGAGCATTTTATGGAGTTTTGCTTTTGTTTCTGGCTTGTCAGCTTCTGTAGTTCGCGCGGTTACGATGTTTACCGCCATTGCAGTAGCCACACATTTTAGAAGACAAACAAACACCTTGCAAGTACTGACGGTTTCAATGTTTTTCTTGCTGCTTTGCAAACCGCATTTTTTGTTCGATGTGGGTTTTCAGTTGAGTTATGCTGCCGTTTTTGCTATTGTAACACTAAATCCTTTGTGGAAAAAAGTTTGGAATCCGAAGTCGTTTTTAGGAAAATCATTTTGGGGATTGTTAACGGTGAGTCTGTCTGCACAATTAGGCGTATTACCGTTGAGTTTGTATTATTTTCATCAGTTTCCTGGATTGTTCTTTGTGGCGAATTTGACCATTGTTCCCGTATTGGTAATTATTTTAGCTTTTGGAATTCTAGTGATTGTTCTCGCCTATTTTCAATGTTTGCCTGAATTTTTAGGTGTGATATATCGCTTTGTTATTGAACAGATGAACGCTTTTGTGTCTTGGATAGCTTCCCACGAGCAGTTTGTTTTGACTGATATTCCGATGCGTTTTTGGCAGATGGTTGGTTGTTATGTCGTCCTAATTGCTTTTGCAAAGTATGTCCATCTTCCGAAAGGGAAACAATTAAAAGTAGCCTTGTGTAGTGTTTTAGTTTGTCAAGGCTTGTGGTTTTTTGACCGTTTTCAACAGGCACCAATTGTTGATTCTTTTACAGTTTTTCATCAAAATAGACACACGGTTGTAGCCGCACAATCGGGAACTCATTTGCAAATGTTTCACAATTTAGACAGTTCCGCCACAGCGAAAAATTACATCATTAAACAGCAACAACAACAAGATTTTATCAAAAAAGTTTCTCACGATAGTTTACAAAATGTATTTAAGATAGCCGACGATTATTTGTTGCGAATTGATAGTTTGGGTATTTATAAGATTCCGACTTTGCAACCAAAATATGTATTGTTGAGCAATTCGCCCAAGGTGAATTTGGATAGAGTGTTGCAGACTTTGCAACCATCACAAATTATTGCCGACGGAAGTAATTATCGAAGTTATGTATCGCGATGGAGCGCTGCTGCTGAGAAACAAAAAATCCCTTTTCACTATACTGGTGAAAAAGGATTTTATACAATTTATTTTAAAGATGAGAATTAACTTTTAAATTCGTTTACGAATTCTTTTTGATATTTTTCCCAGTCTTCTTTGCTGTTTACTTCTTTGTATTTATCTGTTTTGAAAAGTTTTAGGTAAATTTCAATCTGTTTTGGCAATAAATAGCCTGAAATTGGCGCGATGACTTTGAAATCTTCATCAAAAAATACCATCGTAGGATAGGCGCGTACACTTAAATATCTTGCAAATTGATGTTGCGCATTTCTACGTTTGCTTTTTGCAGGATCGTAATTTGGATTTGTGTACGTATTCCCTTGAAATGTCACAGCTGCATCACCTTCTGCATTAAACTTCACCGCATAATAGTTTTCGTTGATATACTTGGCAACATCGGCGTTTCCAAAGGTGTTTTTATCCAACATTTTACAAGGTCCACACCAAACCGTGTATACATCCATGATGACTTTTCGCGGTTGCTTTTTCATCAATTCTTGCGCTTCTTCAACGGTTACCCAATTGATTTTTTGTGCGTTTATTGTCGTAATACTTACTAAAAGTATGCTTATTGTTAGAATGAGTTTTTTCATGAGTTTTTCTTTTAATTATAATCTCTGTCGCAAACTCTGTGCCTAGTTTACGGACACAAGATAAAAAAAGCGTTCTCCTAAGAAAACGCTTTTATAAAGTTTTTATTTTTTTGCTGGGTTATTTAACGCCGTGCATGAGTTTTTTCAATATAGGATTTAATGCCCATACCAATAATCCAGCTACAGCTGGAACAATTGTAAATATCATGAAGAACGTAAATAAGTCATAGTCTTTAGTTATATTTTCAATTTGACCTCCTATTACAGCTGCTAATTTGTTTCCGATAGCTATTGCTAAATACCACATTCCAAACATAAAGGCAATCATTCGAGCAGGTACTAATTTGGACACATACGATAATCCCACTGGAGATAGACATAATTCACCAAGAGTATGAAATAGATAAGCAAGAATAAGCCAAATCATACTCACTTTTACGCCGTCGCTGATTCCAAATGAACCGAAAGCTAATAACCCGAAACCAACTGCCATGATAATTAATCCTAAAGCATACTTTGTGGCAGCAGTTGGATTGTATTTGCTTTCCCACCATTTTGAGAAGAATGATGCAAATACGATGATAAAGAATGAGTTTAAGATACTAAACCAAGATACTGTAATTTCGACCTCATTACTTTTGATCTCTGTCACCTTAGCTTTTACGATACCATTGTCTTTAGCATCTACAGCTTTTGCGGCTTTTAAGCGCTCTTCATCTAAATAACCAAATTCAGAACCCTCATTGTTCTTTTTAATAATTGCAATTTCTTGTCCAACTTTAAACTCCGCTGGTTCAGCTACAGATGTTTCTTTTGTAACGACATTATCATTATCAGTACGAGTTAAACCTTCAGAAATTGGCGTGTCATAGTATAACTTCGCTAATGGAATTGTTTTTTGCTTTTTCTTTACAGTGTAATATACCGTAGCATTATCTGTATCTTTAATTTCTAAAACTTTATTTACATACGCCTTATTTAGCTCCGCTTGCTCAGCTTCTCTTTCTTTCCTAACGTACTTTTCAGATTTCTGTTTTTTAATAATTGCTCCTTGATACATAATACTATCAATCGTTACACTCATTGTTTTTTCACTATTCTCTGTATCTGGTGCTGAGAATGTTCCTCCAAGAATTTTAGATTCAAAGCCTTTTGCTCGTTCAGGATGCAAATTATAACTACTCGGTACTACATTTGTCCGAACTGCATCGTATGTAATATCATATGAAGTTGTATTAAAATCTCTGTTTAACATCCACCCTATTAATACCCACATTAATAAAAAGCAGACTACTAAGACAATGTTAGATAATGAAATTTTACGATAGGTCTTTTTCCATAGCAGATATAATACCCACGAAATAATAATCAATGGAATTACCGTTAATAATGAATTTATAATATTAAAGGCAATTGCCGAATTCCCTGTTAAAGATCTATCTACATTATCTCTTGCAAATAGAACTAGTGAAGTGGCTCCTTGTTCAAAAGCAAGCCAAAAGAATACGGTAAAAAATGCAAATATGATAAATGCAATCATACGATCTCTTACAATTCTTGAGTAACGTGATATTCTTGAACTTACAAGATATAGGAATAATCCAAGTGCTATCAATACAGCAACGTATTGTCCTTCAAAACCTTTGATTTGTAACGCAGAGAACATATCAAATCCTCCAATTTTAGATATAGGATCATTAAATGCATACCCAAGACCTATTACAGAGCATATAATCATTAAGATTTTATCTAATGTTGTAAACGGATTTGGCTTTTCTTCTATTTCGCTTTTCTTTACTTCTACGGTTTTTTCATTGATATTTTGCGGAAGTTCAACTTCATGTATTTTAGATGGCTTTGCTCCAATTTGACCAAATAAACTACCTGCCAACCAAAATTGTAATGTTCCTAATAACATAAAAACTCCAGCCAAACCAAATCCCCATGCCCATCCAACTTTTTCAGCGAGGTAACCACAAAGCAACATTCCGAAGAATGCTCCTGCATTTACACCCATGTAGTAAATGGTATAGGCGCCATCTTTTTTCTCAACATTATTTTTGTACATTTCCGAAATGATAGATGTCATTGTTGGCTTAAAGAAACCTGTTCCAATTACCAATAGTGCTAATCCTATATATAAAGATGCTTCTGTCTCTAACGCCATTGACGCATGTCCTAAAGTCATAATGAGTGCTCCAATAATGACTGCCCATCGATATCCTGTATATTTATCAGCAATATATCCTCCAATAATAGGCGTGATATAAAGCAGCATGGCATACGTTCCAAATAATGCACCTGCATTTTCAGCAGTCCATTCCCAACCTGGATTGTAACTAATTGCAGCCATGGTTAAGAAATTCACCAATAATACCCTCATTCCGTAAAACGAGAAGCGTTCCCACATTTCGGTGAAAAACAGCACGAATAATCCTGCTGGATGGCCTAATACTTTATCTTTAAATAAGTTTTCGATATCTGTCTTCATATTCTTAGGTTTATCTTAAAGATATTAATCATTAATCTCTGGATCAGCCAACTCGTATCCTGCATTTTCCCCGAAGTCAACACCTTCATTGTCTTCTGCGCCATGCGTTAATTTCTTCAATTTCTTCAAGAAGATGATTAATAATAATCCGAATGCTACTGTGAAGATTACCAAGAATGTAAAGATTTTATATTCTTGTTTGCTTTGCTCTTCTTCAATGACAAATTTGAATCCGTAATCTTTCCCATCACCTTTGTTTTCAGTGATTTGTGCTTTATCTTTATCTTTTTCAAATGCTAATTTTGCATGTAATGGACTTTGCGCAGTAGCATTATTTTCTTTTAGATATCCCTTTAAATCTGCTAATTGTTCTTCTTTTGCCTTTTTAGCTTTTTCTATTTCTTCAGGCTTTTTGTCTTTTGTTTCAATCTTATTAAGATCAATCAGATTATTAATGTTTGTGCCTTTTTCATATTCGTCAAAAACGACCTTATCACCATCTAAGTAAACTTTGGTTTTGATAGAGAAGTTATTGTCTTCATTAATAGCATAATCATATACTTTTACAATTTCTTTTTCTCCATTGACTAGTTTTTTAACCTTGATGGTATCTTTTTCTGTGAAGTTATAAATCTGCTCTTTTTGAGCAACCAAACTTCCTTTATACGATTCTAGCTGTGCAGCCTCTCCAATACTTCCAGCAAGTTTGTTTCCAAATCCTGTTGCCGCAAAATAAATTCCCATCATGATAGACGCATATTTTAGCGGAGCCAATTTGGTAATGAATGATAATGATACTGGCGACGTACACAATTCTCCAATGGTATGAAATAAGTATGCTAAGAACACCCAATACATTGCTGCTTTTCCAAAAGTTTCAGCACTTGCTTCTTTAGAGGCAAACATCATAAATACATATCCTAATCCCATGATAATGGTTCCGATTGCCATTTTGAATAGCGAAGATGATTCTCTTCCTTTACGTTTCCACCAAATCCAAAATCCTCCGATAATGGTTCCAAATATGATGATGTATCCTGCGTTTAGCGACTGGAATACTGCAGCTGGAATTTCTTCTAACCAAGACAAACCAACTGTTCTGTCAACTTTGGCATCTGTATATAAATTCATCAATCCTCCAGCTTGCTCAAACGCTCCCCAGAAAACGACTACGATTAAGAATGAAATTAATAATACAACAACTCTGTCTTTTTCGATTTTTGTCAGTGGTTTTTTCATGACTTCTGGATCAACTCCTGAATCGTCTGCACCGATAAAATTACCAACATGCTTTAAGTGCTTCTGACCTGCAATGAATACGGCTTGACCTATTAACATTCCAATTCCTGCTAATCCGAATCCGTAGTGCCATCCGTAATAATACGCTACCAATCCAACAATAATACTAGAAAGAAATGCTCCAATATTAATTCCAATATAGAAAATGGTAAATCCACTATCGCGACGGATATCTCCTTCTTTGTACAAGCCTCCAACCATAGTTGAAATGTTTGGTTTGAGTCCACCAACACCTAAAATGATGAGTAATAAACCTACGAAAAATGCAATTTCGTTCGGAATTGCCAGCACCAAATGCCCTGCACAGAGTAAAAATCCTCCAAGCATTACTGTTTTTTTCTGTCCTAAAAATTTATCAGCAATATATCCTCCTGGAATTGAAGCAACATATACCAACATGGTATACCATCCGTAAAGCCATATTGCATCTCCGTTGCTCCAACCCAATCCAGGGTCAACAGCAGTAGCAGATGTTGCTACGTATAATACTAATAAAGCTCTCATTCCGTAGTATGAGAAACGCTCCCATAATTCTGTAAAAAATAGAACGTACAGTCCAATAGGATGTCCAAAGACTTCCTTTTCCTTGGCGTTTGTTACTGAGTTTGTCATTATAAATAATTGTTAGGATTAGTGTAATTGTAATACGATTTGTTGCTTACTTTAATAAAGTATTTTCAACGAATTTTGTCATTTTTGTATATAGGTGTAAGCGTGTGTAACCGCCGTATATTCCGTGATTTTTGTCTGGATATATCATCCAATCGAATTGTTTGTTGGCTTTGATGAGCGCATCAATCATACGCATGGTGTTTTGTACGTGTACGTTGTCATCGCCCGTTCCGTGAATAAGTAAGTAATCACCTTTGAGCTTTTCTACGTGATTGATTGGTGAATTGTCATCATAACCACTTGCATTTTCTTGTGGAGTACGCATGTAACGCTCTGTGTAAATCGTGTCATAAAAACGCCAGCTAGTTACAGGTGCTACTGCAATTGCCATACTAAAGACATCGTTTCCTTTTAAGATAGCATTGCTCGACATGAATCCGCCGTAGCTCCATCCCCAAATTCCAATTTTGTCTTTGTCTACATACGAACGTTTTCCTAATTCAATGGCAGCATCAATTTGATCTTCCACTTCGTATTTTCCTAGCTCTTTGTAAGTTACTTTTTTGAAATCCGCTCCTTTAAATCCTGTTCCACGACCGTCTACACAAACTACAATGATTCCTTTTTGCGCCAATAGTTGATACCAATAGTCATTTGCACTATTCCATCTGTTTGCAACTTGTTGCGAACCTGGACCTGAATATTGGTACATAAATACTGGATATTTATTAGCCGCATCAAAATCGGCTGGTTTTATCATCCAAGCGTTTAAGTCATGTCCTTTTTGTGTGGTAAGTGTGAAAAATTCTTTTGTAGAAGTTGTGTAATTTTCAAGCTTTTCTTTAACGTCGTTGTTGTTTTTAATTTCTTTGATGACATCGCCATCTTTTGCTTCATTCAACGTATACATTGGCGGTGTGGTTGCACTTGAAAATGTATTGATGTAATACGTAAAATCGGCACTAAATTTAGCGCTGTTGGTTCCTTCTTTAGCAGATAGACTCCTCTTTTTCTTTCCGTTGATTTTGATGGAATACACGCCGCGATTGATAGAACCATTTTCAACCGATTGATAGAATACGCGGTCAGATTTTTTATCGTAACCATAATAATTCGTCACTTCCCAAGGACCTTTCGTTACTTGATTGAGCAATGAACCGTCTTTTTTATAGTGATAGATGTGATTAAATCCGTCTTTTTCACTCGTCCAAATAAAGCTATTGTCTTCTAAAAACGTAAGATTATCTGTGACATCTACATAGGCTTTGTCAGTTTCTTTGAGTACAATTTTTGCGTTGTTTTCTGCTGCGTTATACAAAATCAAGTCCAATTCATTTTGATGTCTGTTGATGACTTGTACACTCAATACTACAGGATTGTTTGTCCACTTGATTCTTGGAATGTAAAAGTCAGTATAGTTTCCTAAATTAATTTCTGAAGTTTTATTCGCTTTTAGATTGTATAAGTGTAATGAAACTTCAGCATTTTTCTCTCCTGCTTTTGGATATTTGAATACGTGTTGTTGTGGATATAATTGGTTTCCATATACATCCATAGAAAACTCAGGAACGTCTGTTTCATCAAAGCGAATAAAGGCAATATAATCACTAGCGGCATTCCATTGAAAAGCGCGCACAAAACCAAATTCTTCTTCATAAACCCAATCCGTTACTCCATTGATGATTTTATTTTTAACGCCATCCGTCGTGATTTGTGTTGTCGCACCTGATGTAAGGTCTTTTATATAAATATTATTCTCAAACACATACGCCACTTTCGTTCCATCAGGTGAAAAAGTTGGTTCTTGAATTTTATGGTCTGATATTTTTGTAACACTTTTTGAAGCTATGTCATACACATAAAAAATTCCCAATGTAGATCTTCTAAAAACAGACTCCACTTGTGTCGCCAATATCATCTTGCTTTCATCATCGCTGAAACTATACGAAGAAAAACGACCTACTTCTGGAAGATTACTCGCCGAAACAATGGTTTCAACTTTTTGAAGTGTTTTATAGTCATATTTATCAACTGAACCTGCTTGTCTGTTCAACACTGTATATTGTTGCCCATTGTCCATGGAGTGTAATACGTCCATTCCGCTGGTTCTAAAAGCTCCAGACCAAATTTCTTCTAACGTAATTTCCTTTTCTTGTGCCAAGGTCAAATTGACGAATCCTGTAAGTAGGAAAAGAAAAATATATTTTATCTTCATTCGTATTGCATTTTTTTAAATAAGCCTGTTAAAAGCTTGTAAGTTTGAGTAATTTTAAATTATAAAGCTGACAATATACAAATATCAAGCAAGTACCACAAAAATCAAACCTTAAATTATAAGCACAAAAACAGAGGCTAAACAACCGTATATTTTTTTACTTTTTTATGCGTTTTGACTGAAAAACAACACTTTTAATCTGCTTTTTAATGCATTTTGAGTGAATTTGTTACTATTTCATTGTGTATCTTTGCAGTTACAAAATTTCATTATATGATTACTCCCATTGCTGGATTCTCTAAATTTTCGAAAGAAGAAAAAATTGAATGGCTTGCAAACACGTATTTTCACGACAGTGAAACGGTGATTGCTTTATTGAAGAAATATTGGAATTCAGACGAAAAGTTACAAAAACTACACGACGAGTTTATTGAAAATACCATCACGAATTTTTATCTCCCATTAGGAATTGCGCCTAATTTCCTGATTAATGATACTATGTACGCCATTCCAATGGCAATTGAGGAAAGTTCCGTAGTAGCAGCTGCAAGTAAAGCGGCAAAGTTTTGGCTAGACCGTGGCGGATTTAAAGCAACGGTGTTGAGTACCGAAAAAGTGGGACAAGTACATTTTATGTATTTCGGTGCTACGGAGAAATTACAACGTTATTTTGACAGTATAAAACCAGAATTGTTTACTGCTACCAAACATATTACTCAAAATATGGAAAAACGCGGTGGCGGCATTACGCATATTGAATTACGTGATAAAACCGACGAACTCGACGGGTATTTTCAATTGCACTGCACATTTGAAACCGTCGATTCTATGGGCGCGAATTTTATCAATTCGTGTTTGGAGCAGTTTGCCAAAACTTTTCAATCGAATGCAGCTTCGTTTGAAGATTTTTCTGAGGAAGAAAAAGACATTCAAATTGTGATGAGCATTTTGTCGAATTATGTACCGAATTGTATTGTACGGGCGGAAGTAAGCTGTCCTGTAACTGATTTGACCGAAAATGAAGATATAGACGCTGACGAATTCGCAGCAAAGTTTGTTCGTGCCATACAAATTGCCAAAACAGAACCATATCGCGCCGTGACGCATAACAAAGGCATCATGAATGGAATTGATGCTGTTGTGTTGGCAACAGGAAATGATTTTAGAGCGATTGAAGCCGGAATTCACGCGTATGCTGCCAAAGACGGACGCTACACAAGTTTGACTAATGCTTCTGTAGAAGATGGTATTTTTAGATTTTGGATTGAAATCCCGCTATCTTTAGGTACCGTTGGTGGTTTAACATCTTTGCATCCGCTGGTAAAATTGGCGTTAGAGATGCTTAGAGAACCCAACGCCAAAGAGTTGATGCAAATTGTAGCTGTTGCAGGATTGGCACAGAATTTTGCCGCAGTACGTTCTTTAGTCACTACAGGAATTCAAAAAGGGCACATGAAAATGCATTTGATAAATATTTTGAATCAGCTTGAAGCTACTGAAGAAGAAAAAGCATATTTTATTAATTATTTTAAAGATAAAACTGTGACGCATAGTGCGGTTGTTAATGCGTTTTCGGAATATAAATCACAGCATGCCTAACAGAAAGTTTTATAGTAACGGAAAGTTATTGCTCTCAGGAGAATATGTCGTACTCGACGGCGCCAAAGCATTGGCAATTCCGACGAAGTATGGACAAACACTTGAAGTTACGGAAATAGAATTATCAAACAACGTAGAAACACCAAAGTTAATTTGGAAAAGTTTTGACTACAGAGATGTGGTTTGGTATCAGCATTCGTTTGAGATAGATGCTATAGGAAAAAATGTTTCCTATTACAATTCGGTGAGCGATACATTGCACGAATTGCTTTCTGAGGCCAAACGTTTGAATCCTGATTTTTTATCCAAGAACAAGAGTTTTGAAGTACAGACAACCTTGAGTTTTCCACAAAATTGGGGATTGGGTTCTTCTTCTACTTTGATTCATAACATCGCACTTTGGGCAAACGTAAATCCGTACACATTGCTTTGGAACGCGTTTAAAGGAAGTGGCTATGATATTGCTTGCGCAAAACACAATTCGCCGATTGTATATGAAGTACAAAATCAGCAGCCGAACGTTTCTGAAGTAGCGTTTTCACCTTCTTTTAGCAAGCAATTGTTCTTTGTACATTTAAACAAAAAGCAAGACAGTCGAACAGCCATCGCAAATTATAATGCTAAAAAAGGCACTATTTCGAATGAAATTAAAATCATCAACGCGATTACTTCTGAAATGATTCACACCAATTCGTTGATAGATTTTGAACAGCTTTTAAAAGAACACGAACAGTTGATTGGAGAAATTATTCAAGAAACACCGATACAGGAACGTTTGTTTCCGGACTATTTTGGTCAAATTAAAAGTTTGGGCGCTTGGGGCGGCGATTTTATATTGGCAACAGGAAACGAAGACACCAAAGCGTATTTTAAAAAGAAAGGTTTTGCAACTATTATTCCTTTTGATAAGATAATATTAGCTCACACATAAAAAACCTTCATACAATACAGAAAAGCCTGTAAAATACACATCTTACAGGCTCTTTTTTTATATTATAGCTAAGAACTACTTCCTAGTAAAAAGAAGCTCTTCTGTCTTCGATTTCTGCGGAGCTTTTTAATGCATCCGATACTGAACTTAATGCTTTTGAAACTCTCTTTGTTCTTAAATCATTTCGTTCTACTAAGTAAGTATCTTTTTCAGGTGCTTTTGTTTTAGAAACTACCTGAATCATGTATACTCCTGTTTTTCCTTCTACCAATCTTGATGCATCACCTTCATTCAACGCGAAAGCAGTACCTACTACTTTCGGCTCTTCTCCAGCTCCTGGAACAGTTGGTGCTTGCATTGATAAAGCCGTAGCTTGCTGCTCTGCATTTCCTGAAGCAGAAGCCAAGTCTGACAATGTATTTGCAGAAGCATATTTTTCTTTAATCATTTCTGCTTTCTTCTGACTGCGAATGATTGGCAATACTCTTGTAGACGCTTCAGCTATTGAAGAAAGTCCTGCTGTGTTTTTAGCTGTTAATTGCGCTACAATAACACCTCCTTGTACATTAAGACGGTTGATGTCACCAACTTTTGTATCATCTCTAAATGCCCAACGTGCCACTTCGCGTTGTGTTCCTGCTAATCCAGGAATTGAAGTTGCCAATTCTTTAACTCTGTTAGCAAATTTAGATTTGTTTCTTTTGATAACTGCTAAAAGACTGTCTGCTTGCTTTTTAGCATCTTCTTTGGTTTTCTTTAATTCAGCATCAGCGCCTGTAGAACCAGCAAAACGAATTAAAATGTGTCTCGTTTTTACAGAATCTGGCAATTGTCTTTTTTCTAGCAAACGAGAGATTTTAAATTTATTTCCAATTTTATATGGTCCATACACATCACCTTCTTCCATTGCCATAATAGCATTTGCATGTTCTTTTGGCAATTGGTTTTTGTACATAAAGTTTTCTGACTCATTAGTTCCCGTGTTGATGTTTGCATACGCGCTTGCATCTTCTGCTGCTGCAAATCCAGCTTTCATTTCTTCTACTTCTTGCTTCGCAGCATCTTCGTCAGCTTTCGATGGTTTTTCTGGGAAGAATACATACTGAATGTCTCTAGATGCTTCTACTTGGAATTCAGATTTGTGCTTGCTAATGTAGTTTTTCACATCACTTTCTCTTACTTCTACCAACGAGTCTGCAATAGATGTATATGGTACACGCACATATTTAAACGTTACTTTGTCATTTTCTGCTCTGTACGCCAATTCTCCTTCGGTTACCGTTACAATAGAACCTGCTTTCACCAAGTTGTTGTACAACTCTCTTTTCGCATTTATAATTGTGTTTCGCTCCGTTTCTACCCAATTGTTGTATTCTGCCATACTTTGAGGAGAAAGATTTTTCGTCGCTTCTAAATTGTCGATATATTCTTTCAATTTCGCTTCTACAAATACTCCAGATTCATCTTGGAAACGCTCGCTATTTGTGATGTTAGGACTCGCAACTAAAAGACTCCACAATTCATCTTTTTCAATAGTAATTCCTAATTTATCTAATTCTTGTGTGATTAGCGCATCACTTACTTTTTGATTCCACAGAGAATTTACAATTTGCATGGTAGATTGTCTACCTTGATATAGGTTTTTTAAGTATTCTACCTGATTCTTAAATCCATTATAAGAGATATCTTCTCCATTGATACTTCCTATTTCTGTTGGTTGCTTTTCTCCGCCGCCATTGGTATTGAATACGTCAGATATTACAAAAGCAAAAAGTGCCAATCCAATGATTAGGATTAGGACTAATGTACGTTGTCTAATTTTTGCAAGAATTGCCATGTATCTTCAATTTTATCAAATTCAGTGGGCGAAAATACAATTTCCTACCAAATAATAAAAGAAGAACTGCGTATTAATTCGTTAATTTTCGGGATTTTAATCTTCGGAGAGAATTTGCAGTTGAATTGTATCAATTTTTGTGTTTGATACTTCTAAAATGGTAAACTTTATGTCATCAATGATGATAACTTCGTCTTTTTGCGGAATTTCCTCTGTTTCACTTACAATCAAACCGCCCAAAGTTTCGTAGTTTTCACTTTCTGGCAGATTGAGCTTGTAGGTTTCATTGATGTAATCTACTTCCAAACGCGCTGAGAATAGATATTCGTATTCACCAACTCGCTTTTCTAGAAGCTCTGTAATGTCATGCTCATCTTCTATTTCGCCAAATAATTCTTCTACAATATCTTCTACCGTAACAATTCCGGAAGTTCCGCCATATTCGTCTAATACTACCGCAATACTTTTGCGCTTTTTGGTAAGCACGTTTAGTACATCGTTTGCCAACATCGCTTCTGGCACAAACACAACTGGCAACACAATACTGCGAATGGTTTTTGGTCTTTTGAACAGCTCAAAAGAATGTACATATCCGATGATATCATCAATGGTATTTTTGTAGACCAAGACTTTAGAATAGCCTGTTTCCGAGAAGAGTTTGGCTAAGTTTTGTGTCGATTCTCGCAATTCAATTGCCACAATTTCCGTTCGCGGAATCATGACTTCACGGGTTTTTACCGCAGAGAATTCCAATGCATTTTGAAATATTTGAATTTCAGAATCCAAATCATCGTCATCGTGTCCAGCTTCCATTTGCTCTGAGATGTAATCGCCCAGTTCTACTTTGCTAAATTCCAGTTGTACTTCGTCGCCTTCGGTTTTAAAGAATTTTTTAAGGACTACATTCGAAATCCACATGACAAATTCAGATATTAACCAAAATAATTGATAGAAAATATACGCTGGAATCGCCAAGAATTTTAAGAGATTGTTGGCGTATACTTGAAAGAACACTTTGGGTAAAAATTCTGCCGTTACCAAAATAACCAACGTAGAAATAATGGTTTGAAACAGCAGTTCGTATTCAGCCGTAATGTATTGATTGAGCCATTGCGTATCGTGTACCCATTCCGTGATTAAATCGCCCATAAAAAATCCATAAATCACCAAAGCAATGTTGTTTCCAACGAGCATGGTTGCAATGAATTTTGAAGGTTTTTGAGTAAGTCGTCTCAAGATTTTCGCAAGAATTCCATCTTGCTTTTTTTCCAATTCGATGTGAATTTTATTCGCAGAGACATACGCGATTTCCATTCCTGAAAAAAACGCGGAAAACAGTAATGCCGTTATGATAATGAGCACCTGTATGTCCATGTTTTATTGGTTTTTTGAATGATCTTCAAATTTTTTCTCGTAGTGTCTTCTAAAGAAAAACATAAATAGCGAAACCACTCCAAAAGCTACAAAAATATAGTCTATTCTTCCTTCGCTATTCCACGTCGTTACTATTTTAACAATAGATAATACCGCTACTAATAGATATACGTATTTTGTGTATTTTAAAACTTTCACAGTTGTTTAATTTTGTTTGATTGTTGTGTTTATTTGTCTTTTTCCTCTATCGGAATGGTACTATCATAGATTTCGTGCGCATCAATGATGGTTAAGTTTCTGTTGAAGTCGATTCCGTTAGAACCTTGCAACAGTACGCCATATTCATTACTCCATTTGAATTCGCCTTCGGTAAAAATCCATTCGCGATCTTGATCCCAATATAATTGTGGCGCTTCTAATATGTTTCCATCGTGCGTTTTGAGCACTACATTTCCTTGTAAATCTACTAATCTTGTGTCACTATACAAAATTGCATAGTCGGAAGTTACGACACTTTTGTTGTTTTGTTCGTCAAAAAACTCCAATTCTATTCCGTTAGGAAATTCCATAAACGGAAATTTTTGATTGGAAAAATCTTTGTTGTACGGACTTCGCAAGGTTGATTTTACTTTGCCCGAATCGGTGTAGATTAAAAACATATTTTCAGCTTCCCCGACAGGAATACGCTTGTTATAGGAAAGCTTTTGGATTTCGCTATAGTTGTCCTGACATGAAAAAAGCATTGCCACAATGAATATTGTGACAATGCTTGGTAATATATGCTTTTTATGTAGTTTCACAGATGTCCAATTATAGATTTGGAACTCGTACGCTACCGCCAATCCAACAGTTTAATGGAATGCTTTCGCCACCTTTGTATCCTTTGCTGAATACATCTGATTTACTTGGCGCAGATTGCATGTATGAACTTACCGTTCTGGCTGCAATACTTTTTAATGATGGATCTACTTGCCCAGCTTTTCTTGCCATTTCAGCAGCTTTCCAGTATCCTGCTCTTTTGGTAAACTCGTCGTTTCCACATTGGTTTACACTTGAAGCGTATAATTGTGCAATTTTTAAGTACGCTCCACCCATTGATGGATTATTTTTTACTGCATCTAAGTAATACTTTCTCGCTTTCGATTTTTGACCTCTTTTCTTAGCTTTTGTTGCAATTTTATATAACAATGTTGCTTTTCTGATAGGATCTTTTTCCATGTCTAACGACTGGTTTAAGTACTCCTCCGCTTTTACTAAGTTTCCTTTTCTTTCATAGATTCCTGCTAAGTATCTTTTAGAGTTTGCAGATGGTTCTAAAGCATCTACTGCTTCTACCAATTCTACGAATAGTGGATCTTCATCACATCCTTTCGCATCCAATCTTCCTGCTGCTCTTTTTAACCAAAGTGAATTGTTTCTGTTAGCATCAAAGTTCTTTCTAAATAATGGAATTAACGTTTCACATGTAGATACTTTTTCTACCAAAGCTTCCATATTTCCTGAGAAAATAGCAATGGCTTTAATGTTGATATCCGCAGCTCTTTCTTGTCTTTTTTCTTTAGACGTTAAATCTTGACCAGCATCTGTTTTAGTGATTAACTTGTTTTTGATTTTTGCCAATCTTTCGCTCTCAGCTTCGAACTTTTCTGTTAATTCTTCAAACTTTTGGATTAGGTCTTCTAGTAATACACCTGAATCGCCTGTTTGATACATTTTGTAGTACAATTCAAAATACTGATATAAAGACTTCGGGTTTTTAAAGTTCTCTAAATCTTCTTTGAAAGCTTTGTCAAACGCATCATACTGACTTCTCACGTCACCAATTTCATAATCAACCATCAACGTACCAATATCACCTAATACATCTCCTTTTTTAGTTTTTGAAGGAACGTTTTCAATTCTTTCTTGGTATAATTTGATAAGCTCTTGTGCTACTGCTTTTTTATCAGCAGCATCTTTCAATTTTGCTTTGTAGATTCTTTCTCCGTATGCATATAGTGCTGAACTAATTGTAGGACACTCTTTTCTTAGTTCATTCAATTGTTTCTCAGCTTCATCATAGTTTTTCGCTTTTGCATTTTCAGCAAAGAGAGATAGCTTAGTACTACAATCTTGTGCACTTAAAGTTGTGAAGCTCGCTACTGCAAACAACCCTGCAACCAATAATGTAATAGTCTTCTTCATTTCTTTAATTTTTATCGATTAATTGTATTTTCTTTTTATGAACCACTTATCATTTAAAGACAAACTTATTTGAAAGTTTACGTAATTTTCTTTGATTAATCCAGAGTTCATTGTTCCTCTTCTTCCAAATTCAAAACCAAGGTTTACATTTGATAATGATCGTGATACTGGTAGTCCTACTCCAAAAGATATGCCAAAATCATTTATGGCTTCGTTACGCACCATAATCCCTGTGTCTTCATAGTGAATTCCCGCCCTGTATGTGACTCTATCCCAATAACTTGTAAATGAATTGTATTTTGGAATGTAAAAACCACCTGCTTCAATTTTAGAACCGTTTTCATAGTTTACGTTCTCGATGATTGTGAGACCGTTTCCAAAGTCACTATTGTTTTGAATGGTATATTCAGCACCAGCGAACCATTTGTTTCTTTCGCCAATTCCAGCACCGAAAGCGAGTCGAGTTGGCAATACCAAATCGGTTTTGGTTTTATCGCCTAAATCAACTTGATCTACTTGTCCTGGACTTACGATTTCTCCTCCAGCACCTGTAACGTTTAATGCTGTTAAGACACGAGAGTTTCTAGAAGTTAAATCAGATTGTGGTGAAAATGTAAGCGATGTTGTTAATGAAAGCTTGTCATTAAATTCCGTTTCATAGTACGCTCCCAAATTATAACTTAATCCGCTTAATTTAGATTCGTCTCTGGAGCGCGTTCCGTAATTTAAGGTTCTGAAGAATAAACCATCTTCATTCAATTCGCCTAAAAATTCTGTATTTTGATTTTCAATCGTTCCAAAATTGTAATTAATTGTTCCACCAACGGAGAACCCTTTTGCAATTTTATATCCCAAAGAGAAAAATACAGAGTTTAATCCGCCTTCACCTTCATATTGTGCAAACTTGTATGGAGCCGATTCAAAACCTGTTTCACCAATTCCTTCAAAATTGTATCCTACTGAGGTAAAAGGCACCAAACCAAAACCTACACCAATTTTATTTGATATTGGAAAAGCTACGGCTAAATAGTCCAGCGAAGTAGATGAACCTTTATCTTGCCCGCTATCACTTTCCAATCGCAACTGATTATAACTTGCTCCAAGTGTATATGTTGTGAATTTTAAGTTTCCGTATGCAGCCGGATTTTGCAGATTGACATGAATACTATCTGAATAGATACTTATGCCGCCCATGCTTCTATTTTCTGTTGTTCCGTTGAACTTTAAGTCACCAATTCCGAGGAATGAATATGGGGAAGACGTTCCCTGTTGTGCACTACTAATTTGGCAGATAAACAACAAAATTAATAATCCTAAAAACTTTCTAATCATTATATCTAATATATTCTAAAACATTATTCAATCCTTGTAACAAGAATTTTGAATTCGCAAATATGGTATTTTTTAACCTTTTAGCCAAGAAATTAGTGTCGCCGCCTGTTAAAATAACTGTTAAATGTTCAAATTGTTCTTTATAACGGTCAATTATTCCATCAATTTCGGTAATGACGCCGACGCTTACTCCTGAATGAATAGCATTTTCTGTAGAGTTTCCAATGTAATTTTCTGGCATTTTGGGTGCTAAGAGCGGAAGGTTTGCGGTTAATAGATTGAGTGTTTTGTATCGAAGTTGGATTCCTGGTGAGATTCCGCCGCCTAAATAGACTTCTTTATCGGTTTTAAAATCGTAGGTAATACAGGTTCCTGCGTCAATCACCAATACATTTTGTTTTGGATATTGTGTTACTGCCGCCACTACTAAAGCGATTCTATCAACACCTAAAGTTTCAGGAGTTGCATACGTATTTTGAAAAGGAACTTTCGTTTGATGCGTTAGCGTATGAACTTGAATGCGTAAATTTTGTAAAAATTGTTTCGTATCGTCACTCAATGTAGTTACGGATGAAGTAATCATTCGGTCAATCGTTGCATACTCTTGTAAAATTTTTTCAATTTTTTTTTGAAATACCTCTTTTTTAAAACTTTCGCAAAACAGCATGTTATCTTTTTGAAAAACAGCCACTTTTACATACGTATTTCCTGCATCTACGATTAAATTCATCTTTATTTTTTAGACTTTGCTAAGGTAAGAAACGTTTTTTTTGCAAAATAGTTTTGTCAAATTTAAAAAACACTTATATTTGCATCCGCATTTGCGACTGGTGCCTTAGCTCAGTTGGTAGAGCAAAGGACTGAAAATCCTTGTGTCCCTGGTTCGATTCCTGGAGGCACCACCAGAAAATCCCAATCAAAATTTTGATTGGGATTTTTGTTTTTCTTTAGTTTCAAACATAAAAAAACGCCATTCTTTCAAATGACGTTTTGCTGTATGTTATGTTGTAATGATTTATTCCTTAATCAACTTGACCGTCTTCGAACCTGCCACCGCAGTGATTTTTGCAAAGTAAATGCCTGTTGGTAGACTTGTCATGTCAATAGTTTCTAGATTAGACGTATTTTTTAATACCAATTGTCCATTTAGGTTTGTTAACTCAACAGATAAAATGTCTGAAACTCCAGAGATTGTCGCAACATTTTTCACTGGATTTGGATACACATTCACGCCTGTCAATTCAGCTTCTGGAGTACTTAGCGTCATAAAGTTAAATGATGATGGAGCCGTAACTGCAGCAGCATTTGGATCTACTGCATTTACAAATGTTGTCATGCCGTCATCTATCATATCTGCTTGCTTATATGATTTTAAAGGTGTTACCGCATTTGCCAACGCAGAATTGTTTTCTAAGATATACATGTCACCCGATGTTGGACTTCCATTTATAGTAAACGTAAATACATTCGTATTTGTCCCTGTTGATGGCGCTGGATAAGTAACTGGACTTCCTAAGGTTTCTGTTATTAAGTATCCATCAATACTAGGTTGTCCTACATTCGTTCCATCAAAAAATGTAGCACTAGCTCCACCTCCTAAAGAAGTTGTTGAACCTGTATCAATAGTGACTCCATCTGGAACTATGATAGTAAAACCATAACTCTGAACTAATGGCGCAAAGGTATTTGCACTTGCGTTTGGTACAGCTTGAATTGTAAAGCTATAACCGCCATTGTGCTGCATTGTGTAGGTATAGCCATCTTGCGCAGTTGCTTTGTGCGAAAACAACGCAAATGTCATGCATAGTAATAAAATAAAAGTAGTTTTTTTCATGTTGTTGTTTTTTTAATATTTAGTTTCACGGTAATATACCACGTACATGGCATACCCCAAAAATACTAAAATTACCAAGACGAAAGCAACACATACTTTTTTTGTGATAAAAAACAATATAAAGCACTATTTACAAAGACAGTAAAATAACTTTTTTATGGAATCAAAGCAGAAGGAATTGTACTATCAGCCAAACGCAAATAAAACATTCCTGTTCCTGAAAGTCCTAACATGAGTCCTGGGTTTTCTTGCTGACCAATAGTGCGTCCGCTCGGATCATTCACTCCACTTGGAAATGTAACTCCCGTAGCATCGTATTGAGAAATTCCGAAATCTCCAGCGTTTCTAGCTATTTGCGCATATTCTGGATGATTCAATAATTGACTCGCATATAGTAAAATATCTGCGTTTCCAGCCAATCCGTGACAGAGAGAAAAATTTGCCTGCGCATTTACGTTTGTTTCTTGTAGTACCGTTCTTTTTGTCGTTTCTAAAGCAATTTTCGCTTCTTGTAAAAAATAATCAAGAGAAGTCATTTCATAGGCTTTTAAATGCGCAATCGCGATGCCTGGTGCACCGTGACACCACATTACACCATAATTTGGCGTTTTTGTACCGTCGTATTCCCGTAAATCTGGCCAGTTTTGTGTTTGCGGATTGAACCATTGCTTTTCGTAATTGAATCCGCCAATAGCAGCATGCCAATACGCTTCCTGCTTGGTTGTAGCGTACAATTCCATCAAAGCTGATGCAATTCCTGATGCGCCATGCGAGTAGCCTGTAAGTGCATTTTTAGCATCAACCGTCATCCACGAATAAATTTCTCCTTTTTTGAAAGCTTTCTTCAAGAGAAATTGTCCACACTTTTCAGCAATTTGAAGAAAATCATCATCTTGTTCGGCGTAATAAAGTTTTAGCAATACCGAAATCGCGCCTGCCGCGCCTGAAATGATATCAACTTCATAATCGGAAACTTCTTGGTCTTTTACAGATTTTATATAGGAAAGTGCTCTTTCAACCAACTCTAAGTTCCCTGATTTTTTCCCGATGCGCCACAAGGTAAATCCAACACCAATTTTCCCAGAATAGTATCCAAAATTATTCACCTTATCTTCATCCATATTTGCATAAATGGTACGCAATGTACCGTTGAGCGTATGCAAAATGATTGGATCTTGTGTTTTTTCATACAATTCTGCCAAAAACGACGCAATTCCCGTTAAGCCGCTATACAATTCAATGCCACACGCCTTTACAACCGTTTCGTACACAGTGCCTACAGGTGCAACTTCATGACCTATCCAATTGCACATATCTTTGTACCATAAGGCTTCTTTTGCTAGGTATTTACCAATGTTGTATGCGGTTTTTATATACATTTGCACGTCTTTTTTGAGAGTGGTTTCTATATTATTCATACGATGGAAAGCTTGGCGTTAATGCAGTGTGTTTGTTAAGATGTAAACGATTTAATGACATGCCTTTTCGAGCTAACGAATTGACAACGGTTTCAAAAGTTTGTGCAGCATTTTTTTCTTGTTGAAATGCTTCTACCAGCGCTGTTGCAATGGTAGTAGAGCGACTCATTCCAAAACTTTGCCCCTTTCCAGGATCTTCCGCGTAGCCAACTCCTTTATAAAGTTTTTTGGTAAACATCGGAATTTCGTCTACAAGATACGGTTCTAAATTTGGAATGACATGATGTAAAATCATTGCGACGATTTGAACATGTTTTTTACTGAGATACAACACTGCCGAATCAGAACGCACGTACAATTCTGGGTGATTTAAACATTTGAATTGAAACGGAATTTTATAATCGTTTAAGGTTGTGGTGAGAATGTTGATGAGTTTTGACGCGCCTTCTGGCGTTACATTCCAATAAATTCGTCCGATTTCAGCTTCTTGTGGAAACATTTCATCACTAAATACATGATAAAACACAGGTTGAAGGTTTCTATTTTCTTTTTGTCGCGAGAGATTCACCTTTGTGTTGATAGCAGCTTGTGTTTGCTGCGGATTTACAAATTGAAAGCTATTGGGTTGCAACCAACGCAACTCGCCATTTTTTTGAACGTACACGCTTCCTGTTTTAGTGTCAATATTGTAAATATTCCAATGGTAATCGAATCCGTTTGTAGAAGTATTTGCTTGTGAAAGCTCGTTCATAAATGCTTCTCGCTCGGTTTTTGGTGGAAGTTTTGACGTGTGTTTGTCATTTTGAATCCCACAGTAAAATTTGGAATAAATTGCATTGGTAAGCGTATTGATAAGATTGACACGCTGTTGTTGCGAATCGACGGTAGTATTGCTTCCGAACGATTTAAAGTCTTCCGCAAAAGTTTGATACGGCATCTGATTTTGAACGTATTCTTCTTCTCCATGTACTTTAAACGTAGTCAATGAAGTGATTTCAATAGCATCAATAATTTGCTGTACTTGTTGTGTGTATGTGTTGTTTTCCATCGTCTTAATCAATTAAATTCCATTGCTTAGCAATTCCTTCAACATCGCTCAATAAATGATGGCAAAATTGAAGAATTCGCGTTGAATTGGCAGATATTTGCGGTTGTGCCATATTGTTTTCAAAAGCAGTTTGCAGCATTCGTGCAGCCGTGTATGAAAGTGTTTTGAGTAATTTTTCTCTAGCTTCTACACTGGAATATTTTTGAGCTGAAGCATACGTTTTCCAAAGTAATTTTACAACAGGCGTAATGGCTTCCATCGTTAAAAATTCCATGCCAGGCATTTGTTGATGCTGTTGAATGCTTTGATTGTTAAAACTTAAAACCCACGCACAGAAATACGATTGAAAAACGCCCGCCACGTCCCACAACGGATCGCCCAAATCGGCAATTTCCCAATCAATCAATTTCACATCTTCGTTATTTGGCATTACAATAAAATTCATCCACTTAATGTCTCCGTGAATAAGACTTGTAGCTTCCCACAATGAAGCAACTTTGTCCATTCGTTTCACCAAATCGGGATGTTTTTGAATGGCCGCGATAACTGCGTTTGTAATTCCTTTTGAGTTGTTGTTGAGTAGTTGGTTGGTGTTTAAAATCCAAGGAATTTGCTTGCTGAAAAATTGAAGCGAACTATTATTTTTTATTTCTTCGGTAATGTCAAAATGAAAAGAGGCTAAAATATGCGCCATTTTAATAGCATGGTCTTCTGATAGTTTTTTGTCACGAAATACCACTTCGTGAACATTTTGAGTGTTTGCAAAATATTCCGTCACTAAAATATTATGATACGGATCGTACCCAAAATACTGCGGAATATGTGTTGCCGTTTCCTGATATAAATCTGATTGATGAATTAAATAATGACTTGTCGCATCTTTCTGCATCAAGTAACTATTGGTGGCATCTTGTGTGATGAGTTGCTTAACAAATAATCCTTTGTTTTGTTGCTGTTGAATTTTAAAAATGGAGTTTCTGCTTTGTGTTTGTGTGAGCATATAATCTCCAGATAAAAAAGAAGTAGGCTCTAAAAATCCTTTATCGAGCAAGTAATGTGTGATATTTTTCTTTGTTAAGCGCATAGATATTTTGTTTGAGTTTTGAAAAGACTGTCTTAAAGTTTTGAGGTTACGTCATTCTGAACTTGATTCAGAATCTTCTCAAAATAATTTCAAATTGTGATGGGAAACCGAACCATGTTCGATTTGACGATTTTTCAATTTTAAGACAGTCTTTATACTAAAAAATAGCTGTGTCTATGGTAGACAAGCTATTATTAACATACTGGCCAAGCTCCTGTACAACTACGTGTTGGAATACAATCTGCTACAGGAATACTATGGATTTGTGCCTGTGCATTTCCGCCACCATGACAACCTTCGTAACCTGTACATCCTAAAAGATGTGTTGGCTCGCATCCTACTTGTGTACATACCGTAGCTGCTGTTCCTGGCTGTCCACAGCCTTCATACGCTGTATGACCAAGTGTTTGTGCTTGTGCATCACCTCCTGGACAAACCGTTGCTGGTCCTGAGCCTGTTGGTGGAATGCATCCTTCATATCCAGTGCATCCTAAAAGGTGTGTTGGACCGCATCCTACTTGTGTACAAACCGTAGCTGCTGTTCCTGTTCCTTGGTGACAACCTAAATATGCTGTTGGACCAATCGTTTGTGCTTGTGCAGCATTTTGACCACAACCTTGATAGCCTGTTGGTCCTACTACAGTACAACCCTGCCATCCAGTAATACCAATAGTTTGTGCTTGTGCAGCATTTTGACCACAACCTTGATAACCTGTTGGACCAACCATAGTACAACCTTGTGTTCCTGTTGGACCTAAAACATGACACCCTTGCCATCCAGTAACACCAATGGTTTGTGCGCCTGCATGTCCGCCACATCTTGGAATAATCGTAGGACAAGGTGTAATTGCCGTACAGCCAACTGTGTTTGGCACACATGCTGGAGGTAATGTTGGCGGTAAAATAGTTTGTGGTTGCGTACAACCTTGTGTTCCTGTTGGACCAACGCAATGACCTGGCTGTGTACAACCATACGTTCCTGTTGGACCAACATTTTGAGCATGTGCACCACCTGGACACGTAAGTGTTACAGGAGGAATTCCACATCCATGAAAAAATGTAAACATAATAATTAAAGTTAAAGGTTAATAATATGATTTTTAAAATCTTACGATTTTGGAAATTGATTTACTCAATCAATTTTTAGGTACAATATTTTACTAGACAGGCAATATTCTAAGATTTTAGCTTTTTTAAATTTTCTTTCTATTCATGCCTTTTTTTTAATTCAGAAATACTATCCACATTTTCCACAGCCACAAACAGGCGCGTACGGATTTTTAGGTTGCTGCGGATTCTTCTTTTGAACTGTGTTTACATATTGTTGATAGATATCTCCTTGAAAAAATTGTGCTGCGTGTTGCTGTGATTTGGAAGCGGTTTCTGTGTGATTTCCTGTGAGATACGAAGCCGCGTTTTTTATCCAAATGACAGTGCCGCCAATAGGACTTTGTGATTTTGTTACTTTTACGTGATGTACAATATCTTCATCTTTTATGATGGTTGATTTTTGTAGTCTCGCATCTAAATAGAATCGAATAGTATCGTCTGCAGTTCCTTCACCAACAAAACCATACATCATCGTCAAATCCTCCGTTTTTGTTTCGTTGTTTAGAAGACGTTTCGGCAATTCGTCTAATGCTATTTTTTTGACCATAATTTTAGTTTTAATGAGATTTTTGATTGAAGCAGTTCTACTTGTCAATACTTTCAATAGCTTGCATTAAGGCTTCACCATTCGGTGTTCCTAAACCAGTGCACGGATTCCAGCCTTCTGCCGCTATGTATAAATTGTTGTTTCCTTCAAGAATTTGATGAAAGGCAGCAGCACCCTTGAGTTGATACAAATACGGATTAATGAATCCTAATCTGTATCCTAAGTTTTGGTTCATGCGAGCTATCAATGCTGCCCAAAGTGGTGTGGCTAAACTTGTTCCTCCAATTTTAACCCACTTTCCTTGAAATACAATCGAATATCCAGAGGCATCTGCAGCGTTTGCTGATATATCTGGAATTCCTCTTCCGCCTGCGCTGTAATAAGGTTCAAATTGTGGAAATTGTTCGATGTATTGTTTTGAAGTTACTGCCTGATATTGGTGTTCTGCAATGCGTTGACTGAATCCACCACCACTTGCTATTTGCGACTGCGATGTTGATTCGTTCCAAACAGTTTCTGAAGCAATTTTATCATCTGTAATATAGGTTTGTGTTCCGCCACAAGCGAGTACATACGGTGAGTTGACGGGCACATTTACGTTTGCATATTGCTTATTATTCAACGCGCCATTATCTCCCGAAGCTCCCACAACTGTAATTCCTTTCAAAGCCGCTTCATGAAATACATTGTTTAATTCCATGATTTCCTGTTGCGCATACCCTAATTCCGAACCTGCCCAACTGATAGAAATGACTGAGAGTTTATTTTCGGTATCAGCCAATGCCATTTTCATCGCGTTTAGAATGCTTGTTGCATAGTAAATGACAAATTTTGCTTTTGGTGCTAAAATTCCAGCTACTTGAATATCAGCCGTCACCTCAACGTCATCATTGATTGGTGTTGTTGACGGCGCTCCTACAATTTGAATTTCTGGAACTGGCGTATTGTATTCTGCAAAAAAGCTTTCAAAATCGGCTTGATTGTATTTTCCACCCAATTCGATGATTCCGATGGTTTCTCCTTCACCATCTCCGTTTGGAAAATTGTAGCTTTCTGCAATTTCCAACACACTATAGCCATGTGCTGGTTCCTCAATTGGAATTCCTGCCCTACGTCCTACACGCTGTTCTTGATTGCTTTTTACAAATCCCGTTTTTTGAGAAGGATTGACAATGTCTTCTGCTGTTGCGTTATTTTTTTGTTCTTCGTCAGCAACATCTAAATGAATATCGCCTTGTGAGCTTAAAAATTTAAGTGCGTCAATGGAAGTTGGTGATTCCGCGTTGACAATGTCTTCAGAAGTGATTTTAATCGTTATTTCTCGTGCTTTTTCATCAAAACTGACGTCCCAATTTTGCGATTCGGCATGTTCTATAATATCGTTTGCGTCATTTTTGCTTGGCGCGAAAATTTCAGCATGCGAAGTATTTGAGAGGTATTTTCGATTTCTCGGGTGTTTTGTGATGGCATCGTCAATCATTTTTTGTTGACGTTCTGTAACGTCATTGATTGGCACATATACTTTAATTTCAATTGTGTCAGTTGGCGGTGTGTTTTCGTGGCTAGCTTCCATAAATATTGAGGTTGATTCAATTACATCAAATTTCCACAATAGCCTTAAAAAATAGATGCGTAGTTTTACTTGGTTTTCAGATTGAGTATTATCACTTTTGAATCTGACAGAAACTATTACAGACGATTTAGTGCTATTTTATGTTTTGATTTTCAGATAGTTATTCTATTTAGCAAGTGATAAAAAAAGAAAAGTCCCAACATTCACATTATAGTAAATGAAGGAACTCATCCGTTCAAGAAAAGTATCAGACATGATATAAAGTATCGTTATTCCAACTTATGTATATAGTCCGAAGGATTCATATTTGTATGTCTTTTAAATGCTTTTGCAAACGATTCTGCATTTCCAAATCCCAACTTTTTTGCTAGTGATTTTATGGTTAGCGTTTTTAACGAATCATCAGTTTTTAATTCTTTTAAAAGATACTGTATGCGCAAATCATTGATATACGAGCTAAAATTTTTCTCGTAGTGATTGTTAATGATTTTCGATAAATATTTTGGATTGGTTTTTAGCCTTTTTGCCAATTTAGGTAAGGTCATAGGTTGTAAAAACCCTTGATTGTTCTCAAAATTAGCTAGCTTGTCCATCACATTTAAAACGATGGTATCGCTAATATTTAAAGAAGTTGTTATCGTTTCTTTTTGCTGCTTTTTTGTGAGAGCAGCCGTTATATATTTTCGTATTTTTTTAAATAGGCATGACATTTTAAGGGTTCTTAAAAATTAAAAAAGTCTCGGAATCATTTTGGTAATACAATCCCGAGACAGGAATAAAAACATAGTGATTATGTTTCTTCTATAATTGTTTTAGATTGAAAGCATTTAGCTATCTCTCTTTCATTTCGTACAATCGATCTCTGCGATCTATTTCTCCTAACGGACTTCCTTTGAATGTGGAAATATTTTGAAAACCATTTTCTTCTGTAATTAGAGATTCTTCAGCCAAAACGGCACCTCTACGTTTATTTCCATAATCGCCCGTCATTTTTTTCGTAGCCGGATCAACATCGCCCCACAAAATTGTAGGCTTTCCAGAGTCAATAGGCTCTACAAAATACGTGACTCCAGTGCGCTTTGAAGTCACGAGGAATCTTCCTGAATCTTCAGTTCTATATAAGAACTTTTGTAATACATCTTTTCTCATGACTATAATTTTTAATTAATGAATACTTCAAGAAATGACAAGGTTTCACTTGCATCTTCGAGATAACCGCTCGCTATTTTTATTAAACTACATTCCTTCTTTTTCTATTATTCTAATTTGGGTGAATTCAGGGAGTCGAACCCTGTTCTTCTCATCCACAATGAGACGTTTTACCAGATAAACTAAAGACACCATGTTGTAGATTTGAGAGGAATCGAACCTCTTCCACAAGAATCAAAGCCTTGTGTGCTAGCCGTTACACCACAAATCAATTTTGTAAGTCTAATAGGATTTGAACCCATACTTTTGGCTTCGTAGGCCAATGTGCTATCCGTTACACCATAGACTTTTTGCACTCCTTTCTAAGATTGCTTGTACAGAGAGAGAGATTCGAACTCTCAAAAAACTGTTTCTAAGACAGCCGCGTATGCCAATTCCGCCATCTCTGTATATTGTACTCCGTAAGAGAATCGAACTCTTATTAGCTGCTCGAAAGGCAGGTGTCCTAACCATTAGACGAACGGAGCATTTTACTTTTGTCTGGGAAGCAGGACTCGAACCTACATCCTCCTGTATCCAAAACAGGTAAACAACCAATTGTTCTATTCCCAGATGTTGCAGTATCGACGGGATTCGAACCCGCAACTTCTCGAGAGACAGTCGAGCACGCTACCTTTGCGTTACGATACTATTTTGTGAGACAAGGACGAGGTTCGAACTCGTAAAAAACAGTTTTGCAGACTGCTGCTTTTCCATTCAGCCACCTTGTCATCGTGATATTGAAAAATTCATTACATCAATTATTAATTTCAAAAAACAGCAACCATAAAAAAAGCATCTCGTTGTTTAGGAGATGCTTTTGTGAAATTTTTATATAGCCACTTTTACAGTAACGTATTTTTACAATACTCCCGTTTTTTTATATACACATCATCTCCTTCTTGTTCAGAAACGAACAGGCTGCAACTTTCCGGTAATCGGAAAATATGTGTTGAAGCGGATATGAGATGTATTGTATATTTCATGATATTCTTTTTAGATGTCTTTTTGTTTTTGACGATGCAAATATGAAAACATTTTTTGAATTACGCAACTATTTTTTTTGATTTAATTTATTGATTTTCAAATACTTAACTTTGTTTTTGAGCATAAAAAATCCTGTCCATCAAATGACGGATACTAAACTTTTTGACAACTGTCTGTCTCTCAATTGCTTTTGGTTTCAATACTTATTATTTTCTATATAATTACGCGATGAACATTTTTTTAATTTTTTTCATAAAAAAAGCGCTCAATTTCTTGAACGCTTTACTGATTGTATAATTTTAGTGTTATTTCATAGTTTATTTCACTCTTAAAAATCTACATAAAGCGTCTGTTTTCGACAAAACGGTTCTACCATTCCGCGATTTTTATCCTGACTTTTCAGGGGGATTGAGGCTATATGTACATAGTTTTTTGTCATTAGTGTCGCAAATATGTGATTTTTAAGTTATTTCTTCCAAATTATCTATCCTATTTATATTGATTTTAAAGAGTTTAAAATCAGCAACGGTAGGCGAGACTCGAACCCGCACCCCATGAGTGACGGTCATGTACTCTTCCAGTTGAGCTACTACCGCTGCCTTTTTTAACTTTCTTTAATTTTGAACAGCAGGCGAGACTCGAACCCGCAACTCCCTTCCTGCTGAGAAGGTGCTCTTCCAATTGAACTACTGCTGTTATACTTTTGTTTACCAATCTTCTACAAGATAGTTTTTTAATAGCTTTCCTGTGACTTTTTGTTCGTTTTGTTCATTTTCATAAATAGGATGTACAATTCGTGCTGCGCCATCAACAGGGTCAAGTGGCGGAATGTATCCTTTTTGAAATTGCTTTTCTCGCAATTCTTCTCGTGCGCCCGTAGAAATCCAACCGACATCTACCGCATTCATATAAATATGATCTTTGGCAAATGCTTCTGCAGATGTGCGCGTCATCATATTTAAAGCTGCTTTGGTCATGTTGGTATGCGGATGAAACATGGTTTTATTGTTGTAACTAAATTGTCCTTCGGAAGAAGTAACGTTGATAATATGCTTCTTGGAAAACGTCGAATTTTTCAATAATGGCAACAATTCTTTGATGAGAAAGTATGGCGAAATCTGATTGATAAGATTTACTTCAATCAATTCTTGCATAGAAATTTCTTCTAGCGTTGCATTCCAGCTATTTTTTGCGCGATTATCTACAGGTTGTCCAAAACGATTCAACGCCACAAAGCTTTTTTCTACATGATTTTCTAATAGTTTTACATTCGCAACAGGCGTTTCGTTGGCAATCAATTGTTTTTGATGGGAAAACGTTTGCAATAATTTTTGCTCATTCTCTATTAAAGGTGCGTAATACTGATTTGTATATTTTATAGTTTGTGCTGCATTATTGATGAGTATATCCAGTGAATGATATGTGTTTTTGTAATAATTGATAAAGTTTTCAACCGATTTCAAATTTCGTAAATCCAATCCGTAGACAACCAAATTGTCTTTCCAATCTTCATAATCTTTTTCTTTTTGAAATTGCTCTAAAGCTATTGCTGGAAAACGTGTTGTCACAGTAACATTCGCATGAAAACGCAACATTTTTAATGCTGTTGCATATCCGATTTTAACACGTCCGCCCGTAATTATGACATTGCGATTGGACAAATTGAGTGTTTTAAAACGGTTTTTATAATTGAGTTCAGCACATGTCGGACACAAGCGGTTGTAAAACGAATGCGCCAACACAAAAGAAGCATTGCAACTGTAGCAGTTTTTCGGAATATGTAGCTTCGTAAATGTTTGTGGCGCTTCTTCGGATTCGCTAAATTTTGTGGTATTCTCTAAAGCATTTTTAGAAATTTCACTGTTGAGAATCGTTTGTAAATCCGCTTGTTTTTTGTTGGTATAACTTTTTTTGCGATTTGCCTTTTTTGCGTTGGAATGAATTTTTGTAATCAGCGAACCAAATTGTTGATTGTCTGGATTTTCCAACGGACTTTTTTTAAGCGCATGCAATACCTTTAAGCAGGTTTCCCATTCTTCTTGCGAAAAATTGTATGTCGATGTATCATTCTTCATGCGTGTAATTTTCAAAAGGTTCTAAAAATCCGATGAGCTCCAAGGTGTCTTTTTTCCAGCGGATTCCGTGTCCGCTTGCAATTCGTACTTCGTACACCACATCGTGTTTGTAATGTGTAAAAACATTCCACCACGTTTTGTGTGTGAGAATGTGTTGCATCAACGATTTCACCGTTTGTTCTTTATCTTCCACACTTCCTTTTACCGTTCCCCAGAAACTTTCCGTAGAGCGTTGCGCGTGTTTTTCCCAAGCACGAACTGCTTTGGAGATTTGAGCATTGTGTGCTTTGAAACTTTGTTGCATCAATTCGTGTCGCAACGGTGGAATTGCTGTTTCGTCTTGCAAACTCGCGGACGTCAATCGTTGTCCCGAAAGTATCAAAAGATTCGAAAAACTTGTCCTTTCTACAGCAGTGGCAAACGCATTACGCGTCAATTTATTGGTTTCAAAATCGTACTTTTTTAAGACTTTGAATTGTTCTTTAAACACTGAAAATGCTTTTGGCAGATTCGGAATGATTTCTTCGTCAAAATTGGGTTTCCCGTAAAACTTCTCAGTATCATTTTCATACAACGCATACACATGTTGCGCCAATACAGCCAAGTGTTCGTTTTGCAAAAATGCGCCATACGTAGCTTTCCAATCTTCCGAAAGGAAACTTTTACACGAGTATGCTATGTGTATGAGTTGATTCATGAGTTTTGATTTATACTTTAACTATTTCGCAAACACCAATCTAAAATTTTGGCAATATTTCTTGCGTCGTCTATTCCTCTGTGATGTGTTCCGTCGAGCGGAATATTTAGAATTTGTAACGCTCCTTTCATACCCACTTTTTTTTGCAATCCTTTTACTTCTGAAAAGGTAGTTTTTACATTAATATGCTGCTGTCCCATAGGATATTCTACATTCCTAAGTTTGCACTGCTTTTTTAGCATATTGAGATCGTATTGACCGTAACTTGCCCATGTATATTGTTTTGGATTGTAAGTTACACGGAGTTTAGAACAAGCTTCTTCAAATGAGATTCCTTCCGAATCGACTAGTTCTTGCGTTATCGTGGTTAATTCTGTACAGAATTCACTGATTGTAGAACGCGTAGGTTTTACAATGATTCCTTCGTTTTGACTGATATTTCCCGTTTTCGTATCCAATACGCAAATTCCGATTTCGATGATTTCATTGACTTGTCCATCAGGAATTTTTCCATTCCAGCAAGTTGCTTCTAAGTCAATAATAATTATTTTATCTGTATGATTCATGTTTTAATTTTTTATTAAGATTCCACTACATTTTTCTGTGGAATGTGTGCGTCTACTACATGTCGCACCATATTACACCAAGCAGCTGCATGATCTAAAATCCACGCGTCTGAACTGATGGCGATTTGTTTTTTTTCTACAATCATTTTGTCAGGATTGTTGTCTAAAATGATTTCCCAATTGAGATGATGTGCATCTGCAAATTCTCGTAATGTTATTTTTAAACGTCCGCTATTAGACACAGGTTTATCAAAAATCCACGTTGCTTTTTTCACCTTGTTTTCTTGTAAAAAATCGGCAATTAACTGAATAGCTTCTGGCGTTTGTTGTACTTTTTTATACGTTCCATGCACACTAGATAAATCGCGATAGCAACCATCCAATCCTTTAAAAAGATAAGCGCCTGATAGTGCACTTTCCAACAATATTAACACATTAAAACCATCGAGCATGACTTCCTTTTCTACTAATTGATTAGGCAACAAGCAACGTTCCGCGCGTTTTATGAGTTTATCGTTTGCTTCACTCATTCCCTGTAAAGCACGTTGTTGGCGATTGTTGAGTTTGTAACGATTTCCCACCAAAGCCAGCGATGATTTTTCAGAAAAACCTCTGCTCAACAAATACGATAGGTCTTTGATAGCTTCTCGCATTTTTGACTGCATGCTCAAATCGCCAAACAAACGGTTGTCACTTCCTTCTTTGCCTCTGTTTCTGGTTGTCATTTTTTAATTTTTTAAAAGACTATTTTGCACATCTTTTCACCTAAAGTGTTTCTAGTTTTAATTTTAGTAACGTTCATTTTTTTTCTTTCTTTTCCTACGCTTCCAAGGCGCATTTTTACTTACGTCACCTGCCATAATGCATCCAAATGGCATGACTTCATCAATTACTTCTCCCAATCCGAAGTGTTCCATTTGTGCACGAACGGTTGCGGCATTTTTGTAGGCAGAAGGTAATTCGGTAATGTCAATTTCGTTAGAAAAGAAACGTACGTCTAAGCCTTCAGTTTCTGCTTCAAAGATTTCTTGAAAAGTTCCCGTTTTACTTTTTCGATGTTGCGTTCTGCTTACATTTCTTCCAGCTCCGTGTGGTGCAAAGCCTAAGTTGGTTTTTGTGGTTTTTCCTTCCACAATCAACACAGGTTCTGACATGTTTAACGGAATTAATCGCGGTCCCGTAATGTCTGGCATAAACTTTTTGTCCAATGGCGTAGCTCCTTTGGCATGGTAAAACAAATCGCCCTCTTTAAAGACAAAGTTATGTTCATTCCAGTATCGGTCTTCTTTCTCAATTCCCAATGCTGACAAGGTTGCGTCGTGAATGACTTCATGATTCTTTTTTGTCCATTTTCGCACGATTTGTAACGCTTCCCAATAGTTTTGACCTTCTTCTGTATCAAAAGGAATCCACGCGTTCTGTTTTAAGGTTTCTGGCGATAATTCTCTTCGGAATTGTTCTGCGACTTTCATTCCTTTTTTGTACAAATTCGCACCAAAACCTCTACTCCCATGATGCGTTACCATCATCGTATTCCCTGTTTTTTTAGACGTTCCCACAAATAAGAAATGATTTCCATCGCCTTGTGTACCTAAATGAGAGCGCGCCGCTTGAATACATTTTTGATCGTTTAAAAAGTAGTTCGCTTCAATTTCTGCCAATAAGTCCATCGGAAATCTAAATTGTGCTTCTCGTGATCTTCCGCCAGGTCCAAAATGCGTAACACTATGTGCTGCATTTAATACTTCTTGCGGATGCGCATTTCCAAAATCGGTTAACATCACAGAACAACAAATATCGGCACTATGCATTCCTGGATGAATGGCATTTTTTGCTACAGCGACTCCTCCAACAGGAATTACGCCGGTATGTCCTGTAGGGCACGCATCTGGCATAATAGCTCCGTTAACTAATGTTGGTGTGCGCATCAAAGTATTCATTGTATTGATAACACTCGCTACGTTTTCTGTTTCTATCTCGTTTTCGGCTTCAATATTGATAGCAAATTCAATAGGTTTTTCGTGCAAAGCAATTTCTGGAGCAGATTTGAACTGTTCCAAATACACGAGCATATCTTCATGTGATAGTTGATTTTCATTGATATGCGCAATTGCTTCTTTAAACCATTTTTTAGGTGTAAAACCTAAATCGATTAACGTATGTCCGTTGATTTGAATATGTTCTTTCATCTGTTCCTTTTTTTAATCGTTAGAAGGAATGTGTCATCAATATTGAAAAAGTAGGTTACAAGATATTGCTTTTTAATGAACTCCGCTGACTCCAAATGTTCAGCGGAGCTTGACTACTTTGTCATATAGAAATGACGTTATTTATAATTCCGATACAAATATTTTAAATTACTACGCAGTTATTTTGCGCAGTTGTCTTTACATTTTATAAACTTTATTAATTTGATGATTTTCAAATACTTAAATAAAAAATAATCTATGATATTTTATGTGTTTAAAATGAAAAGTAGTATTGTGAAATGCGATTTTAAAAAAAGTGAAGAATGTCTATGACATCGGTAATATTTCAATTACTTTGCCATATACATTTTTTGTCCATCCGTTAATTCTTCCACGATTGTTTCCTATTAACAATCCGCGTTTTTGGTTTTTTCCTTTCACTAAATGTGTAAAAACATTTCCGCGAACTTTACAAAAAACGATATCACCAACTTCGCAATCTTCCCAAGAAATAGGTTGCAACTTTACAGGCTGCTTTGATTTTAAAATAGGCAACATAGAATTACCAGGTTCTTTTGAAATGATGGTTTGTCCATCAAGAAGTTTTTGAATTTTCCAATTCATAATTATGGTTTTTAAAAGTTATATGTGACATTATTGACACACATATCTTTCTAAAACAGATTTCAAAAGTAGTTTCAATGAACTTTTGCGAATAACAAGAAAAACTACGCAATCTTTTTACGCAGTTTTGATTTTTTAGTATTTTCACACCAAATACAAAATATGGCCATTAATAAAAATGCACTAATTCGTTATAAAACGATTGATAAATGCTTGCAAAACCGATACCGACAATGGACGCTCAACGACTTGATTGAAGCCTGCTCAGACGCGTTGTACGAATATGAAGGTCGTGAAGTGAATGTAAGCCGCAGAACGGTTCAACTCGATATTCAAATGATGCGAAGTGACAAATTGGGCTATAATGCACCGATTGTTGTGTATGACAGGAAGTTTTATAAATATGAGGACGAAACGTATTCCATCACGGATATTCCTTTGACAGAAAACGACATGAATGTACTTTCTGAAACGGTTGAAATGTTGAAGCAATTCAAAGATTTTTCGCTGTTTTCAGAATTAGGCGGCATCATACAACGCTTGGAAGACAAAGTGTATAGCGAAAAAACGCATCAATCTGCCATTATTCATTTAGACAAAAATGAAAATTTAAAAGGATTGCAGTATTTGGACGTCTTATATCAAGCAATTTTAAAGAAAATTGTGTTGCGATTGACCTATCGCTCTTTCAAAGCTCGTCATGCTTCCGAAGTGATTTTTCATCCGTTTATTTTAAAAGAATTCAACAATCGTTGGTTTTTGGTTGGCGTTGCAGAAAATAATCCGAAAATTATCACATTCGCGCTTGACAGAATTCTTCATGTAGATTACGATGTAACGATTCCATATCGAAATGAAAATTTTAACGGAGATGATTATTACAAAAATACGATTGGTGTTACTGTTTTAGACAAAAAACATATCCAACGCATTGTCCTAAAAATTGATCGCAGCAATGCGCCATATGTCACCACAAAGCCTTTTCATAGCACACAAGAAATCATTTCCGCACACAAAGATGGAAGCATCACCATACAATTACAAGTACACATCAACTTTGAGCTGGAGCGAATGATTTTAGGGTTTGGCGATAGCATTGAAGTACTAGAACCAAAAATTTTACGCAAGCGCATCTACAGAAAACTAAAAGCTGCCGCCAAAAAATACGACACGTAATTTCTCTTGGTAAATTCCTACAATCAAAACTTCATAAAAAGGGTTCTTTTCCCTTTTATTTATAAGGTATTCACTTGCAAAAAACATTCAAGAAGCCTGTACTTTCGCTTGTAAAGTTTAACGAAAAGTTCGTTTGTGTCATCGCATAGAGGTTGTAGTCATTCAAACATGCAAACACATTCGAAACATAAACTTGCGAAAATCCTGAGTCTCACGACTTGGGATTTTTATGTTTTATTGTAAGTTTTAAAAAAAGTTTCGTCCTATTAAAGACTATTCGATTTTACGTATTTTAGCAAATCGCAAAAAACACGAAACAATTATGGACAAATCATACTACAACCCTAGAGACTTAAAAAAATTTGGTTCTATTACAGAATGGAGTGAAGAACTCGGAAATAAATTTTTTGAATATTACGGAAAAGTCTTTGAAGAAGGCGCTTTAACACCACGAGAAAAATCATTAATCGCATTAGCTGTAGCACATACCGAACAATGTCCATACTGCATTGATGCGTATTCTCAAGATGGTTTACAACGCGGAATCACCAAAGAAGAAATGATGGAAGCTATTCATGTTGGTGCAGCTATCAAAAGCGGCGCAACGTTGGTACATGGCGTACAAATGATGAATAAAGTGAACAAGTTAGAGATGTGATTTTACACTTTCGTGAAAGTGTAAAATCATCCTGAGCATAGTCGAAGGATTTTAATTTGAAACACAAAAATCTACAACACTAAAAATTACGTAGATATTTAAAAGACGAAACACAAAATAAATACATGGCAGTAAAGTCCCTCAAAAAAAGAGAAAGTGAATTGGCAAGTACAAAGCGACAATTGGAAATTCTATCAAACGGAATTTTTCAAAGTGGTGAACTTCCTACGTTTGCAAACAAAATAAAAGAAACAAATCAGTTTCCCCTGAAACCGAAAAAAATTGAAATTTTACAAATCAATGTCGGTTATATGTGCAATCAAGTTTGTTCACATTGTCATGTAGATGCAGGTCCAGACAGAAAAGAAATCATGACGCGTGAAACGATGCAACAATGTTTGGATGTGATTGAAAAAACGGGCGCGCATACGCTCGATTTGACTGGCGGTGCTCCAGAAATGAATCCTCACTTTCGCTGGTTTGTAGAAGAAGCTTCTAAAATTGGTGTGAAGGACTTTATTGTGCGTTCCAACTTGACCATTATTCGTGCCAACAAAAAATATTACGATTTACCGGAATTCTTTAAAAAGCACAATGTACATGTCGTTTCGTCAATGCCACATTGGACACGTGGAAAAACGGACAAACAACGTGGCGATGGTGTTTTTGATAAATCCATCAAAGCGTTGCAAGAATTGAATGCGGTGGGTTACGGAATGCCTGACAGCGATTTACGTTTGGACTTGGTTTACAATCCGTCAGGAGCATTTTTGCCAGGCGACCAAGCTGCGATGGAAAAAGATTTCAAAAAAGCATTATTGGAAGATTTCGGCATTCAATTTCACAACTTATTTGCCATTACCAATTTACCAATCAGTCGTTTTCTCGATTACTTAATTGCTTCTGAAAACTACGAAGATTACATGTATTCGCTGGTAGAAGCATTCAATCCGGGCGCGGTGGCAAATGTAATGTGTACCAATACGATTTCCGTAAGTTGGGACGGTTGGTTGTACGATTGCGATTTCAATCAAATGCTCGATTTAAAAGTCGCAAGTAAAGTCAAGCACATTTCCGAATACAACGAAGAAGAATTACACAACAGAAACATCATCATCTCGCAGCATTGCTACGGTTGTACAGCTGGTGCAGGAAGCAGTTGTCAAGGAACTGTCGCGTAAATAAACTATGTCATATCGAGCATAACCGAGATGATTTTAGCATTTGAATCTACAATGAAAAATATTCTCTACATAATAGCCTTTCTTTCTATAGCTTTCGCGAATGGACAAACGACGCTTGACAGTCTTTTGCAAAAAGAAAACAACGCTTCTGTTCCCTACATCACTGTGGAAGAATTGGCAAAAAAGGAACATATCGTACTGCTAGATACGCGCGAAAAAGTAGAGTTTGAAACCAGTCATATTGAAAATGCGATTTGTGTAGGCTATGATAAATTCAAACTGAAAAAAATCAAAAAAATACTCCCAAAAGATAAAAACGCACCAATTGTAGTGTATTGTTCTTTAGGAATTCGCTCAGAAGATATCGGCGAAAAACTCCAAAAAGCAGGCTATACCAACGTGTACAATCTGTACGGCGGTATTTTTGAGTGGAAAAATAAAGAACAATCTGTTGTAAATGATAAAGGAGAAACCACCGAAAACATACACACTTTTAATGAAGATTGGAGCATTTGGCTAAAAAAAGGCGTGAAAATTTTCGAAAAGAAAACATCTAAAAAAGACAAATCATAACATGCAGCACAGCAAGACGTTGGTCATGACGTTTACACGAAATCCCGAATTGGGAAAAGTGAAAAGTCGCTTAGCACAAGGCATTGGCGAAAAAGCTGCCTTAGAAGTGTATATTGCGTTATTGGAACATACTGAAAAAGTATTGCACCAAATAGAAGCAGACAAATGTGTGTGGTATTCGGTCGCTGTCAGAGAAAATGATTTGTGGGATGATGCTGTCTATCAGAAAAAAGCACAAGTTGGCAACGATTTGGGCGAGCGTATGCTACATGCTTTTACAGATGCTTTTCAGCAGCAGTATGAAAAAGTCATCATCATTGGAAGCGATTTGTACGATTTACAACCCACGCACATTCGAGAAGCAATGGAAGCTTTAGACACTCATGATGTGGTGATTGGTCCTGCAAATGACGGCGGTTATTATTTGTTGGGCATGAACACATTGCACAAAGAAGCATTTTTACCAAAAGATTGGGGAACTGAAACCGTTTTAAAAGACACAATTAACGACCTCAAAACAGAAAAAATTTATTACTTAGAAACACTCAACGATATAGATTACGCGGAAGATTTACTACCTTACGAAACTTTTAAAAAATACATTTCATAAACACATTTATGTTAAAGCACATTCAAGAAACCACCGAATATTTACAAAAAAAAGGATTTGAAAATCCCGAAATCGGTATCGTTTTAGGTACAGGTTTGGGAAAATTGATTGACGATATAGAAATCATCGCGGAAGCGCATTACAACAACATTCCGTACTTTCCACTAGCAACAGTTGAATTCCACACAGGGAAACTCATCTACGGAAATTTAGCAGGAAAAAAAGTAGTGGTTATGCAAGGTCGTTTTCATTTATATGAAGGTTATGACTTTGTTGATATTACCTATCCAATTCGCATCATGCATCAACTTGGCATCAAACAATTGTTGATTTCAAACGCTGCAGGAGCTATCAATCTTGATTACAAAAAAGGAGACATCATGATTATTGATGACCACATCAATCTTCAAGGTGGTTCGCCATTGGCTTTCAAAGGTGTCAGTCAATTCGGAGAACGTTTTGCAGACATGAGCGCTCCGTACGATGCCAACATGATTGCAACGGTTGAAAAAATTGCTACAACGCACAATATCAACATTCAAAAAGGTGTCTACGCAAGTGTTGTCGGACCGCAATTGGAAACTCGTGCCGAATATCGAATGCTTAAAATTATAGGTGCGGATGCTGTGGGAATGAGCACGGTTCCTGAAGTCATTGTCGCCAATCATTTAAACTTGCCGTGCTTGGCAGTTTCTGTATTGACCGACGAATGCGACCCTGACAATTTAGCGCCTGTAGACATTGCGGATATCATCGCGGTAGCAGGAAAAACAGAACCAAAAATGATTACGCTATTTACGGAATTGATTAAAACGTTGTAATTGTTTTTCGTTTTTTGTGTTTTGTTGTTTGTCGTTAACTGAAAATATAGAATTTAAAATTATAAACAACTGATAACAAATAGCAAAAAACCGAAAAACAAAGAACAAAAAACAAAGAACAAAAAAATAAGTACATGAGTTATTTAGAAACGACACACGATGTATATAAAGATGCAGCACTCACACCAGATGTAGGATTGTGTTGCACTACGAATCCTATTTGGGAATTGCCCGGTTTAAAAATTCCGAAAATCATGCAGGAAATGAATTATGGCTGTGGAAGCACGGTTCATGCGCGCGATTTAACAAATAATCCGACGATGTTGTATGTTGGAGTTGGCGGCGGCATGGAATTGTTGCAATTCGCCTATTTCAATCGTCAAAAAGGCGGTGTGATTGGCTTGGATGTTGTGGATGAAATGCTAGAAGCTTCTCGCAAAAACTTCATCGAAGCAGAAGCACAAAATGATTGGTTTAAAAGTGAGTTTGTAGACTTGCGAAAAGGTGATGCGCTCAGCTTGCCTGTGGAAGATAATAGTATTGATGTAGCAGCGCAAAACTGTTTGTTCAATATCTTTAAAACAGACGATTTAAAGAAAGCGATTGCAGAAATGTATCGCGTGTTAAAACCACATGGAAAATTGGTAATGAGCGATCCAACCTGTGAGCAACCAATGAACGAAACCTTACGAAATGATGAACGTTTGCGTGCGTTGTGTTTGAGTGGAAGTTTACCGATTGCAGAATATGTGAAAATGCTGACCGATGCAGGTTTTGGAACGATTGAAATTCGCGCTAGAAAACCATATCGTATTCTAGACCCAAAAAACTACCCAACTGACGAATTGATTTATATAGAATCTATTGAAGTTGCGGCAATCAAAGATCCAATACCAGCTGACGGACCGTGTATTTTCACGGGAAGAGCTGCTATTTATTTCGGAACGGAAGACTATTTCGACGATGAAAAAGGACATATTTTGTTGAAAAATCAACCGATTGCTATTTGTGATAAAACGGCGCAAGCCTTAGCCGATTTAGGTCGCGATGATATTTTCATTTCAGAATCTACCTATCATTATGATGGTGGTGGCTGTTGTTAATTGAAAATAGTAGTGAGTACTGAGTATTCAGTATTAAGATGTTAGTAGTGAGATTTTTTCAATCAAAAATCAGCAATCGTTAATCGTAAATCAAAACCATGATTTCGAGTGTTTTTCTGAAAGAAAAATGTATCGAGAAGTGCTATAAAGTATCAAAATTTATGAATCGCTACTTGTCAGATTGAGCGCAGTCGAAATCACTAAGAAACTTAGTTGTTTCAAAAACTTCTCGACTGCAATCAATCTGACAATTTAATTGCGTAACTTCAACAAATGCAAACCTTCATCTTCAACCATATCGCACTTTCTGTAAAAGATGTAGCTACATCTATTGCATTTTACCAAAAGGTATTTCAATTTAAAGAAATTAAAAACACAGCTTCTACTTCTAAAACAAGATGGTTAGCGATTGGAGAAGGCAAACAATTACATCTCATTTCGCGTCCGAATGCGGAAATCAAGATCAATAAAGCAGTTCATATTGCGTTTACAACGGATGATTTTGAAGGATTTGCAACTTTTCTAAACGAAGAAAATATTCCGTATTCTGATTGGCGTGATACGCCGAACAAAGATTATGTGCGAGATGATGGAATTCGACAAGTCTATTTTCAAGATCCTGACGGTTATTGGGTTGAAGTGAATGATGATATTTAGAATGACATTGAAACTCAATCGTCACTTCGAGTGAAATTTCAGAATGAAATTTTGTATCGAGAAGTAATCTGAAATTAAAAACTTCCTAGTACTTCTCGATACATTTTTTCGTTTTACTCAAAAACACTCGAAGTGACGATTTAGTTATCTTAAAAAATCCCCGAAAGGTCAATGCAAAACCCACGACAAACTTTAAAAACTTCTGCAAGTCTAAGCTACTAAATAGACAAAAAATAATGCGTAAATTTGTAATCTATGGAAAACTACTTTGATATCTTTCTGAAATCCTATGGCGAGTATTGGAATTACTTTTTAGACCTGATTTATTTTCGAGAAATTGAAAATTATTTTTATGGTTTAATTGCGATTTCTTTACTTGTTTGGCTGTTGGAAATTGTATTTCCGTGGCGCAAGAATCAAGCTATTTTTCGTAAAGATTTTTGGTTGGATACGTTCTATATGTTTTTCAACTTTTTCATCTTCAACCTGATACTTTTTACGGCGCTTTCCAACACAGCAGCGGCATTTTTTAATGACATGTTAGGCGTTGTCGGACTATCACTAGAAAGCATTCAATTGTTCAATGTAAGTGCGCTTCCTGCTTGGGCTGGTTTGCTGATTTTCTTTGTAGTGAGCGATTTTGTTCAATGGAATACGCATCGTTTGTTGCACCGAGTAGACTTTTTATGGAATTTTCACAAAGTGCATCATTCTGTAAAAGAAATGGGCTTCGCGGCACATTTGCGCTATCATTGGATGGAAACCGTTGTGTATAAATCATTGCTCTATATTCCGATTGCGATTATTGGTGGATTTAGCGTTCAAAATGTAGCTTTTGTGTATTTCTTCACAATTTCTATTGGACATTTGAATCACGCGAATTTGGGTTGGGATTATGGTCCTTTGAAATATATTTTCAACAATCCGAAGATGCATATTTGGCATCACAGTAAGGAATTGCCTCGAAAGTACGGTGTCAATTTCGGTCTCACGTTAAGCATTTGGGATTATTTGTTTAGAACGAATTACATCCCAAAAAACGGTCGCGATATTGAACTTGGTTTTGCCAATGATGAAACCTTTCCACAGGATTTTTTACAACAAGAAATCTATCCTATCAAACTAAAAAAAGAATAAACACTATGCGTCAAATCATAACTTTTATTGTAATACTTATCACGGTGATTTCGTGTGGAACACCCAAAAAATCCATTCGCAATGCTGATGAAAAAACTCCTGAAACGGTTTTCACTATGATTGATTCTGTTCAGAAGAAATTTGATGAAATCGAGGAAAGAGATAGTGTAAATTTTAAAAAGAATCCGAAGTTTATTTCTAGCAAATCTATTTCGAAATTTAATCACGACGCATGGAACGAATTGCTTCAAAAGTATGTTTCTAAAGAAGGTTTAGTTGATTACGCAGGATTGAAAGAAGATGCTCAAAAATTACTTTTTTATTTGTATGATTTGAGAGAAAATCCACCAACAGACGACTGGACAAAGAAAGAAAAATTGGCATTTTGGATTAATGCCTACAATGCCATGACTATCGATTTGATTTTGGAAAGTTATCCTGCGCGAAAAGGCATCAAAAACATTCGAAATCCCTGGAAACAACGTCGTTGGAAGATTGGTGAAACTGTGTATAATTTGGATACGATTGAACACGAAATTCTCCGAGAAATGAACGAACCGCGCATTCATTTTGCCATTAATTGTGCTTCTTTTTCGTGTCCGCCATTGTTGAACGAAGCATTTACTGCTGAAAAATTAGAACAACAATTGGCGAAAGTCACCAAAGCATTTATCACAGATTCCAAACGAAATACCATCACAAAAGATGCATTGGAAATTTCTAAGATTTTTAAATGGTTTACGAAAGATTTTACCAAAAATGGTTCGTTGATTGACTTTTTAAATCAATATAGCACGATTAAAATTAAACAAGACACCGATATTGATTATAAAGACTACGATTGGAGTTTGAACGAGCAATAAAACCGTTTTTAGTATAATTTCCGTATATACTGTATGAAGTCGTCCAAAATTTCCATTATCATTCCTGTTTTTAATGAAGCAACAACCATTACCAAGCTTTTGGAAACGCTGCTTTCGCGAATGCGATTTAGACAACACGAAATTCTATTGGTTGATGGCGGAAGCACGGACGAAACGACGACAATTATTTCAAACTTTATTGCCAATTATAACCGAACGCATCACACTGAAAAAGAGCGTTGCGTTGACCAATTGTTTTCATCAGACGAAGCTGTAGTACGTTTACAATTGTTTTCTTCTGAGAAAGGTCGCGCTAAGCAAATGAATCTCGGTGCACAAAAAGCTACTAGTGATATTTTGTACTTTTTACATGCAGATACGTTTCCACCTACACATTTTGACGATTATATTGTAAAAGAAATTCATCAAGGAAATAAAGCAGGTTGCTTTCGCATGAAGTTTGATTCGTGGCATCCTGTGTTGTTGGTATCACAGTTTTTTACGCGTTTTAACCTGCGTTGGTGTCGCGGCGGCGATCAATCGTTGTTTGTGGAGAAAGCTTTTTTTGAGGAATTGAATGGTTTTGACGAATCGTACACTATTTATGAGGATTGTGAATTTATCAATCGTTTGTACGATTGTGAAGAATTTACCATCATCCCGAAAAGCGTAACAACTTCCGCTCGAAAATACAAATCTAAAGGCACTTGGAAATTGCAATATCATTTCGCCATGATTCACCTAAAAAAGTCAAAAGGTGCAACACCGGAAGAGTTGTATGCGTATTATCAGAAGCATGTGGCTTCTTCTTAGACTCGCTTCGCTGTTGGATTCGCTACGCTCAATTCAAGGATTTAAAGATTCAATGATTCAAGGTTTTTTGTAGATGCTTAGACGCGCTTTGCTTTTAGACACGCTACGCTGTTAGAACTTAGACCGCTTTTTTAGACTTCTTTTTTGCTTGCGCAAAGTTTTTGATTCCCAAACGTCACGTCGAGTGAATTTTTGGAAAAAATTAGTATCGAGACGTACCTGATTGCAAAAACACAATCAAAGCAATGGATTCCTGTCTACACAGGAATGACAAGTGATGAAAAATCAAAAACTCTAAAATTGAGCAAAGCGAAGCACCTCCAACAATCTACTCCTCTAATTGCATTAAAATTTCTTCCAGCTTTCGTACTTGTACTCCATACAATTTATCTGTCCATATCACGGTGATAAGATAAATAATTACACAGCAAACTAAATAACCTGAAATGACTAAAAGTAATGTGCTTACGGGCATTTGCAGCAAGAACCATTCTGAGAATTGATCTTCTCCAAATTTAACAGCTCCCATAAAAATACACGCTACCGAAACAGGCAATAATAACGAACCCGCAATGATGCCAGTTTTATAGACTTCCATCGTGAGTTTGATGTCGTGAATAAAGTTTAAAATCGTTTCTTTGGTTTGTTGCTTTACACTGGATGTTTTTCGTAAAAACCACACCATTTTCGCCAAATATCCCAACGTCATCAAACTAGTGATAAACATAAAAATAAAATAGACCGCACGTGGCAATTCGTACATTTCTATTAAAAACGGATAGGAAAAAAAGATGACAATTCCCGCTAACTGTATTGCTATTTCACTTTTCATTGTTTTGCGAATTCTAGCAATTGGCATTTGACTCTTTTTAAGGTTTTCCAAACTTGTTGGCAATTGCAAATCGTCTTGATTTTCGTCATCCATCAATGCTTTTATTTTTTCAAAATCCATGATGTTGTGTTTTTATAATTTCTTTTAATTTTTTCTTGGTACGATTGAGCTTTACGCGAACATTCACTGGTGACATTCCTAAGTTTTTCGCCATTTCTTCTCCTGAAAACCCTTCGATAAACTGAAAAATAAGCGCTTTTTCAATTTTGTTTAATTGCTGCACTGATTTGTAAAAAATTTCCAGTTGTTCTTCTTTTTCATTTGAATAGTCTTCCTGCACCAATTGAACGTGTTCAGGCATTGCATAACCATCAGGCTTACGTTTTTCTTTCTTAAAAAATACAATCGCCGTGTTGAGTGCTACACGATACATCCAGCTAGAAAACTGACTTTTTCCTTGAAACGATTTGAGCGATTTCCACAGTTGTAAAATAATTTCTTGCACCAAATCTTCACGGTCGGTCGCATCTTCAAAATACATGCGAGAAACCTTGTAAAGAATGCCTTTGTGTTGGGCAATTTTGTGAAGAAATTCTTGTTCTGTGAGTTCCAATGAAATCTTATTTAAGTACAGGCGTTACCGTATATCCTTTTTGGCGAAGCAAGTTTATGACTCCATTTTCTCCTGGCAAATGTGCTGCACCAACGGCAAAAAATGTCGCTTGTTTTTGCATCATTTCAGGCATCAATTTTGACCAATTTGTATTGCGAACCGTTAACAGCCAATGTTCTGTAGTTTTGTTAAAAAATCGCTCGTCTCTCACTTCCGAATATAGTTTTTCGATGTCTTCGTTTATGTAAGAAGTTACCATGTCGTTTGTCAAATCTTTGTACTCCGAAAACAGCTCGATTTGCTTCCATAAGAAATCTTTCGGATAAGCTTTGTCAAAAAAATCGAGTTGCGCGTCTAGCGTTTCCAATCCTGCAACTTCTTTTTTTGACGCTTTCGCTAGATTGGTTAATTCCACTTCGTACATTTTCTTTACAGGACAATCAAAACTCTGCTGAATCAACAACGAATACACGGTTGCTAAGGTATAACTATCTACCATTTGAAGTGACATATTGAGTTCTTTTTTGAGTAAATCATTCAAATATATTTGTTGCTCTTTTGACAACGTTTCTGTCAATTTTCCGCCAGACATCATCTTTTTTTGCGCTGCCATTAAGGCTTTCATATCTGACATATCCACTTCCAATACCAAACGTTCTGTTTTGTCAAAAGCATCGGTCACCTTTTGTGGGATGGAAAAATCGTCTTTACATAAAATATGAATGGTTCCCATCAAATACGAAGGTTCTTTGAGGTCTTTGTGCTCAATTTTCCACAATATAGAATTTTCAAGTGTTTGTTTTTGGGCTTTGATGGCGAAGCTGCAAATTAAAAAGCAGCAAAATACTAGTAGTTTTTTCATGAGGTTGTTTTTTCTCAAAAGATGTTTCAGCTGAATAGATCTTTTTAATTAATTATCTATTTGCTTCGTAAGTATGCACTTTGAAAATTTGTTACATTATTTTTTTTTAGAATTGAATTTCTGTTTAAACACCTGAACAAAAACCGTTATTACACCTTTGTAAATCAGCATTTTGACTCTCGTTTAAAAGTTGTTTTTGTTTTTACTTTGTGCAACATATAAATTAGAAGTATTATGAAAAAACGAAACAAAATGAGTTTAACACTCAACAAAAAATCAATTTCAAATTTGAAGAAAACGACGCTAAACGGCGGTATCGATAGTTTAGATTCTCAAGTAAGTTGTTACAACACTTGCAATATTCATTGTCAAATAGACCCTGATCCAGATCCGATTCCATTACCAATAAAACCCGTAGTTTCGGTATTGTATTGGCAATGTCCGAGATAAAATTTGAAACGATAGAAACGTTATAAAGTTACTTTATAGCGTTTTTTATTTTGCAGCAATCACATCAATTTCAATTTTGGCATTGGCTGCCAATCCGCCAGCGGCAAAGGTTGTACGTGCAGGTTTGTTGGGAAAATAGCGCACATACACCGAATTGAATTCTTTAAAATCGTTGATATCGGCTAAAATTACCGTGCATTTTACCACGCGATCCAACGAAGAGTTGTGTTGCTCCAATACCGCTTTTATATTTTCAATAGCTTGTTTGGTTTCCGCTTTGATGCCACCTTCAACCAAAACTCCTTTGGTATGATCTTTCCCTATTTGTCCCGCCAAAAACAGTAAATTTTCCGTTTCAACGGCTGCACTAAACGGCGTGTTTTGTCGTTGTGGTAAGTGTGATTTGTGGAATGTGATGTTAGTTGGCTTTTTTGTATTTACTTCTGATTGTGAAGTCTGACAACTCGTCAAATAAAGTAACAACATGATACAGATAGAAAAAATGAATTTCACAATATTGGAGTTTGATTAGTAAACAAATTTAAGCAAATTATGATGAGAATTTTTATTGTTTTAATCTATATGTTGTGTGTCAATTGTGATACAAGGAAAAAACAAAAGATAATTACTATATCTGATAATAAAAAAATTGAAAACATTCTATTTTTAGATAAAATGATGGTTGGCGAAACCGTTCGATTTGATCTTAGTTGACGTGGATGTTTTGATAGTAGCACTTATGAACTCTCAATCACAAAATTGATTGAAGATTATGAAGTAACATATCATAAAGAAACATCAAAACTCACACTTGATAAATTGGAACTCGTCAAAAAATTTGAACGAGAATTACGCCAAGAACATTTTAAAAATTGTAGCACCGTTGATTATTATCTTATCACAAATACTGTAACTCATGAGACTTATAAAACAATCGATGAAAGCTGTTCGTGGAATGGTTTTATGAATTTGATTGAGAAATTAGATTTATGATAATACAATTCGGTTTTCAATTAGATTCCTGTCTTACTTCAACAAACTCAGCACAAGTCACAGGAATGACAACATCGCATTAGATTCACACTTTCTTGAGAATTAGAAATACTGCCCAATTCCAAAAACGATTCCGCGACTGGCATTTTTGGTGATTCCGTAGCCGTAATCTATACGGAAAATTGCATTGAAGATGCGTTTGTGAATGAATCGTACACCAACACCAGGATAAATTCTGAAATTGTCACTATCTACAAAATCGCCAAAGTTACCACCAGGATTTCGCCACGTTCCTGCGTCAATGAATCCATTTCCTTGTAGAACAAACCAGCCTTTTTCATACAACGTATATCGGTATTCGGTGTTTAAAACTAAACTCGCCGTTCCACGATCGATAATGTTTCCAACTCCACGAATGTTTAAGTTATTATCTACAGAAAACGGCGCAAACGGACTGTCGTCATTCGACGCGACTCCAAAGCGCAATCGGTTTGCCCAATTGCCTTTTTCCCCAACTCGGGTGAAATATAAAAAGTCGCTCCAACCGATGAGAAAATTATCTTGAAAATCATTTTCAGTAGTAACATATTGCAAATACAGTGTGTTTTTGATGCCTTCTACATATTGATATTCATAATCTAAATCGTTGATTTCGTAGATGAGTTTTAGCATTTGCTTGTCCAACGCTAAACTTTGCGGAATAGCATTAGAAGTCAAGCCCGAAAGGTAATCGTATTCTTCTTTAAAAATGTTAATTCCGAATTGTAATGAGTGTTTGAAATTGATTTGAAATAACGCCAATACTTCAAACGACGTGTTGCTGTATTTGTAATTTGCTGAGCCGTTGTTGAAAAATAACGGTTCTTCACTGGTCCAATTTTGATGATTTATTGCAATTCCCAAACTCCGCGTAAATAGGTTTGGCGCGCGCAGATTGATGCCGTACGAGTCAAATCCGTTGTTTTGGTAAAATCCGCCAAAAGCGATATTTCTTCCCAAAAAATTATAATCATACAACCCAATTTTATAGGCAAACTGCTGATTGGTCGTTGTCCAAATATTGGCATTTGGAATGAGCGTGAAGTTTTCTTCAATATTAAAATAGACATTGTAAAGATTATCATGCGAATGAAATACTTGATAATACGCATGTGAAACGCCCGCTAAACGTTTGAGCAAAATGACATCTTTTTCCAACTGAAGTGAATCCAACACATCGCCATTTCGAACACTGACATACTTTTTTAAGAAGCCAACTTTATTCTTTTTTTGTCCTTGAAATTTGACATCGTAGACTATTTTATCTTGTGCTATAACGCCGAAGACAACAAAGAAAAATGCTCCTAAAAAAAGTATTTTTTTCATAGCTATTGTGCTATAAATATACTTTGAATTGCTGTATTTACCCAATTATCTTCGCTGACGTCCATCATGGTGAATTTGTATGAGTTGCCAATCGTTAATTCTACAGGATTTTCCTCAGAAATATTCAATACCACATTCGACGTATTGTAGTATTGAAATTGGTTTTCAAGCGTATAGGTTCCTGAAAGCAATCCATTATCTACGGTTGAAACGATTTGAAAATAAATCGCGTTGTCGCCCGTTGCATCAGCTTCCCAGCTAAATTTTGGCATTTTTGATACTTCTTGATTCACCAAAACTTGGTCTGTCCATAAGGTAGGTTTGCTGTTATTTTTTGTGCGAATTGGATTCGAAAGCTTTAGTTCTCCGTCCAATTCAAAAGCAACAATAATCCATTGGTCATGCGCAAACGGACGCGTAAATTGATAGATAAAACCGTTAAAAAGTGGTGTAGATGGCAAATTTAATTTTCGGTAATTGCTATAATCATTTGGATTGACTTCGGTAGTATTGGTTTCAAAAAATTGCACATTGGTCGCGCCTTCTTCCAAATAGTAAAATACATGCACTACCTCAGCACCATTAGCATCGCTTGCCGCACAGGCAATAACTGCGCCCGTTTCAATGGTTTGATTGGTAATAATGGTAGAAAGTTTGGCTGTATTTTCTAAATTGATAGGAGTTTCAACATCGTCTGACTGACATGAAAACAAGGTAATAAAAAAGGTAAGTACTAGTACTTTTGTTAGTTTTTCCATTCGTATTTTTTATAAGTTTCGCGGACAATTTTTTCCGCAGGTTTGTTTTGAGGTGTAAATTGGTCATCGCTTGCGCCGCCGACTTTGTCATCTTGAATAAACCATTTCCAGATAAATCCGCCCGCAAACCATTCTTCTTTCCAAAATTCGTTATACAACGCTTGCAGCGCGACTTTTTGTGCTTCTAAATTGAGTGTTTTCCCTTTATGATTGGAATCCCAAGGCTCTTTTCCTGTGTAATCCATACTGCGATATCCGTATTCGGTAAAGAGTATTTTTCGCGCTAATTTTTCAGACAACGTTTTGATTTTTGTTTTGTGTTGTTGCCAACCTTTTTGCAAACTTTCTACCGAAGGTATTTTTTCGTCACTCAGTGGAAAATACGCATCAATTCCTATAAAATCGAGTTGTTCCCAAAACGGTACTTTTTCAAACGAATCCCAGTTTTCTGCATAGGTCAATTTTCCTTTGTATATTTTTTTCACTTTCGTGATAAGTTCCTTCCAAAAAGCTGGTCGCGCCGCTACAAACTTGTACAATTCTGTACCAATACAATACATTTCCGCGTTGATTTCCGCAGCCAAACTTGCATATTCTAGGATGAAACTTTCATAAGACGCTTCAAACGCTTTCCAATCGACTTCTGACGTCATTTCAATAAAGCCTGTAAATTCTCCATTCCAAACCCAAATTTGTGGTTTTATCATCACTTTAATACCGTTTTTTTTCAGCAATTCGGCATATTGTTTGGCACCTTTTCGCGTTTCTCCAAACCATTGTCTGTCTGTATTGTGTATTACTTCCGTAGTGGTTAATTTTCGCATAAACCCAAAAGGCATAATCGCGGCATAATTTGCGTTGACTTCCAAAACAGGGTTTACATGAGATTGGTCAGCAACGTGTCGCGAAGCCACAAAACTAACGCCATTTATTTTTTTGGATTGACTGGTACATGAAAACTGCAACAAGCCAAAAAGCACAATAAGAAGTCTAAATTTCATAACGAATTTGTTTAGACTTCTAAAGTACTATATTTCTTAAAATAGCGCTCTTAATCCTATGCTAAATGTTTGTCCCAATCCTTGAAAGTTGCTTCCGCGAACAAATTTATCAAAAGATGCTTCTACGTTTAATATGTCCGTTAATTGGTATTTGGTTCCGATTCCGAATGAGGTTGAATTTTGCGCAAAATCATTTCCTAAATCGATTAAAAATGCCTGTTTTGTATTCACATAAATCGTCGATTCTCCCGATGGAAAATAGCTTAAAAACACCGCAAAAGGCATGAACAAACTGTTATTCGCAAAGCGTTCTCCTACATTTGAATCATTCAGATTGGCATCAGAAGCTTTTTCTCCAAAATTGAATCCGAAATCTGCTTGCGTAAATAACTGCCATTTGTCTTGTCCGAACGTTTTATCGTAGAAAAATTTCGTTTCCCAAAATACACTTCGCTTGTCCAAATACGGCGCGTTGGCTTTATCAGCAAAAATTGGCAAATAGATAGAACTCGTAAAGGAAAATGTCGCTAAATTTTTAAACGGTTGCACACGAATAGAAGGCGCAATGGTTGTTAATCCGCTTCTTGACGTGGCGTTGTCTCTAAAATTCAACACCTCTAACGCGCCCGCGCCACCAAAGGTATTGGAACGCACTTGAAAGATAAATCCGATGTTGACACGACGGTTTTCGCTGATTCCTGTGTAAATCTCAGTCGTATTTGTAAAAAATGTTTCTCTCGGAATGGTAACCGAAGTGCTTCCTGCATCGGTTCGTTCGGTTTGTGTATAAATACTATTGAAGAATTTGATATCCCATTGTCCTTTTTTCAACAATTTTGAAGGCGTAAATTCTTGAATATTGGTTAAATCTGTGGTCGTATCATCGTCATCAGTTTGTGCAAATGTGAGGTTTGTACATAATATACAAATGGCGATTAGAAGTATGTTTTTGGTGTTCATTTTTTTGTGTGATTAGTTTTTTTATTTGTTTTTCGTGTTTTGTTGATTTGTCTATTTGTCTATTTGTTGAGTTGTTTGTTTTATAGCTGGCTTTACGTTTCCAAGCACTTCTCGATACAAATTCGCTGCGCGAATTCACTCGAAGTGACGTTATTGTTTAATGTGCCAATTTGAAAATGTACCAATGTTTTTATTTAAATACATTTAGGGTTTCCAACAACTAGCAACTACTTCGTTTCATTCAAACTCCAGTTGTACGGATAGTAACTAATTTTTGATTTTGCTGGAATTTTCTCTTTGCGGTATTGATTGATAAAGTTGATTTCACTGCCATTTTGTGTAAAATCTTCTTTGTACCATTTCATGATTTCGGAAAGCTGTACGCGCTTTTTTCTAGTGTTTACTTTGATAAAATCGTCGCTGTTTAAGGCAATTTTAGTTTGTGTTTCCAATTGTGCATCCAACGAATTTGGCATGTAGGCTTCCGCGATGATTGGCGGACAGCCTAAACCTGCGCACACCAACACAAAGTGAAAACGCGCATCGTTAAATTGTTCGCGCAACAATTTGTGTTCCATATCATTGAGTGTGATTTTTTTTCCACCAACGGAATGTTTGGTTTTGTCGAAAAAACCTTTGATATCAAGTGGCGATTTTACTGGATAATTATCCACGATTCCTTTGATTACGGATAAATTATAGATATTAATCCAAAATGCTTGATACGTCGCTGCATCACTTTTGTCAACTGTAATGCTGTTGGTACTTATTAAAATAGCCTCTAATTCTGCCGGATTTTCTTTGATAGCTTTGTAATGTACACGTCCGTCTTTTACATATTTTTGTAAAAAAGCATCCGTATTTTTGAAGAATTCGTCGGTGCTTTGCGCAACACTAAACGCAGTAACAAACACCGTACTAAAGAGTAAAATTTTAGATTTCATAGCAATTTTCCCCATTTGTATTTTAATTTGTAATGTTGTCTAAGTCCTCAAAAGATTTGAGAACTTACAAACTTTCTCAAAAAAATTTCTTTCGCATCAAATTGATTTTCAAGCAGCTTGCACGTAGTTATTTTTTAAAAATCCTTACAACATCTGTTTAATTTATAATTGTTCTAAATTTTTGCTCTCGTTTAAGTTCTTAACTTTAGCTTCGACAGAATTCCCGACGCGAGTTCATTTACACACAATCAACTTTGTCAATTGCTTAGGGGCAAACCCGTGAAGCATTCAGAGAAAACAATTAAAAATTTCGACCTAAGCGTCGGAACTATTAAATCTCGATTATCGAGTCAAAAAATAACTAACCATTACACCTATGGAACATATTGTAATTATTGGTAACGGAATTTCAGGAGTCACTGCCGCAAGACATATTCGGAAGCTTTCTGACAAACGCATTACCATCATTTCGGCAGAAACCGAATACTTCTTTTCGCGCACCGCATTGATGTATATTTACATGGGACACATGAAGTTTGAGCATACGCAACCGTACGAAAATTGGTTTTGGGAAAAGAATCGCATCGAACTTAAAAAAGGATTCGTCACACACATTAACGATGCATCTAAAGAATTGGTTTTTGCCAACGGAGAAACGATGAATTATGACAAACTCATCATCGCCACAGGTTCCAAACCGAATAAATTTGGCTGGCCAGGACAGGATTTGGACGGCGTTATGGGCATGTATCACAAACAAGATTTGGAAACCTTAGAAAAGTTCGCACCAAATAACAAGGTTTGTAAACGCGCTGTGATTGTCGGTGGCGGATTGATTGGCATTGAACTCGCCGAAATGTTACAAAGTCGCGATATTCCTGTTACGTTTTTAGTCCGCGAAAACAGTTTTTGGAATGGCGTGTTGCCTGCGGGCGAATCGGCAATGATTAACGAACATATTAAAGAACACCATATTGATTTACGCTTAGGCGTGAATTTACAAGAAATCAAAGCAGACGAACACGGAAAAGTGAAATCCATCATCATTAAAGAAACGGGCGAAGAAATTGCCTGTGATGTGGTTGGACTCACCGCAGGAGTTTCTCCAAATGTAGATTTCTTAAAAGAATCAAACATTGAACTAGGACGCGGCGTGAAGGTGAATCGGATGCTAGAAACGAATGTAAAAGATATTTACGCAATTGGCGATTGTGCCGAACAACACGAAGCCATTGGAAATCGCAGACCCATTGAAGCGGTTTGGTATACAGGACGCATGATGGGTGAAACCGTAGCGCAAACCATTTGTGGCAATCCGAAGGAATACAATCCTGGACATTGGTTCAATTCTGCCAAGTTTTTAGATATTGAATACCAAACCTACGGTTGGGTTTTTGGCGAGCGAGGACGACCAGAGTATGAACAGCATTTTCACTGGAAACATCCAAAAAAGCATTTGTGCATTACGGTGGCTTTTCACAAGGAAACACACGAATTTTTAGGAATTAACACTTTCGGAATCCGCATGCGACATCATGCTTTTGATAAATGGCTCACAGAAAAACGCTCGGTAGAATATGTGTTGGCACATTTAGCCGACGCCAATTTTGATCCTGAATTTTACAAGTTACACGAAAAAGACATCGTAGCGCAATTCAACCAAGAACACCACACCAACATTCTACTGAAAAAGAGAAGCTGGAAACGTATTTTTCAATTTTCTTAATCGCATCAAAACGTTACAACATGAAAGCAATACAACATATAGGATTGAGTCTTTTTTTAGCGGGACTTGCCATTTTTACCATACTTCCGTTCATTGGCTCGTATGAACTGAGCACTGAAAAACTAGATGAAATCGTTCAAAATAAAGGCATCAAAAGTGAGCTTTTTGTCAAAAATTTACAAGAATCAACGGTTGGAAAAGAATTTTCAACGCCGTTTACATTTTCGTCAAATATTGTTTCAGCTATTGAAGATGCTAATGAAAAGCATGAAGCGAACCAAGAGTGGGATAAGAAGATTTGGGAAAAGAAACACAGCTTTTCGTATGCAATTGCCAAAGATATCGGCGCTGGTCCTGTACGCGAAAACAAAGGATTGTTTTGGTTTTTAACGTTCGGATTGGGAATTATTGGCGCGTTGCTATTTATTATTCCGCAACTCTATCTCAAACCGATTCCAGGCATTAAAAACAATGGTATTTGGCATAGTGCAGCCACCAACAGAGGCTGGATTGGCTGGTTTGTTTTTTTGTTCCTTGTCGGATTTTACATTCTGCTCTATTTCTTTCCAGATTATATTGTGAATTGGACGTACATCGTCGATCCGATTAGTCAGAGTATTAGCGGCAATATGGCGAGTCAGTGGTTTTTATACGGTTTTTTGTACTGTGTCGTGATGGTTGTGATGGGAATTCGCATGTACATCAAATACCGTCATAACAAATATCAAATGTTGCGTACGACCTCTGTTTTGTTCTTTCAAATTGCGTTTGCGTTTTTGATTCCTGAAATTATGGTGAGTTTGGAAATGCCGTGGTACGATTTTAAAAATGCATTTCCGCTAGATTATGACTTTTTCTTTGAATGGAATTTGAAAACACTTGTCAATAGTGGCTTCATTGGAATTTTTATTCTCGTTTGGGGAACGGTTTTAACCATCGTCGTTGTTCCTGTGATGGTGTATTTTTTCGGAAAACGTTGGTATTGCTCGTGGGTTTGCGGCTGTGGCGGATTAGCAGAAACCTTGGGCGATCCGTATAGACATTTATCCGACAAATCGCTTCGTGCATGGCAAATAGAACGCTGGTTGATTCACGGTGTGTTGGTCTTTGCCATTTTGATGACAGGAATGACTTTGTATGCGTATTTTATGGAAGTAGATACTGTTTTCGGAATTAAAACACAACTAGTAAAAGACACCTATGGATTTTTGATAGGTTCTATTTTTGCAGGAGTAATCGGAACCGGATTTTACCCAATTTTCGGAAACAGAGTTTGGTGTCGTTTCGGTTGTCCATTAGCTGCCTATTTGGGATTGGTACAACGTTTCAAATCAAAATTTAGAATTACAACCAACGGCGGACAATGTATTTCCTGCGGAAATTGTTCTACCTATTGCGAACAAGGAATTGACGTGAGAGCGTACGCGCAAAAAGGACAAAATATTGTGCGTTCTTCTTGTGTCGGTTGCGGAATTTGCAGTGCGGTATGTCCAAGAGGTGTTTTAAAACTAGAAAACGGTCCAGACGACGGTGCCACGCGTCACCAAGTTCCGGAAGTTATTTTAGGGAATGATGTGAATTTGTTTGAGATGTTGGAAGAGAATAAGTAATGAGATATTAGCATGGAGTATTGAGATTGTATCAAAGACTACTTTGAGTTTTATATTTTAAATTTTATGTTGAATGTTGAATTATAAATTTTGAATTATTCTTTGATAAAAATGGAAACGACTAAGACTTAACTAGTTTAAAAGAGATAAATTTACATTTACTAGCTGGTCTTAGCCGTTATCTTGGAAAAATACTGAAATTAGCCTTACATGCTTATTCTTGATTAAGCAATAATTATTTGTAAAATGCTATACAAAAGTTATTAGTGAAATTTATTTATTATCAGTTGTTTAATACAGTTCCTCTATTTTGTTTCTACAGTTGTAGTCTCACACGGGGCACAAATATATATCCAACTTGAAGGACAAGGGTCACGATAGGAGCATTGTTCCGAAATACAACCTAAAGTACAACCAAAAGTACAATCTATGGAGGTACATAAGTAACTATAATCATGAGGCTCTCCTCCTCTAATAGCGTTCCCATGCAATTGCGAAATTGATTTTTTGTTAAGCTTTAGTGCTTTTAAGTTCTTTTTCTTCATGATATAAAATTTAGGAATTAATAACCACGTAAAGAAAGAAAATATTTACATTTTATCCTAAGGGGAAAATTCCCCTTTAACATTTTAGATAGTAGATTGTAGAAACAAAAAAATCCCAACACAACTGCTGGGATTTTACTTTTAGAAGAATTTTTCTAGTACTCGAGGTGGGAATCGAACCCACACTCCCGAAAGAACTGGATTTTGAATCCAGCGCGTCTACCAATTCCGCCACTCGAGCATTTTTTCCTTGGTAATTGTTTCAAAAGGAGTGCAAATTTAGAAAATATTTTTAATTCTCCACTAAAAAAAGAAATAAAAGCTTTTAGAGTTGTATAAAATTTCTAAATTTGCACCTCATTTAACACAACACAACAATTAACTAACTACTAAACAGATTTTTAAATGGCCTACACTGTTCCAGAACCAAAGATTTTTGCCTGTACACAAAGTGAAGAACTCGCAAGAAAAATTGCAAAAGAATATGGTACAGAGTTAGGTAAAGTTACGTTCTCAACCTATAGTGATGGCGAATTTCAACCTTCGTTTGAAGAATCAGTTCGCGGTGCTAGAGTGTTTATCATAGGATCTACGTTTCCAAACTCAGATCATTTGATGCAAATGTTATTAATGTTAGATGCAGCTAAAAGAGCTTCTGCACGTCATATTACAGCTGTGCTTCCATATTTCGGTTGGGCGCGACAAGACCGTAAAGACAAGCCAAGAGTTCCAATCGGTGCAAAGTTGATAGCAAAAATGCTAGAAATAGCAGGTGCCACGCGAATTATTACGATGGACTTGCATGCAGACCAAATTCAAGGGTTCTTTGAAAAACCTGTAGATCATTTGTTTGCGTCTACCGTATTTTTGCCATACTTGCGAAAGTTAAACTTAGACAAGCTTACCATCGCTTCTCCAGATATGGGAGGTTCAAAAAGAGCGTATGCCTATTCTAAGTTTTTAGAAAGCGACGTTGTTATCTGTTACAAACAACGTAAAAAAGCCAACGTCATTTCACATATGGAATTGATTGGTGACGTAACAGGAAAAAACGTGGTTTTAGTAGATGATATGGTCGATACTGCCGGAACATTGACAAAAGCTGCAGAAGTCATGATAGAACGAGGAGCGTTATCTGTACGAGCAATCTGTACACACCCTATTTTATCAGGACAAGCGTATGAGCGAATAGAAAATTCTAAATTAGAAGAATTAATCGTAACAGATTCTATTCCTTTACGCCAAGAATCGAAAAAGATTAAAGTGGTAAGCTGTGCCAACTTATTTGCAGATGTAATGCAACGTGTACAAACTAACACTTCAATCAGTTCAAAGTTTTTAATGTAATTAAAATTAAATATAAACATTCAAAATGAAATCAATTACAATTAACGGATCTCAAAGAGAAAGCGTGGGTAAAGTAGCAACAAAAGCCTTACGTAATGCTGGAAAGGTTCCTTGCGTATTATACGGAGGAGATAACCCATTACACTTTTCAGCAGAAGAATTAGCATTTTCTAAATTAGTGTATACTCCAAATGCGCACACTGTTGTGATTGCATTAGAAGACGGTACAACACACGATGCTATTTTACAGGATATTCAATTTCACCCTGTATCTGACAAAATTTTACACATCGACTTCTACCGTTTATTCGACGACAAAGAAGTAACGATGGACATTCCTGTTTCTATCACAGGAAAAGCGCCTGGTGTAATGGCTGGTGGAGTGTTACGTTTAAACAAACGTAAATTAAAAGTAAAAGCATTGCCAAAACACTTACCTGACTTTATCGAGGCTGATATTTCAGAATTGGAAATTGGAAACAAATTATACGTTACAGCATTACAAAACGATAACTACAAATTGTTACACTCAGATAACACTGTAGTTTGTCAAGTAAGAGTTTCACGTGCTGCAATGAAAGCTGCTCAAGATGCTGCAAAAGCAGAAAAAGAAGCTGAAAAGAAATAATTTTGCACTTACAATCTACAAAAAAGCATTCCATGTCGGAATGCTTTTTTATTTTTACACAAATTTTCACAACATGCTTCATTTTTTTAAAGAGATATTAGGCTTATCTCCAACTAAAACAGCATTGACTATTGAAGAAAAGGATCCTATGAAAAAATTTCTTATTGTTGGTTTAGGCAATATTGGTAGCGAATATGAAAACACACGACATAATATCGGATTCAAAATAGTAGATCATTTCGCAAAGAAAGAAGAACTAACGTTTACAACAGACAAATTAGGCGATGTAGCTACGTATCGTTTCAAAGGACGTACGTTTATATTTTTAAAACCTAGCACGTACATGAACCTCAGCGGAAAAGCCGTTCGCTATTGGATGACAAAAGAGAAAATTCCTGTCGAAAATATTTTAATTATTACAGATGATTTGAATTTGGAGTTTGGAACGATTCGCGTGAAAACGAAAGGAAGCGACGGTGGACACAACGGACTTAAAAGTATACAAGCCTTACTAAACACGACAAAATATCCTCGTTTTCGCTTTGGAATCAGTGCTGATTTTGGGAAAGGCAGACAAGTAAATTACGTTTTAGGCGAATGGACTTCAGAAGAAAGCGACAAACTGCCAGAACGCTTAGAAAAAAGCGCAGAAGTCATCAAATCCTTCGGAACAGCTGGCATTTCCAACACCATGAATGCGTTTAACGGGAAATAGAAAGGTCATTTTATATAAATAACAACAGTGGTTTTATCTTTTCCGCAGTGTAGCAGGGATTTTTCGTTAAAAATTTCTGAAACCTTGGAAGAAATTTAGAAAAATTCATGCGGTTTTGTTTTTCTCCCTAAAGAGAAAAGCAAAAACACCTCTGGAAAAGTGCCCTTTCTTTTGTTTCTTTTCTTTGGGCAAGCAAAGAAAACGAAAGTAAGAAACTATATTTTAAACAAAAAAACCAAATTTAAATATGGAGAAACTTTTTTATTTGAATAGAACTTGCACCTAATTGACTATGAATAGAAAAGTTTAAAAAAGTCCTTTAAAACTAGCTTAACATCTTCCCAAAACATCATAAAAATAAAAAAGAGAGACGTAATAGCCTCTCTTTTGTATTTAGTTTAGTTAGGTGTTGCTTTTTGATTATTTTACAATCAGTTTCTTTACAGTCACACGTTCTCCATCGTTTACACGAACCATATACATGCCTGCTTGTACGGAGCCAATATTTACTTCCTCTGTAAAGTTTGACGTATTGTTGTATTTGTTAGAAAAAATTGCGCGTCCGCGAATATCAAAAACATCAATTGTAACATCATCTGAAGAAGCAGACGTAAATTTCACGATAAACTTCCCGCGTGTCGGATTTGGCCAAATAGCAAAATCTTCCAATTCATTTTCTGCCGTTGACAAGGTGTTTTCAACATTAATTCTATAATCTTCTACTTCTGCATCTGCTCCATTTTCACAAGAAGTTGGCGATACATTATATTTAGTAGAAACTCGCATCGTCGTCGAACCTGTTGCCGCTGTACTTGGCACAAGAATCATCATCCCAGAATTCGAAGTTGCTCCATCAGCAACATTGTTTGCCGAACCTAAATCATATTCCTCTCCAGGATCGTCAAAACTACAGTTCTGATTCCAATCAATCCAAACAAGTGTACGCGTAGTATAATTTCCGTCTGTATTTGCGTTTACTGTAATTGGATATGACGATTCCTTTGTTACAGTAGCAATATCCGTCGCGGTATAATCACTATATCCACTAGGTTTTGCTGAAACTCTATTGATACTTTCAAAACTTACCAATGTCGTACTAGTTAAGAAACTTGTATTGGCTACCGAAGCACAAACCGCGCATGATTGTGTGGTGAATGAATATGTACTTGAATATGCAGTAGAAGCACATTCGTTAGAAATTCCAACTCTCCAATAATACGTGGTAGATTGTGCCAATGAAGATGGCGTGTAATTTGCGCTGGCTACAGTTGCCGACTCTACAATACTTGAAAATCCAGGATCGGTAGCAATTTCTATAAGATATCCGTCTGTCAAACTATTTGTTGACCAATCAAATGTTGAATTTACAGGAAGATTCGTAGCGTTGTTAGAAGGTGTAACCAAAGTTACTGGCGTTAAACTACTTGGGAATACACTCAAGAGTAAATCTGCCGAACGCGTGGTCGCTCCCGAAGTTCCATCTGCAGAAAACAAATACGTATTTGGCGTTACTCCTGCTGTTCCTGAAATTGTCAATGTTACTGGCGTTCCATCTACAGAAGCACTTGTCGGATTGAATGTTGCCGTTGCTCCAGAAGGCAATCCAGACGTTGAAAATGTAGTCGTTCCACTAAATCCGTTAAAAGCATTGTATGTAAAGTTGTATACAGCATTTGCTGGTTGACAAGCCGTTTCGTCATTATCTGCAAAAACCAAAGCAAAATCTGGCTCAACTAAGGTAAAATTGCTAGAATTCATCGCAAAGAAAATATTTCCTGCCCCTTCTACAATAACTCTTGCTTGTGATGTTGCTGGCGTTACTGGAATTGTTACTTGTTGCGAACCATCATTAGGAACGTTGGTTGCTAACGTATACGGGAAAGTTGCTCCGCCATCTACCGATAATAAAATATTTACGTTCGTAGTATTTACAGGCGCAATGTTGGTATTTGCTACGTTCCAAGTTACGGTTTGCGTTGTTCCCATTTCCCAACTTACGTTAGATGTTTGCGACGTTACCGTAAAAGGTCCTGCCGCCGTTGTTACTTGAATAGACATGGTATCATAACTTGTTTGTCCGCCAAGTCCAGTCGCTGTTGGTTCTCTATCTCTAACTGTTAATGCCCAATTCATTGTTCTATCTACAGTTGCTACAGTTTCCCATGCACTATTAATCGTTGGATTTGTCTGTGTTAAATTTCCAGAAGCAACTCTGCTCAATTTTGGAATGTATCTATTTGGAGAAGTTGTTGGTGACAACGAACGGTTCATAGAACCATTGGAAACAGTTGGTCCAAAAGATGAATTTGTTACCTGTCCGCTATCAGTTTGTTCCCAGCAATAGGTCAGTGTATCACCACTGTCAGGATCGGTTGCACTTCCTCGTAATACATATGCAGTTCCTTGCGGAATTACATGATTGCTTCCTGCATCAGCACTCGGTGGATTATTTGCAATTACTGGCGAACCATTTGCTTGCCAACAAGTACGTGTTACCAAATTATCCAATACTTGTCGAATACTGTGATAGTGAAAATACGGATCACTATTTTGCTGTACGTTGTTTGCTCCTGTAATTCCTGCATACGCCATTACTGTCGATCCACTTCCTGGCTCAGAGTTTACTCCTGTTCCTTCTGTATTAAACGCCCATGTATGATTGGCTCCCATTTGGTGACCAATTTCGTGCGCTACATAATCCACATCAAACGTATCTCCTTCTGGAATTGCATCTGCTGGAGACGTATAGGCACTTCCTTTGTTTCTATCATTAGTAGAAGCAGTATCGTCTACACATACACAACCGATACATCCTGCATTTCCACCACCACCAGAAGCACCAAATAAGTGTCCAATGTCATACGCTGCATTTCCAATAGAGCCTGTTAAGTAGTTTTGAAGCTCCAAGTTCCAAGCGCCACCTGCTCCTGAACTTGCAGGAGAATACGGATCCGAATTTGCGTTGGTAAATACAATAGTATCATTATTCGCAATCACTTCAAACGTAACCGCCATATCCACTTCAAAAATAGCATTCACTCTAGTCATGGTTGCGTTGATAGCTGCCATGGCATCTGCAACAGTACCACCGTGATATTGCGTATATTCTCCTGTTACAGAAATCGCAATTCGGAACGTACGCAATATTTGATCGTTTGCATCTTCTAACTGCACGTTTGAATCATCTGTCAATCTTGACTGTACTTCATCGATAGTAGTACAATTAAATTCACTTACGCTGCTAGTGCGTGCATCTCTTGTGTACACTACATAATTTGTGATATCGCTTCCCGCAGGCTGCATAAATACCGTTGGTCTGTTAGGATACGAAATCATGGTTTGAACACCCTTGTGTGAAATACTCAAACGAACTTCTGCACCATAATTTTCTTGACTAAACCCTACATACGATTTAATATCAGGAAACTTCGCTGCCAATTCAGGCGCAAAGACAGAAGCTTCATACATTTTAAATGTTTCCAATTTTCCATCAATACCTGGAATTTGCAATACGGTATTTGAATTGAAAGTCGTTCCACGGAAAGGAGCACTATTCAACTGTTGCTTGAAACTTTCCAGATTCAACTCAAAATAATTAACCTTTTGCTCTGATAAGTTTAATTTTGATACAGATTCAGTATCGGTTACGGTTTGTAGCTTTTTCCAATCGTTGTTTTGTGCGAACCCAACGGAGGAAATCAAAAAGATAAACGCTAGCAAACCGAAGCGTAATTTTTGCTTCATAGCTATTTATTTAAGATTAGGGGTTTTTGTTAGAATTGTCCAAAAATCATTATTTTTCAATTAGGAACATAAATTTCCTGCTATTTTTCGACGAATAAACCAAAAATAAGCGACGAAGGAATTATTTTTATCTGTGAATGCACTTTTAGCTAAAAAAGAAGATTACAATCAGATTATTTATTTTTTGCAAAAGAATTAAATAGCTTTGTAAAAAAGACAGCCTAGTGAATACCATAGATTTTTTTGATGCATACAAAGCTGAAAGTCCATCCGCCATTACCATTGGCACTTTTGATGGCGTGCATGTAGGACATAAAAAGATTATTAAAAATCTTATTGAAAAATCGGAAGGCTTAAATACGATGCTGCTCACTTTTTTTCCGCATCCGCGAATGGTATTGCAGCAAGATAGCAATATCAAACTCATCAACACGATTGACGAACGCGTAGAACTTTTAGAAGCTACGGGACTCGATACGCTGATTATTTATCCGTTTAACAGAGAGTTTTCACGATTGAAAGCACGCGATTTTGTCCGCGATTTCCTCATTGATCATTTAAACCTAAAAAAAATCATCATTGGATACGATCATCGTTTTGGTAGAAACCGAACGGCAAACATTGATGATTTGCGCGAGTTTGGACAAGCATTCGATTTTAAAGTAGAAGAAATCAAAGCCAAGGAAATTGACGATATTACCATCAGTTCTACCAAAATTAGAAAAGCACTAAGCGAAGGCGATATCACCACAGCAAATACCTATCTTGGGTATGAATTTATGCTGACAGGAACCGTGATTACAGGGAAAGGATTGGGAAATACGATTGACTTTCCAACAGCAAACATTCACATCAAAGAAACCTACAAACTCATCCCGAAACAAGGTGTGTATTTTGTAAAAAGTGTATTGGATGGAGAAACGGTGTTTGGCATGATGAATATTGGCACCAATCCTACCGTAAAAGGCACCAACCAATCGATTGAAGTGCATTTCTTTAATTTCAATCAAGATATTTATGATAAAAAAATTCAAATCCGATTGATAAAACGCTTACGTGACGAACGTAAATTTGGCTCGCTAGACGCCTTAAAAGCACAATTAGAAAAAGATAAACAAACTTCCGAAGCACTAATTCAAAACTATCATGCTCACTAAATTTCTGTACAAACAAGTAGACAACACATCGCTCATTGTATTTCGAGTGTTTTTTGGGTTGTTAATAGGTTTGGAAGGATTTGGTGCCATCGCTACAGGTTGGGTAAAACGTACGTTTATTGAACCCGAGTTCACGTTTCCGTTTATTGGTTTTGAAGGGATTCTAACACCAATACAACAAACGCTACGAAAACCACTCCTCGATTTCAATCTGTTTGGTATCGAATGGCTCAATATGGCGGACTATACCTACGGTTTCTACTTTTACTTTGCCATTATGGGAATTTGTGGTTTTATGGTAATGATTGGCTACAAATATCGCTGGAGCATAGGACTTTTTACCATTATGTGGACAAGCGTGTATTTAATGCAAAAAACCTCGTATAACAATCATTATTATTTGTTGGTATTATTGTGTGTATTTATGTGGATAGTTCCTGCGCATCATTACCTTTCGGTAGATGCGAAAAAAAATCCCGCACTCAAAAAAATTCACATGCCCAATTGGGTGTTGGTGATTTTCATATTGCAATTATTCATTGTATATACGTATGCTTCAATTGCCAAAATGTATCCAGATTGGTGGACAGGTGAAGTGACCACGAATTTGATGGCAGGAAGAAGAAATTTACCTATTGTTGGTGAATTTTTACAACAAAAATGGATTCACGTCATGTTAACCTACGTTGGTATCGGGTTTGATTTGCTTGTCGTTCCTGGATTATTGTGGAAACGTACGCGTGTCTTTTTCTTTATCTGTTCTATCATCTTCCACTTGTTCAATTCGTTTGTATTGCACATCGGAATTTTCCCGTATATGTCATTGGCATTATGTCTGTTCTTTTTTGAACCAGAAACCATTCGCAATATTTTTCTGAGGGAAAAAAAGTTCTTTAAAAAATGTGCATACTTTATAAAAAACGGACATACTTATAAAAACAGCCATATCGTCTTAAGGCAAAAAGAAATCTATAAAGGTGATGAAGTGATTGTATCTCCGCATAAAAACTGGGTAGTTCCTATTTTTGTTCTGTACTTTATTTCGCAAATTCTGCTACCATTGCGCCATTGGACGTTTGAAGATGATGTATTATGGACAGAAGAAGGACATCGTTTAAGCTGGCGCATGATGTTACGCTCCAAAAGTGGAAACATTTCTTTTAAAGTCGTCAATAAAGAAAATAACGATATAACGTATGTAAGTCCATCAAAATACACTTCTGCAAAACAAGCTGCTCGTATCGCAGTAAAACCTGATATGATGTGGCAGTTTGTACAATTCCTAAAAAAAGAATACGCCAAAAAAGGTGTGGATGTCGCTATTTATGCGAATGGAATGGTCAGAGTAAACAATCATCCGCGCCAACGCCTTTTTAATCCAGAAGTAGATATAGCAGCAGAAGAATGGTCACATTTTTCACATCATGATTGGTTATTGCCGTTTAAAAGTAAATACGATAACGAGTTCAAAAAATCACCGAAAAACTAATTTTCAAATTTCCGTAATTCTAAGCCGAAAAATAATACGTCAATTCTCTTAATTTGATTATTTTTGTGGCTTCATAAATCCGTGCGTTAAGGATTGAAGCGGCATCCTTTTTTAAAATTGAAACGTCATTGCGAGGAAGTATGACGAAGCAATCTTGCTATTAAGAAGCAGATTGCCACGACAAATTCAAAAATTTGTCTCGCAAAGACGAAATCAAAAAAAAGATATAGCTGAAAGCCTGACCAAAAAGCATACTGAGGCACTCGAAGTAAGCTTTTGGAAACGCCAAAAACATCATAACAAAATGTTACAATTACAATTTATTAGAGAGAACAAAGCACAGATTATTGACGCTTTGAAGAAACGAAATTTTGATGCTACAGCAATTGTAAATGAAGTAGTTTCGCTTGACGAAGCGCGCCGAAGTTTACAAGTGGAATTAGATAACACGTTGGCTTCCTCTAATAAATTATCCAAAGAAATTGGACAACTTTTTAAAAGCGGTGAGCGTCAAAAAGCAGAAATTTTACGCGAAAAAAGCTCGCAGTTAAAAACAAGTGCAGAAACGCTCAAAGCTGATTTAAAAGAAAAAGAAACGGCCGTTGCCGAACTTTTATATACCATTCCAAACGTACCGAACGACTTGGTGCCTGCTGGAAATAGCGAAGACGATAACGAAGAAGTATTTCGCGCTGGTGACATTCCTGTGTTGCATGAAAATGCGCAACCACATTGGGAATTGGCTAAAAAATACGACATCATCGATTTTGAACTTGGAAACAAAATTACAGGTGCAGGATTTCCAGTGTACAAAGGAAAAGGTGCACGCTTGCAACGTGCGTTGATTCAGTACTTTTTAGATAAAAATACCGATGCAGGTTATACGGAATATCAAGTTCCACATTTGGTGAATGAAGCTTCAGGTTATGGAACTGGACAATTACCCGACAAAGAAGGGCAAATGTATCATGTAACGGGCGATGATTTGTATTTGATTCCGACAGCAGAAGTTCCCGTAACAAATATGTTTCGTGGCGATATGCTAAAAGCAGAAGATTTGCCAATTTGTTGTACAGGCTACACACCGTGTTTTCGTCGTGAAGCAGGAAGTTATGGAGCACATGTTCGCGGATTGAATCGTTTGCATCAGTTTGATAAAGTAGAAATCGTGCGTATAGAACGTCCTGAAGATTCGTATGCGGCTTTGGACAGCATGGTAGAGCATGTAAAAGAAATTTTAGAAGAATTAAAACTTCCGTACAGAATCTTGCGTTTGTGCGGTGGCGACTTAGGATTTACCTCAGCACTTACTTACGATTTTGAAGTATTTTCTACTGCGCAAGATCGTTGGTTGGAAATCAGTTCGGTATCGAATTTTGAAACGTTTCAAGCCAATCGTCTAAAACTTCGAATCAAAGATAAAGACGGTAACAAGCAATTGGCACATACGCTTAATGGAAGTGCATTGGCATTGCCGAGAGTATTAGCAGGAATTATAGAAAATTACCAAACGGAAGATGGTATCGAAATTCCAGAAGTACTGCGTCGTTACACAGGTTTTGACAAGATTTCTTAAATAGAAAAACATACACTAAAAAACATCGATAATGTATTTTGTCGATGTTTTTTGCTTTTTATCGATAATATATTTAGATTTGCATACCCAAATTTTACGCACCAATATGTTACGTATCCATAGATTAATAGCTAGTACGTATCATATTCGAACTTAACAAAAAATGCTATACACCCAAACCTAGTTTTAAATAGTTTTAATCTATGGAATTATAGCTACATAGAAATGCGTTGTTGCAAGTTTCCACTTGTGATGGCGCATTTTGCTTTTCATGCCATCACGAGTTGCAAACTCGCGATTGCTATGAGAATTGAGAAGTTTAGCACAGCAAGTCAAAAATCTTGATTCTTGATTCTAAAAGTGCTGAAAGCACAATCCAAAAATCTAAAAGCTGAGCAAAGCGAAGCAGTCTAACATCTAACAGCGCGAAAGCGCGGTCTAAAAGCGTCTACACTGAGCTTGCCGAAGTGAAGCGCGTCTAAAAATCTAATATTACCATTTATTTAACATACTTTATGCTATCTTTGAACTAAAAGCTATTGTATGCGATTTCTCATCAGTTTCTTATTCTGTGTGTTCTTGTGTTCACAAACGTGGGCGCAAAATGAAGCATTAGCGCAACAGTATTACGAAAAAGGAGAATATAAAAAAGCGGTAGTTGCCTACGAAAAACTCTACAAACGTGCACCGCGTAAAATCAATTATTTTATTGGTTTGGTAAATAGTCATCAGCAATTGGAAGACTTTGACACGGCAGAAACCTTGTTATTAACAGCCATAGAACAACCTCGATTCAATCCAATTTTGTTGGTGGAAACTGGCTTTAATTACGATTTAAAAAAAGATTCCATCACGGCAAATACCTATTATGAAAAGGCAGTAACCTATTCCGAACAGAAAATTACAGCGTCGTATAGCGTTGGACGTGCTTTTGAGAAAAAATCGTTGTTAGATTATGCCTTGCGTGTGTACAAATCTGCCATGGAGCAAAATCCAAACTACAACTTTCTCAACAATATTGCGCGGATTTACGGTGAAAAAGGTGACATTGAAAAGATGTTTTCTAGTTATTTAGATTTGATTCGCGACCGCGTGGAACAAAAAGGCTATGCGCAACGCATTATCAGTCAGTTTTTACGAAACGATCCAAATGATGAGAACAACCGACTTTTCCGAAAATTACTACTCAAACGCAATCAGGAAGAACCAAACTTGCTGTGGAATGAATTGTTAAGTTGGTTATTCATCCAACAAAAACAATACAAAAGAGCGTTCATCCAAGAAAAAGCTATTTACATGAATGGCGATTATTCCCTGCAACGTATTTTTGAGTTGGCAAATTTGAGTATTGAAGACAACGACAAAGATACTGCCCGTGAAATTCTGAATTATATTATTGAGAATTCCACGCAGGATATGACCATTATCCGAGCGTCACAAAATCTACTGCAACTCGATATTGAAGCGGTTACAGATGGTAATTACGAAACCATTGAGCAACGATTCAACGAATTGCTTTCTGAATACGGACGCAACTTTAGAACTGTTTTACTGCAACGCGATTACGCTAACTTTTTGGCATTCCAAAAAAACAAACCTGAAGCTGCCATTACCTATCTAAAAGAAACAACAGAATTGAAATTAACGCTGCGACAAGAAGCTGTAGTAAAATTGGCGTTGGGCGATATTTTGGTGTATCAAGAGCAATTCAATCAGGCGTTGATTTACTTTTCGCAAGTGCAAAAATCGTTGAAAAATGATATTGTGGGACAAGAAGCGCGATTTCGTGTCGCACGCACAAGCTACTACAAAGGCGATTTTGAATGGGCAGAAACGCAGCTCAAAGTATTAAAATCGTCTGTTTCTCAATTAATTGCAAACGATGCTTTGCAGTTAAAATTGATTATTTCTGATAATTCTCTGGAAGACTCCACGCAAACAGCTTTGAAAAAATACGCGAAAGCCGATTTGTTATCCTATCAAAAGAAAGAAACAGAAGCTATTGCTGTGTTGGAAGACATTTTGCAAAATCATAAAGGTGAAAAAATTGAAGACGAAGCGTTGTTGATGCAAGCCAAACTCTACGAAAAACGCGGCGAATATGACAAAGCTCGACTCAACTACAAAAAAATCATTGAGTTTTACAAAGACGATATTTTAGCAGATGACGCGTATTTTGCGATGGCGCAACTCTATCTCCATCATTTTGAAGATGAAGAAAAAGCCAAGCAATTCTTTGAAGAAATCATTTTCAATCATCAAGACAGCATTCATTACGTAGAAGCGCAAAAATCCTACCGACGATTGCGCGGCGACGCGGTGAATTAAAATCATATACAATCATGAAATCAATACTTATCTTTATAACAATTCTCTTTACATACGGTCAAAATCCCAATTGTGGAGATGGCACTATGTATGTAAATGAAAAACAAGTAAAATACGATAAAAGATTTGCAGCATATCCTAAAATTGAAAGTGTTCCCCAATTTTCTGGCGGGAAAGAAGCTCTCAACAAATTGATTGAAGAAAAACTTAAAGTAAGTGAAAAAGCAAAAAATATTGTGTTTCGACTCAATTACATGTTTACAATCACTTGTGATGGCAAGATTAAAGATTTTAAAACACTTGGTGACCCCAAAGCATCTTCTTTAACAAATATGATAGAAATTGTAGAAAGTACTCAAGGGAAATGGACTCCAGCCGAGAAAGATGGAGTTACTGTAGATTGTATTTATTTTGCTAAAAAAACCATTGTTGGGAGCAAATATTAATACAATTTGAATACTCTCAAATTAGTCCTTATTCTTCAAAAAATCCGTAATTTTGCAGTTCATTACAAAACATTCGTATGTACATTTACAACGTTACTATCAACATTGCAGCACACGTTCAAGAAGAATTTTTAAGCTGGATAAAAACACACATTCCTGACGTACTTGCCACAGGAAAATTTACCGAAGCACGCTTTACACAAGTGTTGGTTGATGAAGAAACGGGCGGCATTACCTATTCTGTTCAGTACACAGCAAAATCGCGTGCACATTTGGATGCGTATTATGAAGAGGATGCGCCGCGTTTGCGCGAAGAAGGCATGAAAAAATTTGCAGATACGATGGTTGGTTTCAGAACCGAATTGAAAATTATTGAGGATTTCAAAGCCTAAGAAAATGAACGAAAAAAAATACTATTCACAACTTGCATACCTCATCAAAGTTATCTTGATTGTTGTTGTAATCGGAGTGTTTTTCTACATCATCACGCAACTTTCAGATAAGCTAGCAGAAACACTCAGTATGAAGTTTCGAAAAAATTTAGTGTTTATAAAATATACTTTGGACATTATTTTTGGCATTGTTGGGTTATTATTTATTCTCTTGATTCTCTTACGAGGAAAACCACAAATTACAATCAATGAAACTAGGATTAAAACCAATCGTTTTAGAAAGAATTTTGACGAATTGGCATCTTATCATCCAAGTAGAGGCGGCAGCGAACCGTATGTAATTTCAAAAGATGGAAAACAATACGATATTGAGCTTTCGTGGTTTTCTAAAAAAGATAGACAGGAAATAGAATCCTTTCTACAAGAACGCATTAAAACTGCTTAAAATGCACAATTTCACACAGTATGAGCGATAAAGTACGAGCTAAAAAACACTTAGGACAACATTTTTTAAAAGACGAAAATGTGGCACAACGCATTGCGGATACGCTTACGCTGAATGGCTACAAAAATGTGCTTGAAATTGGTCCTGGAATGGGCGTTTTAACGAAATACTTGCTCAAAAAACCAATCACGACGTATGTGTGTGAAATTGACACGGAATCCGTCGAATATCTGCAAGCACACTATTTGCAACTCTCAGAACGTATTTTGGAAGAGGATTTTTTAAGATATGATTTAAAGAAAACCTTCCACGACGAACCGTTTGCCATCATCGGAAACTTTCCGTACAACATTTCGACGCAAATTGTTTTTAAAACCTTGGAAATGCGTGACCAAATTCCAGAGTTTAGCGGCATGTTTCAAAAAGAAGTCGCACAACGAATTTGCGCACCACACGGCAACAAAACCTACGGAATTCTCTCGGTATTGACACAAGCATTTTACGATGCAGAATATCTATTTACCGTTCCGCCAAGCGTGTTCAATCCGCCACCAAAAGTCGATTCGGGCGTAATGCGATTGATTCGAAAAGAAAATTATACACTTCCGTGCGATGAAAAACTCTTCTACAGAGTCGTAAAAGCAGCATTTCAACAACGCAGAAAAACACTTCGTAACAGTTTAAAAACATTCAATCTTTCTAATAATTTAAAAGAAGATGCTATCTTTGGGCTACGACCAGAACAACTAGATGTTCAGGGATTTGTAGATTTAACCATCAAGATAGCCAATGACGCCATTTAAACTCAGCGAAGAACTTATTGAGAATGTACAACTTCTCATTGAAGGAACTAAAGATTCTGAACTTCTAGAACTCCTAGAAGAAGTTCACTATGCTGATGTTGCAGAAATTATTGACGACCTAAATCTTGAGGAAGCAACGTATCTTATCAAATTGCTCGACAGTGAAAAGACATCAGACGTCTTAACCGAACTTGATGATGATGTACGTGAAAAAATCCTTGAAAATCTTTCTGCCAAAGAAATCGCCGAAGAAATTGACGAACTCGACACAGATGACGCGGCTGATATCATTTCTGAACTTCCTGACGAGCGAAAGCAAGAAGTAATTTCCGAATTAGAAGATAGAGAACATGCCAAAGAAATTGTAGAATTGCTTCGTTACGATGAAAATTCTGCAGGTGGATTGATGGCGAAAGAATTGGTTTGGGTCAATGAAAACTGGAATGTGATGACTTGCGTCAGAGAAATGCGCAAACAAGCGGAAGAAGTAACGCGTGTGCATTCCATTTACGTTGTAGATGATGACGATATTTTAAAAGGCAGACTTTCACTCAAAGACTTGCTTACTACTTCCACACGAACGCCTATCAAAGAGATATACATTCCAAAAGTTGATTACGTCAATGTAAATGATGAAGCGGAAGAAGTTGCGAGAGTGATGTCTAAATATGACTTGGAAGCCATTCCTGTGGTAGATGAAATGAAGCGCTTAGTCGGACGTATTACGATTGATGATATTGTAGATGTCATTCGTGAAGAAGCGGAAAAAGATTACCAATTAGCCGCTGGTATTACACAAGACGTTGAAGCAGATGATAGCATTTGGCAATTGACACGTGCGCGCTTGCCTTGGTTGTTTTTAGGGTTGGTTGGTGGAATTGGTGCCGCAGCCATCATGGAAGGTTTTGAAGAAATGATTAGCAAATATGCCATTTTGTTCTTTTTTACACCGCTGATTGCCGCTATGGCGGGGAATGTTGGTGTACAATCGAGTGCAATTATTGTACAAGGTTTGGCGAATGACGACATTCGAGGAAGCATTAACAATCGTTTGTGGAAAGAAATGTTACTCGCATTTCTCAACGGACTTGCCTTAGCGACAATCCTTTTCTTTGTGGTTTGGATATGGAAAGAAAATCCTGTGGAAGCCTTGGCAATTTCTACATCGCTTATTGTTGTAATTATTGTGGCAGGAATCATTGGAACGTTTATTCCTTTATTTTTAAACAAACGCGGAATTGATCCCGCAATTGCAACCGGACCTTTTATTACCACAAGCAATGATATCTTCGGAATTTTGATTTACTTTTTAATTGCAAAGCTTATCATCGGCATCTAAAAAGCGAACTCTTCAGAGTCCGCTTTACAATTAATTTCAGTAATACATACCTTTTTATCCGCACGTATAATTCACCGTTGGCTGACAACCAATAGCATTGGATGTACACATAGTATCTTTTTGTGTTAATACACTTCTCGTTCCTCCTTTAATGCCTTGCGCACTTTGAGAATTCAATTCTGAAATTACTGACTTTTTTAACGATAATGATTTAAGATTTTTTTTCATAACTTATAATTTAATGTCCTACTCTTTTTACTATTTGGCTTTTCGGAATCCGCCACGACTAGTACGTATTAGTGGTTCGAAAATAAGTAGGAATCTTAAATCGCAGCCTCATTTTTAAGCTCGATTGGTACGTTTGTAACCATTCGGACGCTATTTAACATATATTAATGTGAGTTCTATATAAGTTTTATTCAAATAGAAATCATTTCTTCCCGATGAAATAAACTTTAAAAAACTAAATTTCAGCTATTTACTTTCTTGTTCTTTGCGTGCCCAAAGAAAAGAAACAAAAGAAAGGGCACTTTTCCAGAGGTGTTTTTGCTTTTCTCTTTAGAGAGAAAACCAAAACCGCAGGAATTTTTCTAAATTTCTTCCAAGGCTTCAGAAATTTTTAACGAAAAATCCCTGCTACACTGCGGAAAAGAAAAAACCACTATTAATTTTATATTGAACTCACATTATATTAAGAAAACGTATTTTTTAGAAGCTAAAAACTTTCTCATCACCACTATACTATTCTCCTTTTTACATCGTTTACTTACAAAAAGAAGCTCCATACAACACAACTACTGAAAAGGCAAAAACAGCATGGCACATCATACCATACGAAAAGCAATTCCTGAAGATGCTAAGTATATTTCGCTATTGGCAAAAATCAATTTTTCGGAATCGTTTGGTAATTTATTTTCTTCCGAAGACGAACTCCGATTGTATATTGATGAGAAGTTTTCTGAAGAGAAAATGAAAGCTGCCATTGAAAATAGCGAGAATGTTTTTTGGATTGCCTATGTGCAAACGCTTCCTGTGGGTTTTGCGAAATTGAAAAAAGACATGCCTGTTCCCGACACCAACTACAAAGAAGCGGCAGAATTGCAAAAATTGTACATTTTAAAAGATTATCGCGCAGAAGGAAATGGCAATCAACTCAAAGAAGATTTCTTTGAAGAAATTCAAAAACTCAGTCTTAAGCGTGTTTGGCTGAAAGAATTGCATACCGACCAACGTGCTATCAATTTTTACAAAACCTACGACTTTCACAAGCATCACACACAATCATTCAGCATTGGAAAAGAAGATTTTGTTTTCAATATTTTGATGAAGACGTCGTAAAATCTTGTACATTCGTTGTATGAATGCAATCAACATCAAAGAAAAATTTCAAAAATTCAGTGCACAATGGCATCCACATCAAATTGCGATTGTAGATGATATGCAAGTACTACTCGCTAAAATTAAAGGCGATTTTGTATGGCACAAACACGATGAAGAAGACGAATTGTTTCAAGTCGTAAAAGGAACATTGTATATGAAGTTTCGCGACAAAACAGTGACCGTAAAAGAAGGCGAAATCATTGTTGTTCCCAAAGGTGTAGAACATTTTCCCTTCACCGAAAATGACGAAGAAGTACATGTGTTGCTTTTCGAAAAACTATCTACAGCGCATACTGGCGATGTGCAACACAAGAAAACACAAACCAACTATCCAAAAATCTAACGCGTGACTATTTTACATTTGGATGAAAATCATCCGTTACTCATACAGCAATTTGCCACTTTAGGACATACCAATCATGAAGATTATACGTCTTCGCGAGAAGAGATTATGGCGAAAATTCACAACTATGATGGTTTTATTATTCGGAGTCGTTTTACAATTGATGCGGAATTTCTAGCGAAAGCTACCAATCTAAAATTTATAGGTCGCGTTGGTGCAGGTTTGGAAAATATTGATGTTGAATTTGCAGCACAACAAGGCATCAAACTGATTGCAGCACCTGAAGGCAACCGAAATGCTGTGGGCGAACACGCGTTGGGAATGTTGTTATCACTTTTAAACAAACTCAACAAAGCTGACAAAGAAGTTCGCGCTGGAAAATGGCTTCGTGAAGCCAATCGCGGTGTGGAATTAGACGGACAAACGGTTGGAATTATCGGGTATGGAAACATGGGAAAGGCTTTTGCCAAAAAACTACGCGGATTTGATGTGGAAGTACTTTTCTACGATTTAAAAGAAAATATCGGCGACGAAAACGCAACACAAGTTTCTCTAGAAACACTACAAAAAAGAGCAACAGTACTCAGCTTGCACACACCACAAACACCATTGACCATCAATATGATTGATTCAGAATTTATCAACACTTTTCATCATGATTTTTGGTTCATCAATACGGCGCGCGGGAAAAGTGTGGTGACAAAAGATTTGGTAGCAGCCTTGCAGTCAGGGAAAATCTTAGGTGCTGGATTGGACGTGTTGGAATATGAAAAAAGTTCGTTTGAACACCTATTCCAAGACGCACAAATGCCAGAAGCTTTTCAATATTTGATTGCAGCTGAAAATGTATTGTTATCGCCACATGTTGCAGGCTGGACTGTGGAAAGCAAAGAAAAATTGGCGCAAACCATTGTAGATAAATTTAAAAAGCATTTTCATTCTTAAAAAAAGTTAATTACAAAAACTTGCCTCATTCAAAAGACCGTTTTACGAACTCAATTAAACAATTCACGCGTTACTTCTTTTCAAGATGTTGAAAAACGGTCATCTTGTTTAGAAAACAACTTACATGCAAAAAATACAACCGCACTCAAGACATCTTTTTCAATTTCTTTTTTTCTTCGTCACTTCAATAGCTTTCTCACAAAACAACTACTTATCTATAGATATTAAACCTGAAACAGAAATATTGGAAGAGCCTCATTATTTTCTTTATAAAAAGGATTCATTAGTATACACGAATAGCATTCTTGGAAACATCTTCAATGTTATTAGTGATTTAGAAAAGGGCACCTACAGACTTGCTTACGAAACTATTTTCGGAATGGACACATTGGATATACATTTTACATCTGATAATGAATTCAAGGAGATTACCCTTAAAACTGAAAAACCTTCTCGTGAAATGCTCGCCAAAACTTTTTCCTATATTGAGTCATTGAAAAATAATGAACAAATTACGCTAGAATATAGTCTTGGTTCATGTTTCAATTCTACCCAAAAGAAAGCTACCATTCTTAAAGAAAATGATCAATACTATTTTATTGATTACGGACAAAAAAGACTCATTACCTCCCAAAGAATTAAAAAAATTATTCGTCATGAAAAAATTCTTAAAAATTTGAAGGCTGCTGGGGAAGTATATAGTACATGCAATCAATTTTTTACAATTGAAAAAGATGGAAAGCAATTATATAAAAAACACGTTATTTGTGGAACATGGGATAAATTTTCACTAATTAAAAGATTGCTCAGATAATGACGTGAAATTTACTAACTTCGTGTACTTTCAAAATGAACAAACTAGTGCGCATATACGGAGTATACGGTTTTATTGTAGCTGCAATACTTTTTTCAACCGCGCTGTATTTTGGAAACGCATTGGCATTCAAAACACACGGAATTATTGGTTACATCACGATGATTGCTTCTGTGAGCGTGTCTTTTTACGGAATAAAACACTTTGTAAAACTGCACCAAGACAAAGAAAGTAGCTTTAAAGAAACACTTGGCATTGGCATCCTAATTTCGCTATTTCCCGCCATTGCTTTTGGTGTAATTGATGCAATTTATATCAGCGTGATACATCCTAAGTTTTCAGCAGAATTTGTCGCTTATAAATACGCAATATTAGAGTCGCAAACCCATCTTGTCGGAGAAGAATTACGATTGGCGAAACTTGCCGTTCTAAAACAGAGTGAAGCATTTAAAAACCCAATTATTGTATTTTTTGTTTCCACAATGATGGTGTTTATCGTCGGTGTTATTGTTTCGCTGATTTCAACTTTAGTTTTACACAAAAAACAATGAACTCATCTTGACTTTTAATGTTTAACCGAAAATGAGAAGAAATTTGGTCAGATGCGATACTTTTTGTGAGTCATAGCATCGCTACGACTCACAAAAAATAGCAAAATATGGGCGAATTTATTCCATTTTTTAGGAAATAGAAAAAGTCAAGATGAGTTCAATTATAAAATTAACTACTAAATAACAAACGTATGAAAAATAGAGTCACAGGATTGGGCGGTTTTTTCTTTAAAACTGAAGACCCAAAAGGATTAAAAAACTGGTATGGAAAGCATTTAGGCTTGCCTGTAGATGATTATGGTTGCACCTTTTGGTGGAAAGACCAAGAAGGCAACGATTGTTCTACACAATGGAGTACATTTCCAAACGACACCAAGTATTTCCAGCCAAGCGAGAAGCAATTTATGATGAACTTTCGGGTAGAAAATTTGGTAGAATTACTGAAGGTTTTAAGAGAAGAAGGCGTAACTGTTGTCGGCGAAATAGAAGAGTACAGTTATGGGAAATTCGGCTGGATTTTAGATCCAGAAGACAATAAAATTGAATTATGGGAGCCAATTGATAAGGCATTTCAATAGTTTTCTTTGTAAATTGTAACAAATACAAGCTGCTTTTAACTAATTAAATAGCATCATCAAAAAAGAAAATTATTATGAGTCAAGATAAAGACACTTCTTCCCAAAAAAAATCAGATACCGAAGAAAAAGTACATAAGGCAAAAATTGTTCGCGATACGAAAGCGGAAGAACTAAAAGACGAAGTAAAAGAAACGCTGCACAATCTAAAGGAAAAAGCGGCAGAATTTGCAGACCAAGCAAAAGAAAAGGCTACTACTTTTAAAGAAGAAGCGAAAGAAGCTTTTGAAAGTGCCAAAGAAAAAACAACCGAGTTTTCAGGTGAAGCGAAAGAGAAGTTTGCTAACTTCTCTGAAAAAGCGCAAGAAAAAGCAGCTGATTTTGCCGAAGATGCGAAAGAAGCGTACGGAGATGCAAAGGAAAAAACATCCGAGTTTACAGAAGAAGCAAAAGAAAAGTTTGCTGATTTCTCCGAAGAAGCACAAGAAAAAGCCGCCGATTTTGCCGAAGACGTCAAAGAGAAGTACGACGAATACAAAGAAGTCGCTAAAGAAAAGTTTTCAGAATTTAGTGAAGAGGCGAAAGAAGTTATTGAAGATGTAAAGGAAAAAGTAAGCGAATTTGCCGATGAAGCGAGCGAGCGTTTTGAAGAATTCTCTGAAGAAGCCAAAGAAACGCTGGAAGAAGCTTCTAAAAAAACCAAAAGCTTTTTTCAACGCCTTTTTGGAAATAAAAAATGACTTTTTAACATAAATCTAATTCGAAAAGCTAGATAGGTTTCTAGCTTTTTTTATATCTTTATTGTAATATCACGTTATCATTAGTTGCTATGGGCATTACCAAAAATCACATCTTTGACGAGTATCAAAACGAAACGGCATTTATCACAAAAGTATTGGGTCATCCTGCGCGAATTGCCATTATTCAACACATAAGTCAAAACGAATATTGCAATTGCAACGATTTGGTAAAAGCTACGGGATTGGCACAACCAACCGTTTCGCAACACCTATCTGAAATTAAGAGAGCGCAACTTCTTACACAAAAACACCAAGGAAAGAATATTTTTTACGCCATTGATTTAGACGTTTTAAACCAATATCGTCGAAAAATCAATGATTTTTTTGTAAAAATACAGGTCAACTGCCAGAAATAACTCTATTTTTTTGAAACATTTTGAGAGTGTAATGTTAAATTACTATAATTTAACATAAAAAAACTATGGAAATCCTTTTGCTCTTTTAATTTTATAGGATTAAACAGTTTTGTACATAACATTCTGTTTTTTTACTATAACAACCTACCATACATTATGAAAAATATTCTTGTACTTTGTACTGGAAACTCCTGTCGTAGTCAAATGGCAGAAGGATATTTGGCACATTTCACCAAAGGCAACGCCAACATATTTAGTGCTGGTATTGAAACACATGGCGTCAATCCGAAAGCGATTGCTATTATGAAATTGGACGGAATTGATATTTCAAAAAACACGTCCAATCTCGTTTCCGAGTACGACAATGTGGATTTTGATTACATCATCACTGTGTGCGACCATGCACAGGAAAATTGTCCTTTTATTCCCAGTAAGAACGCCAAACGCATCCATCAAAATTTTGCAGATCCTTCCAAAGTAAAAGGCTCCGAAGAACAAATTTTTAATGCTTTTAAGAAAACCAGAACACAGATAAAGGCTTTTTGTGAGAAGTTTGTTTTGGAGGAATTGGATTGAGGTTTTTTGTTGTTTGTTTTTCGTAGTTTGATATGTACGTCACGGTGAACTTTATGTAGTGTCGTGTTGTTTTTTAGTTTTTGTTTGATGAAACTACTTTTACATGTGAAGTCTTGCGTTTCCAATTTTATATGAATGATTCCAAGCACTTCTCGATACTATTTTTCTTCGAAAAATCACTCGAAGTGACGGTCTTTCAATGTATCAATTTGACAATATATTTGTCAAGCTGAACTTGATTCAGCTTCTCACTAATAGCTGAAATTTCCATTAAATTTTATTTTGCTTTTGTCATATAAATCGAAGTGAAGCGTAGGGAATCGCATATTATACCGATTTAACTCTCCGGCGCCAACTCCACTTCCAAGCCTTCCAATTCAGGAGTCATTTGAATTTGGCAACCTAAGCGACTGTTGTCTTCTACGTAAAACGCTTCGGCGAGCATCATGTCTTCATCAACGCTCATTTCGGGCAATTTGTGGTCAGAATGTACGTAACATTGACACGAAGCACACATTGCCATACCACCACAAATTCCGATAGTTCCTTCAGGAGCCAATTCGTACGAGCGCACGACTTCCATTAAGTTCATTGCCATATCGGTTGGCGCTACAACTTCATGTGTAACGCCATCCCGATCTGTAATTTTTATGTTGATGTCTTGAGACATTTTTGATGTACGATTTACAATTTTAGATTAGTGGTTTTTATTTCAAAGCTGTTCTCGATACAAATTTGCTCTATTTCGACAAGTTCAATGAGCAGCAAATTCACTCGAACTGACGTTTTCCTTTTAATTGATCGCCTTTACTACAGCTTTTGGTGCTTCTTTTCGTGTGCCGTCAAAACCGTCAATTCCGCTTACAGTGGTGTATTTTAACACATAACGCTTGTCTGGAAATATACGTTGATACGCACTTTGACACATGAGTGTTGCTTCATGAAATCCGCAGAGAATCAATTTTAATTTTCCTGGATAGGTATTTACATCACCAATGGCGTAAATGCCAGGAATGTTGGTTTGATAGTCTAACGTATTGTCAACTTTAATAGCATTTTTCTCAATTTCCAATCCCCAATCGGCAATCGGTCCTAATTTCGGAGCCAACCCAAATAATGGAACAAAATGATCTGTTTCTAATGTAATTGGTGCTTCTCCCTTTTTGGTTACCTCAACAGCTGTCACATGCTGTTCTCCGTGAATTGCGGTGATTTCCGCAGGCGTAATCAAGTTGATTTTGCCTAAGTTTTTGAGTTCTTGTACTTTTTCAACAGAATCTAACGCACCACGAAATTCATTTCTTCTGTGTACCAATGTCACTTCCGAAGCTACATCTGTTAAAAAGATGCTCCAATCGAGTGCAGAATCGCCACCACCAGCAATTACTACTTTTTTATTGCGATACATTTCAGGGTCACGAATAATATATTCAACACCTTTGTCTTCGTAGTTTGCTAAGTTTTGAATAGGTGGTTTTCTCGGCTCAAAGCTTCCCAATCCTCCAGCAATGGCAACAATTGGCGCATGATGTTTTGTGCCTTTATTGGTCGTTACGATAAACGTTCCGTCATCTAATTTTTCAATAGTTTCTGCGCGTTCTCCCAACGTAAATGTTGGTTCAAACGGCTCTATTTGTTTCATTAAATTATCTACCAAATCGCCCGCCAATACTTCTGGATAGCCAGGAATATCGTAGATAGGTTTTTTAGGATAAATTTCAGCGCACTGTCCGCCAGGTTGCGGTAACGCGTCTATGAGATGACATTTTAATTTTAATAATCCTGCTTCAAACACAGCAAAAAGTCCCGTAGGACCTGCTCCAATAATAAGTATATCGGTCTTAATCATTTTCTTTTTCTAATTATTCCACAGTAAAAGTAATATGCTTTGTTGCGACATTTTATGACTTTTGTCAGTTAGTCTACACTTATTACTTTTTCTATTTGTGGCACATGTTTTTTAATCGTCATTTCAACACCAGACTTTAACGTCATTTGATTTACGCTACAGCCAGCGCAAGCACCTTCTAGTTGCACTTTTACTAGTGTACCGTTTTCAATATCTACAAGTTTGATATCGCCACCGTCACTTTGTAAAAAAGGGCGAATTTCCTCTAGCGCCTTTTCTACGTTGTATTTGATTTCCTCGGTTGTCATGTATATCGTGTTTACGAGATTATTTTTTGACAGCTGAACATCCAGCCATTGTTGTAATTTTTATTACTTCTGTGGCAGGCAAGCTTTCGTTTCTATTCACTACTTCTTGTACTACATTTTGCGTCAGTTTTTCAAAAGCTGTCTCAATAATTGTAGCTGTTTGCATTGCCGCAGGTCTTCCTACGTCTCCAGCTTCTCGAATACTTTGTACTAATGGAATTTCTCCTAAAAATGGTACGCCGATATCTTCCGCCAGATGCTGAGCACCTTCTTTTCCGAAGATGTAATATTTGTTATTTGGTAATTCTTCAGGAGTAAAGTACGCCATATTTTCTATAATTCCCAATACTGGAACGTTGATACTTTCTTGTTGAAACATTGCAACTCCTTTTTTTGCATCTGCCAACGCCACATTTTGTGGTGTACTTACAACAACAGCTCCCGTAATTGGTAAGGATTGCATGATGCTCAAATGAATATCGCCTGTTCCTGGAGGCAAGTCTAACAGTAAAAAGTCCAATTCGCCCCAATCGGCATCAAAAATCATTTGATTTAAAGCTTTGCTCGCCATCGGTCCACGCCAAACGACTGCTTGATTGGGTTTTGTAAAGAATCCGATAGAGAGGATTTTAACTCCATAGCTTTCTACAGGTTTCATTTTTGATACGCCATCTACACGAACCGCCAACGGTTTTTCGCCTTCTACATCAAACATAATTGGCATAGATGGGCCGTAAATATCCGCGTCCAAGACACCTACTTTAAAGCCCATTCCCGCTAAGGTTACGGCTAAATTTGCCGTGATGGTAGATTTTCCAACGCCACCTTTTCCAGAAGCTACCGCAATAATATTTTTGATATTTGGCAATTGCTTTCCTTTAATTTCTGGCTTTTCTGGTCGCTCTACTTTAACGTTTACTTTCACTTTTGCATCTGCATATACTTTATCACGTAAAGCAGAGGTAATTTCAGCTTCCACTTTTTTCTTGGCTTGCAATGCTGGATTTGTAATGACAATGTCTACTACAATTTCATCCGCAAATGTCATGATGTTTCGTACCGCGCCACTAGCAATCATATTGGCGCCTTCGCCTGGAACAGTGATGGTACTTAAAGCTGCTTGTATATCTTTCTTTTGTATTTTCACAGTGTTATTTTTTGTGTTGTTCAATTTGTAAAGTGATTTTTCACTTGTTTAATGTAAATTGATTCTAAATTGCAAAGATACAGCGAAATGTTTAGAAAGTGAAGTCCTTGTATTGAAATGATTTATTGTGCGATTCTTTGAGGTTATTGTGGTTGCTGGTTAATGGTTAAAAGTACTTTTCATTTACATTTTGCGGTTTTACATTTTAAATTTTGTTATTCGTTGTTTGTTGATTTGTCAATTCGTCAATTCGTCGATTTGTTGATTTGTTGTGTAATTTTTTTGTGAAGAGAACATTCAGCGTAAGCGTCATGTGAAAATGCAATAGTGCGCCAAGCAATTGCTACATTGACACATTGCTAAATTGATACATTAAACAAGTTCTTTAGAAGGATCCCAAAAGTATTTTTCTAGATTTTGAATTTGATTGTCGATGACTTCCACGCCTTCGCTTTCGAGTAATTGTTGCATTAAGTTGGTTCCTTGAAAGTGATGTTTCCCTGTAAGCAATCCTTTTCTGTTGACGACTCTGTGCGCTGGAACGTCCTCGTATTTTCCAGAACCGTTCATTGCCCAACCAACCATTCGCGCACTTCTGGCTGCGCCTAAGTATTTAGCAATGGCACCATAACTCGTTACTTTCCCATACGGAATTAACCGAGCGACTTCGTACACACGTTCAAAGAAGTTTTGGTTTTCTGGCTTCATACCACAACTGGTTTGTAAAAGATTCGAATGAGCGTTACAATTACTAAAACCAACATGAGTCCACTGAGAATATGGTCGGAATATTTAGAAAAGTTACCCGATTTTGATTGCGATTTGTTAAAGTAAAACACATACATGTACAGCATGGCAAAGGTTCCAAATCCTGTTCCCAATACAAACGTAATGATGTCTACTACCGTAAATTCCATTAAATCTGACGCGCGCCACAATGCATTTAAACCAATAAAATACGGAATAGGCAACACGTTGAGCATCGCTAAGAAAATTCCTTTAAAAAAACTTCCTTTTTTGCTCACTTTGACCATTCGGATGCGTTTTTCCTTTTTGGTTTTTTTTCGAGCAACAATAAAAAAGTAGATAGCCAACAACCCAAAAATAACTACAGCTACTTTTTCTAAGACTTCTATAATTTGCTGGTTGTGATAGAGATATTTGGAAATTAGTACCGCAATGACTGCCTGAATAAAAACAACGATAGAAGCTCCAACAGCGAAGATAATACCATTCATTTTCCCTTTTTGCGTACTTATTTTAGCAGCAGTAATATTGATTAACCCAGGCGGAACAACACCCAAAAGTGCCGCCGAAAAGGTGATAAAAAAGAGAATAATGAGATTGGTCATTACTTAATTTTGAAGTGAATATAAGTAATTGCTTTGTTTACTTCCAAATATTGTGACTCGTAAAATGTTTGTATATCAGTGACTTCTGACGGACTTCCTTCATTTTTGTACACATCGTGATTGGCGTATAATACTTCGTGTCCCGCGCCATGCAACAATCCTAAGGTGTAACCGTGCATAAATTCGCTATCGGTTTTTAAATGTACGGTTCCTTCCGAATTGAGAATTTTTTTGTAGCGTGCTAAAAATGCTTCGTTGGTTAATCGGTGTTTGGTACGTTTGTATTTGATTTGCGGATCGGGAAAGGTAATCCAAATTTCAGAAACTTCATTTTCGGCAAATAATCCTTCTATCAGTTCTATTTGTGTTCGGATGAACGCTACATTGTTTAAGTTTTCTTCAATCGCCGTTTTCGCTCCTCGCCAAAATCGTGCGCCTTTGATATCGATTCCGATAAAGTTTTTGTTTGGAAATTTTCGCGCCAACGCTACACTGTATTCGCCTTTTCCACAACCTAATTCCAAGACAATGGGCGCATCGTTTTTGAAAAAATCACTGTTCCACTTTCCTTTGTAGGGAAAATTTTCATTGACGATTTCTTCACGTGTTGGCTGAATGACATTGGCGAATGTGTCGTTTTCTCTGAAGCGTTTGAGTTTGTTTTTACTTCCCACAATAGTCTTTTCTTAGATTAATTGTATGTTTTGTTCAAATAAAAAATGAAAACTTTATAGTATTCAAAAAATTAAAAATAAGTTCTTGTATCTTTCGTTTTCTTTGCTCGCTCAACATTTCGACTGCGCTCAATGTGACAATCAGAAACAAAAGAAATAGTTTTTTATTCCAACTGACGTTTTCTTAATATTTTGACAAAACTAAGGAAATCTTGCAGACCTTCTAATATTCTTATCTTTGATTTTATGAAGAATTCGAAAACTGTTTTGGTAGCACCACTGAATTGGGGTTTGGGACACGCCACGCGATGCATTCCAATTATCCGAGCATTGCTAGCTGAAAATTTTACACCTGTCATTGCTTCTGACGGTGTAGCGCTTCAATTGTTGCAGAAAGAGTTTCCCGAATTAGAAACGATTGTTTTACCCGATTATCAGATTGAATATGCCAAAAAAGGGAAGAATTTTAAGCTAAAAATGCTGAAAGATTCTCCTAAAATGCTCAAAGCCATTTCGAAAGAGAAAAAAATCATCAAAAAACTGATGAAAGAACGCAATTTTGCAGGAATCATCTCAGATAATCGATTGGGCGTGTATAGCAAAAAAGTGCCTTCGGTTTTTATCACACATCAATTGAATGTATTGAGCGGTGCCACCACATGGATTAGTAGCAAAATTCATCAATCAATTATTAAGAAGTTTGACGAATGTTGGGTGCCCGATGTGGCTGGAAAACCGAATCTTTCAGGCAAATTGGGACATTTAAAGAAACATTCGCTCACGCTCAAATATATTGGTCCGCTAAGTCGATTGCAGTTTCAAGAGTTGCCAAACGTGTATGATTTGATGGTGATGCTGTCTGGCCCCGAACCACAACGCACCATGCTTGAAGAAAAGTTGTTTGAGGAAGTGAAACATTTTGATGGCAAAGTATTGTTTGTTCGTGGAAAGATTGAAGCCAAACAAGAACAGTTTCAGTTTTTGAATTGCGATGTGTATAATTTTATGCAAAGTGACGCACTCGAAAAAGCGTTTAACGAAAGTGCGCTAGTGCTTTCTCGTTCTGGTTACACTACCGTAATGGATTTGGCAAAGTTGCAAAAGAAAGCGTTTTTTATTCCTACGCCAGGACAGTTTGAGCAAGAGTATTTGGCAAAACGTTTGCAGAAACAACAATTGGTTCCGATGGCAACACAAGATGATTTTTCAATTGCTCAACTAGCACGCGTCGCTGATTTTAAAGGATTGCATCAGATTGATTATGAAGAAGATTACGCGGAATTATTCCACCTTTTCCAGCGTAAATGAAAATTCTGAACCAACGCCGTGTTCACTTTCTACATATATTTTTTCGTTGTGTGCCTCAATGATGTGTTTTACAATGGAAAGTCCCAAACCTGAGCCACCTTCTTTACGCGTACGACTTTTGTCTACACGGTAGAAGCGCTCAAACAAACGCGGAATGTTTTCTTTTTCAATTCCTTCTCCGTTATCGGTAACTCGGACAATGACTTTGTTACGAATTAAATTCTCGATACTGATTTCGGTAGTTCCTTTTTCGCGTCCGTATTTGATGGAATTTACAATCAAATTTGTCAATACTTGTTGAATGCGTTCTTTATCGGCAGAAACAAGTATTGGCTTCGTATAATTCATGTCAAATGCTAAAGATATTTTCTTTTTTGCGGCTTTCATTTCGAGCAAATCGAACACATTTTGCACCAATTCGATAATATCAAATTCTTCAAAATGTAAGTTTAAGTCACCAGCTTCTAATCGCGTAATCATGTCCAAATCTTTCACGATGTAAATCAAGCGTTCTACACCTTTTCCAGCGCGATTCAAGTATTTTTTACGAATGTTTTTGTCTTCCATTGCGCCATCTAACAAGGTTAAAATATAACCTTGTACAGTAAATAGCGGCGTTTTTAATTCGTGTGACACATTTCCGATAAATTCTTTACGATAGTTTTCTCGAATCTTTAAGGTTTCAATTTCCAGTTTTTTGTTCGTGGCAAACTTTTCAATCTCTTTGGTCAGCGTTGCCATATCGGTTGTGATAGGATGATTTTGAAAGTCGCTAACATCTAGTAACGTTACGTCGTCGTATATTTTTTTAACTCGTTTATAGATGAATCGCTCCACGCGGTATTGAATGATGAAGAAGCAAAATGCAAAACTGGTGATGAAAAACAGAATGGGCACAATAATGTAGCTTTCTATTTTAAAAAAGAACAACAATGCTTCTAAAATCGTCGTTGTAAATAAGGTAATGTACAACGAAGAGCGCAACGCAAAACGATATGATTTTTTGAGTTTTCTGGTCATGTTTTATTGTACATACTTGTACCCAACACCTTTGACAGTTTTAAAGTGGTTTTCGCCAATTTTTTCACGTAATTTACGAATATGAACATCAATTGTACGTCCGCCGACAATGACTTCATTTCCCCAAACTTTGTCTAGAATTTCTTCTCTTTTGAATACTTTTCCAGGGCGTGATGCTAATAAAGATAACAATTCAAATTCTTTTCTTGGCAGAATGATTTCTGTACCTTCTTTTACAATTTTATATTCTTCACGATTGATAACGATATCTCCAACCGTCACAATTTGCGCGTTTTCTTCATCTTCTTTTAGTCTGCGCAATAATGCTTTTACCTTGCTCACCAATACTTTTGGTTTGATGGGTTTCGTAATATAATCATCTGCGCCAGCATCAAAACCAGCTACTTGCGAATAATCTTCGCCTCTCGCCGTTAAAAAAGTAATGATAGTATTTGCCAAACTACTGTCTTTTCGGATATTTTCACAAGCTTCAATTCCGTCCATTTCTGGCATCATGACATCCATAATGATTAAATGTGGTTTTATTTTTTTGGCTTTGGCGATAGCATCTATACCATTATTTGCAGTTGTTAATTGATAGCCCGCAGAAGATAAATTGTATCCGACAATTTCTAAAATATCTGGCTCATCATCGACCAATAATATTTTGATATCCTTTTTTTTCATTCGTATGTTGTTTAGTTTAAGTAGCTGATTTTGTTTTTATTACAAATAAACTGCATTCTGTTTTTACTCCGCAAAAGTAAAGATAAAATTAATTATTGAAAGTGGTTAACACTCATTTAATATCATAACATTAAGCTAACATACATATTACAAAGGTTTAACTTGTAAGTAACACCATCTTTACACGCTGGTCATTTCTTTGCGCTGTGAAATAAAAACTAGATGAGACAAAAAATTACACTTACGATATTCCTATTATTTACTTTCGTTTTGATAGGAAATGCACAAAACGGTTCTATCGTTGGTAAAGTGCAAGATAAAGAAGAAAATAATGCCCCACTACCTTTTGCAAATATTTCTATTAAAGGTACTACTAAAGGAACAACCTCCGACTTTGACGGCTTGTATCAATTAAATGATGTAGCACCTGGAACATACACTTTGGTATTTAGTTTCGTAGGTTACAAAACACAAGAAGTTGAGAATGTAGTTGTCAACCCTGGAAAAATCACGAATGTAGATGTAATTTTATCTGTAAATGCAGCAGCGTTAGACGCAATTGTGATTACAGCCACTACTAGAAAGGTTTCGGAAGCAGCAACCTTACTGGAGCAGAAGAAATCGAAAGATATCAAACAAATTATTGGAGCGGAAGAATTGGCACGTAAAGGTGTTGGAGATGCTGCGGGTGCGGTTACTAAAATTTCTGGAGTTTCGCGACAAGAAGGTTCTAGCAACGTATATGTACGTGGATTGGGTGACCGTTACTTAAACACAACATTCAACGGATTGCCATTACCATCAAACGATATTGAGAAGAAAAATATTTCATTAGGCTTGTTTGCAACAGATGTTATTGAAAACGTTTCTATTAGTAAAGCGTATTCTGGAAAGCAATATGGTGACTTTGCTGCGGGTAATGTAAACATCAATTCGAAAGAATATAAAGGAAAAGGGTTTATTGAAGCCTTTACAGGATCGAGCATCAACACAAACGCCATTAATGAAAACTTTGTAGTGAGTGAAGGTTCTGGATATTTTGGAGACTACGCCCGACACAATCAAAATCCGTTTGCGGTAGTATTGTCGCATGGTATTGACCCTGAAGCTGTAGACGCACCAATCAATACTAATTTTGGAATTGCTGGTGGAAAATCATGGACGTTTGAAAATGATTCACGTTTGAGCATTTTTGGAACCGTTTCTTTCGAAAACGGATACGAATACCGCAGAGGAGAAGCAACTGACTTTACTACGGTTGAAAAGAAGACCTTTAAAGATGCTGAAGAATTTGAATACAGTACCACTACAACAGCAATGGGAACTGTAAATTACAAAATCAATAATGACAACAAATTAAAGTTCAACTCATTATTCATCAACAGTTCTACCAATGAAGTTGGATATTTTGGTATTGACGGAACAGGTCGTGATCGTGATGCAATTTTGAACACGGATGAAGGTTTTTACCAGATGAACGCACAGTTTGACCAAAACCAAGTGTACGTAAACCAATTGATGGGAACGCACAAATCTGGAAAGTTTGAAGTGGATTGGGCAGCAGGTTATAACTTTGTAGTAGCAAAGCAACCAGACCGTCGTCGTATCACGCTTGAAAACTATCAATTTGCATTGGATAATGACCCAAGTACAAATCCAACATTTTATAGCAACGTTGTTTTTGACAACCAACGTTATTTCCAAGACATTGATGATTCAGAATTTAATGGACGTTTAAATTTAGAATACGAAGCAAACGAAAATTTCAAATTGAATTTCGGATACAACGCAAGAGCGAAAGAGCGTAACTTTGAAAACATTCGTTACGGATATGACATTGTAGATTCTGACTTCCAAGTAACTGATGTTAACAATTTAGATGCTGTATTCAGCCCGAGTAATATTAATTTAACTTCTGGAGATGGTGTTTATGAAATCAGAGTTATTAATACCATTCCTGTATTATCCAATGTAAACCGCCCTGGACTTCCTGAAAATACTTATAAAGGTAACTTAGACATTTTTGCAGGATATGTAGATGCAGAAATTAAAGCTGGAAAATGGTTGATTGTTCCTGGAATCAGATTGGAATCGTTTGACCAAAGTATTGCGTACGACGTAATTAACTTGGGTAACAATGGAAACGCTACAGCAAGCGCTTACGAAAATTTAATCTTACCAAGTTTAAACATCAAATACGAATTGAACGAAGAGCAAAACTTACGTTTGGCGGCGAGCAGAACAGTATCGTTACCAGAATTTAAAGAAACGGCTCCTTTCGTATACATTGACGTAACAAACAGAATTGGTGGTAACCCTGACTTATTAGGTTCTACAAATCCAAACTTCATTAACGTAAGTGACGTAGCCTACTCAGATGTATTGAACTTAGACTTAAAATACGAATGGTTCTTTGGAAAAGGAGAAATATTCTCTGTATCAGCATTCGCAAAACAAATCTCTGACCCTGTAAACCGAGTTGTTGCCTTTGATGCTACTGGAACACAACGTTACTTTAGAACAGGTGAAACTGCGGAAGTATATGGATTGGAATTAGAATTTAGAAAAAACCTTTTAAAAGATGCTGACGATAATAACTTATTAGGCTTTGGAATCAACACAACATTAATGCACACAGAGCAAGATTTATACGATGTTATTCAAGGAACGTATAGTGTAAGTTTTAACGAAAGTACAGAGCAATTACAAGGAGCATCGCCATTCATCATCAATGCAGATGTAAGCTACTCACCTACCTTTGGAAACTACAAGCCAACTGGAAACTTAGTATTCTCATACTTCGCAGACCGTATTGACGCTTTAGGTTCTGGACAGTTAGGAAACATCGTAGAAAAATCAGTACCAACGTTAGATTTCATCCTAAAAAACAACATCACAGAAAACTTTGAAATCAATCTTAGCGTACGAAACATATTAAATCCAGATGTCAAATTCATTCGTGAAACCTCAGGTGGAGATGTACTTGTTACTTCAACCAACGGAAAAGGAGTTTCAGGTTACGATAGAGGGCGAAATATTGGATTACAACTCAAATACAAATTTTAACAAAAACAACTTTAAAGATTACTATTAAAAACACAAACACAATGAAAAATCGTATATTATTTGGATTTGCACTTTTAGGAGCTTTAGCTATGACTTCATGTGCATCAGACGACACTGCTGATATCAACATTACTGATAACAGTGTAGTGAACAACACAACAACAAACCCAGGTGGCGGAAACACAGGTGGACAAACTATCTTCTTATCAGGAACATACACAGAAGATTTAGAATTAGACGCTAACAATACATACAAAGTAAACGGATCATTAATCATGGCTGCTGGAACTACATTACGTGTACCTGCAGGTATGACTGTAGAAGCTTTAGCTGCTGGATCTGACGTATATATTGCTATTTCTGTTGGAGCTCAAATTGAAGCTATCGGTACTGCAGACAACCCAATTATCTTTACTTCTGATGCTTCTGCACCAGCTGCTGGAGACTGGGGAGGATTAATCTTATTAGGAGATGCACCTATCAACTCTGTATCGGGTACTGCAACTTCTACGTCTGAAATCGCTAGTTTACCTTACGGTGGAACTGATACTGCGGACAACTCTGGAACATTACGTTATGTACGTGTACAGTACTCTGGTGGTTCTGCTGACGGACAATCTGAAAACAACGGTATCTCTTTCTACGGTGTAGGAAACGGAACTATTGTTGAGTACGTTCAAGTATTTGAAGGGAAAGATGACGGAATTGAGTTCTTTGGTGGAACTGTAGATGTTGATTTTGCTGCAGTAGTTGGCGCTCAAGATGATTCTATCGACTGGACAGAAGGATATACAGGAACAATTACAAACGCTTACGTACAACACGGAACAGATCACGATAAAGGAATCGAAGCTGACGGTTTCAACACTGATATCGGAAACAACTCAAACCCTATCTTCTTCTCTGCTCCAACAATCAACAACTTAACAATTATTGGTTTAGGTTCTGGAACTAGTAGTGAAGCTATTCGTTTAAGAGCTGGAACTAGAGCAACATTCAACAACGTTGTATTAGAAGGATACGGTGAAGGATTTGACTTAGATGGAAATGACACTGATAGCCCAACTGGAGCTGGTGTAACTAGCGGTGAAACTACTGTAACAGACATTACATTCAACGACATTACGTTAAAAGTTAAAAACGATACGGGAGTAATGTTTACAGAAGCTGACTTAATTTCTGGTGACGGAAACGGTACAGGAACTGACTTCGCTTCTTGGGGAGCTGGTTGGACTGTAGGAAACTAATCGTACAACAATATCATAACAATACAGAAAAACGTCTTCTCAATGAAGGCGTTTTTTTGTTTACACTAGAATAATAATACTTTTGTTATCAAATGGTTAAAACAGCGTACAAATACGTAAGCTTGCTTCCATAGTTCGTCTTCTTTTGTATATTTGTATCACATTATAATTATAAAAAGTTAAAACATTAACGTATGAACAAAAATTACTTATTACTTATTGCGCTATTCATTTCATCTTTGTCTTTTGGACAAATTGTGACGAATGGAGGTTTTGAAAGTTGGACAGGAGGCGTAGTAGACTCTTGGACAAGTGAAGCTGGAACAACTGTAGAAGAAGAGACTACAATTGTCAATGGAGGAGCAAGTTCTGCAAAATTTACAGTAACAACACAAACACAAGGAAATACTGATTTCAGACAAACAATAAATGTGGAAGCTGGAAAAATATATGATGTTAGTGTTTGGGTTTACCAAGCTGACAATGCAGCTAGAGCACGTGTCTTTTTTGATGGATACCAAGGATATTCTGATCCTGATGTATTGAACACATGGCAAGAAATTACGTATGAGTATACCGCTATGGCAACCGGACCAATTGATATCGGACTTCGTTTTTACGATATTTCTAGTAACTGGGCAGGAAATGGAAGTATGTCTGTAATTTACATTGACGACTATACAGTAACAGAGCAAGTAACGACCACTCCTTCACTTACTATTACTGCTCCAACAGCTAGTTCATTTGCACCAGGAACTTCAAGTGTAGATGTTGAGTACGTAACACAAAATGTAGACTTAATGCAAGCTGGTAACTATGTAAACGTGACTGTAAACATGGATCCAACTGATGTTGATGTTACAAGTCCTTACACAGTAACTACTATGAATGGTGGCATGTATGATGTAACAGTGGAATTGTACGAAAACAACATGGTAGTTGATACACAAATGGTTTCTTTCTCAGTTGGAAATGAAACACAAGTAGCAACAATTTCTGAACTACGTAACGGAACTATTGGTGAATTCTATGAGTTAACAGGTCAAGCCGTAATCTCATACATTGTTACAGAAGGAACTAGAAATCAAAAATATATTCAAGATGCTGGCGCTGGAATCTTAATTGATGATGTTGCTGGAACTTTAAGCACACCTTTAAACATTGGTGATGGAATTGTTGGACTTAGAGGTCAATTAACTCAATTTAGTGGAGTATTACAATTTGTTCCATCTGAAAACTTACCTGGCGCAGCTACAACAGGAAACTCATTAACGCCACTTTATGTAACAGCAAACGAACTAGCTACAAACGGTGAAGTATACGAAAGTAGATTAATCCGATTGTTAAATGTAACGTTTTCAGACATGGGAACATTTGCAGACAATACAAACTACACAGTAACTACTGATGGTGGAACAGACTCAACTGTATGTAGAGTATCTTTTGGTGACGAAGACATAATCGGAACAACGATTCCTTCTGTACCTGTTGACATTATCGGTTTAGGTAGTGAATTCAACGGAACATACCAAATTTTCCCTCGTTATGCGAGTGATGTTGACACTACATTAAGCAACGACGAATTTGATACAACTTCATTTAGCATGTATCCAAATCCAGCTAACGGAGCTACAGTAACCATTACTTCTGCTTCTAACAGCACGAAAGAAGTACAAGTATATAGCATCTTAGGAAAGCAAGTAATCAACACAACGATTACAAACACACTTAATGTTGCTGAATTACAAACAGGAATCTATGTAGTAAAAATCACAGAAAATGGTAAATCTGCGACTAAGAAATTAGTTATCAAATAAGTTACCTTTTTACAACATACCAAAAAGCATCTTGAGTTTTCAAGATGCTTTTTTTATTGACGAAAAGATGTTTTTAAGTACTTTTGCTACAGAATTTGCAAACACAAATGGATACCCAAACAATTTTCAACATACAAGATGAAGCTTCTTTTAAAACCTTAGCGTTTCAAACGTTTCAGTATCAATTTGAAAACAATGCTGTCTACCGTTCTTTTTGTGATTTACTATACGTACATCCAAGTGATGTGCAAAAAATAGAAGACATTCCATTCTTGCCTATTCAATTCTTTAAATCGCGCGAAATAGTGTCCAATCGCAATGCTACGCAAGAAATATTTACGAGTTCGGGCACTACAGGAAGTACGCCGAGCAAGCATCACGTCACTGATATTTCCATCTATGAAAAAAGTTACCGCAACGGATTTGCACATTTCTACGGAAACATTGAAGAATACGTCGTATTAGCGTTGTTACCGAATTATTTAGAGCGAAAAGGCTCTTCGTTAGTCTACATGGTAAACGACTTGATACAACGCAGCAAACAACCTGAAAGTGGTTTTTATTTGCACGATTTAAAAGCTTTGACCGAACAACTCATCCAACTTGACAGCTCTGGAAAAAAAGTGTTACTCATCGGAGTTTCGTTTGCTTTATTAGATTTGATTGAAACAACACAATTTCAACTCAAAAATACCATTGTCATGGAAACTGGTGGTATGAAAGGTCGCCGTAAAGAAATGATTCGAGAAGAATTGCATCAACAACTCTGTAAAGGGTTTGGTGTTTCAAAAATTCACTCAGAATACGGAATGACCGAACTGCTCTCGCAAGGTTATTCCAAAGGAAATGGTATCTTTCAAACACCACCATGGATGAAGATTCTAACTCGCGATCCTGAAGATGCGCTCACCATTCAACCTAACGGGAAATCGGGTGGCATCAACGTTATTGATTTGGCGAATATCAACTCTTGCGCGTTCATTGCTACGCAAGATTTAGGCAAAGTACATACAGACAATACATTTGAAATCATCGGACGATTTGACCATTCTGACATCAGAGGTTGCAATTTGATGGTATTTTAACACTTCCATCTGAAAGGTTTTCTAAAAAAATTCGAACTAACACTCAGTTTAATATCTTATTAGTTTAGTTTTTAATACATCCACTCCAAATAGGTCGCTACTCACGTATTTGGAGTTTTATTTTTTCCCTCAAAAAATCCGTATCTTTATAGCAAAAGCCGCCAAACTACATGTTTGAAAAACTATATCGATACGTTAACAACGAAAAAGAAGAACGTGTCTGCACCGACATCACAGAAGACGCTTGCGAGCATGCTCCTAAAAATTACTTTTTAATCCTTATCAGCAACGTACTCACCAAACTAGGTGATACCATGAGTAATCCAAAAACCGTATTAACGTGGCTGATGAGTTATGTAAATTCGCCAGTATATCTTATCAGCATGATTGTTCCGATACGTGAATCGGGCTCCATGATTCCACAAATTGCGCTGGCTTCGTATGTCAACACCAAAGCCATCCGAAAGTGGATTTGGATTATAGGCGCAATTTTTCAATCTGTAGCCATTGCTTCTATCGGTTTTATTGCGCTATATTTTGAAGGTGCAACTGCAGGTTGGCTCATCATTATCGCCGTGATTATTTTTAGTATTTCCCGAAGTTTATCATCATTATCGTCTAAAGACATTACTGGAAAAGCCATTCCAAAAACACGTCGCGGACGCTTAAAAGGCTATACAACTTCCGTTTCTGGCATCTTGGTTTTAGCAGTTGGAATTTACATTTTATACACTTCTAAAGAAGATGCAGACATTACGTTTTACAGCTATTTAATCTTTTTTGCGGCAGCGATGTGGTTGGTTGCCTCATTAGCCTATTCAAGAATCAAAGAATTTCCTGGTGAAACTACTAGCAAAAAAGAAGCTTCCAAAGAAAATGGTATCATCTCCAAGTTTAGCTTGCTCAAAACAGACACACAATTTCGAAATTTTGTCATTGCACGTTCGTTGTTGCTTTGTTCCGCTTTAACAGCGCCGTATTATGTATTACTAGCGCAAAAATATGTCGGCAAAGAAAGTTATCTCTTAGGATTGTTCATCATTGCAAAAGGAATTGCCTCCATTATAAGTTCACCCATTTGGGGAAAACTTGCCGATAAATCGAGTAAAAATGTCATGGCAATTGCGGTTTTGATTGCTTCCGGATTGGGAATTTTGATTTTTTGTATCATCACTTTCGTGGAAACGTTCCGCGATGTCAATTGGCTCTACCCGATTGCCTTTTTTATCTTAGGAATTGCGCATGAAGGTGTCCGCATGGGACGCAAAACCTACGTAGTAGACATGGCAACTGGAAACGATAGAACCAACTATGTATCGGTCAGCAACACCATTATCGGAATCATCTTAATCATCACAGGCGGATTGAGCGCGTTGGTTTCCCTAATTTCGATAGAAGGCATTATTTTAGTACTATCACTCTTCGGGCTATACGGCGCGTACAGAAGCTACCAACTTCCGAATGTAGAAAAATAGGTTTTTTAATGTGTCAATGTGATAATTTGAAAATGCACCAATGACTTTTGAATCTCTTATAAAATATCGTCATTGTCAGATTGAGTGATTTTTCAAAGAAAAATTGTATCGAAATCTGCTAGGAAGCACTAATTTTTCAAAGCACTTCTCGATACAGTTTTTCTCCGCTCCGCTAAAAAAAGCACTCGAAATGACGGCTATTTTAATGTGTAAATTTGAAAATGTACCAATGATTTTTATTTAAGATTGAAAATGCACTTCGTCAAGCTGAACTTGATTCAGCTTCTCACAAATAGCTAAAATTCTAACAGCAAAGCAATCTAACCATCTAAGTGCAAAGCACCTCTAGAATCTAGCAGCAAAGCGGTCTAGCTTCTAACAGCGAAGCGAATCTAAAAAACCTAACGCACTATCAACAAAAATTGCTTCTTTTTACCACGCTGAATTGTCACAAACTTATCGCTAATCAAGTCGTTTGTGGTAATGGTATAATCTTCTTTGACTTTGGTTTTATTCACCGAAACTGAATTTTCCTTTAATGCTCTTCGTGCTTCTCCGTTAGAGGCTAAAAAGTTTGTTTTTGCTGCCAATGCGGCAATCATATCCAAGCCTTCTTCAATATCAGCACGGTCAATTTCTGCCTGTGGCACACCTTCAAACACATCCAATAATGTTTGTTCGTCCAATGCTTTCAAATCGTCCGCAGTCGATTTTCCGAATAAAATTTGCGTCGCTTTCAATGCATTTTGCAACGCATCTTCGCCATGCACTAAAATGGTCACTTCTTCTGCCAAACGCTTCTGTAATGTACGTGTATGTGGTGCTTCCTTATGCTCAGTAATTAATCCATCAATCGTTTCCTTATCTAAAAACGTAAAGATTTTGATGTATTTTTCAGCATCTTCATCCGTAGTATTCATCCAAAATTGGTAAAACTTATATACCGATGTTTTATCCGCATCCAACCACACGTTTCCGCCAGCCGTTTTTCCAAATTTAGAACCGTCTGCTTTGGTGATTAACGGACACGTCATTGCGTATGCTTTGGTAGCTTCATCGTTCATTCTACGGACCAATTCGGTTCCTGTAGTAATATTTCCCCATTGGTCAGAACCGCCCATTTGCAACAAACAGTTGTATTCTTTGTGTAAATGGTAAAAATCGTATCCTTGAATGAGTTGGTAGGTGAATTCTGTAAACGACATTCCTGCGCCATCGCCAGCCACACGTTTCTTTACAGAATCTTTCGCCATCATGTAATTTACCGTAATTCGTTTTCCAACATCACGAGCAAAATCGATAAACGAAAAGTTTTTCATCCAATCGTAATTGTTCACTAAAATTGGTGCATTTTCTGCTTTCGAATCAAAATCTAAAAAGCGAGACAATACACGCTTGATTCCCGCTACGTTTTTGTTTAACACTTCTTCCGTTAACAAATTACGCTCGTCTGACTTCCCAGAAGGATCTCCAATCATTCCCGTAGCACCACCAATCAAAGCAATTGGTTTGTGTCCAGACTTATACAAATGCATCAACAAAATAATAGGCACCAAACTTCCAATATGCAAGGAATCGGATGTTGGGTCAAACCCGATATACGCCGTCGTCATTTCTTTGGTCAATTGTTTTTCTGTTCCAGGCATGATATCGTGTATCATTCCTCTCCAACGTAATTCTTCTACTAAATTGCTATTCATTTGTATATTCTTTTTAAAGCTTCGCAAAGATATAAAAGTGAAAAGAAAAAAGTTTATTTTAGTAGCATGATATTAGTCACAGGAGGAACAGGTTTGGTGGGCGCACATTTATTGGCGCATTTGGCACAAACAGAAACACGAATTCGAGCCATATATAGAACGAAAGAAAAGCTGGAAGTCGTAAAAAATGTGTTTGGCTATTATTTTGATGATGTCTCTCATTTTTTTGATAAGATTGAATGGCACAAAGCCGATGTCACCGATGTGCCGTCGTTGGAAGAGTCGTTTCCCGATGTTACGCATGTGTATCATGTAGCGGCTTTGGTTACGTTTGATCCGCAATTGTTTGAAAAACTCCGCAAAGTAAATATTGAAGGAACTGCTAACATTGTGAATTTATGCGTGGCGTACGGCGTACAAAAACTCTGTTTTGTCAGCTCCATTGCAGCAATTGGCGAAACAGAAAATCCAAACATTCCTATTACGGAAGAAACACATTGGAATGCAGAAGCTGACAATAATGTGTATGCGATTTCAAAATACGGTTCGGAAATGGAAGTTTGGCGCGGTTCGCAAGAAGGTTTGGACATTGTAATTGTGAATCCTGGAATTATTTTGGGCGCAGGATTTTGGCGCGGCGGCGGAAGTGGTTCGCTGTTTCGAAAAATTGACAAAGGATTAAAATATTATACCAAAGGAATTTTAGCCTACGTTGATGTGAAAGATGTCGTTTCCGTGATGATTCAACTGATGAATAGTACTATTAAAAGTGAGCGTTTTATTTTGGTAGCTGAGAATTGGACTGTAGAAAAATTCTCCAAAACCACCGCAAAAGCACTGAATGTATTACCACCGCAAAAAGAAGCCAGTGCATTTTTATTAGGAATTGCATGGCGATTGGATTGGTGGCGACAATTATTTACAGGAAAACGCCGTCGCTTGACACGCTTGACCGCAAAATCGATTCAGTCGCAAATGGTATATGATAGTAGTAAAGTCAAAACACAACTCAATTTTGAATTTACACCGTTAGAAGAAACTATAGTGCGCGTGAGTGAGCGCTATAAAAAGGAATCGTAGAATTTGCTTACTTATCATCGCGAACTCTAATTAACTTAGGCTTTTTCTTTATTAAAGAGTCTTTATTTTTATTGGAACGCTGTATTTTTTTGGAATCTTGAATAGAATCGCGTCGTTTTTGTTCTGCTTCGAGTGCTTCTCCTACTCTTTTTCGTTCTTTGGAAAGTTTAGCTTGTACAATGCTGTAAATCTCAAAATATTCTGTTGGATTTGCCGCATAATAATTGTTGCTTCTCTTAAATTGTAAACTGTCTATTTCATGCTTTGCATACAAATACGTGTCTAAATGTAAATAGCCATCTTCTAGTTTTTGCTTGTTCACTCCTTTGATGGAGTTTACCAATGTTACATCGTATAAAATAGCTGCCATTCGCTCTTTAGAGAGTAAATCGTCTGGTTTTGGCACGGCTTCTTCTCTACAAGAAACGACCAAAATTAGGAGAACTACTATGCTGAGAATGTATTTTTTCATCTGTTGAATTCTAATTGTTTTACGTGGCGTTTTTCAGAGAATTTCCCTTCGTGATACGCCAAATTTCCATTGATAAATGTATGCGTTACGACAGAATCTAACGTCGTTCCTTCAAACGGTGACCAACCGCATTTGTACAATACGTTTTCTTTTGAAACTGTATAGGATTCTTCCAAATCAACTACAACCAAATCGGCGTAAAAACCTTCTTTGATAAAACCTCTGTCTTTTACTTGAAACAATCGCGCCGGATTGTGACACATTTTTTGCACCATCTTTTCTAAGGAAATTTTTCCTTGCTTGTGCGCTTGAATCATCGCGTTTAACGCATGTTGCACCAACGGTCCGCCAGAAGGTGCACTTGTGTATGGATTTGCTTTTTCTTCTAAGGTATGTGGCGCATGGTCAGTTGCTATTACGTCAATTCGGTCATCGAGTAATGCTTTCCACAATTCTGCTCGGTCAGATGCTTTTTTCACCGCAGGATTCCACTTGATATGTGTGCCTTTTTCTTTGTAATCTTCATCCGAAAACCATAAATGATGAATACAAACTTCCGAAGTAATTTTCTTTTCTTCTAACGGAATGGAATTGTCAAACAAATGCGTTTCTTTTCCTGTAGATAAGTGAAATACATGCAAACGTGCACCTGTTTTCTTCGCCAACGCAATTGCGGTAGAAGACGATAAAAAACACGCTTCTTCACTTCTGATAATTGGATGATATTCAATTGGAATATCGTCGCCATATTTCTCTTTGTATTCCGCTAAATTTCTTCGAATCGTGTCTTCATCTTCACAGTGTACTGAAATGACCATATCCGTGCTTGAAAATATTTTTTCCAACACTGATTCGTCATCCACCAACATATTTCCTGTAGAAGAACCCAAGAACAGTTTTAAACCAGCAACTTGCGTCGTGTCTACTTTTAAAATTTCGTCTAAATTATCATTCGTTCCACCAAACATAAACGAATAATTTGCAAACGAGGTGTTTTTTGCAATATCCAACTTCTCTTGAAGCTTTTCAATTGTCGTCGTTTGCGGATTCGTATTTGGCATTTCCACAAAAGAAGTAATTCCACCAGCAATAGCCGCACGCGATTCCGTTGCAATATTCGCTTTGTACGTTAATCCAGGTTCTCTAAAATGCACTTGGTCGTCAATCACGCCAGGAAACACGTGTTTTCCAGCAACATCAATTACTTCAGCACTTTCGTCAGAAAGATTGGTGCCGATTTTGGCAATGCGTTCGCCTTCTATGAGAATATCTGCCGTTTTTATTTCAGTTTCGCTGACTATTTGTGCGTTTTTGAGTAGTATTTTATGCATGACGTTTGGTTTTGGTAAACATACTTCTGATTTTCATTTTGATGATTCCGAAAAAAGCTTCCGAAAATATCGAACTGTCCATTTTAGAAACTCCTTTAGTTCTATCGGTAAAAATAACGGAAACTTCTTTGATGTTGAAACCGAGTTTCCACGCTTTGAATTTTAATTCTATTTGAAACGCATATCCTACAAAGCGAATGTTATCCAATCCTATAGTTTCCAGTACTTTTCGACGATAACAAACAAATCCTGCCGTAGTATCGTGAATTGGAATTCGGGTAATGAAACGCACATATTTTGACGCAAAATACGACATCAACACGCGATTCATTGGCCAATTGACCACATTCACACCTTTTACATAACGCGAACCAATTGCAACATCAGCGCCTTCATTTTCGCAAGCCGCAAGCAGTTTTTTCAAATCTTCAGGATTGTGTGAAAAGTCAGCATCCATTTCAAAAATATATTCATAATCGCGCGCCAATGCCCAGCGAAAACCGTGAATATACGCTGTTCCCAATCCTGTTTTGGCGTTTCGAACTTCTAAAAATAACCGCGATGGATATTTTTGTTGCAGTTCCTGCACTTTTGTATGCGTTCCGTCAGGAGAATTGTCGTCCACAACCAAAATATCAAATGCCTTTTCTTGCGCAAAAACAGCTTCTATAATGGCTTCAATATTTTCAATTTCGTTATACGTGGGTATGACTACAATTGCGTCGGACATTTTCTAAAATTAAGCTTAATACCAAATAAACTTTAAAATAACTGATTAAATCTGTTTCTATTTCCTTTATATTTCAATATAAAAAATAAGCGTAACTACTGCTATGCTTATGTTTTCTATTTCATCTAAAGAAACTACAATTCAAATTTTGCATCAATCATTTTAAAGCTTATTTGATATAACAAAAGTACACAAATTATAGGTTTTGCCATTGTGTTCGGTATTTTGTGCTGAATTTTTATGTATTATTTAACATACTTGCTAATTTTACCAAATGTTTACTGTTGTAGAACGTACCGTCATCTCTAACGATTGGCTTACATTGTTGTTCGTCACAACCTTGTGTTTGCTTGTAGTGACGCGTTTACTGTTTCGAAAAAAATTTACGCTTTTTTTGGGATTTCTTTTTTCGAATGAATATCAAAATCAAGCAATCGCAAAACAGGAAAAAACCATCAATATATTTACCTCATTATTGTTTTTGGTACAGGTAATTTCTTTTTCGATTTTTGGGTATGTAGCAGTTACTTTTTTCCGTCCGTATTTGGTCGACGCGCCGTTTTTGTTTGTGAAGATTAGTTCGTTCATCTTGTTTTTTGTGATAATTAGATATATTTTAGAGAAAATTATGGCGGTTATTTTGGAAATCGAACCGTATATTGACGCTTATAATTTCCACAAGATCAATGCTCGAAATCTATTTGGCTTAGTATTGATTCCTGTTAACTTAGTGCTAGTTTACTACGGTTATCAACATAAGATTGTATTTTTCTCAGTAATTATCTTTTTTCTATTCTATAATCTCATCGTATTATTTCTTCTATTAAAGAATTATCAAAAATTGATAATCAGTAAGTTGTTTTATTTTATTTTGTATCTTTGCGCACTTGAAATTGCCCCTTATTTAGTTATCTATAAATTACTAATTGAATAACGCGACAAATAAAATAAAGGTTATGAAAGTCAAAACCATTTTAGTTTCTCAACCGGAACCAAAAATTGAAAACTCACCTTACTCAAGGCTTATTGATAAGCAGAAAGTAAAGATTGATTTTAGACCATTCATACATGTTGAAGGTGTAAGTGCAAGAGAAGTACGTCACCAAAAGATAGACTTGTCGAAATTTACAGCTATCATTTTAACAAGTAGAAATGCGGTAGATCACTTTTTTAGAGTAGCTGAGGAAATGCGCTTTAAGGTGCCTGATACTATGAAGTATTTTTGCCAGTCGGAAGCTGTGGCTTATTATTTGCAAAAATACGTGGTATACAGAAAACGTAAGATTTATGTTGGAAAACGTACATTTCAAGAATTGTCTCCGTTAATTAAAAAATACAAAGACGAAACGTATTTGTTGCCGTCATCAGATGCATTGAAACCTGCTGTTCCTGAAACATTGAATTCTCTAAATATCACTTGGGAACGTGGAGTTTTTTACAAAACTGTGGTAAGTGACTTGTCAGATTTACGCGATGTGTATTATGACATTTTAGTGTTTTTTAGTCCTTCAGGAATCAAGTCATTATTGGCAAACTTCCCTGATTTTGAGCAAAACGACACACGCATAGCCGTATTTGGAAACTCTACCATCAAAGCAACTACCGAAGCCGGATTGCGCGTAGATATTAAAGCACCAACGCCTGAAACACCATCGATGACGATGGCTTTAGCAAAATATATTGATGAAGTAAACAAAAAATAAGTACTTCAGAATTTTCTTTACCAAGCAGTCATTTCGTTGAAATGACTGCTTTTTTTATTTCGTTAAGAAAAACATGTAAAGTCCTTTTCTAAAGACAGGAATTCTCTAGCTAATTTTTTACACACAACACGGTTTACCATCGAAGTTTGTTATATTTGTGTAACACTTACACACAATTCATGAGAAAAAGTTTATACAGTATCTTAACAATGGTATTATTTTTGGTGAGCTGTTCCCAGAAAAGTACTGATAAAGTCAATCCAGCTATCAATTTCGAAGAAGGTTTTTCGCAAACCTTAGTCTTTGGCACCAAAACCAGCGCTAATAAAATGGGCTTTTTTGAAGATAAAAACTTTATTCATTTTCAATTGGATGAAATTACAAGTGATAGTTCCTTTGTATTTACAGGAAAAGTAACGCGCATGCTGTATACTTCTGATATGTTTGGTGAAAAAGAAAGTTTAGATACCGAAGTGATAAAATCGTTAAACAACACCAAAAGATTGAGCGCTATGGAATTGGAAATGTACAACGATGTTAAACAGTACTTAGATAAAGAGTTTACGTTTACGCTTGATAAATACGGAAACATTATTCAATCAGCGCAATACAAAGATGCGGGCAGTTATTTAGACACGTCGCTTATAGACCAATATTCTCCTGTTCCGATGGTGTTTCCAGCAGAAAAATTAGCCGTTGGCACTACTTGGAATTTTGAAACAAACAATCCGTTGATTGCATCGCAAAAAATAAAATACACCTATACGGTTGATGACATTACAGATGATAAAATTTTTGTCGCCGTTGAAATGACTATTGATGGATTAGGCGGATTATTAGATAAAAATACCGCTAAAGGGATTTATGAAATTGACCGAAAAACCAAACGATTTATCAAAGGTGAACGAACAATGAAAGTGCAAACTGGCGGTGGAAAAGCGACGTATGAAATTTATGAACTATAGCTAAGACTGAAAAACTAATCAACAAAAACCACGTGTTTTAACAGAATACCATGCTTAAACAACAACTGAATTTTAAACTATCTCAAAAACTATCTCCTCAACAAATTCAATTAATGAAGTTGATTCAATTGCCTACGCAAGCTTTTGAGCAACGATTGAAACAAGAACTAGAGGAAAACCCTGCATTGGATAGCGGAAAAGAGCAAACAGACGATTATGACGATGATTTTTCAAATGATTATGAAGATGATTTCGGAAACGAGTCAATTGCTGCAGAAGACATCAATGTAGACGAATATTTGAGTGATGATGAAATTCCAAGTTATCGTTTGCAAGCCAATAATTATAGCGCTGATGATGATGAAAAAAGTGTTCCGTATGCGTCGGGAACGTCTTTTAATCAGCATTTAAAGAATCAATTGAATACGTTTCGCCTTTCGGAAGAAGACCGTGAAGTTGCAGAATTTTTGATTGGTAGTGTAGATGAAAGCGGTTATATCCGCAGGCCTTTGGAAGATATTGTGGACGATTTAGCCTTCACGCAAAATATTTTTACCTCTGTAGAACATATTGAAAAGATTTTAAATATTGTTCATGAACTTGATCCGGCTGGCGTTGGCGCACGAAATTTACAAGAATGCTTATTGATTCAATTACACAGAAAAGAGCCAACCGCTTCTATCGAAATGGCGATTGAAATTTTGGAAAAGTCGTTTGAGCATTTTACCAAAAAACATTATAAAAAACTTTTACAGAAGTTTGATATTACCGAAGTAGAACTGCGCGATGCTATTTTAGAAATTGAGCGTTTAAATCCAAAACCTGGCGGCTCATATGCAGGAAATACCAAAATCATAGAACATATTGTTCCCGATTTTACCATTCGCATCGTAGATGGTGTGTTAGAATTGACCTTAAACGGACGAAATGCTCCCGAATTGCATGTTTCCAAAGAATATAACAACATGCTCAAAGGCTACAAAGACGCGCGTCAGAAAACGAAATCGCAAAAAGATGCCGTATTGTTTATCAAGCAAAAGTTAGATGCTGCCAAATGGTTTATAGAAGCCATAAAGCAACGTCAGCAGACACTTTTAGTGACGATGAACGCCATTATGCATTATCAAGAAGAATACTTTCTTACAGGCGACGAGCGCAAGCTAAAACCTATGATTTTGAAAGATATTGCCGATATGATTCATATGGATGTTTCTACGGTTTCGCGTGTGGCAAATAGCAAATACGTGGATACGCCGTATGGAACAAAGTTGATTAAGGAGTTTTTCTCGGAATCAATGAAAAATGAGCAAGGAGAAGACGTTTCTACGCGAGAAATTAAGAAGATTTTGGAAACTGTCATTGAAGAAGAAAACAAGAAAAAACCGTTGACCGATGAAAAGTTAGCCAAAATTTTAAAAGAAAAAGGCTATCCAATTGCCCGTAGAACTGTAGCAAAATATAGAGAACAGCTCGATATTCCTGTAGCTCGCTTACGAAAGAAAATCTAAATGCGCACTTTTCTCAACGTTATATCGTACGTGTTTCATCCTATTTTTATTCCTTCAATGGCAACTGTTGGGTACTTTTTAGTAACGCCACGCATGTACGAATTCAACTTTAAAGTAGATGTCTCCATCACCATTGCGATTTTTACTGTATTCATTCCTATCTTGACATTTATTTTGTTGCGACGACTACGAATGATTGATACCGTTTTTGTAAAAGATGTACGGCAGCGGAAAATCCCGTTATACTTATACGTTTTATTACTGTTTTTAATCGTTACCAAAATCATTTCGAAATCTATTTTTGCAGAATTGTATGATTTTTTTGTCGCGACCTTGATTTCGGCTATACTGTGTTTGTTTTTTGTATTGATTCGCATCAAAGCAAGCATGCACATGATGGGAATTGCTGGCTTGGTGATGTTTTTGATAGTGTTGAGCATTAGCTATCAACTCAACATTACTTTTGCGTTAAGCATCTTGATTTTAATGATTGGAATTGTGGGAAGTTCGCGCTTGTACTTAAAAGCGCATACGATTAGCGAACTGATTCTTGGGTTAGCCATTGGCGTCATTCCTCAATTATTGGTGATGTACGATTGGTTATAAGATGTAAAACATCAAACCTACTTTAATGGTATTTATTTGAAATTGCTCGCCGTTTGTGGTAAAGGTATCGTCTTTAAAAAGTTTGTTCAATCCGTAATAGAGATGAAAATTCCACGTGTTGTATCCCGCACTCAGCGTCAATCCGTATTGAAAGCGTTTCAAGTCGTCGTTTTGAAATTTCAGCTTTTCCGCATCACTGATAAATTTAGAAATTCCTGAAAAAATATATCCTACTTTAAATCCTCCGTAAATACGCCAAAATTTATATGTTTCTGCTGTAGACGTTCGCCAACGAAACTCGATAGGCAGTTCTAGTTCGTGTGTTCGGTATTTATTTCGCTTAAAACTCACATCACTTCCAATAGCTTCGTAAGCAATTCCATTACCCGTTTCTACCGCTTTTAGGTTGTGAAAGTATGAATTATAAGAATAGCCTAAGCCAATTCCAATAGCCTTGTTGCGTTTTTTATTGATGGGAAAATCGCGAATAACACCAATATGCAATCCGTTTGACAAATTATTTTGAGAAATGCCGCTAGGACGATTTTGAAGTATGTTATAGGTGAATCCGATATAAAACTGGTCTTCACGGTATTTATCATCAAGAATTGTGTCTTGAGCGACTTCTTCTTGCGCAAAACCTGTTTGCATTCCTAGCAAAATTAAAATTCCAATAACAATATGCTTCATTTGCGATGTATTTAAAAACGATTGTTTTGTGGATTCTATGACAAGATAGCATAAAAAAAGCACTCTGAGTAGAGTGCTTTTCTATAAAAATTTAAGATTTTCTATTTGTAATTTTGACCAGCTTCACCTTTTCTAGTGGTGTAGTTAATCTTTAATGCGTTGATTTCACGAAGCTGTTGTTTGATATCTGCTACCAATCCCATATTTGTTTCTCCATCAACTTTTAAAGCCGTAATGGCTACATATCTGAACTCTTGACCAACATCATTGTTCAGCGTGTTGAACCAATAATCTTTGATTTCGTCAACACTTGCAAATTTATCATTTAACTGAATTTTTGCTTGTGTCCCTACATCACTTTGATATCGTTCGTGCGGCTTTCCTGCATAAATATAAATGATTGGATCATTTTTATCTAGTTTCTGCACTTGATCTGCATACGGAAAGTCCTGCGCTACTTTGTAATCATCTTTCTTAAACGTTGTTACCGTCATAAAGAAAAATAATAACATGAATACAATATCTGGTAATGCTGCTGTAGAAACAGGTGGCAATTCACCACTTTTTTTCTTTTTAAATTTAGACATAGTAACTACGTTTTTAATTATTAGTTTCTGCTTCAGATATTTTTAAAGGAAATAAATCTTTAATTACTTCCATTTTCTCTTTTAAGTCGTCTTTAACTGATTCATCGACTTGAGGATCAGCCACGACGCTTTCCATTTCTGTATAATCTCTTTGATACAAACGTTGTGCTTCACGGTTTCTCAACTCGTTATACGCACCTACAAGTTCATTTTGTACAGACATGAACGTTTTATAGTTTGTTTCTCTATCGTTTCGTACAGAAATAATCGCTTTGTTGGGATGATCTGAAGATTCTGGATCTTTCTTACCTTTACAATATGTACAAGGCTCACCTTTTTCGTTAGTCCCGCCACCGTTATCAAGAAATTCTCTTGCTGCTTTGCGCAAGTCTTTGATATCCATAATTTCTTCCTCAACCAAAAGTTCATTGTTTTTATTTACCAATACCGTAAATAAGTTCTTCTGCTTGATGATTGGTGGTGTTACTCCAGGAGGCGGCATCGGAGGCAACTTACGGTTGATTCCTGTATCCTCTTGGAATGTGGTTGTTACTAAGAAAAAGATAAGAAGTAAGAATGCAATATCGGCCATCGAACCTGCGTTCACTTCTGGTATGTTTCTTCTTCCCATAATTATTTGTTAAGTGTTTTCTTGATTCCAAATCCAATCATAGACAAAATTGCTATGGCTGCTAAAAAGTAGAACATGTAAATACCTGTTCCAACATATTTAGATTCTGTCGCGGTTACTTGTATATCGTCTCCAAGATTTTTCGGAATTGCATCACTTGCAGCTACGTAAGACAGAATAGCGATAATCGCGAATACTGCCAAAGAAATCAAGGTTTTCTTTAACGCTTGAGGATTTGTAGCCAAGTTTTTAATTCCAAAGAACAATGCAATTGCCGAAGTAACAATAACCAATACTTCTCCAGCAATAATCATTCCATTTCCTGTTGAATTGTCCGTAAGTATCATAATATAGAGAATTAACCCTATCAATGCTATTACGGCAATCAAAATAGTTAGTATTAATTTTAAAGTTTTCATATTATATTGTATTGTATAAAGTTGATAGTATTATCTTTTGTAACGAACTAATAAATCTATTAAAGAAATAGATGAATCTTCCATGTCGTTCACGATACTATCAATTTTAGCAATAATATAGTTGTAGAAAATTTGAAGAATAATACCTACAATCAAACCGAATACAGTTGTCAATAAGGCTACCTGAATAGAACTCGCAATTAACGAAGCATCTAACGAACCTACTGCTGCAATTTTATCGAAGGCTTGAATCATACCAATTACCGTTCCCATGAATCCTAACATCGGTGCAATGGCAATAAATAAAGAAATCCAAGATACGTTTCTTTCTAATTGTCCCATTTGAACTCCACCATAAGCAACTACTGCCTTTTCAGCGTTTTCAACACCTTCATCCATACGGTCTAATCCTTGATAAAAGATAGATGCCACAGGACCTTTTGTGTTTCTAGCTACTTCTTTCGCTGCTTCTACTCCACCACTCGCTAAAGCATTTTCAACATTTGCTAATAACTTCTTATTATTAGTAGACGCCATATTAAGGTAGATGATTCTTTCAATACAAATTGCCAATCCTAAGATAAGACATAATAGTACAATTCCCATGAACCCAGGTCCACCTTTAATAAAGTAATCTTTTAATATTTGGTGAATCCCTTGCTCAGCACCGGCTGTTGCTTCAGCTGCATCTTGTGCTGTTGCTACACCTACATTTAAAATCGTTAACATGGCCATAGCCATAATAGAAAATCCTTTTTTCATTTCTTTTGAACTTAAATTTTGTTAGTTAATCGGGTTAAAGATATAAAAATTTTAATAATAATATACGATATTTTTATGCAGAGAGGAAGGGATTCGAACCCTCGATACGGTTGTGCCGTATACACACTTTCCAGGCGTGCGCCTTCGACCACTCGGCCACCTCTCTAAAATGGACGGGCAAATAACAAAAAATATTTTAGTTTTTGAAATATATCTAGTTATTTTTAAGACATTTCACCCCTAATTTGTGTTTCAAAGACCGTTTTGAAGGTTGACACGTCCATTTTTCTACCAAGAAGATACATGAGCTTGGCGATAGCTGCTTCTGTAGTAATGTCTTTTCCACTAACAATTTCAAGCTTTTTTAAGGCAACACTGGTTTCGTATTGTCCCATAATGACGTTTCCACCTGAACATTGTGTTACGTTGATTAGCAAGATACCTTTTTGTTTTATTTCTGATAAAAATTCTAAAAACCAAGACGTTGTAGGCGCATTTCCAGCTCCGTAAGTCTCTAAAATAATGGCTTTAATAGTGTTTGACGCTAAAAAACCTTCCAAACTTGCCTTGGTAATACCTGGAAATAGTTTGATTAAGGCAATATTGTTATCTACTTGCTTGTGCACTTTGAAAGTTTTCCCTGGAATTGGACGCCACAAGTTTTCTTTAAATATTTTTAAATGCACACCCGATTCTGCCAATGGCGGATAGTTGAGCGATGCAAAGGCTTCAAAATGTTCCGCGTTTATTTTGGTGGTTCTATTGGCTCTGTAGAGTTTGTATTCAAAGTACAGTCCGACTTCTTGTATTGCTGGATTTCCGTCAGCATCACGCAAGGAAGCTATTTGAATAGACGTAATGAGGTTTTCTTTGGCATCCGTACGTAAATCTCCAATAGGCAATTGCGAACCTGTGAAAATGACAGGTTTTGCCAAGTTTTCCAGCATAAAACTCAACGCCGAACCAGAATAACTCATTGTATCACTTCCATGCAACACCACAAAACCATCAAATATTGCATAGTTTTCCTCTATAATCTCCGCTATTTTAATCCAATTTTCCGGATTCATATCTGAAGAATCAATCGGCGTATCAAAGGCAACCGTTTCTATAAAACAATCCAAATGAATAAGCTCTGGAATGCGCTCTAGCAATTTACTAAAGTTAAAAGCACGCAGCGCTCCCGTTTCATAATCTTTAATCATTCCAATGGTTCCACCTGTGTATATGAGTAGTATTCTGGGTTGAGTCATTTTTTTTGGGTGTTGGGTTTGGGGTTTGGGGTTTTGGGTTTTAGGTCGCTTTGCTTTTTTTGTTATTCGTTTTTTGTTATTTGTTTTTTGTTATTTGTTTTTTGTCGATTCGTTTTTACTCATGACTTTTCACTTATAACTTGTTTTTTTAGTTTTTTGTCGATTTGTTGTTTGCTGTCTTAGTTAGATATTGATTGTTTCGTTAGAATTGTTCTTCGAAATATACCAAAACCTAACACCTAAAACCAAAAAGCATACATAAAATTATATTCCGAAAACAGCTTTTGAGTTTTCTGTGGTGATTTGTGCCACTTTTTCTGTGTCTAATTGATATATTTCTGCTACTTTTTCCAATACGTTGGTGACATAACTACTTTCGTTTCGCTTTCCTCTATATGGTGTTGGCGCTAAATACGGCGCGTCCGTTTCTAAAACAATATTTTCTAACGGTATTTCATGAAGAAATTTATCAATCTTACCATTTTTAAAGGTTACGACGCCACCAATACCGAGTTTCATATGATAACTAATTGCTTTTTCAGCTTGTTCTTTCGTACCCGTAAAACAGTGAAAAATCCCGAAAAGAGCATCATCCTTTTCTTTTTCCAACACTTCAAACACTTCGTCAAATGCGTCGCGACAGTGAATGACGATGGGAAGTTCATACTTTTTTGCTAGTTGAATTTGATACTGAAATGCTTCTTGTTGTTGACTTAAAAATGTGGTATCCCAATACAAATCAATGCCAATTTCACCTACTGCATAAAATTTTCGTTCGGCTAGTAATGCTTCTACATGCGCAATTTCTTCTTTGTAATTTTCTTTTACATGCGTTGGATGCAATCCCGACATTAAAAAAACTTCATTAGGATAATTTTTTTCGAGCTGAAACATACGTTCTGTATAGGTAGAATCGATTGCAGGCACAAAAAAACGCTGTACACCTTGTTGCATGGCGCGCTGCATCATTTCATCTCTATCATCGTCAAAAGCTTCGCTGTATAAATGTGTGTGAGTGTCTGTAAGTATCATGCCGCAAAAATAGTGTTTTCCGCAAAATTTATACGATACTTCTTTTTAAAAGGTTTTCGCTTTTTTTATAGCGTATCTTTTGTTTTGATTTGTATTTTTGTGAAGAATCGAATTAGACATTTTTACAGATGAGAAAGAGTTTGCGAAAGTTTTTGCTCGACAAAGGATATACACGTGTGAAGTTGAATCGAATTAACACGAATCATTACGAAGTAAAGGCAAAGATTAATGGTGTAGAAGGAAGTTTTATTTTAGACACAGGTGCTTCTACTTCGTGCGTCGGTTTTGAAGCTGTAAAGATTTTTAAGCTGAAAGCGAAAGATTCTACGATTAAAGCTGCGGGTGCTGGCGCTGTAAATATGGAAACCCAAATCGCGAAAAGCAATAAAATCCGCATTGGAAAGTGGAAAAAACAACGCGTTGCTTTGGTGCTTTTTAATTTAGACCACGTAAACACTGCGCTAACACAGCATGAAGCCGAACCTGTACACGGAATTATTGGCGCGGATATTTTACGCAAGGGAAAAGCCGTGATTGATTACGATAAGAATTGTTTGTATTTGAAGTAAGCATTATTTCGCACTACATAAAAATTTACGAAATACCTAAAAACCAATACTTGACAAAAAATCAGGTAATTTTACGTATTGTTTGAAGTTCTTTTTTTGGGGACATTTACACCATTATTCATCAAAGCTATTGATCATGACGTCCCTAACGCATAACAATAAACGATTTACCATACTTTTTACCATACAAGTTATTTTGTTGATTGCCGCTTTTTGCATTAATATTTATGAGTTGTTGTAAGGATTTCCTCTTTGTTATATTTAAGAATAACTCCTGATTGAAATTTAGATTTATGTAGATAAATTTGGTTTCTCACGTTTATTTTCCGCGCTCGCTCGTTGAATACTCCATAAATCGTATACAAATAAAGAGATCAACCAACATTTAGATGCTTACAAAATAACTCCATAAAAAAAAGTCATTGCGTTTCCACAATGACTTTTATGACATATTACGTCGGTTTTTTATAATTCTAATGCTTTTTTCACATTGTTGTCCATCAATAATTCTTCAGGATTTTCCAACGCTTCTTTTACGGCTACTAAGAATCCAACAGATTCTTTTCCGTCAATGATTCTGTGATCATACGACAACGCTACATACATGATTGGACGAATAACCACTTGTCCATCAACAGCAACTGGTCGTTCCACAATATTGTGCATTCCTAAAATTCCAGATTGCGGCGGATTGATAATTGGCGTGGATAACATACTTCCAAACACACCTCCGTTAGAAATGGTGAATGTTCCTCCTGTCATTTCATCTACGGTAATTTGTCCGTCTCTCGCACGCAAAGCCAATCGTTTTACTTCTGCTTCAACACCTCTAAATGATAAGTTTTCTGCATTTCTAATTACAGGAACCATCAATCCTTTTGGTCCAGAAACTGCAATACTGATGTCACAGAAATCATAGCTTATCATTTCTTTTCCATCAATCATAGAGTTTACGGCTGGATATAATTTTAACGCACGAACCACTGCCAATGTGAAGAACGACATAAATCCTAAACTTACACCGTGCTTCGCTTTGAAGATTTCTTTGTATTCTTTACGTAAGGCGAAAATTGGCGACATGTCTACTTCGTTAAACGTTGTTAACATTGCCGTTTCGTTTTTAGCAGATACCAAACGCTCAGCTACTTTTCTACGCAACATTGAGAGTTTTTTACGCTCTGTACCGCGCGAGCCACCTGTTGGTGTTCCCATGCTTGGTTGTGCTTTTACAGCGTCATCTTTAGTAACACGACCATCTTTTCCGGTTCCTTGTACTTCGTTAGCACTCATTCCTTTTTCAGCCAATACTTTTTTAGCTGCTGGAGAAGCCGTTCCTGTAGCATACGTTTTTTTTGTATTCTCACCTGTTACATTAAGACCTGCATCTACAAGTTGTTTAGCTTCTGGAGAAAGCTCTTTAGGATTAGGAACAAAATTGAATCCATCTTTCTTTTCTTCTTTTTCCTTTTTTGGAGCATCACCACCACTTGGCGCTTCCGCACTTGTATCAATTAAACAAACTACTTGTCCAACTTCTACCGCATCGCCTTCTTCTGCTTTTAAGGTGATTGTTCCACTAGCTTCCGCTGGCAACTCTAAGGTTGCTTTATCAGAATCAACCTCAGCAATTGCTTGGTCTTTTTCTACATAATCGCCGTCTTGTACTAACCATTCTGCAATTTCTACTTCAGTGATGGATTCTCCTGGCGAAGGAACTTTCATTTCTAAAATCATCGTGTTCTATATTTTAGTTTTTATTTTGTTTGTTTTGGGCGTTCACCTCAGTTCATTTTGACTAAGCTCAATGACCTCGTTGACCGCTGTTATAGTTTTGAATTATATTTTGAACGAGTCAAAATACAATTCTTAACGCATGTTATTTTTTGTTTTATCAAAAACATACGCAATGACTTCTTCGTGGCGACGTTTAGAACGAACGGCACTTCCTGCAGCTGGCGCTCCATAAAATCTTCTTGAAGCTACTCTGAAGTTTCGAACTTCTTCCATGTGCATGAGTAAATGACCATACGCCCCCATGTTTCGAGGCTCTTCTTGTGCCCAAACTACATCGTCTGCGTTTTTATATTTTGCTAATATGTCTTTAATTTTTGTTTTTGGTAATGGGAACAATTGCTCCAATCGTACCAAAGCTACATCTGCTTCTCTACCTTGCTTTTCGCGCTCTTCTAGTAAGTCGTAATAGAATTTACCCGTACAAAATACTAAGGTTTTTACTTTTTTAGCATCTGCATTGACATCATCAATGAGTGTTTGGAAGCTTCCTGTAGCGAATTCTTCACGAGTAGATACTGCTTTTGGATGACGCAATAAACTTTTTGGCGTAAATACAATCAATGGCTTTCTAAAACCTGCTTTCATCTGACGACGCAATAAGTGATAAAAGTTTGCTGGCGTTGTACAATCGGCAACAAACATATTGTCTTTTGCACATAATTGTAAATAACGTTCCATACGCGCTGAAGAGTGCTCTGCTCCTTGTCCTTCATATCCGTGTGGCAACAACATTACCAAGCCATTTTGCGTTTTCCATTTGTCTTCTGCGGAAGAAATGTATTGGTCAATCATGATTTGCGCTCCGTTACTAAAGTCTCCAAATTGCGCTTCCCAAATGGTTAAGGTATTTGGACTCGCCATCGCGTAGCCATAATCAAATCCTACAACTCCATATTCTGATAATAATGAATTATAAATGTAGAAGTTTCCTTGATTTTCCGCTACATGGTTTAGCAACTTGATTTCTTCTTCCGATTCTTCTACCTTTACAACTGCGTGACGATGCGAAAACGTTCCTCGTTCTACATCTTGTCCTGTGATGCGAACGTCAAATCCTTCTTGCAATAACGAACCGTACGCAAGTGTTTCTCCCATTCCCCAATCGATTTCATTCTTTTCAAAGAACATTTTGTGACGATCAGAAACGATACGGTTTATTTTTCGTAAGAATTTTTTATCTGACGGAAGTTTTGACACCACTTCAGCAATTTGTGCCAGTTTATCTTCTGGATACGTTGTGTCAATATCTTTTTCCATCACACCTTCGTCTACACGCTCCAAACCTAAGTCTTTCCAAGCGTCTTGCATGAATGGTGTAATGACTGTTTTTTCTTCTTTACGAGAATCTTCTAGATTTTCTTCTAACGATTCTTTGTATTTTTTCTCCAATTCTCGCACATAGTTATCATCAATCACACCTTGCTTCAATAATTTTTCCGCGTAAATGTCTCTTGGATTGCTATGTTTTGAAATGGCTTTGTATAATTTTGGCTGTGTAAAACGTGGTTCGTCACCTTCGTTGTGTCCGTATTTACGATATCCTAACAAGTCGATAAATACATCGCGTTGGAATGTCATACGGTATTCTAAAGCGAATAGTGTTGCGTGTACTACCGCTTCAGCAGCATCTGCATTTACGTGTAATACAGGCGATAAGGTTACTTTTCCAACATCGGTACAATAGGTAGATGAACGTGCATCTAAATAATTTGTTGTAAATCCAACCTGATTGTTAATGACAATATGAATGGTTCCGCCAGTTTTGTAACCGTCAAGTTGTGACATTTGAACGATTTCATATACCAAACCTTGTCCCGCAATTGCCGCATCACCGTGAATAACGATTGGCAATACTTCTGAGAAGTTGTCTGCGTGATTTCTATCTTGTTTTGCTCTGGCAATTCCTTCCACAACAGCTCCAACCGTTTCTAAGTGTGACGGATTTGGCGCAATGTTCATGCTGATTTTTTTACCAGAATCTGTTTCTCTATCAGAGGTTAATCCCAAGTGATATTTTACATCACCATCAAAAATAGCTTCGGCATAGTCTTTTCCATCAAATTCACTAAAGATATTTTTAGGCGATTTCCCAAAGATATTTGTCAATACATTTAAACGACCTCTGTGTGCCATTCCCAAGACAAATTCTTTGACACCAGCATCTGCGGCAGCTTCTACCAACGCATCTAACGCAGGAATAAGTGATTCTCCACCTTCAAGCGAGAAACGTTTTTGTCCGACATATTTGGTATGTAAAAAGTTTTCAAAGGAAACTGCTTCGTTTAGTTTTTTAAGAATTTGTTTCTTTTGATCCGGAGAAAACTTTGGGTGATTGTCGTTGACATTCAATTTTTCCTGAATCCACTTTATTTGTTCAGGCTTTCTGATGTACATATATTCTACACCAATTGATTCGCAATAAATGCGTTCTAGGTGTTCCACAATTTTACGAAGTGTGGTTTTACCAATCCCTAAAATTTCACCTGCTTCAAAGGTTTTGTCTAAGTCATTTTCGCTTAAACCGAAATTTTCCAACGCTAATGTTGGCGCGTATTTTCTACGTTCGCGCACTGGATTGGTACGTGTAAATAAATGTCCGCGTGTGCGATATCCATTGATGAGTTTTACCACATCAAATTCTTTTTTAACATTTTCAGGAATAACTTCTTTCGTGATGACTTGCGTTGTTTCTGAAATTTCTTCGCCATTGCTTTCCATTCCGAAGTCGAAGCCTTGAAAAAAGGCGCGCCAACTCGGCTCTATGCTATCGGGATTTTGTAAATATTGGTCATATAATTCAGCAAAGTATGCTGTATGTGCTGCATTTAAAAAGGAAAATCTATCCATGTGTTTTCTTTCTCGTCTTGTTTCGACAAAATTTTATCAAAAATACAACTTTTGGTAGAAACACATCACAAGTTTTGTATATATTTATAGGAATAATCCATAAGCTTTTCCCAGAAATGAAAAAATTTGTTTTTTACTACTTCAAAACTCCTTTTTTACTCTTTTTTATGTTGTTATTTTCCGTTTCAGCACTTTCGCAAAATAATACTTCCAATTCGCAAGGAAGTGATTTTTGGAAACGTGTTCGGTATGGTGGCGGATTGGGTTTGAGTTTTGGAAATGGTATTTTTAGTGCTACGGTAGCACCAAGTGCAATTTACGATTTTAACACACAGTTTTCGGCGGGTATCGCGTTGAATTACACCTATTTTAACGATGATGATTTTTTTAAATCTACGATTGTAGGTGGAAGTCTTATTGGATTGTACAGTCCGTTGCGTGAAATTCAATTGTCTACTGAATTTGAGTATATGAACGTGAACCGCGATTTTGACGATCCTATTTTTGAGGATGATAATTACTGGCAACCTGCCGTATTTTTCGGAATTGGCTACACGTCAAATAATTTTACCGTTGGCGTTCGCTATAATGTGCTACACGATGATGAAAAAAGCATTTATGCAGATGCCTTAGTGCCTTTTGTTAGAGTTTATTTTTAAACCACACTTTTTGCCACTCACGTTTGAGGATTAGAAACGCTACTTGTTCGGAAAGCTGTACCATGTCTGAACCATCAAGTGCCTTTATTTTAGCTTCTGAAACATCGATGATGTAAAGCAAATTCAAGTATTCTGAAAATTTTTCTTGGATGAGTTGAAAAACAATTCCGTGTAATTCTCTTTTCAAGGATTCGGGAGAAATGCTGGCAGCAAACGTTTCTTCAATATTTGCTAAGGCAAAGTCTTTGTTAAGTTGCGCTATCAGTTTTTCGTATAATGCTTCTTTTTGGGCATCATTTAAGAGTTCTTGGATTTTATGGTATTTTGGAAGCATGTGCAAATTTACATATTCTTTTTACAGTTTTTTATGAAAAATTGTATCTTGACGCTAAATCATATAACCAAAATATTACCTTACATGCGTATCATCTATACTCTTCTTTTAGTTGTTTTGTTGACTTCCTGTAGTCAAACCACAGAATTTAGCTCTTTAGTGCAAAGAAATGGTAAGTTTTATCAGGTAAATTCTCAAACACCCTATTCTGGAACTTTTGTTAAATCGTCACCAAATAAAAAAGCCACTACTGTTTTAATGGAAGGCGCTATAAAAGATGGCTATTTTGATGGTGAAATTAAGGAGTATTATCCTAATGGTCAATTGAAAAAAAGTACAACGTATAAAAATCAAAAGCTTCACGGAAAAAATTCAAAATACTACTCCAACGGACAATTGGAATTGGTAGAACATTACAATGCCAATGTATTGAATGGTGAACGAAAATCATTCAAAAATAATGGAACGCCTGTCGTAGACGAATATTATGAAAATGGTGTTCGAGACAGAGGTTTTGTGAAGTATGACGCTTACGGGAAGGTCATTGAACTTGGTAACTACACAAAAGGTATCAAAGTTGGAAGTTGGAGTTATGTGAAAAACAATCAAAAAATAACGGAAACTTATGATGAAAAGGGGCAATTACATGGAGCATTTTCACAAACATATAAAAGTGCAGCTCTTCCAGCGTGGATTGACGGACAACAAAGAACGAAAGCCTATGTTATGAAAGGAAATTATGCAAAAGGAAATAAAGATGGAGTTTGGGAGATTTCTGAAAAAGGTGGTCGTGTAGTACAACAACTCACCTATAAAAATGGAAAACCTATGTTTTTTGAAGGTGAATGGTTTGTACACGACACAAAAAATAATTCAAAATATTTTTTAAAATATGATAATGGAAACTTGTATAGCAAAACCAATAAAACAGATGCTTATAAAATGATAGGCAACTATAAGATAGATGACGGAAGAAATTATTTAACTATTGGGCGTATTAGTTACCGTTATGGACTTTTGAAGAAAGATGAATATCGGGTGTCGAGTAATCGATATATTGCCAAAAAAATTTAATCACTTTTTAGAATTACACAACTTATCTTTACTGTTAATACAAGAAACCAATAATGCTAAACCTAATTTATCTTTTTAAAAAAGCACGCGACAGTTTTTGGTTTGTCCCAACGCTTATTATTGTGTGTAGCATTGTTTCTGCGATTGTTTTGCTATATATAGACCGTACTTTTCCCTTTGAACCCGAAGGTGTTTTGCGATTGATTTTCTCCGAAAACTCCGATTCTGGAAGAAATGTGCTTACCGTAATTGCAGGTTCTATGGTTGGTATTGCTGGAACTGTATTTTCGATTACGATTGTAGTGTTACAATTGGCGTCTTCGCAATTAGGACCGAGATTGCTGCGAAATTTTATGTACAAACGACTCAATCAAGTGGTGTTGGGACAGTATGTTGGTGTGTTTTTGTATTCCATCATTGTTATCAATGCGATAAAAGACAATAGTGAATATGCTTTTATTCCGAATATTTCTATCCTTTTTGCCATTTTTCTCGCGATTTTTAATGTGTTTTTACTGGTGATTTTTATTCACAGTATCAGCATGAGCATTCAGCCAAGCAAGATAATCAACGAACTTCGTGTCAGAATTGAGAAAAACATTCAAGATTTGTATCCTGAACAAGTGGAAAAAGAAGTAACGTTGATTCCGAAAGATGATATTAATAATCAACTCGAAAGTATTAAAAAGTTTGAAGCAACAGCAAGTGGTTATATTCAATATTTTGATTTGGATGCGTTGGTAAATATTGCAAGAAAACGTGAAATTATCATCAAAATACTGCACAGACCTGGAAGTTATATTGTAAAAGGACAAGAAGTTTTTGAGCTTTTTAAAAATAATTCGGAAGCTGAATTTTCAGAAGAAGATTCTCTATCGCTCGAAAAATCGTATAAAGTTGCCACAAAAAAGAGCTTTTTTCAAGATGTTGAATTTGGAATTCATCAAATAGCAGAAATTGCTTCCAAAGCGTTGTCACCTGGCATCAACAATCCGTATACGGCGGCAATTTGTATTGACAATTTGACTTCTGTGTTGTGTAAATTGGTCGTAGCAAAAATTCCCGATGCTGCCATAAAAGATGATACCGATGTGCTCCGATTGATTGTGATGCAAAATTCCTTTGAAAGCTATTTAGATACGGCTTTCAACCTAATTCGCCAATACGGAAAAACGAGTCCATTTATCATAATCGCGTTGATGGAAGCGTTAAAAACTATTCTTGACGCGGATAGAAATAACACACATACCGAAACACTTTCAAACTATGCAGCAATTGTGATGGAAACTGGAAAAAAATCATTTCAATTACAAACTGATATAGACGATTTGGAACATCGATATACACTTTTTAAGACAACTATATAATCCTAAAAGGTATATTATAAAGCACACAAAAACCCTTAAATCAGCAACCACGACCAGATCAACGCATAAAAAATGAAAGATTGCCAATAGCATTTCGACTACTTCAAAATAATTGACAAAAGTTATAAAAAACCAAACCCTTACATTTGCAAATTCTTAAAACGAACTAAAAGAGATTTATGATTATAAAAGTCATCATTCCTGCCTATAATGAAGAAGATTCTATTGCGAATGTCATTCAGGAAATCCCCGAGATGGTTACGGAAGTGATTGTGGTGAGCAATAATTCCACTGATGCTACCGAAAAAAATGCTGCTGCTGCTGGCGCAACAGTTTTAAAAGAACCACAAAAAGGCTACGGGTATGCGTGTTTAAAAGGAATGGACTACATTGCACAACAAGAGGTAAAACCTGATATTTTGGTGTTTTTGGATGGCGATTATTCGGATTATCCTGAAGAATTGACTAAAATTGTGGCACCAATTATAGAGCAAGATATTGATTTTGTGGTTGGTGCGCGTGTAAAATCGCTTCGTGAAGATGGCTCTATGACGCCGCAACAAGTATTTGGAAATTGGCTTGCTACGTTTTTAATGAAGTTGTTTTTTGGTGCAAAATTTACAGATTTAGGCCCTTTTAGAGCGATTAAATACGAAAAGTTATTACAATTAAATATGGAAGATAAAACCTATGGATGGACGGTTGAAATGCAGCTCAAAGCATTGAAACGGAAACTTTCATACGTAGAAATTCCTGTACGATATAAAAAGAGAATTGGTGTCTCAAAAGTTTCAGGAACCGTAAAAGGTACTATATTTGCGGGCGTGAAAATTTTAGGTTGGATTTTTAAATATAGTTTTAAATAGATGGGATTTGATGCAGAATTTTTCAAACTGGCACTGTCGTTTGTCGTCATGGCGATTTACGGAATTGCGCTGATTTTGATTTTAATGTATAGCTTGGCACAGTTAAACTTGTTGATTAATTATCTACGAGCAAAAAAAGAAGAAGACAACGCGCCACGCTTCAATTTGAACAATCCCGATGAGGTTCCGTATGTGACCATTCAGCTTCCTGTGTACAATGAATTGTATGTAATGGAGCGCTTGTTGGACAATATTGCACTACTAGAATACCCGAAAGATAAACTTGAAATTCAGGTGTTAGACGATTCTACGGATGAATCTGTCATTTCTACCGCCGAAAAAATTAAAGAACTTCAACAACTTGGCTTGGATATTTCACACATTCGCCGCAAAAATCGTGTAGGTTTTAAAGCTGGTGCACTCAAAGAAGGCTTAGAAGACGCCAAAGGTGAATTTATCGCAATTTTTGATGCCGATTTTCTACCGAAAAAAGACTGGCTTCAACAAACAATCCCATTTTTTAAAGATGAAAAAATTGGCGTCGTACAAACACGTTGGGGACATTTGAACCGCGATTATTCTTTACTTACCAAAATTCAAGCATTCGCGCTCGACGCACATTTTACGTTGGAACAAGTGGGTCGAAATTCCAAAGGGCATTTTATCAACTTTAACGGAACCGCTGGAGTTTGGCGAAAAACCTGCATTATTGATGCTGGAAATTGGGAAGGCGACACACTCACTGAAGATTTGGATTTGAGCTATCGCGCACAGTTGAAAAACTGGAAATTCAAATATTTGGAAGATGTAGAAACACCTGCCGAATTGCCTGTGGTGATTAGTGCTGCACGCTCACAACAATTCCGCTGGAATAAAGGCGGCGCAGAGAATTTCCGCAAAATGGTCAAACGTGTCATTCGCTCTAAAAATATATCGTTCAAAACCAAAGTGCATGGTATTTTGCACTTACTAAACAGTACCATGTTTTTAAACGTATTAATCGTGGGAATTTTGAGTATTCCAATGTTATACATTAAAAATACCTACGGACATTTAGAAATTTATTTCACCGTTTCAAGCTTTTTTATCATCAGTACAATTATCTTTTTTATCTGCTTTTGGTTTCCATTTAAACGCGTGCAAGGTGGCGGATTTTTAAAATTTGTCGAATACATTCAGATGTTTTTCACCTTCTTTTCCGTCGCGATGGGATTTTCGGTACACAACTCAGTCGCTGTGTTGGAAGGTCACATGGGTAAACGCAGTGAATTTGTCCGTACGCCAAAATTCAACATTAAAAGTTTGAAGGATTCGTGGAAAAACAACAAATATATTCGCAAAAAAATATCAGCAAATACCGTTATTGAAGCCTTGTTAATGGTGTATTTTTTGTTTGGAATGTATAGCGCATATCCATTAAATGACTTCGGATTGTTTCCGTTTCACTTAATGTTATTCTTAGGTTTTGCCTTTGTCTTTTTTAATTCCATTCGCTCCAAAGTGTGATGCCAGCTGCCGCGAAATATCGTAGCGTTTCCATCGTATTGGTGCTGTTGAGCACTTTTGTCTATTATTATGTTGGCTATCCGCTCGTACGTACGGAAGTTACCTTGTTGATTTCCTTGCACGCGCTCGGTTTTGCGTGTTTTTTAGGATTGATCAAACTTGAGAAAAATAATTTCTTTTTCCTTGCGGGAATTGCCATTGTATTTCGATTGGTTTTTGTGGGAAGCATTCCGAATTTGTCGCAAGATTTTTACCGTTTTATTTGGGACGGACGCATGTTGCTAGAAGGCTGGAATCCGTATTTGTACTTACCCAATAATTTGATGACTTCGGGAACTGCGCCAATCGCTGAAGCACAGGAATTGTGGCACGGTATGGGCGATTTGAGTGCGTCACATTACACTAACTATCCGCCAATCAATCAGTTGTGTTTTGCTATTGCAGGATTGCTCGCAGGCAAAAGTATCTTGGGTTCTGTAATTGTGTTGCGCTTGTTGATTATTCTCGCGGATATTGGCACGCTGTATTTTGGAAAAAAATTGTTGGCGCGACTCGGTTTGCCAGTGCATCATATTTGGTTGTACATGCTCAATCCGTTTATTATTATTGAGCTTACAGGAAATTTACATTTTGAAGGCGTGATGATTTTCTTCCTTGTTTGGAGTTTCTATTTGCTACACAAAGGTTCGTGGAAATTAGCGGCGATTGTCTTCGCGTTGTCCGTTTCTGTAAAGTTGATTCCGTTGATTTTTCTTCCGATTTTGTTTCAATGGTTTACCAAGCACAAAGCTTCTGAAGTATCTAAAAAGACATTTACTACTATGCGGAAAGGCATCTTAAAACTTTTGGCTTTTTACGGAATTGTCATTGCGACTATTGTATTGCTCTTTTTACCATTCGTATCGAAAGATTTTATAGCAAACTACCAAGAAACGGTCGGATTGTGGTTTCAAAATTTTGAGTTCAATGCTAGTTTTTACTACATCGCACGCTGGATTGGCTATGAAACCGTTGGCTGGAATTTGATTAAAGAAATTGGAAGTATCACACCAATTATCGTATTTATTTTTGTGGCGTCAATTAGTCTTTTCAGAAATAATAACAACTTCCAAAAAACCATCACGGCGTGTTTGTTTGGGTTGTCTTTTTACTTTTTTACAACCACGACCATGCATCCTTGGTATTTGGCTACGTTGTTGCTGCTAAGCATTTTTACACGCTACAGATTTCCTGTTGTTTGGTCTTTTGTAATTATGTTTAGTTATTCTGCGTATCAAAATGAAGGATATGTAGAAAATTTGGCTTTTGTTACGTTGGAGTATATACTCGTGTATTGGTTTTTAGCGTATGAATTGTTTTTCTATCCCACAGAAAAAAAGAAAATTCAAGTAACTTCGTAATTCACACAAAATAGATTCCTTACCAAAGAAGGCTTTCTTTTCCACATTTTTCCGTATTTTTAAAGATATAACCCATGTATTTACTGATTATGAAAACGTTACGCCTATTACCCATTGCCTTTTTATTCCTTTTTAGCAGTTCCTTATTAGCGCAAGTTAGTGGTTCGCCAAGAGAGTTTGAAACGACTACTGAAATGTACAATCAGATACGTAGAATGTTAAATACTAAAGAAAAAGTTCCATATGAAATTGATTGGGATAATGTAAAAGGAAGTCCGTATTTGAATGAAAAATATAAATTGGCAAAGTTTTATATTGGAGACAAATCGTACGGAAATATTATGATGCGATTTAACACCTATACAAGTGAAATTGAATTGCTACCAGAAGAAGGAGAAGAAATTGGCGCGTTGATGAAACTTGACGGTTCTAGAATTCTATTTGAAAATAAAACGCTAGCATTATTCAATTACACCAATGAAGATGGCGAAGCTACAAAGGGATACTTTTTGGTGCTTAACAAGGCAGATAATATCAAGTTATTGCTCAGAAAAAAGTGTGTGTTTTCTCCAAATGAAAAAGCTTTAACGGCTAATCAGGCAGATAGAGCCGCTAAGTTTACGCAATACGATTATTTTTATATTGTAAAAGACGGTGAATTTTTTGAGGTAAATCCTAAAAAGAAAGATGTTATGAAGGTCTTTCCTGATAAGAAAAACGAAATTAAAGCGTATATCAAGTCTGAAAGATTAAAACTTAAAAATCAACAAGATTTTGCCAAACTAGTAGATTATATTGCGAGTATTTCTACTGAGGAATCCAACTAATAGTCTGTTTTTTTTAAATTAATCCTAAATCTTTTGCGTTGGCAATAAGATGAATGGCATTATTCGCTTTGAAGTAAATTTTAAGCTTGCTCAATCGTTTTTCAATGGAACTCAAACTGTTGGGAGAAACACTTCGCGCTTTTAAGTCTTTCGCAATTTCATCTTGACTCAATCCTTTCGACAATAACTTCAACAATCCGATGTCATAATCGTCAATTTCCATATCATTTTTGGGACTCAACGCATTATTCACTTTTTGCGATAAGTGTTGTTCTCCATTGTATACTTTTTTGATGGCAGTAGTCAATTCTTGCAGACTTTTTCTGCCTTTGCATACATACGCATCAATTCCGTGCTCGTTGACTAATCTGCGAACGCGTTGCAATTTATCTTCTACAGAATACACAATCACTTTTAAGTTGGGCTGTCTTGATTTTAACTTTACAATCAATTCTTCCCCCGAGCTTAATTTTTGTTCTCTGTGGTCTTTCACAAAAGACAAATCGGTAATCAACAAATCGTATGGTTTTTGATCTTTGAGTGCTTTTTTCGCTTTTAAATCTGCATCATCACAATATTGCGCGTGATGTATGGTGTCTATTTCCAATGTGGAAAGTACAGTTAGGACGCCTGTGTTGATATCGTCCATATCTTCGGCAATTAAAACTTTCGTAAACATAAGCTATTCTATCATACTGGTACATTAATACTAAACTTACAACCCTTGTCAAGTTCTGTATCAAAAGTAAGTTTTCCTTTAATGGCACGAATACGGTTTTCCGCATTTAGCAAACCATTTTTGGAAGTTTTGGTTGTAAAGCCTTTCCCATTATCAATATATTGAATGAACAATTGCTTGTTTTGTTTTTCGATAGAAACCACTACTAGCGCGGCATTGCTGTGTTTTTTCATATTGGTTAAAAATTCCTGCAACACACGATACACGGTGACTTTGATGTGAGATGAAATTCCTTTCCAGATATCAGTATCGTAACGTTTCAGCAACACGTTTACCTCATCAGATTGGTAACTTCGGAATAAATTATTGAGTTCTTCTGGAAATCTATGATCTGTTTCAACAGTTTGAATTTGTTTGGAAATATCGCGTGCCTGATTGTAAATGGTATCCAGTTTATCCAACACCGTTTCTTTTTCTGGATTGGCAGTTTCCAATTGCGTCATCAGTTCGTACAAATCGTTTGCCAATTCGTCGTGTACTTTAGAAGAAATCCGCGCTTCCGTAACATGTACTGTTTTTACTTTTTCTATTTTGTGACGTCGTTTGATGCGTTGGTAGATGAGGAAGGTGAGGACGATTAAAAGTATTAAAAAAAGCGATAATGATAAAAGTTGTGTCGTTCTTTCAGAAGTTTTTTTATCCGCTAAAAATCTAGCATTTTCTGCTTTTATTTTTTGTTGTTCTTCATCTTCGTAATTGAATCTATTATGAATATAAAAGTAGTCTAAATCTTCTTTTTTACTTTTTAATTTATCATCTAACACTAAAAATCTATTTAATTCTTCTGTATTCGTTGACACTGTTATTTTTAATCGCAGTACTTCGTGTATTGCTTTTTCCCTTTTACGTTTTTCTGCTGATTGTAATGCTTTATTGATATAAGCTAATGTTCTTTCTTCATCAACATCTTTATATAACACAGCTAATTTCAATAATGTAGAAAAAATTTCTTGATTTTTATCTTCTTGAACATAAAATTCGTACGAATCATTCAATAAAGAATCTGACTGACTTGTGTAACCATTTTTAAGAAAAAGTGTATGTGCTAAATTAAATTGTGTTCGCTTGGCTTCCAGCAAATTATTAGTATAATATTCAGTAGCTAGTTTGTAATAAGCAATTGCTTTTTCATACTTTTTTAAATCTCTTAATACATTTGCTTTCCCATTAAGTAGCATTCCTACGACATTTCTATGAACTTTTTTGACAACTGTTGTATCGATTGACTCTTTGATATTTGCAGCATTATAAAAATTTTCACCTTGATTTTGTTGACTTTTACGAGAATTAATTAAAATATCAATCCCTTTATTTGCATAGTCATTAGCGGCTTTAATACGATTTAGTTCTCTTGAATCTGTAATTAATACTAAATATAGTCCGACAATAGATTTTAATTCTTTAGAATCTTCTAAATATTTGAGTCCTTTCGTTGCTGCTAATTCAGAAGCTCCAAAGTTTTCTGATTTTTTTAATACGTTGGCAATTTCTAATAAGCTTTTTCCTGCTTGAATAGTATCACCAATTTTTAAATTAAGTTCATTAACTTCTGTGAAGTTTTTTACGGAGAGTTTTGTGCTATCCATTTGCTTATACAAGAATCCGAAAGATTTCCTAGCCTCAATTATTTTCAAAGTATCATTGATTCTTTCAGCCAATCCAAGAAACTTATCATTATAATATTTAGCTGAATCATAACTAAGATTCTTTCTATGATATAGTCCAAGCCTGTAATAAGAAGCTATTTTACCATATTCAGATTTCTCTTCAATAGCTTGCTTCAGCATTTTTTGTGAAAAGAAAATAGCACTATCATATTGCTGCTTTTTCCATTTTTCAAATGCTAAAAGTTCATATTCATATACTTTCTTGGGTATTTTTCTCTTTTGCTCTTCTTTGGTTTTACAGCCAAAAAAAAGAAATAATAGAATCACAAATAAAAAGGAGGATGTAGCTGGTAGTAGTTTCATCCTCCTAAAATAGTAAAAATATGATTATAGGAATACTAATTTCCTGTCGGTTTTTCATTTGACCCGTCATCGGATACTTCTCCCTCATCACCTTCCGTAGCTAGTTGTTCAAATTGTACTTCTTCTTCGGCAATTGAGGTTGGCGTACAAGAAAATAATGCGCAATTGAGGAAAACCGTAAGTATTATTAAGCTGAATTTTTTCATTTTGTTAGTGTTTAAAAATTGGACATAGGTGTTGCCGTCCGAGGAGTACTCAGCGTAGTCATTGTTCAGCAACACAGCGAAATAGAAATGGCGCCGATTTCTTGTGTTTTTGGGAAGTGAAGAGACAATCACATGCAGTTTGGCTACTTCCGGGAGCCAACCCAAATGCTTCTTATCTCAAAAATGAACCGAGCTACATGCAGGAGATCAAATTGCTATATCTCAGTGTTTAGAAATAATTTCTGTAACAAATAAACTGAGGTTTTGAATGAAAAAATGGAAAGTTTGGGGAAGTGTTTTGGAAAGTTTAGAGAAACTTTTTTCTCAGATTTCTACTACAATTTTTAAACGCTTTTAACAACGATAAAAGAAACCTAAAACGAGAAGTAATGCATAGAGAGTTAGTGTTAAGTGCTTTTAAGAAAGCTAGAAAAGAAGTAAAAGAAGCCACAGGTGTCACGATGTCCACTACCGGACTTTCAAAGAAAATTTCCGATTACCTAATGGACCGATTCCACTTCCAATACCATGAAAAAAGTCTGCGGAATAAGTACAATATGGCAGTAAAAGAAGAAACGGTAGAACTGAAAAGTTCTGTAGCAAATTATTTATGTCGCTATCTTGGCTATGAAAATTATGCCAATTTTATTTTGGAAAAAGATAAAGAAGCAAATCCGATTGAAACTGCCAATGCCGAAGTAGTAGAAACAGGAAACATAAAGAAAGAACCCACAATGGGAGAAAAACTGAAAATTATCATTCAGAAAAATAAAGTCACACTGATTTTCAGCGGATTGACCTTCATGATTTTTTTCGGATTGTACGCTATGAATAAACAGCTGTTTTTAGAGTGTGAAGAGGTATATTGTGCAACAGAGCAGTTAGAAGCGAAGAAAAAATCTTTGAGAAGAATTCAGCAGACTAAGAAGTTATACGCATAGTTTCGAAATTCCCCAAAACAAAAAAACCTCCCAAAATGAGAGGTTTCGTATGCGATATGTTTTTGTAACGTTATAAATGCTTCAAGTTAATTACTTCTTGAGCTGTGAGTTCTCGCCAGTGACTTCTTGGTAAGTCTTTTTTCGTCAATCCTGCGAAAACTACTCTGTCCAAACGTGAAACGGTATACGATAAATGCTCAAAAATAGCTTTCACCATTCCATTGCTTCCTGTACTTACTTTAATGCCTACTTCGCGTTTTGTAGCTCCGTGAATCCACGAAATTTCATCAACTTCATGCTTTGTACCACGAATATTAATACCGTCTTTGATTTTGTTAAAGTCTGCCTGATTCAGATTTCTGTCTAGCTCTACATGATAGATTTTACGAACTTTTTGATTCGGATCTGTTAATTTTCGCGCCAACTGTCCATCATTAGTAAACAATAACAATCCAGTTGTTTGTCGCTCCAAGCGTCCTACCGGAACTACTCTCGCTTTGGTTGCGCTAGCCACTAAATCCATCACTGTTTTTCTACCTTTTTCATCTTTAGTCGTTACCAAAAATCCTTTCGGTTTGTTCAACAAAATATACGTTGGTTTTTCAGGATTGATAATACGACCATCAAAACGAACTTCATCTGTTAATTGTACTTTATAACCCATTTCGGTCACAACCTTACCATTCACCGTCACACTTCCGATAGAAATATGCATGTCAGCTTCACGTCGTGAACAAATGCCTGAGTTCGAAATATATTTATTTAAGCGAATTTCGTTTGAATTGCTTTTAGAAGTCTGTTTTGGCGTTGTTTTTTTCTTGTAATTCGGCTTTTTTCCTTCAAAAGATTTCTTTCCTTGATACGGTTTTTTTCCTCCTTTATCATTTCCTTTTGACGAAACTTTACTTTTGCCTTGTCGTTCTTTTGCCATTATATATGCTCTAAATTTTTTGCAAAGATACTCTTTAATTATTCACAAACGAATATCCGCTTGATTATTCGTTTATTGTTGTTGAAATTGATAATGCGCTCAAAATCAATTTTATAAATCATCGTTTATTTTAATCGTACTCTGACGCTCTCTATTAACCGTTAGTTGTGTAACATCGGGACGCGAATAATGCCCAACTGCATCAAAGTTTTGACGCTCTTCCAACACACGATTGAAATCGAGTGTAGCAATAATTAATCCTTCTTTTTGTAAGACTGGTGGAATTAACCACTCACCATCCGGACTCGCCACACACGAGCCGCCATTTGCCAATTCATCTGGAACGTTTGCTAAAATTTCGTCTACATGTGGAATGTTTGTGGGAATGTCTGACTTCCGCATCAAACTAGACACTGAAATCACATACGAACGTGATTCGCGTGCAATGAAACGGGTAATATCTTTCGTATTTACTTCACTTCCTGGCCAAACTGCAATGTGGACATTTTCGCCCATTCCGTACAAAGCTGCTCTTGGTAACGGCATCCAGTTTTCCCAACAATTCAATCCACCAAGTGTAAAATCTTTTAATGGATGTACTTTCAAACCATTTCCATCACCACTCGCCCACGTTAATCGTTCTTCATAGGTTGGCATGAGTTTTCGGTGCATGGATTTAATACTTCCTTCTTCATTTATATATGCCAACGAACAGTAAATACTATGTCCGCCACGGTCACTTGCACGCTCTATCAAACCTAAATAGATGGCGATTTGATTTTCTTTTGCCAACGCACAAATTTCATCCAAATCTCTTTTTTCTACTTGCACGGCATTTTGCACATAATGTCTATGAATTTCTTTTTGAAGTGTCGAATTAAACTCTGCACCATTCGTATTGGCAACCCAAAACGGATAACCTGGCAACAATGCTTCGCCAAAAACAATCAGTTCACAGTTTTGCTGTGCAGCTTCTAAGATTTGTTGCTTTATTTTTTGAAGTGTTTTCCATTTGTCCAACCAAACTGGCGCTATTTGCGCGAGTGCAACTTTTAATTCGTGAGAAGAAGACATAGTTTTTTGTTTAATCGTTTATATGTTTCTGTCGAATAAAAATACGGAAACTTAAAGTGTGTTTGAAGTTTGACATCTTCAAATCACAAAACCCTAGTGATTTTATCCAAAATTGCTTCAATATTTAGTAAAGGAATGCTAAAAACGCCCGAAACAATGATGAATTTTAAAATGTTGTGAAGTAGTAAATATTGCGATTTTGTTTTAGAGCGATATAAAATTAATACGGAAATTAGCAAAAGCGCCATGCTTCCATAAAAATAATAACGCATATAACCTGTATCGTAATGTGAGAGAAGAAAAATAGTAACCGATATGGCAATGATTGTCGCCAATGTAATGAGTGCTTTGGATTTTTGTTCACCATACATGACTGGAATGGTTTGGTAATTTTGCGCCAAATCTCCTTTGATATTTTCCAAATCTTTGATGAATTCACGAATGAGAATTAAAAGAAATAAAAATGTAGCATGTACAAAAATGACGCTGTTTAAGTTGCCATAATAAATAAACACCGCAAAAAAAGGCGTAATGGCTAACATCGCAGAGGTCAAATTTCCCAAAAAAGGAATCTTCTTCATTTTGTGTGAGTAGAACCAAATTCCGAAAATGTAAGCGGAGAAGAAAAGAAATGCGTTAAACGATACCAAACTCGCAATCCCGACAGAAATAAAATTTAAGATAAAATAGGTTGTCAATTTTGTGCGTTGACTTACCAAACGATCTAACATCGATTTTTTTGGTCGGTTGATTAAGTCTTTTTCCGCATCGTAGAAGTTGTTGATGATATATCCTGCCGCAATAGCAACTGCAGAAGCTAAGATTAACGCATGCAAATGTCCGTCTAGCAAAATTTCCATAAACCCTTCATTTGGCGCCAAAATAAATTTTGCTGCCAAATATTGTGCAATGACGATAATGAGAATATTATAGCCTCTTACGACAGAAAATAAGCTGAAGAGTTTATAATAAAATAGCTTTCGTTTTCTGGATAACATGCGTGACCAAACTTTTAGAAGTTATATACTACTTCAAGCTTGTAGTCTTTCAGAGTTTCTTTTGTTTTTTCAATATTTTGAGTAAATCCAAGAATGTATCCGCCACCACCAGATCCACAAAGTTTTAAGTAGTAATCGTTGGTTTCAATTCCTTGCTTCCACAGTGAGTGAAATTGCTTCGGAATCATAGGTTTGAAGTTGTTAAACACAACTTTTGAAAGTGATTTTAAGTTTCCAAACAAGGATTTTATGTCTCCTTTTAAGAAATCTTCTACGCAAGAATCGGTGTGTTTTATAAATTGGTCTTTAAGCATTTTACGGAAACCTTCTTGCTTCATGTTTTCCATAAAAATATTCACCATCGGTGCCGTTTCACCCATAATTCCACTATCTAATAAAAATACTGCACCAGTTCCAACTTCGTTTTGAGAAGGAATTCCTGTAGGTTCAATATTATCTTTAGAGTTGATTAAAATTGGAATGCTCAAATAGCTATTCAACGGATCGAGACCAGAACTTTTTCCGTGAAAGAATGATTCCATCACGCCGAAAATATCTTTAAGTTTTAAGAGTTTATCTCTGGTTAAATTTTCTAAAACCGTGATTTTGTTGTGTGCGTATTTATCATAAATAGAAGCCACTAACGCACCTGAACTTCCGACACCATAGCCTTGCGGAATAGATGAATCAAAATACATTCCTTTGTCCAAATCACTTTTTAAAGCTTCAATATCAAACGTAACTAAATTCGCATCTAATGCTTCCAGATAGTCTGCAAAACCTTTGAGACTGTTGTTGGATTTTATAGCTTCTTCAGATGGATTTTCGTCAATTTTTAACGCGCCTTTGTAAAAATTATACGGAATCGATAATCCTTTTGAATCTTTAATGATTCCGTATTCTCCGAAGAGTAATATTTTTGAATAAAACAGCGGACCTTTCATAATTGCTTTTTAAATGGGGCTTTTGATAGTGTAAAATTACAACTTTTTTGCTCCAAAACCTATTCTGTCGCAAATGTGATGCTCATTTTGACAAAATTTTAGTAATTCTTTTTGAATAAATGGATACACGGTATCTTTTTCATTTTCAGGATACAACACATGTACATTTGCACCAGCATCTAAGGTGAAACAAACATGCGTTCCCGAAGTTTCTCTAAATTTCCAAATTCGATGTATGATTTCTAGCGTGTTTGGTTTCATCAAAATGAAATACGGCATGGAAGTCATCATCATAGCATGCAAAGTGAGTGCTTCACTTTCTACAATGGCGATGAATTCTTCTAAATTTCCTTCGTCTAAGACCGATTGTATGTTGGTTAAATTTTCATGAGCCTGCAAAAAACGTTGTTGTGCAAACGGATGATTGTGCATTAAATCGTGTCCAACAGTACTGCTGACTTGCTTTTCGCCTTTGTCTACCAACAAAATGGTATCATGATAATTTTTAAACACTTCGTGAACGCCGTACGGATATTTGATTCCGAACAAATCCGAGCTTCCAATAGTGTCTTTGTGATGTCCCCAAACTATCAAATCGCCTTCAATACTTCTGCTAGCACTTCCAGAGCCTAAACGCGCTAAAAAGGAAGCTTTACAGTTAAATTTTTCATCTGAAAGTGACGGATTGAGTTCTTTTTCCAAACTCATCAAACACAACGCCAACGCGCTCATTCCCGAAGCTGAAGAAGCAATTCCGCTACTGTGCGGAAAGGAATTGGACGTTTCTATCGTAAAATGATAGTCTTTTAAAAATGGCAGGTATTTCTCAACACGCTCAAAAAAGGTGATGATTTTTGGTTTAAAATCGTCTTTCTGTTTTCTTTCAAAAAATAAATCAAAAGAAAAATCTTCGCCTTTCTGTTCAAGCTTTTCGTAAGACAACGTTGTCGTGGTAGCGCAGGCTTCCAATGTAAAGCTGATAGAAGGGTTTTGCGGAATTTGATCTTCTTTTTTTCCCCAATATTTAATCAGTGCAATATTACTCGGCGATTTCCAAGTAACGCTTCCTGATGCAACATTTTCAGTATATTTTTCGGGTAGAAAGTCAGCTATTTTCATAGACAATTGTAAATTTTTGCAAAGATACGTTTTTTTTAATGTGTCAATTTGAAAATGTACCAATGAAGCAATGGCTTCTTTTTTTTAGAAACTACAATTAGTTTATCAAAGTATATCTCGATACAATTTTTCTCTGAAAAATCACTCGATATGACATTTTGGTTAGACATCTTAGATTTTTAGACTGACTTAGATTTTCTTCTAATAAGTCTAAAAGCCAAAGCGGTCTAAAATTAGGTGTTAGGTTTTGGGAATTAGGCATTAGTCAAGTTCAAAAAACTTAATTTTTAAATTGAGCGAAGCGAATCTACTATCTCAATACTCACATCTCAATACTATTAGCAATCACAAAACTTCCCGTCCATGCATTTTGAAAGTTAAATCCGCCCGTAATGGCGTCAATATTTAGAATTTCGCCTGCAAAATAGAGGTTTTTATGTTTTTTACTTTCGAAAGTTTTAAAATTGACTTCTTTCAAATCGATTCCGCCAGCCGTTACAAATTCTTCTTTGAAGGTACTTTTGCCTTTTACTTGAAAAATAGCTGTTGTAAGTTGATTGGCTAATGCTTCTGTTTGTTGTTTGTTTACATCTGCCCAACGTGTAGTTTCATCAATATTTGCAGCTTGTACAATGCGTTGCCACAAACGTTTTGGCAATTCGAACGGATTGTTTTTTTGAACTGTTTTTTTAGCCAATTGTAATTTATAATCTTTCAAAAGTTCTATGCATTCTTGTCGTGAAACGTGGTCTAACCAATTGACTTCTATTTGAAAATCGTAATTTTTATCCGCTAAAATTCGTGCGCCCCACGCGGAAAGTTTTAAAATACCTGGTCCGCTCATTCCCCAATGTGTGATGAGCAACGGACCGTTGGATTCCAATTTTGTATCAACCACTTTTACAGAGGCTGGTGTGGCAATTCCGAGTAAATCTTTGATACGTGCATCTTTGATATTGAACGTAAACAACGATGGAACCGCAGGAACAATGGTATGTCCGAGCGTTTCTAGTAGTTTCCACATTTTAGGATTACTGCCTGTCGCAAGTACTATTTTATTCGTTTTCAACATTCCTTGACTCGTCTCTACATGCCAAATATCATTTTCTTTCGAAATATGTTTGACTGCATGATTTTTTCTGAAATCGACTTGATATTTTTTTGCTTCACGCAGAAAACAATCAATAATCGTTTGCGAAGAATCGGAAACTGGAAAAATTCTGCCATCGTCTTCAATTTTCAATGGTACGTCGCGTTCTTCAAACCAGCCCATTGTATCGCCACAACAAAACTGATGAAAAGGACCGAGCAGTTCTTTTTCGCCACGCGGATAATGCTGAACCAATTCTTTCGGGTCAAAACAAGCATGCGTTACATTGCAACGTCCGCCGCCAGAAATTCTGACTTTCGTCAAAAATTCTTTTCCGCGCTCCACAACCACCACAGAGGCTGAAGGATGCTTTTCCGCAATGTTTATCGCTGTGAAAAATCCAGCTGCGCCGCCGCCAATTATGAGAACGTCTATGGGTTGCATTGTTTTTTATTGAAAGATTAAATGATTGAACAATTGAAAAATACTATAATTCAAAACTTTGGCAAACTTATTAACTTTTGTGATGACTGACAACCATTGCTGGTCTCAGTTTTCAGTCGCCAGTTTTCAGTTAACAGAAGAAGTTACTGAAAACTGAAAACCGAAGAATTTCCTAAACTTATCATAATTGAACTTTGAAATTTTCACTTCCCTCAAGAAAGCCGTATTTTTGAGAAAAAGCCCTTTTATGAAGAATTTTCCCTTAAAATATATCTTTTTGTTAGTATTATGCACCAATTGCAACGTAAATTACGGACAGTTGAAATATGCTGGAAAGATTTCTGACGACTTGGAAGAAGTCTCTGGTATGGAATCGATTCCTAATTTTAAAGGTTTTTGGATGATTAATGATGGTGGAAATGATGCCGAAGTGTATGAAGTAAATACCGAAGGAAAGATTTTCAGAACTTTGTATATTGACGGGAAAAACCGCGATTGGGAAGATTTGACAAAGGATGCTAAAGGCAATTTATATATCGGCGATTTTGGTAACAATTCCAACGACCGAAAGAACTTGAAAGTATATAAATTGGACGCCAAAGACATGGCAGAAAAGAAAAGTATTGATCCTGAAAAGATTAAGTTTTCATTTCCAAATCAGAAGAAATTTCCACCGAAAAAGAAAGAACGCCATTTTGATGTAGAATCGTTTTTTTATCATAACGGACATTTGTATTTGTTTACCAAAAGCCGCACAAAAAAAGATTTTGGACGCACTGATTTGTATAAAATTCCTGCCAAAGAAGGCGAATACGAGGCTGAATTTTTAGGCACATTCCACACATGCAGCGACGAACATTGCTGGGTTACCTCAGCAGCGATTAGTCCTGATGGAAAGAAAGTGGTTTTGTTGTCGCACAATGCGGTTTGGCAATTTACTGATTTTAAAGGTGATGATTTCCTTAACGGAACCGTAAAGAAATACGATTTGGGACATACTTCACAGAAAGAAAGTATCTGTTTTACAGACAATTCGACGGTATATATTTCGGACGAAGAATCGGGCAATAGTGGACGAAATTTGTATCAGTTTACGCTTGATTGAAAATTTTTCAGCCTATTCAAATAAAAAATTACCATAACTTTGCACTTTGAATAAATTTCGAATACCATTTGCATGAGCAATCCACAATTGACACGAATTAATAAGTTTTTGAGCGAAGCAGGTTATTGTTCGCGTAGAGCGGCAGATAAATTGATTGAGCAACGACGTGTAACTATCAACGGGAAAGTGCCAGAAATGGGCACTAAAATTGCACCTGGCGATGAAGTTCGTGTGGATGGTGAATTGATTTCAAATTCAGAAGAGAAACCTGTGTATTTGGCGTTTAATAAACCTATCGGCATTGTGTGTACGACAGATACACGCGTGGAAAAGGATAATATTATTGATTATATCAATTATCCGACGCGAATTTTCCCAATTGGACGTTTGGATAAACCCAGCGAAGGCTTGATTTTCCTGACAAGTGATGGCGATATTGTGAACAAAATTTTACGCGCTCGCAACAATCATGAGAAGGAATATGAGGTAACGGTGAATCGTCCGATTACAAATGATTTTATCCAAAAAATGAGCAACGGTATTCCGATTTTAGGAACCGTGACGCGCAAGTGCAAGGTGGAACAATTGACAAAATACACCTTCAAAATTATTTTGACACAAGGATTGAATCGACAAATTCGTAGAATGTGCGAGTATTTGGATTATAACGTTGTAAAACTGAAACGCACACGCATCATGAATGTTTCGTTAGATGTTCCCGTGGGGAAATGGCGTCATTTGACAGAAAAAGAACTGCAAGGAATTCACAATTTAACAAGCGCTTCTTCCAAAACACATCGGAGCTAAAACCCTAATACTTCTTTAAATTTATATGATTGTCGGCGCGAAACTTCTATTTCTTGCTTCGAATTTTTCATCGTTATTTTCAACTTTCCATTAAACCACGGCACGACTTTATCCACATGATTGAGATTGATGATTTGCTGTCGGTTAGCTCTAAAAAAAGTTTCTTCGGGTAATTTTGCCTCTATTTGGTTGAGCGATTTGTAAATTAATGGTTTGTGTTCGTCAAAATATACACGTGTGTAATTTCCAACGATTTCGAAAATCGCAATTTCTGAAATTCGGATGAGCCAACAGTTTTCACCTTCTTTGATGAATATTTGACGATGCAGCTCAAACGGTGTATTTTCAGAAGCTTCTTTTTCAATCGCTGTGATGACTTTTTCTATGGTTTTGGAAAATCGTTCTTGACTTATGGGTTTTAGCAAGTAATCGAACGCATTGTATTCAAAGGATTTTATCGCGTATTCGTCGTAAGCAGTCGTGAAAATGGTCATCGGAACATTTTCTAGCATTTCCAGCAATTCAAAACCATTTTTTTCAGGCATGTTGATGTCCAAAAATAAGATTCGCGGTTGTTTTTGATTGATGAGTTCGTACGCCTTATCTACATTTTCAGCTTCAGCTACTAACTCAATCTGCGGATGCTTTTTAAGAAGTTCCTTGAGTTCATTTCGCGCTAAGCGAGAGTCTTCGACGATTATAGCTGTGATGTTTTCCATAAAAATTCTTTCTATTCAAAATTCATTCAAATATCAATTTCTTTAGTATTCAGCCTTGTGAGTTTCTCACAAAAATATTGTGTTACTTTCGTTTTCTTTGTTTGCCCAAAGAAAAGAAACAAAAGAAAGGGCACTTTTCTAGAGGTGTTTTTAATTTTTCTTTTAAGGAAAAACTAAAACCGCAATAATTTTTTGATATTTCAATTCATCATGCTCTATTTTTTTGTTAAAAGAAAAAAGGCAATCCTTATTGAAAGTTCGAATACATTTTAACAAAAAATTACTGCTACACTGCAGAAAAGAAAAACTTACGCAAACTTAACTAGTATATTAACTAACAGGTATTTTGATAACTGCTTGTACTTCGTTTGCTGCTTCCTTGAGTGTAAAAGTAGCATTTTCTCCGTATAATAATTCCAAACGCTTTGAAATATTGTCAACACCTATTTTGGTGGAATCGGTGGTTGATTTTAAACTTCCTGTGTTGTTGACTTGCAATATAATTTCTTGATTATTTGTAGAAACCATCAACTTAATTTTTCCACCTTTTTTCTGTTCAGAAATGCCGTGTTTGATAGCATTTTCAACCAACATTTGTAAAATCATTGGTGGAATTTTGACTTGCAATAACGATTCGTCTACTTCTTTTTCATAGGACAAACGATCTTCCAATTGTATTTTGGAAAGCGCAATGTAGTTTTCAACCGTTTCTAATTCTTGCGCAATTTGGATAGCGTCTACTTTGTTCATGTTGAGCGAATATCGCAGCATTTCCGACAATCGTGTTAGCATTTCTCTCGATTTATCCACATCTTCTAGCATCAATCCACGAATATTATTAAGACTGTTGAACATAAAGTGCGGATTGAGTTGTCCTTTTAGTGTATTGAGTTGTGATTCTTTAAGAGAAGTTTCTAATCGTAAGCGATCCATCTTATTGCGTTGCATACGTGCAATAGATTTTATCGCCACATAAGAAACAATCCAGAAAAAGACATAAACACCGATATTTATTGAGGTCACCACAATCATATTGCCGTAGATTGGAAGCCTTTTTTCATGAATCGCCACAAATAACAGCGCACTAAAGCTAATGAGAATTACAACGAACAAAAACACAATAAGAATGTACAACCCAAAAACTTTTAAGTAATTTTTTCGATTTTGATTTTCGATAAAATTGATACGTTTTAGGTATAAACGCAACCACGTAGTTAAACTAATACCGAGAATTACAAATACAATTCCTTCAAGGATAAAATAAGCTGGCTGAATTTCTGTTTTGGAGCCCATAAAAATTTGTATCGCAACATTAATACTAATGAGCAATCCCCAACTTACAAATTGCAGTAGCCAGAAAAGGTATGTATTTGTTTTATTTAAAACTTTCATGTGTTCAAATGATGTCTAAAGTAAGAAAAATGCACTTCTTTGATGGTAAAAAAAGTGCATTGTAAATTTGATTGATGATTTAGAATCGTGCGTTTATCCAGTCAGAAACAAAGTTTAACGCAACAGGCGCAAATGTTTCTTCAATGTTTGCATATTCACTAAATGCGCCTGTTTCTGAGGTTTGAAATAGGTGGTTTAGGTTCTTAAATTCTTTGATGGTTACGTCTTTATTGTGTTGCAAGCCTTTTTTGATACCTTCTAAGTTCATTTTAGGCAATACTTGAAAATCTTTTTCTCCATTCACAGCCAATACCGGACAGTTTACTTTTTGTAATGACACTTTCGGATCGTAGCTCATAAAAGTACGCATCCATGGTGATGTAAAGGCTTCTACTTGCTGATTGATAACATCATCTGTGAGTTCTGCTTTTCCTTTTTCGGAAGTAATTTTTGTTTTTAAATCATGCAAGATGGCTTTCATTTCTTTTTTGGAAGTTTCTCCTTTGTAGTTGGCACTGATTGTATATAATTTGGCAGATGCTTCTTGCGATGCTGCTATGTCTTGTGCAGGATAGCCTTCCAATTCGGCAGCACGCTTTCCTTGCGTAAGCAATACTGTTTTTCCATCAACACCTGGTCCCGCTAGTAAAACACAATATGCTACGTTGTTGTTTCTAGCTGCTACAATTGGTGCGATGAGTCCGCCTTCGCTATGACCAATCAATCCAATTTTATTTATATCTACAACATCGCTTCGTGTTTGTAAATACGCCATCGCAGCTTCTACATCGGTAGCAAAATCAAACGAAGTTGCTGATGAAAAGTCACCTTCTGACTTTGCAGTTCCTCTATCATCATAACGCAAAACTGCAATTCCCTGACGCGTTAGATGATCTGCTAATACTAAAAATGGTTTGTGCCCTAATAATTCTTCATTCCTATCTTGCGGTCCAGAACCTGAAATTAATATTGCTACGGGCGGATTTTTAACGTCTTTTGGTAACGTTAACGTTCCTGCCAATTTGATATTTTCTGCTTTCGCATTTTCAAAAGTCACTTCTTCGGCAATGTATGGATATGGCTTTTTAGGTTCTTGTGGGCGAAGTTTTTCCTTTTTTTCGCCTTTGGTCATGTTTAAAGGAAAGGTTTGCCCTGATTGTTTGAACGTTCCTTGAAGCTTACCATTAGCAAATATAGCCGTGTATTCCATTCCTATTTGTGCATACGTAATGGTTAGTGTGCTTCCGTCTAATACTGTTTTGTCGGTAGGCAAATCGTACGCACCTTGCTTTGGACTGTCTAAAGTAGTTGTGTATCCGTCATCACTTTGCGAAATGTTGAATACTATAGGAAGTTCCATTCCTTGCACACTCAAATTTCCTTTCCAAGTTCCAGAGATATCTTGTGCCGATGCGAACATCGCTCCTAAGAGAAAAGCTAGCTTAAAAATGAGTTTGATAAATGATTGCATGTCTGTCGTTTTTTGATTACGATGTAAAAGTAAGACACTTTTGTGCTGCTGTAATCAAAATTATGACGAACGGAAAATAGATTGTGGCGAACGGTTTTATCTTGTTTGTTCTTTGTTTTCTGTTGTTTGTTTTTCGTTTACACTGAGCTTGTCGAAGTGTTTTTGTATACACTATCAATCCCCTTTTTCGGCAATTCGCTTTTCTATTTCTTTCATAATTTTTTCCGCTCTTGTTTTGAAGAGTTTTAATTCAGGAAGAAAAACTTGATATGCCATGAAATGTGTCGTGGCTATTCTATTTTTGTAATCAGGATTGTTGAGTGCGTAGTCGATGAATTCTTTGGTAGGACGAAAATTGATAACACTTGACCACCATTCGTAGTTCTTCTTAAAATGCGAGTAGTTTTCTTTGATATCTTCCGAACGCATGTCGTCGTCTATTTTAATTTCTCGCAGTCGTTCTGTATAAAATTCTATAATTTGTGTTGGCAAACTGTCTTTAAACTTATCTGTATTGAAAGCTTCTAGCTGATTGTATCCGCGCTTATTAAAGGTAATTTCTGGAAAACCAATCATAATCGCAATGTATTGCGGATTGAAAGCATAATCGACAGCTTTGATGGAATCTTTTAATATTTTATTGAACAAGGGTTCCGCAAGGTCATAATACGAAAACATTTTGTCAATTTCTTTGACATCATTTTTTAAATCATCTTTAACTATGGAATAAATATTTAATAATTTTGCTTTTTCTTTACGACGTTCATTCCAATTGTTTAGAGAAACTGCAATTAAGATTCCTATCACTACTAAAATGATTTCTCCAATCGCATACGCAATGTAACTTCCTATTTCTTTCTTTTTCAAAAGTTTGCTTCTTTTATTTCTAAATAGTTTCATAGTCCACTTTCATTAAAACCCAAAACCAAAACCGAATGCAAAACGCAGTCCGTCATCAGAATTAAATAATGAAATGTTCGCGGAAATCATATCAGCACCGTTGAGCCAAATTCCGCCTCCAAGCGATGTGTTCCATTTTTCAGAAGTATCGCCGCTAATCCAAATTCTACCATAGTCAAATCCTCCAAAGACACCAATATTTAACGGCAATATTCCTGTTTTTACTTTTCTTAGGTTTACACGTAAATCAGTTGTTTGTACAAAGGCACGCTTTCCAGTAAAACGCTCATGGCGGAATCCACGCAAACCTGTTCTGGCACCCAAACTTGCTCCTTGATAAAATTCAAATCCATCACCAAAGTTAATATGTCCACGAAATTTTGTTGCCAATACCAATTGTCCGCTCGAAATGAGTCGATGATTGATGGCAAGTTCAGGAATCAAGTAGGCAAAACCTCTTGTGGTACTTACATTGTTTTTGTATCCTGATTCTACACTGATTTCCATTCCCATCGTTGGAAACGCCTCATTGTCTACATTTTTGTAATGGTATTTTGCACGGACTCCAAAGAAATCTTGCTTGTCAAATAGTCGTGAATCTGCTGGAAAGTTTTGTTCTAAGAAACGTCCTGGTGTACGTTCTATTTCGTTGCTTTCATAGGACAATCCTGCTTGGAAATTTCCGCCTAATTGACCTCGCCAAATGAGTGATGGTGTAAATCGAAATGTTCGTATTTTGACACGATTGTAATCCAAATCTACATCCAATCCATCATTTTCATCAGCTTCAGGATTTGGTGTATTGTTTCCAAAACCAAAAAAGTTGATGGCGTAATTTGGACTGTTAAAATCGACTCCGAGTAATAAATTCCAACGTCCGATGATATTGCTAAATTCTCCCAAATACCCAAGATCAAAACCATTGGTTGCGAAGAAATATTCTGCTCTAATCGTGTGACGAGACGTAAACGGATTTCGCTCAAAACCAAAGTCGGTAATCGTTGTTGAAACGCCTATTTTTATACCATCATCTGGATTGAATCCTGCTGTTGGAAGTAATTGTGATGTTCCGTTTTTTAACTTTTTGTAATCGTATACATTTGTTTCGTAATTGTCCGTCAACACTCTGTTTCCTTTGTTGCTTAAAAAGGTATTTTTCTTGGATTTATAATCGTAATAGACAATTTTTTTACCGTTTTTGATGTCGTATACATCGTTGTTTTGTCCACCAACCAAACGCACTTTTATATAATCATCGCCAGTTCCGTACACGTGAAACACATCGTCATCGTCTAACGCATAAATCCAAATTTCTTTGGTATCATCTTCATCATACGTTCGCTCATGGAAAATATCTTTTTTCTCACCACCTTTGATGCGATACGCAGTCACTTTGGTTTTTCCATTTGGCAAACGTTCAATATCAAACCAATCATCTTTATTGGTTCCTTTGATAACCGCAAGTTTATTGATGAGTTCGTAATAACGGTCAGAAATGGCTTGTAAGTTTTCGCGTCTTCCTTTTAAGTTTTTCTTGATTTCAACAAGTGTTTCATCGCGGACTTCTTCTGGAAATTCCAAAAATGCTTCCTCAATTACTTCATCCGTTACACCTTCTTGAATAATTTTCACTTGCGCATCCCAAACATCTTTGCCCGATTGCTGAATGATTTCCATATCTAACGGATACGGTTCTACATTCACACCTTTTACATCTTCTAAATCTTCTTCATATTTACGCAATAATCGTGCTGACGGAATGATTTTTACCGCAGTTCCTAACAAGAAACCGTCTGACATTTTAGAAAATGCTTGGTCGCGGTCACGTGGCAACGGACGAAATACGCGTTGTCCATTTTCTCTAAATTCAATCCAACGCCATTGGTCTTGATGTCTGTCCCAATCGCCAATAAGCATGTCAAACAAACGCGCACGAATGTAGGAAGCTTCATCGATGATGATGTCTTCGTCTTTGTGCAATTTTTTCATAAAATCGTCCGTACTTTCCAAATCATCTTGATACCCAAAACTTGCTTTATCGCTGTGACCTTCGGATGTGTGTTCTTCAATCATGTACAATTCATCTCCAAAATCGACATTGTATTTGCCCAATGCTTTTTGTTTTGGGACGTAAAACAGAATCGGATTCGTGTGATATACTTGCGCTCCATCTGCCAGTTTTCCCACGGCAAATGGCGCGTACGGATGTGCTCCTGTAAAAATATCTAAGATTAAATCCTGTGTTGAGGTATCTTCAAATTGATTTTTTACATATTGATCTTTGAATAAAACGGCTTGTAAGTATTGTAGCGCTTGTTTTCGCAACGCACGCATTACGTATTCCGCACCATTTTTGTCTCTTAATCGTAAGGATTTTGATTGGTTTCCACCACCTTTTCGAACAGGTTCCAATCCGCCATACAACGTATCTAAATCTACTGTTGGTGCTTTTACAGGCGTGCTGAAAAGTTTACGGTAGCGATTGCCCCATAAAAATTTATGAAAGCCTGATTTTTCTGTTTCTTCTTTGGTATACACAGACGCATACACGTGTTTTGGAAATGTTTCTGGATAAATAGTTTTTAATTCAGGCGCGTCTTCGCGAATGACCTCAGTTTCAAATACTAATTCGTTATCTTCTGCAGAATAGAATCGCACAAAAGAAGAACCATCTGTAAAAACATCCAAGCGGGCAAAACCGTGTGTTCCATACGAGAATTTTCCGCCACCAACGTTGCGTGTACCAGATTTTTTGGCACCCGAGCCACTTACTATCTGACGTAAATTATCTTCTGTAATATATTGTAAGCTGTGCTCGTGACCAGACACAAAGATGACTTTATCGTTTTCTTGCGAAAGTGTGATGATTCGTTTTCTTAATTCGTTATAACGCTTATGCGATTGGTCTACATTCGCCGTTCCACTTGTAGAACGAAGTAAGTTTTTTAAGCTTCCTAAAATTGGAATAGGCGTCATGTGAGTTTTGAATGTGTATTGCGCATTGTGCGGTCCGTTGGTATACATCGGGTGATGCAATGCTACAATTGTTGTTTTTCCACGCGCTTTTTTGATGAGACTACTGTATTCTTCTAAAAACTTGGTGCGTGTTTTAATTTCACATTCGTCGTTCATGGTAGGATGTCTGTCCCAGTTGGTGATATACCATTGCGTATCAACCATAATGAGTTCAATATCTTCACTGACGTGGATTTTTTCAATCGGACAGCCGTCTTCAGGTAGAAACGTATTTTTTCCAACAATATCTTCTATATATTTTTCTTGTCGTTTTAAACCTTCCAGACCATCGCTATACCAATCATGATTTCCAGGAATAAAGATGGTGCGTCCTTTAAAATCTTTTACAATACTTGTTTGTGCATCTAATTGGTGTGCGGCATATTCTCTCAGAATACTTGATTTTTTTGGCAATCCCGCAGGATAAATATTGTCTCCTAAAAAAATAGCCGTACTATTTTTAGAAGCTTTCTGCAGTTCTTTTTCCATCATTTGCAAGGCAACTGCTTTATCTCCCAACGGAGAATTTCCTGCGTCACCAATTAAATAGAAGGTATGTTTTATCGTTTTTTCTGCTGGAAATGGATGTACACTTTTTTTGCCCGCGTACTGTGCTTTGTAGGTTGCGCAAGCATTTAAAAAAAGTAATAGTACCAAGATTCCGGTAAAACGTAGCAATGTTGTCATGGGTGTTTTTTTGTCTGTTTAAAGATAATCATTCATTCGCAAATGTTAACATATAAGTTCGTAGTTTTCTAAAAAGTGAATAACCTTAGCCTCAGGCATTTCACAAGGCTTTAAAATTTCGCGTTGACGCGTGCAATAATAATTAAGACTGATAAAATCCTTTCCGCCCAATTTTGAAGCAAAGACTTTGAAGCTTTTTCCATTATTGAACACACTTTTGGTAACACCATATTTTGTATCATTATAGCATACTTCGGAATAACCGTTGGGAAGTTTTTGAATGTGTTGTAGTAGTTTCATTTCACTTTAAAATTACTAAAAGAATAGATTACGTAAGTTTCAGAGGTTGTTTTGATAAAATATATATGGAACTCAAACGTTTTACACATCATTACGAAACATTGCTTAAAGTTTAGTATTTTTACTCGATAATCGAAATTTAAAATGCTTCGTGACTTGCTCTGAAGTAATTGACTAGATATTCGAAATCTTGACGCTTTGGGTTTTTCTTGAAGTCGTTGACCTAATTTAAAAAAACCTTTATGGAGACGCTTATTGTTGAAGTTGAAAAGTATGTAATTGACTTTCTGAATAAAAATGTTGACAAGTCGTATGTGTATCATAATTTAACACATACAAAAGCAGTTGTTGACAGCACGAAGGAGATTATTGAAGGTATGGAGATTGAGGAAAAACCTGCACAGCAACTTATTATTGCAGCGTGGTTTCACGATACAGGATATGCAAAAGGCGTAGAAAATCACGAAGAAGAAAGTGTCCGAATTGCTACCGAATTTTTAACACAATACAACATTTCTGAAGAAGATGTGAAGGTAATTACTGAGCTTATTTTGGCAACGAAAATGGGCAACAAGCCTAGTAATTTACTAGAGGAAGTTATTTGTGATGCCGATTGTGGACATATTGGAAGCAAGAATTTTCAAGCGTTAACAGAATTGCTCCGCAAAGAGATTGAATTGACACAAGGCGAATCTATTTCAGAAGGCGAATGGTTGAAAGAGAATATCAACTTTTTATCAAAACAACATAAGTTTTACACAACGTACGCAGCAAAGAATTGGCAAAAACGCAAAGGAAAAAATCTTTCTAAATTACTAAAAACGCAGAATAAAGTTTCGCGTACCGTTACGAAATTAAAGCAGAAAAAAGCCGAGTTAAAGTTTAAAAAGCGTAAAATTGATTTGCCAGAACGCGGAATCGAAACTATGTTTCGCGTGGCACTTCGAAATCATATTACGTTGAGTGATATTGCCGATACAAAAGCCAATATTTTACTATCAGTAAATGCAATTATCATTTCCATGGTTTTGTCCAATTTGGTTTCTAAGCTCGATAATCCTTCCAATGATTATTTAATTTATCCAACGATTATTTTTACGATTTTTACGGTAACATCGATGGTACTTTCTATTTTGGCGACACGTCCAAATGTAACTTCTGGAAAGTTTACGAAAGAAGATGTAGCAAATAGAAAAGTGAATTTGTTATTCTTTGGAAATTTCCACAAAATGAAATTGGACGAATTTGAGTGGGCAATGGGCGAAATGATGCAAGACCGCGATTATTTATACGGTTCACTCACTAAAGATTTGTACTTTTTAGGACTCGTTTTAAACCGAAAATATAGTTTATTGCGAACTACCTATACCGTTTTTATGATTGGAATTGTAGTTAGCGTGTTGTCGTTCATCGTTGCGTTTTACACACGCGATCCTGAAGCTGGTAGAAGAGCGCATGAAGCAACAACCGCGTTGCTGCTTCAATAAATCGCTTATTTCAATTCTTCCATCAATTGATCAATAGTCAATGCGGATTTTTCGTTAAAATCTTCTCTGTAAAGTACTTCTACTCGCAATGCTCTCAATCCAGAAACACCTTGCAAGTCTTCCAATTCAAGCTTTTCGAGTTTTCCAAAACAGTTTTTCGACTGCATGAATTTGATATACTTCATATATTCCAATGCATCTTTGTCTTGCGAATATACAATGGCAATTTTTCCAGGAACCGTTAAACGTTCAGTCGTGTTTTTGATGTTGACTTTATCAATACGTTTTTTAATGATTTCGTAACGAATATTGTACGCGCCATCCACGTCAAATTGCTTTTCATCCATGCGGAATTTAATTGCTAATGAACTGTTATGCACCAAAATAAGCGAAGCTACACGCAAGTCATGATCCATTTCTTTACGCGCATTATACGCTACTTGCTCCATTTCGTAGGTGTTTTGCAATTGCCACAAGCGCAAATTGTGCAAATAGAGTTTATGGAAGGCTCTATCACGCACTAACGATTGTCCGATATACATGTTGTATTCGACACCATCAGTTTTGTAACGCTCAAAATAATGCGGAAACATTTCTTGTGCTTCCTCTTGCTTTTTGTCTATATACTTTGCCAGCTTTACATTTAAAATATTCACGCTGTCTTCGTACGCTTTTCGCTTGTCGTACACCACTTTTAGATTTTTATCCAAACTGTTGATATATTCAGTTACCAACAACGCCAACGCTGGATTGGTTTCTTTTAAGTGATTGAAAACTGGATAAATATCTTTCTTTAAAAACTGTAAAATTCCGAGTTCGTCACCTGCTTTTAAACCTTCTTCTGTATCGTTTAAATAGGTTTCTACTCTAAAAATAAGCTCTTCGTAAATAGGCAAGTTTTCTTGATTGCTCGCTGCTTCCAAAACTTTAATTGCCAAATCCAATTGTGTAGTTAAATCTTCTTGAATGGCTTCATTTCGAGCAATGGATGAACCTTTGATATCGCTTTGTCCGTACAACGGATACACATCGTCAAACACAATATTTTCAATTTCAGGATTTTCAACCTGATCTGCAATCTGCTTTTGATAATTTTCAGCTGCATCGTAAAAACGCCACTTTACCGATGGATGAATAGAAGTATATTGTTCTTGAATGGTAGCTTCTAAAGTATTTTGAAAATCTTCGGAAGCACGTGAAACCGCTGCTTGAAACACAGGAATAATATCTTGAAGCTTTTGCTGATTTACAGAATTAAGCTCGTATGCGCGCGGAGACGCAATTTCCAATACTGCCAAATCTCGTCCTTGAGAAGCCACAATCGGAATCAAAATAATACTATTGATACCTTGTGATTTCAATCGCTTGTAAAAACTATTTTCACCAGAATGTTCTCGGTAACGTTCCAAATCTGAAATAGCAATTTCTTCTCTATTTATAAAGATTTTATCAATAATACCTCGACAGAAAAACTCATTACAAGACACAACATCTTCATCGTAAAATATCAAACTTTCCGAGCGTTTTATATGACTTTTGCAAGTTTTTTTATCCAAACCACCAAAGACAGAAAAACCAAGTTTTAAATCTTTGATATTAAAAAATTCACTCAAGTTTTTACGTAAAGAAGCGACCATATTATCATCACTACGCAATAAATTTTCACGAATAGATGACAAGGTTTCATCAAAGGTAACATCGAATAAATTCATGATACCAAAGCCTTTGAAAATATAGCTTTCTAATGGAAATTTTTGCTTCCAAACTTCAATATTATCGTAATTATCCAATAATAAGTGTACGTCTTCTTGGGTTATTTTCGGCGCATCTTCCGTTGGAATAACTTGGCAGAAATCACCATTAAACGCTACACGATAATGCTTGGTAATGCCTAAATTCTTGTCAGGGATGTCAAAATAAAATGGGCGTTTTAAATCAATCGTATATCCGTAACACACATTCAAAATCAACACACAAGCGTGCATGTATAACTCTCTTTCTGGAAGATTTCGCGCTGTAAAGCTATAATCGTCTCCCGCGTTTTTAAGAATATTTTGAAGTCGATTCGAATATTTGAACGATTGAAATGTAAAAGGAATGGTTGCTACCTTAATTTCATTATTTGTTAAAATTTCAGGGAACAATCCTTCCAATACTAAATCGATTTGTTCTTTGTACTCTTCTAATTTTGAAAAATCGGAAAACCCTTCTCGCAACTCTGGATAATTATCTAAATACTCCATAATTTCCACAGCCGACTTATGATACGGGTGATTTGTATCTTCTATATATTTATCATAAAAAGAGATAACCTGGTCAAAACTTACAATAAGTTGCAACGGCAAATTAATTTCTTTATTTATATTTCTCTCTTTCATGGTTTTCGGTTTAATTTACAAAGATACGAAATCCTTGCTTAGCTGTGATTTTTAGACGTTTGTTTTTGGGTTTCATTACAAATCACTAAATAATTGAGTATTAGTTAAGTTACGTTAATATTTTGAATAAAAAAAACTGAGCCGATAAACTTCAAAGTTTTTACATTTTTTATGTATTATTTGTGCTTACTTCTGCAAGTTTCTCTATCCTTTCGACTAAAAAGCTTCTTTTCCTGCAAAAATTAAAATATTTTTGATTGGAATTAGTTTAGTTGTAGATGAAGTCACGCTTTCTATTTTTTTGTATCGGATTGTTTTTCACTGTGCACATGCAGGGACAAACAAAGAATCGTCATACAAAAAAAGTGGCTGTTAAAGATTCTATCGTGCTCGATTCCGTCAGCATCAACCCTTTTAAATTTACACTTACCGATAAACGCAACAAAAAAATTGACTCAACGGCTTACCGAGTAGATTTTACAAAAGCTATTTTATATCTCGATGTCTCAAAAATTACAACGGATTCCATCAATGTGAATTATACGAAATACCCAAAATTTCTCACCAAAAAATACAAAGGTTTTAATAAAGATTTGATTGTAGAAAACCCGATTGATATTGATAAAATTGTCGCGCTTAGCACGAATAAAGAACCAAGCAACACGCGACTTTTTGATGGTTTGAATACCTCTGGAAGCATTTCTCGTGGCGTTACGATTGGAAACAATCAAAATTCGGTACTGAATTCCGAACTAGATTTACAAATTTCAGGGAAAATTTCCCAAAATATCACGCTTCGCGCTTCTATTCAAGATGCTAACATTCCGATTCAGGAAAGTGGCTATTCGCAACGGTTGGACGAATTTGACCAAGTATTTATTGAACTGGAAAGCAAACGCTGGAAAATTCGTGCGGGTGATGTGAATTTGGAAAATACAACAACCGATTTTATGCGCTTTCAGAAAAAAGTACAAGGTGTTGGCATTACGGCAAATTTACCTGGCGAAAATAGCAATACGACCTTATTTGCTTCCGGAGCTTTGGTGCGCGGACGCTATACACAAAGCCGTTTTCAAGGACAAGAAGGAAATCAAGGACCGTACAAATTGACTGGACCTAATGAAGAGTTATTTATTTTGATTATTTCTGGAAGTGAAACAGTTTATGTAAACGGCTTGCCTGTTGAACGCGGCGAAAATAACGATTATGTGATTGATTACAATGCAGGAGAAATTACGTTTACGTCTCGTTTTCCAATTACTTCCGAAATGCGAATTACGGTGGAATATCAGTTTACAGACAATAATTACACGCGATTTGTAGCTTACGGCGGCGCGCAATACGAACGAGAAAAGTTTAAAATTGCTGGCTATATTTATTCAGAAAATGATTCTAAAAATCAGCCGATTCAGCAAAATTTATCAGAAGAGCAAGTGCAAATTTTACGTGATGCGGGTGATAATCAACAATTGATGAATGCGCCTTCTGCTGTGGAGCAGCCGTTTTCGGAAAATCGTATTTTGTATCGCAAAGAAATCATTGATGGTATGGAAGTGTTTGTGTTTTCCAACAATCCTGATGACACGTTGTTTGATGTGCGTTTTTCGCTCGTGGGCGACAATCAAGGGAATTATGTACTGTCCAACACAGCTTCCAATGGACGTATTTACGAATATATTTCACCGATTGCAGGCGTTCCGCAAGGAAATTATGAACCAATTATTCAACTGGTGGCACCTACGAAAATTCAGGTTGCTGTTGTGAATGGCGCGTATACGCCAAGTGAAAAAACGGACGTGCAATTTGAAGTCGGTTTTAGCAGTAATGACCAGAATTTATTTTCGTCTTTGGACGATGATGACAATCAAGGATTGGCAGCTAAAATCAGCGTGCAACAGCAATTACTCGATAAAAAATGGAAGATTCGCAGTTTTGCCAATTTTAATCATATTGATGAGAAGTTTCAAACTATTGAGCGATTGTATTCTATTGAATTTAGTCGCGATTGGAATTTGGAAAATAATTTCAGCGCGGGAAATCAGCAGTTTTTGTCTACTGGATTGAATTTTTCCAACGAAAAAAACGGCACAGCGCAATATCGTTTTGAATATTTAGATTTTGACAATAATGCTACAGGAAATCGTCACGTATTACAATCTGATTTGAAGTTTGGCAAACTGCAATTGCAATCTAGCGGAAGCTTTTTAACAAACGAAACCGTGACTACAACTTCTGACTTTTTACGTTTGTTTGCACGTGCGGCGTATAGTTTTGATAAAAGTTGGATTGGTGCACGCGTTGATTTGGAAAGTAACGAACAACAAGAAATCGCCACCCAAAATTTTACGCCATTGAGTCAACGATTTAAAGCATATACAGGTTTTATCGGTGTCGGTGATAGTTTAAAAATTCATGCGGAAGTTGGCTATACCTATCGTGTAAATGATAGTTTGCGGAACAATTTGTTGCAACGTGTAAATACCTCAAACACCTACTTTTTAAAGTCGCGCTTGATTCAAAATAAAAACACACAGTTGTCACTGTTTGTAAATTACAGAACGTTAGACCAAGAAGATGAAACGATTGAAGACGAAACTTCATTGAACTCGCGTTTGGTGTATCAGCAGCGATTGTTTGATAATATTGTGACCTTGAATACAGTGTACGAAACCAATTCGGGAACGTTGCCACAACAGGAATTTACCTATGTCCAAGTCGATCCTGGACAAGGTGTGTACACATGGAATGATTATAACGATAATGGCATACAAGAATTGAACGAATTTGAGTTGGCACAGTTTCCCGATGAAGCCATTTATGTACGTGTGTTGTTGCCAAATCAGGTGTTTATCAAAACGCATCAAAACAAATTTAGTCAAGTAGTGACGCTCAATCCGTCGCGGTGGAATACGAGTAATACCAAAGGTGTAAAGAAGTTTTTATCGCATTTTTACAATCAAGCATCATTTTTAATAGATAGAAAGATTCGTCGCGAAAATGATAATTTCAGTTTTAATCCGTTTGACGATTCCGAAGATGAGAATGTTTTGGGATTGAATCAAACCTTACGAAATGCCCTATTTTTTAATCGCGGAAAGCAAAAATACACCACTTCGTACACGTATTTGAATGCCAAATCGAAAAACTTATTGTCTATCGGTTCGCAGGAAAATATCAATACGTCTCATCAACTGCAATTTACACATAAAATTGGCAAATTTTGGCTCACCGATTTGATTAGTAGCACTGGGAAAACCGAGAGTATTTCTGAGAACTTTATCAATAAAAACTTTGAGATTAATTTATTTAAAGTAGAACCTACTTTGTCGTATTTATTTAGTAGAAACAGTCGTTTTAGCGTATTTTACAAGTATGAAAACAAGGAAAATCTCGCTGGCGATTTGGAACAACTGACACAACAAAAATTCGGTGTTTCCTTTGCGTATAACAATCAGCAGAAAATTGCCTTAAATGGAGAGTTCAATTATTTTCAAAATGATTTTTCTGGAAATGCATTTTCGCCAGTAGGCTATCAAATGTTGGAAGGTTTGCAGCCTGGCACCAATTTTACATGGAATATTTTAATTCAGAAAAAATTGACTAAGTTTTTAGATTTGAATCTTTCCTATTTTGGCAGAAAAAGTGAGGCTTCACAAACCATTCATACAGGAAATGTGCAGTTGAGAGCCTTCTTCTAAACCACAACCTTTTTTTAAACATTTCCACCAATACGCAACCATTTTTACATTTCCACATCTATTAGTGGTGTAACACCAATTCAACTATAAATTGGTATACTTCTTGTTAAGACAAAACGACATATAACAACAAAACCGTAAATTATTATGAAAAACAATTTTTCTACAACAGTATTTGCATTATTTCTTTTTTTAGGATTTGCTGTACAAGCGCAAGACGACACTAGCTCCACGACAGATCCTTATGGCGTAGGCAATCGTGCCAATGAAATTCGTTTAGACGTTTTTGACGCTGCTTTTTTCTCCGCCCTTGATGTTAGTTACGAGCGTGTGAACGATTCAGCTATCGGATATGGAGTTTCTGTTTTTGCAAATTTGAGAGATACTGAAGATAATGTGGCATACTACGAAAAATTTGCTGTTACACCATTTTTTAGATTTTACTTCTTCAACAAGCAAGATTTTGGAGCCAAAGGATTGTACGCGGAAGTATTTTCAAAATTTGCTTCAGGAGACAATCCTGATAACTTAAATGAAGATTATTTTGACGCGGCTTTAGGATTGTCTATCGGACAAAAGTGGGTAAACAAAAGAGGTTTTATGTTAGAAATTTCTTTTGGTGGTGGACGAAACATCGGATTGGATGACAATTCACCTGACTTAACTTTTAGAGGCGGAATTTCCTTAGGGTATCGATTTTAAAATACATTAACATTATACCAAATAATTAAAAAGCCTACCGTTCTTGTATTTCAAAGTAGCGATAGGCTTTTCCTAGGAAAAAATGATTCTTCTTCTTCACATATATTGTTGATTCGTTTTTGCTTTATTTATACTGTTGTGACAAAATCATACTACTAAATAACAGCTTTCATCTTACATATAAAAATAGTGATATCCTGTATTTATAAATACCATCATGATATTTATAAATATAGCCAAGAATTAACTACAGTATATTCAAAACAAAAGCGCAATACAAAATGTACTGCGCTTTGATATATTTTTTACTGAATAAGTTTTACATATTCATCAGCCATGTGCGCATGTCTACTTCTTTGGCAATGATATTACGTACATCTTCAATTTTTACACGCTGCTGTTCCATCGTATCGCGGTGACGAATGGTGACCATGTTATCTTCTAAAGTGTCGTGATCAATTGTAATACAGAATGGTGTTCCTGCAGCGTCTTGTCGACGGTAACGACGACCAATAGAATCTTTCCCTTCTTCATACACCATATTGAAGTCCCATTTTAAATCATCCATAATTTTTCTTGCAACTTCTGGCAATCCATCTTTTTCTACGAGTGGTAATACCGCTGCTTTTGTTGGTGCCAATACTGCTGGCAAACGCAATACAGTACGTGTAGTTCCGTCTGGCAATTCTTCTTCTACCAACGAGTTTGAGAAAACTGCTAAAAACATACGATCGAGTCCGATAGACGTTTCTACGACATACGGCACATAGCTTTCTTTTGTTTCATTATCGTAATATTGCAATTTTTTTCCAGAATATTGTTCGTGCTGACTCAAATCGAAGTCTGTACGCGAATGAATTCCTTCCAATTCTTTGAAACCAAATGGAAAATTAAATTCAATATCCGCCGCAGCGTCTGCATAATGCGCAAGTTTATCATGATCGTGAAAACGATAGTTCTCCTTGCCCATTCCTAAGGATAAATGCCACTTTAAACGCGTTTCTTTCCATTGCTCGTACCATTCTTTTTGCGTTCCTGGTTTTACAAAGAACTGCATTTCCATTTGCTCAAATTCACGCTGTCTAAAGATGAATTGACGCGCTACAATTTCGTTACGGAATGCTTTTCCAGTTTGTGCAATTCCAAACGGAATTTTCATACGTCCTGTTTTTTGCACATTTAAAAAGTTGACAAAAATACCTTGTGCCGTTTCTGGTCGTAAATACACTTTGGTTGAACTATCTGCGGAAGCGCCCAATTGCGTACCAAACATCAAGTTGAACTGTTTTACTTCTGTCCAATTTTTCGTTCCCGATACAGGATCGACAATGCCTAAATCTACAATCAACTGCTTAAATCCTTCCAAATCATTTTCTTCCTGTACACGTGCTAGCTCTGCGCTGATTTCGTCAATTTGCTTTTGACGACGCAATACATTCGGATTGGTAGAACGGAATTCCTCTTCATTAAAAGCATCGCCAAAACGTTTTTGCGCTTTTGCAATGTCTTTGTTGATTTTTTGAACAATTTTTTCTCGGTAATCTTCCACCAAAACATCTGCACGATAGCGCTTTTTGGAGTCTTTGTTGTCAATTAGCGGATCGTTGAACGCATCAACGTGCCCAGAAGCTTTCCAAGTTGTTGGATGCATGAGAATTGCAGCATCGATTCCCACAATATTTTCATGCATTTGCACCATGGCTTTCCACCAATAGTCTCGTATATTTTTCTTTAACTCTGCTCCATTTTGAGCATAATCGTACACCGCACTCAATCCGTCATAAATTTCACTTGATTGAAAGATATAACCGTATTCCTTTGCGTGCGATATTACTTTTTTAAATTGATCGTCTTGTTTTGCCATGCCGCAAATATAAAACGTTTGTATATCAGCTACAAGCTATTTTTTTGCGATGTACACAAAAGCTGGTGGAATGTTGAATGCTTCAAAAGATAACTTCACTTTATCTTTAAAAACTTCTTTGAGTTTTTTGTAGTAGGAAAGACTGTATTGGTATTGCACAAACACACTATTTTCGCGCATTGCCTCGTAGGTATTGTCTAAAATTTTATCGCTGATTTCGGTAGGAATGTTGGTAAAAGGCAAGCTTGAAACGACGCAATCAACTTTGTCAAAACCGTGTTTTTTTAAGATAGGTGTAATTTCTTCCGCAGAAACTTTTTCTATAATGAGTTGCGAGTGTGTTATTTTTTCGAGCGATTCAAAAAAGCGGTTGTTGATTTCGAAAGCAATTAATTTGGTTCCTGGTTGTATTTTTTTTAGAATTTCCTTTGTGATGATTCCATTTCCAGGACCAAATTCGACTATGACTTTGACAGCATCAAAATCGATATGTTTTACCATTCGTTTGGTTAAAAAACGGGAACTTGGCATGATAGTTCCAGAAGTTTTGATATCGCGTATGGCTTCTCTGAAAAATTTTAGTCGATCCAATCGAGGAAATTTTAATACTTAGTGTTTGTTTTTTTTCGAAATTACCGCGAAGTAAAGAAAATATTCAGAAAGTAAAGTGATTTTTGTGTGAATCTTTTTCTTTTTGATGAAATGATTTTGTGCAATTTTTTATTTAAAGCTCGTCTTTATAGGACCTGAAGACGTGCTACTATGCAGTTTTCTTTGAATGTGAAGGTTGCTTTTACGGAGTTCAATCATTTTTTTTCGGTAATCCGTCAGCGATTCATAATCTAAAGTAGTTTGTGCTATATTGTCGAGTAATTTTTCAGCTTTTTTCTTTTCAAGAAGTAATTCTTCAGAATTTTGCGTGTGTTCTTTGGTTAAATGATCGTAGTTTTTGATAATATCTTTGAGTTCTTCCTGTACCAAAGATTTTTCATTTTTCAAATATTGAATCTTCTCTTTATTTTCTCTATCAGACAAAAAAGAAATACAAACAATCGATACCGCCATGGCAGAAAGTGCTACAAGTAATATTTTTTGAATTGTATCTTTGGTCGTTCCACTCATAAAAAAGTAGTACTTTTAAAACGAATTGTGTTAAAAATTTTAACGTTTGCAAGTGACAAATATATTAAATAATATTCTTTCCTCCTTTTTTCCGGCAATTTGTCTGTCGTGCAGTGATACATTAAAGCATCAAGAACAGCATATTTGTACGAAATGTTTACACAACTTACCGTTTACGGAATTTCATAAGCATGCAGAAAACCCAGTAAAACAAACATTTTATGGGCGTGTACATATTGAAAACGCCACCGCATTGTTACACTATAAAAAGAATAGCATAGTACAACAACTTATACATCAATTAAAATATAAAAACAGACAAGAAATTGGTGCATTGTTAGGAAATATGCTAGGTGAACAATTAAAAAAGGAAGTGAGTTTCAGTGAAATTGACTACATCATTCCTGTACCATTACACAAAAAGCGATTACAAAAACGTGGGTATAATCAAGTAGCTACCTTTGGAAAACAACTTGCTACACATTTAGAAGCTACGTATAATGACACCATTCTTGTAAAGACTCAAAACATTAAAACACAGGCTTTTAAAAAACGAGCGGCGCGCTGGATGACTGCACAACATTCGTTTGAGATTACAGATACCACTACATTGGCAGGAAAACATATTTTGTTAGTAGACGATATTATCACGACAGGTGCCACCATAGAAGCTTGTGCTTTGGCACTTCAAAAAATTCCAAATATTACAATAAGTATTGCAACAATGTCAATAGCGAGTTAATACTCATTTTATCTTCGAATAAAGTTTGTATTTGTTTCAGCAGCATGCATGAAAAAGTAGAGAAATCACATTTCTTACTTTCTTTTCTTTGCTCGCCCAAAGAAAATGAAACAAAAGAAATGGCGCTTTTCCAGAGGTGTTTTTAATTTTTCTTTTAAAAAAATTAAAACCGTAATAATTTTTCGAGTTTTATAGTTGCCTTAGCTCTATTTTCAATTTCAAAAATTATATAACTAATCCCTTCCAAAGCTTTTAAAAAATTTCACGAAAAATCATTACTACACTGCGGAAAAGAATATATAAGTTTTAAATTAAATTTGTATTTCATCAGAAATAACTTAATAGTTATAATGTTTAATCCGAGTTAAAACCTTCGTCAGTACGAAAAATAATTAGTTTATTTGTATCGTAATATTTTACATGAGTTAATGAAACAGCGTTTTATATATTTTTCTTTGGTCGTTTGTACTCTTTTGTGTTTGGTTAATTGCGCAAAGCGCGGATATCCTACTGGTGGCAAACCTGATAAAACACCTCCAAAAATGGTGAAATCGCAACCAGAAGAATTTAGTACTAATTTTGATGAAAAACGAATTCGTATCTATTTTGATGAATATATTAAAATTAAAGATGTACAAAAGCAATTGATTATTTCGCCACCGCTAAAAGAAGGTGGTTATATTATTTATCCACAAGGAAATGCGAGTAAGTATATTGATATTCAAATTTTAGATACGCTGCAATCTAACACGACGTATTCGTTTAATTTTGGACAAAGTATTGTTGATAACAACGAAGACAATCCGTATGATTATTTTAAATATGTGTTTTCTACAGGTTCGTATATTGATTCGCTAGAAGTTTCTGGAACAATTAAAGATGCGCTGAATCGCTCACCTGAACGATTTGTTTCTGTGATGTTATACGAAATTGACTCTACGTATACCGATTCTACCATCTATAAAAAAACGCCAACATATATCACCAATACATTGGATAGTTTGACAGAGTTTAAACTGTCTAATTTACGTGTAGGAACTTATAAAATGATTGCGCTAAAAGATGTTTCCAATAATTATATTTTTGATCCGAATTCGGATAAAATTGGCTATGTTGAACAGGAAGTTACCGTGCCAACAGATTCTTTTTATACCATTACATTGTTTAAGGAAATTCCCGAATTTAAAGCCACACGTCCTGCACAGATTTCCAAAAATATGATTGCTTTTGGGTATGAAGGAAATGTAGACAGTATGAAAGTTACGGTGAATTCTGAAGTTGCAGACAATTTTCGTTTTCAAACCACACGTCATCCTGAAAAAGATACCTTGCGTTATTGGTTTGAGAATTTAAAACCAGACACGGATTCACTTTTATTCACGGTTTCTAATGGAAATTACAGCAAGGACTTTACGGTAAAATTGAAAGATATAGAAAGGGATTCCTTGACCTTGTCTGTAAATTATCGTGGTGTCATTCCGCCAAACGGCGATTTTAAAATAGCGTCCAATACACCAATTACCGCTATTGACGAAAGCATGATTTCAATTCAAAATAAAGATTCCATTCCTATTAAATTCACAACTAAAATTGACAAGGAAAACAACAGTTTGGATGTGCTTTTTGAGAAGAAAGAAAATCAGCGATATAACATTCAAATGTTGCCAAAAACTATTACCGATTTTTATGGCGAAGTAAACGATACGTTGAATTATGCGTTGACAACAAAGGAAAATAAAGAATATGGAAATATTCAGCTTTCCTATCCTGGCACCGAATATCCTATTATCATCCAAGTTGTAAACGAAAAGCTAGAATTGATTGCAGAACAATACGTAACGGAAGCGCAATCTTCGTATAATTTTCCATATATCGATCCGCAATTTGTGTATTTCCGCGTGGTTTATGACACGAATAAAAATGGCAAATGGGACACTGGAAATTATTTAAAAAACATTCAGCCCGAAGAGGTGAAATATTTCCCTAAAAAAGTAGAAGTCCGCGCCAATTGGGATGTTATTGAAACGCTTACAAATTTAAAATAACAGAGCTCATTTAGAACCCTATCTTTTTATTGCCTGTTTGATTGAACGTTTTATTTTCATAATTGAAAATATCCGCCAAGGTCATTTCTTTATCGGTAGGTTCATATTCCATGGATGCTAATAAGGCATTTGCTTTCTCTTTTGTTAAGGCTTTAAACTCATAATAGGCAATCATTCTGCCTTTGCGCAACAATGCGTTGTCAATTTTGTTAAGACTCGTGTTGAACGTACAAATGATTTTTATATTTAAATAATCACTGAACAATCCGTCGGTTAACTGTAAAATGGTAGAAACCACCGAACTTTCATTTTTTTGCTCTCGGCTTGTCAACACTTTTTCGGCATCTTCAATAATCAATACAGCATTTTGATTTTTAAGTAAAAAAGAGATAAACTCAGGATGCAGTAACTCATTGATAAATTCGTTCTGAATAAAGATAAAAGTTCTTTTTGAGTGTTTGCTAATAAGTCTTTTAATGTACGATGTTTTTCCTGTTCCCGGAAGTCCGTGTAGTAATATAAGTCCTGCTTTGTCCACTACCAATGCTTTTTCAATAATTTCATTTATTGGCTGAAAATCATCGTTGTACATAGTCTCAACATCACAGGTAAAATCTTCCGTTCGCACATCTTCGGTGTAAAAATTTCGTCGGTCTTTAGACAATACCTTAAAAACAGGCGTTCTATCCAAGCCAAATGTGGTTCGTAGCGCGTGATTTGTTTTTTGTATCCATTTCTCAGTGCTTTCATCTACTACATCATAATAGAAATCTACCATAAGTTCATCATGTTCTAAAGTAATCCAAATGAGTAACTTTTTTGTGGAGCTTTTTAGCAAATATTGAAATGGAAAATCTTTTGAAAAATCAGCGTTTTTGGCATCTTCTGTATGCCAATTTTTAAATACAGTTTCTAAATTTTGCGACGATAAATCTAGCGTTTTTATAACCGATTCCATGGTTTCTTTAGTTTCTACCAGCGGCGTTTTAAAGCTCATAATAGAAGCAATAGTATCAAAGCAAATGATAAAATAACTGTTATGATCAAAGTCGCTGTAGGAATCAAATGCATTGATTAGTTCTGCCATGGGTTTTCTTTTTTTTAGTTATTTTTTTTAGAAATGAATGTATATTAGTTAGTGTAAGCTAAACACATCTTTATCATCCAAAAACTTCAATTTGTTTCTGTAAGTAGCAATGTGTTCTTTTGTCAAGGTTACAATTTCCGTCGCTTCTTGACTGGATGGAATGTTGGTTAATTTTTCGCCCAATACATCGTAGGCTGCCGAATGTCCGTTGTATTCATTAGAATTTGCATCGAGTCCTACTCTATTCACACCAATACAATAACTCATATTTTCAATAGCACGTGCTTTCAATAAGGCATCCCAGGCATTTACGCGTGGTTTTGGCCAATTGGCAACGTACAACAGCACATCATAATTTTCCACATTTCGTGCCCACACAGGAAACCGCAAATCGTAACAAATTAACGAACAAATTTTCCAGCCTTTGTAATCGATAATCGTTTTGGAAGTTCCTGCTGAATAGACTTTATGTTCGCCTGCCAATGTAAACGTGTGCTTTTTATCATAGGTTTCTACTTCGCCAGAAGGAAATACAAACACCGAACGATTGTAATAGTTATTGTTTTCTGTAATCACCAAACTTCCTGTAATGGCAACATTTTTTGTTGTTGCTATATTTTTCAGCCAACGCAACGTTTCACCATCCATCGTTTCGGCAACGGCTTTCGGATTCATGGTAAAACCAGAGGTAAACATTTCGGGTAATACAATCAAATCAACCGTTTCTGTAATGGCGTCAATTTTTTTTGCTAATTGTTTTCTATTTCCCTCAGGGTGTTCCCAAATAAGCGTAGTTTGTATGAGCGCAATGTTGAGTTCTTGACTTTCCATAGATGCTTTTTTTGATAAAATTGTAGTTTTCTTTGTTGTTTTCTTCTTGAAACATCTTCCATCAAATATTACAAAGAAAACAACCAAACATGCCGACTTTAGCGTCAAAACACGTATTTATCAATTTTTTAGTAAAGTTAACGTTATTTTATGGCACTTCTGAGAATATGGGAAAGAATTCACATTTATCTCACAATCATTGGCATCATTTCAAAAAAAGAGTAAAATTCTTACTTCTTTATTTTTTTTATTTTTGATTTGAAATAAAAATCAATCTAAAATTTTTACATCATGAAGAAAAAAAACATCAAATCGCTAAAGTTGAACAAGAGAGCTATTTCTAACTTTAACAGCTTACACGGTGGTGCAGCAAGTATGCCAGATCATTCTACATCAAGGTTTTGTATTGAAACGGATATGTGTCCACATGACCCAATTGAAATCCCTACCATCGATATTCCTACATTTAACGACAGTTGCTTTTCATTATGCAACGATAAGTGTAACGATTTTTAAAAAATAGGAGACTGAATTCTAAGTCAAAAAATAAGGTTCTTCTTTAATGAAGAGCCTTTTTTATTTTCCTTGAATTTGCAAAAGTTCAAATAAATGCGCTTTGTACGTTCTACCTATCGGAATGCGCTTGTCGTGAATGTAGACTTCGTTTCCTGCAATTTTGTCAATGTGATTTTTGTTAATGACAAACGATTTGTGAATTTGCACGAATTGGGTTTCTGGTAGTTTTTCTTTCCAAGTCCGCAAGGTTCCGATAAAGGATAATTTTTGTTGTTGACTCACCAATGTGAGATAGTTTCGTTCGGATTCGACATAAAAAATATCATCAAATTGAATTTTATGAAAGGCTTTGTCTACATTTAAAAACAAGGCATCCGACGACTTTTTTTCAACGTTTGTTTCAACGATTGTTGGTTGCAAGCGTTGTACTTTTTGAATCGCTTTTAGAAAACGTTCCAACGAAAATGGCTTTACTAAGTAATCAACAATAGTTTCAAACTCAAAACTTTCCACTGCATAATCTGGATACGCTGTAGTCATGATAATCGTTGGCGGATTTTTAAGCGTTCGCAGAAAACTCAATCCAGAAATATCTGGCAGATTGATGTCCAAAAATATCAAATCGATATCTTCCGTATGCAAGCTATCATACGCTTTTAGGGCTGCATTAAACGTCCCTCGCAATTCCAACGATGCTATTTTTGCAATGTAACTTTGCAAAATTCGCTGTGCAGGAATTTCGTCTTCTATGATGATACAGTTTAGTGGTTTCATGTCAATCTTTTTTGCCTACTACAATTAAGTAACTTTTTGTCAAATGAAAATTCAAGTATCTAAAAAAATAGTTCCGTTCAAATAGCAATATACCTTCCTATTTTCATGTCAATTCTAATTTCAATAGTACACGATATGCGTTTTCGGTTTCGATGGTTAATGCATGTTTTTCTTTGTACAGTAACGCCAAACGTTTTTGTAAATTTTGCAATCCAATTTGATGATTGGTATTACTTTTTGTAGCGTCAAAAACATTCTCGCACACACATTGTAATACGCCATTTTTAACCTCAATGTGAATAGCAATCCGCGTGTCAATAGTACTGTGTTTAAAAGCATTTTCAATAATAGTGATGAGCAATAACGGCGCAATTGTATAGTTTAAATGATCTAACTGTTTTGTATAGGAAATCGTTTTGATGCCTTCCGTTCTAATTTCTTGAAATTTGATGTAATTGTCAATAAAATTTAGTTCTTTTTCTAGCGGAACAAACGTCGCATTGCTTTCATACAACACATGTTTTAGGTTGTTGGATAGCATTAAAATCAACTCAGGAACTTGTTCAGGTTTTTCTAGCGAGTAGGAATAAATCGTGTTTAAATTATTAAATAACACATGTGGATTGATTTGCGATTTTAGAAATTTCAACTCCATTTCCGTGTGTTTTTGTTGAATAGCTTCAACTTCGTCTTTCTTTTCTAAATAGCGAAATAACATCCAAATAAAGGAGAAAAAAACAATCGGTACAATGGTTTGCCACACGTAATCGGATAAACATTTGGACACCGAACAGCCACATTCTGCAAAGACATAACAGTACAATTGCGTGGCTAAAAAACTGATAAGTGTAATGATAAGAATGTAAATGGCATACCATTTTTTTCGCTCAAAAAACGGCAACAATACAAAATCGTTCACATATACGATAATTACTAAAATGGACAAGTATTGTAAAAACGGATTTGCCGCCCAATAATAATCTGAAAAGTAAAATAAGGAGACAAAAATAAACAACGCCCAAAACAACGCGTGGATGAGTATTTTGGAAATGGTATAATTGAAAAATTTCATGACGTTGCGTATTTCAAACGCTCAAAATACTAAGAAACCGAAGATTGGTCAAAGATTCGTGGACAAAATGCACATTCGGCTGTACAAACTTCTGAATACAATGAAAAATACACCAATTTTTTAAAATTTTCATTTGTGGAGTTGTTTGTGTCGTAGGTACATTTTTTTGGTTTTCTATTTGGATTTGAAGGACTTTTGAAACTATCAAAATCAATCAAATTATGAACAGAATTTTTATAGGTGTGATGCTATTTTTTATGTGTCAATTTGTGCTTTCGCAAGAAGTCAATCAGTTATCCAAAGATGCGCGTGGACGCGAAATGTTATTAGGAGAAATTACCAAAGAAGGACTTACTTCTAATTCTTTTAACACATGGTTTTCTAAAAATTATGAAGCGTACCAACCTGATGAAGCAATTGTGCAAAAGTTGCAACGAAAATTGAAAAAATATTCCATTACCGTTTTTATGGGCACTTGGTGCGGCGATAGCAAACGCGAAATCCCCAGACTTTACAAAGTGCTTGATGCTACCAATTTCCCAGAAGAAAAACTACGCGTTATCGGTGCGAACAATGCGCGTTCAAACTATAAACAAGCACCAAATGGTGAAGAAAAAGGCTTGAACATTCATCGCGTGCCAACGATTATTGTCTATAATAAAAAAGGAAAAGAAGTTGGTCGTATCGTAGAACATCCTGTGGAAAGTTTGGAAGCCGATTTGCTTCAAATTTGCAGAAAGAAGTCGTATCAACATCACTATCAAATTGTAACGCAATTACACAGATTATTTGAGAAAAAAGGAACAGATTACATCAAAGAAAACACAGAAAAAGTTACGCACAAATTACAATCCTACTCCAACAGTTTCAAAGAATTGAACACGTACGGATATGTGTTACTGTACGCAAAAGAGTTTGATAAAGCGATTGCCACATTTACCATTAACACTCAATTATTTCCTGAAACCAAAAACAGTTTTGACAGTTTGGCAGAAGCTTATTTCACTATCAAAGATTATAAAAATGCAACCATGTATTACACCAAAGTACTTTCGATAGATGCCAACGATGAGAACGCAAAAAGTATGCTCGCAAAAATGCAATGATAGTTGAATTTACATAAGGTTTGTTCAAAGAAGCAACGTGTCTTTTACGTAGAGATACGTTGCTTTTATTTTGAGAAAAATCGTCATAAAAAAAGAGCTAAACTTCTCTTCTTGTATAAATAATTAGTAATTTTAACATATAGAAGTGATTTAAACTTTTTCTTATGGTTGCAAATTTATCTTGTTTCGCCCTGATTTTGACTTTTTTTCGTAACGTAGCTACGGCTATGCTACTCAAAAAAGACTTCATCAGGTCAAAAAATCTATAATTTTCGCTACAAAACAAAAAATTTAAACCACTTCATAAAGTATTTCTAATTGAAAATTAACTACCATCGTTTTCAAATACTTTTGTTATCGTAGTACAATCCCGAACGTAAGCCTATTTATGAAATTTTTGTTTTCTAGATTTTTAGCATGCTTCTTATTTTTATGCTGTTTTTCAATTCTACATGCGCAGGAACTTCCTGATGATGCTTCTTTGGAAGACACGTATGACTTTATCATTAAACATAAATATTCCAATCCAGAATTGGCAAAAAAGTATGCTGAAATCCTTGTCGCAAAAAGTAAGGTTCAAAAAGATAGTATTCTACTCTACAAGGGATATATTCAATGCTGCAAAATTGCCAACATTGAAGGAAATTATGAACTGGCTATTCAACAATGTGATTCCGCAATTACAACTGCAATATTACTAAAAAACAAAATTTTCTTAGCAGAGTCCTATCTTGCCAAAGGAAATGCTATTGTATATCTTGGAGATAATAAAAAAGCACTAAACAACTATACAAATGTATTGAACATTGCTAAGCAAATGAAGGCTTTGGAGTATGAAATATCAGCCCAAGCTAATATTGCCAAGATTAAAAGACGTATGGGTTTTCATGAAGAAGCCCTTTCTATTTATAAAAATAATGTGCTTGTTGCAGAGCAACACAATCTTGATAATAAAATGTTTCTTATCAATTCATATATGGGCGTTGGTGGTACGTTTTTACGCTTACATAAACCCGATTCTACGTTGAAATATGCTGAAATAGGTTTGCAAAAAAGTTTGGCAATTAACGACATGGAAGGTGTCAGCTATTTTTATATTGATATTGGTATTGCCCATTTTATCAAAGGAAATTTTGAAACTGCCATTGATTATCTAAAGAAAGCTGAAAAGATTACCAAAGGACTGAACAACCAAAATCGCTTGACCGAAATCTATTATTATATTGGGAAATCGTATTTTGAAATGAAGCAATATGATAAAGCAATTTCGTTTTTACAATTGGTAGAGAGCATCGTAGAAGAAAAAAATACACACAAGAACGTCACTTTTAATCCGCCAGAGTTATTGGGAACGTATTTGACACTTTCCAACGCGTACGAAGAAACAAAGCAACAGCATTTACAGTTGGAATACACCGCAAAATATTTAAAATTAAAAGACGCCAACGAAGATGATGATATTGAAGTGTTAAAAGAATTATACGAAACAGCACGAAAAAAAAATACCTCGTTAACTTCGCTTACGTCAGAATTAAAAAATAGCCTTATCTACGTTATTTTATTTAGTGTTTTTGCGATTGGATTATGTGCTTTTTTACTATTCAAATTTTTAAAAGCAAAAAAGCAGAACAAAGTTATTTTTGAGAAATTAGTTGCAGAAATTGAGAATAAAAAAGAATCGAAAGCGACACCTGAATTCAATATTGAAGATGCGAAAGTGGAAGCTATTTTAGAGCGTTTGGACAAACTGGAAGACACGCTATTTTTCTTAAACAGTAATTGTACGTTGCAAAGTGTGGCGAAAAAATTAAAAACAAATACTAACTATTTATCAAAAATCATCAATAAGTACAAGCAGCAAAAGTTTAATGAATATGTAAACAATTTGCGTATTCAATATGTATTGCAACGATTGAAAGAAGATCCGAAATTTCGAAACTATTCCATTAAGCATATTGCAGAAGAAATTGGCTATAAAAGCACCAATTCGTTCACAAAATATTTTAAAGCTTCCACCAAACTGTATCCATCGTATTACATTAAGAATTTGGGAAATACCCAAGAAAATACTACCTCAAATTCGAAAATTTGAGGTTTGTCTGGAATCATTTTTTACCTACTCGCTAATAAATAATTTATCTTTCAAATAATAATCAACTAAAAAACTAATTATGAAAGTAAAGCGTTTAGAAAAAATGCAATTAAAAAAAGAAACTATTTCCCTAATCAATCAAAGAATTTCCGCACAACTGAAAGGTGGAACGCGCACAGACAGTACTTCAGATTTGAATGGAACGACAGGTATAGAAACGCATTGTGCAGATGTTGTTTGTTATTAAAAAAATAGAAAACTTAGTAGTAAAATCGGGAATCAACACTCCCGATTTTTTTATGTCTTTTCATTACTAATTCGTTTAAAAAAAGTCTTCCCTCAAATCCTCTAAATTTTGAAGCTATTGCGGTATCGTTCTTTGTTTTCGTTCTTTATGAATCCTACATTGTAACTGATAAATTATTAACAACCATAATATTTAAGTATGAAAACTCAAAAAAGAAAATCATTAAAGCTTGTAAAAGCATCAATCGCTAGTTTGGAAACTAAAACATCACAAGAAATTGTAGGTGGAGTTACAAGAATTGGAGATTGCCAAAGTAGAACATCTTTGTGTATCACTTCATGCCATGCACACTAAACCGAATCACCAACCTATTAAAATGTAAACCATGAAAACTCAAAAAAGAAAATCATTAAAGTTTGTAAAAGCATCTATTGCAAGTTTAGAAACAACTGCAGTAAAAGGTATACAAGGAGGAAGAAACTATTCTTTACCTCGAACTTTATGTATCACTTCTTGTGTAGCACACTAGTAAATATTTTATTAGATTATGTTAAAGGCTCTTGTAAATTTTTATAGGAGTCTTTTTTTATATCTTACACAAAATATCAGCAGCTTTCGCTAGCGTTTCTTCAGTTTTAGCAAAGCAGAAACGAAGCAATTTATGATCTTCGTTGTTGGTGTTGAAAACCGATAACGGAATGGACGCAATTTTGTGTTCTTTAGTCAAGCGTTTGGCGAATTCCACATCCGATTCATCAGTGATATTTTCATAAGAAAGCACTTGAAAATACGTTCCTTCTGATGGTGTAAACGTAAATCGTGACGTTTTGATAGCTTCCAAAAAGAAATCGCGTTTTTGTTGAAAAAAGCTTGGTAATTGCAGATAGTTATCAGGATTTTGTAAATACGTTCCAATACCAATCTGCATCGGATGATTGACCGAAAACACATTGAATTGATGTACTTTTTTAAACTCGTCCATCAATGCTTTTGGCGCTACACAATAGCCCATTTTCCAACCAGTATTGTGAAATGTTTTCCCAAAAGAAGCCGTGATAAAAGCTCGTTCTGCCAATTTTGGAAACAAGGCTGCACTTTGGTGTTGTGCATCATCAAAAATAATGTGTTCGTACACTTCATCGCTTAACAAAATGATATTGGTATTTTCTAAAATTGTGGACAATTCAAGCATATCTTGTTTTGACAATACCGTTCCGCTCGGATTGTGCGGCGTATTAATAACCATCATTTTTGTTTTGGAAGTGATTTTAGTTCGCACTTCATCCCAATCTACCGTAAATTCTTTGCCTTGTAACTGAATTGGCACAATGTTTCCGCCATTGGCTTCTACGGCTGGCGCGTAACAATCGTACGCGGGTGTAAAAATAATTACCTCATCATCTGGACGCACAAAAGCACTGACAATGGTAAAAATAGCTTGCGTTGCTCCTGCTGTAACTACTATTTCTGTATCTGGATGATACTTTCGCTGATACAAATACTCCATTTTTTCTGCAATCGCTTCCCGCAATATCAAAGCGCCAGGCATCGGTGCGTATTGGTTATAATTTTCACGCAATGCCTGCTGCACCAAATCAATCAACACAGAATCTGAAGGAAAATTGGGAAAGCCTTGCGATAAATTAATCGCATTTTCTTTTGCCGCTAATTGACTCATTATGGTAAAAATTGTTGTTCCTACGTTGGGAAGTTTGGAAGTATGTTGGAGCATTTTTTTCTGGGTTTTTGGTTTTGAGTGTTGGGTTTTGTTTTTTAGATTTTCTAAAATTCGTGATTTTACATGGCTTTTTGAAATGAAACGCTGAAAAATATAGGAATACGGGAAAGCCGTACTCTTTTTTAAAAAATAGTGCGTAGTATTATACTGAAAACCAAAAACTTATATCTCATGAAAAAAAGAAAAATTACCGCATTGACTTTACACAAAAAATCAATTTCCAACTTAACAAACCATGCAATTCGTGGAGGAGATGACAGCTCAACGTGTTTTACAGAATTAGACGCTTGCAATACCAAAGATGTCATTCGATGTCAAACAGGAGACGCCTGTCCAACAGTGTATGGCTGTCCTTCATTTGTGAGATGTTAAACATGGAGACTGTTTAAAAAGTTATTACAAACATCATTCTGAGCTTGACTCAGAATCTCATCAAATTGATTTTCAACTGTTATGGGAAACCAAATCAAGTTTGGTTTGACGAAATCTGTATTTTTTAAACAGTCTCTTCTTTTTTTAAAGTGTATTTTATATTAATTCTGATGCTTCTTCTCTAACATTTCAATAAGCAGTGTTTTAAGTACGTCATTTTCCACATTGTGAATGTATACTTTTTGAAAATTGTCTCGGAAGCTTTGAATTTTTCGTAAATCGAGTCCTTTGTAGCGCATGTTGTTACTGACTTCGTTCCAAATCTCTAGCAATCTTCCTATTAATTTTCGATTGGTTTCAAACTGCGCATTGAGTTGTCCAAGTAAGCTTTTCGTATAACTTGAAAACAACGGCATTTTAGCAAGTTTCTGCATGGAAACGTTCATAAAGTGTTGAATTTCCACTTCGCTTTGAAATGAAAAAAAGCGATATCTATCTTCTGTTTTACACTTTTTACAAGCAACAATGGCAAACGTATCTTTGATGATTTGGGTACAATCATAACTGGATTCGTAGTAAATCTCTAAACCCAAATTGGTATTAATCACCAATACTTCACTTTTCATCAACTCTGTTAAAAAGTTTTTCAAAATAATCACTTGCTGATGTGAAATAATCAGTTGCTTCTTGTGATGTTTTTCGTTGATATGAAGATATTTTAAGCTCATGTACGCTAAGTCTGCTCTACAAGTTAACGTATTATGACCCAAAAAACTATTAAAATGAATTATTTGATATGATGTCAGTATTAGGAAAATCTATGTTATGAATGATTTTCCTGTGAGTTTGATGCTGCTGTTACTTTGCAATTACACACCAAACTCATATTACTACGCACAATCAATTGGCGGATTTTCCACAACGTACACGATTGAATTATCTAAAAAAATGCTGAATTTTACATCTTGATTCTTGAATCCAAAAAACTATTCCACAATCTCCATTTTTTTGAGTAGAAACGAAGCGTTCATGTTGGTGCAAATTCCTTTTTTGAGTAGATAGCCGAAAAACAGTTCATCATTGATGATTTCTGCATCAAAGAAATAGTTTTTCACTTGATTGATTTCTTGTTCCAATTCACACAAACTTAAATCATGTGTCGCAATGATTCCTGCAGCGTTTTGTGAAGCGAGTTTTTGGACGATTTTCTTAGAACCCATCGCTTTGTCGTGACTGTTGGTTCCTTTTAAAATTTCGTCCAGAATGATAAAATACGTATCGTTTTCAATCTTGTCAACAATCATTTTTAAGCGTTGCAATTCTGAAAAGAAATACGAAGCGCCTTCTGCTAGCGAATCCGTAGTGCGCATACTCGTAATGAGTTTTATGGGCGAATAGATTGCTTCTTGAGCACAAATTGGCAATCCGACGTTCGACATCACAATACACAAAGAAACGGTTCGGAGAAACGTACTTTTCCCCGCCATGTTTGCGCCAGTAACGATGAAAAATTCGGCATTCCCAATTGTGAAATCATTGTCTACACGATTGGCAGTTCGCAATAAAGGATGCCCTAATTGTATCGCTGTGATGACGTTATTGGCTGAAGTATCAATCGTTGGATAGTGAAATTGCGGATGATTGAACGCAAAATTTCCTAAGCTGTTGTACGCATCAAAAAAAGTCACCACTTCAAACCATTGCGCGACTTTTTGACTGTGCTTGTTAATCCAAATTTCTATTTGATACGACTTTGCAATATCCCACAATAAAAAACCATTTAAAAAGATACCGACCAAGATATTATTTCGATTATCGAGCGCGTCAATTCGTTTGGAAAAACCTTTGACTAACGTAGACGCTTTTTGCACATCGCTGTGAATGTTTTGCTGTTTTTCTTTGAGAAGTGTAGATGAAAATGTTTCTTCTTCAATACGTTGTAATAACTGTCCGTATTGCTGAAACGTGTCTTTTGCTTTGTTGGTATTGATTGATAAGCGGTTGATGCTTTTTAGAAATTTTCCTGTAATACCTAATCCCACAAAAAGCCAAAGTAATGCTGCTAAAAACGGTAAAATTTGCAAAGAAACTAAAGTGATGATTGCGATTGATATTCCCGAAAAAATCATCGGTACGTAGCGAATTGCTTTTGGAATAAAGCTTTTATAACTGTGCAACCAATTCGTGATTTCTTTAGAAGTAGTTTCTACTTTTATCAACAACGCAATGGCGGAAAAATGTTGTCGCCACGTAGCTTTTTGCGCCAATTCTTGTATCGCTTCTTGTCGTGCAGCAATATTAGAAATATCATTACTTGCTAGCAATTGTGCCAGTTTATTTTTTCCTTCTTTGGTGGTAGAACGATTCAAATATTGAAAAAACGAAGCATTCCCAAACAAATCAATGTCATAACTAAATTCGTGCGCCGCGTTGAGATATTCTTCGCCTGTAGGCAATTTAGATAAATCGCCATTTAGTACATCTATTTCTAACTGATTACACTGAATAAGTGCTTTGAGTTTGTTGCTTTTGTAGACCAAATCGGAGTGACGAAATACCAAAGCCAAAAAAATTGCCATTCCCGCCACAGCGGAAATGATAACATATGTCCATTGTCCGAAGAAAAAATAGATTAAAAAAGCAGTGCCTAAAAAAACAATCAAGCGAAGAAAGCTTGACTGATTGAGTTTTCGGCGTTGTGCTTTTAATTCGGCTTCAAATGTGGCTTTTTGGGTTGTATAAAAGGTTGTAGGGTCTTGCATCATCAATCGCTTAAAAAATCGCTTCAATAAACGAAAAAAATTACAAACCCAATAACATTTTCAAGCCTTCGTGACGTTTCTTAGGAAAGTTTAACAGTTCTGTTTTTTTAGCTTTTTTTACTTCATCAAATCTTTAGCGAATATTTATTTTGTCAATTGATAAAACACTTCATTTGCTAATTCAATATTCCGTTCAGGTAAAAACACAAAATGTGGTCCTTCATAATGCGTAATTCCTAAAATACCATAGCGACGATGATATAATACCTTAGAATAATTCTCTGACCTATACGTTGTAAAACCTTCTTTGTAAATCTGTTTATTCAAATATACTGGTGAATTTAAGGAAGTAAATTTATCAAAGACAAAAATTAATTCTTTTGAGGATTTGTCATATGAAAACCTTAGGTCTTTTTTAGCATCTTTTAAATTCTTGTATGTATATTTTATAACAGAGTCATTCTCTTTGATTCCAAATTGGCATTCCATGATTGGCTTTGCAACATCCGTAAAATATACGAATTCATATCTTTTTTCATTTTTAGAGTCTAGATATTTTTTGGAGTCAGTGCAACCAACAAGCGTTAAAAAGACCGTAAGAATAATTATTTTTTTCATTTTTAAAAGATAAGATTATAGCTTGAATTGGTTTTGTATTTAAGCCTAAGAGAAAAGCAACTATTAGCTGAATTTTCTACTTTAAATATATCAAAATTTGAATCTTTTTTTATACTAAATTAATTTTCTGCAATAAATCGTCTTTGTATTTTTTCCCAATCGGAATGTTATGATTTAGAATGACAATAGTACTTTGATCTATTTGCTCTAAATAGTCAAGATTGACAATATAACTGCGATGTACACGTACAAATTTTTTATTGAGTTTGGTGATAATTTTATTCAAGTTGCCGCGTATGAGGTGCTTTTGATTATTTACAAGCTGAATTTCTGCATATACATGCTCACTTTTGATAAAGAGAATGTCTTCAAATTTGAGTTTTATAAAGATATTTTTCTCTTTTATGAAAAACGCATCTTTGATAATGAGTTCTTCTTCATTGACTTCTCCAATTCGCTTTGAGTAATTGTAAAGTGCAATTTCAATAGAAGAGTACAATTCATCTTTGGTAAACGGTTTTACTAGATATGCTGGCGGCATTACTTTTTTGGCTTGCGAAACCGTTAACGGATCTGAGTTAGACGTCAAAAATATAAAAGGAAAGTCGTAGTTTTTACGAATTTGCTCCGCCACATCAATTCCAGTTTTTTTTCCAGAAAGCTGAATGTCTAATATTGCCAAATCGGGTTTTTCGGCTTCAATTGCTTCGAGCGCTTCTGTGTAATTGATTACAGGTTCTAAGGCATCATAGCCCAAATCGTCTAGCGTATCGCAAATGTGATCGGCAATGATGATTTCGTCTTCAACTACTAATATTTTTACTTTACTCATAACGTCATTAGTCTAATAAAGCCCTTTTTTGGGTGTCTTTAAAGATGATTTCAAAGGTAGCTCCATTTTGGTTATTCCAGAGAAAATCGCCTTGCAATTGTTTGGTTAAACGACGCACCAATCGCAAGCCTAAACTTTTTACTTTGGATAAATCGAGTCCGTCTTCTATTCCTTTTCCGTTGTCAGAGACTATCAATTTATATTCGTCTTCATTTAGCTTATTGATAGAAATATTTAAGGTATTATCTGCAGCAGCGTCAAAAGCGTATTTGTAAGCATTGGTAATCAATTCGTTTACAATTAAACCTAGCGGAATTGCGGTATCAATGTCAAACTTCATGTTTTCTGTCTGAATATGTGTTTGCACTTTTTTGTCGGAAGCATACATATACGAAAGCTCTTTTACCAATACGTTGATGTATTCGTCAAAATCAATTAAGCCAGAATCATTTTGATAGAGTTTTTGGTGAATTAATGCCATTGATTTGACTCTGTTTTTTCCTTCATTTGCCAGATTGAGTGCTTTTTCATCTTCAATGCCTTTGGTTTGTAATTCGAGCAGACTCGATACAATTTGAAAATTATTTTTTACACGATGATGTACTTCTTTTAGTAAAAGTTGTTTTTCCTGTAGTGCTTTTTCTATGATGCTGTTTTTTTCATCCAGAATTTTAGATGTTTTCTTTTTTCGCTGATATGCGTAATAGGCAAATCCACCAAATGCCAACGCTACCACAAATAATCCTAGTAATATTTGCTGTTTGTGACGTTCTTGCTGTAAATCATTTGTTCGTTGCAATTCTAAAATAGCCAATGCTTTTGCATTTTGAATGCTATCTTGGTATTGTTGTTTTTCAAACTTGTAGGTGAGTTCTAGTTCTTTGACTTCTTCTACATTTTTTTTGCTGAAGGCTGAGTCTTTGATTTTTGTATAGGTTTCTAAATAGTTTAAAGCTTCTTTTGGCTTGCCAATTTGTTTGTAAAAATTCGACAAACTTTTTGCCGTATATTGTTTGTCTTTCAGCACTTGCAAATCGTCCCAAATTGCATACGCTTTTTCAAAATGAACAATTGCCTTTGCTGCGTTATTTTTTGTTGCCCAAAAATCGCCTTTAATTTGATTGAGATATCCGTTAAACCGCTTTGCTCTTCTTCCTAATGGAATAGTACTCGCAACTTCTAAATAATGATATGCGCTATCCAATTTGTTTTCTTCTTTAAATACGCGTGCCAAATGTACATACGCATACGCTTCACCAGCATTAAACTCTATCTTTTTTGCGTTTTTAATAGATTGGTATAAGTTTTTCTTTTGATCTGCTATAGGAACACAAAAACAACTTAGGTGAATCATAGCGGTATTGTTTCGCCAAATAGCACTTTGACGGTAGTTTTCTGCGTTTTCATACAACTCCACAACCTCATTTAAAATAGCCAAACCTTCTGCAAATTGATCATTAGAGTAGTAAATGTAGCTTTGTGTTTTTAGTATCGGAAGTAATATATTGGCATTGTTGGGAAGTTGTAAAGCAATTTTTTTAGCCGTATTCAAATCTGTAATGGCTTCTTGTATTTGTGAAATATTGTTGTAAATATTGGCTCTTACAGAATATCCTTGAATTGTAGCTTTTTTATTGTTGGTTGCTTCTGATAATTGTATGGAAGCATTGATATATTCAAATGCTGTTTTATATTCGGTTTTTACCTGATATACTTTCGCTAGCTTTACAGAAGTTTCAATGATAGCTGCTGTATCTTTAACTTCAGTTGCCAATGAATGTGCTCTTTTTAAAAGTGCTAAACTTTTCTCGCCACCACGATCTGTAGTCTCCGCTAGTTTTAATAATACCGAAATTAACTGTGTGGTATTATTTGATGTTTCCGCTAGCTCTTTTTGAAGCTGTAATAAGCTAACAACACTATCACGGTTGTTTGTGTTGGCTATTACTTTTGAAATACTATCAAATTGTTGTTGCGAATGTTGTTGCTGTTGTGCAGAAACACAAAAAGCAGTCATTAAAACTGCTAATAATACGTATGCATTCGCACGCTGTATGGATAGTAAAAGTCGACTCATGATTGGTGAGGTTTTAACAAAAGTACTATTTGTTTTTTATATGAAGAGAGACTTGCTTTTTCAGCAAATCTCTCTCCGTTCATAAAAATACCATTATATATGTATTACTGTACTGTAATTTTTTTAATGATAGTTTCATTATTTTCTCGTATTATTTTGAGAAAATACAATCCAGCATTGAGCTTAGAGACGTCAACTTGTACAGCACTATCGTGTTGAATTTGTGTATATGTGTCATATACCATTTGCCCTGTAACACTATACATAGATAGGTGTACTTTATTGACTTGATTATTTAGAAATTGAATGTTTAGTATGTCATTTGCAGGATTTGGACTCACCTGTACGCGAACAGTTGGTTTTTCGTCAATGCTCAATGGATTGTTTAAAACTCCTTCAAACCATGCAAAATACCCAGGATTGAATGCGCCCATTACAGCATCTAATATACCATCTCCGTTAACATCACCGAAACTAATGGTTGCAAATTGTCCAAAATCAAAAGTGCCTAAATCTCCTGCTAATGTTTGATACGCATACGTTCCAAAATCTGGAGCAGCAACAGTTCCGATATTTTCTATCCATTGAACAACGCCAGCATCTGTTGCAAAAATCATATCAAAATCATTATCGCGGTCTACATCGTAAAAATTAGGGATGGTTGTTAATACATCAGTATGTGGCCAATTTCGGTCTGTAATTCCCGTGCCTGCATTCATGTCCCACGGATTTTCTAAATGAAATTTTCGTGTAAAACTAGGCACTGTTCGCGTTCCATCATTTTGAAAATACGCTAACGAATCGCTTCCCATTGTGACCATATCCAAATCCATATCATTGTCTAGGTCAACAAATCCAAAACTTGGAAATACCGCCACATTTTCGTTAGCCGTTCCAGGCAGTGCTGTTAGCACAAAATTAGGTGATGTTGATGTCCCTGTATTCTCATAATACCGTATATCATCCAGAGTTGAATTTGAAGCATCATATCGAGAGCCAAAAAATAAATCATAATCGCCATCGTCATCGATGTCTACAAATTGACATTTGGTTTCGTTATTAGAACCTGGCGCATAGCTAATAGCGTCTATTGTTGGCAACGCAGTTTGCACCCAGTTTGGTGCTGTAGCAGAACCTGTATTTTCATAATAGTATAATCTTCCATCAGTAGACTGACAGCCTGAAACCATGTCTAAATCATTATCGCCATCTAAATCTACCAACACAGGTGAGCTTAGCCTTCCATTTGCGGTTGGTAATACAGCTGTATCCAATCCCGCAGGATTCGGTCCAGGTGCTGTAAAGCCAGTTCCTGTAGTATTGGAATGCATTCCTCTAAATTCCCAAGTATCAGGAAATACGTCTTGGGCAGTTACCATGTATGTACAGAATGCACATACAACACAAAGTAGTTGTTTTTTCATTCGATTTGAGTGTTTGAAGTAGGTTATTTTTGTAAATATAATTTGAAAAAGACACCTCATCTTTACAAATGTTCTGAACGTATCGTATGATGTTCTTAACCCTATTTTTTCAGTACGAACGGTTCTTTCCCATTCTCAAAAACACTAAAAATTAGATGATTACATAAAAAAAGCGAACACCTTTTACAAAGATATTCGCTCATCATTTTTATGTTGTGATTACTATAGTGTACCCATGTCAACTTTTGTAAAGAAATTGATAATGGTTTGAATAGAATTTAGATAAAAGTCCAAATGAATGTTTTCAAAATCGTCTGTAGGTTTGTGATAATCTTTATGATCTTCCACACCAAAGTAAATGAATGGAATGTTTGCCTTGTAAAATGCTGCATGATCGCTCGCAGTTGTCCATTCTTTATGGCCTATTTTTAGCGTGACATTTCCATGATTTTCAGTCGCTTCAATCAATGATTTATAGCTTGGATAATGTTGCGGACCCACAACGTATAGTTCTTTCTTTTTGCTACGGCTAATCATATCCATGTTGATATTGAGCTTGATTTGCTCTTTTTTGATAATCGGATTATCCACAAAATAATACGAACCAACCAATCCTTTTTCTTCTGCATCAAACGCTGCAAGTATTACAGAATGTTTTGGTGGATGTTTTTGAAAATATTCCGCAAAAGCGAACAACGCACTAATTCCAGAAGCATCATCATCAGCGCCATTATATATTTGACCATTTCGTATACCAAGATGATCGTAATGTGCCGAAATTACAATGTAAGTATCAGCTTCTACCGTTCCTTTGATGACTCCTAGAATGTTTTCGCCTTGTGCTATTTTTGAGGTTTCAGGCATTGGAAAAGTTTGCACAAATGATTCGCCAAGCGGTTGTACATTTAATTGCTGAAAAGCGTTGACAATATATTCTTTGGCTTTTTTAGCTCCTTTGGTTCCTGTTTCTCGTCCTTCAAATTCATTCGATGATAACGCTGCAATGTGATGAATTAGGTTTCCTTTGGAAAAATCATACGCGGATTCTTCGTGTTGCGTATCTTGTTTTTTGTCCGTTTTACAACTTATCAATACTAATAAACAGACAAAGAAAAGCTTTGATAATTTCATGACGATTTTTGTTATGAATGCTGAATATAAACAAAAAATCCCAAGTGTTGAAACTCGGGATTTGTATAAAAATTTGTATTTGAATGTTATCCTTTAAAAGATGCTTTTAAATACTCACGATTCATACGTGCAATATTTTCAAGCGAAATTCCTTTCGGACATTCCACTTCACAAGCTCCCGTATTGGTACAGTTACCAAAACCTTCCGCATCCATTTGATTTACCATGTTCATTACACGGTCTGTCGCTTCTACTTGTCCTTGTGGCAACAATGCAAATTGTGATACTTTCGCCGAAACAAACAGCATTGCACTAGAGTTTTTACAACTTGCTACACAAGCTCCACAACCGATACAGGTAGCAGCATCAAACGCTTTATCAGCATTGGCTTTTTCAATCGGAATTGCGTTTGCATCTTGTGTATTTCCGGAAGTATTTACCGAAATAAATCCACCAGCATGTTGTACACGGTCAAAAGCGCTTCTATCTACAATTAAATCTTTAATTACAGGGAATGCTTTTGCTCTCCATGGCTCAATGTAAATGGTATCGCCATCTTTAAACTTACGCATGTGCAACTGACATGTCGTTACCAAACGATCTGGTCCGTGTGCTTCTCCGTTGATATATAACGAACAAGAACCACAGATTCCTTCACGACAATCATGGTCGAAAGAAACTGGCTCTTCTCCTTTTTCAATTAATTCTGTATTTAATACATCTAACATTTCAAGGAAAGACATATCTGGAGATACATTGCTGATTTGGTAATCAACCATTTTCCCCTTTGCGTTGGCGTTTTTTTGACGCCATATTTTTAATGTAAGGTTCATATTTTTTAGATTTTAGTATTGAGTATTGAGTATTGAGCAGTTATTTCTAACATCTCATATCTCAATACTTCGATCTATTTATAACTTCTCTCTTTTACTTCTATGTTTTCGTATTGCAAGTCTTCTTTGTGCAATACCGCATCTTTTGGTTCTCCTTTGTATTCCCAAGCAGAAACAAATTGGAATTCTTTACGACGCATGGCTTCACCTTCATCCGTTTGGTATTCCTCTCTAAAGTGTCCACCAGCAGATTCTTCTCGTATTAAGGCATCTTTTGCGAATAATTCTCCTAATTCTAAGAAGTCTGCTACACGACCTGCTTTTGCCAATTCTTCATTAAATTCGTCAGCATCACCTGGCACACGAACATCTTTCCAGAATTCTTCACGCAATTGTGAAATTTCTTCAATAGCCGCTTTCAAATCTTTTTCGTTACGCGCCATTCCACATTTATTCCACATAATTTTACCTAATTTCTTATGGAAATAATCAACTGGCTTTGTACCGTTATTATTGATAAAGTGCTCTATTTCTGAACGTACTTTGTTTTCCGCTTCTTCAAATTCTTTGGTATCTGTCGGAATTGGTCCTGTACGAATATCATTTGCTAAGTAATCACCAATTGTGTATGGTAACACGAAATATCCATCTGCCAAACCTTGCATTAAAGCAGAAGCTCCTAAACGGTTAGCTCCGTGGTCAGAGAAGTTTGCTTCTCCGATAGCATACAATCCAGGAACGGTTGTCTGCAAGTTGTAATCAACCCAAATTCCACCCATCGTGTAGTGTACTGCTGGATAAATCATCATTGGTGTTTCGTATGGATTCTCGTCAACGATTTTTTCATACATTTGGAATAAGTTTCCGTATTTCGTTTTGACAACTTCTTGCCCAAGCTTTTTCACTAAAGCCGCATCGTTTTCGTTCAATCCTTTTACATGTGCTTGCTCTTTTCCGTAACGCTCAATGGCAGAAGCAAAATCTAAATATACCGCTTCGCCTGTAGCATTTACTCCGTAGCCTGCATCACAACGCTCTTTTGCGGCACGCGATGCTACATCGCGCGGCACCAAGTTACCAAAGGCTGGATAACGACGTTCTAAGTAATAGTCTCTATCCTCTTCTTTAATATCAGTAGGCTTCAACGTTTTATTACGAATTGCCTCTACATCTTTTTTGTGTTTTGGAACCCAAATACGACCATCATTACGTAACGATTCTGACATCAACGTCAATTTCGATTGATGATCTCCCGAAACTGGAATACAAGTTGGGTGAATTTGCGTGTAACAAGGATTTGCAAAATATGCACCGCGTTTGTGCGCTTTCCAAGCAGCCGTCACGTTACTTCCCATCGCATTGGTAGAAAGGAAGAATACGTTTCCATATCCACCAGTTCCTAATACAACTGCGTGCGCTGAATGACGCTCTATTTCTCCAGTAACCAAGTTACGCGTAATGATTCCTCTTGCTTTTCCATCAACCACAACAACATCTAACATTTCGTGGCGGTTATACATTTTAATTTTTCCACGACCAATCTGACGGTTCATCGCAGAATACGCACCTAATAGTAATTGCTGCCCTGTTTGTCCTTTTGCATAAAAGGTACGAGATACCAACACACCACCAAACGAGCGGTTGTCTAACAATCCACCGTAATCACGAGCAAAAGGAACTCCTTGTGCCACACACTGGTCAATAATATTTGCTGATACTTCTGCCAAACGATACACATTCGCTTCACGCGAACGATAATCGCCTCCTTTTACCGTATCGTAGAACAATCGGTACGTAGAGTCACCATCACCTTGATAGTTTTTTGCGGCGTTGATTCCTCCTTGTGCTGCAATAGAGTGCGCACGACGTGGAGAATCTTGAAAGCAAAATGCTTTAACATTATATCCTAATTCCGCTAAGGTTGCTGCCGCAGAACCTCCTGCGAGTCCTGTTCCCACCACAATAACATCGATTAAACGTTTGTTTGCTGGGTTTACAAGATTAATTTCATTTTTGTGTCTCGTCCACTTATCTGCCAGTGGTCCTTGAGGTATTTTTGAATCTAAAGCCATAGTTCTTGATAAGTTTTTAGTGAGCGAAGTGATGATATAAAGCGATGAATACAAATCCTGCCGGAATTCCGATAGAATATACTTTACTTATACCTTTCAACGCTTTTGTATATTTATTGTTAGCTCCAATAGATTGGAACGCCGAATTGAATCCATGCATTAAATGCAATGCTAGGAAAACAAAAGCTACTACATAAATTCCAACGATTACAGGACTTTGAAAATGTTCTACAAGTTCTTCATAATAACGTGTTGCATCAACAGGTTGTGGGTCGATGTATTTTACCATCATTTCATGCCACCAAATATTTGCCATGTGTACAACAAGGAAGCCTTCTATAATAAGACCAGTCCAAATCATGTTTCTACTCATCCAAGATGAATTTGCACTTCCATTATTCTTAGCATAACTTACTTTACGTGCTTTGCGGTTCTGTATCTCAAGAATAATACCCATCGTAAAGTGAAAAATGATTCCGAGAATTAATATAGGCTGCAATATAAATTGTACCGCCCAAAATGTTCCCATAAAATGTGATGCTTCGTTAAAAGCGTTTTCACTAAATACAGAAAGAATATTAATTGCAAAGTGCTGTAGAAGAAATACCATTAGGAAGAGTGCTGAAAGTGCCATCGCAAACTTTCTTCCTATTGAAGAATTTAAAATTCCGCTCATTATAATTGTGATTAATTATTTGTTCTACAAATATACGGCTCATGCGGAACGTCTACAAATTTTCACCCTTATTTTGAAGTCTATTTAGAATGAATTTAATTAAAATGAGTTCACAAAAATTTTATTCTAATGAGCATCTTAACTTATCATTTAAAATCATGTAAACAACTAAATTTCAGCTTATAATTTTCTTATTCTTTGCTTGCCCAAAGAATATTGAATCAAGTTCAGCACAGGCTTCAACAAAAGAAAAGGCACTTTTCCAGAGGTGTTTTTGGTTTTTCTTTTAGAAAAAAAACCAAAACCGCAATGATTCTTTCTGAATTTTAGTTAGTCATGCTCTATTTTCAGTTTCAAAATCAATAGACTAACATTCTACAATAGTTTGAAAATGGAAACGACAAATCCTTGCTACACTGCGGAAAAGAAAACCTAGTTTGATAGTAGAATTAATCTAGTTAGAAAAGCTTGGAACCAAACCTCTAAGCCCCATATCGACAGGTTGCTCGCCAATGACAGGCTCGTATTTGCCATCTGCGTTGATTTCTGTCCACTCAAAACTGTTGTTTACAGAAAAGGAAAGCGTGACTTCAACATCTTCGGTTTCACTTCCAGAAATGGTAAGCACGTTGGCAAATTGTCCCGTAACTACACATGAACCTTGCGGTACTGGAGACGAGTCAAACAACGGATTCGGTACTGTAGTTGCTCCTGCAGGTGCTTGTCCTTGTGTGGTAAATCCTAAGGCTTCAAATGCCCAAAATCCTTGTAGTTTGTTTTGGTTGATAGTAAACGTACTACCATTCACATCAAAATTGGTGATGTAGCTATTGTAGCCGACAAAACTTGCCAAAGTTCCTGTAATGTCATTACCATTTTGCAATAATTGAATACTTCCTTCTTGATATGCCAACGACACACGAACCCAATTGTATGTTCCTGCGGCTATTTGATTGAGAGGCATGGTTATAAATACTTCATCATTTCCAGCAAATTGCGCCGCTTGAAAGTCAATCGCTACATCGCCTCCTTGTGTGGTTTCTGCTCCGCTGTAAATGATTTCACCTTCGCCTAAAAGTGTTGTTGCATTTGGTGCGAATTCTATATAATTGGCACTCATTCTACTAAAAACGGGCGATTGTGCCGCGTTGCCTGCGGGAATTGTGGCAGGTTGTCCTAAGTTGTCTAATCGCTCTTGTGTGGCATCAAACTTAAATTTTATAATCAAATTGGCTGACTCTTCTACAGGAGCACAACAGTCATCAGAAGAAGCGCAGGAGAAAAGAAACATACTTATCATCACTGCGATTGGAATTATTTTTTTCATTTGGTAGCGTATTGGTTTTTACAAGAACTATTCACACATATCTAACGATAACGTGTGACTTTTTAGTATTGATTCCACCAATTAAAGATAAAAAACACAACCTTCTTTTCAAGTAAAAAACGCCTATATTTCAATTATTTAATCTTTTTTCAATAGCAAATCTTTTAAACTAAGAAAGTTTACTTATTTTTAGAACATCTTACTTGATTTCCGCTATAATGAATATTTATATTCTCTCCATTAGTTCCCGAATTTATTCTACGAATAGATTGTATCATGAAGCTGCCAAAAAAGGACATAATGTGCGTGTAATTGATCATACGAAATGTGCCGTTGTGCTGGGTGAAGACACGAAACCTCAAATTTATCTCGGTGCCGAAAATATCACACACGGCGTACATGCTATTATTCCGCGAATTGGTACTTCGGTAACACGACATGGCGCTGCGATTGTAAAGCAGTTTGAGATGAACGGAGCTTTTACCACAGCAAAATCGCTAGGTATTATTCGTTCTAGAAATAAATTGCGCACGATGCAAATTTTAGCTAGAAAACGCATTCCCATTCCAAAAACACTGTTTGCGAAAGATACTTCCAATATCAAAGAACATATAGAGTTGCTCGGCGGCGCGCCAATTATTATCAAATTGCAAGAAGGCACACAAGGATTAGGCGTGATGATTGCCGATAGCAAGAAATCAGCAAAGTCGATTATTGAATCGCTGTATAATATGAATGTGAATATTATCATGCAAGAATTTATTGAAGAAGCCAACGGACAAGATATTCGCGTGTATATTGTAGGAAATAAAATTGTAGCTGCTATGATGCGTAGCAGCGGCGAAGAAGATTTTAGAAGCAACGTACATCGCGGCGGTACAATGGAATCTGTTGAACTGACACAGTACGAGAAAAAGATAGCGATTCATACCGCCAAAGTGTTAGGCTTGCCAGTGTGTGGCGTGGATATTATTCGCTCCAAACGCGGTCCGTTAGTGATTGAAGCCAATTCTTCCGCAGGTTTGGAAGGTATTGAAGCGCATACCAAAGTGAATGTGGCGAGTGAAATTATTAAATATTTAGAGAAAAATGCTCGGAAATTCGGAAAATAAAACCATTACAATTTACGGAGAAAAAGTAGCGCCTGGCGAAGCAAAGTGGATTCAAATTCCAATTGACCGCTTGCCGACAGGAACGCTGATTGATATTCCCGTATATGTGTACAACGCTAAAGAAGCAGGACCTACAATGTTGGTGCAAGGTGGTTTGCACGGCGATGAGATTAACGGTGTGGAAATTATCCGTAGAATGCTGTTTGAGAAACTATTTGAAGTGAAACGCGGCGCAGTGATTGTGTTGCCATTACTGAATATTTTCGGATTTATACATTTTTCGCGACAAGTACCTGACGGAAAAGATGTGAATCGTAGTTTTCCTGGCTTTAAAAAAGGTTCGCTAGCTTCACGAATTGCCTATCAAGTAACCAACGAAGTATTGCCACAAGCTGATTTTGGCATCGATTTGCATACAGGTGGCGCGCAACGCAACAATCATCCGCAAGTACGTTTTACACAAGACATGGCGGATAGTGAAATGCTCGCGAAGGTTTTTAATGCGCCTTTTTATTTTTCTACATCTTTGATTGAGAAATCGTTCAGAAAAACGGCGTATGATAAAAATATTCCCATCATTGTGTATGAAGGTGGTGAAAGTATGCGTTTTGACGAATATGCGATTAAAGAAGGCATACAAGGCATTTTAAACATCATGAAACACCAAAACATGATTGACAACATAGACCCAATGTTGATTGAACGGGAAGCTTCCACCCTACTTACCGAGCGTAAATGGCTTCGCGCGCCGACGGCTGGTATGTTTGTTCCACAAGTTTTGAACGGAAGCTCTATTCAAAAAGATGACATTTTAGGATATATCACGGATACCTTTGCCAATTATTGTGAAGCCATCAAAGCGCCGTATGATGGTTTTGTATTTTGTATTAACAATCAGGCAGTGGTGAATTTGGGAGATGCGTTGTTGCATATAGGCTCTTAGATTCGCTTTCGCTATTAGACCTGTTCCTGCGTAGGCAGGAATCTGTTAGACTTGTTAGAAACGCTTACGCTTTAGATTTTTATGATACGTCCTTGCGAGAAGCGTAGCAACGTGGCAATCTTTTTGTATCAAAGCAGCATTGAGCAACGAAACTGACAGATTACTTCGTCATACTTCCTCGTAAAGACGTTTCAAAAAATCTCAATACTCAGTACTCAATTCTCATATCTACTTAAACTACCAATCTAATAATTCGTTTTTTTCTTTTTCGGGGTTGTTTTTTTTGAGTTCTCTGAGCTTGTACATGCAAGCATTATAGTCTAAATTATTATTCATATGAGAGTTACCCATAATTTGATTTACAAATTTAAAATTATCTTTTAAATTCAAGATATTAGATTCACTATCATCTAGCATATATATATTACCTTCATCTATTTTGAAAGGCATATCAATGTATGTGTCAAAACGAGAATACTTTTTTATTAAATCAGGATAAATTGCACTAATTAATTTTTTAATCAATGCTAAATTTTGATAGTGTGTGGAAGCTATAAAGACATATCTATTGGGATTCTTAAGGATTTCTAGTTTCGCGGATTGATCTAAACTTAACAATCCTTTAATTTTAGCTTTTACTAAATATTCATTGTAAACAACTGAAGCATTTCTCTCATAATCAATCTCTTTTGCTAAAATTATTACTGTACTTTTTTTTGTAAATACGTTTTCTATTCTATCAACAATATACTTATCTTCTAATTGAAAAGCATTATAACTCTTTACCCTAAATTCTTTAAAATCAATCAATAACCATTTTAATATGGTATGTTCAAAACCTTTTGGATCCAATTCATAGTATAAGATAAGGACATTATAAAAGCGTTGATTCTCTTCATCTAAATATATCTTCTTTAGAATATCTACTCTACTTTCTTTTGCATCCATCCAAATAAACTTAGCAGCAAAATAATCCTGTAAAGACTTATGCGCCCATTTATAATTATTTCCTTCTTTTTTAAATAATGGAACTGTATTAAGTAGATCTTTTAAATAGTCACTAGTTTTAAATTTTAAATCTTCTGTTTGTCTTTTGCACTTTTCAATAAATGATATAATACTGTTTTTATCATATTCAACTTTATTGGCTTTTGAAGTGAAGAACCCTAAATATCTCAGCACACGCTCAAAATCATCAATATGCAGTTGGCTATATTTCTCTCGTTTCAGATAACCTTCTTTAGCAAGATCGTGTGCTTCAAATAATGCATCATAAACTTTTTGATAGAACTGGCTTTTCTTTACAGGAATATCTTTTTTATATTCATAAGATTTATATAATAGAGAAACCAAAAAAGGATTGCTTAAATATTCCTTTAGAGTTTCATCACTTTCTTCTAATTTTTCAATCAAACTATCTGCTATCTTGTTATGTCCGTAAGTATCGTACTTCGTTAATAGTTTATAAGCCTCTTCTTTTTCTAATGGTTCTATATGAAATTTCTGGAAGTCACCTAAAGAGGCTAATGAATCTTCAGGTCGTGAAGTAATTAAAAAATAATTACTCCCTGCTTTTTCAATAAACCGATGTAATTCTCGAATAGTAAATTCTCGGTCAACTAAAGCTATTTCATCGTACCCATCAAATAGGAATATAAAATTGCCTTCATTGATTAACTTTAAGATAATATTTTGATTGATTTTTTTACCAATCTGAGACATTTGATTTTGTATTTCTTTTAAAATACTATTCCTTTTTTTTATTTGACTTAATTCAATTAGTACAGGAATTCCCGCTTTTTGTTTAATAATAGATTGAAACAGTTTTTTAGTAATTGTAGATTTTCCCATTCCTGCAGTATCTTCTATCATAACCTTTTTGTACATTGGAAGTAAATCTTCTGGATAATGGTCTATTTCAACCTTTAAATTTTCTTCTATAGTTCCTACCCAAGAACTTATAGTTAAGGGTTGATATAATGTTTCCAGTTTTGTTTGCATGTTAGGGAAAGCTAACGTATCAATTGTTATGAATTTAGTATAACGTCTTTCTAAATAATCACGTAGTTGGATTTCAACACTTTCTTGACTAATGCTTTTTATTTGAAATTTTTTGAAGATTGACTGTATTTTAGGTAAGGCTATATCTTTTACAATAGGTAAAATTAAATTTTCAAGTATTGATTCTCCGAATTCGTTCATATTTTAAAGTCATTTTCTACAACCCTAAAGTTAAGATAAAGACGACAACTACACAATGAGGTTTTCCGTAAGAAAAATATAGCTACTTATGAGAAGCTGAATCACACTTCAGTTGCACTCAATGTAAAAGTTCAGCTTGACGCTGCTTTCGTTTTTTAATGCATTGAAAAATCTCAATACTCAGTACTCAATTCTCATATCTATTTAACCACCAATCCATTTTTGAGGTTCTTTACCATCTTTTTGCGGTTGTTTATCGTATTTTTGGGGTTCTGTAAGGGGTTTTACCCCCTAAAGAACCTGTTCGAAGGGGTTATTTTAGGGGTAAAAGCGGTTGTAGAACCTCAAATAATAGGTTCGGAACCGCTTCGAAGCGGTTATACAACCACTTTTATGCTATGTTTTACTGCAAATAGAGAATAAGGAATTGCTTTTTGTGTTTGCCCAACCGCTTTTAATATCTAATTCATAGATTGAAATGATTGTTAAAGCAGCATTGAATACTAAAACTGACAGATTACTTCGTCATACTTCCTCGTAAAGACGTTTCAAAAAAGTCTAATTTATCTAAAAGCAAAGCAATCTAAAAGAATTTGCTAAAAGTAAATTTAAGTCTAAAAATCTTAAGCAAAGCGACCAAACATCCAAAACCTAACACCTAACAACCTAACTCTTATGCGTACTGATGATACGCGTCATTTTCCAAGTTCCATTGTCGTTTTTCCAGATAGTAATGAATTTACTCGGAATGGATTTGGCGTCAGGCTCTTGATTGTTGAAGAATTTGTGTTCACCTATTTGTACGGCGCCGTAACCTTGAATTGGATAAACTTCTACACTTCCTTTTACAAGTGTTCGAGTCACTTTTCCACAGATATTATTCTTTATAGCTTCTATGATTTGTGATTTGGAAGTTGCCAATCCGCCTTTGTCATGGAAAAATTCCACATTTTCAGAAATGAGTTGACGTTGCGTTTCTAAATCGCAAGTATTATAGGCGTCAAAGAAGCGTTTATCTAAATCGAGAATGGTCTCGTATAATTGCTTATCAACAGGAACATAGGCTTCTTTTTTGACAATGGTTCGTTCCGATTTGGTTCGAACAGAAATACAAGAAGTTGCAAAAAAGGTAATGAATAGAATAAAGAGTAGTTTGGTTTTCATGCTAATAAATTGAAATGAATATATCCCAAAGAGCACAAGACTTGACGTTTGTTACACTTTCACACTACTCTTGAGCAGAAATATTTTTACTCAAGAGCACAAAATAAGCGCACTTGAGTAAAAATATTTCTATTCAAGTGCGCTTGGAATGTCTGTTGGAGTACATTTAACAATACTCATAAACTGCTAAACTTATAAACTCTTAAACTTAAAAAAGCTACTCAATCACCAACTCTGTAGCATCTTTTCCGCCGTTTCCTGAAACTTCAATGCTATAGGTTCCTTTTGGCAAATAGTAGGCACCGTTTTTCTTTTTAGGAATAGATGCTTTTTCGTCTTTTTTTAAGTATTTTTTACGTGCTTTTTCAGTGATGCTCAAGTCGTAATTACATGTATTGAAACCTGCATCCGCTTTCATGGTTTGTTCATTCAAAACAACACCATTTTCAGCAATGACTTTTATCGTAACATCGCTTGGGTTTTTGGTATGGAAATAGATTTCTTTTGAAGGAACATTAGCATCCAACCATTTACTCCACGTACTTCCCCACGATGAACGCGCTTTGATACTTTCCGTTTTAAAAACGTGCACAGGTTTACTTGCTATTGCTCCATCCACTTGTTGTAATACCGCAATATTTGCTTTGTAAATAGAGCGCCCGTGCGTTCCTAATAATAAGTCTTTGGCTTGTTTTTGCACCACAATATCGTGAACCGCTACATTTGGCAATCCGTTGTGGAATGGCTGCCAAGTATTGCCCATATCTAACGAAGCATACGCGCCATTATCTGTTCCGACATATAATACATTTTCGTTTTCTGGATCTTCTTTAATGACGTTTACTGGCGAAGCAGGAATTCCACTCGCAATACTTTTCCAAGTTCGTCCGTAATCGTCAGACATATAAACATACGCATTAAAATCATCCCAACGATAGCCGTTTAATGTCACATATACACGTTCTTTTTTATGGGATGAAGCAATCACGCGTGATACCCATAAATCTTGTGGAAAGCTGTTAGAAACTTTCTGCCAATTGCCACCACCGTTTTTGGTTACATGTACCAATCCGTCGTCGCTTCCAACATAGACTAATCCGAATTGAAATGGCGATTCAGAAACACTTGTCAGCGTTCCATACGCTACATTTCCTTTTTTGCCACCTTTGGTTAAATCGCCTGAAATCGCTTCCCATTCATCACCTTGGTTTAATGATCTGTGCAATTTGTTTCCTCCTAAATATAAAATATCTTGATTGTGAACCGAGAGATGAATTGGCGTTTGCCAGTTAAATCGGTATGGCGATTCGCCCAACTCGTGTTTTGGTTGAATGTATTGACGTCTGCCTGTTTCACGATTGATTCGGAAGTAATTTCCAAACTGATAACCTGTGTATACGATATTCGGATTTCGTTTGTCAACTTGAATTTGCATTCCGTCACCGCCCATCAAACGCTCGTACGGATATTGTCCTTCTTCATGCCACTTTACAGAGGCTTTGTAACTATTTGGTCCAACCCAAACACCGTTATCTTGCAATCCGCCATAGACTTTGTAAGGCGTTTGCTCATCTGCATAAATTGCGTAGAATTGTCCAACCGCTGGTGTATTGCATTTTATCCAATTATTGCCATTGTCATATGAAATATTTACACCACCATCATTTCCGTTGATTAAATGATTTGGATTTTTCGGATTTACCCAAAGTGCGTGATGATCTACGTGTACATTTTCTCCGTTGATAGATTCAAACGTTTGTCCACCATCTTGCGAGCGCAAAATTGGCACACCTGCAATATAAATTTGATTTGGATTTTTTGGGCTTACGCGAATCATTCCGAAGTAATAACCATACGAATATACCAAATCATCCAAGTAATCGTCATGTGTTTTTTTCCACGATTTTCCGCCGTTGGTCGTTTTAAAAACTTGCGCTCCAACCACAGGTGTATCAAACAATAAGGAATTGGCATTTTCTAAGTATTTTGCCAAATCTTCTGGTTTGATAGTTCCTGTTCGTACGAGCTGTTTTACATTTTCAGCTCTGTATTTTTCTTGAAAACCATTTGTTTTTAAGTAGGTATTGAGTTCTTTATCGCCTAAGTTTAAAAATGTTGCCGTCGACATGGTTTTAAAATCGTCTTTGGTCAATGCTTTAGAATCACTTTTCTTTTCAGCTTTCTTTTCACGTCTAAATTGACTATCGTGAAATGCATATACCGTTTCGTCATCGTACACTGCCAATCCGATGCGACCAACGCCGTCACCTTCTGGAAAGCCTGATTTTTCACTTACTTTTTTCCACGTGTTTCCTGCGTCTGTACTTTTGTAAATCGCTGAGTTGACACCATTCCCAACAAAATTCCACGCTTTACGGTCACGTTCCCATGAAGAAGCATATTGCACGTTGAAATTGTTTGGTGAAAACGCCAAGTCTATAATTCCTGTGTCGTTATTGATAAATAAGGTTTTATTCCATGTTTTTCCGCCATCCATTGTTTTAAAAATTCCACGTTCTGCATTTGGCGAATATAAGTGTCCCAGCGCAGCCACGACAACCTCATCTGCATTGTTCGGATTGATGATGATTCTACTAATATGATGCGAATCGAGCAATCCCATGTTTTGCCAATTTTTACCGCCATCGGTACTTTTTAAAATTCCGATTCCCGCATACGACGAACGTGAAGAATTGTTTTCTCCTGTGCCAACCCACAAGGTTTTTGAGTTCCAGTCAACTGCAATATCGCCAATGTTTTGTGTTGGTGAATTGTCCAATACTGGTTCAAACGTAGTTCCGTTGTTGTTGGTATACCATAATCCGCCAGAAGCATACGCCACGTAGAATTCGGTTGTATTGTTTGGATTTACGTCCAAATCCACCACACGTCCGCTCATGATGGTTGGACCGATGTTCGTGAATTCAATATTTTTTACAGTTGAATTTTGGGTAAGTTTCGCTTTTTCTTTCAATGCATCTTGCACTTTTTGTGCTGAAGTCGGATTGCTTTGTGCAATGCTGAATTGAACAATAAGAAACGTAAGTAAAAAGAGTGAAATTTTAGGTTTCATGGATGGTTTGATTTAGTTTTTGAAAATTACGCAATGTTGCAAACTCATCAAAATTTTAAGGCTTTTTTTAACAAGAGTTGTTAATTTTTCACTCTTTGTAACTTTCAATTTGGAATCTTTCAGTAAAAAACAAAAAAAGTGTATTTTTATTTCCTTGTTTTATGAGTGTAAGCACCAAGAATTTAGAAGCGTATTTACAAAGATTTATCACAGATGATTCTTTGCACGACCAAATTTCCACGATTGTGGAAGCGTTTCAGCATTTACCGTTGAAGAAGAACACATTTTTGGTGGAAGAAGGAAGCATTTGTCCGTATTTTTGCTTTATAGAAAGTGGTATTTTACAGCATCATATCACGATTGACGGCGAAGAGAAAACAACCTATCTCGCATTGAAAAATTCCGCCACAGCGGCTTTAAAAAGTTTTACCCATCAAATTCCATCACGAAAAAATATCAAAGCCATTAGTGAATGTGATTTGTTTGTGATTGACCTCCATAATTTTCAAAAACTAGTACAAAATAACGCTGCTTTCCATCAGTTTTATTATAATTTAATCGAACATCAAATCTACCGAATTGACGATTACCGCATCGATTTGTTGACCTTAACGCCTGAAGAACGCTATAAAAAACTCCTCGCTAACGAACCTAAATTATTGAAAGAAGTACCATTGCATTATTTGGCATCTTTTTTAGGAATTTCGTCAAGACACATGAGTCGGATTCGGAAGAATGTTGTTTAGGTGTTTACTTCGACAGGCTCAGTGTAGCAGGTGTTGGGTTTTAGTCTATTTTTATATAACTACATTGGTATATTGGTACATTGACCAATTGTTTCATTAAAAAATTCCGCCATTTGGCTACTGTTTTCCTTTTTGGAATGATTATTTTTGAGGAAATCCATTAAAAAATTACACAATGAAATATCATCCTATAGACCGCAACTTATTTATTAAGAATAGAAAAAACTTTATGGCGCAGATGAAACCGAGTAGTCTGGCAGTATTTAATTCAAACGATATTTATCCGATTAGTGCTGATAGCACAATGCCGTTTGAGCAACATCGCGATATTTTCTATCTAAGTGGTGTGGATCAAGAGGAAAGTATTTTGGTATTGTTTCCTGATGCGCCTAAAGAGAAACATCGTGAGATTTTATTTTTAAAGGAAACCAACGAGCATATTGCCGTTTGGGAAGGCGAAAAATTAACGAAAGAAGCAGCGTTGGCGACTTCGGGAATTAAAACCGTGTATTGGTTGCAAGATTTGGAAAAAATCATGTTCGAAATCATGACGCAATGCGATACAGTCTATATCAACACCAACGAACATTACCGCGCAAATGTAGAAACAGAAACACGCGAAGACCGTTTTACGAAATGGTTAAAAGACAAATATCCTGCACACAGTGTTGCGAAAAGCAATCCGATTTTACAGCGTTTGCGCTCAGTGAAAGATCCTATCGAACTCGATTTGATGCAAAAGGCCTGCGATATTACGGAAAAAGGCTTCCGTAGATTGCTCAATTTTGTAAAACCAGGCGTTTGGGAGTTTGAGATTGAAGCTGAATTAATGCACGAGTTTTTGCGAAATCGTTCTAAAAAGTTCGCGTACACGCCTATTGTAGCTTCTGGGAATAACGCAAATGTATTGCACTATGTAGAGAACAATCAACAATGTAAGGATGGCGAATTGATTTTGATGGATTTTGGTGCAGAGTACGCCAATTACGCAAGCGATTTGTCACGTACGATTCCTGTTTCGGGAAGATTTACAAAACGCCAAAAAGACGTTTATAATGCGGTGAATCGTGTTAAAAAAGAGGCGACAAAAATGCTGGTTCCAGGAACGCTTTGGGCAGAATATCATGTTGAAGTTGGAAAATTAATGACTTCTGAATTGTTAGGTTTGGGATTGCTTGACAAAGCCGATGTACAAAACGAAGACCCAGATTGGCCAGCGTATAAAAAATATTTTATGCACGGAACGTCACACCATATTGGACTTGATACGCACGATTACGGAATTTTAACCGAACCAATGACGGCAAATATGGTGTTCACCGTAGAACCTGGAATTTACTTGCCAGATGAAGGTTTCGGAATTCGTTTGGAAGACGATGTTATGGTACAAGAAACGGGCGAACCATTTAACCTGATGCGCAATATTCCAATTGAAGCAGATGAAATTGAGGAGTTGATGAATAGTTAAGGGATTAGTGTTTTTAATCTCTACAATACCAAAAATCAATCAAAATACAAACCCAAAAAGCACGCTGAATACGCGTGCTTTTCTATTGGTAATCATGAAAAAAACAATTAATACCTACTTTACTGTTAAGGTATATTGAGGTGTTGGGTTGAGCGGGCAAAAATATACATATTCGCCTTTGGCTAACTTCACTTTGTTTGAATGTCCTGTCGTGTTATTTTTAACAACTTCCGTTACATACGCACTTTTAATATGATGCGCAGCGTCTGTTTTTCCCTTTGGTGCTAATACAAATCCGACATCGTGTCCAACATTGCTATTGGCAATTTCGAAAATGTATGTTCCTTCTGAAAGTGTCAACGATTTCTGAGTGAATTCTCCTTTGGTTTGTTCTAAAGAAACCGTTTTGACGTCATTTTTCATCATGGTTTCTTTCTTCATCATGTTGTGTTGCGCTTGCGCCGTGATGGAAAACCCAACAAACAGCACTAAAATTGCGATAATTTTTTTCATTGTTTTGTGTTTTTAAAAGTTTGTGTATATAAATTGAAAGCGCACATGTCAACTTCGCTTCATGTGCGCGTGATTGTTACTGTGTTACGGCAAATTTTCCTGTAGCTACTACTGGAAAGTCAATTTCCGTTTCTGCAATGTGATTTACGTAATTGGTTAAGGTGTTGGAAACCACATTCAATACAATTTCCAAAACATCACCGTCGTTATAACCTGCCACTTTTACTGCGTTGATTTCTTCGCTCGTTACGTTTCCTCTGTTTTTTGTAACGCTTTGCGCGAATTGCAATCCTGCTTGAATTTTAGCGTCGTTTGCCAATCCTTGTCTGCTAGCTTCCGTTTGCTCTTCTGTCAAACCGTTCATTTTTCCAATCGCAGTGTGCGCTGATAAACAGTAATCACAGCTATTTTCTTCAGCAATCGCCAAGGCTAATTGCTCTCTAAATTTGTTGTTGAAATTTCCGCTAGCTGCCAATTCGCCTAAGCTTAAATACGCTTTTAAAGTCGCTGGAGAGTTTCCAAATACTTTAATCAAGTTTGGAATAAATCCTAATTTTTTCTGAACCGCGTTAAACAATTCTTTTGCTTCGCCTGTAGTTGTTTCTGGGTTTAGGGTTTCAATTCGTGTACTCATAATTTTTTTGTTTTAATTTTTTGTTTTTTGTGTCTTCCTGCGAAGGCAGGAATCTTTAATCTGTTATTAATTTTTGTTTATTGTTATTGCTCGCTTCCGCAGATTTGACTCTCGGTAAGTTGTTCATCGTATTGTTGATAGCCCCAACAATTTGGGCAAACTGTTTCTTTTGTATGTTTCATAATATTGTTTTTAGTGTTACTTATTTTGAACAGTACAAAGATGCGGCGGAAAGATGGCTGGAAAAATGGACAAAAGTTCCTAAGGGTTGGACTTTTTGGATTTTCTAGATGTTTTAGACTTGTTAGACACGCTTTTGGCTTTAGATTCACGTTGTTTTTTAGACGCGCTAGCGCTTTTAGAATCTAGATTGCTTTGCTCCTAGATTTTTAGATGCGCTTCACGCTTGGATGCACTTTACTTTCTGTGAATTTTCAAATGTCAGTTCAAGTACATTTGCTATTAAATTTGTATCGAAAACTGCTTGATTAAACAAAACTGTTTCTAGTTGCAAAGTACTTCTCGATACATTTTTCTTTCAGAAAAACACTCGAAGTGACGGCTATTTTAATGTGTAAATTTGAAAATGTACCAATGTTTTATATTTGATTCGTCTTTATGAGCGAAAGCGAAGTAATCTGTTTATAGTTGTAGTCATATTTAATTCGAAGAAAAAATCAAACTTCTAACATTCTAAAAAGCGCCAGCGCATCTAAAAATCTAACAGTGATAGCAAGTCTAACATTCTAGAACAAAACCTTGAATTGAGCAAATCGAAGAAGTCTACTTCCTAAATTCCGCCTTAAACGAAAGTGGCGATTTTTGCATGGCTTTGGTGAAGAAACGTGAAAAGTAAGCTGGATCGTTAAAGCCTAAGTCGAACGCAATTTCTTTGACAGATTGCTCCGAATATAGCAACTGTCGTTTGGCTTCTAAAATGATTCTATTTTTAATAAAATCACTCGGCGTCATCGTTCCGAGTTTTTGAAAGTGTTTGCTAATGGATTTTGGCGAAATCCCCAAACGTGCTGCATACGCAGAAACTGCGTGCATTTTTCTAAAATTTTGCTCTACCAACACACTAAAATCTTTATACAGTTGGGTTTCCACAGCTTCTTTTACAACAAAATCGTCTTTCTTTAAACGCACCGAATGTATGATAAACTGCTTTAAATAACTCTGCAACATATCGTATTGTCCAGAATTGTCATTATTGAATTCTTCTCTTAAATCTTCCAACAAAAATTGCAAGCGTTGCACATCTTTCGATTTTGGAATCACATACGGAGAATCGTACAGATTGTTAAACAACACACCATTACAGGAAATTTCTTGGTCGTGTGTTTGAATGCAGTAAAAATCACGTTGAAACGAAAGTTTATACGCTTCTTTAATTTCTTCCGAACTTACCGTAAACACTTGTCCTGGCGACAAAAAGAAAATGATAGTTCCATCAAAAGTATACTCTTCAAAATCGATAAAATAGGTGCCTTTTCCTTCTTTAATCCAGTAAATCGTGTACGCATCCACTTGTTCGGGCTGATTTACTACACAAGCTTTTTCAAACTGTACAACACTTAACGAAAATGTATTTTGATAGCTATACGTAGTAATATCTTGTACTGCCATTGTGGTGTTTTTTTTGATGATTGGAAGTTTGGTCGTAATAGATAGCAATAATTTACTCGATAATCGAGATTTATGCTACTCCGACGCTTGCGTCGAAATGTTTTAATAGTTTCTACTGAATGCTTCGTGCACTTACCCCGAAGTAATTGACTTTTTTTTAAAACCTTTTTGTCATTCCTGCGAAGGCAGGAATCCATTTAGAAACCAACAGTTTCCTAATACAACAAAACTATTTCTTCTTTGGCAATTGCAATTGCGGCATCGGTTCGCATAAAGTTTTCTCTACGATTTTAGTACGCATCAATTGTTTATCATTAAAATGTCTGGAAATATTTTGAATGATTTCTGTATAATTATCATAATCTCCATTTTTATAATAATATACTTTGATAGAACGACAATTTTCATGCTCAAAAATAGTATTTAGCAACACTCTATCCGACAAACCACACGAATGTCCCATGATAATGACTTGAAACTTTTCAGAATCAATATAACGCAACAAGTCTTTGTAATTAAGGTTTTACACATATTGAAACGATTTAAAATACCTTAAATATTCGTTATCATCCATATCTTCAATAAGCTTGTAATCTTCGTCCATTTCGTCTCCGAAGCCAAATACAATGTTATTGTTACTTACAATACCATGTATATGACTTAAAAGAACTCTTCCGCTTTTAACCACGTCTTTAATTAAACCTGATGCTAATATGTAGGAAGCCAGTGTTGGTGTATAATTAAAATTCAGGATTAAAGACATAGTCATTTTACTAAACTTAGATTTTTTTGTTTCGTCTTCTATAATTTTTTTAACATTATCTCTATCTTCCTTAAATAAGAACTCATTAAATAAGTTATGCTTATCATCTAGCATAGAAATAGGCCTAAAACAATTATAAAATCGTAACCAATCATAATTGTGAAAATTGAAATCATAAATGTTATTTACATTATTTTTTAAATATCTCTCAAGTAGCTCTTTTACTTGATAAAACTCCTCATGAAGTTTTACAACATTTCTTCTTTTTTGTCGAACTTCTAATTTTGTATCCTTACAAATGGTTTTTAATGCTTGATAATATTCATTTTCAACATCTACCCAATTTTGAATAGATTGGATTTGATTCAATTGTTTAAAAAACTGATTTTTAAATTTGAACAAAAAAATTTCATCTTTATTATTTGATGTATTAACTCTTTTTGAAAAACTATATTCTCCAAGAATATATTCAAAAAAACTATAATTCTTTTGTAAATAACTCTTAATATTAGACTTAAAAGTTTTGAAGTTTTTGATTTTTTCTTCTTGAAAAAAATCTAGATAATCTCTATTCAAATAAACTAATTTTTCAACCAAACAATCCTGGTAATCAACCTCTAAGTCAGCCCAAAAAGCATCCATAAAATGATTGTACGATGTTGGCAATCCGTGTGCTAAATCGAATCCGTTTCCAGCGATGATGAGTTTATTCATTAGAGTTTGTAGTTTGTTTCAAAAGTGAATTTTAAAAATATCTCGACTGCGCTCGATATGACAACCGAAAACACAAAAAAATTGTAAGATTTTTACTTTAAAAAACAACAAAATCCGAAAGTCTATATTCTAAAAGCGAAGCGGTCTAGACTCTTATGTCAGTTTAAAAAATACATCAAGTCAACATGACGAATCATGTTTTCTTCGGCATCAATCCAACCACTAAAAACGTAACAACTGCTGGTAAAACCCAACCAAAATCGTAAGTTCCCAACGGAATGGTTTCTCTAAAATTATTTAAAAAACTATTTTCTGGATAGAAGAAGAAAATCGCATCAAACAATCCGAAAATAAAGGTAATTGCCACCACTGCTCTAAATACCAATGGTGTTGCCATTTTTTGTGGTACTACATTTAAGAAAATCATTGCAATGGTAATTGGATATACGAAACTAAGTACTGGAATGGCAATGACGACGATGTAATAAAAATCTAGTTGTCCGACAATAACACCCAAAATACTTGCCATAATTGCAGTAATGACATAGGCTTTTTGTGAATTATGAAAGAGTTCTTTAAAATAATCTGCCGTTCCTGTGATGATTCCGACAGCAGTTGTAAAACATGCCAGCGCGACTAATACGCTTAAAAAAGCCGTTCCGATGTTCCCTAAAGTTGCCAAGCTGATGCCGCGAAGCAACGTTGCACGTTTCATGTCGTTACTAGCTGCCATGTCAATATCTATTTCACCACTGAAATACGAACCGAGCAATATCAAGCCTGCATACATGATAAATAATCCCAAACCTGCTATCCAACCCGATTTGGCAATGAGCGTTTTCTTTTCTTCAAACGAGTTGAGTCCTTTTAAATTCAAGGAAATGATAATCACACCGCCAATAACCACCGCGCCAATAGCATCAAAGGTTTGATATCCTTCTAGCAAGCCTTTAAACAAAGGAATGTCAAAATTAGAAGCTGCCGCCGCTTCATGTGGCATAAACAACCCGATTCCGATAATTAATAATAGGATGGAAACAATTAACGGTGTTAAAAACTTTCCGATAAAGTTGAGCACTTTTGAACGATTTAACGCAAAGAGCAACACCAACGAAAAGTATATACTACTAGTTACTAGTGCATTAGTCCCAAAGTTGGGAAATATGGAAATTTCATGCGTTGCTGCCGCCGTTCTCGGTGACGGAATGGCAACGGCAATCACGTAAATGACAATGCAAAATATGGTACTAAATAACGGTGACACTTTCTTTCCAAAGTCAAACATTGAACCTTGCAATCGCGCATGCGCTAAAATTCCAAAAATCGGAATGACAACTGCCGTAATCATAAAGCCAATAACAACCCAAAACCACTGGTCGCCCGCTTGGTATCCTAATAATGGTGGTAATAATAAGTTTCCTGCACCAAAAAACATGGAAAATAAGGCAAAAGCCGTCACAAAGAGTTCTTTATTTTTTGACATTTATAAGAGTTTTTTAATTCCTGCCACCAGCAAACTGACGACTACATAGAGAATTCCGAGAATGATATTGATAAATTTTACTATCGCCGTAGCATACGCCAAAGTTGCCCAATACGTCTGCGAATCGCCATAAAATAGTTGTAGCAGGGCAAAATTTTCAACCATATCTAACAAGCCTGCAAAAACAACAGTTCCAATCAACACCGTTCCTAAACGATAGCCCAAACTTGTAGTTTCTTTCCAAATGACGCGACGTACGCGATGAATGACCAGCGTTAGTAACAATACATAGGTAATGATAAAGACATAATCGAACCACAAACTCCATTCGGCAGCTTGCATGGCTGTTTCTGTAGCGTTCCAAGTGTTGAGGATTTGCGTAGCGTTTTCAAGCGTTTTAGCCAATTCAAACGAAATAATTCCTAATGGTGAAACTTCACTTTTCAACGATTCGTCAAAGTGTACCATACAACTTCCTGCCAATAAAAAACAAGCAATCGCAAGAAATAGCAACTTCTTTTCGGAAGTGTTGGAAAGTTTTTGAAACGTTGATGATAACATTTTTAGCGAATGATTTTATAGCTAACGAAAGATACATATTTTTGCGACATGCAACAGTTTGTGACGTATAAAAATATAGAAATTGCCTATTCGGTTTCTGGTGAAGGAAATGCCGTTGTTTTTTTGCACGGCTTTTTAGAAACGAGTACCATGTGGCAACCGTTTGTAGATGTATTTTCTAAAACACACAAAGTCATTACGATAGACTTGCTCGGTCATGGAAAAACGCCTTGTTTGGGATATATTCATACGATGGAAGAAATGGCGGAAACGGTTTTCGCAGTTATTAAAGAATTGCGTTTGCGGAAATTGCACCTCATCGGGCATTCGATGGGCGGATATGTGGCATTGGCTTTCGCCGAAATGTATCCTGATTATGTAAAAGGATTGTGCTTGGTAAATTCAACTTCGAGAGCAGATAGCGATGAACGAAAAGCGAATCGCGACCGTGCTATCAAAGCTGTGAAACACAATCATAAACAGTTTATTCGCATTGCTGTTTCAAATTTATTTCGACCGAAAAATCGTAAAATCTTTTCGGAACAAGTGAAAGAAGCAAAAAAAGAAGCATTGACTACCTCGCTACAGGGCATTGTAGCGGCATTGGAAGGCATGAAAATTAGAGAAGACCGCGAAGTGTTGTTACATTTTTCTCCGTATAAAAAACTCATCATTGTTGGAAAACACGATCCTATATTAAATTTTGACGATGTTATGGATCAAACGAAAAATGCTGAAGTAGATGTCGATATTTTTCCTGATGGACATATGAGTCACATCGAAAATAAAGAAGATTTGCTGTTCTCTTTGAAGCGATTTATTGAACAGTAAAATGCTTTTTGCTCGTTTACAGGTATTTCTCTTTAGTGGAATGTGCTTTTAAAATAGAAAAGGTGTTTTTATTTTTAAAATTAGCACTACACATGCTGTAAGAAAATAGAATTTTTTTTGACCACTTATCGAAAGATACTATGTGTTTCATCTAAAAAAACATACTCTTCGTCGGATTTTTATCTTGAATTTCTATATTAGAGGTAACCAAAAGAAAACTTACTTAACCTACTTACTGCAATGGAAAATATGAGTATAAAAACTACTTTTTCACTCGGAAAAATTTATTGTAACATCTTCGGTCACCGCTACCGAGTTACCAAGAAAATCACTTCTCACGTTAATGAATACCAATGTATGCTTTGCAATTGTGAAGTTACTACCGACGATAAAGGAAAATTGACCCAACTCACACCGCAACGCAAAGAAATTAATGAAACATTGATTTCATTTCACAAAAAGAAGAATCCAGCGTTTTAAATTCGCTTCGCTCAATTCAAAGATTAAAAATTCAATAATTCAAGGTTTTTAACTTGAATTGTTTTGCACAATGAATTCACTATGTCTTACAGTGAAGTTTTCGTCATTCTGAGCTTGACGAAATATATTTTCAATTCTAAATAAAAACCATTAGTACATTTTCAAATTATCAAATTGATACATTGAAAAAGACATCAATTCGAGTAATTTTCTGTTACATCGAGCGCAGTCGAGATAGATAGAAAAATGTCTCAAGAA
>SMNH02000004.1 GCA_006383075.2 Kordia sp. TARA_039_SRF
GTGCCGTTTAAGGCTTCTTGCGGCTTGGTTTCCAATACTTTGTAAATCATCGACTTTCTGGAAACTCCAGCCAATATTGGACAATCGAGTGCTTCAAACAATTGTAAATGTTGTAAAATGGTATAATTATGCGCAATCGTTTTTCCAAAACCAAATCCGGGATCCACGATGAGGTCGTTGATTTTATGTGTTCGCGCCAACGCGACTTTTTCGGAAAGTTCTTTAAGAATATCTATTACAACATTGTCATACCTAGGATGCTGCTGCATCGTTTTTGGCGTACCTTGCATGTGCATCATAATATAGGGAACGCCCAATTCGCCTACGACTTGCATCATGTTTGCATCTAAATTCCCCGCAGAAATATCATTAACAATCGCTGCGCCAATATTGATAGCTTCTTTAGCAACGCTGCTTCTAAAGGTATCTACAGAAAGAATCGTTTGAGGAAATGCTGTTAAAATCAATTCCAAAATCGGCAACAAACGCTGTTTTTCGGCTTCTACAGAAACTTCAGGCGCATTTGGTCGCGAACTGTACGCGCCAATATCGATAAACGTAGCACCATCGGTCAACATTTTTTCTACTTGTGTCAAAATTGCCGTAGCATCTTTATACATGCCGCCATCGTAAAAAGAATCGGGAGTTACATTCAAAATCCCCATCACTTTTGGCGTGTCGAGTGCAATTAACTTTCCATTACAATTGATACTTTTCATTAGTTTGTTCTTATATCATTAATTTTGTCAGATGCAATTCGCCACTAATCATATCAGAAGATAGTAACCATTAGTTTTGGCTCATTTCATACATACGTACCTTTAAAATGAACTTATGTCATTTTCTTTTTATAAATTGGTAATTTTGGACGAAATTTACATAAAATAAAGCGCATCGCATAGTAAATGTAACGCTAAGTAAGTCGTGCGAAAGTGAACTATCATAAAAAATAGCATGGAAAATACAGAAACCAATCAAACTACAAACACACCAACAATTTGGCAACAAATCGTAAAAAATAAAGTAGCTTTTTTTAATACAATCTCTGGAAAAATACTCACAGTAATCTGTCAAATATTTGTGGGCGGATTGTTCATTTTTTCAGGATTTATAAAGCTGAATGATCCTGTTGGTTTTTCGTTTAAATTGACCGATTATTTTGCAGAAGACGTGCTAAACTTACCATTTTTAGTGCCGTACGCACTGTGGTTAGCGGTTTTTCTCGTTATCCTAGAAGTCATTCTCGGAGTTATGATATTACTGAGTTTATTTAAAAAACCTGTATTGTGGAGTTTACTCGGATTGATTGTATTTTTTACGTTTCTCACCTTTTATTCGGCGTATTTTAACAAAGTGACCGATTGTGGTTGTTTTGGTGATTTTTGGAAACTGACACCTTGGGAAAGTTTCTGGAAAGACATTATTTTGCTCGTCGCGATTCTGATTCTTTTCATGGGAATACAACATATCAAATCTATTTTTTCAAAGAAAATAAACATAGGGATAACGGTTGTAAGTTTGATAGCGTGTATTTTCTTTGGAAGGCATGTGTTAAATCATTTACCAGTTTTCGACTTTAGACCGTATAAAATTGGCGCAAACATTCCAGAAGGGATGATTGTTCCACCAGATGCGCCAAAACCAATCATTGAATATACGTGGGTTTTTGATGTGAATGGAGAAGAAGTGGAAGTTGTGACGACCGATGTTTCACAACCAGAAGTAGAAGGTGGCGTTTACAAAGATTTAAAAAGTGAAATTATAGATGAAGGTTACGAACCACCAATTCACGATTTCATCATTGAAAGTCCAGAAGAAGGCGATGTAACGGATAGGATGCTGGAAGAAGAAAAAATCATCATGGTCATCATGTATCGATTGGAAAAAGCGGAAGAAGAAGGGCTTTTCAAAGTAAAAGAACTTACCGACAAAGCACTGGCTGCAGGTTATAAAGTTATTGGATTATCGGCTTCCGACGCACAAGAATTGAAAGATTTAGCAGATTTGATGCAATTTAATTTTGATTTTTATCTTACCGATCCAATTACCTTAAAAACTATTGTACGCTCCAATCCTGGAATTATTAAAGTGGAAAAAGGAACGATTACCGACAAAAAACATTACAACGATTTTGACACGATAAAACTGTAAACACTTTTTGGGAAGATACATTGTACATAAAATCGGCTATGCGTTTTTGACACTTTTTGGCGTCGTAACGGTGATATTTTTTCTGTTTAACATTCTGCCTGGCGATCCTGCCAAAATGATGTTAGGACAAAACCAAACAGAAGAACAAATTGCAATCGTTAAGAAAAAGTATGGCTTTGACAAACCTGTATTGACGCAATATGCCTATTACATCAACGATTTGTTGCCAATTTCATTTCATTCCACAAAAGAAGAAGATTATACACATTTGGCAGACAACAAATACAGCGCGGTTTCACTATTTACCATCGGAAATACCACGACGGTTTTAAAACTTCCGTATTTGCGAGAATCGTTTCAAAAATCTGGGAAAAGCGTGGCACAAGTCATTCGAGAAACCTTACCAAACACCATTATTTTAGCTATTGCTGCGATTAGTATTGCCATGTTGCTCGGAATTCTTTTGGGAATCATTTCTGCCTTGTACAAAGACACATTTGTAGACAAACTCATTCAAATTGTAAGTACGTTGGGCATGAGTGTTCCTTCCTTTTTTAGTGCGATTCTATTTGCGTGGATATTTGGTTTTTTATTGCACAAATACACCAATCTAAACATGACAGGAAGTTTGTACGAAGTAGATGATTTTGGTGAATTTATAAGCATTCGCTGGAAAAACCTCATCTTGCCAGCCATTGTTTTGGGAATTCGTCCGTTGGCAGTTGTCATACAGTTGATGCGAAATTCATTACTAGAAGTCTTCAATCAAGATTATATTCGCACCGCAAGAGCTAAAGGTTTGAGTGAATTTCAAATCATCAAAAAACACGCTGTTAAAAACGCGCTAAATCCAGTAATTACAGCAATTTCAGGATGGTTTGCTTCTATGTTGGCAGGAGCTGTTTTTGTAGAATATATCTTCGGCTGGAACGGACTTGGAAAAGAAATTGTAGATGCATTGAATAGTCAAGATTTACCAATCATTATGGGCGCTGTGTTGATTATTGCTACGATGTTTATCATCATCAATATCTTAGTAGATATAGTGTACGGTTGGCTCGATCCGAAAATTAGAGCATAAATACGAATGATTTTACCCGAAAAACAACTCCAATGAAAATTGCAAAGCAACTTCTAATCGCTATCAGTCTTATGCTAATAGTGATTTCTTGTAAAAATAATACTTCCGCGCAAGAAGAAGCACAAATAGAAAGCTTACAAAAAATATTACCTATCGGTTCCAACATCAGCATTTTAATAGATAAAAGCGATTATACACTGTCTGTTATTTCCTCAGATACGTTGGTAAAAACGTATAACGTTGTTTTTGGTGGAAATCCTGTGGACGATAAAGAAAAAGAAGGCGATCAACGCACACCAGAAGGCGAATTTGGAGTGCGTGATAAATATCCGCATCGCAAATGGTCAAAATTCATTTGGATTGATTACCCGAATGCGAATTCGTGGAAAAAGTTCAAGCAGCGAAAAGCAGCAGGAGTCATTAAAGAAGGTGAAACTATTGGTGGCGAAGTGGGAATTCACGGTGTGCCTGAAGGAATGAATCATCTAATTGACAATCGACAAAACTGGACGCTGGGCTGTATTTCCATGAAAAACAACGACGTCAACGAAATCTATCCGTATATTACTGACCAAACAAAAATCACCATTCAAAAATAGCATGAAACGCGTACTACAACTCGTCATAGTAGCTTTTGTCATCGTAAGTTGTCAAAAAGAAAAATTAACCGAATTTCCGCCGGAAGCGTTACAAGAAAAAATGCTGTCAATCACTGGAGAAAACATTACTTTTGAAAAGATTTTACAAAAATACGAAGGAAAGACTATTTTTGTAGATATGTGGGCTTCATGGTGTCACGATTGTTTGGTTGGAATTCCTGGCGTAAAAGAAATTCAAAAAAATAATCCAGCGGTAGCATACGTATTTTTATCTTTAGATAGAAATGTGACGCAGTGGCAAAAAGCAGTTGAAAAACACGAGCTTACAGGTGAACATTACTATGTGCCGTCAGGTATGAAAGGTACTTTTGGAAAAGCCATTGGACTCAACTGGATTCCACGATATATGGTTGTCAATCCTGACGGAAGTATTAAGCTTTTTGAAGCCATTAAAACAACTGATATAGCGTTGTTAGAAGCAATACAATAACATAAACATAAGTCAAAAAAAATAAAAACATGAGACGTAAAATAGTTGCAGGAAACTGGAAAATGAACAATGATCTTTCAGGAACGGAAGCTTTATTAAATGATTTAATTGAGCTAGTACCAAATACAGATGTTTCTGTCATGGTAGCGCCAACGTTTGTAAACTTATTTCAAGCGTTCAACGTACTTAAAGGACACAATATTGAAGTAATTGCTCAAAACATGCATCAAGAAGCAAATGGCGCATATACGGGAGAAGTTTCTGCAAGCATGCTCCAAAGTGTTGGTGTAAATACGGTAATTCTCGGTCACAGCGAACGCAGAGCCTATTTTGGCGAAACGGATGAAATCTTAGCCAAAAAAGTAGATGCCGCCTTAGCGAATGAATTGCAAGTAGTATTCTGTTTTGGGGAAGAATTGGAAGATAGAAAAGCTGGAAACCATTTTTCTGTAGTTGAAAGTCAGTTGAAAAATGCGCTATTTCATGTAGAAGCAGCACATTGGAAAAACATCATTTTGGCATACGAACCCGTGTGGGCAATTGGAACAGGAGAAACCGCTTCACCAGAACAAGCACAGGAAATGCACGCCTTTATTCGTAAAACAATTTCAGAAAAATTTGGACAAGATGTGGCAAACGAGCTTTCCATTTTATACGGAGGAAGTGTAAAACCAGCCAATGCTGCCGAAATTTTCGCAAAAGCGGATGTTGATGGTGGATTAATCGGTGGTGCTTCCTTAAAAGCAGCTGATTTTGTAGCAATTATAAATGCATTTTAACATGTCAACAACCTATATTGGATACACTTTTAAAGTTTCGCCTGTACAACCAGCAACAGAAATATTGATTGCGGAATTGGGCTTTGCAGGTTTTGAAAGTTTTGTAGAAAATGAAGAAGGTGTCAATGCCTATATTCAAAAAGAAGATTGGCATGCTGCTATTTTGGAAGATATTCAAATATTGAACAATAGCGATTTTGAAATCAGTTATGAAAAAGAAGAAATAGCACAAGTCAATTGGAATGAAGAGTGGGAAAAGAATTTTGAACCGATTGAAGTTGATGGAAAATGTGTCGTAAGAGCGCCTTTTCACGAAAAACCTTCGGTGGAATATGATATTGTCATAGAGCCAAAAATGAGCTTCGGAACAGGTCATCACGAAACTACGCACATGATGTTGCAGCATATTTTAAACACAGATGTCACAGATAAAAAAGTGTTGGATATGGGATGTGGAACAGGCGTTTTGGCAATTTTGACAGAAATGAAAGGCGCAAAACCATTGGATGCGATTGACATTGATAATTGGTGTTATTTGAATTCGTTAGAAAACGTAGAGCGCAACAACTGCAAGCACATTTCGGTGTATGAAGGTGATGTAACCTTATTAAAACATAAAACGTACGACATTATCATTGCGAATATAAACAGAAATATTTTGTTGAACGATATTCATCAATACGCAGCGTGTTTGCGTGAAAACGGAATGTTGTTTTTAAGTGGATTTTACACAGAAGACATTGCTATCATCACAGAAGAATGTGTAAAAAACAAGTTAAAATTTGCAGACAAGCTTGAAAAAAACAATTGGGTTTCGCTAAAATTTGTAAATTAGTGGTGTAGAAGCTCTTAACAGATGCAAATGTTGTTTTTAAGGGCTGAATAAGTATAAAAAAGAAACAAGTTTTAGGATACCCACTATTGATTAAAATACCAAATATGAGTACGCAAGAAAAAATTAAGGAAGAATTACTCACCTTAGAAGATATACAAAAAAACAATGAAATCGTATTGTATAATGATGATGTAAATACGTTTGATCACGTAATAGAAACGCTCATTTATGCCTGCGATCATACTGCGGAACAGGCAGAACAATGTTCAATCATTGTGCATTACAAAGGAAAATGTACAGTAAAAACAGGTGATTATGAAGATTTAAAACCGCGTTGCAGTAAATTATTAGAAGCAGGACTTTCTGCTGAAATTATATAAAAAACGAAGACAATACCTACAATACACTGAGATAGGCGCTTTTTGAAAGCGTCTATTTTTTTTGATGAATTTTTAACAAAACATGTAAAATGTGTTAATTTTTTAGAAATCATTAATGGATTTAACATTTTATTAGGAATTATATAATAAAATTTATAAGTTTGAAACGTGTTAAAAATCGCTCCAAACAATTATTAACATTAACCGAAAAAACTTCTAAAATGAAAAAAATTAAAAACTTAGCATTGCTAATGGCAATTGTGTTGGGGCTAACCTTCACTTCATGTACCAAAGACAACACCGCAACAATCGAAGAAGAAGAAACTGCAGTTGCGCCAGTTGGAATTCCACAAGACGTATTTGAAAAAGCACAATCATTACACTTCAATACATTCGACATGCAAAAAACCATGTTCGAAAAGCCAGGAGGAAAAATGGAAGAAGCATATCTTCTTGAAGGAGATATCATGATTCCACACGACCAATTAATGGCAATGGAATTTGGTGATGGTATCACTAGCAAGCAATATCGTACAAGTAATCTAGTAAGTGATGGTGTTATCACTATCATCGGATATACAGCAAATAATTCTAATGGATTAACAACTAAAATGCAAACTGGACTTCAGTGGGCAGTAGATAACTACAATGCACTAGGTTTGGATATTAGTTTCCAATTAACATTCGGAACAAACTACCAAGATAAAGATATGGTTGTATATCAAGTATCTGGTGGTGCAGGAGGATCTGCTGGTTTCCCTTCAGGAGGAAACCCAAACAAGTGGGTTCGTATCAATTCAGGATTAGCTCCATATAGCAACAACGTACACGAGCACGTAATTGGTCACGAAATCGGTCACTCAATTGGTTTCCGTCACTCTGACTATTTCAGCAGACAAAGTTGTGGACAAAACTCTAACGAAGGAAGCGCTGGAGTTGGTGCAATTCACATCCCAGGAACACCTACAGGATGGGATCCAACTTCATTAATGAATGCTTGCTTTAGCTCAAGCGAAGATGGAGAATTCAACAGTAATGATATTACTGCATTACGTTGGATGTACTAATAACAGTCTTACATAGTAATAAGAGAAAACAATTAAATTAAAATCGAGAGTGATTTTTAACATAGAAAAGGCGCCTAACCAGCGCCTTTTTGCTATTTATACATTTTACTGAAACTATAGGAAAAGAACTTTTTTTAGCTGTAAAAGGAATATGAAAATGCTATATTTATACCAATTTAACTTTAAGATACGACTTTAGAAGCGAAGTTGCTTTGGTGACTAAGAACGCTGTGAAAACTTTGCATAGCATTAGCTTCGGAGAGTTTTCACAAGATACTTAGATGCCAAATGAACAAGCTTATATGTCGCATTTTAGGGTTGATTGGTATTATTCCGAAAATATAATGAACATGCCTACAAAAAAGTTTAAAATATGCATCACCATGGCAGGTGCCGTTTCTGCAGGTGCCTATACTGCTGGAGTAATTGATTATTTGTTAGAATCATTACAACTCTGGGAAGAAGCCAAAGCACAGAATAAAAAATTAGGAAAAGAACATCCGCAATACAATCATTCCGTACCGATGCACGATGTGGAATTGGAAGTGTTAAGCGGTGCTTCCGCGGGAGGAATTACTGGAACATTGGCAGTATTAAGTTTGCTCAATAACAAACATCAATTCGTAAATAAAGACAATCCCAAAGGTGAAAACAATATTTTTTATCAATCGTGGGTAAAAATGGCTGATACAGAAGCTGAAACATCTTTGATGAAAATGTTGCATACCGACGACATTAAAAGTGATACATATCCTGAATCGTTGTTGAATGTAGCGCCGATTGAAGCTATTGCAGACAATGCCTTGAAAACAAATCATGAAGTTGCATTTCCTAACTATGTATCTAAAAGTCTGGATTTGGTATTGACAACCACCAATTTACGCGGACTGAATTTTCATATAGATTTTAAAGACAGTGAAACTGTCATCACCAATCACGGTGGTTTTTTTCGATATAAAATAGCGAATGACACATACAAACCTGGTATTCCTGAAAACGATTCGTCTCTCTTTTATGTGTTGGATTTGCAAAATGAAACGCATGTCAATTACCTAAAAGACGCGACACTAAGTACGTCTGCATTTCCGATTGGGCTAAAATCGAGAGAAATAAAAATTGCGCATGAATATGTAGCGCGCTATCCAAAATATTTATTCGATAGGAGTGAAGGCATTCGTGTCGATTTGCAAAAAGAAGACACTTATACGTTTAACTCAGTTGATGGCGGATTGATAAACAACGAACCTTTTGGAATCTGCATGAAGGTTCTCATTGAAAAAAACGAAACCATTCGCGACGATGATAATTACGCGATTATTATGGTGGATCCATTCCCGAATCAAGACCATGGAGCAGATGCGTTTGATACCAAACGTGATATTATTTCCATTGCGAAAGGAATGTTTAAAGCCTTGCGAAATCAGGTGATGTTTAATCAAGATGGTATTTTGGAAGCATTATCGCTAAGCAATCGTACAAAATTTTTAGTCGAACCCAAACGGAAGCAACCATCGGGCAATCAATGGATTCGCTCCAAAAAAGATTTGGCTTCTGCACCGTTGAGTGGTTTTGGAGGATTTTTAGACGAATCATTTCGTGAGCATGATTTTCACTTAGGTAGAAAAAATTGCCAATCCTTCTTGCGATATTATTTCTCCATCGAAAATAAAAATATCAAAAAGCGCTTTGGAAGTGACGTCACAGAAGAAGCTTTGCAACGTTTTTCATTCAGTGCTAAAGAAGACGAAAGCAAAACACCAACATACTTTCCAATCATTCCTGACATGCGCGCATTGGATATTATCAATAAAGAATTTGACACAAAAAATTACGGAGAAGATGCATATTTGGCATATCCGACGTATCCAAAATTCAATATGGAATCTTTTGACAAAACGTATAAAAAACCAATTCAAAAACGAATCCGTACCATTGTAAAGTCGCTCACCAAAAGTAAGTTTTACACATTTGCTTTCCGATTGTTAGGTCAGCGAAAAACGTACCGACTCGTTCGAAAAACAATTGAAAAAAGCTTAGACGAAAACGAACTCTTATAAATAATGCTTTAAAAAGTATTTCATCAAGATACATTTCTAAAAAGAACACCTGTAAAAACCATAAAAAAAGCTGCTGCAATACGATTTCAAAAAATCTATTTTTAAATACAAAAAAACAATATATTTCGTGTTGTTAATCAGGATATTACGCAGCTTCGAGTTTACACGTAATTTATAAATTACGTGTACAACTTCTTTTATGCTAGGTAGACTTTATATAAGTTTACCACAGGTTTTTTAGGTTATTTATTCTTCCACAAAACATTTGCAATCTCATATTGTAAATCCATGTAACGAAGGATATATTTCTTATGCAAAAGGAGTGTTGGGGGACGCTCCTTTTTTGTTTTTCTTCTCAAAATGTAACGCTTATTTTAAATTCCATACGCTCACAAAGTAATTTATGGTGTCTCAGCCAAGTTTTACTACTTTAGAGCAAGTTTCAATGAGTATTTTATTGAGGTTTATTATTCTACAAAAGGAAAGGAGCGTTGGGGAACGCTCCTTTCATCATTTACATACCTACTCTAAAAATGTAATCGTTGTCTGCCAATAAAAGATATTATATTCAACGTCATAATCATGTCATTCATCTATACAATAAAGAATACTTGTCGACTTTTAGAAGTAGGTGATGATAATCCCTGTATATTTGGTGTAAATATTTAGTATTACGATAATTACAATCTGGTAAATTGTAAAATATAAAGAACTCTTAGTGCCCCAAGAGTTCTTTTTTTATATGGACCTTTTACAGAATACATTCTTCCATTTGGTAGTTTATCGACATATTTTGACCAATTATCGACATAAAATTACATGTTCATCGACTTTGTGTCGATAACAACTGAAACTACGAGTATATTTACACTATTAATATTAGTATTGAAAAGTTAACAATCTGATAAATTGTTTAAAAATAAAAAGAGAATCCTTTGCCCTGAGGATTCTTTTTTTATTTAGCGACAGTTTGAAACGCTTCTTTCCCTACAACATCACTTTAAAATCATTACCAAACCATTTCGAATTTATCTTTTTATAATGGTAAGCAGAATGCTGCGACTATAATCGTATCATTTCATTGGTGTAGTATTGATAATCTGATACATTACATTAGTATAAACAAAAAAGAGAATCCTTATGACCTAAGGATTCTCTTTTCATTTTGGAGCGTTATAAAAACTAAATACTGATATTTTTATTCTTTTGTATCGTTATTGATAAAAGTATCTTGAAATTCTTTTACTTTCATCATGTTGATTTCTTTCTTAGAGCTTCCTTTTTGCTGCTCTAAATATCCGTTAAATACATGACTCAAATACAGGACAGATGTTGGATGTCCTGAACTAAAACTAGTGGCGTTGTGGCACGACAAACAGTTGGTTAAATTGCTAGCCTCAATTTCTGATAAACTAGATTCGAAAGTTTGCGTGTAAGTTTCCATTGAAATATTTGCCGAATTTAACGAACCTCTTGCTACAGAATTTGGTGTTGCACTTCCTAAGCTGTATCCTTCTTTCTTAATAAGTGCAATTTGCTGTGCAGACGTCAATCCGTCAGTATTTATCCAGATAGAACCTGTATACGCATAATTATTCCAAACGTCGGAAAGATTATCCGCCACACATTTATTAATGTAATCGATATTATTATAATTTTCAGGCTCAGATTGACTTGTTTCCATAAAATTTGTGTTAGGATCAGAACCTTCTACTCTTGGTACGCCGTATTCAAAAAGCGTATACGCTTCACTTTTTACTTTTGGCGAAGAACCTGCCCAAGTAATTCCATCTAAATTAGAAACCGTTCCTGTTTGAAACAATAACTTTTCAGTATCAGCACTTGCCGTTCCTTTGGTCCAGTCAAAAGCAGGCGCCAAACTATTATGCTCAAAAGTTGCCCAAATAAATTCTGGATGATTTTCTACAACACCAACTACGTGCATTCCTAACAAAGCAACTTCGGTAGTAGTGCCGTCAACACTAGCATTGGTAGTGTAATAATTTCCAATATCACTTTGTGGAATCGCAGAAGTAGGAATCCAAGAGGTTTTCAATTCAAAAGAACCTACAGGAAATACCTCAGAATTGTCTGGCTTCAACGTTCCATTTGCAATTTCAGTACCGTAGTTTTTAGCCGCTGTATTCATGGTTTCATTCATAAAAATCGCATAATACACCGTAGCTGAACTTCCATTATTAAAGTTAGGATTCGATTGTAAAATTCCTGACGAACCAGCTTGTTTGTATTCCGACGAAGATAATGTCAATGATGTTCCCGAAGCAACAGTTACAGCATTCATATACGGATCGACTTGCATAATGCTCGCATCTCTTAAAAATAAAGGAGTTTTATTGGTGTCAGATACCGTAAGCCACAAGAATTTTTGCCAAGACCATTGGTGAAAAATACAATTGGTTGTTGAACTTGCTGCAAACGGACTATCAGCACCTTCTGCTGGTGCAGGCGTTTGTGTGTGCGGAAACCAATTAGTTTCACAGGCACAAGTACTATCTACAGTATTCGCATCTGCTAAATCGTATTCAGCTTGTGCGTTGGCTTTCGCATTAGTAGTTTCTGTTTTGGTTTTAGTGTCTTTCTTTTTTTCTTCACACGATGTAAAAAATACAAGAATTACGCAAAGTAGCGCAATAGTTTTTAATAAGGTCTTCATGTTTTGTTAGTTAATTAAGGTTTGGTTATGGTGTATTTGATAATTCAAATTTCATAAAAAAAGTAACATCATTATAGCGTATAAATACTTGTTTTTAAGTAAAAAACTCGAATTATCATGTTGAAAAGTTAGCAAAAATCTTTTTAAGAAGAAAAATAAATAATGTGTTGTTGGCTAGTTTTCAGGTATTTGATTCAGTTTCTGTACGAGAAATGGAATCCGCTAATTTTAAGATAGTTGGCATACGATGCGGTCCGTGAAGCAATTTCATTCTCTCTAAAACCGTTTCTTTTTCAATACCAATACAAGAAACATATAGCGGATTATCACTCGTACCACGCTTTATGGGTGTTGCCAATTTCTCAGTGTGAATAAATGATTTTTTCGCAATGCCAATAACAGGAATTTTTTCATCTAACGCTTCCCAAAGATAACCGCCCAAACCGTATTTTCTATCATTATCTACAAACACATGTCCGTCAACAATAATAGCTTCCAAGGAGTGAAGCGGCACTTGTTCTAAAACCTTTAAAATACAAGGCAATTCTCGTTTATAAAACTCGCCCGAAACATATGGTTGTACGTCTTTTATAATAGCTGTATATGTATGTGACGGAGTTTCATCTGCCCAATCAAATACAACACAAACAGCCTTGGCGTAGGTTTCTTTATAATGAATATCGAGCGCGGCAATCATTGTAGGATTTATTTTCTTGGATAACGAAGTCCCGTAGCTTTAATTTCATAATCAAACACTTTGTTGCCATCAGAATCGTAAATGGTAAGCAATAACACACGATTTCTACGCTTTCCAGTGATTTCAAGAATACCAAAATTGCGGTTGTAAAACGTTTTTCCTGGTACTTGAAGCGTATTGCCTTCATCTCTTGGCGAATGTGTTCCTGCCGTTAATGGTGAGCAAGTAATATCGATAAGCGGATATGCGTCTTCTCGTTCCAAACGTGAAATTTCAGTGTGATGTCGGTCACCACTAATAAAAATAACACCTTCAATCTTGTTGTCGTGCAAGCGCTTCAACAATTCTGCACGCTCAGTTGGATACGTAGCATAATTTTCAAATTTAGCAACATCGCTCAGTACTTGTCCACCGTTAATGACAACTTTAAAAGGCGCGCGGCTTTTTGTCAAGGCATCAATCAACCAATCCAATTGTTGTTTTCCCAAATAGGCTTTGTCGTTGTTAGGGTCTCTATTGGGTGCACGATGATAACGGTCATCCAACATAAAAAACTCCACATCGTTCCAAGCAAAATGTTGTGTAACGCCGCCATTTCCTGCCGCATTGGTGTTCAAATTTCCCCAATAATCGTTAAAAGTCTGCTCTGCAATTTTTTTATTCACATAACTGCGATCAGCGTCATTTGGTCCAAAATCATGGTCGTCCCACGTGGCGTAATGATGTACACTTCCAAGCAAGGCTTGCATTTCTGGCGTAGCGCGTGTATGTCTAAAGCGATGACGTATTCCAGTTTCGGTCATAAAATCGGGGGTACGCAAATACATATTATCACCAACCCACAACATTGCATCTGGATTTTTCTGTAGGATGGAATTAAAAATTTGATACTTATCGCCATACGGTTTTGGGCGATCGTCTTTCTTTTCGTTGATAAAACTACACGAACCAATCGCCACTTTAAAATTCGGCGGATCAGTTCGGAATTGCCACAAGGTTTGTGTTTGAAATTCTAGCTTATAATCTCTCGGAACATACACATCATTGATGTACAATTTGTACGTGTACGTTTTTCCATATTCCACTTGATTCGGCGTTAATTTGGCAATAAAATCACCCGCTTTGGTGGTTTGAACGCTTTCGGTAAACTTCTCCGTTTCATTTTCTGTAAAATATCCAATCTTTACCTCAGCAGGCGCGGTAGTTTGTACCCAAATTAGCGCTTCTCTAAAGTCAGAATAACCAACCATAGGGCCTGATTGTAATAACTCTTTTTGAGCAAAAGTGAAGTTTACACACAAAAAGAAAAGTAAAAGTATTGCGTTCTTTTTCATTCGTCGTTTTTTAGTAATTGCAAATGTCCGTATAAAAATAGAAAACTAGTTTAAATTTAGGTTAATGTCGCGGCATATTCGTTCAGCACAAAAAATCTTTTCACAGACACACATTTTGATTCTACATAGAATTATCTATCTTGGGAATGCAATAATTTGTCTCAAAATTCATGGAAATCAGTACTGTTTTTATTGTCCTTTTGCTAACTGTTGGCGCAGTGCAAGGCATTATTTATGGCGGTATTTTATTCCAATCCAACACACATAACAAAGTTGCCAATCGCATCCTAGCAACCATTTTGTTTCTACTTTCGTATCGACTTCTCGTACAAGTGTTGCGACTTTTCGGTTTGGGATATTACGACAGTTGGTATTATGTCATGATTGACCTCAGCTGGATTCACGGCGCGTTGTTATATTTCTATGTAAAAGCACAAACGCAACCTAATTTTCGTTTAAAAAAAGCTGATTGGATACATTTTGTTCCAGTTGTTTTGCAAATTAGCATCAGCATTTTTGTGCGAATGCAAAATCTATATTGGGACGGCACACGTGAAAGTCTGTCGTGGTTAGGCTATTACGGATATGTCGTTTGGATGAACAATCCGACGATTTACATCATCGCGAGTTTGCTCATCATTTTATATGCGTATAAAGCTCAAAAACGGTTGCAAATGGTGAGTGATGCGTTTGAAATTAAAGCAATCAAACTCAAATGGATACAACGTATCATCCGCTCATTTCTAATCTATTTTTCACTAGTTTTGTGTGTATTGTTGATAGATTTAATTGTGTTTTCGTCATCTAATGAAGGCTCTTATTTCTACTTTACGCGCTTTTATTACTATCCGTTTTTTGTGGGAATTGCAATTTTGACCTATTGGATTGGAATGGAAGGTTTTTCGCGAAGAAACGATGCGGAATTGACACTTAAAAAATCGCTTCCAAGCGAAACTACAGAAAAATTAAAAGAAATCTCCAAAAAGCTTGAAACGGCAATGCAACAAGACAAATTGTATAAAAATCAAGAACTGTCGTTGCAAAGTTTGGCAGCAGCGTTGGGCATAAAACCGTACTTAATTTCAAAAAGTCTCAGCGAAATACACAATAAGCGTTTCAACGATTTCGTCAACGAATATCGTGTCAAAGAAGTGCAATCATTGCTAAACGACGCTGACAATTCCAAATATACTTTACTGAGTTTGGCAATGGAAGCGGGATTCAATTCCAAATCTTCCTTCAATCGCGCTATCAAAAAACAATTGGGAATTTCGCCAAGCGAATTGAAAGTTTTAAAATAGGGTTCAATTCGAAAAATGACGCATCATTTTTCCAATAAAAGGGTTTCAATTGGCAATTTGAAACGATTTGAAACCAATAAACATCTAGGTTTGTGTCAAACTTTAAAAATCATACAATGAAAAAACATCAACTTTTTATGTTTTGTTGCATGCTTGTAATTTCCATTCAAACGCAAGCACAATCTAAAAATGTGGACACGAATATTTTGGTAGGCACTTGGATTTTAGACATGAGTCCAGAAAATTCAACCGATGCCAATTTCGCTGAAATGATGATTACGAAAGTAGACAACAAAACTCTTGAAGGATTTTTTTACCGCGAAGGCGTTCGTATTCGACAAGGAAAAATAAACACACAATCAGGAACTATCTACGGCGCATTGGTTTCGGGTGATAATTCGGGCGATTACAATACGGCGTTTTATTATAAAGACGGAAAATTATACGGAAGTACACACGCACTAAAACGCGATTTTTTAGCCGTTTGGACCGCTATGAAAAAAAGCAATTAATATGCGGAAATTTACTATCCTTTTTTTATTGTGTTGTGTGATACTTTCTTGTGAAAAACCACAGGAGAAATCTACAGTTTTTACACCCACATTCACCATTTCAACCGAAACTACACATAAAATTTCCGCAGGGCAGGAGTACACCTTTGGATATTTGGAAGTTTTGGAAAATCGTGAAAAACCAGCAGGAAAAACGATTCAGTTGCCGGTGTATATTTTTAAAAGTCGAAGCGACCATCCAAAACCCAATCCAATTATTTATACCGTTGGCGGCCCAGGAAGTTCAACCATGCGTTCGGCGCAGTACATGAAATATTATCAGTATTTGAATGATAGAGATGTCATTTTGTTTGAACAACGCGGAACAGAATTTGCCAAACCTTCGTTGGATTGTCCTGCTTGGGCAGCAGCTATATATAAGTCAAATTTACCAGAAGTTAACGAAACTCAACGCGATAGTTTGTTGGAAGCGGCTGCGCGTAGCTGTAGAGAACGCTTGATAGCACAAGGAATTGATTTGAACAGTTATCATACCAACGCAATCGCAGCAGATATTGAAGATTTACGCAAGACTCTAAATATTGAACAATACAATCTGTTAACGATTTCGTACAGCACCAAAATCGCGCAAGTATTGTTGCGTGATTATCCAACGCCTATCAGAAGTGTCGTGATGGATTCGCCATTGCCGTTGGAAGTGAATTACGATGAAGAAAGTGTTGGGAATTTGCTAGAAGTTGTAAAAAAGGTATTGTCCGATTGCGAATCAAACACAAACTGTGCAGAGAAGTTTCCCAACATACAACAACGATTTTTTAAATATTTGCGTGATGCAACTGAGAATCCGTTGCGTGTTGAGGTTACAAATCCGAACACAGGAAAACCTGCGGTATTTCAATTACAAGGTAGCGATTTGATTACGGTTTTTACAGTCACCAATTCAAATAATAGTGCATACGTTCCTAATGAAATTATGAAATTGCTAAGCAACGATTTAAGTTCTGTAAAAGCACAATTGACACGTTTATTAGAGAAACCTACACAATTTTCAGGCTCGGGAATTGGCATGCGTTTGTCGGTTTGGTGTGCGGAAGAATATCCGTTTGCTTCTTCAGAAATAATAGCCGCTGAAAAAAACAAATATCCAGAAGTTGAAGGCTTGTCGCCGATGGTTTTTGAAGCGAATATTTGTGATATTTGGAAAGTACAACCTTTAAAAGCGATTGAAAATCAGGCTATCAAAAGTGACATTCCTGTATTGCTATTGAGTGGTGAGTACGATAATGAAACGCCTGTAAAATGGGCTTCGGCGATGCGAAAAAATCTATCAAACAGTTATCACCTCATTTTCAAAGGCTGGACACATACAGTAACGACCAATTGGGGCAATCCGTGCGGAATGGAAGTTGCCAATGCTTTTTTTAACAATCCAAATCAAAAACCACAACCGAAGTGTTTTGAAGATATGAAAGCGTTGGAGTTTGTAGTGGAGTAGTTATTGTGTATTTTTATAGAAAATCACACAGTCACTATAAAATTGAGAATCAAACACTGCGATATTTGCCAAAAAGACTTTGACACCCTATTTCGAATTCAATACAAATTGCCGAAAAAGTGGGTTTTTGTATGTGAAGATTGCTTGTTGAAAGTGAAAAAAGACAATCCGTTATATCGTTATGGTGGTACTTGGAAACGATAGATTTCTTATAAAACTCACATATTTTACGCGATACAATCAAACACATATAGCTTCAAAATAATTCCATCTTACCAAAATCATCGTTCTAATAAGTTTAACAACGAGAAGATTTTGTATTTTCAATGATTATTCCTGTTAGATTGAATGTGTGAATGCAATACATTATTCACAGTAAATTTAAAGTTTTTTCTTTCTTAAAAATAATGTAATTCTTTCTTTGTATTTAGGTTGGAAATTTCAGTAATGCTTTAAAATATTGAATTACAGTATTTTAAATTCATATTATCTTGCCTTTTTAGATGTATCAAAGGAACTAGTTCGAATTTTAGTATAAAAATATAAAGTACGGTTTTACCGTAAATGAGTATAGGTTCAATTCAATATATTTGATTGATTTACACTTAAAATCTTAATCTTAAAAATAGCACTTTTTTAAAAGTAAAATCTTTCAATATTGGAGAAAACCGAAAATCCAAAAATAGAGTAGGTATTAATCAATTAAACTTTAGAACTATGAATTTATCTAAAATTAATTCAAATGCTGTGAAAAGCATCAAAAAAGCTGATCCTTCACAAGCATTGTCTATCGAAGCTATGAAAAAAGTCATGGGTGGCGGTGGATATGGAGCACATTGTTGTATTCCTAAAAACATGAACTAATCATTCATTGTACATAAAGGGACTTTTTTAAGTCCCTTTATGTATTTATTTAATTTTCGACTGATAGCTTTCCAATTATGATTCAAATTTGCAGTGGTACGCCTAAAGCCATTTATTATTACATATCAAAAACTTACACAACTGCTGATGCCATTATTATCAATGGCTCAGATGAATTTTCGCTGCCTTTTTTAGTAATTCGACAAGCAATCCCGATATTGAAACAACGACTTGGAGCAGCAACTGTATCAAGTACGTTAAAAGATTATAAGTTATTAATCAATACATTATATAAAGACAGTTCGTACGACTTTGCAGATTGTGAAAAGTACAATCGAATCACAGCTTCATTAAGTTCAAACATCACGCACAGTCGCGTTGCAAAAGATACGCTCATTCGCGAATCAGCTGAAATTCTTTGTAAATTAATCAGAAATCACAATTTACGTTTAATAATTCCAGATGTCAGACATTTAGATACAGGAAGTATAGATGTATTGAGACATTTATATCACGTGTCATCAGAAACCGCACCAGATATTGTCATCGGTTATGATCCGAATTGGGGCGATACTATTTTTGATGATGAACTGGGAATTAGTTGGTATCGTTCAGTAGATTCTGTAACTATTTTTCAAGCATTTATCAATGCCCTTACAGCAAAAGCAACTTCTGTAAAAACAGTAGATGAGGTTACTGAAACGCTCTCTACTATTAAAAAATATACTCCACAACTAGATGCAGAAGATGAAGCTTTGGAATGGAAAATATTTCAAAAAACAAAACATATAGCTCAAATTGAACTTGAGCAAGACGCAGTAGCTATTTTTAATGCAATTGAAAAATGCTTTCGGTTATTTGACTTTACCAATACGCTTTCTTTAAGTTTGAAAGTGTTAGCGACTATTGAATCGCATCTTTCCGAACTACACAAAGGACAATTGTATCACATGATTGGACTTTCAGCACATAATCGTCATTTTTTCTCGCAGCAAAATGAACCACTTGCTATCTTTTTATTAGATACTTTTAAAAAAGCGGTACAGTACGAAAAAGATGCTGCACGCAAAACGGCCATTTTATATCGGTTAATCGTAACGACTTCTAGAAGATTAAATGATATTTCATTAGCTTCCAAATATTTGCAAGAGGCTTACAACGAACTAGAAACGGGAGATTTTTCAGGGTATCATCAACCAATTCTTAGTGCTTGGATTTACAATATTCACAGCTTTATTTTAATGAAGAAAAGAGAAATTGACACTTCTATTGACATGCAAGCAAAAGGATTTTATCTCTTAGAAGAACTTGAAGAAGTTTCCGAAAAAGAAACTGCCATTGAAATTGAATACACAAAAGCAGTACTTGCTGAAAATTTGGCAACCTTACATTCCATCACAGAAAACTTTGAAGCGATGGAATTTTGGTACGGAAAAGAAGTTGCCTTTACCCAAAAATGGCCAAGTTTGCATGCCACATCTTTTGCAGAATGGCAATCATTCTTCTATCAAAATTTACAACTCAAGCAAGCATTACAAAAAACAGAACAAGGAATTACGCAAAGTCAAGATAGTTTCAATTATATCTTAGAATACTTTTTTACGTTAAGTGCTGCGGATATTAACTACCGACTGGGAAACATAACCAAAGCTATTGAATATTTCAAAAGGGCAATTGTGATGCAAAGTCAAATAGATCACAGCTATATTTCTGCAGAAGTATTGCAGCGCTCTATTATAAAATCACACCTGCAGGCTGCAGAATATTCAGCAGTAATTTCATTACTTCAACAATTACAGGTAGACGAAAAAGCAAGCATTGAAAGTCATGTAGAACACAACTGTTTGTTTGCGATTTGCTATGCGAAAATTAATGACAAAGCAACTTCTGAAAAATACATGAATATTGCCATAGATATGGCGGTACAAAGTGGTGAAGCCAACCTATTACTTAAAGTATGTATTGCTGGCGGAATGATTTCAGAAACAGTTGCCAAAGAAGAAGCGATTGGTTTTTATAACAAAGCACTCGAAATAGCAGAAGTTTCTATTGATGGAAATACGTTTCAGCCCAATGCAGAAGACTTAGTGAAACTACATCTTGGTCTTTACAAAATTGATAATCAGCAAACTTCACATGTATTTATGGCACTTAATCATTTAGAAAAATCCTTAAAAAAGAGTGCAGATATTTGGAAAGAATTAAAAACAATACTGAAACTATTACTCTCATTACCAGAAGAAACGCTAAAAAAATACATAGCAAAAAATGAACAAGTCATAGCAAACATGATAAAAGCAGCATCACAAAGAGATGATTGCGAAGAAGAACTCAATGCGTTCTTAAAAATAACAACGACACACCAAAATACTTAGAATTATGATACAAATATTTCAAGGGAAACAACATCAAATAGAAGCAAAGCTGGTACAACAACACCGTGCAGCAGCTTTCATTTATATACATGACAACGCTGCGTTTCCAAAAGGTTGGGCAGGGTTTAGAACACTAATTCACGCACTGAAAAACGCTGATGCTACGCATGCTAAAAATGTCATTGAAGGTGATAAAGCCTTGGCATCTTTTATTTTTCCTGAATTGGAAAATGAATTGACGACAAAAGAACATGAAAAATACTTTTACTATCATGCACGCTTTCAATCGCGGTTAAATGTTCCGTACGATTTGTATAAGCAAATGGCTTTTTTGCTGCATGAATTTCTAAAAAACAACACCAAAACGATTGTGCTTCCTGAATTGACAAGTATTGACTCGGAAACGCTTCGTGTTTTTGAAAATTATTACCGCTATTTTCCAAATAGCACACAAAAAATCATTGTAGGTTTTGCAACTGATATTTCTGATGTGGAAGACGCTGACGGAATTACGTGGGAACGTTCAGAAGGAACGGTACAATATTTTGTGGGAAGTCTTCTAATGCATCCAACTACGGAAACAATTGAACTTTCAGACATTCCAGAAGCCTCGCAAGATGTAGAATCAATTTGGAAAGCACAATGCATTCCAAACGATGAAGAAGAATTGTACAATTCGCTACAACCATCAATGTCTGGAGCAGCAGCAGAAAAAGCAATTGAAATGATGCGTCGTTCGTATGCACGCTTTTCTTTTAGAGCAGGAATTAAAATAGGTTTGCGCGTTTTAGAATACTGTTCAGAGTTAAGTCAGACACAAAAAGCTACAATTCACGGATTGATAGGCTCGAGTGCTAATTTCTACCAATTCTCACATCATGCAAATCCGCCGTTTGATGCTTTTTTAGCACATCATTTAACCAAAGGATTGGAAGGAGAAACAGCACCTGAAATTCGTTCTGCATTGCTCTACAGAATCACTTTTACGTTTGCCGAACGCATGGGGAATTTGGAAGAAGCTCTCAAATGGGGAGACAAAACAGTCACAACCGCGCTTCAAAACGATTTGGATGAAGTTGCATATAACTATCATGTAGCTTGGGCATACATTGTGAGGTCTGATGTATATGCACATGCAGGAAAGTTTGAAAACTTCGTAGTAGATTCTCAAAAAGCCTATGACATTTTAGAAAAAGGGATTGCAACGCTCGAAAAACAAGAAGACAATCTATACAATTATTGGCTTATTGATTATCGACTTTCCTTATTTAATATGTCCATTCATCAAGTATATACAGGCGATGAATTGAACGAATACGACCACAGTAGAATATGGTATGCAAAAATGTCTGACATTATGAAAACCATGCCAAAAATTATGTTGTTTGACACGTTTCACTGGGTAGATTATCACAGAAATAAATACGAAATAGCAAACGCTTTAAAAGCTTGTGAAGAAGGAATTCAAGATGCCATTGAGCTAAAACACGGGCAAATTTACGTATATAAATTTTGTGCTGCAGATTTTAGTTATCGCATGGGAAATTCGGCGAAAGCCAACGAATATTTTCAATCAGCAAAAGCGTACCGACCAATCTACAACGATCTCTTTATGGAAATTTCTATGAATTGGTTTATCGCAAATTGCTACACGCGATTGGAAGCGTATGCGGAAGCTGCCGAACTGTATCAAAAAGAGTTGCAAAATACTGATAATGAAGAGTATAAAATAAAGCTGAATGGGCAATTGGCTTGGATTGCCGCCAAACGTGGAAACACTGAATTATTTGAAGAAAACATTAATAAAACTATTGATTTGGCAGTTGCGTACGGAGAACAAAACTTACTGCTCAAAGTGGTTACGTTAGCCGGAAACTGTTTGCATGAAATGCACAAAACACAAGAAGCTAAAGATGCCTACAATCAAGCATTTTCGCTGATTAGTTCGTTAAGTGAAGAAGCGCAAGATGCGCAACTGAATCAAGCGTATTTACTAGACTTATACATTGGCTATATGGTAGAAAATGGATATGACGAAAACATGACAGCACGCGCGCTTAAAATGATTCCAAAAGCCTTAGATGATTTAGAAAGCTGGTGGAATTTGCCGAGATTATTACCTTTTGCAACCACATTTTTAAAAAATAATACAACTCAAAAAAACACCAAACTCACAGAAGGAATTGACACCTTTACAATGGCTATACAACAACGTGTGGATATAAACGAAGCTGTAATTTCAGTATAAATTTTTATGAAAAGATTTCCTTTTTTCAGGCAATTTGATGCTATGGATTGCGGTCCTGCATGCCTTAAAATGATAAGTGCATATTACGGGAAAAACATCAGTTTGCAACATCTTCGCGAACGTTCTTTTATTTCTAAAGAAGGTGTTTCCTTAGCGGGAATTTACACGGCAGCAGAATCTATGGGATATCGTTGTATGGTACTGCAAATGGCTACCACAACGGACTTGGATGAAATGTCGTTGATGACAGCTCCACTTCCGTGCATCATACACTGGGATCAAAAACACTTTGTTGTACTCTATAAAATCACTGAAAAATATGCTTGGATTGCCGATCCTGGTGCGGGAAAAGTCAAAATAAAAATTGAAAAATTTAAAAAATTCTTTGAAAGTACAGAAGGTACTGGAATCGCAATATTGTTAGAACCTACGCAAAATTTTTATCAAGAAGACTTTGTAAAAGAACCTGCGCTTAATTTCAGATACTTACTGGGATACTTTCGTCCCTATCGGAAATTTACAATTCAAATGTTTGTGGGGATTTTGGTTTCTATGGTTTTGCAGTTGTTATTTCCGTTCCTAACGCAATCTATTATTGACATAGGAATTACAAATAACAACATGAATTTTATCGTGTTGGTGCTATTTGCACAGCTGCTCCTTTTTCTATTCAGTGCTGCTGTAAATATTATGCAACGTTGGATTTTATTGCACATGAATACACGGATTAGCGTACAATTACTCTATGATTTTCTATTAAAACTCATGAAACTGCCAATTCCAATATTTGAAACGAAAAACATTGGCGATCTCTATCAGCGAATTGAAGACAACAAACGTGTAGAAGAATTTTTGTCAGAATCTTTTATTCCTTTCATATTAGGTTTGGTCAACTTTACCGTATTCGGGATTGTTCTTGCGCTGTACAACGGACAAATTTTTCTAATTTACCTTGGCGGATTGATTTTATATCTCATCTGGCTTTTTGCATTCCTAAAAAAACGAAAAGCCATTGATTATATTCGTTTTCAAGAAGCGTCAGACAGTCAAACATCAGTGCTAGAATTACTCAAAGGAATGCACGAAATAAAGCTTCAAAATAGCGAAATGAAGCGTCGACAAATTTGGCTAAGTGTGCAAGCGCGATTATTCAAAGTAAAAATGAAGTCGCTACTCATAACCAATTATCAAGATTTTGGCGGACAGTTTATCAATCAATTTAAAGATATTTTAATCATTATCGTTTGTGCGAGTGAAGTGGTACAAGGTAATATGACTTTAGGAATGATGCTCGCCGTGCAATACATTATTGGACAATTGAATGTTCCGTTGCAACAACTTGTAGAAATCATCCGATCTGGACAAGATGCTATTTTAAGTTTGTATCGTATGAATGAATTGTACAGTATAAAATCAGAAACTGAAGAGTTGCCAGAAGGCGCATATCATTCTATCATACCAGATACACCCGATATTATTTTTAAAGATGTTTCTTTTCGATACAATGAACTTTCAGAAATGGTATTAAAAGACATCAATATTACCATTCCACACGGAAAAACCACTGCTATTGTTGGTACAAGTGGAAGCGGTAAAACAACATTGCTCAAACTTATTTTAGGCTTCTACAAACCATCTGCTGGACAGATAACGATTGATAATGTTGATTTATCACTCATCAATAAAAGTCAATGGCGCGAAAAGTGTGGTGCAATTATGCAAGATGGTTATATATTTTCAGATACCATTGCCAATAATATTGCAGAAAGTACTGATCGCGTAGATAAAACAATGCTTTTTAAAGCTGTAAAAACGGCAAATATCAAAGAGTTTATAGAGAGTTTACCACTTGGTTACAATACACAAATTGGCTCCAAAGGAAACGGTGTAAGTTCAGGGCAACGTCAGAGATTATTAATTGCTAGAGCTATATACAAAGATCCTGACTTTTTATTTTTTGATGAAGCAACCAATGCATTGGATGCAAATAATGAGAAAATTATTGTGGATAATTTAAATGAAGTTACAAAAGATAAAACCGTATTGGTTATTGCACATAGACTGAGTACAGTGAAAAACGCCGATAATATTATTGTCATTGATGCAGGAACTATCATAGAACAAGGCGATCATGCAACGCTTATTAGTAAAAAAGGAGCGTATTACAATTTGGTTAAAAATCAACTAGAATTAGGAGGTTAACATGGAAGAACAGCATTCAGATTACGAAGAAATAGAAAAAATCCAGCTCAATAAAGACCAAAGAGTTCGCGATATGTTGGGTTCGCCACCGAGTTCTATCCTTAGTTTCGGTCCAACGCTTGTATTGGCTTTATTAACAATATTGTTGATTTTAAGTTGGTTTATCAAATATCCAGATATTATAGTTTCAGAAGCAATTATTACAACAGAAGTTCCACTGCAAAAGGAATATGCTAAAATTGACGGACAGATAAAATCAATATTGGTACAAAATCAAGAAAAGGTTGCCAAAGGAACGCCCATAGCTATTTTGGAAAGTTCGGCAAACTACGATGACATTGTAAAGCTAAAAAAATGTATGGATACAATTTCTTTAGATAAAGTACCATTTTCGTTTCCAATGGAGCAGTTGCCTGTGTTATTTTTGGGAAGTGTAGAAGACCATTTTGCTAATTTTCAAAATAAATATTCTGAATACAGACTGAATTTAAAATTGTCTCCATTTACAAATCAGGCATCTACGCAAAACTTGTCTTTGCTGGAAGCAAAAACACAACTTCAATCATTACTAGCTCAAAAAGAACTGAATCTTTCAGAATTAAATCTTCAGCGAAAAAAAGAAATACGTGCCAAAAATCTTTTCGACAAAGCGGTTATTTCTGAGCAAGAATATGAAAATGAACGATTGCTATATCTTCAAAAAGAAAGAGCTTACAAAGACATTAATGTACGCATTGCACAGATTAAAGATTTAATTTCCAACGTAAAAGGCGATATTAGAGGAACCTACATCACCAAAACTGTAGAAGAAACCCAATTGCTCAAAAATACACTACAGGCATTCAATCAGCTTAAAAATGCTATTAAACAGTGGGAATACAAATATGTATTTCAGTCGCGCATAGAAGGAACTGTTTCCTTTATGGATTTTTGGAATACCTATCAAAATGTCAACGAAGGTGATTTGGTTTTTACCATTATTCCTGACGCAAATACGTCATACATTGCAAAACTTAAAACGCCTATTCAGAATTCTGGAAAGATAGTCAAAGGACAAAAAGTAAACATTAGATTGGCAAATTTTCCATTCGCCGAGTTCGGTGTTATTGAAGGTTTGGTAGCGCGAATTTCATCTTCTACAAACAAAGAAGGCTTTTATATTATTGATGTCAAGTTAGACTCTGGACTTGTAACTTCTTACAACAAAAAAGTAGCGTTTAAGCAGGAAATGCAAGGTTCTGCCGAAATCATCACGGAAGATTTACGACTTTTACAACGCTTTTTACATGGTTTTAAAGGATTGTTGGAGGAGTAACGGAAACTTCTACTGTTCATATCTTTTATAAAGTTTCAAAATAACGATTGTTGATAGTTTCACTTTTTTAGAAGAAGAAAAACCACGTCGAGTTGACGTGGCTTCATGCTTTTTATCACTTCAAACCTTTTGGAGAAAGAATTTGAAAGAACGGTCTGTTTTTTTACTCAATGATTTTCTTTAAATCATAAAAATAAAATTCTTTAGAATCATTCATCGCGACAAATAATCCATTCGGAAATTTACCTCCTAAAGGAACTGTGGTAACTTCACAACCATCGGTTTCTACTGTAGAGAGATTTACGGCTTTTATGAATTCATTTGTTTGTCTGTCAAAAAGATTGAATTCTCCTTTTTGTTGATTGGAAACAATGATATAACCATTTTTTTTGCTTGTTTTTGCAATGGCAATTCCTTCTATATCAGCTTGAAACTTGTCTGAACCAAAACAAGCTACTTCTTCATTGGAAGCAGTAGGTTCTGCAGCATATTTACGGATACAATGTTGCTCATCAGAATAGTAAATAAAGCCAAGTTCGTTATCAACCGCAATGGCTTCTATTTCTTTTTTACCACTAAACTTTCCAAATTTTCGAACTAATTTTGAATGAATTCCTGTTGAATCATGCAACATTTCATATTGATATAAGTAATTTTCAAGTGGTCCCGTTTTTCGGCTTACCACAGCATATAATTTACTTGTTTTGGGAGATTTGTATAGTGCAATTCCCATTGGTAAGTTAAATTCTGGCTCCGTAGCATCTGCAAAAACTTTAAAACCTCCATTGTCCAAAGGTTTCATGTCTGGCACACTATATAAGCGAATTTGTTGTTGTTCGCGTTCAGTAAAAGCTATGACATCCACAGTTGTGCTGTCGTTCACTTTAAAATCATATGCTACATCAACGTTATTAGGACGTTTTATATTTCTGATGGTTTTTTCTGGAATGATTTTTCCATCTAAATCAAACGCATAAATAGCTCCGTTAGTTTCTTTATCCGTACCAAAAACGATACTTTTTGAAGCATCTTTTGGGTTTACCCAAATAGCAGGATCGTCCGTGTCATTAATCGTTTTTTCGGTAATCACATCAGGTTTTATGGCTGGTAAAGAATTGTTCTCTTCACAAGCAACTAGTACTGCTATTAAAAAGATATATAGAATTATTTTTTTCATGTACTGATTTTTAGTTGTTGAATAGATCGTACTTTAACCCAAAAGTTAAACGTCTACCATAATATTCTGCTTGCATCGTTCGCTCTTTTGCTCCTTGATAGTAACGCAATGGTTGATCTGTAAGGTTGGTAAAATCTGCATATATGCGAAGATTCTTGTTGATGGCATATCCCACGTTGAAATCTAAGAAAAATTGCTTATCGTAGTAACGATCCGTGAATTCGTTTTCGCCAATTTCATCAATATACGCATCTGAAAAGTTAGCAGAAATACGCGCGGTAAATTTTCCATCATCATAGCCTAAAGAGCCATTGAACATATTTGGTGCTGTGTTTGGCAATTTCATGTCTGTTCGCTCGTCACCATCTTCATTCGTAATGATTCCGTCTGCGCTTGAAGTTAAGTACGTATAGTTGAGGTATATATTAAAGTTTTTAGCAAAACTAGGTAAAAAGTCAAGCTTACGCTGAAATGCTAGTTCTACACCAAAAACCGAAGCATCGTCTCCATTTTTTGGAAGTTTTACATCAAAATCAGTTGTTCCAGCTCCATACGTATCATCGGTAGTGGTAATGACGGATGTATAGGCAAAATCTGTGATGCTTTTGTAAAAAACACCTCCAGAAATCAACCCTACATTTTTAAAATAATGCTCAGCAGCAACATCAAAGTTCATCGATTTTGCTGGATCTAAGTTCGGATTTCCAACTTCAATTTCTTCATCTTCTCGTATAATGTTTCGATAGGGCACAAGATCTACATAGTTTGGACGCGCAATGGTATTGGTGTACGCAAAACGGAAGATTGTGTTTGGTGTTAGATTGTATTTTAAATGCAATCCAGGCAATATGTTTGTATATGAGTTTTCTTCCGTAATTGCCGTGTGCGAATCATAATCACCATCTTCGTTGTATTCTACAATATTTCCAGTGGTTGTGATGTTTGTATTTTCTACACGAACACCTGTCATTACAGTTAGTTTGTCCGTTAATTTTTGTTGCGTCATGATATATCCTGCAAAAACATCTTCTTTAGCCGTGAAATTTTCACCTAAAAATTCATCGTATACAATTTCTACATCAGCAGCATTTGGGTTTAGTGAAACATTCCCTAACCATTGCGGAGTTGTAAATACGCCTGCTTGGTATTGGCTACCTGCTAAGAAGTCATTTTGAGAATAGTCTCGAGTGTCAACACTTGCCATAGTTGGATATATGTTTTCAAAAACGTCTTTGAATTCGAAAAAGTTGTTGTCTCGTTGTTTTTCTTTTAAACGTGTTCGTAATCCAAATTTTAAGAAACCACTTTCTGCTTTGAATAGTTGCAACGGAAGCTCAAAGTTGGTAAAGATATTTACATCTTTTTCATCCGTGTATTGGTTTTGCTCAGAAAGTTCATCCAACACATAGTCGCTAAAGTTGGAAGCAATGGCAGCATTTTCAGGTGTGTAATTTGGAAATTCAAGATCCGAAATGTCATTATTTATAATAATTGGATTACTTCCATCATATTCAAAAGCTACATAACGTTCGTTCAATCGTTCTTCAGAAGCTTTTGCGTACGATGCCATCCAGTCTGCTTTTACGTTCCCAAAAATATGATTACCTCCAATTGTATAGTTTTGCATGCGTTGGTCTTCTAAACGACGATTTTTATTTCTGTCGTTATCTATTCCGCCTTTTGTTTCTCTTTTTACATCTACTGGAAAGCGTACGAGATTGTTATTTGTAATGGTAAATTCGCCAATGGCAATATCTTCTCCGTCTTTAATTTCTTGTTGCAATCTGAAACGATTTTCACGGTCATCACGCCAGTTGTACATCGATTTGAAATACAGTTGGTTGTTATCATTTAATTGGTAATCAAGATTTGCAGAAAAGCTTCTACGAATACGTTGTACGAGGTATTTACGTATTTGAAATTCTTTTACATACGGATTTACAGCAACCTCATCTATAATGTCTTCTCCGTCCGTATCTTGAACGCCTGTATTGTATTCGAATTCATTGTCCCAATCGGCTTCAAAGTTATCTGAACCAAAGTCTGAATCGTTGATAGAAGCGGCAATCATCCATCCAAACTTTTTATCTTTTGAGCGGTCTCCCAATAAAAAGGAACCATTTAAAATACGCTTATCATTAATAAAGTTGATTCCTGAACCAACTGTTGCAGATAGTCTAAAACTTTGTGGAGCAGTTCTAGTGACTAAGTTTACCGAACCACCAAGTGCGTCAGCATCCATATCTGGCGTAACAGCCTTATTCACTTCAATCGTTTGTATCATGTCTGACGGAATTAAGTCCATTTGCACATTACGATTGTCTCCTTCTGCAGAAGGAATACGGCTTCCATTTAATGTAACTGAATTTAGTTGTGGAGACAATCCTCTTACAATTACATTTCGCGCTTCTCCTTGATCTACTTGCATAGTAACTCCCGCAACTCGCTTGATGGCATCCCCAATATTGGCATCTGGAAATTTCCCTATTTGGTCAGTTGAGATTACATTGGTGATGTTTAAATTGGTCTTTTGTTTGTTCAGTGCTTTCGCTTCACCACCAATACTCGTTGAAATGGTAACTTGATCTAAGACGGTTTCATCAGGCTTCATTACAATGTTTACAGTGGTTGTTTTTCCTGCTGTAACCGTAATGTTTTCTGTAGTGTCTGCATAGCCCATGAATGTGATTTTTAACTCATAATCTCCTTCTGGAACTTGCACTAGCGTAAAGCGTCCGTTAAAGTCTGAAATGGCTCCTTTTTTGATGTCTTCAATATAGACATTTGCTCCAGGTACGTAGAGTCCGTTTTCGTCGGTAATAATTCCACTGACAATTCCTGTTTGAGCGGTCATTTTTGCATAGCTTACAGTGCAAAATAGCGTTACAAAAAGTAATTTTAGATAGTTTAGTTGTTTCATTTTTTGTTTGTGTTAAGTTGCTTCAAAGCTATGATAATATTGACGTGAGCGTCTTTAGAAAAGGGCAACAAAAGGGAAACTTTTTGTTTTTTGAAGGAAACAATAGGGCAACAATAACATAGAATTTACACAGACTTAAAACACCTGTAATAAAGGGATGAATTTTAGATTTCTAACATGAAATTTACCAGTTCTTTTTTTGAATTGATAGGGAGTTTTTTTCGCAATCGGTGACGTGCAACTCTAACGCTATCTGGTGTCACTTTTAAAATGGAAGCTATTTCTTTAGAAGATAAATTTAATCGTACCAACATTGCTAATTTAATTTCTGTTGAGGTAAGTTTAGCGATGGCTTTGTCGGAGAGTTTTTTGCTGAAATCGGGATGAATTTCGTTGAATAATTCGTTGAATTCATTCATTTCATCGTCTTGCTTGAGATTGAACTCAATTTCTTTTGCTAGCTCTTTGATTTTTTTCTTAAAGTTAATGTTTTCTCTTTTTGATAGATTTTTTAAGTGAAGTGCAACATCCGCCAATGTTTTATTTTTTTGTGATAGACTCAAACTGTATTTTGATAGTGAAGCGGTTTTCATTTTGATATTTTTTTGCATTTCCGCCTCTTGTGCCTGTTTTTTCTCTAATTCAACTTGCAATACTTGTTGTTTGTAAGCTTGTATTTTCTGGTTGGCTCTTCGCTTCTTTCTAAAAACATAAAATACGATTCCCGCAAACGAGATAAGTGATAGTATAACGAGCAGTAACAATTTTCGATGAACATCACTTACTTTGTTTTTTTCTTTTAAGAGTTGAATTTCAGCTTCTTTTCGATCTAAATTAAAGACTGATTGTAATGCATTGAGTTGCTTTGTGTTTTCGTTGATTAAAGCTATTTCCTTGTATTCTTCCGATTTCACACGGTATTCATACGCCTTTTCAAAATCATTTTGAAGTGCAAATACTTTAGAAAGATCTTTATTCGCACTTTCTAAAAGACTGGCGTCATTCAAGTACTCTGCTATCTCCAATGCTTTTTGAGTGAATGCGATAGCCGTTTTATAATTTCCCTTTTTCCGATACACATCACCGATATTATTCAATACATTGGCTTCGTCAAAGTTCCGTTTTCCTTGCAAGATTTCATAGGATTTCATAAAATACGCATACGCTTTGTCAAACTGCAATAGGTCTTCATAAATACTACCAATATTTTCAAAAGATTTTGCCATTCCTGTCGTATCGTTTAAAAGCTTGAACAACGCTAAACTTTCTTCTTCGTATTGCATTGCTTTTAAATAATTTCCTTGCTTTTCGTACGTTGAGCCTAGTAGCGCTTTGGCATTGGCTTTTCCTCTGCTATAATTGAGTTGAGTTGCCACTTTTTCAGCAGTTTCTATAAAGTTTTTTGCCGAATTATAATTGTGTAAAGAAAGATACGCACTGCCTAATTTGTTATTCGTATCAACGTACAAAGTACCTATTAACTCTTCCGTTTCTAGAATTTTTAATGCCTTGTTGTATTGATTGATAGCATCCGTATATAAGCCTGATATTTTATAAAAATCACCAAGGTCTAAGGTTTTTTCAACAATGAGTTTCCTATTGGAAGTTTGCTTGGCAGCTATCAACTCTGATTTTACGTTGTTAAGAAGGGTATCATTTTGAATCGATTTACCGAACAAATGATACATAGAAAGTAAAAAAATGAAGCAACAGCAATAAAACCTACACATAATCAGCTAAGAAAAGTTTTTCTAAGCTTTAAAAGTTAAATGAATGTTATATTTTAGTCTTGAATCTTTAAGAAATTTATGCAGTTATTTCATGTTTCTTATTGAAAATAAAAGTTTGCATGCAATAAACGATATTTAAAAATGAAAACTGGTAAAATAAAAAAAGCAAGCTATTTATGTTAGCTTGCTTTCTGTTTATTTGTGACCTCGGCAGGATTCAAACCTGCAACCTCTTGAGCCGTAAGTAAGCGAAAAAGTACTGTTAAGTACTATATTTATTGAGTTTTAGTTTGGATTAGTTCTTTAATCGTACAGAAATCGTACAAATTACTTTTTGTTGCCCTGTTCTCCAGGGCGTACAATATCTCTTTTATCCACTCCACCAAAAATAGAATTTTGATGCATTTTATGTAGTTTTTTGAACTGTTTTTGTTTGTTGTTTGAAGTCTTCATCAAAGTTGATTTTTATCAAATATAAAGAAAATTCTTAAAATTACGTAAAACCGTAATTTTCTGACAAACTAATGACGTATATTTATCATATAACCAAAAAACGTATGACTCATGAAAAAAAGTATATTCCTTTTTCTACTATCTATAATTGTGATAAGTTGCGCTACAGATAGTACAAACACGCAAGAAGAAGTTGACGCAAACTATTCGTTGATTTCTCCCAACAATGTAGTTTTAGCCAAATCAATAAACGAACTCAATCAGCAAATAACGGACGGTAAAGGAAGTATTACTGATATTGAGTACTTCAACACTGACAAAGCTTCTATCATTGCAAAAATACACTACACCATTGGTAGTAATAATTTTCAAACGCTTTTGCTCCGAAATGTGTACAATGTAAAATTTCCGCAAGATGCCATCATTCAATTGCCAAGCAAAACAAGCCAAAATCATGACTTTTATGTGTCATGTTCTGGGCGCACTTGCTGTGCGCCAACAGGCACATACGATCCAAACACGCAACTCTTTACTACAGCCTGCAAGTGCGACGATAACGACAATTCATCGTGTATCATGCATGTATCATCAACACCACCTAAAGGACCTGAAATTGACGAAAATTAGCGAAAGCTAACTTTTGCAAAACAACCGTTTCAAAGACTATGAAACGGTTTTTTTACATAAATATGTAAATATTTTGTACTTTTACCACATGAAAGGAATAGAATTTGAATCTAATTTACAGCAAATGCTGCTCGGATTTCATTATATGGACTACTTTGATGAAGACGGTAATGATGGAAAAGTCTTTGAAGTAGGTTTGCTATTTTTCAAAATAAACATCTATCTCTAAAATATAAAAACGAATCTTTCGTTTATAAAAAAGGAGGAAACCTGAATTCCTCCTATAAAAGGCCCTGTTAACCTTTTTCCGTCTTACTCAACTGGAACCCAAATGGCAAAAGCTTTCGCTTTTTTTGGGTACACCTTTTTGCCACTTTTCGTAGTTATGTATCTACGATAGATAAGCTTGTGCAAGACACCATTGACTAATTTAGTGTTTTTACTCATTACAAAAGTATTTAAGAGGTAGAGCAGATTAAACCTTCATACAAAGCTCTACATTTGTAAGTAGGCACTATCGCAAAATACGACAATTAAAAGCCCTTATCAGGTATAAGGGCTTTTTCTCTTTAAGATTTTTCAAGCTAAATTTTGTAGATATTCTCAAGTTTAAATGATCATATTATTTGATTAGTTACAAAATGCTTACTAGGCTCTTTTGCTTTTTTCTACGTTTTTAGTTATTAATTTTTTGAAAAATCTGTTGTACTCATGTATTGAGTCTAAATTAGTCAAGACAAATGTAAGAAAAATATTTTATTTCTTCCACTCACAACTAATCCCATCTTCAGAGCTGTATGTGAAAGTTTGTGCGTCTTTATTGAAAGTCAAACTGTAACCAGTATTATCCTCTCTTACATATGAATTCTCAGAATTTCTAATCCATGTAAATTGTTTTCCATTAACTGTTTGTAAAATATATTCGCGCCTTTTTTCGTTTGCAGCAAAATGAGATAGAGTTATTCTAATGTTTCCGCAGCTAGATATCCAATCTCCATTAATCATAGTAGCGTCTACTTTTAAATCAAACTCTTCCAGAGTTTTAAGGGTTTTTGTAAAGTTACCAGTTATTAAGGGTTCTCTATTTTTCTTAATTCTAAAAGTTGTTTCAGAATTATACATTTCTCCTGCTTTAATTACGTACAAATAATCATTATCTACTGTAACATATTCTGTTGGTTCTCCAGTGATGGCTTTTCCGTCTCCAAGCCATCCAGAAGAGTTTCTAACTTTTACTTTCACAAAACCGTCACCCTGCAGTATTCGAGTGTTAGCATTTGAAGAAACGGTGTAATAGTAATCTTCGTTACTTGTATTAACAACAGAAACCATCATAATAAATTTGTTTTTATTTCGGGTTTCTTTTTCTTTGATTAATTGATAGGTGACTTCAACACCTTTGCTTTTAAGTAATTCAGTTTGCGAATAAGCTGATACAAATACTAATAAAGAAAGTAGAATAGTAATTTTTTTCATAATAAACATGTTGTTGATTTTTGGTAAATATAGGAAAAAGTACATACTTTACCGTAAGTAAAATAGTTAGGTATTTTCCCCTTTTTTTATAGAAGTGCAAGAAATAAAAAGTAAAATGAATAACTTTACGGATACCCGTAAAAACGGTGTATCATAAATGATTAGTATTACAAAAACGTTAGAAAAATAAACCGTAAACACATTACGGTTTTACCGTAAAAACAAAAAATACACACAAAATAGTGTTTTTTTTTACCTATTTTTCAGCGTTATATAAAAAAATAGTAACAAATTACTGTGCAAAAAAATGATATAAAATGCTATTAATAAACGGCTTATAAAGGTAACTTTAAGTTTTGAAACTTAAAAACCTTAATAAGATGAAAAAAGTATTATTTACAATCACCGCTATTATTGCATTTTCAACATTTTCGTGTACGCCTAACAGTATTGCAGAAGAAGATGAAGCAAACACAACAATCCAAAGCATCGACAAAGACAAGATTTGTCCACCGAATGATAGGAACTGTAACGGAATTCCTGACTCGCAAGAATAGTGTTTTTTTGACACTAATATCTTTTACGGCTTTTTTGGCGCCAATGTCACATTTGATGGTGCCAACTCAAATGAAGGGCATTTTAGGTTTTACTTGGATGTCCTCTTTTTTATATTCATTAGGTTGGAGTATTTCCGTAGTTTGTTTTGGCGTTCTTATGAATTTCGCTTCCAACTACACCAATGAGTTTAAAAAGTTTTTTAGATTTCTGTCTTTCATGATGATTGGGTACGCCTTCTTTTTTATGGCTTACACGCTTATACCCATAAAAAAAGATTTTCCTCTCTATGTATATTTATTGTTATTTTTAACTATTTCTGCACTATCAGTATGTTTATTCTATTATGTTTCAGAAGCTGTAATGTATGTTGAAAATAGATTTAAAAAAGCTATAAAAAACATATTTAGCCACATTTATGACACAAAAAATGACATAAAGGAAGAAAAGCAGGCTGAACATGAAATTTTACGAGGAAAACTAATTCAAGAAACAATTGAAAATGTCGGATAATAAGAAAGAACATTTAAAGGATCTTGGTGTTTTTCCAGAGGAACATATAGATGATATATTGCGTGACCATGATACTTTCTTGAAAGACTTGGAAAAAAAGCAAAGTGATTTAAAGAATGAAATTGAATATTTTTCTGAAAAAATGCCTTTGAAGAGGAAGGAAGACATTTTATCTATGCTTAGAATCGAATCAGGAATTAAATTTAGCTTTTAGTCTTTTGTTAATTCACTTAACTTCTTTGGATCAACAAATTTACCATCATTTGTGGAAGCTCTTTCCATTATTTTCAAAGATTCAACAATAAGAGTGTTATAGAAAACAGGCTCTTTTTTCAACAACTCTACATTTACAGCTGCAGCCAAAGCAAATTCTTTCAAAGGTATTTTTTTATTGGCAACTATTATAAATTGGTTTTCAATTTTTTCTTCAGTTGAATCAACATCGTATTTATTTTCGCTTAAGAAATATTTTTCCAGCTCCTTGATTTCTAGTTCGCTCAGAGATTTTCTCTTTACAGCAACTCTCATTGCCGCTTCTTTCATGTTTATTTTTGATCCTATATCTGCCCAAGACAGTTTTTGTAAAGCTTTAGCAGCTAATATTCTTTCGTAAAAATCCATATTCTAAGTTGGTAAAATAAAAATAATCGAAAATATTTACGGAAAATATTTTCTAAAACGAAAATTATTTCTACATTTGTTACGTAATGTAAACAAACTTACTAAAAACAAAGCGAAAAAAATGAAATCTTCCGACAAAAATCATATAACGAAGTCCAACAACAACCAACAGTTGGTTTTAGACGATGATGCTATGTCAACAACCGATAAAATAAACACGCTCAATGCACTTATTAGCTCGGATGACAGGAACGATATTATTGATAAGCTAGGTATTAGTAGAGCATATTACGGGTATGTACTAAGAGGTTTTGGAAGTAATAGGAAACCATTACGACAACAACTAGTTGACGATGTGTATAGCGCCATCGTTAAAAAATTGAATGACAAAAACGAAGTTCTTGAAAAAATTACAGCATGAGTCAAACCATTTATGTAGAAGATATAGTGACGGCAGTTGTTGGAGTACTTACCAGCAACAATATAAAAGTGGAAAGCCGAAAAAATGATGAAGCTAGTTTGCGAAAATTTCAAAAGCAGTTGTTGCGTAGGCAATCACTAAGTGTGAGCGAAGTATTGCAAGGAAAGTTTTTTCCACACATCAGCACAGCTAATGGCATTAAGCATCAATGCAAAACGGGGAAAATACCAAAAGACACGGGTTGGTTTATAAATAGTAAAGGTCACTACCGCATTTTTACTTCCGTGCTAGAAAAGTTGGTTGTATGAGCATAATAGAGTGTTACATACCAAACTATGGTCAAACAATGAGCAGACATGCTTACGAGCATCTAAATAAAGAATTTGCGCAACTTTTTTTTGCGAATATAGGTTTAAATCCAATGAATATGAACTCATTAAAAATTACTAACAAAATTGATGATCTTTTACATCACAGTTCAGAGCATCTACAAGAAGTTAAAGACCAAATTCCCTACTGGTCAAGAGAAGAACAAGCCAAGTATGCTGATGAAGTTTGTAGGGAATCAGTTGATAATGAATATACCGAATTCATTCAACAACAAATGGATGCTGTTGAAAATACCAACGATGTTGATTTTTTTAAAACATTCAACACTACATCAATAGGAAACTTGGCATTGCTTTCATTGCGCGCTCCAAGTCCTTACAAGGAAAAAGCAGAGGAAATATTGCAGAATTACACGAAATATCATCTTGGAGCCAAGAAATAAGTACAAGAAATGTAGCCGATTAGCATTCGATATTTATGATCCTTTACATGAGTTACTGTTTATGGATAACAACGGAAATACAAGAAAGATGAAACGAGAACCAGCAACATATACCGACTCGGAAGTCATGGAGTATTTTAACACGAATGAAGACAATCGACTCAAAGTAGTTGGAGCGCATTTTGGAATTTCTGCATCTATGGTTGCAACCATCATCAATAGAAACTTAAAAAAGAACCAAGTAAAAAGATAAAACAATGTCATTCATCATCATAACATACATCATTATAGCTTTTTTGGCGGGAGTGTTATCAACAATTGGTTTTTATGTGTTGGCAGATAGGATTGCGAGTAAAAAAATAGAACAACAAGACGCTTACGACGCGTATTTGGAAACGATAAAACTTGAAAATTCGGAAGAAAATAAAGGCACAAGCTTAATTTTTAACCGATATGAAAACGACCAAAATTTCTAATGAAGACAGACATTCATACGTTAGTAAATTTCAGTTGGGGAGCTGAGCAGCATCTCGTTAGTTTTATTTGGTCAAAAGCCAGGTTGGCATACAGGGCAACCGTCAACTTGGCTTTTAAAAAAAGGAAATTAATCTATAAATATCAATCATGACATTAACAAAACAACAATTAAGACATTTAAGAAACGTAGACTTCAAAGACATGTCGGGCATCGGAAAAAAAGAAAATGGAACACTCAAAAAAAACTATGTACAACTTCCATGGGGAATAGTGGTGCATGTAAACCAAATCAATGAAGCGCTGAAAGCTTAAAATGAAGTTCCTGACGCCTTTTGGAATCTCTATGGGAGAACTTGAAGCTTCGGTGGCTACTACCAGCGAGAAATCCGCCGTTGAGACACACCAATATCCATTTGATGAAATATTGAAACTAGCGATTTTTCTAGCTATTTACAAATTTAAAAATTAACAATTATGGAACTAACAAACGTGGGTGATCTGATTGCCAAAATAGAAGAGATGGAAGCGAAAATTGCATCCGTGCCAAAAAGGAAACTAACGCCAGGAGAAAAGCAACAACTCAAAAGCTATTACCAAAAAAATTTGGATAGTTACAACAACCGATTGTTGGTTATGGTTAGAGAAAACAAACTCGCGTTGTTAAACCTACCAAGTGAAAAAGCAGCTTAAAATGGCGGGATGGTCTGGAGCGGTTCCAGCTCGGTCTCATAAGCCGAATGACGCAGGTTCGAATCCTGCTCCCGCAACAACAAAATATCAGTTATGAAACGCAGCAAAGAATTACTAGAGAAACGCAAAAAGTTTATTCACCAGTACATTGAAGATAATAGTGATAAACAGATGAAAGAAATCATCAAGGAATTAGTTGACAGGCTGTTTATTTCAGAAAAAACGATATACAATATTCTAAGTCAATAAAAAAAAGCCGCTAAAAGTTTGACGACTGAGCAGCTTTTTTAAAAAAATTACTATATGCAACCAGAACAATACAGGAAGCAAGATAGTGCCGTAAGCGGTCATAGTTACCAGCCATCGGCACTACAGCTTCAATATCCAGTTATTAATAGCAACGATTTCAAACAAACAGTTGACAACTACTTGTTGCACGTTGCTAAATACAACAATAGTCTACCAAAGATAAACAAACCTATTGAAGAATACAACAATTTGGTTAGTGAAATCAACAAAAATCAACAAGTAAATCAACAAGATGTTGATACAGAAATAAAACAATTTCGATCCTGGAGCAAATTTTTCTACGGCGCTGGCATCATAAACGATAAAGTGTACAACGATTTGGTAGAGCAATACAACCGCGAAAGTGACATTAAGGTCCCTAAAAAGGAACTGCAACCGCTAAAGCAGCCAGCTAAGGACGTATTTGTCGCAATTCTATCGCACTGCGTCGGAAAGCTGAAAAGCAGGAATTTGGACAGGATGAATGCTAGAGAAACCACAGCAATAAACCCAGCAGAAGGTTTTTTATTTCCGCTAACGTGTAGAAGCTTGAAAAAGCAATCCGTACAACAGGACAATTTTAAAGCAACAAAACTCAACTATTGTGACAAAACCATCCTAAACCACACAAAGCGATTGATGGACGCAGACATCATTTCTAGCTACAAATATCATGGATATAAAATTGCTAAAGAAATGGCGTTAAACCCGCTTATTTTGCAAATGTCAGAAGGAAGTAACGACGCCCATAAACAGTGGACTCAATCCACTTTGAAGAAAAAATTGCCAATTACTATAAGTTCCTATAGGAATTTGAATAAAGAAAAAGATAATAAGGCAAATATTGCTAAAGCAAATAGCCTAAGTAAGGAAGAATTGGAAGGTGTTCAACACATTCGTCAGCTGCTAAATCGAAACACTTCCAATTCTGCGTCCAGTGATTCTGACGAATCAAGCTATAGGAACTTTTATAGGAACAACAGGAAGCAAGTTAGCACACAAAATGAACCAGGCGCGGAAAAAAAAAGAAAAAAAGTTGCGCCAAAAAAAGAAAAGTTAACCATTCGCAGTTCCTTTCAAAAGCTGCTGGATATGGACCTATACAATGCGGCGCACGACTTGGCCGCAGGTATCTATGATGATTATCATCCGTTACCTAGTCAACACATTCATGAGGAAGCTGTCAAAGGAGTGTTGGATAAATCCCAGTTCAGAAAAATAATGCTATTCGATTTCATTTTTACTGCTGCCAGGTTATGGATAGGAAGAAACGTGTACGTAGGCGAATGGATTAACACATTGAAGTACTTAGAACGTACCTTTTTTATAGACTCATCGCGTGGAATATATTCCAAATCCTTCCAAGAAGACTTCATGCAACAACTACGTTGGCGCCTAGATTGGGCGCGCCGATATTGCCAGCGAAACCCTGAATTCAAATTGCTATATCCGAGTATGTATTTTGATATCTCAAGAAAAAAGTCATTCGAAGGCGGATTTGCATATACAAAAAAGCATTATGACCGTAACGAGCGCGAGAAAGTAAGATATCAAGAAAAGAAAAAGCGCCGTTCCTACGAGGCAAAGAATAAAGAAATTACGCAAAAAATTCGCCTAAAAATACGAGAATTTCTAAAGGACAAAATAACATTTGAGCGACTCGTCGACTACGTACGTCGATTGGAGTACAGAAATCAAAAGCAAAAACACAGTTTGGTTAATTGTTTAAACAACATGTTGATTGTTGAACGTGAAAATTTGAAGCATGCCAAAAAACACTAATAAATGCGCGTGTGGACATCGTTTTTTTTGCAAGTATCATAGCAAAATTCGCTTTGTTATTTGCTTAAAAGAAAGTGCGAAAGCCAAATATGATAACGCAAATAGTGTAGTTCGATATTCACTGATTACTCAGGACCATCATAAGGATGAAATTGTGATAAAGAAAATGGCAAACCGATTATTGGTCAAGTCTAAAGATAATCAAGGAGAATGTTTTGAAGGCGATTTCAACGTAGTGTTGGTGTTTGACAATCTAAATAATGTAGAAATAGCAAGAATAAAACTATGATTTTATTACAAAAAGTACATATAGAAGTAACGTTGAAGCAAATGGCAATATTCAACACGTTGTTGCATCGATACATAGATACTACAGAAAGCACATCACGAGAAATCAAACAAAACTTAAACATTATCCAATTGGTTTACGTTCGGGGAATTAAGAAAATAGCAAACAAATTAAGTTCTAATAAAAAATTCAAATTTTCGCTTGAGTATTACGAAGCTGTTGCTGTAATCAATGCATTGGAAGTGACTCTTAATGAATTTGAGTCGTTCAAGTATGAACACTCTGTTTTGTACAGAATTTTTGAAGAAGTAGATAGTAAGTTATAACGAATTTCAATAAACAGTATCAAATTATTAATTATAAAAATAACCTTTTTTAAATCAGAAATTATGTCAGAAAATGAAAATCAAAATTCGATTGTTACAGCGCAGACAGTCACTACAAGAACTGTAACAGAAACGACAACCGAAACCACAGAAGATTTTGTGCTTGGTGCGTATGTAAGTGTTTTTATTCGAGTACAAGATGTGCCAGAAAACATTTCGTTGGCAGCCACACTTCAAGAATATGATTATAACAATAATCAGCTTATTGGAGAAATTGATAATGGAACAATGGTTTTAAATGATCCTAACAATGATAATAGAAACCAGGTATATTTTCGCCCAACTTATAGAGGAAGACATTATCAAGCACACATTGATGGTCGCCGAATTACTTTCAATGGGCAACCTTGCTTCTATATTCCATTAGATTCACCACATTACTTTGAAATTGAAGGGGTAATATCTCCTGCTTTATAACACTTCAATTTTTAAAATCAGCAAACAAGGCGGTGTAAAAGCCGCCTATTAAACCTTTAGGATATGGAACAATTAGATTATTGCACATCAAGAACACTTGCTGAAAAAGCATTGACTACCCATACAATGTTTAGTGATGAGAAAATAAAAATTGAACATGTGAATAAAGAATATGACGCTGGGGAATTTGGATGGGTAAGAATTCATTTTCGAAACAGTATTGTTCTAGCAACTTACATAAAACAATTAACGATTTTGGAAACATCCAACAAACAATTAACACTAAATCTGTAGGTATGGAAATAAATGAGTTAACACATAATTGGAAGCTCTTTGAGCAAAGAAACAACTTGTCAACGACATTAGAAATTAATCCTGATCACTCTGGATGTTTGCATGAGTTCTGGGATGATGAAGCATTTTTCGAGTTCTCATCAATTCAAGAACTAAACGATTTTTTCTTAAAAGGAGAACTAAAGAAAACAAAAGATGGTCGAAGTGTTTCTCCAGTAGTAATATTAAAACAGTAGTGTTATGAATTTAGACGATATGCTAAACAACTTATCTGTAGACGAATGCAAATCATCATTATCAAGAGCAGATAATGAAGGTTATGTTCATATAATAGGATTTGGTAAAGTACACAAATCCTATTACGAACAAAGAATTGAACAACTAAACAAACAGTAGAAATCATGTACGTAGAAACAGAATATATTGACTTAGACAGTCCGTCCATCAAAGAGGCAATGGAAGAATTTTATCATATATGTTTTAATTCTCATAACAACAAGCTTAAAATATTCATGGCAAATGCCAACGGGGAATATAAAGTTCTAAGTAACGGTGTTCAGGTTATTAGAACAACTGATAAGCAGAAAGCAATTGAGGCTTATGATGAAATTTATATAAAACTTTAAATCTGTAGTATGAGAAAAGAACACATTTGCAATTATTGCTTGGAAAAAGTAGAAGAACTACCTGACGGTTTCGGCTGTCAGAGCTGTATTGATCAATATAAATAACAGTAGTATGAAAAGCTCAAAAATATTATCAGTCTGTCATGATGAACCAGTAGCAATAAAAGGTGATGTTACACGATATCATGTTTGCTTAGGTTGTGGACAACCTTGTAACATTTATTATAAGGGAGAATGCTGCCACAGATGTATTGAAGATTTAGACGAATGTATTAATGATTAAAAACCTGTAGAATAGTTGACAACAGTAAATAGCATATCAGGAGGTAAAACTAGTGCATATATGGCAATGCATCATCCAGCAGATGTCAACATCTTCGCTTGTGTGTGTATTGATTATCCAAAAGCAGCCCCTAAAGATCCTGCGGTTCTAAGATATGCTCTTGATAAGTTGAATGGAAACTTTATTGCAAGCGCTGAGCGCCAAAAGACATTAAAGGTTTTGATGGATTTAGAACAATTACTTGGAAAGGAAATAATTTGGGTGCGCGGAAAATCATTCGACCAAGTGATAGATGAAAATTCAGCTCTACCAACTTGGGCAAGAAGATTTTGTACTACAGAAATGAAAATGGTTCCTATTTTCGAGTACTTATACCCAAGATATGGGAAGACTATACACAATATAGGATTTAGAGCTGACGAACCAGAAAGAATTATCAGAGGCTCAAAAAACAGACCATTTAAACGAGTAATTTCTTGTAACAATTTCGGTAAAAGAAGGCAAAATTGGTTTGAATTTGATTGGCAGGAAAAAAGATTTCCTTTAAAAACAACTTTTCATATTCAAATACGCTCTTGGTGGATTAAAAATTACCCAGAACTTGATTTTCCTTGGGACTCTAATTGTGCAGGATGTCATCATAAGCCAAATGAAATAATCAAAAAAAATTATCAGGAAGATCCTGAAATTTTAGAATGGTTTGCACTTCAAGAAGACAAGAAACTAAGATTAGATAAAAAGAATGTCACATGGCACGATGATAGAATCCCATATAGGGAAGTATTTCAAACAGATTATCCCAATTTGTTTTCTGAAATAAGTGACTATACAATGTGTAACTCAGGTGGATGCACCGATTAAAATAACAGTAGAAATTATGGAATATTTATCATTACAAAACATGTTGGCAGCAGCTTTAATTGACGCTAACAAGATTCAAGCAAATGAAAGAACTAGAGAAATGAGTTTAATCATCACCAATATTGAACAGGCGGAGTTATGGCTTGGAAAACTTAAAGCCGAAAAACTAAACAAACCATAAATAGGATATGAAAATTCCATTACCTAAAAATAGACAAATAGATATTTCATGGGATTCTAAAAGACCTTTAAGATTTAATCGAAGCTATTTGCATAACCATTTTTGGGATATAACCATTTGGAAAATAAAAATTGGTTATTACACAATTCCCTTTTAAAATAACAAAACAGTAGTATGAACGACTTGTTAAATCGAATATTAAAGCCAAAAAATCACAGTGAAGTGCTGAATCCAAAAAACAAAAATCATTGGATTTCAATGCTGAGAAAATTGGCAGTTTTGGATGGATGGAACACTGAAGAAGCAAATGCTTTTTTTACACTGAAAATATTCAAAATTGATTTTGACAATGGTATGCTACCAAGTCAAGTATTTTTGAAATATAAGCAAGAATTAGAACAACCAATTAATCAGTAGAAATTATGAATCTTCTCCTGGATCGATTATTATACAAGGTTTTGGGCAAGAATACCAACAATTACTATTGTAGTAACATGTTTCTGATTCGCAAACATAGCAAGAATCAACATATGGACCTGTATAGTCAATTTCTCGGCAAATATCTATTGAACAGTGTGTAGAATCATACAAATCGATTCCGCCATGAATAGAGCTATTAAGATGTGAAATAGACTTCTTATTTAGAATTAAAGATTTAAGATTCCTTTTTTTCATGATTTAACAATTATAAAGATTAATAATAAATACAAATAAAGAAAAATACTACATAAATTCCTAAGGGGAAAATTCCCCTTTAACATTTATAATATATGAAAGTTACACCTGAAAACATGCGAGTATCAATCAAGAAGATAAAAGAGATTAAACTAACTGCTGGAAATGATATTCTTTATCGCCAGCAACAAAAGAAAAATTAGCTCCTTTTTGAAATTGACGTTAATAGTATTGATAGTTCCGACATTCCTTTTTAATATGCTTATTTATTAGAGGTTGAACACTACACAATTATGATGAAATTTAAAAAATAAATACCGCTTAAAAATGAAATTGTCACTAATTCTACTTATTATCTGCTTCGTTATTGTTTTGTTAGCATTTTTTTATCAGAGAAATAAAATTAAAAAATTACGCATTGAGTTTTCAAATTATTGCGATTTACAAGACTCAAAACCTAAAAATATTCAGAGTGTAATTCAATCTATTCGCTTTGGATATTTTATAAGATATCAAAGTGCTAGGAAAATATTGGATGATTCATTAGAGAAGTGTTGGCAACTGGAAGAGGAAATAAAAACTCTTTTTGAAAAAGAAATAGATAACTGCTTTCTCGATTCAGAAAAAGAATGTTTAAAAAATATACTTGAAGAATTAATCCAAAAAACCAAAGTAAATTAGTACTTTTTTCACTTCTACAGCATAAACAATCTGTTGATTTTTAGCAAAATCAATAGACACTTTTCTGTTTTCGCTAATTATTTGATTGGTAATTTCGCGACAAGTTTGAATGTTAATTGGCTTCAACTCTTCAAAAAGTGTAGCCTTATTCATTGCGGTAATATCTTTCTCCAAAAACATACTTTAAATTTATGAATTTTCGGTACAACAACCAATTTCAAACAAATAATTTACCGTAAAAAACCTCCGAAAATCTACTAAAATCTCGTAAAATCTCGTAAAACTTCAACAACTAAGAAAACCAGTCATTTTTTCGATACAAATTAGCGAAAAAGTTCTGATACATGACAAGATTAAATAATGCAGAAATCAATGCTTTGTTGCATAGAAATTTGCATGATGGAAATGAGTATGAAAAGTATTTTGAGCCATCTGTCTGTAAAGTAGAATATCTCAATACAGGAAACACAGATGTTGGAATTCAAGAAATGATTCGTTTTTCAAAACGCTATGCGTATCAAGTTGAAAAACTATCATTTGCCGAATTTTCAAATTTATCATTACAAGAAACAGCTTATAAAATACATTGGTTCTTATACAACAACATCCAATACAGTATTGACGGTTTTAATCAAAAATTGAAAGCGCCAAATTGTTTATGGGCAACGCGCCAAATTGGAGCAGATTGTAAAACGTACTCAGTTACAGCTTCAATGATTCTGTTGAATTTAGGAATTAAACACTATTTCAGACGCGTTGATAATGCTGACAATACAGAACATGTATATGTGGTAGTTCCAACAAATCAAGTAACTGCCAATTTAAATGAAGGCTATTATGTTATTGACGCAACTACTTTTCATAATTCAGAGCAGAGAATTAGTACGAAAAACGATTTTTTTATGAATTTACCTTATTACGGAATGGCGGCACCAGATGTGTCAGGATGCACATGCAATTCAAATAAAGAAGCTAATCACAGTCATCAATTAGCGACACCATACCATGGTAAACAAGCTATTGATTTTGGAAGAAAAGCATACAACGATGCTGTATTGGCCGCAATGGACAATTTCGATTTGTATCTCCAACTAATCAATGCGGATGAGAACGTACAATTTCAGTTGCGTCAAAAAATCGTTGATTCATTATATCAAGGATATGATCCAGTTATTACCATTCGAAAAAACGGCATAGCCGTAAACGATGAGTTTATAACAACAGCTACTTCAGGACATTATGGAATGGCTGGTTTTTGGGATGATATTGCAGATATAGGCAATTTCCCTGCTTATGGTGGTCCAGTAGATGAACCATCACCACAAGAAAACGGTGGAACTTCTTTTTGGGATAATCTAGCTTCGTCAAGTGGTTCTTTATCAAGTTCGTCAAGTAGTCAAGATACTTATGGTAACTTGGCGTCAACGGCTGCTTCTGTTGGTAGTACAGCTTTACTGGGATTTGATTTAACATCGATTTTAGGTGTTGATTTTTTCTCTAATACATTCGGGGCCATTTTCGCCAACGGATTGGAGCTGAGTTGTTGGAATTCAAGTTATACACCACAACAAACTGCCGCTGAAATACAACAGATACAAGGACCATACTTTGCCAATCTTTTTTATGAGTTTGAACAAACTGTTAACCAAGACATTAGTTCAAGAACGTATGCTTATACAACAAGTGTCGAGGAAGATTTGAATTTCTTAGCAAAAGCAGTGTATGTATGTCGTGATATGTATTGGTTTTTTAGAGTAAATGAAAATTGGGAAAGATGCTCGCGTTTGGCGCTGGATCAATTCAATGAACTTTTCTACGAGTTAGTTCCAGCTTTTGAGTCAACGGTTAGTTCGTTAGCATCCAACTATATCGTTACTGAAATTAGACAAGAACAAGCGCCAACCCAATGGGAATTTACAGGTTTTAATCACAGTTGGTCTGAGAATTCAACAGCACAATATCCTGTGTTCTCAGTTAGAGCAAAAAATCCTGCTCCTGCTACAAATACAGGAAACACAAACAACCCTGTGGTAACCACAGGCGGACAGCCAAATAATAATAATACTGGAGTTTCTACAGAGAGCAATTCAAGCATTGGCAAATTATTAGCTGCTGGTGCGGTAGCGTTCGCAGGATATCAATTTTTAGGATAAATACAACAATTATAATCATTATGAAAACAAAGTTTTTAAAAAATAAAAAAGATGTTGACGGAAAGTCAACGCTTATTGACATTGGTACTATTACCATGGGAGCAGGAATTGCCAAAGGTGTTGAAGGCTTACTTCAAGTAAAAGACACCACTATGTTAAATGGTGGTTACTTGGTAGTAGGAGGTCTAGGTTCTGCTTTTATCGATGACAAATCTGATATTGGAAAGGCAGTCAAAGGACTGTTAGTTGGAGTTGCTGTAAAAGGGGCATTTGATTTGATTAGCGAATTTATTTCGCCAAAAATTGAAAACAACGGAAGTAAAACAAACAAGTTTATCGCCGACATGTGGTCACAAGTTCCTGTTACAAGCACAACAACTACAACAACAAGTAGAATTGGTAGTGGAATGAACGGACGCAGACCTCGAATGGCGGGTTCACCGTATAAGTTTGTGCCAAGAAATCTTCCAGCAAGACCGACAGCAAATGAGAGTCAAATCTCATTACAGGTAGCGTAATTATTAATCAATACTAAAAAAAAATAATATCATGTTAAATAACATAAACAGAGATGAACTCAAAAGCTTTTTGAGTGATATCGAAACCAAAACAAATTATCTCAGTGAAGATTTCAAAAGAAAGTTAAAGAATGGAAGTGTAATGTTTACACCGTCTTCACTTATGATTAGAAAAGAAGTCAGTGCAGGAGGAAAAGTCAATTTATTGGAAGAGCAAACTAAAAAAGTACAAGGAATTAACTCCTTTGACGGAGACATGCTCAATAAAAATAGAATTTTTATTGGTACACATGTAGTTGTAAAATATGCTGCTGAAGCTAGTGGGAGTAATCCATCTACATTGGATTATACAACAAATCTTCCAAAAGGGTTGAAAAGTTCGAATCTTAAAACAGTACAAGGAAAAAGAATTTTGACAACACTACCAATTGCAGCAATTAATGACGCAGCTTTTACAGATGAGTTATACTTTAACCTTGGAAATCCTATATTTTTCCAAGATGAAACATTAACTGAAGTTGAAATTGAATTTCCAAGCACTGTTGATTTAGCTCCAGGAGCAGGAAACTCATCTTATATTGAAGTTTCTTATTTAGGCTTTATTGCGGTTGTGTAAAGCTAAAATGGTTAATTAAAAATTAAAAAGCCACAAAAAATGCTTTGTGGCTTTTTCAATAAAAAAGACACTATGCAAAATCAAAATACTGAAAAAGATATATTCAAAAACATAGAGTATAACAGCAAAGATTTGAGCGTTGAAAATGATGGTTTTTCAACTGAAGAACATGTTACTTTAGATATTGGGAAATGCGTTGGAATCGCCTTCCATAACTTCTCTACCTTACCATTACAAAATGTGAATTTGAGTGTTGAAACTACTCAAGGTAAGCCAATATTACTACCAGTTGATATTAGAGATTATCAAAAAAGTAACGCGCCTGGAATAGATGCTTATAAAAGAGTGTCTTTTCAAACCAACGGAAAAGTAAATGTCAAACTATCTTCATCAGAAGCTTTACGATCTGGATTTAAAGGACAAGTAGTTTTTGTAATTAAAACAGATGAGTAAATATGGAAGGGCTTATAAAGGATTATATCGTAACAAGCAATCAGTTGGTTGATTTGAGAGCGTTAACCGATGGTGCGGGAGTTTGGAAACCAACATTTCATAATTACGGTAATGTAAATTTTAGAATTAATGGTATTCATACTATTGAGCCTAACAAATGCCCTTTCCCTATTGATGTTGACGTTCCTATTGTTAGCAAAGTTCAGATTGATTTTGACGAACCAACGGAAGCTGGTCAACAAAAGAAATGTGTGATTAGTTATGTCGTAAAACATTGTAGTTAACAAAATCAATATATATGCAAGAAATAATTGATAAAATCAAAGAGCACTTACTTAAATCTGATAACAACACTATTGTTATTGAAAAAGGGGATTTTCGTAAACAGAGAAAGAACGCTACATCAAAAAAAAGCTATTTCACACATTCTGATGTAATAAGCGAAGCAGGAAGTATTGATGCCTTTGTTTCAATGCTATCTCAGCAAGGATTTGACAACGCAACAATTTACCTAAAATCACCAAATGGAACATCAACGCGTACTGTAGATGTTTTATACTTACAATCGCAACAACAAATTCAAAACAATCATACTTCTGTTATGCAACACGGCGGATTTCATAATACTATGCCAATAAACAGCAACTATAATGGTTATCCATTTGGTATGGGAGTTCCACAGCAAGCAGCTAGTAATGCTACTAACGAACGCGTGGAAATCCTCAAAGACAGATGTGATGAATTGAAATTAGAGAACACTCAGTTAAAGTCAGAAAACACAAGGCTTTTATCTGAAAACTCAGATTTAAAAATAGAAAATCAAGTAGTTCAACAAAAAGCTGATTTAGAAATTCTAAAGGCGAAAATGGATTCTAAAAGCTTTTTAGAATCAGAAACGGGAAAAGCCTTAGTGTCCAATTTACCAATGCTTCTGCAAAAAAAGGCAAATAATGTTCCGCAGGCAATGGGAAATCCTCTTGGTCATTTATCACATACAAAACGAGATTTTTTCGAACTCGTCGCAGACTCTAAAGTAGACGACTCTAAAGTAGAAATGCTATACTTTTTACTCAAAAACACCTATGAAGTTGAAGGATTTGAAGAGAAACTAAAACAATTATTGAAAGAACCGCAAAGCACACATAAAAATGCAAGTTAAAATAACAGGAACAAACGCAATTGACGCTGATAAAAGACTATCAGCGATAGAAAAACTTAACAAGCTTCCAACGGAAGTTTTAAAGAATATCAGCACGTTATGTGATAATGAAAAAGCAGTCGATTATCTTAAAGATGAGAGCTCTGTAGGAATTATTACATCGTTTCTAGGATAAAAAAAATAATTATGGCAGTATCAACAATAGTAGCATCCGCAGTAACAGAAAAAGCAACTAACAATTGGAAACCAATCATGTTGACATTAGGCACAGTAGCATTATTATATTATGGACCTAAATACTCACGTAATGTACGCGCAAAGAACTTTGCCAATAACAATATTGGAAATCCAAATGCAATTGCAGCTGCCATACTAGACGGGTCATTTACAAGACTCGGCTATAGAGAAGGATTTCTTTCTGTTTTAATGCCTGAATGGGACATTGCGGCTGACGAAGATGCAATTTATCAAGTTGCGGATTCTGTAACGGATGTTCAAGCTGTTGCTGAAGCATACAATATTCTAACTCGCGGTCGTGTGTTACTTGATGACCTAAAGAGTGGCTTAGCCACTGATGAAATGAAATCATTTTTTAACCGAATTCAATCAATTGGATATAACAATAGTGAGGAAGTCTTTTTAATTGGTGCAGAGTTGTACAATGCCAAAAAAAGCAGAATTACACTACCACAGATTGAAAAAAACAGTAAAGGCGAATGGGTAACTACGGGTGAATTATATGGTGATTTTGAACCTAACGATTTTGTAGGTGAAGTTTTCGGCTCTGGAGTCGATTCTGAAGGAAAAACCTATTACAACATTCAATGGTGTACTTTTTTTCAATGGCAATGGACATACTGTGGATTAAAAGGTCGTGTATATCATGACCAAGTAACTAACATTAAAAAATAAAATTGATATGGAAGCATGTTATAGAGAAGCACCAACATATACTACTGAGCCAGTTTACAACGTGGAAGTTCAAGGAATTGTAATGGATGAACAAAATAATCCGTTGCCAGGTGCTAATATTTATCTACAATCGGACTCCACTACAGGAACCGCGACAAATTTTGATGGTGAATTTTCAATAAGTGTTCCTGAAGGGGAAACTTTGATTGTTTCATTTATGGGCTATAACTCACAAAAAATTGTTGCAACAAAAAGTTATCAGCGAATAATTATGACGATGTCTGCTGATTATTTAGATGCCGTTGAAATCGTTGCAACAAACACCAATAATCAGCCTGTAGAGGAGAAGAAAAGTTATTGGTGGATTTTGGCTTTATTTGCTGGAGCAGCTATTGTTTTGGGTTCAACAGAATCGGAAGAAAAACAACCAACTAAAGTAACAGTCAACTAAAACCATAGTACAATGGCAAATTTTCAGTCATTTTTCAATTTAATACTACAAAAAGAAGGCGGTTACCAAAACAATGTTAATGATACTGGTAACTACAATTCAGAAGGGGAAAACATTGGAACCAACTATGGAATTTCTGCTCCAGTACTTGAGCAGTATTTGGGATTTATTCCGACTGTTAATCACATGCAAAATATTTCTTTAGAAGTAGTGTCAAACATCTATAAAAATGACTATTGGAATGCTATTAAAGGCGATTATATTAATGACCAAAATGTAGCAGAAATTATTGCCGATCACGCAGTGAATGCAGGTGTATTTTCTGCATCAAAAATAACTCAACAAGTATTAAATATTTTTTTTGGTTTTTCTCTAGTCGTTGATGGTGTCATAGGAAATAACACATTGAACGCAATCAATAATGTTAATGCAGAACAATTATTTAATGCGATAAAAGAAAGAAGAATTGAATATTATGAGTCGCTTAATAATCCACATTTTATTGATGGTTGGTTAGCGAGAGTTGAGTCATTCTCATATCCAAGTAGTTCAAATGTTTTTTTAAAAGGAACTTTAGTCACTGCTTTTGTTTATATCGGATATAAAATTTTTGTGTAATGATAGGAAGCAGTTTAAGAAGACGATGTTGCTGTATTAACTCAACTGATGGAAGTAGTTCTACAGGATTTGCCAAAATACAAGGTTTTATTACTGTATATAATTCAGTATTAGAGCAGACATCGCAAGCAGTAGGATATAGAGTTCAGTTACATGACTCTTCAGATGATACTGAAATTCTATTTGTGATAGTTTATGAAAGCCCTACTAATGTCAATTATTTGATGGACGATTTAGACGCGACAGATAGTAGTAAATCATATTATCTTAAAATACTAAATGCAGGAGTTGAAAAAGCAAGAACAGATAATTTCAGTTTGATACAAGGACAAACAAAAACAATAGACTATCAAATAGTAGTCGATGTAATTTACTAATTCAAAGTTCAAAAATGAATCAGATTAAAGAATATATATACGAAATCATTACTTTTTTTAAAGTCACTATCGTTACATTTTTAGCATACATTGAAGTGCCAGTGAATCCAGTAAAAGTATTTGTTATTCTCATCTTAGTAGACACCGCTTATTCGCTTCTTGTTTGCATAAGAATAGGGGAGAAATATTCCAGCAAAAAAATGATCTTTGGAATCCTCGAAAAAATAATGATTCTCGGAGTACCAATCCTTATTGCTTATGCTGCAAAAGGATTGATGTTTGAAATTGATTATAAGAGTTTGGTCCTTATAACTCTTTGGGTAATGATAATATCGCAAATCAGTTCTATTTGTACGCACACTCTTAGCATGATTAAAGGAAAAAGGTGTAAGCAGCATGACTTTTTTGAGATTCTTATTTTACAAATAAGAAGGTCAATGGCAAAGATACTTTTGAACCAAAACGAAAAAATTTAAAATTGTTCTTATTTCTTGCAGTCCACAAATACAGAGGGTTTTTAACAGAGTCCTCTGGTGGACACAAAATCAAAAACAGTTATGAAAATATTAAAATACGCAAGCATTCTCTTTTTAGCCTACAAGTTATTAGCAAGTGATGTTAATGATGAAACTATTGCAAATAAGAGGAAAGACTTATTGACTTTTTTCGAGTCAGAAGAAAACGAAAAAGGGATTGAAGCATTAAGAAAGATGAATGATCATGAAGTTGCCAATGTCCATGAAATATTTTTTGTTTATGGTGGTCCCGAAAATCCAAAAATACCAATCGAGAAGTTGAATCTATATCTATTAATCATTAAGAAGTACACATTGTTTTGAAAAAAATACTTTGGTTTAGCGTTATTCTATTTTCTTTCGCAGCGTTCAAAGTCAAACAGACTTATGATGATGTGATTAAAATACTAAGTTCTTTAAAAATCAAGATAACACAAATCAAAAATGTAAAAATAAACCAAGACAATATTACATTCAACGCCAGTATTCAATTAATTAATACTACAGAAAAAGAAATTGATTTTGATAGTTTTGGTTATTTATCAATTACAAAAATTGAGCTATACTATAATCAAACGGAATTGCTAGGTGTCGCGAACACGAATGTTGCTAGTATTACATTACTTGCGTATGATTACTTCGATATAAATGATATTCCCTTTCAAATTCCACTTAAAAATTTGATTGATAAGATTGATTTGATAACCAGCCCAAATATCAACGATAAACTATTGTATAAAGTCCACGCCACCGCGTTTGGAAAACAAATGGTAATTGAAATATGATGAATAGTATAGAATCCTTTAACAGTCTTCACAATAAAACAGTTACAAGAGAAAGACTTGTAGAAATTAAAAACTTAGCTTTTGACGAGCAAGAGTTGAAACTCTTTGACAAAATTCGTTCTATATTAAAAGAGCATCCAACATCTGAAGAATTTAAGCTACAGATAAATCATAAACTTATCTCAGAAAAAAAGCAGCCAGCAAAGCCAAAGAAAAAGTCGTCAAGCAAAAAAGACAAGCCTATTCGTAAAATGGGAGCGCCGTCGATAGAAACAAAAAATTTGATTCCTGCAAAACTAAAAGACTTGGAGAAAAAAGGATTTGTTTCTGCTAGTTCTAATCCTAAGATTGAAACGTTTACTTTACCTGGAGAAATCGGAAAGTTTCTTCAAAAAATTCAGAAGTACAAAGAACTTATACTCATCAAAGGAACTAAGCACACTAGTAAATCTCAAATCGCTATGCAAATCGCTAATGCATTTGGAGAAAAGCAAATGCTTGTAGGTTATATTGATCAAGAGCAGGGCGGATTGTTATCAAAAGACACCTTAAATTCAAGAGATAGAAATACTTCAGAAAAAGGAAGGCAATTTATTTTAATAAAAGGTGATATTGAAAATCCGATGCAAGAGATTGAAGAAAATTGCAAGCATTTCGATGTCATTGTAGCTGATAGCGTTACCGATCTTGGTATTTCTGCGGATGAGCTTAATTACTTACGTACAAAATATCCGAATGTAATTTGGGTTTTTATATCACAAGTGAAGGAAAACGGGAACATGTATGGCGGCAATAAAATGGCTCATAATCCTACAAAAATTATCAATTGTCATCCTAATATTGATTACAAAAAGCGATACGCAACATTAGAAAAAAATAGGGGAAACAACCTTGATGTTTGCTACAACATATTTGAAAAAAAGATAATTGATTGTAATAATAAAGAGAATGAATCCACTAATTAGCTTATTCTTAGGAACGTTGTATGTGTACAACGAAATTCAAAAAACAAAAGAACCTCCAGTGTATTACACTGAGAGAATTGTTGGTGGTTTCAATGGAATCACTATTCCACCATTTGGGATTTTCATTAAAGAAAGTGAAAGGGAGAATCAAATGCTTTTGGATCATGAAATAGTTCACTGGAATCAATATCAAAGAGAAGGATTATTTAATTTCCTGAAAAACTACTACGCTGAACATCGCGAAAATGGATATGACAACAATAGTTATGAAATAGAAGCTAGGTTGTTATCTGGAGAAAAAATACAATGTCTTAAAAACTACACGAATTGCATAAAAAGCGGAACTGCATTAACAGCTCATAATTCTAATTTTAGACATCTTCAGTAGATATAATTTTCCAATGTGCATGGTCACGGATTTCTCTTGGGTATTTGTCTTTGTAAATAGTATCTATTTCGTTACGTTCATGCCCCATAATTTCTCTAATCATGTCTGGGTCCACGTGTAAAAATTTACCAATGGTAGCAAATGTATGTCGAATACACTTGCTAGTGAATGAATTTTGCTTTGGATGCACTTCAATTTCAAGTTTTTCAATTACATGATTCAAGGATCGATTATATGTTCGTAGAAATGTTTTGTAGGCGGTTCTATCTTTTTTCCAAGGAAAAATATAATCACTTTTTTCTGTTGAATACTTTTCAATAATTTTTTGGGCTTTATCAAAAATTTTCACATCAAAAAGTTCGCCTTTTTCGCCTAATTTATTTCGCTTAAAAAACACTCGCCCCTTATCAATATCTTTCTTTTTCAAGAAATAAATATCAGTCATGTCCTGGCCGCCTAGATAAAATTGAAGCAGTGCCAAATCAATTGTTTTATAAGTCCCTTTTTTTCGAAACTTTCCTTCAGCATTTTCTAGCTTTTTGATACCATTCTTATCAATATAAACATTTCTAGCGCGCCGCTTACGGACAAAAACGTCTTGGAAAACACCTTTAAATGGCTCATTATCTTTAAGATTATTCATCTTACGACATTTATTGTAAAGCGCCCTCAATTCGCTTATGTAGTTAACAATTGTTGCATTTTTAGGATATTTAGGCAATATGTCTTTATTTTTTGACATAGCAACACTATTAATCGGTTGGCGCTTTTTCCATTCTTTGTATCGCTCAATCAACGAAGAGTTGATTTCATCAAAATAGAGTGTTTCTCTTCCAAGAAAGGTTTTAAAATCATTTACAGCAGCTGTGTATGCGCCTGCATTCCCAACACGACCAATACAATTCATGTACTCTATTCTTTCTTTTGCAAATACAAAGAAATCAAGATCGCTTTTTTCGTTTTTCAACAAATACTGAATCGCTTCATCAACATTCATCAGAGATTTGAAAGCTCTCTTTTGCGCGCGATTTCTTATATTTTTTATGGTTGGATATAGATCATCAAAATCAACATGTGCAGGTAGCGGAAGTTGGTCAGCTTCATTCCAATGTTCCGCAGTAGAATTTGAGATGGTTTTTCGCTTAGATTTTCCTTTATGAGTCACTGTTAATTTAATAGGATAATTTCCACCTTTAGAAACACCGTCACTTTTAAACAATTTTACAGTAGCCCTCATTTAGAATCGTATATTAATCGTACAATATTTACCGTAAAAGTGCATAAATTTACGGTAAATCACAAAAAAAAGACGAAAGCGAAAAATGTTAAAAAATAAAAAACCCCACAGAATGCGGGGTTTCAGCTTGTGACCTCGGCAGGATTACATATATTTTGTAATATATTGATAATCATATTTTTAAAAAACGCTTGCGACGTTTGTGAGATTATTTACTTTCGCCTTTATTCAATATGCCTTCAATTTCTTTCTTGAGAATTTCATTTTCTTCGCGGATGATCATACGTATCATCGTAGACAATTCAAGCTGTTTTTTAGAAGTTGCTTCACTATCTTTCGTGTCAATAGATCCTTCGCCAGTCAATATCCAATTCATATTAATATCAGGGTACGTGTTACTTATTTTATAAAGCACGTCGCCACCAGGAATACTATTATTCGTTTTCATTGAGTTTAAATATCCGTTTGAAACGCCAATGGATATCTCTAATTTTCTAAGGCTAATACCCTTATTTTTCGCAATTTCAGTAATTCTTTCAATCATTTCTGTATGTGTTTTTAGTTAGCAATCATTAAAATTTTATACAAAAAGTATAATATATTTTGTTTATGTATAAAATATTCTATACATTAGCTGTGTATTTGTGAAAATTTTCGTTTCAAATATATAAAAATTAAGCGCAACTAAAAACAATAGATATCTATGATTGAAGCCAAACACCGAGAAATACTTAAAAAGTATTATTCAAGAAACTATACTAAAGACGTCTTAGAAAACCTAAGAAAAAAAGGAATTGAAAGTCAGCAAAACACCTCTTTTACTCCTTCTTATATCCGTATGGTATATAGAGGAGAAGTTTCACATCCAGAAATAGAGCTGGCAATTTTTGAAGTTTTCAAAAAATATAAAGCTAAACACGAAAAGCTTGAAGCGGAAAAACAAGCACTATTACAATAACCATAAACACTTTCTCATGTCACAAACAAAAATCAGTGGGTTTCAACCTACCAACAAACCCGCCACAATTTCAAATCTCAATACAAGAGATAAAAAAATACTCCAATACATTGTAAACGGCGAACTGGACAAAGTAATTGCTGACAATTTGAATATCACAATGTCTACGCTTGATTCTCACAAGCGAAGACTATTTGAAAAAATTGGTGCCAATGGCAAAACCAACGCTGCCGTCATCGCCATCAAAAAAGAATTGGTATGTCTATAAACAAAATCAAAGCCATCAAAAGCAATCTCAATTTGTTGCGCGCGCAAGCAGAACAATTGTATGACACTGATTTGTATAGCGCCGAAAAACGCGCTGAGCTATTTCCAAAAATTCAGGAACGTATAAAGGAAAAAGAAAAAAAACTCGACGCTATTGCTAAAGATATGGAAGTAGTTGATGCACAAGCATTATGAGTTTTAATATTTAGACGAATGCTATTCGTAATCATTGTTTTACAAAACAAATTAAGATAAATAATTACAAATTATACTAAACTTCTAAGATGAAATTCGGTTACGCAAGAGTAAGCACACCAGCACAGAATTTACAAATGCAAATAGATGCGCTAGAAGCGTTTGGAGTTGCTCCAAAAAACATTTTGACAGATGTAGCTTCTGGAGCTAAAGAAGATAGAAAAGGCTTAGAAACTCTTTTAATGAAATTGAGAGAAGGCGATTTGGTAATAGTATGGAAGTCATGTCGACTAGCACGAAACGTTAAACACATGCTTTCTATGATGGAATTCTTTGAGTCAAATAATATTGAATTCAAAAGCTTACAGGAGCCATTTCTGGACACAAAATCGCCTCATGGAAGATTTATTTTTAATGTCTTCACTTCATTAAACCAAATGGATAGAGAAATCAACCGCGAACGTGTTATGACAGGTTTACAATCTGCTCGTAAGCGTGGTATTAAAGGAGGTCGTCCAAAAGGTCGAACTGAAAGAATTAAAAAGATATCTAAGGCTGTAGTTCTTATGCACAAAGATGAGAATAGTTCTATTCGAGAAATAAGGCAAACATTTGGAATTTCTCAGGGAACTATATATCAAATTTTTGAAGATGAGAAGTATGATTATCGTAAGAAGCATAAAAACATTGGTAATCAAAACGCAAAAAGGAAAATTGAAATTAAAACTAAACAGTAATAATTATGATAAGAAAGTACAAAATTGAAGATAGTAACACCTATTTAGAATGCAGTATAAACATTGATCCGTCGATATTAAGCGAAGCCGATGCGAAGCTACTTTTAGAATTCTTTTCGTGGAGTTGGGATAAAAATGCTAATATTTATGATGAATTAGCCAAGAAGTATGCTATGTCTGCATTCAATTTCGCAACTCAAAACAGGCATAATACCATAGGAGTGAGACAAGATTTTGATGCCGCTGAAGGTTATCCGAAAATGGATGGTTCTTTCGGTATAGAATTAATTGATGTAGAAGGTTATGAATTTGACGATCAAGAGTTCAATGTTACAGTTAACGGAGAAGATATTTAAACAGTAGATATGCGAATAATTATCATTGAAGAGAAAGTATATAGAGTCACAAATAAGGAGTGTGAAAAACTTCAAGAAATGCAAAGAAATGACAATTCAGATCATGAAAACACTATGAATTATTTAGATGACGCAAAGAAAAATTATAAATGCTTAGGCGCAATCTTCTTTGATTGTCGCCGATAAAAACCTGTAGAATAATGAATTCAAGTGCTGAAAAATATATCAAAGAAAATCGAGAAAAATTATCAATGATGGATATGGCAAAATGCTTGAATATATCATATAACAAAGTTCGAAATTTTATGATTGAAAATGATTTGATGATTTCTCCTGAAAAAGTACAGCAAATCAGAATTAATAAAATACGCAAAGTAAATCGTCCTTGGAATTGGGATGCTTTGCCTTAAAACAGTAGAATATGGATGTTTTAAACGGAAACGATCCAACATTAATCTGGAAATATGATAAAGATGGAAACGAACGACCATTGCAGGAACAACTCGATAGAAGAAAATCGGATCAGGAGATTGCATTCAGACATATCGAATGGTATTCAAGCAACCCATTAAGATCGAATGCTCTTGAAAGAGAGATTGCTCATAAAGATAGACTCAATCATCTTGAGAGTATTAAAGCAGACATTAATAGAATTGAAAAATTATTAAAACAGTAGAAATCATGTTAAAAGCTAAAACAGTAAACATACCATTCATGAAATACTACGCTGCGTGCAGTAGCTTCGCTGGAGAACCAACTCTTTTTGAAGATAAAATTATCACAGGCAAAAAAATTCACACTATTCGTAAGAGTTACGATTATTGGGCGCAACGTATAGATAGCGCACATAAATCACCAGATAGTATCTACAAATTAAGCTTATGGAGTGATAAACCATATGTCAGTAAGCAATACCAGGCGCAAATTGGTGATGCACAAAACTTGTGGTACATGCCGATAAACTTCAAAAAATTAAATGATGAAGTATTGATGATAGATGATCAAGAATTCCCTTTGGAACTAATAGCGAAAAATGATGGTTTATCTGCGGATATTTTCCGCGATTGGTTTAAGTCATTTGTGGATGAAGATATACCTTCAATAATAATTGGATGGACACCTAACCCATATAAAGATTAGAAATTATGAGAGTAAAAGGAGATAATTTGAGTAGGCTCATTGCTGGCAAATCTTTTAAAACAGAGATTACGTTTTGCGACATCTGTGGTTCAGCGAATAACATTGTCTATCATAATATTTTAGTAGAAGAGCGATCTATGGATTTTTGTAAATGTCGAAGTGATCATGCTATAAGAAATTATATTGAAATGGGGTTGCCAGCATATAGCTATCCTGATAACACTTATGTGCCTACTGAAGAAGAGCTAATAAGTAAACAAATACAAATTAAGATGTAGAATCGATGATAACGGTTTTAGTTAAATATCAAAAATGGAATGAACCTTCACACCCACAGTTAGACGGTTGGTTTGAAGAAATATCTGAAATAATAGAAGTTGAAAAACTAACTGATATCAATAATGCATTTCCAAACATTATTGATGTGAAAAAAATATAAAATTATGAATTTAGAATTAATACTTACCTGCAAAGAATTGAAAAGTGAGTCAAGAAAAGTACTCATGAACAACAAAGTATATATCTCATTTGATTACGTAGACGGTTTTAATTTACCTCTTGAGAAAGGTGTTGAATACAGGGTGAATATTGAACCAGTAACAACAATGATGGACGCCACAGAATTCGCCAACAAAATCGTCACAGAACTACAAGATAAGGGGCTAACTCTAGATGAGATTCTTGGAGTAATTCATCTCACTAGAGAAAAATTAGACAACAAAAAAAATAGCTCCTGCTAAAGCAGGAGCATAAAATAAAAGCTTGGTGAAGAACACCAAATCTTTATAAGTGGAATTACAAAGATACAATTCTTCGCCAAAGCTTTTCATTCGAAAAGTGGTAAGCCGAAAACACTTCTTAGAGTAGGCAATATTTAAAATTTATAAAATGAAAAAAATCATTTCAATTTTAGCGATTTTAATCGCTTTTGTATCATGCCAAACTGATAGTGTAGAGTATGAAAATCAAGACTTGCTAGACTATTTTAAATTGGTCGAAACCTTGCCAAAATCTCTACGAGCCAAAGTGATTAACCCTTTTGAAAAAAATGATCAATACACTTTGCTATGTGCAAATATTGATTTGTCGGGAAATTCTCTTCTTATTTATGAAGACACCGATGGTAATACTTATTTACAAATTGTATCGTTTGTTTCTCCATCAGTAACAATACAGCAAATTTCTGATGATGCTGCTGAAGATACTGATGAAAGTATTGAAGTAATAGATCCTTGTGTATTAATCGGTAGATAGTGAATTACAAATAGGGTATTGATTTTTAAAACGAAGAAATAATCATTAAAATCAAAAAAGACATGAATACAAAAAGTTTAAATGACCAAGCAGACTTACTAGAATGTTTCAAAGTAAACCAGGTTCACCATTTTATTTGGAAAGATGCAATCGATAATCATAATTCAGTAGAACTCTATCGTATCATGCACGGAGGAAACCTTCCAAATTCTAATGATAAAAGTGTTGATTGGATAATCGAACTCATGAATAAACAAGAAGACGACTTTCAATGGTGGGCTGACAGAATGATGTCTCGTTCAGATTTCGAAGGCTTATTTATGACTCTCAAGCGAATGATTTACTGCCATGCAGAAGACTTGATTAAGTGTAAAGCTTGGAAAAGTAAAAAAGAAAAAATCAAAATCAAGTAAAAAAATAAAGGCGATCACTTCACATGATCGCCTTTTAAATTTGGGTTGACTCATATGGTAAAGTCGTTTATCTTTGTAGTAATTCCCTTTAGCTATGGCAGCAGATAAAGACATCATACAACGTAAACACGAAGACATTTGCAAAGAATGGAAACGGCTGACCAACAAAAAGAAATATGGTGTGCAAGTATATAGTGATGGATACATATTAGCACATCTGGCTCACAAGTTTTATCTAGCTGTAACAACTATTAATAATATCGTTTATAAAAGTCCATAACCGCTAATTCCCTGTTATGATAATTGGTGTAGTTTCCACTCCTCTAGGTGAAACACCAATTACAACTGGTGATGCAGAATCGTCAGTTACTTCACAGACAAAATTTTGAACATATAAGTTCCCTGCACTACCAGTATCAACCGGAGCAAACCCTCTTCTTTCCATTGAGGAATACGTTTCTCCAGAAGATCCATGAAACACCTTATGGATTTCAGTAAGTGTATTTAAATACGCAAGCGCATCTTCTTGATTAAATGAACCTTGATATGTATCCAGAAAACTCTCATAGAAATAATACATATCTACTTGAACCTTAATTTGCTGAGACTTATTTGAATTCTCTTCAATATCTGAGATTCTAAAATTAAAAAATAAGGCTGGAGTTGGAAAAGGATGTTCCTCCACTAAAAAACCAACTTGATTGTGCCAAAGATCTTTCCATTGTATTGAACTAATTTGATTAGCCTTTTCACATAGTTCAGTATAAATATTTGCCCAGTTAAATGTACTCATGTTATAAATTATTAAATCGTTTCTCTATTTCCTTAATTACCCACTGTTGTATCTTATCCATCATCACTTTAGATTCCCCGATAAATTGACGTTTAGGAATCTTTACAGTAATACTTTTTTTATTTGTCAGAGCCAATGCTTTCCACATACCATTACCAGTAGATTTAAACATATACCAAAAATAACGTCTAGATTTATCAGTAATTGGAATAGTTACTACACCACCGTTATTATGAATATCGGCATATTCTTGATCCGAGCCAATACGAATCTCACTTGTAGTGGCTTTAAAAACCTGAATAGAATTTAAAAGCACCGAAGACTTCACCAATATTTTTCGACCAGGATCTACATCATTCTTACGTGGTTGCCAAGGCGAAAAATTTGTATCTGTAAATCCTTGATTTTGGAAACTCTCTTTAAAAAAGTTCCTAGCATAGATAGAGGTGTATCTGACTAGGTCTGTTTTGAGTTTCCTAGCCATGGTCAAGAAGTCTGGAATTTCATTTTCCATGCTATGGTTGTTTTTTTAGATTCTTTTTCCATTTGGAAAGTTTTATATTTTCCTTCTTTGGAATTGAAAAATAAGGATGCTTTTTTTGATTGAAAACTTCTTTTGTCTTTCCAACATTATAACTGAATTCTTCTCGAATTTCTGTTTTTATTTTTCTATTGGTCGGCTCATCTTCTGTAGATTCAACATAACATCTACAACCATATCCATTTGGCGGATAATAGGTATTCCAAAACGGATCGTCGACAGGCTTAATTACTTGATGTAAAGGCTTATGATCGTCACGTACTCTTTCATCATCGATGGTGTAATATTTTAGATTGGGAAACAAATCTTTGTTAGCTTGAAAATCTTGCCATTGTCTAACAGCTTGAGAAGAGCGAACGGCTGTTTGATACTCTACATCCAAATATCTCTTATTGTAATTTTGATGTACGGCAAAGACTTTTCTTTTAAAGTCATTGTAAGTTCTAATTTTCCCATTATCATCGACTAAAAAAGAATTCATTTCTTTTAGTTGCTGATACGTTTTTGCTCCAGAGAATCGGTACAAATTATCTTGTATTTTTTCAACTGTCTCAGAAAACGATTCGTCAGTCCAATCATCACCAAAACCATCAGCAGCTGCTTTGTCAAGCGCGTCGTATGTTTTCCAGAGCAAGTCTTTATGCAAGTCTTTCGGCTTTAGTTTTCCTTTATAGAGATTCAGGGTAATGGAATCAATCATTTTTGTCCAACCGCTGATATCAACAGATTCAATCGAAGTGGCATCCGCTGAGCATATATGAACATCACTGTAGTACTTTGCTATATCTGCGCTTACTTGTTTTTCAGGCTTTTTTTTTTATCCTCAGGTTCGACTGAGTTAGTATTTGCACTGTATCCTGTAATTGGAATGCCTGTTTTTTCAGATATTTGCTCATAGTCGATGGTGTATCCTGCATTGGTGAGTGAAACCACAGAATCTATAAGCTGCTCTCTTGTCATTTCCTCTGAAGAATCCCAATCGAATCGATATCCTTCAAGTGGCGCATAGAAACTACTGAGTTTGATCAGTTTTGGAATTAGAATTTTATTAATGATACTCATCACGAAAAGCTTATCAGATTCATGACGGTCATTGGCTACATCTTGTAATACCTTGAGAGATCCATACGTTCCTGAAGCTTCTTTATTGTCTGTAGTTCCATCCTGTCCGAGTATAGCCTTAGAGATACTGGAGTCAATATAGGATAAAAATTCTTTGAATATGTGGTGCGGATCATTTTTCAAAGACTCCGAAATTTCAATGGTTTCATTGCCTTGCAATACAGCTACACTATTACTAATTGACTTGATAAGCATGTCAAAAAGTTCTTTTTGTCGCTTTTTAGTCATGTTATCCGTTTTGACATATCGAAACGGAATTCCATATTTTTCAATAAGATCGAGCCATGAACCTTTACAGAACTTTTTTGCAATAATCAGTGGCGCCAAGTCAGTTAGCATTCCCAAATCTCTAGCTTCACCGATTTGGATATAGTATGGTTCGTATGCTCCTTCACGATATGATATACCTTTATCATCCCCAACATTTTTAAGGATGTGACCAATCTTCGGATTGACATGTTCCATAGGAATCACATCAGATTTTACCAGTTCCAGATTTTGGTCCAGTTCAAAGTTTTCAATCACTTTGACACCCGTAAAACGAAACATCAAGCAATTTCTAACAAACTGCTCAAACCAAACTGTTTTAAAAAAAGAGCCAAGATCGGGATTTACATCACCGTTTTCATCGACAAAATGATACACAGATCGCTGCACTTTTAATATACGTGAATCAATCACTGAAGCTGTATGTGGATCAAGAAGTAGATTCTTATGTAAATCGGCTAATTCAGAGAAGTTCGGAGTTTCAGGATCGGTAGCCATAGCGACTGCGTTTCTCCAATCGCGGACTTTTTTTGGCGTGAAAATCTCAGATTCTCTTTTAATCTCACGGGAAGGTATTTTAGAACTTCCACTTGACTCACGCATGACACTTTCTACACGAATTATGGAATCAGGTAGAAATGATGCAATTCTTTGATAAAATTTATTTGGTATTTTCATATTAAAAATAATAGTCTTCGTTTTTATTATTACCATATAAAATGGTAGTACTTACATCTTCATTATCGCTTTGCAATGGAGGAAGTCCATCAGGATCTTCTTTTCCTGATTTTATTTGCTCTAGAATTTTATTAGCCCATTCCCATTCTTTGACATAATCAGCGGGAACTTTTCTAGCCGCGTTTCTTCTTACAAAATCATAGATAACTAATTTTGAGAGAATCTTTATAATCAGATAGTGTCGCTCCAAAGGCAGCGCGTTAAAGATAGCTTCTGTATCATACTTACCTTTAAGCTTCGTCTTTATTAGTGCTATGTTTTGCAGTTCCAAGTCATCAAGAATCTCATTAGGGTTTTCCTGTCCTTTTTCCGTTAAAAATTGCGGTTGTATTTGTGACCTTAGGTCGTTGTCATTTAAAAAAATCATAAAAATCGTGCTTCAGGTTCATATTTTCCCATTATACTTTGATTGCCAGAGTTTGGCTCTATATGAGGAGATAAAAAAGAAATTGCTTGTTGATCAGCATCTGGAGCATCATCATGAGTATTGTATCCTGGTTGTATAGCATACAGCTGCTCAAGTCCAATACTAGAATCATTATGAGCCTTCATTTTTATATTATAAAAGATTCTACCATTCTGGAAATAAGGTTGCAATGTTAGAATGCGATCATATTTTTTACCTCGAGGAGTATCTACTTTAACAATTCCTAACTCTACATTATTTGCTGCTTCAGAGTCATTAATTGTACGCTGAACTTCATCATTCCAAAATTGTGCTTCGTACCGCCAATGAACATAGACTCCATTTGGAAGCATTTTTTGAAAATTACACATCCAATCTACAGCTTGGCGCATTTTGGTTTGTTTGACAAAGCAGTTAATAAAATAAAACGCTTTACCTTTTAGTCCCCAAACACGAACAGCATTATAATCACTTGTGGGAGTTCCAGCGTATGCAATGTCCCAATGTCCAACTATGATATCAAAATGATCAATTCTTGGAAGCTTACACCATTGAGTCTCCTCTGGCTTAAAAATCTTCCCAACAATAATTGCTATATGCAAATATTCTGCCCTGAAGAAAATAGTTCCCATATCAGCATTTTTATCTATCCAATGCTGCCTTGTATATTTTTGATGCCAAACAGGTTCAAAGGTTACTGGATCACAAGCAATTACTTCATGCACAAACCAATTTGGGTGCATAACTGCTAATTTCTTGATAAACATTTTAGGTGCAAACCAGTTGTTTGAAAAAATAAGCCGTTCGGTATCTCCGTCAAAAGTTCCCAGTAACTCACCACTTACCCATTCTACATATTCATCTTGAATACGTTCATTTTTAAGCGTTTTGCGAGTTTCAAGATCATCGCAATTAAACAATTTAGGTCGCTTGTTACCCACACGTAAACCACGGCAAGATTGTCCAAGTCCTATAGCTTGTCCAATAAAGCCTGAATTGGTTTGAAAGAAACCATTTTCCCATTTACCGACATTCTTTTGTTCTCCAAAATCATTAATAATACGAATGTTTTCTTCAAATTCCACTCGGATATCCTCTAGCAATTGACAAGCTCGGTCATAGTTTTGTCCAACAATTACGAAATACATATCATCTTCATTGAGCCAAAGCCAAAAAGGAATAATAATGTTATTCCATACCGACTTGGCATGACCACGCGCCCATTTAGCGAATCCCTTAAACTTTTTGTTCTTCTTTACTTTCTTTGCCCATTGAATTTGAAAGTCCGCACACTCTGAAGTAGCATAATGTGGAAAGTAATATTCCACACAAAATTTGACATCTTTTTTAGCGCGCTCTTTTCGAGCTTTCTTCTCAGCAGCTGTCTCGTTGGGATCAATTCCACCTCCAGAACTACGTACAAGCTTTAGCTTGTTTTGGTATCTCTCAAGTGCTTTTTTATCTGCTAATTTCATTAGTCCTGTGTTGTTTGATTATATGAGAGATTGATATTTCCTGAACCAAAATCGTAAGAGATGTTGGTCACGGTTTTCTGTTCAAAATCACCGTTATCTTTTCTTGCGAGAAAGGTGTCTCCTATTTTATACAGAGATCCTTTTTTAAGAAAGAATACACCGATTTTAAGATGTAAAGTGTTTTTCCAAAACTTTGGTCTTTTAATAGCTAGTTTTAGTATATCCAATAACAAACACAACATTAGCCTAGAGTTTGAGATATTAATGTTAGGTGCGAATCTTGAAAATCGAGTAAATCCAAGTAGATATTTTCATTGTAATTTTTGATAGCATCAAATAGATGATCCATCACTTGGAGATAAGTGGCAAGAGAAGTTGTATTTTGCTCTTTGTAACTCTCAAGAGTTTTATTGTATTTAGAAATTTCATCAGCAATTGAGCGTCCTTTTTTTTCCAGTAAGACTATTTCATCTACATCTTTAGCCTTTTCAATCTCTTTAGTGATTTGAATTCTACTCGATATCAATTTTGAGATTACCAATTTGATGTTTTCTATGTCAGTTTCTTTACTGGTAAGCCTTGCGTTTCTCTCGGCTTCCCAATTGAATTTTTTAATCCAAGAACTAATTGTTTTCTGGGTAACTCCAACCTTCTCAGCTATTAGCTTGTTAGTATTGCCCTGAATGTATAGTTCTTTAGCGCGTGTCTTTTGTGCTTCCTTTGCCATAATACAAAGGTTGGAAACACCATGATTTTTTACGAATTCTTATTACATGATAGTTAGCAAATTAGACCATCATGGTCTTGTGGGATAACCATGATGTAACGCCAATTTTCTTACTCAATTTGGACAGCCCAATTTTGTGGTATGAAAAACAGAAACGTACCATTTATGATCATTGCTAGTATATATGCTAGTGCGACTGATGTTCCTTTAGAGATCACTGCGAAGAAAGTAGATGATACGGCTCACATTTCCATCAAGGGATTTATTTATAATTGGTCAAAGGCATCCTCTACAGAATTGGATCGTCAAATTCAACAATTAAAAAGCAAGGGAGCAATTAAGGCAGCTGTGTATATCAATACAGGTGGTGGTGATTGCTTTGAAGCAGAAGAAATCTGGAACCTTATCGAGGACAACTTCGAAGAGTATAAATTCAGGGTTGGTGCTTTGGCGGCATCAGCTGGTACATACTTTTTAACCAAAGGACATGTAACATGTAAACGCAATTCAAAGTTCATGATTCATAAGCCTATGGGAAGACCTGAGGGCAATGAAGATCAAATCGAAAGCGGTCTAAAATTGGTTAAAGAAATGACCAATACTTATAGAACTGCTTATGCTACCAAAATGGATATTTCAGAAGACGAAGTTGATAAATTATGGAGTAAAGGTGACTACTGGATGTCAGCGGCAGAGGCAAAAAAGAAAGGTCTTGTCGATGTCATCGAAGATCAAGACGAAGTCATTGATGCTACTACCAAACTTCAACTAGTAGCCTGTGGCGCGCCTGGGTTTGAATCAGAACCGCCGCCAATTACAACACCTACATCAAAAACAACAAAAAACAAATCAAATACACGTATGGAATTACCAATTTTAGCGGCAACATTGGGATTGCCGCCAGAAGCTACTCAAGCTGAAGTTGACGCTAAATTGACAGCGTTAAAGGCTGATTCGGCACTATTAGAAACGCTTAAAACTCAAAACGAGCAAAAAGAAAAGCAAGAAAAAGAAGCTAAAATCAAAGCGATGCTTGATAAGGCTGAACAGGATAAAAAAATTGATGCTACAACCAGAGCGTCATTTGAAACTCTTGCATCATCGGATTACGAGTCTTGTAAAACGGTTTTAGACTCTATGAAACCTCTTGAGGCAGCATCCAAACAAATTACTCCAAAAGCAACAAATCCAGATGGAGCGCCATCAACTGCAACCAATCGTGATAATTGGACTTTTGAAGATTATCAAAAGTGTGATGATCCTAGTGTTTGGGACACATTCGAAGAGCAAAATCCAGAAAAGGCAGCAGCTCTAATTGAAGCACACTACTCACGAAATGAAGAATAATTTTTACAAAAACTCAAACTATTAGTTATGCCAGTAGCAAAGAACGAATTAGCAGCAAAAGAACTTATCAAACATTTTAGACATGTTGGTACTTGGCTTTCAGTTGTCCCAAACAAAAGTAAATGGGTCAATAAAGATGTCATTAAGTTAACAGAAATTGGAGCAGATCCAAAAGTTTTAATCAACAATAATACATATCCAATTGCAGTGGCATCAAGAGAAGATGATACTGTAGCGATTTCTCTTTTCAAATACGATACCGAGAACACGAAAATCACGGATGATGAAATTTATGCTTTGCCTTATGATAAACCAGGGTCAGTACAAGAGCAGCATCGTGAAACATTGGAAGAGACTACAGCTGAACACGCGCTGCATTCTTTAGCTCCTATGGGAAACACTACAAATACTCCAATTTTAGTTACCACTGGAGAGGATGATGGAACTGGAAGAAGAAGACTCAGATCAGCAGATTTGATCAATTACAAGACTCAGCTTAATGATCTGAAGATTCCAAAAAAAGGACGTGTATTAGTCTTATGTTCAGCACACATTGCTGATTTGCTATTGGAAGACAAAAAACTTGAAACGCAATACCATAATCACAAAGATGGTATGATAGCAAAAAACTATTACGGTTTTGAATTGTATGAGGATATCTATGCTCCAATGTATGATAATTCTCTAAACAAAATTCCATTTTCTGCTGATACGCAAGGAAAAGAAGCATCTGTATTTTTCCTTAAAAAAAGAGTTGCAAAAGCAAAAGGATCTGCGAAAAGATACTTCAAAAAATCAGAAGATGATCCTGAATATAGAGAAACAAAAGTAGGATATCGTATTTACTTTATTGCGATTCCTATTAGTGAAAAAGGACAAGGAGCGATTGTATCTGGTACCGCTGCTTAGATTTTGAATTAGTAAACTGACAGATGCTTCACTGCGAAGCGTCTGTTCCCTTACGGGGGAAATACTACACAAATGAGAGATACCATTCTACATATAGCACTCAATCAATTTGGAGTAAAAGAGATTTCTGGAGAAAAAGACAATCCAGAAGTACTCAAATACTTTAATGATATCGGTTTTGATGGAACCGCTATGAAGGATGAAACCGCATGGTGCAGTGCTTTTATGAATTGGGTTGCCTTGCAAGCAAACGCCGAGCGAACCAATAAACTCAATGCCAGATCATGGCTAACGGTAGGAGTTGAAACCAAATCACCAAAGCAAGGTGATATTGTTATTCTCTGGCGTGAATCGCCTTCATCTTGGAAAGGTCATGTAGGTGTCTTTATTAGAAAATCAAAAGACAAGGTGTATATCCTTGGCGGAAATCAAAACAATCAGGTTAATATCAAAGCATATTCAGCAGCGAGAGTATTAGCCTACAAAACTCTAAAATCATGCTAAAAGCATTCAAATTACCAATAGTTAGACACCTTAGCGCAGGAGTTATCATTTTAGCGGTTGGTTTTTTTATTGGATGGAAAATATTCAAAAAGAAACTAGATAATTCTAGGCAAGAGACCGCACAAATAAAAGGACAATACAAGCAATTAAAGGAAAACTTTGACGCTCATACTGCTAGAATAGATACACTACAATCTGTCGTGGTAAGACTCGCAGAACAGGAAAAAATCAAAGTTGAAAACCACATCCAAGACACCAAGGTTAAAGATGGTGCAGCACTTTCATTTGTGCCAACTACTACAGCTAGTATTGAAGAATCAAAAAAACAAATAAAAACATCGAAGGATTCAACAGAAACCAAACCAAGAAAAAAAAGAAGTTGGCTTGGGAGAATTTTTAGAGGTAAAAAAAATAAAAACTAAGCACTTATGAAAAAACAAGAATTGCATACAATCGCAGCGGATTTGTTTGAGAAAAACCCAGACGCAGAAAATGCTTATATCACCGAAGATGGTCATGGTTTCTTGCAGCAGAATCGTGCGTATTTGCATGCCAATACAAATGCAAGTAAAAAGAAGCTACGCGTCCACAAGGTTGCTCGAATTGACGTTGAAACTCAAGAGCCAACTGTAGATGTTTCAAAAATGAAAAAACCAGAATTACTCGAATTAGCCAAAGATTTGGGATTGGATTTTAAAACTAGCAATACCGTTGCTGAACTTAAGAAACTCATCAGTGATCATCAATCAAATGAAGATGATAACAACGAGATGGAAACTGTGGCAATTGAGGAGTTACAAAAAATGGCTTTTCAAAGAGGTATCTCAACTGAAGATGATGAAGCTCGTGATAGTATTATCAAAAAAATCAAAGATTACGACGCTAATCTTCCAAAACGAGATTAATTATGGGATTTGTTGGAGTAAATGTAAATCAGCTGCAAGGGGGACTCGGAAGAACTACGCCTAATACGGATGGTGTGTTTTTATTAATAATTAATAATGCCGTAGCCACTCCATATTTGCCAATTCGAGTATCGAAAGAATTATTGACCCTCAATAATGCTGAAGACTTAGGGATTACAGCATCGTATGATGATAACAATTCTATTTTGGCACATTATCATATTGATGAGTTTTTTAGGATTGCACCAGAAGGCAACCTTCATATAGTTCTAGATGATGGAACAATGACTGATGACAAGTTAAAATCCTTATTGCGAACTGAAGAAACTATCAAAGGTTTTGGAGTTGTTAGAAACTCAGAAGATCCATTAGCCGATTTCACAACTCATGTTCTTTATTACCAAAAAATCATAGATGATTTGTCTGAAGAAAATAGAGAAATTGATTTTTTTCTATTAGAAGGAAACGAATTCACTGCTAATGGCTTGATTAGTGATTATCAAGATGTCAGAGAAATAGGAGCTGAAAATGCTGGTATTGTTATCTCTCAAGATACACTAATAAGACCTTTAAACTCAGTATCTGAAAAACATGCGTGTATTGGTGCTGCTTTAGGAGCATTGGCAGTAAGAACCATTAGTGAAAATTTGGGTTCTGTTGACATTCAAAATAAACCTGAAGCCTTCAAAGGAACAAACGACTATCCGTTAACAGACGAGACAAGATCGAGATTTCAAAGTGCATGTTTACAGGATGGAAAAGATTTCAATTCTTTATCCAAGAATGAAATCAAAGCTCTTAATGATAAAGGATACATTTTTGTTGGCAAATTCAACGGGTATGCTAATTTCTTTTTTAATGATTCGCATACGTGTGTGAGTCGCTCTAGTGATTATTCAAGAATTGAAAACAACAGGGTTTGGAATAAGGCAGCTAGATTGATTCGAAAAACATTACTACCGAGAGTCAAATCCAATATCTCTACAGATCCTGCTACTGGGTTTATTGCTAATAATGCAGCAAAAGAATTGGAAGAGTTGGTATTAGATGTCCTTAAAAAGGAAATGATATCTAGCGGCGATATATCAGGCGCAGGAATTAACATTCCTACAAATCAATCATTATTTGATGATGTGCCGTTGAAGGTTACGGCTGAAATCATTATGAATCAAATAATTCATGCAATCGAAGTAGACTTAGGATTAACAGATAAACTCATTTAAAATGGCAGCAGTTATAGAAAATAACCTAGGTACAATGGTGGGTTGGACTAAGGTAAAATGTAGAATTTTTGGCAGAGATGTAGTTGGTATTAAAAAAATTAAATACAGCGACAACCAAGAAATCAATAATGAAATGGGCGCAGGCTCAAAACCCATCGGTGAATCAGAAGGTGAATATAAGGCAGAGTGTACTATTGAATTTACTATTGAGGAGATTTTAAAAATTCAAAGTCAACTTCCTAAAGGCACTCACATCTCATCAATTCCTGCATTCCCAATAACGGTAAGCTATGTCTATGAAGGAGTGATTTATACAGACATTATAAAAGGTTGCAGATTCAAAGGCAGAAACTTTGAAGCAAAACAGGGAGATACCATCATCACAGATGATCAAACATTTAAAATCACAGAAATTTCTTGGAACGTATAATTATGGATACAAAAAAGCAGACAAATAAGAAAAATTCCAAAATCATTGGAATAGCAACCGCAACTGAAATAGCAAAATGGAAAGCTGATCATACATTCATTTTTGAAAGATATGTAACTGATCCTGATGGCAATCATCACATTGCTTACTTGAAGGCTCTTAATTTTACTGAACTTGAAGCTGCGGAACAGACCTTAGAAAGCGATCCTGAAGATGCAGCAAATATATTCTTTAATGCTTCATTTCTTGGTGGGAGTGATACCATTAAAAACTACTTGCAATTCAAAGTAGGTCTTGTAGAGGCAATCACTGAAATTTCTAAACCCGTATCGTTTACTGCAAAAAAGCCTTAATCGATGCCTCAATCTCACTAGAGGAAGGTGTCGATGAATTCAAAAAAGGCAATGCACTTATACGAGGTACATTTAATATTGATCCAGCAACCCTTGACATTCACAAGTGGAGTCAACTAGTTGGAGAAGCACAATACTTAGAATACAGAAATTTAAAAAATTACGCAAACCTAATATCTCAACTCTTTAAAAAGAAGTAATGGCATCAGTTTTAACCGAATGGATTTTGCGTCTAAAAGATGACGTTTCAAAACCACTTCAAGATGTCAATGGAAAGGCTAAACAGTCTGCCATTGATATGTTGGCGGTGGCTGAGAGTGCCAAAAAAATTCAAGATTCTTTTAATCAGGCACTCCAACCTGGTATTCAATTTCAGAGTTCGTTAGCGGATGTGGAAGCAATCACAGGAGTTACAGGAAAGGCTCTTGACTCACTTGGTCTTAAAGCACGTAAAAGCGCCATAGATTTTGGAGGAAACGCTTCTGGAGCAATGGAAAACTACAAAGTACTTCTATCTAAGTTATCTCCAGATTTAGCTAACAATCAGGGCGCACTCGATTCTATGAATCGAAGTGCTTTTACACTTTCAAAAACTATGGGCAATGATGTGAGTGCTGCGATGAAAGCCGCTACTACATCTATGCTGCAATATCAAGTGCCATTAAAAGATGCGGATGCAGCTGCCAAGGAAATGGATCGGATGATTAATGTCATGGCTGGAGGTGCTAAGTATGGAAGTGCGGAAGTCAATAGTGTTGCTAAAGCAATTGAGGTTTCTGGTGTCGCCGCATCACAATCAAAAGTATCCTTTGAAGAAGTAAATGCTGCCATTCAAGAATTATCTCGTGGAGGAAAAGAAGGTGCAGAAGCTGGTGTGGCACTTCGTAACGTACTTGGTAAAATGGCAGGTAAAGATGTCATTCCAAAAGCGGCACTTGCCAAGCTCGAGTCTTATGGGGTTAACATGGATATTGTGGGAGATAAGACTATTCCATTTACAGCTAGATTGCGCGAACTATCAAAAGCACAAGGAGATGCAACGGTTTTTGCACAAGTCTTTGGAGTTGAAAATGCTGCTGCTGCTAATATCTTGGTTAGGTCTGTAGATGCTCAAGATGCTCTTCGCGAAAAGATTACTGGAACTAATACAGCTTACGAGCAAGCGGCAGTTAAGATGAATACCTATGCTGAATGGAAGTCTAGAGTTGCCGCTAAAATCACAGATTATAAAATTCGACTATTCAATTTGACTAAGGGCTTTATTCCGTTTATAAATTTTGGACTTAGCACAGTTCAGATGTTAGCACATCTGAAAAATGCAAAGCAAGGACTTTCGATGGCTACAGGAATTTTAAGAGGTGGTATTACCAAATTAAAACTAGGATTGAAATCAGCAGGAAGTACTGCCTTAGGATTCGCTAGAAATTTACTTGTCGCTTCAGGAAATGCACTTAGGTCTGCGGGAAGTTTTATGTATTCTGCTCTTGTTGGAATTGGAAGCTATGTTTCAGCATTAATTACAGCTACGGCTGCTCAATTAGGACTCAATATAGCTATGTCTTCAAACCCACTTGGGCTTTTAGTTTTAGGAATAGGAGCTGTAGTAGGTGGAATAGCGTTAATGGTGAAATATTGGGATAAAATAAAAGCTGCTATACTTTCTTTTGGACAATGGATATTAAAAAATAATCCTTTTACTTTTTTAATAAATCTGCTTGATTATATCCTACCAGGATTTGCCGCAGGAGTCAATAAAGTATTTGGGTTTATTAAAGATTTAATACTTGGATTCTGGGAAGCTATCAAAGCGGTATGGAATGGTATTAAATCTTTTTTTGGATTCGGAGATGAAGAAAAAGAGCCAGAGGTTACAATTAAAGTTTCTAAAACTTCAGCTACTGATGGCACTCCAGAAGAAGACCCGTTTAAAATTGAAGATGCGGCACCAACCGATCCGACAATCAACCCAGAGAGTACAACCACATCAACACATAATTCAACAACCACGGGAACTGGTACTGGCGGTTCGGGAAAAATACTCAATGTAACAATGAACATCAATAATAACTTTGGACTCAAAGGAAATGGTGTAATTAATAATATTGAAGAGATAGCTGACCAATTAATTGGAAAAATTAATGACGGATTGAGAGATTCATTAATAGCAATAGAATGATGGATTACAATATAGGAAACTTATTTGAAGAGATATTTGGTTTGAAGGTAAACAATGCTTACAAACCAAAACTTATTAATCAAAAACAAGAAAAAGTTGATAGCGGTAGCTACACGGGTATCACATACATAGAGGACGAATCTGAAGTGTCGCGTTTGAGTTATTTAGGTACTCCAATTATCCATCCTATTACTTTTAAAGCTGGTGTATATCAATATTTTGATCCACAAGGAAAAGTAGTTGATGAGCAACTTCAAGATTTTGAATTGCCAGCCACAACACTGGTCAATTTTAGAAGAGCAAAAACACAAACCAAGGTCAAGGTCAATGCAGGTGATGGAACAAATAAAGAGAGATCTGGTTTTACTGACTGGAATATAGATATAAGAGGTTTATGCCTAAAAGATCCATCGCATCCACAAGCACAAGATCCTTATGAGCAATTAGAGAAAATATTAAGTTTTGAAAAACTGATGAGTGCTATCAAAGTGGATGGTTTTTTATTTGAAATTAGAGATATCTACAATATTACTATTGATGATATTTCTACACCACAAGTAAAAGGCGCACCAGGAGTAGTTCCCTTTCAATTAAGATGTTCAAGTGACAAACCTTTTGAACTTTTTTAAGATGGTATTTATCATAATTTCAAAAATAACGTTCCCTAAAACCGAGCATAGAAATGCGATTGAAATTCGTAAACCTAATGCAATATCTATCAATAAAGGTTGGAAAATGCTAACAGATACAGCTGAGATTAAGTTGCCTAGAAATGTCAACTATTTCAACAAATTTGATGTTAACAAAGTATTTCGTGTTGGTGATCCAGTAATTATTGAGTTGGGATATCATCCAACTTTAGTGAGAGAATTTGAAGGCTATATTACTAGTGTTTCAGCAGACACTCCTATAATTATTAAGTGTGAAGATGAGATGTATAAATTGAAAAAGCTTCCAGTAAACATTGTTACAAAAACAATGAAACTGGAGAAGCTTTTGCAAAAGATAGCACCAAAATATCAGATTGATGCTTTGGATGTAGAAATAGCACCGCAACGATTTCCAAGAACTACGGTAGCTAAAGTACTTGAGTTTTTAAAACAAGAATACTCGCTCTATTCTTACATGAAAGGCGGAACCCTGGTTTGTGGAAAAATTTATACCGATGATTCCGATATTGATGTGGTTGATATTGATTTGGAAAAAACAGTTGTTGCAAATCAGCTAGTTTATAAAAACAATGAGGATATCAGTATTCAAATCATCGCGGTATCAACACTAAGAAACGGAGGCAAAATAGAAGTCAAAGTTGGTGATGAAGACGGAGAACAAAGAGAACTTCCATATTATGGAATTACATCTAAAGAAGCATTAAAGAAAATTGCTTTGGAAGATTTGAAAAAGTTCAAAATTGACGGTTGGAGCGGATCATTGACTACATACGGACTCATTCTAACAAATAATGGGTTTGTCAGTTTTGATCATGGAGCAAAACTAAGGCTATTATCAAGACAATATCCTGATAGAAATGGAATCAACTATGTAGAGAGTGTTAAAATAGATTTAAGTGACGCGCCTTCTTTAAGGCGTACAGCACAATTAGGAGATAAAGCAAGTGCTTAATGAAACAGATTGCAGAATTTAAACGATTGCTTCATGATAAGATGAACTCTAAAGTTCCAAAATCTGTTGTGTGGGGAGTTGTAGAAAAAGTGGATTGGGATAATAAAACAATGGATGTGAAATCCATAGTCGATGAATTACCCTATGAAGATGTTATTCTTGGGTTGAATTCAATTTATCGAAAACCAAAAATCGGGAGCAAATGCCTTATTGGGATTATCGGTGGCAACCAAGCGGTTACCTACCTAATTGAAGCAGAAGAAATTGAAGAGATTAATTACAATGTGGGTAACACCGAATTCAATATTTCAGAAGATGGAATTTTGCTAAAAAGAAATGAAGAGTTAATGACAGTATTATCAGACATGATTGATGAAATCAACAAAATAATTGTCATCAAAGGAAGAAGTATTGACGTGGCAGCAATGGTAAATATCAAAAATCGATTTAAAAACATACTAAGATGATGACTCAAGAAGAATTGGCGATAGGCTTACAACAAATATATGATCAGGAATCTGATATTGATGTAGATCCGCAAGAGGCACGTCAAAGAATAGCTGAAGCTCAGGCTCAACTGATAGCGCAATTTGTAATTGGACGTACTACGGTAGTTACTGGTACTGTCGCTGGAACAGCTGTCACTGGAACAGGAATAATTCAATGATTATGAATGATTTTTTATTTGATAACACTGGAGATGTAAAAATTCAAAATGGAGATTTTGTCATTGGTCAAAGTTTAGATCAAGAAGTTGAAATGATTCTACGAATGAATCCTGGAGAATTAAAAGAAGACCCAATCATGGGTGCAGGATTGATAAAACTAATCAACTCCAAAGGAAATGAAAAGGATCTTCGAAGAGCCGCAAAATTACATCTGGCTCGCGACGGGAAAAGTTACCAAAAATTAGAAAAACGAATAAAACTTAACACATGAAAACATTAAACTTTATACTTGATGGCTTTGGCTTTTTAAACTTCGCAGATTTCAAAGCAAGTACATTTAAAATTCTGCTATCAGAGAAGTTGTCTTATTTAGTACTAGTAGGTTCAAGTATTCTCAAATTTTTACATGAGCATCTTGATATCACCAAAAAAGATTTATTAATCACTGCCATTATAGGTTTTGTGATGACACTTTTTATTATTTCAGAATTTTTAACAGGATTGGCTTTATCGAGAAAACGCGGAGAAACATTCAAGTCAAGATTACTTGGGAGAATGATTTTGAAGCTTGGAGTATATCTGATGCTACTTTTATCTACAGGCTTGTTATCTCTTATCAAATTCCCATCGGTTTTAGGTTTTGAAATAGATCCTTTTTTGATCATGTTTTATTTTGTCTTATTGGCTTTTGTGTTACAGCTTCTAATTTCAAATTTAGAAAATGTTTCAAAACTTGGACTTGGAAAAAATACAAAACTAGTAAAGGCTATTAACAAAAAGTTTAACGGTTGGTTAGATATTGATGAGCCAGAAAATTAACATTATATCACAACAAACACTTTTTGATGTTTCCATTCAGTTGACTGGAACAATAGAAAATGTATTTGATTTTGCTCAAGAGAATAGTTTGTCAATCACAGATTCTTTGGATATAAATACTAAAGTTGTTATGCCAAATAAAAAATTTGAGCAGAATTTGACAAAGGAATATTATTCTAAAAACAATCTCAAACCGTCAACTGATATTTCTTTTGATCAGGTTACAGATTTAGAAGGTATAGATTATTGGATTATAGAAGAGAATTTTATTGTTCAAGGAGGAATTGGACAAACTTCTGTGGGAGAATTTCAAATAGATTCCAATATGGATACACTAGGAGATATGATAGTAGAACAATCACTAATAATTAATTAAATGGTAAAGAATAGAGAAACGCTTAAAGAATACTTTAGCACAGGAAAAAAACCAACACAAGGACAATTTGCAGACCTCATTGATAGTATGCAACATGTTCAAGATGAACAAATAGTAAAATTTGGTCAATTCAAAATATTTAAGCATCCAAATAACAATGAAGCGACTCTTCAACCATCCGATAGAGTTCAGGGATGGTTTGATAGCGAAACTTTTTTTGAATCGGCAATTTATCTAGGTGGCGATAAAACCGATATTTCAAATTGGAATGTAATAATTGACTCTAAGCCATTCGAACAAGCAGAATAAAAACAAACACATATTATGAGAAAAATCAAAATTTTCGCGATATTATTCTTAATCGCATCAACCACAATTGCACAACATGCTAGATTTAATAAGAGAGTAAAAATGCTTAATGTTCCTCAGGGAGAACCAACCGATAGTGTATTGGTGTTAAAATCAAACGGATTAGTTCGGTATGTAAAACAATCTGATTTAAGTACACCTCAGTTAAGTTACTCCAACGGACTTAATCAAAGCAACGGAGTTGTATCACTTGGAGGAACATTAACCGCTGATACAGTCATCGACGGTGACTATGAATTAGAACTTGGAGGCAGCCTACTTCTCCAGCGAGAGCTATCGGTTAATTCTTTAATCAATTACAACGGAGTTAATGCCACTGGAGATATTCAAAATGAAATTGTTGTAATCGGACCAAATAATACATTATACAAGTCTATTTTAACAATCGATGATTTACAAAGACAGATTACACCATCAGTCAATTTAGTAAGTTACACGCCAAGAGATGGGGAATTATTTAGAGATGCAAATGAACAAAACACTTTAAAATTTTATAACGGCGGTATCATGTATAAAGTCATGCTTGAATCGTTAGAGGATCTATATGGAGTTGCCCTATCTCAAGCTAATAATAGCTACATTGCATATGAAGATTATGCACCACAACCAAACGTTGATTTTACAGCCAAAATTGTATTTAAGCCTCAAGACATATCAGCAGGATCACAACTTGTTCTCTTAAGTCGTTTTGGCGGAACTACAGGAATTTGTCTGCAAATAAAAAACCCTTTACTATCAGGAGATCCCACTGAATTAGTTTTCCAATTTGGTGATGCTAGTAATATAATTGTAAGAAACATTGATGATTTAATTCTTGGAGATGTCTACACATTAGAAATAGGATATAGTGGAAGAGATGGTGCTTTTTCAAAAATGAAAATTAATGGAGTATCTGTGCTAGAAAATGCAGGTGGTGGAAATAGTACCTTTGATAAAAACTACAATATTGATTACACATCATCAGAATTCACCAGCAGAAATATCAACTCGCTATACTCAAACATTTTTGCAGGCATCCCTTCCACGCCAGATATTAGAGGATCATTTGATTTATTTGAAATGACCTATGCATTTGGTGTAAATAATCAAATATTTGAAATTGAAGAAAACACGGGTATCACAACTGAATCAAATCAAGGTGTTACTGCTGATTTACTAGGTACGGTACAATGGGTTAATAAAAACTAGAAATGGCACGTTCGATTAATGAAATACAAGAATCATTATTGCAAGCCAAAGAGCAAGCATCGGAATTGTCTGCTTTAGAGGTGTTGACAGAATCAGAGTTAAATACTTTAGAGAATGTCAACACCACTTCTAAAGTGGCACTTTGGAGACTTTGGCTATATATACAAGCCGTAGGTATATGGATTTTAGAAAAACTCTTAGATATTACAAAAGATGAAATCATTAAAGTAAATGATGAAAAGCAGATTCACAATCGAGAATGGTACCGCAATCAAGCACTCAATTTTCAGCTAGGATATGATTTGGACGAACTCACTAGAGCCTATGATAATTCTAATCTAGATACTGATCAAATAGCGGGATCCAAAATCATAAAGCATGCCTCAATAGTAAAAAGAGTTACACAAGGTCGTGGAAGTGTGATTGTAAAGGTTGCTACTGAAGATGGAGATGGAGAAAGAATTCCATTAAATCAAATCCAGATGGAAGCCTTTACAGATTATATGAATGAAATCACTGATGCAGGTACAATTATCATTCCCCAATCTGGTGTAGCGGATGACATTAAAATGGAAATTGATGTTTATTTCGATCCTGAGATAATGTCAAACACAGGTCAGCTATTGGATGGTAGCAGCGAAACTCCTGTTGTAGATAGCATCAACGAATTTCTTCGCTCTATCAACTTCAATGGTATTTATATCAAGACAGAAAACAAACTAGAACTGGAAAAAGTAAGTGGAGTAAAATACGCAGTTATCAAGTCCGCTAGCTCAAAATATGGCTTGTATAATTATCAAGATGATACTATTCAAAATGCAGGTCTTATCAATGAATTTAGAAATGCAGAATCAGGATATTTTAAATTAGATATAGAAAACACCATTATTAATTATATAGCACTTGAACAACAATATTTATAATATAAATTTTGTCAAATTAATCATTTGGCTATTACCTTCATTCTTGAGAAGAGTACGACAAATTTCATTTTTGAAAGTACTTTTTGTACCTATTGAAGAGCTATATGAAAGTTTAATGCTTTTCAGAGATGATGAATTATATAAAGCACGGCATAATTCTCAGATAATTTCCTTGCGAAAAGTCTTGAATGATTACTTTGATCCCACTCTTAGGCGAATTGAGGTTAAAAACGCGGTATTGACATTTCCAACATATTTTTATGAAGAACAGGACAATCAGCCTGTAATTTTCAGCGAGGAAAGTGACAACGCTCCTGTGTTGTTTTTTGAAGAGGAGGACTTCAATGGCGGTGAAGCGGATTTCTTTGTTTTAATACCTCCAGATATCGTTCCAACATCAAATACCGCAGCTGAAGGATTTTTTCTTCAGATAAAAGCCAAAATTGACTATTTCAAATTATTCTCAAAAACTTATCAAATCATACAAACATGAATCATCTCAATATTGAAACTAGTGGTTTTCCAGCTACAAACTACACATGGCGTTTTTTGCAAAATGCTTATCAGGAGGTTATAAATGCACTAACAAATGTTGTGGGAGATAACCTTATCATAAGCGGAGTCAATCAGTATTCAACCAATCAAATAAGTGATGGATTTATTATTTACAACGGAGAATTGCTTTTGTTTCAAGGTGGAATCATTTCTTCCAATGTTATTATTGTAGAGGAAGTAGAGTTTAGAAACTACAATCAGGATAATAATAATGACCAACAGGGAGACTCTCATCCAACCTACATTACAAGATATGCCAAATGTGGTTCTGGTGAAGGTCAGTTTCCTCTATCTTCGTTAACTAGAATTGACACAGTAAAGCAATTATCAGAATTTGAACAAATCCAGTCCGATTGGAATCAAAGCGTTTCAACAGAGCCTGATTTCATAAGAAATAAGCCTACCAACTTTTTGCAAATTTTGAAAAAGGGAACGGTGAGTGTTGGTGATGTTGCTAATGATCAATCTGTGACCGTTGCGATATCTCCTCCAATATCCTCTAATTACATGGTGATTCCCACTATTGTTTCAAACGGAACAGCTGCTTTTGATAATGATTTGAGAATTATTGTAGAACAGAAAGCATCGACTTTCTTTAAATTATCAATAGCAGAAGCAAGTGGAGCTGTGCAAAATGTTTCAGTAGATTACATTTTGATACCGCTTTAAAAAACCCTCAGATTTTAGCTGTGACCAAACAAACTAAAAAAATACATCGATTAAGACATATACTGAGGGCGTAAACCTTAATATGTTTAATTCAATGTATTTGTTTGTTTGGTCAATACAAATATAGCTAAATAATGAGATATGAAACAAGATGGTTTAAAAACGCCTATATCATACTATGGCGGAAAGCAAAACCTAATTCCTACCATCCTTCCCCTTTTTCCAAAACACAAATTATACGCTGAAGTGTTCGTTGGCGGCGGAGCTATTTTCTGGGCAAAACCACCTAGCGAAATAGAAATTATTAATGATACCAATCGAGAGCTTATTAATTTTTATGAAGTAGTTCAGAACGAATACGTAGATCTAGAGAAGATGATACGAATCAGCTTGCATTCACGTTCATTGCATAATGACGCATCGGTTATCTACAACAATCCTCACATGTTCAAACGAATCGAGCGTGCGTGGGCGGTTTGGGTTACAGCAGCTCAAAGCTTCAGTTCTATGCTAGATGGATCATGGGGTTATGATAGATCCAAAGGTACAACCTCACATAAGATAACCAGGAAGCGAGATTCATTTTCAATTGATTATGCCCTTCGAATTCAAAATGTTCAAATTGAGTGTACTGATGCACTTCGCATTATACGCTCGAGAGATTCTAAAGAATCATTTTTCTACTGTGACCCGCCGTATTTTAACAGCGATTGCGGACATTATGATGGGTATAGTAAAGATGACTTTGAAAACCTCTTAAAAACGCTCTCAGGCATTCAGGGAAAGTTTTTAATGTCGAGTTATCCAAGTGATATTTTAAGGGAGTACACAAAAGAATACGGGTGGAATACTAAAAAGTTAGAACAGACTGTGAGTGTTGCAAATAATAGCGGAAAACCACAAAAGAAAAAGATTGAAGTGTTGACGGCTAATTATGATTTGAATAACCCAAGAGAGGATCTAAGGCTGTTTTGATATTATTAGTATCTTTGATAAAACCTAAAGATTTATGATAAAAGAACTTCGCGAATTAGATATAGTTAAGCAATTAGAAGCAGAAGGTTTTACTGTGCATTTAGTCCATTATGAAGAACTAAATCAAGTTCATTTTAGTCTTAGTAAAGGAAATTTGACATCAAGTCTCAATAAATATCAAACAAACTTAGAAATTGATTTGTTTATTTTAATGCTTAATATACAGAAAGATGCATTAACTTCACATAGCATGTTCGTATCCTAATTTGTGAAGTCTTGAAGCATCAGATGGACAAACCACCCAGTAACGATTATCACAACCAAGCATAACCATACTCATTTTTGAAGTGTTTTTCGCCCATCTGAATGCCCTATTTCTATCGTTAAAACGGCTAGGTTCATACCTCAGTTTTAATACATCCTTATACTTCAGAAAGCCATGCTTGAGACCAAAACTTATCGCTTCATCTTCAGTGTAAAATCTATAACCAGGGTCGTGAGTTCCTTCTTTTGATTCGATGTAGAAAAGTGGATAATCTTGATTTTTTTTGTTTTCCTTAAAGCTTTTGACTAGATATTTAGTATTTTCGATCGGCTTGTAAACAGACATAATTTTTGTTTTTAATTATATCTAAGTTAGCTACAAAGACACTAACATCCTCATTAACATTGTTATGTGAATGTTATGAGTACTAGCTTAAAAAAAATGTATAATTCGTTTTATCTAATTGTACAATTCGTTTTGCCGATTATAAGAAATTGTTTCTTTTCAATAAAATAAATGTTTAAAAAATTAAAAATCAGCTATTTACTTTCTTGTTCTTTGCTTGCCCAAAGAAAAGAAACAAAAGAAAGGGCACTTTTCCAGAGGTGTTTTTGCTTTTCTCTTTAGGGAGAAAACCAAAACCGCAGGAATTTTTCTAAATTTCTTCCAAGGCTTCAGAAATTTTTAACGAAAAATTCCTGCTACACTGCGGAAAAGAAAAACTACCATTGATTTTTATGTCGAAATCACGTTAATTACTAAAAAATGTTGCTTGGATGATTGTATCAAGTAGACTTTTTAGTTGCTGAAAAATAGGTGTTAAAATCGTTTAATTTTGAACGCGATACGGGAACTGTGTCAGTATACTTTTGAAGTGTCAACTGATATCCTTGCGCATTTCCTTTACACTCAATTATTTTGTCCAAATTCACCAAATAGGAGCGATGTGTTTTGTAGATATTTGAAAAATTCTGTAGTTGATTCTCCAAATCTTTCAGTGTAATGCGTACCAATGTTTTGACGACTTTATCATGTTGTTCGAGGAAGATTTCGGTGTAATTACTTTCTACTTTGGCGAATAGAAAATCTTGTATGTGAAATTGAAAATCGCTTCCAGAAATCTGACAAATTCGGGATTTTTTTATTATGTTTTCAGGTTTTGAAAAAGAGAGCTTTTCTAAACTTTTACTGTGTTTTTGAATCAGTCGCTGCAAATTTAGCGGTAAAATTATCAGCAATAACAGCACGCCAACCATAAACGAATTGCGAACTTCTTCATATAAATAACGAAACGACCAATTGTTTGGATTGTCATAAATAATATCGCGCACCAAAAAACTACCAACACCAATCAATATGAGCGCAATGCTCAAATGCAGCATTTCTTTGCCAATAGTCCAGCGAGAATCGTCTTTGATGGTGGCGTTTACTATCGTAAAATATAAAAACACAATCGGAATTGGCAACGTGGCATGCAAAACCAAAATCCAAACGTAGCCTATTTTATGCTCTGTTGTGTTAACTTCAAACGGTTCAAATGCATATGAAAACACAAAAGCTAACAATGAAATTACGCCTAAAATGATAAGTAATTGCCGCTTGTTTCCATAGATATACGGATACGGTTCACGAAGATATGTTACGAGTGAGTTGCCCAAAAATCAGTTTTTGAAACGCAAATGTAACGGTAAGAAGCTTTGTATGACAATTATTTCTTCAAAAAAGCCCGAATCTGCGAACCGATTTCTTGTATCGTTAACAATACCGCTTCGTTTTTGATGCGATTGGCAGCTTCTGCTTCGTTAACTTCGTTTTCCAGACGTTTTGATTGGAATTCTTTGGTCACAATCGTAGAAAACGGAATCAAACCTGTACGAACATCTAAAATGATGAGTTGTGTCGTGGCAAACGCTTTGATGTCAGACTTTGCAAATAGTTTATACCGCGCGTACAAATCGCTCGTAATCGCATATACAACCACAATATCCGATTGCGTACGTACGGCAGCTTCACGAATGCTGGTAAATGTTGGATTATTGGAAATTAGCATATCTGGAATCTGTGAAACCGTAGTCACGCGAGTGGATTCTTTGAAATTCTTTCTAAATAAATCCAAATATTCTTGTTGCGATTTTAAATACTGTTCGTTGTTTCCGTAGTAATAACGTTGGTTTTGTGTGCTTTCTAGTTTTACCAACGAAACGCGTAAATTCTGCGGTAATGTGTATGTTCCGTCTAAAATTCTTTGAATGTTTTCTTCCGAAATTGTTGCTGATTGGTCATTGAATAACGATTTTGTTATCGGCGGATTAGGTTTGTAGATTCTTTGTGTTGGATATCCAGTTCCTGTGGTTTTAATTCCGCACGAAGAAAGCGCTACTAACAAAAGTAAATACACTGTATTTTTCATAGTTCGATGTTAATGTTTCATACGAAAATAAAGCAAGAAAACGAATTTTATTGTTTCACAATCAACTTTTGTCCAATTCGCAAGGTTGAATTTTTACGAATCGCATTGTCTTTACACAAAGATGCAATGGAAATATTGTATTTTTTGGAAATTCTCGACAACGTATCGCCGCGACGCACCGTATAAACCTTAGTTTCATTGGCTTTACTCGCAATTGCTTCTGCTTCCGTGGTACACAATTCAATGTTTGATTTACGTTTTGAGTTGTGTCTATATGCCGTTGTCCAGCGGCGTGTCACCCAAATTTCGTTGTTACGCACCTTATTTTCTTCGTTAGAAAAATCGAATACATATTCTGGATGAATTGGAATTCCTTGAAACAATACTTCTAAATGTAAATGACTTCCGCGAGCATTTCCTGTAGTACCGCCTTTTCCAATAATTTGTCCTTTTTGCACCGTATCGTTGACTTTCACCAATTGTTTTGACAAATGGGCGTACACGGTTTCCAAACCATTAAAATGACGCACAACCACCGTTTTCCCATGTCCCGAATGGTAATTGACATAGCGAACGACACCATCAAACATGGTCATGACAGCATCGCCTGTGATTAAATCAATATCGATTCCATTATGCGCTCTGCGATTTCGCCAGCCGTAACGCGACGTAATGACTTTTTTTCTTGGAATAGGCGAGGCATACGTAGAATCTTCAAAAGTAAGCTGTAGCGGATATTCTTTTCGAATCTTTTTATACGGATTGAAGACTTTCGTGTTCCAGTTTTCAGCAATCCAGTCTTTTGTAACGATTTTTTCGTCGTCTAATTGGTTTAAGAGTAATGAAATTACTGGAAACGCGGTATTAATTTCAATGGTTTCACTTGCTACTGTATTAGATTTTACAGCAAGACTATCTTTTGTTTGACAGTTCATGCTAGTAAAAATGGCGCATGAACAAACGAGCAGATATACTTTTTTCATTATATATTCTATTTCTAATCGATGTAAATTTCTAGGGAACTGCCACTATAACACACGTTTTGCAAAATAATTGTAGTGACGGTAAAAGCTTTATTCTGTGATGTATTTCAGTGGATTTAAACGCTTTCCATGCTGACGAACTTCGTAGTGTAAATGCGGCGCCGTGGACAATCCGGAATTGCCAACATAGCCTATAATTTCGCCTTTTTTCACTGTTTGTCCAGATTTGATATTGAAGCCTTGCAAATGCGCGTACCAAGTTTCAAATCCGTCAGCATGCGAAATGATGATTAAATTTCCCCAATTACCTTCGTTGTTGGCTTTTGCGATAGTTCCATCGGCTGTGGCAACAATTGGTGTTCCTAAAGCGGCTTTGATGTCAATTCCGCCATGTGGTAATTTGTTTTTTAATTTCGGATGTTTCCGAACCGCACCAAATTCCGACGAAATATGATTGATACTTTTGTTTTGAACAGGAAATAAGGAAGGAATTCCGCTTTCGCTGATAGCAATTGGCATCAATTCGTGTAAAACGCTATTGCTTTCTGAGTTTTTAAACGCCATAAATGTCAACGCGATTACAGGAAGTAGCAATACATACGCGAGTTTTGAGCGATTTTTTGAAGGTGATTTTGTCATCATGTCTATTCGTTTTTTGAGTGTTGATTGTGAAAAATAATTATATGCTGGATTGGCGTTTACAGGTTGTAAACTTGCCAAAAGCAGCGTTAAATACGATGATTTTTTAATGTTTTCTTTTGCTAAAACAGTAGCATCTGCCTGAAATTCATGAATGGATTTGAGCGATTTTCTATAAAAGTAGGCGAGTGGATTGAACCATTGAAACGCGATAAATAATTCTGCTACCATCATATCTACCGAATGCAACTTTGCGATATGCGCTTTTTCGTGCGAAAGAATACACTTGTCAATCGTTGCAATGGGCTTTTTTGGCACAAAAATCCAATGGAAATAGGAGAACACTTCAGAAACGTTTGTAGTATATACTTTTGTATCGTGAAGTGTGATTTGTGTGGCTTTTTTGCGCAAATGAAACAAGCGAAAAATCGTTCGAGCAAATCGTATTAAAAAGCTGCAAAGAAAAGCCAGATATACTATAAATATCCAAAAACCAATGTCTACCGTTTGATGACTTTCAGTTTCAAAAATAGTTAATGTAAAGCTTTCAGTGAATTCGGTAACTTCTTTTAATACAGGAATTTCTATTGGTAGTTGAATTGTTAAAAATAACGTATCGCTCAATGGCAACAACAAGGATAAAGGAAGAATGCTGACGAGAAAAATTCTATTAAATGTATGAAAAGTAAATCGACTAAAAACGAATTTAAAAAGCAAATAAAAACAGCTAAATACCAAGCTTACTTGGAACAGATATATTAAAAAGCTATTCATCATTTTCTTTCAGGGTTTTGATTTTTTCTTCTAAAATAGCTTTCATCTGCTCCATTTCGGTCAGATTGAGCGTGTCACTTTCCGCAAAAAAAGAGGCAAACGAACTGGTAGAACCATTAAAAAAGTTCCCAATGACGTTTTTAAAATGTTGTGAAAAATAGTGTTGTTTTGAAATCGCAGGCGTATATCTGCGAATCTTTCCAAAAGTTTCAAATTGTAAAAACTTTTTACGCACCAATACACGGACAACGGTAGAAATTGTAGTGTATGCAGGTTTCGGTTCTGGAAATTGCTCTACAATGTCTTTTAAAAAGGCTTTGTCCAACTTCCAGACATATTGCATGACTTGCTCTTCGGCTTTTGTTAACTCGTTCATGCAGCAAATATAGGAGAATATTTTAATTTACGACTATAAAAATAGTCGTAAAACTAAATTTATAGTCATTAAATTTCAAAATACCTATAAGTGAGTATGTTACAGCAGTTCAAAAGCACATACTTTAGTGTCATTAATATTATAAAAAATTAGAATCATGGCAGAATTAAATTTTGAATCCGTAAATGCACAAATTGAAGCATTAGATTTGGATCAACTTGAAAAATCAGTTTCTCAACGAGCAAATGCAGTAGGAGTTGCTGCAATTCCTACATTTATATGTGAGGTTTGGAGTAAAATAGGAGGAATCATCAAATTAATTGCAAAATTTCCTTTTTTACCACCAAAATGGCGAAAAGCACTGGAATTACTCATCAAAACGATGGACAGTCTTTGCTAAATGTGGCATCAAAATTTTATAGTTCGCGTCTAATTTTCAGATGCGAACTATATCTTTACAAGCTTTTTTACATCATTGATGTAATCGTCTATAAACTTTGTAGAAGCATCCAGTTCCTTCGCTTTTTCATACAATTCCAACGCTTTCTCGTATTCTTTTTTATAAAAATGATACAATCCTAAGTTACGAAACGCATAACTATTTTGATCATCTAATTGAAGTGATTGTTGAATATCTTGCAATCCAGCTTCCAATTGTCCGAGTTTCAACTTAGAAAACCCACGATTGTTCCAAGCAAAGGCAAATTTTGGATTGAGCGAAATTGCTTTGTTCAAATCAGCAATGGCTTTTTCGTGCTCGTGTAACAATCCGTAATTATATCCGCGATTATTCAAAGCCAGACTATTCTTAGAATCTTCACGTAAAGCTTCTGTATAAAGGGCATTTCCTTTTTCATATTCATCAAAGAAACCGTGAATAATTCCCGCATTGATAAAATCGTCCGCAGTAAAAGTATCTTTATAATTTTCAGTAAATGTCTCTTGTAGTTGTTTGGCTTTTTCTCGATTATCGTTTTGAATATGTGCGTAAATCGCCAAGCGATAAAACATACCTGCATTGTGTTTTGCCTGTGGTATGGCTTCTTCAAAAATAGCCGCTGCTTTTCCAAATTCCGATTGCTCCATGTAATGAGAACCTTTTTGAAATTTTTGATACGACTTTCGAAACTGAAACAGCATCCACAATTGCATGCCGTCATTATTGGTAAATGTACCGTTGTGTAGCGCAATGGAATCTCTTTTTGGAACCATATTGTTGATAAAATCCAGCAAACACGAAAACACCAAAGCAAAAATGACCAACTTTGCAACATCACCAAATTCATTATAATAAAGCACTAAAATGCCAATTGTTGCAACAACTAAAGAGAGTAGAGGACCGCAAATAGTTACCAAAAAACTCGTTCGGACAGAAATATCTTTTTCATGCATAACACACAAACCGCCTTTCCAATAAAACAAATTGAACTTAAAAAAGCATTCCAAGCGTCCCAACTGAAACTGCAACGATTTCTCTGGATTTCCCAATGAGCCCATATATACCGTGACTTTTTCATCTGTCAACAACAACGCAGGAATCGCATGTCCCAACTCATGAATTACGGTTGTCAACAAACGAAAGGTTAACAACGCAAGCATGAATATGATAGCGACTTCTATGGGCATCTATGGAGTTTTTTAAGAGTTGTAAATGTAATTAAATATATCATTAGTAACGATTTGACTTTATTTTTTATTTGTTAAATCGTATATGATATATTATATTTGCATCATGATTGAAAAAATTAGTTATCGAGATCAAGTGCGGAATATTTTGCTAGAGCGCATGAAAACTGGAAAAATGCAAGCTGGTGACAAAATTTCACTAGCACAATTGTCGCGCGAATTGAATGTAAGCGTAACGCCAATTCGGGAAGCGTTGACACAATTGCAGCAATCCAATATCATCGAATCGATTCCGAATCGTGGGTTTGTATTGCCAACGCTGAAAAGGGAAGAAGTGAAGAATCTATACGAATTGGTGGCATGTTTGGAAGGTTTGGCAATTGAAAATTCGAACTATTCGCCCGAAATCATACAAAAATTAAAAGTACAACAAGCTATTTTTCAGCAAACTACAACAGCCATCGAGCGTATCAATGCCGATATGTTGTTTCACGAAGTACTGACGTCAGCCTACAATAATCCCATCAGCGCACAGATTTTGAGCGACTTAAAGATTCGGATTTTCTTCTACGAAAAAGGTTTTATGGATGAAAATGGTTTTTATAAAGAATCGGAACATCATCACGATAAAATGATTGCGCATTTGGAAAAAAACGAAACAAAAGAAGCAGCTCAAATAGTACGCGATAACTGGATGCAAATTTTAAATTATACTTCATAAAATCTATTAAAACAGGAATACTATAGAATCACGCTATTTACAACTCGAATCTTTACTTAATTAAAAACTACTCACATGCGAATCATTTTTACCATCATTATAAGTATCCTTTCAATTACCATATTAAATGCGCAACAGTATGTTTCATCCAAAGAAATTACCAAAAAGAAAGAAAACGGTATTGAAAAAATCTATTACAACAATCAACTGTTTTCTGGCGCGATGACAGCTTCTTACGAAAATGGCAAACCAAAATCGTGGATTTCTGTAGAAAAAGGTATTATTGACGGACTTTGGCAAGAATGGTATGAAAATGGACAATTGCGCTTCAACGCGTACTGGAAAGCGGGAAAAGGGCACGGATTGTGGCAATATTTTCATGAAAATGGTGTATTACGACAAGAAGAATTCTACGATTTAGACCTTGCTACGGGAATTTTCAGAGAGTTTTACAACAACGGACAAATTGCACAACAATCGAGTTGGTTGTTGGGAAAAAAACATGGAATTTGGCAGTATTTTGATAATGCTGGCATGCTAGTAAAAACAGAAACCTATCAAAATAATGAGTTGATTTCAACATCAGAAAATAAAAATAAAAAATAAAAACGCTATGAAATATATCTTTACAATTGCTTTGTGCTTTTCCATCACGTTTGGATGTGCACAAATAGACACCTTACAACAAAAAATGCTTCCGATGAGTGCTACTATTGAAAAACCATATAAAGTTGGTAGTGTGTACTATAAAAAAGGCACCAAAACACCGTATACGGGCGTGTTGTATGGAAAATTTGATAACGGAAAGTATCTCACGTTGCAAGAATACAAAGGCGGAATTGGCAATGGTACATACATCAATTATTACGAAAATGGCAATCCAAAAGAAGTTGGTACGTATATAGACAATAGAGTAGAAGGTCCTGTAAAACTTTATCATTCTAACGGAAAAATCAAAGCTTCGGGCACGTTTAAACATTGGAAACGGCGAACAGGACTTTGGACGTTTTATGATGAAAATGGAAAACAGGTGAAGACCATTTCCTACTAAAAACAGCACGATTCTCTATATTTTTCGCGCTTCCATTTTTAAAACAATCGATTTTTAATGCAATCCGTACAAATGTTAACGTGATTGCATTATTTATTTAGAATTCTGTTTATTGTTTCGTATTTTTGGTTAAACAAAATTAAACTACATAGAACATGAGCAGTCAACCATTATTATCATCATATAATTTACAAAATTTAGAACTGAATAACCGCGTTGTAATGGCGCCTATGACACGCAGCAGAGCGGACAATGAAGGAAATGTTCCTACCGACAATTTACAAGGGTTATATTACGAGCAACGCGCATCTGCGGGATTGATTATTACAGAAGGTTCACAAGTTTCGAAAGAAGCCGTTGGTTATATCAATACGCCAGGAATTCATTCTAAAGAACAAGTTGCAGGTTGGAAAAAAGTAACAGAACGCGTACATGCGAGAGATGGGAAAATCTTTATTCAATTGTGGCATGTGGGACGAATTTCGCATCCCGATTTTCACAATGGAGAGTTACCTTTAGCGCCATCTGCCATCAATCCGAATACAAAATCGTACACGCCAGAAGGCAATAAAGATACAGTAACGCCAAAAGCAATGACACAAGAAGATATCGATAGAACGATTCAAGATTTTGTCAAAGCGGGAATGAACGCTATGAAAGCAGGATTTGATGGAGTGGAAGTGCACTCGTCTAACGGATATTTATTTCATCAATTCTTTACGAATTGTTCCAACACGCGTACGGACAAGTATGGTGGAAGTATTGAAAACAACGCACGATTTTTCTTTGAAACTCTAGACGCACTCAAAAAAGTAATGCCTGAAGAAAAAATAGGTGTTCGTTTAAATCCTTCGTTACACGGCATGTCTGGAATTACGATTGATAAGGAAACGATTCCAACTTTTGAGTACATCGTCAAAAAACTCAACGATTACAATCTGGCGTATGTGCATTTGTCGGAACCTTTTACAGATGTGTCTGAAGTGGAACACGCCGTAACTAACATTGCCAAACACTTTCGTCCGTTATACAATGGCACATTAATCATCAATACCAATTTTGATCAAGAATCTGGAAATAAAATTATAGAAGATGGTGATGCGGATTTAGTCGCTTTCGGGAAACCGTTTATTTCAAATCCTGACTTGGTAGAACGTTTTCGCCATGATGTTGATTTGGCAGATTGGGACAAAGACACTTTTTACACCACAGGAAAAGAAGGATATACAGATTATCCAAAAGCAACCACAAAAATTAACTTATAAAAAATACACAAATGACAACAATAAAAGCATACGGAACCAAATCGGCAGAAGCTGATTTGAAAGAATTAGAAATAGAAAGAAGAAATATTTTAGAAAACGATGTCAAAATAGACATTTTATATTGTGGCGTTTGCCATAGTGATATTCACGCCGCACGAAACGATTGGGGAAATTCAACCTATCCATTAGTTCCTGGACACGAAATCATAGGAAAAGTAGTGGAAGTCGGTAGCAGCGTTTCCAAATTCAAAGAAGGTGACTTGGTCGGTGTCGGTTGTATGGTCGATTCTTGCCAAAAATGCAGTGCCTGCGAGGACGATTTGGAGCAGTTTTGTGAAGAAGGCATGGTAGGAACCTACAACGGGAAAAATGTCCATACAGGCAAACAAACCTTTGGAGGCTATTCTACAAGCATTGTTGTGAAAGAAGACTTCGTATTAAGCGTTCCTGAAAACTTAGATACCAAAGGTGTTGCGCCGTTATTGTGCGCAGGAATTACCACATTTTCGCCACTAAATCATTGGAATGTAAAAGAAGGTGATAAAGTTGGTGTAATTGGACTCGGTGGATTGGGACACATGGGAATCAAATTTGCACATGCCATGGGCGCAGAAACCATCATGATTACGACATCGCCTGAAAAAGCAGAAGATGCGAAACGATTAGGCGCTGATGGCGTTTTGATTTCCAAAAATGAAGATGAAATGGCAAAACACAAAGGAACTTTTGACTTTTTACTAAATACAGTTCCTGTAAAGCATGACATTAATCCGTATTTGAATCTTTTAAAACGTGATTCCACCATGGTCATGGTTGGTGCTATTGAGCCTTTAGAAGAAATGCACGGAGGAAATTTAATCATGGGACGAAAAAGAGTCGCTGGTTCGCTAATTGGCGGCATTAAAGAAACGCAAGAAATGTTAGACTTCTGCGGAGAACACAACATCGTTTCAGATATTGAAATAATTGACATACAAGATATTAACGTTGCTTTCGATCGTGTTACAAATAGTGATGTGAAATACCGTTTTGTAATTGATATGGAAAGCCTGAAAAACCAACAATAATAATGATAAAACCTAGAGAAAAAGCACCCGAAATAAAAATAGATTTAGTAAACGATACGCAATGGAAACTCAGTGATCAATCGCCCGAAAACTTTACCATGATTGTTTTTTACAGAGGAAAACATTGTCCGATATGTAAAAAGCAATTGCAGGAATTACAACGAAAGTTAGACAAGTTTACCGAACGCGGTATTGGTGTCATCGCGATAAGTTCAGATACCGAAGAAGTTGCCAAAGCCACCTACGAAGAATGGGAAATTGGTGATATTCCTGTCGGATACAATTTTTCAATTGAAGAAGCGAGAAATTGGGGATTGTTCATTTCAAAAGGCATCAAAAAAGAACCTGAATATTTTACCGAACCAGGATTATTCATCCTAAAACCTGACGGAACGGTGTATTGGGAATCCATTCAGTCCATGCCGTTTGCACGACCAAGTTTTAACGATGTTCTTTCTGGAATCGATTACATACTAAACGAAGGCTATCCCGCTAGAGGAGAAGCATAGGAATTGGATGTTTAGATGTTTAGAAAACGCATAACTTTTTTCATGGTTATGCGTTTTTTGTTGTTTGTTTTTTGACGGTTTTAAGCGTCATTTTGAATTTGATTCAAAATCTTATTATAGTGAGCTTCAATAGTCGCTTTATGTGATGTCAAATCAAGTTTGACATGACGTACATAAAAAAAAGCGAATAACTTTTAGTTATTCACTTTTTACTAATTCCTATTTCCTAATCCCTAATCACAAAAAATCACGATACCGTTTCAATATGATTGGTATTGCGCTCCAAATCGGCATTTTCGTCGCTTCCTTGACTGTACAATTGATTTTCTTCATCTTTGATAGAAGTCGTTTGTTTTCCGTTTGGTATATTTCGTCCAGGAACATCTAAATCTTTTCCTGTAAAGTCTACTGCTTTTTCACGATTTCGTAACATACGGTCATCACCGCCGTCAGTTCTTGTGTTTTCAGTACGTTTGCGCAATGCTTGTGCATCGTCTTTTGTAATATTTGAATTGTAATTGTTGTCTTTATTTTTCATAATTTTTTTCTTTTTTTTTATTTACTGTAAGATAGTTAGTATGCTTTGATTTTATTGACGTGATTGCTAGAATCCTTAATGCATATACTAAAAAAAGTCCTGCTACGCATTGGCAACAGAACTCTTGTCTTTCAACTGAAAATATAGCTACTATTTGATAAAATCAAGTAAAGCTTCATTCAATTCATGTTTGTGTGTAATATTCAATCCGTGTGGTCCATTTTTTAGAATTTTAAACGTATTGTTTTCAATTCCTTTGGCAGCTTGTTCCGCAGAAGTTTCAATCGGAACAATATTATCCGCATCACCATGTACAATCAAAGTTGGAACATTCACATTTTTCAATTCTGATCTAAAATCTGTTTCTGCCCAAGCTTTTGCTGCTTTAATGGTTGCATTTGGAGACGCATACGCTGCAATAGACCAATCGTAATGCAATTGCGCTTCGCTTACGGTTTTATCTTCTTGGGTGTAATTGTAAAAGTTTTTATGGAAATTTTGTAAAAATCCAACACGATCATTTTGCAAAGCTTGCATAATTCCGTCCAAATCTTCTTGCGGTACACCAGATGGATTATCATCTTTTTTCGCCACAAGCGGAATGATGGAACTTACCAACGCAACTTTATCAATATTTTCTGTTCCGTAATCGGTACAATAACGAACAACTTCGCCGCCGCCCATGGAAAATCCGACAAGAATTGCATTTTTTAAGTCTAATTGTGTAATAATTTGATTTAAATCAGAAGCTAATGTTGAATAATCATACGAATTCCAAGGCGCATCCGAATCTCCAAATCCGCGTCTGTCATACGTAATACATCTAAATCCTGCTTCTACGAATGCCCAAACTTGTTGTTCCCAACTACGGTGACTCAATGGCCAACCGTGAATTAAGATGACAGGTTGTCCGTGTCCGTGGTCTTCAAAGTATATGTCTACATTCTGAGTTTCTGTTTCGTGTGTTAAAAATGGCATAGTATATTTTTTTTTAGTTTTTTAATTCCATTAAATATACTATCAGCTAAGCGATATGCTTGACACAAACGAAAGAATCATTGACGCGAAAGCTGTAAAAGGTGTTTTTAGCTATTGAAAACAATCTCCATCAATAATATTTTGAAATGTTGGATTGAATTGATTGTCAAATACATTATAAATTGTCAAATCAAGATTGTTTTGCAATGGTGCTTGCAAGGTGCAATAATCGCTCAGTGAGCCGTTTCCAAAGATAAAAACGGTATTTTCTACAGAAGTTAAGCCTTCCAACGCTGTGAGCGAAGTTAAATTGTCATTGTCAATAATTTGTAATCGCGTGATTTCGGTAAGATTTTCCAAACCTTCAAGCGAAGCCAAACCTGTGTTTTTAATGGTAACTTCATGAATGTCTTGCGGATTGATGGTACTCAACGCTTCAATTGAAGTCAACGCAGGATTATCAATCAACGCAATGGCGCCACCTGAAAAGAAAGTTTGTCCTGTAAGAATCGGGTTAAAATCGACTGTGGTGAAATTGGTCAATCCGTCAAGTGATGTTAGGTTTTGATTGTCTCGAATAATCAAGCCAGAAGCGACACGTAAGTTAGACAATCCTTCAAGAGAAGTTAATAAAGGATTGCTTTGTATTTCTATTTGTCGTCCCACACTGGTAATGGTGCTCAACGGTGTTAAATCTACAATATCAGAAGGAACAGGCGTGTTTGTTCCTGTAAAAAAGTCGCCAATTACCAGCGTTCCACTAATCACATTATATCCTTGTGTGCCTATTGCATCTACATCGGCTTGTGTTTTTAGGACTAAATTCCCATTAAATACAATTGCAGGAGCAGTGCGAATAGAATCGTCTGCTGAACAACCAAAAATCAACAGAAAAAGTGGAAGAATCAATACTATTTTTTTCATAATAATACATTTTTAACTAGATACAAAAAAGTGCGAAAGGTTGCGTTTTTATTTATGTAATCTTTAAACATTTTGAGTTTTCAAGACTATACACTACGGAAAAGATAAGCTCACTGTTGCGCTTTATATCTACAATACTAAGTTACTTAGTTTCTTGAAAATACAAAATCTTACAAAACAGGCAAAATTTAACAGTTTGGGCGTGAAAATAGTGTAAAAAAGCAAATGAGTTCAAGGAAATAGCATTCGAGCAAAACAGATTCTTTTGGTGATGTTATATTGAAATAAATTCAATTATTAACTAAAAAATTAGAAAAAGAAATATGGAAATTATATTTGAATATGACGGCGTAACCGCTAGTGAATCTTTAGAAATATTCGCAAGAGAAAAATTAAACAAATTAGCAGACAAATACCAAATGATTATACGTGCTGATGTGTTTTTTAAGACTGAAAATACAACATCAACCGATACTGGAATGATTAGTAATATTCGTTTGAGTCTTCCAGGACCACGTTTGTTTGCGGAATCTAGCAATGATTCGTTTAGAGAATCTCTTGTAGAATCGATTGGCGAATTGGAACGTCAGTTGCGTAAGCGTAAAGAAATGATGAAAAGTCACGCGTAAAATATAATTCCACCCATAAATAATTAATCACAACTAAAAAAAGAAACGATATTATGAAGAAAGATAAAGAAAATGTATTGGTTGCCGGAGCTACTGGCGCCACCGGAAGAAAAGTAATTAACTTATTAAAAGAATCACAATATTTTAATCCTGTTGCGATGATTCGAAAAGAATCACAGAAAAAACAGTTTGAAATGGACAATGTTGAAACCGTTTTGGGCGATTTGGAAGAAGATGTATCACACGTTACTAAAAATATTGATAAAGTAGTTTTTGCCGCGGGATCAAACGGTAAAAAAGTAGATACTGTCGATAGAGAAGGAGCAAAACGATTGATGGATGCTGCTAAGAAAGAACGTGTACAAAAATTTGTCATGTTAAGTTCTATGGGCGCAGACAAACCAGAATTGGCAGGCGAATTGCGTGAATACATGGAAGCCAAAGCCAATGCAGACGATTATTTACGTATTAGTACCTTAGATTATGCTATTGTTCGTCCAGGCGCGTTGACAGATAAAGCAGGAATTGGAAAAATTAAATTGGGCGACAGTTTAGATCGTTCAGGTTCTATTAGTAGAGATGATGTAGCGCATACGTTGGTACGTTCGTTACACGACAATGCTGCACACAACCGAACTTTTGAAATTTTATCTGGAGAAACCTTGATTGGAAAAGCAATGGATAAAGTCGCAAAACGAGATGAATATGTGATTTCATAATCATACAATTAGATAGAAAAATTAATAATCCTCGGAGCAACATTCGAGGATTTTTTTATGTCATCCGAAAAGTAATATTTTATAAAAAGTCAAACTATATAAAATAATAGACGAGAAGTGAAATGAAGGTTGTATTTTTGCGCTTTATTTAGTGTACATGAAGCCAATCTCGTCCAAAGTCCTCATTATACTTGCGTTTATCGCGATTTATATTATTTGGGGAAGCACGTATTTGATGAATAAAATTGCGGTTACGGAGTTGCCAGCGTTCTTTTTGGCAGCGTTTCGTTTTTTATGTGCCAGCATTTTATTGTTTGGAATTGCAACCCTTTCGGGGAAAAAACTCAGCATTACCAAACGCCAATTTCGAAACTCTATTTTTGTCGCCTTTTTATTTATGGTTTCTGGAAACGGATTATTTGTGTGGGCATTAAAGTTTTTAGACAGCGGATTTGCCGCTTTATTAGCGTCTACTCAACCATTATTTGTATTGCTTTTGATGCGATTGATTGATAAAAAACGCATGCGTCAAAAATCCATAATTGGTGTCGTTTTCGGAATTGTGGGAATGTATTTATTGGTAAGTCAACGCGAATTGGTGACCGATGAAGACACCTTACTAGGAATTTTAATCATCTTTTCCTGTGTCATTGGCTGGAGTTATGCCAGTGTGTTTGTGTCAAAAGCTGATTTACCCAAAAATCATCTTATCAGTACAGGTTATCAAATGGGCATTGCGTGTTTTATGCTCGCAATCATCAGTTTGGTGATAGGCGAGGAGTGGACATCGCCATTAGCTTGGAGTACCGATGTACAATGGTCGATGGCATTGCTGATTATCTTCGGAAGTTTAGCAGCATTTACGGCGTTTAACTATCTTTTAAAACAAGTTTCTACCGAAAAAGTAGCCACAGCTTCTTATGTAAATCCAGTAGTTGCTTTATTTTTAGGCTGGTGGATTTTGGGTGAACAACTTACCACACAATCCTTAGTTGCCGCAGGAATCTTGTTGATTGGTGTGTATTTTATTACCTCGCGGAAGCGGTAATTTTAAATTTTTAATTCTTGCTTAAAACGCGCTACATCTAAATTCTCTAATAATGTAATTAGATGTGGATACCATTTTTCATGATATCCAAATTGTGGTTTTCTCAATTCGCCAATCGCGGCATGTTTTGGCCAGTTTTCAAAGACTATTCTGTAAGCTGCGGTAATTACGCCAGTTCTGTCAGAACCATGCCAGCAATGGATAAGCAAGGGTTTTTCAGCATTTTGAATCACGCGGAGTGCATTCAAAATATCATCTTCTGTAATTGCTTTCGTTCGAAGTCGGATGTGCAGCAATTTCAAATCTGTATTTCTTGCTTTTCGATTATCATCTTTTAAGCGACGTAAATTTAGGATTGTTTTCAATCCCATTTCTTCCAACAACACAAATCCGCGTCGACTTGGTTGTTCCGAGCGATATACGGAATCATTGATTTTATAAAGATTGTCAAACGTTTGCAAGTCAACTTTCTGCGCCACATTCGATTGTCCGTAGCCAATCTTAAAGCTTGCCATTGTTAGAGAAATCATAAGAAAGAAAAATCGCGTCATAACTACTTTTTTGTGTGAGATAAAAATACGGTTTATTTTAAGAACGATATATTATGTTGCAATAAAATTAAATTTGGCTTGTGTTGTGTTGAAGAAATACAGTTGGAAGTCAAGTTGTAAAATTTCATCTGTAAAAATTATACATATTCGTAAAGATATTTTCTGTATTTTGTGAGTGTATTCATCAACAACTACACCATGCAAAATGAAGATTTATATCAAGTTTTAGATTTAATATACAACCGTTTTGATGCTTTTCAAGTACTCTGGAGCATTTATACCACCGTAGTTATTGGACTAATTGCTGCCATGATTTCATTTCCAAAACATGTGTCTTCATCATTGGCACGCGTGATTGTCATCATCGGATTCGCTATTTTTGCGTATGCAAATTATGGAGCTTTGAACCTTGTTCGGAACGAACGTGTAATGTTATGTCAAGAAGCAGAAGCAATTGCAAACGAACTCAAAGCAGATAGTACAGACAAACGTGCCATTTATACACTTGTTATAAAAAAAGATATCCTTACAAATAAGGAATTACTCTTGTTTCATGGAATTATGGATTTCTTGGTCATATTACTGATTTGGTTTGTACCTAAGACTTTGATTGCGTTGCGACCTTTTAAATCCATTTCCGAAACTCGAATTTATATCAAAGGTTCTAAATTGCCCGATCCGAAAATCAGCTGGAATCAACTCAGTAAAATTTGGATTTTAGAAGAAGAAGTCAACGTAAACATCAACTCAAAACAGGCTTCAAAAGTTGTTGGCGTAAAAATTCCTAAAGGATTTAAGTTTGATTTGTCAACAATTCCTAGATTTTTGTGGGGATTTGTCGCACCTTTTGAACTTTCCATCATTGCGCCTTTAGTGCATGACTTTTTATATGTAAACAAAGGAAAATTAAAAATCAACAATCAAAAAATGCTAAGTCTTGCCAATGATTCTGAAGAAGGCGAAATCATTCAGATTAGTAGGCATGAAGCGGATTCTATCTTCTTAGAACACATGAAATTAGAAGGTGTCGGATTCTTAAAACGCTGGATTGCATACTTTGGCGTTCGTTTAATTGGTGGAATTTTTTGGAAGGAAAACTAAGTTTTATAAAGTATTGTTTTCTAACAACTTTCTCTTAAAACAGAATTCATACATTCCACAAAATAAAATCATAATACAACATAACCTTGTATAATCCTGCCTTTCGGTTGATTAATCTTTCTTTTAGGTTATATAAAGAATCTTTTGCTCAAAACAATCCTAAAATTCGGTTCAACAATAGGAGCGAAGCGGTTCATTCATCAATTTTTGGAGTTGTTTATTATTTCCTTTCGGTTGCACAAGCCTTTAATTTCTATAAAACACCCAAACCAAAGATTACACAACCTCAAAGAACCTATCATCAACCGCTTTTATGAGGTTCCGTTAGGGGGCATAACCTTAATATGACCGTTTTTGTTTTGTATTTGATTCTTTGGAGATGTTGGTGGAGGCATTATTTGTGTTTTTTTGTGATGAGTTTGTCGAAATGTAGGAGTGAAGTGGAATAGTTGTTGAGTGGGATTCTAAGTAAAGATGTTAATAGTCACAAAAAAATTAATTAAAAATTTTCAAATTAGATATAATTTAATAGTTTTTTAAATACTTCTCGAATAGTGTATTTTTGTAATCAACCAAATCATAACGAAAATGAATAAAAATTTATTACAATACTCACTAAATGTTGCTGCTACTATTGCTGAATTGTATTCCAATAATAATGATTATATAGAAGTTAGGAGCTTTTTTCCTAAACAAGACTTACATATAACTGATGATTTTAGAAAAGCGATGCTTCGTGATAATAGATTTTCGGTGGATGACCCCATTTTTGTAATTATAGCCGCTTCACATGAAACATACAATAATTCTAATGCTATGAAACCAGAAATTAGACTAGAATATATACCTGAAAAAAATAAAACATATATATGTACAGCGTATATTAGTTCTGAATTTAATGACATAATAGATGATTCAATTACAAAAGAATTTGAAGCCGAAGATTTAGGTAGAAATCTATATAATCTAATGATTGAAACTCAACATGATTTTAAAAAAGAACTCAAATAATTATTCTTTAGGAAATGATATTACTTTTTCCCAGTTCCATAATTAACACGTTTCTTAAAGTCAATAATTTCATCTTTAATTTTTTATTAGCGTTTTCAATAAGCTCATTTTAAATTTTCATAATACACAACAAATCAAGTTGCTGAGAATCGAGTATTTAAAATTTTCCATACAATCATACAGAATACACGATTCTCAAAAATCTCAAAAACCAAATACGCTACGGAAAAATCTAGTAATCAAATTAGATTTCGGTTTTCGCGTTGGTGCATCATGACAGTTGTATATAATGGTAATTCTAAAATTACAGTTATTAAATTCATTGTTTTTCATAATAGTTAATTATAATGGTTTTATAAATATATAAATACTTTTGATTTATAATTTATATTATGTTAAATAGAAATATGTGTAAAACAAACCCACAACTCCATCAATCAACTAAAAACTACCAACATTATCATCCTAACAAAAATATTTACAAAAAAATAATCGCAAACAAAGAACACCAAAAAGCGCAGCGACCAAAAACCCAACACCTAACACCCAAAAACAATAACATACATTTAACAAAGCTTTTTAGTTAAAAAAAGAGAAACTCATTCAGAAGCCGTACTTTTGCAAAATGATTTCAAAAAAGCAATCGCAAACAGAATTTATTATCCTAATGGCATCGTTGATGTCCATTGTAGCACTCTCCATCGACGCCATTCTTCCAGCATTGGATGTTATTGGAAATTCTATCGGAATTACAGATGATCGAAACAATCAAACGCTGATTACCATGATTTTTCTCGGTCTAGGCTTCGGACAGTTGATTTTCGGACCGCTTTCCGACAGTATGGGACGAAAACCAATTATCTATATCGGATTTACGCTGTTCGTTTTTGCGAGTTTTATTTGCGTCCTAGCGCCAAATTTAGAAATCATGATTCTGGGACGTATTCTGCAAGGTATCGGATTATCCGCTCCACGAACCATCAGTATTGCGATGGTTCGCGATAGTTTTAGCGGTGATTATATGGCAAAAATCATGTCGTTTATCGTGGCGATTTTTATCCTAGTTCCTGTCGTAGCACCAGCGTTAGGAAAGCTTTTACTCGATTCATTCGGCTGGAAAGCTATCTTTAACAGTCAGTTAATTTTTGGTGCAATCATCATGATTTGGCTCTGGAAACGGCAACCCGAAACCCTTCATCCAGAACATAAGATAAAAGTGTCTAAAAAGTTATTTTTCAATGGATTAAAAGAATTTATGAAATTCAAAACCTCCATAGCTTTTACCTTAATTTCAGGATTCATCACAGGTTCATTTATGGTGTATTTAAGTGCTTCGCAAGACATCTTTCAAAATCAATACGGTTTGGTGGAAGAATTTCCATACATCTTTGCAGCACTTGCTATTTCGGTTGGTTTTGCCACGTTTTTAAATGGTAATTTGGTGCTAAAATTCGGAATGTACAAATTGGTTCGTGCCTTTTTAATTTTATTCACCACAATTCCACTAATCTATTTATTGTTCTACTATGGACAACCAAATCCGAATGCTTACGTACTCGTAATCTTTTTTGCCATTCAGTTTTTCTCTATTGGTTTCCTTTTCGGGAATTTACGCTCGTTGGCGATGCAGCCTGTCGGACACATTGCGGGAGTTGGCGCTGCTATCAACGGTTTTGTCTCAACAATTATGGCGGTTCCGATTGCCACGTTTATTGGACGATTTATCACAGATAGTGCTTCTCCTCTATTCATCGGATTCTTAATTTGTGGCGCAACATCGATTGGAATTTTAATCATTCTTAAAAAGTCACTTACTTCGGGAAAAGCACACGAAGCATTGCGTAGCAACTAGTAAAACATTTCAACTTAAATATAAGTCTCGATTATCGATTGACAAAAACAGCTTCATTGTCAACCACATAAGTTTGTAAAAAAACAATCTTTTACCTAAGTTTACGGCAAAACCTAGACTGACCGAACATGAAAAAGATTATTATTGCATTTCTTGTAAGTATATTTCTTAGTATTCCCTATGTAAAAGCACAACATTCGGTAGCACGTGATTGGAATGAAGAATTGCTGAACGCCATTAGAAACGACTTTGCACGTCCTACAGTACATGCGCGAAACCTATTTCACAGTGCCATAGTCATGTATGATATTTGGGCTGTGTTTGATGCTACGTCAGAAACTGTTTTTTTAGGAAAAACCTTTGGAAACTACACAAGTACCTTCAACGGAATTGCTACGCCAACAGATGTAGATGCTGCACGACATGAAGCCATGAGCTACGCAATGTTCCGATTGCTAAAACATCGTTTTCAAAACTCTCCTGGATATACTGCTTCACTAAATTCCTTTCAAACATTACTACAATCGTACGGTTATGATATCAATTTTACGTCTACCGATTACAGCACAGGTTCGTACGCAGCATTAGGAAATCATATTGCGGATGAAATCATAGCTTTCGGTCTGCAAGATGGTTCTAACGAACAAAATGATTATGCCAACGAGCACTATCAGCCAGCAAACAGTCCATTAATTCTCGATTTATACGAAGATAACGATAACATCAATCCGAATAAATGGCAACCACTAGCTTTTGACGTATATATAGACCAAAGCGGGAATACATTTCCGCTAAATACACCTGCGTTTTTAAGTCCAGAATGGGGAGAAGTAACTCCTTTTGCTCTAAAACCGCAAGATTTACAAATCATTAACGAAGGATTTGATTGTTATGTCTACAACGATCCTGGAGCACCAGAATACATTCAAAACTCCAATGAAGATGGTATTGACGATCCGTACAAATGGCATTTTGCATTAGTAGCTTTATGGTCTTCGCATTTAGATCCTGCCGACAATACCATGATTGACATTTCGCCAGGCGCACTTGGAAACCTACCTACATCAGCCTTTCCAACAACATTTCAAGAATATCAAAATTTTTATGATATCATCAACGGTGGCGACCCGAGTACGGGACATGCCATCAATCCTGCGACGAATATGCCGTACACACCACAAATGGTAAAAAGAGCGGATTATGCGCGTGTTTTAGCAGAGTTTTGGGCAGACGGACCTGATTCTGAAACACCGCCAGGACACTGGTTTACAATTCTAAACTATGTAAGTGACCATCCACAATTAGAAAAACGTTTGAACGGTTCTGGACCAATTTTGAGCGATTTGGAATGGGATGTAAAATGTTACTTGACGCTCGGTGGCGCAATGCATGATGCAGCTGTAAATACGTGGGGAATTAAGGGGTATTACGATTACATTCGACCAATTTCTGCCATTCGATACATGGCAGCAAAAGGACAAAGTTCCAATGCGTCACTTCCAAGTTATGATCCGCATGGATTGCCATTAATACCAAATTTTATAGAATTAATTGAAACAGGCGACCCGTTAGCGGGAACGAATGATGAAAACGTTGGAAAAGTAAAAGTCTACGCATGGAAAGGACCTGATTATATCAACGACCCAACACAAGACATTGCAGGTGTTGACTGGATTCTAGCGAGTAAATGGTGGCCATATCAACGAGCAACCTTTGTAACGCCTCCTTTTGCAGGATATCTCTCAGGACATTCTACATTTTCAAGAGCTGCCGCAGAAGTAATGACTTTACTGACTGGTGACGAATTTTTCCCTGGCGGAATGGGAACTTTCGACATTCAACAAGATAACTTTTTAGTCTTTGAGAAAGGACCAAGTGCGCCATTCACACTGCAATGGGCAACTTATCGTGATGCGTCTGACCAAACTAGTTTATCGAGAATTTGGGGTGGAATTCATCCGCCAATCGATGACATACGTGGACGTATCATCGGAATACAAGTAGGAATTGATGCTTATAACAAAGCAACCAATTATTTTAATGGCACATTAAGCACAGAAGAATTCACGCAAAACACTACAAAAGTATATCCAGTTCCGTTTACCAATCAACTCACGATTGAAACTGCAAACGAAACCATTTCCAAAGTAGATTTATACAGCATTGAAGGACGTTTGGTCTTTACAAAAACCATCAACGCCACTCAAAAAACGATACACATGCCAAGTTTGCAAGCAGGATTATATTTCTTAAAGGGTTATGATACTACGGGGAAAATTGTGCTTCAAGAGAAAGTGATTAAAAAGTAATTTAGACTTTTTAGATTTTTAGACGCGCTTCACTTCGCAAGCTCAGTTTTCGCTTTAGAGGCACTTTGCTTTTAGGTTTTATGCGATAAAACACTATATTTCAAAGTACTTCTCGATACATTTTTCCTTTCATTTCGACAAGCTCAATGTGCAGGAAAAACACTCGAAGTGACGATATTGTTAATGTAGCAATTTGAGAATTTGAAATTGTACCAATGTTTTTATATTTAAGATTGAAAATGCACTTCGTCAAGCTGAACTTGATTCAGCTTCTCACAAATAGCTAAAATTGAAGTAACGTTTTGTAAAAGCCTAATTATAAATTATAAATGCTAAACATTGAATTGAGCGAAGCGATATAAAAAAGTCTAAAATCTAGTAGCAAAGCGGTCTAGATTCTAACAGCGAAGCGAATCTAAGCACGAAGTGCATCTAACAAATCTACTCCACTATCTCACTTTCAAAAACTACCTGACTCTCCAACGTTCGATGTACAGGACATTTTGCTGCAATTTCTTTGAGTCGTTCTTTTTGTTCGTCCGTAAGATTTCCGACGAATTTTAGTTTTTTGGTGATAAAATCCAATCGTGTGGGTTTTTCAAGCTCAATGCCGAGTTCAGTATTTTTCCTTTTACTGTGTGAAATATATACGAAAACTTCTTGCAAATCCCACTGTTTGCGGTCTGCGTACATTTTGAGTGTCATGGTGGTACATGCCGCCAAACTCGCATATAATAATTGATATGGCGACGGACCAAAATCATCTCCGCCAACAGAAACAGGTTCGTCTGCAATCAAATCGTGGTTTTTCATTTGAATTTTCGTAGTAAAATTATCTTCTATCAGATTCAAATGTGCAATTAATTGTTCGCCTTCAGTAGCTAACATTTCGTTCTGCTGTCGCGGAAAATAACGGTCTACCCACGCTCCTATCATATTTCCAGCATATACACTATCGCGTTCTTTCATTAGTAAATGATCGGCATTATCTAACGAAATAAAGCTTTTCGGATGATGCGCTTTGATGTATAAATCTCTAGCATTTTCAATTCCGACAATTGTATCTATCGGCGAATGCATGATTAACAGTGGTTTGCGAAGCTTTTTTACAATCGCAGGCAAATCCGTTTTATCAAAATCATTCACAAACTCTTTATTAATCACAAAAGGACGCCCGCCGATATTTACTTCTGTTTTTGTGTTTTCTGGAAGTTCATGAATATCATGAGAAAATAAATGCTTTACATGACTTACCGTTGAAGGTGCGCCAATAGTAGCTACTGCTTTGATATCGTTTAATTTAGAAGCCGCTACCAAAACCGCCGCGCCACCAAGTGAATGTCCAACTAACAAACTTGGTGCTTTATAATTTACTTTTATAAATTCATGAACCGCCAATATATCAGAAACATTCGCAGAAAAGTGACTTTCTGCAAATTCACCTTCACTCCTACCCAACCCTGTAAAATCGAATCGAACAACGCCAAAACCATGTGTTGTTAAAGCTCTGCTGATATTTTTTACCGCAGAAAGTGTACTACTACAGGTAAAACAATGCGCAAAAATTGCGAAATAATTCGGTTTCTGATTGGCAGGTAGTTCTAAATACGCATGTAATTGATATCCGTTTTTATTGACTATTTGAAGTTTGGTACTTTTCATAGGATGATTTTTATCTACGTGTGTTTTTACATAGATTTAGTACGTTAAAAATACAAAACATTACGAACTACACGAAAGCATAGAACAGCCAACCTTATGTCGCGCCCACTCAGGACGTTTGGCATACCATTTTTCGTATTCAGGTTGTTCGTTGTACGGACGTTTTAGCAATTCGTACAATTCTTCAATTACTGAATAATCGCCTTTGTCGGCAGCATTAATCGCGAGTTGTGCCATATAATTTCGCAATACATATTTCGGATTGACGTCATACATATTGAATTTTCGTGTTTCGTCTTTGGCTTCTTCTGTAATTAATAAAGAAAGATAATTTTCAAACCATTTCAACCACGCAGCCGTTACTTTTCCTGCTAATTCCAGCGGTTTGTAGAATGATGTATGTACTTTTTGAAAAGCTTCTTGTGGTGTATTTTTCTTTTGCACACGTGGCAATTCGCGGAAAAAGATGGTCATATCCGTTTCTGTGAGTTGTAGATTTTCTTCTAAATCTTCAATCAATTGCTCCGTTTGTGTGTTGATTTGCGTCAAACCGAGCTTTTTTGACATCATTTCCACATATTTTTTGTCAAAATCTTGCTGATAACCTTCCAAAATGGCTTCCAAAGGTTTAGCATCTTCAATGAGTGGATACAATGCATTTGCTAGTTGAATCAAGTTCCACAAGGTAATTCCTGGCTGATTTCCATACGCATACCGATGATTTCTGCTATCTGTCGTATTTGGCGTCCAATTTGGATCATATCCTTCCAACCAACCGTACGGTCCGTAATCAATCGTCAATCCTAAAATGGACATATTATCCGTATTCATTACACCATGTACAAATCCGACACGTTGCCAGTGTAGTACCATGTCGAGCGAAGCATTTACAACGTTTTGAAAGAAGGAAATATATTTTTCTTTTCCTTCTGCTTGAATGTCTTTGTAAAAATGTCGAATCGTGTAATCTGCCAGATTTTTAAGGTTTTTATGATCTTTTCGAGCTGTAAATATTTGAAAGTTCCCAAAGCGCACAAAACTCGGTGCTACTCTACATACTACAGCTCCTTTTTCATATTCCTGATTGCCGTCGTACAACATATCGCGCAACACGTCATCGCCTGTCAGCATCAACGAAAGTGAACGCGTGGTTGGTACGCCCAAATAATACATGGCTTCGCTACACAAATGCTCTCGGATAGACGAGCGCAGTACTGCTAAACCATCTGCAGTACGTGAATACGGCGTTGCTCCTGCTCCTTTTAATTGCAAAGCCCACTGTTTGCCATTTGCACGAACTTCCGCTAAATTAATGGCTCTGCCGTCGCCCAATTGTCCTGCCCAATGCCCAAACTGATGTCCGCCATAGCACATCGCATACGGATTGGTTTTTGGATAGACTTTTTTCCCTGAGAAAATATTTAAAAATTCTTCCGACTGTGTATCGTTTTCCAAATCGAGCATTGCTGCCACTTCATCGGCAACGTGAATCAGTTTTGGATTGGACGGAATTCGCGGTGTCACGTATGAATAACAAGCTTCAAACACTTTGCGTCGTGTGTTGTTTTTGTTGGAATCTGCGGGTAATTCTTTATTGAATGTATCTTTTATGTTGAGTTTCATTAGTAGCAATTTCTTAATTGTAAAGATACTACTTATTCTTTGCTGCGGCAATGATGGTTTTGTATCTATGATTAACTTTAGTATTATGCGAGTTTATTCAAATAAAAATTATTTCTTTTCAATGAAACAAATTTCAAAAAACTAAAATTCAGTTATTTACTTTCTTTTCTTTGCTCGCCCAAAGTAAAGAAACAAAAGAAAAGGCGCTTTTCCAGAGGTGTTTTTACTTTTCTCTTTTAGGGAGAAAAGTAAAACCGCAGGACTTTTTCTAAATTTCTTCCAAGGCTTCAGAAATTTTTAACGAAAAATTCCTGCTACACTGCGGAAAAGATAAAAACTACTTTTGATTTATATATCGAACTTATTTTAGATTGTTATTTTTGCGCATGATTTTATACGAAGATGATTTTGTAATTGCTGTGGCAAAACCGAATAATGTATTGGTACATCATTCGTCTATGGCGCGAAATCAGTCGGAAGCACAAACTTTACTTGAATTACTTCAAGAACGATTTAACAAAAGCTTTTACCCGATTCATCGTTTGGATAGAAAAACCTCTGGAATTGTATTGTGTGCTAAGGAAACACAATATGTTTCTGCGTTTCAGCATCTTTTTATGACGAATCAGATTGAAAAAGTGTATTATGGCATTGTAAGAGGATTTGCTCCCGAAAACGGACAGATTGATTCGCCCGTAAAAGGTCGTGATGCGAAGGTTTATAAAGATGCTTTGACAGCTTTTGAAACGTTAGCGACAGTTGAATTGCCAATCGCTGTGCAACCTTTTGAAACATCGCGTTATAGTTTGGTGAAATTGTTGCCAAAAACGGGCAGAATGCATCAATTGCGAATTCACCTCAATAAAATCAATCATCCGTTGATTGGCGATCCAAAATACGGAGACCGCTTTCACAACCGAATGTTTCAAGCCGAATTTGACATTTCTGAGTTGTTTCTACATGCAGTTTCGCTTTCGTTTGTACATCCTTTTCTACAAAAACCAATCGCGATTCAGAGTTCATTCCCAAGACATTGGCATGCGTTTACAGAAAAAAGTAATTGGGACGTACGTTCGTTATTGAATGTCTAACGAAAACTGTAGTTTTGTGTCGTAAATAATTTTTCATGGAATTACTTTCTGCTTTAGGCTTAATGATTATCACGTGTATTGTGATTTGGCGTGCGTGTGATGGCTTTGAAATGGCTTCTGATTATTTGGGAAGAAATTTAAAAGACGGTATCAAAGGCGCAACAATTAATGCGATTGGAAGTAGTTTGCCAGAATTATTTACCACACTTTTTTTTCTATTTGTGTTGAAAGATAAGGATGGTTTTTCGGGCGGCATCGGAACAACTGCTGGAAGTGCCGTTTTTAATGCGATGATTATTCCCGCAGTGGTGATTATGGCAGTGATTGGAAAAGGAATTGTGAATCAAATTCAAATTTCAAAAAAAGTCATAAAACGCGACGGAATTTCCTTGATTTTGTGTGAAATCGTACTTATTCTACTGATTTCTGATACAACTTTAGATTGGTATCACGGTTTGGTATTGATGATTTTGTACGTTATTTACATTACCTATATGCTAGTGAGTCAAGGAAAAGGAAGTGTTGATGCTGATTATGAAGCCAGTGCAAATGGAGGCAATCGTGCTGTTGCTTTTTTTCGAGGTGATTTTGCTACAACCGTACTAGGAAATGATCAAATTAATCGTAAAAAAGCTTGGCTCCTACTGTTCATTTCTATCTTTTTTATTGGAATTGCCTGTTATTGGTTGGTGGAAGCTTGTGAGCAGTTTGGAAACGCTATCGGCATGCCTGTCTACTTTGTTTCGGTGATTTTAGCCTCTGCAGCGACGAGTGTTCCTGACACCATTATTTCATGGAAAGATGCCATGAAAGGAAACTATGATGACGCGGTTGCCAATGCGTTGGGAAGCAATATTTTTGATATTTGCTTTGCGCTTGGATTTCCATTGTTCTTATTCACAATCATCAATGGACCGATTACCATAAACGGAGAAACGCTGGAAAATATAGGGCAACTTCGTGTGCTATTATTGATTATTACGATTGTTGCTTTTTTTGTGTATTTGCTACCAAAAGCCATCAAAAAGTCACACGGTTATTTTTTAATTAGTCTGTATGCGCTTTTTGTGTTGTATATTGTGTGTAAAGGAATGGATAGTGAATGGGCGATTATTGCTGATATTTCTAATATATTGTCAATAATTTCAGAGATGTTTTTTATGTAATTAAAATTTTTTAAGTGAAGTGATTTAAACTATTTTAATTACTATACTAAAGAAAGACAAGTAGTTAAATACTTGGAGATTTACCGTCAATAATATTGCTCTACTTATAAATGAAATTGTTGATACTACTAATGAAAACGACTCTAAAAATAATATTCTTTCTGTTTTCAATTGGAGCTTTTGCTTGCGATTGTGACTCACCAAATATTACTGAAAAGTACATCCAATCTGATTTTGTTGCTAATGTGACAATTTTAAAAATCTATCCAAATAAAAAAAATGAACAAGGATATAGAGCAGACATCAAAATAAATGAATTATTCAAAGGCAAAAGACTAAAATCAATTTATGTTTATGGTAGAAGCGATAATGGAATTGGTAATTCTTGTGATATTTATATACCTGCCAACACTCAACTTATTGCGTATGCAAGAAGAAATAATGATGGAAATTATGGAATTGGAATGTGTTCTGGAATAATGTATCTTGATTATTCTCCACGTTATCGAAAAAAAACTTTAAAAAGTAATAGAGAACTAAAAAAGCAGAAGAGAGAACTGGATATTCTAAATACTTTTAAATCAAAAAATATAAATTTTACCAACAAAATCAATTTTCGAGAAAAAGCAAAACTTCACAAGGAATTAAAACAATTTAACGGAATTGAACTTGAAAAAAGTTTTGGAATTTACGAGATAACGTTTACCGCAAATTTGAACATCAAAAAAGTGAGAGAAATTAGTGGATTTGAAAACTCAATAGATCAAAATTTAATTGAAATAATCAAAAAAACTGAATGGACAAGTTTTAGTAAAGGAGTAAAAAATAACGTTCCCGAAAGTAGTAAATTGTTAATCGGAATTTACTTTTATCCAAAAGAAAAGGAGAAATCAAGTTTTTTAAGTCACTATTATCTGTAAATCGATAACACTAAAGATATTGGGCAAACAGCTGATTCAAACCGTTGAATTATAAAGAAAAAAGCATCTAATCTATAAGTTGATGAATGCAGAAACAAAATACGTTACTTCAGTTATTAAAGACTTTGATGTAGTTTATCAAAATACATTAAAAGAAATGTTTGATGAACTCATTGAAAATGGTTGGACAACAGACGTTAAAATTTATTGTAAAGAAAAATATGGCGTGTTTATTTGTGAAATAAACTCCAACCAAAAATTACAGAACATTGCTGATACATACGTTGGTATAATTAACTCAATATGTCCAAATTGTGGAGAAAAAGAGAAGCCTTTATTTGAAGATGACACGTCTAGCGAATGGATTGACTATACCTGTTTTGACTGCTGGAGCGTAAGAACTGAAAAATATTTTACGATATCAAACATCTCAAAATCGGGATTTAACTGTTTACAAATTAATGATAATGTTACAGAAAGGAAAGATTTCAACTGGTCTAAAGACGTAAAGCGGATAAAACTAACGAATAAAAGTAGTGCATACTTTGACAAAGAAATTGATGTTGAACTTGAAATTGAACTCCTAAACAACAAATTTCTCTTTTTTAACAAAAGCTACATACATTTTTATAAACTGCTTAAAAACGTCCCTAGAATATATTTTATAGAGGAAGATGATGTTAGCTGTGTGGAGTATATTTTTTCAAATATATCAGACTGTCCAATTTGTAAAAAAATAGCACTCTATAAAAATAAATGCCTCGTTTGCCATACGAATTTAGAACTTCTTCTAAAATGGCCAAGTACAAGACATGACAGTTGGAAGTGGTACAACAAAGTAGACGAAATTATAGTGAATAAAAGAGAAACATTTAGTAAGCTTATTGATAATGACCTTATTCTGAAATATAGACTTCATAGAGATGAATCGTTTGAAAAAAGCAGTGCGTTTATCTAGCAACAGAAAATAGTACACAAGTGTTAATAAAAGTTAACTGTTAGAAACTCTAAATAATACATCAATCCAAAACTCAAAAAAATTCCCGCCTTTAAAGTTAAAGTTTCTCTCCGCTTGTGAGATAAAAGTGTCTTCTCCAAAAAACAGATTATTGACTATCATTGATTCCTACTAACTCATCAATTGAGTGATAAAAAAATCAATTTTTTTAAAACAGTTTTCTAAATATTCTCAAACAACTTTCTCTTCACTCCTTTTATAATTCCAAATATTTACTATTTTAGTCAACAAAGCTACTTATAACCAATCTTACTACATGGAAAACACACCCAAATCTGGCATTCAGGGACTCGTTGAAAATTGGCAAAGTGATATAATCGCCGCCGTAAGTGTCTCGCTGATTGCCTTACCTCTTTCGTTAGGAATTGCCTTAGCCGCAGGCGCTCCAGCTATGGCAGGAATTTTTTCAGCAATCGTCGGTGGCGTGGTGACAACGCTGTATCGCGGAGGACATATTTCCGTTAACGGACCAGCCAAAGGAGTCATCGGAGTTATCTTATTGGGAATTGCCTTGATGGACGACGGCTCAGGACAAGCGTTCAATTATGTATTAGCGGCGGTAGTAATATCGGGCGCGCTTCAAATGCTCTTGGGAATACTAAAACTGGGACGATTGGCAGACATTTTTCATTCTTCTGTGATTCACGGAATTTTGGCTGCCATTGGAATTATCATTTTTGCCAAACAGATTCATGTCGCCATGGGCACACATTCGGAGAGTCCAAGCATTGTACAAAACCTGATTGATGCCGTTGTATACTTGCCACAAGCCAATCCTTTTGTATTGATTATTGCCTTGACAGGATTGCTTTTAATCATATTTCACTCCAAAATCAGCAATCGAATTTTTCACTTATTGCCGACGCCGATGTGGGTGATTGCGTTGTCTATTCCTTTTGTATATATCTTTAATTTCTTTGATGCACAAACACTTTCTTTTTTTGGAAAAGCCTATGAAGTTGGACCTGATTTGTTATTAGATATTCCGGATACGATTACGGATTCCATCATGCATCCTAATTTTGGCAAAATACACACGATTGAATTCTGGACGACCGTATTTTCTATTTTGATTATTTCAAGTATTGAATCGCTCGCTATTGCAAAAGCCGTCGATAAAATTGATCCGTACAAACGAAAAACAGATTTGAACAAAGACCTAACAGGCATCGGATTGAGCACCGTTGTTGCAGGTATGATTGGTGGTTTGCCAATCATTGCCGTGATTATCCGTAGTACGGTGAATATTCATAACGGCGCAAAAACCAAATGGTCTAACATGTATCAAGGATTGTTATTGCTGATTTTTATCGTGTTGTTAAGTCCAATCATGCGACAAGTACCGCTGTGTGCGTTTGCTATTTTATTAGTCTACACAGGATTCAAACTAGCATCGCCTTCTGTCTTTAAGCAAATGTATAATCAAGGAACGGAGCAACTCATCTTTTTTATAGTTACCATGGTTTTAACGCTATACACCAATTTATTAGTTGGTTTATTGGGCGGATTGGTCTTTGCGTTGATTACCCACATGTTGCTGGCACGACTACCAATTCCAGAATTTTTCAAAATGGTGTACAAATCGCGCACAAGATTGATACAGCTTCCCGATAATAGTTACGATTTAAAAATTAGAGGAGTCGCAAATTTCTTAGGCATTATAAAGGTTGACAAATTAGTCGCGCAAATTCCTGCTGGAGCGAATGTCAACATCGATTTATCGGAAACCCGACTCGTTGGTATCACGTATATGGACTATTTGGTAGAATACCTAAAAGCACAACGAGCAACGGGCGGTAAAGTATTTATTACAGGATTGGACTCGCATGTGTCATCATCTACGCATAATAGGGCTTTAAAACTTAGTTTGAAAAATGCTACCAAATTATCTCATAGACAGAAACGCTTGCGAAACTTAGCCACAGAAAAAGGATATCAATACACAAGTCAAGTAGATTGGAATACCATCTATTTAAAAAAGTTTCACTTTTTTGAAATTAGACCTATTGAACGAAAATATAATTGTTTAAAAGGTTCTTTTGATGAGATGGACATATCTTGGGAAATTGCGGATGTTACCTTCAATGAAGGACAAGCGTTTACCGCAGAAACGTTTAATACTACCTTAATGGTCTTAAAATTGAATACAAAAATACCGGTGTTCACGATGGAAAAAGAAGGTGTTTTTGAAAAACTATTCGATCGCGTGATGGCATTTACAGGCTATAAAGACATTGATTTTGACATGTATCCCGATTTCTCTAAAAAGTTCTTGTTGATGGGAAATAACGAAGCCGAGATTCGCTCCTTTTTCACAGAAGATATCATCCGCTTTTTTGAAAATCATCACATCTATCACTTAGAAAGTAATGGCGAAGCGTTGATTATTTTTGACAAAATCAAACTCGCACGAACAGATGAAACTTTGGCGTTTATTGAGTATGGGGAAAAGTTAGCTAGGTTGTTGGATGGGAAGTTTGTGTCTTAAGTAGCTGATTGGCTTCTCTTCTATTTTATTGGTTTTTAGTTAGTCATTGACTTCGTTGAATGTTCAAATTTATGCTTGTCACATTGAGCGCAGTCGAAATGTTGTCAAGAATACACGAATTGTTTTTATCATTATAGTTTGTCATTCCTGCGAAGGCAGGAATCTATTTTCTCTATGAATTTTAATCTTTTTTCTCGGAATTACGGAAAACCACATTGTGTATGTGTGAGCTTTGTTTTACATTTATGGAGAATAATAGGAATTAAACATAAAATTTGTTCCTGTTATTTACCATATTTGATATAAAAACAGGAATTCCTGTTATACGTACGTTACCTGCCATTTAAAAATGAACAAAAATGAAACTAGATACTAAAGAAAGATTAAGCCTCTCTTTTCAATTGAAAATACTTGAAAAGCTTTATCCAGAAGAAGCCGAATATTATGCTAATCATCGAAAGGCAATAGAAGACGGGTATGAGCTTCATTATAGTTGGCTTACAGAACATCTATCAGATGGCTTAACGAGTGATGAGTGCACAGAAGTATTAGACATACTTGATATGTACACAGGACTATATTATTCATTTCAAGCACTTAAAGACCCAAAAGAATTAACAATTGAATCGGTAAGATTCCCAGGTTTTGATGGAAACAATGAAATAATGCGGATGGCTTACACAAAGTACTTCATTGAAGACTTAGATAGATTTGAATGGATAAAAAAGTTAACTAACGGCTACTACAACAGTCATATGAGAATGATTCCTAAATACCAAAAGATGTTATCAAGGTTTAAGGATTATTCGATTGAAGAAAGACATTCGCTAAATGAAGGTCAGATAAAAGAGCTAATTGAAACAACAGGATATTAATGGAACTTGCAGTAATTATAATCGGGATTGCAGGTTCTGTCGCATCAATAATTGGAGCTATTCTAGCTATTCAAGCAGAGAAAAAGGCTAAATCAGCAGCTGAACAAGCTGAATTAGCTAAGAACGCTGTAATTAAAAAGCAAAAGACAACCAATCTTGCTGAAATCTTATTCGAAGCTAAACGAGTTCAGAAAATTTTTGGTAAATATTCGATAGCACAGTCGAATAGAAGCCTTGCAGGTGTTGAATTTGCCAAAGACAGTGAAACATTACAGGAATATGTTTTCAGTTTTAATGAAAATAGACAGCTTGTGGAAGAGACAACTGAAATTGAAACCCAAGCTGTATATGATGAGCTAAATAAACTTTTGACAAATTTTAGTGAAGCTAAGGCTGTGGGTGACAAAAAGGATTTTGGGAATCAAATACGATTAGCAATTGATGACATCATTTTTAAAATAAGAAAGGAAATTGATGACAGAAATAGCAAAATTGAATAAAAACGGCAGGTAACACAACCTATACGCAATGCCCTTCGGGACACTGCGCATAGCCAAACCGTCGTACCTCCATACTAATTTTGCAATCAAAAAACCTAAAAATATATTCGATTATTGAAATTAAAACACAATAAACAAATACTACAACTGCAAAAAATAAACAGCCCCAAACTCAAAAAAGAAATTTCCATCTTTGAAATTAAAGTTTCGTACCGTTTGCGTAATAAACGTATCTTCCACAAAAAACGGATTGTTGGTCATTTTGAATTGTAATAACAACTTACTGACTTCCCAATTGGAGCCCAAAGTAAACGCTTCAAGAAACATGGGTTTAGTGAGTTAGCGGTATTGATATTCTGTCCTAATTTTGTCATTCCTGTAGCCTGTGCTGAACTTGATTCAGTAAAAGCAGGAATTTATTTTTACTCTGAATCTGAATCTTTTTCCTTGAATTCCGTGAATTCAAGTTTATATGTGTAGATTTTATCATCGATTTTAAAAAAATAACCGTAAAATTGAACTAAATTAATTTCTGTTAGTTGCCGTATTCAGTAAAAAAGCAGGAATTACATATAGACATACCATTGGGCATTAATTAACTAAAAAAGACCCTTCCAAAAACAAAACGATGAAAAAAACTTTACTTTTTATATTTCTTTTACTCACTATTGGCGCTAGAGCGCAAGAACCTTTTATCATCACATGGGAAGCCACAACGACTAATGCAGATTTTGATTTGGTAGTATACTCATATAGTCCAAGTTATAATTATACTATTGACTTTGGAGATGGAACAGTTTTAACAAATCAAACCCAATCTGTACAACATTCGTATGCGCAAACAGGTGTATACAATATTAGTATTTCAGGTGTATTTCCAGAATTAAATTTAGGCGATTTTACAAGAGAAAATGTGTTAAGCGTGGAACAATGGGGAGATATTGTTTGGAATGCTACGGCTAGTATGTTTTCTTTTTGTCCAAACCTAGTTATTAACGCAACAGACGCACCTGATTTGAGTCAAGTTACGGATGCCTCATTTATGTTTAATGGCTGCGTAAATTTTAATCAAAATATTAATCATTGGAATGTTTCCAATATCACTAATATGGTCGGAATGTTTAGAGGATGTACTACTTTTAATCAGCCTTTAAATAATTGGAATACCTTACATGTGAATAATATGGCTGAAATGTTTGCGAATGCAACAAATTTTAATCAGTCTCTAGATAGTTGGAATGTGTCTAATGTCTTAGATATGTCCTATATGTTTTCTGGAAGTTCTACGTACAATCAGCCTTTAAATAATTGGATTACTTCCAACCTTTCTACCATAAATCACATGTTTTTTGAAGCAACATCTTTTAATCAACCAATCGATAATTGGAATACTTCAAATTTGACAGAATTGATCAGTATGTTTGCGTATGCTTCAAGTTATAACAAACCTTTGAATAGCTGGGATATATCCAACGTAACAACTTTGTGGAGCATGTTTTTTGGTGCATCTAGTTTCAATCAGCCATTAGATAACTGGAACACATCAAATGTTGATTATATGTTTGAAATGTTTGAAAATGCAACTAGTTTTGATCAAGACTTGTCCTATTGGGACTTTACAAACGTGAGTACTTCTTTTGGTTGGGGTGATATGTTATCCTACTCAAATTTAAGTATTTATCATTACGATAAATTATTATTGAAACTAGCGTCGTCAGGCATAAGTAATGTAAGTATTGGCGTGCATGGTCTTGAATACTGTAATTTTAATGCGCACAATTATTTGCAATACGGCAAAGGCTGGAGTTTTTCTGGAGATGGTGGCTCAGCGAATTGCAACACCATCGTAGGTACTGTGTATTACGATATAAATAATGATGGATGTACAAATTCAGATATTGAAGCTACCAATTTATTGGTTAAGGCTGAAGATTCAAATATGTTTGATGTTTCTAGTGCTGTCATCAACGGTAGTTATGAGATTCCTGTGCATACAGGAAGCCAAACTGTTTATATTTCCAACTTACCCAATTATTTTACAGCAACACCACTAAGTGAAAACGTTGACTTTTCAACCACTTCTACAGAACAAGTTGATTTTTGTTTGACAGCAAATCAAGTTGTAGAGGATTTGAATATTTCTATTCTTCCAATTAATCAAGCTAGACCTGGATTTGAGTCTCGTTATAAATTAATCATAAAAAATGTAGGCACAGAAATTATAAATGGCGTTTCAGCAGAATTTACCTTTGATAATACAAAACAATCATTTGTACTAGCGGTTCCCAATGAAACAAGTGCAACAACCAATAGTGTAAACTTTAGCTTAGGAACCATACAACCATTTGGAAGTATTGAGGTTGATTTTACCATGCAAAATTTTACGCCGCCAACCGTCAATGCAGATGACATTTTAAATTTTACCGCAGTAGTAACACCAGACGCAAATGATTTTACGCCAAATGACAACGTATATGAATTCAATCAAATTGTAGTAAATGCCTTTGATCCAAATGACAAAAGAGTGTTACAAGGCGAAACCATAACTTTTGATGAAGCAGATGAATATTTAGATTACATTATCAGATTTCAAAACACGGGAAGTGCGAATGCTACTTTTGTGAGAATTGAAGATGTATTAGACACAGAATTAGATTGGAGCACGCTCACCATAACAGACGCAAGCCATGATCATGTTGTGAGCATTACCAATGGGAATGAAGTAGAGTTTTTCTTTGAAAATATAAACTTACCATATCAAGCTGCAGACGAACCGAACAGTCATGGCTACATAGCGTATAAGATTAAACCAAAAAACACGGCTCAAATTGGAGACATCATGAGTGGAGATGCAAGTATTTATTTTGATTACAACTTGCCAATCATTACGAATATGGTGTCCACAGAAATCATAGAAACCCTTAGTATTGAAGATTATTTCTACGATGATGCAATAACCATTTATCCAAATCCAGTAAATGATCATTTTAAAATAGAGAAAACTGACGGACTACATATAAAATCTATCAAATTATATAACTTTTCAGGAATGTTAATTAAAGAATTTTCAGCAGCTGATGAGTATACTATGAACGGTTTAGATTCAGGAATCTATATTTTAAAAATAAAAACAGAAACATCTGAAATCATCAAAAAATTGATAAAATCATAATAAATTCAAGCTGTAGTGCATTTTAAATTTGAAAGGAGGAGTCACGTGCTGAGTTTATCGAAGTAATCTGTTTGTTTCAATGCAAAATTGTACTATAAAACTAACGGATTGCCACGAATTTTTCAAATTCTCGCAAAGACGAATCATAGCAATATTTTCAATTGAAGCTAAACTAACATTGGTACATTTTCAAATTATAAAATTGCTAGATTAAAGAAAACCTATAACTGCAAAAAATAAACAGCCCCAAACCCAAAAAAGAAATTCCCATCTTTGAAATTAAAGTTTCGAGTGGTTTGTGTAATGAAAGTATCTTCTACAAAAAACGGATTGTTGGTCATTTTGAATTGCAACAACAACTTACTGACTTCCCAATTGGTGCCTAAAGCAAAAGCGCCAAAGGTTTCGCGCGATTCCAGTTCGTTGGCAACGTAGTAATATTCAGAAACCAATGAAACATGATTGCTGACTTTGTAACGCGCGCCAAATCCTAGCGCAAAATGATTGTGGTCGTCTTGTGTAAATCTGGAAGAAGTTCTGTGAATAAACGTCGGTGCGATTTGCGCAGAGAAATTTCGTGTAAACTTTTTAGCAATCAATACTTGTGAAGTAAACGCAAACTTATCTCCCGAATCTGCGCGCTGTGTGATGCCGTTTAATCGTCGTGTTCGATAAGTTGCCGTTTGTACTAAAGAAATACTCAGCGGCGTTGTATTGTTAACCGTTTGTCGTAACAATCGATATTTCAAATAGGTATCAGCAATTCCATTTGGTGCCGAAGTTCCAAATCCGATGGTGAGTCTGTCGGAGATTCCGTAATCCAATCCAAAACGCGCCGACATTTTATCAGCGATAAACGAATTGCCACCATAATTCGGAATGTTCCAATAACGCGACATAAACGAGATTTCCAACGTATTTTTTTTGCGCGTTTCTACCGAATGTCCCACAGAAATACGTGTGCCTTTAAAAGTCAACGACACATAATCGTCCATCAACAGTGATTCTGCATTGAGTTTGTCCAACAAATCCTGCGCCATCATTCCTGACGACATACTTACAAATACGATGAGCGCTAACAACTTACTTTTCATACGGCGCATAATTAAAATTAAACGTGACTTCAATTTTCTTAGAAATATTGGGCGACAGCAACGGTGGAACATTAATATCGTAATCGTCAATCAACACATCCAACGCGCCTGTAATGGTATATCCTGTATCAGTTTTAGTGATGGTTGCTTTTATATCGATAGTTTTAGTAGTATTTTTTAAGGTGAAATCGCCTCTAATAATTCGTGTTTGCGTGGCAATGTTTGTGTCAAAATCGATAATCTTTCCGCTAAAGGTTGCTTTCGGATACAAATCAGATTCAATATAACTTTCGTTAAAATGATCGCGCATGAGCGACTTTTCAAATACAAACGCACGCATTAAAATACTCACCGCAATTTCTTGAGAAGACGGATTGAACAAACTCAACACCTGATTGTTCTTCGCCTGTATATTTTCTACAGCAGTGTACGAGAAAAAAGTAACTTGTCCCTGACGCTCAATAAAATCGTTCGTTTGCGCAGAAACGTTACTGTAACAAAAAAGACTAAAAAGTACAAAGAGTACAACTTTATTCATACAAAACTGCTTAAATGATAACACAATGCAACAAAATGACATCTAGCAAAAATCCTTTTAAAATTCCTTTCAATTTGATGTTTTGTCCCGCTTCAAGCTTCTTGACTGCTGCATGTTGATCGGATTGCATTTCGCATAAAATATAGCTCGCATCCGAATCGCCTTTTAAAATTAAACTATATTTCCCATCTTGAAAGGTAATATCTTTAATTTTTCCTTCAACCTCAATCGCTTTTTCAATAAAATCTTCCAGCTTTTGCTGCTTGTGTTGAAATTTTGCCAACAATTCATTCGTCGTAAATGATTCTTCCGTTTGTACAGTATTGGTGTCTGCAATACCGCTGTTGACATGCCGATACAAAAAAAACAAACTCAAACATAGTACGCAACTTATGGCGGATATTTTATAGTATTTTAGATATTTCATCCATTTATATTTACAAGATAAAAGTACTGTTTTCTGCAATGTCCTTTGAGTAGATTGTGTGTAAAGCGGAAAATAAACGCCTAAAAAGGAATATAAAATCTTTAGAAATAGCGGAGAAACCATACGAAATAGTATTTTAGTGTGGAAAATACGAATTGAAAATACGCCATGCGAAATTATAAAATCTATCTTTATGCAACCGTCAGTTTTCTGTTGGTATATGTGCTTGCCATCAGTTTTATCATACATCCGTTATTGGTGAAACAGAAAAGTGTTGTACAACTGCAAAATACCATCAACTTGGCAACCAAGGAAATTCAGCAAATGAGTCTGTTGACGGCGGATGCATTGGCGAACAACCTTCCGAAAGAAACACTTGTAAACAGTCTGCAAACTGCCATTGACGGAAGCGATAAGGAAAATATGTATTTGTCCGTGTTTGATTGGTCAGGAACTATTGTTTGTCATCCCGATGTCACAAAATTACGCAGCAAAAACGAACAAAAAAGCAACAGCATTTCCAACATGAAAAGTGAAGTGACTGGCGAAGAATTGTACGCGCTGATACAAAATAATGAAAAAAATAATTCGGAATCTTCAGAAATTATTGCCTTGCGTCCTGTGGCGAATTCTGATTTGATTATGGCAGCACATTTGAATTTGGAAAACTTTACACAGCAAACCAACGCTTTTACAGAAGAAGCCAAAACAAGTTATTTATTGCTTGGGTTGTTATTATTGTTATTATTGTTGATTGTCATCAGATTGGTCTCTGTGTATTACGAACAAATTATTGAGCGAAAAACGGCAAAATTAGAAGACGGCGTGCTGAATTTATCCAAACTCAACGATTCGCTCGAAAACTATCAAAAAAGCATTGCCGAACTAAAAACGATTTCCGAAACCAAAACCGAAGAGTCGACAGAAACTACTACGGAAGAAGACAACAAAGAAATTCCAAAACAGCGACTCCTCACCTACATTCGCAACGAATTGATGCCGATTGCGATTGAAGACATTGCATATATTTATGTGGAAAACTCCATCTCGTACGTCGTTCGGAAAGATGGCAAACGTTACACCGCAAATGACAGCTTAGACCAAATTTACGCCACACTCGACCCAAAACTCTTCTTTAGAGCCAACCGACAAACCATTGTAGCGATTTACGCGATTGATAAAATCATCAAATACGGAAACAGCGCACTCAAAATAGAAATGCAGCCTGTTTCAGAAATTGATATCATTATTGGGAAAAATAAAGTCGCGGTGTTTAAACGTTGGCTAGATTTGTGATTATATTTCTACCATGCACAGTTAAAGGAATGGTTTTTGCGCATGCTGTCAAGAGAGTTCAAGAAAATACGAATGATAGTTTATGAAAAAACTACTTATAATTACCTTCTTTATTAGTTTTAAGCTTTTTGCACAAACGCCAAACGAACTGCAAAAGCTAGACACAATTTATCTTTTATTTTCATCAGATAAAAATCAAAAAAAGGACGTTGTATACATCAATGAAGAATTAAGAGACACTTCTTTTAATTATTCATATCGAAAAAATGACAAACTACTTTTTGATGTTGGATATCGAAAATATTTAGATTTTGATGATTATTTTGACAAAAACAAAACCTACAATAAATACCAAGAAAGGCAATTCATAAAGAAGAATAAGCAGAAAATAGTTGATATTAAATTTATGCACAGTCTTGCATCAAACTCTTCAACGCTTTTCAATATTTTACAGGGAAAAACGCTTTTTTTAATTGATGAAAGTGATGTAAAAAATAACAAAGTATTGGTTCGGGAAGTGTTTTTAAGCATGTTTGACGAAACGACTTGTGTAGATACAGAAGATGATGACTTGTTTTTGGCAAAAAGTATTCAACCGTTTTACTATGAGTTGAAGAATTATACATTGAAAAGTAAAGATGAAAAATATACATTCTTAAAACCTTCCAAATTCACGGGAAATAAAGATATATATTTACTTTATAATCCTTCAATGGAAAATCATAAATCCAGTTATACATACGCAACTCATGACGGTTCTAAGCTTTCAGAGTCTAAAATAAAGGAGCAATTCACTTTTAGACTTTCCATTGGAGAAAAAAATGTTTTTTTTCAAGTAACTAACACGCGAAAACAAACAATGAAACTTTCTAAAGTACATGATATTAATAATGAAAAATATCACATCATTTCACAGGAAGAACTCAACTTATTATCTGAAAAACAGATAGAAAAGCTTTTTTCAGAAATCAAAAATATCTACATTATCGAAAGTACAGAAAATAACAAATTTGTAACTCCAAAATTAGGGAAAATCACAACTGAAATTAACACGTTTGTCAAAAAAGAATATCAGTAATACTACTTAAAAAGACGAAAACAACTGATACTAGATTTGAAATTAAAATTGTAACAATCTCATAACAAAATGATTACACAATAAAATTACCTGTTTCTACATTTTTCTTCAAAAAATGCTGTTTGACTTTACGAAAAATCGCTATTTCCGAAATTTCTCATAATGTTAATCTCCTCTAAAACCTTTATCAAAATTCTATATAAAATAGTATCTTAGCACGTTTTGATTAAAAATTGAATTACATGAGAAAAGAAAGAAATGCCAAAGGCTGGAATGAGATAAAAACAAATGATTCTTGGGCACTTTTTAAAATTATGGGCGAATTCGTAAACGGATTCGAAAAAATGAGTCAAATCGGACCTTGCGTGTCCATTTTTGGTTCGGCACGTACAAAACCTGATCATAAATACTATAAACTCGCACAAAAAATTGCGCACAAAATCGTTGATAATGGTTATGGTGTAATTACCGGCGGTGGACCAGGAATTATGGAAGCTGGTAACAAAGGAGCGCATTTAGGCGGCGGAACATCCGTGGGTTTAAACATTGTGTTACCGTTTGAGCAGCACGACAATCCATACATCGATCCTGATAAAAGCATCAACTTTGACTATTTCTTTGTTCGTAAAGTAATGTTTGTAAAATATTCGCAAGGATTTGTAGTAATGCCAGGCGGATTTGGAACGCTGGACGAACTTTTTGAAGCGATAACACTTATCCAAACGAAAAAAATTGACAAATTCCCTATCATTTTGGTAGGAACTGAATTTTGGGAAGGCTTAATTGATTGGGTAAAAGAAACCCTATTGGCTAAGTTTTCAAACATCAGTCCTGGAGATATGGACTTGATTCATATTGTAGATAATGAAGATGAAGTATTGGATATTTTAGATGCGTTCTATAAAAAATACAATCTGAGTCCTAACTTCTAACTGAAGTTTTGTAGAATAATTGCACCCGAAAAAGAAAATGAAAAGAAAATTACTCATATTCATCCTATGTTTTTACGTAGGATTACAACAAAATACTGCTCAGGAAAATATCAAAACGATGTTTTACAATCTTTTGAATTTTCCTGAACTTTCCCTCGACCGATTGGACGAATTGGAAATTATTATTTCTGATTACCAACCCGATTTGTTTATGGTGTGTGAATTGAACGATGCTTTTGGCGCTGGCTTGATTCTCAACCGATTGCAAATGATTAATCCAAATTATGCGCAAGCAACTTATTTTAATAATACTTCTGATGATACAGGAAGTGATTCTAATTTATTGCAAAATTTAATCTATTACGACAGTTCTAAATTTATTTTAGAAGGACAAGATATCATCACCACTTTTTTGCGCGATTTTAATCGCTATACCTTAAAGCTAAATACGGTAAATCAAGCAACGAATCCGATTGTATTGGAAGTATTTGTGGGACATTTAAAAGCTGGAAACTCAGTTAATGATGAACTGCAACGTTTTTTAATGGCAGAAGAATTGGTAAACTATCTGGATAACCTAGATCCAAACAGCAACGTCATTTTTGCGGGCGATTTAAATTTATATACCAGCAATGATATTACGTTTCAAAAGTTGACCGATCCTATCAATGTTATTACGCTGACTGATCCTATCAATCGTTTGGGCGATTGGCATACCAACAGCAGTTTTGTGGACGTTTTTACACAATCAACTCGTACACAAGGTGGTTTAGGTGGCGCTTCTGGCGGATTTGATGATCGATTTGATTTTATTTTGACATCTGAAAACATGTTGACCAATACTGATTTATATTACGTTCCAAACTCGTACAAATCCTTCGGAAACAACTTGAATCCAAATTGCTTCAACAGTGCTATCAACACATCTGATTGTGCTGAAGTTCCTGGTTCTGGCGTGAGTTACTCTGCTGCACTGCGAACGGCTTTACACGATATGAGCGACCATTTGCCTGTAGTGATGGAACTAGAAACCAACGAGCAGTTGCTCAGTACAAATGAAGTTGCAACTATTAGTACTTTTCAATTTATCCGTGGAAACGTAGCTGACAATCAATTATCATTTGTGTTAAATTCTAGCCAAACAAACAATGATTATGTGATTTATGACGTTTTAGCACGAAAATTGGTTTCAGGGAAAGCGAAAAATAACGATATTACAACAGTAAATGTCTCCGACCTACCGAAAGGCATTTACTATATAAAAATTGACAATTTTACAGAAACTAAAAAATTTATAAAAAAATAATTGAACACAATACGTACCCATTTCGAACTATACATCCTATTATTTTTGAGTGTTGCAGCTTTTGGACAGCATAAAAATACCGTTACGGCTACGCTTCACACAAGAACTAATACGCTCAATGTTGTTCAAAATATAACCTACACGAACGAAACAGGAACAGCACTTTCAGAAATTTATCTGAACGATTGGAGTCATGCCTTTTCGGGAAAAGATACACCATTGGCAAAACGCTTTGCGGAAGAATTTCACCGAAATTTTCACTTAGCACCTGAGAAAAAACGTGGGCGCACAATGGTGAATTATATTTCTATAAATGATGACATTTTAGATTGGGAACGTTTGGACTATCAAGTCGATATTATCAAAGTAACACTTCTACAACCGTTGCAACCCAACGAATCCATTACGCTCGATTTAAACTACCAAGTAAAACTTGCGTATGACGAATTTACACGTTACGGATTTGCAAAAAATGGTGATTACAGTCTCCGATATTGGTACATAACGCCTGCGGCTTATCGCGATGGTTGGAAATTGTACAGTCACAAAAACTTAGATGACATGTACACTGAACAAGCCAATCACAACATTACGCTGATTATTCCAGATACGTTTGAGGTAGTTTCTACTGCAGATTCTATGAAAAATGACGGAAATGGTTTGGTGCAGCTTACCGCAGAAAAGGTAAAAGATGTTACGATTTTATTACGTCAAAATTCACAATTCAAAACATTTGAAACAGACAAAGTTACCATCACAACAAATCTAAATCCGTATGGTCTTGATGAAAAACAACAAGCGATTGCTATTGATAAAGTAGTACAGTTTATTCATGAAAAATTGGGCGCGTTTCCAAGAAAAAACATGATGATTTCTGAAATTGACAATAAAAAGAATCCTGTATACGGATTGGGACAATTACCAACTTTTATCAGACCGTTTACAGATGCTTTTCAATACGAAATCAAGATTTTAAAAGCGATTTTAGAGCGAAATTTAGAAGAATCCTTGTGGATGGACACGCGAACTGAAAAGTGGATTTTAGATGCTATTGAAATTTACATGATGATGAATTACGCAGAAACCTTCTATCCTAATATGAAGCTTGTCGGTGGTTTATCGAAAGTTTGGGGAATTCGCTCGTATGAATTTGCCAAATTGGAATTTAACGATCAATATCCGTTTATGTTTATGTTGATGGCGCGTAAAAATATTGACCAACCATTGAACACTTCCAAAGATTCATTGACGAAATTTAACAACAATATCGCCAACAAATACAAAGCTGGTGTTGGATTGAAATATCTAAAATCCTACTTTGATGAAGCAGTGATTGACGATTTTGTGAAAGAGTTTTATGTGGAAAATCGCTTGCAGAAAACATCTCGAGAAGACTTTGAAACCTTACTCAAAGCCAAAGCACCAAAAGATATCGATTGGTATTTTAACAACTACGTAGATTCCAGAAAACGAATTGATTATAAAATCAAAAAAGTAGAAAAAGTAGACGATTCACTTAAAGTAACCATCAAAAATAAATACGATGCCAACTTCCCTATTTCACTCTTCGGAATTAAAAATGATTCTGTAGTTTCCAAATATTGGGTAACGGATGTCGGTAAAAAGAAAACCGTCACCATTCCAAGCGACAGCATTGACCGTTTGGTATTGAATTATGATAAAATCATTCCAGAATTCAATCAGCGTGACAACTGGAAGTCGCTTAATGGCTTTTTTGCGAATAATAAAAAATTACGCTTGACCTTTTTTAAAGATGCTGAAAATCCACATTACAATCAGATATTCTTTGTTCCTGTAGCGCGTTTTAATTTGTACGACGGTTTTACGCCAGGAATGCGTTTGTACAACAAAGTATTTTTGACCAAGCGTTTGTTGTACGATTTAAAACCTTCGTACGGACTGCGCTCAAAGCAATTGGTAGGTTCGGGAAGTGTTTCGTATCGTCATGACATTGAAAGTGTAAATAGTGATTTGTATTTCATCCGATTCACCGTTGGTGGAAACTACTTTAACTATGCGGAAGACTTGGCATATACGCGTTTTGTTCCCAAAGTAACTTTTGGATTTAGAGATCCTAATTTTAGATCGAATCAAAAGGAGTTTATTGACTTTCGTTATGTAATTGTACAAAGAGAGCAATCGGAAACGCCAACCTTAGCGACAGACAATGACGAACCAAATTACAGTGTATTTAATGCGCGGTATGTGTATTCCAATCCTGATCCGATTCGTCACATGGTGTGGTTTACTGATTTTCAAATCTCGAAGCGATTTGCTAAGATTTCTTTCAACTTAGACTATAGAAAGCTATTTCAAGACAATCGACAGTTAAATCTGCGATTCTTTTTTGGTAAGTTTATTTTTAATGATACGAATTCTGACTTTTTTAGCTTTGCGCTAGATAGACCTACGGATTACCTTTTTGACTACAATTACTATGGACGTTCAGAAGACACGGGATTATTCAGTCAGCAAATTATTGTGGCAGAAGGTGGATTTAAGTCCAAATTGCCAAATCCGTTTTCCAATGCTTGGTTAGCAACAGGAAACGCGAGTTACAGTATTTGGAAATGGATTGAAGGGTATGGCGATGTCGGATTTATCAAAGATAACGGCGTCAACACACGATTTGTGTACGATTCTGGAATTCGTTTAAACTTGGTACCAGATTTCTTTGAATTGTATTTCCCTGTCTACTCCAACAACGGTTGGGAAATCGCACAACCAGGTTTCGACCAACGCATCCGATTTATTGTAACATTAAGTCCAAAAACGTTGACAAAGTTGTTTACGAGAAAGTGGTTTTAAGTCTTTTAGTATATAAAACTTTATAATATATGAAACAAAAATTACTAGCTATTCTTTTGTTATTAATATGTAATGTCAGTTTAGGTCAGATCGAATTTCGAAAATCTGTAAAATACTCTGATTTCGGAGAAGTCAATACAGATTATGATGTTGTTGCCGTAAAATATGCAGATATTGATGGTGATGGTTATCAAGATATCATAATTGCATATGAAGACAACATTACCTGGCATAAGTTTAATAGTATTCATGGAGTTTATGGACCTGTTAATAATATAGCTACTTCATTGGGTGCAACATCAATTTCAGTTGGCGATATCGATAATGATTCTGATTTAGATATTATCGTCGCTACTGCTGGAGGAACAAATAACCGAATTCGTTGGTTTGAAAATATAAATGGTGATTTTATAAATCCTCCAAATTTAGTCGATATAAACATCCTTCAAAGCGCTTACAATATACATTTGGTTGATATAGACACGGATGGTGATTTGGATATTTTTTTCAGAGATAGTCACTTCCGATGGTTTGAGAATTTGGACGGACTTGGTAATTTTAGTACTAACTATATCACAATAAGTTCTACAGGCGGTACTGTCAAAGATGTTAAATTTGCTGATATTGATGGAGATTCAGATATAGATATTGTACATGCAATCAGTAATTCAGTCAAATGGAGAGAGAATGATGGCTCTGGAAACTTTTCTTCGCCACAAATTGTATCAACAACATCTTCTTATTATGATTCTATTGATGTTTCAGATTTAGACAATGATGGGGATTTAGATGTTGTAGCAGCTGGTGCTACTAGAATTACTCGGTTTAGAAACGATGGGCAAGGAGATTTTCTTGGAAACTACTTTCATTTAGCAAATTTTGCCATCTATGGAACAAGAGAAATTAAAGTAGCAGACATTAACAACGATGGTTTCAAAGATATTATATTTAGTCCTATTGAATATAATAATAATAGGTTGGTATATTTTAAAGGAACTAATCCATACGGTGGTCTTAATATAAATGAAACACTTATAACTACTGATGTTGATCTTGGAGTTTTTGATATTGCAGATATTGACAACGATGGCGATCAAGATATATGTATAGATGCAGATGCTAATACCGAATCGGCTATAAATCAGTTCATTCACACACAACAAGGAAACTTTCAAAATCCGGTATCAATCAATATGGTAATCGACCAACCTTTTGACGTATGCGTATCTGATTTTGACATGGATAATGATTTAGATTTATTAATCGCTGATGATGACCGTTTAAGTTGGTTACAAAATATAGATAATAGTAATGGAGAGTTTTTTACCCAAAATACACTAGATATAGGAAATACTTTTGGAAGAATTCATGCCGTTGCGGATGATGTCGATGGCGATTCATTTGATGATATAATTTACGCAGATAACAACTATAATATATCGCTTCTAAAAAATTTAAGCACTGGTACTTTTGATGCTCCAATATTCATAGCCAATCTCGGCGATTCTCCGCAAGATCTTACGTTAGCTGATATGGATAATGATGCGGATATGGATTTGGTTGTTAGATCTGAATTTGGAGACAAAATAGTATGGTTTGAAAATTTGGATGGGCAAGGAACATTTGGAAGTGAAAATACTATTGTTTCTGTAAATAATCCCACAAGTATCGCTATAAATGATATAGATAACGATGGAGATTTAGATGTTGTGGCATCGCAAAATAGTAATCAAATTGCTTGGTATGAGAATGTAAATGGGCAAGGTACTTTTGGAACAGCACAAATAATTTGTTCCAACTGTGCTTCTGTGGAAATTGTGAGAGCACAAGATATTGATAACGATAACGATATTGACATTATATCTGTTGACAATCCTAATGTTAGATTATATAAAAATAACGGCTCAGGAACCTTCGAAAATCCTAATTTCATAGCAGCTACACCTTATAATGGATCAACGATTATGATGGATGTAGCAGATATGGATAACGACGCAGATGGGGACGTTATTTTAATATATAATGGAGAAATGAGATTGTTAGAAAATACTAACGGTCAAGGAAATTTTAATCATACTATTATTGACTACAATGTTGCATCTACAATATCTGGGTTAGTCTTAAAAGATGTTACTAGCAATGGAAAATTAGATATCATCTACACAAGTAGTTCATATCCTAGAGAAATAGGAATCTATAAAAACCTAGGAATCTTAGGAAACCAAATTTCAGGAAATGTACTTTTCAATCTTGATGGAAATAATACCTGCGATAGCAACGATGCGTTTGTAAATAATGTAATGATTACCACAAATAATGGTATAGACAATTTTGCTACATTTTCAATAAATGGAAGCTTTCAAATTCCTGTGAATAATGGCAATTTTACAACAACAATAGCACAACTTCCAAATTACTATGCTTCAAACCCTGCTTCATACACTTCAAATTTTGCAGACTTAGGAAATGAAGACACTGTGGAATTCTGTATTTCACCAATAGGAAGTATCAATGACCTAAACATAGTGGTATATCCATCTATTGACGAACCGAGACCAGGATTTAATACCACTTACCTGATTGTGTATAAAAATGTTGGCACAACTCAACTAAATGGCGATGTCATGTTCGAATTTGACAATTCTAAATTACAATTTCTAAATGCCAGTGAAGTAGTAGCTTCTCAAACGGCAAATACCTTGACGTTTGACTTTACAGGGCTCAATCCGTTTGAAACAAGAATGATAAATTTAGAATTCAATGTGTTTCCGCCACCTACAACAAACATAAATGATGAATTAGTTACAACGGTAACGATAAATCCAGTTGCAGGAGATGAAACTCAAGATGATAATGTTTTTGAATTAGAACAAACTGTTATAGGTTCATATGACCCTAATGATATCAGAGTTTTAGAAGGCGATGAAATCAGCATAGATGAAATTGATAAATATTTACATTACATCATCCGTTTTCAAAACACTGGAACTGCAAGTGCTATCAATGTACGCATTGATCATCTGTTAGATAGTAAATTAGATTGGACAACGATGCAACTAGAAAGTTTAAGTCATCAGGGAAGAGTTGAAATAACTGATGGTAACAACGTAAGTTTTATTTTTAATAACATAAACCTTCCAGATAGTACAAATGATGAACCTAATTCACATGGATATATAGCCTTTAAAATAAAGCCTAAGAATGATGCTGTGATTGGAGATATTATAAACGGTGTAGCTGATATCTTTTTTGATTTCAATCCTGCTATCACTACAAATACAGTGAATACAGAAATTGTAGCTCCTTTATCTGTTGCAGAATTTGAAGAAAACACTATTTCAACATACCCGAATCCAACAAAAGACATTCTACATATTCAAAGTAAATCACTCGTTAATAACATTAGTGTTTTCGACATCAACGGAAGGTTACTAAATTCTAAAACATTATCAAATTCTAAAACCGAATATCAATTAAATGTCCGTAATCTATCTCAAGGAATTTACTTTGTCAAAATCCAAACTGATGAAGAAACTCAAACACAAAAGATTATTAAGGAATAATCAATTTTTATAAAGTATATACAACCGTCATTTTCTCATAAATGGCGGTTTTTTTTACACTAGACTAGCAATAAAAGTTAAGAGACTTATACTATTATTTTTTTTGTTGTAAATCTACTCGATTTAAAAATCACAAAATATCTCATCCTAACCAACCTTCTCTATCCAAACTTCGGTATTGTATAGCTTCCGCGATGTGATTGGGTGAAATGTCTGTTTCTTGTGCTAAATCGGCAATAGTTCTTGCGACTTTTAAAATTCTATCATACGCTCGTGCGGATAGACTCAATCGTTCCATCGCATTTTTGAGTAAATTCAAGGCTTCAGCATCCAATTTACAATACTTCCGAATTTGCTTCGTGTTCATTTGCGCATTATAATGTAGAATTTCCGAATCTGAAAATCGCTTCGTTTGTACGGCTCTTGCTTTGATGACGCGTTCTCGAATCACAGCACTGCTTTCGCCTTTTCGGTCTTCTGAAAGTTTTTCAAAAGGTACTGGCGTGACTTCTATGTGAATATCGATTCTGTCCAACAAAGGTCCTGAAATCTTTCCCATATAGCGTTGCATTTCCATTGGAGACGCTGCCATTGGTGAATTTGGGTCGTTGAAAAATCCGCTCGGACTCGGATTCATACTCGCCACCAACATAAAACTACTTGGATACGTAATCGTAAAACGTGCCCTAGAAATCGTGACTTCCCTGTCTTCCAACGGTTGCCGCATCACTTCCAACACACTACGTTTAAATTCGGGCAATTCATCCAAAAACAATACGCCATTATGTGCCAGAGAAATTTCCCCAGGTTGTGGATAACTACCACCTCCGACTAAAGCGACGTCGCTGATAGTATGATGCGGATTCCGAAACGGACGTTCAGCAATCAATCCGCTTTTATCTTTGATGTTTCCTACAACGGAATGAATTTTAGTGGTTTCTAACGCCTCGTGAATCGTGAGTGGCGGCAGTATGCTAGGAAGTCTTTTGGCAAGCATGGTCTTGCCTGAACCTGGCGGTCCGATAAGAATGATATTATGTCCGCCAGCCGCAGCAATTTCCATACAACGCTTGATACTCTCCTGCCCTTTTACATCTGAAAAATCAAATTCGGGAAATGCTAGATTTTTTAAGAATTCGGCGCGCGTGTCAATAATGGTTTGCTCCAACGGTTCGTCCGCATCAAAGAAATTAATGACTTGCTTAATGTTTTGCACACCATACACTTCCAAATTGTTGACTACAGCCGCTTCTTTAGCATTTTGTTCTGGTAGAATAAAGCCTTTAAAACCTTCTTCGCGTGCTTTGATAGCGATGGGTAACACGCCATTGATAGGTTGCAAACTTCCATCCAACGACAATTCGCCCATAATCAAATATTGCTCTAAATTTTCTGACTGAATTTGATTGGACGCTGCTAAAATTCCCAATGCTAAGGTTAAATCGTACGCACTGCCTTCTTTTCGCAAATCGGCAGGCGCCATATTGATGGTGATTTTCTTCCCAGGAATTTTATATCCATTATTTTGCAGTGCAGAAGCGATTCGGTAGTTGCTTTCACGAATGGCATTATCGGGTAAACCTACCAAGTGATAACCAATCCCTTTTGCTATATTCACTTCTACGGTAATCGTAGTCGCTTCAATTCCAAAAACGGCACTTCCATAAACTTTTTTGAGCATTTTAAGACAGTTTTTTATAAAACTATCTTTTTGTTTGCTGAAAGTAAAAAATTACTTTGTAAGCGTTGTAATTTTTTTGTGAGTGTTGTGGTTTTCAACAAAAAAACTCTACAAACCCACACCAAAACGAATATTAAGTCAAATAAATTATTTATCTTTAAGTTCTATCACTTTCTTGTTCATTAACTCTAAATATTTATAAATATTTACTAGATTATTCTCAATAAACTTATTGTCATTATCCTCATCTTCATGTGGTAAATATGAAGCGTATGTATATAATTTTGATTTGTTATCTTCTAAATGTTTTTTTATTTTTTGAATTCTTCTTTTAACGGAGCCTGTATTTGCTCTTACACGTTCTGAAGCAATCACGTAATGAGCTGATATATCATTATAGTCATCTTCTAACATATAAATTTCGTGAGACTTGTCACTGTATGACTTACTATCTGAATGCATCTGAATAACCTTATAATAGTATTGAATAGATGATTCATAATAATTTCTAGCATCGATATTGGCTAGAGTTTCAGAACTCAAAATCTTTTTAATATCTAATTCTATATCTTGATTCTCTTTTATTTTTTTTATTACTTCTTTATCAATACCATAATTATCAATATCAGGTCTTTTTGAGGCCTTATATAGTGTTTTATAATTTTCATAGACATTACACCAATCCCCCATTCTTTCATATGCAACAGCAATAAAAGAATAGCCTATCACATAACCTGGATCATATATTTTAAACATTTTTATTAATTCACTAAGACAGAAAAAAGCTTCCTTAATTAAGAATTCAATAATATTACCTATTGTAGTGTTTTTCTTTTCATTTTCTAAAAGTTCTGACAATCTTTTTTTGATTCTAGATTCATCTTTTTGTTCTTCTAAATTAGGTTGCATATTAAAAAAATCTTTTATCTCAAGAATTTCTTTCATAATGAAATAACATCTCTCAGTGCGGTACTTTAGTTCAAGCATCCTAAGATATCTACTATTCACTGAACCGTATGGAGAAATCAAACTTTTACTTAATTTAAAGTTTATCAAGTTTTTTTTGTAATAATCTTTATCAGCATAGTTATCTTTATAAAGTTTCATCTTAATTTCCTCAACTAAAATTAAAACTTCTCTATTATCAGATATATTACTTAAGTTATTATATAAAATATCTCTACCAATATTTTTATTTTCTATTATTCCTAGAATTTCTCTATATTTCAAAAGTTGAGGTCTATTTGCAATTTCATTATTCCAGCTAGTAACCCTAAATACAGTTTCTGCTACTTCTTCTAATTTTAAAAACTTATTTTCATAATCACTATTAATATCAATACCTAAAAATAACCATATATTGTTTTCAAATTCTTTTTCTTTTTTATTTAAAGCAATTAAATCTTTAATAGTATATAATATTCTAATTAAATGAGTAGCATAATAAGAATTATGACCTGCTCTTTTGAATAAAGCTGCTGCTAATTTATATGTGTGTAAAACAGTCTCTATTGAATATAAGTTATCCCCAACTAATTCTCTAAATTTATAAATATTAAAACATCTAGATGTTTTTTCTGACGAATAATTATCTGACACATCTAATATATTAAACTTAATTTTGGGTATAACAAAATCTTTATTCCTCAGTGATGCGAGTATACTATCTCCAATTTTAGATATTACTGAAGCTAGATAATACATACGTTTACTAGATATCATATCAATACATTCTGGCAGCAATAAACCAGCACTTATTGCTAATAGATTTTCTTCAAGATCAATTTCCTTTTTATAACTTTTTAATCCACTTCTTTTGTTTATTTTATTTACAATTCTCTTTCTGTGTTCTTTTGTTATAAAATAAATTGAATTCCAATAGTAATTAAAAGAGGCTAATGAGGGATAGAAATCATATTCTCGTTCTTTACTATACTTGTTATATACTATTTGTTGTTGAGCTAGAATTTGATTATTATTTATAATGAAACTCTCTAAAATGTATTTATCATTTTCTTGATTAAAAAACTTAGGAAATTGACAATTTTTATAAAACAAGAGACTTCCTACATTGTTATAATAATCAGCATTTAAAAAGTTTCTACGATATCCATCAAAAATAATTACATTTCTATCTGGTACATCTTTATTTTCCAAAGAAATTATTCTTTTAAAATCTTCTCTATTTCTTCGTAAGCTTGCATATGTAATTCCATCTACTCTAGACTTTTCCATAACTGCTAAAATAGCTACAAATGGCATTGAAATTAAATGCATAGTTCTATGTTCCTCTGATAAGTCAATTTTAATGTTAGATGCTTTTTTAACTTCCTCTTCATCAACGTTTTTACCAATAACTTTATTTAGATACTTTTCTGCATCAATTATAAGAGTCTTGTAAAGAGAAAAAGCTGAATCAAACGCTCTCATTTTTTCTAGCGTTAAGCCTAGCTTTAATTGATTCCGTAGCCATAACAAAAATTGATGCCTTGTAATTAGCTTCTCAGATATCGCTGTCGGGAAACGTAATGATTGAATTGAATCTGAGTAATAAACAACCGCTTCATCATATTCTTTGTCATAAAAGTGTAAATCTCCTAATATCGTTTGGATGAAACTGATTGAGTGTACAAATTGATTATCGCTTTCAATGGGTTTATAACGCTTGTAACTTTGCTCAAGCTCTGATAATCTAGATACATAGTGCCTTTTAGTTGAAAGTGACTCATCTAGAGTAAAATTGAAAGCGGCTGAACTTAAATCAGACGTTTTTGATAAAAATACCAACTCTCGTCTAACTATACTTCTAAATCGATAATCAAAAATACCACTTACAGTATCTTTTATGTAATTATTTGAATAGAAACGCATTAAATCTTCTATAAATTTTCTTAAATTAGGTTCTCTATTTATCAAAACCACTTCAGGAATGAGTTCTAAATTTCTCCATGAAAAACCAAAAGGATGAAATTTAAAAATATGATCAATAATAAAAGAAGAGGAAAATAACAACTTGTCGCCTAGTGACTTTAAATGCCTACTATTACTGATTAAATAAGGTCTATATAAACTAGAAGTTAATCCTATTTCATATTGAAGGTCAAAATTAAATTTTAAAAATAATCGTTCATATAGCTTTTTATTCTTTGATCTCTCATGTACTACAACCAAATTATTTTCATAAAACTCTTTCTCTTCATTAACATCTTTTAAATTTGGTCCATTAATAATAATTTTTTCTACAATACTTGTGATTTTTTTTGGCGTTCCATTACTTCTATACGTCAGATAAATTATATAGCTTTGGAGAGTAGAAATTACTTTTGCTGCTTTTTTCCGAGACTCATCGGTTGCATTTTTAAAATTCCCTCCTTTATTATTTTTAACAAATACCAATTCATCTGACTCTAGAGGTTTATCAGGATTATTATGATTTTTAGAATCTCCAACATAAGTTAATTTTAGTCTCCTAAACAAATCCTTCATGTTCGGATTTTTAGAATTCAAGTCCTGTAAATCTCCATTTTTTAAATCATTTAAAATTATATTACACAAATACTGTTCTGTCATTTGAGTAACGCCTCCCTTTCCTGTGGATGATTCTAAAGAATCTTTAAAAAAACTTTCAACATAAATTACATCATTAAATATACTACTGTAAAAGGAGTCCCTATCTGCTATGTCCGCTAGATATGCATCATACATTTCTCTTCCTCCTATAAAAAAGAATTTGACTCTTACTACATTTAGAAATCCCTTCAAATTGGCTAATAAGGTTGCAACAGCTTCCTGTCTTTTTCTATATTTATTATTATTAAGTGAGTTATAATCTAGTTTAGGATTTGAAGATTCTTTTTCTTCCCAACTTATTGTACTTAAAGGTTCTACTTTATCCAATTCATCTATAATAAAAACAAACTGCCTCACTTCAAAATTTGTGTTCTTATCTCTAAATGAGTCAATATCTTTAAATATTTCTATCAAATAATCTTCAATTTCTTTAGAACTAGCTACTGCATAAGAAATTTCTTTTCTATCTGAATACGTACCAAATGGAAAACTGAAATTAGCAAAAAAATTAGACCTCGTACTCACATTTGAATTAAGGCTAACTTCTTTTTGAGAGGTTACTTGACCACTCATCCTGTTAATTAAAGTATTTAATTTATTTAGAATACTATCATAAGTAGGATAAATATCCAACTTATTAGATTGTTGAGTTTTTGATAGTATAAATTTACCGAGCGAGTAAATCTTTCTATCATATTCGAAATTATTAAAGGCATTTCTATTATCTAACCAGTATTCCCTAACATTTATTGATATCCTTCTTAGTACATCTACTTCATTCAATCCCTCTTGTGATAAATTAATTTCAAAACGCTCATATTTTGAAGTTAATTCTATTTTTTTAGGGATTTTTTTTACTAGAATTAAAAATTCTTTAATAATGAAAAAAAATGTATCCCATATTAATAAAAAAGTAATAACAAGTGTTGTAGATAAAAGTAAGCTAACAAATATTTTAAAAAAAGAAATTTCTTCAAAGCTATTTAGAAAAATTAGTTTTTCAGAAAAATCTAATGGCTTAATCATTCCATTAAAATTTAATGAATCACTGATGTAAATTCTGATTCCAAAAATTAAAAAACTTAAAACAATTAAAAAAACTTTTAAAATTTTCCAGAGATTAGTTTTTACAAATTTATTTTTTTTAAATATTAATAAAGTAATTGTTTTTAAAACTAATATTGATGCTAAGCCTACCCAAAAGAAAAAATCAAATAACTGAATTAATTTACAACTTGAAGAAAAGAAAAATAAATACCTTATCAATATTATAGTTCCTACTATTGAAATAATATCCTTAAAGAAAAAATAAATATTACTAATGTTAAATTTATTTTTATTGCTCTCAAAATTGTGATTAAAAATAGCTTCACGAATAACACTAGTTTTTCCCATTCCTCTAAAACCAGTTATCAAGTAAGCTCCTGATTTAATATTGGTGTTTTTTAAAATAGATTGTATTCTTTTTATTATTTTTTCTCTACCAATAAATCTCTTACTACAATCAGCTTTTTGCTTGTCGGGATTTTCATCTTTATAAAAAGGACTATGAAAAAAATCATATCCTTTTAATTCAATATAAACATCTTTAATTTTTGCGGAATACTTGGAAAGGTTGGAATTAGACATATTCTTTATTTAGGCTAGCTAAATATAAGAATATAATTACATTAAAAGAATGAGGTTTCCCGTAAATATTTGTATAAGTATATTACTTTCAAAATTTATACACACGCTAAACCTCCACAAACCCACACCGAAACGCATACGAAACCAACTCTGAAACGGACTATACTACTCTTCACTTTAGTGCAGAGTGGTTTGGTTGTGAAGTGAATTGTAATCACAAAAAAAGACGTAATTCTTTTTGTTTGTTAGAATTGCATCTTTTTTTGTGTTTATTTGAATAACTTTCGTGAAGCTTTATTGCGTGTTTAATTCGTTTTCTATACCATTCTCCCTTCCTTAATAAATTCCCTACGAATCGCTGCAACTAGGATTTCGTTGGTCAATTGTGTGCCGCCATCGGCTAGGACTTGCAAACAGGCATATTGCACAATATTGACAATGTTGGCTCCCGTGACTTCGTATTCTTCGGAAAGTGTTTGTACATCAATTTCTTCCGACATAAACGCTTCTGGAATGTATTTTTGCCAAAGTTGTAAACGCTCTGGAATTCCAGGACTTTCAAAATCGATGATGGATTGAAATCTTCTGGTAAATGCTTTATCAATATTACTGCGATAGTTAGATGCCAAAATCACCAATCCTGAATGCGATTCGATGCGTTGTAGCAAATACGATACTTCTTGATTGGCGTATTTATCATGCGCATCACGAACGCCTGTACGTTTTCCAAAAATAGCGTCTGCTTCATCGAAGAAGAGAATCCAGTCTTTGTTTTTGGCTTTGTTAAAGAGATTGGAAAGATTTTTTTCGGTTTCTCCAATGTATTTTGAAATAACTAATGACAAATCGATGCGATAGACATCTTTGCCAGTGTGTTTTCCCATCAAACTTGCCGTGAGCGTTTTTCCGACTCCTGGTGCGCCAAAAAACATGACTTTATAGCCTGGTTTTATTTTATCAACCATATTGAAATCGTTGAGCAATCGTTCGTTGTGTTCCATCCAAACGAGCACATTGTTGACTTCTTTGAGTGTTTTTTCATTCAGTACTAAATCATCCCACTCAAGTTGCGTTTCTAACAATTCTGCTGGAAAGTTTTGACTGAGTTTTGGCTTGGAAACCGAACCGTAGACAAATAGTTCTACATATTCAAAATCTAATAATAACGTTCCGCTGATTTTCGGTTCGCCTTCGGGCACATCGCTCAAGCGTAAAATTGATTTTTTAGCAAAAGCGTGTTCTTCATTAAAAATAGAAATGATAAAATTTCGCGCTCTGTAATTCGTTCCTACCACAATAAAAATAGCCGTTTCGCCCGTTGGAAGAATACCGCGATATTGTTTTCCTTTTATACCGCCAAATTCAGGAAAGTCGCTTCCTTCTGGAAAGTATTCTGAGAGGATATTGGTTAAAAAACCTGGCGCAATGTACGGCAACATCGCAAGTAGTAAAATCAGTATTTCATAGATTTGAAAGTTGTTTTCCGTTACGAATTTGGAAAACTCCGAATCGTCACTAGCAAAGTCGAATGATGGAAATTCAACAGTTTCTTCGCTTCCTGAAACTTCTGCCAAACGAAATCGTACCGCATTTTTTATATAGTCTATGAGTTCTGTAGTCATGATATTGAAATTATACACGCAGATGCTGCGCATTTTAGCAGCATAAATAAAGGAATACTTATGAGTTTATGAAACCGTTGAAATCCTTTTTTTATAGGTGTTTTTCCCCTTTTTATGTCTAATTTATGTTTAGTTCTTTTTTTAGTTCTTTGATATGCTCTTTAATACTATCATCTTTTTTTAGAATATTGTCATAATATCTAATAGTGCTTTCGCTGAGATGTCGTGCCAATGTAGGTTCGTAGGTATTCCACTCGTGTTTTTTCAAATCACCTTCAGAATTCAAATAGATTTTTATATTTTTTTCTTTTAAATACTTTTTTAATTCTTCTCGCACTGGAAACTTTGCATTGTTTTTTGTAACGATTGTTTCTTTTATTTCGCCGCCTACAAAATCTTCTACATCTTCAAGCCTGATGACTCTCGGTAAATAGATTGGAATATACCGTATCTTATATTTTTCAGCATTGTAAATAGTATCTTGCGTGTACTGCAAACTGTCTTTGAATTCGATTTCGGCTAACGGTTTTCTACCTCGTTTTTCCAAACGTCGTATCAAATCACTGAAATAATCTGGATTTTTGTCCAAATTTGCTCCAGCACTAATTACGGCTGATAAATTCCCTTGTTCTATTTCTTCAAATTCTAAAAAATCTATCCCACATTCTTTTTTGAAATCTCTTAGTAGGTGTTTGATGTAATTTGATTTTCCATTGATGATTTCCACAAAAATGACATTGGTTTCCTTTTTAATTACTGGATTGTCGCCGTTTTTGAGTCGGTCATACCAATCCAAACTCGTGAGTAAACCGCTGTTGTCAATCGCGCCTGCGTCAATATAATGTCCGTATCCAGATATTTTTGCTGCGGGACTGAATCCTGGGAAACGGTTGGTACATGACAACGCTTGGTAAAAGGAAACTACAGGTCGTTTGCCGTCTGCAATAGGTTGCAATTGTGCTAAATTGTCTGCATTTAAGAATAAATCCTCATCATTATCACCATAACGAACCGAACTAAAAACGCCTCTTCTACCGTTGGTTTTTGCTGTATTGACTAAAATTGCTGGAAAGTAGCCGTTTTCTTTGTAGATATTATCATGCCAATAGCCTTGAAACGATACCGTATCTAACAAACGAGTTTCGCGATTTTCAAGCAAATTTTGATATGTAACCATCGAATAATACGCTCTATCTTTATGTTTGCTGACTTTTCGAAGCAGTATCATTTTTCGGATAAAATCCCAGCCTAACATGTATGAAACGTCTTTGGAAGCGTAGTTTTCTTCAGCAACTTTTCTGATGCGTTCTTCAATTTTCTCGTAGCGATTTGCTGTTTTATTATCATATTTACCTGATAGTACAGAATACATTCCCAATCCCATCATACCACCAGAAGCGCCCGAAAATGAAGCCGTTTGGTCTAAAAATGCGCCGTCCGTTTCTTTTTGAATTTTGTTGAGTAATTTCATCGTCCAAATATTCGCTTTTACAGCACCACCGTGCGATGCTACAAAGATTAACGGTTTTCCATCTTTGACTTTACTTTTTAGAGTATCAATGTATTCGTCTAAATGCAACACACTGTCGTCTCTCCGCACATTGTCCGTATCCAATTCATGCACAAAACTTTCATTCCATTTTGGAGAAATGACCGCAATCAACGAGCAAAAAAGAATAAAGCCTAATACAATAAGTGTGATGACATTTCCGCCTTTTACAAAGCTTTTTTGGTCTTTTAATGCTACCAAACGGCTGATACCTTTTGGCGTCAAGCCAGAATAATCTTCATAGACTTTTTTAGTGATTTTTCCAGCTTCATAAGCCTTGCTTTGCCTTTTTATCGCTTGAATGACGAATAACGATTTTAACGCACAGGTTAGGATGTAATAGAATATGAAAAAGTAGGCAAATAATACCGCCATTGCATTTGGTAATGGTTTTCCATACGCTACGCCAATATTGCAATACACCAACATTCCGAAGAGCAATAGTGCTATGACAAAGAAAAAGCTCACATAGTTGTAACTAAACGCAATTTTTTTGATGAACGGAATGGTAAGATATGCATCTAATTTTGAGCGAAATAGACGGAAACTTATATACGCTACTGAGAGTGAGAATGTCAGTAATTGCAATAAATAATACGACGTAAGATTGAATTCAGAAAGAAATGCTGCCCAAAATAATAATGCGATGGAGAGCAACATTAATATATAAAACGAACTAACGCCTCTTTTGTAAAATGTATCGTAGGCTGCGGCATTGTCGTTTGCGTCTTCTTGCTTTTTGTAATCGCTGTTGAAATTTTCAATTTTTTGCTTCTTTCGTAGAAAAATAATGAGCAATATGTACGGAATCAAGCAAATAATCCAATTAAAAATGATGACACCATAAACACAGTCATACACATAATAGAGTTTTGGCTCATACGATTTATAGATATAATACGCCCATATACTAAAAATGGAAATTCCCAGCGCATATCTGAAAAATTTTGCTTTATAATCTTGGGAATACGTTTCTTTTTTGGAAGGTTTGGCATCAGCAGGTTTTTTGCTAAAAGTAAAAATGTTGTAAAACCATAGTTTGTGAATGTACCAAAAGTTTTCATCCTTGCTGTCGTTAATGTCTTTTGCGTAATAAATGTAAATTGGATAATGCGAAATAACCAAGGCAAACACGGAAATAATGACATAACATAGCAATAAAGACCAAGAACACGAATCTTCTATCATATCAACCAATAAGGTATACGCCTGATCCAATCCTTTTACCAAAAACAACATGACGATTAGGATGATAATGCTCAAAAAGGAAGAGCGGCGAAATTTATTGAACGCAACAATAAGGTCATAAAACCATTGCCATATTGGATGCAGTTTTACTTCTTTTTTCTGCGATTTTTGTTCTGAATTACTGATAGATTCCATACGATTTTACTTTTGTTTTTTAAATATACAAAAATAGTGGTGCACGCTGTGTACCTATGTTTGGGGATTTTGATTGCCTTTAAAATCCTTTTTAAGAGGAGTCGCTGTTTGTTAAACGCTCTATTATTTGAGTAGTTTTATAATATCATTCATAACATCAACTCCTTGTTTTAGTTTCATTTCTGCCATTTGAAGTGCAGTACGGTCGTACGCATCTTTCCAATCCGTATTTGGATTGTATTTCATCAATTCTTCAATAAATTTCACTTTTTTAGCTATGACCAATTTCATAAGTAAAGAATTCCCTGATGAAGTCATTTCATTAGGATTAGCACCATTTTCCAATAGCAATTTAAATCCAATAAGATTATCTCTAACAATACACTCCTCAAGTCCTCCTGTAAAGTCTGCATTTCTGTTAATAAGCTCTTCAATAAGCCAATTTTTTTCGAGTAATGCTGCTCTCTGTAGTATTGTTTTTCCTATTTCTAAAGGTTTATTGACATCATAGCCTGAATTTAAAAATGCAAGAATATCTTCCTTTTTACCATCGTCAATAAGATCTACTTTACTACCATAGAAAAGTTCTTTTTCTTCTGATAAACTGTGTAAAAATTCAAAAATAGTAACATCTAACGATAGCAATGATTTTTTATTAACAGCGGTCTCATGATCCCAAAAGAAAAGTCTTCCTTCTAAATCTAACACGACCAGTCCTCCCGAAACTTCACGCGCTACAGGTAAAAAACCTAACTCAAAAATATCATTAAATGTTTTTATAGCATACGTTAATGAATATTGTTGTTGAGCTGAAGTTAATTCATAAAAGAAATCTATCGTAAAATGATTGTTAATTAGTAATTCACATACTTTTTTTTCAGGAACTCCTCCATTGTATTGCAATAGAAAATTTCTATACATTTCTGGAAATTGAAAACCGTGTTGTATTTCCCAGTGTTGTATTTCTTTTTGATTTGGTGTACTAGTTCTAGATTTAATTGTATTCATCGTTATTATATTCCTAATCTTGCTCTGGTTATTGTATCGCCTCCAAAATGTCTGGCAGCATCATGCAAATCACTCGGTACTAAAATCATGTGCTTTCCATCATGTGAATGATGCCAAGTATAGTCTTCAAACCCTGTTTGCACAGATTTATCAGTTGTAGAACGTCCAAATGCTTGCTTATTGGCAGCTCTAATATCGGCAGCAGAATCCCCTGACATTTCAATTTTTATTTTCTTGGTATCAATCCCTTGTCTTGACATGACAGCTTCAAAATCTGGAAATCCATCTTTTGTATATGGAACACCATCTCCATATTTAGTTTTTAATGAACCCTCTAAAGGATAATCTCCTCCTGCATATTTTCTAGCATTCGATGGTACTTTTTTATTAGGAAAAACAGGAATTAAGTCTTCGTTTACACCGTGTTGATTATAATACACAACATCTGTTTTTGTTCCATCAGCATTAGTAACCTGACGTTTTCTACTTGATAAATTGGTAGTAAGATCAGGTGTATCTGTTTTAGTTACTTTTTTATTAGGCACTTTTACAGCATCAAAATTCTGTCCATCAATTGTAACTGTATGTGTTCCATCAGCATTTTTAACAACAGTTCGGTTTGCATCTCCTTTACGAATATCATGCAATTCAACCACATCGTTTCCGTCGGCATCTTGTCTAGTCAGCATAAACTTCGGATTAAATTCAGCCCAAAGCTCAAACCATTTTCCACGCTTCTCAATCCAAATTCGCTTGAATTTGAATTTATCCAAAATCTTCTGACGTAAGTTACTCAATTTCTTGGTTCCTTTGCCAACCATTCCTTGAATTCGAATTCCTAAACGCGTATTTTTAATTCTTGCAACTCCTTTTTTGATGACGTTTCCTGTTTTAGTCACACCTTTACGAACAAAGTTGACACCTTTCATCACTTTCTGACCAATACGAGTTGCTTTCGCGGCTGCCATGATGCGCTTAAAGACTTTCCCCATTCCCAAAAGAATTTTATCTAAAAGGAATTCCATCACAATAACTGCCATTGCCATTGCTAAGGATTTTCCAGCACCAACAGCATCGCCAGCCCACGCTTTTTTCACGTAATCCCAAATGTGTCCCATCGCTTGGAATACAGCATACGCACCAAAGATGATTATCAAGGCTTTTACAATAATGTCTACCGCAGCTACCAATCCTGCGCCACCTGTAAAGAACGCAATGAGTCCTGCAGCAATGAGCGCTGTGACCAAAGCAGCAATTATCCAGACTTTGTTTTTATTCCAGAAGACTTGTAATCCTGTCATCATCTGACGTCCCATAAATGCCAAACGCGTTGCGATATCTAAACGTCCTGTTTTGGTAATGAGCGTTGCAGGATCGCTGTCCATATTCGGTGTAGATGCTACTTTTCCTGGTTGTGGTGCTGCGTTCCCGACTTCTTCCGATTCTACCAACATTTGGTTGTTATAATGATCGAGTTTTTCAGGGTCGGACATGTTTATCCAATCTGGTTTTGGCTTTTCAGCGGCTTCATCTACGGATTGAGTTGCCGATTGTGCATTTTCTTCTACAGATTCGGTGACTTGTTGTGGTGGTAATGCATATCCAGCATCAGCAGCAGCTGAAGCTTGAAATTGTTGCGCTGTAACGGCATCTTCTGCGCCGCCAAGTTCCATGGTTCCGCCGTCTTGCATTGGTGGTAAACCAGCAAGTAATTCAGGTTCTAAGGTTACTGCAGGATATGGTTCTATCGTAACATCGTCATTACTTAATTGTGATTTCGTTAAAACTGATTGTAAATGCTCTGGAATTGGCTGTGTAGCACTTGCGGCATCGGCAGTTGCTTCTCCTGAGTTTTTACCCATGGCTGCTGCCCACGCTTCTTCTTGTCCGATTGGTACTTCAAAGTTTTTCAGTGGTTCTGCAGGATTTCCGCCTAAAGCGACTTCTGCCAGTGCTCCAAAGAATTGTCCTGGCGCATGCCACGCTCCTACTTGTAAGTTCCATAAGAAACGTATGATTTGAATCAAGCCAGATACTAAGAACTTCATCGCATCTAACAGTAAATTGTAAAATGCTTGATACGCCGCTAGAATGGCATCGAGTGCGGCTCCGAGTAAATCTAAGAGTGCATTTACTGCTTTTTTGAGTCCTTCCGCCAAGGTGTTTACAACTTTTACTGCAAAATTTACGGCTTTGTCAATAGCTGCATTGAATTTGTCGCGAAGTTTCGGAAATGCCGCTAATGCCACGTTTACTAAGGCTTTTAAGGCTTCCCCAAAGGCTTTGATGAGTCCTACAATCGCATCACGAGCTAAATCGATGAGTTTGTTGGCGAGTTTTTTAGCTGCTTCTATCAAACCTTTTACAAGCGCACGTAGACCGTCAAAGAGTTTGTTGAGTCCTTCTTTGAGTTTGTCAAAGAAGCTACTTACGGCATCAATGGCTCTGTCCCACCAGCTTTTGTTTTCCGATTCTTTTTTCGCTTCTGCCTTTTTAGCAGCCGCTTCTTTATCGGTCTTTTCTACTTCTTTGTCTGCTTCTTTTTTGGCTTTATCGTATTCGGTAGCAATTTTGGTATCTGCATCTTTGACTTGCGTGTCTATATCGCCATCAACTTTTTTCTTTTCTGCTTCCGATTTTTCACTGTATTCTTTTTTGACGTTTTCATTTTCCTGTTGCCACTCAGTTCGTTGTGCTTCTACATCAGATTTTGCGGTACTTTGCGCAAGTTCTTGTTCTTGTTTTACACGCTGAGTTTCTGCATCAATGTCTTGCTCAGATTTTTTACGCTCTTTTTCTTGATCGGCTTGCATTTTTGCATATTCCTCATCTTGCTTTTGCATATCAGGCGCCATTTCTTGGTCTATGTACGATTGCGCTTGTGTGTCAAAACTGTTTTTCACTTCCGCAGATACGTTTGGAATTTCTTCTGAAAGTCCTGTTGTTTCTGGCGGTGGCGCGAATTCGACTGTAGGTGACATCATTTCCAATTCCATTTCTGGATAGATATCATCTTCGCCCTTGTAGAGTTTGCTTTCGACAAGATTTTTAGCCTGTTCTTTGTTGGTTGTTTCGGTAGATTCGTCTAAATTTTGCTTATTTTTTTCAGGGTCTGCCTGACCTGTCAAGTCTACTTTTGGCTTTTCTCCAGGATTGGTATTGACACTTTCCGAAGTTGGCAAGTTATTAATACCGCTTTTTATTTGCGATTTTTTATCTTCATCACTGCCACTTCTTCCCCAAGTTGAAATACTACGCATTTTTGCTTTTGCCGTACTAGCTGGCTGAACACTGACTTCGGCAATTTTATCACCTTCTTTTTTTCCTGTCGGAGCTAAGTCGCCCAAGGTATTTTTATCACTTTTTATTTGCTCACCAACTTTGTCAGATGCTTCTTTTGCTTTTGCCTTTTGTGCAGCAGATTTGGTAGGAACTCCCGTAGGTTGCTCTATTTCTGGTAAGGATTCTTGTAGTGTTTTTTTCTCGTTTTTTTGAACTTCCGAAGCAGTCGTACCCGATTCTTTCACACCTTTCATAAAGTTTGATGGTGTTTGACTCATCAATCCGTCAGCATACACTTTTCCGTTTTCTGTTGGCAATACTAATGGTGCCTCTTCTTCTTTTACGTTTTCTTTTTCTCCAACGCCACCTTGCTGTCCACTTGGAACAGCGTACGAACCGCCTCCGCCGCCTCCGCTGCCACCTTTGGCACTTTTTCCAACTGGTGTAGTTCCTGTTTTAGCATTTACATTGGCGTTGGCTTCTCCATTTTTAGGAGTTGCAACTGCTTTTTGTGCTTCTGGAGTTGCTGGTTGTGCTTTTTCAGCAATTGCTTCTTTGGATGTTTCTTCTTGCGCTTCTTCTTTTTGCTCTTCTAACGTTGTACTATTTGTGGAAACAGTATTTTTTGGTGAAGTTTGATTGATATATGAAGAACTAGAAGCTTCAGGTGTTGATTGCGTTTCCTTATTTACGCTAGTTTCTTGCTGACGCGATGGAACGATGAATAAATCAGGGATTTCGCTTTCTGTGGAGTTTTTAGATTTTTGTTTGAGTTGCGTTGGCGCAATAAATAAACTAGACCGAGAGGAATTTCCACTCGATTGCTCTGTTGTATTTTTTTGTACGCGTGCTGTACTCATGCTTTACTTTATTTTAGGGCTTTATTACCATTCCACATGCATCATGTGTTCCATCCACTTTAATCGGATAATACTGATGTTCCAAGGAACTTTATCGAGCAATACGTCTTGTGCTGCTCGTTCAATTTTTAGTTGTAGGCTATTTTCTGTTTTTGTGAGCGCTCCGTCACGTTTTAAGAACATATCACGCAAAGTATTGATGGTGCTTTTTTTGAGGACAACCCAATGCTCTAAAACCGCTTTGAGCAATTCTTCGCAACCTTCTTTGTCGGTTGTTGTTAGCGGTGTTTGGTAATTAATTACGGTTTCTAGCGGAATTCCTAAGAGTGTTTTTTCTAATGTTAATTCTACATCCGTGACGTCTTCTGTTTCTGTAGCGAGATAATGCAACAACATACAAGCTTTGCTAAGGTCATTGATTTCATTGTCTTCCATAAGTACTCCCAAACCACCGAAAAATCTTGAGAGGAACGGATGCAACAGAATCAATCCTGCTTTTTCCGTTGTGAGATTGATTTCGTTTTCGAGGGTATTTTTGTAAACCGTTGGTGTTTCTCGGATTGTGCTGAATTTCTTTTTTATTTTTTCGTCAGCTTTTATCGCTGCTTTTGCTTTTTCAAGATGTTTCGCTAGTGCAGTTGAATTATCTGCGCTCGCAGTTTCATCTTTAATTTTCGCTTTGCCGTTTTGTTGTTTTGTTTCTGCAGGAGCATCACTTTGAGATTGCTCAGTAATACTTTTTTGCGTTGGTTTTCCTGTTTTTGAAGATGATTCAGCTGTTGTTTCTTCTTTTTGAGAACGTCTATTCTCTTTCGTGTTTTCTGTTTGATTTTTATTAGATGTTTTTTGTTTGGAAGTCGTTTTTTCTGCTGATTTTTCAATAGAAGTTGCCTTTGTTTGCTTGTCTATTTTTTGAATCGTGGCAATGTTTGAAACGTCAATTGATATACGATTGCCTTTTTCTTTTTGCGTGATGGCTTGCAATACTGCTATTGAAAGTTGTGATTCGTTACTTCTGGTCAATTGTTTGCCTGCAGTTGCTGCTTTTGGTGTTAGCAATTGTAACAATGTTTTTGAGAATTGTGGAAAACTGTTACTAACACCAAGTGTTTGATACCAAATGGCTGCTTCTTCGTTGTTGTATTCCAATTTGAATTGTGTACAGAGTTCCTTCAAGAATTCTTGAAAGAAGGTTTTTTCCAGCTTTACATATTGTGCCGTAATTTGTTGTTGCGTTGTAATGATGGTTGAAAGTTTCTCATATTCATTCCGCAGCAGCGACAACATGCGCTCAATAGCTACTGATTTTGTTGCGAATAGCGTTGTCAACTCGTTTTTCTCCACGGAAGTGAATTCCGCCACAGCGCCCAACCATTCTTTAAAGGCTTTTACTGAGATGTTTGCAGGCAAAATTCCATCCGAAAGATATACCAATAAGGCTTCAAATGGCGACGCTTCTTTGATGATAGTTGCTACCACACTTCCGTCCGAACTTTTACCATCTGATTGAATACTACGCAATTGCTGGTTGATTTGCTGCGTGATTTCTTTTTGCAGCGTTTCCAAGTCCAACTGTTGTGAATCTACATTCACATCAATCGTATCAATGATACATTTTGCGTTTGGATGCTTTTTATCCCAATCGTTGCACAATCGTTCTATGTGTGGCAACAATCGCTCTTGGAGAAAATCAACGTAATATTGTTCCCAAGAAACTACCGAATTGCTATAGTTTACATCTACTTCAAATGTTATGTCGTGAATGGTATGCATGCTCATTTAGCGGTTTCACTTTGTAAACGTATTGGTTAAGTCGTTTTTGAATGTATCGCCTTTGGTAGTGAAACTGTCTAAATAGCTTTGACTAATGGTTGTTCTTGATGTTCCACCATATTCAGATGCTCTACTAGTTGAAATAGTAATCATTTCATTGTAGATACCGCCTAATTCTGCATCGTTTTCATTAACACAACGAAGTAATTCTAAAGACATGATTTCCATAAGCTCATCTAAAGCTAACAAGTCTTGTTTAGCGGCTGTTATATTTTGATTCCCCAAGTATTTTCTACTTAAACCATCTCTCATTACATTTAGTTGACTCAACGCTCCAATAGAATCATTGATAAGGTCTGTACTTCTTGTAATTTGAGTTATGATACCTTCCATTGGTGATAAAATATCATTCGTAATGGCATCGTTGAATGGAGTGGCTTTGAATGTATTTTTTAATCCTGTATATGTAGTTCCAAATCCTAAATCGCTTAATCGTGTATTGTATGCCGTGTTACAGTTGAGTCTTTCTAAAGTTATTGGATTGTCTGTTGGTCCACCAGGATCAAGTACATCTGCTACCGTAATTGTTACTTCATCGGTAGTACATAAATTTGGCACAAAAACACGAACTCTGTAACGTCGGTTAATGGAGTTATCAGCCTGAACTTTAAAAACGCCTGGTTCTGATTGTTCAATGCGTTCTCCTGTTTCTATATCAATTACTTCGTAATCGAAATAGGTTTTATCATCAAAACTGTGACTCAATTTGAAGTTATAACTTCCGCTTCCCCATTGTGAACCGTTAACGTCATGAGCAATACTTGTTTCTAATGGTAACTTATAAACTCTAGTGGAATCTACCGTAGTGCCATCAATTTGGAATTGAATGAGTTCTCCTGCTAATGCATTTGCGATAGCCGAAGCTCTAAAAGTATGCGAACTTGTGTTTTGTCGTAAGATACTTGTGCCCACTTGTGGTGATGTAATGACAAAATCGGTTGGTGATATGGCAATTGGTACATTTAAGGCTGCATCACCTTCTTTCCAGCAGTATCTATCTTGTATGCCTAAATCGGTTGGTACATCTGGTGCAGGAGCGTCTTCGTTAATGGTTACTGTAATTGGCGTTGTTTCGCAAGGTGTTGCGTCCATAAGACTTGCTTGTATACACACTACAACCGTATATGTTACATCCACATTGTCGCCTCCAGATGGAATTATGTGTTCTGTCGTTGTCGAAATAGGATTTCCGCTTTCATCAAACCATTTGGTTTCTAAGTAATTTTCTGGATTACTAACGCCAGGTACGGTATATGCTACCATCAAATTTACAACTAAGTTGTCGCCTTCCCAACGAACAAATTCATAACCAGCATCTACGTCCGTATTGCCTGGAATTTTATAAACTGTGGTGGTTGCCGCTGGAGAACCGTTGACAAAGATTTCTATTTGTTGTCCGATGTCGCCGTCTGCCACTAAGTTTGAATCAAAATCAATTGTGCTCGTGCCTCCAATAATCATATCTTCTCCTATAGAAGTTGTGATGGTATCATCTGGATTTACATCCAATCCAATTGTTTGCCCAAAACAAATGCCTCTTGGAATATTTAAGGTTGGTCGCTCAAGCGTGAAGCTGACATCAAAGCTTTGTGTACACGAATCTTCTAAGCCTACAACACTCATGATGACTCTGTAATTGACAGAAACAATGCCTTCTCCAAAGTCTTCAACTCTATGATTCATGAGAATTCTGTCAGTTCCAATTTGGGTATTGTCGTTATTTAAGTCAATCCAGCTGTATTGAATGTATTCTTCGTCTTGGAAAATATGTGCTGCTCTTACGTGTATAATAGCGCCTGTTTCATCCCATTCTACAATAGAATATACTGGCGAACCGTCATTATTTATAGAGAGAGGAAGTTTTGCTACACGTGTAGAAACACCGTCAATGGTTTCTCCATTTACGATGAATGTAATTTCTTCACCTGCCAATTCATTTGGTACATTTCCTGGATTGATAAAGTAATTGCCATCTACATCTTGCTCTATAAAGTTTGCTCCGTCTCCTGGAACTTGTGGTGAGGTAAGTGTTGCATCAGATGGTGTTACTGTAATGGCTGTCCATTCTGGAGATGTTTCCATGAGTCTGTGACAGATAATTGGTGGCACTTCCACATTATTTTCTATCGGTCTTGAAAAATCTATGACTACATCAGTAGTAATCGTACATGGTACTTGGCTGTCTGTAACGCTAATCGTGACAGTAATTGTTTCTGAAAAAGTTTCACCTGCGTTTGCAAAGAAAACTGCGGCTAAGTCTTTCGTAGTTCCTATTTCCGAACCATCGGCTCTATTCCAAGCATAAGAATAATATGAAAGCGCTTCTAATTCATGGCTGACGCTTAAGTCTAAGTTGATTCCTGCTTCGTTCCATGATAAAAATGTTACTGTTGGAGTTATATCTGATGGTAATTTATATACACAGATTTCTAAAGGAACTACTGGCGTTGTTCCGTTGACTAAGAATGTGAGTGGTTGCCCTAAAAGTTCATTTGGAACGCCCGTTGGATCAAAAGCATAGCCTGTGTCTGTTTGTACAATAAACGTGTCGCCTTGCGGTGAGGTGATGATTCCATCTGTAATGCTTGTAATGAAATCTTGTTGTCCTTCATCGGTTGGTAAGCAGTATTTTGTTTTTGCGATGGTTAAGGTTACATCAGGTTCTACATTGTACACAATCGTTTCTGGCGGACAGTCTGAACAACACATGTATGGCAGTGCAAAATCGAATTGTACCGTTCCGTTGAAACCACTTAAAACACTATCATCTTCTAATAATTCTTCTGTTCCTCCAAGATAAACCATTAAAAAAGTACCTCCTTTTGGCACACCTGCCATGTGTTCTGCTCCAGGATGTTTTTCTATGAGTCGCGATAAAATCACTTCTCTGTATAGATTGTCTCTAATTTCGTCTAATTGTTCTTTCAGCCAAGCAAATTTGCCTTTTAAACAGCATAATTTCGACAGTTCGTAAATGAAATACTCATACATTTTATCATGCGTCCGTGTTCCAAAAGTACTGTCTTCACCCACTTCTGAGATAGCAAATAATACTTGATCTATGTGAGCACATAAACCTTCAATAGCATTGTTGAGCGCTGTCCATTTTTCAGTTACATATACTTCGTCTAATGACTCTAAAAAGTTATTTTTGATGTCTGCCAATCCTGCAATAATTTTGATTGGTGCTTCTGTATAGAAAAAGTAATCACTTCCTCTATCAACAGTTCCTTGTGCTTGGTCTATGATTCCAAGCGCAACAGTTGCTAAGTAGAGTCCTGGGACATTTTGCGTACCTACATACGAATATGCTTCATCTATAGCATATTGCAACGACTGATTGTAACGCGCAGCTTCTATTTGTTGTCCAGACTCTAACGCTTCCATGTTGGTATTGATGGTTTTTCCTGAAATTTTCTCAGGATTCTTTGTGTCTTCCGTTGCTTTCTTTTTTCCAAACAATTGCAATACCTGTTGCTGTTCTTGCGAGGCAAGCGAATAAATGGTAGTACTTGTATCGTTGTTTCCTAAATCGTCATATTGATATTTTGAAAAGAATTCTGTCGCGCTTTCAGACACACATAAAAATTCTTGTTCCCACGTTTCTAGCAAGATGGCGTAATCTTTTGTATCACATTTGTCATCGTCAAGCGAAACTTTATTTACAGGAAAACCAATGCTGACCGCTTTTACGTCGAAAGCTAGATTGTATTTTGCTTTGAGATTGTTGATTTTTCGCAACGCCAAGCGGAAATCTTTTCCGATGTGACCTTCTATTCGATAGAAATCTTTATCTAAATGACTGTATTCTAATGGTTTTTGAATACAATCGATGTTTTTTAAGTTTTGAACGTGATAGCCTAATTGATGTTTCGCTTTGCGCAATTGCACAGACCATGGACTCCAATTGGAAATCAACGAGTTTTTCGTTTCGTAGTAGTATGGAATGGAACGCTCGCTAAGCTTGAATTCGTAGCTTTTTGATGGCGTTACTTTGATTGCCGCTGTTGGAACATTTGGTATTTTGTATTCTTTTAATTGATTGAAAAACTTGATACACAAGGTTCTAATTGCCATGAGATTGTCTTCATTTTCCGCAGCTACCGTTGGTGACGGATAAAAATCGTGGCGTGTTTGCAAGCGTGAGGCTTCGTCTAACGTTCCTAAAAGTACGTGTTTTGGAAAGGCATTGATGTTGGCAACACATTCAAAACGTGTGAAAAGGATGAGTTCTCTAATTTCGCGATAGGTGTCAATCAAATCCTTCATTAAATCGTATTTGTACTGCACATGCGATTCGTCTTGCACAATAAAAATATCGTCAAAATAAGTAGTGATTTGCGGAATATTCACACCGTACTTTGCAAAGTTGATACGATGTTTGAAACGATTGATAATTGTCGTAATTCCTGTGTATAAATCATTTTTTAGCGCATAACTATTGGTAAACTGATCTTGAATGTCAATTCCAGAGAGTGTATTTTCTTTGGTTAGTAAAACACGCGGCATACACAATTCTGGCAACGTATCGTAATACGCAAGTACGTTGTGACTGTTGTAGATAGTATCTTCCGAAACTAACGCACTTTTGTTGCTTTTATGAATTAGGAGAAATTTTATATTGCTGTAGACTTTGTTTCCAGTTTCGTCACAACCAGAGCCGCCGCACAAACCTTCGTCTTCGGTGTAATCTTCCACATACGCTACTACAATATAATCTTTGAGCGAACCAGGCTCGTTTATTGTAAAAGAGGAAAGCGGAAGCTCGTCCGTCGGACGCCCCGCTTCCTCTTGTTCGTAAATCTCATATACCTGTAGTCCATCAAATAGTTCGTAAGACGCTCTATCAGTCAGTACCGAATAGTAGTGAAATCTACGTGTTTCTGTTTTTATAATGTCGCCATCGGTTGTCACGCCGACACCTTGCCCAATTTCTATATGTCCATTGGTGATAATACTTCCTTCTGAGAATGAAACAATATTCAATCCGCAACCAACACCCACACCAATTAAGTACACACGACTCAGTCGATCTTGATCTTCGAAGTAATTTACAACTTTATTTAGATTTTTATGTGTTAAAACTTGATCTGGCAAAAATTCTTCATAGATATTGCCGCGTGTGTTCAAGGTGTGTAAGTACGGTTCTTTTTTCTCTATTGTTTTCATCTCTGTATGTTTTTTGTGGTCTTAGGTTTTGGGTGTTAGGTTTTGGGATTGTTAACTAATTCCAAATTCCTAATGCCTAATTCCTGTTCCCTAAATCATCATTTTTTATATGTTTTTTAATAGGTTCTGGTTCTTAGTTTTTTGGTTTTCGGTTTGATAAAAAACCTAAGACCTAATACCTAACTACAGCGAGCCTAAGGCACTTCTGTTGAGTATGATTCTGTTTTTGTTTTCGCCATCATCGTCATTGCAATCGTGTAATGTTCCTGTGGCGTAAATGGTGTTCATTTGGTTCATAGCGCAAAGCAATTGTTTGCTTGTTTCGTGCGATGCCATGTATGTTGGTTCTTCATTTTTGGATGCTAAAAATTGTTTCCACGCTTTTTGAATTTGTCGCATGTCATAATCTTCTGCATTGTCTACAATTTTATAGAGGTCTGTTTCAGACGATTCTTTTTCAGCATCTACAGGTACTTCTACAGCTTCCGAGATTTCTATGTCTGAGATGGCTACTTCAGATATGTTGATATCTGGATTGGTCATGCCTTCTATTTTTTCTATCTGCGAAAGCGCTCCGTCAATGTGTCCAACCCAACAAATTCGTGGTAAAATGTGCGCTGGCAATTCTCTTCGGATTAAATCTTCCATAAAAATTCGGAAATCAATATTGGAAAATCTAGACGTGTATCCTGGAAATATAATCGTGACTTGATACGAAAATGGATCCATCGTTTTACATGTATTACAACCATCCAAACACAACGGCAAACAATCGGTTAAATCGCCTAATTCTTTGGTGTGATATGGCAACGTCAGAATGTTTTCTATCAAATAGAAACCTTCGTCAAATAGTAAATTGTTGATGTACGCAATGGTTTCTGCTAACTTTTCTTCGGCCGTTTCTTTGGTAGCGTAATAGTGATTGTATTGTCTTCCGATAACTTCGCCTTCTTCATCCAATAATGCTACATAATAGCGTTGCGATGGTGTTTCCGTTTGACGCAATACGTAATTGTTCTGATTCGTCACCAATTTCAAGACTTCCAGCAATTCATTAATCGCTCTTTGCTTGGATGTAAAATCTTTTTGCGATGATAAATACACTTTGTCATCACTTTTTATCAACCAACGATATTCGAAATGAATTCCATCTGCGATTGTATCGCGCTCTAGCGTTTCAATGCTGATAAAATCGTTGAATAAATCACGGCGAGAATAGTCGTCCAAACCAGACAAGAGTGCAATTCGTTTTTGGAAACCTGATACATTTTCGGTGTCCCATTGTGCTGGCAATCTGTAATTAAATGCCAATCCACGTTCCGAACTGATGATGTCATATTCTTTGATAAAACGGTTTTTCGTCGTAATGATGTTTGCTTCTACACTGTCTTTTTCTTTGCCGAAAAGCTTGTACATCGTGTTGGTGTAATTTTCAAACACTTCCGCAAAACGCGCGATTAAATGGTCTAACAATTCGTTTCTACGTTCGTTGAAGTCTTCCAATGTATCAATGATGTTTTCTACATTGTTTTGGTATTTTGGATAGTTTTCCAACAAAGTTTCTATTCCGTTGATGCCTTCTACCGCTTTGAAAAAGTACGTTCGTTGTAAGTTTTCGTCAGAAGCTAATAATGTTTTTACATGTTCTAAGTGTGAAAAATATGTACTCAATACTTGATCAAAAAAGAGCAAATACGCTTGCAATTGCTTGGCTTGTACTTTGCGCTCGTCAGAAACCGTATTGGACAATCCATATTTGGAGATTCCGTAGTTTTCTGGCAAATGATGTTGTACCGTATCGTATTTGATTTTGCTGTACACGCCTTGTGGCATTGGCAAATCGTCAAATGATTTTTCGGTGCTTGCTTTGTATTCCGCTTCCAATTCTTCTGTAAATTCAGCTACCATTTCTTGGTTTAAACCTACGGGCAAGAAGCCTTTTTTGTATTTAAACGTACTTTGGTCGCACAGCACTGGTAAATGATTCGGTTCTACACAAATTAACCAAGGATCGCTTTTTGCCGTGATATTTTGATTGCAATCGCCATCGTTAGCGTTTGTTTTTGGCGGACAGTTATCAATGCTGATGTCTTCAATGAGTTTAACACCGTCAATTTTCATGATGATATTCATGATGTCCGACAAACGAACTTGCGTGCGCAGCTCTGATTTTTCTAATGCTTCTGGCGTTAAGAATCCGTTTTCTAAGATTGGTCCTTCAAAGATTTCATCTGACGAAAGTCCCATATCCAACATTTCCGTTAACGAATTGGCACGAACGCTTGGCGATAGATATTGCGCTACATTCCACTGAATAGTTGCATGTACTTTTTCTTCGTTGGCGTCGTTTTCCAATTGTACTTCCGCGCAGACGCGAATGCATTGTTTTGATACTTTTTTCACCTCAACCAAATCTTCGCAGAGATTTCTGTTTTCGTGATATTTGGTAAAAATCGCAGCAATAATGTCTTCTTCTACATATTCTTCTTCGTCATCAAAATCGACTAAAATGGTATACAAACCTTTGATGTTGAAGCTTTCTGTTGTGTACTCTGAGCCTTCAAACGGTTCAAAGCTGATTTGCGGATTTGCTTCGTTGCATTCTGCATACATCGGTAATACGTGAATTGCCAACCAACAGTTTTTAACACCTTTGATGTCAATAAATAATTTTCTGTAATCAATTGCCGTTACCGGTCTGCACGTTAAAATGTTTTTTGCCGATTTGAATTGCTCGTGCATTTTTTTGAAGTTGTCTTCTTCCGAAGCGACTAAGTTTTCAATCGGTTGATCAATGCGCAATCCTAAATCTGTAATCGCATAGCACAACAATTCCATCATCGTAATTCCTGGATCGCTGATGTTGTAATCTGTCCAAAGTTTTCGACTGAGGTTTTCAATGTATTGCTGTCCCGCGTCTCTTAGATGTTGAAAATCCAAGTCGTTTTCATAGCTTACATTGCTCGGTATGGTGATATGTTCGTCTACGTTTAACATGCTACTGTGGTTATGGCATTAACAGTATGCGACGCTGGCACAACTGAGGTTAATATACTTTTTTGGTCGGTTGGAATGATTTCATCTTTTTCGTCTCCATCGTGCTCCATTTTGAAATCTTTGATATAATCGACATAGTCTAAATTTTCAATGTAATAGATGACTTCACTTCCGTAGAGCGCATTTCCGAAAGAAATTGGCTGATTTTTGTCAAAAGCCCACGGCGCTAAGTATTCGGCTAAATCATCTTTGAGTTTTTTGGCGTAAAAATTAGCATCCAATCCTTCATAAAATCGCGCACTCAGCATGATTTTTACAGGTTCATATACAGGCGAAACGACTTTTGCTTCTACATGCATCGTGTTGAGTTTGTTGATGTAGTTTTCAATAGCGTTCAGTTTTGTTTGACTGAGTTTGGGCTTGTAAATATCATATACATTTTGATCGATGATGTTTGGAATCGCAACCAATAATACTTCTCCCGCAGCTTTGAAACTCGTGCTTGTACTGTGATTTAAACACTTAATTTTGTGCAGGTAATTGAATTCTTCTAGTACTAGATGCTCATAATCCCACAGCGTGATGGCTCTGTTTTTATGACGCAGTCGCTCGCTAACTCTTCGGTAAAAATCCAAGTCACTTTCTTTTGGCACACCATCGAAAGAAGCATACGGTTGCATTACTTTTTTTACAGTTGCCAAACGATCTTCCAACTTTGAAATGGTTTCTGCTGGCATGCCTTTTTCTAGGTGTTCTAAGGTGTTGTCATTGTTTACAAATTGAACTTCTGCCGCTTGCGCGTGAATGTTTGTAAATTTTGAAACCGTATCAAAAGGTTTGTCAATGGTTGCACGAATCCATAAATAGTCTTCGTCAAAAAGTGTATTGTTGCCATATTGTTTTGGCACTGTAAAGGCTACCAATCCTGCTCTTAAAAAATCATCGGTTTGATCTTTGAGTAAATAGGAAGGTTTTAAATTGTTCCACGTATTGTTGTATAAGTATTGCCACGTTACGGTTGCTTTGTCATAGGTTTCGATGGCATCTGGATTTTCTGAACCTTCTTCTATCTGACATAACAATTGAATGTTTTGATCAGCCACAGCTTCTTCAATACCAATGTACAATTGTCCACCATTTTCTGGCGTTGGCATGAGTGCTAAGTTGGAACGAGTCACGCGGTCAATCCCGAAAGGCAATTCGTGATAGAGTTGAATATCGTTTCTCGTAGCGCCAATTTTTTCTACAGTAGTGACCGTTACTTTTAAATTTTCAGCAAATGGCGTGTATGCGGCGTTTGGCAATGCTAATTTTTCTAACGCATGATAGGTATATACTTTTGGAAATGCATCGTGCAAAAAGTTGTTTTGTAACGAAAGTTGAATAACATAATCGTCTGATGCTCTTGGAATATACGTTGTGTTTGCTGGTAAGAAGTTATTAAAAGTTACCGTAGAAAATCCATCGAACATTTGCTGACCGAGTCCGTTGGTCGCTGCGGCTCTTCTCGCTTCTTCCGCGGCTTTTGCTCCCGCTTCTGCTCTAGCCTGTGCTTTTGCTTCTTCCTTTGCATCTCTGTGTTGACGACGCATGGCACGCATTTCATCTTCCGTGCGTTTTTTGGAGCGTTTGTCTCTTCTGCCAAATAATCTTCGGTCGCGACTGCTTCTTTTGTCTTTATCAGAATATGGATTTGGCAATGCTTTTTCACGCTCTGCTTCTGCCTCGGCATCTTTTACAACAGCATCTGCTACGCTTTCCGTACGTGTTTTGGTGGCTCCGATATAACTTGCATCCACCAAGAAACGATTTTTACCATTAACGCCTGTAACGAGTTTTGTTCCTGTTTTTGTTCCATCTTTGATGGCATTGTAAACTTCTAAAAACGTTTCTGTTGGTTGTAAGTTTACATATTGTTGCAAGTATTGTTCGTAATGCGTTTGGAAACTGTCTGGTCTGTCTTTCCAATCTAAAGAAACCTCAATATTGCTGATGCGTTTTCCAATCCATTCATCAGAAGAAATTCTGAAGTTGGCGCGTTTTTTTGCTTGTGTGCCAAATGGATAAAATGGATTGTCAGTTTTTATTTTTCCTAAATCGTTTTTTACGTTAATGTTTTCTGCATATTCACCTGTAGTCGTGATTGTAATTTGTTGCAATTCCGCATCGGCAAATAATTTATAGGTGTCGTACGTAGCAAGCGATGTTTCTTCTTGTGAAAATAGTACACGAATGATAGGATGTTCGGTATTGTATTTTCCTTCGTGAATTTCCGCATCGTAGTTTGCTATTTTTTCATCATCTTCCGTGAGTTCAATAACAATTTCTAAAGCGTTGTTGCTATTGGTTTTTGCTTTTGAGATGGCAGAAAATGGTAATGCTACCCATTCTTTTTCTCCTGTATGTTCAATAGTGATAAATTCACTGAGGTCTTCATTATTTGGTACGGAAGCAAAATCAGCTTTGATGGTAATGGTTCGTACACCTTCGGAAAGCAATAAGGATGGTGCACTGAGCGAGAAGCCTTTTTTAGCCAAATTACGGTCTGTATCGCCAAAAGGCAACCAAGAAGTGGTTCCATCTTCTGCTTCGCCACCTTCTCCGTCGGCAGAGTTTGCTATTTCTGATGCGTGCCAATTGGATTCGTCATTGTACGCATAGGTGTTTTTTATGGCTGAAATTTTCGCTTTGTTGATAACGATTTCATCTTCTAGTTGGTAATGAATGTCGTTTCCTTCGCTGTCTTTTCCAGCTTTTACAAGCGTTTCATCACTTAAAAACTGTTCGTTGGCATTTTTCGCCAATTCGAAAATGATATATGCGTGGTCTGCTTTTTCGTCATTTTTTTCGAGTTGTAATACTTCTTTGTAATAGAAATCGAGATGACGTTGGGTAATGTCGTTGAATCGTTCTTTGCTTTTATTGAGTAGTTTTAAGAACGCTATAAATAGTGCCAATTGTGGCGTTATGTCTCCTTCTGTGTAGGTTTCAATTACTTCCTTAATTTCTGCGGAAGCATTGTGAAACGGTTCCCAAGTACCGTTTGGGTTTTTATAATCGTTGCCGTCGTATAATTGTACATGCTTAGAAAACTCTTCTGCAAAACGCATCCAATCTTTTACTTCAAATCCCATAAGTTGTACGTTCTCAGGATTGAGCATAGAAAGATACCGCTCTTGCTGCGTAGTGCCTTCGCGTGATTTGATTAGTGTATTTTCTGTACAATCGCTCATGATTAAATGTCTGTTGCTTCTGTGATATAGTAAGGGAATACGATGTTTCTCCTTGTGTTAGTGGCTCTGATTAAATAGTCTATTTTGATTAAAAACTTTCCTTCGAGAAAATTTTGTGTGTCTAGTGCTATTTTGATGACTTCGATGCGTGGCTCGTAAATGATAATCGCTTCTTTGATTCTGTTTTTCATGATGGTCATTTGCGTGGCGCTCAAGTTTTCAAAGATTTGATCGGTTAAATCGCATCCAAATTTTGGGCGCATCACACGTTCACCTCGTCGTGTCGTGATAATGATTTGCAGACTGCTTTCAATGTCTTCGATGTCTGAAATCATTTTGATTTCTCCTTGATTTTTGAGGAATTTCGGTGGAAAATCCCATCCTTTCCCCAAATATGTTGCTATTGTTGAATCCATAGTTTTATCCGATCATTACTGTTGGTTCTCCTAAAACAATTGTCCCTCCATGCGCTGTAGAATCGCCCATTCGTGCGGCGGGCATTCCTTCTATCATTACAGTTCCTGAACCTGCTACAATGCTGTCTGGTGGTCCTGTACATACACACATGTCTCCTACTTTTGCGGCTGGCAATCCACCAATAAGTACGGTTGGTGCGCCTGGTGGCAATATTGGTCCGCCTACGTGTGGTACAACTCCTGTAACCATTGGACAAACGTGCATATCTGTGATTCTTGCTGCTAGTGGCATGTTTTTTCGTTTTTAGTTTATTTGTACAATTCCTCCTTTAATGGTGGTGGTTGCTGAACCTTCTACTGTTGCCGAAACGCCTTCTGCGGTAAATTCTGCGGAAGCGGCCATTGCGATATTGATTCCTTCCATATTGATGTCTCCTGTCGCTTTCATGTTGATATCACTTCCCGATTCAATCGTGATTCCGTCTGAATTCATGGTAATGATGTTGCTGTTTTCATCTTGAAGCGTTATGACGCCTTCGTCATCGTCAATGTTGATGATTTTTTCGCCTGGTGTTTCTAGCTTGATGCTTTTGAGTTCGTCATTCATCGTGATTTTGATTTCACTTTTCGTCATGATGACTTTTTCAAAGTTATCGTCTGAGTATTCTACGGGCGATACGTTGGTGTTGCTAAATAATGAACCTAGTACAATTGCTTGATTGGGATCGTCATTTAGAAAACCTACCAAAACTTCATTTCCAATTTCTGGTAAAAAGTGTACGCCGTATTCTTCACCTGCATGCATGGTTAGTACACGCGCCCAAACTCCTTCTTCTTCTGCGCTGATGATTGGCAGTTTTACTTGTATTCTGTGTTCTTCTTTTGGATCGCCTTCTAAGGCAGAAACTACTCCAATTTGTAATCCACTGATAGCTGGCAACATTCCTGAAGCTGGTAATTGACTGACTTCATAGGTTTCTGCAAACCATTCTGGATTCAATCCAAATTCTACCGTAGTAAGCCAATTTCCGTCTGTAATGGTGTGATGTACACCTCGCACAAAAACATCTCCGTTGAAACGATCACTCATTCCCGCTAAGGTCAACATTGTTCCTGGCAATATAACTTCAGTGCCTTGTACTTTGACGGTTCCGCAGATTTTAGCGAGTTGCTGATACATACTTTTCGATTCTGCCCAAGACGTTAAGATTTCGTCTGGAATGTCTCCTGTATGCGTAAGCGAAATACTGTTTCCTCCTGCTGCTTCTGATAAAGCGCCTGAGTCTAAGTTTCCTGCCGTGTTGAGTCCGCTGTTGCTTGCCGTTTTGGTAACTACTTCCTGATTGGAGTAATTCCACGCAGAAGCTTCAAACGCATCGTATTGATTTCGTGCGTCAATTTCCGCATCAAACGAGAAAACATTGTCACCAAAAGTTGCTGTGAATACACTGCCGCTTAGCGTTGGTTTTTTGATGTTGATTTCGCCATCTTCCACAAAACACAACATGTTATTGATTTGTGCTCTACATTGTACAAAATCCCAATCAGTTGCTTGGTATTGCACGATTTCATGATGTGTATGCGACGTTGTTTCCATGCTTCCACTTAGTCCATTTTCCTTGATGATGTCGCTAACCGCATCACTTTCCGTAGTTTCGTAGAAGATTTTGTTTTTACGCGCTTGCGTCATTTTGAACGCTTCATCTTTGCACTCAATAATCAAATAATTGGTTTTGTTTGTCGATTTGATAGCGTGTTTCGTAATGATTCCTTTGAACAAGGTTTTGTCCTCAAACTCGTAGCCACCTTTGATGTGAATTTTTTCTCCTGGCGCAAATGATGGAGCGTTGCTCGCTTCAAATTCTTGCGTTACGCTGTCGCCATCTACAATTACTAGACTTGCTGTTGGGATGCGATTACAGGTACGTTCAACCGTGATGGTTTTGATGCCGTACGTTGCGCTCACTTCTTCTTCAGCATCTCCAATGAGTACTGTAAATGTGACTAAGCTTTGTGTATCTGTCGATATGTCGCCAACTAAACTCATGCGCTTTGCGTTTTGTTTAATGGTGGAAAAAATAATTCCGTTCCAGGTTCTAAGTTTCTAAAATTGAGTAAGTTGTTTACTCTGGCTACTTCTAAGTAATATTTTGAATCACCATAGATTCTGTACGTCATTAAAGGCAAGGTATCGCCTTCTTTTACTTGTCGCACGTGCGTTAAATCGGGTGATTGTTTGTTGACCGATGCTTCTCGGAGTTCGTCTGCTGTGCTGTCTTTACACGTAAGTGTCGCAACCGCTCTTATTGGATAGCCTTTGGTGTTGAATAGTTTGTAATCGATGTCTAATTTGGTCAAAAAACATTTGAGATTTAACGATCCCCAAGCGACTTCCAACTCATACGGTTTGTGAATATCGCCTTTGTATGTAACGAGTTCTTTGATTTTATTGATTTCGTCAACTACATTTTTTTCACTGGCTTCATCATCTTGAAATGGATTGAATCCTGCAATGTCTGCTGCAATACTGTTAAGCGTTTCGGTAAGGTCTAAGTCTACAATTTCAAAGATTCCTGTAGCATCAAATAGCAGTTTAAAGGTAAAGTCGCCAGGTTTTACTTTGACAAATTTTGGTTTTTTACCGCTAGAGTTTGCTTCTTGGTCTTGATTGTATTCTACCGTAAACGTTTCTTTGTATCCTTCTGGATTGATTGTAACCGTAATTGGCTCTCCTTGTCTAGCACCTTTGTCATCCAATTTGTAGATGACCATTTTTTCTAATTCTCCGAGTATGGACATGATTAACGTTCTTTTTTGTTAGCAATCACTTTTGAAACAACTGTCATGATTTCGTGCGACGTCCAATTGGAGCGTTCTTCCTTTACCAATGACATTTCTTCTTCCTTTTGAGCATTGACATTTACTTTGATACGCAAGTTTTTGATTTCGATTCCCATAGTGTTATAGTAATAGTTTAAAATAGTCATACTTTAACTCTAAGGTTTCAATAAGTATGCTTTGCGTTTCTGCGTTAAATTCACCCAATTCGTATTTGATAGGATAGGCTCCGACCACATTCCATGTTTTGATAGGAATATGATTTTCACTGAGTAAGACAACGATGAGATTTAAGCGTTTGAATTCAAATTTTTCATACGCGTCTTCACACCATTTTGCTACCGATGACGGAACACTTTTGAGTCCTCTTTTGAGCGTAAGCGTACTGAATTTTAATCCTTTTGGTATTTCATGAACAAATCTATTTTCTCCACCTTCTGCGTAACTTTCGGTTTCCACCGTGACACTCAAGCCTGATACAGACTGAAAACTCATGTCCACAGGATTTGGTAGTAGTCCATTGAAATAGACTACAAAGTGAAAGCCAGAAACTGGATATTTAAAACTGTCAAAAAGTGCCATGTGTTGGATTATCCTTCATTAGTGATTTCGATACGCTCGTGTGCTAGTGTTAAAGTTTCGATAGCGACTTCGTTGCTTTCTCCTTTTAAGTCTGTAGACTGAATTTTTAACGGCCACGCATTTAATACTTTCCAAACTACAACAGGCGCGTGCTCTTCATCTAGCAAACTGATGGTGATGTCGCGACGTTCTGTTTTGTTGAGTTTGTTTGTTTTCATCCAGTCGAAAAATTCGTTGTCACCTTTAAATACGCCTCTTTTGAGTACGATATCGGTGTATTTTACCATTCCTGGCATGTTAATTTTGCTGTATTCTGGACTTGATCCTTCACGATATTCTAACTTTTCAACTTCCGCATCGAGACCTGATACTTCTTGAAAACCGATTTTAGTTCCTCCCCATTCTACTTGGAAGTGAAACTTTGGTAATGGATATGACATAGTTTTATGTTTTTAATGATTTATGATCTTCTTTTACGTTATAAATGGTCAATTATGATTCTTGCATTTTGTGAGAGAACTTCAATACAATGAATTCTGCTGGACGCACTACTGCCATTCCAATTTCTACATTCATGATTCCGTTTAAGATATCGTCTGCCGTCATGGTTTGATTGAGTCCAACTTTTACATAAAAAGCTTCGTCAGCCGTTGCGCCTGCTAATGCGCCTGCTTTCCACTGATTGGTTAAGAAGTTTTCAATCATGGAACGAATACGAACCCATGTGTTAGCATCGTTTGCTTCAAAGACAAATTGATCACTTGCTTTTTTCACAGATTCTTCTACCATGTTAAAGAAGCGTCTTACTGAAATATAACGCCATTCGTTGTCGTTTCCTGCCAACGTACGTGCACCCCAAACTAGAATTCCTTTTCCTGTAAATGAACGAATTGCATTTACTGATTTTCCAGCAGTTGTATCTACATTTAAACCATCTTGAATGTCGTTTGTTATACGAACTGTAGGTTTTACTACATAGGTAAGTGACACATTTGCAGGTGCTTTCCAAACACCACGAGTACTATCAATACGTGCATATACTCCTGCAACAGCACAACTTGGTGGTAATTCCATTGGTAAGTTGTTGATAGCTGTTTTAATCTTATTGTAGGTGGCATTATCTTCCGCTTCTAAAGATTTTAAACTTCTACCGTGCATAGAACCGTTATTGGTATCTTTTACTATTTCAGTATCAATAGCTGTTTTTAAAGCTGACCAGTTTGTAATGATATCATCAAAATCAGTATCAATTCCATCGGCAGGTGATGTTGCATCAAATGCTCCTGCTAAGAAACTTTCAACAACTTCTAGAATGTTAGAGTCATTGTCTTCTACAATTCCTTTGATTGTAGCTTCATCACTACCATCATTAATGGCACTTTGTAATGAGTTTGCTAATTTGCTTAATTCCTCATGCTTGTCTTCGATATTGCCATCGCCTTCAAATAAATCTACCAAAGCATCTATTTGTGTTTGCAGCGTATTTAATTCTCCCACAGATAATTCTCCTTCTAGGGCAGATTTTGCAGCACTTCCTTCTACTTTTGCTTTATTTTTGAGAATGACTAATTGCTCTAAACCATCCGTTAATTCCCCTATTTTTTCTACTAATTTTGCAGGTCTAGGTGCATCGAAATTTTTATTGTTGTCGTCTGCGTCTCCAATATTAAAACCTTCATTGGAAGCATCGGAATCATCTTTGTATAAGTAGTCAATAACATCGGCTAGTTTACCAGAGAATCCGTCAGTAGCAAAAGTTCCTAAGTTTTCTAAGACATCATCTACTTTAACGCTAAAACTTGCATCTATTGAAGTTAAGTTAGCTGCTATAGTATCTGCTGCACCAGCCGCTTCATGATTATCAATATGTGTAATGATGATTCTTTCTGGATCAATAACATAATTAAGAATAGTTTCTAAGTGTGGATAATACGCAGCTCCATATTTTGCATAGTCTTTTTCTGAAGTAATTTCAGCTCTTAAATCTGTAATATTTGGATCTACACTGAATGTTCCATCGTATGATAAGGTATCAATAATTGTAAAGCGATCCTGCAACTTATTACATTGCGCTAATGCTGCATCGTACAAATCATAAAATTCTGTTTTACTAATACCATCAGCACGAGTTGCATCAGGGAATAATAATAACGTTGGCTCATCTACCTTAGCAACTTCATTCAAACCGTCGGTCAATGTTGCCGCTGCTACAACACCACTATAATCTCCTACAGAAGTAATGTAACAAGGTCCTCCTCCGTTTGCAAAATACAATTGCATACAATAATACATGATAAATGGCTCTTTACTTTTTGGTTGAGTTACCAGTATAGATTGATTGTTATTTGCATCATCTGTTACGGTTACTTCAATTGTAGTTTCTGGTTTTGCTCCTCCGAAGAAACGTTCATATTCTAATAACGACGTGATTCGAGTTGGAATCATACTCAAGTCTCCATCCAATTTATTGGTCGCTTTTTCTGTGTATCCAATAAATGCAGGAATAGCCGTTTCAACTTGCGCTACGGAAGGTGGAAATTTTACAATTTCCTCTACGTAAACTCCTGGTGTTTTTAATGTACTAGGCATAATATTTATGATTTAAAGTTTTGTTAGTATTTGATTCATTTTTTTGGTGCTACTTCTTGACGAAGTTTGTTTTCTATTTTTGGTTTGTATTATGGATTTAGATTGACTTCAAATGTTAGTGATGCTGGCGTGGCAATGTTTGCTTCTTGTATGTTGAGTTGCATGATAGCATCAGGTTTTGTCCGCTGTTTTACAACAGTGTTTTCTGTGATGGTTCCTTCCAAATCGGAGGCACTGTACACTACAAAATCCGTAAGTGCTAAATTGTCCCAGTCTGTATCTGTTTTATAAGTTTTATCTGCTACAGCGTAAAATTCCAAATCAATATCTACGACTTCAGGCAACCAATTTGAGTATATTGGATCAGGTGACGCTGATGCGTAGCCAACAATTCGTTGATCTGTGACTTCTTCTTCTCCAATTAAAACGACTTCATCAACAGTTTGTGCTACAAATTCTTCCTGCTTTTTGTAAAGCACTACAAATCCTTCTGGAATCATTTTTACGAGCAGTTTGTGTTTTTCAATGAGCGTTTTGGTAGCATCACTTGGATAAATTTTCACATGATTTTGTGCTTCTAGCTCGCTTTCGTGAACCAATTTTACCGTTGTTAATGGCGTGTATGTGAAACTGAATCTACTCATAGTGCTTCTCTTCTGCTCCAATAGTTGTTATTACTGCTGATAAGTTTTCTATACCTCTTTCGAGTGATGATACTCTCGCTTTGTAGAGAACATTTGGTATTTGCTTTCCGCCCAACATTCCCCAAATATTGTTGAGTTGCTCAAAACTTGGTGAACATAATTCCATATTGAGTTCAATATCATCCTCATCTGCCGAAAACATAAATTTTCGTTGATTTTGAAAGAATTTAATGGTTTTGTAAATCACCGCTACTGCTTTGTCATATTGCAGCGTACAGGAAAACATAAGGTAATAGTTGAGATGAATTTTTGGAAAACGTTTGTCCATTTTAAAAGTGCCACCACTTTCAACCAATCGCTGATTGGGAAAGTTTTTTAGCGTACTTTCTTCTTCTATACGGACAATTGTTATCAATAGATTGTCGCCTTCTATATCGCTTTCTTCCGAATCGATATCCGCTACGTTTTGCGCACCCAACTTCACCGTAATTCCTTCCAGCGTGTTGATGTAAGTGGCAAGTCCGTCAGCATTCAGCTTATCTACGAATTTATTGATCATATTTGCCTAATTGATTATGAAAACAAATCTAGATATCGTAGTGACGTTTTTATAGAGTCTATTCGCTAATTTGCCACGGGAAAAACACGGTTTTTATTTTGGGTGAAAAAACTTTTGTTATAGCGGAAAAACACGGTGCTTTTGTATTGTTATTTTTGTGGGAATTTTGAGAGACGAACTTCTTTAACATAGAAAAGTCGCTTTATGCAAGCGACTTAAACGAAGTTTTATGTTATTCTTTTCAGGAAGCGTTGAGCTCTTTTTGGATGACATCCCAAAGCGCTTCAGTGACATTTTCGGGAGTTTCATCACCGTTTACTTTGACAATGTGTTCTTCCTGTTGTAATTTTTCAAACGCTCGTACGTATTGTGATTGTACTGCTTTGAGATTGTCGAGTGTTTCGTAAATTTCCACAGTTTCTCGATTCGCGTTGATGCGCTGCATTGCCACTTCGGGAGAAACATCTACAAAGATATTTACTGTAGGTTTTAGAATGTTAGCTGCCATTTGATTGGACGCAATTACCCAATCCATATCTAAATGTGCGCCGTGATATGCATACGAAGAAAAGTAGTATCTGTCTGTAATAACAATATATCCTTCTGCTAGTTTTTTGAGAATTCCTTCCGTTTCATGCAAAATATGGTCGAGTCTGTCTGCCGCAAATAATGCTGCAATCACTTTTTCGTCTGCTTTTTCTTTTCCGCCAAGAATGCTTCTAATCATTTTACCTATGCGCATGTCGGTTGGTTCAAAGGTAAGATAGACTTTGTGACCTTCGGCTTCTAAACGTTTGGCAATGTTTTTAGCTTGTGTACTTTTGCCGCTTCCGTCAATTCCTTCTATGGCAATGAATATATTGTTTTTCATGAACTATTGATTCTGCCGTCAAAAGTAAAGATAATCTAGCAGATTCTTTAAAAGCTATCACATTTAAACTTTTTTAAAAGTCAGGCGATAGTTCGATAAGCTTTTTTTGAATGCCGTAAATAACCAAACCCGCTACGTTTTTAGACTCCGTTTTGAGCAAAAGATTATTACGATGTCCTTCAACCGTCCGTGGACTGATAAATAGTTTGTCAGCAATTTCGTTAGTAGTATATTGATTACAGATGAGTTCTAAGATTTCTTTTTCGCGTTTGGTGAGTAAGTTGTTGTCCAAATCGCTTTTGATACGTTTGCTTTTTGCAGAAAGTAGATTTTCATGAATGATTTTTAACACGCGTTCGTCATAGTAGAAACCTTTGTCATATACTTCATTTATGGTGTGCACCACGACTTTTGGCGAGGTGTTTTTGAGTAAATACGAAGACGCACCAACATCTATCATGTTTGTAATGAATGACTTACCATCATAACTTGTTACCGCGATGACTTTGATTTCTGGATATTCTTTTTGAAGTATTTTGGTACATTCTACACCATTGAGTGATGGCATTTTTAAGTCCATCAGAATCACATCTGGTTTTTCGGGTGCTATTTTTAGTTTTTCGAGCAAATCCGTACCATTTTCTGCTTCAAAGATGATTTCAAAGTTTTTTACACGCGTGAGTATGAACGACATTCCTGCTCTAAACAATGCTTCATCGTCTGCAATGGCTATTTTTATGATTGGTGTATCCATGGTGTTGTGATTTATATGGTAATTTCTACTTCTACTCCTTTTTGTTTTTCGCTGCGATAGCTGATTTCCCCTTGTAGCAAAGAAACCCTACTTTCAATATTTCGCAGTCCAAGTCCTTTTTGAACGCCTATTTTTTCAACATCAAACCCTAATCCGTCATCTTTGTAATGTAAAAATAAGTTTTCTTTAGTAGGATTGAAATTTAATTCGATGCCTTTTGCCTTTCCGTGTCGCATAGAATTGTTCATGAGTTCTTGTACTATTCTGAACACATGCAGTTCATTATCTTGAGAAAGTCGCCCAGCTTCATAGTCAATTTTATAACAAACAGTTACTTTTTTGCTATTGTTAAATTCGTCACACAATTCTTCCAAAGCTGCACCAAGTCCGAACTTTTCAAGAATTGGCGGTAATAAGTTATGTGCAATTTTACGAGAACTTTCAATCGTTTTATTCGTCACTTTCAGCATGTGATGAATGATTTCTTCTGTTTCTTGTGGAGTCACATTTTCTTCCTCCAAGAGAAAATTCGCGCTCAGCGACACTACATTTAATTTTGCGCTAATAGCATCGTGTAAATCTTGTGCAATTCGATTGCGTTCTGCTTCTTGCGCTACAATCGTTGCTTTGAGCATTTCCTTTTGATGATTGAGCTCTAGTGTTTTTTTCTCTAATTCTTTTTGGATGATTTTTTTTCGCGATAAGTAAAAAAACAAAATTAACGTCAACGCCATCACCAACATCAGTATAGCGCCCAAAATAACTATTGTTATAAATTTAGTATCTCCTGAAAAAAGTTCGTCCATTATCTAATGTTAGGTTATTTTTTCTTAAAATTACGAAACCATTCTATGGAAATTAGGATTTGATATACCAAATATAGCACTACATTCATAAACCAAACCAAATGATTGATTGACGGATCGAGTTCTGTCATGATATTTCCTGAACAAAAAATCAGCGTACTACTCAATACGTAGATAAAAATTCCCGAATTGATATAGGTGAATTTTTTGACTTCACTCAACGAATTGTAAAAATGAATAATACTGTAAAAAACTATGGTTAATGATGTTAATAGGATTTCTGTCAAATTGAATCGATACAACAATTGCGGCATCAAATACGATTGAATAGTCAGTAATACAATCACAGAAACTAAAATGATAGCAACCAATAGCTTTTGTGCTTTGCTTTTAAACAATGAATGATAAAAGAAACTTAACAATATAAATTGCGTTATGAGATAGTAATGTGTGAGATGTAAATTATTCACACTATTATACCATAACCAAAAAGTAGCTACTTGAATGATTCCCATTCCTAACAAGTACCATGAAAACAGTTTAGCACTTACTCCATTTGAAGAATAAGTGCTAAAAAAAAGTATGATATTTAATAACAATATCAAATATCCTGTATATGCTAGAATATCTTGAATAGCGCTATTACTTTTTTAGAATTATTATTTCTTTAATCCATACAATGGACTGCTTGTATCACACGTAGTTGGACATGGTTGTGAAAAGTCATACAATCCTGTATTTACAGAACCATCGCTATCCTCACAACCTTCACCAGCTGCCTTGTAGATAATATCTTCTCCTTCTGCGTTTACGCCAACAATTACTAAATGTGGTTGATGTCCGTCAGTATCGTCAACTCCAATATATGCTCTAATATTTGCAACGCCAGGTTCTGCAATAACTTCTTTTAAATCTGCTAATGGAATTAAAAAACCTTTCAAATCTTCATGATCTGTAAAAGTCCCGCCTTGGGCTCTCCATGCTGTAGTCCAATCGACTGCTTTTTGTAGACAAATAGTGTTTACCATAATAGTTAAATTTTAGTAGTTAGTTTGGCTTAAAAATAGTAAAATATATCTTTTTACATTCCATGACTTACGTCAAATATTTTCTTTTTATATAGAATTACGTATTTCTACCTGATTTTAATTTTAAGTAATAAGCCCATGATGATATTGACGCATTACTTATATTTTTGAGACATTGGCATTAAATAAAAAATGCTATCTTTATTCTTTTAACCTTATAAACTATATTATTATGGATCCATTTATCGGAGAAATTGTTATGTTCGGAGGAAATTTTGCACCACGCGGTTGGGCATTTTGTCAGGGACAATTATTAGCTATCTCATCGCACTCAGCGTTGTTTTCTATTTTAGGGACAACCTATGGCGGAGATGGTAGAACTACATTTGCTTTACCTGATTTACGAGGTAGAACAGCTATTCAGCCAGGAACAGGACCTGGATTATCTACCATAAAACTAGGACAAAGAGGCGGTGCTGAATACCATACGTTGAATGTTTTAGAAATGCCAAATCACTCTCATAATGTAACTTTTTCTGGGGGAAGTGTAAACGCTGCTGTTAGTATTCCAGCCTCATCAGATGAAGGTACTAGTGATGAAGCTGAAAATAATGTTCTTGCCACAGGTATTGATAAATTATATGCTTCTTCAAGTGCCGCAGATACTAATTTGGCACCTTCTCAGGCTCCTTTATCTGGGTCAGTCAATAGTTTAGCAACAGGAGGTAATCAATCTTTCTATATAAGAAATCCTTTTGAGGGAATCAACTTTATCATTGCTATGGTTGGAGTATACCCATCTAGAAGCTAAGCAACGTTAGCAGCAAAATCGAATTAATTAACATTAAAACAATATATTATGAATCCATTTTTAGCGCAAATAGTGATGTTTGCTGGAAATTTTGCTCCAAGAGGATGGGCGCTTTGTGAAGGTCAATTGTTACCTATATCACAAAACCAAGCGTTATTTTCTCTCTTAGGAACTACCTACGGTGGAGACGGAAGAACAACTTTCGCTCTTCCAGATTTACGAGGAAGAAGTCCTATTCAACAAGGTCATGGTCCAGGTCTTTCCGATATCAAATTAGGTCAGAGAGGTGGTATTGAAACAAAAACTCTTACTTTAATGGAATTACCAAACCACTTTCACACAGTAAATCTTTCGGGAGGAACTGTTAATGCTTCTGTAAGTATTCCTGCGTCATCAGACGAGGGTACTAGTGACGAGGCAGAAAATAATGTTCTTGCAACTGGTATTGATAAGTTATATGCTGCTTCAAGTGCTGCAGATACTAACTTAGCACCTTCTCTAGCTCCTATTTCTGGGGCTGTTAATAGTGCATCAAGCGGTAATGGTCAAGCTTTTAATATTAGAAATCCATTTTTAGGTATTAATTATATTATAGCTTTACAAGGAGTTTTTCCTTCTAGAAGTTAATTTTAATTGCATTAAGATATTGTAAATAATATCTTAATGCAAACTTTTTTTCGTACTTTGCGAGAAAAATAAACTACTCAATTATGAATAAAAAATTACTTTTTATAGCCTTATTTTTGGCTTTCTTTACACAAATAACTTACGCCCAATGGGCTTTAGGCGATATTGCCTTTACTGGATATCAAGGAGATAATTCTGGAAATCCTGGGGGTGAAGAAGATGAATTTACATTTGTACTGCTTAGAGATGTCGTAGCGGGTGAACAAATCAGTTTTACTGAAAATGGTTGGCTAGCTGCTGGTGGGTTCCGCACAGGAGAAAATACTTGCACCTTAGAATTTACGGCGCCGTTGAATTGTGGAACTCAAATTTCAATTGCTAGACTTCCGTTTGTTGCTATTGAAGATGATGGAGGAATGAGTGCTGGTATTTTAACTGGTTCTGGTTTAAATTTTGCTACTGGTGGTGATCAAATTTTTGCATATGATCCTGCCAACACACCAAGTGCAGGAAACGAGTCAGGTTTTATTGCAGCTATTCACATGAACGGTGGTTGGGATCCAGATGCTACAAGTTCTACTACTTCGGCTCAACCAGCTATCTTTGCATCGAACCCTAATACATCAATCGCTATTGACCCTGAAGTAGATAATGCAGTTTATAATTGTACTGATTTAGAAGATGATGACGTTAATGTATTAAGAGCAGCTATTCATGATCCTGCAAATTGGAACACAAATAACTCTACACCGTTTGATCAACCTGCCTGTGGAGCAATTTCTTGTACTACACTTTCAAGTGAAGTTTTTGGTACAAATGACCCTAAATCGTTTGTAGTATTCCCGAATCCTTCTAATGGAAATTTTACGATTAAGAATCCAGGAATCCCATTACAAAGTGTTATTGTATCTGACCTTAATGGTCGTACACTTAAAACATACGAGTTTGGTGGAATTAGACAAAGTAAAGATATTCAGCTAAATTTAGGAACTGGAGTTTATTTTGTTCAAATGAATTCTGATACAACTACAGTAACTGAAAAAGTTGTCATCAAGTAAATTCTTGATTATACAATATTTGAAAGCCGTTTCTGTTGAAACGGCTTTTTTATGCGCTTTTAATTATTTGTTTCTTAGTAGCATCTAATTTTATACGTTCCGAGTTGCTTCAAACCGTACGAAAACAAAGAGAATGGCTTTTATGTTATATAATGTTCCTATAGATATCTGATTTTGCTCTGAAGCGATTTCCAAATCTCACGGAAGTGAAATAAAAAAACGAGCACTTATTAGCACTCGTTTGTTATTATTTTGTATGAAGATTGAACTATTTTTTAATAGCAATCCATTCGTCTACCAAATCGCTTAAAACATTGAGCGGAACGGCGCCATTGCTGAGAACGACTTCGTGAAATTCACGCACGTCAAACTTGTCTCCTAGCTCTTTTTTTGCGTGATTTCGTAAGTCAACAATTTTATTCATTCCTACTTTATAGGCTGTTGCCTGACTCGGCATTACAATATGCCTTTCAACCATTTTAATTGCATCCGATTCCGCATTTGGAGTATTCGATGTATAGTACTCGATTCCTTCTTCGCGTGTCCATTTTTTTGTGTGAATTCCCGTATCCACTACCAATCGACAAGCACGCCATAATTCCATTGCCAAACGTCCGAAATCTGAATACGGATCACTGTAAAAGCCCATTTCTTTTGGAATGAGTTCTGAGTACAATCCCCAACCTTCTACGTATGCCGTATAGCCTCCTATTTTTCTGAACATAGGAACATTTTTCAATTCTTGCGCAATAGCAATTTGCATGTGATGTCCCGGAATACCTTCATGATACGCCAAGGCTTCCATTTGATAACTTGGCATCGCTTCCATTCGATACATGTTTGCATAATAGGTTCCAGGTCGTGAACCGTCGAGTGCTGGCTGCTGATAAAACGCTTTTCCTGCAGACTTTTCACGAAATGCTTCTACGGCTTTTACCTGAATATCCGCTTTTGGTTTTGTGATGAATAATTCGTCCAAACGCGATTTCATGGAGTCAATAATTATCGTTGCTTTGTCCATATACGCTTTTCTGCCTGCAGCAGTCGCAGGATAATAGAATTGCGCGTCATTTTTCATAAAAACAAAGAATTCCTGTAAAGAGCCTTTAAAACCGACTTTTTCCTTTATTTTCTCCATTTCGTTGTGAATTCGAGCGACTTCTTGAAGTCCAAGTTCGTGAATTTCATCCGAAGTCATATCGGTAGTCGTCGTACGTTGCAATGCTAGCTTATAAAATTCAGTTCCTTTTGGGAATTTCCATACGCCATCTTCCGTTGTGGCGCGCGATTTTTGCTCTTTTAGTAAGGAAATTAGCGAAGCATACGCTGGTTCTACCGAATTTAATAACGCGTCTTTAGCAGCTTTTTTCAACTTTTCATGCGCTCCTTTTTCTAACGCTATAGCATTGATTTTAGTAATGAAATCGTTCCAAAGTGTGCTGCTTTTATCGCTATTATCAAATGGTTTTCCTTTGATGATGTTTTCACAATCATTGATAACATGCGTAAACACAAATTTTGGTGGCATAATGCCTGCTGCTTCTTGTTCTTTCAGCGTTTCTTCTATTTGTGCGAATAAGGTTTTTAAACCGTTTAAACGTGAAATATACGCTTCTGCATCACTTTTATTGCTAATTTGATGCATGTTGATAAGAAATGCTGGAATTTCCGCTTGCATTCCGTGCATTTGATTCAACGGGTAGTAATACAATCTGTATTGATAATCCTCTATGTGATTGGTGAGTTGTTGTTTGTAAAGTTTCAAACTCAATGCTGTAGAAGCATTCAACGCGGCTTCATCAATAGTATCATTTAACCATTGCAAACGGTCTTTTGCGATTTGCAATTTCGTTGCTGCTGCTGCTGCCGAAGTATCATCCCATTTGCCGTAATCGGTTTTGTCTCCGATACGAGTTTGCATTTGCGGAGAATTTTTCAAGTCTTGCTGAAATTGTTCTTGAAACCAATCGTTCAAGCGTTTGGAATGTTCTGCAATTTCAGTTTTCGAATAGGTTTTTACAGCTTCTTTTTGTTTGCCTTCGCACGAACTCAAAGCTATAAATACGAACAAGCAGATACTACTTTTTATGAGTTTTTTTATCATCTTTTTTAGATTGATTATTGTTTTGCTTTGAATTTATCAATGCCTTCTTGCAGCCATTTTCCATATTCTGCCTCGTCTGGCGTATATCCTACTGGATTGTTAAGCAGTTTCATATCTGGTGATAGCAATACATAAAATGGCTGTGAATTATTTTTAAAATTCAAAGTTTGTAGCGTTGCCCATTTATTACCATAGGTTTTTATCTTCTTTATATTACAATTTCCCTTATCAAACTTGAATTGTTTATCTTTTGGTAATTGTTTTCTATCATCTACATATAAGGAAATAATGATGTAATTATCATTTAAAAGATTGAATATTTCTGGCTCACTCCACACCTGCTCTTCCATTTTTCTGCAGTTAACACAAGCCCAACCTGTAAAGTCTAGCATTATAGGTTTGTTTTCTGCTTTTGCTGCTGCTATTCCTTCTTGAAGGTCTTTATAACATGGCAAACCGAGCGGACAATCAGAGTAGCCTTCGTCAACTACAGCTTTATCCTTTTCGTAAACACTGTAAAAAAGCGGTGGTGGAAAACCACTGATTAGTTTTAAGTTCGCGTATTTTGAATTCGTCACACCAGGAATCAGATAAATAGTAAATGCTGCAACCAAAATACCCAATCCAATACGCCATTTGTTTAATTTTTTGATAGGACTGTCATGAGGGAATTTAATCAAGCCAAATAAGTATAATGCCAATCCTGCACTTAATATTATCCAAATTCCAATAAATATTTCACGCTTTAAAACACCCCAATGTCCTACTAAGTCTGCATTTGATAAAAATTTAAGTGCCAATGCTAACTCAATAAAACCAAGTACTACTTTAACCGTATTTAACCAACCTCCAGATTTTGGAAGAGAATCTAACCACTTAGGAAACATTGCAAATAATGTAAATGGCAACGCCAATGCAAGTCCAAAGCCACTCATACCCATAGTAAGCTTCATAGCGGTGTCACCACCAGATAATGCTGTACTTCCAAGTAGTCCTCCCAATATTGGTCCAGTGCATGAAAATGATACGATGGCTAAAACTAATGCCATAAAGAAGACTCCCACAACACCTCCAATCGCACTTGCTTTGCTATCTAACTTTGTACTCCATGAAGACGGCAAGGTTAATTCAAAGTATCCAAAGAAAGAGATGGAGAATACAATAAAAATTGCAAAGAATATGATGTTTAAAGTGATATTTGTTGAAATCGTATTTAAAATTTCGGAATCAAGAGAATCTATCAAGTGAAAAGGTAAACTCAGTAAAAAGTAGATTAAAAATATAAAAAATCCATAGAGAATTGAGTTTGCCAAGCCTTTTTGTGAATTTGTAGCACTTTTAATAAAGAAAGAAACCGTTAAAGGTATCATTGGAAAAACACATGGAGTCAGCAATGCAATGAAACCACCTAGAAGACCTAATAAAAATATGAGTAAATAACTTTTTTCAGGTGTTGAAAAATCTCCTTCAATCCCTAAATCCAATTCTTTGGAAAGTCGTATGTCTTTCTCTGTTAGTTCACAATCTGATTTTGATGCGGTTATAGCCGAATTGTCCAGTGAAAACTTTATCTCCTTCGCCGTCGGCGGCAAACACTTTTCATCATCACAGACCATAAACACTACTTCCACCGTAACAATTTTGGTGTTTTTATCTGTTACCTTGATTTTTTGAGTAAATGTTGCTTCGTTTTCATAAAAGGAAATGTTTTTTCCAAATACTTTATCAAAGACTTCTTTGGTTTCTGATTCTGTTACTTTTCCAACGGTTTCATAGGTATTGCCTGCATCCGCAAAAGAAAACTCTGTTGGAAAAGGACCGTCATCACCATAACTACGCTGCGAGTATAAGTGCCATTTTGGCTCAATAGTAGCTTTCATTACCAATTCGTATTCGTCGTCTGAAAGCTTTTTAACGCTTCCTATCCATTGCACAGGATCAAATATTTTTGGCTGCTCGTTTTGGAAAGCATTTTGAGAAACTGCTGCAGTTTCTGCAGTTTTTTGAGGAACTGTAAAACTGAATTCTTTATTGCCCAATACACACTTTTCATCGTCACAGGTTTGATAATCTATGCTAGAAGTAATGGTTTTTACGTCTGGATTGATAAGTTCAATTTTTTGTGTAAAGGTTGCTGTGTCTTCAAAATACGTCAATTCTGCTTGAAAAACTTTGTCAAATTTCGTTACGGATTTACTTTCCGCTGTTTTTCCTACGAGTTTAAAATCTGAAATTTGTTGTACAGAATCGTATGTAAATACTGTTGGATATCCTGTGTTACCTTTTAAAAATTGCGAATACAAATGCCACTTTGGTTGAATGTCAGCTTTGTAAATCAAATTGTATTCGGTGTCGGAAACACGTTCAATTTCTGTCGTCCATGATACCGGATTTACCATTTGCGCATGCAAGCTAAAACTTGCCACATATAAAAACAGGAGCGTAATTAGTTTTTTCATTTTAGTAATAGTTGTTTCGTAATTGTCAATTGAAATTTATTGAATTTCAATGCAATGTTAGCTTAATAATAGTGTTAGTTGGTTGGGTTATTTTGTATCGATTGTCGGAGCGTTTTCCAATAATCCATACAATATTTTCACCGCTGCACAGCAACCATTGATTTTCTTTGTCAATCAACGAGTACTTTTCATCTTTGAAGTATTTGCTTACTTTCTTTTTCCCTCGCATTCCCAATGGATAAAAATAGTCTCCATTTTTCCATTTTCTTACGATTAGCGGAAATTTTAACAACTCTTTATCAACATATAAAATGTTTTTCCCAGTGTTGGTAACATGCGATACTTCTTCAACGTGCAGCTGAATAGGTGTTTTTAGTTTTGTGGATGTTTTTGTTATATATATTTCTGTGGTGTGTTCACTATTTTTTGTTTGCTTCTGAATGAGCAAATGTGTTCTGTCTTTGATAAGTCGGTAATTTGCTGAAAATAGCTGTTTTCCACTTTGCGCAGATAACATATCAGATACATCTTCCCAATGGTGAAATCCGAATTCTTTTAATAACTCATACAGATACGCTTTCGGATTGGACAATTGTTCAATTGCTGCAATTTCTATTTGATAGTGACCATCGGCAACTTTTTCCAGCAATTGCGCTTTTAGTTGCTGAATATAATCTTGAATGATAGTATTACTTCCACGTAAATGTTCTTGTGTCGCTTCAAAATTGTCCATAAATGTTGGATGCAATTCTTGTAATAACGGTACAATTTCATGTCGTATTTTATTGCGAAGGTATTTTGTGGAAGCATTGCTACTGTCTTCTCGCCATTGCAATTGCTGTTGTTTCGCATACGCTTGAATTTCTTCTCGTGTAAACGATAACAGTGGACGAACAATGTTTCCGTTTCGTTCAGGAATTCCTGTCAAACCTTCAATTCCCGTGCCACGCGACAGATTGATAATAAACGTTTCCAACGCATCATCTTTGTGATGTGCCGTTAAAATATAATCGTATTGAAAAGTGGTTGTCAACTCCTGAAACCACTCATAACGCAACTTCCGAGCTGCCATTTGAATGGACATTTTCTCACGATTTGCGAACGCTTCTGTTTCAAACTTTTTTGTATGCACGTTCACATTCAATTTGTCACCAAGTTCTTTGACAAAAATTTCATCATCATCACTTTCATTATCGCGAAGTTGAAAATTGCAATGTGCAAACGCCAGCGAATAGTTTAATTCGTGCAACAATTTTGAAAGCACTACACTATCCAATCCGCCACTAATCGCGATTAGCAATTTTGCCTTCTTTAAAAAAGACAAATTGGTGGTAATATGTGTTTCTAATTTCTCTAGCAAACGAATAGATTAAACAGAGTAAAACCCTTATCATTGTTAACGTTTCCAAAGATAAGTAAATAGCAGAATTATCAAATAAAACGACTTAGAAATCTTGTAAAGTCGTGTGTAGTTTTGATGCTTATTCCAATGCTTCGCGCATGGCTTTTGCCTTTAACAAACACTCTTCGTATTCTTTTTCAGGAATGGATTTTGCCGTAATCGCGCCGCCAACCGAATAGGAAACGTATTTTTTGGTGCGGTTGTATAAAATAGTTCGAATAACGACGTTGAAATCAAAATCGTTGGTTGGTGTAAAATAACCAATCGCTCCCGAATAGATACCACGTTTGGTTTCTTCCAAGTTTTCTATGATGTTCATGGCAGAAATTTTTGGTGCGCCTGTCATGCTTCCCATTGGAAAGGTTGTTTCTAAAATTTCAATCGGATTTTGGGTTTCTGTGACTTCCGAAACCACTGTAGAAATCATTTGATGCACTTGGTCAAACGTGTAGATTTTGCACAGTTCTTCAACATTCACACTTCCTTTGACGCCTGTTTTTGATAAATCATTGCGTACCAAATCGACAATCATGATGTTTTCGGCACGTTCTTTTTCGTCGGTGCGTAAATTTTCTGCCATTTGGGCGTCTAATTCAGCGTCATCACTGCGTTTAGCCGTTCCTTTGATAGGTTGCGAAATGACTTTTGTACCTTCTTTTTTAAGGTATCTTTCTGGCGAAGCTGATAGAATGTATTTGTCATTCAATCGCATGTAAGTCGCAAAAGGAGGTTTTGAAATTGCGTTTAAGTGCGTGTAGGTTGATAGCGGATCAATTTCTGCATTTTCTGCGTAGAATTCTTGACAAAAATTGGCTTCATAAATATCGCCGCGATGAATATGTGCTAAAAGTTTGTTGACTTTTTCATGATATTCATCTTTGTGAATTCGGAGTTTTATTTTTGGGCGATGTTCTTTATTGGAATGTGAATGTGTAAAAATTTCAGCATCAATTTTTGTATTCATGATAGCGAACACATCTTCCTGTAATTCATCTTCCACAAAAGATAAATAACTAACTTCCAACGTGTTTCCTTTTAAGAAGAACAGCTTTTTTGGTTGCATGAAATACAATTCAGGAAACTGTAAACCATCAAAATTTTCAGATTTTAAATCTTCAACAGCATTCTTCAAATCGTACGAGAGATAGCCAAAAATCCAATCATTGGTCGTTTTTTGGTATTCTTCTAGTTTTTGAAAAGCGTTTTGTGTATCAGTTTGCAAAATCGTCAACGCATCTACGGCTAAAATGGCATCATAGTTACTGTAATTTGCTTGATAGTGATTGGAATCCAGCCAAACAACTTCATGAAATTGCTGACTCCACAACAACAGTTGCTGCTTTATTTTAGAGGTATTTTCTAGGGAAAAGGATAACGTGACTCTCAAAGAATTCAAGTTTAAGCTGTAAATTTCTTAATTATAGCTCGCATTCGCAAAAGCTAGTGAATATTTTTAGTGCTAAAAGTGAAATAATTCGAAATATATGTCATGAAAACCTTGAATCTTTACAGTTCTAGGCTTTCTAATAAAAATAGAGTAAAACCTCTCTTACACTATTAAAGCATGATAGTTTCATATATGAATTGCAAGATTTATTTTTCATTCTCAATAGAGAAAGAAATCATCAAGTAATTTCATCATAATTTGTAAGTTTGCATATATGTATTATATACTCTTTAAACAATAATTTTCAATATTTTAAACTCTTTTACATGTCAATAAAAAGAACAAGTCTCCTAATTTTAATTTCAATTCTATTTTCTTGTACTAACTCTGATGATTCCGATACTGTTGTGCAAGTATCTAACTTTTTAAAAGTTTCTGATATTTACCTGATAAACTCCTTTGAATTAGTAATGAATCAAGGAATTAGTTATGATATAAATCAATTAGATGATGATACCTATGTTCAAAATTTAATTACAACTATAACTCAACTTTCTGATTACGATTTTGATGAAGTTTGCCATATAGAATATGATAGCAATGGCTTGGTAAGTAATTATAAAATTGGAACAAATCAAATTGCTTCTTGGCGATATGATTTTGGAGGAACTATACAAAGAGACGACAATGGAAATATAATTTCTATCAATGATAATCCAATAACCGTTACTGGTAATAGTATTATTTTTGACGAAAGTAATGGTTGGGCCTCTTCCACTGGATCTGTTCATGAAGTAAATTTTAGTGGAAATAAATTAACCAAAACTTTTTACAGAGACAATTCAGGCGCTGAAGTTGCAGAAAGTTCATATACCTATCAATATAGCGGAAATGATTTCATAAGAAAGCAAAAAACGTCGAACGGTTTTACATTTTATGAAGTTTCAGATTATCATAATGAGGATTTTTACCTGCCCTGGATTATGCATCATTCTCAAGAAAGATTAGCGCTCGAAATAGCTTTTAATTTACGATTGATGGGTAAAATTCCGAAGACAATGATCAATTCACAACATGCCAATCAAGATGTTGAAATCACAAAAATAATTAAGGATGCATCAAATAGACCTATTTTTATTTTAGGTAGAAATGCCGAATCTGGAATTGATCGTATTGCAATATACACATATGCCGACTAAAAATAATATTCATTATAGTTTCAGGTTGTAAATTGTGTAAATGATTAATCTTTATAAAATAACATCATTATAAAAAAAGCTCCAAACTTTGCATTTGGAGCTTTTCCTTTTGTATTTTTTATTTAAAACTGTTTCGCTTGTTAAGAAGCGTTTTGTCGTTTGATTAAGTTTAAAGCAGAACCTGCATTGTACCACTCAATTTGTGGTTGGTTGTATGTATGGTTCGTTTTGATAATGTCTTTGCTTCCGTCTGCATGTACCACTTCAATTGTCAATGGCGTGTCTGGTGCAAATTTATCTAAGTCTAAGAAGTTGAATGTATCATCTTCTTGAATCAAATCGTAATCATTTTCATTTACAAACGTCAACGCTAACATTCCTTGTTTTTTCAGGTTGGTTTCGTGAATACGTGCAAATGATTTTACCAATACCGCCGCTACACCCAAGTGTCTTGGTTGCATCGCTGCATGCTCACGCGAAGAACCTTCTCCGTAGTTATGGTCACCCACAACAATCGTTTTGATTCCTTTAGCTTTGTAAGCACGTTGTACATCTGGCACGCCATTGTACTCGCCTGTTAATTGGTTTTTAACGAAGTTTGTCTTTTTGTTGTATGCATTTACAGCTCCAATCAACGTGTTGTTGGCAATATTATCTAAATGTCCGCGGAAACGCAACCATGGTCCTGCCATAGAAATGTGATCCGTTGTACATTTTCCAAATGCTTTAATTAAGAGTTTTGCACCCGTAATTTCATCACCAATTGGCTCAAACGGCGTTAATAATTGCAAACGCTCAGAATCATCAGCTACTGAAACTACAACATCGCTTCCGTCTTCTACTGGCGCTAAGTATCCATTGTCTTCTACGTCAAAACCTTTCGGTGGTAATTCCCATCCTGTTGGCTCGTCTAGTTTTACTTCTTCACCGTTTTCGTTGATTAGTGTATCTGTAATTGGGTTGAAGTCTAAACGTCCAGATATCGCGATTGCCGCAGTAATTTCTGGAGAAGCTACAAAGGCATGTGTATTTGGGTTTCCGTCCGCACGCTTCGCAAAGTTTCTGTTGAACGAATGCACAATACTGTTTTTCGGAGCATTTTTCGGATCGCTGTAACGCGCCCATTGTCCGATACACGGTCCACACGCATTGGTAAATATTTTAGCATCTAGTTTTTCGAATACATCTAAAATACCATCGCGCTCTGCTGTAAAACGAACTTGCTCTGAACCTGGATTGATTCCAAATTCCGCTTTTGTTTTCAAACCTTTATCTAAGGCTTGTTGTGCAATAGAAGCAGCTCTTGATAAATCTTCATAAGATGAATTCGTACACGAACCAATTAATCCCCATTCTACTTCTAATGGCCATTCGTTTTCAACAGCTTTATCCGTCATCGTTCCTACTGGCGTTGCTAAATCTGGCGTAAATGGTCCGTTTAAGTGTGGTAATAATTCTGATAAGTTAATTTCAATAACTTGGTCAAAATATTGCTCAGGATTTGCGTATACTTCTGCATCTCCTGTTAAGTAATCTTTTACTTCATTCGCTGCTTCTGCAACGTCTGCTCTATCGGTAGCGCGTAAGTAACGCTCCATAGATTCGTCATATCCAAACGTAGATGTGGTAGCTCCAATTTCTGCTCCCATGTTACAGATAGTTCCTTTTCCGGTACATGACATTGCTGTAGCTCCAGGTCCAAAGTATTCTACAATCGCTCCTGTTCCTCCTTTAGCAGAAACAATTCCTGCTACTTTTAAGATAACGTCTTTTGGCGCAGTCCAACCTGAAAGTTTTCCAGTTAATTTTACACCTATTAATTTAGGAAATTTCAATTCCCAAGGCATTCCAGCCATTACGTCAACGGCATCTGCTCCACCAACTCCGACAGCTACCATTCCTAATCCACCAGCGTTTACGGTGTGTGAATCGGTTCCAATCATCATTCCGCCAGGAAAGGCATAGTTTTCTAAAACTACTTGGTGAATGATTCCTGCGCCTGGCTTCCAGAATCCAATTCCGTATTTGTTTGATACTGACTCTAAGAAATTGAACACTTCACTACTATTGTTCATTGCAGATTGTAAATCGGTACTTGCACCAACTTTTGCTTGAATTAAGTGGTCACAATGTACCGTGGTTGGTACTGCAACTTTATTTTTTCCAGCTTGCATGAACTGTAACAATGCCATTTGCGCGGTTGCATCTTGACAAGCGATTCTATCGGGAGCAAAATCTACATAATCTTTTCCCCTTACAAACGCTTTGCTTGGTGTTCCGTCCCACAAGTGAGCATATAATATTTTTTCTGAAAGTGTTAATGGTTTACCAGTAATTTCACGCGCTTTGTCTACACGTTCCACTATTGTTTCGTAAACCTTTTTTATCATGTCAATATCAAAGGCCATATATTTGTTTTTTAGTGTTTTGAAAGTCCTGCGAAATTACGAAATATTATGCATTTTTAAAAATCCACAGCATACCTTTATTTTAAGTGAATTATTTTTATCGAATTTTTATTTTTGTTAGATAAAATTCAAAATTACACATAAAAAAAGCTTCAAATTACGAAATTCATAATTTGAAGCTGTGTTTTTTTAGATAGTCGTAAAATTGTAGAATTTTACATGATTTTATTTGAACAGAAAAGTTTTAGAATAAACTCTCAATAATCTTTTCAATTGTAATTCCTTCTGCTTCTGCTTTGTAGTTTCGAATAACTCTGTGCGATAGAATTCCAATGGCAACTGCTTGCACATCTTCAATGTCTGGAGAAAATTTTCCGTTGATAGCCGCATGTGCTTTGGCTGCCAAAATTAGGTTTTGTGAAGCTCTTGGCCCTGCGCCCCAATCTACATATTGTTTTACGATGTCAATGGCGCTAGCTTCTTTTGGACGTGTTTTAGAAACCAATCGAACGGCGTATTCTATAACATTGTCAGCTACAGGAATTTTGCGAATGAGTTGCTGAATTTTGATGATTTCTTGTGCCGAAAATAGTGCTTTTACGGAAGTTTCAACATCAGTCGTTGTTGCTTTAACCACTTGCACTTCTTCGTCAAACGTTGGATAAGTTAAACGAATGGCAAACATAAAACGGTCTAATTGCGCTTCTGGTAACGGATACGTTCCTTCTTGCTCAATTGGGTTTTGCGTTGCCAATACAAAGTAAGGTAAATCAAGCTTGTAATGATGTCCCGCAACCGTCACGGCACGTTCTTGCATTGCTTCTAACAATGCAGCTTGTGTTTTTGGCGGCGTACGGTTGATTTCATCTGCCAAGATAATGTTTGCAAAAATAGGTCCTTTGATGAATTTGAACGTACGCGATTCATCCAAAATTTCACTTCCTAAGATATCACTCGGCATTAAATCGGGCGTAAATTGAATACGCTTAAAGTTGAGCCCTAACGTTGTTGCAATGGTATTAACCATTAATGTTTTTGCCAATCCGGGAACACCGATTAATAACGCATGTCCACCAGAAAATATAGAGAGTAATATTTGATCAATTACTTCTTCCTGACCTACAATTATTTTAGCAATTTCATTTTTGAGTTCCTTGTGTTTTTGCACAAGATTTTCAATAGCAGCAACGTCTGACATATATTATTCTTTTTCTTCTTTTAACCAATTGTTTGTAAACTCGCAGTCACGATTGTCCGAATTCACATTGATGTAGGTGTCTTTTATTTTTTGTGAAATCCATTTTTGCACTTCTTTTAACTGCTTTTCTTTGAGCGCTAAGTTTTTGATTTTGATGTAATCTTTAGAATAGTCTGCAATATGCTCGTTAAAACGATTGGTTACTTTGAGTATTTTAAATCTTTTTTGTCCTGTGCGAGTTTCGTCAATTAATGGAATGGATATTTCTCCTTCTTTCAACGGCTCTATTTGTGAGTATTGCTCAGGATCCATTTTTGTCAATTCGAAGTGTGTATCGAAAGTTGCTGGATTGATTAATTTCCCTCCATTGTTACGAGTTTCTTTGTCATCTGAGAATGAACGTGCCGCTTCTTCAAACGTCAATTCACCATCCATGATACGCGTACGTAAGGTATCAATTTCTTTACGTGCTTCTTCTAATTTTTCGTTTGTTATTTCTGGAATTAGTAGAATGTGTCGCACATCGCGTTCCTGTCCACGGATTTTATCTATCATCACAATGTGCCATCCAAAGTCAGTTTCAAACGGATCTGAAATCTCTCCTAATTGTAACGAGAAAGCTACATCTTTAAATTCTTTTGCTAGCGGACTTCTTTTGTTTATAGGAATTAAACCTCCTTGTCGTCCCGAAGCTCTATCTTTCGAGTATAAAATGGCTTTCGTACCAAAACTAGAACCTGCTTCTACTTCTGATTTGATTTGTTTTAGTTTTTCAACTACTTTTTCTACTGCTTCTTCAGATGGTTCAGGTTCAATAACGATTTGAGAAACCTCCAACTCTACTCCTATTACAGGACGTTGTTCTTGTGGAATTTTTTCAAAAAACTGACGCACTTCCTCTGGCGTAATTTCTACATCGCGTACAACTTTTGATTGCATACGCTGCGTTAAGATGTTTATTTTAACTATTTCTGTTAAACGCTTGCGAAGTGTTAATTCATCCTCCATTGCGTAAAACTTCAATAGCTTGTCCATTCCGCCAATTTGCTCACGAAAATACTCTATTTGTTGATTTACACGATCGCTCACTTCACCTGGAGAAACTTCAATACTATCTTGAATGGCATGATGCGCATACAACTTATCTTCCATCAATTTTCCAAGCAATTTACAACGTGTAAATCCTTCCATATTTACTCCTTGCTGCTGAAAATCTAAAAGCGTTTTGTCTACATCTGATTCTAAAATGACGAAATCGCCCACAACAGCGGCAACACCGTCAATTTTTACACGTTTTGTGTTTGAGTTTACAGAATCCTTTACTTGTGCTTTTGCTTCTGTCATGGTTTCAGAAACCATGGTTGCATCATCATTTTCCTGTGCTTGCATTCCAAATGCTACAAGCAGCATCAGTACAAATATACCTTGCTTCATGTTATTTATATGTTTCAAACTGTTTTTGCTTAATGGCATCTTTTGTGATGTCTTTTTCTAATTTTCTGATAAATTCAAGCTTGCGCTTGTTGAGAATGATTTGTCGAACTGTGGGGCGAACATACGCGAGTGGCGCAATATCATTCCTACCTATTTTGTCTACAATTTGCACCAAATATACTCCTAATGAATCTTCTATCTGAGAAAATTGTGATTTTTTTAAGTATTTCTCTTTGTTTTCGTTGGTTATGACAGGGATTTTGTTGAAAATCTGTGTTTGTTTTACCCAAATGGAATCGTTGAGTGAGTAATTGTTGAATTGAATCGCTAGAGAATCCAACGCTGTTTTGTCCGCCGTCTCAAAACGCTTGAACCGTTCTGCTATTTTGTCTATGTTAGAGTTGTCTTTGGCAATGTTGATGTAACGCAACTTGAGCAATTCTTCATTAAGCTTAAAGTTTTCTTTGTTAGCATCGTAATATTTTGCTTCGTCAAACGCTGTTACAACAGTATCAATCGATTGTTTTACCAACGCTTCTTTGTACGCTTCAATGTATAAATCGTTGCGATATTCTTCGACCAATTCTTCAAAAGCATCTTGTTTTTCTTGCGGAAGATTTAACTTGGCACCTTGTATGAATAATTCCTGCGTTGCCCAACGATCAATATAGTTATTGACAACAATGGCACTATCTTGCGCAGACATATTATCGGAAAGCAATGGTTCAATATCACTTTTATACAGATAACTTTCGCCTACTCTCGCCACAGGATCGCCAACATTGGTCGATTGAAAATATTCGCACGAAATGCACAAAAAAACAACTAGTATGACAATTAATTTTTTCAAAGAGATTACTTAATGAGTTTTTTTAGTTTTCTATACGTGCGTTTGTTGATATCGACTTCGTATTTTTCTTTGAGCGTTTTTATCCACTCTTTTTCAAGATATACTTGATAATCGCTAATGACTTTTCCTTTGATTTCCGAAAGCTCTTTGTAGCTTTCTGGCAATATGTCGTTTACTTTAACGATGGTAAAATCGGTCGTTCCATCTTTAAAAATATCAGAAACACCTTTGGAAAATTTAAAATCTTCTGGGAGATTTCGGTGTCCTTCTTCGTACACGCCGGGCGAAAAGATTACGTTTACAGTTCCTTCTTTGTTAATCGCATCCTTAATATCATCTAACGATTTTCCTTCTTTTAAAAGTTGCTGAACTTTTTTCGCCGCATCTTCTTTAGAACATGAAGCAATCACGCCTTCTACGCGCTTATTCCATTTGTAATTTTCCTTATTCGCGTTGAAAAATGTTTCCAATCCGATAGTATCTGTTTTGGCTTTTTCCCAGATTTCTGTTTCCATCAAATCAAATAAAAGCAATCCATCACGGTATTCTCCATAAATTGCGGCAAACTCTTCGTTGATGTTCTCTAAATCACTTTCGTAAAAAGCCAATAATTTACTATTGAAAAACTCTTGATAGGTACGTTTGATAAAACTTTTAGCATCAAGATTTTTCGCCATGACACGCGATCTATTTTTTAATAAATATATAGCGAACTCTCTGTATGGAATCTTTGTGTCGTTAATTTGAAACAACGTTTTGCTTAAAAATGCATCGTCAGTAGGAAGTTGCCAGCTTTTTGTAAAGAACGTTCCATCTGCAATTGCAAAGAAATCGTTTTTAGCAACTTCATTTTCGCTGATGTCATATAACTTCTTAATCTTTTTCAACACTGACGAATTAATCACGCCTGCACGCTTGTCGTTCTTGATTTTTCGTTCCAAATTCAGTTTTTCTTCTTCAAAACTTCGCATGGAATGTTTGGAAATCAATTTGACAATATGCCAACCGAATTCCGATTGAAACGGCTTGGAGATTTCATTTGGTTCTTTGAGTGAAAACGCCACTTCTTCAAACGCTTTTGAGCTTAATCGCCCACGACCAAATCGCGGTAATTGTCCTTCGTTTACGCCTGAACTTCTATCGTCTGAAAAACGTTTTGCCAATGTTCCAAAATCGGCTCCCGACTGTATTTGCGAATAAATATCTTGAATTTTTTGCGCAGGATCTTCCTTGTTTTCTCCTTCTTTTTTATCCAACAATAAAATATGTGCTACTGTAATTTCTCCCGCATTATCGCGAATATCTTCTGTTTTGATGATGTGATATCCAAACTGGGTTCGAACTGGCATGGAAACCTGCCCAACTTTCGTATTAAAAGCAGCCGATTCAAAAGGATAAACCATTCGGAATGCTGAAAAATAGCCCAAATTCCCTAAGTTTCCTTTCATATTTTTATTGCCCATCGCAGAAGGATCGTCGGATTGCTCCATTGCCATTTGCCCAAAATCAGCACCGTGTGTTACAATCGTATCACGAATTTTCATGATAGCGTTGTATGCTTTCAGTGTATCTTCTGGCGAAGCATCTTGCGAAACTTTAATTAAAATATGACTCGCTTTCACTTCTTTCTTTAAACGTTCATACGCTTCTTTTAGCAGTTTTTCTGTGGCTTGTTCATCTGTTAGATAATTTCTAGACAATTGTTTTCGATATCCTGCCAATTCTTTCTTATACGAATCCTTTTCGTCTAACTTTAGTTGTTCAGCTTCTTTCAGTTTCAACTTATATTCAAGAAATAAATCGAAATATTCTTCAATCTCTTTTTGGTCTTTTTTATCAATAATATCAAGATTCTTTTTGTAGACTCTTGAAAATTCGGAAACATACGTTGGCTCTCCTTCAATTGTAAATAATACTTTGTCTTTTTTTGACTGTCCAAAACTTGCAAAGCTTACCAAAAGGAGTAAAAATAATGGAATGTTCTTTTTCATTGATGTTTTATTTATTTCTGTCAGATGCAATTCGCTCATAAAATAATGTATCATGAACGCACATTTTATTAGAATGTTTTTTGAGAAAGACAAAAATAACAATTCAGCAATATTTCACAACTAATTGGAATGTTGATTATACAGACTTTTTGGTTTTTGGCGTAATTATTGTAATTTTTATAGAAAATAAGACTATTCACCTTTGAAATATTTTAGAGATAACTTAATTTTACCTAAAATTGAATCTATGAGAAAAAATTACTTGATATTATTATGTTTGTTTTTAACGGTTGCAAGTTACGCACAAGAAGTACTTAGTATTTCTGGATACAATGGCGCGGGAAGCACAATAACAGCGACCACTTCTACCATTAACGACGAAATTACGGTTCGTTTTGAAGACAGTGATATTATTAACAACTTCTACACTGAAAATCAAACATTTATCCACATGTATTTGGGATTAGACACTAGCAGTGGAAGTTTTCAGGCTGTTCCAGGAACGTTTAACGATTTGTCATGGCAACCTGTATTAAATTTAACGGATGGAGATGCTTCTACAGCTACAAACACGTATGAAATCACGTTTACGCCAGGACAATTGTTTCCTTCGTTAGAAAATGAAACTATTTTTGGAATCAACTTTTTATTCCAAAATCAATTTGGCGGCGGCGGAAATAACCAAACGGTTGATTTCTACATTGATTTAGTAGATGCTACACTCAATAGCAGTACGTTAAGCGTAGGTGACGCAACGAAAGCGCAAATTCAAACAACTTATAACGGCGGACGATTAGAAATTTCGGGAATCAACACGACTTCTAACATTTCAATTTACAACCTATTGGGTCGTAAAGTAGTTGATTTAAAAAACGTAGCCATCAACGGAACGTTTAGTAAATATTTAGATTTACCAAGAAACAACATTTACATCGTAAAAATTTCAGCAGCTAATTTTTCAAAAACGTTTAAAATTGTTGCGAAATAAAGCAAAACATACACTTATATTGAAAAGCTTTCAGGAAACTGGAAGCTTTTTTAGTTTGAAATACCGCAAATTTGAAATTGTGACGCAAAAATCAAAAATTTGAATATCTTTGAGAATACTATAATTTCCAACCATAACAATTACAATGAAAAAACTACTTTTCTACACATTCCTTTTGTCTGCTGGTTTTGCCACAGCGCAACACGGACTCGAAAAAGATATTGATGCTATTGAAGCAAAAGTCATCGAATGGCGCCGCGATTTCCATGAAAACCCAGAACTATCCAACCGAGAATTTAAAACTGCTGAAAAAATTGCAGCACACTTACAATCGCTCGGAATGGAAGTAAAAACGGGCGTTGCACATACGGGAGTTGTTGGGATTTTAAAAGGTGATTTGCCTGGAAAAGTGGTGGCATTGCGCGCCGATATTGACGCACTTCCTGTAACAGAGCGTACCGATGTTACGTTTAAATCCAAAGTTAGAACTACGTTTAACGGCGTGGAAACTGGCGTGATGCATGCGTGCGGACATGATACGCATACGGCAATTTTAATGGGCGTTGCTGAAATTTTCTCCAATCATAAAGACAAAATAAAAGGAACGATTGTTTTTATATTTCAACCTGCAGAAGAAGGCGCGCCAAAAGGCGAAGAAGGCGGCGCAGAACTCATGGTGAGAGAAGGTGTGTTAAAAAACCCTGATGTAGATGCTATCTTTGGATTGCACATCAGCGCAGGATTTGATGTTGGAACTATTAGCTACAAGCCTGGTGGCATTATGGCAGCTTCGCAAAGCTTTGAAATCAACGTAAAAGGTAAACAAAGTCACGGTTCGCGTCCGTGGACAAGTATTGACCCGATTGTGGCAAGTGCTAAAATTATTGACGGATTGCAAACCATCATCAGTAGAGAATCTGAATTGACCAAAGAAGGCGCTGTAATTACGGTTGGAAAAATTACCAGTGGCGTGCGAAGCAATATCATTCCTGAAAAAGCGCAACTTATCGGAACTATTCGTACACTCGATTATGACATGCAAGCCTTTATCAATAAGCGAATGAAAGAAATGGTGCCTGCCATTGCCAAAGCCTACAGAGCGGAAGCTACCATTGAAATTGAAAAAGGTTATCCAATTACTTATAATGACCCAAAATTAACGGCACAAATGCTTCCATCTTTACAAAAAGTTGCAGGAAATGAAAATGTTATCGAAATAAAAGCAATTACAGGTGCGGAAGATTTTTCATTCTTCCAAAAAGAAGTGCCAGGCTTGTATTTCTTTTTAGGTGGAAAACCTGTTGACCAAGAAGCAACTTCACATCATACGCCAGACTTTTATATTGACGAAAGCGGCATGAAGCTTGGCGTGAAAACTTTTGTACAACTTACGTTAGATTATCTCAATAACTAAAACCTTATGGACGCAGTTTTAGACTTTTTAGGAAACATTTCTTGGTGGATGTGGATTTTGATTGTATTACTCATCATCGCCATTAGAGACATTTTACAACGAAAACACACCATTAGTCATAATTATCCTATTGTGGGACACATTCGGTACATGTTTGAAAGTATTGGTCCTGAAATTCGACAATATTTTGTAGCGAACAATCGTGAAGAATTACCCTTTAACCGAATCGAGCGCGGCTGGATTTACGCTTCTGCAAAAAAGCAAAACAATTATGAAGGTTTCGGAACCGATAGAGATATTTACGCGCATCATCACATGTTTATCAACAACGCCATGATGCCGTACAAAGTTCCTGAAAATCATCCAAATGCAACAGATACGTCATTTTTGCCTTGTGCCAAAGTCATGGGCGAATTCAACAAAAGAAAACGTCCGTATCGTCCAGCTTCAATCATTAATGTATCTGCTATGAGTTTCGGTTCGCTTTCCGCCAAAGCGATAGAATCGTTAAACAAAGGTGTCAAATTAGCACACGCTTATCACAACACAGGCGAAGGTGGTTTATCGCCGTATCACAGTTACGGTGGCGATGTCATTTTTCATTTTGGAACAGGATATTTTGGCGTACGTGCGGAAGATGGCGGTTTTTCCATGGAGAAAATGGTGAAATTGGTAGAAGAAAATCCATTCATTAGAGCCATCGAAGTAAAGTTATCACAAGGCGCTAAACCAGGAAAAGGTGGTGTGTTGCCTGGAAAAAAGATTACACCTGAAATTGCAAAAATTCGCGGTGTAGAAGTTGGAAAAGATGTATTATCTCCTCCAAATCATAAAGCATTTTCCACTGTGCCAGAATTGGTCGATTTTGTAGAAGCCATCGCAGAAGCAACGGGATTGCCTGTCGGAATTAAAGCGGCGATTGGAAAACTAGACCAATGGGAAGAATTGGCAAACATCATGAAACAAACAGGTAAAGGACCTGACTTTATTGCTGTAGATGGCGGTGAAGGCGGAACGGGCGCAGCGCCACCGAGTTTTGCCGATCATGTATCGTTGCCTTGGGTATACGGTTTTGCCGATTTGTACAAATTGTTTCAAGAAAAAGGATTGACAGAGCGTATTGTTTTTATAGGAAGTGGAAAATTAGGCTTTCCAGCCAAAGCGGCAATGGCGTTTGCTATGGGCGTCGATTGTATCAATGTCGCACGCGAAGCCATGATGAGTATTGGTTGTATTCAAGCGCAAGTTTGTCATACCAATCGTTGTCCGGCTGGTGTAGCAACACAAAGCAAATGGTTGCAAAACGGGATTGATCCTACGTTAAAATCAGAGCGTTTGGCGCAGTATTTTAGAACTTTCCGAAAGGAATTTATCGAAATCACACATGCGGCAGGTTACGAACATCCGTGTCAATTTACTATGAAAGATGTGGTGATGAATGTTGACGACCATCATTTGTCAAAAGATTTAGACCTAGCATATGATTATCAAAAAACACCTGTACCTTTTCACGGAATGCAGTCTTTAAAGGATTGTTCCTTTTTGGGTGGAAAGTAGTTTTTTGGGTGTTGGATGTTTGTTGTTTTGAATGTTGAATTTTAAATGCGTTCTTTCAAAAAACAAAACAAAAAAACACATATTAAAACACTTACACATTTAAAATTGAATAATATTTCTGAAGATTGCACATCTAATACCCAAAACCCAATACCTAAAACCATTTCAATATCGTATCTTTGTAAAACAGTTTGAAAAGACTTAAAAATGATAGATTCCTTACCAAAAGATAAAAAGATTGTGCTGTTTGACGGAGTTTGCAACTTGTGCAACGGTTTTGTTGATAAAATCATTGCGAAAGACAAAAATGATGTGTTTCGTTTTGCATCGTTGCAATCAGACATTGGTGTGGAAATTCAGAAGCATTTGCAGCTCAATCCCGAACAATTGGATTCTGTGATTTTGTATGAACCTGGTGTTGCGTATTATCACAAATCGCAAGCGGCGTTACGTATTTTAAACGAATTTGGCGGCGCTTGGAAATTGATGCAAATCTTTCGTGTGTTGCCAAAATTCCTAAATGATGCTGTCTATAATTTCGTTGCCAAATACCGTTATAAATGGTTTGGGCAAAAGGAAACCTGCAGAATGCCGACGCCTGAGGAGCGTGCGAAGTTTTTGGGGTAGTTACTTCTCCCGACTCTTTAAAACCTTCACAATATCATTCAACGTAAATCCTTTTGCTTGCAGTAGAATTAGGTAATGAAACAACAAATCCGCACTTTCGTTCAAGAATAAATCGTCGTTGTCATCTTTGGCTTCAATCACGGTTTCTATGGCTTCTTCGCCTACTTTTTGCGCGATTTTATTAATGCCTTTTCGGAACAAAGATGCTACATAACTTTTTTCATCTTCCTGATTTTCTTTACGGTTTTGAATGGTGCTTTCTAACTGTGATAAAAATCCAAACGTTTGCGTGTTTTCTTCATTCCAACACGTATCGGAACCTTTGTGACACGTTGGTCCAACAGGTTGCACTTTGATGAGTAAGGTATCTTCATCACAATCGTTTTGAATACTGACAAGATTTAAAAAGTTACCACTTTCCTCTCCTTTTGTCCACAAACGTTGCTTGGTTCTACTGAAAAACGTTACTTTTTTGGTTTCCACCGTTTTGTTGTAGGCTTCTTCATTCATAAAACCCAGCATCAGCACGTTTTTCGTTTCACTATCTTGAATAATCGCAGGGACTAATCCGTCGTTATTTTTGTTGAAGTTAATAGTCATTATAGTATTGAGATATTAGTAGTGAGTATTAGGATATAACTCGCTCTTTATGTGTTTATATACTTATATTTTACTGTAAAATTTATTAGAATTCTCTTAATTTTCTTTGATAGTATCTAAATACTAATATCTCAGTACTCAATACTATATTATTTTAGATTCTCACATCAATTCCATTTGTCTTCAGATATTGTTTGAGTGCTGGAATTGGAATTTCTTTAAAATGAAATACGCTTGCAGCCAAAGCAGCATCTGCTTTTCCTTCTACAAACGTGTCTTTAAAGTGTTCCATATTTCCTGCACCGCCAGAGGCAATAATCGGGATGTTGACGATTTCTGAAAGTGTAGCCAACGCTTCATTAGCAAAACCATTTTTTGTTCCGTCGTGATTCATGGATGTAAATAGAATTTCTCCCGCGCCACGCTGTTCCACTTCTTTTGCCCAATCGAACAATTTGATGTCTGTGGGTACTTTTCCTCCTACCAAATGCACCATCCATTCGCCATCAATTTGCTTTGCGTCAATCGCAATCACAATACACTGATTTCCAAATTTGGACGCCAATTCGTTGATTAATGCTGGACGTTTTACAGCGGCAGAGTTGATAGAAACTTTGTCCGCGCCCGCTTGCAACATTCTATCCACATCTTCTACAGAGGAAATTCCACCACCAACCGTAAATGGAATATCTACTTGCACTGCCACGTCTAAGACTAATTTTTGCAAGGTTTTCCTGCGTTCTTCCGTTGCGGAAATGTCTAAAAACACCAATTCGTCCGCGCCTTCGTCGGCGTAAATTTTCGCTAATTCCACAGGATCTCCCGCATCACGGAGATTGACAAAATTGACACCTTTTACGGTGCGTCCGTTTTTGATATCTAAACAAGGAATAATTCTTTTTGTGAGCATTTTTTTTGTCTTTATTACGTCTTTGCGATCTCCAACTTGATTGGAGAGAAGCAATCTGTTACTATGAGATTACTTCGTCATACTTCCTCGTAATGACGTTTCTTATGTTACAGTAATACTTCTAGTTGTTTTAGTGATATTTTGTTTTCGTAAATCGCTTTTCCGATGATAACGCCTTCGCAGCCTAATACTTTTAATTTTGGCAATTCGTCAAAGGTTGAAATTCCGCCAGAAGCTATTAACTTTATTGGTTTCAAAGACTTCTCAACTGCGTTCGATGTGACATTTTGATTACATTCTTTTAGTATTTTTTCATAGAGTTCAAACGAAGGACCTTCTAGCATTCCGTCTTTGGCGATGTCTGTGCAAATCACGTATTCGATGCCTTTTTGTTGGTATTTTTGGATGAAAGGAATGAGTTCTTCTTCGCTTTCTTCCTGCCAGCCACTAATTGCGATTTTTTCATTGTTGGCATCTGCGCCCAAAATAATACGTTCACTACCGTATTTTTGAATCCAATTGCTAAAAAGTTTAGGATTTTTTACCGCAATGCTTCCGCCCGTGATTTGTTTTGCACCACTTTCAAAAGCAATCTTTAAATCTTCATCCGATTTCAATCCGCCACCAAAATCGATTTGCAAATTGGTTTTCGAAGCGACTTTTTCTAAAATCTTGTAATTAACAATATGTTTTGCCTTCGCGCCGTCTAAATCGACCATGTGTAGGTATTTAATGCCCGCGTCTTCAAACTGTTTCGCGACTTCTAATGGACGTTCGTTGTATATTTTTTTCGTATCATAATCACCTTTGGACAGTCGCACACACTTTCCGTCAATGATGTCTATAGCTGGGATGATTCGCATTTTTTTAGTATTGAGATGTTAGTATTGAGTATTCAGATTTGCTCGTTTTACTCGCTTTTTTTACGCTGAGCTTGTCGAAGCGTTTGTTTTTTTGTCGATTTGTCTTAACTCTTGGTTCTTGATTCTAGGCTTTACTTTTTGTCGATTTGTTAATTTGTCTTGATTCTAAAATTTACTTTCAATAACATTCTCCAAACGTCTGTTCGAGTGGAATTCTGAAAGAATTTTGTATCGAGAACAACTTTGAAGTTCATGACATAACTAATTGCTATTGCCTATTCCCTAATTCCTAAAACATCAAAGCTTCAAAAAGTTTTCTAAAATTCTGCTTCCTGCTTTGCTGCTTTTTTCAGGATGAAATTGCACGCCGTAAAAATTATCTTTTTGCAAGGCTGATGCATACTTAATATCGTATTCACTTTCCGCTATCATTTCACTTGATTTTTTCGCGTAATAGCTGTGCACCAAGTACATATATTCGTTTTCGCGAATACCATTAAACAAGTCACTTTTTAAATTTTGAACCGTATTCCAACCGATTTGCGGTACTTTTACATTTTCGGAAAAACGCACCACTTCCGTATCAAAAATGCCCAAACCCTGCGTATTTCCTTCTTCCGATGAATTGCACATCAATTGCATTCCTAAACAAATTCCCAACACAGGTTGTGAGAGTGTCGAAATTACCTTGTCTAACTGCGTTTCTTGCAATTTTCTCATGGCACTACTCGCCTCGCCTACACCTGGAAATATGACTTTGTCAGCGTTTCGTATTTCGTCAGTATCATGACTCAACACGGCTTCTACACCCAATCGCTGCAACGCAAATTTGATACTTTGGATGTTCCCTGCACCGTAATTTATGATGATTGTTTTCATTTATCTTAGTATTGAGATTTTAGTAGTGAGTATTGAGATTTCTTTGAAACGTCTCAATACTAATCTCTCACTACTCATTACTTTTAGAGCATTCCTTTGGTTGATGGTAAAATCATTTTTTCAACATCGCGTTTTACGGCGGCTTTGATGGCTTTGGCAAACGCTTTAAAGATTGCCTCAATTTTGTGATGCTCATTGAATCCTGTGGCTTTGATGTTTAGATTTGCTTTGGCGCCGTCGGAAAACGATTTGAAAAAGTGGAAAAACATTTCTGTTGGCATTTTTCCAATCATTTCTCGGTTGAATTTCGCATCCCACATGAGCCAGTTTCTTCCTCCAAAATCTATCGCGACTTGTGCTAAACAATCGTCCATTGGCAAACAGAAACCGTAACGCTCAATTCCTAATTTGTTTCCTAAGGCTTTCGCAAATACTTCTCCCAAAGCAATTGCTGTGTCTTCAATAGTGTGATGCTCGTCAACTTCCAAATCACCATCCACTTTGATGTCTAAATCCATTTGTCCGTGACGCGCAATTTGGTCCAACATGTGGTCGAAAAAAGCAATTCCTGTATCAATATTCGATGTTCCTGTTCCGTCAAGGTTCAAATCGATTTGAATGTTGGTTTCGTTGGTGTTTCGCGTTAACGAAGCTGTGCGTTCTTTGGCTTTTAAATACGCATAAATTTCATCCCAATCATTCGATTCTAATCCTATAAAAGCATCCAATTCTGAACGTTTTACCGTGATTTCGTCCGTTCCCAAGAAGGTTTCATCGTTGATGTAAATGCCTTTTGCATCTAAGTTTTTCGCCAATTCAATATCCGTCAAACGATCACCAATGACAAACGAGTTTTTTAAATCGTAGGCTTCCGAAAAATATTCGGTTAATAAACCTGTGTTCGGTTTACGTGTTGGTGCGTTGTCTTTGGCGAATGTTCTATCGATTACAATCTTATCAAACACAATTCCTTCGCCTTTTAAGGTTTGTAAGATAAAATTGTGGACTGGCCAAAAGGTATCTTCTGGATATACGTCCGTTCCCAAACCATCTTGATTGGTAATCATCACCAATTCAAAATCGAGTTCGCTGGCAATTTTTCGCAGTGCTGACAAGGCTTTTGGATAGAATTCAAGTTTTTTAAAACTGTCTATCTGCTCGTCTGCTGGTTCTTTGATGATCGTTCCGTCACGATCTATGAATAGTACTCGTTTCATAGCTTTAGTAAATGCTGAACTTGTTTCAGCATCTTTTTATTTTATTTGTAATGTTTTTAATAATTCATTTTTACTTTTAACTAAATTCCATTTCCAGTCTTTATGCCAATTTTTCAATTGTTTTTCTCTCCTCTTCGCCAATTTCATATCATCGAAAACTTCAAAGTAAATCAAATCACAAACACTATACTTTTTCGTAAATAAAGTAGCAGTTCCTTTTTTATGCTCATTCAATCTTCTTTTTAAATTATTAGTGTATCCAATATATAATACACTTCGATTTTTATTTGAAAGAATGTAACAATAAAATTTTTGATTTGATTTAAGCATCTGGTTTCATTTAAAAAGTTCCTGAAACAAGTTCAGGATTTCGAAATTGATAAAAGTGTTTTTATCAATTTCTCATTCTCATCATCAGTTCCAACCGTAAATCGCAAACAATTTTCACATAACGGTTGCGTAGTACGGTTTCGAATAACGATTCCTTTGTCAACCAATTGATTATATCGAGCATTTGCATCATCTACTTTTGTCAAAATAAAGTTAGCGTCTGATGGAAATATTTTTTGAATAAAATCTATATTTTTCAATGCTTCCGCTAGTTGCAACTTGTTTCGTTGAATTTTGTCAATTTCCTGTTGTACGCGTTCTTGATTTTCAATTCGCTCCAACGCTTTTTCTTGTGTGAGCAAATTTACGTTATATGGTGGTTTTATCCGATTTAAAACATCCACAATAGTGAGCGAAGCATAACAGACTCCGAGCCTAATACCCGCCATTCCATACGCTTTTGACAGCGTTTGGGTAATGACTAAGTTCGGAAATTCCTCTAGCCTATTCAACCAACTTTTTTGACTAGAAAAGTCTATATATGCTTCGTCAATCACTATAATTCCGTTAAATTCTTTGAGTAATTTTTCTACTGCTTCCTCAGAAAAACTGTTTCCTGTGGGATTGTTTGGTGAGCAGAGAAAAAGTAGTTTGCTATTATCGTCTGCCACATTTAAAATTTCAGCTACATTGGGTTGAAATGCGTTGGTTAAATACACTTCTTTTACAGCAATATTGTTGATATCCGCCAATACTTTGTACATTCCGTAAGTTGGCGGTAATGTGATGATGTTGTCTTGTTTAGGTTCGCAAAAAGCCCTGAAAATCAAATCGAGAATTTCGTCACTTCCATTTCCTAAGACCATGTTTTCTGGATTGCACTTTTTGACTGCTGCCAACGCTGATTTCACCTCTTTTTGTTTCGGGTCGGGATAACGATTCACGCCATTTTCAAACGGATTTTCGTTGGCATCCAAAAATACCATATCGCTTCCGGAAGCTTTGTATTCGTCTCTTGCCGAAGAATACGGTTTGAGGGTTTTGATGTTTTCTCTGATGAGAGATTGTATGTTGAATGTGTTCATTTTTTTAGTTTTCGCTATTGACTTTTACTTCAATTATTAGATTCCTGCCTTCGCAGGAAAGACAAGCCGTTTTTATTTTAAACTTTCTAATCGTAAGGTTACTGCGTTTTTGTGTGCTTGCAAACCTTCTGCTTCCGCCATGAGTTCAATAGCGTTTCCAATGTTTTGAATTCCTTGTTGAGTAATTTTTTGAAACGTGACACTTTTTTGAAAACTTGCTAAATTGACACCTGAATAGTTTTTTGCATATCCGTTTGTAGGCAACGTGTGATTGGTTCCAGAAGCATAGTCGCCTGCACTTTCTGGCGTGTAATTCCCCACAAATACCGAACCTGCGTTTTGAATGTTTGTGGTGTAAAAGTCTTCATCTTTAACGCAGACAATAAAGTGTTCTGGACCGTATTCGTTGATTAAATCCAGCGCAATTTGATTGTTTTCTACATAAATGAGTTTAGAATTGTCAATGGCTTTTGTCGCGATTTCTTTTCGTGGCAAGTCTTCCAATTGTGTTTCTATCGCTGTTTCCACTTCCATGAGAAAGTTCTTTGAGGTTGTTACTAAGATAACCTGACTGTCCGTTCCGTGTTCTGCCTGACTTAATAAGTCGGAAGCGACAAAGGAAGCATTGGCACTTTCGTCGGCAACTACCAACAATTCACTTGGTCCCGCAGGCATGTCGATGGCAACTCCGTATTTGGTCGCCAATTGTTTGGCTACTGTCACAAATTGATTTCCTGGCCCGAAAATTTTGTACACTTTCGAAATGGTTTCCGTTCCAAAGGTCATTCCAGCCACAGCTTGAATACCGCCTACTTTATATATTTTAGTAATTCCACAGAGTTGCGCTGTATATAATATCGCTGGATTTACTTTGCCTTCTTTGTTTGGCGGAGTACACAATACAATTTCTTCACAACCTGCAAGTTTCGCTGGAATTGCAAGCATGAGAATGGTAGAAAACAAAGGAGCTGTTCCGCCAGGAATGTACAATCCGACTTTTTGAATGGCTCTTTTTTCTTGCCAACAGTGTACGCCCTGAGTCGTTTCTACCGAAACTGTATCGGTTTTTTGTACCTTGTGAAAGGAAGTAATATTTGCCTTTGCGAGAGCGATGGCGTCTTTTAATTTTGCAGAAACATTTTTTGCTGCAGCGTCTATTTCAGCTTGACTGATAACAAAATCGTCCAACTGAACATTGTCAAAGAACGATGTGTATTTTTTGATGGCGATATCACCGTTTTTTTGGACTTCAGAGAATATTTGCGAAACCGTTTCTTCGATGTCGTCAACAGTTTGCGTTGGACGCTCCAAAATAGCTGCCCAAGTGTTCGGTTGTGGATTGAATATTTTGTTCATTATAAGACCATTTTTTCGATTGGACATACTAAAATTCCTTCGGCTCCATTGGCTTTGAGTTCGTCGATGACTTCCCAGAAATCCTCTTTTTTAATCACCGAGTGCAGTGAACTCCAGCCTTTTTCTGCGAGTGGCAATACGGTTGGACTTTTGAGTACGGGTAATATTTTACTGATGGCTTCTATTTTTTCGTTTGGCGCGTTGAGAAGAATGTATTTGGATTCGCGAGCTGTGAGTACCGATTGAATTCTAAAGCGTAGTTTTTGGAGAATTTCTTTTCGTGTATCGTCAATTTTCGGAGAAACGGCCAATACCGCTTCACTTTTGAGCATGACTTCCACTTCTTTGAGATTGTTTTTGAAAAGCGTGCTTCCACTAGAAACAATGTCACAAATAGCATCGGCGAGTCCGATGTTTGGCGCAATTTCTACAGAACCATTGATGATGTGCAAATCGGCGTTGACACCTTTTTTGTTGAGATATGCTTTTACGGTTTCTGGATAGGAAGTCGCGATGCGCTTGCCTTCAAAGTCTTTTACCGAATTGTAAGCTTCTCCTTTTGGAATGGCAAGTGAGACTTTGCATTTGGAGAATCCTAATTTTTCAGCAATAGTAATGTTTTCGCCTTTTTCCACCAATACATTTTCGCCAATAATGGCAATATCTACCACGCCATCACGCAGGTATTGAGGAATGTCTCCGTTTCTGAGATAAAATACTTCTAATGGAAAGTTTCGTGCGGCGGCTTTGAGTTGATCTTTTCCGTTATCGATGGAAATTCCGCAGTCTTTTAAGATTTTGAGCGAATCTTCGTTGAGTCGTCCCGATTTTTGAATGGCAATTTTTAACTTTTTCATAGTTGTTTGATTGCGTTCGAATACAAAAATTGGGCACTAAAAAACCCGCTTGATGTACTCAAACGGGTTTTTAATATATTTTTTAAATTACTTCAATACATTAACAGCTCGCTTGAGGGCAAGTATGAAAATGATGATGATGTAATTGTGTAAAAGACATGTTTATTTTTTGTTGGTACAAATGTAACTAATTATTTTTATTGCTTGCAACTATTTTTTAAAATTATTTTTCTGCATTTTATCGAAAATTTACGATTAATAGCATTTTTTTGACTGTTTCATTGTGATATGAAAAAATGAATTCCTACTTTTAAACCATTAATAGCCAGCCCACCTATGAAACATTTTTTGATTGCTTTTGTACTTTTTTGTACATGGCTTTACTTTGGTGTTCGTTACTACGAATGCTCTGTAAAAAACCTTTGTGAGGTTCCTACAACTCCTGTTGTGGATACTATAAAGGTTATCAAAGAAATTCCTGCAAAAAAACCACTTACTTTTTTACCATTTTTAATTACTAAGAATACGGCAAACGTGTCCTTGATTGACGCTGCTTCGAATCCGTTGCAGCCTTATTATGAGTATTTAAATTCGCATCAACAGGAAGAATTGGTGGTGACTTCATTTTTTAGTAAATCGGAAAGTAGCTCCATTGCTCTTGAACGAAATGACAGCATTCAAAAGCGCTTAGCTGATTTTGGACTGAACACAGACCGCGTGGTTTTTCAAACAAAACAAGAAGATTTTACATTTGGCGCGAATAATCAATATGCAAAAGGATTTGCCTACGAATATCAAAAAATGTCCGAAGAACGCATGAATGCTATTGATAAAGGAATTGCTTCTAAAATTTTGTATGCAGGTTTTGGTTCAGAAACATTTAAACCAGATAATACCTTGAATGCATACGCCATTGAGTTAAAGAATTATTTGGCAAAACATCCAACTAAAAAGGTAGAAATTATAGGACATACAGACAGTAGCGGAGAAACAGAAGCCAATATGTGGTTTGGAAAAAAACGTGCTAATAGCGTGATGGAATATTTTGTTTCACAAGGTATTGAGGCTGAAAAATTGACAATTTCGTCGAAAGGAGAAACCGCTCCAATTGCTACAAATGCTACAATAGAAGGAAGACGATTGAACCGAAGAATTGAAATTAATATTACTAATAATTGACAAAATATAACGGAACTAACACTAACGAAACCAACGAACTAAACTTATGTCATTTTTATTTTTAGAAAATCTTGTGCCGACAACTGGTTGGGAATATTTTGTAGTATTCTTTATTGGATTTGGTTGTTTTTTGATTGGCTGGATTTTTGGAAAACGTAATTCAAAACGGAAGTTTGAAAAGTTACTTGCGGCTGAAAAATCCAAAAAGAAAGAGGAGTTTATCAATACCAATTATGCACCTTCTAAAGGTGTTCGTGCTAGAAAAACGCGTGAACGTTCAGGAAAAGCAGTGGATTCAGATGCTACAACCGAAGTTGATACTGAAAATTCACCTTTGAATTTTGATAGTTTTGGTGCGGCAGATGCTTCTCAGAAAGATGATTTGAAGCGTATTAAAGGTGTTGGTCCTTATATTGAAGAAAAATTGAACGCTATCGGAATTTATACTTTTGAGCAGATTAGCAAGTTTTCTCCAGAAGATATTCAAACGGTGACGGAGTTGATTTCCTTTTTCCCAGGACGCATTGAACGCGATGATTGGAAAGGACAAGCCTCTGTTTTGAAAAAAGGTAGCGATACTGATTTTAGTAAACGATTGAGTTCTAAGAAGTAGCTTTTTAGACTTTAAAATATTTAAGATTATAGTTAGCTAATTGAATGATAGCTTACTCCTTACCTAAAATTACTTACAAATAAAAAGGGAAACTTTAAGCCAGTTTCCCTTTTTTACTATGGTTTTGTTTTTTTATTGATTTCCCAGAATGATTGGCAATCCGCTATCTCCTGAGCCAATTACAATAACTTTGCTGTTTGGCGATTCAGACATTTTTAGTGTTGCTTCAATTCCTTTGTCTTGCAGAATTTTATCCGTTAGTGACGCACTTAAAATTCGGTTTGCATCTGCTTTACCTTGCGCTTCAATACGTACTTTTTCTGCTTCTTTTTGTGCTGTTACCAATCTAAATTCATATTCCAACGACTCTTGCTCTTGCTTCAATTTACGCTCAATCGCCTGCTTGATGGTTGGAGGTAATTTTACATCACGAATTAAAACTCTTTCTAAAATGATATATTGATCTCCAACAATTTTCTTCGTTTCTTCAAAAATTTCATTTTGAATGGCATCACGTTTGCTTGAGTATAATTGTTCTGGTGTGTAACGTCCCACAACACTTCTTGCCGCACTTCGCACAGCAGGTTGTAATACTCGAGTTAGATAACTTTCCCCTTTTTCGTTGTGTAATTTTCCAAGATTGTCAATGTCTGGCATGTATTGTACAGAGGCATCCAATTTAATATCTAAACCGTTTGATGATAATACTGACATGGTTTCTGGTACTTCTTGTAAACGTGTTTCATAGTCAATCACGCGATTCCAAGGAGCAATTAGGTGAAATCCTGGGCGCAGAGCTTCTTCTTCAGAGTCTACACCATTCCCTAGCGTTTCATATAATACTGCTGCGTGACCTGCATCAATAGTAACCGCAGATTTTGCTATCGCAATAATTGCTATGATGATGATAATTAATACGGGAATTCCAATTTTGGGTAATTTGTCCATTTTTCTTTTAGTTTTTTTGTTATTTGTTTTTTTTGTTTGTCGATTCGTTTATTCGTTGATTTGTTTGTTGTTTTGTCTATTTGTCTTGACTCATGATTCTATATTCTTGACTCTTAAATCTAGATTCTAATTAGATAAGTCCGTAATATTTTCTTAAAAACCACTCCAACGACAAGAATATCGCTATAAAAGCCAGCAAATATTTCCAATCTATCAAAGATACGACCTTTTCGTTACTTTTTTCGATTGTTTTGAAGCGTTGATCGTTTAGTAAGATATTTATAAGGTTTTCTGGATTGTCATCAATGTGAAATGCTTTTCCGTCAGTTTTAGTTGCAATTGCTTTTAAACGCTGTGTATCTGCGTTTAAGAATTGCTTTTCAATGTCAAATTCTAAAATCTTGAAACTACCTGATTTACTGATGTTTTTCCCTTCTGCGCGAACCGTAAATGTGTACGATGCTGGCGGCAAATTGTTTAAATCGACCGTATAAAAACCTACATTGAGCAACATGGGATAGGTTGTCGTTTCGCTTGTTTCTGTATTTTTAATGATTGCGGTGAGATTGGCATTTGCATCAAACTCATACGACGGATTGAAATATTGTGCTGTCAATTGAATTTCTCTATTCCCGTAATAGAATGATTCATAGCCTACTGTTAAGCGTTCTCTTTTTTTGTTGGATACTAAATATTGTACCAATTTCCCCAGAAACGTGTCAAATTCTACAAAGTTTTCTTGTGCCAAAAAGCTGTTTGCGCGCCATTTCCAAATGTTTTCTCCTGCTAAAATCGCCGCACGTTTGGAATCTTCTGTATACGTTGCCAATAAAGCCGAATTCGTGGAAACTCCTGAAATGATTTGTGTCAAAATGATTTCATGCGCGACATTAAACTCCACTTCTCCAAAAGCATTTTCTAATGGCGGATAATCCGTAAAATCTATATTTTCTATTAAAAAGTTCGTATAGTTTGGATTGAGTTGTCCTTGTACTTCTTCCGTTTCTGCTAAATCGTCTTTTCGAAAACTGGATTGTACATCGTTTAGAAAATACCAATCGGTTTGCGTTCCGGTAATAGTAAAGGTGTTTTTTTCTAAGCGTTTGATATTGTCATACACTTCTTGAAACTTCGTTGTTGGCTGATAGAGAATAACTAGCTGATAATCATTAAGTTTTCCAGAAGCTTCATTTGTTTTTAGAATATCAACACCACGTAATTCGTTGCTTTCCAAACTTTTCTTGATTGCACCTAAATCGGGATGAATGATGTCGGAAACTAAGGCAATTTTCACCTTTTGGTCAATGACTTCCACCGCGAAATAGCGTGCATTGTTTTGGGTGTTTTTTTCGTCATCTAACGGAGTTAACGTTGCACGCAAGGTTTGCACGCCAATTTTAGTCGCGGAAATGTTGAGATTGACTACTTTAGAATTGTCTGTCGGCGAAAATGTAAGTGTCTGACTCGCCACGCGTTTTCCATCGGCAGTTAAGACTAAATTTGTTTGCACCGTTTCGTTTCCAGTGTACGTCGCGATGACTTCTACTGGAAATTTGTTTTTTAAGTAGGCATATTTATTCGCGTTGAGCTGATCAATTTTTAAATCCACAAAAGTGGTCGTATCGCCTGCAATGACAGGAAAAATAGGTTGTTTTATTTTGGATGATACAAATTGATAATCGTTCCCATAGGTTTGATTCCCGTCTGTAATAAGGATTGTGGGTGCAATCGCGTTTTTGTATAGTTTGTTTAGGTCTTTGAGCGCTTTGCTAATGTTCGTTTGTGCGCCCGAAAAGTCAATCGTATCACTTTCTTGTAGCGTTGATGAAAATGTGTACGAATCAATCTCGAATTTATCGTTTAATTCTTGAGAATTTTTAAGCGTTGTAATAATGTCATTTACTTTCGCATCATAGCCTAATTCTGCAATGGAAGAAGAATTATCGACGGCAATTGTTAAAATCGGTTTTTCTGTGTAATAACTTGTTTGCTTAAATTTCGGATTGATGATTAATAGCAATAATGCAAACACACTTAAAAAACGTAAAAATGAAAAAAGCACTAATTTTTTAGTGCGTTTTTTTGTTTTGTAATAGTAATGAAATATCGCGACAAGCGCCGATATTACTACTGCTATACAGATATATACGATAGTTATTGTTTGCAATCGCTTATTTTGTTTTTATCAGTTCAAAAGAGTTTAAAAAACGGTAAATACTATCATTTCTATCTTTATCTTCTAAGCAAATTACCTGTGTTATAAACATTGAGTTTTCAACCAAATAGGCATTAATATAAATATAACCGCCTTGCATTTTTATTTTGATACTTCTGCCAGGATATCCGTTAAATTTCACCTCATGGTCAAAAACCAGAAAGCCTTTTACATTTGATACTGCACCTTTTACAGCTCCGTCCAATACCGTTTTGTTGTATTCGTCATCCGCATCTTTGAATTGTTCTTTTGGATAATCGGAGCGAATTACAGAATATACCGCGTTGTCATCTCCAGAAGTTGGCGAATACATAATCATGTGCATGTCCAATTCGCCCACAGCAGTTTTTACTTTTTGCACAGTTCTTTTAGGCTCTTTTGGATAGTAGGCTACAAATTCTAAGTCTTCCGCTTTGTACTTTTCCCAATTTTGTGCTTGTACTGCGCTAAAAGACAGAAAGCATACTACGATTGCTACTACAGTTTGTTTCATCTTGTATATGTTAAGTGTTATGTTTAAAGATGTAATTCGCCTAAAATCATTCTAAACTCATTTAAAAAATGCTAGTGGCGTTGTTTTTTTATGTCAACATTCCTCCGTCTACGTTCAGCACTTGTCCTGTAACATAGGCTGATAAATCGCTGGCAAGGAATACACATGCATTGGCAACATCTTCTGGCGTTCCTCCTCTTTTGAGTGGAATGGCTTCTCTCCAACCTTTTACCACATCTTCTGGTAATTTACCTGTCATTTCAGTTTCTATAAAACCTGGCGCAATGACATTGCTACGAATGTTTCGAGACCCTAATTCCAACGCTACAGACTTTGAAAATCCAATAATTCCTGCTTTGGAAGCGGCATAATTGGTTTGTCCCGCATTTCCTTTCACTCCAACCACAGAACTCATATTAATGATAGAACCTTTGCGTTGTTTTAGCATGGTACGTTGCACAGCTTTCGTCATGTTGAACACTGATTTTAGGTTGACTTCGATTACTTTGTCGAAATCTTCCTCAGAAATACGCATCAATAAATTGTCTTTTGTAATTCCTGCGTTATTTATCAATACATCAATCGAGCCAAACTCTTTTAATACTTCCGCAGCTAAGTCTTGTGCTTGTTGATAATCGGCTGCGTTACTCTGATATCCTTTGGCTTTGATGCCTAATTCGTTTAATTCTTTTTCTAATGCATTTGCAGCTTCTACAGATGAACTGTATGTAAATGCTACATTGGCTCCGTGCGCTGCAAATACTTCTGCAATTCCTTTTCCTATTCCTCTACTCGCGCCTGTAATGATGGCTGTTTTGCCTTCTAGTAATTTCATACGTATGTAATGGTTGATTTTATATAATTCAAATATACTGAGAATAGTTAGGTTTGCAATACTTCATTTTGGGATTATTCGTCATTATCAAGGGAATCGCTGCTAATAAATTCATATCGAATAGATTATAAATGTATCATAAAAATTAAGAGTTTCCAATAATTTCAAAAAAATATCTAAAATCCTGTAACAACCGCCTTGATTTCTCGTCGTATGAGACAAATCAAACAAAAAATAAAAACATGAAAAAACTACTGCTTTTTTCCTTAGTGATGCTTTTTATCGCTTGTAAAGAGGAAACCAAAAAACAACCCGAACTTTCTAAAATGAAACCCGCACCAAAAGTCTCCGTTGAAGATTTCTTTAAAAATTCTGAAAAAACATCTTTCCGTTTGTCTCCAAATGGAGAATTTTTATCCTATTTAGCTCCTTACAAAGACCGTATGAACATTCATGTTCAGAAAATTGGCAGTGACGATGTTAAAAGAGTGACAAGTGTAGAAGACCGTGATTTGTCTGGCTATTTTTGGGCAAGTAATGATCGTTTGGTGTATGTAAGAGATAAGGGCGGAAATGAAAATTTTCATCTTTTTGCTGTCAATAAAGACGGAAGCAACGAAAAAGATTTAACGCCGTTTGATGGTGTAAGAGCACAAATTATTGATGCGTTGCAAGATAATGAAGCGGAATTGATTGTTGGACTAAACAAACGAATTCCACAAGTATTTGACCCATATCGCTTGAATATTAATACGGGTGAGATGGAGTTGTTATATGAAAATCCTGGAAATATTACAGGTTGGCAAACGGACCACGACGGAAAATTGCGTTTGGCATTTGTTACGAATGGTGTGGACAACACAATTATGTACAGAGCAACGGAAGACGAGCCTTTTAAAGAAGTTATTACTACAAACTTTAAACAAACACTGTCGCCACAATTCTTTGATTTTGATAATGGCGATGTCGTGTATGCTGCTTCTAACTTGGGAAGAGACAAAGCTGCTATCGTAAAGTATGACTTGAAAGAAAATAAGGAGATTGAAGAAATTTTCATGGACACCGAAGTTGATGTAGATGGTATTTCGTATTCTCCAAAACGAGAAGTGCCAACGTTTATCAATTACACCAGAGCAAAATTGAACCGTAAGTTTTTAGACAAAGACGCTGAAAATTTATTTGCAATGTTGGAAGAGAAACTTGGTGCCGATAATGAATATTACATCACTTCTAGCAATAAAGAGGAAGACAAGTTTTTAATTTATGCTGGAAACGATAAAACAAGAGGTTCATACTATTTTTATGATACTGCTACTGAAAATTTAAAGCATTTGGCAGATTTGAGTCCTTGGATCAATTCTGAACACATGGCAAGTATGAAGCCTATCTCCTACACGTCTAGAGATGGTTTAACGATTCACGGATATTTGACATTGCCAGTTGGTGTAAAAGCTGAAAATTTACCTGTTGTGGTGAATCCACACGGTGGACCTTGGGCGCGTGATAATTGGGGATTCAATCCTGAAGTACAATTTTTAGCGAATAGAGGTTTTGCCGTATTACAGATGAATTTTAGAGGTTCTACAGGTTATGGAAAGAAATTCTGGGAAAGTTCCTTTAAAAAATGGGGACAGGAAATGCAAAACGATATCACCGACGGCGTACAATGGTTGATTAAAGAAGGCATTGCCGACAAAGACCGCATAGCGATTTACGGTGGAAGTTATGGTGGTTATGCAACGTTAGCAGGAATTACCAATACGCCAGATTTATATGCAGCAGCGGTGGATTATGTGGGCGTTTCTAACTTGTTTACGTTTATGGAAACCATTCCGCCATATTGGGAACCGTACAAGAAAATGTTGTACGAAATGGTAGGTGATCCAAACACGAAAGATAGCATTATGATGAAGCAAAACAGCCCAGTTTTTCATGTAGATAAGATTAAAGCGGCGTTGTTTATTGCGCAAGGAGCGAACGATCCGCGTGTGGTACAAGCGGAATCTGACCAAATGGTAAAAGCATTGCGTGATAATGGCGTAACGGTAGAATATATGCTGAAAGAAAACGAAGGTCACGGATTTAGAAACCAAGAAAACCGTTTTGATTTTTATAATTCTATGATTAAATTTTTAAATACAAACATGCAAACGAAGGTAAAAGGATGATTTTTAATGTGTCAATTTGACAATTTGAAAATGTATCAATTTATTTTTTGAGTATATATAAAAAGTGCTTCCTGTTGGAAGCACTTTTTGGTTTTTATTTTTTAAATTTTAACTCATTAAGCCAAATCTACTTTAGTTCACATAAGATTGCCTTTACTTAATGAGATTCTGAGTCAAGCTCAGAATGACGCTATTAGTTTTTCAGACAACTTTTATTTGTCATTTTGAAACTTCCTTTTACTTGTTTGTTGATTTACTTGGTTTTAAGCTAGGTTTATTACCTGGAGTATTTTTATTGTCTCTTCTTCTTTTATCAAGAGTTCCATCTTTCTTTTTTGGTTTAGGTCCCGGTTTTATAGCTTGAATATTCATAATATTATAGTTAAATTTTAATTGTTGATTTAATATTTTCAAAGATAAATTATGCTACAGTCAATACTTTACGGAAACCCATAATCAGTAAAAAATTAATCAATACTCATTTTTATTACCAAAAAAAGTGCTTCCAATCGGAAGCACTTTTTGTTTGTATGTAATTCAAATTTACTGCTTAATATCCTGCGCCTTTTCGTAGTTAAATAAATAATCTACGTCCATTTCTTGAATTTTACCAAGCTTGGATAAGGCTTTCATGTCTACGTCTTTTTTGTTTCCAATAACCATGACGTTGTATTCTTCTCCTTTGATGTTTTTGTTGAAGAATTCTTTTAAGTCTGCAATCGTCATGTTTTCAATGGCTTTGTACATTTCTTCACGGTGATCTTTGTCAATTCCAAGCTTTTGTAATCGCTCGTACGTCCAAAAGATATTTGACTTTGTGATACGTTGCGCCGCGAGTTTTTTCAATGTTGCTTCTTTGGCTGCGTTGAATTGCTCCTCAGCTTCTGGCATGTCGTTCATCAACGTCATCATTGCTTCTACCGCTTGCTCCATTTTGTTCGCTTGCGTTCCAATATACGCCATTACATAGTTAGAATCATCCTTGTCAGAAGCTTCTGCGTAATATGAATATGCTGAATAGGCTAAAGATTTCGATTCTCTGATTTCTTGAAATACAATGGAAGATAATCCCGCACCAAAATAGGTGTTAAATAACGAAGAAGCTGCCATATTTTCTGGTGCGAACGGACTTCCTTTTGCTAAAAACATCATTTCCGCTTGTACCATGTCATAATCCACAAAATATACATTTCCGCCCGTTTCTTGCTCTGTGTATTCTGTAGCATCTGGATATGGTTTTAATTCGTCTGCTACTTTGTGATGTGTGTTTAAAGCTGTAACTGCAGCTCCTACATCTTTTCCGTAGTAGAATATACGCTGGTCGTAGTTTTTAAATTCTTTTACAATGTCTACCAATTCTTGCGGATTCATGTTTTGCAATTCACTTCTGCTAAAAATATTACGCAAACGTGAGTTTTCACCGTATTTCGCATAATTCATCAAACCACTTTGTAAAATAGCGCCTTTTCGTGTTTTGTTGTCTTGTCTTCCTTTTAAAATCTGCGCTACATATTTGTCATATGCTTCTTGATTTGGCACCGCGTTGTTCCATAAATGAGATAATAATTTTAATCCTTCTGATAGATTTTCTTTTAAACCTCTCAATCCTACATACGATTTTTCAGCACCTGTGCTTACATAGTAATCAATTCCTAATTTGTAGAATTCTTTCTTTAGTTCTTCTGCCGAATATGTATCGGTTCCTAAATATTCCATGTAACCAACACCCAAACCAAGTTTTTTGTCATTATCTGTTCCCATATCAAAAATGATATTCAAATCGAACAAGTCGTTTTGCTGATTTTCAATATAGGAAACCTTGATGCCGTTGGTGAGTTGTGTTTCTTTGATTTCAGATTGGAAATCAACGTATTTTGGTGTCAATGGTGCAGCTTCCATTTTATTGAATGCTTGCATATACGTTGAACTCTTATCACGGTTCAAGTTTACAGGCGTAATTCCTGGATTTTCCACTTTAACGATAGACGTATCTTCTCCTTTACGCTTATAGGTAACTACATAATTGTCTTTGTAGAATTCGTTTGCAAAATCTACCAATTCTTGTTTTGTGATGTTGCGCAATTCGTCTAAGAATTGTAGTCTTTCCGACCAATCTTCTTGATGGATAAACGCATCAACATACGTACTAGCCAAAGCTGTACTGTTTTCATATTGGCGTATTTGACTTAGTTTTAAATCGTTTACAACGGCTTCAATCATCCAATCTTCAAACGCTCCTTTTTTGAGTTTTTCAATCTGTTCTAATAATAGATTTTTCACTTCGTCGAGTGTTTGTCCAGCTTTTGGATATCCAATTAATCTATGAAATCCATAGTCAATTAAGAAATTTGTTCCACTTCCTGCATATTGTACTAATTGTTGTTGGTTCAAATTCAAATCAATCAAACCAGCGTTTCCATTGGCTAAAATCATATCTGCCAATGTCACTAATTTTTCATCTTTAGAATTAATACCTTCCGTACGGAATGCAATAGATATATTTTCAGTAGTTGGTCCAAATACTTCTTTTACTACAGGAGATGTAATTGGTTCTTCTTTAGGTAATGTTGGATGTGTAACTTTCTCTTTTTCAAGTTTCCCAAAAGTATTAGCTACTTTTTGAATAGTTTCTTCAAAATCAATATCTCCCACCAATATCATTGCCATATTGTTTGGCACATAATATTTATCAAAATAGTTATGAATTGACACCATGGAAGGATTCTTTAAATGCTCTCCAGTACCAATCGTTGTTTGTTGCCCATATGGATGATTTGGAAATAAGCCATCTAACATAGCAAAGTAACTTTTCCAACCATCATTGTCCTGTCCTCTGTTGAATTCTTCAAAAACAGCTTCTAATTCGGTGTGAAACAAGCGTAACACCAATTGGCTAAAACGCTCACTTTCCAACGTTAACCATTTGTCTAATTCGTTTGCTGGAATTTTATTTGTATACACTGTACGCTCAAAAGAAGTATACGCGTTCGTTCCTGTTGCACCAAGTGAACTTGTCATTTTATCATATTCATTCGCAACACTGTAGTTTGACGCGATTAAAGAAACGCTATCAATTTTTTGATATAATGCTTTCTTTTTCTCTGTATCTGTTTCAGCTTTGTGTTGCTCGTAAAGGTCAGAGATTTGGTCTAAATATTCTTTCTCTTTTTCCCAATCGAGCGTTCCTATTTCGTCAGTTCCTTTAAACACCATGTGCTCTAAGTAGTGTGCTAATCCTGTCGCTTCCTTAGGATCATACGTAGAACCTGCACGCACTGCGATATAGGTTTGAATTTTAGGCTCGTCTGTATTTTTGCTTAAATATACTTTTAAACCATTGTCTAAGGTATACAAACGCAATCCTGTTGGATCGTTTGAAACCATTTCGTACGAAAAGCCATTGGCGTCTTTTTGTGTTGCAGCTTCAACACCGTCATTTGTTTGTTTACAACTGAACAGTGTGCAAGCAAACACAAATAACAGTAGCAGATTGATTTTTTTCATTGTAATTTTTTGAGTGATTATTTTATTTAATAAACGCTAACATCTGTCTTTTATGATGTAGCATATGGCAATATATTACTTTTTTGTATATAATATATTGAAAGACAAACCTATATTTTAAGAATCAACACTTTAGCTGTATTCTAGTAAGAAAAGTAACTACACATCAACAATTTATGATGAAATTTCGTGTAAAGAAAAAAAGCGAGTCTCTCAACTCGCTTCTACTTTTTTTCATGATTGTTATTTCTCTGATAAAAAAACCTACCAACGAAATAACAATCTAAATGTACGCATCATAACACTTGCCTAAAAACCATATTGCTTCATTTTTATAAATTATAAGTAATAAAACAAAGCACAACTATTTGTTTGTTAGTTTTTTACATAGTTTTCTACAAGACAAGGCTATTTTTTATTTTTTTCCGCCGAATTAGCAAATACCTACTGGCTGGCATGAAATACTTGGCTGACAATTGGCTGTTTGAGGACAAGAGTTTGTAGGATTACATCCAACTTGAGTACCGCAATTTTGTGTTCCACAATCATCTGTTTCAATACCACAAATACCTACTGGTTGACAAGAAATAGTTCTTCTTGTTCCTCCTTTTATACTATTTTCTTGACCTAGATTGGAAATTGATTTTTTGTTTAGTGACAGGTTTGTAAGATTTCTTTTTTTCATGATTTAATAGTTTAAATTAATTTTTCTATCAAAAGTTATCAATCTTTTTGCAGAAAAAAAAGAGTCTTTTCTTTAAATTCATAAATCATAAGCATAAAAAAACGCATCATCCATAATTAGACAATGCGCTTTATATATCATAGAAATGAGGTTATGCCATCACTTCTGCTACTTTTTTACCAATTTCTGCTGGCGAATCTACTACGTGAATTCCACACTCGCGCATGATTCTTTTCTTAGCTTCTGCAGTATCATCTGCACCTCCAACAATAGCTCCTGCATGTCCCATCGTTCTTCCTTTTGGAGCTGTTTCTCCAGCGATGAAACCAACTACTGGTTTGTTGCTTCCGCTTTCTTTGTACCATTTTGCAGCGTCAGCTTCTAACTGTCCACCAATTTCACCAATCATTACTACACATTCCGTTTCGTCATCGTTGATGAGTAATTCTACTGCTTCTTTAGTAGTAGTTCCGATAATTGGATCACCACCAATTCCAATAGCGGTTGTAATTCCTAATCCTTGTTTTACTACTTGGTCAGCAGCTTCATAGGTTAACGTTCCTGATTTTGACACGATTCCTACTTTTCCTTCTTTGAAAACAAATCCTGGCATGATTCCTACTTTTGCTTCTCCTGGCGTAATAACTCCTGGACAGTTAGGACCTACCAAACGACAGTCTTTGTCGCTAATGTATGCCGCTACTTTTGTCATGTCGGCAACAGGAATTCCTTCCGTAATTGTGATAATTACTTTAATTCCAGCATTGGCTGCTTCCATAATGGCATCTGCTGCAAAAGCTGGCGGAACAAAAATGATTGTAGTATCAGCTCCTACTTGCGCAACAGCTTCAGAAACGGTGTTAAAAACAGGTTTATCTAAGTGTGTTTGTCCACCTTTTCCTGGAGTTACACCACCAACTATGTTGGTTCCGTACTCAATCATTTGACTTGCATGGAAAGTTCCTTCACTTCCTGTAAATCCTTGAACAATTATTTTTGAATCTTTGTTTACTAAAACGCTCATGTGATATTTGTTTTTTGGCTAAACAAAAATAGTTTTTTCTACAGTATTAGTAAAGTATTTTAAGAGATTTATTAAACTAAATTGAGTTAACGTAAAAAATGATTATACTAATTATTATCTACTAAAAAATTAACTCTTGTCAGTTCGAGCGCAGTCGAGAACCACTAGGAAAGCTAAAAGTTCTATAGAATCTCGACTGCGCTCGATTTGACACTAATATTAATCACCTAACAATCAGGTATATAAAAATTTTTAATGTGACAAACTCTAATCGAATTACTATTCTTCTAACTTTTCTATTCGTTTGATGAGTTCTGGTATTTGACGAATGGAAGCGATTTCTTTGTATTTTTTTCTAAAATCGTCTGCTGGTGTTCCAAAATAGCTTTTTCCACCTTCTAAACCTTTACTAACGCCAGATTGTGCCGAAATAACCGTTTTGGCACCAATGGTAATGCCACTTGTAATTCCTACTTGTCCCCAAATAGTGACTTCATCTTCAATGATTACACAACCTGCAATGCCCGTTTGTGACGCAATCAAACATTTTTTTCCAATGACAGTATCATGTCCAACATGTACTTGGTTGTCAATTTTTGTGCCTTCTTTGATGGTGGTATCGCCTGTAACGCCTTTGTCAATCGTACAGGAAGCGCCTAAATCTACATTGTCTTCAATGACAACTCGCCCGCCTGATAACAATTTATCAAAGCCTTCTGGACGTTTTTTGTAATAGAAAGCATCTGCTCCTAAAACCGTTCCTGAGTGAATGGTCACATTGTTTCCTATAACGGTATTGTCATAAATTGCCACGTTGGCGTGAATTAAACAATCGTCGCCAATAGTGACATTGTTTCCAATAAAACAGTTTGGCTGAATCAACGTGCGTTCTCCAATGTTTGCAGAAGGCGCAATGGATGAAGACGCGTTTCTAAACGGTCTGAAATGTTTGGTCAACTTGTTAAAATCCCGAAAAGGATCATCTGAGATTAACAACGCTTTTCCTTCTGGACATTCCACTTCCTTGTTAATCAATACAATCGTCGCTTTCGACTCCAACGCTTTGTCGTAGTATTTTGGATGATCTACAAAAACGATATCCCCAGCTTCTACGACGTGAATTTCGTTCATTCCAAGTACAGGAAATGATTCATCACCAACATATGTTGTGTCAATAATTTCAGCGATTTCTTTAAGCGTGTATTTTCTTGGAAATTTCATGCCTTTTAGGTTTTTTCATAAAAAAGAGCTTGTTTTAAAATTTTTCAGATACGTCATTCTGAACTTGATTCAGAATCACATAAAACTGATTTTTCACTGTTATGTGAAGTCAAATCAAGTTTGACTTGACACGTTTTAGATTTAAAACAACCTCTTTTAAACGACTTATTCTTTAATACGTTCCATGTAGGAACCTTTTTCTGTCTCTATTTTTATTTTGTCACCTTCGTTGATGAATAAAGGAACATTGACACGTGCGCCAGTTTCCACCGTTGCTGGTTTGGTAGCGTTGGTTGCTGTGTTTCCTTTTACGCCAGGCTCGGTATGTGTTACTTCTAAAATAACACTTGCAGGCATGTCTACTGACAACGGTAAATTGTCTTCCGAATTGATTAATACCGTTACAATTTCGCCTTCTTTTAGTAAATCTGGTGCATCTAGTGCAGATTCTTGCAATCGGATTTGCGTATAATCTTCTGTGTTCATAAAGTGATACGCATCTGTATCTTTGTACAAGTACTGGAATTTATGCGTTTCTACACGAACATCGTCTATTTTATGTCCTGCCGAAAAAGTGTTATCAATTACTTTTCCTGTCGTCACGCTTTTTAATTTTGTACGAACGAATGCAGGACCTTTTCCTGGTTTTACGTGTAAAAATTCTACAATTTTGTAAATGTCATGATTGTAACGAATGCACAATCCTTTGCGAATATCTGAAGTATTTGCCATGTTTTGTTTTTAATTTGATGTAATATATCCTTTCATGATTCCTCTATGCGAGTTTTTGATGAATTGTAAAATTTCATCGCGCTCGGTAGTGGCTTCCATTTCTGCTTCAATAATTTCAGCAGCTTGTGTGTTGTTGTAATTTTTTTGATAGAGAATTCGGAAGATGTTTTGAATTTCTCGAATTTTTTCCGTCGTGAATCCGCGTCTACGCAATCCAACCGAGTTGATTCCCACATACGATAACGGTTCTCGCGCCGCTTTTACGTATGGTGGTACATCTTTTCGCACCAACGAACCACCCGTGACAAAGGCGTGATTTCCAATGGAACAAAACTGATGTACAGCCGTCATTCCCGCAAGAATAACATAATCGCCCACCGTGATATGTCCTGCCAACGTGCTATTGTTTGAGAAAATACAATTATCACCCACAATACAATCGTGTGCTACGTGGCAATACGCCATGATCAAACAGTTTTTCCCGATAACCGTTTTCATTCGGTCGGAAGTTCCTTTATTGATGGTTACGCATTCGCGAATGGTAGTATTATCTCCTATTTCGGCAATGGTATCTTCTCCTTGATATTTTAAATCTTGTGGTGGCGCTGAAATGACAGCTCCTGGAAAGATGTTACAGTTTTTTCCAATACGCGCACCTTCCATGATGGTTACATTAGAGCCAATCCAAGTTCCTTCTCCAATGATGACATTGTTATGAATGGTTGTAAACGGTTCTACGACGACATTTTTTGCAATTTTTGCTCCTGGATGAACATAAGCTAATGGTTGATTCATCGACTACATTTTAGTTTATACTTTGAAATTTGATAGAAAATATACGTTTTTGATACGTTTATTTCTTTTCAATTTCCTCTTCTTTTTTACGTGCGATTTGCGCCATCAATTCTGCTTCTGCCACTAGTTTTCCATTGGCATACGCGTAGGCTTGCATGTGGCAAATTCCTCTACGAATTGGCGTTATTAAATCGGCTTTGAATATGAGTGTGTCTCCTGGTACTACTTTTTGTTTGAATTTTACTTTGTCAATCTTCATAAAGAATGTCAAGTAATTTTCAGGGTCAGGAACCGTACTTAATACTAAGATTCCTCCTGTTTGTGCCATGGCTTCTATTTGTAAAACACCTGGCATCACTGGCGCTCCTGGAAAATGTCCAACGAAAAACGGTTCGTTCATCGTTACATTTTTTACACCAACTACATGCTTATCAGAGAGCTCTAAAATTTTATCTACCAATAAAAATGGCGGTCTGTGCGGTAACATCGCCATGATTTGATTGACGTCCATTAACGGCTCTTGATGCAAATCATAACTTGGTACTTTGTTGCGCTTTTCTATTTTGATGATTTTAGATAGTTTCTTCGCAAATTGTGTGTTTACGAAATGTCCTGGCTTGTTTGCAATGACTTTTCCACGAATGCGAGTTCCTACCAAAGCTAAATCACCAATAACATCTAAGAGTTTGTGACGTGCCGCTTCGTTTGGATGATGCAGCGTTAAGTTATCTAAAATTCCATTCGGTTTTACCGCGATGTTTTCTTTTCCAAAGGCAACACGCAATTTATCCATCGTTGCTGGCGATAGTTCTTTGTCAACATATACAATGGCATTGTTTAAATCACCTCCTTTGATGAGTCCGTGTTCTAACAACATTTCCAATTCGTGCAAGAAACTAAACGTTCTGGAGTCTGCAATGTCACGTTTAAAGTCAGAAATATGCTTTAGCGTTGCGTTTTGCGTTCCCAAAACTTTTGTACCGAAGTCTACCATCGTAGTTACTTGGTATTCATCAGAAGGAATGATTGTGATTTCACTTCCTGTTTCTTCATCGAGATAAGAAATAACATCTTTCACAATGTATTCTTCTCTTGGTTGCTCTTGCTCAACGATGCCTGCTTCTTCAAGAGATTCTAAGAAAAACTTGGCAGAACCATCCATAATTGGTGGTTCAGAAGCATCTAATTCTATGATGATGTTGTCAATTTCCAATCCTACCAAAGCCGCTAATACATGCTCGCAGGTTTGAATTTTGACTCCGTGTTTTTCTAAAACGGTTCCACGCTGTGTATTGACTACGTAATTAGCATCTGCTTCTATGACTGGATTTCCTTCCAAGTCTACTCGCACAAATGTATAACCATGATTTTCTGGTGCAGGTTTAAAAGTTAGCGTTACTTCTTTTCCTGTATGTAATCCAACGCCTTTTAAGGAAACTTCTTTGGCGATGGTCGTTTGTTTAACAATAATTTCACTCATTGTCGTTTATTTTTTTTTCGATTTGATTGACTGTTTTTGCAAGTTTTGGTAAGTTTTTAAAATATACATACGATTTGTTGTAATCGCCGTAATTCAACGCTGGAGAACCTTGCAATGTTTCTCCATCTTTTACATTTCGTCCAATTCCAGATTGTGCTTGGATGCGTACATTGTCACCAATAGTAATGTGTCCTACAATTCCAACTTGTCCTCCAATCATGCAGTTTTTGCCAATTTTGGTAGAACCTGCAATTCCTGTTTGTGCCGCAATAACGGTATTTTCGCCAATTTCAACATTGTGCGCAATTTGAATCTGATTGTCAAGCTTCACTCCTTTTCTAATGATGGTAGAACCTAACGTTGCTCTATCAATCGTAGTTCCGGCACCAATATCTACATTGGCTTCTAGAATGACGTTTCCTGTTTGTGGTACTTTTTGATATTCACCTCGTTCATTCGGCGCAAAGCCAAATCCGTCTGCTCCTACAATCGCGCCACTGTGAATCACGCAATTATCGCCAATTACAGATTCCGAATAGATTTTAGCGCCTGCAAAAATGATGACATTGTTTCCAATTATTACATTGTCGCCAATATATGCGTTTGGATATACTTTTACGTAATCGCCAATTTTTACATTTTCGCCCATATATGAGAACGCTCCAAAATACAATTCTTCACCATACGTGGCAGAATCTGAAATAAATGTCGGTTGCTCAACACCTATTTTATTCATTTTCACTTTATTGTAATATTCCAACAATTTTGAAAATGATTTGTATGCGTCTTCTACTTTTATAAGTGTGGTGTGCACTTCTTCTTCGGGTGTAAACTCTTTGTTTACTATAGTTATGGATGCGCGTGTACTGTATATGTACTGCGTGTATTTCGGATTTGCCAAGAACGTTAACGAACCTTCCGTACCTTCTTCTATTTTAGAAAGTTTCGATACTTCCGCTTCTGGATTGCCAACAATATCGCCTTCTAAAATGCCTGCTATTTGTGTCGCTGTAAACTTCATTCCCGCAAAAGTATAAAAAAAGTCCTAAAGTTTATCCTTTGGATAACATATATAATATTTTGTCACAGGTTTTGAAAGCGCTTTTAAGTTTAATTGGTCGGAAGCTTTGACAACATCTTGAATTTTTCCTGTTTTCATTAAAATGTTGATATTTTGGCTGGTTGTTTTGTATGCCTGATTGGAAATTTCGCCCGAAAATACAAAGTATGATGCTTCGTGTTTGCTGATGTTGTAGGTGTTCATCAAGTTTTCGGTTTCGTTGTGAATTTTCTTTGGCGCTATTTTTTTGTTTTTGATTTTGATGCGAAGTAAATCGCGATTGATAATCATTTTACAGAGGTTGGATAAGACAAAATCATCTTCGTTCATCCATTCTTTCATCGCAGAAACCACATCGTAATCGTCCAGTTTTGCAAAACGATCTAAGACTTCTTCGTTAAAATCTTCAATAGAGATTTCATTTTTTATAAAAAAAGATAAAGCTGCACTTGCTTGTAAATTTGCTCCTTGCAAGGTTAATTCTTTAGCTCTTTGCAATACTCGGATAAGCAATTGTTCCGCCACCAAACTTGTTTTATGGAGATACACTTGCCAATACATCAATCGGCGCGCGACTAGAAACTTTTCTACCGAATAGATACCTTTTTCTTCAATTACCAATTCGTCATTCACCACATTTAACATCGTAATGATGCGTTCGGAATTTATATTTCCTTCAGCAACTCCTGTGTAGAAGCTATCCCGCTTTAAATAATCGGCTCTGTCCATATCTATTTGACCAGAAATGAGCTGATACATAAATTTTCGCGGATAGTTTCCTTTGAAGATTTCGATGGCAAGCGTTAAACTTCCGTTAAATTCGGCGTTCAATCGCTCCATCAATAGTAAGGAAATTTCTTCATGATGCACGCTGTTTACAATACTATGTTCCATGGCATGCGAAAACGGTCCGTGACCAATATCGTGCAACAAGATAGCAATTAACAACGCGTCTTTTTCTTCTTCCGAAATGTCAACACCTTTAAAACAAAGCACTTGTATGGCTTTTTGCATTAAATGCATACAGCCCAACGCATGATGAAAACGTGTGTGATGCGCGCCTGGATATACCAAATAGGACATGCCCATTTGTGAAATTCTGCGTAAGCGCTGAAAATATTTGTGTTCAATAAGGTCGAAAATGAGCGGATTGGGTATTGTAATAAATCCGTAAATTGGGTCGTTTAATATTTTGAGCTTGTTTCTAGTATTCAAAAGTTTGTTTTTAGAATCAGCACAAATATACACCTTACTAATAAATTACTAAATAAAGATTTACATGAGCGCATTCAAGATTCTTTGGGTTGATGATGAGATTGATTTATTGAAACCACATATCCTCTTTTTACAGAAAAAAAATTATGACGTAACTACTTGCACTAGCGGAACCGAAGCTATTGATATGATTGACGAAGAAAGCTTCGATATTGTTTTTTTAGACGAAAATATGCCAGGTTTGACGGGAATTGAAACACTTTCGGAATTGAAAGCCAAGCAAAATAATCTTCCTGTGGTGATGATTACCAAAAGTGAGGAAGAGTATATTATGGAAGAAGCCATTGGCTCTAAGATTGCTGATTATTTGATAAAACCTGTGAATCCGAATCAGATTTTGTTGAGTTTGAAGAAGAATTTAGACCATTCGCGATTGGTTTCTGAAAAAACGACTTCAAACTATCAACAAGAATTTAGAAAGATTGCAATGGATATGGCAATGGTGAATTCGATTGAAGAATGGATAGAGCTGTATCAAAAGTTGATTTATTGGGAATTGCAGTTGGAAGATATTGAAGACACTGGCATGTTTGAAATTTTAGAATCGCAGAAAAACGAAGCAAATGTACAGTTTGGGAAGTTTATTGATAAGAATTATCCGGATTGGTTTGGCACACAAGAAGCGCCAATTATGTCGCACACCATGTTTCGTGAGTTGGTTGTTCCTGAAATTAGCAAAGCCCAACCAACCTTGTTAGTTGTGATTGATAATTTACGTTACGATCAATGGAAAGCGTTTGAACCTTTTGTCAATACTCATTATAAAAAGGAAAAAGAAGTGCCGTTTGTCAGCATATTACCTACTGCGACACAATATGCGCGTAATGCCATCTTTTCAGGCTTAATGCCCTCTGATATGGAGAAATTACATCCAGATTTATGGAAAAATGATACCGATGATGGCGGAAAGAATCTCCACGAGGACGATTTTTTAAAAGCGCAATTGAAACGTTTGGGACTTAATATTAAACATGAGTATCATAAAATTACCAGTTTAAAAGGCGGAAAAAAGCTCGCAGACAACTTTAAGTCGCAAAAAGATAATGATTTAACGGTGGTGGTATATAATTTCGTAGACATGCTCTCACATGCAAAAACCGAAATGGAAGTGGTGAAAGAGTTGGCTTCTAATGATAAAGCCTATCGTTCGTTGACGCAAAGTTGGTTTAAAAATTCACCATTGTTGGATATTATCCAGCAATCGCAGCGTTTGGGATTTAAATTGATTATCACAACCGATCATGGAACTATTAATGTAAAACATCCTTCTAAAGTAGTTGGTGATAAAAATACAAGTTTGAACTTGCGTTATAAAACAGGTAGAAGTCTTACATACGAGGAAAAAGACGTGTTGGCAGCAAAAGATCCGAGCACGATTCACTTGCCAGCCATAAACATGAGTAGTTCCTTTATTTTTGCCAAAACGGACTTATTCTTCGCGTATCCAAACAATTACAATCACTATGTAAGTTATTACAGAAATACGTATCAACATGGTGGAGTTTCGCTGGAAGAAATGATTATTCCGTTTGCGGTTTTGTCACCTAGATAAGCTACAAATGACGTCTCAGCAAGTGATTTTATGCACTATTAGCATTTTTTTAGTATTTTTGAATAATGCCTCAAAACAAACATTCTAGTGAAAAAGGAATACCATCTTTCTCAAATTGATGAGATTGCAAAAGCTATTTTAGCAGAGACTAAGCATAAAATTATAGCCTTTCAAGGAGAAATGGGTGTTGGAAAAACCACACTCATTAAAGTTTTAGCCAAGCAACTTGGTGTCAATGAATTAACTAGCAGTCCAACATTCTCCATTGTGAACGAATATCACACACCAACTGATATTTTATATCATTTTGATTGTTACCGAATGGAAAACGAGGTTGAAGCCTATGATATTGGTATTGAAGATTACTTGTATAGTAACGCTTGGTGTTTTATTGAATGGCCAGAACGTATTAAAAATTTACTACCAAATGACATCACAAAGATTAACATTAAAAAAATAAACGAAGAATTGCGTTCAATTCATCTGAAAAATTGAACACTTTACCGAAAATAAGAGACTATAACCGAAAATTAAACCTAAAAAGACTGACAAATAGCTGACTTTTGTAGTATATTGAATGAAAATTCTGATACAGTTCAAAAGTGAAAAATTGATAAAAATACGTAGAAAATAAAATATGATAATTTTCTGAAAATCATTTGGTTATTAGATAAGTTTGCTCATCGTAAAACTAAAACCTAAAACAAAATGAAATTAAGAAATTATTTATTCGCAGCAGTAGTATTGGCATCAGTAACATTTGTGTCTTGTAACCCAGATAGCATTGCAGACGAAGACAACCCATACCAAACAGAGCAAACAATCGATAAAGGAACGTTCAAAAAACTCCCTAGTAACGGGTAGTATTATTGCTTTTATACTTGTAATATCTCCATATTTATTTTATTTCTATGAAGGAGTTCCAAGTGATAAAATATGGGAAACAAGATTTTTTACTTATCATAGTAACTACTTTGAAAATGCTCAAGTAGCAATATGGCATATAATAAATAAATTTGTTCCTCTTTTACTACTAATATTATGGTTTTTCACCTGTAAAAATTGGTGGTATCATGCAATATTAGTTCCAATTGCAATTCTTTCATTTCAATTACTTAGTGTTCTCAATGATGATATGAAGTATTTTGATGAGTTTGAAATATATTACACAATCCCAATCATGATGGTTGTTGTCCCTCTTGTTTATTTGATAAGAATTAAATTATTTGACAAATTAATTCATGGTATAGATTTAAGGAAAATTGAAGCTGAGCTAGAAGAATATGAACGTAAAGAAAAAGAGCAGCAAAACGTAACAACAAAAAATTAAAAACAAGAAGTTCATTGACATACATTAATATACTATTTTCTACGTATTTCGTTAATTTTAAAGCAAACTAGCAAAAATACGTAGAAAATATATTATGCTTATTTTAAAGGAAGCGTTTGGTTATTCAATAAGTTTGGCACATCGTTAAACTAAATAATTTATAAAAATGAAAACTAAATTCTACCTTTACCTATTAGCAGCCGTATCATCAATTTTATTTGTATCTTGTAATCCAGATAGCATTGCTGATGAAGACAACCCATACCAAACAGAAGAAGGAGTTAGAAAAGACGAAATTACAAGAGGGAACGTTGGTTAGAAAAAAATTACTGACTGACTCCTTAATAATTTTTTTGATATTTATATCTCCTTTTCTTTATTACTTGTATGAATATTCTCCTGACGGAGATGTGTGGAAAACTAATTGGTTTACCATAACCAGCAATGGTTATCAAGACTTATATATATCCTTTTGGATGTATTTAAGTAAAACAATTCCTTTGTTATTGTTAATACTTTGGTTTTTAACTTGTAAACATTGGTGGTACCATATTATATTAGTTCCAATTGCAATGTATGCTTTTCAACTAGCCAATGCATTATATAAAAACTCTTTAAAGGTCGATGAAATTGAGATTTATTGGTTAATACCTATCATGATGGTAGTAGTTCCGATAGTTTATTTAATAAGAATTAAATTATTTGACAAACTAGTTTTAGGCATTGACCTCAAAAAAATAGAAGCGGAATTAGACGAATACGAACGTAAAGAAAAAGAAGACTCCGAAACAGATATTATAAAATAATTTGTATTTTTACGAAAATACTTACTTAAAACAAACAAAATATAAATTTTCTACGACTTTTGTTAATTTTAGATTAACTAGCAAAAGTACGTAGAAAATTTATATTGCTATTTTTCTGATAATTACTTGGTTATTATATAAGTTTGACCCATCGTTAAACTAAATACCTAATTAATCAGATGAAAACTAAATTTTACTTTTATTTACTAGCCGCTTTTTCAACAATATTATTTGTATCTTGTAACCCAGACAGTATTGCTGATGAAGACAACCCATACCAAACAGAACAAGCAGTCGACAGGAAGACTAAAATCAAAATCCCTTCTAACGAGTAGCATAGTAGCTATATTTATAGCTATATCTCCTTACATATTTTATTTATATCAGGGTCTTCCAAAAGAAAGTACTTGGGAGACTTCTTTTTTTACTTTTGTTAGCCCTTATCAAGAAAATGTATATATTTTCGGCTGGTTGTTAATGCAAAAAGTTGTCCCTTTCTTCTTACTCATTCTTTGGTTTTTTACCTGTAGAGATTGGTGGTATCATGTAATTTTGATACCAATTGCAATGTATTCTTTTCAAATACTCAACGTTATCAATGATGAAGCACAAACTTTTGATGAAGTGGAAATTTATTATGTGATTCCTATAATGATGATTATTATTCCGATAGTTTATTTTATCAGAATTAAACTATTCGACAAACATGTATACGGAATTGATTTAGAAAAAATAGATGCTGAACTCGCTGAATACGAACGAAAAGAAAAAGAATTGCTAGAAGAAAACAATAAGTAGTTTTATAACTTCATTTTTATTTGTAACTTCATGTGTTAACCAATTGTATCGCTTCATGCCTGAGTCTTTATCACCTTTTACCAAACAACAATTACTTCCGCAAGAAGAAACACTCGAAATTTTAAAGCACAAAAAGGAATTGTTTATCGGAATTCCTAAAGAAACTTCGTATCAAGAGAAACGGGTTTGTTTAACTCCTGATGCTGTCGCTGCGATTGTGGCGCACGGACATCGCGTACTTATTGAAAGTTGCGCTGGAAAAGAAGCAAATTTTTCTAATAAAGAATACACAGAAGCTGGCGCAGAAATTACAAACGATACGCAAAAAGTATTCTCCTGCCCTATTGTCCTAAAAGTTGAACCGCCAACGCTGGACGAGTTACAGCTACTGAATCCGCATACGATTTTAATTTCTGCCTTACAGATAAAAACACGTTCCAAAAAATATTTTGAAATTTTAGCCAGTAAGCGCATTACCGCACTCGCCTTTGAATATATCCGCGATGAAGACGGTACGTATCCTGCAGTACGCTCATTGAGTGAAATTGCTGGTACTTCTTCCGTATTAATTGCTTCTGAAATTATGGCTAATGTCAACAGTGGAAATGGCTTAATGCTAGGAAACATCAGTGGTGTGCCGCCAGCAGAAGTCGTGATTCTCGGTGCTGGAACTGTTGGAGAATTCGCAGCGCGTTCTGCCTTGGGACTTGGAGCTAACATTAAAGTGTTTGACAATTCTATTACGAAATTGCGTCGTATTCAGGCAAATTTAGGTCGCCCTGTGTACACGTGTACGGTTCAGCCAAAAAACTTATTGAAAGCATTAAAACGTTGCGATGTGTTTATTGGCGCCGTACGCGGAAAAAACCGATCGCCGATTTTAGTTACAGAAACTATGGTAGAACACATGAAAAAAGGTTCTGTAATTATTGATGTAAGTATTGATATGGGCGGTTGTGTAGAAACGAGCGAAGTCACTTCTCACGATAAACCTACGTTTGAAAAACACGGTGTCATTCATTATTGCGTCCCAAATATTCCTGCACGATACTCTCGAACTGCTTCAGTATCAATTAGTAACATGTTTACACCGTATTTATTGCAAATTGCTGATGATGGCGGATTGGAAAATTCGTTGCGTTTTAATAAAGGTTTAAAAAATGGTTTGTACTTTTACCACGGAGTTCTGACGAATAAATCGGTAGCCGAATGGTTCGATTTACCGTACAGAGACATTAATCTATTAATTTTTTAATTACATGAATTCTAGTCTTTTAAGACGTTTTGGCTTTTACTTTGGAGGATTAGCCATTGGCTTGATACTATTTGCTTTTTTCGTAAAAGGTCGTGGTGTAAAATGTGAGTTTGCATATTTACCAAATGCACGAACTTTGAAAAATATTCGTATCAAAGAACGTCGTTTTTCACCTGAAATCCGTCAGTTGATTGATAATAACGAAATTGATTCTACCGAAATTTCAAATATTCTTAGAGATGGCGATGTCGATTTTTCTCGTAGCAAAGCCAAAGTAGATGCAGATACCTGTAAAGTATATATCATTGAAGGAACACTTCGCAATAAAAACATTGAATTAACCGTTCACAATTGCGACAGTACCGCATTGATGAAAACTATTAAAATTGTTGATTAATCCTTTAAAATACAATCACTTAACAATATTTCCATAAATATCTAACTCAATAGCTTCACCTTTTCCGAAGTTGTTGACTTCTTGCAATTGCGTTTCTTTATCACCTACAATTAAATAGAATAAGTCTTCTTCTTGCATGTGTGTTTGAATTATATTTTGAAAGTCGTCCAAAGACATATTCACAAGTTCTTGTTGTTCTTTTTCAAGAAAATTATCTGCTTTTTCGTATCTGCTGATTTGCATCAAAATTCCCAATTTAGCACCTAACTCTTCATAATCTTTCGCACTACTTTTTAAGATTTTATTCTTGGTGATTTCTACTTCTTTGGCTGTAAATTGATTCGAATAATTACTCACTAAACTGTCAATAATTTTCAGCGAAGGCAACGTAGCATTGGCGCGAACACTAGTTTGAATAACAAAAGGCGCTTTTTCTTCTAAACTTTGTAAATAAGAATAGGCACCATATGTATATCCTTTTTCTATACGCAATGTTTGGAACAAACGACCACTCGATCCGCCTCCTAAAATTTGATTGGTATACTCCAAATTATTATACATCGGATTAGCTTCAGACAAGGCTAATTTTCCAGCATAAATAACAGATTGTTTTGCGCCAGGAAAATCAATAAAATATACGTTTCCAGCTTTACTTTTAGCAGGTAATTCGTACGTTGAAAATGTCACTTCCGTAGATTTCCAGTTTTTTCCGAGGTTTTCCAACGAATTCATCGCGACAGTTTTATCAATTGCTCCTGCAATATGAATATTTGCAACACTTGCAGAAATATTTTTTTGATAAAATTCTTTTAAATCGTCTAGCGTAATATGTGAAATTGTTTCTGTAGTTCCAATCACTGGAATTCCTAAAATATGTTCATTTCCATAAATCTGCTTGCGGAAGGATTGATACGCAATTGTACGCGGACTGGCTTCTCTTCCTTTCAGTGCTGTCAACACATCCTTTTTAATGCGTTCAAATTCAGACGCATCCCAGCGTGGTTGTAACAAAATTTCTTCCACCAAAGCGATTGTTTTATCAAAGTTTTTAGCCAAACAACTACCGCTGATAAACATTTCTTCATCACCACTACTTATACTTATAGAAGCGCCTAATAATTCGATGGCTTCTTCCAATTCATACGTTGTTTTAGAAGCTGTTCCTTCCATCATCAAATCTGCCAAAAGATTTGCTACACCAGCTTTATCTTTCGCTTCCAAATAATGTCCACCGTCAAGCGTGATGATAAATGAAACCAAAGGAACTTCATTATTTTCTATTCCATAAACCTGTACATCATTTGCCAATTTGCCTTTCCAAACTTCGGGTGATTTGAATAATGGCAACTCACCAAATTCAGGTTCTGAACGATCGTGCTTGGTGACTGTTTTTTCATACTGTGCTTCTGCTCCTTGCCCAACTTCTTCATTCGCTTTTCCTTGCACAATTTCTTCTTGATATACTTCTGCTTCTGCCGCACCAGTAACCGCCAAATCAGTTTGACCTTTTGGCACGAAAGAAGTCATCACATAATTTTTTCCTTTAATGTATTTGTTATAAACACGAATGACATCTTCTTTGGTTACTTTTTTGGTCAATTCGGCTTCTTGGATGACTTGCGCAGGATTATTTGCATATTCATTTCCACTTGCCAATGCAAAAGCTTTGTCCATCACAGATTCCGTACTTCTATACAATTGCACTTCTTGTTGCGCTTTGATGCGTTCTAGTTGCGATTCGTCAAAATTTGCTTCAAAATCCTGCAAACCTTTGTCTATAGCTGTTTTCACATCGTTTAAATCCGTACCAGCATTGGCTCGTACTCTGAATGTAAATTCTCCCGCCAATTCACTACTACTATTATATGTAGATACTCTCGGCGCTAAGTTTTTTGACACAACAATTTCTTGATATAACGGCGATTTTTTGCTTCCGCTCAACATTTCTCCTAAAATATCCAACGCATATTGATCTTCATGAAACATTTCTACTGTTGGAAATACCATTTGTAATTCTGGAAGTTTTGCAAAATTATCTTCAAAATAAAATGATTTTGTTTCTGAAAGCGTTACAGGCATTGGTTGCAAATCTGCAACATCTTTTCCTTTTTTAATTTCTCCAAACCATTTTTCAACCGATTTTTTGGTTTCTTCAATATCAATATCACCCGCAATTACTAAAGTTGCATTGTTAGGACCGTAATAGGTATTATAAAATTCTTTCACGTCTTCTAAAGTTGCCGCTTGTAAATCTGGAAGCGAGCCAATCACTGTCCAATGATACGGATGATTTTCAGGATATAAATTGGCACGAATAATTTCAGAGGTAAAACCATACGGCACATTATCATAGTTTTGACGTTTTTCGTTTTTTACTACTTGCTTTTCACGCTCTAATGCTTCTTTCGTTACCGTATTAATCATATATCCCAAACGGTCAGAGTCTATCCATAAGATTTTTTCAAAAGCATCTTTGGGCACTGTTTCGTAATAAATGGTTCCATCAGACCACGTTCCACCATTACGACTTCCGCCCCATTCTGGAATCACTTTTCTGTTAGAACCTCGCGGAACATTTTCAGAATCGTTAAACGCCATGTGCTCAAAAAAGTGTGCAAATCCTGTTTTCCCTGGCTTTTCTCGGTTAGAACCTACATGCATCAAGGTTGCCACTGCCACCATTGGATCGGAATGATCTTCATGCAATACTACTTCCAAACCATTGTCTAACGTAAATTTCTCATACGTAAGTGTAAATCCTTTGTCTGCTGTTTTGGTATTCTCTTTTTGTTCACAAGAAGTGATACTGAGGATACAGAATAGGTATAAAACGGCGTGTAAGCTATTGATTTTCATGGTGAAAATGGTAATTTTGATTGTTCGTTTAAAATAGTCAATTACTTCGGTGCAAACCCACGAAGCATTCAGTAAAAACTACGATAAGATTTCGACGCAAGCGTCGGTCATTATAAATCTCGATTATCGAGGAAAACTGGTTTATATTTTTCTTCTTTTGCGTTCTTGTTTTAAGAGACTTAACTCACGTGATGTTTGTCCTGCAACCGAAGTATTTTCTTCTGCGCGTCGTATCAAATACGGCATTACGTCTCTTACAGGGCCAAAAGGTAAGTATTTTGCTACATTATATCCATGTTTTGCCAAATTAAAACTGATATGATCACTCATTCCATACAATTGACCAAACCAAACACGCGAATCATTATTAGAAATTCCTTTCGCTTTCATGAGTTCCATAAGCTTATACGAGCTTTCTTCATTATGTGTTCCCGCAAAAACTTCCATACAATCCAAATTGTCTAGCATATACTCTACAGCAGTATCAAAATTTGCATCAGTTGCTTCTTTTGAAACACAAATTGGCGATTTGTAACCTTCGTCTTTTGCTCGCTTGTTTTCTTTTTCCATATACGCGCCGCGCACCAATTTCATCCCAATATGAAATCCTTGTGCTTTGGCATCCATGTGAAGCTGCTTCAAATAATCCATGCGATCCCAGCGATACATTTGTAGCGTATTGTAAATAATTGCTTTTTCTTTGTTATACTTTCGCATCATATCTGCTACAATATCGTCTGCAGCATCTTGCATCCAGCTTTCTTCGCCGTCAATTAATAGTGCCACGTCCATTTCATGGGCTTTTTGACATAAGATATCAAAACGATTGAGCACACGCTCCCACTCGGTTTCTTCTTCTTCTGTTAGCTCTTCCTTCTTTCCTATTTTTTCATATAAATCAATTCTTCCAAAAGCTGTTGGTTTGAAAACAGCAAACGGAATCGCTTCTTTTTCTTGAACGAAATGTAGAATGTTTAAAATTTTGCCCAACGTAGCATCAAATTGTTCTTCTTCTTCTTTTCCTTCTACAGAATAATCTAATACGCTACAGACACCTTTTTCAAACATTTTATCGACGACAGGTAAACATTCTTCCTCAGTAGTTCCGCCACAAAAGTGATCAAAAACAGTAGCTCTGATAAGGTTTTCGACAGGCAAGTGTGCTTTAATAGCAAAGTTGGTAACAGCAGTCCCGATACGGACTAAAGGTTGATTAGAGATTAATTTGAATAGAAAGTAGGCTCTATCAAGTTGAGAATCTGTTTTTAACGCAAACGCATTCTCTGTGTTATCAAAAATAGGATTCATTTACAAATAATTACTTTCACAAATATAGTTATTGAATTATTATTTTTTTGTTTAAAAAAGGCTTTATTTTGCTGTAAATACTACTTTTTTTTAACAGATTATGAATTCTATTCAAGCCGCAAATTATTTCGTTCATTTTAATGCTAATTGTTATACACAACTTCACAAGCATCTTACTGAAAATGATTATTCTAAAATTTTTATTTTGGTGGATGAGCATACGCACGAGTTCTGTTTACCGCATTTCATGAGCAATTTACAAACAGAAACTCCTGTGGAAGTGATTGAAATTTTAGCAGGAGAAATTTATAAGAATATTGAAACCTGCGTCGGTGTTTGGAATGTACTTTCTGAGCTAGATGGTGATCGCAAAAGTCTGTTAATCAATGTTGGCGGCGGCGTAGTGACGGATTTGGGCGGATTTGTCGCTTCAACATTTAAACGTGGAATTTCATATATCAATGTACCAACTTCCTTACTATCTATGGTTGATGCTTCTGTTGGAGGAAAAACAGGCGTGGATTTAGGAACCTTAAAAAACCAAATTGGCGTGATTAATACGCCAGAAATGGTGTTGGTTGATACTTCATTTTTAAACACCTTGCCCGCGAACGAAATGCGCAGTGGCTTGGCAGAAATGCTGAAACACGGACTGATTTACGACGAAACATACTGGAAAAAAATGATTAACCTTTCCAACTTCACCATTGAAGATTTGGACAACTTGATTTATGATTCCGTTCTGATTAAAAATAAAGTCGTGACGGAAGATCCGAAAGAGCTAGGTTTGCGCAAAATTTTAAATTACGGACACACACTCGGTCACGCCATAGAATCCTATTTGTTAACACACGAAAGCAAAGAAGCCTTGTTACACGGAGAAGCAATTGCAGTGGGAATGGTGCTTGAATCGTATATTTCCGCTCAACAAGAAGGTTTTCCCGAAAAGAAATTAACCGAAATTAAACGTGTGATTCTCGATATGTACGGCAAAGTTGCTTTTGAAGCTTCTGATTACAAAGACATTATCGAATTGATGAAATACGATAAGAAAAACTCGCACGGAAACATCAATTTTGTATTACTCAAAGATATCGGAGCGCCAGTGTTAGACAAAACTGTTCCGAACGAAACGATTGTCGCAGCGTTTGAGTATTACAATTCGTAACATAAAAAATACAGCTAACTGACAGTATTTTTTTCTTTTCATAAAAAATAGTCGTATTTTTAAGAGTAGCTAAGTGGCTAAAATTCTCCCTATTTTACCAAGACCGTAGTATTAATTCTTAAACGATTATTCTATGAGAAAAGCGATTATTGACCACAGAAAGGTAACACCTGAGTTATTTCAGTTGTTGCAAGAGCGATATCCTGGCGGCTACTCTGACAAGGATATTATCAAATTTGACGATCATCGAAATAACACCATTGAAGCTGTAGAAGTACGCACTGATGATACTATTTATTTAGTAAAAGTCAGTAGCAAATTACATTACACAATGGCAAATGTAGATGCGGATGATTTTGAGGAAATTACGCCTGACGAAACTTTTATGAATGATTTTTCGGAAGAGTAAGCCTATAAATATCGCTCATTAATGACATTTATATGATGCTTTTCGTGTCCCGCGGTCAAATACACCAAAGCACGAACCGATATTTCATGTCCACTTGCCACACCTATTCTTTCCAACATTTCTTCCGTAAAGCTTTTAAATAACATAATCGTCGCTTGTCTGATAGCGTTGTATTCTTGAAACATATCCATGCTGTTTCGCTCGTTGGCGCCAGAATACGGCACATACTCATTTTGTTCAAAGCCAGGCAAGTTGGTTTTATCATTTCGAGCAATGCGCAATGCTCTGTTGCAAAATATACGTTCCGTATCCATAATGTGTTGCAACACTTCTTTGATAGTCCATTTTCCTTCAGCATACGCACTTTGCAATTGTTCCTCTGTAAGTGACGTCATCAATTCGGTAACATCTTCTGCACCGTCTGAAAGCGCTGCTAAAATGTCTTCTCCTTTCAATTGTTGAATATAGGTGTCAAAATACGAATGGTATTCGTTGGTTTCTGGAAATGGAATCATGGTGATTTTTGATTTACGGTTTGAGATGTACGATTGTTGATTTTTTTAAGTGGTTGAAGATACTGTTTTTTAGATGAATTTAATTTTTAGATTTTGTTAGATTGTTAGATCACTTAGAAACACTTCGCTTTAGACTTGTTTCGCTTTTAGAGGCGCTTTTTACTAAGACTTGTTAGCGTTTGAAATTTTAGAGTTTACAATCAGAAACTTTATTCTTTCAAACCAAAAATAGATTCCTGCCTTACTTCGACAAGCTCAGTACAAGTGACAGGAATGACATTTTTTAATGTAACAATTTTAAAATGTAATAATAAACGAACGCATCCCAAAAACATCAAAAGCAAAACGACGCCAAAATACAAAGAGCGAAAGCGTTATTAACATACTAAAAGCAAAGCGACACTAAAATACAAAGAGCGAAGCGATACCAACATACTAAAGTACTAAGAGCGCCAGCGATTCCAACAAGTCTAAAAATCTAAGAGCAAAGCGCATCTAAAAGCGCAGCGTTTCTAACATCACGCCGAATTACGACTCGCATTGATATTTCCAAACAGCGAACGTGTCACCATTTTTTCATACACTTCTAACTCCTTTTCGTCTGCATTTTCATCTTTTTGCAATTCGTGAATCTTGCGTAACGCGTATTGTTGAATCGTAAGTAACGGCAACACAATCTTTTCGCGGGCATGAATTGAAGCTTTTCCTGCTTGCTCGTTTTCCATCAAGGTTTTGTAACCTGTTAATTGCAAGAGCATTCGCTTGGTGCGATTGAATTCTTCAAAAATCAACGCCCAAAATTCGCCAAACTCCTCATTATCTTTCATATATGCGGTTAACTTAAAGAAAGACTTCGTTAAACTCATCATACTATTGGCGAGCAATGTTCGGAAGAAAGACGAGTTTTTGTAGAGTTGTTCCACAGCTTCAAACTGTCCGTTTTTTTCCATGTATTCCAACGCAGTTCCGACACCGTAAAATCCTGGAACATTTTGTTTAAGCTGACTCCAACTTCCCACAAAAGGAATCGCGCGTAAGTCTGAAAAATTGAATTCTTTTGATTGCGAACGTTTTGATGGACGACTTCCAATATTGGTCTTTGCATAAAATTTTAAGGTACTCATTCGCTCTAAATACGTTAAGAATCGCGGATGCTTTTTAAAGGCTACATACGTATCATAACTTACCGAAGCGAGCGTTTCCATTGTCTTTTTATCTTCTTCTGAAAATTCTGGCTTAGCACCTGAAAATATTTCATTTGAGATACCTGAGCTCAACAATTGCTCTAAGTTATATTGACACGAATCTAACGTACCAAAATTTGAACTAATCGTTTGTCCTTGAATCGTCAATTGGATTTCTTCATCTTCAATAGTATTACCCAAGGACGCATAAAACTGATGCGTTTTTCCGCCTCCACGTGCTGGCGGTCCGCCTCTACCGTCAAAAAAGATAACTTTAATGCCGAATTCACGCGAAATTGCCGTAAGCTCTTCTTTTGCTTTGAAAATACTCCAATTCGCCATTAAATAACCACCATCTTTGGTTCCGTCGGAGAATCCTAACATGATGTATTGCTTGTTTCCTCTTCGTTTTAAATGTGCCGCATACGCTTCATTCGTGTACAACGTTCGCATCACAGCTTGCGCTGCTTGTAAATCGGGAACAGTTTCAAATAGCGGTGAAACATCTACATTTGGTACTTTCCAATCGCACAAACGCAACATCGTAAACGCTTCCATCACGTGCAATGCCGATTGATTGTTACTGATGATATAACGATTAGCACCACGCTCACCGTTTCGCTCCTGAATGGTTTTCATCGCATAAATGGACGAGATGGTTGCATTGGTAATTTCATTATCGAAATAATCCGCTTCTACAGTTGCATTAATATGTGTCAGTACTTTTATTTTTTCTGCTTCCGAAGCATTCGCATAATCAATTGAAAATAAAGCTTCTCCTCTATTTTTCATGGTGTCTACAATGTTCTCAAACACACCTTGATGCACTCTCGAATCTTGACGAATGTCCAACATCGCAAAGTGATAACCAAAAAGTTTTACTTTATTGATTACATCATCCAACTCTGTCACAAAAAGCGATTGATGTTCAGCAATAACGACTTCTCGAATAGAATTTAACTCCGCTTCAAATTCTGGCAAGGACAACATGCCTTCCGTTTTTTGAAAATACACATTGTTGTACAACATGTGTTCTAGGCGTTCCAAACGTTGCTCCACGCCTTTAAACGTGAGTCGACGCTTTAGTTTTCGCAGATCTCTGTAATAGTTGATTAAAATTGTATTGCGGAGTCTGTCAGCCACTTTTAAGGTAATTTCTGTGGTTACAAACGGATTTCCATCACGATCACCACCAGGCCAAAAACCTAAATCAATCACTTGATTATCAACTTCTTCACCTTCAAATATGTTTTTCTGAATGTAATCGTATATTTTGCTCGCGGAATGATAGAATACATTTTGCAAGTACCAAATTAAACTTACCGCTTCATCATACGGCGTTGGTTTTTCTTTTTTGAAAAATGGCGTCTTTCCTAACTGTGCTAATAGTTTTTTGATGGTTAATAAGTCATCTTTTTTGATAGCTTCGGACAAATCGGTAATGATTCCCAAAACTTGTCCTGGGTAAAACTGTGTTGGATGTGCCGTAAGCACTGGACGCACTTTAAAGCGTTGTAAATGCTCTTTTAAGTTGTCAATTTTATCTTTTTCCTCTGCTTCTTCCTTTATGTTTCTAAGTGTTCCGCGTCCGTCCATATTATTAACAATGGAAAAAGCAGCATCTTCAACCGCATCAAAAAGTACCACTTGACGTTCAATGTATTGAATGAAACGAAATAGCAAATTATTCTTTTCCGTACGCGTTTTGTTGTGATTAACATAACGCTCAAAGAACTTTTCAACGATTTGCGTTGGATTTTTATCTAGTTCATACCCTTCTGCGCACACATCGCTAAATAAAGGCAACAACGCGCCAGTATTGCTAATGCCGTCAAAAGGTAATGTCATGAAAATACTGTTATAGATTTGATATTTAGCAGAAACATTTTCTTGAAAACGTTCTAATTTGGGCTTGCGAGACATATATTTTTGAAGTTTTGTTTTGATTTTTTATCAAGAGTCATAAAAATACAATTTTTTCAGCTGAACATAGCTTACAAATTGTAACCGAATTATGATTATATACCAGATTTCCAAACGAAAAAACCCTTACACGAACAGCGCAAGGGTTATAAACGTATACTTTTTTCGGTTTTTTTTCTTATAAATCGTTAAAAATTGAGTGCATTAAGCGGTTTTTGTCGTTAATGCTTTCTTCCAACGAAATCATTGTTTCTGTGCGAGATACACCGTCAATATCATCAATCATAAAGATGATGTCTTTTGCGTGTTTCGTGTTTTTGGCACGTACTTTACAGAAAATATTGAATTTTCCTGTGGTGATGTGCGCTACAGTGATGTATGGAATGGAATGTATTCTTTCTAATACAAACTTTGTTTGCGAAGTCTTTTCCAAGAAAATACCCACATAAGCAATGAAAGAATATCCTAATTTTTGATAGTCTAACGTTAACGAAGAGCCTTTGATGATGCCTGCTTCTTCTAATTTTTTTACACGAACGTGAACCGTTCCTGCAGAGATTAATAATTTTTTTGCGATGTCTGTAAATGGAATTCTCGTATTCTCAATCAGCATGTCTAATATCTGATGATCCACCTCATCTAACCTAAATTTTGCCATGATTATCTTATATTATTTTTTAAAGATAATGCAAAAAAACCAAAAAAATTCGAATAATAATGCATAAAAACACCTAAGATATGTTAACTAATTGTCAATTTTATTGAATTTTCTTAAATATTCAACAACTTCATCTTCCAGCGAAAACGATTGAAATATATACTTCTGAGCGATTGCGTCCTGAAAATCAATTATTTTGTGTGCGAATGATTTTTTTAAGATTTTTTTATCCTCAATGTACGGCTCAAAGTGAATTTTTCCATTTTTAAGCACTTCTTTGTACATAATTCCCAAATCGAATGGCTCGTTTTGCTCCGTTTGAATGTTTTTTAGAATGATATCGTAATGCTGTTTTTCATTTTCTGGAATTTGAAAATAAGCGTCTGTAAACGCGCCTGTAATTTCAGTGGATGAAATGTATTGAATCGACTCCATTAATGCGTAAAAAATCAATTCTCGTGTCTTTTCACGTTGGTAATCATCTGGAAAATGTCCTGCTTCAAACAAAACTGTCGGAATTCCGAGCGATTGAAAGGTGTCGCCAACACAATTCAAATTAAAACCATCATCATAACGCCCTACGTGATTTGGAATGAGTTTTTGCAGCATTTCATTCATCTTCACGATGATTTCCATACTTTTTTTCCGATTCGACGTTACAGAGCGCTGTTCATCTTCAGAAGGCGTTAAAAAAGATACTATTGCCGATTTATCACGATTTCCTGCACTGAAAATAGTACGCTGTCCGTGTAAATTGAAACAATAATCAGGCTGAAATTCATCAAAAACCGTTTTTAAAGCAACACTTTCCGGCTGCGAAAGCGCTTGTGCATCACGATTTAGGTCAATTTCATTCGCGTTGACACGTGTATACGCTTCCGCACCATCAGGATTTAACAGCGGAATGATACATAAGGTACAATTCGATAGGATTTTTTTAGAAGCTTCTGAATCGTTATTTAAAAAATGTAGCAAATCAAAAATAGCCTTTGTTGTTGTCGATTCGTTTCCGTGCATTTGTGACCACATCAATATTTTTTTTTCACCATTTCCAATCGCTAGGGAATGAATAGGACGATGTAAAACAGACGTTCCAATTTGTTGCACGCTGACATGAGAAGGCAACTTTTTTAGTAACGGAGAAATTGCATCAAGTGTAATGTACCTGCCGTGTAATTGTGTTTCGAAATGTGAGCGATACCAATTCGCTAATGGATGTGTATGCATGAGTATGTGTAAATAAGCGTTACAAATGTAAACATTGTATATTTTACAATTGTAAACAGTCAAATCAAACCAAAGTGTTTATTGTTGTAAACAGATGTGTTTCGTGATTGTATTACAATAGTATTCATATTCACAAAATTACACTATTCAATAGTTTAAATATTTAAAATTATTGTATTTCAAATAGTTAACACCATTTACTTAAAGTGTTAATTAGTAATATTTTATTGTTTACGATTGTAATCTTGTACAATTCAAACTTTATATTTACATTTGTAAACATCATTATTCTAAAACTACTGTTTACAATGATAAACACTGACGATTTTACCAAAAGACTCAAAAAAGTCATCGATTATTACGACTTATCTGCCTCTGCATTCGCCGATCAATTGGGCGTACAGCGCTCTAGTATTTCACATATTTTATCGGGAAGAAACAAACCGAGTTTGGAGTTTGTCATGAAGATTTTAAGTAATTTTCCCGAAGTCGAATTGTATTGGTTGTTGAACGGAAAAGGAAATTTTCCAGCGACAGACGAAAACAAAATCGCAGCTGCTTCTGCTCCAATTTCCAAACCCAAAACTGAAGAAACTTCTGTACAACAATCATTGTCTTTGGAAGAAAAAGTTATATCCACTATTCCGTCACAAACAACTTCTTCAGAAAAGACCATTGATAAAATTGTCATTTTTTACACCGACGGAACTTTTGAAGCGTATCAGAAGTGATTTCTTTTTTGTTCTTTGTTCTTTGTTGATTTATTTTTTTAAATGATAGAGTTTTTCATCAAACAACTAATAACTCACAACCGGCAACCAAAATAAAAACAACCAATAACTATTTTACCTAACTTTGCACAACGCATACAAAAAACGCATTCTAGTGAAAAACTACATTTTTAGTATTTGTCTCGCTTTGTTATGTTTCTCTTGCTATGAAACGGAACTTAATTGCAAAGATTTTAAAACGGGAACTTTTGAATTTACCTATGAAATTGACGGTGTTACCAAAACAGGAAAATCTGTTCGTACAGATACATTGAGCATTGATTATTACGACAACAAAATTGATACGTTTACGATTCGTTGGGTGAATGAGTGTGAATTTATTGGTAGAAAATTGCGTCCGTTGAATTATCCTGATAGCAAACCTATTCAGATGAAAATTCTTTCCACCACGGAAAACTCGTATTTGTTAGAATATAATTTGCTAGAAGATCCATCGACAAAAAAACGCGGAACCGTGATAAAAATTGACTAATTATGGTAGAATTATTTTCAAATCCAGATGTTTGGGCGGCGATTGTAACGCTGACATTGCTAGAAATTGTATTGGGAATTGACAATATTATCTTTATTTCGATTGCCGCAGGAAAATTGCCTGACCAATTACGCAAACGCGCTACCAATATCGGATTAGTACTCGCCATGGCAATGCGAATTCTGTTATTGTTCGGAATTTCGTTGTTAGTCGCGATGAAAGCGCCATTTTGGATTATTAACAAATCGTGGATTTCGGGCGGAATTAGTTGGCAAGCTGTGATTTTATTTTTTGGGGGAATTTTTCTCTTGTATAAAAGTACCAAGGAAATTCACGAAAAAGTAGTCGATCGCGAACATGATGAACGTGAAGTGAAAAAACAACGTGCTACTACTCTCTCCAAAGCCATTTTACAAATCACGATGATTAACATTGTGTTTTCTTTCGATTCTATTTTAACTGCGATTGGAATGACCAACGGAATTTCTTCCAATCCAACTGATGCGTTGATTGTCATGATTATTGCTGTCGTGGCGTCTGTGATTATTATGATGCTGTTTGCAAATCCTGTAGGAACTTTTGTTACTAAAAATCCGTCGATACAAATTTTAGGATTGTCATTTTTAATTTTGATAGGATTCATGCTGATTGCAGAAGCAGCGCATATTTCACATTTAAAAGTCTTCGGGCAAACCGTTGGCGCGATTCCAAAAGGGTATTTATACTTCGCTATTGCGTTTTCATTGATGGTAGAGTTCTTGAATTTACGCGCGGTACGAAAGAGTTCTTGATTTTTTGTTATTTGTTTTTCGTCATTTGTCTATATGCTCATTTCTTTACACTGAGCTTGTCGAAGTGTTTTTCGGTTTTTGTTTATTCGTGTATTTGTCACTCTTAACTCATCACTTTTTAGCTTGGTTGCTGATTGCTGATTGCTGATTGCTGGTAAAAGTGTTTTTTCATTTTATATTTTGCGGTTTTACATTTTAAATTTCGTTATTCGTTATTCGTTATTCGTTATTTGTTTTTTGTCGATTTGTCTTGACTCTTGATTCTTAATTCTTGGCTCTTTGGCGATTTGTCTTTTGTCTTGGTAATTGATAGTTTTCAACTTATAAATAGTTTTTGAGATTTTTTAGATTGTTTTAAGTGACAAATCGTATTTTTAGGAAAACTTCTATTCAATTACACATTTATGGAAATCACTCGTGAAGATTTTGGCAATAAAGGGCAATTTGTTATTCGAAAGGACAATCAAGAAATTGGAAAAATGACCTATTCTTGGTCTGGAGAAGACAAATTCATCATTGACCATACGGAAGTCAACGACAATCATGAAGGAAACGGTTACGGAAAACAAATGGTGATGGAAGCCGTGAAATTCGCCCGAGAAAATAATGTCAAAATTCTACCTTTATGTCCATTCGCAAAACATATCTTCGATAAAAATCGCGATTTAGAAGATGTGAGGTTTTAGTGTTCTTCGTTTTTGTCAATTTGTCTGTTCATTTGTTTACACTGAGCTTGCCGAAGTGTTCTTCGTTATTTGTTTTTTGTCGATTTGTTGATTTGTCAAGTTGATTAGCTTAACATTTATAAAATCTAATAGCAAAGCGGTCTAGATTCTAACAGCGAAGCGAGTCTAAAAGCGTCAGCGAGTCTAAAAACCACGTCTCAAATCGTACAATAAGCCTTCTTTACACGTTTTAAGTCGTGCAGCGGCGTTTGATGTTGCAAATTTGTATCCAACAAAACGAAACAAATTTTACGCATCATGAAAACGCTCAAAAAGTATTTCCTAAAAATTACAACTCCCGTTACGCAAAAAGATTGGTTTGCCGATTTGATTTTTGCAAGCATCCGAATTATTGCAGGTGTGATTCTCGCATTAGACTTTGGTGCTAGCAAATTTGGAATGCCTTGGACAGAAGAAGGTCAACACCTCAACTTATTTGAAGTTTCCGCATGGTTTCCTGAAGATGTTGCCAATTATGGCGGAATTTTCGCTGCATTCCCAGTATTCTTTGCGTGGATGGGCGCATTTAGCGAAGCCGTTGGCGGATTGCTACTCGCTATCGGATTTCAAACACGCATCGCTTCGTTCCTAATTATGTGTACCATGTTGGTCGCTATTTTTATGCAAAAATGGGGAGAAGGAACGTGGGCAATGCTTCCTGCCATGAGTTTCTTGTGGATTGCTATTTACAATCTCTATTTAGGTTCTGGTCGTTTCGGAATTGATTATCTCATCAGTAAAAAATAAGCGCATAAACCATCATCCTTCAATCTTTTAAATCTCAAAAAAAATGAAACAACTCAAAATCATAGTTGCAACGCTTGTACTGTTCAGTATTGCAAGTTGCGTACAGGAAACGCACGAAAAAAGCATCACTTTTAAAGTGGATATGAATGCTATTGATAATGCACAAAATGTTGGTATGAAAGGAAATTTCACAAATCCGTCATGGCAAAAAATGATTCCGCTTACGGACGAAAACAACGACGGAATTTACGAAGTAACTATTCGCAGAAAAACAGCTTCAAATGCTATTCAATTCAAATTTGTCAATCAAAATGAGCACTATGAGTTGAGAGACCAACCGAATCGTTCACTAAAATTGGAATACAAACCGCAAACTATTACCTACGAAACGATTTTTGACGTAAAAGAAGCTACCATCACCACAAAATAAATCAACAATTTAACACATACACAAATGAAAAAGATACTGACTACCTTGCTCCTATTAGGAAACTTCGCTTTTGCGCAAGTAAACGGAAATAAAAACATCATCACGCGTACGTTTGCGCTTGAAAATGTGGAACGAATTAATATTAATTTTTATGCGAAAGTCACGATTGACCTTTCTGCTGAAGAAGGCATGACCATTACTACGGATGAAAATGTGATGAACCTTATCGCGAAAGACGTCGTAAATAACACACTGCATTTAGACCAAAAAGAATGGATTGAACCATCGCAAGCTACTATTATAATTGGCGCACCAAATCTTCGTCATGTGCAAACGGGAACACACGATGTGACTAAAATTATCAATATTGATAACGATTACATGAAACTTACGGCGCCAGTCGGGACGATTATTTTAGAAGGAAAAACCACCGAATTCCGCTTGGGCGTTGAACTTGCCAACGTAGATGCTTCTAATTTGGTGGCTGAAAATGCTTTTATAAATATTTGGAGTTGGGGAAATGCCAAAGTCAATGTGACAAATACGCTGAATGCAGAAGTAAAAGATGGTGGAAAATTGGTATATGTAATTACTCCTAAAAAGATTCAAAAGAAAACGCGAAACAATGGGCAAATTGTCAGTTTAGAAACTTCAAAAACCCTTAAAAATCCAGAAGCTGAGTGGATTCATTTCAATATCAAAAACAATAATTCCAATCGAAATAACTTTTTTGTTGTCGGTCCAAAAAAAGACGGTTCAAAATTTGGTTATGGCTTTCCCATGATGCCAAATGCTACAAGAAAAGAAAATTGGACTGTTGGCACTAAAGTATATAAAGTCAATCGTTTAGGTTTGCGGAAATTACTCATAACCATTACCAAAGAAGATGAAAATACCACGGTAAACTTGTTCTAAAATCATTCTTAAAATAAGCGAGCGATTGTGTTGTAAAAGAAATTTTAGTACACAATCTCTTACTTTTTTATAAAAGATTAAACCATTCTTTCTGTTTTCAGTCTAAAAATAACACACATGAAAACCCTAACCATTTTGCCTATTGCAGCAATACTACTTTTTAACTTCAAAACACCTTGCCTTATGAGAAAGTACGTATTTCTATTTTCAATTTTACTTTGTGCTTGTGCTTCTGACGAAGAAGTATATACGGAAATCCCTGATGAAATTGTGGAAACGCCAACCATTCTTGACGACAATATTGTGAACGGAATTGACATGTCGGATTATTTTTCAATTAATTTTAGCGATTTGCCAAATTACAGCAGTCCCGATTATCCAATTCATTACATCAATACCGTTGGAAATAACAACGAACCTACTGATAATCAATCGACTGATACAGGCGCTGTTTTGGGGCGAATTTTATTTTTTGACAAACAATTGAGCATCAACAATACGGTTTCATGCGCGAGTTGCCATCAGCAAGGAATTGCTTTTACAGATAATAATCAATTTAGTATTGGATTTGACGGTGTAAGTGTGACAAGCGCGCATTCCATGCGATTGCTAAATGCTCGTTTTTACGAAGGCGAATCGTTCTTTTGGGACAAACGCGCACTAACACTCGAAGACCAAACTACTGAACCTATCATCAATAGTGTGGAAATGGGCTTTGACGACAGCAATGGCGGATTGGACGCACTCATTGACAAAATGAATACGATTGATTATTATCCTGCCTTATTTGAATTGGCGTTTGGTGACGGAACTATTACCGTAAATCGCATTCAACGTGCGTTGGCGCAATATATTCGTTGCATAGTTTCAACCGATAGTAGATTTGATCAAGCATTTGCACAAGTGTACAATCCGAATGCGCCTGGAAATGGTGTTGGACAAAATTTTCCGGGCTTTACAGCAGAAGAAAACTTAGGAAAGCAACTTTTTACCACCAATACTGGTAATATCAATTGCGCAACATGCCATGAATTGCCAAGTTTTTCATTGGCTGCCAACTCTAGAAGCAATGGTTTGGATGCTGGAGAAACGATTATCTTTAAATCGCCTTCGTTAAAAAATATCGCCACTTCTGCACAGTTTATGCACGACGGAAGTTTGACAAGTTTGGAAGAAGTTGTAGAATTTTACGATTCGGGAATCCAAGATGGACCTGCGTTAGACAACCGTTTGCGCGACCAAAATGGTCCACGGCGTATGAATTTGACACAAGCAGAAAAAGATGCCTTAGTTGCCTTTTTACAAACTTTGACAGACGAAACTGTGGTGAGCGATTCTAAGTTTTCAAATCCGTTTATCAACTAAATTTTGTTAGCATATATTTTTTGGAAAGCCTGTTTTCATTGACAGGCTTTTTATATTTGTGCGCTTACTTTTTTTTATATGAAACCTATTGACGTCGTTATTCTAACTGAGCATCGTTATGTAAATCCTATAGAGCGCAACGATTATATTGACAATGTATTATTAGAGGACAGATTAGTCCAAGAAGCATTGGAAAACGAAGGATTAACCGTGAAACGACTTTCGTGGGATGATACCAATTTTGATTGGAGCACCACTAAATACGCGCTATTTAGAACTACGTGGGATTATTTTGATCGTTTTGACGAATTTTCTCGATGGCTGGAAACGGTAAGTAAACAAACCATATTATTGAATTCTGCCAACATAATTCATTGGAATATTGACAAACATTATTTGCACGATTTAAAGAAGCAACATATTGCTATCGTTCCTACATACTTTATTGAAAAAGGCGATTCGCGCACGATTTCTGAAATTCATGAAGAATTGGGTTGGACAGAAACGGTCATAAAACCTTGTATTTCTGGTGCGGCGCGACATGCATATAAATTGCATCCTGAGAATATTCTTCAACATGAAGCCATTTTTAAAGATTTAATTGCGGAAGAAGCCATGATGTTGCAACCATTTATGCATCAAGTAGTAACGAAAGGTGAAGTTTCTCTGATGATTATCAACGGAACGTACACACACGCGATTTTAAAACAAGCTAAAAAAGGCGATTTCAGAGTCCAAGATGATTTCGGCGGAAGCGTTCATGAATACACTCCATCAAAAGAAGAAATTAACTTTGCGGAGAATGCTGTAAAAGCCTGTATTGAATTTCCAATCTACGCGCGCGTGGATATCATTTGGGACGATAACAACCAACTCGCCATTTCCGAATTAGAATTGATAGAGCCTGAATTGTGGTTTCGTTTTAACAATGACGCTGCAACTCAATTAGCGAAAGGGATTAAACAGTTATTTAGCTAAAAAGTTACTGCAAAACCATAGTAGCGCGTTGCAATACCATTTTTCGCTCTTTTAGATTGTTTTCAATCCATTCGGTGTTGAGTTCCATCTTTTCAAAGTCTTTCCAAATGCGCTTGTCGTCAGCACAACTATACTTACTGCACACTTTCGGACGATTATCATACACAGAACAACATCCTTTTTGTTCATCTAAATGTGTGCAAAATCCACTTTTCTTATGTCGGATGTGATACGGTTGTCCTAAATCCCATTTTACATTTCCTGCTTCTACTTCATCAGCAGAAAGTGGAAATGTTAATTTACAGCAAATCGCATTACAAATAGACATGCGTTCTTCACAATTGACAGGCGTAAACACGGTATCTTTTTCACTGTCCATTCGCAACTGAACCCCAGCATGTGCAATTTCGCCTTTTTCAGCCATTTCTTTACGAATGTTAGCTGTAGCCGATTTAATTTCTTCTTCGTTAACACTACCCTTTTCAATCAACACATCAATCAAACCAAATACAAAAGATTCGACTTCGTTAATCCGATTTGCCTGATTTCCGATAGAAGTATGTGTAAACAAATTACCACGCAACATTTGGTCTTCCAGTACATGTAAACGTGCATTTTCAATATCTATAATATCTTTATTTGTTTCCATTTTTAGAATTTTCTGTTAACCAATCTTTCCATTTTTGAATTGACGCCAAACGTTCTTCTTCAGAAGCTTCAGCATTATAATTACCATTCGCTTCCCACAATGCTAAAAACTGCTGTTCACCATCAGCATCTTTTGGATATCCTTGTCCGGCTTTCCAACCAAATCTTCTCGAAATGACGCCTTCCACTACTCGCTGCGCACGGTAACGTTCCCAAATATTGTCACTATTTAATAAAGGAAGTACTGCTTTTATTGCCTCATTTACATAATTCACCAATTCATGAACGGCCGGTGTGTAATCCGGATGCAGTTTATCAGGAGCTGTATTGATTTCCTCAATTAAAGACCGTACTGTATTGGAATGATTGTCATTATTTCTTTTTTCTGAGTTCATACAAGAAATTACTATTAACATTAATACCACATAAAACTTTCTCATAGCATTTTAGGTAGGTGCGCCCGGAGTTCCAGGATTTTTGTAGAAATTATTGAAATTCTCTAAAGCCTTATCAAAAGTTTGACCTCTATATTCTCTAAAGCGCTTATATTCTCCTTTGATTTTTGCTATTCCCTTATCATGATATATTTCAAATCCCCATAAAGCAGTTCCATAATAGCGACCGGTATCAGCAGCTTTAGCTGAGGTAACAAATAAGAATCTTCCCGGAGCAGAGTCTCCCGGAGCATCTGCCAAACTTGCATGTTGAATATCTGTGGCACTCTTATTATGTCCATCTTGACTCAAGGTAGCATTTGGTGCATGATCTCTATAATACGGAGAGACTGCTGCATCCGTTTTATTGGTTCTCGGTGTGGATGAGGCTGCAAAATGATCTACAAAGAAACCGCCAGCAATATTATTAGCACGATCAGAAGTTGTCATTATTTTATTTCTGTTAGCTTCTCCTCCGGTCCATTTGTAATCTTTCTCAGTTGAACCCGAAGTATCCGTAGTTCTCACTATTTGAATCAAACGAATATTATTAGATCGTGGAGAATGCTTATCAGGTGTAAATTTGATAGTACCTCTTTCAGTGGCGCGTCCTCCGGCTACAGTGGCATCATTTTTAGTAAAATCAATTTCCCATTCTCCAAAACCTAATTTTCCAGTTCCTTTAATGTCTCGCTGAATCACATTAGACATCATCTGAGAGGTTCGCATCGAACTCCGCATTCCCAATCCCGCCGAACGATATTTTGAAATCGCTTCACCCCGCACCGCTTTTTTACCAAAAGTATCTGCTTCACTCTCCAAACTCTTGTCATCATTGACCATTACGCCTTTTTTGAGCATTTTGGTAGGCTTTACAACGCCTGCGCGTTGTTGTGCGATATGTGTAAATTCATGACCTATTAAGTTTTGTCCACCCGCAGAATTCGGATTGAATTCACCTGGCGCAAAGTGCACTTGCTCGTTTTGCGTAAAGGCACGCGCGTTCATTTGCACTGCTTTTTGAGAGTTGGTGTGAATGCCTACATTAGAAAAATCGTGCCCAAAAGAACTTTCCATATTGGATTGTAAATTGCTAGGCAAACTTTTATGTTGCTTTCCAGAAGTTGACGGTGGCGAAAATTTAGTCGTATCACCCACAGGTTTTACAAAAGAACCTCCTTCTTTTTTTTGAATGATATTCTTTGTGCCTTTATCGTGTTGTTTTGGTTGTTTCTCTGATTTCATTTTTTAATGTATTTTTTGAATAATTATTCCAAAATTTTAGTGACCAGTGTACACCAAGTATCTTTTCGTTGTTGAATGTCTTCTTTGCTATCAATTCGAGAGGCATACGCCGAAATATCTAGTTGATTTTTTTCATCTACGGAAACTGTAAACGTTGGAACTTCATGTGCTTTATCAATTACAATTACTTGTGTATGTTGTTCATTTTCAATAGTTGCTACTAGAAAATTATCTACCACCAAAGCAGTTGCCTTTGTTCCTTTTTGAATGACAATTTTAGCATCTAAAAACATTTTTTTTCCGTTATCTTTTACAAACATCACTACTTGCGAAAGTATAGCGGGTTCAAAACAATTGATTGTTTCCATTTTTTATAATTATGATTTACACAACGAACAATATACTATTAATTTAAACATACTACCACGGCGGTCTTGTAAACTGAATATCGCCTGAAAGTGCCGTAATAGAAATTCGTTGAACAGATTTTATATTATTCGGCGAATGCCACAAACTTATTACTTCATCATTACCCACATATACCGCAACATGATCTGGCATAACATTTCCCGTTGGTGTGTAAAAAATCAAATCGCCTTCACTTGGAACAGGATTTCCATTCCCCGTTGATGTCAATATTGGCAACCCTGAATTCCATCCTAAAGCTGCCCAGATTTCTGGTGTTGGATTCGCCAAACCAGACGATGTTGCCCATGAAATAAGTCCCGTTCTATCATAAAAATCATAAATCCAATCTGCATTAATCTGTCCAGCTAAATACGCAGCATACATGATACTTTCCCAGCAATTCATGGAATCGGAAGTAGGCAATTCTCCTGTGCCACGTCCAACCACAAAGTACTGATAAAAATCAGATTGTATTGGATTCTTCCATTTTTGAGAACCAACCATCAATTCAGACATGATTCTTGCCACAGATTCTACAGGAAAACTAGAACGTATCAAAGTCATCACGGCAACATCTCCTAAAACAGCTTGTCGCTCAGCCACAGGCGCATTTCGAATGGTATCAATAACACCTTCAAAATGAATTGGCCCAGTTACTGACAAAGAATTGGTAATATCTGTTGCCAACGTATATTGCACTATTCCTGTCTGTTTCTTTTGTACAGGAGAAAGTGCTGATGTTAGTTGTTTAGTCAAATTCCCTTCTGAATCAGACATTTCTTGAGCGCTCACTTTTGATGATTGTGCGCTTGCACCTCTATATTTTGAAATAGTTTCACCTTGCGCAGCTTTTTTCCCTAAAGTATCAGCCTCACTTTCCAAACTTTTATTATCATTCACAGCGACTCCTTTTTGCAAAACTTTTGTCGGTTTTACAACTCCTGCACGCTGTTGTGCTACATGCGTTAATTCATGACCAATTAAATTCTTTCCTTTTGTTGAGTTTGGATTAAATTCTCCTGGTGCAAAATGTACTTGTTCATCCTGTGTATAAGCACGGGCGTTCATTTGAACGGCTTTTTGCGAATTGGTATGAATCGATACTTTCGAAAAATCTTGCCCAAAAGAAGTTTCCATCGTTGTTTGTAAATTACTCGGCAAACTATTTCCATTACGAGAAACCGTTTTGGGTGGCGTAAAAGTATCTTCAGAAGCTTTCGGTTTTACAAACGAACTAGCTTCTTTTCGTTGAATAATTTGCGTTGTTGTTTCCGTTGATTCAGATGGCTTTTTCGCTTTCATGCATATATCACTTATAACAGTTACAATGTATTTAATACCTAAAAAACAGCATAGGGGAAAAACACTGTATTTTCTGTCTTTTCTTTATTTTTCATGAAATATTCACGTACTTTAGATTGGAAAACATCCAAAACTCAAAAATCGATGCGTCGTGATTAAGATAGATAGAAACACTATAGCGAAACCAAAATTCTTTTTTTCCAAAGAATACGAGCAACTGCAACATGAAATCAACGAATTTTACAATCTGCATAAAAATTCGCGCGCACAGCGAACATTTACCGAAGGATATATTCCCAGTGAAGTTTCTGATGCGTTGGCCGAATTACAACATCACAAGTGTGCTTTGTGTGAATCTACCCTACGAAGAGGAAAACCAGGTTATGAAAGCTACTTGCATCGTTTTCGTCCGATGAATTATGCGCAAGGTTTTGACAGTAAAGAAATTGCGGAAGATCACTATTGGTGGTTAACGTACGAATGGGAGAATTTATATTTAGTCTGCCACAGTTGTCAGCGTTTTAAATCGAATGTGTTTCCTGTGAATGGAAAACGTGCGCCAATGAAAACCTTGCATAGCGAACTCATACAAAAAGAAAATGCCTATTTGATTGATCCTTGTGTAGATACGCCTAATCAGTTTTTTACATTTAATCTAAAAACTTATGAGATTACTCCGTTAGAAATCAAAAGTATACAGAAAATTTCCAACATACAGTTTACGCCTGTTTTGGGTGAAATGATTAAGCAAAAAGCGGAAGCCTCCATACAAATTCTAGGATTAAATCGTACTGATTTGATTGATGAACGGCGTTATGTCTCGAATGAAATTTTACAACAAGCAGAGAATCTGCGAAAAGGCAGTGTCGACATACATACAATTGCGGAAGATTGGAACGCTATTTTGCTAGAAACTTCAACTAAAAATCACCTTGCATTTCGCATTGCACTCATTAAAGATATTTTAAAAGACCATAAATTATATCAAACTGTTGCGAATCTCAACGATCCAAAAGACTCTTACTTTACTCAATATCCGCAACAACAACAACAACAACAACAACAACAACAACAACAACAACAACAAATGCCTCCAATTCCTGACGCAATGGAAAATATAAAAGGTGGTGACGTTTTTGAATCCATGTCGTTTCCGCTGGAAGAAACGGATGATGGCTATAAAAGAGATAAAACGAAAAAACCTGATACCAAGAAGGCTATTTTTCAAAAAAAGGACAGTGACTATTACGCAAGTATTTTAAAAAATGTATATCTCGACACAGTTGAATTGCGAAATTTTAAATGCTTTTCTGATTTAAAACTCAAATTACCAAGTTACGCTGACGATACCAGCGTTGAGCCTTGGTTGGTATTTTTGGGTGAAAATGGTGTAGGGAAAAGTTCTGTGTTAAAAGCAATTGCCATTGCCTTGATGGGACAAGAATATTTGGACGTATTGGGAATCACAGTGCAAGATGTCTTGAAATACGGAAAACAAAGCGGACATATCAAGGTTTTTGGGAAAGATCATGACGAAGTGTACAGCGTTACTTTTAACAAAAAAACCAACAAAATTACCGCAAGTATGCAGCAACCGCCAGCGTTTATTATTGGATATGGTTCTACGCGCTTGCTTCCGATTGGGAATTTACAACCCGAAAAAGACCATCCGAGTTATTTAAAGGTGAAAAACTTGTTTGATGCTTCTATTTCGTTATCTAATGCGAAAGATTGGTTTTTGGAAAGTGACCTAAAAACGTTCAATCAAGTATCTAAAACCTTAAAGAATCTTCTGTTGTTGCACGATTTGGATTCCATCAAACGAAGTCCGAAAAAAGGAGAAATTTATATCAAATATCATCATTCAGGCGACAATATTAATATTGAGCATTTAAGTGACGGTTACAAATCTATTTTTGCAGTTGCCATTGACATGATTTACACGCTTTCGCAAGAAAATGTCGTGTATGAACTCGCAGAAGGAATTGTATTGATAGACGAAATAGGTACACATTTACATCCGCGCTGGAAAATGGAAATTATTGAACGTTTGCGCAATACCTTCCCGAAAATTCAATTTATCATTACTACGCACGAACCCTTGTGTTTGCGTGGTTTAAAACAACATGAAGTCGTTGTATTGAAGCGCGATAGTGAAAATGCCATCATCGCGATAAGCGATTTACCTGACCCAAGTACGCTGCGAATTGATCAATTGTTGACTTCAGAATATTTTGGATTGAACAGTACGATGGATTCCAAAACAGAGAAAGAATTTGAGCGTTATTACGAATTACTTGCCATTGATGAAGCCGAACGAACCGAAGAACAAATCAAAGAAATAAAAGCGTTGCAGGAAGTGCTGCCACAAAAGAAACGTTTGGGAGACGATGCGCGTGAAGACTTGATGTATCATGCGATTGATGAGTTACTAGCTAAGAAAATGAAGAAGAAAAAACTCAAAATTGTAGACGATGATATTAAAGAAAAAGCTGTTTTAAAAGTACAAGACATCTGGAAAAATATTTCCGCAAAAAATAAATTATGATTTTCATTGACAGAACTTCAGTTGACATTCCTGAGATTCTTGCAGATGGAAGTGAAAAACTGAAAAAAGAATTAGAGAAAGCCATCGCGCACTATGCCGATCCTAATAAACGTACAAAAGCGTTTAAATTCAGAGTGTACAGTCATGAAGACGTCAAAAAAGCATTGATTAAAATGGGCAAAGGAAAGTGTGCGTATTGCGAAAGTGATATTTTGGCGACGTATGTAGGTGATATTGAGCATTTTCGTCCGAAAGGAGAAATTGAAGAATTGAAAGCTACAGGCAACTCAAAACCAGGCTATTATTGGTTGGCAGCCGATTGGGATAATTTGTTGTTTTCGTGTCGAAATTGCAATCAAAAGTCCAAACAAGCAACGGCTACGGTGGCGGAAGCGAAAAGTATGGGCAAAATGAATCAGTTTCCGCTATTTGATGAAAATCATCGTGTTCGCTCGCATGAAGACGATATTGAAGAGGAAGAAAAAGTTCGTTTGTTGCTCAATCCGTGTAAGGAAAATCCGGAAGACTATTTTAAGTATGATATTAATTCTGGTGTGATAAAACCCAAAAAGCGGAAAAAGTTTTTAAAAGAACGTGCCTTATCCTCTATCAAGGTATTTGCATTGCAACGTGTACCTTTGGTGATGGAACGAGAGAAAAAAGCCATCTTAATCAGCGCACAAATGCAACGTGTGGAAGAAGCATTTATCAATTATAATGATTTTATAAACGATGCGGAACGCGCGGAAAAGTTTGCCAAAGTTCTACAGCGCGAAATGGAAACGCTGCAAAGTTTTCTCGATCCAAAAGAAGAATATTTAGGCTTAGCCCGACAAATGATTGGAAAGTTTATGAAAAAGAACTTTCAAGTGGATATTACGGCGGCATAGGTTTTTTCTGTTTTCTGTTTTTCGTTGTTTGTTGTTTGTGGTTTGTGGTTTGTTTATGCTTAGCTTGTCGATGTTTATTTTTTGATTCAAAAATTAAAAGATTAAACAACCGAAAACCAGCAAACATCACAATTTCTCTACAACAACGCGCCACGTAATCTCATAGGTTTTTCCAGCAGCTAACTTTTGCAAACCGATTCCGTTGTTGAAACTGTTGGACAATCCGACGGTTGGTTCTATAGCAATGATATTTTTAGTTGAAGGCGTAAAAAATTGCACGAAATTTTCTGCCGCGTTTCCTTGTATTGTTGCTTTGTAAGTTGCGGTTGTAAATTGAATTTCTGGACTTTTTAGCTTGTACGCAGTATCAAATTCGGTGTTTTGTATTTGAAATGGTTTGGAAAGCGTGTGTTTCGTTGTTCCATCGGTCAAACTGCGGTCGAGTGTAGTTGTATATTCTGTTTCACAATCAAAATTGAGCATACTTTCGTATAAATTATCCGCCATAAAATACGGATGCCAGCCAATGGTAAACGGAAAGTTTTGTGCACCTGTATTGGTAACCTTCATATTGACAAGAAGCGTGGTTTCGGTGAAAGTGTACGTAATGTAAAAATCAAACGGAAAAGGAAAACCTTGTGTCGTTCCATCATAAACATACCGCAATGTTAGGGAAGCAGAAGTCTCCAAAACTTTTGTAGAATGCACTTCAAATGCTCTCGTATACAACAATCCGTGAATTGCGTTGTTCTTTTCAAGTTCATTACATACAATTTGATACGTTTTTCCTTCAAACGAATACCTTCCGTCTTCAATTCGATTGACAAACGGAAACATAATTGCCGATGCCGATGATTGACAGTATGGAAAGTGTGATTGTTCCGCAATAATCGTTCGGTCATTCAGTGTTACACCTGCTAATCGTCCGCCTTCATTTGGAATAATTTGCGCCTTTACGCTGTTACTTTCATTTGAAATGATGATAGTTTGCTTATTTTCTTCTATTTGAAACACAATATTGATTTTTATAACTACACTTCGAAAATACTATAAAAATTAGGTGTTTCACGAATACGATTATGACTTTTTCAGATAGATTATTAAAAAAAAACATTGACAATTATGGTTTCACTAAAAAATCCAATAGCACTTTTTTTTCGTACATACAATAAACCAATCTTTTCAATATGATATTAGCTAAAATTATTTTAGTTTTAGTGGCTGATAAAATCATCATTGAAAATATAGTTTTTTAATTAAAAAAAACAGCATTCTTGCTATATGCGAAATGCGCTATATAACCAAAAACCTCCAACAAAAAGCTATGAAATTACCTAACAGCGAAATCACGCAAAAACTCACTTCTACATTTTTAAAGTTTTCATGTTTATCATTAATCGTGCTCATGCTTTGTAGTCATGATTTATATGTAAAAATGGAAACATACTTCTTACAACCAAATCAAAAGGCTACACTCAGTTTATACAACGGAACTTTTGAAAAAAGTGAAAACATCATTACACGAGACCGCATGTTAGATGCTTCTATTGTTGCACACGGAAAACGAGAAGCTATCAATCCATCACAATGGCAAGATAAAGACAGTACTATTACGCAACTACATTTCAAAACAGGTAATGCAGGAACGTATGTGGCAGGTGTTTCAACAAAAGCTAGAAATATAGCGCTTACCGCAGAAAAATTCAATAGTTATCTAAAACACGATGGTGTCTTGGATATGCTTGAATATCGTACCAAAAATGATTTGCTAGCCAACGATGCTGTAGAAAGTTATCAAAAACACGTCAAAGCGATGTATCAAGTGGGCGATACCAAAACGGACGATTGGAAAACTGTTTTAGGCTATCCAATTGAATTTATTCCACAGGAAAATCCATACGAAACATATACGGGCGAAACGCTAGAAGTTCAATTATTGCTTAATGGTCAACCGCTGTCAAATCAATTAGTATATGCCAATCATATCAGCGGAAAAAATACACATTCACATGATGATAAAAGCCATGCACATACTAACGGAACTTCACATTCTCACGACCATAAACACGCTGAAAAAGAACATTCGCACAGTCATATAAATGATGAAAAACACAGTCACGCACATAATTCTGAAGAAGAACATACACATACTAGCGGACAGCAATTACGAACCAACGCGCAAGGTATGGTGACTGTACATCTTCCAGAAGATGGAATTTACTATTTGCGAACCATTCACATGACAGAAGTTACAGATAACCCTGAATTGACACATGAATCAAAATGGGCTACCTTAACTTTTGAGGCAAGTCACAAACATGATAGCAGTACGCATACACACAACGACGAACATCAGCATGAAGAAGAAGGCATTCCAATGTGGATATTTATTGTGGGTAGTTTGGTGGTTATTGGATTGTTATTTGTAGTTTTTAGAAAAAAGAGTTAATCATGCGCGAAAACACAAAGCGAACGCTCTTCCTCCTTTTCCTATGTATTCCGCTTTTTGGGTTTGCACATGATGTGACAAGTGCTGACCAAGAACTTTTGCGCAATGGCGGATTGTGGGCGTATATCCAGGTTGGTGCCACACATATGCTTACTGGGTATGACCATTTATTGTTTTTGGCAGGTGTTGTTTTCTATTTGAATAGCTTTAAAGACATCTTAAAATTTATCACGGTATTTACGGTTGGACATTGTATTACACTTATTGGCGCAACGTATGCTGGCATTACTGCAAATGAACATTTAGTGGACGCTGTAATCGCGCTAAGCGTATTGTATAAAGGGTTTGAGAATTTAGGTGGATTTAAAAAATTAAAAATAAAATCGCCCAATTTATTGTTAATGGTTGGTATTTTTGGACTAATTCACGGTTTTGGACTTTCTACCAGATTGCAATCTTTTGACATGGGAACGGATCAAGTTTTGGCAAAAATCGTATGTTTTAACGCAGGTGTAGAAATTGGACAAGTACTCGCGCTTATTCCTATTGTTTTTATCATCATGCTTTCGCGAAAACACACACAATTTCCAGCTTTCTACAAAGCTGTCAATTGGTATTTAGTACTTGCGGGAATCGGTTTATTAGTGTATCAACTCTACGGATATTTTACAGGACACAGTCATTAGTTTTTTCTATTGACTAAATTTTCGGAAGTAGCATTTTTGGTTTGAAAAATGTTTACTCACTCAAAACCACTGTTTACTCATTTGCGGTTTATTTGTTAAGGGATTTATGCTTTTTTTGAAAAGAAGTAAAAATGAATTCCCATGAAACAACCACAACTACAAATATCCATCCCAGAACCGTGTCACGAAAACTGGAACGAAATGTCGCCAACGGAAAAAGGACGATTTTGCAAAGTCTGCACGAAAGAAGTCATTGATTTTACCAGCAAAAGTGACGAAGAAATCATCAATCATGTTAAGAAACATAACAATGCTTGCGGACGTTTTTATCCGTCACAATTAAATAGAAAACTTATTGCAGACAGAAAAAAACGCAATCATTGGTTGTCGTATGCAGCTTCACTCCTATTGCCAATGACGTTGTTTTCTCAAGAAAAAACAGCTGATAAGGAAAATCCAACGAAAGTGGAGCAACTAGATTCGCTTCAATTTAAAAGATTAGACATCAATAGTGCTTTACAACGAAAAGCGAAAACGCAAAAAAACGTAAGTTCATTACAAATAAAGGGTGTTGTACAGGATGAAAAAGGCATTCCGTTTCCTGGCGTAACGATTACAGTCAACAACGAAAAAGTAAATAAAACAACAGATTTTGATGGAAACTTTTCTATAAACGTACGAGCTGGTAGCGTACTAACGTTCTCCTATTTTGGATATAAAACCAAAGAACTGAAAATCAACGCATCACAAGAAATATACAACATTCAACTAGCCGCAGATCCTTCAGTAGAAGCGATTCCGATTGCTATTGGAGGAGGAATTGTTGCTATAGATGCTGATAGAATTACCATAACTGAAGAGCAACTTCTAAAAGAAAATCCAAAAAAAGAAACCGATGTTATCATAGTTTCAGGAAACGTAACTGATCACACAAAAATGCCATTGCCAGGCGCAGGTATTGTAATTAAAGGGAATGAAACAGGAAAAGTGACAGATTTTGACGGAAACTTTTCCATCAAAGCAAAAGTCGGCGATACATTAGTAGTAAGTTATGTCGGTTATGAAACAGAAGAAGTTAAAGTAATTGAAGAAACTACTACGTATGCTATACAAATGAAAGAAGGACATGGTTTAGAAGTTGTTTCTGTAGTTGGAGGCTATTCGTTTCGTAGTACTTCGTATTGTTTGCCAAATCAAGAAACTCCTGAAACAAGAACTCGTAAAAAACGTATAAAAAACTATTTTGCGTTTCAACGAAAAAAATGGTTGGAAAAACGTGCCAAACGCAAAGCTGCACGTGCAGCGAGAAGAGCAAAACGAAAAGCTAAGAAGTAATAATCATTCAAAAAATCCGAAGAAAAACAACAAATAAACGCCTGTAAACAATAATAAGAATTTCAAAAAGTTATATTTTTACCACGTTTGATGTTTGCTAAACACATCAACCTATTAAAATAGTACAATGAAGAAATTTTTATACACGTTTTTAATTCTCTCTATAGCCATTCTCTGGAGTTCTTGCCGAAAAGATTTTGTCACAGTTCCAAGTTCCGGACAACTACAATTTTCAAAAGATACAGTGTTTTTAGACACGGTTTTTACGAATATTGGTTCTAGTACGTACAATTTAAAAGTGTACAATCGCACTGACGATGATATTCGCATTCCGCGTATTCAATTGGGCGAAGGAGAAAACTCGCGCTATCGCTTAAATGTGGACGGACTTGCTGGAAAAATATTTGAAGATGTGGAATTGCTAGCAAACGACAGCATGTTTGTGTTTGTAGAAACCACGATTGACATCAACGATTTTGCTGGCGGAACTCAATTTCTGTACACCGATGCTATTGAATTTGACTCAGGAAGCAATGAACAAAAAGTAGAATTAGTAACGTTGGTACAAGACGCAGTGTTTCTGTATCCACAACAATTTAGTGATGGAACCACAGAAACACTCCTACTCGGCGTAGATGACGAAGGCACCGAAACACGTGTTGAAGGTTTCTTTTTAGACGATACCGAACTCAACTGGACCAACGAAAAACCGTATGTTGTGTACGGATATGCGGCAGTCGGACAAAATAAAGTACTCACAATTGATGCTGGCGCGCGTGTGCATTTTCACGCGAATTCTGGTTTAATTGTTGGAAATCAAGGTTCGTTGCAAGTCAATGGTGCGCTGAGTAGTACGGAAGAACTTGAAAACGAAGTCATTTTTGAAGGCGACCGATTAGAACCTGGTTTTGCGGATGTTCCGGGACAATGGGGAACTATTTGGCTGACCAACGGAAGTGTGAATAGTGAAATCAATTACGCAACGATAAAAAACGCAACCGTCGGAATTTTATCTGATAAAAGTGACGATCCTGACAATCCGATGTTGCGACTCAACAATTCCAAAATTTACAACAGTGCCACGGTTGGACTTTTAGCGCGAACAGCACATATTGAAGCAAACAACTCTGTTTTTGGAAACTCTGGACAAGCTTCGTTATATTTGAATTTAGGCGGAAAATATACGTTTCGCCATTGTACATTTGCAAATTATTGGAGCAATAGTTTTAGAGTGTTTCCTACCGTATTAATTGATAATTACATTGATTTAGGCGACGGAACAGAACTTTTTGAAGATTTAGTACAAGCGGATTTTTCCAACTGTATCATTGATGGAAATAATCCTATTGAATTGCTTTTTGACAGAGCTGAAACTAATTCTGCTATTGAATTAAATTATAATTTTAAAAACTCTTTGATAAAGTTTGACGATTTCCAAAATCGTTTCACGAATAACGAATTATATAACTTCTCAAATGACACGATTTTTGACGAAGTTGATTTAGTGCTCAATTCCAACACGATTGATTTTAAAAATCCTGAAAATAACGAATTCATCATCGGAGAAAGCTCTGTAGCGATTGGTTTTGGAGACACACCAAACACGCCACAGGAAATACAATTTGACATTTTAGGCTTTGCTAGAATGATGATGTCTGATGTTGGCGCGTACAATCATACGACGTTTAGTGATGAGGATTAATTGCAAATAATTGCGGTTTTTACGCTGATTTTAGCTTAAAAACGATACTTTTTTAGAAAAATCTATCCAAAAACTTAAAAAATCAGTTTACCAATTGTAACAAAACAGTCGCTCTTTTGACTAAGATATATACAATACAACGAAAAGAATCATAAATATAGTTTCCTGTTTTGTGATTCTTTTTTTATATGTATCTTAGAAGTAAATATTAACAAACAAGGATATAACTAATCAAAAGACAACGACATGATTTTAGCACTTATTTTTAAAATTGCATGCCTTTGCGGCGGAATTTTACTCGGAATTACAGCTTTAGACAAACTAGATGGAGAAAGCGATTTCTTTAACGATATCGCCAAAAAACTAATGCCATTCACCACATTAATCGGTGGAACTGTTTTAGGACTTGGAATTTTTTACCTACTCCATTTTGATCACCTTATTTTCAACTTAGTAGCTATTGCTTCTGGTCTTTTATTATTGACGCACGTATTGAGTCAAGTACCAACTATTGGAGAATCGCTTGTAAAAGTTTCTAAAAAATTAAAACCGTTTAAAGTAATTTTAGGAGTTTCTCTATTTATATTGACACTTTTACGCTTTTTAGGAATTGTTCTTTTTAGTTAAGCATTACTGAATTACTACTTTTTGAACCGTTTTGGCTGTTTTTGTGCGAATTTCAACAAAAAACAATCCACTTGAAAGCGAAGAAACATCCACAGTCGCTTGACGATTTTGTACGTGTTGCGTGAATAATTGTTTTCCAACGCTATCAAAAATAGTCACGGTATATGGTTCAGAAACAGTTGAAGAAATATATAAAACATCCGATGCAGGATTTGGGTAAACGCTGAATTTTTCAGCGTTTTCTTCGTTTATACCTAACGATGTGCCTTCTATAGCCGTCACTTTGTATAAAAGAAAACGCAGTCGGGATTCCAAGGAATCTCGACTGCGCTCGATTTGACAATTTTTACGTACGTATAAACTGTTTATGACAATTACGCCTGAAATAATGGTTTTCCAGACATCATTGTATTTACTTTAAAAGCGATGTTTTCCAAACGTCCTTCATCTTCGTAATGCGTGATGGCTTCATCAATATATTCTACGATGAGTTCCATATCGTCTTCTTGTAAACCTCTGGTAGTCACTGCAGCAGTTCCTACACGGATTCCAGAAGTTACAAACGGACTTTTATCATCAAACGGCACCATGTTTTTGTTGACCGTGATATCCGCTTTTCCTAAAGCTTTTTCAGCATCTTTTCCAGTGATATTTTTGTTGCGAAGATCAATCAGCATCATGTGATTGTCCGTTCCTCCAGAAATGATATTGTATCCTTTGGCAATAAACGCTGCTGCCATAGCTTTGGCATTTTTTTGCACTTGAAGAATGTAATGCATAAACTCATCCGTCAATGCTTCACCAAAAGCAATTGCCTTTCCAGCAATAACGTGTTCTAATGGTCCACCTTGATTTCCTGGAAATACAGCGCCATCTAATAAGGAAGACATTTTGCGTAGTTTTCCATTTTTTAGCGTGATTCCAAAAGGATTCTCAAAATCTTTCCCCATTAAAATCAGTCCGCCACGTGGTCCACGAAGTGTTTTGTGTGTTGTGGTCGTTACTATATGACAGTGTGGAATTGGGTCGTTTAAAATTCCTTTCGCAATCAATCCTGAAGGATGTGAAATATCTGCCAATAACAACGCACCGACGCTATCTGCAATCTCGCGGAAGCGTTTAAAATCAATATCTCTTGAGTATGCTGACGCACCAGCAATAATCATTTTTGGCTGCTCTTTAGTAGCAATTTCTTGAATTTTATCATAGTTCAACACGCCCGTTGCTTCTTCTACTCCGTAAAATACAGGTGTGTATAATTTTCCTGAAAAGTTTACAGGCGAACCGTGTGTTAAGTGACCTCCGTGTGATAAATCGAATCCTAAAATTTTATCGCCAGGCTTCAAACACGCTGCAAAAACGGCGGTATTTGCTTGACTTCCACTGTGTGGTTGCACATTTGCCCATTCGGCTCCAAACAAGGTTTTTGCGCGTTCAATAGCAATTGTTTCTACTTCATCAACTACTTCACAACCACCATAATAACGCTTTCCTGGATAGCCTTCTGCATATTTATTGGTAAGTACAGAACCTACGGCTTCCATGACTTGATTACTTACAAAATTTTCCGAAGCAATCAATTCTAATCCTTCGAGTTGTCTTTCTTTTTCAGCTTGTATTAATTCAAAAATTTGTTCGTCGCGTTGCATTTTTTTGACTCTATGTTAATAAAATCCAAAAATATGATTTAGATTCGATAACTCATATATAAAACTCATATATTTGAAGAGAAATAACATTTTTTTTCAAAATCTAAATATTCAGAACAACTATGCCTAATACAACCAATAATCCCAACCGAAAAACATGGCTAGAAGTTGCTCCCGATAGTGACTTTCCTATACAAAATATACCTTTTGGCGTTTTCCTTACTAGAGATGATGTCATTACCATTGGAACGCGAATTGGCGATTATGCCATCGATTTAGGAGCCTTGCATCAATTAGGATATTTTGATGGAATTCCACTGACCGATGATATTTTTTTACAAGACAGTTTAAACGATTTTATTTCTGACGGAAAGAAAACGTGGCGCTTGGTTCGCAATCGCATTGGTGATATTTTCGATGCTGGTAATGCTGCTTTGCGCGATCATGCAGAACATAGAAACCGTGTTATTTTTACTTTAAACGAGATTGAAATGCAATTGCCTGTGCAGATTGGCGATTATACCGACTTTTACTCAAGTATAGAACACGCAACGAATGTTGGAAAGATGTTTCGCGGTGAAGAAAATGCTTTGATGCCAAACTGGTTGCACATTCCGGTAGGCTATCACGGTAGAAGTTCGTCTATCATTCCTTCAGGTATTCCAATTCACCGTCCGCAAGGACAAACCTTGCCTGCTGGTGCAGATACGCCTGTGTTTGGACCTTCAAAACGTGTTGATTTTGAGTTGGAAATGGCATTTATTACGACAGATGCAAATCATTTAGGAGAACCGATTCCTATTGAAGAAGCTGAAGATTATATTTTTGGCTTGGTCTTGTTTAATGATTGGAGTGCGCGCGATATTCAAAAGTGGGAATATGTGCCGTTAGGACCATTCTTAGGAAAGAGTTTTGCCTCTTCTATTTCGCCTTGGATTGTTACCTTAGATGCTTTAGAGCCTTTTAGAGTAGAATCGCCAAAACCACTAAAGCCACAAATGGAATATTTACAATATACAGGAAAGAAAAGCTACGACGTGAATTTAGAAGTAGGAATTACGCCTGAAAACGGTGAAGAAACCATTGTGTCGCGTTCTAATTTTAAATATATGTATTGGAACATGGCGCAGCAATTAGCGCATCACACGGTAAATGGTTGTCCTGTAAATTCGGGAGATATGATGGGAAGTGGAACACTTTCTGGAAAAACACCTGATTCGTATGGTTCAATGTTGGAATTGTCTTGGGCTGGAAAAAATCCTGTGAAATTAAAAGACGGTTCTGAACGTACCTTTATTGAAGATGGTGATACGGTAACTATGCGTGGACACTGTAAAAACGAGCATGTACGTATCGGTTTTGGAGAAGTAAGTTCAAAATTATTGCCTATTTTTCAACCGAAAAAGAAGTAATTATTTTTAAATATATCATAAAGAGCATCAGCAGTTTTGTTGGTGCTTTTTTTGTTTTTTTGATTGAAAGATTCAATGATTGAAAGACTTTCTGTTTTACACTAAATAAATAGCAGCAATTGAGAGTAAAATGACACCATATACAAGCGTAAAGGTTTTTCCTGAGGTTTTGCTTCCCATTTTGGCACCGAAGAAGTTTGCGATGAAGTAGGTTCCAAATAGAATTCCGACCAATTGCCAATCGACAGGATTTTCAAAGTTGTATTTTAAAAACGCACCATAACTTACTGGCGGAATTAGAATTGCCAAACTCAGTGCGCGTGCATATTCCTTTTTTAGCTTAAAAATTCCTATCAAAATTGGCACCATTAACACGCCTGCGCCAATTCCGAACAATCCACCTAAAATTCCCGTGCACGCTGCTAAAATTCCTATCCAATAGACAGAAATATAATCTTTGTGTGGTTCTTTCGCGTTCTTTTGAATCAACGATTTGAATTGCAACAACGCAATGATGATTAACAACACAGCGAAGTAATATTTTAAACTGGTTTCACCAATGTAAAACGCAAAGACAGCTCCAAAATACGAGCAGATACAATAAGAAATTACGCCGACGACAATATTCAGCCATTGCCGTTTTACATACGGATAGAGCGACATCACGCCGAGCAAACTCATTGGACCAAGCATCATAGTCAATACATTTCCCTGTGCAGCCAATTGTGACATTCCGCAGTATAAGACCAGAAACGATACCAAAAACGGTCCGCCACCAATTCCTGCAAATCCACCAATATAACCAACAGCGAGTCCGAGAAGTATGTAGATGTAAATATCACACATGTAAAAAATTTTCCGCAATGTACTAAAAGTTTAGTTTTTGATTGTAGAAGATGGAAAATCATTCACAAATGGTGACTTCTCTTGTTTCAGCATACATTTCATAAAAAAACAACTCCAAACCGAAGTCTGGAGTTGTACCTTTAATTTGGATTAGAGAATTAATTAATACGCGCAATATGCACTCATTGTACATTCTAAAGGATTAATCGTAGCACACAACACTGCCAATACAGACGTCGAAATGGTCGATCCTCCTTTTACAGCTTCTACTTTTTTGTCGTTAAGCTGTGCAATGGTTGCTCTTTTAATCTGTAATGATGATTTTTTGATTTGTTTTTTCATAATCTTTTGGTTTTAATGATTTGCAATTACCTTACACTGGACACGTACGATATGTTTCTGTGAACGTGCATGAACGGTCGGTGATTAAACATAAATACGGAATAAAAGTCGGACATAACTGCGGAACTGCCGATCCTCCTTTAAGCATGTTTAATTCTTTATTTGACAAGCTAGCAATGCTTGATTTGTTGATTTTTAACGTTTTTTCAATTTTTTGTTTTTTCATGATGATGTAATTAAAAATTTATGCCTACTCGTAAGTTTTTCGGCTTCCACTTTTGTTGGTGACTAGCATGTGGTGTTTGGACACTGATAGCAATTGGTGTACAGTGCAGTAACACAGTCTTGCGTACAATCTTCCGTTTCACAATGCAGTCTGTCAGCAGATTCAATTCCGATAGTTCCTCCTTTTAATTTTGAACCGTTAAAATTTGAAATCACTGACTTTTTAAATAGCAAATTTGATTTGAATTCTCGTTTTTTCATGATGAAATACATTTATAGTAGTGCCTACTCTATTAGTTTTTCGGCTTCCCCTTTTTGAATAAATGGCCGTTTATTTCTATCCTAAAGGAAGTAAGAAAAGTTTGTAAAAACATCTTTACCGATAAAGGTTAACAAAATTGAATGGTCGCTTATTTTGATAAAAAGAGCCATCGCTTTTATGGTGTATGATGCGCAGACTATTAAAAAAGTTCTTTAAAAGTCAGTTCATTTTTGTTAGTTTGGTATCCAAATTGTACATCCCTGTAAAAGTTAACACCTATAGCGTATGAAAAAAGTACTACTCTTTGCTTCTATCACACTGTTTTTAATAGCTTGTAGCAGTGTAAAGAAAACTCAAGAAGCCTTAAATACAGGAAATTATGATGTGGTCATTCGCAATGCCATTGACCAATTAAAGAAGAATAAAACTCGCAAACGAAAACAGCAATTTGTGTATTTGTTGGAAAGTGCTTTTGCGAAAGCTGCCGAACGCGATTTGTCTGAAATAAAATTTTTAAAGAAAGAAAACAATCCTGCGCAATTGGAAGACATTTACAATCTTTATAATACGCTAGAAAATAGACAAAATTTGATAAAACCGCTTTTGCCGTTGCCGTTGTTGGATGAAAATAGAAATGCGCGATTTAAGTTTCAAGATTATTCTGATGAAATTATTACCACGAAAAATAAACTCGCTGCCCATTTATATAACAAAGCATCTGCGCTGATGAATCAAAATTCGGCAAGTAAATTTGTGTACCGACAAGCTTTTGACGATTTACGCTTTATCGATGAAATTTCTCCAAATTATAAAAATGTGCGTCAACTTATGGAAGAAGCACAAGCGAAAGGTGTCGATTTTGTGTTAGTAACGCTTCAAAATACTTCGGATAAAGTCATTCCGAAACGTTTGGAAGACGATTTATTAAATTTCAACACTTACGGTTTGAACGATATTTGGACGATTTACCACGGCAATGAAGTTGAAAATATTAATTATGATTTTGGCTTACTGTTGGAGTTTAGAGACATTCAAGTATCGCCTGAACAGATTCGTGAGCGACAAATCATTAAGGAAAAAGAAATTAAAGATGGTTGGGAATATGCTTTAGATGCTAATGGAAATGTACGCAAAGACAGCTTAGGCAATGATATTAAGGTTGATAAATTTAAAACGATTCGTTGTGAACTTTATGAATTCACACAATTCAAAGCCGCAAAAGTGGATGGACAAGTGAAGTATGTCGATTACAAAACCCAGCAATTAATTGAAACATTTCCTATCAGCACAGAATTTATTTTTGAACACCAATACGCCGATTTCGATGGTGACCGTAGAGCGTTGGGCAACGAATTCAGAGATTTAATCACCGCTAGAGCCTTGCCTTTTCCTAGCAATGAACAAATGATTTATGGTTCAGGAGAAGATATCAAAGCACGACTCAAAGCCATTTTGACACGGAATCGTTTTAGGAGATAGATTTTTTTTGGGTTTTGGGTGTTTGGTGTTGGGTTTTTGGTTTTACTGAAAAATGGTATCTAGTACTTTAAAATAATCTTCAAAGCTTATCAAATCGTTGTGTGCGCCGTTTTGGATGGTGTAGAATTGTTTGTTGTCGCTATTTGATTTTTTATAGAGTTTTTGACCGTGTTTATACGGCACGACAGCATCTTGCGTTCCGTGAATGATATGCGTTGGCATTTCGATATGTTGCACGTTTTGAATATTTTGGAACGGAAATCGCAACAACCATTTTAGTGGTAAAAACCAAAAACGCTGCTTTCCAATATCGTACACACTCGTAAAGGTAGATTCTAAGAGTAATTGCTTCGCGTTGCGCTGCGTTGCTGTGTGCGTCGCAAAAGCGCCACCAAGTGAGCGACCGAAAATGGTAATATTTTCTTCGGAAAATTTTTCACGTGCGTAATCATAAAATAACAATGCATCTGCCAGCATTTGTGCATGACTTCGTTTTCCCAAACTTTTCCCGTAACCGCGATAATCCATAATGACCACATCATGTTGATATTTTGTAGCTAAAGTTTCTGCCCATTCTCCCCAATAATCTAGTGTACGCGCATTTCCGTGAAAATATAAAATAACGCCTTTAGGTTGTTCTTGTTGGTAATGCAATCCGTGTATAATAGCATCATCGGACGCTTTTAAATACAATTCTTCAAAAGGTATCGACGACGTAAATACGTGATCTTGCGGCAGTGTTTCGCTTCGGAATATTATTTTTTCTTGAAATGCAGTTATCATACAAATGAGCAACAAATATACGGCAATGACGGCAATACTAACACGTTTTAGAATCTTCATTTAAGCTTTTTTTCTTCTAAAATTCAAACTAGAGTTTTTCGGGTCAATTTCTTTGGGCAATTCCGAATGTAGAATTTCTTCCAAGAAACGATGATACTGCGGAAACGTGTGCAAATTGTTATGTCCACCATCAATCACAGGATACAAACGTGTCCATGTCGGATTGATTTTAGAGAGTTTTACGCTCGTTTTAAACGGAATCAGTTTATCACTAGTACCGTGAATGATTTTTATTGGACATTTTACATATTCAATCCAACGATAGGTTTTCACAGGAAATCGTAAAATGAGCGACATCGGCATGATAGGCAAAAAGCGTTTGGTAATATGTTTGACACTGTAATACGGCGCATCTAAAATCAGCAATCGCGGATTGTTGCTAGAAGCAAGTTTGGTAGCAAAACCTGAGCCTAAGGAGCGTCCGTAAAGTGTAATATATTGTTCGTCCACTTGCTCTTTCAGTCGATCATAGACGTATTGTAAATCTTTTTTGATGCCTTTTTCAGTGCGTTTTCCAGTACTTTTTCCATAGCCGCGATAATCTACCATCAACACATCAAATCCGTGACGTGTAAAATCGACAGCAAACTTTCCCCAACCTTTAATGCTTCTGGAATTTCCTTTTAAATACAGTACAACTCCTTTCGGTTTGCGGACTTTAAAGTGAATTCCGTTGATGCTCACTCCCGGATCGACTTCAATATTATATTCGTCAAAAATTTGGTTTTCGTAGTCAAATTCGAAGTCACTCGGTAGCTTTTCCGCCTTAAAAATAAAGCGTTCTTGCAAAAAGTAGAGAATTACATTTGCAAGAATGTAGAGAATGATAAAAATAAAAATTCCAAGTGCCCAATATGACATGCCGTGCTAACTTTTAAAACTTTAAGATAGCAAAAGTTTGGGAACTCGGTTGAAGTCTACTTCAAATTCTCCAAAATAAAATCTACTGTTTTGTTGGTGTTGTCATTTCGCATGTAGGAATCGGTGATGTGTTTGGAATCGACTGCATAACCGTTTTCGACAAGTGAATCTATATTTTCTAAATAATCCAAGGCAATTTTTCCACGAAGTAATGGCTTCATGTCCTTGCCCGATTTGTAATAATTATAGATTTTTTTTAGTCCTGTGAGATAGAGATAATCCTTTGTAAATCCACCACCACGATGTGCGCGTACAGAAATGTTAAAAGCAGTTTCTCGGTCTAAATCGTAATTATTGACAAACATTCGAAAAGTTTCTGAAAACGAATACCCTTTTGCCAAACTGTTGACCGCAATGACACGATATGCCAATTCTTTTAAGCGTTTTACCGTGAGATTATTACTCATATATTCTGAAAATACCGCCAACCCTTCTTGAGTTTCTTCATAGTTTGGAAAACCGTTCGAGAAAATTTTAAGCGGATGCAACAATCCGTTCATCGTAGTTACCATGTGTACGCCGATTTCATGATTGGTCAATACGGCGATTTCATTATCCGAAAACGTATGTTTTTCATTGATAACCAAGGTTTTGATATTATTCAACACCATAGCAATAGCACTCATATCTTTGGAATATTTGATATGATAACTAAAATCGTATTGTTTGGAATAATCGCGGAATAATTGCGCGGTTTCTTCGGCGCTGTATTTTGGTTGAAATTGTTCTTCGGAAGGATCTTCATCTTCAAAATGCAAAATAAACTTCGCGTTTTCTACATCTTGCTCTTTTGGTGTTCCGAATGAGCGCAAACTGTTGTAGTAAAACTTTCGCTTTGTTCCAATCGTTTGAATGCATTGCACCAATCCCGAATAGGCATATATAACATCTTCGTACAACTCGCGAATATTCTCATCTTCTATATATTCAATAGGTTGTGTGATGAGTTGACGGTGCAATTGAAAACGATCAAAATCCATTTTTGGATATTTGAACTTCGGGTCTTTTAAGTATTTTGACTTGAAGAATTTTTCTTTTTCTTCTTCAATATTTAACGGATTGACATAACTGAGTAATTCAATTTTTTTAACAACTTCATTGATGTTGTTGTCGATATCAGTAATTACTTTACTGGCTACATTTATATCCTTCATCATATATCTTTTTCTTAACTATATTGTTGGTAAAAGTCGTCTGCATGTTGCGGAATACGGGTTTTTAACGCTTCTTCAACCGCAGCAACAACTTCGGGGAACATAATTTGCTCAATTTCGTCGCAATATATCTTTTTTACTTCAGTTGCCAAAACCAAAGTGTTGCTATAATGCTGTGTGATATATTTTAAAAAATAGCCGTTTCCTTGAAAGGTATCGTTGATTTTAGACGTGGAAGCAATTCCATTCGGCAATTTGATTTCCGAGAGCATTTTTCGCCACGATTCTATGATACTTCCAAAACGTTCATTATCCACATTAGACGTTCCTAGATTAAACGTTGGTACTTCGCGTGTCCAGCGTTTCCAATTGTACGAATGCATATCATATACTACGCAAACGCCAAATTTTTCTTCCAACTTGGCAATCAATGCGTGTACTACTTTGTAAAAATTGGTATGCTTGTCCAGACTTTTCTGTTTCATCGCTTCTGGTAATGGAGAATGCCACAGTTGTTTTCCCCAAGCATCTTCGTAAATGGCACTTTCTGGCGCACGATTCAAGTCGTATTCAAAGCGAGAATCCATACCTGCAATTACAATCGGATGCGTTTGTACCATTTCTTTGGTTGCAGGATCTTCTTCAAACCAACGATCGTATTCCGTGTGCATGCAGTTTTCCCACAATTCGCGTCTAAACTGGTGTCCGTCGTGCACAGCGCCACAGGCATACGGCACATATTTGTCTATTTTTATCGTAAATGAATAATCGGAAGCAACGGCTTCAAACAGTTCTTCATTTTGAATGTTGGTTATAATCTGTTCGATGGTTAGTTTTTTCATATTCTTTTTTTAGCGTATTTATGCGAATCGTTTTGATCTAAATAATTTGACAGCAGCTTCTGGATTTTTCTTTTCAAAATTAATCTCATAATCGTAGTCATACAAGGCTAAAAGCGTATCGAGCTCCTTTTTCTTGTCTTTAGCAACACTGTTTGCTTCTCGGTATTTGTAGAAAGGAGCAAATGCATAGACTATCATTGAGATTCCTATCCCAATTCCGATGATACTAATGGTAGAAATCCAGCCAATATTATACAAATATTGCGAAAAGAAAATATCTGCTATAATGATGACCAAACCAATAATTGAGAACATCACTAAATGTTCATAAACATCAACTTTTTGATTTTGGATTTTTTTGTATTCTTTGTTGATTCTCGCAATTTCAATCTTTGCATTGTTACCAAACTCTATTTTAGGACATTTTCGTATGAAATCTGCCTTTTTATTGATGATTCCGCACAAATTTCCTGTCGTAAAGTCGAACTTTTTATGCTCGCAAAATGAACAATGTTGGTAGATTTCCATAAATCCCTATTTTATCGTACCAATTTTAATACTTTTTTGAACCACATATTCCCCTTTTGAATCACGAGAAACACGCACATCTGCTTTATATTCTAAATTATTCTTTTTTAGCAAGCTTTCCAATTCCGACAACTTTTTTTCGTAAAGGTCAATTTCTCCTTTGCATTGCTGTAACGGACGAAAAGCAATGGCGAGCAGAATTCCACCCGCGGCAATAGCAGCTTGAAAAATTGGAAAATCTGTCCAACGCTCCATACTTCCGTACGCGCCAACTCCCATAATACCTAGCGCAATAATTCCTAGTACACTAGCTTCTTTCAATAAACTTTTACGTGTGAGCTGTAGTTTTTTTATGTCAACTAGCGTATTGAGTATTTCTATTTGTATCGCTTGTTTTTCTTCTTCATTCATCCTGCAAAAATACGATTAAAAGCGAAACATATTTTTAAGCATTACGTATAATATGATTATAGCAGCTATTATAAAAACGGTAGTGATGACACTTGTATATTTTTTATTTGTTTCATAGCGTGCTACTGTAGTTTCTGGTAATTGATCGTGCCAACCCATCTCGCCAAAAAAAGAAAAAGCTTCAAACGGAATTTTTCTACAGAAAGAACGTCCTATAATTTGACCAAAATTGGTCTTTGCAGATGAAAACCCTGTTACAATAGTACTTGTCAAAAATTTTGCTGGTGTCATTCTAAAGAAACCTTCAAAAATGGTGTAATATAAAATTCCTGTGACTAAAGAAACGACATATAATCCTAAGTTTTCTCCCATTGCATCTTCTATATATCTTGAAAATATTTTTAATTCTCGCATCAATATGGGAGAAAAAACCAATACAATGATGACAGCATCAATAAATACGTTTAAAAAACGTGTACCGCGTGTTGCGCGTTGGTACGGAATTTCAACTTTACCATCTTTTAAGAATAAAACTTCTGGTTGTTCTTCTGGTAAAGCTTTTAGGACGAAACGTTTTTTACTTTCGCGTAAATAGATAAAGCAAACACTTACCGTAAACCCGATTTTAAAGAACATAAAGAATAAACTCAAGAATATTCCTGAAATGCTTATATCTGCTGGAATTGGTCGATTGCCCAACGTAGAAAACAAGCCTATAATACTAAAAATCAGCAAAATAGCCATGATTGCGTTTGAGATAAAAATAATAGACATGCAGAATTGTAATAATCGTTGCTCAGTCTTTTTAGAAATGAAATACAACACAATGGCAGTAATAATCATGAGGTAAAATACAGGAATAAATATTTCCCTAAATAATGAAAAATTGCTCAGAAAGTCTATGTCCACTGTAAACAGCCTTGTTCCAAAATAGGAAAGTTTTGTGTAATCAAACATAAAATAATCTACCGTTTGAAGAGCGCCAAATCCTGTTGAAAAATCTGAAAAGTTTACGACAAGGATGAGTACCGTAAGAACTAATACGTTATACAAAGCAAAATACACAATGTTTTGATAGACAAAATCTTTAATTTTTTGAAAATTCATGTGATAATTGGTTAGTTAATAATGAAGGTGTTAATTGTGTAATGTTCCCCATTCCGTCCACGAGCCGTCGTATACTGCGTAATCTGTGTAATCAGCAAGTTCAGCTGCCACTGCGAGAATACACGCCGTAATTCCCGATCCGCAAGAAAAGACAAATGGTGAATTGTCTTGTAGGAATGATGAAAATATATTTTGTAAGTCTATTTTTGATTTGAAATGATGGTTTTGCAATACTTCTGTGTATGGTAGATTTTTAGAAGTCGGAATGTGTCCGCTTCGCAAGCCTTTTCTGGGTTCTGGAACTTGTCCTGAAAAACGAGCCGCAGAACGTGCATCAACGATAACACTCTTACCATTTTCTACGACTTGAAGCATCGTTGCATGGTTTTTAAATAGTGGTAATGTAGCTGTTGCTTGAAAGTCTCCGCGATTTCCTGTGTATGTTTTTTTGAATTCTGTTGGATAGTTTTTAGCTTTCCATGCTGGAAATCCGCCGTCTAAAACAGCTATATTGTGAAATCCCATTGCTTTTAACATACACCAAACACGTGGCGAAGCATAAATTCCTAATTCATCGTATACCACAATGACACTATCTTGGTTGATTCCTAGTTTTTGAGCTTTTTCAGTAAATGTTGCCGCATCTAGCATCATGTTTGGAAACTGCGCAGTAGTATCACTAAATACCTTTTTGATGTCAAAAAAACGGGCATTGAGAATTTGGTGTGTTTCACCTTGATATTCAGGATTGACTACTTTTGGAATGGTTCCGTTTAAAATCACGAGATTGGTTGCAGAAAGATGTTCTTGCAACCAATCTACAGAAACTATTGGTTTTTTTTCTAAGTGAACCTGCATTAGGCGTCGTCCACTGTTTTACGAAGTCGTACACGTCTATCAAAAGCCTGTAACTTGTCTACCACCTTGCTTTCTATAAAATCGATTACTTTTTCCTGCAAACGCGTTTTGTATACTTTGTTGATATAGGTAATTCCGCCTGGCGACATCACGTTGACTTCTACCAATTTTCCACCAATCACATCAATTCCTACAAAATACAATCCGTCGTTGACCAATTTTGGTCCAATTTGCTTGCACAAAGCTTTCTCTGCTTTGGTCAATGAGTGTTTTTGCACACTTCCACCGGCACTTACGTTTGAGCGGTGATCGTCACTTCCAGGTACACGACGCATCGCTCCTATCGGTTCTCCGTTTAATAATAAAATACGAACATCACCTTGGTCAGCACCTTCTATATAATCTTGAAGAATTACGTAATTGGACGTTCCATCGCTATTTGTAATGTAAAAGTCCAACAATGATTTGATATTATTCATTGCCGATTTCTCAATTAAAATTACGCCTGAACCACCAAAACCATTTAACGGTTTTAGAATCATTTTATCCGCTTTTGATTCTTTGATTTGTTCTACCAAATAATCTTTGTTCTTTGATACATGCGTATTTGGAATAATATTGCTGTGCGCATCGCCAAAAGCTGCAGTGTATAGTTTATTGTTGGCTTCTCGCATTCCCTGAAGTGAATTCACAATAAAAACATCATCCTTCACAGAGTCCAAAAAGTTCAACATAATTGGATCTAATGGCGGATTCGCTCTCATGAATATAACATCAAAACCCGCTAAGGGCAACATTTCTTCTCTAAGTTTCGCTTTTACGTAAAATGATTTTAATGTACTTGGTACTTTATCCATTCTACTGATAACCGTACAAAAAGCACTCGTAACACTATCGCGGATTGTTAAGTTGGAAGGTGAACACATTGCTACACCATGTCCTCTTTTTGCACATTCTTTGATTAAGGCTAAACTTGTATCATTTTCTGGATCGATATCTTCCCATGGATACATTAAAAAACAAATATTCATTGAGATTATTTTTTTGGTTCTTTATTGATTTCTTTAAATGTAGGTAAAATGTTGGTTTTTACCCAATAATCGAGCGGTAATGTCTCGAAGCGATTTGCTATGATTTTTTTGGTGGATAATTGTCATCCCAATTTTTAGGATGCGGTTCGTGCAATTTATCCAACGATTTGGCAACTGCCATAGAAACGGTAGCATCTCCTGTAACGTTGATGACTGTTCTACACATATCGAGCGGTCTGTCAATTGCAAAAATTAATGCCAATCCTATTGGAAGCAATGTTGGGTCAAACCCTACAGATTCTAATACAATGACTAACATCACCATTCCCGCACTCGGTACGGCAGCACTTCCGATTGAAGCTAATAAAGCTGTAAATACAATGATTAATTGCACTTGAAAGTTGATGTTTTCTGGCGTCAAAACTTGCATGATAAATACCGCCGCAATCGCTTGATACAGACTCGTTCCGTCCATATTAATCGTGGCGCCAACTGGCAATACAAATCCTGAAACTTCTTTGTCAACACCAATATGCTCTTCTACACGTTCCATCGTTACAGGCAAGGTTGCCGCGCTGGAACTCGTAGAAAACGCTAGTAATTGTGCTGGACTTATTTGCTTTAAAAACCACAACGGCGATTTTTTTGTGTAGAAACTTACGATGCATAAATAGAACACGACCATTAAAATCAATCCACCGACAACACACAATCCGTACGAAACTAATTTCATCAAAATTTCTGGGTCGTCAAAGGCTACAATCACGTTTGCTAAGAGTGCAAAAACGGCATACGGTGCAAAAAGCATGATTAAATCGACCATTTTCATGACGACTTCATTGAGCGAATCAAAAATATCAATCATCGGTTTGGCTTTGGCTTCTGGAATCAGCAACAGGCAAATTCCCACAAACAGTGCAAAAAAGATAATTTGTAACATTTTAGCATCTCCTAAGGATTTAAAAACGTTTTCTGGAAAAATATCAACTAATGGTTGTAACGGTCCAGCATCTTTTTGAGCGGCAGCTTTGGTCAATTTATCATTTACACCGTCAGAATCGGCATATTTCAACTTGATTTTTTCAATAGTATCTTTTGGCATTCCTGCGCCTGGACGCACGGTATTTACAATTCCGAGTCCGATAATAATCGCTACCAACGTCGTTACAATGTAAATAGCAATGGTACGCAAGCCCATTTTCTTGATTTTGGCGATGTCTTTTAAATCAGAAACGCCTTTGATTAATGACGCTAGAATTAACGGAACTGCAATCAATTTTAGTAAGTTGATAAAAATAGTTCCAAATGGTTTTATCCAACGACTGATAAAATATTCGGCACGTGTGGTTTTGATGGTTTGTCCAGGAACTTCTTTAACAGTCGTTACAACTTCTCCGTTGACAATTTGCTGTACAATTTCTTCGGAAGCGGCAATTTCTTTTAAAACCACCTTTTCACTTCCCCAAGAAGTAGACAGTAAAATGAAAGCGAAAATAACGCCTAACACCATTCCTATCAAAATTTTCCAATGTAATGCCATTTTTTTCATCTGTTTGTTTTTATGTTTTTAATATTGTCAGATAGAATTCACCACGAATCAAATCGGTCAGGAATAACGTATCGTGATGGTTTATTTCTTGCTGAATATATTTCTGTTCTGTTAATTATTTTTCGGTTGTATTTGTGGCAAATAAGTTTGCGATTGGTTTTCTTAAAAAGATAATCACCAATCCGACTAAGATATACAAAAAGTTGATAATTAAATTTTCTTTCAACATTTCTGGAGTTTTATCAATTGAAAATGTTGGCGTATTAATATTTGATTTTAATAATGTATATACGTCCATTAAAATATAAGGAACTACAAAAAGTACCATATACAAGCCCATAATCGCAATAGTTGCTTCCATAATAAAGCCTCTATTCATATTTGAAAAGTCGAAACTATCTGTTGAAAAACCTTTGTCTAATCTTAGAAACTTGACAATACTTTTAGATTGAGAAAGCATCAAATACACTATAGCTACAAATAATAAAATCACTCCCAAAAGCTCAAAGAATTTACTCGTATCATAAGTATCCCTATACAAAATCAAATTAGTAACAAGCGGAATGATTCCTGCAAAGAAAAAATAGATTGCCAATACTTTAACAACAGTAACAAAAAAATCCTTTACGCTCATTTTTTGATGGTTTTATTGATTAAATAATAATCCGCTAACACCAACGCTGCCATCGCTTCTACAATAGGAACAGCGCGCGGTACGACACATGGATCGTGGCGACCTTTTCCTTGCATTTCTACAATATCGCCGTCTTTATTGATAGTATCTTGCGATTGCATAATGGTGGCTACCGGTTTGAAAGCCACCGTAAAGTAAATGTCCATTCCGTTGCTAATACCACCTTGAATTCCGCCAGAAAGATTGGTTTTGGTAGTGCCGTCAGCGTTGAAAATATCGTTGTGTTCGCTTCCTTTCATTTTAGAGCCTGCAAATCCGCTTCCATATTCAAAACCTTTTACGGCGTTGATGGAGAGCATCGCTTTTCCCAATTCCGCATGAAGTTTGTCAAACACAGGTTCGCCCAATCCGACAGGTACATTTTGAATGACACACATTACGGTTCCGCCAATGGTATCACCCTCTTTTCGAATTTGACGAATTTTTTCTTCCATTTCTGCCGCCTTTTCCAAATCTGGACAGCGTACAGGATTGCTTTCCGTCAAGGAAAAATCAAGTTCGTGATAGGGTTTATCGATAGAAATATCTCCTACAGACGCCACAAACGCATTGATTTTGATGTCCGCTAGTAATTGTTTGGCAATCGCGCCTGCTACCACTCTACTTGCGGTTTCACGTGCCGAGCTTCTTCCGCCACCACGATAATCGCGATGTCCATACTTTTGGTCGTACACATAATCGGCATGCGATGGACGATAAGTTTCTTTAATATGTGAATAATCGCGTGATTTCTGATTGGTATTGTGAATGGCAAATCCGATAGGAACACCTGTTGTTTTTCCTTCAAAAATTCCAGAGTAAAACTCTACTGTGTCAGGTTCTTTACGTTGGGTAACAATCGCCGACTGCCCAGGTTTTCTTCGATTCATCTCATGTTGAATCATATCCATATCCAATTCCAATCCTGCTGGACAACCATCAATAATTCCTCCAATTGCTGCGCCATGTGATTCTCCAAAAGTGGTTAATTTGAATAGCGAACCAAACGTATTTCCTGCCATAGTATTTTTTTAACGTTTGTAAATTTAAAGGAACTGATTTAAAAACCCAACTAATGCTTGAAATTAACGTAACACATTGCCGTTTTCAAAAACTCGATGGCTACCACAGTTTTCAGTACTTTGTAATTTCACGCAAAAGCCATATATACGTTAAACAACTAATAATCAGAAGTATAAAAACTTACCAATAAAGATATTTTCTTACTTGATGTTACTTTTTCAGCTACTATAATTTTTTGTTTGAAAAAAGCTAACATCTATCTAATATTGTCTTAACATTCAACTGCTGATATTCATAAATTATTAACATTCAAGCAACTAAGCTTAACGCTATTTTTTCATGTGTTTTACTGCTTTACTCTTTATTTGCAATTAGTAATAAAAGCCCATGAAAAAAAGAAAGATAGACCTTGTGGTGATTTCTGATGTGCATTTAGGCACGTACGGCTGTCACGCAAACGAACTGCTCGCCTACTTAAACAGTATCGATCCGAAAAAAATCGTCCTTAATGGCGATATTATTGATATTTGGCAGTTTCGAAAACGCTACTTTCCGAAAGCTCATTTGCAAGTCATTAAGAAATTGATTGACTTTACAGCAAAAGGTGTTGAAGTGATTTATATTACGGGGAATCACGATGAATCCTTACGTCGTTTTTCAGATGCAAAACTTGGACATTTTTCATTGGTTGATAAGTTAGTCCTTGAATTGAACGGTAAAAAAGCATGGTTTTTCCACGGCGATGTGTTTGATGCTTCTATTCAAAATGCCAAATGGATTGCCAAATTGGGTGGTATTGGCTACGATTTGCTAATTCGTTTGAACCGAGTGATTAATTGGGTGTTGCTCAAATTTGGACGTGAGAAATATTCCTTATCCAAGAAAATTAAAAACAGCGTTAAAAAAGCTGTAAAATATATCAACGACTTTGAAGAAGTTGCTGCCGATTTAGCTATTGACAACGGTTATGGATATGTGATTTGCGGACATATTCACCAGCCGCAAATGGAGAAGAAATCCAATCGAAAAGGTTCGTGTATTTACTTAAATTCTGGCGATTGGGTTGAAAATTTAACCGCGTTGGAATATCATAAAAACCGTTGGAAACTCTACCGTCACACCGAAGATCGTCTTACTGCTTTCTACGCTGACGAGGAGTTAAAATCCATGGATTATAAAGATTTACTTGCTGCAATCACCATCATCAAAGAAACGAAGTAGGTTTTTATTTTTTAGACTTCTTAGAAACGCGTTGCTTTAGAATCGTTCGCTTTGCTCTCTTTTAGATACGGCTTCGCCTTTTTGAATTTTGAATGTCGAATTTTGGATGTTGAATTTTAAATTATAATTCAAAAAACAAATCGTCAGTTCGAGTGGAATTCTGGAAGAATTTTGTATCGAGAACAGCTATGATTTCCAAGCTGTTCTCGATACAATTTTCTACGAAAATCACTCGAACTGACGGTCTGTTAATGTATCAATTTGATAATTTGAAAATGTACCAATGGCTTTATTTAGAAGTGAAAATATTTTTCGTCTAGCTAAACTCGATTCAGCTTCTCATAAAGTAACTAAAATCTCTTGACTTTGTCATAGAAATCAAACTAACAGTCTATATTTCCTAAGAAAAAGAAGAAAAATAATAGTGAGCAAAACGAACAATTCTAAAGGCGTAGCCGTGACCAACAGCAAGCAAAGCGAGTGATTCTAACAGGTCTAAAAATCTAATGCAACGCGCGTCTCAACACCGTTATCGGATGCAATGCTTCTCGTTGCGTTCCGTCTTTAATTTGATGTCTACAACTTGTTCCATTGGCTGCTATGATAGTCGTTGTTTCTGCATTTCGAACTGCTGGGAATAGCGAGTGTTCTCCAATGTTCATGCTGATTTCGTAATGCTCTTTTTCATAACCGAACGAACCTGCCATACCGCAACAACCCGAAGCAATGAGTGTTGGTTTGTAGTTTTTTGGGAGATTCAATATATCAAACGTACACTTTTGGTTCGACAAAGATTTTTGATAGCAATGCACGTGAATTTTAATGTCTTTCGCTTCTTCCGTAAACGCTTCCGAAGTAATTGCTCCCAATTGGATTTCTTCCGCTAAAAATTCCTCTAACAAATACACATGATTCGCCAATTGTTTTGCCGCCGCTTTATCATCTGCCAAACGAATATATTCATCGCGAAAGGTTAAAATTGCGGAAGGTTCAATTCCTAGCAAAACAGCATTTTCATTCAGTAGATTTTTAAAGATTGTTACATTTGCATTTGCTACTTTTTTTGCTTCTTCCAAAAATCCTTTCGAGATAAACGTTCGTCCGCTTTCTTCATGCTTTACGTACTGTACATCGTATCCCAATGCTGTCAGGAGTACTAAGGCATCTTGCCCAATGTCAGATTCCAAGTAATTGGTAAATTCGTCGTTAAACAGATATACTTTTTTGGTTTTTGTGACTTTTTTTGAAGATGTTTTGAATGACTTTTGAATGATGTTGTCTAAAGTTTTTTTAGAGTTTGTAGGCAAATCGCGTTCTAAAGCAACGCCAAGTGTTTTTTTGATGATTTTTGACGTAACTGAATTCGTTTTGACAAAATTTGAAAGTCCCGGAAAAATACTCGCCAAACGATTGGATTTCGTCGAAAACGCAAACGATTTATCACGAAACGTCGGTTTGTTAGATTTGTAATATTGGTATAAAAATTCTGCCTTTAAGGCTGCTACATCAACGTTACTTGGACATTCACTTGCGCAGGCTTTACAGCTCAAGCACAAATCAAAAACTTCTTTCAATTCCTTGTGATTGAACTTGTTTTCTTTGTCTGAAACCGTTAAAAATTCGCGCAACGCGTTGGCTCTAGCACGCGTGGTATCTTTTTCATTCGTCGTAGCGCGATAACTTGGACACATTGCTCCCGAAAACGACGCAGGTTTTCTACAATCGCCCGAACCGTTGCATTTTTCAGCTGCTCGTAAGATTCCCTGACTATCAGAAAAGTCGAAAATAGTTTCAATTTCAGGTTCTTTACGGTCAATTTCGTAACGCAAAGACGTGTCCATTTTGGCAGCATCCACAATTTTTCCAGGATTAAAAATCGTATTTGGGTCAAACGCTGCTTTGATTTCTTTCAGAAGTTGATAATTCTTCTCTCCTATCATGATTGGAATAAATTCCGCGCGTACAATTCCGTCGCCGTGTTCACCACTAAACGAGCCGTTGTATTTTTTTACCAACTTGGCAACATCATGCGTTATTTTTCTGAACAAAACGACATCTTCCTTTTTCTTTAAGTTTAGGATTGGACGCAAATGCAATTCGCCCGCGCCCGCATGTGCATAATAGACTGCTTTCTGCTGATACTTATCCATCAACTGCGTGAATTCGGAAATGTAGGCTGCCAAATCTTCCAAGGCAACGGCGGTATCTTCAATGCACGCCACGGCTTTTTTGTCGCCCACAATATTTCCTAACAATCCCAAACCTGCTTTGCGCAATTCCATCGCTTTGGCAATTTCTTCGCCTTTCAACACAGGATAATGATAGCTTTTGCCTTCTTTTTGTAAGGAAACTAATAGTTTTTCGGTTTGTTTTTCTAAATCGTCTTTGGAGTTTGAGCGTAATTCTAATAATAAAATCGCTTGTGGATCGCCTTTTACGAAGAAGCGATTTTTAGCTTGCGCGAGATTGGACTTGGTACAATCTAGAATGATTTTATCCATCATCTCACACGTATATAAATTGTGTTGCATGGTCAGCGAAACCGACTCCAAACAATCTTCTATACTGTGATAATGCGCTGCTACAACACAACTTTCTGTAGGTTGCAAATCATCTAGCTGTAGCTTTATTTTTGTGGTAAATGCCAACGTTCCTTCACTCCCAGAAAGCAGTTTGCACATGTTAAACCTTTCTCCATCTTCAGAAAATGGTTGCAAACGTAATAATTCGTCAATGGCATAACCTGTATTTCTTCGGTGAATGGTGGCTTTTGGGAATTCTGCAAGGATTTCACGCTGATTCGCTTCGTCCGAAAGCATTGCATATATTTTTTGATAAATGTTGCCTTCAAGCGTTTGCAATTGTCGTTTTTGATGAAATTCATCCACTGTAATTTCGCCAAAAGTAACTTCACTTCCGTCCGATAGCAACACGTCCATTTCTAAGACTTTATCGCGCGTAACACCATATTGAATCGATGTTGTTCCTGACGAGTTGTTTCCGACCATTCCGCCAATCATACAACGATTGGACGTAGACGTATTCGGTCCAAAAAATAAATTGACACTTTGTAAATGATTGTTCAATGCATCGCGCACAACGCCAGGTTGCACTATAACCGTTTTTGCTTTTTCATCAACCGAAATGATTTCAGTAAAATGCTTCGATACATCAACCACAATACCTTCTCCTACACATTGTCCTGCCAGCGAAGTCCCTGCTGTTCTGGGAATAAGCGATGTATTGTGCGTATTTGCAAAATCAATCAGTAATTGTAAATCGGCAATCGTTTTAGGATAGGCAACTGCAAGCGGAAGTTTTCGATATACAGATGCATCGGTTGCGTATAAAATTCGGTGTAAATCGTCGTAAAAGATAGTTCCTGTAAACGTATCTTTCAATTGCTCCAATTTCGTCTTCATGCCACTTTTTTACGTGTCTTTTGCAATTTTTTTGGCAATATACTTTTATTTTTTCAGTTATAAATAACAACCCGTGATGAGTTCATCACAAGATATTAACAAGTTTATCTAACCGCCAAAATTAGCAATGTCATAACAAATGTAGTTCATGGTTTTTGCAGTAATAAAAGTATGTAAACTAAAAGAGTATAGTATGAGAAAATTGGTGATTTTAGGCGTTTTATTTTTAGGGTTTTCAGCTTCAGCACAACAAATAGCGGACAATGCTATCGGATTGCGAATTGGTGGAAATAATGGTTTTGGTACTGAGATTTCGTATCAAAGAGCTTTGTGGAGTAACAACCGTTTGGAATTGGATTTGGGCTGGAAAGACAGCGACGAATACGATGCGTATAAGCTTACAGGATTATATCAATGGGTTTGGAATATTGATGGCGGATTCCATTGGTATGCAGGCGCAGGTGGCGGAATTGGTAGCTGGAATAGCAATCGAAATTTGAGCAATGACGGCGTGTTTGCGTTTTTGGCTGGCGATGTTGGCATTGAATATTCTTTCAACTTTCCTTTACAGCTTTCGCTAGATGTACGTCCAGAAATTGGTTTTGATAATGGTTTTAACGATGACTTAAACTTTGACTTAGCATTGGGCGTGCGTTATCAATTTTAATTTTTCTAGGGTAATTCTACACATTTGGTTAAATTTGCGCGTTTAACTTTAAAAATACCAACAAAAATGTATAGAAACATGAAAAAAGTATGTGTAATTACTTGTATGATTGGACTGTTATTGTTTGTTTCCTGTGGCGAGCAATCGCAAAATAGTGGCGATGGATATGTGATAGAAACTACGATTAATGGAACGCCTGATGGTGTTCGTGCATTTTTGAAAGTGCCAAATGAGAGAGGCGTACCACAACCTAAAGACACTGCCATTGTTCAAAATGGAAAATTTACCTTTACAGGAGAAGTTGATTATCCGCAGTTAGGTTTTATTTATGTAAACGGAGCTGAAAATAATATCAATGTGATTTTAGAAAATGCTGCGCTTACTATTGATGCTGATAAAGATAGTTTGTTTGCTGCCAAAATTTCTGGTGGAAAACACAATGTAGAGTATATCAATTTTATTGAAGCATCGAAAGAATTGTCAAAAAAAGCGCAAAAAGTAAGAGCTGGTTATCAAAAAGCAATGATAGCAAAAGATACTGCTGCTATTGCCATTGCAAAGAAAAAGATTTCTGAAATAGATAAAGAAGCATTGCAATATCAAGAAGATTATGTGTTAGCGCATCCTACTTCGTATATTTCATTGATGTTGGTAAATCGTATGCTTCAAAATAAATTGACAACGGCAACAAAAGCAAAACAGTTTTTTGACGATTTGCCTGATGATATGAAAAAGACACGTATTGGTCAGGAATTGTTTATTAAAGCTACTGAGTTACTTCGTTCTTCCATTGGAAGCGTTGCCACCAACTTTACAGCACCAAATCCAGAAGGCAAAATGGTTTCTTTGAACGATATTAAAGGAAAAGTAACAGTGATTGATTTTTGGGCAGCTTGGTGTGGACCGTGTCGTAGAGAGAATCCGAATTTGGTAAAGATTTACAACAAATACCATAAAGACGGTTTGGAAATTATCGGTGTTTCATTAGATGGTCGTCCAAATCAGGACAATCCTAAGGAAGCTTGGGTTAATGCCATTAAAACCGATGGTTTACCTTGGCATCAAGTATCCAATTTAGATGGTGGAAGAGACGCCATTGCCAGAACGTATAATGTACGTACCATTCCTGCAACGTTTATTTTGAATGAAAAAGGAGAAATTGTGGCAAAGGATTTACGCGGTGATGTCTTAGAAGCAAAAATTAAGGAATTACTTGGGAAGTAGTTTTTTGTTGGGTATTAGGTTTTGGGTGTTAGGTCGTTTTAATAAAATAACAGAAAACTCATAACGGAAAACCGACAACTGATAACTGATAACTGATAACTGATAACTGAAATCTGATAATCAACGAGTTAATTTTTTACATAAAAAAACGCGTATTTTTTATTTGCACGGTTCAAAAACAATAGTATATTTGCAACCGCAATAATGCAAAAGCGTTTGGGGAGATACTCAAGCGGCCAACGAGGACAGACTGTAAATCTGTTGGTTTTTACCTTCGCAGGTTCGAATCCTGCTCTCCCCACAAACAAAAAAATCCAATCGTAGTTGATTGGATTTTTTTTTAGCCGTTACTTTTCTAAATCTTCCCCTTTTTTATCATCACGAATAAAATCACAATAGGAATGGCAAGTAATATTACGAACAAGGTTTCTTCATAAAGTCTGTCGGGACGAAGAATGAGCGTTATGATAAATCCCGCGACAGCGCCACCAAAATGTGCATCATGACCTATATTGCCCAAACGGTTTTTCATTCCATAAATAGAAAAAAGCAAATAACCGATTCCCACTACATAACCTTTGATAGGAATAGGAATAAACATAAGATATAAATTCATGTTGGGATATAGCAAAATAGCCGCAAATAATACGCCTGAAACCGCTCCACTCGCGCCCAACGCTGTGTAATGTGGCTCGTTTTGATGAAAAAAATAGGACAGTACATTTCCAAATAACAAACTTGCTAAATAGATAAGTACAAAATATTTCGCGCCAAGTGTATAAATGACAATATCCGCAAAGAAATACAGTGTTAACATGTTGAATAACAAATGTGTAATGTCCGCATGTAAAAATCCAGAAGTAAACATTCGGAAATGCTGTCCGTACTTTATAGCGCTGATATTAAACAAATATTTATTAAGAAAAGATTGATCGTCAAATCCTTTTAGTGACGGTAACACATTTGCCAAAATAAGCACAATGGTTACGGGTTCTAAATTCATCATGAAATAGCCTTATTAGATGCCAAATATAGCTATATTTGTCAAAAATATACGATTTCTATGCAGCTTGTCGCGTTCATTCTTATCTATCCAATTCTTTGGTTAATTTCCTTGTTGCCGTTTCCGCTGTTATACTTATTTTCTGATTTTTGCTACTTTATCATTTATCGTGTGATAGGCTACCGAAAGAAAGTTGTGCGCGAAAATTTAAAACTGGTATTTCCAGAAAAGAGCGATTCGGAACGTTTACAAATTGAGAAAAAGTTCTACAGTCACTTGTGCGATATGTTTTTAGAAATGATTAAATCGTTGACCATTTCAAAAGCTTCCATGCGCAAACGCTTTGTATTTCCGAATATTGAACTGATTACCGAATACGAAAAGAAAGGACAAAGTATTCTTCTTATTTCTGGACATTACGCTAATTGGGAATGGATGAATATTATGAACGAATATGTATCGTTTAAAGGTTTCGGAATTTACAAACGACTCACCAATAAGTATTTTGATAAACTCGTGCGCGATATTCGTGGAAGAACTGACGCGACGTTGATTACTACAAAAGAAACGTTTAAAACCATCAAACAAAACGAAGACAATGGTTTGCTGGGAATTTATTATATGGTAAGCGATCAATCACCAAAACCATTAGAGCATTACTATTGGACGGATTTCATGAATATTACCGTTCCATGTTTTGACGGACCAGAAATTTTAGCGCGAAAAGCAGATATGCCTTTTATCTATTTTAAGATTGAAAAACTAAAGCGTGGACATTATCAAGGTTCTTTTATCGATTTAACGCCAGAAGGCATTAAAAACTACGAAAATCACGTGCCTACCGAATTGTTTTACAGAGCTTTGGAAGCACAAATACGCGAAGTTCCGGAGCATTATTATTGGGTTCATAAACGCTGGAAACACAGAGATAAGGTGCCGCCGAAGTATCAAAAATGATATTTTGACTTCTAAATGTATTTCATTTAAAAAAACGATGAGCATCATTCTGAGCTTGACTCAGAATCTCATTGCGCTGTTGACAACGGTTATGAGAAACTGAATCAAGTTCAGTTTGACGTAAAAGCTACTTGCTTTATAATTTCCTAACAGAATTTCTACAAATTCGCAATCTCCTTAATTTCACCCATGATACGCTGTGCCAACTCATCGGCTTCTTGCTGCGATTTGGCTTCTGTGTAAATTCTGATAATTGGTTCTGTGTTCGATTTGCGTAAGTGTACCCAGTTTTCTGGGAAGTCGATTTTTACGCCGTCAATCGTAGTTACGTTTTCGTTTGCGTACTTCTCCTCCATTGCTTTTAAAATACCGTCAACGTCCAATTGTGGCGTCAACTGAATTTTATTCTTGCTCATAAAATAACTTGGGTAACTATCACGAAGTTGACGAACCGTCATATTTTTTTCAGCTAAATGTGTCAAGAATAACGCTACTCCTACCAACGAATCGCGTCCGTAGTGTAATTCAGGATAAATAATCCCGCCGTTTCCTTCGCCACCAATAACGGCATTGGTATCTTTCATCTTAATCACAACATTTACTTCTCCTACCGCACTTGCTTCATAGCTTCCACCGTGCTTTTCCGTTACATCGCGCAACGCTCTTGAAGACGATAAATTGGAAACCGTATTGCCTTTTACTTTTCCTAACACATAATCTGCGCAAGCAACTAAGGTGTATTCTTCTCCAAACATTTCACCATCATCGCAAATAAACGCCAAACGATCCACATCTGGATCAACGACAATTCCGAAATCGGCTTTTTCCTTCACTACCAATGCTGAAATATCGGTTAAATGTTCCTTTAACGGTTCTGGATTGTGCGGAAAATGTCCGTTTGGCTCACAATACAATTCCACCACATCTACATTTAACGCGCGCAATAACTGCGGAATAGCGATTCCTCCTGTGGAATTAACGCCATCAACGACCACTTTAAAGTTCGCTTTTTTAATCGCTTCTACGTCAACCAATGGTAAGTTGAGTACTTCTTCTATATGTTTAGCAATGTAGGTATCGTTTTCGGTAACGCTTCCTAAATCGTCCACTTCGGCAAAATCGAAATCGTCACTTTCGGCAATTTCTAAAATTTCAGCACCATCAGCGCCATTTAAGAATTCTCCTTTATGGTTCAATAATTTTAACGCATTCCATTGTTTTGGGTTGTGGCTTGCGGTTAAAATAATACCGCCATCAGCTTTTTCTAACGGAACTGCCACCTCAACTGTTGGTGTGGTTGACAATCCTAAATCAATCACATCAATTCCCAAACCGACTAAGGTATTGACTACCAAACTCTGAATCATCGCGCCAGAAATTCGTGCGTCTCTTCCAATGACAACCGTTAATTTTTCTTTATTATATTCTTTCTTCAACCAAGTTCCGTAGGCACTTGCAAATTTTACCGCGTCAATAGGTGTCAAATTATCACCTACATTTCCTCCAATAGTTCCTCGAATCCCTGAAATTGATTTGATTAAAGTCATATTCGTCTAATTAAAAAATTCTAGCAAATATAAAAGTTCTTGGCGGATTTCGTTCGCGCACAACAATTATTAATGATTTCATAATTCCATACACAAATATTTATGTACTTTAGAAACTCTTTTTAAGCATCTATGAATTTTTTAGCACATATTTATCTTTCACAAAACGACGACGATATTACCATCGGGAATTTTATTGCCGATAGTGTTCGTGGTAAAAAGTATAAAAAATATCCACCCAAAGTACAACTCGGAATTTTACTGCATCGCCATATTGATACCTTTACAGATGCGCATCCGACGGTGCGACAAAGCACGAAGCGTTTGCATAAAAACTACAGCCATTATAGCAGTGTTATTGTAGATATTTTATACGATCATTTTTTAGCAAAAAACTGGACGACGTACTCTGACATTCCGCTCGCTACTTTTGTAAACGATTTTTACCATTTGCTGGAAGATCATTTTGAGATGCTTCCCGAAAACGTGCAACGCTTGCTTCCACACATGATTCACGACAATTGGTTGGTGAGTTACGCATCGATTGAAGGTATTACGAAAGTGTTAGAAGGTATGAATCGCCGAACACAAAATCGTTCAAAGATGAATTTGGCAGTTGTCGAACTCAGAGAATTTTACGATGAATTTGAAGCAGAATTCACGTCTTTTTTTGAAGAACTCATTGCTTTTTCCAACCAAAAACTAAACGAATTACAACATGAATAAACTCGTATTTTTTTGTCTTTCCTTTTTGCTTTTATGCTCGTGTAAAAAAACGGTCAAAGGCGTCATTTCTGAAAAAGCCATGGTCGTATCAGCACGTGAAGAAGTCTCAATCATCGGTAAAAATATTTTGCAAAAAGGTGGAAATGCCTTTGATGCCATGGCAGGAATGGAATTGGCATTAGCGGTTGCCTATCCGTACGCGGGAAGTTTGGGCGGCGGCGGATTTATGGTATATCGTTTGGAAGATGGAAGCATTGGCGGATTGGACTTTAGAGAAAAAGCACCGTTGGCAGCTTCTAAAAACATGTATTTAGATTCCATTACGCAAGAAGTTATTCCAAATAAAAGTACGCTTGGCGCGATGGCGGTTGGTATTCCTGGAAATATTGCAGGCATTTATGCGTCGCATGAAAAATATGGAAAACTACCGATGAGCGAAATTATTGCGCCTGTAATTGCCTTGGCAAAAAAAGGTGTCGTAGTGACGAAAAAACAACAGAAACGCTTGGAAAAATATCGCGAGTATTTTTTAAAAGTAAACGATACCGATTTTCTATTTGCAAAATCTTGGAAAGCTTCAGACACTATCAAACGTTTGCAATTGGCAAAAACCTTAGAGCGAATTCAAAAAAATGGTCGTGACGAATTTTACAAAGGAGAAACAGCACAGAAACTAGTAGATTTTATGCAACAATCGGGCGGTATTATGACGCTGGAAGATTTGGCAAAATACGAAGTCAAATGGCGTACTCCTATTACCTTTACCTACGATGATTTACGTATCATTTCTATGTCGCCGCCGTCTAGTGGTGGCATTTGTTTGGCAGAAATCATGAAAGCAATTGAACCGTATCCTGTGGACGAATTTGGACATAATACCGTTAAATCGATTCAATTAATCACGGAAGCTGAACGCAGAGCGTACGCAGATAGAAATTACTTTTTAGGCGATCCTGATTTTGTTACAATTCCCACAGAAACATTACTAAGCGAAACATATATTAGAGACAGAATGGCAAATTTTTCTTTTGAAAAAGCTACGCCGTCGTCAGAAGTCGCGCATGGAAATATTGAAATTGTAGAAAGTGATGAAACTACGCACTACTCTATCGTAGATCAATTTGGGAATGCAGTTTCGGTCACAACTACGATTAACGGCGCGTACGGTTCTAAGTTGTATTGTGAGGAATTGGGCTTCTTTTTAAACAACGAAATGGACGATTTTAGTGCCAAACCTGGCGAACCCAATATGTTCGGATTGATTGGCGCAGAAGCCAACAGCATTGCTCCAGAAAAGCGAATGTTAAGTTCCATGACACCCACGATTGTTGAAAAAAATAGCAAGTTATACATGGTGGTAGGTACGCCTGGCGGTTCTACGATTATTACGAGCGTCCTACAAACTATTCTGAATGTACACGAATTCGATATGGGCATGCAAGAAGCTATCAATCAACCGCGATTTCACCATCAATGGTTGCCAGATACGATTAAAATGGAACCTGATGGATTTAGTGAAGAACTACAAGCAAAGCTCACTCAACTAGGCTATACCATTGATGCCACGAACAGTCCCATCATAGGAAAAGTAGAAGGAATTTTAGTATTGCCCGATGGAACATTAGAAGGCGGCGCGGATCCGCGTGGAGATGATAAGGCGGTTGGGTTTTAGGTCGCTTACGCTTTTGGGTAGCGCTGTCGCTCTTAGTATGTTGGAATTTCTTCAAACTAAACTCTTAAACTTATAAACTTTTAAACATCAACTACAAAACGTCTTTGCGAGACGAAGTCGTGGCAATCTGTTTGTCACAGTGTAGTTTTGACATGTGAAGTCACAGATGGCTTCGTCATTCTTCCTCGCAAGGACGTAGCAAAGAGTATATGTTGGAATTTCTTCAAACTAAACTCCTAAACTTATAAACTCTTAAACATCAACAACGAAACGTCTTTGCGAGACGAAGTCGTGGCAATCTGTGTGTCGTAATGCAGAATTGAAATTTGAAGTCACAGATTGCTTCGTCATACTTCCTCGCAAGGACGAATCAAAAAAATTTCAAATGAACACATTAAAAAACATTGATACACCACTACATTGGTTCATTGATACATTGAAAAAGGTTCACTGATATATAAAAAGGGTTGATTAATAGTTCGAAGCGGTTCAATAATAATTGAAAACCCTGTGGGAAATCATTTTTTGAGGTTATTTATAGCTTATTTTCTATATTTTATAGCTTATATTGGGTTCAATAAGGGGTTCGAAGTATTAAATAACCGAATATTTTCTTTATGTAACCCAAAATAGTTATCAAACAACCGCAACGAATGATTGCTGTAACCGAAAAGAGTCTATATACAACGTCAAGGAAGGTTTGTGGGAATGGTTGTATTGATTGTGGAACCGTTTTTAATCACTAATGTCATTGTCATCATCTACTTTTCGCTGCATGATACGTTCGTAGATGTTTTTAACTTCTTTCTTTAATGAGGTATCAAAATCAGGATCGTTGTCTTTTTCAATGGCAGCGCGGATGGCTTCTTCAATAATATACCAAGCCATATTTCTGTTTTTGAAATCCATAACGGGTTTTGCCGTGTATGGCAATGCTGTGTATTTTCCTAGATTGTACTTTGCATCTTTTCGGTCCCAACGACAGAAATCTAAAATGATAGGAATGATTTTCACTTGCTTGCTTGGCATGAGCTTCTCTTCTATTTCTTTTTGACGACGTGCAATAGCTGTTTTGATTTCATGTTCTTTAATGTATTTGGTTGCTAAAAAGTTGGGACTCACCATAAAGAAAATGATATCTGCTTGATTAAATTTTTCTTGAATTTCTTTATTCCATTCTGTGCCAGCTTCCAACTGCGAGCAATACCATGGATTTTCTATCAAACCATCATCGTGCAATGGCACTAAGTTTTTAATAAACTCATTGACCAGTTTTAAATCGTCTTTGGAATAACTGATAGCCACTTTTTTCATAGTTCCTTGTAGTTCTTTGTGTAGGTATTGATTGAATTGAAATACCGAAAAGGTTTTAAATTGGGAAGCATCATCGTAATGCGTTGCTTTGATGGTGTATATTTTGTTTTGCACATTGTCGTGCAACTCTTGTACATTTACATAGTAATTTCCATCAATACTAACGCCGATTTTGACTTTTTCACTACGCCAACCGCTGTTTTTAATAGCTGCCTTCTCTCCTTTGATTTTTAATTCATGATTTTTGAATCCGATGCGGTCAACTTCTTCACTCATGCTTTCCAGCTCATAGGTTGGTTTGCCATCTTTATGTATGACTTCGATGATAAAATCCACCACTTCTTTTTGCAAGGCACGATTTTTTTCCTGTTGGTCTCCGTATAGTAATAAACACATTTGCTCACGTTTATATTCTATCAGCAATAATTGTCCGTCTTTTTGTATCACCAAGCCTTTTTGCCAAAACATATAGGAATCGTCTTTTTTGATGACGTCTGCATATTCTGTAAAGATTTCTAGCAAAATACTGTTCATCAAATAACGGTCAGACGATACTTTGATATTTGCCACACCAAACGTATAATCTTTCAGCAATTGCAACCATGCAGGCGACGCTTCGGGTAAATATTGTGGTGCGTACCAACAGTCATCATACGTCTTAAAGATTAGTTTAAAATCGCTGAGTAGCTTTTGCAATTCCAATGCTGTCAATCCCAACTTATTATCTTTTCCCGCATTTTCCAACTCATCCGTTAATTTCCCTTGTTGTGTTTGAAGGTTTTCATTTAAAATCTTCTCATAAATTAACTCCAATAACAATTCTGGTTGGGTAAAGATTTTATTTGGCAATCTTTTATGAAAATAAAGAATACAGCCTAGCTTGTGCAGTGTTTTTAAAATGGTATTATCTTCTTGCTTGAATTTCTTTTTATACGCGGCTAATGTCCAAAACTTTTTGGTGGATTTTTCCAAACCATCTCGGATTTCTCCATATATCGGCGGATGCAAATTCTTTTGATGCAACATGTCTATGCGCTCGTCTAACAACTCAAACATACCTTCCAAACGCTTTTGATGCAACAAACTTACGGAACACGTATTGAGCATAAAAGGCGGTCTGGTTGTATCTTTTTCTTTGTGTGGCGAATGAATATTGAACTTTTCCAAGTATTTATTATCTGGAAAATGTGAATAGAATTCCAAACTATCTTTGTCGTCTTGGTGGTCAATACGGTTTTCGATGAGCACCATTTCGATGGGACTGTCATGTTTACTCAATTGTTCCGAACAGCGCAGCCAATAATCCAACTCAAAGATTTGCTCGCCTTTGATACGTGTGTTGGTCATGTCTTTTGCCCATAACAATACATGTAAGGCTTGTGGACTAAAAAACAGTTGATGTGTAGCGTGAAAATACTCTTGTCCGCCAAAATCCCAAATATGTAATAATGGCGTTTCTATACCTTTTTTTTGCAATTCTTTATATACCAAACCATGTGTCGTTTCACTATTTGTAGGATACAGATTTTTAATTTTCCTGTCTTTATACCATTGCTCCCAATATGACAACAAATTTGATTTTCCGATATTCGTATTTCCTAATAACAATACTTTGATATCATGCAAAAGTACTTTCCCTCCTCTTTTTTCATTTTCTTGTAACCAACGGACGATTTCTTGAGCAGGACTGTTTAGGATGGTTTTAGGAACATTTTCGATTGGGTTATTTATGAGATACAATACCTCCAAAGAAGTTAACTTGGAGAGTACTGAAATATCTTTTATTTTGTTTCCTGAAAAATCCAAATAAGTTAATGAAGTTAAGTTGGCTATAACTGAAATATCTCCTATTTGATTATCTTGAATATCTAATTCTACTAGAGAAAATAACTTGGAAAGTGCGGAAATATCTTCTATTTGATTTTGCAAAAGATTCAAGGACCCTAAACTAGTCAATTTTGAAAGTGCGGAAATATCTTTTAGTTGATTTCCTCCTATATATAAATCAATTAAAGAAGTTAATTTACTAAGTGCGGAAATATCTTCTATTTGATTTAAAGAAAGAAATAAAACGGTCAAAGAAGTTAACTTGGAAAGTGCGGAAATATCTTTTATTTTATTATTTGAAAGATCTAAATAAGTTAATGAAGTTAAGTTTTCTAAAAAATCTACATCAGAGATTTCACTATTTATAATTGACAATTCTATAAGGTTTCTATTATCATTTAACTCAAGATGTTCAATCTCAAGCTCAAACCCCAACTCCGCTTCTACATATTCTTTTTCATTTTCAAAATCGGATGGGTTGTATTTTGTGGGCATTTTTTTCGGGTTTTAGGTATTTGGTTTTAGGTCTTGGTTTTTTATATCTCACTAAAATAGGAAATAAAATCTTACACTTCGGCAAGCTCAGTGTAAACTTTTTGTGTTAGACTTGTTAGATTTTTTAGACTGACTTAGACTTCTTAGATTGTTGGAGGCGCTTTGCTTTTTGGTATATTGGAATTTCTTCAAAATAAACTCTTAAACATCAACGACGAAACGTCTTTGCGAGACGAAGTCGTGGCAATCTGTGTCTCTTAGTGCTGTTTTGATATTTGAAGTCACAGATTGCTTCGTCATTCTTCCTCGCAAAGACTTAGCAAAGAGTATATTAGAGTTTCTTCAAACTAAACTCATAAAAACATCAACTACGAAACGTCTTTGCGAGACGAAGTCGTGGCAATCTGTGTATCATAGTTCAGTTTTGATAATTAAAGTCACAGATTGCTTCGTCATTCTTCCTCGCAAGGACGAAAAAACTTTCAAATCAACACATTTTCAAATTATCAAATTAAAAAAGCATTGATACATTGCTACATTGAAAAATTGATACATTAAAAAATAGTTTCCATAAGTCATTTTTATTGTCTATTTTGGATGTCCCGAATACGTATATGACATTGAGAATTAACCTAAATCCAACGTTGCTTTTGCCAAGAAACTACGTACATCTTGCCTGTTTTTTGAGCTTTTTTTTATGCGCTACAGCGTTTACTACTTGCTTTGGGCAAAATTCACAAACAACTTTTTCAGAGGAGCATCAAGAAGATATACAAGTTATATTGGCGGACGATTGGGAGTTTTATTGGAATGCGTTGTTAACTCCTGAAGAGTTGACTCAATATCCTGCTTCAAAGAACGTTTCACTGCAAGATTGGACAAACTTTGCTGCTGCTGACACCGAAAATTTGCCTGCATTTGGCTATGCAACCTATCGAACCACAGTGACACTTCCAAAAGAACGTCCACATGTTTCGTTGTATATTCCGTCGATTTATGCGGCTTCTAAAACGTGGATTAATGGTAAATTGGTCTCGGAAATCGGAAAGGTCGGAAAAACACGTGCCGAAACATTGCATAGACGTTTTTCGCAAATTATTCCGCTAAATACCAGCGATACACGTTTTGAAATCGTGATTCAAGTAGCGAATTTTTACCATCATAAAGGCGGCATCGATAAACCACTGATGATTGACAATTCTCAAAAACTGCAAAACCAAAAATCCAAACGTGTCATTGCAGACATGACATATATGGGAAGTTTGAGTTTTATTGGCGTCTTTTTCCTCTTGTTCTTTTTATTTTATTGGAATAAAGATAAAGCCGTGTTGTATTTTGCAGTGCTGTGTTTATCGCTCGTTTACATGTCGCTCAGTGACCGTTATGCGCCCTTTGCTGAAATTTTTGAGTCGATTAGCTGGATTTTCTTGACGAAAGTGGAATACATTTCATTATTTTTAGCAGGCTTGTCCTCTAGCCTATTTTTCTATACCATTTTTATCAAATTCGTTCCAAAAACCTATAAAAAAATCATCATCTACGGATTTTTGATTTTATGCGCATTGACGACTTTTCTACCTGCGCCACATTTTACCCGATTCGTGATGCCGTTTTTAATTTTGATGGTTATCAACATTTTATATGTGTTTTACATCATCATCAGAGCGCTTACCAGTCAGCGTCATGAATCTATTTTAATGATGACGAGCATGGTGTTGGCGTCGCTTATTTTCTTTTCGCATATTTTTATCTTTTTGGGCGATAGTAGCAATATCATCGTATATGTAAATTTTGGATATATTATCGTGTTTTTACTGCTTTCCATGTTGTTGATGACACGATTTGCAGATTCGTTTCACGCGCTTGAAAAAGCAAAAGTCACCGCACAAGCACAGCAACAAGAAATTGCAGCGAAGTCAGAAGAACTTTCCAACGTCAATCTTGAACTGAAAGAAAATGTTCGTCAATTAAAGAATTATAATGCCGAGTTGAATAGCTTTAATCACATTGTTTCGCACGATTTAAAAGCGCCGTTGGTTGCCATGCATTCGCTGGTTTCTTTTGTGGAAGAAGAACTCGATTTGGAGACGAATACCGAAGCTGCGACACATTTTGAATCGCTCAAAGGACGTATTTCTAAAATGTACGCGTTGATTAACGGAATGCTGGAATATTCTAAGATTGCACGCGGAAACAAAACGAAAGAAACCTTTAGCATTCAGAAGTTGCTTGAAGAGATCGTGCAGACTTTGAATCCTGAAAATCTACACGAAATTCATATTCCTAAAGAAGACATACAGATTCACACCAGCAAAGTAGAACTGGAACATGTGTTATTAAATTTAATTAGCAATGCTATCAAACATTGCGATAAAGAGAAAGCGATTATTACGATTTCCTGTACGAAAATTGCAGACATGTTTACATTTTCTATTCGCGATAATGGTCCTGGCATTGACGTGAAATACCACTCTAAAATTTTCGATATGTTTTACCAATTGAAACAAGGAAATATGGAAGAAAGTACAGGAATTGGCTTAACGATTGTAAAGAAGATTGTTTCTGGAAATAAAGGAAAAATCACGATTGATTCTGAAGCTAGCGTTGGAACTACGATTACGTTTACTTGGAAGGTTTAGTTGGTTGTTTACACTGAGCTTGTCGAAGTGTTGTTCGTTTTTTGTTGTTCGTTTTTTATCACTCTTAACTCTTAACTCATCACTTTTTAACTTGGTTGTCTATTGTCTGTTGTCTGTTGTCTGTTGTCTGTTGTCTGTTGTCTGTTAAAAATACTTTTAAATTCTACATTTTAAATTTCATTATTCGTTATTCGTCTTTTTGTTTGATACATTAGATGTATAATGTTTCAAATTCTACTTCAATTTCAAGTTCAAAACCTCAACATTGAAAAAACTTACTTTTGTTACATATTTTTTTGTACATTTAAACCTCATGAAAAAAAGTAGGGTATGTTAGATAAAATTTCAAATCTCGACGGATTTAGTTTTATTAATAAAAATGGACAACGAAATATTGTCGGCGGTTTGCCGCGCTTTTGTACGGATGAAAAACCTTGTGAATATCCGTATAAATGCTATAGCGGTATTTGTAGACTACCATAAAACACTGATTAAAAAGTATTTAACTATAAAAAAAGTCCTTTGAGAAATTCTCAAAAGGACTTTTTTGCGCTCTCTTTTTTCCTACATTTATTTCTTAAAGTTCGTTTAGATATTTTTTTAAAGATTCTGAAAATTTTTCTTCTGGAATTACGTTTAAAAAATGCCAATGAACGCTGCTAATCCTAGTTTTCCCTTTCTTACTAATGATGATAAACATCTGAAATATTTTGGAAAAAGTTACTTGACTAATATCATTCAAGAAAATTTCTTTTCGTCTCCGCAATTCATTCTGAATCACCATAGATTTTTCAGTTAGGATAATTCTATGGTTGTAATAATGCAGCAGAAAATATACAGCAAATCCAAAGAAAAAAGAACATAATAGCAATACTCCAAAAAACACACTAGCTTCTTCTCCTTCTTCTCTTAGAGATAAAAATAGAGAAAGTATTCCTATTGATGCTACCAAGCAAAAAAGCCCAAGAAATAAGATAAATTTTCCTGCTCTTATTTCCATGGGCTTTTACTGTTTTTGAGATTATTTTTGAAAAACTATGCTTCTACTGCATACATTTTTTCACGTTGTTCTTTGATTTTTTTATCATCCATATAATCATCAAACGTTAAATATCTGTCAATAACGCCATTTGGTGTCAGTTCGATGATTCTGTTGGCAACGGTTTGTGCAAATTCATGATCGTGTGTGGTGAATAAAACCGTGCCTTTGAAGTTCTTTAACGAATTGTTGAACGCGGTAATACTTTCTAAGTCCAAGTGGTTTGTTGGTTCATCTAGCATTAATACGTTTGCTCTAACCATCATCATGCGCGATAACATACAACGTACTTTTTCTCCTCCAGAAAGTACTCTCGCTGTTTTTAAAGCTTCTTCTCCACTGAAAATCATTTTTCCTAAGAATCCACGAACGTATACTTCTTCTCGTTCTTCTTCGGTAGTTGCCCATTGACGTAGCCAATCGACCAAGGTTAAATCGTTGTCGAAATATTCTGAGTTGTCTACTGGTAAGTATGATTGTGACGTAGTGACTCCCCATTTGTAGGTTCCTGCGTCAGCTTTCATTTTGTCATTGATGATTTCGTAAAAAGCCGTAGTAGCACGTGAGTTTTTAGAAATAACCGCCACTTTATCGCCTTTTGCCAAGTTGATATCTACATTTTGAAATAACACTTCGCCATCAGCAGACGCTTTTAAACCTTCAACATTTAAAATTTGATCACCTGCTTCACGATCACGTTCAAAAATAATGGCAGGATAACGACGACTCGACGGCTTGATGTCCTCCACTTTCAAGCGTTCCAACATTTTTTTACGAGACGTTGCTTGTTTCGATTTTGCAACATTGGCGCTAAATCGCTGAATGAATTCTTGTAATTCTTTGGCTTTTTCTTCCGCTTTTTTGTTTTGTTGTGCACGTTGTCTTGCCGCTAATTGACTACTTTCGTACCAAAACGTATAATTTCCACTGTAGTGATTGATTTTAGCGAAATCAATATCTGAAATATGTGTACAAACGGCATCTAAAAAGTGTCTATCGTGCGAAACTACAATAACACAGTTGTCATAGTTTGCTAGGAAATTTTCCAACCAACCAATCGTTTCAAAGTCTAAGTCGTTCGTAGGCTCATCCATAATCAACACGTCTGGATTTCCAAAAAGGGCTTGTGCTAGTAACACACGAACTTTCTGTTTACCGTCTAACTCGCTCATCATTGAATAGTGATTTTCTTCTGAAATTCCTAAGTTTGACAACAACGCAGCGGCATCCGAATCGGCATTCCAACCATTCATTTCTTCAAATTCTACTTGCAACTCTCCTACACGCTCACCGTCTTTATCTGAAAAATCTTCTTTTGCATAAATTTCCTCCATTTCTTTTTTGATGGCGTACAAAGGTTTGTTTCCCATGATAACCGTTTCCAACACAGGATGTTCGTCATACGCAAAGTGATCTTGCTCTAGTACGGACATGCGTTTTCCAGGTTCTAAGTGTACGTGCCCAGAAGTAGGCTCCATCTTTCCTGATAAGATTTTTAAAAAAGTGGATTTACCAGCGCCATTCGCTCCGATAACACCATAGCAGTTTCCTTGCGTAAACGTGGTATTTACTTCGTCAAATAAGACGCGTTTTCCAAATTGCACAGATAAGTTCGATACAGATAACATTCTTTTCGTTTTTTAAACTTTTTTATATATTGCGCAAAAGTAAGAATTACATTGAACATTACTAAGCTTTATAACGAATTTTACTTTGGTTGCTCTTAACGTTTTCAAAGCTATTTTTAACAGCGAATTAACAGCAAATTGCATTTGTGATAGTTAGTTTTGTTAAAATTGATAAGAAGCAGCAAATCGCTATGAAATATTTTACCCCATTATTGCTTATATTCTTGTGTTTAGGTTGCAATGACTCTCAAAAAAAAACTGCGGAGGATGTGGTGTATTTTGGTGGAGAAATTATCAATCCTGCCGATGATTATGTGGTATTGTATCATCAGGGAAAATATGTAGATTCTTTAAAACTAGACGAAAAGAATCGATTTATGGGAAAGTTGAAAAACCATAAAGACGGTTTGTACAAATTCTACCACTATCCAGAATATCAATATATTTTTTTAGAAAAAGGCGATAGTTTATTGCTTCGATTGAACACCTACAAGTTTGACGAAACACTTTTCTTTACAGGAAGAGGCGCTGAAAAAAACAATTTTTATATTGAATTATTTCTGCTCAATGCGAGTCATGAGCGTCCTGTGTATCAGTTTACAAAGTTAGATAGTGATAAATTTCTTCAAAAAATTGATTCATTACAAGATATTAAACTAGCGAAACAGAAAAAGTTTCTAGCGTCCAATCCCGATGTTTCTGATGAATTTAAATCATTTACAGATAAAGCGATTCAGTATCGAAATTTTAGATATCGTGAAACCTATCAAAATATGTTTTTTAAGCGCAAGAAAGAAGATTCTACCTTAACGCTTACCGATTCTTTTCACGATTATAAATCGAGAGTCAACATGAACGATTCTACGATGAGTCATTACCGTCCGTATGCGAGATATATTATGCAGTTTATTAATAATTCATCGTATAGCGAATGTTTGCAGAAATCGTGGAAAGGCGATAAACCCATCAATACTTCTTTAACATACAATAAAAACAAGTTGAAAATTATTGACAGTTTAGTGACGTATCCTTTTTTACGAAATGAGTTATTGCGCTACACGGCGTATTCGTATTTTAGAAATAATTCCACGGATATTGTTCAGAATAATGAGTTTTTCAAACTGTATCAAAAAGTTGCAACAGATACCAAATCGAAAGAAGAAATTACCAATTTACACAACGGAATCAAGAGTTTACAAGCTGGAAATAATTTTTCAAACCAGATTTTTGTGTACGACGATAGCCATGCGCGTGTTCCTGTAAATCGCTTGAACTCAAAACGAGGAAAGACTTTATTTTACTTCTGGACTTCCAAACAAAAACGTCACAAACGTTTGATTACAGACAAGATTAAAGCAATTTCAAAAGAATTTCCTGGCTTGAATATTATTGGAATTAGCTTGGATGAAGATCATAAGCAATGGAAAAAAGATGTAAAGATTTTCGATTTTCCACAAAGCAGACAATACCGAGTTGGCGAACGAGAAGACGTACTGCGTGATTTTGCTTTGATTAGCATTAATAAATTAATCATTACAGACCGAAGCGGTAATATTATCAATGCTTTTGCTGATATTTACGATACTGATTTAAAGAAGCAATTGAAGTAGAATTCTTCACATAACAAACAAAAAAAACTGTCTGTAAAGTTTTTAGAAGCGTCATTCTGAGCTTGACTCAGAATCTCATCATATTGATTTTCAACTGTTATGGGAAACCGAATCAAGTTCGGTTTGACTAAATTTGTACTTTACAGACAGCTTTTTATAGCTTTTATGGAAAAATAATTAATTCCCTTTCTTATAATCTGCTAAGAATTTCTCTAATCCGATATCTGTTAACGGATGCTTCAACAATCCTTTAATCGATGACAAAGGTCCTGTCATCACGTCAGCGCCAATCTTTGCACAATCAATCACGTGCATCGTATGACGTACAGAAGCTGCTAAAATTTCTGTTTCAAATGCGTAGTTATCGTAAATCATTCGAATTTCAGCAATCAAGTTCAATCCATCTGTAGAAATATCGTCCAAACGTCCAATAAATGGCGATACATACGTTGCTCCTGCTTTTGCTGCCAACAACGCTTGTCCTGCAGAAAATACCAACGTTACATTCGTTTTGATGCCTTTATCTGAAAAATACTTACATGCTTTTACGCCGTCCGCAATCATAGGTAATTTTACCACAATTTGAGGATTCAATGCAGCCAATGCTTCGCCTTCTTTAACCATTCCGTCAAAATCGGTAGCAATGACTTCTGCAGAAACATCGCCATCTACAATCTCACAAATCGCTTTGTAATGGTTTAAAATGTTTTCTTCTCCTGTAATTCCTTCTTTTGCCATCAACGATGGATTGGTCGTTACGCCATCCAAAATACCTAAGGCTTGTGCTTCACGAATTTGATCTAAATTAGCGGTGTCAATAAAAAATTTCATCTGTTTCGTAGTTTAAAATATATCAGTTGTGTTTTGTATTTGGGCGTTTTAACAGGCTATCCGCTGTATCTTTTGGGCACATCTCGACACGCTCAATGTTCCCATTCGACGCGCTCAATGTCCCCAAAAGGATGCCGCTGCTATCCTTAACGCAATTTCGTGTAAAATTACAACATTAATGTATTTGATAAGAAAGTTCGCGGCGAGAATAATTCGTGAGTTATTAACAAAAAAACTGCCTCTACAAAGAGACAGCTTTCCCAATACAAATTTCAAAGTATGCTACTCTCTTCGTTAAAAGACAGTAGTATGATATGATTAGTGAAACACAATGTTTATTGTGAACTCAAAGTACGCGAAAAGTTAGGAAGGTTGTATAAAAAGATGTGTAGATGTATCGGAATGTTGTAATGTTGGTATTTGAAATACTTCGCTCTGCAAACTCTTTAGAAAAACTATATTTCTTTTTGTTTAGAATTTGTCGAATTCTCTTGGCTTTTCAATGCCTCTGTAAATCCCTTACCTTTTCTCTTTAAAAATTTAAAATTGCGTTCAGATTTTTCAGTAACTGTTTCAAAAAAGGCAAGCAACTCCTTTGAGTCATATGAAGTGCAGTCAACTAAAATAGAGGATTGACCATCAAAATCTAGTTGTAATCGTTTACGTTCAGGATCAAACATAAGACCCCTAAATTTTTCTATATCATACTCTTTAACACTGAAATCATAATATATTAGTGTATTTCCATCTATTACAAAAACAATAGGTTTGTATGTTTTACGTACTATATGTGAAATGAATAATACTAAAAAATTGATAGGTACTACTAAAAAAATAAGACTACTTCCGCTGACATCATTTATATAAAGTTTATATATGAAATACCCTAACAATAAAAATGCAACTATATAAAAAGTAACATTAATTCTCTCTCCATTAGTTCGCAGCACTAGTTTACCTTTTGTTTTATGATTTAAAAAGGCAAGTTTTACATATAAACCTATCACAAAAAGTATTGAAAGAATGCTTGCACTTAACCAAATAGGTAATTCTATAAATATTCCCGAAATGAGTAAAATGATTATAATAAGGACTAAAGGATATATTTTTTGCATATAAAGTTAGTAAAAGTCAATTATAAAAAATTTTAACCAAAAATACCTACAACTTATAATGATTCATCAACAGCTTTTCATACATTTTATCAGGCAACACACGTTTTAATACAATAGAAAACTTCTGCATAAACGCGCCCACTTTGTAATGAATTTTGGGCTTTTTCGTTTGAATGATTTTCAACACCGCTTCTGCCATTTCTTTAGGATCAGAACCTTCATCGACATGTGCGTCCATTTCTTTCAACATAGTTCCATAGACTTCTTTGTACGGCGAATGTTCATAAACAGGCGTATGATAACGTCCCGCAGCAATATTTGTCGCAAAATCGCCAGGCGCTACATTCGTAATTTGAATACCAAACATTTTGGTTTCCATACGCATGGCTTCCGTTACCAATTCCAACGCGCCTTTGGTAGCAGAATAAATTCCTCTATATGGCAATCCCATATAGCCTGCAATTGAGGTTACATTGATGATTAATCCAGCTTTTTGCGCACGCATGTATGGCAAGACTGCTTTCATTACTGAAATAGGACCGTATAAATTTGTTTGAAACGCTTTGTGGATTTCTTCATTAGGAGTTTCTTCTATTGGTCCTGTAATGCCAACGCCCGCATTGTTAATCAACACGTCCAAACGACCTTCTGTATCAATGATGGTTTGCACTGCTTTTTCAATAGTTGTTGCATCTCTTACATCTAAAGCAATCAGTTTAAAGTCTGTAAAATTGTCAAACTTATCAGGGTTTCGGCTAGTTCCGTAGACTTTATATCCTTTCTCGGCTAATAAAACTCCTATGGATTTCCCAATTCCTGACGAGCCGCCAGTAATTAATACAACTTTTGACATGCGATTAAATTTTGGTTAATTTTTTACAAATATGCTTAAAAAAAAGGAGAAACTGTAGTTGACTTTCGGGAATAAAAAAAGGCAAGCTACCTACATCACACCGCTACGACCGTTTACCTTTGCTGCGTTCCCGCCCTGGAGGATTCAACAGGAGCTGGTTGTGTAGGACTTGCCGATGCAAAGATAAAATGTTTTTACATTTTAGCAATGATTTTTTAAACTGATTTTTATGAATTACCTTGCCAAAAAATTAAGTATTGCAATGAAGTTTTATAAAATATTCATAATCACATTTTTAAGTTTGATTGTTTATTCATGCGGAAGCGAAAAAAAACCTACTCCAGCGAAGTTTACACTAGAAGTTGAAGGAAAAACGAATAAATTTCAGCTAAATACTAGCTTGAAAGCGAAAGTTGTCAACGTAAATAACGGTCCTATTGAAGCAGTTGAGTATACTTTGAACAATCAAAAATTGACAAATTCGAGCACAAATCCTGCTGTTTTGGAAACTACAATTCCTGCGGATATGTTGCTCGGAAAACAATTATTGAAAGCTTCTGTAACGTATGATGGCGGAAAAACAGTTCCTGTAAAGACCAATATCATAGTATTATCAACCACAAAACCGAAAATTTATACGTATAAGATTATCAATACGTATCCGCACGATAATAAAGCATACACGCAAGGATTGGAATTTTATAGAGACACACTTTTTGAAAGCACAGGACAGCGAGGACAATCTTCGTTACGTAAAGTTGATTTTAAAACAGGGAATGTGTATCAAAAAATCGCTTTAGAAAACAAATATTTTGGTGAAGGTATTACCGTATTAAATGATACGTTGTATATGCTAACTTGGCAGGCAAACACCGGCTTTGTGTTCAATCCTGATAATTTAAAAAAGTTGCGAACGTTTTCATACCGAAAAAGCAAACAAGGTTGGGGATTGTGCTCCGACGGCGAAAAACTATTTAAAAGTGACGGTACCGAAAAAATCTGGATTTTAGATCCGAAAACGTTGCAAGAGCAATATGCAATTCAAGTGTGTGACAATAAGAACACATATGTAAAGTCAAACGAATTGGAGTTTGTGGACGGAAAAATTTATGCCAACAGCTATCAAAAACCAAGTATCATGATTATCAATCCGAAAAATGGTGCTTTGGAAGGTTTGGTCGATTTTAGAGGTTTGAAAGAAAAAACAACCGTACTTCCTTCAACCGATGTTTTTAACGGAATCGCTTATCATCCTACAAGAAAAACGTTTTTTGTAACAGGAAAATACTGGGACAAGATGTTTGAAGTAGAGATTATGGAGAAGTAGGCTTTTTGGGTGTTGATTGCTAACTGCTAGTTAGTTTATTGATTTTCGGTAAATTTATTTTCAAACGCCCTATTTATAAGGACTTACGCTTTTTTTCTTAAAATCCTATTTTCTTGATTTTTATAAGAGTACCGCCAAAGAGTACCGTTTTCTAGTTTTTTAATCTTCAAATATATCTAATTCTTTGATGGCTTTGTCTACGATTCGCTCGTCAATAGTGTTTTTTCAAGACTGTATCTGTTGCGTGCGAAGATAGACGTTTTGCATCTCCTTTCAAAGTGGATGATAGATAGGTCAAATATGTTTTTCTAAGGCATTTAAATTGTAATTCTCTACCTGTGTTTAATTGCTTGTAGAAATGTGAGAATCCTAATGATAAAGCATCATTCATTGATTTGGTGGATGATGCTGTTCTTTTGTCTGGATTTAAAAGATATCTATCCTTTCCTTTGTTCATGTCATATCCTAAGCGATATAAGATGTTTTTTAAACTTTTTGTTACTGGAACTATCTTTGGTGGAACGTTCTGATTGAAGTACTCTCCTTTTTTTCTCTTTACTTTGAGATTGGGAACTTCTATGTAAACTGGTTCGCCTTTCTTTTCGCGAATCATATTCCATTTGAGTCCGACTACTTCTTCACGCCTACCACCTGTGTGCAAAGCTAGTTCTAAAGCATCTTTTAAATATAGCTTGTATCTGTTTCGTTTGTAATTGCCTTGAATTTCTATTTCATTTTCGGGTTTTATGATTTTTAATAGGTTTTTAAATTCTTCTTTTGTGATTGTATCACGTTTGACCATGACAGGAATCATTCTCACCTTTTCAAAAGGGTTTTTCATATTTATATTATACCTATCAATTGCCCAGCTAACAAACGTTTTTAAAACGCTCATTTTACCGTTGTAGGTATTTCCTTTGTAATTCCTATCAACTAATAAACCCGAGTTTCCAAAAAAAGTGGAGCAAATAAGTTCATTATTTTTGATTATCTAACATCAAAAACAAACTCAAAATGCTCTAAGACAAAGTTATAGCTATATATTGTACCATAGATGATATCCTAATAAAAATGGAACACCAAGAACATAACAACAGAAAATGTACAGACAGTCAAGTACTTACTGTAGGGATAGTTTCTGCTATGTTCTTTGGAGGGAATCAAACAACAGCACTCTGGTATATGCGAAGCCATATTTTTGATAATATGCTCAAAAAGAGTGGATTTACTAAGCGTTTACATAAACTCAAAGAATTGTTAATGAATATTTTCTTTAGTATTGGCAGAATCTTCAAATATATCCACTGTGAGATGGAATATATTATAGACTCATATCCTGTCAAAGTATGCCATAACATACGCATTAAGCGTTGTAAATTACTCAAAGGCGAAGAATATCGTGGTTATAATGCTTCCAAGCGAGAGTACTTTTATGGATTTAAAGTACAATTAATTACCACTAAAGAAGGCATTCCTGTGGAAATGTATTTTGTAGAAGGCAAATAACATGACTCACAAATATTACAACGAATGTATCATGATTTGCCAGCAGAAAGTTCGCTATATGGAGATAGTGGTTATACTGATTATCAACTTTAAGACCTGTTCAAAGAGACAGAACAAGTTCATTTACATATCGCTAGAAAGAAAAACTCAAAAAGAAAAGACAAACCTTATGTAGCTTATATTAAAGAAGCTATGAGAAAGATAATTGAAACTTCTATAAGTCAGATTACGAGTCTTATGCCTAGACATATAAATACTGTTACTGCTAATGGATTCATAATCAAACTTATCCTATTTGTGATGGCTTTTCAAATTAAAAATATAATCTGAATTATAGGAAACTCGAGTTACTTAGAAGAAAGCAAAATACATATTGTAGCTGCCAAAGGCAAAAAAGATAGATATGTCGCTTTAGCTGAAAGAACTAAAAAACTTATCAAAATTTATACTGAAAAATATGCTCCAGAGCAGTATCTTATTGAAGGTCAAAAAGGGGGCAACCGCATCAAGTATTCGCAAGTTTTTAAATAAATATACCGCCAATGTTAGGATTACGAAAAAAGTCACTCCGCATACACTAAGACACAGCTTTGCAACGCATTTATTAGAAAAAGGCATAAGTTTACGATACATACAATATATATTGGGACACCAAAACTCAAAAACCACAGAAATCTATACACATATCACACAAACAGGTATTGAAAACATAAAAAATCCTTTAGATGATTTTGACTTTGAATGAAAATAGTGTAGCTTTAAAAATAACTAAATTTGAATAGATATAAAGGTTTGGTTATAGCAGAAATAACAGGAATTCCTGTTATACATACGTTGGCAAACATTAGAACCGAATGACACTAATAATATCTTGGATTGGAGTTGATGATAAAAAAGATGGAAAAGAAATCTCTTCTATTTACATTGCTTCCGATAGTAGATATACTTGGGGAAACTCGGAAAAATTTGATAATGGAATTAAGGTTTTTGGTTCAATCAAATTTCCTGAAATCTTTGGGTTCTGTGGTGATGTATTATTTCCTTCAACGGTTTTAGGACAATTAATCCCACAAATTGACAACGGAATTCTAATTGATGAAAAAGATAGCTGTGAACGTAAAAATGAAAAGGTTAACAGTTTTATATCTTCCTCTTTGGAATTATATCCTAAAAAATTTCTTGGGAATACCTTTACAATTTTACACGCAACAAGAGTTGAAAAAGATTTTAGACTTTATAAAACCACATATAATAAAAATGACGGATTGAAAAACCAAGAAATAGAATTACCTAGAATTTCGACAAAAGTTTTTAGTGGTGGTTCGGGAAGTTCAGAATTCGACAAAAAATGGCTTAAATGGAATGAGGAAAAACACAATGATTTTAGAACAAGTCGTGCTGTTTATCATTGTTTAGACCAAACTTTAAAGACTATAAAAGATAAAAGAACAGGAGGCTTACCTCAAATTGTAGGTCTATACAGAATTAAGAATACTCGACTATTTGGAATAATTGAAAATGGAACTAAATATGTTTATGGCAAAGAAAGTTCCGAAGATATAAAATCAGAAAAGATTGAATGGCGTAATGAAAATTTTGAAAGAATGAACCCTAAAACTTTGAAAATATTAGAAGGTGCTCAAAGGCAGCCTTCTTAAAGAAGCAACTCCCTGACTCTCCACAAATTTCATTTTTTATTTCAATTTGGGGAGGTCGAGGTGGCGGGCAGTCGTTTGATTGCCTTCAGGGTATTTAAAAGCCAACTGTGGTGTAATTAGATAGCACGTCCGTAACTAAACGGAAAGTCCCGGGGCGGAACCGGGCGGCTTTTAAAAAATAACGTTTGCCAACATTGTATAAAAATAATAGCGATTTAATCGCCAAAACGAAAGTAAGTAAATATAAAAAAGGTCTGTGTTTAACCGAAAAGTAAGTGAGTAAAATCCGCTACTATTCTTATACGAGACCGTTGTAAAACATCTTAAAAGAACCTATGAAACACCTTTTTATACTTATATTTTTTGGAATCATTAGCACTTTTAGTTTTGCCCAATGCAATCCCGAATTGAAAAACTATGCTGTAGGATTTAATGAAATAAAAGCAAGTTCATTTTCCTTTCTTGACAGTTCGCTTAATAATGTCAGAATTGTAGGTTACGGAGAAGATACTCACGGAACTGCTGAATTCACGGTTCTCGCAAAAGAATTAATGAAATATTTATCCGATAAACACGGATTTAAAATTCTAATTATAGAAACGGGTTTTGGAGAAGGACAATACCTAAACGACTATATTCAAGGAAAAAGAAGTGACCTAAAAACCATTTTGGATAAGCATAATTCAACTTGGCGATATAAAACAAAAGAGTTTTATCAATTGATGAATTGGTTAAAGGAATACAATAAGAACAATTCTGATAAGATTAACATATATGGTTGCGAAATGCAATATGTAATTTCAGATGTCAATAGAATTAAGGAATATCTGAAAAAAGTAAATTCTAATTATCAAATAGATGGATTTGAAAAACATTTATGGCAACCAATTGAAGAAAGCGAGAAAACAGATTATTATATTTCTTATGCAAAACTAAAAAAGCATTTTATTGAAAATTATGAAGCTTTCAAAAACAAGTCGTCAGAAAAAGAATTTGAATTAGCCTATCAACACATAGCTGTTTTAGGGCAATTTGTAACAGCTATCAATCAAAACGTAGAACAACGAAAACACGATTTTAGAGACATCTATATGGCAGAAAATATTGAATGGATTTTAAATTTCCACGGAAATGAATCTAAAGCACTTTATTGGGCACATAACGCTCACGTTGGTGATTGGATCGATAACGGAATCGTAGATGTTACTGGACATCAGTTGAGTAAAAGATACGGGAATTCCTATTTTAATATAGCCACAGATTTTGGAACTGGAGAGTTTTTAGCTTTTTCTCAAGATTGGAAAATGGAAACTTTTAGCTATGATAAGGTTTTAGAAAACACATTTACAGAATGCTTAAAAAGCTTTGGAAGTCCGAATACATTTTTGAACTTCCGAGAAGCACGAAAAAATAAAGAATTAGCTGAATATCTAAATTCAGAATTGACTACAATGAGTGGAGCTGGAGCACAAGCGAGAAGTAGTCATACAGAAACTAAAGAAATTGGAAAATCTTTTGATGCAATTATATATTTAGATAAAACCAGTAAAATCAATTGGGCAGAATAAAAAAACGTTTTACAACAATGGTAACCGTTGCACAACCCAATAATTCAACAAAACATAAAAAACGATTTACCAACAATGTATAACCGCAATTACTATGGATTCGACTACGTTATAATCTACAAAAAAACGCTCTAAAGTCAATGCTTAAGAGCGTTTTTTATTTTAGATGAAATCGTTGACAAAAGTACAACTTCCAACTGCGTTTAGCGTTGTAACAGAATCTTATTTCCATCCACCGCCTAAGGCTTTGTAGAGCAGAATCATCGCAATGAATTGTTCTTTTTTAGTGTGAATTAATTCATTTCTGGCTTCTAATGCATCTCGTTGTGTTAATAATACTTCCATATAATCTGCTCTTGCCGATTGAAAGAGTTGATTGGCAATCGAAATTGATTCTGTGAGCGAAGCGACTTGCTGCTTTTTTAAGTCGTAACTTTTATTCAAGTTTTCAATGTTTGAAAGTTGATTCGTTACTTCTTGATACGCGTTGAGCAAAGTTTGTTCGTACTCATATACTGCTGCCGTTTGCTGTGCGTTGGCATTTTCATAGTTTGCTTTTATGGCGTTTCTATTAAGTAAAGGCGCTACTGCATCTGCTGCCAAGGAATATAGCAATGACGAAGGCATTTTTAGCAGATTTTTAGCATCGAACGATTCATATCCCAAACGCCCATTGATGCCAAAAGAAGGATAAAAGTTAGCACGCGCCACTTTAATGTTGAGCTTACTAGCAGCAAGTTCTAATTCTGCTTTTCTAATATCAGGTCTGTTTTCTAGTAATTGTGACGGAATTCCCGCATTTACTATACTTGGGTTAGTGTCAATGAAATTAGTAGAAGTACGCGTGATTTTTTGTGGCATTCGTCCGACTAAAAAGTTGATTTTATTTTCAGTTTCTACTATTTTTTGACGCACGATGTAAAGCTCACTCTGATTCTTCTTGACTTCCGCTTCAAATCGTTTGATTGCTAATGAATTTACACGCCCAGCTTCTTTTAAATCCTCTATAATCTCTAATATATCTTTTTGAATATTTATATTTTTTTCGAGATTTTTCAGTTCATTATCCAATGCCAGTAGTTCATAGTATGAATTTGCAATCTCTGCTACTAGATTTGTGACGACTAAATTTTTTCCTTCCACTGTTGCTAAGTATTCCATGACAGCTACTTTTTTCGCATTGCGGAGTTTTTTCCACACATCCAATTCCCAAGAAACATGAAGTCCTACATTGAAATTCGCCAACGGTTCTGGAAACTCTTTTTCCTCTTCGATATTAAGATTTTCCTCTACTGCTCCATTTCGCGTGAAGCGACCTACTTTTTCTAGTTCGGCACTAGTTCCCAATTTTACAAAAGGTAAGTATTCTCCTTTTCGAACTTGTATTTCATTTTGTGCCATCACTATTTTTTGCAGTAGTATGTTGATTTCTTTATTGTTTACCAATGCCGAATCAATCAAGGAGACAAGGTTTTCATCTTCAAAAAAAGTTCTCCAACTAATAGCACTTGTATTTAGCGTATCCGTTTCTTTAGCTTTATAGACTTCAGGAAGTGGATTATTTACCTCTTTCTGCACTATTTTCGGAATGGCACATGATTGTATTATTAAAAATAATACTAACAATGCTCCTATTTTCAATATATATTTATTTTTCATCAGTATTGTTATAGTTGTATTCTTCAGTTAACGGATCAAAATCTTCATCTTTGATCAATGCTCTTTTGTCTGCTATTTTGGCAAAAATGTAGTACAAGCCAGGAATTACTATGACTCCAAATATAGTTCCGAAGAGCATTCCCCCAAAAGCTGTGGTTCCAATGGTTCTGTTTCCCACTGCGCCAGCTCCTGTTGCAATGACAAGCGGAATCAATCCTGCGATAAAGGCAAAAGAAGTCATTAGTATTGGACGGAATCTCACTTTGGCACCTTCGATAGCGGCTTCTTTAATGCTCATTCCCTGATTTCGTTTTTGCACAGCATATTCAATGATTAATACTGCATTTTTACCTAATAACCCTACCAACATTACCAATCCAACTTGCGCATAGATATCGTTTGAAAGTCCTAACATTTTTAGCATAAAGAACGAACCAAATATTCCCGCAGGCAACGAAAGAATAACTGCAAATGGCAAAATAAAGCTTTCATATTGCGCCGCTAATACGAGATAGACGAAAACTAAAACAATGATGAAGATAAAAATAGCTTCATTTCCGCGTCGAGCTTCATCAAAAGATAAGCCTTCCCAAGCAATATCATAGTTGTTTGGAAGTATCTCTGTAGCAACTTCTTTAACCGCTGTGATAGCGTCATCTGTGGTAAAGCCTTTGGCAGGAATTCCTCGAATGGCTGCCGAATTGTATAGGTTGTAACGTGTAATTTCGTTCGGACCTTGCTTTTTATTGAGCTTCATAAAAGCTGCATACGGCACCATTTCACCCATATCATTTTTCACATAATAGTTCAAAATATCACTTGGATACCTACGATATTCGGGAGCAGCTTGTGTATATACTTTGAAGAAATTGTTGAATCGCACAAAGCCTTGCTCATAAGTACTTCCAATTAAAATATTTAAGTTTTCCATCGCTTTCCCTATAGAAACACCTTTTTGCATCGCCAAAGCATTGTCGATTTCGAGTTCGTATTGCGGATAGTTGGCGGCATAAAACGTAAATAAACCTGTAAGTTCTTCACGCTTACTCAATGCTTCCATGAATTCCTGATTTATTTTGTCAAATTCCTGATAATCCGTTTCGTTATTTTTATCGAGCAATCGCAATGCCAATCCACCTGCGGCTCCATATCCTGGCACTGCTGGTGGTTCAAAATATTCTATGATGGCTCCGAAATCTTTGGTTTTTTCTTCCAATTCTTCAATGATTTCATGAACAGAATGTTCTCTTTCTGACCAGCTTTTAAGGTTAATCAAACAAGTTCCTGCATTGGAACCACGTCCTTCTGTTAAAATTTCATATCCCGCCAAGGATGAAACCGATTGTATGCCGTCAATTTCTTCAGCTATTTTTTGAAGCTCACGAGATACTTTGTTGGTCGTTTCTAAAGTTGATCCTGGCGGTGTTTGCACAATAGCATAAATCATTCCTTGATCTTCATTAGGAATAAACCCAGAAGGTAAAGACTTACTTGTTACGAATGTTACCGCGACAAATATTCCAAGCATTAAAACCGTTACAAAACGTCGTGTAACAATACGCTCTAATATGTTTGTATATCTTCCTGTAAGCTTTTCAAACAGTTTGTTGAAACCGTCCATGAAATAGGAAATCGGTGTTTTTCGTTTAGGTTTCCCATGATTGTTTTTGAGAATCATCGCACATAATACAGGCGTAAGTGTTAAGGCTACGATTGCTGATAGAATGATGGATGATGCCATGGTGATGGCAAATTGTCGGTAAAAAACACCTACAGGACCAGTCATGAATGCAACTGGAATAAATACAGCAACCATTAATAAAGTAATGGCAACAATAGCGCCACCGATTTCCCCTAACACTTTTCCGACAGCATTGTACGGACTGATGTGTTCTTCTTCCATTTTGGCGTGTACGGCTTCGACAACGACAATGGCATCATCTACCACAATTCCGATTGCCAATACTAGGGCAAAAAGTGTGATTAAGTTGATGGTAAGTCCAAATATTTGCATAACAAAAAATGCGCCAATTAAAGAAATGGGAACCGCTAATGCGGGAATTAAGGTAGATCGCCAATCGCCCAAAAATAAAAACACGACCAATGACACTAAGATGAAGGCTTCTCCTAATGTGTGAATTACTTTTTCAATAGAAGCGTCTAAAAAGTTAGACACATCATAACTCACTTCATATTCCATGCCTTTAGGAAAAGAAGCTGCAAGTTCTGTCATTTTGTGTTTTATTTCTTCAATAACATCTCTTGCGTTACTTCCGTATGATTGTTTTAAAACGATTGCCGCCGATGGAAATCCGTCTTTGTTAGAATAGATATCAAAGAATTCACTTCCCAATGCTACGGTAGCAATGTCTTTTAGTTTTAAGATGTTTCCATCAGGAGTTGCCTTGATGATAATGTTTTCATATTGTTCAGGCTTGTTAAATCTTCCTTTATATACCAATACATATTCGAGTGATTGTGCTGAGATTCCTGAACTACGTCCCAAACGTCCTGGGCGTCCAATGATGCTTTGTTCATCAATAGCTTCCATGACTTCCTCACTTGAAATTTTGTAGGCTCTCATACGATCTGGCTTTAACCAAATACGTATGGCATATTGACGACTTCCTAGAATTTTGGCACTTGAAATTCCGTTGACTCTTTTTACTTCAGGAATGATATTGGCGTTCGCATAGTTGTAAAGAAATTTTTCATCATCATTTTTATTTTTACTGTATAAATTGACATACATCAGCATACTCGGTTGTACACGTGACACCACGACTCCTTCCAATTGCACTAGCGGCGGTAGTTTATTGATGACTTGGTCGACTCTGTTTTTCACATTTACTACTGCTTGATTGGGATCGGTTCCCAATTCAAATATCACTTGAATGGTCGCTTCTCCCGCACTCGTAGCATCTGACACCATATATTTCATCCCCTGTACACCGTTGATGGATCTTTCAAGAGGAATTAAAGTAGATTTTACTAGCACATCGGCACTTGATCCTGGATAGGCAATCGTAATTAAAACTCTGGGAGGTGCAATTTCTGGGAATTGCGATATGGGTAAATTTTTAATGGAAAGTCCTCCAATAAATAAGATGATCAATGACACGACAATCGCCATCACTGGTCGTTTGATAAAATTTTTAAACATGATTCTTTTCTTTTAAAATGAACTATTCTGCATTTAGCGATAAATCGGAAAGTACTGCTGATGGTTCTCTGTAATCAATTTCGATATGGTCTCCATTGCGTACTTTTCACAACCCATCAATCAGAATCATGTCTGTTTTTTCAAGTCCTTTTTCAACGATATACAAGTATGGTAATTCTTCACCAATGGTGATTTCTCGTTGTTCTACCTCATGATCTTCGTTGACTACAAATACATATTTTTTGTCAAGAATTTCAAATGTGGCTTTTTGTGGAATAATACGGGCATTTTTGTAAGGAACTTCCATAAGGATATTTCCTGTTTGTCCGTGTCGTAAAATGTTTTCTTGGTTGGGGAACGTGGCTCTAAACTCAATATTTCCTGTTTCATTGTTAAATTCTCCTTCTATTGTTTCGACAACACCTTCATGCAAAAACTTTTTTCCATTAGCCATAAGAAGACTTACTTTTTTTGTTTTTTCATGGGTCGTATCAGTAATATAATCTAAGTATTCAGATTCAGGAACGTTAAAATATACCCACATGTTTCTATTGTCAGAAAGTGTTGTTAAGAGTTCTCCTTCTTCTAAAAAACTACCTTCTCTAACGTGCAAATGATCCATGATTCCTGTAAAAGGAGCTTGAATTTTTGTGAAGTTTAGATGTGTTTTCGCAATATTTACTTCTGCATTGGCTTTGTCAAGTTTTGCTTGCGCAAGTGCCAATTCATTTGCTGAAACGATATTTTTATCAGCTAATAGTTTTGTGTTTCTATACTCTATATTCGCAATATTTGCCTCTGCTTTTGATTTTTGTAAATCTGCTTGGTATAAATTGGCTTTGATAGAAAACATTGGTTGGTTTTCAGACACCGTTTGTCCTTCATCCACAAATATTTTTTGAAGATAGCCACTTTCTAGTGTGCGCAATTCTATATGACGCATGGCGTGAATTTGACACACATACGAGCGTATAATGATGGTATCTTTTTCAATAAGTTTAGTGACTTGTAGTTTTGGGGTTATTTCGTGTTTTTTTTCTTCGTGCGTACAACTTGTAGCAACTAAGAAAAGTAATCCTATTACGGGGATTATTTTTTAATCGTATTGATGGTTTTTTGAATTAGTATAAATCAAATATGTCATACGAAGACTCTGCTAGTTTCAGTGCTATTTAGGCGTATTTTAAAAAGTAAAACAGCTAAAAAAAGACATACGTATGATTATGAAAAAACTAGCTAAAGTGTAGCTATCAGTAATTTTTCATAGAAGTGACTGCATATAATGATATACGCTAAATTCTAAAAACTTGATATAAAATATAAAGGTTTGGATAGGAGATGAAAAGCGAAATTGCCTTTTCGAATCTCTTGTGTTTTACTGTTAAGTGGGTAGGAAGTTGGAAATTATTTTTACCAAGAAAGGAATCAGAACCAGACTCACTACTTTCAACTTCTTCTTCCTCATTGAGTTCTTCAATAAAGGAAAAATCATTGGATTTATCATCTTCAAGTGTATCTATAAAGGAAGATTCACTTGCTAATCCACGAACATTTTTAGTAGCATCAAAAGATGGGGTGATTCCAAACGTTTGGAATATACCTAACAATAGTAGTACTAAAAATGTATTTGTTCTCATAGTGTAATAAGGGCACAAATTTATTTAATATATCTTGAGATAAAAAAAATATTAGTGCTTTTTTAACAATAGTATGTTTAGTATCTTTTTTTTAATAAAACAACTCCGAAATCACAATCAAAAAAATCAAAGTTCTTTTCTTCGACTCCACTCAGAATTGCTAAAGTCAGTGTCAAACCAAAAATAAACGCTAATAACCCGTAACTGAATGTTATAAGAAACCGCCAGAATGTCTAAAAATCCATATATGATTTTTTATTGATGTTAAATATTCCGACATTTAAGTGTGGAATATTTAAAAAAAGATTCTAAGACAAGACTTAAATTATACTCTACTTGTCTTGACAATATTATACCTCAATATGATTAAGTACAGTTTCTATATGAATTTATTGTCCCTATTCATTTACAATGACTTAACTTTACTTACTACTTGCGAACATCTCGCAAGTTTTTTGATGCTCGAATAAGTTCTGCGTAAGCATTTACAAAGTATTTTGAAACTTTAAGAATTCCATAAATTACAACACCACAAGTGACTACTTTAGTCACAGGATGCTTCAATATGTTTTTTGTATCAATGAGTGGTTTGGTCAATCTAGGAATCGAATCCAAATCTAATTTGTCTAAAATTGCCCTTTTTTTGTTTGTTCTTTGCGTATCATTTTTTCGTGTATTTTTGTTTTAATTACATGAGGAAACAGATACTTTACTAGCGGTAGATAAACAGCTAAAAATCAATAGAAAATATAGCGAATTTAACGTGCTAAAAGAGTACCGTTTCAGAGTACCAAAAAGCATAGAAATCGCCCCTTTTTCGGACTCCTTATTTCGTAAATAACTGAAAATCAGGTGCAAAAATTTTAACCAACTGCTGGTTGCTGGTTTTTTGTTATTCGTTGTTTGTTTTTTGTGTATTTGTCTATAAAAACTAATATCCTATACATAACAACACCAAAATTCCAAGAGCAAAGTGCTACCAACATACCAAAATACTAACAGCAAAGCGCGTTACTAACAATCTAAAAAATCTAACAGCGATAGCGCATCTAACAGCAAAGCGAATCTAGTTCATAATCTTCACCAACAACTCTTTTAACAAATCACCGTTCGATAAATTACTAGCGCCTACACCTTTGCTTTTTACGTCCATATCGCGTAAGGTTGCCACAATGCCACTCACCTTTTTCATTGGGTAATTGCGTGCTGCTGTTTGGTATTCCTTTACAAAATACGGATTGATGCGCAAGGCAGAAGCCACACTACGCTGACTATGATCGCGCAATCCGTGATACTGCAATAGCTGCGAAAAGAAATTAAACAATAAAGAAACTGTTACAACTGTGGGATTATCTTTCGGATTTTCAGCAAAATAGGTGATAATTCGGAATGCTTTTTTAATATCACGGTCGCCAATAGCTTTGCGCAACTCAAAATTGTTGTAATCTTTGCTAATTCCGATGTTTTCCTCAATAATTTCTGCGGTGATTTCGCTTCCTTTTGGGAGAATTAATTGTAGTTTTTCGAGTTCGTTGTTGATTTTACTCAAGTTCGTTCCCAAAAACTCCACCAACATTTGTGCGGCTTTCGGTGTGATGTGGTATTTTTTCCCTGCCAACACTCTGCGAATCCAATCCGCAACTTGATTTTCATACAATTTCTTGCTTTCATAAACTATCCCGTTCTTGGCGGCAGCTTTGTATACTTTCTTATTTTTCGCAAGCTTTTTATACTTATAGCAAATCACTAAAACTGTTGTAGGCTGCGGATTTTCAAAATAATCCGCAAGTTTCTCTATGGTTCTCGATAAATCTTGCGCTTCTTTCACAATCACGACTTGGCGCTCCGCCATCATTGGATAGCGCTTAGCATTTGCCACAATATCATCTGTAGAAACATCGCGTCCGTAGAGTACCATTTGGTTGAATCCTTTTTCGGCTTCATCCAACACATTGTCTTCAATATATTCTGCAATTTTATCAATATAATAGGCTTCTTCGCCCATTAAAAAATAAATTGGCTTAATATTTCCTTTTTGTATGTCAATGACGATTTGTTTCGCTTCTTCCATGCTGAGGACAAATGTGAAATTGTATTGGTTTTCGGTGTACGAAATCCTTAGTTTTGTGCTATGGAACACTTAAATTTTCCAAAATACACGTTCCGCTTCAAAAATAGGGAAAATAAAATCTATATTTTTGATGCCATCCGGAAAAAGTTTGTGGTGTTGACTCCAGAAGAATGGGTTCGACAACACACTGTGCAATTTTTGATACACGAAAAGAAATATCCCACAAGTCTTATCAATGTTGAAAAAGAACTCATATTCAACGACTTAAAGAAACGATATGATATTGTAGTTTTTAATTCGGATGGTAGTATTTTTTTGGTGGTTGAATGCAAACGAAGTAACGTAACAATCAATCAAGAAACTTTTGACCAAATTGCGCGATACAACATGATTTTAGACGCTGATTATTTGATGGTCACCAACGGATTACAGCATTATTGTTGCATAATGGATTACGAAGCGCAGCAATATCATTTTTTAAGAGATATTCCAGCATACAAGAAACCGTAGGGTTTTAGACTTGCTTAGGTTTTTAGAAGTTTAGATGATTAGATTGAAAAGCTCTATTTTTCGATGTTTTGTTGAACTTGAATTTGAAACCAAAATGTCACTTCGATTTCTATGACAAAAGCAAGCGATTTTATCACAGAAATCAAAGTGACGTATTTAAAACCTCTAATCAAAAGATTCCACTTTTGAGGGAATTTAATGATTATCGTGATGTTCTGAATGATTTCCAAACGGTTTGATGATGAGTCCAATACTTAAGATAAAACCGTCTGTTGGTGCATAAATTTCTGGAAATGTCGGATTGCTATGCGGCGGTAATACCAATGGTGAAAAACGACTTTGTCTACGATCAGTAAAGTTTTCAAAATTCGCATAGATGCCGCCCCAAGAAAAGTTACGCATCGCTAAGAATCCCATCGTAATGAAATCAGTGGTTTCGGTGCCGTTAGATAATACTTGTGAGCCTGTATAATAGGTTTCGTACCCCAAACGCCATTTTTCAGTTTCATACATCAGCACGCTTCCTGCATTGTGCTTGGCGGTTAACGGTTTTTGTGGATTTCCAGGTAAATACCTTAGTTTGGCATCAATCAAAGCATAGTTGACAAACCATTTAAAATCGCCATACGAAAATTTAATGTTGGTTTCTGCTCCTTGCGTTAAAATTAATCCGTCTGCATTTTCATATTGAAAAAAGTTATTGTCATTGACGTTTAAGAGCAATCCGTTGTCAATTGCTGTCACATAAAATAATTGATTAACAGAAAAACCAACCGTTTCGTTGAATATTTTGGTTTTGTAATTAAAATCAAGGTTCAAACCATACGAACGCTCTGCTTTTAGTACATTTTTATCAATTCGCAGAATGTTTTCAAAATTGATGAATTCCGCTTCTTCCGTAAATATATCAGGGGTTTTGTAACCCAATCCGCCACCAAATCGACTCGAAAATCCACTATCATTTTTATACAATAAGGAAACTCTTGGCAACACAAAAACGCCCCAACCTTTGGCGAAATCGGTTCGTAAACCTGTTTCTAAAATCCAGTTGTCTGACAAATCAAAGTTAGAATTCACAAAGACACCAACGGTCAAATCATTTTGGTCGCGCTGCAATGGTGCGCTGTCATCTTCGTCAAAACTAGTCGTATATAAATTCGCGCCAAGCATCCAATCATTTTTGTCATAATTGTGTTGCAATGTCACTTCACTAAAGGAATTGAGCTGTTTTCCGTTAAATTGCAAATTGGGCACATTCAATTCTCTATCAAAAAAGGAAATACTATTTTTTATCGTAAAAACCCGCGCAGAATCTAGTTTTGTGGTATAGACTGCCTGACTATTTAAACGCTTGGAAATATTTTCTTCTGTGTATTGATGAATTCCATTTTGACCATTTTCAATGTTTTCCACATCGCCACCAATTCGGTCATCGTACGTACCATTTAAACCTATCCAAAACGTTGTTTTCTCCGATGGATAGTAGTAAAATTTTGGATTGAACGTAATCGACGTTGTTTCTGGAAGATTGCTAAATCCGTCATCTTCTGGGTCAAATATTTGTTGATAATTTCCAGAAGCATACAAACTCACGCCAAATTTGTCATTTCGCTTGCTGTAAAAGGCATTTAACGTGCTTCCCAAAGCGCTGGTTTGCGTAAACATAAAGTCCAATTCTGGTTCGTAATCGGGTGTTTTGGACACCAAGTTGACCAATCCTGCAATAGCGCCGCCACCGTACAAGGTAGATGCACTTCCTTTGATGATTTCAAATTGTTTTAAGTCTAATGGTGGAATTTGCATGATGCTCAATCCGCTGGAAAATCCGCCGTACAGTGGAAATCCGTCGCGGAGTAATTGTGTGTAACGTCCGTCTAATCCTTGAATTCGAATGTTTTGGTTTCCGCTACTCAATGAAGTTTGTTGCATCTGAATTCCTGTACTTTCACGCAATACCATGGAAATGTTTGTTGGATTCATCATGTTTTTTTCAAACAATTCTTCGCCACCAATCACTTCAATTCGTGTGGGAATTCGGCGAATGTCTCGTGTACTACGTGTTGCTTCAATCGTAACGACATTCAGTGAGCCTTTGGCTTCTTCCATATAAAATATAAATTCAGAAGTCGCTGGCAGCGTAATGGTTGTTTCTATCGTTTTATAGCCCACAAAAGAAATCATCAATTGATGCGAACCGTTTGGAATATTAGTAAAACTCGCTATTCCTTCCATATTGGTGATAGCACCTTTTTGCAAATCTTCAAACAGCACATTTGCGCCGAGTAAAGCTTCTTTTTCGTGTTCGGTTACTACTTTAATTTGGACATTGTTTTGTGCGTATGTCCACCCGCAAAGCATACTTAGTAGCAGCATGCTCCATATTCGTATTTGCATAAGTATTTTTTTAGAAGCTAGATTTTTGGAACTAAGAGTCAGGAATCTTGATTCTTGATTCATTCCAAAGTAATCTATACTTTATTTTTATATTGTTGAGAAACTGTACTACAATTGTACAGTAATGTTGAAGTTTAACTTAGCAATTGCGGCGGTTGCCAAATGACGAATAGAATGTCAAATCGGTAATTTGATTCGTAATGTGAATTAAGTTTTGTGGTAATTTCGTTTTTGGAGTGCAGTGTGTAAATTGTTGGTTTTTGATGTACTACTAATACGCCACAACAGTTGCAAACACAAAACATTGCACAAGAGTCCGTATGCTCATCTTTGTGATTTTCTTGTGAAGAATCACAAATTTCTGTTGTCGCTGTTTCATCACTGCAACCTCCGTCAGCACATGGTTTTAGCGCCATGACTAATATGAGAACTCCGAGTATGAAACTGATGCTTTTCATTTGCTATACAAATATAGTAGAAGTTTGGATATTGGAAAGTTTAAAAATTTAAAATACTTTACTCCATTCCAGGAAAACTAGTTACAAACTTCACTTTGATATCAGCAAAGTTCTCTGCGACGTACACTTTTAAATCTTCGCCATGTTCTACTACTTGCCATTCGCCGCAATCGTCGGCAAAGTTTTCAACGAGCTTGACTTTGATATCGGCAAAACTATTCACAATCTTGATTTTTACATCAGCATCACTCCTATTTTCTACAAAACGAATTTTCCCGTAGAGTTTTTTACCTTCAAAAGTGCAATCGTCTTGTTGTGAAAAATCGCTGGAAGCACTAATGCAAAAAAAGCTGACCATAAGTACGCTGAAAAAAAGAAGTATTCGTTTCATAAGAGTTGTCGTATCCAAATTTCTGTTTAAAAATACTAATTTCTAAAAAGTATCTGCACTAACAACACAAAAAGCGAACCGAAGTCCGCTTATCGTTGAATGATTGAATGATTTTAACAAAGATCGAAATCAGATAACGTAACTGGTCCGTCATCATCTGGATTTGGAATTGGGTCTGGAGCAGGATTATCTATCGGAGGTAAAATAGGACAAGCGTCACCACCAAGCGTAATTTGTCCTCCTTTCACTGCTTGTTGATTTAATGTGGAAATTAATTTCTTGTTGAGTTTTAGCGAAGTAAGGTGTTGTTTCTTCATGAATACATGTTTTAGTGATTAATAATGAATCAAAACAATGAAGAAAATTTCGTAGAAAAAAAGAATGTCATTGACGGTTTATGAACTGTCAAATTCTTGAAACACGCACCTTTTTCTTTTTTAAACGCGTATTGTCAACTTTTTGAATGACATCCTTGACTTTAGACGCTTTGACAGCAACAAAGGCACAGTCTTGTTTGAGTTCAATCATTCCAAGTTCATCCTTGTTGAGTTTTCCTTGTTTCATAAACAATCCCGCAATGTCGCCTTTGGAGATTTTATCTTTTCGTCCGCCCGAAATAAACAAGGTTTTCCAGCCAGATGGTTTTGGTCGTTTGGTTGAAATGAGTTCTTCAACAACTTCTACTTCTGCTATAAAATCGGGTACGGTTTCTTCTTTCCATTGCAATACAAACGCCGTTCCTTCCGCATGCATACGCGCTGTACGACCATTTCGATGCGTGAATTCTTGTGCTTTTAACGGCAATTGATAGTGAATGATGTATTTGATTTCAGGAACGTCAATACCACGCGCTGCCAAATCGGTTGCGATGATGAGTTGATGCGTTCCGTTTCTAAATTTAATCAATGCGCGTTCGCGATCTTTTTGTTCCATTCCTCCATAAAAACAACCGTGCGGAATGTTATTCTCGTGTAAAAAGTCGCTCACATATTGAATGGTATTTTTAAAATTACAGAATATAATTCCTGGCTGATTCGCCATGTGAGAAATGGTATTGAGCAAAGTATCTAACTTGTCTTTGGTTGGCGAAAGAATACGTTTTACGGTAAGTTTAGCAATTTTTTCTCCCAAATAATTTATGGTAAGCGGTTTGTGCATACCTACAAACGCAGGAATTTCCATGTCTTTCGTCGCCGAAGTTAACACACGCTTTTCAATATTAGGCAACAGCGAAATGATTTCTTTCATTTCTTCTTCAAAACCTACTTCCAGCGATTTGTCAAACTCGTCTAGCACCAACGTTTTTATCGTCTGCGTATCAAAAGTGCCTCTGCGCAAGTGGTCGGCAATCCGTCCAGGCGTTCCGATTAAGATGGCAGGATTGTGTTTTAAATCTACTTTATCTTTAGAAAAATTGCGTCCGCCGTATACTTCATTGACTTTAAAACCTGTTCCCATCTCGCGTGTTACTTGTGCAATTTGGATAGCCAATTCTCGCGAAGGCGCCAAAATAACTACTTGCACATTGTCATCATCAATATCTAATTCGTTGATAATTGGTAATAAAAACGCTAAGGTTTTTCCGGTTCCTGTTGGCGAAAGTAGTATTGTATTCGGATGCGAACTGATAGCCAGTTTTGCCTCTTCCTGCATTTCATTAAGTGATGAAATTCCTAATTTTGCTAAGATTTCGCGCTGATTTTTTGTGTTTTGTGACATGTTGCAAAACTACAGTTATTTTTTGGTTTTTAAGGATTCGTTTTACAATCGTTAAAAGTGAAGAGTTTTTCTTTAGGAATACATTGTTGTTCCGAACTTTTAGTATTTTGCGATTATGAAACGAACCATCCAACAATACATTTTATTTACGTTTCGATCGATTCTTTTCTGGGTTTTAGCGTTCAGTTTTATGATTGTGATTCGCTATTTCGGAATTTTTGAAGAAAAAGGCGTGAGCATTCTTCCCAAATACCAATTGCCACTGATTGATTTGTTGACTTACGTAGCAATTTCTTCTATTCCTTTCGGGATTTTTTATGCGTTTGTAGAGTTTTTATTTGACCGTTTTTTGGCTAAAAATTTGGCAATGGGCGTGATTGTGTTTACGAAAAACTTTATTTATTTGGTAATTCTCATCTTTTTGGTGAGTTATGTGGTGGAATATTCGGGCTATATGCTTGATGTTTCTTTGGAAGAAGAACGCGGCTGGTGGCGAACGAATAAAACGTTTTGGTCTATCATGATTTACTTTCTCGTGGCGTCTTTGGTGTTTTCATTTATCAAGATTGCGAATGAAAAATTTGGTCGTGGCGTGTTTTTCAAAATGCTTTCTGGAAGGTATCGCAAACCAAAAGAAGAAAGACGAATTTTTATGTTTCTCGATTTAAAAGCTTCTACTACAATTGCTGAAAATTTAGGTCACTACACGTACAGTCAGTTAATTCAAGATTGTTTTTACGATTTGAATGTGATTGTTAGAAAATACGATGCTGAAATTTACCAATACGTCGGTGATGAAGCTGTGTTAAGTTGGTCGTACAAACGTGGGATTAAGCGCAATAATGCGGTGGAATTGTATTTTGCCTTTTTGGATAGAATTACGTCTAGAAGCTCCTATTATCAAGAAAAATACGGTTTGGTTCCTGAGTTTAAAGCAGGGATTCACGGCGGAACGTTGATGGTCACCGAAGTAGGAAGTGTGAAAAAAGAGATTGCTTATCACGGCGACGTGATTAATACCACAGCGAGAATTCAATCACAATGCAATGCGTATAAAGCTAGCGTACTGATTTCAGAATCTTTATTGCAACAATTACAACTTCCAGAAAAATATCACACACAAAAGATTGACGATTTGTTATTGAAAGGCAAATCGAAAGCAGTGACTATTTACAGTATTGACATGGTAGCCCGAGTCGGAGACTCGAGCTAACGATGCGAGTGATTTTTTAGCGTATGTACGTTTCAGAGTACTTCTCCTATGTTTGATTAACGATTGTTGATATACGGTTTTTGATTTATTTGATTTTTGACAACACAAATGTCAGATTGAATATGAAACGTCCTTGCGAGAGTTTTGAAAAAAACTTGTGGCAATCTGTTTCTTTTATATAAAATTGAACTTTGACACAAACAGATTACTTCGTCATACTTCCTCGTAATGACATGCAAAAAAACATTGGTACATTTTCAAATTATCAAATTGACACATTAAACCTCAATCTGTTTCTTCTAAAAAAAAGAATTCATTTACAGGTTTTTGAAACAGTTCACTGAGTTTCAATGCTAATACCGTAGAAGGCACATAACGTCCTTTTTCTATAGAATTGATGGTTTGGCGCGATACACCTATTTTCTTTGCTAAATCGTCTTGTGTGATGTCTAAAATAGCGCGTTCTATCTTGATTCTGTTTTTCATTATACCTTTCTTTTCATTAAGTAGAAAAACACCAAATACATAAACAACATGAACCACAATATTTGGAAATCGCCAACGTCTGTTAGTAGGTTTTCTTCTTTGTTAAAGACTAATTTTGCAGCGTACACAATGGCTGGAAAAATCAAGGTGTAGATGACTCCTGAGATAAAAGCGCCCGTAAATGCTTTGACGCGCAAGGAATGAATCATTTCGTCTTCTACTTTTTCTTTGGAAATTGCTGTGATTAACAACCCGACTAATAATACGCGTTTGGAAATGAATTTTAATGTTTCGGAAAATTCTACACCTGAAATTTTGAGCACAATGATGCTTAAAAATGATACAATAGCAATCACAATTCCAATTTTTTTGTAGCGATTGGGAAGTCCAAAGTTGACTATTTTTTCAAATCTTCGTTCTTCCGCTTCGCAAAATGTTTCTTTTGACATGATGAGTATATTTTACTTTTTAATAAATTATCTTTACATTATGACAAATATACTTTACATTTTGTAAACTACAAAATATTTCTTGCTTTCACGAATTTCTAAATCGCACTAGCGAATTTGAAGAATTATAAATTAATAAACTCCTCAACTTATGCACATTGGAAAAATTAATAAAACTACAAGTTGAACTAAATAGCGTTTGAAAGTTTCTCAATACTCAATACTAATATCTAAAAACTAACACTTAACACCTAAACCACCAAAGCATACTTCGGCTGATTGTTCTCGTAATCAAAGAGTTTGGAGTAATCCATAATGTTTTGAATACCTTCAAGTTTGCAGAGATATTCAATGACGGCGGAGAGTCCGTTAAAGAGAATTTCTTTGTCTCTCGGATTGTCAGGTCGCTTGTTTTTGTGATGAAACGGAAGTTCGTAGCCACAAGCTTCTAAGAAAACAGCTTCTATTTTCAGGATTTCTAACGGTGTATAGCCTCCAAATTTTCGCCCAAATGCTTGATGCACTTTTCCAACATAATTCAACTCCAACGAGCCATGATCATCAGAAAGATGTTTCCAGCTATCGGTATTGTCTAAAATGTTTCCTACCGCGCATTGTTTGCAGCATTCAGGATTGATGGTATTGTTATGAAAAGCTTCATACAATTTTCTAATCGCGTCTTCGAATCGTTTTGAAATGTTCATATCAACAGTTTTCTTTCTTGAAAAGATACAAAAAAGTCGAAAAAATTCTATTTAGAAATAGTGTGGACGTTCTTAATTAGAATGAGTCTAAGTGTTGTGGTAACGTCATTTCGATATAAGTTTTATTCAAATTAAAATTGTTTATTCTCTATGAAATGAACTTTAAAAAACTAAAATTCAGACACTTAATTTCTTTTCTTTGCTCGCCCAAAGTAAAGAAACAAAAGAAAAGGCGCTTTTCCAGAGGTGTTTTTGTTTTTCTCTTTTAAGAAGAAAAACAAAACCGCATGATTTTTTCTAAATTTCTTCCAAGGCTTCAGAAATTTTAACGAAAAAATCCTGCTACACTGCGGAAAAGAAAAAATTTCCTGTAAAATTTAATGGGTGATGTTTCTCTATTCTTCTTTCACAATAATCATCGTAGCTTTGATGCCTGTTGTCAAATTCCATTGATTTGCAGAAATGAGCTCACCTTTGTCATCGTACACGCGGAATTCGGCTGTATTTGGTCCAGAAGAACCTTGATTGAGTGCTTGAAACTCTATTTTGTTGAATCCTTTTTGTAGTGTAATATCTATCTTTTTGTACGCTGCACTTAAAAGAATGTTTTCAACCACAACGACATCATTAACATAGACACGAACGCGATCTCCATCTACAAATTCGTGGTCTCTACACACGATTTCTACGAATTTCCCATTGCTTTTGAAGTCGCCTAAGTATTGCTCGACTTTGTATTCGGGACGAATTTCTTTGTCTTTATTGTTGAGTTTGCGTTCAAATTCTTTGTTTCGGGTTACATATTGCTCGCCACCAGTAAAACTAATTTCTTTTTCTTCTTTGAGCGATGCACGTTTGGAATCTGGTAACTTAATCAAGCTAGTACGCTTATTTTTAAGTAAACTTGGCACTTTAAACTCCATAATATCTGGAGCATTTTCTTGTGGATTGAGTGGTTTTTCAGGTTTTGGAAAAGATAGTTTGATACGACCTTTCGTAATATCTGCATCTGTCTTTTTGGTTTTGGTAGAATCTTGCGCATACACCGAAAACACACCGAAAAGCATGCTTATTATAGTTATTGTAAATTTTGATTTTAAATATTTCACAAATACAGTTCCTATTTTTCTACTCCAACATTTATATGTAACACAATATTACGTAATTTTTTAGTTAGTTTTTTACATCTTAACACACAATTATCATTCCATTTTTAAAACATCAAGTCCATTGAATTTCAGCCAGTTCCAAATGCACAATTTTCTTGATTCCTAAATTGATGTCTTTTCGCTTCCAAAAGCCACTATTTGGGTGATGCACTTGGTATTCTACATCGATAACGCGTGATAATTCTTGCGAAATGATTCCTTTAAACGCGCGTGTGCTGCCATTAATATAGTAATCAAATTTGTATTGTTTCAAATAATTCATGAAATCATTTCGATATTTCAAATTAATCCAGCCGTAAAACCAAAAATTGAGTCGTGTTTGATTGCTTCCTCGTTTTCCTAATAAATAATGCAATGAGGTTTGATACGGAACGAGTGTGTAAAACGTGACTTCAAAGTGTGTCAATTCTTCTGTCGCAATTCGTTTCATCAGTTCTATAAATCCTGTTTTGAAGCTTTGAAAGTAGCCAGAAAGCGGATTCATTGCTCTGAATTCATTTTTATAGTCAAATTCGTTTTTATCTGGCGCTTCAACGGCAAAAAGAACTTTGGTGTAATTGGTATTTTCTGTGGGTTCAACTTGTGCTTTTCCGTTTTCAATCCAAAATGTCCACGGTTTTACCAAATGTGGCATTCTAAAAAAACGGTCTTTAATGATGACAAAATCACTTTGTACATCAAAAAATTCTTCATTTTCGTTTGCAATCTGCTCAAAGTCATCTAGTTTCAGACTCGTCACACGTTTACTTTTTCGATTATATACAGGAATTGTTTGAACAATTTTCATATCGGGGAATACTTTTGTGGTGCATATTTAAGTATTCTTTTGTAGATGAAAAATTATTTTTTTTAACAATTGATTTGTTAATTTCTTTTTGAAATGCTTGTCAGTTCAACAATATGATGAATTCTATAAAAAAGAACGTCCAAAATTTAAAAAATTAAGGACGCTTTTTATATGTCTAGTCAAAATAATTTAAGCCGCAATTGACTAGTATTTTGAAAAATAGTAACTAAACAGCAAATTATGTTAATATCTTTCACATTAAAGATACAAAAAAAAGAGCCCAATTAAAAATTGAGCTCATAAAAACTCGTTAAAGTTTTTTGATAGTATTGCTGAGTTGCAAACGTAGCAAATTTTATTTTTTGTAGGAAATTTTATTTTTATTTAATTAACTTTTCTTAGTTTTTTAACGTTTTATCGCAAAAAAATGCAATCGTTCCCTTGATAATTTTTCGAAAAATTCAATCTGAAAGTGTAGTATTTTCAAGTATTATGACGTTTTATCGTCGTTAGACAGACGATCACTTACAAATTCTACTTGCGTTTTGCCATGTGGAATCGCTTTTCCGTTCGCATCTAAGTTTACCATAACAATATTATCAACCGTAATAATGGTTTCATGCGTCATTTTGTTACGTACTTCGCATTTGAGTTTTATAGACGTTTTCCCAAAACTGATAACTTCTATTCCGATTTCAACAATATCTCCTTTTTTAGCAGAGCTTCTAAAGTCAATTTCAGAAATATATTTGGTTACAACCTTCTGATTTTCAAGCTGAATAATGGAATACAGCGCAGCTTCTTCATCAATCCATTCTAGTAATCGTCCTCCAAATAAAGTACCATTCGGATTCAAATCTTCAGGCTTTACCCATTTTCGTGTGTGAAATCTCATGTTTTTCTTTTTTTGTTTTTTGTGGATTCGTTAATTTGTTGTTTGTCAATTTGTTAATTTGTCTATCTGTCGATTTGTTGTCATTCGCTATTCGCTCTTGACTCTTGACTCCTGGCTCCTAGTTCTCGTTGCACAGGATTTAAGAAAAAATCTCAATACTAACATCTCAATACTCAGTACTAAAACAATGATTCTTGCTTTGGTGGTTCGTTATTGGTTTTTGGGATTTTTAGCTTAGTTCCTAAACGCTGATTGAGTTTTTTAATGAAATATGCTGATAATAACGGTGATTCCACTTCCAAGTTTTGATGTACAAAGAAGTGAATGTGCCGCAAACCTTTATTTATCCAGTCTTCCAAGCGGTTTACCCAATCATCTAAACGCGCATAATCGCTTTCGTGATTGGCGCCCACATATCGGATAAATGCTTCGTCATTCGTCATTCGCATGTGCATGATATCACGTCTGCCTGCTGTATCAACCAAGGTATTGGCTATGTTATTTTCTTGTAATAAATAATACAATTCATTCGCCACTTTTTCATCGTTGAACCAATCGGTGTGACGAAATTCCATAGTTAGCGCGACTTCTTTTGGCCAAAATTCTACAAACTGCACAACTCTATCAAAATCTTTTGGTGAAAAATTACTGTGCATTTGTAAAAATATGGTTCCCAATTTTTCTTGTAAATGCGAAACGTTGTATAAATACGAATCTACCACAGCTTCAGTGGCTTGCAAACGTTTCCAATGACTAATTTCTTGGTTGATTTTCGGAAAAAACTTAAAACCTTCAGGTGTTTTGTCTCGCCATTTTTCAAACTGTTCAGCTGGAAAAATTCGGTAAAAAGTCGCGTTGAGTTCTATTGAATTGAATTGTGAGGAATAGTATTCCAATTCATCTTTCGTTCCGCGCGGATAAAATCCTTTTAAATCTTGTCGATTCCATTTGGCACAACCAACATAAATAGACGGTTTTTCATCATTTTTGTACGATTGTAGCACGACTTCTGTTTCTGGATGGTCGTTTGGCAATGTAAAATCGATTCGTTCAGGATTGGTGACTTTTCCAAATTTCATAGCATACGCATTATAAATTGTAAAAATACGGAATTCTGAGCCGAAAATAACATTCCTCAATTGTTTTGATACTGTTGATAAGATGGTTAACAAGTTGTTTATAACCTGTTGAGAATGACTATCTATAATCGCTACATTTAAGTAAATTTTAGTGTTATGAACGATCGAGAAAATGATTTAATCAAAGCGCGTCCGCAAATTTCTCCGAAATCCATTTCTGAAAATATGTCCAAAGACGAGCGTTTTCAAAATTCCACACTACGTCCAGTTATCAAACTTCAAAGTCCTTTACTGATTGCAGCTTTTCGAAATTACATTGTAAAACGAAAGAATGTATTTTACGATTTGTCTTTGGAAAAACGGTTGCTGTATATCGAAAATGCGATTCAGAAAGATATGAAATTTCGCAATTCGCTCAAAGGAATGATTATGGGACAGTTTACGCTGGAAGAATATCAAACCTACATTCAAAATTCGTCACCATTAAATAAACGAATGATGAATATTGTCATTGAGCGACTGAAAGACAATGTGTTACTATTTGAAAGAGATATGGCGTTTACGCCTATTGTGTAAATGCTTCCGCAAGTTTTCTCGTAACGCACAACGTTTATAGTACATTTTCAATATCTTTGTGACCTAAATGTAGCAATAAAGATATGAAGCGTTTTAGTATTGTATTGGTAGTGATTTTTAGTGTGCTGTTGAGTGCTTGTAATTTTATGAGAAATCAAGTAAATGCTGATGGCTCACGGAATGTGACAATCCAAAATATTACGCATGATATTGAATATTGGCTCGGCTCGCAACCGGAAGCAAACGATAAAGATTCGTATCAATTGTATATTAAAAGAGATTCGTTGTCTAGCTTTAAGCCTGTGGTTTCAAATATGTTTCAAACGGAATATGATGCGGCAACAGTACAAGCCGTAACAATTTACACTGATACCATTTTTAATGAACAAAACGTTACTCTTGCGCCTGCAAATATTTCAGGTGTACAAATTCACTTTATTGAAGATTCACACTTAAAAACCAACGTATATAAAGCTTCTAGCGATTTACAAAAGATTGACGCATTGCATTCTTTTGTAGATTATTTTTCGCCTAAAGATGTGTACGATACTTCTAAAATTTTCAAAACGGATACGAATAGTGTTTTCATCTTTGTAAATGCAAATATTACGTCCAAATACGAGACAGGGAAGTCCAATTATGACAAAAATTTGGCAGATTACAAGTTGCAAAACAACTAAAAAAATCATTATATCTTACTGAAAATAGGCATTTTAGCCTTTTTAAGTAGCTTTTTAACTACTTTTTTAGCTGTTTAAAATTACATTTTCTACTTTTCTTCATCTTAAAAATCAAAAACTTTTTAATTATGAAAAAAAGAACCTTATCCAGCCTGAAATTAAAAAAGCAAACTATTTCTAGTTTAGACAGAAAAATTCATGGAGGTGCACTTCCTACATTAGGTCTAATTTGCGCCACTATTTATTCGTATTTACAATGCGAAGACATTACGCATACTTCCAAAGATTATGATGGAAAACATTGTGATATTGCTACAATAAATGATAGCTGTTTGTCTGTATGCGATGATAAATGCAACGATTTTTAATCGTCCAATAAAGAAACACCGTTTAAATCGGTAGTCAGTATTTCGCTCATATAATTAAAATATGGGCGAATTGCTTTAAAGGCAGTATCTACTTGTGTCATAAAATCTGAAGAAGTCACTTCTTTATCGGTAAATTTCTTTGTAAAAATAAATTGCTTCTTTTTAATCAAGTCAATCGCTGAATGTTCTTTGCTAAAACCTTTGGGCGCGGTTTTTACCTCATCACCTTCCAATTCGCCCCAAATAGTTTTGAACGATTTTTCACTGATAATTTCTCTAATTTCTTTATCATCCATTTCAAATTCTTTGCGAATTCGCAATAAATCATCTTTATTCGGATCCCAAAATCCGGTAGCAATAAAAGAAGCATCATTGGGCGCAATATGCACATAATAACCGCCACGCAATCTAGGTTTTACTCTGTGAAAACTTCCTGCAAAATGTGTTTTATACGGCGTTTTATCTTTGGAAAAACGAACATCTCTGTAAATTCGGAACACCTTTACCTTGTCAATTTGATCGTGTTTGTTCAACTCTGAACCCAACTGATTGAAAAACTGTTTTACTTCGCGCTCAATCTCTTTAAATTCTTTCTTATTTTCGGTAAACCATTCGCGATTGTTATTTTTTTGTAGTCGTTTTAAAAAGGAAAAGGTTTCTCTTGGGATAGTTTCGTTCATGAGTCGTTATTTTTCACTAAAATACAAAATAATGATGGTGTAGAAAATTTTATCAATAAGGCGCTGGCGGACGTGTAAAAACAATATAAATCGCTCCAATCAAAAATGTTAAAAGCACAATAAAAAAGATTGCTCCTATGACAGAAAGTAATACCGTTGCTCCTGCCGTCGCATAACTATTTTCATAGTGCTCTTCTTTTACTTCTTGTACTTTATTGTTGTCCATATAACGAATCCATAAGTACAAATATCCAACAAAAGCATATACAAAATTAACTAGCAACATGTGGTAAAAATACAAGAACTGTATAAATTGTACAATTCTTACTTAGTATATGCAAATGCAAGCCTATTTTTCCAATAATGACTATTCTTCCAGCGTTTCTCTAGTGTGTAATGATTTTCAAGCTTTTCCAAATACGCTCTAAAGGCATTTTCAACGACATAGCGATAGCCTAGAAAAGCGTCTTGATTTCCTGCTAAATAATCCGCCACAGCGTGACCTGCATAAAATCCTGAAGCTAGCGCAGAAGTAATTCCATATGAAGAAATTGGATCGTACGAGTACGCCGCGTCTCCAACAGCCAACCAGTGTGTTCCAAACGGAACTTGTAGACAACTTGTACCTGCGGGAATGATTTTAAAGTCTGTAATTGGTATTTGTTTGATGATTTTTGAGAGATGCATAGTTTGGTGAAATTCTTTCTGAAGAAATGCTTCTGTTTGATGCTTCTGCGGAAGCAAAGTTTTAAGCGTAAAAAACATCATTGTGACTTCATTTTCTGCGAATGGAGCTACATACCACCAACCATTTTTAGTAGCTTCTACCATGATTTGACGCGGGAGTTTTTCTGTCATTTTACAATTAAAAGTAATGGCAAATTGTGTATCCAAGAATTCTTTTTCTACTTGAAAATGTCTACAAACCGATGCTTTTTTTCCGGTAGCGTCAATAATAAAATCGCCCGTAAGCGTGATGGTTTCTGAATTACTTTCCACAATCGCGGTAACTTTTCCTTGGTCAGCAACTACTTTTTTTAGTTTAAAACCTTTGTAAAACGCTTGATGCGTCTGTTGATAAACCTCTTGCAACTGCTGTTCAAAAAATAAACGATTGAGTAAAAAACCATGTCCCAAACGGTCTGCAATAAATTCTTTTTCTTCCAAAACATTTGTTCCCCAACAACTTCTATTTCCGTAATATACAGTGTGCTGTTCATGTTCCAACAAGGATAAAATTCCCAACTGCTTTAACAAAGGTTTTGCGTTGGGCGGAATGGCTTCTCCTGCTTTTTTTACAGGATTTTCCAACGCTTCTACTACACAACAACGAATACCTCTGGCGTGCAACGTTAAAGCGGTGGCGATGCCCGAAGGTCCGCCACCGATAATAAGTACTTGATATGTATGCTTAACGTTCTCCACGAGATTCGCTTCTACGTTTACGCGTACTGCTTTCTGAATGCGATGCAGCTTTTGCTTTCACCGTTTGTTCTCCGTGAATCGTAGCTACTTTTCTCAACATTGGCTTATCTTCATGCGTAATAGTTTCCGCAGTAATGACTTGTTCAAAGGTTGGATCGTGTTCGCCGAATTTTCGTCCTGTTTCTTTCCAAACCTCATCTGGCAAAAAGCCTTCTGCGTTTTGAGTATTGGTATCTGCTTTGGCAATAATTCCCAATTCGTGCCATTCTGCAATCATCAAATTGATTTTTTTCTGATAGACCGAACCGAAATCGCGCAGCCAATCTTGACGGTAATCAAAATGCTTTAAACGTTGTGCAATATTCAAATCAGGCGCTTCAATACTGCGTTTGTAACTATCTTCACTCAATACTTGATTTGGCACACGAGCCGCCCAAAAAGATGGTAATGGCAAATACAAAGTCATATCATAGCCTGATAAACAACTTGCTTCATCTGTTTGCCACGGAACGCCTAACCAACGCGTCAACGCGCCTGGACCACTTTTGGCTAACGGTCCGTCTTTGCCGTCAATTTTAGTTCTTCCCAACACAATTTCTGGCGATAGTAACGGTCCAAAATTCAAGTCGGTATCTTCTCCTTCTTTCACAACATTGAGTCTGTACGGAGCTTTCCACATCTGCTTTACGCGCATCGGCCACGTTAATTCAATACCTGGATGAAAAGGTCCGCCTAAACATTCTTCCATCGGTGCTTGGTTAAGTGCATTTATTTGTTCCGCTGGCGATAATTTTTCAAAAGGAACGTATGTTTTTGGTGTTCCTGTGGTGAAATTTCCGTTTGCCCATTGTTCTAAACGTGCGTATTGTGTGCGTGTGATAGGCAAATCAACAATAGCAATTTTTTCATATTCGCCAAAACCATCTCCGTAAAACGGTGGCACTTTGGCTGGTGTGTATTCATTAGAATCTGGATTGCGGAACCATTCAAAAATACGCTGACGCAAAGCTTTGTGTTCATCAGATGGATTTTCGAGACGTTTTCGCAATGCTGGATCGGTAAAGTCTGAAGGAGAATTTTTCCCGAATAACATAAAGAATCCTGAGTTTACCCATTGTGTATCGGTCATGCGCTCTAACATCGGATAGATGTGTTCGTAAAAAACTACGCCATCTTTTGCAGGATCTGGATAATTCATTTCACGAATAAATAAATCTTGAACCACATCGTTCATCGTGACAACTCCGTATAAACCTGGACCAAAGTTTGGCGGCGTTACCGCAACATTGGCTGGTTCTGCTTCGTAGGTTGTTCCTGAAATTGTCACTTTTGCACGAATGACACCATCGCATGTATCATCATGCCACCCTTGATTGTTGGCAAAAGTAATGGCAGCTTTGTTGTCTTTTGAAGCCGATTTTCCATCGCCTCCGAAAAATAATAAACGACCATCTGCGTCCGTTTCTACATGTCCTAGTTTTACTTTTTTACCGAAAAATTCACCATCATCAAAATTATATTTTTCACCTTTGGTATTGGTTCCTGTGATTGCCACTGGTGACGGTTTGATGGCAAGTTGCGACCTATCTGAGACATCAGAATTTCTATATACTGAAGGAATTCCCGCGCCAGGCAAATCTAAGGCATTGTTAAATTCGTACCAAGCCGCTTTTACATTGGCAACTTGAATACGCCACTCGATAGTGAATCCATCGCTTTCTGTGATTTCATCTAAAACATTGCCATTTTCGTCAAAAGCATAAATTCTAAAGCGTGCAACCTGTTTCTTTACGCGTCCGTCGCCATCTTTATAACCGCCTTTTGGCGTGATTTCTACACCTGGAATATCGGGTGCAAAGTAGTATTCATCTGAGTTTCCAATACGTGCAATTCCGATGGGCGGATATATTGCCACGCTTTTAATGTTGTTTACTTTCATGGTTTATGTGTTGATTAAATTATGGTTTTTCGTGTTCTAAAATGATTTAACGGATCGTTTGAATAGGTCTTTTTGACTTTGATTAATGCTTCGTAATTGTCTCCAAAGTAGGTTTTGGTTGGGATAGACGCGTCTTTAAAGCTGATAAATGCTCCGCTTGTATTGTCAATTTCGTAATCGCGACATACTTGCATCCAGTCCAAAGCACGATTGGTTCTGTTGTATACAGGGTTTTCTTGTCCTTGTTCTTTTTGAATGAGCTCAGTATTCCACCATGTTTGGTATTGAATGGTGTATGCGCAGTCTTTGTATGGAAATGCGCTTCGTTTTTTCGCTTCCGCAGACATGGTATCGTAAAACTCACCCACAATCGCGCCAAGCGTAATATAGTTAAAAAGTCCGTACGAACGGTTGTCTGGAAGAATCAATTTTGAGGTTAATGAACTGATGAGTTGTAAGCGTCCTTCTTTACCTAAACCGCCTTTGTGTGCCAATCGAGACGTGATTTTATGTGGTGCTGGCGCATCTAAATCTGGCGGCAATGGTTTTTTGGTAAATAGTTGTTCAAAGGTAGCTGTTGCGGTATCCAAGTTACTATTTTTGGCTACGTTTCCACCTATACGATAGATTTTATCATAGGTTGCTTCTCCTGTATTTACTGCATTTTCAGCATTTTTGAGCGTTGTAGTATCTGCTTTTGCTAAGCGAATTTTTCTTTTGATAGCACTAAACGATTCTCTATCCCACGCGCTCATTAATCCGTCGTCTGCATAGTTTAAGCGTTGTCCACCTTTTCCAATGAGTCGTAATTCGTAGGGTTGAGCATTTCCTGTGAAACAGTGGTTTACAAATGCTAATAGACTTTCCTCGGTTCCTTGCCAATATCCGTACATGATACAGTTATGAATGGCTTCTTCCGGATTGAATGTTGCAGCGTCTTCTAAGTGCTTTCCTGACACTTTTAAGTTTGTTCCAATTAATTGATCATTGGTAAAATCATTTCCAGAATATTCATTGTTTTTGTTGATGATGACATTTTCCCAAGCTTCGATAATGTTCTGAGTGTGCTTGTTTTCTGAGTTGATGACAATTTCGGAAGGATTGTACATATAGTACGGATTCCATTCCAATTCGTATTTGATGAGTTTTTTAGGTAGTGGAAATACTTCCAATTGGAGTTCGGTTACGATTCCATAACTCATTCCGCCACCGCCTTTTAGTGCCCAAAGTAAGTCTTGCTTGTCATCTTCTTCTAGCTGTAATTGCACAATTTCTCCATCGCCAAGTACAACGGTAGCGCCAACCAATCCTTCGCAGTTCATTCCGTGTTTTCGTGTCCACGGTCCCCAACCGCCTCCAAAGGTAAATCCTGCTACGCCTACTGTTGCGCAAGTTCCGTGTGGAATCATAACGCCATTGACAGCCAGTTGCGGTGTGAGGTCTTTGAAGCGAATTCCTGGTCCGATGCGTGCAAATTTTTTATCGTGATTTACTTCCACATGATTAATCCGTGTCATATCTAACAAAACTACATTTGTTCCTGTACATTCAGCTTCGTGGTCGTGTCCGCCAGAGCGCACTCGAATTGGTAAATCATTAGCAATAGCGTCTTTATATACGCGTTGCACATCTTCGGTAGATTCACAATAAATAATCGCAAATGGTTTTTTTTGAAAACGTCTGTTAAATACCTGACTCGCTTTATTGAATGCTATTTCGTTAAAAAGGTTACCGCCTGGCGTAACCACTTGATCGCATTTTAGGTGTCCTCTCAAGCCATTGAGAAAATTATACACATTTCGCGCATTTACCACTACTCCATTTTCGCCAATATTGATTTCGGCTTTTGAAATGAACGTTTCATTAGTGGTAATGGTGACGTCATCAACCAAGTCTTTTTCGGAAATAGCACTGATGACAGTATCAAATCTGTTGATATTTTTTAAAACCGTGATTGTAGTGCTTCCACTGCTGTTTTCATACCGAAATTCTTCATTAATGACTGAAGTAATGCTACCCGACAGAAACGAGATACAGACTTCTTCATCTACCTTGATTTCTTTTGGAATGTAACTTCCATATTTGTTTTGTTCTGAAAGTGTGAGCGTTTCAAAAGAGGTATTTCGAATTTTTAGTTGCACTTCAAATTTGAGATTTTCCGGAAAAATGGAGTCTATCTCTTCTTTGATAAGTTCGATAATGGTGATTAAATCGTCCTCTGTACTATCAATTTCTTTTTGGGTTATTTTTGAAACTTCACTTGGTAACAGTGTTTTGTTCCAGATAGCTACTTGTCCAATTGTTCCTGTAAAATAGTTGTTTTCATGACCGCCAATGGTAAAATCGGAAACATTATTAGTTTGTACTGTTTTAGAGTCTTTTTCTAGCGTAAGCGAAAAATCGTTGATGTGCAAGCGTAGAAATCTATCCGTTTTTATGGCAGTAATATGATACCAATTTTCGTCGAATACTGAAATGTTTGTCGCTACTATGCTTCGCTTTTCGCTACCTTCTATTACTGAAAATACTATATTTCCTTGCGTATTGATTTGCAACGAAAAAGAGGTTTCATTGGTATGCTTTGAAAGCAATTCACCAGCAGCAGCTGTTTGCAACCAACATTGAATGGTGAAATCGGATTCTTGGAAATTGTGTTGGGTTAGTTCCTTGTTTTTCAGGTTGTTTTTCCCTGAAAATGTGGCAGTGTAATTCATAACTAAATTTGGGTTAAGATTGTATTTTTATTCTTCCCGAATTTAGAATGAATTTGTAAGACAATCAATACGTAGTACTACGTGATTTTCTTTGTTTTAATTGAATGATTAAAAATTAAAAGATTGAAATATGGAAAACAAGTTCTTGTTTTTTTATAAATCTTTGAAAATCATTTTATTGAGAATCAATCCAGATGCAGGCGCGATGTAGTTGACTTGCAAGTCAGAGTTGGGTTGTAGTGAGCGTTTTATGAAATCTAAGTCCAATTCGCCTTTTCCAAGTAAAATAAGCGTTCCCATCATCATCCGAATTTGATGACGCTTGAATCCAGCACCTTGTACACGTAAGAGATAGCTTTTTTCTGGGAAAAAATTGGCTGTAAAAAGGTCATTTTCTACAATTTCACAGACTTCAATATTACCTTCCAAAACTGTATGTGTAGTGGGTTTATAACAATAGGTTTTTAGGTAATGTGTCCCTTCAAAGAGTTTGGCGCCTTTTTTCATCAATTCCACATCCAAATTGCTCAAAACATTGGTCATGTACGGTGCTGCAAACGGATGGTATTTTTCTCCAAACGCAAATAGATAAAGGTATTCTTTTGTTTTTGGATGCTGTATGATGTTGAATTTCTCATCGGTTTCTGTCATTTCCAACACGCGAATATCTTGCGGCAAATTTTGATTGAAAAGCGGTAAAAAAGTTGGAATGTCCAACGGTTCTTCGTCTAAAAACAATTCAATCGCGATTTCGTTTGCCGATACTTTTGCATCAGTTCGTCCTGCAGCTAATAGTTTGAATTTTTTATGTCCAAAAACATACGCCAACGTTCGCTCTGTCATGCGTTGCACGGTATTCACGTCAGGTTGTTTTTGCCAACCGTGATAGCGAAATCCAAGATATTGCATTGTAATGAGATAGTAGTAGCGTTTTCTTTTCATTTTTTGGTTGCTGGTTGCTGGTTGCTGGTTACGCTTTGTTAGTTTTTCACTTTTAACTCTTCACTCATAACTCTTGACTTTTTTTATTCGGCTATTTGTCTATTCGTTATTCGTTTTTTGTTTTTCGTCGTTTCATATGTAATTCAACATTCAAAACTCAACATTTAATATTTAGAAAGAATTACGCTGCTTTTAAGAGAATGAAACCTAGAAAAATAATCACTGCAGGAATACTCCAGAGTTTCCAGATTTCCGTAGGTTTGGTGTTTTCTTTGATGGCTCTGTTTTTGATTTGCAACATGCGTTTTCCGTTGAAATATAAGACATTGAAGATGTAAATGACGATTCCCGCAAGGACAACATAAAAAATCTGCTCATAAATACTCGCATACAATAAAAAACTGCTATTGGTCGCCTTAATTAATACAATAAAAACAACACAGATAAAGCTTAGTTGCAACGCCGTAATATAGGTGGTTGCTAGCGACATTAATTGCCGATGCTTGCGCTTTTTAGGTTGCGCTTTGTAGCTTAGAATGGTTTTGTAAAAGAGTTGCTCAAACATAAATTTTGGAGTATAAACACTGCAATGATAAGGATTTTTTTGTAGCAAAACATCGAGAAGTGGCGTCTTACCCGAAAAAATTGCCGTTGGTCACTTTTCGTTAAAAAATAACAAACACTTCGCTTTTAGCGTTGTAGATGTAGTATTTTTACCATATTAAATACCTATATCATGAAAAAACAATTTATAGTTGCGCTTTTTTTGCTTATTAGCTTGACTGCATTCGCACAGAAAAAAGAGAAGATTAAAGGAAATAGAGAAGTCACGACGGTTATTTATGAGATAGATCCGTTTACGAGTTTGGAAGTGAAAGAAGGACTGGAAATTGTGCTTTTAAATGGTGAAACTCCGAAAGTTGAAGTGATTACGGATGAAAATTTGCATGAAGTTTTTTTAGTTGATGTTGTTGATGGAACACTTCGCATCGCGACTTCTAAGGAGATTCGTAGTTATAAGAAGCTGGAAATTTTTGTGACGATTTCGAAAGATTTACAACGCATTCACGCAGAAAACGAAGCTGAAATAACGTCTGTAACAACGTTGACAATTGATAAAGCAGAGATTAATGCACTCGAAAAAGCGGAACTCGATTTGAGAATTATGAGTGATTCGCTTGCGATTAATGGTTTTGGAAAAACGAAACAACGTTATGAAATTACGACGCGCGAATTGATTGTTACAGGTTTTGAAGATGCAGAAATCAACGCGGATGTGACCACTAGAAAACTTACAACGCAAGTGGAATATGCTGAAGTCAATCTTAAAGGAAAAACGGATGTTTTGTATGCAGAAGTAAAGGAAAAAGGCGAATTGACAGCGTATGATTTGGTGTCGAAGGAAATTCACGTTACGACTACTGAACAAGGAAAAGCCGTTCTAAATGCTTCTGAAAAGATTACGATTGACGCGCATGACCGTTCAGAAATTGACTTGTTAGGAAATCCACAATCGATTATCATGCATAAGTTTGAAGAAGAAGCGGTGTTGCGAAAAATTAGTGAAGCGAATAAAGGTTTTTTAAAGCGGATTTTTTAAATAGAAGTATTGCGTGCATGGCACCTCTCGGTACAAATTTGCTTCATTTCGGCAAGCTCAATGAGCAGCAAATCCACTCGAAGTGACGGCTATTTTAATGTATAAATTTGATAATTTGAAAATGTACTTCTTCAAGTTGAACTTGAATTTGAGTTTGAACTTGAAATAGCTTACTGTATCTTTAGCACTTAAAAAAAACGTACGCTACTATGAACTTTTTCACCATCATGATTATTTTAATTTCGCTCGTGGTCTTTGTATTTATCGTGCTGATTGCGTTTGTGATGAAAAAATCGAAAGATGTGGAAAACGATACTTTTTTAGAAACAGAGCGTGCAGAAATTTATCAAAAACTATTTAAAAAGCGAAAAAAACTAGCGCCACACAAAGGAAAATTTTATCTTGAAATTACCAATGCGATGACATTTCAGCGTGCACAAGCAGTGACAAACTTGAAAATTTCAGGATTGCTATATAACACGCACCAACAACCCATCGTTGCTTTTACTCGTGTGGAACGTGCCATGAACGCAAAAGGACTACTCATTGCTTTAACGAAAAAGCACATTTTTAGCTATGAATTTTTAAATCAACAAGTAACTGTTTTTTGTGATGATGTACTACTTGGCAACATAAATGCTTCGGGAAGTATTGCAAACGCTGATAATAGAAACATCGGACAACTAAAACGTTCTAGCAAAACAAATTCCATCACACTAAACAATCGTGTTGTTGCTGAACTTCAAAAAGCACCTTTATACGATGCTATTTCCAACACAACAGATATCGATACGATTATTGAAGAATATAATTTTGGTACTTCGCTCCTATCGTTTCATGATGCTCCAACTAAGGAAGAAGAAAAGTGGTTGACCGCTTTGACTATTTTTGAAATTACTTACTATGGAATTTCGCCTGCTGCCTAGTGGAAAAACACAGTTTATGTGTATTTCATGATGTATAAAGTCAAAAAAAGCACCAATTTATGTATAAATCAGTGCTTTCGCTTCTTAAAATTGTGGAATGCTGTTCTTAAACGATGTGACTCGGACAACAAAATCCGCCACCTGAACAAATCCAGCCTGGAGGACAATCGCCACTGCTATCGCAATAAATTTGAATTCCTCCGTTAATTTTCGCTTGTGTTTCTTTTGTCAACGCTTTTGCATGCGCTACGTTTTTAATTTTGTGTAACATACTATTTGTTTTTTGATGATTCCTACTCTATTTAAATTTAGGCTTTTCGGATAACGCCTTTGCAGAAGCAAAGTAAGAATTCACTAAAAGAAAACTGTCAACTCCGATAAATAGATACAAACTTTTATAAAGGTTGACAAAGAAGATTCGAAAAAATAATTTTAATGTGAGAATTTGATAATGTGAGAATGTGCCAATATTTTTTTTTAGCAAGAGTGCAAACTAAAGTAATGAAAAATTAAAAAAGCTTGAATTGAGCGAAGTGATAAAAAAAGTCTAGATTCTAGTAGCAAAGCGGTCTAAATTCCAACAGCGAAGCAAATCTAAGCACGAAGCGCGTCTACCCTTCTAAAAACCAAAATCTAGTTCAAAGTACTTCTCGATACAATTTTCTATCGAAAATCACTCGAAGTGACGTTTTTTTTTAATGTGTCAATTAGATAATTTGAAAATGTACCAATGCTAACGTATCTTTTTGAGCAAAGCAAAAAAACAAAAAAGTTTAGATTCTAACAACGAAGCGAATCCAAGCGCAAAGCGCGTCTAATTAGCTATAAAAAACCTTAAGTCGAGCGAAACAAAAAAGTCCAGATTCCAGTAGCAGAGCGGTCTAAATTCCAACAGCGAAGCGAGTCTAAAACAGCCCCATCTGCCAGTCACCACCGTTTTTGGACGACTTTCCGTTTTCAGTATCATCGCCGTCTACCGTTTCCTCATCTACTACTTCCATATCTTCCGCAGCAACTTCTTCGGGTTCTTCATGAGGTAACGAATCCATAACGTTGATTTGTCGCACTTTTTCGGTTGTCAATTGATTTCCAAGTGCTTTTATTCCTTTTACCGCAATAAATTCCTCCAAATTAACTTCCATATTTGGCTTCTGATCTTTTCCGCGTTGTTTGTAAAACACGACTTCCGCCATCGGTCTCCAATCCGTCATCACCAATTCTAGTTGCGATTTTGGATGTTCGGTAATGAATTTTTCTACTTTCGATTCATTTTCAATCAAAAAGCGTTTTACATAATAGCGTTCTTTTTCGCCGTCGTAGTAAATTGCCGAAATTGGTTTTTCAGGATTCCATTTTTCCAACACAATCATATCACTATCAAAATGTGCTGTCAGTTCTGGTAAAATGGTTTTTGCTTCTCCTTTTTGATTGATGATGAGTAAACGGTCTTCACCTTTAAAAGCGCCTAACAATTCACCTCTTCCATCAACATTTAAACGTTGTACTGTATCGTCAAACCAGATTTTACGTGGTTTTAAGGTAGAAACTCCTTTTTCTTTAAGTTCGATTCGCTTGATGGAATATTTCGTGACAATATTTCCTTTTACGCCGCGACCTTTGATGCTCATGTCCGCAAAATCCAAGTCCCATTTTAGCTTTTTAATGCTTCCCGCTTGGCGCAATATAATCGTTACTACTTCCGCTTCTCCATTCGGATTTGCTGAAAAATACGTCACCATAGAGCCTTTTTTTCCTTGCGTTAAATCGTATTCTTTATCGCGCGTCACACTTGTTACCGCAAAACGCTTCATATAACTTGCGCCGCCTTTTCCATCACGGTAAATCATGTTGTAAATGGTACGTTTGTCTTTTTTCTTAAAGATGGCAACGTGGATGATATTTTTCCCGACAAAGGTTTTAGAATCAACACGCGTGACTTGCATTTTTCCGTCGCGCGTAAACACAATAATATCGTCAATATCGGCACAATCCGTTACATATTCGTCTTTACGAAGCGAAGTTCCCACAAAACCTTCTTCCCTATTTACATAGAGTTTTGTGTTTCGAATCACTACTTTTCGTGCATCAACATCGTCAAAAATTCGGATTTCCGTTTTGCGTTCTTTGCCTTCACCGTATTGTGTTTTTAAACGTGTAAAATAGTCAATTGCATATTCAATTAAATGTGCTAGATGATGCTTTACTTCTTCAATATTTTCTTCTAAAGCTTCAATTTTTTGTTGCGCTTTGTCAATGTCAAATTTAGAGATACGCTTGATGCGAATTTCGGTCAAACGCGTGATATCTTCTACCGTAACTTCACGTTTTAAGTGTGTAATGTGTGGTTTCAAACCTTCATCAATCGCTTTAATAACACCTTCCCATGTTTCTTCTTCTTCGATTTCGCGATAGATTCTGTTTTCGATAAAAATTCGCTCCAGCGAGGCAAAATGCCATTGCTCTTGCAATTCGCCTAACTGAATTTCAAGTTCCGATTTTAACAATTCAACCGTATGGTCTGTCGAACGGCGTAACATTTCAGAAACACCAATAAATAGTGGTTTGTTGTCGTAAATGATACATCCTAATGGCGAAATAGAACTTTCACAATTCGTAAACGCATACAAGGCATCAATCGTTTTGTCTGGCGAAATATTATTGGGCAAATGCACTAAAATTTCCACGTTTGCCGCCGTGTTGTCTTCTATCTTTTTAATTTTGATTTTTCCTTTGTCATTTGCTTTTAGAATAGATTCTATCAGCGATGTCGTATTGGTTGCAAACGGAATTTCGGTAATGACTAAGGTATTTTTATCAACTTGCGAGATTTTGGCACGCACACGCACTTTTCCGCCACGCATTCCGTCGTTATAATTGCTAACATCCATGATTCCTGCTGTTGGGAAATCAGGATAAATCTGGAAGCGTTTTCCCTGTAAATGCTTGATAGAAGCATCAATCAACTCAATAAAGTTGTGTGGTAATATTTTGGTGGACAATCCTACCGCAATTCCTTCCGCGCCTTGCGCTAACAACAATGGAAATTTTACAGGAAGATTGACCGGCTCATTTTTACGACCGTCATACGATAGTTGCCAATCCGTAATTTTTGGACTGAACACTACATCTAACGCAAATTTTGACAAACGCGCTTCAATATAACGAGAAGCCGCCGCGCGGTCTCCTGTGAGAATGTTTCCCCAGTTTCCTTGCGTATCAATCAACAAGTCTTTTTGTCCAATTTGCACCATGGCATCGGCAATACTCGCGTCACCATGTGGATGGTACTGCATGGTATGTCCGACAATATTTGCCACTTTATTGTATCGTCCATCATCCAAATCTTTCATAGAATGCATGATACGGCGCTGCACAGGCTTAAAACCGTCTTCAATGGCTGGTACGGCTCTTTCTAAAATTACATACGACGCATAGTCCAAAAACCAATCTTTGTACATGCCTGTAACTTTGGTAATGGTGTCTTGCGTATTGTTGTCATGTTGCTGATTGTCAGCATGTAATTCTTCGTTATGTTCTTCCATTAAGAAATTTCGTTGTTATGCTTTAACACTTTTTCAAGCGATTTTTTTAGGGCTCTTTTTTTACTGTTACTAAGCAGCGTGATGTTGAATCGTACGCGTTTGATTTGATTGCTTTTCGATTTTACATACACATATAAATAACTAAATAACAGATAGTTTTGAATGCGATAGCGTTTGAGTTTTTCCTTTGGAAATTCAGCTCTTTGCTCACGATAGTTGACAAAATTAGAAATAAATAATCCTCTATTTATAAACGTCAGTACATTGCCATCACTATCAAACTCAAAATATTTAGCGGTACTGTAAAAGACAACCAACAAAAATAGCAACGCTGCAGGAATGGCATACCACAGTTTTCCTTTCATGTCATCTTTGAAAAGAAACAAATATGCTATGACCAATATGCTACCAATTCCTAGAAAAAAGTAGAGAAAAGGCACCCACTTTTTTGAGCTTGCGTTACTAAACCGCATATATTCATTTATTTGTCCTCAATAAGGTCTAACTCAACCTTCAGATTGTTAATGATAAATTCTTGTCTGTCAGGCGTATTTTTCCCCATGTAGAATTGCAATAATTCTTCAATAGAGGTTTCACGGTCTAACATTACAGGATCGAGTCGAATGTCGTCTCCGATGAAATGTTTGAATTCATCAGGTGAAATTTCCCCTAAACCTTTAAATCGCGTGATTTCTGGTTTTCCTGATAACTTTTCTATGGCGGCTAGTTTTTCTGCTTCACTGTAGCAGTATATGGTTTCTTTTTTATTTCGTACTCTAAATAATGGCGTTTGCAAAATGTACAAATGTCCTTCTTTGATTAATTCTGGAAAGAATTGTAAAAAGAAGGTGATTAATAGCAATCGAATGTGCATTCCGTCCACATCGGCATCGGTTGCAATCACAATATTGTTGTAACGCAAGTCTTCCATCGATTCTTCAATGTTTAACGCGGCTTGCAACAGATTGAATTCTTCGTTTTCATACACAATTTTTTTCGACATGGAATACGAGTTCAACGGTTTTCCTCGTAGACTGAATACCGCTTGCGTATTGACATCGCGCGATTTGGTAATAGAACCCGAAGCCGAATCTCCCTCGGTAATAAACAACGTTGTTTCAAGTCTTCGTTCTTTTTTAGTATCACCTAAGTGAATGCGGCAATCACGCAGTTTTTTATTGTGTAAGCTTGCTTTTTTAGCACGTTCTTTGGCTAGTTTTCGAATTCCAGAAAGTTCTTTACGTTCGCGTTCTGCTTGAAGAATTTTACGTTGTAACTTTTCAGCCGTTTCTGGATTTTTATGTAAATAGTTATCGAGATATCTCCCAATAAAATCATTTACATATGTACGCACCGTTGGCAAATCGCCTCCCATATCGGTGGAACCAAGCTTGGTTTTGGTTTGCGATTCAAAAACGGGTTCCATCACTTTAATGCTAATGGCAGAAATGATAGATTTTCGAATGTCAGACGCTTCATAGCTTTTTCCGTAAAAATCGCGCACTGTTTTTACAATCGCTTCTCTAAACGCTGCTTGGTGCGTTCCTCCTTGCGTGGTGTGCTGTCCGTTGACAAACGAATGGTATTCTTCGCTGTATTGTGTTTTGCTATGTGTAATGGCTACTTCAATATCATCACCTTTGAGGTGAATGATAGGATATAGCATGTCTTCTTTGTTGTTGTTGTCTTCTAGTAAATCTTTTAGACCATTTTCTGAGAAGAATTTTTCTCCGTTAAAAATAATCGTCAAGCCAGGATTGAGATAGACGTAATTACGTAGCATTTTCGCCACGTATTCCATACGGAATTTGAAGTTTTTAAAGATGGTTTCATCTGGAATGAAGGTCACTTTGGTTCCGCGTCGGCGCGATGTTTCTTCTAAGAATTCTTTTCCTGTCAGTTCGCCTGTAGCAAATTCGGCAGAACTTGATTGTCCGTCACGCGTCGATTCTACTCTAAAATACGTAGAAAGTGCATTTACGGCTTTTGTACCCACACCGTTCAATCCAACAGATTTTTTAAATGCTCTGGAATCGTACTTTCCTCCCGTATTCATCTTGGATACTACGTCGACTACTTTTCCAAGCGGAATTCCACGCCCATAATCGCGTACAATCACTTTCGTTCCTTGAATGGACACTTCAATCGTTTTTCCGGCACCCATAACAAATTCGTCAATAGAATTGTCCAACACTTCTTTGAGCAGAATATAAATTCCGTCATCGGCAGAAGAGCCATCACCTAACTTACCGATATACATTCCTGGACGCATACGGATGTGTTCTTTCCAGTCGAGTGAACGTATGTTATCTTCGGTATATTGTGAGTCTTGTGCCATTGATTGAAGTGCTATTAGGGTTGGTTGCTAATATACTATTTACAATCAAAAAATAAAACCCGTATCGCTGAAAATAATCAACAAAAAGCGCAATATTTTTGTGAATATTGCGCTTTTTTTAAGAGTATTTTAAATATTGTACTCGCTATCAGACTTTTTTGACTTATTCTGACCAGTAACGTAATGTAACTACAATGTATCCGTCACTTCCTACCAAGCTCTGGTCTAAGCTTACAATCGCGCTTGACGCACCATCGAAATAGCCATCATATGCATCAAAACGATACGTCCCTGCTGGAAGGTTTGTAAACGTGTCGTAGTTGTAATAGTCTGTGTAGAAGATTTCGTTAGTATCTTGGTTTGTAGCAGCATAGCCTGGCAACGTTCCTGCTGGAACTGGAGCACCTGTACGCTCGTCTACCAACTCAATGCGAACATTGTACACAGTTGCTAACGATTTTAACGCCGTTGCTTCTGTTTTGATTTCTTTTGCCAAAGTGATTTGCGTGTTAAGATAGCCTCTAATTTCACGAATTAATGAACGCGCCGTACCTCTATTATTTTGCTGAATAGCGGTTTGCAATTCTGCGCTTTTGATACGTACAAAGTCTTCGTTTCCTTCAATTTGAGAAGCTTTGCTTTGAATGCTCGACGGATCAATGTTGCTGTTTCCTTGCGCTGCACTTCCGATATAGTAGTTGACTTCATCGCTGAATTCTTCTACTACTTCCATGCTCACGTCCATCACTTGAAGATACGTAGCTACATCTGGATTTGGATTGTTGTTTACAAGATAGTCAACAGATAAGGTTTTTAAAGCCGCTTTAACGCGTTTTGCTTCAATTCGAATCACTTCTGCAGAATCGAACGTTTCGTCTAAATCGTCGATAACAGATTGTTGTGCGTTCATATTTGCTACAAATACAAACAAAAATGCACTTACTAATAGTGTAATTTTTTTCATGGTATGTAATTTATTTTGGTTATGCTGCTAAATTACGACCAGAATGTATCTAAATGTTTACTGTTATATTATAAAAATCTTACGATTTCCACTTACTTTTTGAGTTAGAGATGAGCTTTTACAGCAAAAACTAGATTGGTTTTGCATAAAACGTGTTAGCCGAAGTAGTGTATTTGCAATAGTTGACATCCATATCCCAAAAATTGATATGCTCTAAATTTTCTGCGCCACTTGGCACTAACATCAGCGATGCTTTGCCGTCAACCATGTGACGCTTTGTGGCTTCGTATCTATTGTCTAGCGTTGTATCTAGATAGAATAAGTAATCGTAGACAAAGTTTATATAGTTTGTTTTGGACACTTTGGTAGCCGTTGCCAGACTTTCCAAGTCAAATTTTTCAAAATCCGTAGTAATGGCGTTTTGAAATTCTATCGCGTTGAGCGGTTTACCATTTAAAGTTGGCATAACATTAAATTGACCATCAATAAAAACCCACTTTTGCAAATCATTTAGAAAAACTTCGGTTGCAACGTGACCTGGCGGACGTTTGCGTGTTTTCGCATCTGCGGTTTTTAAATATACCGTTCTTGCTTTAAAACCGAGTGCATTCAATTGGTCGCGTAATACGATAGCATACGCAAAGCACGGAAATTGTCCGCCTTCTGCGGCTTCTTGCAGAATGGAAATAGCATCATTTTTTTTAGGCGCATTGTTTCCATTGTGTTTCCACCGACTATTCGTCCAGTTTAAGACATATAATACTTTTTCCTTGTCAGATGCCTTTTCAGGAATCGTTATGGGAAATGCTTCTTTTAAGCTATCCAAATATTTACTTTTTCCATGTTGATATTTAATTTGAATGTCCGCATCTGCTGTTTTGTTATATTCTACAAGTGTTGTTTTAAAAGGAACAGCCGTAATAATGGTGTGTGCGAGAAGACTGTCATTGAGTTGTACATAAAAATCTTTACTGGTATTCACATCAATTTCAAATTCAATGCTGTCAATGTCAGTTTTAAATTTGAATGCTGTTTTTGCGGTGTAACTCGTAATTTGAAGTGTATCGTGGGCAACTTGTGGCGCGATGCTCCAATTTCCTTTATACCAATCAGAATCAACTTTGTATGCGGTTTCAGTGGAAGTCGCTTTAATGATGGGAATTTCGTTTGTAGTTTCTTTTTTTTCTGAAGAACAAGCAGCAAGTATCACTCCTACTACTAAAGTGGCAATGTAATTTTTCATTTGGAAGGTTTTAACGGTGTTCTGTAGAAATAACCCAATTTTTTGAAAATTAGTATTTTCGAAACCTCCTTTTCTGAAATTCAATCATAAAAAAAGTGAACCGAAGTTCACTTTTATATATAGTTTTCTATTTAAATGCTTACACGTTAAACAAGAAGTGCATCACATCACCATCATTGACAATATATCCTTTTCCTTCAATTGATAGTTTTCCAGCTTCTTTTACTTTGTTTTCGGTTCCGTACTGCACATAATCATCATATTTGATGACTTCTGCACGGATGAATCCTTTTTCAAAGTCGGTGTGAATCACGCCTGCCGCTTGCGGTGCTGTGGAGCCAGTTTTAATCGTCCACGCGCGAACTTCCTTTTCTCCTGCTGTAAAATATGTTTGTAAGTCTAATAATTTATACGCTGCACGAATCAAACGAGAAACACCAGGCTCTTCCAATCCGATGTCTTCCAAAAACATTTGACGCTCTTCGTAATCTTCCAATTCTGCAATATCTGCTTCTGTTCCTACGGCTAAAACGATGATTTCTGCATCTTCATCTTTTACAGCTTCACGTACTTTATCAACATACGCGTTTCCAGATTTTGCTGAAGCTTCATCTACATTACAAACATACAAAATTGGCTTAGCTGTCAATAACTGAAAGCCTTTCATCAATTCTTCTTCGTCTTCCGTAACCTCAACCGCTCTAGCAGAAACACCTTGTTCTAAAGCGCTTTTAAATTTCTCTAACGTTGCTTGTTCCTTTTGCGCTTCTTTATTTCCTGTTTTGGCAGCTCTTTTTACTTTTTCTAGGCGTTTTTCAACGGTTTCTAAATCTTTAAGCTGCAGTTCAATATCAATAGTTTCTTTGTCGCGAATTGGATCTACGCTTCCATCTACGTGTACAATATTGTCATTGTCAAAACAGCGCAATACGTGCATAATTGCGTTACACTCACGAATATTTCCTAAGAATTGATTTCCCAAACCTTCACCTTTACTCGCTCCTCTTACCAATCCAGCAATATCTACAATTTCCACCGTCGCTGGAAGTACACGTTGCGGATTCACTAATTCTTCCAGTTTTTCCAATCGCGGATCAGGAACATTTACGACTCCTAAATTTGGCTCAATAGTACAGAAAGGAAAGTTTGCACTCTGCGCTTTTGCACTTGATAAACAGTTAAATAAGGTTGATTTTCCAACGTTTGGTAATCCTACAATTCCAGCTTTCATTTTTACGATTCAATTTTAGTGGTGCAAATATAGTTTTTTTGTTGGTTTGTTGGTTTGTTCTTCATCAATTTACTTGTTCGCTTGTTTACACTGAGCTTGTCGAAGTGTTGTTTGTTCTTCATCAATTTACTTGTTCGCTTGTTTACACTGAGCTTGTCGAAGTGTTGTTTGTCGATTTGTCTTGACTCTTGATTCTTGGCTCGTTGTCGATTTGTTTCTAGCTGTTAATTAAAAACACTTTTACATTTTATATTTTGCGGTTTTACATTTTACATTTCTCAGCGCATTTTTGTTAAATACGGTTTTCCCGTTTTGAATTGGACAGTAAATAGTCGATTTTTGTAACAACTAAACCAATTTTTAAAACCTATGTTTCGATTCTCTCACCTTGTGTTGTGCGCTTTTTTCATTTGTTTTTTAACGGCAACTGCACAAGAAAACGTTTCCCTTTCGTATTATTTACCAACCGATGTTACTTATAATAAAGACATTCCAACACCAGAAAGCGTGATTGGTCACGAAGTCGGAGAATGGCACGTAACGCATGATAAATTGGTCATGTATATGAAGATATTGGCTGAGAAATCCAATCGAATTACAATTGAAGATAGAGGAAAAACGTTTGAAAATCGTCCTATTTTGTTACTCACGGTGACGTCTCCTAAAAATCATCAGAATATAGAAACCATTCGTCAGGATCATGTAAACTTGACGAAATCGGAAGGCGCCAACGCACAAATTACGCAAATGCCAATTGTGGTGTATCAAGGATTTTCCATTCACGGAAACGAAGCTAGTGGAAGCAATGCGGCGTTAATTCTTGCCTATTATTTGGCTGCTGCCGAAGGAGATGAAATTTATAATTTACTGAATAATACGGTGATTCTTTTAGATCCTTCATTCAACCCTGATGGTTTACAGCGTTTTGCTGGTTGGGTAAACATGCATAAGAGCGAACATTTGATTACGGATCCGCAAGATAGAGAGTTTGACGAATCGTGGCCGCGCGGACGTACAAATCACTATTGGTTTGACATGAATCGCGATTGGTTGCCAGTACAGTTGCCAGAATCGAGAGCGCGCATCAAAACGTTTCATGATTGGATGCCAAATATTTTGACTGACCATCACGAAATGGGCTCCAATTCTACGTTTTTCTTTCAGCCTGGAATTCCGTCGCGTACGCATCCGTTAACGCCGCAGATGAATCAGGATTTGACCAAAGAGATTGCTACGTATCACGCCAAAGCGTTTGATAAAATTGGTTCCTTATATTATACCGAAGAGAGTTTTGACGATTTTTATTATGGAAAAGGCTCTACATTTCCAGATATTAATGGTAGTATCGGAATTTTGTTCGAGCAAGGAAGTGCTCGCGGACACGTTCAAGAGAGTGAAAATGGTTTAATCACATTTCCGTTTGCCATTCGAAATCAATTTACTGCGGCATTGTCTACGCTAGAAGCTGCCAAAAATATGCGCACGACTATTCTACGATACCAAAGAAAATTTTATGAAAATGCCAGAAAAGAAGCTGCGCGAACGAGTGCAAAAGCCTATGTTTTTGGGGATGAAAAAGACGCGGCGAAAGCCTATCATTTAGCCGAAATTTTAAAACGTCATCAAATTAAAGTTCACGAAGTACAACGTGATTTTTCCACAAACGGCACAAAATACAAGAAAGGTGCTAGTTATATTGTGCCAAAAAATCAGCGTCAACATCGTTTGATTAATGCGATTTTTGAGAAACGAACAACATTTCAAGACAGTTTGTTTTACGATATTTCGGCGTGGACATTTCCATTGGCGTTTAACGTATCGTATGATGAATTATCATCCTTGAACAACGCTGGAAGCGAAATTGCAGACTTGCAAGTACCAACTGGAAACCTCAACGGAAATGGTAATTACGCGTTTTTGTTTGAATGGAACGAATACTATGCGCCAAAAGCACTCGCAAAAATAAAAGCAAAAGGATTGCGCGCCAAAGTAGCAATGCGACCATTTACGCTAGAAGGTGTTCGCTATGATTACGGCACAATTATGATTCCTGTGCAGAATCAACAGTTGAATTTGCAGGAAATGCGCACGTTTTTACGAACTATTGCACAAGAAAGTCACCTGAACATTACCGCTGTTTCTTCTGGCTTGACCGAAGGAATTGATTTGGGAAGTAATAATTTTGAAGCCATCATTCAACCGAAAATCGCCATGCTGGTTGGCGATGGAATCACTTCGTACGATGCGGGTGAAATTTGGCATTTGTTTGACCAACGTTATGAAATTCCGTTAACAAAGCTAGATACACGTAATTTCGGCAGAAAAGATTTATCAAAATATACACATATCATTTTGCCAAATACGTATTCGCTTCCAAAAAACATCACGAATAATTTAAAAACGTGGGTAAAAAATGGTGGAACGTTGATTGGCTACCGAAATACAGTGCGCTATTTAAACAACAATAATTTCATCAAACTAAATATTAAGAAAACTGGTATTGATGCTAAAAATGTTTCTTTCGCGCAACGCAGAGACCATAACGGCGCGCAAGTGATTGGTGGCGCAATTTTTAATACGAAAATCGACCGTTCGCATCCTATCAATTTCGGGTATTTAAACGATGAATTACCAATGTTTCGCAATACAACTATTTTTATAAATCCAGACGAAAAAAGCTATAATAATCCAATTCAATACACGAATTCGCCTCTATTAAGCGGTTATATTTCAGAGGAAAATTTGGAGCATTTAAAAAACAGTGTGCCTTTCCAAACTTCGAGAATGGGCGGCGGACGTGTGATTGCCTTTACGGATAATACCAACTTTAGAGCGTTTTGGTACGGAACAAATAAATTGTTGATGAATGCGATTTTCTTTTCGGGGATGATGTAGTTTTTTTGGGTGTTGGGTGTTGGGTTTTAGGTGTTTGGTTGCTGGTTGTCGGTTAAAAGTACTTTTTCATTTTACATTTTGAGTTTTACATTTTAAATTTCGTTGTTTGTTATTCGCTAATTTTTAACTCTTAACTCTTAACGCATCACTCACAACTTTTAATTTAGTTGTTGGCTGTTATTTTTGGATGAAATATTCAGTGAAAAACTCATAAGTATATCTGAACAAAATATTAAACAATCGTCAACCAAAATGTGATTTTTTTGATAGATTTGAATTAATCACACTGAAACCCTCTTTTTATTGCATTATTTGCATTTTTTTAAGAGCAATCCGTATTGCAAAAGTGACTGTTTTTTTGTATTTTTGCGCGACTTCAATTTAGAGAACTATGCAAGCAAAACTTGAAAATACACAAGACATTTCTTTCGATCAATTCAAAGAAGAAATCATTCAGGATTACACTACCGCTGTTATCAGTCGTGAATGCAGCCTTCTAGGTCGTAGAGAAGTGTTGACGGGAAAAGCGAAGTTTGGAATTTTTGGAGATGGAAAAGAAGTACCACAATTAGCCATGGCGAAAGCATTTCAAAATGGTGATTTTCGCTCAGGATATTATCGCGACCAAACGTTTATGATGGCGATTGGCGAATTGAATATTCAACAGTTTTTTGCTGGACTCTACGCACATACCGATATTGATGTTGAGCCAATGTCCGCTGGAAGACAAATGGGCGGTCACTTTGCCACGCATAGTTTGGACAAAAATGGAGAGTGGAAAAACTTAACACAACAAAAAAACTCTAGTGCTGACATCTCTCCTACTGCGGGACAAATGCCGCGATTGCTAGGATTGGCGCAAGCTTCTAAAATATACAGACACGTTGAAGGTATTGATACTGAAAAATTCTCAAAAAATGGAAATGAAATCGCTTGGGGAACGATTGGAAATGCAAGTACCAGTGAAGGATTGTTCTTTGAAACCATTAACGCTGCGGGCGTATTGCAAGTTCCGATGGTGATGAGCGTTTGGGATGATGAATATGGAATTTCAGTTCATGCAAAACATCAAACAACTAAAGAAAATATTTCTGAAATCTTAAAAGGATTTCAACGCACAGAAACTGAAAATGGTTATGAAATCTTTACCGTGAATGGTTGGGATTATCCGTCGTTGGTAGCTACGTATCAAAAAGCGGCTGATATTTCTCGCGAGCAACACGTTCCTGTATTGATTCATGTGCAGCAAGTAACGCAACCACAAGGACATTCTACTTCTGGTTCACACGAGCGTTACAAAAGCAAAGAGCGTTTGGCTTGGGAAGCTGAATACGATTGCAATGCGCAAATGCGTAAGTGGATGATTGAAAATGGTATTGAAACTGAGGAAAATTTAACCGCATTAGAGAAAGACATTAAAAAGCGTGTCCGCGATGGAAAAAAAGCAGCGTGGAAAGACTTCGTCGCGCCAATGAAGAAAGAGCAACAAGAAGTTGTACAATTGATTGGTAAACTTGCAGAATCAAGCCCAAATAAGGTTTTTATTAATAAACTCAAGGAAGAATTAAGTGCCATTGCAGAACCTATTCGTAAAGAAATTGCAAGTTATGCACGTAAAGTCTTGCGCTTGGTTGTTGGAGAGCATTCTTCGGAACGTACAGCATTGAGCAATTGGATTACAGCGTATTTTGAGAAAATTCAACCGAAATATAGTTCACATTTGTATAGTGAATCTGCCAAAAGTGTTTTAAAAATTGACGCAAAAGCACCCGAATATGCTTCGGAAGCGGAAGAAGTAGATGCACGTATTGTATTGCGTGATAATTTTGATGCGCTTTTCGCGAAATATCCAGAAGTATTGATTTTTGGTGAAGATGCTGGAGAAATTGGCGATGTAAATCAAGGGTTGGAAGGCATGCAAGCCAAGTATGGAAAGTTGCGTGTTTCTGACACAGGAATTCGTGAAGCTACCATTTTAGGACAAGGTATCGGAATGGCAATGCGCGGATTGCGTCCAATTGCCGAAATTCAATATTTAGATTATTTATTGTACGCATTGCAAATTATGAGTGATGACTTAGCAACTGTGTTATACAGAACTAAAGGAACACAAAAAGCACCTGTTATCATTCGTACGCGTGGTCATCGTTTGGAAGGAATTTGGCATTCTGGTTCTCCAATGGGCGCTATCATTAATGCTATCAAAGGAATTCATGTGTTGGTGCCAAGAAACATGACCAAAGCGGCTGGATTTTACAACACCTTGTTAGAAAGTGATGAACCTGCGCTAGTGGTAGAATGCTTAAACGGCTATCGTTTAAAAGAGCCATTACCAACAAACTTAGGTGATTTTAAAACGAAAATTGGCGTGGTAGAAACTATCAAAGAAGGAACGGACATGACGGTGGTTTCCTATGGTTCAACTTTACGAATTGTAGAACAAGCTGCAAAAGAATTACAAGCCGTCGGAATTGATATTGAAATTATTGACTGTCAATCCTTAATTCCGTTCGACATTAATCACGATACGGTAAAAAGTGTACAAAAAACCAATCGTTTGCTTGTGGTAGATGAAGACGTTCCTGGTGGTGCGTCCGCGTTTATCTTACAACATATTGTAGACAAACAAAACGGATATCAATATTTAGACAGCAAACCGCAAACACTCACGGCAAAAGCACACCGACCAGCATATGGAACGGATGGCGATTATTTTTCAAAACCTTCGGCAGAAGATATTTTTGAGAAAATTTATGCCATGATGCACGAAGCGAATCCTACTGAATTTCCTCAACTGTATTAAGCATTATTTTTAATAAGCATAAAAAACGCTAAACTTTTCTCAGTTTAGCGTTTTTTAGTTGTTATATTTAGAGAATGAACGTAACGTCACGAATAACCTCAATTGTAAACGCAGCACATTTAGAAACTACCATTACAGGAATTCCGACGTTTTTTCTTTCGGAACTAAGATACAATCAACTTCCAGAAATAGCGTTGCCCAATAATCGCAGATTGGGACATTTGATAGAAAAAGTCGTTTCTGAACTTATCAATGCTTCTGAAAATTACCTGCTTTTGCATGAAAACGTTCAAATTATTCAAAATAAACAAACCATTGGCGAACTGGATTTTATTGTACAACACACCGAAACCCAAGAAATCATTCATCTAGAATTGGCGTATAAATTTTACCTATACGATGCTTCCATTTCTTCGGATGCTTCCAAAAATTGGATTGGCCCCAACCGACGTGATGCGTTGCATGAAAAAATAGCCAAACTACAGCAAAAGCAATTGCCACTCCTCTATCATGAAGCGACACAGACAGCTTTGCCAAATTTGAACTTGGAGAACATCACGCAGAAAGTATGTGTGTTGGCGTATTTGTATCTTCCGTATGCGGAAAAAGTAGCTTTGGACGCTGATTATCAAAAAGCTGTTGCTGGCTATTACATGAACTTTGAAACATTCCGACAGTTAGACAATCCCGCGAAAGCGTATTACATTCCACCTAAAAAAGCATGGGGAATCAATCCTGCAAGTAACGAAAATTGGTTGCATTTTGAAGATGTAAAAGAAAAAATTGAACAAAACCTCTCTGAAAAAAGAGCCTTGCTTTGTTGGCAAAAACACAACGATACTTTTGAAACTTTTTTTATTGTTTGGTGGTAAATTTTTAGAAAACTACGTCTCAAATCGTATCATGAGCCGATTTCTACTACAAAAAACTAAAAAAGTTTAGTAGTTTTGGTTGTCATCAAAAATAAAATCGCACATGTTTCTTTTTCCCGATTTTAATATTCACAGCACGCCGCTACTCATTCTCGTATTGCAAACGTTAGTTTTGGTTGGCTTACTTTTGAAACGCTACTCGGAGAAAAAAAATGCTTCTGACGCGATTTTGGCGATTTTATTATTGACCGTTTCCTATACGCAAATATGCTACACCGTCGGATTTATGGGCTGGTACGATACATTTCGCAACACGAAAATCAACTATTTTTTAATTCCCGCAGGAACTGCCATTGCGCCGTTGATTTATTTGTATGTAAAGTCCATCACCAAATCAAACTTTAGGTTTTTAAAGAAACATTGGTGGCATTTTGCCATTCCGTTGAGTTTGGTGGCGTATCGCTTCTCAATTTTTGCGTACGATGCTATGCAACCTGGTTTTAACGAAACCCAAAATGGCATCCTAAAAATAGAACTTGATGAGCCAATCATCTTGCCCATTTTGAGTGTCGTAGGCTTTTCTGTGATGTTGTTGTATTTGGCGTTTACGATTCAACTATATGTGAATTATCGTCAAAAAATAAAGCAATATTTCTCTAATATTTTTAAGCTGGAGCTGAATTGGATTCGCAACTTTCTTATTGTATTTACGCTACTATTCATCTATAGTTCTGTGCAGGATTTCGTGGGAAGCATTCTTGTCGATTTAGGCTATACCGAGCGTTGGTGGTTAAATTTATTAATGGCAGTTTGCGCGCTGTATATAGGTTTGAAAGGTTATTTTACCGATACCACAAAATTGAATAAACTGGACTTTAGCTTTTCGCCAAAACAAATTTCGATTCCTGAATCGTCAAAAGAAGTTAAAAAAGATATTGAAGACGCGGCAATCCAAGCAATTTCAGACTTGATGGAACAGGAAAAACCATATCTAAACCCTGATTTGAACCTTTCCGAACTCGCCAAACAAGCTAATTTGACACGTGGACAACTTTCAGAAATCATCAATAGCGGATTCCAAATGAACTTCAATGATTTCGTGAATTCCTATCGTGTCAACGCGTTCAAAGGAATGCTAAAAGAAGGCAAACACGAACAGCTTTCCTTACTCGGAGTTGCCTACGAATGCGGTTTCAACAGCAAAGCAACTTTTAACAGAGTCTTTAAAAAACTCACCAACTTCTCTCCTACGCAGTATTTGCAATCGCAATCTGGTTGATGGTTTTTTGGTTTATAAGCTTATAAAGTTTAGTCGTTTATGAATCTGTTCAGTATTCAGTATTCAACATTTAAAATTAAGTTTCAAAGTACTTCTCGATACTATTTTCTTTCAGAAAATCACTCGAAGTGACGCTAGGGTTTTCAAGTTCTAGTTCTAGTTCAAATTCAAGTTCAAGTTCAAGTTCAAAAAAGTCTTGACTCTTGAATCCTGATTCCTAACTCCTGAATCCATCAAAAAAAAAACCGCCTTACAAATTGCAAAGCGGCTTCTGATAGTTTTATAAATCTTCTATTTATTTATTCATTCAAAAAGATGCTGATAATGTACCAGAAAAGTAACATCAACGAAGCGAACAATCCTAAAGATGCTGCTACGTATTGATCTTCTTCGTATCTGTGAATCATGTTTGACGTTTGGTATAAAATTGAACCTGCCGCCAATACGACCATTCCTACGCTAAACCATAATCCTAAGTGGAATCCGAAAATCATTCCTGCTACGATTAATCCAATCGCTAAGAAACCTCCAATGGTTAAGATTGAACTTAAAAAAGAAAAATCTTTTCTAGTCATAAAAACAATGGCAGACAATCCTGTAAACAACGCCAAAGTCATAATAGCTGCTTGCGTTAATACAGCTGTTTCATTGACTTCCGAGAATCGTAAAGCAATATAGATTAACGGTACAAAAATGAACGCTTCTGCAACTACATACAAAAATAATGCTGCATGATGCATGGTTTTGTCCTTACTTTTTAAAGCGAGTCGTTCTGCATAATTGGTTGCTAGCATGAACAATCCTAGTACTACTAACCAAGTCCATCCTTGAATCATTTGCAAGCCAATGTTTACGATAAAATCAACTTGTAAAAAAAGATATTCAACCACTACAAATAGTAGTACTGAAAAGGCTAAGTAGGTATATGTTTTTTTGTAAAATGCTACTTTTTTGTCTTGTTCTAAAGCACTTACGGGCAATGCTGGTCTGTATTCTTCCATGTATTTACGGTTTTTATAATTACTCAAATGTACTGTTTTGTTTTCAACTCTGCAATGGTAAAATGTAAAATACTTGTTAATTTATTCTGAATGATATGGTTATAAAAATAAAGCCCGATACAAATTTGTACCGAGCTTTTGTAGTCTAGCAATCGTTTGATTTACTGCTTGATAAACTTTTTGGTGAATGTGTTGTATCCGTCAGAAACTTCTAAAATATAAATCCCAGATGCCAACTGATTGACGCGTATTTGCTCTTCTGCTTTTCCAGAAGCTACCGTTTGTCCGTACACATTTTTTATTGCGTAGGTTTGTGGTGTTCCTTTGTCCAATCGGATGTATAACATCGCTTCTTTAACTGGATTTGGGAAGATGGTCAAGTTATTTTCTTCTAAAGAAACAGCAGTGGTTTCCTCATTCGTTTCTTTGGTATTTGTGGTTTCTTGTCGCGCAGCTAGTGTCGTGTTTAGTGCGATGCTATCAATCGCTACATCTGCTTGCCAAGTGCCGCCCGTAACTCTGTTGAAGCGGAATTGCACGCTTTGTCCAGCATATTCAGAAACATCAACCGTCACAGCATTCCATTGATTGCCTTTATTGCCAGTTGCTGACCAAATCGTTGTCCATGAAGCGGCGTTGTCACTGCTGATATCTAACGATATTGTTCCCATATCGTTAGCGCCATACATGTGATAGCTAAAGCTAAAAGAAGCGTTCACTTCATTCGTTAAATCGTAGCAAGGCGAATTGATAATCGCTTGTTTGTTAGGATAACCTGTTCCGTTTCCAGAGGCTTCTACATAAATATAAAAACTGCCAGAAGTCGCACTTGATGGACCTGTTCTTCTGGAAGGTGTTGTACCTGTACGAAGTGTCCAATCAATATCATCCTGTGATGATTGTTTCCACGCGCCTAGCGTATTTTCATAACTTTGGTTGTATGGAAACGTTTCAACACCGTTGATACAACCAATTACTATTTCTTCCACAATTACGGTACGTGTTACTTCTGCAGCAGTGTTTCCAGCGGTATCTCTTACGTTATAAAATAATGTGTACGTTCCAGCGACAGCTGTATTTACACTTCCCGTAACTTCAATAATATCCGTAATGTCACCATCTACATTGTCTAAAGCTGTAGCACCAGCATCAGTATACGTTTCATTTACAAATAACTGTACAGGATTGTCGCCAAGTAAGGTTATAATTGGCTCCAACGTGTCTTGACTCGCAGAAACGATATTTACTGTATAGTCTTCTACTTCTCCGTAATTAAATGTTTCACAAGCAGTTGGTATACCATTATATTTCATTGAGATACGCATTCTTGTCGTTCCATTTGGTGCAGATGTTGGTATGGTGATTATTGTACTTACTGGAGATTCTGTAGTGCTTGCTTGTGTCCAAATTTGTTCTCCAGCATCAGTAAAATCGCCATCTTGATTGTAATCAATCCACGCGGCATACGCTTCTCCATACGCTGTTCCTGGCCACGTTGGTGTTACGGTAAGCACATATTGTCCATTTTTTACTAAATCCGTAGATATATTGGTAAAATCTGAATAGACTTGTGCACCAGAAGCATTGTTAATATCGCCAATCTGTACGTTGCTAATATACTCTTCGTTGACATTAGAACTTTGCGAAGTGCAATAATTAAGTGTCACGTCATCCAAAGTGGTAATGGTAACTTCGTTGCTTTCGGCAGATTCGTTTCCTGCAGAATCTAAAGCGGTTAACTTGAATGTGTAGCTTGTGTTTGGTGTTAAATTTTCGACCACATAATTGGTTACTTGCGGAATAGTTTCCCGAAACGTACCATTTTGATAGATATTATATCCTACCACATCTACATTATCGGTAGAAGTTGTCCACATTAAATCCGTTGTAGTTTGCGAGGTATTAAAAGCACTCAGTCCTGATGGCGCTGTTGGCGGTTCGGTATCTTGCGAAATATCTGAAACGATAGAAATAGTTTGCGAAGAAGAAAAGTAACCACAAGTTCCTGCACTATAGGTGATAACATAATCGCCAGGCGTTGAGTTTGCGGTGTCAATTTCGCCAGTTGACGGATTAATTGCCAATCCCGCTGGAGCGGAAAATACTCCATTAGCAACTCCCGTAACAATTGGTGACGGATTCGGTCCGTTGACAGCATACATACTTGCCAAATATCCAAAGTTTGCAAAATCGTTGTAATGTGTGTTGATAAAGTTTAATACGACTGCCGCATAATCTTTCGCAAACGGAACTAAGGTTTGCGGACGCGAATCGTAGACTTGCCCGTTATAGGTTCCTAAATCGCGCACACGGCGATTGACTTCCGTCATAATTCCGTCAATGGTTCCTGCGCCTCCAACACCGCCACTGGTACCGTTTCCAGAGCCGTGACGACGATTATTGTAAAAGTCTCCATCAAAATAAGCATTGCTATACGGACGTGTATCGTCACAACTTGTTGCCCCGTTATTTGTAGCACTTGGAACGGTTCTGTAACCGCTCGTACTTCCACAACCAGGATGTCCTAAACTCGCATAGAATGTTCCTGAAGCATTTTGAAACATTTCGCCCAAACTATTATTTCCTCTGACAAGCTCTTCGTGTGAAAGGTTATTTAAGTTATTGTTTACCAAGTTTCTAATGGTAGATTTGTTAATGATGTTGGCTGCGTTTAAATCGCCAATATTCAATTCGGTTGCAGTAATATTGTAACCAGCTTCTATTCGTGGTATGGAATGACTTTGACCGTGTAAGTCAATATACAATCCTTTTCCCCAGTTCGCTTCTACGGAAGCACTTGCCTGGTCTATAAAATTGTGAAAAGCATTCCAATGGTCTGCCGCATTGGCATTTCCGCACGTAGCTTCATTGATTTCTCTGTTTGGATCAAGTTTGGAGCGATGTAAATTGTTAATAATAACATGCGCATAACAGCCTGTAAGTTGAAAGATTTCTTTTTGAATTTCACGCACTAAAATGTCCGTATTGTCATCTCTTTCGTTCGTTCCGCAAGTTCTGTCAGGCAACGAACTGTCATTATCAGGATAAAAAACGCCTCCAATCGTTTGTCCTGATTGAAGAATTCCGCCGTGTGGCGCTGAAATAATGATGGGTAAATTTCCTGGAATGTACTCAATGTAGTTTCGGGTATCTCCTGAAGTTTGTTCATAATACGTAGATACGCCTGGAGTTTGTGCTTGCAAAAAAGACGCAAGTAGACACAACACCATTAGGTGTAAAGTTTTCCTCATAGCTTTTTGATAATTTTAGGTTAAGTTCAAAAGATTATTTTTGGGGAAATAATCTTTTAAGATGGTTTTTATTTTGTGAAATATCCTTGTAGGGCAACAATGCTATTTCTGGTTATTTGCTTGGCTATTTTTCAACTAAGCTCATGTTCATTTCATCTGAATAATTGCTAATTTTTGAGTAAAAGACCTTTTATAAAAAACGGCTTTTTATCGTTTAAATACATATTTTACCGATGAAATACATAATTGTATTACAAAATTAATTATTTAGACAACTTTTGACATTGGTTTTACCTTATATGTTATAAGGCAAAAACTTACAAAAGAGTATAATACAGCCTTTTATTAAGGTTTATTTAAGATTTTGCTAAGAAAAAAGACGCTTTTTGTTAAAAAACGTCTTTTTATTAAAATGGTAGATTGCTTTTTTTTAGCTTTTTAAAGCAGTGATGTAAAACATTGGATTTTCGTTAAATTGTTTCCAATCATTTTCCAAATCGGCATACAACGCATCAATAGCCGCTGTTTCTTCTTCAGAAAGCTTTATTTTTTTGTTCTTTTTAAGTTTTAAGATGTAATCCATCAACTTGTAACAGGATGTAAACTGTCCGCAAGCAATCAACGCGTCCATGCGGTCTTTTTGAATGTCTTTTTCATCCCACCAAAGTGTAGTTGGCATTTCAGAAGCAATCAATCCGATACTTTTTAGTAAGGTACTTGGCGCTGGTTTGATATTTTTATTGAAGCTAAACGATTTGCTATACGCGGTTTTTTCACCGTTTAATTCATACACTGTCGATGTAATGATTCGATGGCGCAAATCTGCATCCGAATATAATAATCGGTAATTTAAACGTCTGATTTGCTTTAAAAAGATATCATTCACCATAATTACGGTAGAAGAAACACGCTCTGTAAGCATTCGCTGAATGAGTCCGACACTTAATTTTCGAAAACTCAGCACATCGTCAACCAACGGCGGCGGTACATTTTTGTTGAAAAGTGATTTTACGGAACGAATTATAGAACCTTTTATAATTCCTGCGACCAAACCGAAAATCGTCAACAATAATCCTATTCCTGTGACAATTCCTCCAATAATATATAAGGCTGGCCATGCTTTTCCTTTGAAAATTTCCATAGAATTTAGCACCATGAGCAAAATACCAAGGATCAAAATAATCAAATACAAGGGTTTTATTTTAAAGTATCCTAAAATATTTGACACCACACTTTTTATGCTACTACTTTCGTTTTTCTTTTTTGGTTCGGGTTTCCACGGAATCATTTTAAAACTTCCTACATCGTTTACCACGATTAAATCCAGTTCTTTTTTGAGTTCGTCGTCGCGTTTACGGGCGAGACTGATATTCATCATGCTTCCAATTCCCTGATTGTCCGCAATTCCGCCATCCATAATTCCGACACCATCGGCAAAACGTTCGAGCGTTTTTACATTTTTATAGGCTGTGGTATTTTGATTTTTTATGTAATCATCTGGAAATACTAACGGTTCAAAACCTAATGGAAAACAGGAAGAAGACGCCGTGATATCGCCCAATTGCAATTGTCCTTCAATTTCGCCTAAATGTTTATTGCTTAACGGTTTGTTTCCAAATAAGCCGCAATTTTGAAATCGGAATGCCAATCCGAACGAGAATTCTGTCGAATTGAAACATACATATTTTAAATTAGATAGTTTTTCCGCATCTAAAAACATGTCAAAACTACCTTTATACACGTCCATATCCGCGTATGTTAAGGCAAATGCGTTGATGAGCGAACGTTTTTTATGCGGATTATCTTTCCAAACTTGATCATCGCCTAGTTTGGCAATGGCAGTTTCGAGTAGTTTGTCATTTTCAGGTGTAAAATTGTTGTAGAATTCCTTGAAAAACGTCTGAAAGTCAAAACCTTTTTGTTGAGAAGCTTTCGAGTATGCTACTCCAAACAGCGTTCCGCCACTCACGGTACTGATAGCTTCTACATGGTCTAGCAACGGTTTCCCCTGATATTGAATTTTATCGTAATACGAAACCACGCCCAAGGCAAAAAATGTAGCTCGATAGCCACCGCCACTGAAACAAAGTCCAATGCTGTCAAATGGAATAAAATCTTTTGTCGTCATAGGTGTTATGTGAAGTTAGTGTTGTTGGTTCTGTTGTAAAAAGCTATTTCAATCTTGGGGAAGTCACTCAAATATAGTGATTTTTCTTTGATGTTGTTTTTTAGACTTTATGTTTCGCTTTGCTCAATTGAAAGATTGAAAAATTCAATGATTTAATTCTTCAATCTTTTAATCTTTTAATTATAAAAACACTCTTTTCCAATTGAAATATAGCTTCTATCAAAAGTCCTTATTTTATTTGTATTTTTGCATACCAAAATATCATACATGTCTATCACATCCAACATTCAAGAATACCAACAAAATTTACCAAAGCACGTTACTTTAGTTGCGGTTTCAAAAACGAAGCCTGTTACTGATTTGCAGGAAGCGTATGACGCAGGACAACGTGTGTTTGGCGAAAATAAAATTCAAGAAATGGTGGAAAAATGGGAGCAACTTCCCAAAGATATTTCTTGGCATATGATTGGACATGTACAACGCAATAAAGTCAAGTATATGGCTGAATTTGTTTCATTGATTCATGGTGTGGATAGTTTTAAATTGTTGAAAGAAATCAACAAGCAAGCTAAAAAACATGAGCGTGTGATTGATTGTTTACTGCAAATCAAAATTGCGGAAGAAGATTCTAAATTTGGCATGTCTGTCGCAGATGCTACGTCGCTCCTAGCTTCCGATAACTTGAAGCAATTAGAAAACGTCCGCATTGTTGGTTTGATGGGAATGGCAACTTTTACGGACGACATGAACCAAGTGCGACAAGAATTTAAACGTTTAAAAACAACTTTTGACAACTTACAACCTGATTATCCAAATCTTGAAACTATTTCTATGGGCATGAGTGGCGATTACGAATTGGCAATTGAAGAAGGTAGTACGATGGTTCGCATTGGAAGTAGCATTTTTGGCGCGCGTAATTATGGGTAATTCGTTGTTCTTTTTCTGAAGCTTATCAATTATTTTACACTTCATCTCTACATAAATTTTAACAAGTATCACTAATTTTTATTCGTAAGAAAAGTAATAAACAATCATTTACCTGCATTTCAACCTAAATTTTTAAATATTAAACGTCAATAGGTAGGTAACATGCGTAGGTATTTTTATATTTATAGCGAATTTTAAAAAGAATGCATATCGTTTGTACGCAATAGTAGACATAGAAACCACTGGTGGAAAATATAATGAAGAGGGAATTACAGAGATTGCAATTTACAGATTTGACGGTCATGAAATCGTAGATCAGTTTATAAGTTTGGTAAATCCTGAGCGTGAAATTCAACCGTTTGTGGTGAATTTGACAGGAATTAATAATAAAATGCTTCGCGATGCGCCTAAATTCTACGAAATTGCCAAACGTGTTGTCGAAATTACGGAAGATTGCATTATTGTAGCGCACAATGCTAGCTTTGATTACCGAATTTTGCAAACAGAATTCAAACGTCTTGGTTTTGAATATAAACGTAAATCCTTGTGTACGGTAGAACTTTCTCAAAAGCTACTTCCTGAAATGGAATCGTACAAACTTGGAAAATTAGTAAGAGCATTAGGCATTCCGATGAGTGACCGACATAGAGCTTCTGGCGATGCATTAGCGACGGTAAAATTGTTTCAATTGCTTTTAGATAAAGATTCTGAAAAAGATATTATTCAACAAGCCGTTAAAACAGAGATTAAAAAGAAAGTTGCTACACGCTTACTCGACATGCTTGAAACCTTGCCTTCTGCAACAGGCGTGTATTATATTCACAATGCCAAAGGTGATATTATTTATATCGGGAAAAGTAAAAACATCAAAAAACGCGTCAATCAACATTTTACAGGTACGAATAACAAATCGAAAAAGATTCAAAAGCAAGTGGCTGCAGTTACTTTTGAACGCACGGGAAGTGAATTGGTTGCGTTGTTAAAAGAAAGTGAAGAAATTAAGCGAAAAAAACCGATGTACAATCGCGCACAGCGAAGAAGTATTTTTCAATTTGCCATGACTTCGTATGTAGATGATTATGGATATATTGGATTTCGCATTATGAAAGCAGATGCCCGAAAAAAGTACATTACCACGTTTACCAATATGTCCCAAGCAAAACATGTGATGTTTAAATTGACAGAAGAATTTCAACTTTGTCAAAAAATCAACGAATTGCATACTACCAAAAGCAACTGTTTTCAATATACCATTAAAGAATGTCACGGCGCGTGTATTCAAAAAGAAACGCCTGAAAGTTATAATAAACGTGCACAACAAGCGATTGACAAATACAGTTACGCAAACAAAAACATGTTGATTATTGACCGCGGACGTCATCACGATGAACGCAGTGCTATTTTGATTGAAAATGGTGAGTATAAAGGTTTTGGTTTTTATAGTTTAAATTATCAAATCACGAACAAAAGCGTGCTAAAAACCATCATTACGCCAATGCAGAACAATCGCGACGTGCAACATATTATTCAAAGTTTTCTTCGACGAAAAAATAAACTAAAGATTATTACACTCTAAATATCAATACATTACCATTTTATGAAACCGATTACCACTTTAGTTACCATGTTATGTGCCGTGTTTTTGCACGGACAGAATCCAATGAGCGTTAAATTTAACAGGGTTTCCCCAGAGGAACTTTCCATGACAAGCTACGCAAAAGATTCAAAAGCACATGCAGTAGTGCTTGAAGAATACGGGGAAAATTACTTTGAAGTCATTAACGAGCAGTATTTTATCATTAAACACTATTATGTTAAAATTAAAATTTTAGACAAACAAGGCATTGAAGAAGTGGCAAAAGTTCAAATTCCGTTTTACAAAGGCAAAAATTCTTTTGAAGTCATCAAAAATATCAAAGCCATTACGCACAATCCTGGCGAAACTGATGAATTGAAAAGTGATCAAATTTTTTCAGTCGACCTAAATAAATATTATGGCGAAAAGCGATTTACGTTTCCAAATGTCAAAACTGGAAGCGTTTTGGAATATCAGTATACACTAGAATCGCCTTTTTATTTCAATTTTGAAGGATGGGATTTTCAATCGAATATTCCGAAAATTTATAGTGAATTTAATGCTAAAATTCCAGCTAACTTTAGATACAACCGAACGTTGAAAGGTTTTCAAAAACTAGATATCAACAGTGCAAAGGTTAAAAAAGGATGTTTTAGAGTTCCAGGAATCGTTGGTCGTGCCGATTGTGAAGTGCTAAAGTATGCTATGAAAGATATTCCTGCGTTTCGGGAAGAATCGTTTATGCTGTCTAAAAATAATTACATGTCTAAAATTGCCTTTGAACTGGCAGAATACGTACGCTATAATGGTGGAAAAGATGTGTATACCAAAACCTGGAAAGCGGTTGATAAAGAAATGCGAAAAGACAAAGATATTGGAGCCCAAGTGCGAAAGAATACCTTCTTTAAAAATCAACTTCCTGATGAAATTTTAGCAATTTCTTCTGAACTGGAAAAAGCACGACGCATTTATGAGTTTATCAAAAATCACTATACTTGGAATGGCGAATACGGATTGTTTGGCGATGCTAACGTACGACAAGCGTTTCAAGATAGAAAAGGAAACGTGGCTGAAATCAATCTTTCGTTAATCAATAGTTTGTTGGCGGCAGATATTAAAACCGAAACGGTGATGTTATCGACACGAACAAAAGGATTGCCCACACAGAAACATCCTGTGATGTCTGACTTTAATTATTTAATTGCCAAAGTAACGATTGGCAAGGAAACGTTTTTGTTAGACGCTACTGAAAAAATGCTTTCTTTTGGGTTGTTACCGCTTCGTGCGCTCAATTACAACGGTCGTGCTATGGATTTTAAAAAACCTAGTTATTGGTTTACCATTGCACCCTATCAACAAAACCGTCAAAATACAACAGTAACAATTACGGTAGATGAAGATGGTGCTGCTATGGGAAAACTTTCGCAAAACAGTACAGGGTATTTAGCCTACGAAAAACGAGCGGAATTGACTGAGCAAGATACTGACAGCTATTTAGACGATTTTGAAAATAGTTTACCGTTTTTATCTGTTTCCGATTATGAAATAGAACAAAAATTAGTTCCTGAAATGCCTATTAAAGAATTGTTTTCATTAGAGTTTGACGAGGAATTTTCAGATGGTGAAACCTTTTTGGATCCGTTTTTCTTGAAAAATTTCTCAAAAAATCCATTTCAGCTAGAAAATCGACAATATCCCGTAGATTTTGCCTTTTCACGTGTATATACGACTCGCTTTTTATTATCGATTCCATCAAATTTTGAATTTACCGACATTCCTGAAAACCAGAATTTCACTTTGGCAAACGGAAAAGCTGTATGTGGCTTAAAAACCATTCAGCAAGGCGGACAACTAAATTTAAGCTTCAAGCTCATTCTGAACAATTACTATTACGAAGCTGAAGAATATCAAGCTTTAAAAGAGTTTTTTGCGAAACTTTCCATTCTTCAAAAAAATACGCGAATCGGTATTAAAAAGAAATTGTAGTATTTTAGCACTATGGCAAAAGACTGGAAATCGAAACTTCACGAAATTATATATGAAGCAGACACACGCGAAGGGAAACTCTTCGATGTGATTTTGTTGATTTTAATTTTGGCAAGTATTGGCTTGGTCATGATGGAAAGTGTGGAAGAGTTTGCGCTAAAACACGGCACATTTCTCGATATTTCCGAATGGATTATCACCATTTTATTTACCATTGAATACTTTGCACGAATTATTTCCATCAAAAAGCCAACGAAATACATTTTTAGCTTCTACGGTTTGGTCGATTTGTTTTCTACCATTCCAAAATACCTATCCTTATTCATCGTCGGTTCGCAATCGCTCATTGCCTTACGAGCACTGCGATTGATGCGAATTTTTAGAGTTTTAAAACTAGCGCGTTACATTGGCGAATCCAACAATATCATGCGAGCTTTGAATGCCAGCAAGATAAAAATTGGCGTGTTTATCATGTTCATTTTGATTTTATGTACCATTTTGGGCTCCGTAATGTATTTGATTGAAAGCGGTGAAGAAAGCGAATTTACCAGCATTCCACGAAGTATTTATTGGGCAATTGTAACGTTGACGACGGTTGGTTACGGAGATATTGCACCGCTGACTTCGTTGGGACAGTTTATTGCTTCTATCATCATGATTTTGGGATACGGAATTATTGCCGTTCCTACGGGAATTGTGACTGCTGAATTGGCTACGATGGACAAAGAAAAGATTGATTTAAACACGCAATCGTGTCCGAACTGTGCAAAATCTGGTCATAAAAACAAAGCTGAATTTTGCTATAATTGTGGCGAAGCGTTAAATCCTGAAGAAACCGATTAATTTATTTTCATGGCGAATTATCTTATTTCTATTGTCGGTGCTACTGCGATTGGAAAAACGGCGTTGAGCATACAATTGGCGCAACATTTCAAAACCGAAATTATTTCTTGTGATTCCAGACAGTTTTTTAAAGAAATGGCGATTGGAACCGCTGTTCCTTCGGAAGAAGAACTGAAGGCAGCGACGCATCATTTTATTCAACATAAAAGTATTTTTGAAGAATATAATGTCGGACAGTTTGAAAAAGATGCCATTGCCAAGCTTGATGAATTATTTAAAAAACACAAAATCGTCATTATGGTTGGTGGCAGCGGTTTGTATGTCGATGCTGTTGTGAAAGGTTTGGACGATTTTCCTAAAGTAAATGCAAAAATCAGAGAAAATCTGAATCAACAGTTAAAAGATAAAGGAATCGCTTCGTTACAAAAAATGCTACAACAGCTTGATCCTGTATATTATAAGCGTGTCGCATTGGAAAATCCGCATCGTTTGATACGCGCATTGGAAATTTGTATTGGAAGTGGCAAACCCTATTCTAGTTTTTTGAAAGATACGACTGCAACACGTAATTTTACTACAATCAAAGTCGGTTTGACTGCTGAAAGAGAAATTATGTACAATCGCATCAATCAAAGAGTGGATTTAATGATGGAAGCTGGTTTGTTGGAAGAAGCCAAAACGCTATATCCGCATAAATCGCTAAACGCTTTGCAAACCGTAGGATATCGGGAACTTTTTGAATATTTTGATGGAAACTTTACATTGGAATTCGCGGTAAGCGAAATAAAGAAAAATACACGCCGTTTCGCTAAGCGACAAGGCACGTGGTTTCGAAGGGACAAAAATACGTTATGGTTTGATTATGAAGAAGATATACAGAAGATTATTGAGGAAATTGAAAATAGACTTGTTTGATTTTGAGTGTTGAATTTGATTTAAGATTCAAGAGCCTAGAGTCAAGACTTTTTTTGAATTTGAATTTGAACTCGAAATTGAACTTGAAAACCCTAGCGTCGCTTTGGTTTCTATGGCAAAAGCAGTTTATCTTTGGTTAAAATTTCAGCTATATGTGAGAAGCTGAATCAAGCCAGTCTTGAGCTACAGTCGAAAGGTTCAGCTTGACGAAATATATATTCAATCTTAAATAAAAAAACATTGGTACATTTTCAAATTGTCAAATTGATACATTAAAAAACCGTCACTTCGAGTGGATTTGTGAAACAAATTTGTATCGAGAAGTAGTTTGAAACTATAATCATAAATGCTGAATGTTAAATGTTGAATTGATTCATAAACTACTAAGTATCAAAGGAGTTATCGATACAATTTTCTTCATTTCATTCCGAAAATCACTCGAACAGACGTTTTTTGCATTTGAAAACAAACACCAAAAAACCAACACCTAACACCTCAAAAAAATGTCCAAAGAAATACAACAACTCGTAGAAAGTTTAGAATTACTACCACATCCTGAAGGTGGATTTTACAAAGAAGTGTATCGGAGTGAAAAATTGATTCAAAAAGATGCGCTACCTGATAATTTTTCAGGCAATCGCAGTTATTGTACGAGTATTTATTTTTTATTGACTTCCGAGAATTTTTCGGCGTTTCATCGTATCAAACAAGATGAAATTTGGCATTTTTATGGCGGAAGTTCGTTGAGTGTGCATGTTATTGACAAAGAAGGAAATTATACCGAACACAAAGTTGGTATGAATTTTAGTAACGGAGAACAGCCACAATTGGTAGTTCCTGCTGGTTGTTGGTTCGCGTCAAGCGTTCCTCAAAAAGATTCGTATGCGTTTGTCGGGTGTACAGTGGCGCCAGGGTTCGATTTTGATGATTTCGAATTGGCAAACCGAGAAGAATTACAAAAAATATATCCGCAACACGCAGCTATTATTCATAAGCTTACTAGAGAATAAGTGAAATAGTCGACGTTCGGGTGTCGACTATATTTCAATTGCTTTAGGGGAATTATGATAGTACTTCTACTCTGCTTTGTTTTTAATAACCAATCTAAATCCTTCTCCGTGAATGTTTAAAATTTCTACGTCTTCATCTCTTTTTAAATACTTACGTAGTTTGGCAATATACACATCCATTGATCTAGAAGTGAAATAGTTATCATCTCTCCAAATCTTTGTTAAGGCAAGTTCTCTTGGCATTAAATCATTTTCATGCAACGCTAATAGACGCAATAATTCGTTTTCTTTTGGCGATAATTTTATTGGCTCTTCTTCGTCGAATGTTAAGAAACGAAGTTTTGAGTTTAAGCTAAATCGTCCAATTTCAAATTCGAATTGTTTGCTATCAGCGACTGAATCCGATGTTTTTCGTTGCATTATTGCTTTAATTTTCATCAATAATACTTCAGAATCGAAAGGCTTATTTAGGTAGTCGTCTGCGCCTACTTTGTATCCTTTCATTACATCTTCTTTCAATGCCTTTGCGGTTAAGAAAATGATAGGTACTTCGGTGTTTTTTTCACGAATTTCTTTCGCAAGTGTAAAACCATCTTTATACGGCATCATGACGTCAAGAATACAAAGGTCGAAATTGTCTTTTTTGAATTTTTCAAAGCCTTCCATTCCGTTTTTTGCATGAACAACGTCATAATCGTTCATTGACAGATAGTCTTTCAATACAGTTCCAAAATTCGGATCATCTTCTACTAATAAAATTTTTTTGTTTTGAATCTCCATGTTAGTTACGATATTAATGGCAATTTAATAATGAATGTACTTCCTTTTCCTTTTTCACTTTCCACGCTTATTTGACCACCGTGGTCATCAACAATACGCTTTACGTAAGCCAGTCCAAGTCCGTGCCCCTTTACATTATGTATATCACCTGTATGTTCTCTATAAAATTTTTCAAATATTCTTTTCTGTACAGATTTGGACATTCCTTGTCCTTGGTCTTTTATTTTAATCTGTATATTATTTTTTACTACTTCCGAAAAAACGTCAATTTTCGGTTCTCCTTCGGTGTATTTAATGGCATTGTCTAAAATGTTTACCAATACATTGGTAAAGTGTGTATCGTTTGCCATCACCATGGAGTGTTTTGCGCTTAAATGCGTTTTTACATAACCATTTCTGTCTTCCACAATCAATTCAATATGAGACAATGCATCTTCAATTAGGTCGTGAACGTCAATAGCATCCTTACTGATATCCAATTGATTTTTTTCTAATTTGGATATGCGCAATACGTTTTCTACTTGTGCATGCATGCGTTTATTTTCTTCACGAATCATTCGCAAGTAGCGCTTTACTTTTTCTTTATCATCAATAATCTTCGGGTTTCGCACCGCATCCAACGCTAAATTAATTGTGGCAATCGGTGTTTTAAACTCATGCGTCATATTGTTGATGAAATCCGTTTTGATTTCTGAAATTTGCTTCTGCTTGATTAACTGGTACAAGGCACTCGAATACGCTATAATAATAATTAACGTAAAAACGATAGACATAATTGCCATACCCATGATGGACGATAAAACGTATTTGTTACGCTTTGGAAAACTGACATATAATGTGTACCCGCTTTCTTTATCTTCATCTTCAAAAAGTGGCACATCGTACATTCCATCATTCGTTATTTTGAAACCGTCAGATTTTATTTTTGTTGCCAATCCGTCATCATACACACCAAACTCAAAATCCATATCCAAATTAAATTCGTCCAAATACCCATGAATTAAATACGATAATAAGTCTGTATTTACGCGTTCATCTATAGGAACTTGTTTCGTCAATTCGTGAATAATTTCTTTGAATTGCGCCATTTTTTTGGACACGCTGTTTACCTTTTTAAACTTTTGCACTGGTGTGAGTTTAAAATCGGTATTGTCCAACATATCTTCTCGAAATGTTACACGTGTTTCTATAACTTTAAAGTTTTTAACGGACGTACTGTCGTCTTCAGAAGCACTGTCAATGAACGTTGGGAAAATATTAAAATCCTCTTCTATAATACCACGTGTGTAGATGCTAGTTTCGTTGTTTTTTTCGTCTCTACTAGTAATTTGAAAGACATTTAAAACTTGAGAATCTTTGGGTTCGCCTACACTATCAATCAATTTTTGAAATCGTAAATAGTATTTTCGATCTTGGTATTCGGTAACTTTTTCTGATACGCTCTTTAGTATCTGATTTGCATTTAGCGAGAATGACTCTTGTTTGTCTTCTACGCCAGTGGCAATCCAATATCCTTGAACAAATATAATCCCGATGAGCGAAAGGCTCATCAAAATGACTAGAACAATAAATAATCGTTTACTCATTTAATCAAAATTAACGTATAATATTGGTTATAGTAACTTTTTAACCAAACCTTAACAAATATGTTAATTTTACCAGATTTTCTAGCTTGAATGCATGATTTCTTCGTGAATTTTAGCGACTTGTGCTTTTGCATTCTCCAAGTCTTCATTGTGAATTATATAGTCGGAAAGTGCTATTTTATCGGCATCACTCCATTGATTATCCATACGACTTTGAATAGCCGCTCGTGTAGTTTTATCGCGTTGTAACAAACGTTCAAAACGTGTTTCCAATGGCGCTACCACAGTGATGATTTTATCGCATTGCTTGTAGGAACCATTTTCAAAAAGTATCGCAACTTCCTTTATAATGTACTTTTCACTACTTCGTGCCGCATACCAATCTTTAAAATGCTTACCAACGCGCGGATGCACGATAGCATTGATTTTTTTGAGTTCTTCGGGCTGATTGAAGACAATATTTGATAGGTAACTTCGGTTTAGTTTCCCATTAATATACGTTTTTTTTCCAAAAGTGTCCATTAATTCTTCTTTGATTTCTTTGGAAGAATGCATTAACTTTTTGGCTTCTATGTCTGCTATATAGATAGAAACACCTAATTCGTGAAACATTTTTGCAATGGTCGTTTTTCCACTTCCGATTCCACCTGTAAGTCCGACAATCATTTTTTAATTAAGAAGTTTATTTTTTTGTTTTCAATACGATACATTTTTACCGCTTTCGGGTATTTCACCAATTTAGGAATAAAAAAAGAAGCTTTGGTATTTTTTATATCGTTATAATCGCAATACACGGTAAAATCGCTTTGCGTAATAGTGTTAAAGTCAGAAACATTTGCCGTGTACGTCACCGTGACTTCTTTTGGAAATAATTTGATAGAGAATCCTTGCGGAAGATTGCGTACTTGTAACGGAACAGACAGCTTTCCTTCGGTAAATTTATCAACTTTAGCTGTCGCACTGACCGTTGCTTGCGAATAGCTAAGACGCTTTAACGAATCATTTTTCAGCAACTGCAATTCTAAATCGATATTGTTACTTATTTTTTCAAGTTGCTTGATTTCTGTATAAATTACTTTCACATCGTCAACTACATCTTCTGGTCCTGAAATTTCAATTTCTTTCGGTTCTATTTGCAAGGAATCGTATAAATTATATCCTTTTTCAAACTCCAATGCCAACTGATGAATCACAGGAACGCGTTTTGTTTTGTTTTTTCCAAGTGTAAAAAATAGGGTGTCTGGCGATACTTTTAAAATTTCAATATCTTGATAAATATGCCTATTCACCGCAGCATCTGAAAGTACGTAAAAGGTGTTTTCTGTATTCGCTTTAGATACATTTTCCAAATCGACTTCTATTTCTTTTTGAAAGAGTTTTTGACGCAACATGCGAAAGCCCGTAGTTTTTACTTGTGCTTCAAGCGTGCTTTTTTCGCCTCCTAACAAAATTTTATCTTCTGATAGATTTGTATATGCTACCGTCATTGTTATCGTATCTGTATAGGTGTTGGAAAGCTTTACGAGTGTCCAAACCACAAAGGAAATCACAAAAAAAAGTAGAAAAACATTGAGTTTTTTCCTTTTAAACATTTCTGCAAAAAAACTTCGAATTCCTTGTAGCATACTTATTTTTTAAAGAAGAGTTTTGGAAATCGTTCTTCTGGTTTTTGTTTGAATATTTGTATCGCGATAGTCGATTTTAAAAATCCTACACCATATCCATAAAATTGAATACATACTGCAATTAACGATAAAAAAGCAATTTTTACACTTTTTGTCGCGCGAAAGGCATCCAATAATATCAATGTAAAATATACAGCATATCCAATTAAAAACCAATGAAAAGCTAAAAATATACTGAGCAGTATTGAAATTATAAAACCAATACAAAATAGCGTTGGAAACCAATAGGTAAGTTTTGCCGTTTCTGGATGCCATACATTCAAGATGGGACGCACCATACCAAATTTATTGACTTGCACATGAAACTTCTCCCAAGAAATTCTGCGTTTATGATACACATACGCTTCTGGAATTAAAACTGTTTCATAACCCGCTTTCCAAATACGAATGGTTAAATCAGGATCTTCTCCCGGATGAATTTGTCCAAAACCTTGAGTAGCTTCAAAAGCAGCTTTTGAAATCCCCATATTAAAGCTTCTTGGCTGAAATTTTTGTACAGCCTTTTTTCCTCCTCGAATGCCACCTGTTGTCAAAAATGCCGTCATCGCATAACTGATTGCTTTTTGAATAGATGTAAATGAATTATGTGCTGCATCGGGTCCGCCAAAACAATCGACATATTGCTTTTGCAATGCTTTAGAGACTTCCGACAAATAATTTGGTGGAAGAATGCAATCAGAATCGAAAATCAAGTAATAATTTCCTTTGGCACGTTTCATTCCATAATTACGCGAATCGCCTGGTCCAGAATTTGGTTTAAAGTAGTAACTGATATCCAGAGATTCTTTATAAGTATCCACCACTTCTTTAGCTGGTATGGTAGAACCATCTTCAACTAAAACTACTTCAAAGGCTTCTTTAAAGGTTTGTTGTGTAATACTTTCCAATAATTCTGCTACCTCATCGGGACGATTGTATACAGGAACAACTATGGAGAATTTTATTTGCATTCGGCAAATATAAACAAACAAAAAAAGCTGTTCACTATGGAACAGCTTTTAATGATATATAAGTTTATAAAATTACTTCACAAATTTAACAACTGAAGTTCTTCCATTTTCTAAAGTAACTCTTGCGAAATATACTCCATTTTTAGCAGAACCTAAGATTGCTTCACCTGCAGTCGCATTTGGCTTAGAAGTTGTAATAATTTGTCCAACCAAGTTATATACTTCAATAGAAGCAATATTACTTTGTGCATTTACTACAAATGCATTGTTTACAGTATCTACATAGTGAACAAAACCTCTTACTTCAGCAGACTCAATTGATAATGGTGCACACGTAACGTTTGCTTCCCATCCTGGTCTTACAACAGATCCATCAGATGTAAATACGAATGTTAAACATCCTGAAGGGTCAGAAGAAACAATTGTCATTCCTTGTAAGTCTCCTGTTCCAATTGCTGGCATATCATTTCTATCAAAACACCAGATTGTTCCACCACCTGCTGGGTCAATTGTTGGAGCTGTATTATCTGGACCGTCATAGATAGTTAATCCATCATAACATGCAGTTGCTCCATTATTTTCCGTAGAGAAGAATGTAAACTCAACGTTTACAGCATCTCCTGCCATATCTGGACAGATAGTATAAGTAATATTTTCACCACTAGAATAGTTTCCAGAAGCTCCACCTGAATCTAAGAAGATTCCGTTAGTACAATTTGGTGGGACAGCCACATACGGAGTGCTGAATGAGAATGGCCCTGCCCAAGCAGAAGTTCCATCTACACCACAATCAGCCTGCACATAGAATTGATAGCTATTATCTCCTACAAGTCCAGTAGCTGCGTACGGATTCGTCATTACTCCAGTAGCTGTTGGCGTTCCTGTTGCAGTACCTCCTGCAGTTACGTCAACTATTTCAATATTCCAAGTAGTAGCTGCTCCATTTTCTGTCCATCCTAAATCTGCAGTAGTTTCCATAATATTCGTAGCAGTTAATGCAGATGGTGCTGGACAAGTTTCTAATGTTGTAAAGCAGAATGGACCTACCCATGTAGAAGTTCCATCTCCACCACAATCAGCTCTTACATAAAAACAATAGTCGTTATTTTCTGTAAGTCCTGTTGCTGTATACGGGTTTGTTGCTATTCCTGAAACTGTTGGTGTTCCTGTTGCCATTCCTCCTCCAGTAATGTCTACGATTTCAATATCCCATGTTGTTGCTGTTCCGTTTTCTGTCCATCCTAAATCTGCCGAATCATCTGTAATATTAGTTGCTGTCAATACTGATGGATCTGGACATGTAGGTGTTTCACGCATGCTAATGTCATCAATTAAAATGTCATTGTAGAAAGTACTTCCTCCACTTCCATCTCCTGTAACGGTAAAACGAACTCGAACATCTCCTGTAATAGTAAATGTTGATAAGTCTGTAGTATATTCTACCCAGTTTGGTCCTAAATTAGCTTGAACGGTATTTACTGTAGACCATGCTGCTCCATCGTAAAATTCAACTAATAAAATATTTAGAGCTCCATCATCTACGTTATTACTAAATACCCAATAACTTAATTGTGGTGCTGTTAATCCAGATACATCTACTAATGGACTTAATAAAACACTTACTTCTCCATTTCCATTGTCTGATCCATCCATTCCGATAAAGGTTCCGCCACCACCTGGTGTGTGATCTGCTAAACCATTTGCTCCGTAATCAGCAAAACCTGCTGGAGCTGTTCCTGAGACACTTCCATACTCCCAAGCGTTATCTCCACTTTGCTCAAAACAGTTTGGTAGAGAGTTTGTTGGGAAAGACTCTGTCCAAGGAGCCATAAAAGCAGCACATGTAGTTGAGAATGTAAAAGGACCAACCCAGTTAGAAGTTCCTGCTCCTCCACAATCTGCTCTTACATAAAAGTCATAAGCTGTTTCTGCTGTTAATCCTGTTGCCATATATGGATTTCCAACTCCTGTTGCTGTTGGTGTTCCTGTTGCTGGTGTTCCGTTAGTTACAACCTCAACATCCCAAGCCATCGCTGTTCCATTTTCTGTCCATCCTAAATTAGCTGTCGTGTCTGTAACATTAGAAGCAGTTAACATAGAAGGGTCAGGACATGATGGTGGTGCTGCCGATGTAATTGTTGGTGATTCGATACACCATCCATACTGCCATCCAGCTTGGTCATCATAAGAAACACGGTATTGGAATCCAGATAATTGTCCAGCTGTAAAGCCAGAGATATCAAGTACTGAGGAAGTGTATGCTTCTGAAGTTGTACAGTTTTGATAATCTGAAACGGTAGTTGTGTTTCCTGCAAACGTTTGAATAGCACTCCAAGTCATTGCATCTGCATCATATACTTCAATAGCCAATACATCACCACCTAAAGCATAGTATGTAAAGTTACCACTCACTGTAATCCAAGTTTCACCTGCCATACTAGCAGCTGTTAAGTCAATTACAGGCGATGTAGCGATAATATTGTCAGAAGAACCATTTCCTGCTGCATCATCATCAAAGATGAAACTAGCCCCTGTGGTTGTTGGATCTCCTAGTAATCCTCCAGCGTCATAAGAACCTGAAAGTGTCCATGCTGCGTTAGGCCAATTCGCAGCCTGATTCAATGTTTGTGAGACACCTACATAGGTCCCTAACAAACACATAATCATAAAAATTTTAAGTGTAATTTTTTTCATAAAAAGTTTGATTTTTGTTAGTTAGTTGAATATCAGCAGAAATAACCACATTTTTTTTGAATCAACCATGTTAATATCGATTAAAGACATGTTTTTATCGATAAAAAACACAAAAAATGGTTTTTCCTACAGTTTATGCTTGTATTATTTTAACATTATTTTTTTATTAAATACTCCTTTTTTTCCTAAAATTTTAATCATATAATAACCCGATGCTAAACCTGTTATATTGACACTATTTTCATTTTGAATTTGTCCTTTTTTTATGTGTGTCCCTTTAGCATCAAAAATTATATAAGTATATGTTTCGTTTGCGGTAGTTTGAAACCAAATTTTCCCAGTAGTTGGATTCGGATACACTACTACTTCATTTTGTGTTTGAAATTCCTCTGTACTTAGCGGACTGCTTCCTTCTATAATATGTACTGCTTGATTAGGCATTACGTTGTACAAAATATCTTGTGCTCCGCCCAACCAGGTAACTTTTACATAATCTATCACAGTATTTGCACCAATTCCGAAAAATTCTGTTCCTGAGTTTTGTGAAATGTATCCTTCTCCACAAACTGTATACCTGTATTGTGTTTCGCCTTGACTTTTAAGTTCAATAGTTGCTCCAATTCCTTGTTTATTACTAGTTACACCTTCTAAACTCACTTTTAACCAGTTATTTGATGAAGTTGTTTGATTTTTCCATAAGAAGATATCATCACCTCCAGAATTGTTCACAATGATTTCAGGAAAACCGTCATTATCTGTGTCACCAATAGCATTGGCATAACTTTCACTTGTATCGTTAGCAAAACCAGAGTTCCCTAACATGCTAAAAGTACCGTTTCCGTTGTTTGAATAATACGCCGCAGAGAGCAAACTTGGAACAGCACCATCTAATGAACCGCTTACGTATAAATCTAAATCACCATCGTTTTCAGCATCTAAAAATACGGAACCCCACGCTACACTTTCAAACATGGTTCCTGTACTAGCCGCAATGTTAGAAAATGTTCCGTCGCCATTATTTCTTAAAAAGTAGTTACCTGGAATCCCATTCGTCACATAAATATCAAACCATGAATCTCCATCTACATCTGCAATCGTAACTGACATTGCATCGATAGCAATGTTGGTTTCAGATTGTTCGCTGACATCTGTAAAAGTTCCGTCGCCATTGTTTTTGTACAAGATATTTGTGGTATTCGTTTTGTCATTTGCCATGTAAATATCCTGCCATCCATCATTATTATAATCAAAAAATGCAGAACAGAAAGATAAATGGCTTCCTGTATCTATTCCTGCAGCAGAACTTACGTTGGTGAATGTTCCGTCACCGTTATTTTTGTAGAGATAATTGGCTTGTGGCGTTGGAATTCCTCTATTACACAGAAAAACATCTAAAAAACCATCATTATTATAATCGCCCCAAGAAGCGCCAAAGTTATTCTGAGCTGCCATTGGTAAACCACTAGCAGTTGTAACATCTGTTAGTGAACTTCCATCATTTTCGTACAAACGACTTCCATCAATATCACTAGAAATGTACAAATCATTATCGCCATCGTTATCAATATCTATCCAAATGACTTGCTTTTGTTGCGAAAGATTGTTTGGATTTAGATTGGTTTCAAGCGAATACGTACCATCGCCATTGTTTTTATAAATTTTTAACGAATCTCCACTTTGTGTTGCAATGGTGATATCATCCCAACCATCATTGTTATAATCGTAAAAAGAAATGCCTCCACCTAAATTAATTGTTCCGCTGTGGTCATCAACGCCAGCAACAGTTGCTTCATTTTGAAAATGCGCTTGCGCCTGTAATTGTTGAAAACATAGGAGATAGAGGAAATACGAAAAGAATAGGTGTAATTGTCTTTTCATAGGCAATACAATACATTTATTGAGTTCGAGGATTCTAAAGTATTAAAAACAACTTTAATTTCACAAAATTTTAACAATTATATTTAATAATTTTTATAAAAAGTATTATTATATAGCTAGAAATCCCGATTTTTAAAGACATACGCAATTTCAAGAATTGTTCTAAATTATTTTTTTAGTTTTTTTCCTCATCGACTTTATAATCAATATTCAAAATAAAAAAAATGCCTCTAGGATGATTCCTTGAGGCATTTTTGTATGTATGTGTTTTTGTTTATTCTTCTGTAAATCGCTCAATAACTTCTTGACTTACTCCTGTATTAGAGAATCCGCCATCGTTATACAAGTTTTGCATTGTTACGCGCTTGGTTAAGTCCGAGAATAAGGAAACGGTGTAGTTTGCACAATCTAGCGCGGTTGCGTTTCCTAATGGCGACATTTCTTCAGCGTAAGAAATGAATCCGTCAAAACCTTTCACTCCTTGTCCAGCCGTTGTTGGCGTTGGCGATTGCGAAATAGTGTTGACACGTACTTTTTTCTCTTTCCCAAAGAAATAGCCAAAACTACGCGCAATAGACTCCAAATACGCTTTGTTATCTGCCATATCATTATAATCTGGAAAAGTACGCTGTGCTGCCATATATGTTAAAGCAACAATACTTCCCCACTCGTTCATGGCGTCAGATTTGTATAAGGTTTGCATCACTTTATGAAAAGAAACCGCAGAAACATCCCAACCTTTTGTCAACCAATCGTATTTTAAGTCAGTGTAATGTCTTCCTTTACGAACGTTTACTGACATTCCGATAGAGTGCAACACAAAGTCAATTTTCCCGCCAAGGATTTCCATCGATTTGTCAATCAAATTTTGAATATCGTCTACATCGGTAGCATCTGCAGGAATGATTTCTGAACCTGTTTTTTCTGCCAATTCGTTGATTTTCCCCATACGCATTGCAATTGGTGCGTTGGTCAATACAAATGTTCCGCCTTCTTCATGGACGCGCTCCGCAGTTTTCCATGCAATAGAGTTTTCATCTAAAGCACCAAATATGATTCCTTTTTTTCCTTTTAATAAGTTGTAAGACATGCTTGTAATTTTTAAGTCGTTGTTTGGTAGGTCAAATATATGGTAAAAGATTGAAATGATTGTTTTTCAAGGTTTGGAATCTGCTTTTACAATTGCAATAATTCTTTGGCATTTGCCAAGGCAGAGTCCGAAATGGTAGCACCGCTCAACATTTGCGCAATTTCTTGTATGCGCTCTTCTTGGTTCAATTCCTTGAGTTGTGTGGAAGTCACTTCGTTGATATCTTGTTTGTATACTTTGAAATGCTGCTTTCCTTTTGCTGCGATTTGTGGTAAATGCGTAATAGAGAACACTTGCATGCTTTTGCTCATTTGTTGCATGATATTCGCCATTTTATTCGCAACTTCACCCGAAACTCCTGTGTCGATTTCGTCAAACATAATGGTTGGCAATTGCATGTATTTGGACAAAATGGCTTTGATGCACAACATCACTCGCGACAATTCTCCGCCAGAAGCTGCTTTTTTCAATTCGTTGAAGTTTCCGCCTTTATTAGCTGAGAACAGGAATTGCAAATCGTCCATTCCGTTGCTGTAAAACTCTTTTGATAATTGAACTTTTATATCAAATTGTGCATTTGGCATTCCAAGTGTTGCCAACATGCTTTCCAATTGTTGTACAAGTGTCGGAATTCCCGCAGCGCGTTTGTCGTGAATTGTTTTTGCAAGTTGTTGCAACTGTTTTTGCTGTGCTTGAAGTTCTTTTTCTTTCGTTTGAATTAGCGCATCAATATTTTCAGAAACCAATGCTTTTTCAGAAAGTTCGTGTTGAATCGACAACAACTCTTCTATTGTACTTACATTGTGCTTTTTTTGTAAATCGAATATTTTTTGAAGCTTTTCCGAAACTTCCGCAAACAATTCTGGGTCAAATGTTACGGCTTCTTGCAGATTGATGATTTCGTTATAAATATCATCTAACTCTATATACGAACTCTTGATGCGTTCTGCCAAATTTTTAAATTCAGGTGCAATTCCTGCCAGTTTTCCAGAAGCTGATTGCAATTCTGACAATAGATTCAACACGCCAACTTGCTCGTCAGAAAGAATTTGTTCAGCGCCACTCAAATTCGTTTTAATATCTTCCGCATTATTCAAACGCTCGTACCGCGTTTCCAAATCTTCCAGCACCAAGCCTTCTAGTTTTGCTTCTTCCAATTCCTTTAACAAAAACATATTGTAATCATGCTCTTTTTCGAGTGCGATTTTTTCTTCTTGTATTTTTTTGAGATCTTTTTGTGTGGAATGATAACTTTTCAGAATGGATTGATACGATTGTACTTCCTCGGAAACATTCGCCAAAATATCAATAACCTGAAACTGAAATTGATTGTCCGTCAACTGCAAGGTTTGATGCTGCGAGTGAATGTCAATCAACTGATCGCCCAACGCATTCAACACATGCAAGCGCACAGGCACATCATTCACAAACGCACGCGATTTCCCAGAAGGCAATATTTCACGACGAATGATAGTGTCATCATCATAATCCAAATCATTTTCCTTGAAAAATTTGGTTAGTTTATATTTTTTAACGGAAAATTCGGCTTCAATCACACATTTGCGCTCTTTGTCTTTTAAGGAAGATAAATCTGCTCGTTTTCCTAATATCAATGCCAAACCGCCGAGAAGAATAGATTTTCCCGCGCCTGTTTCTCCCGTAATAATCGTCAATCCTTTATCAAAATCGACTTGTAACGCATCAATGAGTGCAAAGTTTTTTATAGAAAGTTTTGTGAGCAATGCAGTAGTGTTTTTTAACTTTTGTTTTCACTCACAAAAATAGCGTATTGCGGTAAATTTTCGTAAAAATCAGAATTTAATTTTTCCCCATTTGGAAGCGTGGAATGGCGCGACTTTGTTCAAGGTTTCTACCAAACGAACAACATTTACTTTCGGTCCACCCGAAAATATTTGCTGAATTTCTTCTGCTTTGGCGTCAAAAAAGGTTTGTAATAGGAAAGAATTTGGTCTACGATTGTTCAACGCTTTAAATATTTCCATACTCGAACTAATGGCTTCTTTTCCAGCACGCGGATCGTCTGCCATAACGTCCAATCCTACTCTGTGGTAGTTGTACATTACCGTTCTGTATTCTTTGTGTGTATTGTTGAGCATATTGTCTAACAATCTCCAGCGTGTACGGTTTCCGTCTGCTTCTTTCCATCCTAAAAACGGACTCGATTGCGAAAGATTCACAATTTGTTGTGCTTGCGCGTAATAATCTGATCCACCACGAAGCGAAAACGTATCAGCGTCAATTCCTAAAATTACATAGACATAATACGCGATTACCGATACTAAGTTTGACGTAAACTGATTGGGATTGTATACAATTGGCTGAAATTCTTGATAGATAAATCGAAATTGTCGGTCATTAAAATTGAATACAGGCGACTCAAACGACGAATTATAAATAGGTCGTGAAGATTGTACTTGAATCGTTGCTACAAATTCATCAGAATTCCACTGTGACACTTGAATCAGCATGCTACAATTGATGCGCTCTGTAGTTCCGTAATTTTTATTTGTCCATTGCGTTTTATTAACAAAATCATTGAGCGTACGTTCTAATGTTTTGAAAATTTGCTGGTTTGTCTGATTGACTTGTTGAGTATCAACAGTAATTCGACAGTTCAATTCTTGTGCAGTTGAAAAGGTGACTACACTTAAAAGTAAAATGCTTAAAACAAGATTACGCATGGATTCGCTTTATAATTTCATTAAATATATCAATGGCTACTTCGGCTTTCGACTTTAACCCAAAAGCTAAGGTATTCATTTTTTTGTCAATTATCGTGACTTTATTGGTTGGTTTTCCAAATCCGGCACCTGTATCGTTGAGCGAATTGAGCACAATCATGTCTAAATTTTTGCGTGTCAATTTGCCTTTGGCGTTTTCCAATTCGTTATTCGTTTCCAACGCAAAACCAACTAAAAACTGTGATTTTTTGATAGCGCCTAACGAAGCGAGAATGTCTTTGGTTTTGACCAACGTTATTTCTAACGTAGCATCTGCCTTTTTTATTTTCTGATTGGCAATATCTTTTGGTTTAAAATCGGCAACTGCTGCAGAAAGAATGGCAATGTCTGCCGTTGGATAACTTTTATGTGCAGCATTGTACATATCTTCAGCACTCACAACATCAACAATTGTTACAGAGGCGTGTGTTAAGTGTTGATTGTTTGGTCCTGCAATGAGCGTTACCTCAGCGCCTAAGTTTGCTGCGGCACGTGCTAATTCATAGCCCATTTTTCCAGAAGAATGATTTCCAATAAATCGCACAGGATCAATAGCTTCATACGTTGGTCCTGCGGTAATCATGATTTTTTTTCCGCGTAACGGAAGTTTTCCTAAAATATCTTTTTCTATAAAGGAAATGATATCTTCAGGTTCTGCCATACGCCCTTTTCCCACCAAACCACTTGCTAATTCGCCACTGGCAGAAGGAATCATGATGTTTCCAAATTTTTGTAGCTGTTCAAAGGAGTTTGTCGTCGACGGATGTTTGTACATGTCCAAATCCATCGCAGGCGCAAAATACACGGGACATTTTGCAGAAAGATAGGTTGCCAATAATAAGTTATCGCTATTTCCTGACACCATTTTGGACAGTGTGTTTGCCGTTGCAGGTGCAATCAGCATAAAATCTGCCCATAATCCTAACTCTACATGATTTGTCCATACGGCATTTTCGTCTTCTTCATTCGTAAACGAAGAATGCACAGGATTTTTAGATAAGGTAGATAGTGTTAACGGTGTAATGAAGTCTTTGGAAGCAGGCGTCATAATCACTTTGACTTCGGCGCCTGCTTTGATGAATAACCGTACTAAAGAAGCTGTTTTGTAAGCAGCAATGCCAGCAGTGATGCCGAGTAATACTTTTTTGCCACTTAAAATAGACATGTTTAGGCTTCTTCTTTGGTGTTACGGTAGTAAATTTTGTCTTCCAACCATTCTTGCACTGCAATTGCGTGTGGCTTTGGAAGTTTTTCGTAGAATTTAGACACTTCGATTTGCTCTTTGTTTTCAAAGATTTCTTCTAAGCTATCGTTGTGCGTAGCAAATTCATCTAATTTCTCAATCAATTCTTTTTTGATTTCAGAGTTGATTTGAACAGCTCTTTTTGCAACAACAGAAATAGCTTCGTAAATGTTGTTTGTTGGCGCATCAAACTGATTTCTCTCGATAGTTTTGGTGCTGATTGGAGCTTCTAAGTTTTTAATATCAACCATAGGTATTATTTTGTAAATTTTGCTAATTCTTCAGTAATGGAAGCCATAATAATGTCGGCTTCTTCTTTGTATTTTGATTCTGGATAAAACTTCATCAACGATTTGTAAGCTGAGGCAGCTTCGTTGAAACGTTCTTCCATAAGCGATTCAAAGCTTCGGATTGCTAAGTTGTACATGGCGTCTAGCTTTAAGTACATGGCATCTTCTCTGAATTCTGTTCCAGGATAATCCGAAAGGAAGTTTTCAGTCGCTTTTATGGCAGCTTTGTAATCTGAAATCGTGTTGTATTGTTTCGCGATTTCGTATGCTTTCTTTTCAATTTTTGTTGTTAATTCATCTACCATTTCATTGGCTTTATCCAAATATTCTGACTCTGGATAATTGTTGATGAATCCTTGTAATTTGTTAATGGCAGTATACGTATCTCTTTGATCAATACTGAAACGAGGCGATTGCATGTAATAGCTTTTTGCTTCATAGAAAGAAGCTACTTGCGTACTGTCACTTTTTGGATATGAACGTACAAAACGCTCAAATTGATATCCTGAAACGATGTATTGCTCTATTTCAAACAAGGTACGTGCATACAAATATGTAACGCGCTCTCCTTGTGGCTTTCCTCTATATTTAGGTACAATTTGCTCAAAAAGTCGGCTCGATTTTTTGAATTTTTTTTCATTGTACAAACGCTCTGCAAGCTCATATTTTACTTTAACATCTTCCGATTTTAAAGCTTTTTGGTATTCACTGCACGAAGCAAGTGTAGCAACAGCTAGAATTACGTATAGAAATTTTGACATATTTTTAAACATCTGGCAAAAATAGGTATTTATTATGTATTATGAAAACATTTTTAAGAACGCTAAAATAACAGTAGAAATCTGTTTTTGGTATTCTTTAGCATGGATTTAACTTTTTTGATTCGCTTCGCTCAATTCAAAAATTCAAAATTTAATGATTCAAGGTCTATTTCTTTAGTTTGTTTTTTGTTGTTTGTTTTTTGTGAATTTCTTGATTTGTTGATTTGGCTCTTAATTATCGGTTTAGAGTGGGATTTAGGATTTTATTTTGATTTTATATCATACTGCTTTCAGCACTTTCATCTTCGTAAATAAAAAATAGTAGCCATAGAGTTATTCCAACATGATTTTTAAGAACTCTGAGATCAATTTCTTTAAAACTTATATCTTTTGAATGTAAATAACTTGCTTTTTTATAAAGTTCATTAATAAAATTTATTTCTCTTGTAGAAAATTCTTTGAATTTGAAATCAAATTTATTTGCTAAATATTCTAAACGTAATTTTCTAGGAATTTTAGTTGATTCTGGATGCTCTTTTTTATGTGCCTTGAGTTTTTCATTAAATTCACCAGAACCCTTAATTTTTTCTTTAGGAACAATTATATGCTCCAAAGAATATTCAAGAATGGTTCTTAATGAAACTAAAAAATGTCTAACCCTATCCGGATTTTCAGAAAAATTACTCTTTAGAGCATAGTTAACTCCTTTCCATATATTTTCAACTTCATAATCGACTAAATATGCACTGAGTTTTCTTTCTACTATTTCTTCTAATTCAAATATTTTTTCCTTTTCGATTTCCTCATAATGATTATCAACAATAATTAAAAATTGAAATTCAGGATCTTCCAATAATCTTTCATAACGATTTAAAAAAGATTTTTGAATTCTAATTAGTGATGATAATTGCCTGTGAGTTGAATTTTCAATTATTGAATTTGATTGTTTCTCTATTTTTTCAATAAAATTAAATGTTGAAGAATCTAAAAATTTATTTACAAAATTTAATGAATTAATTAACTTTTCATTATAGTTTTTCGACATTTTATTCATTTCTATTTCGCTTTTTGTAATAGTTATAATGAAATTAATATAATAATTTTATGATACAGAAAGTAGAAAACAATAAACCTACATCTCCTTCGTATCACTAATTTTATGATGATCCAACACTGTATATCCATCTTCGTCAAAGTAAAAAGCTTTTTCGAAAGCTACATTCATTTTGAGTTCTTCAAAGGTGTAGGAATGTAATTTGTACACATCTTCGTTGAAGGCTTCGTCATAATAAGAAACCATGATGAGGAATTCGCCATTGAGTTTTTGCAATTCTTCCGAAGAGAATTTATCTAGCGGCGAGTTTTTGTCAATTTCGTGTACTAACGTCCAAGTAGTTGGCAAATACGTAATATGATCTCTTTCCAGCGAAAGCTGATAGAAATTACGCTTGTATCCTTGCTTTTTATCAGGTTCTGTTATCGCCAACGTGACTTTTACGCGCGGATTCATCATGACGTCTTTTTTGCTATTCATCAAACGAAACATTAACGCTCGACCTTCGTTGAATTCACGACAAATAATATGATCACTAAATCGAATTGAAGCTTTAGGCTTTGAAAAACGTCCGTACAATAATCCTGTGACGAATGAGAAACTCAACAATCCAATCAACGCTTGAAAACTAGAAACGATTCCTGCAATAATACTTGTTGGCGCCATCGCTCCGTAACCTAACGTAGTAATGGTTTGCGATGAAAAGAAAAAAGCATTCACAAAATCAATCACAAAACCCTGTGGTTCTACCGAAATATATTCCACACCTATGCTCACATAGATAGCGGCAAAGGTCATATTTAGAATGAAATACATTAAAAACACCAAGCAGAAAAAGTGTGTCCAACTGATGTCGACTAGATACGCATACAATGCAGAAATTCCTTTTTGTCGGTTTAAATGCCTAATGTTAAACGAACCGTCTTTGTTGACCATTCGTTTGGCAATGACAATGGAATCTTCTCCTAATCCAGGGTCTTTTACTTTTCTTGCCATTAATGTGTTACGAATTCAATGCTTCCGTAAAGGTACGTAACTTTTCTTTGAGTGTTGCAGATGCTTCTATCAAAGGCAATCGTACAATTGCGGTAGACAATCCCAAGATTTCAAAAACCGCTTTAATCCCTGCTGGATTTCCTTCTTCAAAAATATAATCAATAGATGGCATTAGCTTGTAATGGAGCTCGTTGGCTTCCCTCATTTTTCCTGCCAAAGCCATACGTACCATTTCTGAGAATTCTTTAGGATAACCTTGCCCAATCACCGAAATCACACCTGCGCCGCCAGCTTGTACCATTGGTAGCGTAATCATATCATCGCCCGAAATTATCAGGAAATCTTTAGGCGTGTCTTTTATCAATCGCATCGCTTGTACAATATCGCCTGCTGCTTCCTTTACGCCAATAATATTGTCAAAATCATTCGCCAATCGGATAACGGTTTGTGGAAATATATTACTTGCGGTTCTTCCAGGAACATTATAAATGATAATCGGTTTAGTTGTCGCTGTGGCAACTGCTTTAAAGTGCTGATAAATGCCTTCTTGCGTAGGTTTATTATAATATGGAGAAACGGATAAAATAGCATCGATATCTGACAAATCGCGTGTTTGCAACTCTTCAATAACAGCCGCCGTATTGTTTCCGCCGATTCCCAAAACGATTGGCAAACGTTTATTATTGGCTTTTACTACCGTATCAATCACCAACTGTTTTTCTTCTGGTGATAATACTGTATTTTCTGCGGTAGTTCCTAAAACGACTAAATACTCAATGCCACCATCAATGACGTGGTTTACAATGTTTGTCAATGCAATAGTATCTACCGAAGTATCTTTTGTAAAAGGTGTGACTAATGCGACTCCAGTTCCGATGAACTTCTTCATTATTATAATTTATTTAGTATATGTAAATATCTGTGTAGTTCTTTTGAAAATGTAGCGATGTCTTCTTCTTTCGTTTGAATGATGATATCGTTAATTTCTTGACTACTTCCTTCGATTCCTATTTTTAAATTTGCTTGCTGCAAACCTGATGCCAATTGCAATGCTAAATGATCGTTACTATAATAACTTATCAACACATCAAAAGGTTTGTTTAAAAATTGCTGTAATGTTTCTGTTTTTGCTTTTCCTTTCCAACCAAAATCTTTTTCGTAAAAAACAGGGTAGTTTACTTCGCGTGTTTTTGATTCATTTTTATGAAAACACAACACTTCAACTACAACATTTAATTGCAAAGCATCAATAATTTGCTGAAAATTGACTGTTACATCAGCATTTACAATCAGTCCGACCATTTTAATAGGCGTTGCTGCTATTTCTTTTGTTGTAGTATTGTGTAGCTTTTTTGTCAGCGCTTTCTTTGCTGATTTGCGTTGTAATCCTTTTAAAAACATGCATACAATTTGTTCTTTGGCAAAAGTACTGTTTTTTCCATAAAAAAAGAGACACACTTTACAGTACGCCTCTCTCCTATTTAAAAAAATTACGAATCCTGTTCTTCCTCACGAACATTGATTATCCGCAATTTACAAGGAGTTTTTGAGCTAAAAAAAATTAGTTGATAAGCGTTGAGTTTTAACAATAAGCGTCGTTTTTTGGCAAGTATTCACAAAAAAAGTGTGTGGTTTTACAATTATTTAGTGTGATTCGCGATGCTGATATCTTGTATTTTTTATAATTTGGCGCATATTTTAGTTTTTATGAAAAAAATTGTTCTGTTACTCACCATTTTTTTAGCCATTTCGTGTGCCGAAGAAAAACAAAGTGTGTCAAAGATTGAAGGTAAACGTATCAATATCAACGATTCGTTAGCGGTTGACCAAAAAATTGAAGATTTTATCAAACCATTTCGTGAGCGTATTGAAGAAGATATGAATAAAGTATTGAGTTTCGCTCCAAAAGACATGCATAAAAACGATGGCGAACTCGAAACAACCATTGGAAATTTAATGGCGGATTTGGTAAAATCGCAAAGTGAGCTTGTGTATAAACAACGAACAGGAAAGTCGATTGATATTTGCTTGTTGAATCATGGAGGAATTCGCGCGCCAATTCCGAAAGGACCTATCAAAACGCAAACTGCTTTTAATGTGATGCCTTTTGAAAATTCGATTGTAGTGGCCGAATTGACTTCGGAAAATATTCATAATATGATACGTTATTTGGCAGAAGCAAAACGTGCGCATCCTATTTCAGGATTAACTATTAAGTTAGATGCAAACGAAAAAGTAACAGAAGCACTGATTAACGGAAAACCGATTGAAGATGGCAAAACTTATACGGTTGCCACTTCTGACTATCTACAAAATGGTGGTGATCGAATGAATTTCTTGAAAAATCCAGAAACATTAGAGGTGTTGGATTATAAGATTCGAAATGCCATGATTGATTATTTTAAAAGTGTCGACACCATTCCTGCACGCTTGGATGGCAGATTTATTCAACAATAATTTTAGAAAAATGAAAAGAAGAGATTTTATACAAAATTCGTTGGCATCTAGTGCTTTTGTGGCTATGGGCGGATTGTCATTGCAAAGTTTTACAGCGAGTTCAGCAAAAAAACATATTACCATTTTACATACCAACGACGTACACAGTCATATTGATCCTTTTGGCGCCGATCATCCTAGAAATCCAAATCAAGGTGGCGCAGCGCGTAGAGCGAGTTTGATTGCGAATATCCGAAAGGAAAACCCGAATACTTTATTGTTGGACGCAGGCGATATTTTTCAAGGAACGCCGTATTTTAATTATTATGGTGGCGAATTAGAGTTTAAGCTAATGAGCATGATGCAATACGATTTGGCAACGATAGGAAATCACGATTTTGACAATAGTATTGACGGATTGTACGCGCAGTTGCCAAATGCAAATTTTGAATTTGTTTCTGCGAATTACGATTTTAAAAATACCGTGTTAGACACACACGTTAAACCATATAAGATTTTTGTAAAAGATGGTGTTAAGATTGGAATTTTCGGTTTGGGCGTAAAGCTAGAAGGCTTGGTAGACAAACGCATGTACAAGGAAACGGTATATAATGACCCGATTGAAACTGCGCAAGAGATGAGTCGTATTTTGAAAGAAGAAGAAAAGTGCGATTTGGTGATTTGCTTATCACATATTGGTTATCATTATAAGCGAAACCCTGAGCGTCCTTCAGACTTGAAATTGGCACGAGCTACCAAAGACATCGACTTGATCATTGGTGGACATACACATACATTTTTACCAAAACCTACGATTGAAAAGAACAGCGTTGGAGAATCTGTATTGGTCAATCAAGTTGGTGCGTATGGAATTTACGTGGGAAGAGTTGATTTTTACTTTGACGATGCTAAAAATGTCATCGCTAATGGAAAGTCGATTATAGTTTAATTTTTACACTAAACCTGTCGAAGTGTTTTTTTATTATTCGTTGTTTGTTTTTTGTGGATTTGACACTAATAACTCTTAAAACTACACTTCACAATTCAGTGACTATTATTCATCTACTTCGTCTTTTTCAGTAGCGTCTTTTAGGATTATGTATTTCCACATATGGTAATGCGAAAATATAAATACCATATTTGCAATTAGCGCATAGATTGGTTTTCGATCTACGAATAAATATATCCCAAATAAAACGCCCATTACTCCTGTGGAAAGTCCCGCTAACAATAGATTTTGCGTCACCCTTGATTTGTGGCTTAAATACACCATCGTAGACATAAATGCGAAGTATCCAATAGCAAACGTGTGGAAAATTACTTCACCAAAAATAGCATCTCGTATTTCATCAATGAAAAAATAAAAAGGAAGTATGTATACAATTAAAAATGGTATGGTACTTATCAATAACAGTCGCGTAGAAATATAATGCGATTGTTTTAATACAATAATTCCATAAATAGAAAGGGCAACGCCACTGCTTATCATGCCATTTGCTAGACTTTTTTCAACAAAGAACAGATAATCTGCAAACATAAACGCGCCTAAAGCCAATAAGTAGCTATGGTTTTTTACTTCGTGTAAAAAATAGCAAAGAGTAATTGCGGGAATAGTAAGGACTATGCCATATTTTCTTGATATATAATCAGGAAAAAAAAACCATAAAAAATCTATACTAGCAATACAGATAAGAAGAATAACTAAAAACTTGGCAATCTTTTTCATTACTGCGCAAAGTAACTTATTTCTACATAGAAATCCTATACTTATGTAAAAGTTCGCTGATGAATTTTAAGATGCATTTCCTTCTCTTTCTTGAAAAATCACATGACGATACATCGCGTAATGCATAAAAAGAAAAGCAAAAATAACACAAACGCGTATCGTTATCAATTGATTTTTAAAAAGATAGTACCCATTAATAATGGTTGAAATAGCAAATACAATTCCTGAGATAAGTAACCATAAATTTGCTTTAGTACGCTTGTGCACATAAATTAATACAGAGATAAAAAATAGCAAGCCCACTGAAAAAACATATGCTAAAATATAGTTGAAAATGTCCATTTTTATGACATCATAGTACGAAAACAAAGGAACTAAGTACACAAAGAGAAATGGAATCGCTGCTTTAAAAATAGTTTTTATTGATATTTCCACAGTACTTTTTAAAGTCATCATCACATACAGCAAAGTTCCTATTGTATAAAATACAAGCGCCATTTTATAATACGAAACTGTTTTGAAAAAGATGATTCCCACAAAAGTCGCCATTAAAGCAAATGTGTAATTCCAATTAATTTTTTTCATGGAGAAAAAATACAAAAGCATCAAAACTGGGAGCGGTAAATAGGTAATATATTGTCGCGCTATGATATTTGGATACACAATTGCCAAACCATCTAAAATCATTAGAGAGAAGTAAAGAGCACTAAGAATTTTTTGTAGGTTCATTAATCAATAGTTCTAGGGTTATGCACTATAAGTTTGTTTTTAATATATTTAATCAACAATATTGCTCACAACATTCTCATCATCTTCCAACATAAATTTTAATGAAAAATAGAGCATCATGCAATAGCAAAAAAGTGCTGTAACAGTTAAAATTTTTTCAGATACATACAATTCATTTAGCATGATGATAATGTTCATCAAACCAAGATTACATGCCATAATTAGCATCCAAAGATTGATTTGGTGCTTGTTTCGCATATAATAATACAGTGCTAAAATAATGTAGGCTAGTATTAATACAATCAATACTGAAAAGTATATAATAGTGTTTTTAATTTCATCGTAAATCAAACGCATTACACTGTCGTATATATAAATAACAGGCAATACAATAAGTACCAAACGGTAGTATACTATTTTCTGTTTTTCTTGTTTTCGATTTTTTACATACATCAATCGCATCAAAAAAATATAAAAAAACGAGAAGAGAATAGATACCTCTGAAACATATTCGCGCAATCCTAATAGTAAAAAAATACCGCCAAAAATGATTATGACTAAAGATAGAATATATAAAAAACTTAGCAGTTCCTTTTTTTCTTCTAGCAAATAAATTCCTAATATAATCAACACGGGAAGCGGATACAGATAAACCAAGTCTGACTTTTCCACAAAAAATGCGGTTACTAACAAACACAAAGCAACCACAAAAAATACAGGATATAAAATTGCGTTGTATCTCATTCGTCAGTTATATTCAGCAAGTTTACATCTTCCTTATCTTCATTCAGCATAAATTTTAACACAAAAATCTGTATACAAACACTACAAAATGTGATAATAACGGTAAATATAGTTTCATACATATACAACTCATTCAAGCCAATAAGAATGTTCATAAACCCTAAATTCATGGCAGCAATTAACATCCACAAATTGGTTGATTTTTTATCTTTTAAATAGTAATAAAGTGCTGTAAAAATGTAGCTCAGCATAAAAAACATCAAACAACTAAAGTAAATAACAACATTTTTAAGCTCTGAAGAAATTGTTTTTATCAACACATAATAAATGTATAAAATAGGAACAGAAAGTAGAATTAAATAGATATACGTCCGCACTTCGGGCTTCGACATTTCGTTGCGCACATACATCAAGCGTAAATAAATAATATAGAACAATGAAAACAGTACCGAAACTGCCTTTAAATAATCGCGCATTCCCAAAATCAACAAAATTCCACCAATCAAACCAATGATTTGTGATAAAATATATAAAACGCTTGTCGGTTCTTTTTTTTCGGTAAAATAGATAATTAAAATGGTGAGTACTGTAAAAGGCTGTACATAAATCAAATAAAACTTCTCCAAAAATATAGCCACAAGTATTGTAATTGCCGAAGCAATTACAAAAGCTATATGTGTTGGTTTTGTTAGGTTCATTCTATCATACTCAGAAACGCATCTTCGGTTAAAATGGTAATATTTAATTTCTCTGCCTTTTCCCGTTTGCTAGGTCCCATTTTATCTCCCGCAACCACATACGAGGTTTTAGAAGAAATGGAAGAAGATACTTTTCCTCCGTTGTTTTCTATTAGTTTTTTCAATTCGTTTCGCGACACTTTTTCAAATACGCCAGAAACTACAAACGATTTTCCCGCAAGTGTATCTGTCAATCCTTCAAGTTGCGCTGCCGAAAACTCCAATTGAACGCCATGTGCTTTTAAACGTTCAATAAGTTGCAAATTAGCGTCTTCTGAGAAAAATTGCGCTACACTTTCGGCGATCTTCACTCCTATTTCGTCGACTACCACTAAATCATCCGACGAAGCGTTCATAAGTGCATCAATAGATTTGTAATGTTTTGCTAATTTTTTAGCTACGGTTTCTCCTACATATCGAATTCCTAAAGCATACAAAACACGCTCAAATGGTATCTTTTTAGATGCTTCAATACCATTGACCAAATTCTCTGCACTCTTTTCTGCCATACGCTCTAGCGGAATAATTTGTTCTTTGGTCAATTCGTATAAATCTGCGTAATTATTGATCAATCCTTCTTTAACTAACAACGCTACGGTTTCTCCGCCTAAACCCTCAATATCCATCGCTTTGCGCGAAATAAAATGCTGAATTCGCCCAACAATTTGTGGCGTACAACCTGTGACATTTGGGCAATAATGTTGTGCTTCGCCTTCTTTTCGCTCTAATGGCGTATCGCATTCTGGGCAATGCGTTGCATACACTGTTTCGGTAGAATCCGCTGGACGCAAATCAAAATTAACACCGACAATTTTCGGAATGATTTCACCACCTTTTTCTACAAAAACGGTATCGCGTTCACGAATATCCAGTTTTGCAATTTGATCAGCATTGTGTAACGAAGCACGTTTTACGGTTGTTCCCGCGAGCAACACAGGTTCTAAATTGGCTACAGGTGTAATAGCGCCCGTACGTCCCACTTGATAGGTAATTTCATTCAAAATAGTACTTGCTTGTTCGGCTTTAAACTTATACGCCATTGCCCAACGTGGCGCTTTGGACGTATATCCCAATTCATCTTGGTATTGCAGATTGTTTACTTTAATCACCACACCATCAATTTCATATTCCAATTCATGACGGTGATTTTCCCAGTGATTGACAAATTCTAAAATTTCATCTACGTTTTTAGCAACTTTTGCTACGGTGGGCACTTTAAATCCCCATTCGCGTGCTTTTTGTAGACTTTCAAACTGTGTAGAAATTGGGAGTTTTTCGCCTTTTAAGCTGTATAACAAGCATTCCAACGGACGTTTTGCCACTTCGCTGCTGTCTTGTAATTTTAAACTTCCAGAAGCGGTATTTCGTGGATTCATGTATGGTTCTTCGCCATTGGCAACGCGTTCTTCGTTCATTTTTTTAAATCCGTCAAGCGGAAGAATAATCTCGCCACGAATATCAAACTTTGGCGGATAATCGCCTTTCAATCGCAGTGGAACTGTGTTGATGGTTTTGATATTATTTGTCACCTCATCACCTTGAAATCCATCACCACGCGTCACAGCGCGAACCAACACACCATCTTCATACGTCAAATTCATAGAAGCGCCGTCATACTTCAACTCGCAAGTATATGCTACTGTTTCCACGCCTAGAATCTTATGAATTCGCTTTTCCCAATCGAGTAAATCTTCTTTCGAATACGAATTGTCCAACGAATACATGCGATATTCATGTGTAACCGTGTTAAAATTTTTCGTGATTTGTCCACCAACACGCAATGTTGGTGAATTCGGATCCTGAAATTCGGGATGTTTTGCTTCTAATTCCTGCAATTCTTTGAGTTTCATATCAAACTCGTAATCGGAAATCGTTGCGTTATCTAAAATGTAATAATTGTAATTGTGTTCGCGTAATTCATCGCGCAAAGCGTTCAATTTCTCTTGAATGTTGCTCATGAAGTATAAATGTTATAGAGGTCTCATAACAAATATAGCAAACTATACAATGGTTTCAATATGATTTTTGAAATTATCCCGTAATGGTAGCTTTTCGTTTGGTATAACCATAATACATGATGTACGCATAGCATCCGATTGGTAGCAAAAACGCAATCTTGAACCCTGAAACATCAATTAAATTTCCGAAAATAAATGGAATCACAGCACCACCCACAATTGCCATACACAACAATCCAGAAGCCTGTGCTTTAAGTTCTCCTAAACCTTCCAAACTCAACGTGAAAATGGTTGGGAACATTATAGAATTGAACAATCCGACAGCTATCATTGACCACATAGAAATTAACCCTACGGTTGAGATTGATATTGCAACCATTGTTATTGCCAAAATAGCAAAGATGCTTAGTACTTTTGCAGGTGAAATGATTTTTGTCAAATATGCACCTACAAAGCGACCAATCATCGCACCGCCCCAATAAAATGTGATAAATATACCGAGTAGTGATTTTGGATCGGAATCGGAAAAAGTCTTATTAAAAATACTTGCAATTGTGTTAGCAATACTCATCATTGTATCATTCGCAGCAACAATAGCTCCTAAATTCATACTTTCAAAATAATTTACTAAAAAACTACTTCCAATCGCTACTTCTGCTCCTACATAAACAAAAATACCCAAGGCTCCGAGTAACATTTTTTTATTTTTCAATAAGGAAAAATAACCGCCTTTTGGACTATTTTGTACAACTGTTGGCAATTTAACAAAAGTAAATATCAGTGCGAGTAGTCCGATAAATGCTGCAATAAAGAAAAATGGAATTTGAACAGTTTCAGCTTCAGCCGCATAATAGTTTACTTTTTCTACCTCAGATAATGCTTCAATTTCTTTTGAACTTTTAACTGAATCACTCAATAAAAATAAAGCCCCGACAATTGGTGCAATTGTGGTTCCTAAAGAGTTGAACGCTTGCGATAAATTTAAACGACTTGATGCTCCATCTTCTGAACCTAATAGAGCAACATACGGATTTGCCGCTACTTGCAATACAGTAATTCCACTTGCTAGTGTAAAATATCCAACCATAAATACAACAAAACTTCGATATTCTGATGCTGGATAGAAGAACAAACAACCAATAGCCATAATTACCAAACCTATTACAATTCCTTTTTTGTAACCAACACGTGTTAGTAACCAACCTGCTGGCAACGATACCACAAAAAAGGCAATAAAGAATGCTGATTGCACTAAAATAGTTCGTCCATAAGACATTTCAAATACATCTTTGATTCGAGGTACTAGGCTATCTACTAGAATCGTAATAAATCCCCAAAGGAAAAATAACGTAGTTAAGAATATAAAGGCGCTTTTGTATGATTTGTTGGTGGTCATTTTTTTTGGGTTTTGGGTGTTGAGTGTTAGGTGTTAGGTGTTAGGTGTTAGGTGTTAGGTGTTAGGTGTTAGGTGTTAGGTGAAAATACTTTTACATTTTATATTTAGCGGTTTTTTATTTTACATTTTTAACTTCGTTATTCGTTATTCGTTATTCGTTATTCGTCTATTTGTCGCTCTTAACTCATCACTTTTTAACTTGGTTGTTGGTTGTTAGTGAAAAAATAAATAAGAGAAAAGTTCTAATTCCTATTCTCTAATTCCCTTTCGCATAAAAATCCGATTTATGATTTACGTTTTCACCATCTTGATTGGTGGTGTAATTGAACCATTCGTGAATGCAATACGCACCTGTTTCTCCTTTTTTGTTGACAGCGATATACCCAACTTGAAAATCCTTGTAATTTGGACTTTTCTTTACCACACGTTTTACCGCTTCTTCACAAGCTTCTTGCGGCGATTTTCCTTGTCGCATCAACTCTACTATCAAAAAACTTCCTACGGTTTTCAGAACTTCTTCGCCCATTCCTGTTGCTGTAGCACCACCGACTTCATTGTCTACAAACAATCCTGAACCGATGATGGCAGAATCGCCTACTCTTCCTTGCATTTTATAGGACAATCCACTTGTGGTACACGCGCCTGAAATATCACCATTTTTGTCAATTGCTAACATACCAATCGTATCGTGATTTTCTATGTTGATTATCGGTTTGTATTCTGACTTTACTTTCCATGCTTCCCACGCTTTTTTGGACGACTCTGTCAGTAAGTTTTCAGGTGTAAAACCACTTTCTATCGCAAATTGCTTCGCGCCGTTTCCTGCTAAGAGTACATGCGGCGTATCTTCCATCACTTTTCGAGCTACCGAAATTGGGTGTTTGATGTTTTCAATACACACTACCGCGCCATAATCACCGTGTTTGTTCATGATGCACGCATCAAGCGTTACATTTCCATCTCTGTCGGGCAAACCGCCTTTTCCAACCGATTGATTTTTTTCATCAGCTTCTTCCACCATCACACCTTGTTCTACGGCATCTAAAGCAGATTTTCCTGCTTGCAATACTTCCCAAGCTTTTGCCGTTGCATTTGGCACATTCCACGTTGCAATTACCATTGGCGTGCTCGGTTTTACGTCCGAGGTAACCTTTGTTGCCGCTGCTTTTTCTTTGGATTTGTCACCATCCGCACAAGCGTTAAAAGCTGAACCTACCGTAAGACCTAAACTTGTTAAAGCAGCATTTTGAATAAACTTTCTTCGTTTCATGTTGTTATTTTTAACGACTGCTTTTCAAACATTTCAAATTAACTGAATAATCTGAAAAACCGTCAATCGTATTTTTACTTCTTTTGATACTATTTCACTTTTGTCACTTCGAGCGCAGTCGAGAAGTATTGTCTACTCTGTCTTCAAAAAGAATCTCGTAAGCTACGCTCGGTATCTACGATAATGCTCGATTTGACACTTTTTTTACAAAACAATGATTGTTTTATCAAAGTCATATTATTTTATCTCAATCTCATCCACAAACAACCACGAGCGACCGTCGTGTTGATACCCCAAATGCCATTCTGGTAATACGCCGAGTTTTTTTGCGACAATTTTCACATAACGCGCGCTATACCCTTTCATGTCAAACGTTACATTTTTGATACTCGCTCCTTCCGTCGGAGTTGTGACGTCAAATTGTTGTTTTGGTAACGATTTGTAGAATCGGTTTGGATTATCACTCACATAACATTCCACTTCGGTTGGGAGGAAAATCCAGCTTTTCTGGTCTTCCAAAAAGTTCACCTGAATGGTATTGATAGGTTTTACTTTGCCCAAATCGACCGTAGCAATCACATCTGAGTCAAAATAGCCTTGCCAAGTTCCTGTGCGGAAGTCTTCCGTTCCTAAAATTCCGTCAATCAGCGCATTATTCCCGCCTGCATTGTATTGGTTGGCGTATTCGGTTTCTAGCTTTATTTTAAGATTTGGATCTATTTTAAAGAACTCTGTCGAAATGATGGAACTTTTTTCGTCGCCACGCTGCGCATACACTTCTACAGTACTTTTTGCAGAAACTTTAAATGGTTGCATATATTGAATAAAAGGAAGTTTTGCAGCTTGGTGATATCCTTGCAAGCGGTAAAAAATCTTAGCATTTGTATCAACCGTTTGTAAGGTAACTTCTGTAGATTCTTTAAACGCAATATCTCCTTTGGCAATAAACGGCGGCGGCACAATTTTGTGTTCTGTGATTTCTGTCACGGGAATATCGGTATCTTCTGTTCCCCAATTGGTTGCAGTATCGTTCATTTCAAAAACCAACGTTCCGCCATTCATAATGTCTTGATGATTGAGATAGGTTTTGGAATGCTTTTTACCGTTTAACGTTGCCGATTTGATGTATTTGTGATCTTTCGATAGATTTTTCGCAACAATCGTAAACGTTTTACCATTTTCCAAATTGATGGTTGCTTTATCAAACAAAGGCGTTCCAATGATGTATTCGTTGCTTCCTGGCGTCACAGAATAAAATCCTAAACTACTCAACACATACCACGCGCTCATTTGTCCACAATCTTCATTTCCTGAAACGCCATCAGGTTCGTTTTTGTATAAAGTGGTTAAAATTTGATGCACATATTCCTGTGTTTTTGCAGGTTTGTTGATGAAATTGTACAAATATGCCATGTGGTGACTCGGCTCGTTTCCATGCGCATATTGACCAATCAATCCTGTGATATCTGCTTGATTACGTCCCGAAGTTTCTTGCTTTGCAGTGAATAATTTGTCCAATTGTGATTCCAACTTGTCTTTTCCTCCTAACAAATTAATAAAGCCTGAAACATCCTGCGGCACATAAAAACTGTACTGCCATGAGTTGGCTTCCGTGTAGTTAAAATTCACTTCGTACGGATCAAACGGAGCAAACCATGTATTGCGAAAACGTCCGCGCATAAACTGCGTTTCTGGGTCAAATACATTTTTATAATACTGCGCACGTTGGATATAGTTTTTATAATCTTCTGTCTTGTCCATTGCTTTTGCCATTTGGGCAATCGTCCAATCATCATACGCGTATTCTAAGGTTTTGGAAACGGATTCTGATTCTTTTTCTACAGGAATAAATCCGATGCTTTTATAAGAGTCCAAACCCAATTTATCACGCGTAGCACTGTGTTTCATCGCTTCAAATGCTTTTTCTGCGTCATAGTCACGAATGCCTTTCAGATACGCATCTGCAATCACAGGAACGGCGTGATAGCCAATCATACAACCTGTATAATTCGCAGACAAATCCCAAATCGGCATAATTCCGCCCGATTCGTATTTTTTGATAAAGGTTTTGATGAAATCATTCGTACGTTCTTGCTCAATAATTGTATACAACGGATGCGCCGCGCGATAGGTATCCCACAAGGAGAAAACCGTATAATGTGTATGTTCTTTCGATTCGTGAATTTCCAAATCCATATCACGATAACGTCCGTCCACATCTTGATACAAATTCGGCGCTAGCATCGTATGGTATAAAGCCGTATAAAAGTTGGTTTTATAATCTTCATCATCACTTTCTATTACAATCTTTTCGAGTTGTTGCTCCCACGTTTCTTGCGCAATCTTCTTTACTTCTTCAAACGACTTGTCGCCTATTTCAGCTTCCAAATTTTTCTTTGCGCCTTCTACATCTACTGCGGAGATTCCAATTTTTACAATCACTGGTTCATTGTTTGGATTCTTCAATTTCAAGCCTGTTTGTATAGGAGCTACTTCACGCAATACATCCCAATCTTTTATCGGATGCGAAATTTTTATGTAATAAAATAACTTCTGATTGGTTGCCCAAGCTTCGGAATGTCGGTGACCGCTTATTTCGGTTTCAGAAACAAAATTTATTTCGCCTGACAACAATTTATCACGATGTATCAAATCTAAAATTACCACTTGATTTTCTGCCGAAGGAAATGTGTATTTGTGCAAACCACTTCGTTCAGAAACGGTCAATTCTACGTCAATATTGGTACTGTCTAAATGTACTTTGTAATAGCCTGCTTCAGCAACTTCATTGTCATGTGAAAAATGCGCTCGGTAGCCTTCTTTGCCGTCTGCGCCATTGTTTAAAACAACTTTATTCGTTGGCATCAATAAAATATCTCCATAGTCCGAAACGCCAGTTCCGCTCAAATGCGTATGCGAAAAACCGTAAATATATTCGTCAGAATAGTGATAGCCAGAGCAACCGTCCCAACCGTCTAAACGTGTATCTGGACTGAGTTGCATCATCCCGAAAGGCATGGTGGCACCAGGATAGGTATGTCCGTGTCCGCCCGTTCCAATAAACGGATTTACGTAGTTGATTAGAGCTGTATCTTTTTGTGCGATTGGTATTTTTTCATCATTCTTACAGCTAAAAAGTAGCAAAATGACAATAAAAAGGGCGTTGTGTTGAAGTTTCATTAAATAGATTCCTAAATTTATGGCAACTAATATACTAAAATGAGAAGTACTTTTTTTTTCAAAATCATAATTTTCCTTTGTGTTATCAGTTGCTCAAAACCTCAACCGCCTGTGAGACCACATATTATCCCAATTCCAAATGAATTTACTATACATGAAGGTGTTTTTGTATTGGATAAAAATGTTTCGCTTCAAGCAGATGAAGGTTTGGTCGCTGTGGCGGAATTTTTCAATACATATCTCAAAGAAAAATTAGGCTACAGCCTGAAACTACACGACAACTCAAACACAAAAACAATCAATTTTACACTTGATGCACACATTGAAAACGACGAAGGTTATGAATTGCATATTGATGCTTCTAGCATTACTATTAAAGCAAAAACTAAGAAAGGTGCTTTTTATGCATTTCAGACCTTGCGACAGTTTTTTCCGCCTTCCATAGAGAATAAAATGGTTGTAAATTCTGAAATTTCGTTACAGAATGCTGTTGTAAAAGATGCACCGCGTTTTGTGTATCGCGGCATGCATTTAGATGTATCGCGTCATTTCTTTTCGGTAGATTTTATTAAAAAGTATATTGATTTGCTTTCGCAGCTAAAGATGAACACCTTTCATTGGCATTTAACCGACGATCAAGGTTGGCGCATTGAGATTAAGAAATACCCGAAATTACAAGAGGTTGCGGCGTTTCGTAAAGAAACTTTGATTGGCCATTACAACGATTTTCCACAAGAATTTGATGGTAAAAAGTATGGCGGATTTTACACGCAAGCGGAAGTCAAAGATATTGTAAACTACGCTGCTGAGCGCTATATTACAGTCATTCCCGAAATTGAAATGCCTGGACATGCACAAGCGGCGATTGCGGCGTATCCAGAATTGGGTTGCACAGGAGAAAACATTGATGTAGCCTCGAAATGGGGTGTTTTTGAGGATATTTACTGTCCGTCCAAAGAAACTTTTACGTTTTTAGAAAATGTATTGGATGAAGTCATGCCTTTATTTCCAGGAAGATACATTCATATTGGCGGAGATGAAGCGCCAAAAACTCGTTGGAAAGCTTGTGAACACTGTCAGGAACTCATCCGAAAAGAAAATCTGAAAGACGAACACGGTTTGCAGAGTTATTTTATTGCGCGTATGGAAAAATACATCAATAGTAAAGGCAAGCAGATTATTGGTTGGGATGAAATTTTAGAAGGCGGTTTGGCTCCGAATGCAACCGTGATGTCATGGCGCGGCGTCAACGGCGCGGTAGAAGCAGCAAAATCGGGACATAACGTGATTTTGACACCGACTTCGCATTGTTATTTTGATTATTACCAATCGGATAATGCGGATGAACCGTTGGCGATTGGTGGTTATTTGCCATTGGAGAAAGTGTATAGCTTCAACCCGATTCCGAAAGAATTGTCCAAAGAAGAAGAAAAGTTTGTATTGGGCGCACAAGGAAATGTGTGGACGGAATATATTACTTCGCCTGAACATGTAGAATATATGGCATTTCCAAGAGCAATTGCGATGGCAGAAGTTATATGGTCGAATCCGTTTAAACGAGATTATCAAGATTTTGCGTATCGTTTGTCGCATTTCCATAAGCGTTTGGATGCGCAAAATGTGAATTATGCCAATCATTTGTATGAGATTGAAGGTGAAATTGTGAAAAAAGACCAGCAAATGGTGTTTGATTTACAAACGGTCATTAAAGACAAAACCATTCGCTACACTACTGATGCATCGTCTCCAATAATAACGTCACCCATCTACACACAACCGATTCCTATTGAGAAATCTACCATTTTAAAAGCTGCCGTGTTTGATGAAAAAGAAAAATTAGGACGTGATTTTACATTAAAATTCAACAAACATAAAGCGGTTGGCGCAAACATCACTTTAAAACCTGAACCGAATAAAGCTTACGCTGGAAGTGGTAAAGCGGGATTAATAAATGGAATTTCGGGAAGCGACACCCGTTACGGCGATAAAGAATGGTTGGGCTTTTGGGGAAAAGATGTCACAATTACGATTGAATTTGACAAACCCACAGAAATCAAAACGATTTCCACACGTTTTTACAATGCCAATGGACAGTGGATTTATGCACCAAAGGAAATCGGGATTAGTTATGTGAATGCAGAAGATGGCAGAACGCTGCATCAAATCAATCAACTTCCACAAAAAGATAGTACGTTGATTCCGCATACGTTTCAACTCAACAATATTACAACAAAGCATATTGAAATTTTTATTCCAAACTACGGCACTATTCCCGATGGCAGACAAGGCGCAGGAAATAAAGCGTGGACGTTTTTGGATGAGATTGTGGTTAGATAGGTTTTTGGTATTGGGTGTTGGGTTTTAGGTGTTCGTTATTCGTGAAATACTTTTTTTATCTCGCCTAGATTCGATATGATGCGTTTTATATTTTACCATGTTGAGTGATGAATTTAACAATTAATTAAATTGTACTTAAAAGAAGAACATAGTATCAACTTGAAACGGATTGACGACATCAAAAAACAATCACATCTAAAATTAGATTCAATAAAAGCTATCAAGTCAGTTCAGTAATGTATTGTTGTCATTGTAAAGAGCCTACGTATGTCTTTACTACAAACAAATCAAGAGGATAAATAACTGATTTTTTTTAATAACTTTATTTCGAACTGACGTTAAAATATCTTTTAGTTAAGCTTACTTATGGGTTTTAAAGTACCAAAAAATATGCCTCCGATGGAGCGAGAATTGCAATACCTACTTGCTGACCTTTGTGTCAAATGGGGATTTTGTATTCCCGTGGACGACATAAATCGAATTTCTAAAATGGACTATTATTATGCAGAAGATTTTGCTATGGACGTAATTGAAGCTGAAGGAATGGATATACAAACCAATACGAGATGGATTAAGTTAATATCTGAGCGATTTATTGAAAGATTTGGTTCAGAAGAAATTGATATTTCTACTTTCACTGATCGCGTTCGCGGAAAAAAAGAAGATTGGTCTACTTAATTTAGTTTTACAGAAATTAGATTTCACGCCCTAATTGTGTTGCAATAGAGAACTACTTCTTTGAAAATAAACTTAAAGTTAAACTCGAACTCAAAATTAAAATAACTGAAAGCAGATATTTACTAATCAATTAACATCTTTTTATCAACAAAACCAGCATCTTAATTTCTCAATATATTTATGAAATTTCTGAATATATTTAGCGTCTTGACACCTCCTAACAAATTTATTGTTTAAGTATAATCTTTAATATACATTTGCGAAAAAATAAACACGTTATGAGTAAAGCCTTTTTTATTCATGAACGAGCCATAAAAAAGAGAAATGATAAAAAAAGTACTTTACGCATGCCTATTTTTAATGACCATAATTGCGTCAGGACAGACAACTATTAGTGGAGGAATAAATCAAGATACGAATTGGACACTTCAAAACAGCCCTTACATATTAACAGGTGATACGGTTATTTTTGGAAGCAATACATTAACCATTGAACCAGGTGTTGTTGTAAAGTTTGATTCTAATGTACAATTGCGCATACAAGGCTCACTTATAGCTGTTGGAAATAGTACTGACATTATTACTTTTACATCCAACGAATCTAATCCTCAACCGGGTTCTTGGAGAGAAGTCAATCTAGAATATAACGCCACATGCATCTTAGATTATGTACAGATGGAATATGCAGATACGGCTTTAAGATATAATCAGATTAACACTGCTAGTAGTATTAAAAATGCTATTTTTCAGTTTAACAATAACGCTATTAAAGTTAATGGAGGATCTGTTCAATTTCCTATTACAATGGATACTGTAACATTTAAAAGTAATGATAAAGGAATTGCAAATTTTTATGAAGAAGTAACGTTGACAAATTGTATGTTTATCAACAACAGAATTGGCGCCGAATTGACAGAAAGCAATGTAAACTCCTGTACTTTTGAAGGGAATTCTGAAATTGGTCTTACGGGTAATACTTCAACCATTCAGAACAATACTTTTATATTTAACAATATTGGATTGCAGCAAAGTTTTAGCGGAGGCAGTGAAGCTTCTTCTATGACAAATAATACGATTAAAAACAATTCTATCGGATTAAAAATAACAGGCAACAATCCTGTAGCAACATTTAGTAACAATACAGTGTGTAACAATACTATTTACAACGTTGAAAACACAAGTACATATAGTGGTCAAGACGTATCAAATAATTGCTGGTGTACAAACGATTTGAATGAAATAGAAAACAGTATTTACCATGGCTTAGACAACATCAATGTTGGAGTTGTAACATTTACTCCAACCACAACAGGATGCCCAGACACTACCACATTAGGAGTTACAGACTATGGCGAAATTGACAGCACTGTAATATATCCCAATCCTGTGATTGATATGCTCAATTTTGTAAATGATTCAAAGAAAACGTACAAAATATATTCAATAAATGGAGTTTTAATAAAGAAAGGAATCACTACGTCTAGTCTCAATATATCTAATCTCAACTCTGGATTATATTTCATAACATTAAAAGATGTACACCAACCAAACACAACTACACTTAAGTTTCTTAAAAAATAAAATGTCGATTTTAAGTTCTGTAAGAAAAAATGTATATTGGCAGTGTTGTAGCTTACGATAAACTTTAACAATCATAATTACAAAAACATTTATAGATAAAGATTAATAACTTAGCTTCTATTCTTGTCAAGATTGTTAGTTTATAAATGACTTAAAAAATGTCTTTATCAAGAATTAAATGTCCTAGTTGTGGTGAAGTAGTGTCTCCAAAAGAAGAAGTAAAAAAACGAGCTTCTTCGTATGATGATTGCCTAAGACGTTGTGAAAAATGTGAAGTTGGTTTTTCAAATTCAAACAATAAGCCAACAATAATTTACAAAAACTATCTACACAATGTTCCTGAATTAGTAAGAGAAGGCTTGGAATTCTCACTAGATAATTCAATGAATGAAATCAACCGTAAAAACAAAAAAAATAAGTTCGGATTTTCAACTTCTGAAGATGCTTTGACTTGGAGCTTTTTCAACTATTTTGTGGTTACCAATCAGTTACAAAATTTACTTAAAATAATGAACATAAAAAGTAAAGAAACTGATGTTGAAATTTATTTATGGGGAACATGCATTTATCCTCCTAAACCCAATTCAAATCTTATTGAAAACTTTATAACGACATCAAACTCTTTTAACGAAAGTGAATCAATGAGAACGGAACCTGATGTAATAATCAATCTTAAAGATACATTGGTTTTTATAGAGGTAAAATATTTAAGTTCAAATGAAATTTCTAATAAAAAGGAAAAGTTTGAAAACTACATAATCAATGATTTTGATAAAAATGAAATAATTGAAAGCGGTCACTACGAGTTAGCGAGAAACTGGGCATTTGTTTCAAAACTAAGCAATGGAAAAAACTTCGAATTGGTAAACCTAGGACTAAACAAACTATTTTTTGATAAAAACAAAAACAAACTACACAAGTTTGAAAACGCCTTAAAATCCGATAAAGGAACATTTAGAAAAATAAGTTGGGAAGAAGTTTTAACACATATCAATACACCAGAATTCGATTATTGGTTTAAAGATTATCTAATTAATAAAATACAACCTGCGAATCGCTAAGCATAACTTACCTACATCATTCCTAAAATATCTACAAATTCTAAAAAATCATATCAACAATTGCATAATAATGCAAAACAGAAACAATTTATAAATGATATCTTTGAAAATGAAGTTGAAGTTATACTCGAAATTAAAATAACAGACAACTGACAACTGACAACTAACAACTAACAACTAACAACAGATAACAATTCAACATCTAAAATTCAAAACTCAACATTTCATAAAATGACGTTAGAAATCTGTACAAACTCCTATCAATCTGCCATACATGCTGAAACAGCAGGTGCGCAGCGTGTGGAACTATGCTCCGAATTGGCTGTTGGTGGCATTACACCTTCGTACGGATTCCTGAAAAAAGTGATGAACAAACTATCAATTCCTGTGCATGTATTAATTCGTCCGAGAAGTGGCGATTTTACCTATTCGAATGCGGAATTTGAAATTATGAAAACGAATATTGAATTGTGTAAAGAATTAGGCTGTGCTGGTATCGTTTCTGGAATATTACGCGATGATTTCACTATCGATTTGGAAAGAACAAACGAATTGATTCAGTTATCAAAACCATTATCATTCACGTTTCATAGAGCGTTTGATTGGACACCAAATCCCAAAAACGCCATCAAAGAGTTAATCTCGTTGAAAGCAAATCGTGTATTGACTTCTGGACAAGAAAGTTCCGCCGAAAAAGGAATTGCCGTATTAAAAGAATTACAAGAAATTGCTGGTAACGACTTAGTTGTAATGCCTGGCAGCGGTATCAATCCTGAAAATGTAGGTCTTTTTAAAGAACATGGTTTTACAGAAATTCATTGTTCGGCAATACAATCGCATCAAACCATTCCGACACCAAAAATTAGCATGAACAGTCAAAAACTCGTTTCAGACACACATATCGCGGTTTCCAATCCTGAAAAAATTAGACAAATTCTCCAACGCATTCAATCCAAAGATGACTAAATATTACACACTATTACTAGCATTGCTCGTGTTGAGTTGTGCCAAAAACGATGAACCAACCATTACGACACTTCACGAAAACTGGGAATTCAAATCAGCAAAAGATACGGTTTGGAATACGGCAACGGTTCCAGGAAATGTCTATTCAGATTTACTGGCGCATGATAAAATTCCGAATCCTTTTTTAGGTTCAAACGAATTGAATGTACAATGGGTTCCTACACGCGACTGGGAATACAAAACCACTTTCACGCTTGATGAAAAAACGCTAGAAAAATCTAATATTGAACTCGAATTTGAAGGTTTGGACACCTATGTCGCCATTTACCTCAACGACTCCTTACTCGGCAAAACCAACAATGCCTTCCGAACATGGACATTTGACATTAAACCTCTTGCAAAAAAAGACAATGCCATGTATATCCGCTTTTTTAAAACGAGTATTCATGAAGAAAAAGAAGCTGGAAAATTAGATTATGTATTGCCGCCAGGTCCGCGCGTTTTTACCCGAAAAGCACAATTTCAGTACGGCTGGGATTGGGGACCTATTGTAAATACCTCTGGAATATGGAAACCTATCAAAGTTACGTCGTGGAATGATGTAAAGTTGGAAGATGTCTTTTTTAAGCAAGAATCGCTCACCGATTCCTTAGCTTCTATCAGTGTGGAATATACCATTACCGCCAATAAAGACGTTGAAAATGCTTCGTTTGAAGTAAAAAATAAAGAATTCACACACACGGTCGAATTCCCAATTTACAAAGGAACACATACCTATGCGACGCGTATCCGAATTCGAAACCCGAAACGTTGGTGGACACATAATTTGGGCGAACCACATTTGTATACGTTTGAAACAACACTAAAACTAGGAAACGAAACCAAAGGACAACAAAATACAAAAGTTGGACTGCGAACTATTGAATTGATTCGTGACAAAGATGCTTTGGGAGAAACGTTTTATTTCAAGCTCAATGGCGTGCCTGTATTTATGAAAGGTGCCAATTACATTCCGCAACACAGCATGCAAGACAAAGTAACGGATACGCATTATAAAAAGCTATTAAACGATGTCAAAGACGCCAACATGAATATGTTACGCGTTTGGGGCGGCGGTATTTATGAAAATGATATTTTTTATGAATTATGTGATGAAAAAGGAATTTTAGTGTGGCAAGATTTTATGTTTGCTTGCGCGATGTATCCTGGTGACAAAGCCTTTTTAGAAAACGTACAGCAAGAAGCGATAGAACAAGTAAAGCGTTTGCGAAAACACGCTTCACTAGCACTTTGGTGTGGAAATAACGAAAACAACGAAGCTTGGCACCGTTGGGGCTGGCAAACGGACAAAACGGAAGCGCAAAAAAAGCAGATTTGGGATGATTATATCAAAGTATTTAACAGAATTCTGCCAGAAACAGTTGCTACCTACAATCCGTCGATTGATTATTGGGAAAGTTCACCGAGTTACGGACGTGGCAATCCGAAGTTCCAATTTGAAGGAGATGCGCACGATTGGGGCGTTTGGCATGATGCATTGCCTTTTGAGCGTTTTGAGCAAAAAGTACCGCGTTTTATGAGCGAATTCGGCTTTCAATCTTTTCCATCGTATGAAGCCATTCGTTATTTTACAGGAGAAGATAGCATCAGCATCAATCATGATAGTTACATCACGCATCAAAAGCATCCGAGAGGTTTCAAGCTGATTCGTGAATATATGGCACGTGATTATCCTGTACCGACTTCGGGAGACGATTATGTGTATATGAGTCAACTCACACAAGCCAAAGGAATGACGATGGGTATGGAAGCCGAACGCCGCGCCATGCCATATTGCATGGGAAGTTTATACTGGCAATTGAACGATTGTTGGCCAGTCGTTTCATGGTCGAGCATTGATTTTATGGGCAATTGGAAAGCCTTGCATTACAAAGCGAAAAAGTCTTTTGAAGATGTGTTAATTTCTTCTACTATTGCGGAAGATACGTTAAGCATACATGTAGTTTCAGACAAACTCATTACAAAAAAAGGTCTAGTTGAGTATCAGTTTTTAGATTTTGAAGGAAATGTGCAAGGAAATGTTAAAGATTCTATTACTATTGAAGCCAATTCCGCAAAAGAAATTTTTAGTACTGGAATCGATCAATATCAACCTGATGCGGTTTCTACAGTTGTAAAAGTTACCGTAACAACCGATGATTCTGAATATAATAGTACGTCGCTGCATTACATGGTAAAACCAAAAGAGTTGAAGCTTCCTAAAGAAAAAATTTCGACGAAAGTCACCAAAATTGATGGTGGATTCCACATTGAAGTTTCTGCACAAACATTACAAAAAGATGTTTTCTTGTACACCAACGCCGAAGGACATTTTTCAGATAATTTCTTTGATGTATTACCAAATCAAACCATTACAATTACGTTTACAACAGATGCGGAAAATATTGATGATTTGGCGTTTAAGACTTTGAATGGAATTCAGCAAAATATTGCCGAATAGTCATGTCTTTTTTAGTATTTTAGAGCTTTTAATTAAGAGATAATTTTGAATGAATCATCCTGAAAAAGCTTATAAAATCAGTGAATCGCGCATAAACAGTTTTGTAAATCGAACGAGAAAACGAAACTTTACCATGATTGCTATCTTCATGAGTGTGTTTTTACTTCTCATGTTTTGGTTTACGTATAGTTATCATGTACACACCGTCATCATGCTCCCGCTTTTGTTAATGTTTTCAGTGATTGCGATAGGAATTTATATCGCATCTTTTTTCCAACTGAAAAATATAGCCGAAGAGACCGTTTTTTATGTTTCAGAAAAAAACGTAAAAAAGATTGTTGCTACTGGCGCTTTGAATATGATGAATCAATTTGCCAACAATCGCCAAGAAGTGAGGTATGGCGCAAAAATGAGTCAACAGTTTCCAACCCACGAAATTGAATCCACACAAATTAAAGCGAATGAAATTGTTATTAAGAGTTTTGATTATAATGTTTTTACGGGAAACGGAAAAATTATCATTCCAAAAGAACTAGAAAACTATCTTTCTGTAAAAGAGTTTATATTAGTGCATCCAAAAAAATTTAAGCTCATTTCATAAATTGTTCGTAATGAAGAAATCCTTTTTCGCAACCACTTTTAGTATTTGCCTGCTGTTGCTTGTTTCCTGCTCGTCACAGCCAAAACCCGAAGCGTTGATAGGAACGTATACCTTTGAATTGCTCCAAAAAATGGACACGCTTTCGCAAGAAGAATTTAACTCACATTTTATAACGTTAAAAGAATTACGCGAGTTTGCAAAAGATACCACAGTAGAAGCAACTTTTAGAAAGGCGGTAACGAATGTTTCACAAGAAACCCACAACATCCGACTGCAACAAGCGTATGAAATGATTACAGAATCGGGAAAACGTTTTAACATTGATTGGTCAGCAATTACCTTTAGAGAATATCCATACACTGAGCGCGACGAAAGTGGCGTTACGTTTCAAGATGGTTTTGTGGCTTTTGATTACGATGGAAAGAAGTTTGTCACCAAGATTGTTTCTCTTCATTTTAACAATGAACAACGTTTATTTAATTTATCGAATATTGAACCTGTGCGAAAGCAATAATTCTATACATGAAAAAAATATACTTCTTAATTTGTCTTAGTATTGCGAGTTTTTTTACAGCTTGCGAATCCAATTATGTCTCGCATCAAAATGTGGGGAAACATGTGTTTCAAACCTTGCAAACGCTTGATACCTTGTCAAAAGAAACTTTTTACACCAAATTTGTTTCGTTGAAAGAACTTAAAAATATGGTTCAAAACATAAAAGAAGGCAATAAATTGATTCCTAAAATTGCCGAAATGACCAACGAAGCGTATCAAGCTGATATTAGCGATATTTATGATAACATCATTCTTGATTCTGAAAACAACTACATTCGTTGGGAAAATACAGAATTTGTTGATTATAAATACCAAACATCCAGAAACCGTAGTATGACGCTCAATCATGGAACCTTGTTTTTTAAACACAACGAAGAAGATTTTAGCGTTGGCGTGTATTGGATTACCGATTTGAATACTTCAGGATTGCTCGGTTTGGGCGGATTGCAGCGTGTGGAATAGTTGATGTATTTTCAATCAAATGAAAAACTTTGATGTGTCTGTATTTTAAGTATCTTTAAACATTAACCTTTAGCACTTTTTAAATGAAAAAATTACAACTTACGTGCGTTTCACTAATCGTACTTCTTTTCGTATCATGCGAAACATCAAAAGGCGTGTCAACTGCAGAAGATATTGGAACATATGCTTTTAATATTTTGAAAGATTTTGACAATATAACCAAAAATAAGTATGTCAATACTATTTTAACTCTCGAAGAAGTAAAAGACTTCGTAAAACAAAATGCAGAAACGCTTGATGAGCGAACCATAAAAAATATAGAGCGCCAAAAAAGCATTGAGTATAAAGATAGAATGGGACGCGATTACAATCGCATAAAAGAACGCGCACACAAAGCCGATTTAACTTTTGCTAACATTCAATTCACTGATTATTCGTTTGAAGAAGAAGACGAAGGCGGCATAAAAGTTTGTATGGGCAAACTCGCATTTACACACAATGACAATCCGTATACGGTCAGAATTACAGCCGTTTTACTCGGAAATCGTTACAGACTGGCACGTATGCGTAGTTTGAGAAAAGTGGAAGAATAATCTTAAAAACAGTTATACATTAGATTACTACACGAAACTTCTATTTCTGTGTCAACCATTTGGGTGTTGCTTTGGGAACAAAATTTTTCATGCGCTCCAATAAGGTAGAAATATCCGTTTCTATAATCAACATGTTGAAATTTTCTTCTTTTAAGAGTTTTTTCCGCATCATCGTATGCATCATAGCTATGAGTTCATCGTAATAACCATTACTGTTCAATATTGCGACAGGATGCGTCATTTGCGCCAATTGCAACGCGGTAATCACTTCAAAAAGTTCTTCCATCGTACCAAATCCGCCAGGCAATGCAATAAAACCTTCGGCTAAAGCAATCATTTTGAGTTTCCGCTCAACCATGGTTTGTGTAATGTGCAATTCGGTAATGTTTGTATGCGCGACTTCTTTAGTTTTTAAAAACTCTGGAATCACACCAATCACTTCTCCTCCATGCTCCAACACTGCATTTGCAACAGTTCCCATAATCCCAATTTTAGAACCACCATAAATCATGGTAATGTCTTCTTCGGCGAGTTTCTTTCCCAATTCAGCAGCATCCGACACAGTTTTTGAATCGTTTCCTAAACTACTCCCACAATAAATAGCAATACTTTTCATGTTTTTTTATTTAAATCTTGATACGTCACTTCGAGTGTTTTTCTGAAAGAAAAATGTATCGAGAAGTACTTGAAATTCACAACTATTCTCGATAATTATACCGAGCTTACCGAAGTGTTTCTTGATAGAAAGTCTAAATACTAACATCTCAATACTCAATACTAATTAAAAGCTACAGCAATTCGGTTAACTCCAAAAGTATCTTTATGAATCATTACGTTTGAAAAACCTTTTTCTTCTAACAGATGCTTCATTTCTTGTCCTAAATACTGATTGATTTCAAAATACAAACTTCCTTCATTTACAAGATGTGCTTTCGCGAGATTGGCAATTGTATCATAAAAAATCAGCGGATTGTCGTCTGCGACAAACAAAGCGAGATTGGGCTCGTATTCCAATACATTTTTTTGCATTTCCGCTTTTTCCAAATTGCGCACATACGGCGGATTCGACACAATGATGTCAAACTGCAAATCGGCTTCATCAAACACATTCAAATCTTGTAATGATAACACATCTGCTTGTGCAAATTGAACCGAAACTTGATTTGTTTTAGCATTTTTTTTAGCAACGTATAGTGCCTTTTCAGAAACATCCAAAGCATATACACGTGCGTTAGGCAAATGTTTTTGTAATGAAATCGCAATGCAGCCGCTTCCTGTGCCAATATCCAAAATTCGAAGCGTTTCTTTTTTTGGATTATTTTTTACATTACGCAACATCATGTCCACCAATTCTTCCGTTTCTGGGCGTGGAATCAACGTGTGTTCATTCACCAAAAATTCCAATCCGTAAAAATGTGCTTTTCCCAGAATATGTTGAATCGGTTTTTCTAATTTCAATTCACTCAACGCCTCAAATAGCAATGATTCTTGGTCTTTCGTGATGACAAAATCTGGCGTCAACACCAACGCAAATCGCGCTACACCAAAATAACTTTCGGTCAGCATAAAAAAGAAACTATCTACTTCATTTTTTCCGTAGATGTCGTCCAATTCTTTGTGAAATATGTCTTGTATATCTTTTAGTAGCAATCTTTGTTATTTGTTTTTTGTTTTTTGTTTACCCTGAGCTTGCCGAAGTGTTGTTTGTTAGAAACTCCTAAAACCCAACACCAAACACCCAAAACCCAAAATCTAACACCTACAATTCCTTCAACATCCAAACATCACAGGAATAATGTCCCGTCGCACCAAGTGGCTTGTCTAAATGCTTAAATCCGAAGTCTTCGTAAATATGAATGGCGGCTTTAAATTTTGGTGATGATTCTATGTAACATTGCGTATAGCCAAATGCTTTTGCGGCTTCCAAACACTTTGCAAACAACTTTTTACCATAGCCTTTTCCTCTGGTTTTGGAGAAAAAATACATTTTTTGCAATTCACATACATTGTCGTGATTGTCACGCAATTGCTTAATTCCCGCGCCGCCAAGCACTTCTCCATCTTCTTCAATCACATAATACACTTCGCGTTCGCCTTGATAGGCTTCGTACATCGCGTCCGTTTCTGGATCTTCGTACGCCGTTCCCACTTTTGGCATATCAAACTCAGGAATCACCGAGCGAATGCACGCTGCCATTATTGCGTTGTCTTGTAGTTGTATTTCTCTGATAATCATATGTTTTAATTGAAATATTAAAAGATTGAATGATTAAATGATTTATCTATTTAGTGTATAATGATATCGTGTTTCGTCAATAATCCATGAATTTCTTCACGGGAAAACTTTGCCTTTTTGAGCTGATTTTCTGCTGGATTCATCGTGTAATTTCGCGCCGACGTAAAATCTGCTTTTTCTAAATTGGTATGGTCAAAAGTAGCCGATTTCAAATCACAATCGTCAAAAACAGCACTTTCCAAATTTGTTTCTGTAAAATCTACATTCTTTAAGCTTGACGCACTGAATTTTGTTTGCTTCATGGACAATCCCGCAAAGGAAGTCAATTCCAAATTACAATCATCAAAAGTGACTGAAAACATAAAATCATTACACACACTAAAATCGACACCTAACAGCTTACAATTCACAAAATCGACTTCATTAAACGACGTACTTTTTATTTTAGCATTGGTCAAATCGCACGTATCAAACGTACATTCCAAAAACGTCATCGCTGCCATATCAACTGCTTTAAACTTGCAATTGACAAACGTGCAATGGTCGTATTCGCCTTTTGGAAACGCTTGTTGCGTATAATCAATTTGTGTAAATGTTTGATCTTGGTAGAATTCTTGACTCATTTTGTATTCGCTTCAAATAGAAATTACGTAGTTTTGCGATGCCGTGAAGATACTGATTTTGGATGAATTTTACAGGAAAAAGTATCTTTCAAAACTAACATGACAACTGTTTTTTATAACTAGAAATATTTTGTCAACAAGAATAAATAAACACAACTTAAAAACAGAATGGCACTAGCGCACGAAACATATATGAACCGCTGCTTACAGTTGGCTGCAAATGGTTTGCCTGCTGCCATGCCCAATCCGTCCGTTGGTGCAGTGATTGTGCATAATGACGTGATTATTGGCGAAGGCTTTACGAGTGCGTATGGCGGAAATCATGCAGAAGTCAACGCGATTGCTGCTGTAAAAGACAAATCGTTGTTAAAAGAAGCTACTATTTATGTATCGCTAGAACCGTGTAGTCATTTTGGAAAAACGCCGCCGTGCAGCGATTTGATTATCAAACATCAAATTCCGAAAGTGGTTATTGGCACAATTGATCCGTTTGCAAAAGTCGCCGGACGTGGCATTCAAAAGTTAAAAGATGCTGGTTGTGAAGTTGTTTTGGATGTTTTAAAAGACGAATGTGTCGCTTCTAACAAACGATTTTTCACCTTTCATCAGCACAAACGTCCGTATATTATTTTAAAATGGGCGCAGACGCAAGATGGTTTTATTGATAAGATTCGAAACGAAAGCGATTTGGTACAACCCAATTGGATTACCAACACCTATTCGCGTCAGTTAGTACACAAATGGCGCAGTGAAGAAGCGGCGATTTTGGTTGGAACAAACACCGCAATTACAGACAATCCCAAACTTAATACTCGTGATTGGCATGGAAAAAATCCTGTGCGAATTGTGTTGGACAGAAGTTTGCGAATTCCAAAAGAATATGCACTTTTTGACGAAAGCATAAAGACCATCGTATTGACTGAAAAAGAACAAGTTTCTAGTGAAAATCGCATCTTTGAAATCATTGATTTTTCAGAAAATTTAGCACAACAAATCTGTGATGTTTTGTATCGTCACAATTTGCAATCGGTCATTATTGAAGGTGGAAAGCAAACCTTGCAAACGTTTATTGATGCTAATTTATGGGACGAAGCGCGCGTTTTTACGGGAAAAACTACTTTTCAACAAGGAATTGAAGCACCAACAATTTCAGGAAAATTACAATCGCAAAAAAATAGTACGGACGACATTTTAGAAATCTATACGAATGATTAAAAATATAATTTTCGATTACGGAGATATCTTTATCAATTTGGACAAAGCCGCGACCAATCGTGAGTTGTTAAAGTTAGGCATTACGGATTTTACGCCAGAAATGGTTTCCAAAAATCAAGCGTATGAAAAAGGATTGATAACAACGGACGAGTTTGTCGATTTTTATCACACACAATTCCCACAAGCAACTAAAAATGAATTAATTGATGCTTGGAATGCTATTTTACTCGATTTTCCACAACATCGTATGGAATTCATCAAAAAACTAGCAACAGACAACAACTACCGACTGTTTATTTTGAGCAATACCAACGATTTACACATTTCGTGGATTCAACAAGATTGGGGAATGGAGTTGTATACGGAATTTAAAAACTGTTTTGAAAAATTCTATCTCTCGCACGAAATTCACTTGCGCAAACCTGACGCGAATATTTACGAATTTGTGTTGCAGGAAAACAATTTACAACCCGAAGAAACCATCTTTATTGACGACACGAAAGAGAATACCGAAACAGCCGCTTCGCTCGGAATTCACACATGGAATTTAATTCCAGGCAAGGAAGATATCGTAGATGTATTCACACATAAAAAATCGTTATTTTGATTTACTTAGCGCTTAGTGTTCTTATTTCTAGTTTATTATTTGTCATTTTTAAATTATTTGATAAATATCGAATCAACACGTTTCAAGCAATTATTGTTAATTATGTAGTTGCTTTTTCTTGCGGATTTTTCTTTTACGGAAATGGCACAACACTCGTTGAAATTACACAAAAACCATGGATTGGTGGTGCCGTTATTTTAGGTTTTTTGTTTATCTCAATTTTTATGGTCATGGCAACGACAGCACAGCGCAACGGACTTTCCACAGCATCCGTGGCAAGTAAAATGTCGGTAGTCATTCCCGTGATTTTTGCGGTAATTGTGTATCAAGAAAAATTAAGCCTTTTAAAAATTGCAGGCATCATTTTAGCCTTATTAGCGGTTTATTTAACAACCGTAAAAAACGATGGTAGCACTTTTGACAGAAAAAAACTCCTCTTCCCTATCCTATTATTTTTAGGTTCAGGAATCATTGATACAGCCATCAAACACATAGAAACCAAATATTTAGCAGAAGGCGAAGTGCCCATTTTTTCAGCGGCGGTTTTTGCTTGCGCTTTTTTTATTGGAATTGTAGTTGCAATTATTCGACATGATGTAAATATTAACGGAAAAACGATTTTAGGAGGGATTGTATTGGGAATACCGAATTTCTATTCGATTATATTCCTATTAAAAGCCTTACGACCTGAGAATTTAGGAGATAGTTCTACCGTTTTTCCTATCAACAATGTGGCAATTGTGATGCTTTCTACTATCTTTGGAATCATTTTGTTTAAAGAAAAACTCATCCCAAAAAACTGGATTGGAATCATCATCGCGATTATAAGTATTTTGATGATTGCAGTTTCGGCGTAAATCATAATTGTTACTATTGGAAGCAAAAGACACCTATAAAACCATTGAAAAACCTTCGGAAGAAGTACTGTTTAAAGACCGAAATAGCAAATTCTTTGGCTACGCTTTTCCTGTTTTGAATGAAGACGATATCAAGTCACATTTGGAAGATTTGAAGAAAAGTCATCATTCGGCGCGACATTGGTGTTACGCGTGGCAATTGGGAAAAAGTGAACCATTTCGTTTTCGTGCCAATGACGACGGCGAACCTTCTAACAGTGCAGGAATGCCGATTTACGGACAAATTCAGTCGTTTGATGTTACTAACATTTTGATTGTAGTTGTACGTTATTTTGGCGGAACCAAATTAGGTGTTGGCGGATTGATAAACGCATACAGAACTGGCGCGCAACTAGCGTTGGAAGCTGCTGAAATTATTGAAAAAACTATCAATATTGAGTATTTACTCATCTTTGATTACAAAAACATGAACAAAGTCATGCGTGTCATCAAAGAGCGAAACTTAGACATTATCACACAAAAACTAGAACTAGATTGTCGCATCACCATTTCCGTTCGACAAAGTGAAGCTGAACAGGTTTTTGAATTGTTTACGAATTTGTATGAGATTGAGATTAAGGAAGTGGAATAATCTCAAATTACATAATTACTTCTTCCTTTTTCCATACCTAACACTCGGCTCACTAACATACACCTCTTTAGCCAACTTAGATTGCCATTGTTGCTGTGTCGCTAGCATATTGCATAATTTTCCATGGAAATACACTTGATACCAAAGTGCTTCGGGAAACGGACTCACTTCTTTATACATACGCTCGGAATGTATCATCAACTTTAAAATAAAATCATCTTGTGGCGCCCGATGATTGTTAATAACTTGACTTAACTGCACAGGCGTAATGCCAATGTCTTTTGCAAAAACAGCACGCTTGGAGTATAATGCATCAATATATTGTTGCAAAAACATGGAAAAATAAGGCTTTGCTTCATTGACGGGCTGTTTGATGAATTCCTGCATTTGCAATTTTAATTGTAACAACTTCGCATGAACGATTTGACTATTTGACAAACCTTTCATACGCTGCAAACGCGCTTCCATCAACGCCGTAGCTTCCGACTGATATTCTTTATGAGAAGCATACCGACTGTCCACTCCAAATTCAGAATCTAGGTTTGTTGTATGTTTGTTTTTATCAGTCATGAGAATATTGGTTTATCAAGTTTATAATTTCAGGCATTTCAATACTTAGCGTCATTCCTGTAGCCATAAAATTGTACTTTGTAATGTAATGCTGTGCGATTTCAGTTTTTGGACGAAGCGAAACACAAGCCAATTCAGCATATTCTATGGTAGCAATTTTAGCAGCGAATGTAATTAAGTTTCCAGCAATGTTATCGAATTTTTTATGTTTCCCTTTGTTTTCTACAGAAACCGTCAATAACCGAATATGCACACGCCATTCACTTGGAATTCTTTCTAACGAAATTAAACCAAGTATATCGCTCGAACCACGAATACATAGTTTATAAATTTCAAATTGCTTTTCTTGTTTCCAATCAAAAAAGTA